>NZ_CP183796.1:0-2689486 GCF_048568385.1 Staphylococcus sp. LKG3-1
AACTACAAATTGTGTAAGTGCTAAGTCTGGCGCACCGAAGAAAATAAAGAATATAGCAACAGAATAACCGACAGCACTGGCCATAATTATACTGAATAGTCTGGATTTAGCGAAAATAATCATTGAAGCTGCTGTAATAATGAGCACTACAATAATTAATTCGAAAGGACGTATCGCACTGACATCTTTAAAATCAATATTGAAAGGTGTAACTAATAATGTAACTAAGGCAATAACAATGAGAGATGCAAAGATAATGACTAAATTATTACGTGTGAATCCAGTAACATACGTATCTGTAAATTTGCTAGAGTATCTAGGTGTTACATCTCCAAATTTGTTATACCAGTAATTAATTGTCAGTTTAGTTGGTTGTTTTTGTAATAAATAAATCCAATAACTGAATGTAATGATTAATACAATACCAACAATATAAATGCCTAATGTAGAGAAGAAGGCTGGTGTAAAGCCATGGAACATATGAAATTCCGCTGTCGAATTTGTTGTTTGACCAATTGCATTCACCGCGGGTTCTATAATAGAACCTGAAAGTATCGCAGGGAATAACCCAAATACGATAACTAAAATGGCTAAAATTGACGGAGAAATGAGCATTAATGGTGAAACTTCATGTGCTTTTTTAGGTAATTTATCTTCTTTATAACTACCTAAGAAAATTTGGCCAATAAACCTTACTGAATATACAAATGTAAACACACTACCGATAATAGCGGTAATTGGAATTAAAATACCGAGTGTATCTAAACTAAATAAGTTTACATTAGTAACTTCGATCATACTTTCTAAAAATTTTTCTTTAGATAAAAAACCATTAAATGGCGGTATGCCTGCCATACTTAAAGAAGTGATTAATGTGATGGTAAACGAAATAGGCATAATGGTTAATAAACCGCCCAGTTTTTTGACATCACGGGTACCAGTTGAATGGTCAACAGCACCAGTAATCATAAATAGTGCACCTTTAAAGGTAGCATGGTTAATCAAGTGGAAGATGGCTGCCGTAAATGCTGCGATGTAAATTTGACTTTCAGCACCTTCAAAATGAAAGCTTACTGCGCCTATACCGAGCATTGCCATAATCATACCTAGTTGAGATACAGTAGAAAATGCGAGTATCCCTTTCAAATCTTGTTGTTTTGTTGCATTTAATGATGCCCAAAATAGTGTGATGAGGCCAACAGCAGTCACTGTCCAAATCCAACCTTGAGACACTGCGAATATAGGTGTCATACGTGCCACTAAGTAAAGCCCAGCTTTAACCATAGTTGCTGAGTGAAGATATGCACTAACAGGCGTTGGTGCTTCCATCGCATCTGGTAACCAAACATAAAATGGAAATTGTGCAGATTTAGTCATTGCACCAATTAATACCAGAATCATAGAGAAAATAAAAAATGGACTTGTTTGGATTTCTGAGGCATTACTTATCAATTCTTGAATACTTGTTGTTCCACCGGCAATGGAAAGTAAGATAATACCACCCAAAAGTGATAAACCGCCAAATACAGTAACGAGCATTGATTTTTGTGCTCCGTAAATTGAGGCTTGTTTATCACGCCAAAATGAAATAAGAAGGAAACTTGAAAATGAAGTTAATTCCCAGAATAAATATAAGATAATTAAATTATCTGATAATACAATACCTAACATTGCACCCATAAAAAGCAATAGGTAACAATAAAAATGTCCTAATTGCTCTTGTCGACTTAAATAGCTTATAGAATACAGTATAATTAAACAGCCAATGCCAGTTATAAGTAAACTGAATAATAAACCAAGACCATCTACATACAAATTAAAGTTCATACCAAAATGCGGCATCCAATTTGCTTTTTCCGTAATGGTATTGCCTGACATCGTTGTTGAAATATATGATAAAAAATATATAAATAAGACGACGGGGATAGGTAACACAAACCATCCTAAATGTATCCGTTTATAGAACCGATATACAAATGGAATAATGAGTGCAAATATCAACGGTAATAGTACCGCTATATGTAACAAACTCATTATATTATCCTCCTTTTAAAATTTATTATAAATTCATTATACATGAATTGAAGAGTTCTGAAAAACGTGTTTAAGCCTTGAAGGACTTGAAATATATGTGTTGTTAAATAAGAAGAAACACGGTATTTTTATTCAAAATTTTGTTTATATTGAAGTGAATAATCTGCTTTGAGACGCTGTAGATTTTCAAGCGACATTGTTGCGTGCAATGTATTTTCAGCTTTTAATTTTTCTTCTAAATGTGTAATAGCTTGTTGTAAAGATACTTTATATGGTAATGGTTCTACATTAAAAGGTCTTAAATGAGATTTTTTAGTGTAACGCTTTTCATATTGACTCAGTGCTTTTCTTTCGTGAAAGAAAACATTTTCTGTTTCTGTTGGATTATGCAAATCCCCTTGTTTAGGGTGTTTAATGACTTGTTCAACTTGTACGAGTACTTGATTTTCATCTTCTTCCTTAATGGTAACGCCGTAACTGCCAGTTTTATGTGAAAAACGATATAACATGATTCATTCCATCCCTTCTTTTATGTTAGAATACATATATCATCTTAACATGAAATGGAGAATAAAAATGACGAACTATCCTCAGTTAAATACAGAAATTAACGGTAATGAAATTAAATTGATTATGCACACAAATAAAGGAGATATGACCTTTAAACTATTACCTGATGTAGCACCAAAAACTGTAGAAAATTTTGTGACACATGCGAAAAATGGTTACTATAATGGTGTAACATTCCATCGTGTCATTAATGATTTTATGGTACAAGGTGGCGACCCAACAGCTACAGGTATGGGTGGAGAAAGTATTTATGGTGAACCTTTTGAAGATGAATTTTCAAAAGAAGCCTTTAATATTTATGGTGCGTTATCTATGGCAAATGCTGGTCCACATACGAATGGTTCCCAATTCTTTATAGTACAAATGAATGAAGTACCTGAATCAATGTTGAGTCAGTTAGCTGACGGTGGTTGGCCAGAGCCAATCGTTAAAGCATATGCTGAAACGGGTGGCACACCATGGTTAGATCAAAAACATACAGTGTTTGGTCAACTGATTGAAGGTAAGGATACTTTAGAAGACATAGCAAACACTAAAGTAGGGCCACAAGATAAACCATTACATGATATAACAATCGATTCAATTGAAATAGTCGAATAATACGAATGACATTGTAAATTAAAGTACGAATTGAAAGCCTAGATCAACCCAATAAATCGTATGGGTATATCTAGGTTTTTTTTTATCGACGAATTTTAAAGGCATAGACATCGTTGGCAGTAATATATCAATGCAATAATAATCAGCGTGGCATACGTATGTTTTATCCATTGCTGTAATCATGATGAACCACTGATTTATGTCTGCCTATGAATGAAATGTGAAATTTTTCTACTATAATATTAGTGCCATCGTATAATGTATGCTATTATAATAGTGTTAAGAAAAACGAAATAAGGGGTTATCACGTTGAATAATCACTATAAAGTAGGTCAACATGTCAAAGTTCGTGTGACTGGTATTCAACCGTATGGCGCTTTTGTAGAAACCCCTGACAATGCTGAAGGTTTAATTCATATTTCTGAAATTATGGATGATTACGTCCATAATTTAAAAAAGTTTTTATCAGAAGGGCAAATTGTAAGAGCGAAAGTGATTTCAATTGATGATGAAGGTAAACTGAATCTTTCTTTAAAAGATAATGACTATTTTAAAAATTATGAACGTAAGAAAGAAAAACAGTCAGTGTTAGATGAAATTAAAGAGACCGAACGATATGGGTTTCAAACAATTAAAGAACGCTTACCGGTTTGGATAAAGCAGTCCAAAAACGCGATTAAAGATGAGTAATTTATCTTTTGAAAAAGCTGCCATTTCATGATTGAAATGGCAGCTTTTTTGTTTATAACATTTTAGTAAATATGACAATAAAGTGAGTATTTGTTTTAAAGTATACGAATATGGCTATACAAAAATATATGCGTGAGCATATTTATTTTAAATTAAAACTGAGGTAGCTAAAATAAAAAAGTATTAAAAATTATCCAAACTTTTTAAAAGTACATTTAGGAGGAACAGTAAACATGAATCAAAAATTCCAACCATTATTTGAAAAATTAACTTTACCGAATAAAGTTGAATTAGATAATCGTTTTGTATTAGCGCCATTAACACATGTATCATCTAATGATGATGGCTCTATTTCTAATGAAGAAGTCGTATATATGGAACAACGCTCAAAAGATGTAGGATTAGCCATTTCCGCAGCGAGTAACGTTACCGATTTAGGAAAAGCATTCCCTGGTCAACCATCTGTTGCACATGATTCGAATTTAGAAGGTTTAAAACGTTTAGCGCAAGCTATGAAGAAAAACGGTGCTAAAGCAATTGTTCAAATTCATCACGGTGGTGCACAATCATTACCTAATTTAACACCGGGTGGAGATGTTGCTGGACCTAGTCCGATTTCAATGAAAAGTTTTGGTGAGCAAGAAGAACACCATGCACGTGAAATTACAGTAGATGAAATTAAAGAAACAATTAAAGCATTTGGAGAGGCAACGAAGAGAGTCATTGATGCTGGATTCGATGGCGTAGAAATTCATGGTGCCAACCATTATTTAATTCATCAATTTGTTTCACCTTATTACAACCGTCGTGATGATGAATGGGGAGAAGACCGTTTGAAATTCGCTTCAGAAGTGATTGATGAAGTAACCGAAACGGTTAAAAAGTATGGTAGTAAAGATTTTATTGTTGGCTATAGACTTTCACCAGAAGAAGTAGAATCTCCAGGTATAAGCATGGAAATTACTGAAACATTGGTTAAGCATTTAATTGAAAAACCATTAGACTATCTACATGTATCATTAATGGATATACATTCTAAAACACGTGAAGGTAAATATAAAGGTCAAGAACGTGTACAATTATTATTAGAATGGATGGACGGCCGTATGCCATTAATTGGAATTGGTTCAATCTTTACTGCTGATCAAGCAATTGAAGCAATTGAGTCTACGAAAGTTGATCTTATTGCTTTAGGTAGAGAAATATTACTAGATCACAACTTTATTAGTAAAATTAAAGACGGTAAAGAAGATGAAATCATTTCACAATTTGATCCTGAAAGAAAAGATAGACATCATTTACCACCAAATTTATGGGATCAATTCAATCGAGGATTCTACCCATTACCAAGAACAGATAACAAATAAATAACACATTTGAACGCATAAATTTTCTGATGAATGAATCCAGAAGATTTATGCGTTTTTTACGAATATAATGCTTAAACATACAATTAAATTTAAAAATAATAATAGTTAATTTTATTTTTAAATTTAAGGAAATTTTCTTGTAATCATAGTTAGGGTTATGTCATTATATATGTAAGGGCTTACATAATTTTGACAATTGTATATATGAATTTAACAATACAAAAAATAGCGTATTTAAGACGTTGAACAGTGATTGAGTAAGCTGTTTTAGAAAATAGTTTCAGTTCACGTGTAAATACGTTATGCTATGAGTGAGTATTGCTTAGGAGTCATTTTTGCTCTTAAATTTTTACAAAGGGGAGATATCATGTCAAGATCAGAAGAAATCATTGAAGTAACAAATCATTATGGTGCACAAAACTATGTACCACTTCCAATTGTTATCTCGGAAGCGGAAGGCGTATGGGTCAAAGACCCTGAAGGAAATAAATATATGGATATGTTATCTGCATATTCAGCTGTAAACCAAGGTCATAGACACCCTAAAATTATCCAAGCTTTGAAAGAACAAGCGGATAAAGTTACATTAGTTTCACGCGCTTTCCATAGTGAAAATCTAGGTGAATGGTATGAAAAAATTTGTAAGCTTTCTGGCAAAGCAAAAGCTTTACCGATGAACACTGGTGCGGAAGCAGTTGAGACTGCATTAAAAGCAGCACGTCGTTGGGCTTATGATGTTAAAAATATACAACCAGATAAGGCAGAAATTATTGCTTTCAATGGTAACTTCCATGGTCGAACAATGGCGCCTGTTTCCTTATCGTCTGAACCTGAATACCAACGTGGGTATGGCCCGTTATTAGATGGTTTCCGTAAAGTAGATTTTGGCGATATTGAGGCTGTTAAAGCAGCAATTAATGAAAATACTGCAGCTATTCTGATTGAGCCGATACAGGGAGAAGCAGGTATTAATGTACCTCCAGAAGGTTATTTGAAACAAATTAGAGAATTATGTGATGAGCATAACGTTTTATTTATCGCTGATGAAATTCAAGCTGGTCTTGGACGTTCAGGTAAATTATTTGCAACAGATTGGGATAATGTAAAACCGGATGTTTATATTCTAGGTAAAGCTTTAGGTGGCGGTGTATTGCCAATTTCAGTGGTATTAGCAGATGAAGAAGTATTAGGTGTATTCACACCTGGTTCACACGGATCAACATTTGGTGGTAATCCACTTGCTTGTGCAGTCTCAAATGCAGCGCTAGATGTCATTATCGATGAAGATTTACCAGGACGTTCTTTAGAGTTAGGTGATTATTTTAAATCAGAATTAGAAAAAATAGACCACCCAGCAATCAAAGAAGTACGTGGACGTGGATTGTTTATTGGAATTGAACTTAATGAAGCAGCAAGACCATTCTGTGAATCTTTAAAAGAGCAAGGTTTATTATGTAAAGAAACGCATGATACGGTAATTAGATTTGCACCACCACTTATTATTTCTAAGGAAGAATTAGACTTTGCATTAAACAAAGTTAGAAGTGTTTTTGAGTAAATTCACATTTCTGTAACATATGTTCTGAAACCCCTTTAAAAAGGTAAATCTTATGTTACAATTATCATGAAAGCGAAATCATTAGTAACGAAAAAGAGGCGAAATGAATCATGACTGAGAATAATAATTTAGTTACTTCTACGCAACAAATTATTAAGGAAGCATTGCATAAATTGGGATTTGACGATGGTATGTATGATTTGGTAAAGGAACCTTTACGTTTCCTACAAGTTAGAATTCCTGTACGTATGGATGATGGTACTGTACAAACATTTACTGGTTATCGTGCACAGCATAACGACGCTGTTGGACCAACAAAAGGTGGGGTTCGTTTCCACCCAGACGTTGATGAAGAAGAAGTTAAAGCATTATCAATGTGGATGACATTGAAATGTGGCATTGTAGATTTACCATACGGTGGTGGTAAAGGTGGTATCGTGTGCGATCCACGTCAAATGAGTATTCATGAGGTAGAGCGTCTATCTCGCGGATATGTTCGTTCAATTTCTCAATTTGTTGGACCGACAAAAGATATTCCAGCACCAGACGTATTTACAAACTCTCAAATTATGGCATGGATGATGGATGAGTATAGTTCGCTAGATAAATTTAACTCTCCAGGGTTTATCACTGGTAAACCGATTGTATTAGGTGGTTCACAAGGACGTGACCGTGCTACTGCACTAGGTGTTGTCATTGCTATCGAACAAGCGGCACAAAGAAGAGGACTAAATCTTAAAGGTGTGCGTATTGTCATCCAAGGATTTGGTAACGCTGGTAGTTTCTTAGCTAAGTTCTTGTATGATATGGGTGCAACAATTGTTGGGATTTCAGATGCGTATGGTGCATTACATGATCCAGAAGGTTTAGATATTGATTACCTATTAGATAGAAGAGATAGTTTTGGTACGGTTACGAACTTATTTGATGAAACAATTTCAAATAAAGAATTATTTGAAATTGATTGTGATATTTTAGTTCCTGCAGCCATTGCGAATCAAATTACTGAAGACAATGCTCATGATATTAAAGCTGATATTGTTGTTGAAGCGGCAAATGGACCAACTACACCAGCTGCAACACGCATATTAACTGAACGTGATATTCTACTCGTACCTGATGTATTAGCAAGTGCTGGTGGAGTTACAGTTTCATACTTTGAATGGGTGCAAAATAACCAAGGTTATTATTGGACTGAAGAAGAAGTTAACACGAAAATGCGTGAAAAGCTTACAACAGCCTTTGACACAATTTATGAATTATCTCAAAATAGAAAAATTGATATGCGCTTAGCTGCATATATTGTAGGTGTTAAACGTACGGCAGAAGCTGCACGTTACCGTGGTTGGGCATAAGCCAATACAGATATAACAAAAACGACAATTGCTGTTTTTATCAGCAATTGTCGTTTTTTCGTATGTTGTTTAATGGATTTAAAAATAAAGGAATAAACAAAAATTAATATTTATTCTGTTCTCCTTCATTTATTACTTGTTTGTATAGATCTGGATAATTTGTAAATACACCGTCAACACCATAATGATTCAATCGCTTCATATCTTCTGGGTCATTAACTGTAAATGGGTGTACAAGTAAACCAGCTTTTTTAAGATTTTTAACATTTTGTGTTGTTAAATCAGAGGCTTCAGGACCTACACCAATTGCATAATTTCTAATTTCATTAAAATCTTGCTGAGATAAAGCTAATAATTCACCTTTATCAAGTAAACGGATTAATGGCACATTTGAGTTTAGTTTCTGCATTTTAAGTAAACTTTCTTGTGAAAAAGATTGTACTAAAACATGACCATTATTAAGTGATTGTTTATTTAACATATGATGTTTATTAAGGGAATCCAATAATTTTTCTTCCATACCTGGATAAACATCAGGCGATTTTGTCTCAATGTAGTAATTAGCTGATGTTCCATAACGCTCTAAAATTTCATCTAGGGTTGGAATTTTTGCACCTTTATAATTTGAATTAGCATATTGCGGATTTTGACTATTAAATTTACTGCCTGCATCTAATTGTTTTAATTCTTTTAATGTATATTGATCCACTCTACCTGTTCCATTTGTTGTACGATCTACTGTTTCATCATGCATTGCAACTAAATGGCCATCTTTAGTCATCTGTAAATCAATTTCTATGTATGAGGCACCTATGGCATTATGACTCTTATCATATGAGAAAAAAGTATGTTCTGGTGCATAGCCGCTCGCACCTCTGTGTGCAATTGTCGTGAATTTTTCGGCTGTCAAATTTTGTACTTTCTTTTGGCTTTGTTGTGATTGATTACTAGACCCGCTTTGTTGCTTTGTAGTGTTTGACTGTTCCGTATAGGTATTACCGTTTCCCGAAGCTTCAATAAATGATGAAGTACACAAACCCGATAATGTTAAAGCAGTTATACTAGAAACGATTAGCTTATGTGTATGTTTCATAATGACGACACTCCTTAATATGAACTATATACTCACAGTACATAAAAAAGAGGGGGATGAGAATAGAATTTACAGTATTATAATTCAAAATAAATAAAATTAATTTTAAGCTTACAATTTTAAAAGAAATATATAGTTATAGAATCTAAAGTGAAGACAATGGAAACTTTTAAAATAAAGATGAAACTGAACCCCAAATTTCTAATAGAGTTTTCCTAGTCATCTATTACCTAATTGAAGAAGAGTCTGGAACATCTATTTTTGTCCCAGACTCTAAATATTATATGCGACCTAATGACATATTAAAAATCTATGCATGTTTAGTCATTGAGTTGTTTATGAATGATATCGAGTTGTTGTTGTACCGATGATTGACCCGTCGAACCGTAACTAATTCTTCTGCTTACACAATTTTCTGGTTTTAAATAATCATAGATATCCGCTTCTATCAGTTCATTTGTACTCTGATATTGTTCTAAAGGTACATCTAATAAATATATATTATGTTGAATAGACCAAAGCACAATTTTACCAACAACCTCGTGTGCGCTCCTAAAAGGGACACCTTTATTCACAAGATAGTCTGCGAGTTCAGTCGCATTTGAAAAATCATTGTATACCGTTTGTTGTAGACGTTCGACATTAACGGTCATTGAATCTATCATACCGTCAAATATGCGTAAGGATCCTTTTAAGGTGTGAACGGCATCAAATAATCCTTCTTTATCTTCTTGCATATCTTTATTGTATGCTAAAGGTAGACCTTTGAGTGTCATCAACATACTCATCAAGTGACCAGTTGTACGTCCAACTTTGCCTCTTATAAGTTCAGCCATATCTGGGTTCTTTTTTTGAGGCATAATGGATGAACCAGTTGAAAAAGCATCTGATAAGGTAATAAAATTTGCTTCAGCTGAAGACCAAAAAATAATTTCCTCAGCAAAACGTGACAAATGTACCATCGTTAATGAAATATTGTGCAATGTTTCAACAATATAATCTCTATCACTCACGGCATCCATACTATTTTCATATATGGCACTAAAATCCAAAAGTGATTGCGTTTCATGACGATCAATCGGATAGGTAGTACCACTTAATGCGGCCGCACCTAAAGGAGAAATATCAATGCGTTTTAAACTATCTTGAAAACGTGATTTATCTCTTTCCAACATCCAATAATAAGTTAGTATATGGTGCGCGAATGAAATAGGTTGTGCTCTTTGTAAATGTGTATAGCCTGGCATAATAGTGTTAATATGCGATTCAGCAGTATTTACAATTGTATGTTGAAATTGTGTAATTAATTCAATCAAAGCATTGACTTCAGCTTTTGTATAGAGATGCATATCTGTAGCAACCTGATCATTTCTACTACGACCAGTGTGTAATCTACCTCCAGCATCACCAATACGCTTAATTAATTCATGTTCAATATTTAAATGAATATCTTCTAACGAAGCATCCAATTCTAAATTATCTTGTTCATAATCCTTCAATATGGCATTTAAACCTTCAATAATTTGGTCGCAGTCTGAATCTGTAATGATATCTTGTTTCGCTAACATTTTTGCATGTGCAATACTCCCTTGCACATCATACTGAATTAACGTCTTATCGAAGTGGATAGAGGCATTGAATTCATCAACCCAATCCTCAGGTTGCTCGCTAAATCTACCACCCCATGCTTTATTGCTCATCTTTATAGCCACCGTGTAACATTGAATTGACTTTTGTAGGTAATCCAAAGATATCAATAAAACCAACTGCAGATTCTTGATTAAATGCGTCTTCTTTTGTATAAGTTGCTAATTTTTCGTTGTATAACGTATAAGGTGATTGTCTACCATTGACGATAGCATTGCCTTTGTACAATTTAAGACGTACATCACCAGTAACGTGTGCTTGTGTACTATCAACAAATATTTTTAAACTATCTGTAAGCGGGGAGAACCATAGGCCATTATATATTTGTTCAGAAAATTGTTTTTCAATAACTGGTTTGAAATGTGCAACATCTTTTGTCAGTGTAATTGTTTCTAGCGCTTTATGTGCATTCATAATTACTTCTGCTGCGGGTGTCTCATAGACTTCTCTTGATTTAATACCAACGAGTCTATTTTCTACGTGATCTATTCTACCAATCCCATGTTTACCTGCGAGTTTGTTCAATTCTAAGATGAGTTCACTTAATTTATAAGCTGTGCCATCTAAAGCGACAGGGATACCTTTTTCAAAAGAGAGTACAATTTCTTCGGCTTCATCTGGCGCGTCTTCTAATTCGTTTGTTAAATCATATGCATCTTTTGGTGGTGCAGCATAAGGATCCTCAAGAATGCCACATTCATTACTTCTACCCCATAAATTTTGGTCAATTGAATAAGGAGAATCATGTTGAATAGGGACTGGAATATTATGCTTAATTGCATAATCGATTTCTTCTTCACGGCTCCATGCCCATTCTCTTACTGGTGCAAATACTTTTAATTCAGGGTCTAATGCTTTAATTGCAACTTCAAAACGTACCTGGTCATTTCCTTTACCTGTACATCCATGCGCAATACCTACTGAGTTTGTTTTGCTAGCAATTTCAACGAGTTTTTTTGAAATTAAAGGTCTTGATAATGCTGATACTAAAGGATATGTTCCTTCATACATTAGATTGCCTTTGATTGCATACGATACATAATCTTGGCTGAATTCTTCTGTAGCATCAATAATATGACATTCTATAGCCCCCATATCTAATGCTTTTTGATGTACTAATTCTAAATCTTTACCCTCACCGACATCTAAGCAACATGCAACCACATCATAACCTTTATCTAATAACCATTTAACTGCCACACTAGTGTCTAAACCACCTGAATATGCTAATACGATTTTCTCTTTCATACTGCCACCTCATTTAATTTGATTGAATTTGTCTTTTTTATGAATTTGATATGGATAGTATAGCAGATTATGAATGAAAATAAAACCATTATTTTACATAAATATGCATATAATATTTTGATCTTTAGTATGAAAGTTGATTTATATGTCTTTAAATATGAATTTATGTTATAGGAAGGGGAAATGTAATGTATATAATAGTGAATAAATTATAAAGCTCATTATTCTTGGATGATAAGGTTTAACTATTATTTTTGATAAACGATAGGCTAGTTGTTTGAATAGTCAAAATAAACTTAGTAAAATAATAATGAAATTAAAAACACTGGAGGCAATTCAATATGACGCATATTCAATTAGATTATGGTAAAACTTTAGAATTTTTTGGCGAACATGAACTACAACAACAAAAAGATATAGTTAAATCAATTCATAATACTATCCATAAAGGTACTGGCGCAGGCAGCGACTTTCTTGGTTGGATTGATCTTCCTGTTGATTATGATAAAGAAGAATTCTCACGTATTTTAGAAGCTTCAAAACGTGTCAAAGACAACTCGGAAGTATTCGTAGTTATTGGTATTGGTGGTTCTTATTTAGGTGCACGTGCTGCGATTGAAATGCTAACTTCTTCATTTAGAAATAGCGATGAATATCCTGAAATTGTATTTGTTGGCAATCACTTATCATCTACTTATACTCAAGAATTAATAGATTATCTAGACGGTAAAGATTTTTCAGTAAACGTTATTTCTAAATCTGGTACTACGACTGAACCAGCCGTATCATTCAGATTGTTTAAACAACTTTTAGAAAATAAATATGGTAAAGAAGAAGCGAAAAAACGTATCTTTGCTACTACAGATAAAGAAAAAGGTGCATTGAAGCAATTAGCTACAAATGAAGGTTATGAAACATTTGTAGTGCCTGATGATATCGGTGGCCGTTATTCAGTATTGACAGCTGTTGGTTTATTACCAATTGCAGTTGCTGGTATTGACATTAAAGCAATGATGGAAGGTGCAGCGAAAGCACGTGAAGAATTGTCATCTGAGAATTTAGAAGATAATATTGCTTATCAATATGCAACGATTCGTAACGTTTTATATGCAAAAGGTTATGATACAGAAATGTTAATTAACTATGAACCATCAATGCAATATTTCAATGAATGGTGGAAACAATTATTTGGTGAATCTGAAGGTAAAGACTACAAAGGTATTTATCCATCAAGTGCAAACTACACAACAGATTTACACTCACTTGGACAATATGTACAAGAAGGTCGTCGTTTCTTATTTGAAACTGTTGTTAAAGTAAATAATCCAAAACATGATATTACGATTGAAGAAGATAGTGATAATTTAGATGGTTTAAATTATTTAGCTGGAAAAACAATCGATGAAGTAAATACAAAAGCGTTTGAAGGTACATTATTAGCGCATACTGACGGTGGTGTACCTAATATCGTTGTAAATATACCTCGTCTTGATGAAGAAACATTTGGTTACGTTGTTTACTTCTTTGAATTAGCTTGTTCAATGAGTGGTTACCAATTGGGTGTTAATCCATTTAACCAACCTGGCGTAGAAGCATATAAACAAAATATGTTCGCTTTATTAGGTAAACAAGGATTTGAAGATAAAAAAGAAGCATTAGAAAAACGTTTATAATATTTTCTAGTAGTTTGAAGTTAGATTGCTTACATTAAAATATGTAATGACAATGAAAAAGAGTGTGACGTTTATAGCGTCGCACTCTTTTTATGCATTTTTATCGTATGCATAAATCTAATACATGATAGCAAGCTCATTCTTGAGACCGATTTATCACATGCTGAATACTTTATAGTTTTAAATAAGCAACTTTACACTTATAATTATATAGAATAGTTATAATGAGGGTTGATTTAATGACAGAGGAGCAAGTACAGCATTGGTTTGATATGTTTGGTAGTTTAGGTTATATTGCAGGTTTCCTGCTACCTTTTATTGAAGCTTTTATTCCGATTTTACCAATCATTGTGTTTATCATTGTAAACGTCAATGCTTTTGGGTGGTTTATAGGTACTGTATTAGCTTGGGCTGGGACAGTTGCAGGGAGTTATATTGTCTTCTTGTTTTTCAGAAGATTAAATAATACAAAGTATATGAAAAAGGTTCAGCAACGTACTTCTGTGCAGAGGTTGATTCATTTTATCGATCGAAGAGGCGTTATTCCTATCTTTATTTTAATGTGCTTTCCATTTACACCAAGTGCACTCGTAAATATCGTTGCAAGTATGTCCCATATTAAAGCGCATGCTTATCTAACTGTGCTGATTATTTCTAAGTTTATCATGATTGGACTCGTTGGTTGGTTAGGCAATGATATTACGACTTTATTCTCTAATCCAACACGATTGATTACAATTGTGGTTGTCATTATCATCGTTTGGTTCGTTGGAAGGAAGATTGAGAAACATTTTATGAGTTCGTCGGAGGAGTGACAACTTGCGAAAAATATTAAAACATTTGATTTCAATTATAATTGCGATTATTATAGTACTGTTGATTCAAGCTTTTGTTATTACTGGTTCGGTGGTGAAAGATAATACAATGTCTCCGAATCTAAAGGAAAATGATCGTATATTTGTAAATAAAATACAATCAACATTTGATTTGTTAGATAATAATGATATTATAATGTATCGTAATGGTGATGATATTCAATATAGTAGGATTATTGGCAAACCTGGGCAGTCGATTGCTTTTAAAGGCGGTAAGCTTATTAGAGATGATAGGCAAGTTGATGAACCTTATACCCAAAACAGCATAGAAAATTTATCACTTAGGGATATAAAAAATTCTGAAAGTGATATCATACCACCAAATGCTTATTTTGTGCTCAATGATCAACGTACGAATAAGCATGATTCTAGGACATTGGGCTATATTAAGAAAGAAGATATTATCGGTAATGTTAGTATGAGATATTACCCATTTAAAAAATTCACGGTAGACTTCAATTAAATAGACGAGGTGTAAAAATTGAGAAAAGAGATAATCGAATGGATTGTATCCATTGTAGTAGCAGTTGCATTAGTATTGCTGATTGTTAACTTTGTGGCTAAACCGTATACAGTTAAAGGTGACTCTATGGATCCGACATTGAAAGATGGAGAACGTGTGATTGTAAATTTATTTTCTAAAAATTTAAGTGGCATTGAAAAAGGAAATGTTGTTGTATTCCATGCTACAAAAGAAAATGATTATGTAAAACGTGTGATTGGTACAGAAGGTGACAACGTAGAGTACAAGAAAGATGAATTGTACGTTAACGGTAAAAAAGTAGATGAACCTTACTTGGATTATAATAAGAAGCATAAACAATATAATTACATTACAGGAAGCTTTGAAACTAAAGATATCAATCAAGTAGATGAAAAGAATAAAATTCCTAAAGGTAAGTTGTTAGTGTTAGGAGACAACCGTGAAGTAAGTAAAGATAGTCGTTCGTTTGGTTTAATTGACGAAGATCAAATAGTCGGTAAGGTATCATTCAGTTTCTGGCCGCTAAATGAAATGAAATTTGGATTCAATCCTGATACAGATTATGGAAAGTAGATAAATTGTGTAAGAGATAGAACGCTCGTACCAATAGATGATTTCATTGTCTATTACAATAATTAAAAAATGAACTGGAGACTAAGTAGGTTTCCAGTTCATTTTTTATATTTTAAGTTTGTACAGTCTTATAATAAAGTGAATAAAAAAATAGTGAATGGTAAGTAGATATGTAAATATTACGACATTGCTTATAGACGTATATAATAAGTAAAATGTTTCTGGTAATTAATTAACTATGATAGGTGTAAGAAGTCATAACAGATAGCTTTATATGTTAAAATGTGAGTCAAAGGAGTTGGCGTAGATAATGGAATTAAATGCGTATATCGGTAGAGCAGGTACTGGGAAATCAAAAGCGATTATTGAAGAAATTAAAGAAAAAATGAAACAAGATCCATTAGGAGATCCGATAGTATTAATTGCGCCTACGCAAAATACGTTTCAACTTGAACAAGCATTTGTAAACGACAAAACATTAAATGGTAGTTTGAGAACAGAGGTATTGCACTTTGAACGTTTGAGCTATCGTGTATTTCAAGAAGTCGGCGGATTGATGGAACAACAATTATCAAAAGCAGGCACAGAAATGATGATATATGACATCATACAACAACATCAGTCTGAATTAAGGTTATATCAATCACAGGTAAAATATTATGGTTTTAGCGAGAAACTATATGAACAAATACAGGATTTTAAAAAATATGCGGTATCGCCACAACAACTAGAAATGTATATTGCGGAAAATAATTTACAAACGAGAACAAAGCATAAATTACAAGATATAGCATTGGTATACAAACACTTAGAAGATAGAATCAATGGTGAATATGTATCAACAGAGGATAGTTTGCAGCGGTTTATAGAAATGATGGACCAATCTGAGTGGCTTAAACGCGCAGAAATTTATATAGACGGTTTCCACAACTTTTCAACATTAGAGTATCAAATCATACAAAGTTTAGTAAAATATGCGAAAAAAGTGACGATTGTATTAACGACTGATGGTGATAGAGATCTTTTTAGTTTGTTTAGAAAACCCTCTGAATCATTGACGCATATAGAAGAAATTGCGAATAATTTAAATATACAATTACATAGTAGACAGTTTTTGGATGTGCAGCGATTCATACACAAAGACTTGAAACACTTGGAACACAATTTCAATGCATTACAGTTTGAGCCTATTCCAACAGAAGGTAATGTTGAAATTCTAGAAGCTTCTGGCATGCGTGAAGAAATTAACGAAGTTGCGCGACGTATCTTAAGAGAAAATCGTGAACAAGGTCGTCGTTTCCAAGATATTGCTATTTTATATAGAGACGAATCATATGCTTATTTAATGGAATCTATATTGCCACAGTACGATATACCATACAACATAGATGTGAAGTCATCTATGACGCATCATCCAATAATGGAAATGATACGTTCACTTATAGAAGTTATCCAAACTGGATGGCAATTTGATCCATTAATGCGTTTGTTTAAAACAAATGTTTTAACTAAAAAATTTAAAGATAGCCAATATCTTATTGATATATTAGAGAACTTTGTATTAGAGCGCGGTATATATGGCAAGCGTTGGATAGACGACAAATACTTTGATATAGAACAATTTAGAAAAATGGGTTTGAAACGCCAGCCATTAACAGATGAAGAACGCGAAACCTTTGAGCGTGTCATTCAATTAAAAAATGACGTAATGAAAAAAGTCATGTTATTTGAGGAGAAAATAAATAATGCTAGCACAGCGATCGCTTTTGCGACTGCATTTTATGAAGCGATGGAAGCATTTGATTTGCCAAGTCAATTAATGACAGATAGAGATGCATTAGACTTTAATGGTGAACATAAAAAAGCCGAAGAGATAGATCAAATATGGAATGGTCTTATACAAACACTAGATGATTTAGTGACAGTATTTGATGATCAAAGCATGTCAAAAACGCGCTTCTTAGAACTCTTTGATATTGGATTAGAACAACTAGAATTTATTATGATTCCGCAGACATTAGACCAAGTGAGTATTGGAACTATGGATTTAGCGAAAGTGGATAATAAACAACATGTTTACCTTGTAGGGGCTAATGATGGCGTGTTGCCACAAACGGTGACTGCATCTAGTTTAATTACAGATGAAGAGAAAAAGTATTTCCAAGAGCAGTCATCAATCGAATTAAGTCCCACAGCTGATATTTTACAAATGGATGAAGCATTTGTTTGTTATATTGCTATGACAAGAAGTCGTGCGCATGTCACATTTTCATATGCATTGATGGGAGCGAGTGGTGATGTGAAAGAGCCGAGTCCATTCTTACATCAAATTCAGCAATTGTATACAAATTTAGAAGTACAAAATATTCATCATCAACATCAAGCAGAGCCTTTAAGGTTAATGGAACATCCTCATCAAACTAAGATTGCGCTTTTTGAATCTTTGAAGGCATGGCTAGATGATGAATTGGTAGCTGAAACTTGGTTAGATACGTATCAAGTGATGAGAGATGATACGCGCTTAAATGATGGTTTAAGCTATTTACTTTCTGCTTTAACATACGATAATCAGACAGTTCAACTCAATCCATCATTATCTAAAGCATTATATGGCTCAACCATTAATGCAAGTGTGTCTCGTTTTGAAGGATATCAGGCGTGCCCATTTAAACATTTTGCTTCTCATGGTTTAAGACTTAATGAACGTACAAAATATAAACTAGAAAATTTTGACTTAGGCGACATATTTCATCGGGTTTTAAAATTCATTTCAGAAAAAGTAAATGGTGATTTTAAGAATTTAAATCCAAAACAAATACACAAGTTAACGACAGAAGCATTGAGTGAAATATTACCAGAAGTTCAATTTAATTTACTTAATTCAACGGCGTATTATCGCTATTTGTCGCAACGCATTGGTGCCATTGTTGAGACGACATTGACTGCACTTAAATACCAAGGAAGTCATACTAAGTTTACACCACAACGTTTTGAAGCTAGCTTTAGAAGAAAACCTAAAGATCAAAGTGAGTTATTAGCAGCACCATTGCAAACGAAACAAGGTATTCCAATCAATATTCGCGGGCAAATCGACCGTATCGACACATACCAACAAGGCGATGAAAGTTTTGTAAATATTATAGATTATAAGTCTTCCAAGTACAGTGGTACGTTAGATTTAACTAAAGTATATTATGGCATGCAAATGCAAATGATGACTTATATGGATATTGTTCTGCAAAATAAATCAAGACTTGGTTTAACAGATATGACTAAACCAGGAGGTCTACTATATTTTCACGTACATGAACCACGTATTAAATTAGCTTGGAATCAATTAAGTGAAGATAAAAGAGACACCGAATTTATTAATTCGTTTAAACTCAGTGGTTTATTAAATAGTGACACATCTGTCTTAGATGCGTTTGATACACGATTAGAACCAAGTTACAATTCCGATATTGTACCATTAGGTTTGAAAAAGGATGGCGGAATTAAAAGTAATAGTAAAGTTGCCGATGAACAGACAATTTATAAATTAATTAAGCATAATAAGCAGAACTTTATTGAAACAGCGTCAAATATCATGGATGGTCATACCGAAGTTGCGCCAATGAAATATAACCAAACATTACCATGTGATTTTTGTAATTATAAATCAGTCTGTCATGTAGATGGCATGATTGATAGTAAACGATATCGTACAGTTGACGAATCAATCAATCCACTTGAAGCAATCCAAGATGTAGATTTAGAAAGTGAGGGTGAGTAATGATGAATGACATTCCAGTGAAACCAACAGGGACACGATGGACTGATAACCAATGGCAGAGTATCTATGCCAAAGGCCAGGATATTCTTGTTGCAGCTGCAGCCGGTTCTGGTAAAACAGCAGTACTTGTTGAACGTATCATTCAACGCATTATCAGAGATGAAATTGATGTTGATAAATTGCTTGTGGTTACTTTTACAAATGCAAGTGCACGTGAAATGAAACAACGTGTAGATCAACGCATTCAAGAAGCTTCAATTGAAAATCCGGACAATGCACATTTGAAAAATCAACGTGTCAAAATACATCAAGCACAGATATCTACATTACATAGCTTTTGCTTGAAACTCATTCAACAACATTATGATGTCTTAGATATTGATCCTAATTTTAGAACAAGCAGTGAAGCGGAAAATATATTATTACTAGAGCAAACAATCGATGAAGTGCTCGAACGCCATTACGATATATTGGATCCTCATTTTGTTGATTTAACAGAGCAATTATCATCTGACCGTAATGATGATCAATTAAGGAATACCATTAAAGAAATGTATTACTTTAGTGTTGCTAACCCAAATCCATTAAATTGGCTACAACATTTGTCAACACCATACGAAGATGAATCACAGCAAGAAACATTATTCAATTTGCTTAATGATTTAGCGATGATATTTATGAATTCTGCGTTAGAGGCACTCAATAAGAGTTACGATTTATTTATGATGTTGGAAGAAGTAGATAAACAAGTCGCTGTATTAGATAAAGAACGCCGTTTCTTAGCAGAAGCGATGGAAGGTGGCTTGTTAAATACGCAAAAAATTGCTGAACATCAATTTGAATCACGTTTTCCTGCAAAAAATAAAAAGATAAAAGAAGCTAATGAAATGATGATGGATGCATATGATGATGGTAAAAAGCATTATGATGATTACAAAGCGTTAGTGAGTAAAGTCCAAGAAGATTATTTTTCACGTGAAGCCGCTGACTTAAAAACAGATATGCAACGTTTAGCGCCAAGAGTCGCTTATTTAGCGCAAGTTACAGCAGATGTGATTGAACAATTTAATCATAAAAAGCGAAGTCGTAACTTACTGGATTTTTCGGATTATGAACATTTCGCCTTGCGTATTTTGATGGACTCAGACGGTAATCCGTCAGAAATTGCAGATATGTATCGCAAGCAATTTGAGGAAATCCTTGTAGATGAATATCAAGACACCAATCGTGTTCAAGAAAAAATCATTGCCTGCATTAAACGTGGTGGCGAAGCGGATGGTAATTTGTTTATGGTTGGTGATGTGAAACAGTCTATTTATAAATTTAGACAAGCAGATCCAAGTCTTTTTATAGGGAAATATAATCGCTTTACGCTTGATGGGTCTGAACACGGTATGCGCATAGATTTGTCTCAGAACTTTCGATCAAGGGAAGAAGTATTAACAACGACGAATTATTTATTTAAGCATATGATGGACGAGGCAGTAGGAGAAATTGTTTACGACGATGCAGCACAGTTATATTATGGGGCGCCGTTTGATCATAAACCACATGATGTACAGTTGAATATGTTAATTGAAGATGCAACATCAGACTTAAATGGATCAGAACAAGAGGCAGAATATATTGTACAGCAAGTTGAAAAAATAATGTCGCAACATGAAATTTATGATATTAAAACGGAACAATATCGAAAACCGAGCTATAAAGATATTGTGATTTTAGAAAGATCATATGGACAAGCGCGTAAAATTCAACAAGCATTTAAGGATCATAATATCCCATTTCATGTGAACAGCAAGGAAGGTTATTTTGAACAAACTGAAGTGCAATTGATTTTATCGTTTTTAAGAACCATAGATAACCCTTTACAAGATATTTATTTAGTCGGTCTCATGCGTTCGGTTATTTATCAATTTACTGAGGATGAGTTATCTAATATACGTGTATTTAGCCCAAACGATGATTACTTTTATCAATCGATAAAGCATTACATGGCCAATGATGTAGCTAATAAAAAATTAGTAGCTAAACTTGCGTCATTCCTTGAAGATATCGAACAATATCAAGACTATAGTCAAAGTCATCCAGTTTATCAACTCATCGATAAATTTTATAATGATCACTACGTCATACAGTACTTTAGCGGCATTATTGGTGGTAAAGGTCGTCGTGCGAATTTATATGGATTATTTAACAAAGCGGTCGAATTTGAAAACTCAAGTTTTCGTGGATTGTATCAATTTATTCGTTTTATTGATGAACTTATTGAACGTGGTAAAGATTTTGGTGAAGAGAATATAGTCGGACCGAACGATGATGTTGTTAGAATGATGACAATTCATAGCAGTAAAGGGCTAGAGTTTCCATTTGTTATATATTCTGGGCTTTCTCGTAAGTTTAGACGTGATGATTTACATCGGCCGGTTATATTAAATCAGAGTTATGGTTTAGGTATGGCGTATTATGATGTTGAAAGTAATTTATCTTATCCGTCGTTATCTTCAGTGACATATAAAGCGATTGCTGAAAAAGAGATGGTTTCAGAAGAAATGCGACTCATTTATGTTGCTTTAACACGCGCAAAAGAACAACTTTTTTTAATTGGTAGAGTTAAAGATGAAAAAACACTTTCACAGTTTGAACAAGTATCCGTATCGGAATCCCATTTACCGGTGAGTTATCGCATAACAGCACAACGACCGATTGATATGATTTATCCAATACTAGCCAAATACCAGTCTTCATCATTGCCAAATGAGTTGCGCTTTGAACAGACGATAGAGGACGTTGATCAAGCCATGCGACCATATGTACAATTAAACACTGATTTTTATGAAGATATTGCGTCAGAAACAGTCACTGATGTAAGCGAACAGCGCACGGTAGCAGATATAGAAATGAATCATTCGAAAAATGAAGCACTTCAAGCTCAAATTCGTAATCAATTAAGCTATAAATATCCATATCAATCAGCTATAGAAAAGCCCTCAAAGCAGTCGGTTTCGGAGTTGAAGCGTCAGCATGAGACGGAACAATCAGATACGAACTATGATAGAGTTAGACAATATCGTATTGGTTCTACTTCATATGAGAGACCGGCATTTTTAAGCCGTAGTAAGCAAAGAAAAGCGAATGAAATAGGTACATTAATGCATACAGTTATGCAACACTTACCTTTTAATAAGGATAGATTAACCGAAGAAGATGTAAACCGTCTCGTAGATCATCTGATAGCGCAACATATTATTCCTGAAGATGCCAAACAAGATATCCGATTTGATGATATCTACAATTTTATAGCAAGTGACTTGTATCAATTAATTGCTGAAAGTGACGAAATATATCGCGAGTTGCCATTTGTTGTTAATCAAAATGAGGTTGACCATAACAAGCATAGTGAAGAAGATGCTTCAATTATTCAAGGGATGATTGACCTTATATTTGTTAAAGAGGGACAATATTATTTTGTAGATTATAAGACAGATGCCTTTAATAGACGAAGAAATATGTCAGATGAAGAGATTGGTGCTCAATTGAGAGAACGCTATAAGGTTCAAATGAATCATTATCGTAATACATTAGAAACAATATTGAAGACCGATGTGAAAGGATTCTTGTATTTCTTTAAATTTGGTCAGTTATCTATAGAAGGATAAAAAGGAGCGTTACACGTGCCTGTGAAACAAAGAATATTTGAATTAGATGCTTTGCGAGGAATAAGTCTTTTCGGCATTATTTTAATGAATATTTTAGTTTTTAGTCTTCCGTACGAGATGGCTTCAATGTCTCAGACAGTAAAAGGCTTTAATGCTGTATTACTTCATTTGATTACACTGTTTGTTATAGGTTCATTTTATCCAATATTCACTTTTTTATTTGGGTATGGACTTGGTATGATGTTTGAGCATAGTCGAATCAGAAAAATTCGATTTTATCCGATGATCTACAGAAGACTTAGCTTTTTATTAGTCATCGGCGTAATTCACGGTATGTTTATCTTTTCAGGTGATATCCTATTTGGTTATGCATTTACAGGGCTATTCGCAGTACTGTTTATTAAAATGAAAGCCCAAAAGCTAATTAAAATAGCTAGTATTTTATTTGTGTTTAAAATCCTTATCTTTGTGGTGCCTTTTGCCATTTTAAATTATACGCAAGGTGTTTATGAGAAAAATAACTATCTAGGTATATCTCTGCAACAATTTATCGATGTTAAACAGAATGGACACTATGATTCATTTTTAAAGTTGAACGTTCTTGAGAATCTATATAGTATGTTGGATATTTTAATGGGATCTGCATTTCTGGAATTTTTACCTTATGCCCTTTTCGGTATTGCTGCATATAAGATGAATTTAATTGAACTTATTCGAACAAAAAGCTCATCCTTTTTGAAATGGGGGAGTTTAATAGCTATTTTAGGCTATTGTATTAAAATGCCTTTTGCTATTGATTATGATAATGGTTCATTCGCTGTTATCAATGCTGTAGGTGGCCCGATTGTATCTGCAGGATATATTATACTCATAGTATATTTATGTCAAAGTGTTCATGGTGCACAAATCATGCGTATATTTAAGTATCCCGGTAAATTGAGCTTATCGGTTTATATTACTCAAAGTATCATGTTTACATTTATTTTTATGGGCTTTGGCTTAGGGTTATATAACAAGTTGCCATTATATCAATCCTATCTCATTGTTATCATTTTTTATAGCTTACAAGTCATTGGTTGCTATTTTTATTTGAAAAA
Source organism: Staphylococcus sp. LKG3-1 (assembly GCF_048568385.1). Lineage (NCBI taxonomy): Bacteria > Bacillati > Bacillota > Bacilli > Caryophanales > Staphylococcaceae > Staphylococcus > Staphylococcus sp. LKG3-1. Next base: position 24,299 of record NZ_CP183796.1, read on the forward strand.
ATTCAGTAAAGGTCCAATAGAATGGTTATGGCGAAAAGTCACATATTTGAAGTAATCGTTTTAGTTTAGGTAAAAGGCCTGAATTTTTGGCTTATACTAGTTATATATTTGTTATTTAGTGGTAAATATAGTTATAATATGAAATAAGATATAGATGAGGAGCTGATAATGAATGAAATTCCTATCATTCAAACATGAAGGACAGACATCATATGGTGTGAAAGTAAAACGTGAAGAAGCTGCATGGGACTTGAAGAAAGTATTTGCAGATTTTGCTGAAGGTTCATTTCACCCTAAAACGTTATTAAATGGTCTTCAACAAAATCAAGTCGTAGATTTTCAAGAACAAGTTCGTAAAGCGGTTGTTGCAGCGGAAGACAGTGGTAAAGGTGAAGATTACAAAGTTCAGTTTAGCGACATTGAATTTTTACCACCGGTCACGCCAACTAATAATGTAATTGCCTTTGGACGTAATTATCAAGATCATGCGAATGAGTTAAATCACGAAGTACAACGTTTGTATGTTTTTACTAAAGCTGCTTCGTCATTAACTGGTGATAATAGCACGATACCAAATCATAAAGATATTACGGATCAACTAGACTATGAAGGTGAGCTTGGTATTGTCATTGGCAAATCTGGTGAGAAAATACCTAAAGGTCTCGCTTTAGATTATGTTTATGGTTATACAATTATTAATGATATAACAGACCGTAAAGCTCAAAATGCACAGGACCAAGCATTCTTATCTAAAAGTTTAACAGGGGGTTGCCCTGTAGGACCATATATTGTAACAAAAGATGAATTACCAACGCCAGAAGATGTCAATATTGTAACCAAAGTTAACAATGATATTCGTCAAGATGGCAATACAGGTCAAATGATTCTTAAAATTGATGAATTAATAGAAGAAATTTCAAAATATGTAGCATTACATCCAGGAGATATTATTGCGACTGGCACACCAGCGGGTGTTGGTGCAGGTATGAATCCACCGCAATTCTTACAACCTGGTGATGAAATTAAGGTAACAATAGATAATATTGGTACGTTAACAAACTTTATTGCAGATAAATAATCATTGATTATTGTTAACTGGTTAGTCCATGGCGGGTTAACCAGTTTTATTTTTTGTAAATTAGTAATGTAGTTTTTTTGAATTGTACAGTTATATTGAGTATGATAAGAGATGTAATCTTTTGACTTCAAAGTTAAAAGGGGACAACATACTTCTGTTTTATATATTTTTGAAGTAAAAATTGTGTGGGGGTAATCAAGTATGTTACATATGCATATTGCTAGTTGGGTTTTATTAATCATCTTGTTCTTTGCTGCTTATTTTAATTTTTCAGAAAAACAAGGTGCATCACCATATTTCAAACCAATTCATATGCTATTAAGACTATTTATGCTATTAGTCTTAATTTCTGGATTTTGGGTTTGGATTCAATCATTTTCATCAGGAGCTGCTGGTGGGCACATGTTACTTACATTGAAAATGATATGTGGTGTGGCTGTAGTTGCATTAATGGAAGTAACAATTACTAAACGTAAAAAAGGGCAACCTAGTCATGGCTTAATGTGGACGACGATTGTAGTAATCATCTTAACGATGATTATAGGTATTATTTTACCTATGGGTCCAATTACGCAAATGTTTGGTTTATAAACGTAAGTGTATAACAATAATAAAAGCCGTACAATTCCATTAGGAAATGTACGGCTTTTATTTATATAGTTATTTATTTCGTGCTTTATAACCTATCATATTAATAATATCTTTGGGTCTACTGTATGGTGGTGCATAAGCTACTTCAAATTCAACTAATTCATCGATAGTGAGTTTATGCATCATAGCCATTGATAGTACATCAATACGTTTGTCGACACCTTTCATACCTACTGCTGCAGCACGAATGATACGTCGATTTGTCTTATCAAAGTAAACGCGTAAGTGCAGCTTGGTATTTCCTGGGTAATAACCGGCATGTTCACCTTGATTTGCTTCGACCATTGCATAATCAAAATTTGAAAGCTCTTTCGGTGATACACCGACACTAGCAAATGTATAATCGAAGAATTTTACGATATTTGAGCCTAAATAACCTTTAAAGTGTATCTTGTGATCACCAGCTAATTGTTCGGCGATGACACTAGCACCACGATGTGCACCCCAAGCTAAAGGAACGTGTGCATTTAAATCAACATGGCGATAATGGGACGTAATGATATCACCTAGTGCATAAATATTTGGAATGTTCGTTTGAAATTGGTCGTTTACTGGAATATAGCCTTTATCATCTAAAGTAACGTTTGAATTTTTTATAAATTCTGAGTTTGGTTTAACACCAACGCCTTCGATAATTAGGTCATAATTTTCAACTTTACCAGATTCAAAATGCACTGCATTGCCCACAACTTTTGAAATTTCTTCGTTGAATCTATAATGAATATCTCTCTTATCCATTTCATCGAGGATTGCTTGATTCATGTCTTGATCCATTAGTTTATTAATATGTGTTGAACGATGGATGAGTGTAGGGGAGATACCTCTTTCATATAGATTATCTAAAATTTCAAGACCAATATATCCAGTACCTACGACAAGTGCGTTTTTAACTTGATTTTCTTTGATGAATGTTTCAATTGCATCTGTATCTTCCATGTTTCTTAATGTAAACGCAATAGGACTATCTAAATTTAATGAATTGGCACTACAGCCAGGACTTAATATTAAAGTATCATAATGTGTCTCAAAATACGTATCCTGTATACGATCATAGACAGTAATTGTATTCTCTGTGTCATTGATTGATGTTACTTTGTGACAAGGTTTGACAACAATATTTTTAGCTTCATAAAATGATTCAGGTGTTGCTTCAAGCACCTTATTGCGCGAATCTACCACGTTACCTAAATAATAAGGCAGGGCACAATTAGCAAAACTCATATCTCTATCTTTTTCAAAGACAACAATTTCGCTTTCTTGATCAAGTCTTCTAATTTGACTGGCTACCGTTGCACCACCTGCAACTGCACCTACTACTACAATTTTATTCATAATGAAAAGCCTCCTTAAGTATCTATCTATGATTCTATACTAGATTTTACTGTTTCTTCATAAGGCATATTTAATTGGAAATAGTCGTTTAAATAACGTCCAATGCCATCCTCATTATTAGAATATGTAGTTTGATTTGCAACGTGTTTAAGTTCATCTAAACCATTGTCCATCGCGATACCGTGTTTCGCATATTTAATCATTTCCAAATCGTTATCTTCGTCTCCAAAAGCAATGATATGATTTCTATCAATATTTAAATACGATTTCACATAATCAATCCCACGTGCTTTGCTAATACCTTGCTTAACAATTTCTATTACTGGGAATGGTGAACCCCATCGACGATGTTCAATATTTTCAGCGTAAAAACGTGTGAGCATTTGTTTGACTCTAGGAATCATAAATTCTTCTGCTTCAACTAAAATCGATGTTGGAGACTCAGTTAATGAGTTAAGTAAATCGCCTGTTTCAACTTTTGGATTTCCCATAGAGAACCCATCGAATAATTTTTGATCGTAATTATTAATAAAAACATAATCTTTAACTTCAGCAATCATGTTTGTTACGCCATAATCATTCAGTGATTCAATGATGTTTTTAGATAAATCTAAGTCCAATACTTCATGCATTGGCTCAAACTGATCGTCTTTTGGATGATGAACAAAGGCACCATTGAAATTAACAACGGGTGTATCCATATTTAATTCATGGTAATATATTTGACTGGCTCTATAAGGTCTACCAGTAGCAATCATTAATTTATGACCTTGTTGTTGTAGTGTTGTTAAAACGTTTTTTGTATATGGTGAGATTACTTTTTCATCTGTTAATAACGTGCCGTCTAGATCTAGACAAATTAAATAAGATTCCATTTAATTCTCCTTAATGTTTTTTATTGATGTATGAATATCATAGCATTTTATTGGCGTTTTGTAAGATATTTGATATATTGTTAGTATCATTAAATTCGAAGAGGTGATATGAATGGATGAAGGATTAAAAGATAGCATATTAAATGCATTAGAAATGGTTATTGACCCTGAGTTAGGTATTGATATTGTCAACTTAGGTTTAGTATATAATGTTGATGTTAATGACGAAGGTTTATGTACAGTTGAAATGACATTAACATCTATGGGATGCCCAATGGGACCACAAATTGTTAACCAAGTTAAAATGGTTTTAGCTGAGATTCCAGAAATAGCAGATACAGAAGTGAATATTGTTTGGAGTCCACCATGGGGTAAAGACATGATGTCTCGTTATGCTAAAATTGCATTAGGCATCGGCTAACGCTACTAATAGTAATTGAAAATACTAGCTTAAAGATCGATAATGATCTATAGGCTAGTATTTTTTTGAAAATTTAAAGCATGCTGACAATCTTAAAATAAAAATTTTCTATAGTGCAAATCATTAAAATAATTGCAGTTATGTTACGAAAGTATTACAATGGCTTGGTGTAAAACATTAAAAAGCAAAAGTAATATATTCGGAGATGAAAGTATGGTAGTAAATGAACAGAAATTCTAATAATCGTAATCAAACCAACCGTCACACGCGTTATATGCCTGGTTTAGATGGACTTAGAGCAATTGCAGTTATAGGTATTATTATTTATCATTTAAATAAGCAATGGTTATCTGGTGGGTTTCTTGGTGTAGATACATTTTTTGTAATTTCGGGCTACTTAATTACAAGTTTACTTTTGTTTGAGTATGAAAGTACCGGCATTATCAATTTGAAGCAGTTTTGGTTACGGCGAATTAAACGTTTGATACCGGCCGTATTGGTATTAGTTGTTACAGTAACTTTAGCGACACTCATTTTTAAGCCTGAACAAATTATAAGTATAAAGCATGATGCATTTGCAGCCATTTTTTATGTATCAAATTGGTGGTATATTGCAACTGATGTAAATTATTTTGAACAGTTTGCCTTTATGCCATTAAAACATTTGTGGTCATTAGCAATTGAAGAGCAATTCTACATAGTTTTTCCAATCGTTTTGATAGCATTATTATTAACAATTAAGAAATACCGAAATGTAACACTTATTTTTTGGATTATTTCACTGATTTCATTACTTTTAATGGTTTGGATTTCTCAACCACATATGCAACATTCTCGTGTTTATTTTGGAACAGATACAAGGTTACAAACGATGTTGCTCGGTGTTATATTAGCCTTTATTTGGCCGCCATTTAAATTAAAGCAGAACCCTAATCCTAGTCTCAGGTTCATTATTGATAGTATAGGTGCAATAGGGATTTTAATACTCTTATTACTTTTCATTAAAGTCGATGATAATAGTGATTGGATCTATAATGGTGGTTTTTACCTTATTTCCGGTATCACTTTATTTGTTATCATTAGTGTAGTGCATCCATCGGGGTATTTCGCTAAATTAATAGGAAATCCTTTCTTTGTTTATATTGGTAAACGCTCTTATAGTTTATATTTATGGCATTTCCCAGTCATAAGCTTTTTACATTCCTATTATGTTGAAGGCCAAGTCCCATTATATGTATATGCTCTAGACATCTTATTGACTATTTTCTTTGCTGAAATATCATATAGATTCATTGAAACACAGTTTAGAAAACAAGGATTCAAGGCCTTAAGTATTAATAAATATAAAAAGTCCACATTAATCAGAACTATACTACTAGGCGTGATACTGCTACCAACCATTTTTATTTTTGCGGGGACATTTGATCGTTTAGGAAAAGGCCAAATTAATAATAAATCAACGTCATATAATACAGCAGAAATTGATAAGTATATGGTTAGACCCATACCGGTCGACGATGTTAACTTTTTAGGAGATTCAAATTTTAAAAAAGATAAAGATAATGAGGTATATACTGATTTGAGTCCACTGCTTATTGGTGATTCGGTTATGGTTGATATTGGAGAAACTTTTAAAACGCACGTTCCCAATGCAACCATTGATGGTAAAGTCGGACGTAATTTATATGAAGCTATACCATTAACAGATGAAAAATATAAATCTTACAATTATAAGTCTAAGCAAGTGATTTTAGAATTAGGAACGAATGGAGATTTTTCTGAAGTACAGCTGGACGAACTGATAGGCAAATATGGAAAAGCCAATGTGTATTTGATTAACACGCGTGTACCAAGAAGCTATGAAGGTCATGTCAACCAAGTTATGTCAGACGCAGCTAAAAAGCATCATAATGTAACATTGATTGATTGGTATCAACGTTCGAAAGGCCATAGCGAGTACTTTGCACCAGATGGTATTCATTTAGAGCCTTCAGGTGTAAAAGCATTAACAGATGAAATTTTAAAACATATTGCAACGAAATCAACCGCTAAGTAGCAAAATTAAATATGAAATTGAGTCAATTTAATAAATTTAATTAGAGTGTGATTTGCATGAAATAGACTGCTAAAACACAATAAAAGGCATAACCGCTTAATGAACAAGAGGTTATGCCTTTTAATTTATTGAGTGTCATGAATATTCATATCTAAGGGGTGTTTATATATCATGTTTAAAATGAACAAAGTCATTGTTTAGAATATAAAAATTATGGGCAAAACATAGGTATATAAAGCATTACACGCAGCTAAAATAATTTAAAATTTATAGTTATATTGGTTGATAAAAGTGAACAATAGGATTATAATAAAATTAAGGTCAAAGAAAGTCAAAGTCAAACTTACTTTGTTCTTGATCAAAGACTAAATGGTGAGGTGAATCATTTTGGATATTAATCAAATGACCTATGCAGTTCAAGGTGCTTTGCAAAAAGCAATAGAGCTAGCAAAAGATAACGAAAATCAAAATATCGAAATAGAAGCAATATTAAAAGCAGCACTTGAAGAAAGTGAAAGTTTATTTAAAAGTGTATTGGAAAGAGCAAACATAGAGACCGAACTTTTAAATAAGGCTTACGATGAAAAATTGAAAAATTATCCTTCAGTACAAGGGGATAACGTGCAATATGGTCAATATATTAGCCAGAAAGCAAATGAATTAATAAATAAAGCTGAAACGTATATGAATACTTATGAAGATGAGTATATTTCTATGGAACATATCATTTTAGCTGCAATGGACATAGATGATACAACAATTAAATTTGTCGATAATAAAAAAGAAGTTATTGTAGAAATCATTAAAAAAATTAGAGGAGGAAATCATGTGACGTCACAAAACCCAGAAGCAAATTATGAAGCTTTAGAAAAATATGGTAGAGATTTAGTTGAAGAAGTCCGTCAAGGTAATATGGATCCTGTCATTGGACGTGATGAAGAAATAAGAAATACTGTGAGAATCTTAAGTAGAAAGACTAAGAATAATCCAGTATTAATCGGTGAACCAGGTGTAGGTAAAACAGCAATTGTTGAAGGCCTTGCACAACGTATTGTGCGTAAAGACGTGCCTGAATCACTTTTAGATAAAACAATATTTGAATTAGATTTAAGTGCGCTTGTTGCAGGTGCAAAATATCGTGGTGAATTCGAAGAACGTTTAAAAGCAGTACTTAAAGAAGTGAAAGACTCAGACGGTAGAATTATATTATTTATAGATGAAATTCACATGCTTGTTGGTGCAGGTAAAACAGAAGGCGCGATGGATGCAGGTAATATGCTAAAACCAATGCTTGCACGTGGCGAATTACACTGTATCGGTGCAACAACACTCAATGAATATAGAGAATATATTGAAAAAGACTCTGCATTAGAGCGTCGTTTCCAAAAAGTAAATGTGTCTGAGCCAGATGTAGAAGATACAATTTCCATTTTACGTGGACTGAAAGAACGTTATGAAGTTTATCATGGTGTACGTATTCAAGATAAAGCATTAGTAGCTGCGGCAGAACTATCAGATCGTTATATTACTGATCGCTTCTTACCGGATAAAGCGATTGATCTTGTGGACCAAGCGTGTGCAACGATTCGTACTGAAATGGGTTCAAATCCAACAGAGTTAGACCAAGTTAATCGTCGCGTCATGCAATTAGAAATTGAAGAAAGCGCATTGAAAAACGAATCAGATAACGCGAGTAAACAACGCTTACAAGAATTACAACAAGAATTGTCTAATGAAAAAGAAAAACAAAACGCAATTCAATCACGCGTAGAAGAAGAAAAAGGCAAAATTGCAAAACTACAAGAAAAACGTACTGAATTAGACGAAAGTAGAAAAGCCTTAGAAGATGCAGAAAACAATTATAATTTGGAAAAAGCGGCAGAATTACAACATGGTAAAATTCCTGAATTAGAAAAAGAATTACGCGAGTTAGAAGCTGCATTCCAAAATGAGCAAAATAGTGACAATGAGCGCATTATACGTGAGATTGTATCAGATGAAGAAATTGGTGATATTGTTAGTTCATGGACAGGTATCCCTGTTTCTAAACTTGTAGAAACAGAAAGAGAGAAGTTATTAAATCTTTCAGACATTTTACACGAACGTGTCGTTGGTCAAGATAAAGCTGTAGATTTAGTTTCTGATGCTGTTGTCAGAGCGCGCGCTGGCATTAAAGATCCAAATAGACCAATAGGTAGTTTCTTGTTCTTAGGACCTACAGGTGTTGGTAAAACAGAATTAGCCAAATCCTTAGCGTCAACTTTATTTGATTCAGAAAAACATATGATACGAATTGATATGAGTGAGTACATGGAAAAACATTCAGTTTCCCGTTTAATTGGTGCACCTCCAGGCTATGTAGGTCACGATGAAGGTGGACAATTAACTGAAGCGGTTCGTCGTAATCCATATTCTGTTATATTATTAGATGAAATTGAAAAAGCACATTCAGACGTATTTAATGTATTGTTACAAATACTTGAAGAAGGTAGACTTACTGATTCTAAAGGTCGTGAAGTTGATTTTAAAAATACAATTATCATTATGACTAGTAACATTGGCTCACAAATCCTATTAGAAAACGTAAAAGATGCTGGTGTGATTACTGATGATACAGAAAAAGCTGTTATGAATAGCTTAAACCAATACTTTAAACCAGAAATTATTAACCGTATGGATGATATTGTATTATTTAAACCATTAACAATCAGTGATATGAGTTCTATAGTAGATAAAATATTAACTGAATTGAATATTAGATTAATGGCACAACGTATTTCAATTAATGTGTCAGATGAAGCTAAAGCGTGGTTAGGTGAAGAAGCATACGAACCACAATTCGGTGCAAGACCGTTGAAACGTTTTGTGCAAAGACAAATAGAAACACCACTTGCACGTAAAATGATTAGAGAAAATTTATCTGAAGGCACAACAATAGACATCGACCTATCAGAAGATGGTTTAAGATTTACTGAAAACAAACCAGAAATCGATTAGTAAGTATAATTGAATTTAACAAAACGGTGTGGCGCAGAAACCTTAATTTTTACATTGGTTTCTGCGCCACTTTTTTAATTATAAAATCGGGGAACAAGATTGTAAGTTGATATATCATATCTCAACAAACCAATAAGTTTATTTTTTAATATTGAAAATAAAAAAACTGCCAACGTCAGTCAGAAGACTTTGTTGACAGTTTAAAGATTCTAGGATATAAATCAATGTTTCAAACTTTACATTTCATTAAAATGATTCGTTCTTAAACATAAGCTAAACCATTATCCTAGTCATCTAATGTTGTTCGTTTGTATTATTATGTTTAGGTTTAATTACCAAATCAAATAAGATAATAATAATCGTAAATACAACAGCGCCTATGACTGGTGTAATGAGGTTCAGTGCACCGCCACCATTTAAGCTGTTAAGTACGAAATTAATCATTTGTAATAAGACAATAGACCAAAATAAAACTGCGAGGTATTTCATTATGTAATGCCTCCAATATCGTATATATATCTACATTATAAATAAAAAAGTGTAGTTTGTATAGTAGGTTAGTAATAATTGTGGTTATACTTTGTGATAATGAGCTAAGTCATTTATAATTATTTGTGGAAAATACGCAATGAAATATGTATAGTTCTTGTATTTGAAATGTGTATTATGTTAAATTAATACCTGGTATTAAAATTAAATTTAAGAAGGTGTACAACCATGGACGTGGGTATTAAAGGTTTTGGTGCATACGCACCTGAAAAAGTTGTAGAAAATACCTATTTTGAATCATTTTTAGAAACATCAGACGAATGGATTTCTCAAATGACTGGTATTAAAGAACGTAGATGGGCTGGTGAAGACGAAGAAACTTCAGACATGGCTTATCAAGCTAGTTTAAAAGCAATTGAAGATGCAGGTATAGAAGCATCAGAAATAGATATGATTATTGTTGCGACATCAACAGGGGATTTTCCATTCCCAACAGTTGCCAATATATTACAAGAAAGATTAGGCATCGGCAAAGTTGCTTCTATGGATCAATTAGCCGCTTGTAGTGGTTTCATGTATTCAATGATAAATGCTAAACAATTTGTTCAATCTGGTGATTATAAAAATATTTTAGTAGTTGGAGTGGACAAATTATCTAAAATCACAGATTTGACAGACCGTTCAACAGCCATTTTATTTGGTGATGGAGCTGGAGCTGTAGTAATCGGTGAAGTATCTGAAGGTCGAGGTATCTTAAGTTATGAATTAGGTTCAGACGGCTCAGGTGCTAAGCATTTATATTTAAATCCAGAAAACGGAAAAATATTTATGAATGGCCGTGAAGTTTTTAAATTTGCTGTAAGAATTATGGGTGAAGCATCTAACAACGCAGTAGCAAAAGCTAATTTAACTGCAGATGATGTAGATATGTTTGTACCTCATCAAGCAAATATAAGAATTATGGAGTCAGCGAGAGAACGTTTAGGTATACCAAAAGAAAAAATGAGTGTATCTGTTGATCGCTTTGGTAATACTTCAGCAGCGTCAATCCCATTAAGTATAGGACAAGAGTTAGAAAATGGTAGGATTAAAGATGATGATGTCTTAGTGTTAGTAGGTTTTGGTGGCGGCTTAACATGGGGCGCTGTGACACTAAGATGGGGAAAATAGGAGGATAAATTATGAGCAAAGAACAACGTGTTGTTATTACAGGAATTGGCGCATTATCACCTATAGGAAATGATGCTAAGTCTACTTGGGACAATGCATTAAAAGGTGTAAGTGGTATAGATTCGATTACACGCATAGATACAACGGATTACAATGTCCATTTAGCTGGAGAGTTAAAAGACTTTGATATTGAAGAGCATATTCCTAAAAAAGAAGCGAGACGCATGGATCGCTTTACACAATATGCAGTTGTAGCTGCAAGAGAAGCCGTTAACGATGCTAAACTTGAAATTAATGATAGTACTGCGGATAAAATTGGCGTATGGATTGGTTCAGGTATTGGTGGTATGGAAACATTTGAAATTTCACATAGCCAATTATTAAATCGTGGACCAAGACGTGTGAGTCCATTCTTCGTACCTATGCTGATCCCAGATATGGCGACAGGTCAAGTATCAATAGATTTAGGTGCTAAAGGGCCGAATGGTTCGACGGTTACTGCTTGTGCAACTGGTACGAACTCAATAGGTGAAGCATTCAAGATTATTCAACGTGGCGATGCAGATGCAATGATTACTGGTGGTACAGAAGCACCGATTACACATATGGCATTAGCTGGCTTTAGTGCGAGTCGTGCATTATCTACAAATGATGATAAAGAAACTGCATGTCGTCCTTTCCAAGAAGGTCGTGATGGATTTATCATGGGTGAAGGTGCAGGTATTGTCGTTTTAGAATCACTTGAATCAGCGAAAGCTCGTGGTGCGCAAATTTACGCTGAAGTCGTAGGTTATGGATCAACTGGTGACGCATATCATATAACAGCCCCAGCTCCAGAAGGTGAAGGCGGTTCACGTGCTATGCAAGCGGCAATAGATGATGCTGGTATTGAAGCGAAAGACATTCAATATTTAAATGCACATGGAACAAGCACTCCAGTAGGTGACTTAACTGAAATTCAAGCTATTAAGAATACTTTCGGTGAAGCGGCGAAATCATTGAAAGTAAGTTCAACTAAATCAATGACAGGTCATTTACTAGGGGCTACAGGTGGATTAGAAGCTATTTTCTCTGCACTTTCAATTAGAGATAGTCGTATTGCACCAACGATTCATGCTGATTCACCAGATCCTGAATGCGATTTAGATATCGTTCCAAACAAAGCAGAAGATTTAGATATTACCTATGCAATGAGTAATAGTTTAGGTTTTGGTGGACACAATGCTGTACTTGTATTGAAAAAATTTACTGATTAATGTAGATAAGTTATATTTTGAAAAGCAAGATCATCTCAATCGGATGCTCTTGCTTTTTTTGTAAATATCGAACTTAAGAAAGTTAGAGAAATGATAACAATAATAGAGAGGCTTATAGTTTATTATAATAACTTTTTAACGGTTGAATATTTAAAATTCTTGTAAAACATAAAATTTATATTGTGAAATGTTTAGAAAAAGTTAAAATATAAAGTGAAGATAATTTTATATTTATAAAATGTCTATTCAAGACATACATTTAGTGTATAATGTAAATTATTGGATTATAAAGTGGGGTGTAATTAAGATGAAGCAATTTCTAACATTATCTACAACGTTGAAAACAAGAATGATAGCAGATTTCATCTTAATTATAGCGAGCCAAGCGATTTTACCCTTTATGGCATTATATTTAACGAGTAAAGTAAATGCTGTATTTGCTGGTACATTTTTAATTGCCAATATCATTGTAAGTTTTGTAGTGTCCTTCGTAGGTGGATATTTAGGAGACAATTATAATAGGAAGAAAGTAGTCAATTTAATACATTTTATCTACGCTGTGTGTCTGATTATTTTAAGTATTACGGTGACTATGGATGGTTTAGGTTTAATCATATTTTGTATAACGGTATTTATCTTTGAATTATTGTTTGCTGCGAGTGAACCTATTTTTGAAGCAGCAATTATGGATGCCATTTATGAAGAAGTTCGCGAGTACGTTTATCAATTAAATTATTGGATGTTTAATATTGGTACGGCGATTGGCATGGCATTAGGCGCGTTGTTATATTTAGGACATAAGCATTTATTATTTGTATTATTTTTCATTGCTATGCTGATAAGTTGGTATTTATTTGAAAAATATTATGACGTGGAGCAAGTTATTACTAAAAAAGAAGATCTAACCTCTAAATTTAAACATTTCGTAGATAGTTATCATGTTGTCATTAAGGATAAATACTATATGTTGCTTAATATTGGGTTTATGATGGTCATCATGGCTGAACTCAGTTTGAATTCTTATGTAGTTGTAAGACTAAAAGAAGCGTTTGAACCTTTACATTTTTTAGGCTTTTATATTGATGGTGTCCGAATGTTTACAGTAATTATGATCATCAATACACTTGTAGTGGCGACATTAACTTTTACGGTTAATAGAATTGTAGATAACACCTCAAAGAAAATTGCATTTATGATAGGTATTGTTTTATATACCGTTGGTTATAGTGTTTTGATGTCAGCTTCTGAATTTTGGATATTATGCTTATTTTCTATTATAGCTACATTAGGTGAATTGATTTATTCCCCAATTCAAAATGCGCAACGTTTCTTGATGATTCCTGAAGATAAACGAAGTACTTATAATACATTTGGGATGATTTCATTCTATGGAGGGAATATATTGGCACGTTTAGGATTAATAATTGGTGCGTTTATTCTGCCTTGGATGATGTCAGTATATGTAGCTGTTATAGTACTATTAGGATTTATCCTCTTGTATTACGCATTATTTCATAACCCTAATATTGAAACAAAATAATGAAAAGACTGTATTCGTTTATTGTCAATCATCACAATAGCTAATACAGTCTTTTTTATATAATAAATGAAATGGCAATCGAAATAAGTAAATATAGCAAATTAAAAACAAAGCCCACTTTAATCCATGGATTTACAAAGTAGGATGATTTTTTGGCTTGTGTAGGTTTAAAAAAATCATCATTTTCTAGCGTATCTTTGTGTTTTTTATTCGTTAGCTGATACTTTAGTCTTCTAAAACCGTAACTCGTAGCATCTAATATACCTTCTTGAACAATGATTAAACTAAATAGGATAATCACAAATATAAAAGATACATAGAATATGATATTTAAATACTGAGTTAATTGATGTGAGGCAAAGAGCCAACATAAGAATGAAATCAATGGTGTAAATAATAGCCAAAATAGATAAGTGGTAAATTTCCTCATATTTATTGTCTCCTTTATTTAATAAATTTATTGTAACTTAAAATAACTAAAAAATGAATAATTTGCCTTATAAATTCTTTTATATCAACACTTTTAAAGAGAAAGAAAATTAAATAAAATTCATTTACTTTAATAAAGTAAAGCAAAACAATATTGATTAAAATATGAACTATAAGTATACTATTATTAAATATTTCTGAATATTTCGAAGGGAATGTTTATTCTGAAATTAAAGGGGGATAAAAAATGCTTAAGTATGTTTTGAAGCGTTTAGGCTACATGATTTTATCACTGTTCATTATCATTTCGATAACATTTTTCTTAATGAAGCTGATGCCCGGTTCACCATTTAATGATGAAAAATTAAATGAAGAGCAAAAGCAGATTTTAAATGAAAAATATGGTCTCAATGATCCAGTACCAGTGCAGTATGTTAGTTATTTGAAGAATGTCGTTACGGGGGACTTTGGTAACTCATTTCAATATGATAACCAACCTGTATGGGAGTTAATTAAACCGAGATTAGTTCCGTCGCTTGAGATGGGGTTAACGGCAATGGTGATAGGTGTAATTATAGGTTTGATACTAGGCGTTATTGCAGCAGTACGGCAAAATACTTGGGTTGATTATACAGCAACGGTCATCTCAGTTATTGCAGTTTCAGTACCATCGTTCGTGTTAGCGGTATTGTTACAATACGTATTTTCAGTTAGATTACAGTGGTTTCCAGTCGCAGGTTGGGAAGGTATATCGACAGCTGTACTACCTTCACTGGCATTGTCAGCAGCAGTATTAGCAACAGTTGCAAGATACATAAGAGCGGAAATGATAGAAGTTTTAAGTTCAGATTATATCTTGTTAGCACGTGCAAAAGGGAATTCAACGATGAGAGTGTTGTTTGGTCATGCATTAAGAAATGCATTAATCCCAGTCATCACAATTATTGTACCGATGTTAGCAAGTATATTAACGGGTACATTGACAATTGAAAATATATTCGGTGTGCCTGGTTTAGGGGATCAATTTGTACGTTCAATTACGACAAATGATTTCCCAGTAATTATGGCGACAACGATTTTATTCAGTACACTATTTATTGTTTCTATTTTCCTTGTAGATATTTTATATGGTGTGATTGATCCACGTATTCGTGTACAAGGAGGTAAAAAATAATGGCTGATAAAAGAGATGAAAAATACAATGATGACCATTCAAATGCAGTTATGACACATACCTCAGAAGCGATACCAGCTTCGGATTTTATTAGAAGTAAAAACGATTTAGAAAAAGAACCAGAAATACAAAGAGAAAGTAAAAACTTTTGGCAAGACGCTTGGGCACAGCTTAAAAGAAACAAGCTTGCCGTCGTAGGGATGATAGGTTTAATCATCATTATCTTACTAGCATTGATTGGACCTTTATTAAGTTCTCATGATTATGCAGAGCAAGATGTAGAGAGACGTAACTTACCTGCAAAAATTCCTGTATTGGATCAAATTCCATTTTTACCTTTTGATGGTGAAGGAGCACAGGGCGTAGATGCATATAAAGAAGCAGGTGTGAAAGAAAACTTCTGGTTCGGTACAGACCAACTTGGAAGAGATTTATGGTCTAGAACTTGGCAAGGTGCACAAGTATCCTTATTCATTGGTGTTGTAGCAGCGTTACTAGATATATTCATAGGCGTTGTATATGGCGCAATATCCGGTTTCTTTGGGGGACGGATAGATAATGTCATGCAACGTATTATTGAAGTCGTTGCGTCTATACCTACACTAATTGTTGTTATTTTATTCGTACTAATATTCGAACCGTCTATTTGGACAATTATATTAGCCATGGCAATTACAGGATGGATTGGCATGAGTCGTGTGGTTCGTGGTGAATTCCTAAAGTTAAAAAACCAAGAATTTGTATTAGCATCTAAAACTTTGGGAGCATCTAAAATAAAATTAATATTCAAACATATTTTACCTAATACATTAGGTGTTATCGTAGTTACATCTATGTTTACAGTACCTAATGCAATATTCTTCGAGGCTTTCTTAAGTTTCATTGGTATTGGGGTACCAGCACCTAGAACATCATTAGGTTCTTTAGTGAATGAAGGTAGAGCCATGTTATTAATTCATCCGCATGAATTATTTATTCCAGCACTTGTATTAAGTTTATTAATCTTATTCTTCTATCTATTTAGTGATGGATTACGTGATGCATTTGATCCTAAAATGCGTAGATAACAAAAGGGGGCAACATATATGTCAGAAAGAGTATTGGAAGTTAGTAATTTGCATGTTTCCTTTGATATCGATGCAGGGGAAGTGCAAGCGGTAAGAGGCGTGGACTTCTTTATCAATAAAGGAGAAACCCTTGCAATTGTTGGTGAATCTGGTTCTGGGAAGTCAGTTACAACCAAAGCGATCACTAAGTTATTCCAAGGAGACGCTGGACGTATTAAAAAAGGTGAAATTAATTTTTTAGGGGAAGACTTAGCTAAAAAATCAGAGCAAGAATTAATCAAATTACGTGGAAAAGACATTTCAATGATTTTCCAAGATCCAATGACATCATTAAATCCAACAATGAAAATTGGTAAACAAGTCATGGAACCACTTATGAAACATAAGAATTACAGTAAAACAGAAGCTAAAAAAAGAGCGTTAGACATATTGAATTTAGTTGGGTTACCAAATGCAGATAAAAGATTTAATGCATATCCTCATCAATTTTCAGGCGGACAACGTCAAAGAATTGTTATCGCAACCGCGCTTGCTTGTGAACCTAAAGTGCTTATTGCAGATGAACCAACAACAGCGCTTGATGTAACAATGCAAGCTCAAATATTGGAATTAATGAAAGAACTACAAGATAAGATTAGTACCTCCATTATATTTATCACGCATGACTTAGGGGTCGTTGCGAATATTGCTGACCGAGTAGCGGTCATGTATGGAGGACAAATGGTAGAAACAGGGGATGTGGATGAAATATTTTATGATCCTAAACATCCATATACATGGGGATTATTATCATCTATGCCAGATTTGACAACTGGTACAGAGACTGAATTATTAGCTATTCCAGGTACACCACCCGACTTGTTACATCCACCTAAAGGTGATTCGTTTGCAGAAAGAAGTCAATTTGCTTTAGATATTGATTTTAAAACGCCACCGCCATGGTACCAAGTGTCACCAACACATTTTGCAAAATCTTGGTTATTAGATGAACGCG
The DNA here is from genome assembly GCF_048568385.1 of Staphylococcus sp. LKG3-1. Lineage (NCBI taxonomy): Bacteria > Bacillati > Bacillota > Bacilli > Caryophanales > Staphylococcaceae > Staphylococcus > Staphylococcus sp. LKG3-1. The sequence goes on from NZ_CP183796.1 coordinate 41,828, forward strand.
CACCACATGTGGAACCACCGGAAATGGTGAAAAAACGTTTGCGTAACATGCCAAATAATTTCGATAAGCCACAACAGGTAGAAAGGGTGTCGTTCGATGGAAAATAAAAATGAACTGTTATTACAAGTGAAAAATTTAAAACAGTATTTTAACGAAGGTAAACGCAATGAAGTAAGAGCAATTGAAAATATTTCATTTGACGTTTATAAAGGTGAAACTTTCGGCCTAGTTGGAGAATCTGGTTGTGGTAAATCAACGACAGGTAAAGCGATTATTAAACTAAATGATATTACTGATGGTGAAATTTTATATGAAGGTATAGATATTCAAAAAATTAAAAATCGTAAAGATTCATTGAAATTTAATAAAAAGATACAAATGATTTTTCAAGATCCATACGCATCGCTCAATCCAAGACTTAAAGTAATGGATATTGTGGCAGAGGGGATTGATATTCATAAACTTTCTACAGGTGTCAAAGATCGTAAAAGACGTGTCTACGATTTATTAGAAACTGTGGGACTAAGTAAAGAACACGCCAATCGTTATCCACATGAGTTCTCTGGAGGACAAAGACAACGTATTGGAATTGCACGTGCACTTGCCGTTGAACCTGAGTTTATTATTGCGGATGAACCTATTTCAGCATTAGACGTTTCAATACAAGCACAAGTTGTAAATTTATTACTTAAATTGCAAAAAGAACGAGGCATTACGTTTTTATTCATCGCTCATGACCTTTCCATGGTTAAATACATTTCGGACAGAATTGCAGTGATGCACTTTGGTAAAATTGTCGAAATTGGTAGTGCGGATGAAATTTATAATCATCCTATGCACCCTTATACGCAATCACTACTGTCGGCTGTACCTCAGCCAGACCCAGAAAGTGAACGTGTGAGAAAGAGAACACTTTTTAAAGAAGACGAGACTAAAAATGACCAACGTACATTGCATGAAATCAGACCGAATCATTTTGTATTTACAACAGATGACGAAGCGGAAGATTTGAAATCACATACACAAGAAGCATCTGTATAACATGGGAAAGGGGGATTACGATGAGAAAATTCAAATTATTTATTATTCTGATTGCACTATCGGTTGTATTAGCTGGTTGTGGTAGTGCGGAAGGGGTATATTCTGATAAAGGACAAGTTTTTAGGAAAGTACTGCCATCAGATATTTCAACATTAGATTCTGCATTAGCTACAGATACGGTGTCATTCGATATTTTCAATCAAGTATACGAAGGCTTATATACATTAGATAAAGATGATAAAGCACAACCAGGGGTAGCAAAAGCAATGCCAAAAGAAAGTAATGGGGGAAAAACACTTACAATCAAGTTACGTAAAGATGCCAAGTGGTCAAATGGGGATCCAGTAACGGCACATGATTTTGAGTACGCTTGGAAACGTGTGGTGAATCCAGATACGGCATCTGAGTATGCTTATATCATGTATGATTTGAAAAATGCTGAAGCAATTAATATGGGTAAAAAGGATGTCGATGAGCTAGGTGTGAAAGCGGTTGATGACCATACATTAAAAGTTGAGTTAACAAAACCGATTCCATATATTAATGAAATGTTCGCATTTGCTACGTTTATGCCACTGAACGAAAAAGTAGTGAAGAAAAATGGTGACCAATATGGGACAACAGCAGCTAAAACAGTATTTAATGGGCCGTTCAAAGTGAAAGAATGGAAAGTAGAAGATAAGATACAACTTGTAAAAAACGAAGATTATTGGGATAAAAAGCAAGTACACTTAGATCGTGTAAACTATAAAGTATTAAAAGATCAGCAAGCTGGTGCCTCACTTTATGATACTGGTTCAGTTGATGATACGACGATTACAGCAGATCAAGTGGATAAATATGCTGACAACCCAGGCTTGAAAAAACGTTTATTAGCAAGTACATTCTACATTAAAATGAACCAAGATAATGTACCTGAATTTAAAAATAAAGACTTAAGACTGGCAATTGCACAATCTATTGATAAAGAAGGATATGTTAATTCAGTTAAAAACAATGGGTCAGAAGCAACAAATGGTTTCACTGCGAAACTAACAGCAGAGACACCTGATGCTAAAGATTTTTCTGAGTCTATTGATTCGCCATTAACTTATAATCCAAAAGCAGCTAAAAAACATTTTGAAAAAGCTAAAAAGGATTTAGGCGTTAAAAATATAACCTTTACGATGAACACTGAAGATACACCAGATGCTAAAATATCTGCTGAATATATTAAATCACAGGTGGAAAGCACTTTACCTGGTGTTACTTTGAAAATTAAACAATTACCATTTAAACAGCGTTTAAATCAAGAATCAACAGAAGCGTTTGAAGCTTCATTATCTGGTTGGGGTCCTGATTATCCTGATCCACTAACATTCTTAAATATTATGACAACAGGTAACTCTAATAATAATACAGCATGGAGTAGTAAGGAATACGATAAACTTGTTAAAGATGCTAATGGAAAACTATTGAAAAAACCTGAAGAACGTAATGCAGCTATGAAACAAGCTGAAGAATTAATGTTAAATGATGCCCCAGTTGCACCAATTTATCAAAAAGGGGAAGCGCATTTAACAAATCCACAAGTTAAAGGTTTGGTATATCACCAAATCGGTGGTGATACAACACTTAAAGATGTAACCATTGATAAAGATATCGATCCTAAAACTGGTAAAAAGAAAGACTAATAAAAAATTAAAAAGTAACATAAAAGGAGCATCCAACTTAATGGATGCTCCTTTTTAACTTGCGGGATTTGAGATAAATAACTTATCTTTTACGACCTAAGCCCATTGCTTTTTCCATTTTTTTCAACGTTTTGAATGATACTTGTTGTGCTTTGTCTCTACCATTATCTAAAATAGTGTCAAGTTCTTCTGAATTTAAATAGTATTCATATTTTTCTTGGAAAGCAGTTAAGAAATCACTCACGATTTCTGCTAAGTCTGCTTTAAACACACCATAATTCGAATCTTTGTATTTTTCTTGAAGCGCATCAATTGATTCGTCAGTTAAACTTGAATAAATAGATAATAAATTAGAGATACCTGGTTTATTGTCGCGATCGAATTTAATAATACCATCTGAATCAGTTACAGCACTTTTTATTTTTTTAGCCGCAACGCTTGGTTGGTCTAGTAAAGAAATGAAGTTTTTTTGATTATCATCACTCTTACTCATTTTTTTCGTTGGATCTTGGAGACTCATTACGCGGCCGCCAACTTTAGGCATACGAATCTCAGGCTTAACTAAAATGTCGTTGTAGCGAGAATTAAATCTATCAACTAAGTTTCTTGTTAATTCCATGTGTTGCTTTTGGTCATCACCAACGGGCACGATATTTGTGTTGTATATAACGATATCCGCTGCCATTAAAGGAGGATATGTTAATAAGCCGGCAGGGACACCTTCCGTTTGTTTAACGGCTTTATCTTTAAACTGAGTCATACGTTCCAATTCACCGATAGAAGAAATGGTTGTTAACATCCAACTTGCCTGAACATGCGCTGGCACTTCTGATTGAATAAATAAAGTTGATTTTTCAGGATCGATGCCAGAAGCTAAATAAATTGCAGCTAGTTGTCTTGTTTGTTTACGTAATTTCAAACGATCTTGTGGTACCGTAATTGCATGCTGATCTACGATACAAAAGAAACAATTGTAATCGTCTTGAACTTCACCGAATTGTTTTAAAGCACCAATATAATTACCAATTGTAGGAATACCACTAGGCTGGATACCCGAAAATAATGTTTCCATATTACAATGCCTACTTTCTTAAATTTAATTTTTTACATAATAGGTTTATTATAACAGTATTTCAATCATTTGTAAGTTATGTTATACTATAGACATATCAATATTTTTAATTGAATTTATTGAGAAATACTTTTAATTTAAAATTTTTGAAAAAATTAGAGAATTCTCATTTAATTTTAATGTTGAAAGGGTATACTTTCATTGTAAGGTTAAGAAAGACGAAATTACTTAAGCAATTTCTTAATCATATAAATATTGAAATCAAATGAATTTACATTCATGAAAAATAGGAGAGTGAGATGTATGGTAACATTATTTACTTCACCAAGTTGCACATCTTGCCGTAAAGCGAAAGCATGGTTACAAGAACATGACATTCCGTATACGGAGCGTAACATTTTTTCAGAACACTTAACAATCGACGAAATCAAACAAATTTTAAAAATGACTGAAGATGGTACAGATGAAATTATATCTACACGTTCTAAAACTTACCAAAAATTAAATGTGGATATTGACGCATTACCACTTCAAGATTTATATTCAATTATTCAAGATAATCCTGGTTTATTACGTCGCCCAATTATTTTAGACGAAAAACGTTTACAAGTTGGTTATAATGAAGACGAAATTAGACGTTTCTTACCAAGAAAAGTTCGTACGTTCCAATTGCAAGAAGCACAACGTATGGTTGACTAATTAATACATTAAATACATGAACTAGACGAGCCATAAAGCGATATTTAAGCATGTTGCTTTGTGGTTTTGTTATATTTTTAACATAACAAACAATTGGGTATGCACGTCAAATGATAAGGTGATATCATCTTATTGTTATGATGTGGCTAGCTATTTGTGAATAAGTAATGACATGATTGCAACAGCACTTTCTTAGTTTAGTGCTGTTTTTTTGGCTAATTCAAAGGTATATGTTAATATTAGAGACCAAATAGGATTTAGTAAAAATTAATCAAACAAATCAATTGTAATTCTTACTACGTTCTAATACAATATGATTACTATTCATCGACTGTAAGGAGTGAGATGATATGAGAATAGAGCGCGTTGACGCTACAACTGTTAAATTATTTATAACTTATAGTGATATTGAGGCTAGAGGATTTAAACGAGAAGATTTATGGACAAACCGCAAACGTGGAGAAGAATTCTTTTGGAATATGATGGAAGAAATCAATGAAGAAGAAGACTTTGTAGTAGAAGGCCCATTATGGATACAAGTGCATGCGTTTGAAAAAGGCGTTGAAGTTACGATATCTAAATCTAAAAATGAAGATCTTATTAATATGTCAGATGAAGACAATGAACAACTTGATTATCAGGTAAATGATTTATTGTCACAAACATTTGATCAAGATGATAGTTTAGAAGATTTATTTGATCAACGTCAACAACAAAAAGATAACAAGCAAAATCAAGATCAAAATGAGCGCAATCGTCAAAATACACGTACTGTGATTGTTAAATTCAATGATTTAGAAGAAGTTATTGAATATGCACACTATAATAATCAAGTGACAGATGAGTTCGAAGATTTATTATATAGTCTTAACAATGTATATTATTATGCTGTCCATTATGATGAAACAGTAGATCAAGAAACAATTAATGATAGTTATAGTCAATTACTTGAGTTCGCATATCCTACTGATAAATCAGAAGTGTATTTAAACGACTATGCCAAAATTATCATGAGTCATAATGTTGCATCACAAGTACGTCGTTATTTCCCAAACACAGAAGCATAAAATACAAGTCAAAATTAACGTATTTAATTTATAAAAGCACGTTAGATAACAAATGCATTATAAGATGTTGAAACCAGCTATGGGTCATTACCCTTAGCTGGTTTTTTTATAGAGCAATTGCGTTTTTAAATAAATAGGCAATATTTTATCTAGTAGTAGAAGTAATTTATTGATTAATAAGGTGTAATTATTATGAGGTGAAGAAGCGTGTTGTTAGCGTATGACCATCATAAACATTTAGTTTTTGCAAATCATGCTGTTAAAGGTGCCGAATATACATGTCCACATTGTAAAAATAAAATGATTTTAAAAAAAGGTGAAATAATCACACCACATTTTGCTCATTTAAAAGTAGCTTCTATTTTTTGTAGTAAAGGTGAAACTCAGGCACATTACTCACTTAAATATCAGCTTGCACTGAAATTGTCATGTATCGGTTATCATGTACAAATCGAGCCTTATATTGCTGGGATTTATCAATATCCTGATTTAATTATTGATAAAAAGATCGCCATAGAAATACAATTTTCAAAAATCACAATTTCTAGTGTGAAAAAACGTAGTAACGGTTTGTTACATATTGGTTATAGATTAATATGGATTATTCCAAACCCATATTACGATAAACTTAGGCATATTTTAATATTAACGAAGTACGAAAGAACTTTTATAGATTTTAAATCTAAACGCTTGCTCACATGGGACAGTAGTAACAAGCAGTTATATATGTATCAAATTTATAATTTTATTGGTGGCAATCGCTATATTGCACATAAATTTAAACTGGAGATTAAAGATTTTGACTATGTGTTTAGTCAAATTGAAACTGAAGATTTTACGCGTGATATCAAATTAAACAAAAATACGATTCAGCAATATATAAATCGTTGTCGATGTACACGCTCTGTTAAAGAACCAAGTTTAAGCGTTATGTATAATTTAGGTCTATCTGATAATTGGGTAAGTACGTATTTAGGAATCATATATCCAGAACAATTATACATTCAATCCCATCCTATTTATTGGCAATTGCAATTATTATATTTACTTGTTAAAACACCGCAAAATTTAAACGAATTTAATGAAAAAATAATGCTTAATCACTTTTATAACATAGAAAATACAAAGGATGTCATAGTTAATGAGCTTATAAATAAATTCAGAAATTCTTACAGTAAAATGGAATACAATAACGTGCAAAATTAGGCCGGACGTGAGAAAATTAAAGTATTGAAAAACATAGGAGGTTTACTAAAAATGACACAACAATTAACAAGAGAAGAACAAGAACGTAAATATCCTGAATATACATGGGATTTAACAACTATATTTGAATCAGATGAAGCTTTTGAACAAGCTTTCAAAGAGGTTGAGGATAACCTCGGTCAAGAGCAACAATTTCAAGGACATTTAGGAGATAATGCTGAAACTTTATATAAAGCGTTAGCATTAGAAGATGAACTAGGTTCAAAATTAGAAAAAGTATATGTATATGCACATTTAAAACAAGACCAAGACACTGCCAATGATAAATATACAGGATACGAATCACGTGCACATCAATTAATTATAAAATTTAGTTCAGGTTGGAGTTTCTTAGTACCTGAAATCTTACAAATAGATGAAGAAACAATTCAATCATTCATTGAAGAAAATGATGATTTAAAACAATATGCATTTGATTTGAAATTAATTAATGAAAAACGTCCTCATGTATTAACTGCAGATAAAGAAAAGTTACTAACAGAAGCGCAAGATGCATTATCAACACCAGATAATGTATATGGTATGTTTAGTAACGCTGATTTAGAGTTTGAAGACGCTGTCGATAAGGATGGTAATACGCATTCACTCACTCAAGGTACATTTATTAAATGTTTAGAATCAGATGATCGCGTGTTACGTAAATCTGCATTCGAAAACTTATACAAAGCATACGGCGCATACAATAATACGCTAAGTGCTACATTGGCTGGAGAAGTTAAAAAGAATGTATTTAATGCAAGAACACATCATTATGAATCGGCAAGAGCAGCGGCGTTAAGTAATAACCATATACCAGAGACAGTATATGATAATTTGGTGAAAACAGTACATGAATACTTACCATTGTTACATCGCTATACCAAATTACGTAAAGAGTTATTAGGTTTAGATGATATGAAAATGTATGATCTTTATACACCATTAGTTAAAGATGTGAAATTTGAAATGCCATATGAGGAAGCAAAAGACTGGATGGTAAAAGCGTTGCAACCAATGGGTGAAGAATATATGAAAGTAGTACATGAAGGCTTAAACAATCGCTGGGTTGATGTGTTTGAAAACAAAGGCAAACGTTCAGGTGGTTATTCTTCAGGTGCGCACTTAACCAACCCATTTATTCTCTTAAATTGGTCGAATACAGTTTCTGATTTATATACTTTAGTGCATGAATTTGGACATTCAGCGCATAGTTATTTTAGTCGTCAAAATCAGCCTTCTAATTCAAGTGATTATACGATTTTTGTTGCTGAAGTTGCGTCTACTTGTAATGAAGCTTTATTAAGTGACTATATGGATAAGCATTTAGACGATGAAAGAAGACTATTGTTACTAAATCAAGAGTTAGAACGTTTCCGTGCTACATTATTTAGACAAACAATGTTTGCAGAATTTGAACATAAAATTCACCAAATTGAAGAGGCGGGTGAGCCGTTAACAGCTAATCGTATGAACGAAGAGTATGCAGAATTAAACAGATTATACTTTGGCGATTCAGTTGAAACTGATGAAGATATTAGTAAAGAATGGTCTAGAATTCCTCATTTCTATATGAACTATTATGTGTATCAATATGCAACCGGATACAGTGCAGCACAAAGTTTAAGTCATCAAATATTAACTGAAGGACAACCTGCTGTTGATCGTTATATTAATGAATTTCTGAAAAAAGGTAGTTCAAATTATCCTATAGAAATATTGAAAAATGCTGGGGTAGATATGACAACACCAGAACCAATTGAACAAGCTTGTAAAGTCTTTGAACAAAAATTAGACGCTTTTGAAAAGCTAATGAAAGCTTAATGTGAATGTATTCGTTTACAATATGACAAGTTTGTGACAAACTAAAATTATTTAATTCAAATGGTTGAAAGGTCTATTTTAGCGTGTTATATTATAAACATGAAATTAATCACATAACAAACATACCCCTTTGTTTGAAGTGAAAAATTTCTCCCATCCCCTTTGTTTAGCGCCGTGTAATCAGACACGGCGTTTTTTTATGCTCTTTTTAAATAAATTTCCAAGATGCGTTTAAATGAATAACTATTCAATTGACTTTATTCCGAAAAAGCGTTATCCTAAACTTGTATCTAAAATAAATACAAGAAAGAAGTGTTTTCATGAAAATTGCAGTAGTAGCAGCAAATGGGAAAGCCGGTCAACTTATTACTAAGGAAGCGGTAGAAAGATCGCTAGATGTTACAGCAATTGTTAGAAGTGAGAATAAAACAGTTGCGCATCAAGTCTTACAAAAAGATTTGTTTGATTTGACTAAAGAAGATATTGCACCTTTTGATGTCATTGTTGATGCATTTGGACAAATGAATAAAGATAAGTTGAATGAGCACAGTCAATCGCTAGAACATCTTAGTAATTTGGTTAGTGACAGTCAAAAACGACTCATTATTATAGGTGGCGCAGGTAGTTTATACGTAGATAAAGCACATACAGAAAGATTGATTGATTCTCCTGATATGCCAGAAGAAGTAAAACCTATTAGCATGGCGCAAGTCAAAACATTTGAAGAAATTAAAAAGCGTGATGATGTGCAATGGACTTTTGTGTGTCCAGCACCAGATTTTCAATTTGATGGTGAGAAAACAGGCACTTATAAAGTGAGTGATGATGAAGTAATAGGTACACATGTAAGTTATGCAGATTTTGCTAAAGCAATTGTAGATGAGGCAATGGGCCCTGAACATATTCAAAGTCGCTTTGCGGTATTTGCAAAGTAATTTTCAAAAAACAAAAAAGTAGTAAGCCATTCATAATAAAGCACTATCATAAAATGGGCTGGTGAGCAAAAGCGCACTAGTCCATTTTTTATGAACATACTAAGTAGTGCAAATATCTCTGCAATTAAAAAGATGTCATCGTAATAAAGGAAAATAGTTTGACTATGAATAGCTTAATAACTAAATATTTGTAAGATTAAAGGACAAAATATAGGAATTCACGTTTTGTTTACATTAATATAATTTTCTAATGTATTAAGTACTCTTTTTACTATAGTGTCATTAGGACAATTTCAAGTTCTTATTTATGAATAGCGTGAAAATCAAGTGCATTTTAAATTGTATGTATTTATCGTTTCTACACGAAATCTTCACGTGCTGATATACAGAGAAATTGTATGAGTTAAGGACTATGGGTTGGTCTATATCTCTAGAGTAGCAAGTACAATCTAAATGGTGTAATGAATATAAAAAAAGAGGGCTAATCCATTTACATAGTGATTAGTCCTCTTTATTTGAACATGGGACTGTATGTCCCAACTTCATGTTTTTGAAATTAATACATTTATACTATATCGTACGTGTTAAAAAGATTAATTTTTTGCTTTCCAGAATTTGCCATCTGGTGATTTAAGTTTTTCAATTTTTTGCTGTAGTGCTAGCTTTTTAAGTTCTTTATTCATTAGTTTTTCCGGCCATTCATAAATCGTAAGTAGCTCTTCTTTGGTAACCAATTGTTGTTGTTGAATATAGTCTTCTAAACTTGGTGGTAATTCTTTTTCTATTGTTGAACCAATAAGCTCATTAATAATATATGTGTATATATGGTAAGGATATAAGCCTTCCACTTTTAAGCCTTCTTCATGAACATCTTCATTAAAAAATACGAGAGAGGGCGCTTCCTCAATTTCCATTTCTCGAGCAATATGCAAGTCTACTTGTAAACTTTCTTTTAAGCAAGAACTATTTAAATCTTCTTTAAATACTTCGTAATCTAAACCTGCGTTACTGATACAACTATTTACCATTGATTCAGTAATAATATCACGCTTAGGAATAATTTCATTTTGAACGAGATGTATAAATCGTTCAGCACGAATACGTCCTTGAAGTTCCGCAGCCTTATAGGCTAATGCGATATTATCTAAATCAGAGGTGCTCTGAGCTTGGCATTTTGTTAAAACACGTAATGAAGGGTTCAATATATGTCTAATACTAATATATTGCTTATATTCAATACGTAATTTAGAAAGGATAGCCGATAGCTTAAAGCATTCCTTACTGAATGGATCGAAAAAGGAATAAATTTCTATCTTGCTCACAGGTGAAAGATTTGCATCTTCACGACTATTAGGTTGTATTAATCTTAATTCTTCAGTCATGTCTATTCCACCTACAATTAATTTTCGGAATTAACCATGTGATTTGCCGTTAAACGTAATCGTTCATATAAGTAATCACCAACACCAGCTGGAAATTGTGCATGCGCGATTGCATGTGCCATATTTTCAAGCCACGCATCTCGTTCGTGATTTGTGATTATGAAATCCATATGCCGTTTTTTTAGCATTGGGTGACCATGTTCCTGTGTATAAAGGTTTGGACCACCTAAAAATTGCGTCAAGAATTGCTTTTGTTTTCTACTCGTTTCTTCAAAATCCCCAGGAAACAAATGGTTAATTCTATCGTCGCGTTTAACTAAATAATAAAAATGATCAATCATCTTGTATAAGGCGTCATGTCCAATGATTTCATAAGGTGTTTGAGTCATAATATCACCGTATCCTGTTAATATATTACTAATATAACATGAATTTTTACATTTGGAAGTAATTCGACTTCTTGCTATTGTGCTTGATTAATTGCCAGATAAATTTGATTTACGTTTAAAAAATCTTTGGACTTTATTATCTGGTATTTCATGTTGCATATTAAATTGTTCAAGAATATTTTTAAATTGTTTGAACCCTTCATCGTAATCATCAACTTCAAATTCTAGTTCAAAATCTTCGAAATCAAGATAGCGACTTTTATCTAATACAAGTAAATTCCCATTAACTTCTTTTTCGAGTCGTTCTGTCGTTAATGCGCCAAGAATAACTAATTGATTTAAGTCAAAGTCCATTTTTTCAAGTTGTTCTATGATTTCAGCAGGCAACATTTGTGTCGTGATTGATTTGTTTAATTCAGGCACGACCCGAGTTTCAAAATTATATTCCATCAGACCAACTTCAGCAGGTATTTTTAAAGTCATCTCATTATAATCATCTTTCACACGAATTCTTAAGGCTGACTGGTGTGCCTTCAAGTCAAATTGTGGTGTATCAATATAGTAGTTAGTTTGACTAAAGGTACCGACATCCTGAAAATAGGTTTTATAAATGAATTGGTATTGTGATTGGGTTAATAATTGTTTAAATTCAATTTCATTATTCGTAGCCATGCATACACTCCTTTTTTACATATAATAACTTATTTTAAATCACTTTTTCCTTATTTTAAATTGAACTGCATTTGTAAAATTTGAATTAAGTAAAAGTTATGTATATATGTTGGTAAAACATGTAAGTTGTGACGTGTTATGTACGATAGAATTATGTTAAAATGATGAGGAATAAGGAGGAACAAGCATGCGTATTTATGTAAATGAAATTAAAGTTACAGAAGACAGTATAAATTGTTATACAGAGCAATCTACAGAAGGCTTACAAGAAGCAGGACAAATGCTTGTTGATAGCGATAATTATAGTTTTGCATATATTTTAGACGATGGACAATCATATTCTTATTTAATATTTGTCCAAGAAACTTGGTCTATGTTACATGAAAATAAAGGCAAGAAATTGATTATTAATGATGAACTAGAATTAAAACAATTCGAAAATGAATTTAACTATATATTGGATAACATACAAGGTAATTCAAATTATGGTAAGGAGTTTGTGTCCGTTGTTGAAAATACTTTCGAATTAGATTGAAGCGGAGTGAAGCACAATGAATCAGTGGGATCAGTTTTTATCTCCATATAAGCAAGCAGTCGACGAACTGAAGATTAAATTAAAAGGGCTTAGAAAACAATATGAAGTAGAAGATAATGCTTCTCCTATAGAATTTGTAACGGGCCGTGTGAAACCAATGACGAGTATTATTGATAAGGCAAATAAGCGCCAAATATCATTTGATCGTTTACATGAAGAAATGTACGATATCGCTGGTTTACGTTTAATGTGTCAATTTGTTGATGATATAGATATCGTGGTTAATTTATTGAGACAACGTAAAGACTTTAAAGTTGTCGAAGAAAGAGATTATATTAGTAATACGAAACAAAGTGGTTATCGTTCATTCCATGTGATTATTGAATATCCTATAGAAACACTTAATGGAGAAAAGAGCATTTTAGCAGAAATTCAAATCAGAACGTTAGCGATGAATTTTTGGGCAACGATAGAACATACACTGAGATATAAATATGATGGAGACTATCCACCTGAGATTCAACATCGTTTAGAGCGAGCGGCAGAAGCAGCTTTCTTATTAGACGAAGAAATGTCTGAAATAAAAGAAGAAATTCAAGAAGCACAGAAATATTATTCTAAAAAGCGTGCGAAAAAGCATAATAATGACTAGGGGATGTTACGATGCGTTACACGATATTATCTAAAGGTGATTCAAAATCAAATGCTTTAAAACATAAGATGATTAACCATATGAAAGATTTTCAAATGGTTGAAGACCCAGATAATCCAGAGATTGTCATTTCTGTAGGGGGAGATGGCACATTGTTACAAGCGTTTCACCAGTATAGTTACATGCTTTCTCGTTGTGCATTTGTTGGGATTCATACAGGACATTTAGGTTTTTATGCTGATTGGCTACCACATGAAGTGGAAAAGTTAATTATTGAAATTAATAATTCCGAATTTCAAGTCATTGAGTATCCCTTATTAGAAATCATCGTTCGTTATAATGATAATGGTTATGAAACTCGCCATTTAGCTTTAAATGAGGCTACTATGAAAACGGAAAATGGGTCTACGCTTGTTGTGGATGTAAATATAAGGGGTAACCAGTTTGAGCGTTTTAGAGGTGATGGTTTGTGTATATCCACACCATCAGGTTCAACTGCTTATAACAAAGCGTTAGGTGGGGCATTGATACATCCTTCATTAGAAGCAATGCAAATTGCAGAAATCGCATCGATTAATAATAGAGTCTTTAGAACGGTAGGTTCTCCCTTAGTCTTACCTAAACATCATACGTGTTTGATAACACCAGTTAATCAGGACACAATTTTAACTACCATTGATCATGTGAGTATTAAACATAAGAATGTGAATGCAATACAATATAGAGTAGCCAATGAGAAGATACGATTTGCTCGATTTAGACCATTTCCTTTTTGGAAAAGAGTTCATGATTCATTTATTTCCAGTGGAGAGGATGAATAATGAAGTTTACTTTTAATATTACTGCTTCAGAAATGTTACGTTCTTTTTTACAACGACATCATTTCTCTAAGCGAACGATAAGCGCCATTAAACATAATGGCGCTTTAGTAGTTAATGGTCAAACTGTTACGGTTAGAAAACAATTGGCTATTGGTGATATTTTGGAAGTATACCTTGGTAAAGAAATCCCAAGTACAAATCTTAAACCTTATCAACAACCATTAAATATTTTATTCGAAGATGACTATTTAGTTGTTGTATCAAAACCACCGTATCAGAACTGCGCACCTTCAAGAGACCATTTGCATTATAGTATAGTAGAACAAGTATTAGGCTATTTAAATGAAAAACAGCCTGGCATCAATCCCCATATAGTGACACGACTAGATCGTAATACCTCTGGAATTGTTATATTGGCTAAACATGGGTTTATTCATCATTTAATGTCTAACCTTAATATAGATAAAAAATATCTTTGTATCTGTTATGGTAAGACTGAAAAAGAAGGCGTGATAGATGCGCCCATTGCAAGACACCCAGAAAGTATTATTCAACGTCGTGTCGATGCAGCTGGAAAAACAGCGCAAACACGGTTTAAGCGAGTGGAATATAAGGAAGGATTTAGTATGTGTGAAGTAACATTACTAACTGGAAGAACACATCAAATACGTGTGCACTTTCAGCATATCGGTCATTCTATCGTAGGCGATGCGCTTTATGGTGGCAAGCATGAAAGCTATCATCATCAACTATTGAGATGTACCCAGGTGGCATTCATACATCCTATAAAAAATCAAAATATTGTAATTAATGATAAATATGATGCAATAGAAACGCTATTTAATATGATATAATTTTAAACATACATGGAGGTGTACGAATGGCTAATGAGAAAGATTCAATCGTTTTAGAGGATGAACAAGTTTATGACCAAACATTATTAGACAATTTGTTGTTAAATAATCATATAGATGAATTTAGAGATGAATTCTTATCCATGCATACATATGAACAAAGTGAATACTTTGAGGATAGCAATGAAGATATACGCCAACGTATGTATGAAGTACTATCGCCAGAAGAAGTAGCGGATTTCTTTGAACAATTAGAAATTGATGAAGATGAATACGAATCACTTTTTGATGCGATGAATGCTAATTATGCAAGCAAGGTACTAGAAGAAATGTCTTACGATAATGCAGTTGACATTATGAACCAGCTATCTAAGCAAAAAATAGTTAGTCTCCTCACGTTAATGAATAGAGAAGATGCAAAAGAAATAAAAGCATTATTACATTATGATGAAGATACTGCCGGCGGTATTATGACAACTGAATATATTTCTTTAAAGGCAACCATGCCAGTAAAAGAAGCGCTCATGCATGTCAAAGAACAAGCGCCAGACGCTGAGACAATTTATGTTATTTTTGCAGTTAATGATAACAAACAATTGGCTGGGGTACTCTCTCTTAGAGATTTAATTATTGCTGAAAATGATGCATACATAGAAGACATAATGAGTGAACGTGTCATTAGTGCAAATGCTGCAGATGACCAAGAAGATGTAGCTCAAAAGATGAGAGACTATGATTTTATTGCAATGCCAGTTGTCGATTATCAAGATCATTTGCTAGGTATTATAACAATCGATGATATCTTGGATGTTATGGACGAAGAAGCAAGTGAAGACTACTCTCGTTTGGCTGGTGTATCAGACGTAGATGCAACAAATGATTCAGTGTTTACGACAGCTAAAAAGAGATTGCCATGGTTAATTATTTTAACATTTTTAGGGATGATTACAGCAACAATATTAGGTTCATTTGAAGATACTTTATCAAAAGTAGCATTATTAGCAGCATTTATTCCTATTATCAGCGGGATGTCCGGGAACTCTGGGACACAATCACTCGCCGTATCCGTACGTAATATTTCTACTGGTGAAATATATGAACAAAGTAAATTTAAAGTCGCTTTAAGAGAAGCGGGTAGTGGATTTTTAAGTGGTCTTGTATGTGCTTTGTTACTATTTATTATTATAATGGTGCTGTACGGACAAGCAATACTAGCTATCATTGTTGGTGGAAGTTTGACGATTGCAATGACGGTAGGTACTTTAGTGGGATCCATGATTCCCTTAGTAATGAATAAATTGAAAATTGATCCAGCGGTTGCTAGCGGACCATTTATCACAACAATCAATGATATTGTCAGTATGCTAATTTATTTTGGATTAGCTACATCATTTATGTCTTATTTAACTTAAGGGGGTTATATGGAATTTTTATCGCTTGTTGTCGTAGTGTTAGCGGCATTTTTTACACCAATATTAGTCAATCGACTCAGAATCACATTTTTACCTATAGTGGTAGCTGAAATTTTAATGGGCATTGTCATTGGGCACTCATTTTTAAATTTAGTAGAACGAGATGCAATGCTCAATATATTATCAACTTTAGGATTTATTTTCTTGATGTTCTTAAGTGGTTTGGAAATAGATTTTAAAGCTTTTAAAAGAGATAAAAGTTCAGCGAATAAAGAACAAAAATTGAAGAAACAAGAACCTGGCCATTTACAATTAGCAGTTGTTGTTTTCATGTTTATTATGATTATTTCTATTATTTTCGCATATATGTTTAAGTGGTTTGGACTTATTGATGATGTCTTACTAATGGTTATTATTATTTCTACGATCTCATTAGGTGTAGTCGTGCCGACACTTAAAGAAATGAATATTATGCGTACGACGATAGGTCAGTTTATCTTATTAGTAGCTGTACTTGCAGACTTAGTTACAATGATTCTATTAACAGCTTATGGTACATTACATGCTTCGGGTAATACATCGTTATGGCTAATTGGTAGTTTAGTCGTCTTTACCATTATTTTTTATTTGTTAGGCGGCATTTTCAAAAAAGCACAATTTTTACAGAAATTAATGGATGGTACGACTCAAATCGGTATACGTGCAGTATTTGCCCTGATTATTTTGTTAGTTGCTTTAGCTGAAGGGGTAGGGGCAGAAAATATTTTAGGTGCATTTTTAGCAGGTGTGGTTGTCTCATTACTTGGTCCAGATGAAGATATGGTTGAAAAGCTAGACTCTTTTGGCTATGGCTTTTTTATTCCAATCTTTTTCATAATGGTCGGCGTAGATTTGAATATTCCACAACTCATTAAAGAACCAGCATTATTATTAATTATTCCATTTTTAATTTTAGCATTTTTAATTTCTAAATTAATTCCATTGTTTTACATACGAAAATGGTTTGATATGAAAACAACGATTTCTTCCGCATTTTTACTAACATCAACTTTATCGTTAGTTATTGCTTCTGCAAAAATAGCAGAACAATTAGGTACAATTTCACCAGAAATTTCAGGTATTTTGATATTAAGTGCAGTGATTACATGTGTATTTGTACCTATTGTATTTAAAAAAATGTTTCCTATGCCTGATGAGGCCACTAGACAAATTGAAGTTAGTTTGATTGGGAAAAATCAATTAACGATTCCAATTGCCCAAAATTTATCATCACAACTTTATCAAGTATCGCTTTATTATAGAAATGATTTAAGTGATAAACGTAAATTGTCTGATGCCATTTCAATGATTGAAATTTCGGATTACGAAGAAGAGTTGTTAGAACGTCTAGGACTATTCGAAAGAAATATCGTAGTATGTTCTACAAATGATGATGAAATTAACCGTAAAGTAGCATTGATGGCTAAGGCGCATGGTGTGAAACGTGTTATCTGTCGATTGGAGTCTAGTTCGTCAGATGAAACGTTACAAAAAGCGGGTATTGAAATCTTCAGTAGTTATATGAGTAACAAAATTTTGTTAAAAGGTCTCATTGAAACACCAAATATGCTTAATCTTTTAAGTAATGTTGAAACATCATTATATGAAATTGCGATGTTAAATCATCAATATGATCAAATCCAATTACGTAATTTCCCATTTGGTGGAGATATTATCTTTGTACGAATTATTAGAAATAATGAATCTATCGTGCCACATGGTGATACACAATTACGTTACAGAGATAGAGTAATCGTTACTGGTTCAAAAGAATATGTAGACGAATTAAAACGCGAATTAGAATTCTATTATTAAGTTAGTGAAAAATAGAGCGAAGGACATTGCATGGTATGCAATGTCGTTTGCTTTATTTTTATGTTTTTTTTGTACGAAAGCGCGTTATACTGACAAATTTGGAAGTGAAAACGTATTAAATTTATGAGTATAGTAAAATAAATTGTTTATTCAATCAAACCAATGTTAAAATAGGGAATGCTTATATTGGCATAGAGCAAAGTGATCGTTCGTAGCTTCATAACTACTCGAACCAATTAAAAATGGAAATTTAAATAAAGGAGTTATATTCATGTTAAATTTAGAGAATAAAACATTCGTCATTATGGGTATTGCGAACAAACGTAGTATCGGTTTTGGTGTAGCTAAAGTATTGGACCAACTTGGTGCAAAATTAGTATTTACATACCGTAAGGATCGCAGTAAAAATGAATTAGAAAAATTAGTTGAACAATTAAACCAATCAGAACATCATATGTATCAAATTGATGTTCAACAAGATGAAGATGTCATTAATGGTTTTGCTAAAATTGGTGAAGATATCGGACATATTGATGGCGTATACCACTCAATTGCTTTTGCAAATATGGAAGATTTACGTGGTCGCTTTAGTGATACATCACGTGATGGTTTCTTATTAGCGCAAGATATTAGTTCTTATTCATTAACACTTGTAGCGCGTGAAGCAAAAAAATTAATGCCTGAAGGTGGTAGCATTGTAGCTACAACATATCTAGGCGGAGAATTTGCAGTACAAAACTACAATGTGATGGGTGTTGCTAAAGCAAGTTTAGAAGCAAATGTACGTTATTTAGCTTTAGACTTAGGTGAAGATAACATTCGTGTTAATGCGATATCAGCTGGTCCTATCCGTACATTAAGTGCGAAAGGTGTTGGCGGCTTTAACACTATCTTAAAAGAGATTGCAGAACGTGCGCCTCTAAAACGTAACATTGATCAAGAAGAAGTAGGTAAGACAGCGGCATACTTGTTAAGTGATTTTTCAAGTGGTGTAACGGGTGAAAATATCCATGTAGATAGTGGTTACCATATCGTTAAATAAAGAAACACAAAATACGCATGACCATCGTTACAATTCAACGATGGTCATGCGTATTTTTATATAAATGAGACCGAGACATAGATTATTGTCTCGGTCTCAAACTTTATTTTCAAAAAAGGAAGATGAGCGCATTTTATATAACCATGAGTTCATCTTCCCACTTATTTTTTGATGATTATTCTTTTACATCACTATTCGCTTTTTCCATAATCTTTTCTCGATAATGGAATACATTTCGAACAATTGTTTTAATGACTGCATATAATGGAACGGCTACTAGGATGAGTACGAAACCACCTAAATTACCAGCAGCAAGAATAACAACAATAATCGTTAGTGGGTGAATATTTAATGATTTACCCATAACGTTTGGTGTGATGACATTACCTTCTAATTGTTGAGCGATTAGTGTAATGATACATACCCAAATGAAAATTGTAGGACTTTGAATAATACCAATAATACCTGCTGGTGCAAATGCCATCCAAGGACCTAAGAACGGTATCATATTGGCAACACATGCAAATATAACAAGTAATAATGTGTAATTTAAACCTACAATAGAATAGCCTATATATAAAATGATACCTAAGATAATACTTACTGTCACTTGACCTTGAATATAAGATTTTAAAGTGTCATTTAAGTCTTTTAATAAATCAACAATAAATACTTTTCTTTCGCCTTTAAATAATTTAGCGATAAATGGAATAAAACGTTCGTGATCTTTTAACATATAGATCAAGAAGAATGGCACCATGATGAGTAAGAATAAAGTTGAAATAAATGAAGTCAAGTAACTTAATGAGTTAGATAAAACATTTGCAGTACTATCACTCATAGATTGAACCATTTTATTAATTCTATCTGTGACATCATTAGGTAGTCTTTCCATTTGGTCTAATGAAAAGTTAATGATGTGTTGAACTTCGTGCTGTAATGCTGGAATTTGATTAATTAAATTTTCAATTTGCTCGGCAATCAGTGGTCCTATATAACCAATGACAACACCAATGATGATAATTAAGCCAATGAAAATTAAAGTGATACTTCCCCAACGAGGGATTTTATTTTTTTCAAGTATTTTTTGAAAAGGTAAGCAAATATAGAATAAGAAGCTACTTAATAAGAGTGGTAACAACACCGATTGTAAAATAATAATAAATGGCGTGAACACACTATGGACTTCCATTACTAATTTGATTAGTAAAAACAGGATTAATAGTGCAATACCTGTTCTAAACCAAACCTTATTTAGCATAGAACGGTTCCTCCTAAAATTCATTATTTAAGTACAATTCAGTATATCTTAAATGAAGACATAACAAAAGATGAAATTAAAATTATTGAAGCCAATAGAGTATATTGTGATAAATAAAGAAATCTAAAAACGATATACGCGTGACGTCATATTAAATAGTGTGAAATTATTTTCCTTTGATATAAAGTAATTGTAAATATTTTATATTAATTATAACTTGAAATATATAAATTGTGAAAATGATTACTTATGAAATACGTTGCACGGAATATTTTATAAGTGTATAATGATGAAAAATATATCATTTTACATAATGGTACTACAAGGGGGATACATTATGTTAGAGGGGTTACTTACTTGGTTTTATGATATTGTTTGGAGCAAACCGTTAGTTTATGGGTTACTGATTACAGGTGTACTTTTTTCATTAATGATGCGCTTTTTCCAAGTTAGGCATTTTAAAGAAATGATCAGATTAATGTTTCAAGGGGAAAAATCACCTACGGGGATATCGAGTTTCCAAGCCATTGCACTGTCACTCGCTGGCCGTGTCGGTACTGGTAACATAGTGGGTGTATCAACTGCAATCTTTATTGGTGGACCAGGTGCTGTATTTTGGATGTGGGCAACGGCTTTCTTAGGGGCAAGTAGTGCATTTATAGAATCAACACTAGGTCAAATATATAAGCGAGAAGAAAAGGGACAATACCGTGGTGGACCAGCATTCTATATTGAATATGGGATTAAGGGCAAATTAGGAAAAGTCTATGGCTTAATTTTTGCTATTGTCACAGTCATTTCTGTAGGACTCCTATTACCAGGTGTTCAGTCTAATGCGATTGCCAGCTCTATGAAAAATGCATTTAGATTGGAACCATGGATTATTGCAATATTTTTAGCGGTGCTTTTAGCCTTAATTATTTTTGGAGGTATTAAATGGATAGCGAATGCAGCAACCGCTATTGTTCCATTTATGGCAATTGCATATATTATAATGGCTGTTATCATTATATTCTTGAATATTGAACAAGTTCCAGGATTGATTGCACTTATTTTCAAATCTGCTTTTGGTATGCAAGCGGCTTTTGGTGGTATCTTAGGTGCCATGATTGAAATCGGTGTTAAACGTGGATTGTATTCTAATGAGGCTGGACAAGGAACTGGACCACATGCAGCTTCAGCAGCAGAGGTGTCACACCCAGCTAAGCAAGGGTTAGTTCAAGCGTTTTCTGTCTATGTAGATACATTGTTTGTATGTTCGGCAACGGCTTTAATTATATTACTTTCAGGTACATATAATGTGACAGATGGAGGGACAACCTCAAGTGGTAAACCGAGTATGATTAAAGATAATGGCATTTTTGTAGAAATGTCAAATGGTGATAAAGATTATTCGGGTACAGCGATGTATGCACAAGCTGGTATTGATAAGGCCTTTCAAGGTGGTAGTTATCATTTTGATCCTGCATTTTCAGGCATTGGCTCATACTTTATTGCATTTGCGTTATTCTTCTTTGCATTTACAACGATATTAGCGTATTACTATATTGCAGAAACCAATATTACTTATTTGACTCGGAAGGGAACAGGAAGGACAACATTCTTCTGGATTAATGTCACGAGAGTCGTATTAATTGTTGCCACAGTATATGGTGCAGTGAAGACGGCGGATATCGCTTGGATGATGGGTGATTTGGGAGTTGGTATGATGGCTTGGTTGAATATCATAGCTATTTGGATATTGCACAAACCAGCTATTCAAGCATTGAAAGATTATGAATTACAGAAAAAACAACTAGGTTCTGGTAAAAAAGCAATTTACAAACCAGACCCCAAAAAAGTACCAAATGCCGTCTTTTGGCTAAAAGACTATCCACAACGTTTGGCCAAACAAAAAACAGATGAGTCATAGAGGTATTTACACCATAAATAATAAGATTTCAACATTTTAAAATAATGCGTCTCTTGGTACAATGTCATTAAGACTACGAGGGGGCGCATTATTTATGTATGATTTTAAACCAGGATGTATCACTAAAATTAATTTTCCTAGTAAAATATTAGATAGAGATGTCACACTATCTATTTATTTACCAAAAGATTTTACCGAATTATTTAAATATAAAATCGTATTTTGTTTTGATGGTGCTGATTTTTTCAGTTTTGGTAGAATTCATCGAACTTATGAGCAGTTACGAGAGGCCAATGAGGTAGAAAGAGCTATATTTGTTGGATTTCACTATGAAGATGTTGATAAACGGCGCGCAGAATTTCATCCACAGGGTGCACGTACACATTTAACTGTAAAAGCAATGGCCAATGAAATATTGCCATATATTGATCAAACATTTCCTACATTTAAAGTAGGTAACGCACGCATTTTATTAGGTGATAGTTTAGGGGGTAGTGCTGCGTTAATTACGGCGTTATCTTATCCGCGTATCTTCAGTCAAGTTGGTTTATTAAGTCCACAACATGATGAAGCGATTGAAATGTTAATTGAACGTTGTCAGTTTAAAGAACAATTATCCATTTGGCATGCTGTAGGATTAGAGGAAGAAGACTTTAAATTGCCAACAACAGGCAAATCTGCAGACTTTTTAACACCTAATCGAAAACTAAATCAAGTCATTGAAAAAAATGATTTCACATACCATTATTTAGAATTTAAAGGTGGCCATATGTGGAAGTCATGGAAACCATTATTAGGAGATCTGTTAAAATATTTTTTATCAGATAATATTTCTTTTTAATAATCTGAACTAAGATGACTTTAGAGTAACGAATTTTTCAGAAATTTGCTATAATGAAAATATGTTAAACAAAGGAGGAATTTAAATGATTTTAGGATTAGCATTAATTCCGTCAAAAGCATTTCAAGATGAAGTGAACGCATATCGTAAGCGTTATGATGCACATTATGCGACAATTATGCCGCACATTACGATTAAGGGGCAATTTAAAATAAACGATGGTGATTTAGAATCTGTTAAAGAGACAATTAAATCTAAAATCGAAGGCATTCCAACGATTGATATACATGCGACAAAAGCATCAAATTTTGCGCCAATCACTAATGTTATTTATTTTAAAGTTGAAAAAACTGAAACTTTAGAAAGACTATTTAATCAATTTAACAATGGTGATTTTTATGGTGTAGCAGATCATACATTCGTGCCTCACTTTACTATTGCTCAAGGCTTGACTAGTCAAGAATTTGAAGATATTTATGGTCAATTAAAGTTAGCGGGAATTGATTACAAAGAAACAATTGAGCAGCTTTCACTTGTTTATTATGATGAAAAAGAAGAAAAATGGAAAGTACTTGAGAACTATAACTTAGCTTAAGATTAAACTATAAAATATGAGTCATAACATACGATAAAAACTTGGAATGAATAAAAGCGCCACTCGCAATATTAGAAATAAATTTTCTAATATGCGAGTGGCGCTTTTTTATATTATTTAGTTAAGAAGTTTTAGTTTTATTGTTCACTTTTACAAAATAAATACCATAAAAGATGGCTAAGAATAAGAATACAAGTGCTGAGAAATAAAAAGTATTGTTAACTGATTTGGTGAATTCAGTAATGAGTCCACCTACAAGGGGACCGATCATTGAACCGAAACCTTGTACACTATTGAATACCCCCCAAGTTTCTTCTTGTTCATCTGAATGGATATGACTTGCCATAAACGTATTCCACGCTGGCAGTAAAATACCGTACATAAGACCTATAAATACTGCTAGCACCCAAACGATTGTAATATTTGTAATAAGTGAAAGTGCAAATATCATCAGCGTGTATAAGACAAAGCCACCAAAAATAACCCAGTACATAAATAAGGTGCCATGTTTATCTATTATTTTAGATAAGAAGAGCATTGAAATAGCACAACCGATACCGCCGAACACAATTGCCATAGTATATTCTAATGTGGAGACACCAACAACTTTAGTAGCGTATGTAGGTAATATGGGTACCAATGCAGTGATTGAAGCACCTTGTAATAATATACCAGGGAATAATATCATGTGACGTTTAGTCACATCGACAATTTGCCCTAATTGTTGTTTGACTGGGCGTGTATTGTAATTCGTCAATCTTATTTTCACGAAGTAGTATAATATCCAAGCGATTAATACAACGAGTGACATTAAAAATGCAAATTGAGTTGGATGGAATTTAAAAATGATATTCATACCAACCATACCGACTAGCAGGCCTAACAGCCAAGAGAAATATACATATCCCATTTGCTTACCACGATTATTCTCATCTACACTTGCTAACATAATCACCCAAATTGGACTCACAGCGATACCAAGTAAAATGGCACTGGCTATTAAAACAAAGGGCGATGTAGGGAACCAAATGACTAAAAATAAACTTGCAAAGGCAAGTAAGAAACCTAGTGTTAGCACTAATTTAGTACCTAAACGCTTAAGTAAAAAGCCAATCACAAAATTGGTAGTTGCATCAGCAATAAAATGTATAGAAATAGCGATAGATGTAATACCTACCGCGATAGATGTTGCTGTTGGAAGTAGCGCTAAATAACTGAGTATGTACATTCCGCGAGCGAATTCCATTAAGAATAAGATGATGAGCATGATTATGAAATTTTTATTTGAGTTGTAATTATTTAACGAAGAGCTTTGCATATAAAGGAACCTTTCCATATACTTCTTCATAATGAGATGAATGATTAAGTAAGTTTAATAAATCTTTACATAATTTATAAGTTGAATATGGAATTCTTGACGCGTCCATAGATTCTGACATCGAAGCTAATTTGGTCGGTGCATTCGTTAGAGCAGCGACTTGCTCAATAGCAGCTTCAGGTGTATTGGCAATACGACCATAGCCTTTTTCTTCAAAGTAAACTGCGTTCTCAAGTTCTTGACCTGGCGCAGGATCTAAGAAAATCATAGGGATTTGACGCGTTAATGCTTCTGAGATCGTGATGCCACCTGGTTTAGTAATCATCAATTGACTCGAAGCCATCCATTCATTCATATGTTTGGTATAACCTAAAATCAAGACGTTGTTATAATCTTTAAATTGCGATGTTAATGAACGTTTTAAATCTTTATTTTTACCACATATCATGACAACTTGTGCATGCGGACTGCGATTTAAAATTTCTTGAATCATTTGACCAAAACCTTTAGAAACACCAAAAGCACCCGCAGACATTAGAATTGTCGGTTTGTCAGGGTCTAAGTGATTTTGACTTAGCCATGCCGTTTTATCAATGTCTGTTTCGAATTTATCAGATATAGGAATACCTGTAACCTTCAATTTATCTTTAGGAATGCCAATACTTGCAAACTCATCTTTCAGTTCCTCTGTAGCAAGATAGTATCGTTGAGAGAAAGGTGTAATCCAATTCTTTTGCATACGATAGTCAGTCATGACAGTAGCGATTGGTATATTCATATCAAATTGCTCAGTTAATACAGACATGACTGGTGTAGGAAATGTGAGTAAGATAAGGTCTGGCTTTTCTTTCAAAAGTAAATTCATTAATTTATTTAATCCGTAATATTTATAGAAACATTTATCTAATTGATCTGGTTGGCTATAATAAAAAGCTTTATACATATTTCTAAAGTATTTAAAGCTGTTAATGTACCATTTTTTACAAATAGAAGTGAGGATAGGGTGTGCTTCTAAAAATAAATCGTGTTCGATAACTGTTAAATTGTCTAGATTCATTTCTTTGAATTGGTTCACTACACTCTGAGTAACTTGTAAATGCCCATTACCAAAAGATCCAGTAATTATCAGTATTTTTTTATTTTGAGTAACCATTAAAAGCCACCCTCCAATAGATTATATTTAGCTCATGTTAAGTTTAACGTATTTTTTTAACGTGTGAAAGAAAAAACACAATTAATAATGATTATATCATTTTACAATCAGATAAGAAATGCTACATACTGTATTGGAAATTAATACATATTAAAATAAGATTGTTGTATATCTATACCATACCACTATTAATCTAGAAGTAAGCTTGCAAAATGGTAATTTAAGCAAATATATAGAAAATATTAACAATTATATAACATGGGGTTAATATTTAACAGATTTTAAATGTATAAAATAGCTATATACAATAGGAAGAAATTATTAGCATCTCATCTTTAGATTCTATAAAATAAGTTGAAAATGTGTATAATAGAACTATTGGAAATAAAGGAGCGATAAATGTTGGATGCAAATGTGTTGTTTGAAAAAATAAGAGTGAAACAAGTTATCGGCACACTAGAAAAAAATATAACAGATATAACGACCGATTCACGTACGGCACAACATGGCAGTGTGTTTGTTGCCTCAAAAGGTTATACAGTGGATAGTCATAAATTCTGCCAAGATGTCGTTAATCAAGGATGCCAAGTGATTATCGTTAGCCATCAGCAAGAAATAACAGGCGATGTAACTCAAGTTATCGTACCTGATACTTTGCGTGTGGCTAGTTTATTGGCAAATACATTGTACAATTACCCTAGTAAACAATTGATAACTTATGGTGTAACTGGAACAAATGGTAAAACGTCAATTGCAACAATGATACACCACATATATAGAAAGTTAGGTAAAGGAAGTGCTTATTTAGGTACGAACGGCTTTCAAATTAATGAGGATAAATCAAAAGGTGCTAATACGACGCCTGAAACAGTCTCACTGACTAAAAAAATAAATGAAGCAGTAGAAAAAAATGCAGAAGCCATGACTTTGGAAGTGTCAAGTCATGGATTATCATTAGGTAGATTACGAGGCGTTGATTTTGACGTAGCAATCTTTTCAAACTTAACACAAGATCATTTGGACTTTCATGGTACTATGGAAGCCTATGGACATGCCAAATCATTATTATTTAGTCAATTAGGAGAAGACTTATCACAAGAAAAGTTTGTAGTATTGAATAAGGATGACGCTTTTTCAGAATATCTTGCCTCTGTTACACCATTTGAAGTATTTACATATGGAGTGACAAATGATGCACAATTTACAGCACATCATATCAATGAATCATTACAAGGTGTGCAGTTTACCTTTAAAACCCCTGAAGGTGAGTTTCAAGTGAAATCACCTTACGTTGGTTTATTCAATGTCTCTAATATTATGGCAGCAATGATTGCTGTGTGGAGTAAAGGTATTGCGTTAAATGATATCGTTGATGCGGTAGAAAATCTAGAACCAGTTGAAGGACGATTGGAAGTACTTGATCCGTCATTACCTATAGATTTGATTATAGATTATGCACACACGGCTGATGGTATGGATAAACTGATAGATGCGGTTAAACCATTTGCTAAACAAAAATTGATATTCTTATGTGGTATGGCTGGAGAACGAGATTTAACGAAGACGCCAGAAATGGGCCGGGTCGCTTGTCGTGCAGACTATGTTATTTTTACACCTGATAATCCAGCTAATGATGACCCTAAGACACTAACTCAAGAATTAGCAAAAGGTGCTACACATGATAATTATATTGAATTTGAAGACAGAGCTGAAGGTATTCGTCATGCAATCAATATAGCGGAACCAGGAGATACTGTCGTATTAGCTTCTAAAGGGCGTGAGCCTTATCAAATTATGCCTGGACATGTCAAAGTGCCACATCGCGATGATTTAATTGGTCTTGAAGCGGCTTATGATAAATTCGGTGGTGGTCCAATTGAAGATTAAAAATTTACATTTTAATGAAATAGCTGGTCATGTGTATATTTATGAAAACAAAGTGAATCAATGTATGTTAATCGCAATTCCTGATATGCTTTGGTCATTAGAAATCGATTCATCTTTAAATGAAGATGATATGAACGAGGAACTTGTGATACACTTGTTTACGTTACTTGATGAGTCAACAGCTTCACAAATTGCTGATGACATCGTTAAATGGATATTTGAAAGTTAAAGGAGAGTATAAATGAGTATAAAGGAAGAAGTAGAATCAAGAAAAACCTTTGCGATTATATCTCACCCAGATGCTGGGAAGACTACATTAACAGAAAAGTTATTACTATTCGGTGGTGCGATAAGAGAAGCAGGTACGGTTAAAGGTAAAAAAAGTGGCAAATTTGCGACGAGTGACTGGATGAAAGTTGAGCAGGAGAGAGGGATTTCTGTTACAAGTTCAGTGATGCAATTTGATTATGACCACTATAAAATCAACATTTTAGATACGCCAGGACATGAAGACTTCTCAGAGGACACATATAGAACACTGATGGCAGTTGATAGTGCTGTAATGGTGATTGACTGTGCTAAAGGTATCGAACCTCAAACATTGAAACTATTCAAAGTATGTAAAATGAGAGGTATACCTATTTTCACATTTATTAACAAATTAGATAGAGTCGGTAAAGAACCTTTTGAATTATTAGATGAAATAGAATCTACATTAGAAATCGAAACATACCCAATGAATTGGCCAGTAGGTATGGGGCAAAATTTCTTTGGTATTATCGATCGTGAATCTCACACAATAGAGCCTTTTAGAGATGAAGAAAATGTACTGCATTTAAATGATGATTATGAGTTGGAAGAAGACCATGCAATGAAAAACGATAGTGCATTTACTCAAGCAATCGAAGAGTTAATGCTTGTCGAAGAAGCGGGCGAAACGTTTGATAATGAAGCATTATTAAGCGGTGATTTGACACCTGTATTTTTCGGATCTGCACTAGCGAATTTTGGTGTTCAAAATTTCTTGAATGCTTATGTTGATCATGCGCCAATGCCGAATGCTCGTCAAACTAATGAAGATATAGAAGTTAGTCCATTTGATCTTGATTTTTCAGGATTTATCTTTAAAATTCAAGCTAATATGGATCCTAAACATAGAGATAGAATTGCATTTATGCGAGTTGTAAGTGGTGCTTTTGAACGTGGTATGGATGTAACCCTTCAACGTACACATAAAAAACAAAAGATAACACGTTCAACTTCGTTTATGGCAGATGATAAAGAAACCGTTAATCATGCTGTTGCAGGCGATATTATTGGACTTTATGACACAGGAAATTACCAAATTGGTGACACGCTCGTAGGTGGTAATCAGAAATTCAGTTTCCAAGAACTACCGCAATTTACACCGGAATTGTTTATGAAAGTTTCTGCAAAAAATGTTATGAAGCAAAAACATTTTCATAAAGGTATTGAACAGCTTGTTCAAGAAGGTGCTATTCAATATTATAAAGCATTGCATACAAATCAAATTATTATTGGTGCAGTTGGACAATTACAATTTGAAGTATTCGAACATCGTTTGAAAAATGAATATAATGTTGACGTAGTGATGGAACCGGTGGGTCAGAAAATTGCACGTTGGATTGAAAACGAAGAAGACATAAAAGATAAAATGAGTACATCACGTTCAATCTTAGTAAAAGATATATACGATAACTATGTATTCTTGTTTGAAAATGAATTTGCTACAAGATGGTTTGAAGAGAAGTTCCCAGAAATTAAATTATATGGATTGTTATAAATTTTATTTTTGTGTATAATAACTATATTAATAGAATACCTATGACTCAGTTGTCAGAGGGGAGTAACTTAACTTTAGTTGAAAATATATGAGTTTCGCATACAATCGTTTATATATGGAAAGTAATGCAACTTGTTTATCTTTTAACTTAGTCATTTTATCGTCATTACGAAGTATCAAACTTCCGGTAAAGTGGGCAGAATAAAACTGTCGAGTGAGACCTTTGCTAATAGTGAATATGGATTGCCAGTTGGTTCTTAACATCATTATAAATGATGAAGACAAGTGCAAGTTACGTAAACACTAGCTTAGCTTAGGTCTCTATTTTTATTCTTAAAAAATTAAAGGAGTTGTCCTATATGGATCCAAGTTTGATCTTACCTTATCTATGGGTACTATTAGTGCTCGTATTTTTAGAAGGTTTACTCGCTGCAGATAATGCAGTTGTAATGGCTGTTATGGTGAAACATTTACCACCAGAGCAACGTAAAAAAGCACTGTTTTATGGTTTGCTTGGTGCATTTGCATTTCGTTTTATTTCTTTATTCTTAATCAGTATCATAGCGCATTTCTGGTGGATACAAGCACTAGGTGCGATATATCTACTTTATATGTCAATACGGAACTTGATAACCTTCTTTAAAGAGAAAGATCAGCAAGAGCATGATGGTACCGACGATCATCATTTTGATGATGATGGAGAAGAAATTCATGCCAGTGCTAAATCATTCTGGGGTACAGTATTGAAAGTTGAATTTGCAGATATTGCTTTTGCAATAGACTCAATGCTTGCAGCACTTGCAATAGCAGTTACGTTACCAGCGGTTGGTATACACTTTGGTGGTATGGACTTAGGTCAATTTGCTGTGATGTTCTTAGGCGGTATGATAGGTGTTATCATTATGCGTTTTGCAGCAACATGGTTTGTCAACTTATTAAACAAATATCCAGGTTTAGAAGGCGCGGCATTTGCCATTGTTGGTTGGGTTGGTATTAAACTTGTTGTTATGGTGTTAGCACACCCAGACATTTTAATTTTACCTGAACACTTCCCACACAGTATTTTATGGCAATCTATCTTCTGGACAGTTATGATATTATTAGTTCTAATTGGTTGGTTGACGTCAGTTCGTCAAAATAAAAAAGAAGAGAAAAAATAATCATTTATTATTAGACTGGAAAGCCATTGTGCTTTTCAGTTTTTTGTTTGCAGAAAATAGTTTATTTTAAATAATGATTGTTTAAGTAAATTTAAAAATATCTGCTTAAATTATTTAAAGAGAAAATGAGATAAAGTTAGAAATTTGTATAAAAAGTGCTTATAATCAAAGCTAAGGTATAAATGATAAAATATTTGAAAATATAATAGCTAAATAGTAAATTTGGCGATTTATGCAATACATTTACACACTCAATCAAAATAGAATTCAGTATGAATATTTGTGTGTACTAGTAAAATAAATCGGAAAAATCCTTAATGATATGTCATAATGGATAGTATAAAAAATATGTAGTTTAGGGGGGCGTTTTTGTGGCGAATGATAAAAAACATGTGATCCCAAGAGAGAAATATGGTCGTAAAAGACGAGAATATTTTCACAATGAAGAACGGGAACAACGTGTCCAAATGGAACGTAAAGCTAGAAAACAACGGGCTGAAAAAGCGGAAAAATTAGCAAAGAATAACGAAGAACGTGTTAAAGAAAATTTAAGAAAAGCACGCATAGAAAAACTAACACAAGAAGAAATTCAGCAGCAACAAGCAATGGCTGCGAAACGAAATAGCAGTAATTCAGAAAGTGAATTTGAACCATCTGAAGATAACGCTCTGAATCATGTATCTAAGCAACAACCAGAAGAAGTTTCGCCTACATCGGATATAGCCAAAGATGATGTTGAAGTGGCATCAACGACAAATGAAACAAATGGTTATTTAAAAACCAACGAAACATCAAATGATTCAGATATAGATGTAAATGCGTCTACTAACAAAGACCGTTTACATGATGATCATTTTTATTCTGAAGAAGCGCAACAGTCAAGGGTTAATCAGTATATTGAAGAAGATAACTCAGATAAGGTTCATAACAATATTGCCAGAAATCATAAGTCTGGACAGACAGATGATAAATCTGACCAACACAGACATAGTGACCAACCAACTTTAATAGATAAAGTTAAGTATTTCTTCAAAGAACACTGGGCGAAAGTACTAATTGTATTGGCAGTTATTTTGTTAATTGTCTTAATTAATGCCATCTTTAATAATGTAGATCATAATGGAAACACGAAGGATAATATATTCCAAAGCAACGATAATGCTAATAAAGAAAAAACATATACAGATACAATGAAAAGTGCGAATAGTGCCATTCATTCCATCGTAACAGTCGAAAATGATACAAGTAATAATAGTTCATCTGCGGAGAAAGAGACACAAGAAGCAGGAAAAGAAAATGAATTAGGATCAGGTGTCGTCTACAAAAAAGTGGGCGACTCTATTTTTATCATGACGAATGCACATGTTGTAGGTGATAAAAAGGAACAAAAAATTACATACGGTAATAATGATACATCTATTGGTAAGGTCATTGGAACGGACAAATTTTCTGATATTGCAGTAGTTAAAACCAAAATAAAATCAGGTAGTGATGTTAAATCAATTAAAATGGGTGATTCCAGTACATTAGTCCTCGGTGAGCCTATTATTGTCGTAGGGAACCCACTAGGTGTTGACTTTAAAGGTAGTGTTTCAGAAGGTATTGTGTCTGGTTTAAATCGTCATGTGCCAGTTGATATCGATAAAGATAATCAATATGATGTGCTCATGAGCGCTTTTCAAATGGATGCACCTGTTAATCCTGGTAATTCAGGTGGTGGTGTTATTGATAAAAATGGTAAATTGATTGGTATAGCTTCTTTAAAAATTGATATGGATCATGTTGAAGGAATTGCATTTGCAATCCCAGTCAATGACGCTGAATCTATTGCCAAACAACTTGAAGCAAAAGG
This sequence comes from Staphylococcus sp. LKG3-1, assembly GCF_048568385.1. Lineage (NCBI taxonomy): Bacteria > Bacillati > Bacillota > Bacilli > Caryophanales > Staphylococcaceae > Staphylococcus > Staphylococcus sp. LKG3-1. The sequence goes on from NZ_CP183796.1 coordinate 74,777, forward strand.
CGAAGTTAAATATCCTAATACTGGCATAAAAATCGCGAATGTTAAAGATATGGATGAAGCTACGCATCAATCCCTTAACTTACCTGAAGAGGTTAATAAAGGTGTTATCATTGGAGATGTAAAAGATAATAGTTTAGGTGAAAAATCTGGGTTGCAAAAAAATGATGTAATAGTAGAATTAGATGGTAAAGAAGTTGAAGATAATCTAAGATATAGACAGATTATTTTTAGTCATAAAGATGATTTAGATACATTGCCAGCAAAAATATATAGAGATGGTAAAGAGCAAGATATCAAGATTAAATTGAAGTAGCGTTGGGGTGAGTACGCGTTGTCCATTTTCAATCAATTATTTAAAAAATCAAGTCCTCAACAAGGTATTGTGATGTATTATATAGTCGCGATTATCGTGGCATTCTTACTGTTGAACTTACCTTATGTTCATAAAGCAGGTGTCTCTGTAGACCCAATCGATTCATTGTTTGTTGCTGTTTCAGGTGTGAGTGTTACAGGGTTATCACCAGTTAATATTGTAGAAACATATACGACGTTTGGACAAATTATCATCATGATCATCCTAAACATTGGCGGTATTGGTGTAATGGCAATTGGAACAATGTTGTGGGTAGTACTTGGTAAACATATTGGTATGCGTGAAAGACAGTTAATTATGTTGGATAATAATAAAGATACAATGAGTGGTACAGTTAAATTAATTCTCGATATCGTGCGTACCATTTTAATAATCGAAGTGGTTGGTGCAGCATTATTAACGTTCTATTTTTATCGAGATAACCCTGATTTGCAGTATGCTATCATGCAAGGGTTATTTGTTGCAGTATCAGCAACGACGAATGGTGGTTTAGATATTACCGGTCAATCCTTGATTCCATATGCTAATGATTATTTTGTGCAAACCATTGTAATGTTTTTAATTATATTAGGTTCGATTGGCTTCCCTGTGTTAATTGAAGTGAAGGCATATATTAAAAATAGAATCCCTAATTTTAGATTTTCATTATTTGCTAAAATAACAACAGTAACGTATTTAGTACTATTTGTATTTGGTGTCATTATCATTTTACTATTTGAATATAACCATGCATTCCAAAATATGTCTTGGCACAAATCGTTATTCTATGCTTTGTTCCAATCTGCAACGACGAGAAGTGCTGGATTACAGACAATTGATGTAAGTCATTTTGGTGAAGGTACGAACGTGATTATGAGCATCTTGATGTTTATTGGGTCATCACCAAGCTCGGTCGGTGGTGGTATTAGAACAACAACATTTGCAATTTTAATCTTATTTTTATTAAACTTTAATAATAATAGCGAGAAATTGTCAATTAAAGTATTTAATCGTGAGATACATACAACAGATGTTCAACGATCATTTGCAGTGTTCACAATGGCAGGTATTTTAACTTTTGCAGCGACGATTTTTATATTAGTTGTTGAGAATGGTAAAATTTCATTTCTTCAAGGCTTTTTTGAGGTGATGTCTGCGTTCGGAACGTGTGGGTTATCATTAGGTGTCACTGGCGATTTTAATGATATGTCGAAAGTTACACTTATGATATTAATGTTTATCGGACGTGTAGGTTTAATTAGCTTTATTATAATGATTGGTGGACGTAGAGAACCAGATAAATTCCATTATCCAAAAGAACGTGTGCAAATTGGATAATGTGATGAGCATAGAATCCTAAAAAAACACTTAGTTGAACGACAAATTCAATTAAGTGTTTTTTAATTATCTATTTTTAATATTAGTTATAAATAATGAAGATAAGATATTAGTATCGACGTAATTTAAAAACATGTTAAACTGTGATTAACGAGGAGAGAGGCATATGAAAAAAAGTGAAAAGATTGCAATTGATGTTATTGCTACTTCAGATATGCATAGTTATTTTCTAAATGGAGATAATGGTTCTAATATCTATCGAGCTGGTACGTATGTTAAATCGAAAAGAGAAGAAAATGAACATGTCATTTTACTAGATAGTGGCGGGAGTTTAGCGGGTTCTCTGGCTGCGTTTTACTACGCTGTGGTAGCGCCATATAAACGCCATCCAATGATAAAATTAATGAACGCCATGCAATATGATGCAAGTGGCATTAGTCCTAATGAATTCAAATTTGGATTATCCTTCTTTTCTAGAGCAGTTTCATTATCGAGATTTCCATGGCTTTCTGCCAATATTGAATATAAGAAAACACGTGAGCCTTATTTTTCAACGCCTTATACAATTAAAGAAATAGAAGGTGTTAAAATTGCAATCGTTGGATTAACTTCGGACGGTTTAATGGAGAGAGAGCATTTTGAAATGGAGAATGATGTACAAATTGAAAAAACCTTGCTGTCTTCTAAGCGATGGATTCGATTTATTCACGAAACAGAGATGCCAGAATTTCTAATTGTCATTTATCATGGGGGATTAGATCAGCTTAATAAGTCATCAAATGAACGTGAGCAAAATGTGAATGAAGCAGAAAAACTAATGCAAACCTTAGGTGTCATCGATTTGCTTATTACTGGTCATCAGCATCAAACATTTATTGGAAAAGATGAAAAAACTTTATATGTTCAAGCTGGCCAAAATGCAGAACAGTTAATCCACGTGAAAATCAATTTTAAAAAGCGAACGAATTCATTCGAATTAGAAAATGTAGAATCAAAAATCGTTGATTTAAATGAATATAAAGAAGATGAAGCGTTATTAGATTTAACTTATTATGATCGAAAAACAGTTGAACATTGGGGAAAAGAAATTTTAACAAATAAAGATATAGATGCACATATTGATGGGTTAGATGACGTGATTACCAAACCTCATGCATTTACCCAACTATTACATGATAGTATACGTCGCAAATTTGATTATGATATTTCCTGTGTCCATTTGCCTACAAGCGGCGAAACTGGATTATCTGGACAAATTACTAATGAGGCATTATATAATGCATATCCTCATCCAGATGTACCAATTGATTTAACTTTGAAAGGTCAACAAATAAAAGATATTTTAGAATATTGTTATGCACATATTGAATTTAGTGGAGGTTCGTTAAGCTTAACTATTGTGGATGAAACACTCTGTACATTTTGGCAAGGTGTGGACTATACAATTGATATGAATGCATTGCCATTTGAAAGGGTTCAATTAAATAATATAACATTAGATCATATGTATCGCGTAAGTATGACAGATTATTGCTACAGAAATTATAAACAATATTTAGAGCAAGCAGTTATTCATGAAACAGGTGAAATTACGATGGTTGAATTGATTTCACGAAATTTGAAAGATGACCAATATAAAATAAAACAAAAACAGACATTTGAAGTTTTAATATAAGCACGTCTAGTATATAAGTAACTTTGACTAAAAATAAACGTCAATTTCTATTGAGATAATATAGAAATTGACGTTTTCTTTACTTTTTGCAAAATTATACGAAAGTATCTTTATTTAGAATATTAAATTAAAGATTATATGATGTTGTAACATCCTGACTCTCGGGCGCATTGTATAAATATCGTTTTGTATCGCTAACTTTCAATAGCTTGAATGAATCTCCAAAAGTGCAAAATGTTAATAACGAAAGGGGAGTGGGACAGAAATCAAATTTTTTAATAGAGATTTCGTAGTCCCACCTATGCAATCAAGGCAAGGATGACTAGGATTGAAATGTTTATCTGAGCTAAAGCCCATGCATAAGTCTCCTAGAATTTTATGCAGAATACATAAGCTTTGGCTTATGCATAAGAACTACTGATTTTCATAAATTGAAAAAGTAGTTCTTTAAATCAGTGAGACTTTACATTTTCAATTCAGTCATCTGCTGCCTAAATGAAAAGGGTATTGAAGTCCCAACGTTTATTAATAATCGTATAGGTTTATACGTTGAATATTAATAAGATAACAACTGCTACAATTTGAGCTACAACAGTTGTTGCTATTCTGCGTGTATAGAAATAACTTAATGAAAGTGCCATTTGTACAATAAATACAAAGAAAACAATCCATAAGTTGTCAAGATAGTAAAATAATGAAGCAGAACATAATGCTGTAATTATAATACTTAACCAACTTGGGATATTTAATTTGATTAATTCTTTTTGTAAAACAGTTCTCATGTAAAGCTCATGACAAGGTATAACAAAGACTAATGTTACTAACATTTGCCATTTATAATAGACACCCGTACGTGTGAGTTCTTTGATTAATTCAGCATATTTTATATCAGAAGCAATTGCTGCGATAATAAGTTGAATAATAATCAATACAATACCAGTAATAATGCCCACACCTAGTGATGTGAGTAAACGTTTAGATTCAATATCTCTCTGATAAAAGATATAACTGATACCAGCAATTAGCATAATGCCCGTATAAAGATACCAATATTCTTGTTTCTCGCCCCACATTACCAAAAGAATAATGTGGAATACTATGAAACTTACGACAAACCAAATTAGTGCCTTAGAAATTCTATTCATTTTAACTATCCTTCTTGTTCGACGATTGTGTATCGTTTGTGATTAATGACAGTTTTTTCTGGCAAGTCTAGTTCTTCGAAGTTCTCCATAATTGTTAAATCAACAATTACTGAGTTGTCATTAATTTTTTCAACTCGACCTTTTAAGCCGTCATAAAATTCTACGATATTTCCCACTTCTGCAACAGTCATTTTTAGTCCTCCCTAGAAATGCTAACTAGATAGTATTATACAAAAAATCGGCAGACAAATAAACAAAAAACCATTAAATTGCATGATGTAAAACAATTTTCAATTTTTAGCAAAATATCAAAGTGAATGATTGGCAATTTTTGTGAAAATATAGCATAAATAGGGTAAGGGCATATATTTATGGAAAAGGAGTGCAGTAGATGAAGTTTATTAGTAACAACGACATTACAGATCCAACATTAAATTTGGCAATGGAAGAATATGTTTTAAAAAATATGCCAAAAGATGATAGTTATTTTTTGTTTTATGTAAATAGACCTTCGATTATTATTGGGAAAAATCAAAATACAATTGAAGAAGTGAATCAACCATATATAGACGAACACGGCATTGATGTCGTTAGACGTATATCTGGTGGAGGAGCAGTATACCATGACACAGGCAATTTAAACTTTAGTTTTGTAACTGATGATGATGGTAACAGTTTCCATAATTTCAAAAAATTCACAGAGCCGATTGTTGAGGCATTACAATCATTAGGCGTTGATGCTGACATGAGTGGTAGAAATGACATTCAAGTAGGTAGTGCAAAAATATCAGGTAATGCTATGGTCAAAGTAAAGGATCGTATGTTTAGTCATGGCACATTAATGCTAAATAGTGAATTGAATGAAGTCCAAAATGCATTGAAAGTTAATCCAGCAAAGATTAAATCGAAAGGTATCAAATCAGTAAGAAGCAGAGTAGCCAATATTTCTGAGTTTTTAGATGAACCTTTAGATATTGATCGATTTAAGGAAATAATTTTAAAAACAATTTTTGGAGAAGCTACGCAAGTAGAAGAATATATATTAACTGATGACGATTGGAAAAAAATTGAACAACTAAGTAATGAAAAATACCGTACATGGGAATGGAATTACGGTAGGAATCCAAAATATAATTTTGAAAGAGAAGAAAAATTTGAAAAAGGTTTCGTTCAAATAAAATTAGATGTAAAAAAAGGTCGGATTGAGCATGCAAAAATTTTCGGTGACTTTTTCGGTGAAGGCGACATAACTGAATTAGAAAATGCACTAGAGGGTACAATGCATGAATTCGATAGTATAGAAGAAGCACTTTCAAATTACGATATTTATCATTATTTTGGTGATATTGAACGCTACGAATTAATCAGATTAATGTCATAATAAATAACATATAAAAAGGTCTATTCTCTATCTTAATTTTAAGTAGGGAATAGACCTTATTTTAAGTAACAAAACAATAAATTAACCAACGAGAAATTCCTCCAAATTTTTGTATTCTTCAGTATAGCGTTTGAAATCATTCTCGTTTTTATTTTTTAAAGCATTATCAATGAGTTGTTCCAATTTTTGCTTACGAACGTTGCGCAATGATTCATCTATGATCAATTCAATGCCTAAATCATTAATCGTAGATACAAATGATTCTAGTGTATTGTACTTTACATGTGTATTATGTTTCATAATCAACACAGCCCCTCTATCTATATTTATATACAGTATACAAGGTTTTAATTTTTAAATCAATGAATATTCAGACTTTTCCGAAAAAAATAAGTGTAAAATGCAACTTTACAAAAAATAAATTAATGCAAAAGTATAGATACTAAAAATTAATTGTAGAAAATTTATAAAAATTATTATTATATAAGTTGATTTTAAGATGCTTGTATTATATTATTTGGTTGTCGCCATAATATATAAGGAGGTAAAAATATGATTCAACCCTATATCATTAAAAAAGGGGATATGGTTTTACAACCATGCAGTTTATCAACTGGTAAGTATGAAGGTAGTTATCTTTTAAAGTATAAGGATGACAGCAAAGTTCTAAAAGAACGTGTTCCAAAGATTATTGATCGATCGTGTAGATTTTATGGTAGTAGTTATCATTTTAAGAAAGAAGATACGATGAGAATTACTGGCATAAGCAGTAAACCCCCAATTTTATTTACTCCACTTTTTCCTACTTATTTTTTCCCAACGCACTCTGATAGAAAAGAAGAAAATACTTGGATTAATATTCATTATGTTCACCAAATCAAACCACTAAAAGAAAAGAAATGTAAAGTGACATTTGTAGATAATCAAACAATTGTAGCTAACATTTCAGCACATAGCATGCATCATCAATACCTAAATGGTATTTATTATTACTATATGATGGATAGGGCAGCAAGAGTTGCTACCTTTGATCCAGAATCTCCTATTGATTATACAAAACCTCAATTAAATATTTATGAAGCATTAGCAAAATATTCATTATTTGAAAATAAATCGTAGTAAATTTGGCGACGTAAGCATGTAAAAATGATATATGTGGAATATTATATTAATTTAGTGTAAATATTCCGCATATTTTTTTACGTTTACTACTTGAAAATTTAACGAGAGTTGATATAATAATATTTGTGCTTGATTAGAGCAACCCATTATTCCACAGTAGCTCAGTGGTAGAGCTATCGGCTGTTAACCGATCGGTCGTAGGTTCGAGTCCTACCTGTGGAGCCATTGGAAACGTACTCAAGTTGGCTGAAGAGGCGCCCCTGCTAAGGGTGTAGGTCGCGAGAGCGGCGCGAGGGTTCGAATCCCTCCGTTTCCGTAAAAACAGAAAAATCAATCCAAGTGAATACTTTGGATGACGAAAGAACGTTGTTAAATCAGCGTTCTTTTTATTTTGTCAAAAATACAAAAAAGTGAGTTCTAAAAATTATGGTCGAGAAGTGGACGAATTGACCAAATACAATTAAATATTGTCCGTTTTGTTGTCCATCTAGAAATTTATTACTTCATCTAGCTTGTCATCTTCTTCTGATTTTAATTCTTCTAATAAGTGACTGTATACTCTCCAAGTGATCTCAATGTTTGCATGGCCTAATCTTTTACTAACATATTGTATTGAAAAACCTTTACTTAATAACATAGATGCGTGTGTATGTCTTAACGAATGCAATGTGTAATTACCAACATTATTTTCTAATAAGAATTTTTTTAATGTGTTTGTTACTGCTTTATTTGAAATTAAAGACACACCGGTATTAAATATAAAACTACCAATTGAAGTAGGGCGCTCCTTTAAAACTTTAGTTATATGTTTCATGTCGTTTTTAGGGATTGCTATAGTTCGGTCTGCAGATTCTGTTTTTGTACCAGGTAAATGAATTGTAGAATTTAATTCATCTATATGTTTGTATTCTAATTTTTGTACTTCTCCAAATCTAGCGCCAGTAGATATTAAAATATATATTGCTAAATAAGATAGTTCGTTTTTTGATTTAGAAAAATTTTTTAGATCTTTATAATTTTTTAAGGTCATAAATTTAGTTTCTTCTTTTTTAGCTGCTTTTTTTTCATAAATAGGCGCATTCCAAGTTGGATCACGATATATCAACCGTTCATTTAAAGCATCTTTAAACGCTTGTGAAAAACAATTATTTAGCTTATTTACACTTTGTTTAGTTCTCCCTTCTTTTCGACCACCTACAAATTTACCTTCTGCATATTCTTTGAGCATTTCACGATATTTAAGTTGAGATACATTTTTGATTTCTAACACACCAAACTTTTCTTCAAAGATATTTTTCGCATTATGATATCTGTTAAGCGTAGATTGAGTAACTCGTCCTTCTTTATTAATTTTAATCCAGTTTTCAAAGTAATCTATGAAGCTCATATCTTCTGATAAATTACCACCTTTAGTAACTTCATTGTATACATCGTTCATCGCATTTGTTGCTTCACGTTTTGTAGAAAATCCACGTTTTCTATATCTTTTTTTATCGAATCTGAAATCATATTCCCATGTTTTACCGACTTTTTTCACATTCATTGCACATTCCTCCTAAAAAAAGTAAAAAAATAATAAGGGTAGGCGTGCTACCCATAAAATTATTGTTGTGGTGTTGTTTCTTGTACATTTTGTTGACGTTGCGCCCAACTATCATAACCTTCATTTTTACCAACCCAACCTGGTCCTCCTACATGAGCGTTAGGATCATTCCAAACCTGCTTGCTTTGTTCTCTTGCGGCTTCATAATCTCCTCGTCCATAACCCATTTGTGATTCATCGTGCGTAGTAGGTTTATTTTTGTTCCACTCTGCTATTTCAGCTTCACTCATCTGATTGTTTTCGTTTGAAGGGTTTGCTTGTTGATTAGTATTGCTATTTTGAGCTTGAGCTACTTCAGATTGTTGATTGTTTGATGTGTTGGCATTTTGTTCAGTATCACTACTTTGACTTCGTTCAGCGTTCTTAGTATTTTCGTTATTCGTTTGTGTAGCACTTTCATCTTGGCTACTTGTTTCAGTTTGATTGTTTTCGTCTTTACTAACATCAGTTTCATTTTGAGCATTTGTTGTAACTTCTTTTTCCTTTTTATCATTATTTGAAGATTTATCATTTTTACTCTTATCTTTCTCTGGTGTTTTAGCATATTTCTTATGATTGTGATTTTTGCTTTCTTCGTCATTTCCACATGCTCCTAAAACTAATGCACTCGCTAATAATATTCCAAATACCTTTTTCATTCAACATAACCCCTTTATTTAATATTTTTATGTTCAAACACACGCAATGGTTCAAAATGAATTAAGTAACCACTATGTAGTGTCGATAAACCAAATCTCTTTTTATAGTTATCAATACACTGTTGTACATAAACTTCTGAAACCTCCAAAAAATTAGCCATTGTATATAAGTTATGACAACCGTGTTTAAAACTATCAATAATATCTTGTAAAGATATAAGTTGTTCCATTGCATAACGTCTTGCGTAGCTCTCAAACTTACGACTATTAAATTGTGTTTGGTCAGTTATATCTCCGTATGTAAGTTTATGATGCGCAATTTCTTCTGATAGTGTTTCTAACTTAACTGCTTCGGATCTATTACTGTTAATATAAATTTGGTTATTAAAACATATACCTGATTGAAAACTAGGTAGCATATCAGTTTCTATGATTATTAAATGGTTATATTTACTAATTAATGTTTCGTATCTCCCCATATAAACACCCTTTATTTACGTTTACTTTTTAAGTAGTTAATGAAATCTTGAACTTCTTGCTTTTCTTCATCAGTTAAATCTTCTTTGTCAAAATGTGCTGCGATTGTGTCTTGTTGTGTACTTTTATCTTCTGTTATATCAGAGGGCATAACACCAAAATAATCAGCAAGTAATTCAATTTTATCTCTTCTCGGATACTTAACCGCATTAACCCAGCTACTAACTGTTGATTCTTTTAAATCTAAATCTTTTGCCATATCCGTTTGTGTTTTACCTTTGCGTTCTAAAAGATTTTTTAAATTTTTTGAAAGGATATTTTTAGCCATTTGTACTGCCTCTCTTCTTATTTAAGTGTTGTATTAAGTATATTAAAAAGTTTACAAAAAGTAAAGTGTTTTGGAAAAAAGTTTACTTAATGTGTTGACACTTTACTTTTAGTGTAGTAAATTTAGTACATACCTTACAGGGAGGTGACGACATGACAGACACAATAGAAACTTTTTCTTTGAAAGGTGCACGAAATGAATACGACTATACACAAGAACAAATAGCTGATAAATTAGGCGTTTCAAGAGCACAATACATTGCATGGGAAAAAGGGGAAGTAATTCCAAAAAGTATGGTTGTTTATGCTTTAGCATATATTTACGGAATTAATGCTGACTTGTTAAGAGTTAGCAAAAAAATTTAATATAAACTTCACTTTTAGTGTAGTTAAAGGAGGGATAACCATTGTTTGAAATTGAACATATGAATGAAACGTTTGATTATTCGTTAGTAGATAATAATACAGCAGAATTTTTAAAAGAACGTGAATACACTATTAATGGTATAGCTGAAGACGCTCGTATCAAAATCGGTCGAGAGTTAAAGAAGGCGCAAGACAAGTTGGCTAATCACGATAAAGGAGTTTTTTATAAATGGTTTGAAAGTGGTGGATTAAATAAACATCAAGTTTACTACTATATCAATTTAGTAGAGTTGTCCACAAATCTGGACAACGTTCAAAAAGATAATTTTCTTAATGCACCTAAATCACTACAAAAAGAAATAATGAAAAAGAATGTGCCTGAAGAGTTAAAACAAAAAGTCTTAGACGGAGATATTACTACCAACAAAGAATACAAACAACTTCAACAAAAAAAGGAATCATTAGAACAAGAAAAATCACAACTCCAATCCCAATTGGAACAAGCACAACGTTCTGAATCAATTGCACGTAAGCAACTTGAAGATGAACTGAATAGGGATCCTGAAGTTGTTGAGAAGTACATGGAACCAGAGGATTATCAACAAACAAAAGAAGCTCTAGTACAATCTCGTCATCATCAAAAACTTATAGAACAACGTAATGAGAAGTTAGAAAAAGACATCAAGGAAATGGAACAACGCAGAGATGAAGTGAGTAAGAAATCACAAAAATATGATGAATTGAATAAAGCGTTGGGCGATATGAACAGAAAATTAGACGATGGACAACGTAGATTAAAAGCTCAGAAAGAAGTGTATGACCTTGTTAAAAAAAGTGAAGCGCTTATCAAAGAAATAGCACCTATGACTTACTTTATCCATGATGAGTACATTTTGAGTAATGAGTATGCGATTAAACCTATTAAAAAGATTGCAGATGATTTACTCGATTTATCCAAAAAACTAAACAGACAAATTAACAAAGGAGATGTAATCGATGTCTAAAAATTTAATTGATATCAGTAGAAGACAAGCAGATCAATTAGTACAACAAGCAGAATTTAGCAGGGAATTATTAAACAAAATGGTAGAACACGAAAAGAAAATGGAAGAAAACGAACAAAAGATGGACGTTTTTGAAAACAAAATGATAGATACAGAACAGAAATTGGATACTCGCTTTGAAAAGTTAGAGAAAAACCTAACACTTACTCATGGTGAATGTAAATTTATCAAAGCTAATGTCATGGAAAAGTCGTATCAATTAGCAAATCAGTATTTTGAAGAGAAAGTTTCAAATGAACTTTATCACAAAAAGCGTTGTCATTTCATGAAGGGTTTATACAGTTTATTAAATAAACATTTCAACTCAATCACATATACCACTATAAAGCATGTAGATTTTGAAAATGCAATGCAACTTGTTCGAAATGCAACATTAGATAGTTTGTCTAAAAATTATTTAAGGCTTACTGACAGCCAAATTGATACAGCTACAAGACATGGTGATTATGGAATTTTAGAAAGATTAGCATAGAACGAATTGAAATATAAGAGTAAACGGATGAAAGGAGTGATTTAAATGTCTCAAACACTACAGGTTACTGTTCCAGTACCAGAAACGCATGTGATTATTTCTAAAATTGAATATCAAGAGTTAATGGATAGTAAACCAGTAAACATGACGTTAACTGAAGCAGCGAAGGCTTATCCAACTTACAACGATTGGATTGTAAAAAACATTTGTGAAGATCCTTATCTAAGAAAAATAATTGAGCCATTTTCACAATTGCCAAATCCAGGAGAAAAAGGCGTATATAAATTCAATCGTAGAAGATGGCTGCAATTTTTAGATGAGTACGATGAAGAAATAAAAGCAAGAGCTAAACAAAAAAATAAGAAAAAATAAAGGAGGGATAACATGAAACACATTTTAGCATGGTTAACTGCAATACTATTCACAATGTTGTTTGCACTTATCACATTCGATTTTCATTACAGTATTGCATTTAGCATTATAAGTTTCATCGGTAGTTATGTATTTTGGAATAGCTATTACGCAGAAAAAAAGACCGCTAAGCGCGCCAACGCTTAACAGTCAAACGATTTACAAAATATACAAATTAAATATACACGGAATAGAGGTGTTTCGTCAAATGGCGAAGGAAACGGTAACTTATATCATTCGGCACAGAGAAATACCAATTTATATAACGAACAAACCTAGTGACGCTAATCCAGACACAAATTATTCCACAAACAGAAGTAGAGCGAGGGAGTTTGACGGAATGGAAGAAGCAAAAATCAACATGGACCATCACATAGCTATAAAAAAGACGGTCATAGAAACAACGGAATACGAGGAGGTACAAGATGACTAGCTTTATCGAAAAATTTAACGAACTTAATTCACGTAACGTAAACGAACACGTCGAACAAAAAAATGGATTGAATTATCTTTCTTGGGCATTTGTACAGCAAGAGCTAACAAAAATGGATGAAAATTTTCAACACAGATTCATAGAATTTCCTTATACAGACAGTGACCGTGACGACATTTTCGTACCTTATTTAAAAACAGATGAAGGTTATATGGTTTGTGTAGAAATCACATTATTTGGCGTTACTAAAAGAGAGTGGCTGCCAGTATTAAATTACAAAAACCAAGCAATTCCTAAAGGATCAGCGACAACTTTCGACATAAACAAAAGTATGAAAAGAGTAATGGTAAAATGTGCAGCTCAATTTGGTCTAGGAAACTATTTATATTTGGGCGAGGATGCACCAGATGCTAGTGATAACGACAGAACTGAATTAGAAGATAAGATTAATCAATTTGTTAGTATTTCGCAAGAAAAAGGCCGTGACGCAACATTAGACAAAACAATGCGCTGGTTAGGTATATCGGACATTAATAAAGTATCGCAAAAAGAAATAGCACAAGCACACGCGAAACTAGATGCAGGACTAAAACAATTAGATAAGGATGATGAAAATGATAAATAGAGTTGTATTAGTAGGTAGATTAACAAAGGACCCAGAATTTAGAACAACACCTAGTGGAGTGAGTATTGCAAATTTTACTTTAGCTGTTAATAGAACATTCACAAATTCACAAGGTGAACGTGAAGCAGACTTCATCAATGTAGTTGTTTTTCGTAAACAAGCAGAAAATGTAAACAACTATTTATTCAAAGGTCATTTAGCTGGTGTTGATGGTCGTATGCAATCACGTAGTTATGAAAATAATGAAGGTAAACGAATATTCGTTACCGAAGTAGTAGCGGACAGTGTTCAATTCATGGAACCTAAATCACAATCTAAAGGTCAATCTCAACAACAAAGTGGACAAGCTAAGTCACAACAATCACCTGATAAGGATAACCCTTTTGCTAACGGTAACGCAGATATAGATACGGACGATCTCCCGTTCTGATTGGACTGATTAAATGCCAATAATTAAAAACTACATCCAACAAGATGACGGCACAATAACAGCTGTCATCGAGGGTGTGACATTAGAAAATAAAGACTTCTTATTATTAGATAACGGGTTAGAAGTTGAATGTGAAGTAAGCATCACAGATCCATACAAAATAACTGATAAGCAACGTAGAAAGATATTTGCGCTTATGAACGATATAGAAGCTCATACAGGGCAACCACAAGATTATATGAGGAATGTATTCCAAGAATACGTTCGTGTCTTATACGCCTATGAGAATCGAATATCACTAGCTGATTGTTCACGTAAAGTAGCTGGTCAAATTATAGATATAGCAATCGAATGGATATTTGAAAATGATATACCACTTAGATTTAAAACGAGTGACCTTATCAAGAACGATAGAACATTCTTATACATGGCTACTATCAATAGGAAATGTGTTATTTGTGGGAAACATGCAGAACTTGCACATTATCAAGCAGTAGGTAGAGGACGTAACAGACGCAATATAGAACACTTCGGTAATAAGGTGTTGGCATTATGTTCAAGTCATCACAGAGAACAGCACACGATTGGTATGGATAGCTTCAATAGTAAATATCATTTAACTGATAGTTGGGTGGATGTAGACGAGAAACTAAATAGAATGTTGAAAGGACTGAAAACTAAATGAGTAAGTTATTAATTGATGATTATCCAATACAAGTGCTGCCTAAATTGGCAGAACAAATTGGATTAAATGAAGCAATCATACTTCAACAAATGCATTACTGGTTGAATACAAGTAAACATTCACATGAAGGTAAGAAGTGGATATACAACAGTTACAAAAGTTGGGAAGAGCAATTCCCTTTTTGGAGTAACGTCACAGTGAGGCGAACAATATCAAGTTTAGAGAAGCAAGATTTACTTTATACAGGTAATTTTAACAAAGCTGGATTTGATAAAACGAAGTGGTATTCAATCAATTATCTAACTCTTGAAGGTGTGAGCAAACGAGTTGCTCAAAATGAGCAAACGAATGAGTCAAAAAGAGCAAATGGAGATGCTCAAAATGAGCAAACCAATACCATAGACTACACAGAGACTTCTACAGAGAGTCTACACGTTGACGAAACATTTAAATATATAACTAAAGAATTAGAAATGATAAGAAATCCATTACAAATTGAAAACCTAGAATACGAGATCAATCTAATAAAAGATGATACTTATGAAATAACTAAGGCAGCTGTTGATTACTGTAAAGAGAAAAACAAAGGGATACCATACCTAATAACTATATTAAAGAATTGGAATAAAGAAGGTATCGATACAGTGGAAAAAGCTAAGGCTAAAGTAGTGCCTAAAAAACGTAAGCAGCCTAAAAAAGAAACGGATGACTTCCTCGAAAGGAAACGTCAAGAATTAATGGGAGGATAAACCATGTCAATGACTAAAAAAGAAGCTTTCGAAATCATTGAGATGTTAGCCAATGTATACAACATGGAATTGAATGATACTAAATTCAATTTGTGGATTAACTTCTTATGTGAAGATGGCGATTACGAACCATCAATGAAGATGGCTAAGAAATATATAAAAGATGGCAACGTCTATCCACCTAAAATACCTAATATTATGCGTAAGTTTCCTAAGACATTTAAAGATGATGAACCAGATGAAGAAACTAAGCTGCATAGATGGAAGATGGATAACGACCCAGACTATGTTAGACAACGTAAACAGGCGTTAGAACAATTCAGACGTAAGGTAGCAGAATTTGATAGAGGTGATGACATTGATTAATGAGCAATACGAAATAGAAAGTACAGTCATTGCCAGTCTATTACAGAAACCTGATTTGTTAGAGAAGCTAAGAGTAAAGCCTTATATGTTCCAAAACGAACATTTTAAAGGGTTCATGGAATATGTGCTAGATCAAGGCAAAGTTGATTTGAATGAGATATATCTGAAAAGTATTAAAGATAAAGAATTTCTAAACAATGATGTAATTGGTCAACTATACAAAACAGATTTTATTGGTTACGGATTCTTTGAAAGATACCAACAAGATTTATTGCAGAATTATCAAATCATTAAAGCAAACCAACTTGCTGATGACTTCAAACAATCTGCTACACCAGAAACATTTAATGAAATGGTGGAACAACTTAAATATTTAACGAGTATCGCAACTAAAAAAGAAGATGGTACGCAACGCTATGCTAAGCAGTTAGTTGAAGATTTATATAGTGATGAACCAGTAGAACGTGTGAAAACAAAGTATCAACTTATGGATTATAAGATTGGAGGGTTTGAACCAAGCCAATTAATAGTTATCGCTGCACGACCTAGTGTAGGTAAAACTGGTTTTGCTTTAAACATGTTATGGAACATAGCCAAGCAAGGACACCAAACATCATTCTTTAGTATCGAAACAACAGGTAAAAACGTATTGCAAAGACTGTTAGCAACTATCACAGGCATTGAGTTGAATCGCATTAAGAATGTACAAGACTTAACACCAGATGAATTAACCAAATTAACAGATGCGATAGACCAAATTCTTAAATTAGGAATCAATATTAATGATGATAGTACAACAACGCCTCAAGACATTAGATCTCAAGCAATGAAACATAGCGATAAGCCACAAGTTATATTCATTGATTACTTACAACTTATGGAAACAGATACGAATGTTGATAGACGAGTTGCAGTTGAAAAGATATCACGTGACTTGAAAATCATAGCGAACGAAACAGGCGCAATCATCGTAGTGCTTTCACAGTTAAATCGTGGTGTTGAATCTCGAAATGACAAACGCCCAATGTTATCGGATATGAAAGAATCCGGTGGTATTGAAGCAGACGCAAGTATGGCAATGATGTTGTATCGAGATGACTATTACGAGCAAGAAGATGTGGACGATTCTGGTAAGTCAATTGTTGAGTGTAACATCGCTAAAAATAAAGATGGTGAAACTGGTGTGATTGAGTTTGAATTTTATAAGAAAACGCAGAGGTTTTTCACATGAGCATAGGACAATTCCAAACATTACTGGGGTACCTATACAGAGAAACATACAAGGGCGATACAGACGTTCAATCGTGTTTACTTGAGTTAGGTTACACAATTAAGATATTGCGTGAAAATGGGCGTTTAACGCCCTTTGATGATTACGAAGAAAATAAGAATATTATCTTTAAAAACTATAAAGGTGTGAATATAAATGGGATTAATTGAAGGTAGCAAGAACAAATATTACTTATACCGAGATAACGATGAAAAAGCAGTATCTGTATTACCATTGTCACCAAATGTGAATAGCGTCGGAAATATAACTGGCGCTTACTTCTCGGGTGGAGTTAAGAATATGACTGATGACGAATTATTAAATTTCAAAGCAGTACACAATTTATTTTACGAACAAGAGTTAGGTTCGCAGTTAAATATATTTGATCTGTAGGAGTGACGGAATGAGTAAGTACAACGCTAAGAAAGTTGAATATAAAGGGATTGTGTTTGATAGCACAGTCGAATGTGAGTATTACAAACATTTAGAAAATCGATTGCATATAGATGGATTCGATGAAATAGAAGTGCAACCAAGATACGAACTAATACCTAAAATAGGTAAACAGCGTAAATCAGAATATATCGCAGACTTTGCACTGTTGAGTGAAGGGAAGTTAATCGAAGTAATAGACGTGAAAGGTATGGCCACTGAAACAGCTAAGTTAAAAGCTAAGTTCTTTAGATACTTATATCCCGATGTAAAGCTAACGTGGATATGTAAAGCGCCTAAATACACAGGACTAGAGTGGATCACGTATGAAGATTTAATTAAGGCTAGACGAGAACGCAAGAAAGCGAAGTGATTACAACGGAACAAACAATCACACTACAAATAAAAGTGGAAGTTGAACAGGAAGTGACGGTACCTGTGGCAGACAATTACGACATGGAAGCAATTCAGGAACGTGAAGCAGATAAAGTAGCGGAGAAATATAAAAATAACCCAGAGTTACTAGGGTTTGAAGATATTAAATTCAGAAAAGTATCAGACGTACAAGTTAAGGATTATTAGGAGGACGAAAACAATGTTAACAATAACAGCTAATCGTGTTGAATACGACATATTAGGCGACAACTTTAAAGCTATGGAACGTAACGGATTATCAAGTGAAGGTATTAGAAATCGAATTGTCAGAGGTTGGTCTTTAAATGAGGCATGCCATGTACCTAAGAGAATGGATGTGGATGAGTATAGATCATTACAAAACACACTAGATAAGGAAGAAGATACTTCAGAGGCGAAAGCAAAGTATAAAGAAGAACTTTTAAGAAAGCAAAAGCCGCATTTATTTAATGTAGAGCAACAACATAGTGAAAGTAAGTATGCGAAGTATTTATGGAATAGTTATAAATTTAAGTGTGCAGAGGTGGCTAGGTAGATGAAGATTAGAGATTTAGACTTAGATCAATACGTAATTGTTTATGGCATGGGTAAGAGTGAATACAGCGAAGGTATGACAGTTGTTGGACGTGTGGAAGAAATAGTGTTCAATGATGATAACGACAATGTAGCTACTATCAATTCGTTAGGCAACTTATACGATATCACAGACGATAACGATTTTGAGTTATGGAGTAAGAGTATCGAAGGTAAGACAGAGTGTATGAGTGAAAAGAGGTTTAGAAAATTAAATGTAGGTGATTGGATTCAATACGTTGAAAATAATGGTCAAGAAAGATTTGGTAAAGTCAGTGGTTTAATAGGATTGCAAGCTGAAAAAAGTGTAGATAACGATACAAGAATTGAGTTGGAATTGTTAAATGGGAAAACAGATTCTATTAAACAAAACAGCAGCGAATGGATTAAAGTTCGACCAAATGAAGCACACTTATTAGAGAAAGATTACAGAGAAAGATTTGTCCAATCCAACGACGTACAACAACGTAAGCGTAACGATACAGTCAACCACCCATCACATTATAACTACGGTGATATAGAGGTAATAGATTTCATAGAGCAGGTAACGAAACATTACAATCCTAACGTAGCTTATCACATTGGTAATGCGATTAAATATTTAGCACGTTCCCCACATAAGAATGGTAAAGAAGATGTGGCTAAGGCTAAATGGTACATCGAGCGTGCGTATGAGAATTGGGATGTGAAGTAAATGACACCTAACGACATACTACTAAAAAATTCCGACTTGATTGTTAAATCATTATTTCAAAGAGCTGATAAAACATATAAACAATTCTTGAAATATAGTAACACAAGTTATGAGGCAGAAGTTGGTACAAGTAGATACTGGAAAGCGGTGGCTGCCGCTGAACAGACGCAGAGAGAAATAAAAGGATTAATTGAACAACTTAAAGCAATGGATGAATATACACAGTGGAGTGAGAAGTTACACCAAGACAGATATAAATTTATTGAGAAGTACGACATTGTAATGGAGAAATATAAATTATCATGATCCTATCCGACACTATCAAAGTTAAGTACAAAATTGATACGAAAGGCAGAAATACTGTCGAAATGGCAAAGCTACTAAGAGATTACGGAGTTCGAGGTTTCTTATACTCGATTAATCCACGTAGCATTGTCATGGCAGTGTTACCAGAAGATAAAGCACATAACAGGAAAGTGTTAAATAAATTAAAAGGAGTGATGGCGAGTGAATAACACAGTTAAAGATTATGAAAAGCTATCAGAACAATATAACAAAATGATAGCAGAACGAAACAGCCTTATCGACGACTTGTCTTGGTATAAAGCAAAGGTTAGTAGGTTGGAACGGGGGAATCATGATTTTAAAAAACGTAATGCCTTACTTATGAATACAGTAGATGATTTAGATAAAGAAAATAAAGCGTTACGTTTACAATCAGACACTTACTTTGAACAACGGCAACAACACAAAGCATTAAATAATGAAATCTCCCAACACATCGGCAACAAACCATCGAGCAGCACGTATAAGTATTTTAGAGCGAAGTTGGATGGTATTGGGATTAAGGAGGGTGAGTAGATATGACATTTGGAATAGACCTTTGGAAAATAGTGCTAGAGTCTAATTGTTCAGAAGAAACAGAAAGAGATATAAAAATCGGATTAGATGATTTATATGCTAAAGCTAAGGCGTTTGATAAAGTATTGGAATTACATTCTCAACATATAGATACATCAAGTATATATGGAAACGATTTACCGTTATCTGAAAATAGATATGGATATTATGACGATGGATTGTTCGCTTACGAAATGTATACATTAATCAGAAATTATTTGGAGGACGAGTAGATGAGAAACGAATGTGATTACTTATGTAAGGTGAATATAGATAGATTTAAAGAACTAAAAAAGATTATGGGGATTACGATGAACGATATAGTTATGAAAACAGGTGTTGCTCGAACTCATATATCTAGAGTGATACACGGTGAGCAAATAACAAAACAAACTATCAATAGTATTTTACTTCCAATAGCTAATTTGATGGAAATAGATGTAAAGGAATTGATTGTGATAAATCCTAATTTAATTAAATTAAACTCAACTGGTCAATTAATCAAACAAGTAGAACAATGGAGTATAGATAAAAACCTAGACAAAGGTAATTCAGATAGACAAGCATTGAAATTCTATGAAGAAGCTGGCGAAGTTGGTGCAGCATTATCACGTAACAAACTAGACGACTTAAAAGACGGTATAGGCGATACAGTCGTTACTTTAATTATATTGGCACAACAGCATGGTTGGTCGTTAGAGGAGTGTTTACAGTACGCGTATGACGAAATCAAAGGAAGAAAAGGAAAGACAATCAATGGAACATTCATCAAAGAATCAGACCTATAAATCTAAAGTGGGCGAAATAGACCATATTAAACATAAAGACATACTCGAACGTGTACGAATAATCTTAGGTAAGGAGTAAGTGTGGATGACAACAATAGAGTTTATTAAATCAGTCGAGCTACTAGGCTACAAATTGAATTGGTCATATAAAAATGTAAATAACCGTAAAGTTAAACTGCTTATTACACATAAGGATGAGAAACATCCTAACGCTTGGGTATTCGTGCATGAACCTTATTCTTTTAGAAGTTTAGGAGTTAGCAGTGAATTGTTTACATTACTTGTTATGTATGCAAGCACTTCAATTTATGAAAGAGGTGTCGTGTAATGCAATTCCTAGTACGCAAAACACACCACACAACAGGTGAAGTATTCTTTGATGTAACCAGAGCTAAGGAGAATGAATCATACACTGTGATTGAGGCAGAGAGTAAGGAAGAGGCGTTGGAAATGGTAAAGAAACCCAAAGGATTATTAAGTGTAGTACCTTCTAGTTTTAATAACGGTCCAATTAGTAGAGCGTTAAAAGGTAGCATATATAGAAAGGACAGTGACCAATGAAAATACTTAAAACATTACTAATCATAGCACTTTACGAACTAAGCAAATACGTTACGAATGAAATACTAATTAAATTATCTGCCAATGATGAGATAGATCAGCCGAAAGATTATCACGAAGATTCATGGAAATATCAATATTAATGGTGGGGGCATCCGATGATAACGATAGAGAAACATGATATTAAAAAATTAGAAGAATACATTAAACACATAGATAGATACAAAAAGGAATTAAAAATAAGAGAGTATGAGTTGCTTGAAAATCATGAGCCAGAAAACATTGGTGCAAGTAAAAGTAATATTCCAGGTAATCCAATAGAAAGACAATCAATTAAAAAACTTAGTGATAGTTACTATAACAATTTACGTAATATTGTTAAGGGTGTTGAGAAGTTAATAGACAATGCAGATGAAGATACTATTGATTTAATACGGTTGAGATACTGGGAATGTCCAATAGGCTGTTATGAATGGGAAGATATAGCTGATTACTTCGGAACAAGTAAAACTTCAATTATTCGTAGACGTGATGCAATAATTAAAAAATTAGCTAGACACATAGGTTATGTATAAACGGACTTTTGGTATATGTAAGTCCACCTAAAAACGTATTATATTAGTATTATCAGGACAGGAGCCTGACGGAGAGTTTCTCCTTCTCTCCATCTATTAATTTTTCTTATTTTTCTATTAAACTAAAACGTTACTTCCTCCTAAGAAAAGAAGACGTTTATGGCACTCGCTTAAAAGTGGGTGCCTTTTTGTTGTATAATAAACGTATTAAAAAAATTGGGAGATGGATTCATGAGTAATAATCAATTTCTTTTAGTTTATAATGACTTATTTAAAGATAAACTACCACGAGATGATAACGAGGGTACTTTATATAAATTAATGCAAGTATATGATGATAATTATTATGTCTTAGTGGTAGCTTTGAACGAATTTGAAAGAACGTTAAAGACTTATCGAAAAAAAGGTTATAATGATAAATCGTTTTCTCTAGGTGTAGAAGTGCTATATCATATGAGCAGTATTATTAGAATGATAGCTACTTCAGAAGATATACTGATTAAAATTTATATATTTACACAAAAGGTAAATGATGAAAAATTGATGGGGGATAAAGTAAAAAAATACAATGGATATTCTATAGAAGATTACAGAAAAGAATATAATAAATTGAAACTACATAAAATGGGTTATCCTAAATTACCTGTCGAAAAGAATAGAAGAACTAGAAAATATAGAAACGATATTACACATGGTGATGAATTAATGATTACCAAAGGTGAAATAAAAAAGAAAAGCACAGTTTGGAGTATTTCTCCTGAAGGTGTTTATAATCACAATTTGGAAATATTTAATAAAACCGAAAAAGAGATTGCACATGACTTGCAAACACTTGATAAAAATAGAAAGAAAGTTGAAAATAAAATCATAAATTTAATAGATGTATACAAAAGACATTAAAATGATGTCTTTTTTTATGAAAATAATTAGAGTGAATAACGTAAAGTGGGTGGTAGTATACGATGACTGAATTAAATATTAAGCAACAAAGATTTGCAGATGAATATATTAAAAGTGGTAATGCTACAGACGCATATGTGAAAGCTGGTTATTCAAAAAACAAAGCTAATACCAACGCAACTAAACTACTACAAAATACTACAATTAAAAAATACATTAAAGAACGCATAGAACAAGCACAGGAAGAAAGTTTAATGGGTGTTACAGAAGCTTTAGCTATTTCTGCATCAATTGCTCGTGGCGAGCCACAACAAGCATACAGTAAACGATATGACCACTTAACTAATGAAGTCGATAGAGAAACAACTTATACCATCACACCGGACTTTGAAGAAAGACAAAGGTCAATAGATCATATCCTTAAAGTTCATGGTGCATACTTGGATAGGAAAGAAATTAATGCAACTATTACACCAGAATTTATAGATTCAATAGAGTAGGTGTTTGTATGGGTGAGTTAAAAATAGATTTAGCAGACATTATACCTAAACACTTTCATGATTTATGGCGCGCCACCAAAGATAAAAATATAATGAATATCGTAGCTAAAGGTGGACGTGGTAGTGGTAAGTCATCTGACATATCACATATTATTGTTCAACTTATAATGCGACAACCTATAAATGCAGTAGTGGTGCGTAAAACAGATAATACGCTTGCAACTTCAGTGTTTGAACAAATTAAATGGGCTATCGAAGAACAACATGTATCTCATTTATTCAAAGTTAAAGTTTCACCAATGGAAATAACATATATACCTAGAGGGAATCGAATTATCTTTAGAGGTGCGCAGAATCCAGAGCGTTTAAAATCCTTGAAAGATAGTAGATTCCCTTTTTCTGTTGCGTGGTTTGAAGAATTAGCAGAGTTTAAAACAGAAGATGAAGTAACCACTATAACTAACTCAATCGTTCGTGGGGAATTACCGGAAGGGATAAATTATAAAATGTTCTTCTCATACAACCCACCTAAACGAAAACAGTCGTGGGTTAATAAGAAATACGAAACTTCATTCCAACCCGATAACACATTCGTTCATCACTCAACCTACTTAGATAATCCGTTTATATCTAAACAGTTTATACAAGAGGCAGAAGGTGCTAAAGAACGAAATGAATTACGTTATAGATGGGAATACATGGGTGAAGCTATTGGTAGTGGTGTTGTACCGTTTAACAATTTACGAATAGAATCAATACCACAAAAAATGATTGATAGTTTTGATAATATACGTAACGCTGTGGATTTTGGATACGCTGCTGATCCTTTAGCATTTGTGAGTTGGCACTACGATAAAAAGAAACGTACAATATACGCTATTGATGAACATTACGGTGTACAGATTAGTAATAGAGAGTTTGCTAACTGGTTATGGAAGAAAGGTTATCAATCAGATTATATCTATGCAGATAGTGCAGAGCCTAAATCAATCGCAGAATTGAAAAAGGAACATGGCATCAAACAAGTTAGACCAGTTAAAAAAGGTCCAGACAGTGTTGAATACGGTGAACAGTGGCTTGATGATTTAGACGCTATTGTAATTGACCCTAAACGAACACCTAACATAGCTAGGGAGTTTGAGAACATAGATTACGAAACAGACAAAGATGGCAACATTAAACCTAGATTAGAAGATAAAGACAATCACAGTATAGATGCTACAAGATACGCACTAGAACGTGATATGAAACAAGCTGCATTATCTATACTTAAATAAGAAGGTGATTAACATATACTTACCTAATGAAAAGCCATATGGTGAACGTATTGTAGAAGCAATCAAACCTAAATATGAAACACAAGAAGAAATGATAGTTAGATTAATCAATGATCATAAGCAAAACATAAATGATATAACTATCGGTCAACGTTATTATGACAAAAAGAGTGACATACTAGATATCAAAGCAAAATTGGATGCAGATGGGAATGTAGATATTGATAAACCGGATTGGCGTATCACTACTAACTTCCATCAAAACTTAGTAGACCAAAAAGTTGGTTACACAGTAGGTAATCCAATAACTTTGTCATGTGATAACGAACAAGCTACAAAACAATTAGATGAATTCTTTGATAATCGCTGGGATAACAAACTAATTGATATATTAACTGCTGCAAGTAATAAAGGTATTGAGTGGTTACAACCTTATATTGATGAACAAGGGGAGTTTAAACTATTCAGAGTACCTGCAGAACAAGCAATCCCTATTTGGACTGATAAGGAACGTGAGAAGTTACAAGCGTTCATTCGATTCTACACACTTAACGATGAAGAAAAGGTTGAGTATTGGACTGATACAGAAGTTACTTATTATGTAAAAGAATATGAGCAACTAATACCAGATTATTATCATGGTGAGAACAACGTACAACCGCATTTTAACGGTGGTAACTGGGGCAAGGTGCCATTTATCCCATTCAAGAATAATCCCGAAGAAACAAGCGATATTCACATGTATAAAACAATTATTGATGCTATAGACAAACGTTTATCAGATACACAAAATATGTTTGATGAATCTGCCGAATTAATCTACATTCTTAAAGGTTATGAGGGTGAAGATTTAAAAGAGTTTATGCGTAACCTTAAATACTACAAAGCAATTAATGTAGATGGAGATAATGGTGGTGTTGATACTATACAAGTTGAAGTACCAGTAGCAAGCACTAAAGAGTATTTAGAGATTATGCGTGCTTATCTTATGGAATTTGGCCAAGCAGTCGATTTCCAAACAGATAAGTTTGGTAATAGCCCTAGTGGTATCGCACTTAAATTTTTATACGGTAACTTGGACTTGAAAGCTAATAAACTACGTAACAAAACAAAAGTTGCTATACAAGAGTTATTAGGGTATGTGATTGACTTCTATCATATTAAAGTAGAAGTTAAAGATATCGAAATAGTATTCAACTACAACCGTATGATGAATGAATCAGAGCAATCTCAAATCGGTGCGCAATCACAATACTTATCTAAAGAAACACTTGTTACTAATCACCCTTGGGTAACTGATCCAACAGCAGAGCTTGAACGTATGGAACAAGAACACATAGAGTATCAAGAACAACAAATCGAAGAAGAAGGTGACGTTGATGGCGAAGAACAACAAGGACAATCGAAAGAAAAACGTCAAGATACGAAACCAGAGTGACGCAGATAACTATATGGAATATCTATTGTCTTTAGCGTTAAAGGCTTTAGATATTGTTTTTTTACGTTTAATTCGTTCTATCAAAGCAGATATAGCCGAAATGTATGAACGTTACCAATCGGGCGATGATTATGTTACTTGGACTGAATTTAATAAGTTTAATCGCATGAACAAGTTACTTACACGTATAGAAAAACAGGCAAAGAAAGAATATGTAGAAGTAGCTAAAGAGATTAAAGAGTCGCAAGAACTAACCTATATTGAAAAGCATATGACTAGCATGTATATATATGAGCAAGCAAGTCAAATACCAATGGACTTTGAATTGCCAGGAAGTAAAGAAGTAGAAAAGGCTATTGAGCAACCAATTGATAAGATTAAATTAGATCCTACGTTACAGAAACACCGTGACAATGTATTAGATAAAATACGTATTATCATTACACAAGGTGTGATGAATGGTGATGGTTATGCAAAGGTAGCACAAGCTATTGAAAAAGAATTGCAAATGTCTAAACAACAAGCTATGAGAGTTGCACGTACCGAATTAGGTAGAGCGCAATCGCAAGCTACATTAGATAGTGCAATGGATGCTAAGAATAATGGTTTAGATATGAAAAAGAAGTGGTTAGCTACATTAGATACACGTACACGTCATACACACCAACATTTAGACGGGCAATCAGTAGACGTAGAAGATTCATTTGAATCTAGTGGTTGTAAAGGACAAGCACCACATATGTTTATAGGTATAAATAGCGCTAAAGAGAATATTAATTGTAGATGTACATTGATGTTCTATATGGATGACGATGAATTACCTACAGTAAGACGTACAAAAAATGATGAAGGTAAAAGTGAAGTTATCCCATTTGTTACCTATAGAGAATGGGAGCGAATGAAACGTAAATAATACTCGCCCTAGACATGGCGTTAAAAGGTCTATTTTTTATGCAAAAATTCTTCGTGGCGTTGCACGTAAAACTCGTAAAAGGAGCAAACGAAAATGGACTTAAACGCAGTGTTAACTCAATTCGAGAATGGTGAAATAGACAAACAGAAAGTAATTGACTCAATAGAGGAAAATAATTCTGGAATGGTACCACGTTCACGTCTTAATGATAAGAACGCAGAAATTAAAGACCTTAAAGAAGAAATTACTAACCGTGATTCTCAAATTGAAAAGTTAGAGAAATCAGTAGACCAAGATAGCGAGTTTCAAAAAGAACTCGAACAACTTAAACAGTCAAACGCTGATTGGCAAGACAAGTACCAACAATCACAATTGAATAACGCAATCAAGTTAGGAGTAGCAAAAGATGCTAACGATCCTGACGATATTCTAGCTTTCATTAAAACAGATGACCTAGAATTGCAAGACGATGGCAAATTAAAAGGTTTAGATGACGCATTAAAGAATTTGCGTGAATCTAAGCCTTATTTATTTGCAGAAACAAAACCTACAGGACGTAAACCAGAAGATGGTGGCAATCCTACAGGTGGCATTACAAAAGAGCAATTCGACAAAATGGGTGTCGCTGAACGTAACGAATTATATACAAGTAATCCCGACACCTATAACCAATTAGCTCAACAATAATAGAAAAGAGGTTATAGCATGGCTAAAGGTACAACTAAAAAGGCAACACAAATTATTCCTGAAGTATTAGCACCAATGATGCAAGCAGAATTAGAAAATAACTTACGATTTGCAGGATTTGCGGATATTGACAACACATTAGTAGGCCAACCCGGCGATACTTTATCATTCCCAGCTTTCTTATACAGTGGAGATGCTGTAGTAGTTGGTGAAGGTGAAGAAATTCCGATTGATCAACTAGAAACTTCAAGACGTGAAGCTAAGATTCGTAAAACTGGTAAAGGTACAGAAATCACTGACGAAGTATTATTAAGTGGTTATGGCGACCCTCAAGGTGAAGCAGTACGTCAACATGGTTTAGCACATGCCAACAAAGTAGATAATGATGTATTAGAAGCATTACGAGGAGCAACAGTATCAGTAGACGCTGATGTATCTACTATCGCTGGTGTAGAACAAGCTATCGATGCTTTCAATGATGAAGATTTAGAACCAACTGTTTTATTCGTTAATCCTAAGGATGCTACTAAATTACGTAATAGTGCTGGTATTAACTTCACTCGTGCAACTGATTTAGGCGATGACATTTTAGTTAAAGGTGCATTTGGTGAAGTGTTAGGCGCTACTATTGTACGTTCTAACAAATTAAAAGAAGGAGAAGCATACATTGCTAAACGCGGTGCAGTTAAATTAATTACAAAACGTGACTTCTTCTTAGAAACTGAACGTGACGCATCTCGTAAAGCTACTGCGTTATTCTCTGATAAGCACTATGTAGCTTACTTATACGACGAATCTAAAGTAGTTAAAATTGGTGGAGCTGACACAGGCGCATAAAGGAGTGATTCATAGTGACGAATAAAGTAATCAAGTATTTTACCGACTTACAAGACAATAACCATGAATACAACGAAGGTGATGTTTTCCCTCGTGAAGGTAAAGAAGTAAGTGAAGAAAGATTAGCTGAATTATCCACAAAGAATAACCGACAAGGTGTGCCTTTAATAGAGCGCGTTCAAGAGCAAATTAATTACAATGATATGAAAGTATCAGAGCTAAAAGAACTTGCTAAAGAACGTGAAGTTGAAGGCTACAGTGATATGAAGAAAGCAGAATTAATTGAGGTATTAGAGGGTGGTAAATAATGGACGCAAAAGACGTCAAACTATTTAATCAATTACCACTTGAAAATACTGACAATGATGACACTTTTATCGAACTTATTAAACTATATAAACCTTTAGCAGATGACTATTGTAATCGTGAATTTGATTTAGATAATCTACCTAGTGGTGTTAAGAAATTTATAGCTGATTGTATCAAATATGGGTCTACTGGCAATATCGCTAGTCGTTCTATGGGTACAGTCAGCTATTCTTATGTAACTGACATTCCCGATAGTATGTATAAGCCGTTGAAACCATACAGAAAGCTTAGTTGGAGTGGTAAACATGTTTAATCCTTACAATGAGTTTCCACATGCAATACAGTTAGGTGTTCGTGAAACTATTGGTGATTACCGTAATGAACGAGAGCGCTTTAAAAGCGAAAAAGTCGTATATGGATTTATGGACACACCTAGTACAAATGAACGCCTTTTGTATCATCAAATGGATAACTCGTTTGACCGTAATCTATACACACCGTATGACTTGCCAATTAATCATAATAAAACATTATTCAAGTATGAGGGTAGAATCTACGAGTGTGTAGGAGAGCCGATTGATCAAGGTGGGCAACATAAAATCAATCTTACTAAGTTGAAGGTGGTACCTATTGGCTAAAGTAAAATATGGGAATATGGAGTTAGTTGCAGCATTAGAAGATTATCGTGATGATATGGAAAAGTGGGTTAAAAAAGGCATATACCGAGTTACTAACGTTATAGCTAACACCGCTAAATCATTAGCGCCTGTTGATGATGGTAATTTACGTAAAAGTATTACTACTGATATGCGTGATAGTGGATTTACTGGTGTAATTAATGTTGGAGCAAATTACGCAATATACGTTGAATATGGCACAGGGATTTATTCTCAAGGACCCGGTGGAAGTCGTGCTAAGAAGATACCCTGGACTTATTATAGCGATAAGTTAAATAGATGGGTAACGACTAAAGGCCAACATGCACAACCTTTTTGGAACCCTGCAATAGATGCTGGTAGGAAAGAGTTTAATAAGTATTTTTCATAAGGTGGTTAAGATATGTGGGTATCAGTGCAAACAGATTTATCTGAAAGTATTTACAACAAATTGAAAAGCAACCCTATCATTCAAAATCAATTGGGTGGTAGGGTTTTTGATTCCGTTCAAAAAGACGCTGTATACCCATATATCATTGTGGGTGAAACCAACGTCACTAATAAGGAATCTACTACAAGCATGCGTGAAGATGTAGGTATCATTATTCATGTGTATAGCCAAACTAAGACTAAATATGAAGTGAATAAAATACTTCAGTTTTTAGGTTTAGTTTTAAACAGAGAAATAGATCTCAGAGATTATGAATTTATTAGAAGTCGTATAGATGACCAACAAGTGTTTGATGATGTAGATCAATTCACTAAGCACGGCATCATTCGACTTCTTTTTAAATACAGACACAAGACTAAATATGAAGGAGTGTAGCTAATGGCTCAAAGTAGTTATATTGCAGTTGTGCAACCAACTAATGACCAACTACCTAATGGCGAAGGATTATTGCTTGCCGATTTACAAGAGGGTGGACATACCATCTCTACTGAATTAGCAGAGTTAATCAAAGCAGGTAAAACAGATTATGCAGTAAATAGTGTTAATGAAGAATTTTCTTTAACAATGGGCTATGTACGTGGAGATAAAGGGCAAGAACAATTAAAACGTGCAGTCAAAGCCGGCGAACAATTACGTGTATGGATTATTGAAACTAAAAAGTATGAAGATGGCTATCATGCTGTATTTGGTTATGTTATCAACGAAGAATATGAGAAATCATTTGATGATGAAGATGACACAATCGAAATGACGCAAAAAGTTAAGTTTAATAGTGCTGATGGTGTTGAAAAGAACATCCCACCAGAATGGTTAAACCCAAGCGCAGCAGCAGAAACTGTCGAATACGAAAGTATTGGCGAATACACAGGAACATACGAAGAACGCAAAGCATCAACTGGTGCGTAATTCAAAGGGGCTACATGCCCCTATTTTTTTATATCAAACTTGAGGAGTGTATTTATAAATGGCAAAGCAAACTAAAGAAACTGGCATCACAGTTTTAAATATTAATGGTGAAGATTACAAAGCAAGAGGATCATTCTACTTCGACCAAAAAGCAGAGAAATATGCTACAGAAGATAAAGAAGGCAATGTTGTTGATGGCTTTTCTAATATCTACCAAGACTTATTAAACCGTAAAACTAAAGCGTTATATCAATTTTGGGATTGTGCATTAGCATACAAACAAAAAGGACCTTCATTTGAAGATATTATGGTGAAAATTGATGAAGTAATCGATGAAAAAGGTACTACAATTGAACTTATTCAAGGGGCATTATCTGTTTTAAGTAATAGTGGTTTTTTCAAGGAACAGACGGGTCAGTTCTGGAAACAAATGAACGCCGGGAAGAAAATGGCGAAAGAGGAAGACAAGGAAACAGTTCAAGAAGGAATCGAGTTCATGAAAGAGAACTACAAAGACATCATGGGCGAAGAACCTTACTTGACTACAGCCAAATAAGACGCAATACAGCGCAGTACATTGGTTATATACCAGAAAATGAACTATATAACATGACACCGAGTGAATGGAACGATTGGCTAGTAGGTTCACGTGAGAGTTTCTTAGATCAATTAGAATCTAATTTACATGCTGCGACTGCTAACGGAATTATTCAAGGTGGCAAGAAGTTAAAAGGTATGCAAAAAGAAATTGAGACAAAACGTTATGAAATACGTGGAGAACTTGAAGAATATAGGGCAGAACAAGAACGCAAACGTGCGCACAATAGACGTATGCGTGAAATACAAAAACGCGGTGCTGCTAAGTTCTTACAAGCGAATACAAATACAAGCCAGAAACGGGGGTAACGCATGGAAAAGAACTTTGTAGCTAAAATAACGGCTATTATTAGTAGTTTTGAACGTAATGTTAGAAAAGCTCAGAGGTTATCTAAAACAGCTATTCCTAACGAAATTGAAACAGATATCACTGCTAATACTAATAAATTCCAACGTGCTATTCAAAAAGCTAAAGCTATGGCACAGAAATGGCGTTCTCACAAAGTAGACATCAATGCCAATACAACACCATTTACTAGAGCGGTTGCTTTTTCTAAGGCTAAATTAGCAACATGGCGTAAACATACTGTGAAATTAGATTTCGATACTACTGGTATGACAAAAGCGCAAGTAGCTATGAGAACTTTAAGCAGAATGACAGAAGAATATCAAAGCAAGATGGATAAATTAGCTAGTAATATCAGAACATTTGGTACAATCTTCAGTCAACAAGTCAAAGGTTTAATGATTGCCAGTGTTCAAGCACTTATTCCGGTTATAGCTGGTATAGTACCAGTCATATTTGCAGTGTTAAATGCAATTAAAGCTTTATCTGGTGGAGTTGTTGCATTTGCTGGTGCAGGAGCAATTGCATTTGGTGGATTTGTAGCATATGCAGCCATGGCAACTACTGCTATTAAAATGTTAAATGATGGAACAATTAAAGCTAGTGCTGCAACACGTAAGTATCAATCTGCACTTAAAGGTGTTAAAGATGAATGGCAAGGTATTATTAAACAAAATGCTACTGCAATATTTCAGTCTATGGCTAATGGTTTAAATACCGTTAAAACTGCGTTATCTTCACTCAAACCTTTCTTTAAAGGTGTGGCAGATGGCGTAAATCAAGCTAGTAAAAAGATGTTAGAGTGGGCTAAAAACTCACAGGTAGCACAAAGATTTTTCAAAATGATGAACACAACTGGTGTTTCAGTATTTAATAAATTATTAAGTGCCTCAGGTCGTTTTGGTGATGGGCTTATTAACGTATTTACACAATTAGCTCCATTATTCCAATGGTCTGCTAACTGGATGAATAGACTAGGTGCATCATTCCAGAAATGGGCAAATAGTGCAGCGGGTCAAAATAGTATCAAACAATTCATGGAATATACGAAAACAAACTTACCTATTATTGGTAATATATTCAAAAATGTATTTGCCGGTATCTTTAACTTAATGAAAGCATTTGGATCTAACAGTACATCTATATTCAAGTATCTTGAACAAATGAGTGCAAAATTCAGAGCTTGGTCAGAAACAATTGCAAACTCGCAAGGGTTTAAAAAATTCGTTGAGTATATGCAAAAGAATGGTCCAGTAATCATGCAATTAATAGGTGATATTGTGCGTGCGTTAGTTGCCTTTGGTATTGCAATGGCGCCAATAGCAAGTGCGTTATTGAAAGTAATCACTGCAATAGCTGGTTTTGTTGCTAAGTTATTTGAAACGCATCCGGCAGTAGCAAAAGTTGTTGGCATATTAGGAATATTAGCAGGCATATTTTGGGCTTTAATGGCACCAGTAATTGCAGTAGGAACCGTTTTAAACAACGTATTCGGATTATCTTTATTAACTGTAGGCAAGCATATACTAGGTTTTATTAAAAATGCTGGTCTTTTAAAAGGCATTCTAAACATAGTAAAAGTTGCATTTGGTTTATTAATGAACCCTATTGCTAATTTAGCTAAATTGATACCACTACTAGGAACTGCTTTAACTGCGCTAACTGGTCCAGTTGGAATAGTGATTGGAGTTATAACTGCTTTAGTAGGAATAATCATTTGGTTATGGAAAACAAACGAAGGATTTAGACAAGCCATAACTAATGCTTGGCAGGTAATTTCTGAATCGGTTGGTGGCGCCATTCAATCTGTGATTAACTGGTTTACTCAATTGTGGAATAGTGTGTCTACTTTATTAGCTCCGATAATACCTTTAATTCAACAATTTGGCGCGATTATGAGTCAAATTTTAGGTGTAGTCGTTGTTGGAGCGATAAATATTTTGATTATGATGTTCCAAACTTTATGGACTTATGTCTCTGTAGCTTGGACAGCTATAGGTGGAATTATTATGGCTGCAGTCCAATTAATCGTCGGCATTTTCACTGCTTTAGTTCAATTTTTATCAGGCGATGTATCAGGTGCCTGGGTAACTTTGGAAAATACGATAAGTGTGGTTATGCAGACAATTTGGGGTACCATTCAACAAATTTGGTCGTTAATTTCTAACTATATATTCTCAATTCTAAGTAGAATCACTGGCCAAAACATCACAAGTTGGTCGCAAGTTTTCAGTATAATTTCTGATAAATTATCTCAAGCTTGGGGCGCAGCTCAACAATGGATGGGCAATATTCTAAATACGATAGTTAATGCATTAGTCCAAGTTGTAGCTAATGCAATAGCGAAAATGGTTGAATTTGCTCAAGGTATTGGAGATGGCGTCCGTAATGGTTGGCAAGCAGCTATGAACTTCTTAGGACAATTTAAACAAGCTGGTGTTGATTTAATCATGGGCTTAGTAAATGGTGTTATTAGCATGGCACACAGATTAGTATCAGCAGTTGAAGGTGTGGTTGGAAACGCAATTTCTGCCGCTAAAAACTTACTTAATCAGCATTCACCATCAAAGGTATTTGAAGAAATAGGTATGTATACTATGCAAGGTTTCATTAATGGGATAAACGGTCAAGGTGGAGCTGTTGTTAAAAACATGCGTCATCTAATGCAAGATGCAGTTGATGCTTTCCAACCAAACATAGGATTAGATAGCAATTTAACTGATGGTCTTGATAGCTCAATGACAGGTAATGTTGATTCACATATGACTAAAGATGTTAAACATAGCATGCAAGAAAACAATAGACCTATTGTTAACGTACAAGTACGTAATGAAGGTGATATTGACTTTATTAAATCAACTATTGAAGATATGAACTCAAGGGATAGCTTGATGTACACGTAGGAGGGTTGCTCGTGTTAATATCACACGATGTAGAAATAGTAAAAAATAATAAATATCGTATAAGCGACAACTCTTTCACTGGTACTGATTTAGTTGTCGCTTCTTTTAATGTTGAAGGTGCTGAATATGAAAGGGATTTCGGAACGATTGATAGAATTAATGGCCGTTTTCTTAATTCCAGTCGTGAAGATCATAAGACGGTTAAAATGACATTGAGATATAACGTTGATAAACCAGCATATGCAGCACTTCTTAAATCAAGGATGCAATCTTTGTTCAGTGGAAGTTTTTATATGCGAGAGTTAGCAACAAACGACAATACAATTCCGTATATAAGTTTAGGACAAGCTAATCATTCGTTTGACCTAGAATATGTGGACGGTAGACAAATTAAAGTAGTATTAACTAGCCCTATATCATTCGATACAACGCAAACCGCAGGATTAATTGATTTAGAGTTTGAAACTATTGGCTCGCCTTATTTTGAAAGCATAGCTTATAGTACAGAATTAGAAAATGACCCTAATTTGAATTATTGGGATGTTGGTGAAGAATTAGGTTTTGATAAAGAAGATGTATATAGAAAATGTACATTTGAAAACTTAATGGACGGTTGGTTATATTATGCAGGTGATGTAACGATAAATCAGTTCACCCAAGACTTCACTACTACTATCACATTAGGTGAAAATTCAAGTTTATTTAGATTCTATATATCCGATAGCGATTTGATGGAAATTAAAGGTTTGAAACTTAAAAAAGGCGATAAAATCGTTTTTGATGGAATGAGAACATACAGAAACGGTAAATCTATTGACGAATATGCATTTGGTC
Source organism: Staphylococcus sp. LKG3-1 (assembly GCF_048568385.1). Taxonomy (NCBI): domain Bacteria; kingdom Bacillati; phylum Bacillota; class Bacilli; order Caryophanales; family Staphylococcaceae; genus Staphylococcus; species Staphylococcus sp. LKG3-1. The sequence continues at coordinate 110,197 of NZ_CP183796.1, forward strand.
CTCAACCAATGATTAGACCAGGTGGTAACAACTTCCATTTTAACCAAGTAGTGGCTAAAGTCGTTTATAAATACAAGTTGTACTTTAGATAGTTAGGAGAGCATAAATGAAATTATTCAATTTACAAGGTCGTGCTTATCCTATCAAAGTAAGTACGACTTTAAACGAAAAAGTATCAGAAGATGGAACATTAGATTTTGAGATTATAGAAAATTCATACACTTATGATGTCGTAGGCAGTATTACAAAAATGTGGACTGTTAGTGAAGTAGGTGGAGTTAACGATAAAAGAGTATATAGAATTGTTATGTTGGATAAATCATCTGTAGGCGAAAAGCTTAAAATAAGCGTTAAAGCTAGAGAACGTGAAATAGATGATCTACAAAACAAACGGATATATGAAACTTTTACCGGTAGCTTTACTGGTAGTAAATATTTTGATTTGGTGTTCAAAGGCACTAATTATAAATATAAATTCACCCACAAAGTGAAAGCGAAGAAGTTTGAAAACGTGGGTGATGGCGAATCTAAACTTGATGTGATGAAAAAAGGTTTAGAAAGTTTTGGTCTTGAATACTCATATGATGAACCTAGTAAAACATTCACGTTTACTCCGTCAATACAAAATAAAGCTAAATATTTTTTCGACAGTAAAATAAATGCTAATAGCATCAAAATAGAAGAAGATGCTACTAAATGTTACACATACATTAAAGGTTATGGTGATTACACTGGTGAACAAAGTTATTTAGAAGGTGGATTAAAAGTAGAATACGAACACCCTCTATCGAGTGTAATCGGACGTAGAGAGGCGCCACCAATTAAGAATGGAAACATTACTAAGATAGATACTATGAAGGCTTATTTAGAGTCCGAAATAGACAAAAGTTTAAACGTTTCCATTTCAATTGATTTCATAAGTCTGCCAGAAACATTTAAAGAAGCAGTACCACGTATTGGAGATGTAGTTAAACTACGTGAAGATATTACAGGTATTAACAATGAAGATGTTCGGATTGTTGAAATAACAACTAAACGTGATCCATACGGAAAAATCGTTAAACAAGATGTTGTCGTAGGTGATTTTAGACTACGTGAAAGATACAATCGTCGAATTCATAATGCAGCAAACTTTGTTAGTAATTTAGGCGGTATGGGTGGACTAGGTGGTCAGGGTGGAGCAATTAATTTTAATACCAATATGCGTAATTTAGATGCGCAACTTAAAGCTACATCATTAGCTACCACTAAATTAATAGATAGTTCACAAGCACTAAATTATGATGTTCAAGGTATAACAAGTAAAGGTGATAACGGGGTTGTTGCGTTGAGAGGAAATGGTGTTGTTTATTCAAAAGATAATGCTAATTTCAATGTTGCTATTGATGGTAAAGGAATCAATCCTAAAGCCATACCAACAGCCACTACTTCATCAAATGGCGCAATGAGCAAAGAAGATAAAGCTAAATTAGATAATTTCACAGGAAATAGTTTCTTATTAACTGACGAATCAAATTCAGATAAAAAATATAAAGTTTCCATTTATAATGGACAATTTAAAATCCAGGAGGTTAAATGATGGCGTACACAACGAACCTTCATCCGATATTCGGAACTTCGATAATAAAGCAACTCGAATACAATTTTGAATATTTATATGAATTCAAAAAAACAATATCAAACAGTTTACAAGAACATAAAAATGCTAAAACAGCACATAAAGCCACACAAATTAGTTACGGTGATGAACCGATTTCTGATTTTGTGGCTTTTTTAAATGGTCGAATTAGCAACTTAGTATTAGGTCACAATGGTAATGGTATAAATGAAGTTAAAGACGCTAGGACAGACAATATAGGCGTTGGGCATCCTACATTACAAGATAGGTTAAGACGTGATTATTTAAACTATATGGTTGATAAAAAAGCTATTTTAGACAAAGTAGAAAGTACCAGAAAAGAATTAATGGATATCGAATATAGATTTGATCCATTACACCAAGAACCACAATTCATTACTGACTTATCACCTTATACAAACGCAGTTATGCAGTCATTTTGGTTTGACCCATACACACATATAATTTATATGACACAAGCTAGACCAGGTAACCATTATATGCTAACGAGATTAAAACCTAATGGCCAATACATCGATAGATTGTTAGTTAAAAACGGTGGGCATGGTACCCACAACGGTTATAGATACGTTGATGGTCAATTATGGATTTATTCAGCAGTGTTAGATAGTAATAACAAGAATAAGTTCGTAAGATTTAAATATAGAAAAGGTGAAATTGTTTACGGTAATGACATGGAAGATGTCATGCCTAATACATTTAACACACGTTATTCTAATGCGATTTATAACCCTAAAGAAGATTTATTAATTGTTCGACGTGAATATACAGAATCTGAAAAAGCTAAGTACCAAGCGATGAACTTTGTTGAAATAAGAAGTATGAAAGACATAGATAAAAATATAGACAAAGTATTGTATAAATTAACGATACCAGGATCATATACAACACCAACACAACCTATGCAAGGTATAACATATGATGATGGTATTTTATATTGGTATACAGGCGATAGTAATCCTAGTAATCCAAACTATCTATTAGCTTATGATGTTAAAACTGGTGATCAGTTATGGCGTAAGACGATTAAAATTGGTGGAGTTAATGGCACTTATACTGGTAATTTCCAAGAAGCAGAAGGTATGGCTATGTATTACGATCACGATACTGGTAAAAAAGCATTACTACTAGGTGTTACTACAGGTCCAGGTAACAATAGACATCACGAAGTTTATTCTATAGGACAAAGAGATATAAACGAAATACTTAAGAATAGAGTAGCACCAGTGGCAATGTATGAAACCGGTGGACGTACAAAACCAATGCCTGTTCAAGGTACTGATTTACTATCTAAAGTAACAGAAATCGGTCATTACTATTTGTATACTACCGACACTTTAACTATTGCAGATTTCCCTTTATCTAAAGCATGGAAAGACGCAGGTTGGTATTTGGATGTATTACCAGGGCATGTTAATGGTGCGTTAAGACAAGTGTTAACTCGTAACAGTACAGGGCGTAATATGGTTAGATTTGAAAGAATCATAAGTGTGTTTGATCCTAAAGCATCTGGACCATGGAACTATGTTTCTTTATCAGCTGGTAAATGGGAACGCATACCGAAATCAATCACGTTATTAAAAGACTTAGATATTGTGGGTATGACTTTTTATATAACTACCGAAGAAAGTAAAAGATTCAAAGACTTTCCTAAAGATTACAAAGGCGTTGCGGGGTGGTTGTTAGAAGTTAAAGGCAACTCTACTGGCGCATTTACACACGTATTGAGAAGGAACAACTATGCATATCATCATCAATTCTTAGTGAAAAATTATGCTAAAAAAAACACTTCCAAATGGTCAGTATTTGATGGAAAAGAGGTAGATTAGATGACAAAAGATAATTTCTCAAAAGATGATAATAGTATCGAATTACAAACGACGTCTAAACAGCAGAATTTAGGGAATACCAATATTCAATTTTACAATATGGATAGTGGAACAGCAGTATTAAATTTTATTGTAACTAAGAATGATAGACCATTTGAGATTGGACCAAGTAACGCTAAAACATCGATTGCATTAAAAACTTCAAACTATACAGTTGAAAATGGTGTGTTTATTTCAGACGATTTAACGTTTGTCGACCCAATCAACGGAAGATTATCATATACACTTCCAGATTCGATATTATCCTATACTGGCACTGTACATGGTCAAGTATATTTCGCACAAAACGGTTCTAGTAATGTGATTGTGCAAAGAGAATTTACTTTCACTGTAGCTAACGATCTAATTAGCAATATTCACGCGACAACAAAATTAACACACATTAAAACTTTAAACGATATAACAGAAAGTATTAAAGACGAAGTTGATTTAATTAAAAATAGTTTGTCAGGTGGTCGTGATGTAGTTGAAGGCATTAATAACACTGTATCAGATGGCATCGCTCAATTAGAACATAAGCAAAATGAAACTGTTGAATTAATAACAACACTTGAAAATGAGAAGTCATCTATCTTTGCAAAAAAGGTCGATGGCTTTTTAAGTGAAGTAGAATCGAAAAAGAATGAAATTGATACTGATATTACAAGACTAGAATCTGAAATGAGTAACGCAAATGTGCTTTTATCTACTAATACTGAAAATTGGCAAAAACACGCTTTAACTGATTCAAATGGTTATATAAAAGAGTTAGACGGAGTAAGTATCGAACAAATTCTAAAAAGTTCGACGGGCAGCACTATTTATCATATTACTAACGCAACAGACGCACCATCTTTCAACATGGTTGAATCAATTCCAAGCACTGTAGAAACGCCGACAGTACCCGACACATCAGATGATGTAGATACTGGTATTAATGACGATGTTCCAAATGACGAAGATAACGGCATATACGATGATCCAGAAGAAAGTGATAGTGTAACAGGTGAAACTCCAATACCAGAAGTTGTGGCAAGTGGCGAGTCAGGTATTTTGAAAATATTTAAAGCAGATGGTAAAGGTAGAGCTACATGGGAACCAGATGATTTAAATGAAATTTATACTAGATTTTATCAAAACAATCTTTGGTATGGTTGGGGCAAAATAAACGATGAAGGTATTAGTAAAGATTATATTACAAATAATATTCAAACAGGAGTAGATACAGCAAAAGCTTATACTGATGAAAAGGTTGGTCAGTTTGGTGGGCAAAAGTATGTGTTAACTAAAGATGACGGCACACTAATCCAAGTGAATTTAGACTTTGGCTTAGCTAAACTTTATGCTTTGAAAAGTGGCGTATACTATGCAACTAATGTTCCGGATTTACCAAGTACGGTTAAATCGGTAAATGGCTACTTGAAGATATACTATAAGGATTTAACAACAGCTTATATCGAATTCACACCAATAGGTGGTACAACTCGCTACATTAAACAACTTGCAAATTCCACGTGGACTGCATTTTATACACCAGATTCTACAAATAATGTAGTGTTGTTTGAAGGTAGTGCAACTGGACAAGGTACTCAAATCAATTTAACAGATTCGTATAAAAATTATTCGAGTCTTAAATTTTACGTTAAAGGTTTTGGGGGCGATGACATTAAGGAGTTTGAAGGTAATAGAACTTCAGGTATAGTTTTATATACATTAAACGTAGTAAATGCAGATGGTAGTGATGGTCACATTAGTGAAACTACAATAACAAGAACAAGTGAAAAAGTTTTAACGATTGATAATGAAGTAACGTGGAGATTCAAAATCCTTACTGGACAACCAGTTACTAATGGCGTAGTAATAACGAAGATTGTGGGTGTTAAATAATGTTGATATTGTTAAATGAAAACAATGTGATTACATCTTATGCAACTGTAGGATCGTTAGAAAATGGATTCCAAATTAATGATGAATTGTTGCCAAATGACCTAAAAACTAACTTTGAGCCTTACAAATATAAATTACAAGATGGCAGAATTATTTTAAATGAAGATTACAAACCAATTCCAGAGACGAATGTCATTAATACACCATCAAATACACGCGATGAAGATCTATGGCAAATGGTCGCTAATTTACAGGTACAAAATGTGCAATCAAATATGATAGCGCAACAAGCACTACAAAAAGTAGAAGAATTAGAAAATAGAGGTGTTTCCAATGATCAAAGTTAAAATCCCTCGTTTCGAAGATGTAAAGATGATGTATCAACGTGGATATTATAAAAAAGATACTATTAAATGGTTTGTAGATATGAATTCATTAGATAAAGAAGAATACGCCCTTATTACTGGCGAGAAATACCCAGAGTCACAAGTTTAGCTTGTGGCTTTTTATTATATTAAAAGAAGGTGTGTAGATGTTAAAACCATTCAATAAACTAAAGTGGGCTGAAATTGAAGTTAGTAAAATGTATTTATTCACTGCTTTGTATGTATTGGTTAGATCGAGTTATTTTATTTTTAATAAAGAGGATGCTTTTCATGAAAGTGCGTTTTATATAACTTTAGATAAATTCATCCCTCTACCAGTTGTGGGGATTATAATTTTAGTTTTTGGACTAACTTATTTGTTAGGCTCATTTAACATACCCTGGCAACAACATAATAGAAATTGTAATAGGATTATTTTTGTTGGCAGTATTATTGGATTTGTTATTTATTTAATAATGGCATCGGCTTCATTTTTTACGGCCATAAATTATATATCTACTTTTCAATTCTTAGTTTTTTCTACTTGGTTTTTTACCAACGCATTAACTTCTTGGGGGGAATTATATGACCGAAGAAAATAATGGATATTGGACACCAATGCATGTACATCAAAAATCTGAACTAGATATTTACAAAGAAATTCACAGAGTAGAAAGAGAAACTCAAGAAGATATTACAGAATTAAAAAATGGTATGACAGAGTTGAATTCCTCACAAAAAGAACAAATAAGTAGACAAAAAGAAGGAAATGAACATTTAAAAAACATTAGTGAAAAATTCAGCGAATTTACTACATGGTCAATATCAGTAGACAACATTATAAGTTCTCAAGGCGAAAGGCTATCAACTATGGAAACTTCTATAGAAGAAAAAGCTAAAGCGAATAGCAGTGTTATTGGCGCAGCTTTTGCAGCGTTCGCAACAATAGTTGCAGCAGCTTTTGCTTTTGCAGCAGCCTTTTTTAATTAAGTCAGTTACTTATGTAGCTGGCTTTTTATTATGCAGTAAATGGGGTGGATAGATGGGATTACCATCGGCAAGAAGTAGAAAGCCTAGAGCGAGCGAAGTTGAAGCGTGGGCAAGAGGACAGATTGGTAAGAGGATAAATGTAGATGGACGGTATGGGGCACAGTGTTGGGACTTGCCTAACTTCTTATTCCAAAAATACTGGGGATTTAGAACATGGGGTAACGCCGTTGATATGGCTAATAATAAATACCCAAAAGGATTTTTAAAGATATATAACAAAAAGGACACAGTGCCTAAACCAGGTGACATTGCAGTATGGCATCCCAGTCCTGGAACGATTGGGTGGGCTGGACATACAGCAGTTGTTGTAGGACCTTCGACTAAAAGTTATTTTTATTCAGTAGATCAAAACTGGAAAAACGCTAATGATTACGTAGGCAGTCCTGGTAGTTTAGAAAAGCATAGTTATGTAGGTATAACATGTTTTATAAGACCGGCATATTATCCAGAAAAGAAAACAACAGGTACAACATCAAACAGTTCAAATACTAGTAAGCCAGAGCCTAAACCAAATGAAACACCACAGGTTAAAAAACCTAAATATGTTAATAAAGAAATCACCAAAGTTAAATATACATCATTTACAGAAGATGACATGGACTATCAAGAGATCGTTCATTATATGTACGATGCAACAAGTACAGATAGAACTAAAACGCCTAAAGGCATATACGTCAGAGAAAGTGAATTCTTTAGAGAGGTTAGTGATATTTACAAGCAACGTAACAAGTATATGAAACCAGAACAATTCCCTCATGCTTATGTTGATAGAGAAATGGCATGGCATTGTAGACACACTAACAGTATGTATCCTGGCAAAGAAGATTATTTAGTGTTAGAAGTATGTGGTGCAGAAACATCAAACAAACGAGAGTTTATGCTTAATCAACTAACTGCCATTTTATATGGATTGAAGTTATTAGAATGGCAAAATGTAAAATTAAGCAAAAATACTTTAAAACTATCGCCAACTATATGGCGTAGTATGAAGGACTTAATTGGTTATGACATGATCGTTGAAGGTTTTCCACCTGATGCGAAATATGAGGATGTTAAATTGAAGTTATTAGCTAATTATAAGAATATTAAAAAGTTGATGACCGAAACAATTACAACAACAACTTTGAAAACAACAATTAAGGTGAAAAATCCTAACGCAAACCAAAGTAGTGTGACGGTTAGTAAACCTGGAACTAAAAAGTCAGATAAAGTAACGCCAAAAAACAATAAGCCTAAGATTAGTGTAGAAACAACTAAGTATACATTTGCAAATGCTTTAAATAGACAGATGGGAACTAATCCACCACCACAGATAAGCAATGGTTGGTCATGGTATAACGCAAGTCGAACACAGACTAGTAATGCTATGAGTCCATCAGCGATATGGAAAAGTGGCGTACAGAAATATCAAATGCTGAATTTAGGTAAGTATCAAGGTGTACCAGTAGCAAAATTAAACGCTATTCTTAAAGGCAAAGGTAAATTAAGTGGACAAGGAGCTGCGTTTGCCAAAGCATGTAAGAAGTACAATGTAAATGAGATATATCTAATAGCGCACGCGTTTCTAGAAAGTGGCAATGGCACAAGTAACTTTGCTAGTGGTCGTTATGGCGTATATAACTTCTTTGGAATTGCTGCTTATGATAGTAATCCTAATTACTCAATTAACTATGCAAAAAGTCATGGATGGACGACACCGGCAAAAGGTATTGAAGGTGGCGCTTGGTTTGTAAGGAAATCATTCTTTGATGCTGGCAAAAACACACTTTACCGTATGCGTTGGAATCCTAGAAATCCTGCTACAATGCAATATGCTACAGATGTACGTTGGGCGCAACATCAAGCAACAACAATATACAATCTGTATAAAAAAGTAGGATTAAAAGGCATGTATTACATTAGAGATAAATACAAATAGGACTAATCACGTTGTGATTGGTCTATTTTTTATGGGGTGAATAAATGATATATAAACAAAAAGATGTCACAGCTAATATAAACAATAAGAGTGTAGATATTGGAAATATAGGCGTTAATTTTTATACAAAGGAGTGTTAAAATGGCGATATTTAAAAATAAAGATGTACAAGCGAATATCAATAATAAAGGTGTAGACATAGGAAACATTGGCGTTAATTTTTACACAGAAGATGACAATACAAGTTCTATTCGTATATACATTAAATGGAACGGACAACCTGTTAATTTAAACACAATAGATATGAAACCACGATTAGACTTGTTCCTGCAAGATAAATCAATATTCCTGAATGAGCCAGTGGATGTTGTTCTACCTCAAAGCGGGCTGATTCAATATATCATTCCTACAAAAATCATCAAGCACATAGGTAAAGTTGATGCAAAGCTGTTCCTTGAATCTGAAGAACGTTCTGTACACGTTGCTAATTTTAACTTCAACATTTCCGATAGTGGCGTTGAAAAGGCGGTAGCTAAAGAAATTAGTGTAAATATTGTCGACAATGCAGTACGCAGAATTGTCAAAGAAAATGCTATCGAGATATTAGGCGATGGTTTTGAACAGCGTCTAAACACAGATGTAGTTAAGCATTTGGATAGTAACCCTGAACTTTTTAAAGGCGAAAAAGGCGATACTGGCGAGCAAGGAATACAAGGAGAACGTGGCTTAAAAGGTGATACCGGTGAAAGAGGACCACAAGGGTTACAAGGTCCTAGAGGTTTCAACGGTCAAGATGGATTGAATGGCGCTAGAGGAGAAAAAGGCGATACTGGAGAACGGGGACCACAAGGATTTAAGGGTGAGAAAGGAACGGAAGGGAAAAATAGTACACAAGTAAACTACAGAGATGTGAAAATCATTGCGGATATTCCTTTACAATTTGAAGGCTATCAAGAAGAATTAGCAATAAATAATACAACTTGGTATTATCCTCAAGGGTTGGCTTTAGATGATGAGTACTATTTTGTTTCTTACGGCACGCCTTCAAACAATGCAAAAACTATATTGGTAATTTATGACCGATCATTTAATACAATATGCAAATATTACTTAGGTAATCAATACACTGAAAGTTTACATGTTGAAAAGAAAAATGGTTTAAGGTATCTTTATTGCCAAGTGAAAAGTGGTTATATTTCTAAATTTGACATAAGCAATATTGTTAAAACACAGACAACAAAACCTATCGGAACACCAATATCTGAATATAATGTAGGTCTTTTATATAGATTCACAAAAACAAATAGTGGTTGGGTTGTTGAACAAAACAATCAATCAAAAGGTGTTTATAATCAACAAGATACATTGTTTATATATGATGAAGAGTTTCAAAACAGTAAAGGATTAATAAGAACATTCCCTAATGCAGCAGAAGATTTAGAAAAAGTCAGTTTTAAAAAGCAATCTTTAGTTTTCAATTTAGGTAGTATTAAATATATTGTAGGTGGTTTATATCGCAAAGGCGATGGTACTTATCCTTATTTCTCACAAGGTGTGATTGAAATAGGTCCTGATGGACAGATAGCTAACGACTACACTTATTCACCTGATGAGCTTATGAATAAATTAGAAAGTTTGAATAAAACATATGACCGTATAGAGCATGAAGGTTCTTACATTTATAATAATGAATTGTACAGTTCAGTTGCATATAGAGATAGTAGCAGTGTGGACTCAAAGCAAAACGGATTGCTAATAGTAAAGTATGGTGATTCTGATAAAGACTTTACTATGAAAGACAACTTCGTGAATAATATCCCTAATACCTTATACAATCCTTATAAAACAAATATAAACAGTTCTTTAATTAATGAGTTTACAGGAGAAGAAATTAAAGATTTTAAAACTTTAATAAAGTATATGGCAAAGTCTTATATTCCTAAAATTGTTTTTTATTCATCAAGAGTTAGCATGAAGGATTTAGATGATAATAATTTACCTGGTTCAAGAAGAATCGAAGTCGAAAATATGAACAACTACACTTTCTTTATAAGATATGCTGGTGTAAATGTAGATGATTTTTACCTAATTTCATATGATAAAAACAAAGATACATTTTCAACAGCTAAAACAGGAAGAGAAGAAAGGAAACCATCTTTCGATTTATTATCTATAGATTATGCTACTCACTTTTATGTTTATAATGCTATTAATTCGCCAGAAGGTGCAAGTAGTAATGGTTTTGTTAAAGTAAAAACCGATAATAACGTAAGAAGAATGATTTACGAACCTGAAAACAGTTGGGATAGTTATGTAAATATCTATTACAGTGGGAGTTGGAAGGGTTGGAAGAAAGTTACTACTGTAATTTAAATGTATAACGAAGAAACAACAAAAGCATAAATCAAATTAAGTCACTCCTAACGGGGTGGCTTTTTATTATGGAGGTTTTTAAATGGATATTACAAAAGGAACCGCAGTAAGAATTTTAGCTTTAATTTTAGCTTTAATAAATCAACAACTTACAAAACATGGTATTAGTCCTATTCCTAGTGACGACCAAATGTTAAGCGATATCGTTGTGTGGATTATTGGAGCATACACAGCTTATAAAGATAACCCAATAACTAAAGAAGGTAAGCAAGCAAACGATAAATTAAAGCAATTGAAATATGAAAAGAAACAACCGACTAACGGTAAGGCACCTAGTGATTTTGACGCAGATAAAGACGGACAAATATAGGAGGGGTTAAATGACTGTAAATAAAACTAAAGCACAAGCAATAGCTTATATGAAGTCCCTTAAAGGTAAAGGTTGGGATTTTGATGGAGCTTTTGGGTGGCAATGTTTTGATCTAAGTAACATGCAATGGAACTATTTAACAGGTGGACGTTTAGCTGGTTACTATGCTAAGGATATTCCTTTTGAAAATAATTTCGATGGTTTAGCAACTGTATATAAAAACACACCATCATTTCTCCCAGAAGAAGGGGATATTTTTGTAATGGATGAAAAGTACGGACAAGGTGCTGGACATACTGGAATGGTATGGAGTGCTAACCTAAACACCTTTGTAGGATTAGAGCAAAATTGGTATGGGGGTGGAAGATATAAAACTGAAGTAGCTCAACTTGTCACTCACACATATGATATGAATATGCATTTCATTCGCCCACATTATAAAGCTAAAGCAAGCGTTGTATCTAAAGCCAAAGATAAAATTTCTAAACCTAGCACATCTAAAGCAACAAGTAAAAAAATATTAATCGCAAGTGGCCACGGATATTCGGATGGGGGTGCAGAAGGTAACGGTACAAATGAACGTGACTTTATTCGTAAACACATTGCTCCAAATGTACAAAAGTATCTTAAACAAGCAGGTCACACTGTTGATTTATACGGTGGAAGCAAGCAAGACCAAAACTTATACACTGATACTGCATATGGAGAACGTATTGGGAACCACAAAGACTACGGCATGTATTGGGTACACAAGCAGAAATATGACATAGTCGTTGAGTTACATCTTGACGCAGCAGGTGCAAGTGCATCAGGTGGTCATGTAATCATTTCTAATCAATGGCCAGCAGATAAAGTGGACAAAGATATTAACAATTGTTTGAAAGCTACTGTGGGTACAATAAGAGGTATTGACCCACGCAATGATCTACTCAATGCTAATGTAGCTGGTCGTTTAGGTACGAATTACAGACTTGTGGAAATGGGCTTTATCACGAATAAAAAAGATATGAATTATCTTAAAAAGAACTATGACAAGTTTAGCAAAGAGTTGGCAGGGGCTATCAATGGTAAACCAATTGGTGGTACAAGTGCAGGAAGTAAAAAAACCACTTGGAACTGGAAGGGCAGATTTACTGCAAATACTACTATCAAGGTTAGACGTAAACCTGGATTAAGTGGCGCAGTTGTTGACAAAGGTTCTTGGATATACAAAAACCAATGGGTAGATTTTGTAAGTGTAACTAAGAAAGATAACTATTGGTGGGTTAAATTTAAATATCCGACGAATCCGAAAGCTGGTTATTTCTATATGGCTATTTGTAAGATAACAGATAAAAAGGAACGACTCAAAAAAGAGAAAAAGTTATTTGGTAAGATTAAATATAAATAATATGATAGAATTGAAAATGGTCTCCTCCACGAGATTATATTACAGGGTAGGCACTTATGTGCTTGCCCTATTTTTTTATGTTATAGTTTACAATTAATATTCAATGTCGTACTATTATCTAGTGCACCTTAGGGTGTTGCTAGATAGAGTAGGTCTAATACATGCCCTAGGGTGTGCATCCAGACAAACTCTCTAAGACCACCCTAAACAAGGGTGGTTATTTTTTTTGTTCGCTTTTATGTTCTGTCTATACCTTTTTTAATAATTTATGTATTATATATTTAATTATGTTAAAAAGGGGAATAAAGAAATGGAAAATAATGAAAATTACGAAGTAGAATTTGACCAGAGCGATAATTATATTTATGGAGAAAATCATGAAATGTTTTATGCTAATTCGTTAGATGTTCAGACAAGTATTACAGATTTTATGGTAAACTTTAAACAAAGTACTCCAAATGGTTTTTTAGAAAATAAAAAAGTTATAATGAATCCAAGTTTAGCAAAACAATTAAAAAAGGCTTTGGGACAAGCAATTGATCAACACGAAAAAATGCATGGAGAAATAAAAGATATAGATTCTCTTCAAATTGAAATGAGCAATTATTATGACGAAGCCTAAAAATATCTATGAGATTAACTCTCATCCTAAATATAAGAAGTATGGTGGTGATTCCACTAGAACTTATACGAGTACTAGTGGCACTGGAACATTAGGTTTTCAAGAAGTGGAGGTTGGTGAAATGAGTATGGATTATATTACTAGACCAGAATTTGAACAACATGAAAAGTATATGGAAAAAAGATTTGATAATGTTGATGATAAGATAGATAACGTAAAAGAAGTATTATCCGGAGAGATTCAGAAAGCCGTTTTAATTTTAGAAAAAAATATAAACGAGAAAAAAGTTACAACTGGAAGATTTTGGTTAGGTATTACAATACCATCCGTAATTAGTATTATCTCAATAATAGTTTCTATAGTTTTAGCGCTATATAACTAACACTCACCAACTGGTGGGTGTTTTTTTATGGCCATTTATATGTAATATACATCTTTACACATACGAACAAGTGTTCTATTATATTCATGAGGTGATAATATGAAAGTAGTAAATCCAGACGCACCAGATGAATATAAATATGAAACTGATTACCGTAATATACCTAGAGAATATCTTAATCCTAAAATTCCACAAGGTAGAGGAATCGTTAAGTGGCAAGCATTTAAGACAATGCCCGAACAATATGAGCAACTAGAACAATACATACAAGACCAAAATAAAATTGAAAAACCGATATTAGACGACGATCAGTTGAATGAATTAAATAACAAATTAATTTTCAAAATGTACAACGACCCATCTATTGAATTGCGTTACTTCGAAAATGGATATATTAAAACGAAAGTAGGTTACATTCATAAAGTAGATGTTCATACAAAAACACTACATATGTATGAAGATACTGGAATGAGTGTGTTGAATTTAAAAGATATTGTGGAGATAAAATAATCCCACCTAAATGAATAGGTGGGTTGTTTTTAAAGCGGACAACTAACGGACAATAAAAACGCGTGAATACTATTCTTGTAGCATTTCCGTAATCCCTCCGTTTCCGTAATATAAAACTTTGTTTTAAACACCGTAATCCTTTTTGGGATTGCGGTGTTTTTTTGTGCGTTTAAAGTAAGTGAATTAAGTAGTTTTTGTAATTCTATAAAATAGCTCAAATCATATTTTTGTTAATCACAAAAAAATAATGTTATATTATTAATGAATTAATGTTTATTGTATAAAAAAATAATATAATTTTAAAAGGAGATTTTAAGATGGTCAAACCTTTATATGAAACAAAAGTGATTAGCAATGGTGGAAGAGATGGTAAAGTATTTAGTGAAGATAATACATTTTATCAGGATTTAGCAGTGCCGAAAGAGATGGGTGGTAATGGCGTAACAGAATCTAATCCCGAGCAGCTATTTGCAGCAGGTTACAGTGCATGTTTTAACAATGCACTTATGCATATTTTAAAAAGCGATAGTAAAGGCACGATTGAACCAGAAGTAAGTGTGACAGCTTATTTATTACCAGACAAGAATGACGGTGGTGTTAAATTAGCTGCAGAATTAGATGTAACGTTAACTGATATGACTCAGGAAGAAGCAGAAACTTATGTTGAAAAAGCGCATAACTATTGTCCGTATTCTAAGGCTTTAAAAGAATCAATCGATATTGAAATTCAAGTCAGTGTCAACTAAATTAACGAAGATAGAAAAAGCTTATAACCCTTAAAGTACAAGGCGTTATAAGCTTTTTTGATTTATACAATTTGCGATTAGCTTTATTATTTATTTTTACTTATTAAATTTCTAATTGCTTTAACAATATAACCTACAGCTAAAGCTCTGAATACACGTTGAATAATATTTTTCATCCTAAGACCTCCCAAAATACAATTGAAATGTTTTAATTTGCGTTATTTTTCTATTTACCCAATTTTAAGACAAAATATAGATGATTTTGCAAATTCATAAATTTTATAAGAGGTTAAAGTCTATTTCTCGAGGATAATCAATCCATCTTCATCAGCTTTGTTGAAAAATATTGTTAACAATCCACTAATAATCGCAATGATATAGGGGATACCAGTCCAAAAGAAAATAAGGTGAAGTATTCCTTGTAAAAGCTGATTTGAATAAAATTTGTGTATACCACACCAGCCTAAAATAAACGCAAGTACGACGTAAATGACTTTATTTACTTTCATTATTCCATATCCTTTCATAAATTATAGTTAATACGGTAATTATCTCTTATCTTTTACGATACAACAATTGAAAACAATTGATTTAAAAGAGAAAAATTAAATAGTATTAACTTCGAAATTTTAGATTTTATCATTTATAATTAAAATAAATAATTAACGAAGCTGAGGAGATTATATATGATTAGAAAAGCAAATCCAAACGATATTCAAAAAATTGCAGAATTGTGTTACATCATTTGGCAAGAACTAGAAGTTGATATGGTAAAAGGTATTGAAAAGGAACGTTTACTGAAAGTAATGGAGCAAAGTATGATTGAGGTACCTTACAGAGGTCATTATAGCAATACATGGATATATGAAATAGATGGAGAGGTAGCAGGGTGCTTAATTGCATATCCTGGCAATAAGGAATTAGAAATGGAACGTGCGTGGCTAGATATGACGTTAGACGATGATATTAGAGCATACGGGTCGCCGATGCCGATGAAAGAGGCTAATGATGATGAATGGTATATAGAGACAGTCGCAACATTTCCACAATATCGTGGAAGAGGTGTTGCCACACAGTTAGTTAAACATGTGCTAAATGCATATAAAGATGAAAAATGGAGTTTAAATTGTGATGTAACTAATGAAGGCGCATTAAGTGTGTATAAAAAGTTGGGATTTGAAGCGAATAGTAAATTTGATCTATATGGTCATATACATTATCACATGGTTTATAAAGCGAATTAAAAAAGCCGAGACATGAATATATGTCTCGACTTAATTCAGCTTATTTACAGTGGTTAACAGGGACGAAAATGTATACGTCCGAGTCATGGTAATGTGACACTAGCACGTTCTTAAATACCACCAAGTAATGCGCTAATATAAATACCTAATGCATATAGTAAACCAAAGAATGTATTGGTTTTACCTGTCGCTGCCATCGCTGGCATCATTGTTTGAGGTGTATCGTTTTTCTTGAATCTACGCACGGCTTTAATTGGCATTGGGAATGAAAGCAATGCTAATAAAAAGAAGATTGAACCACCAGGGATAAAGAAAGTGATATAAATAACAAGTACATAGGCAATAATATACATGAGACCTAAGAAGCGTACTGAATTATTTTTGCCTAATAAGATTGGTAGTGTCTTTCGACCACTTTCTTTATCTTTAACACGATCTCGAATATTGTTGGCCATATTGATAAGACCAATAGTGATTACAATTGGAATGCTTATCCAAACAACAAGGCTTTGTAAATTGCCAGTTTGAATAAAGAATGCAATTAATATAATGATCATACCCATAAACACGCCAGAAAACAGTTCGCCGAATGGTGTCCATGAGATTGGTAAAGGACCACCAGTATACAAATAACCAACTGACATACAAACTAGACCAATTGGCAGTAACCAGAATGAGCTTTGTATTGCAATGAAAATACCTAATAACGCGGCTATAATATAGAATGCAATGGCTAAATTCATTACTAATTTGGGACTCATACCATTTCGAACAATGGCGCCTCCGATACCAACTGAAGTATGATCATCTAAGCCTTTTTTGAAATCATAGTATTCGTTGAACATGTTCGTTGCAGCTTGTATTAATAGACAGGCAATTAACATAGCTAATAAGAGACTTAGTTTTAAATGATCTTCACTCCCCAGTAAGAAGAGCTTAGCTGAAGCAGTACCAACGAGTACAGGTACGACAGCAGCAGTCAATGTATGTGGTCTCATTAACTGCCAGTACTTTTTGACAGTTGAATATTGTTGATATTGAGATGACATAATGATTTACCTCGAATTCTTTAAATTTATGATATTTTTTATCTAATATATTTTAATAGAATAAGGTGTAAAGGTCAAATTACGTAAAAATTTGTAGTAACGAAATAAGCTAGAAACCATACACACATTGTGAAAAGTGGTACAATATTATAATGAGTGTAAACTGATAAATGAAAGAAGTGAAATAGATGACATTAGACCTCAGGGAAAGTGAAATTGTCGAAGCGGTATACGAAAGTAATCATACTTGGGTTTCAGTAGAAGCAAAAATAGACTATGAATTAGATCCTACAGTGTTATTCCATTTGACTGAAGAAAATGCTGGAGACCGTTTTTATTACAAGAAAAATGACAACAAAACTTCATTCTTTGGCTATCATGCTATTACTAGATTTAAAAATGATTTTGAAAATAAACAATCTATTTTTCGAGAATGGCAAAAATACAAAAGTGATATTGAATTAATACATCCGAGCTCCGATAAACATCATCTGAAGATTTGCGGAGGTTTCCAATTCTCAATGCATAAATCTGGTGATGAGTGGCGAGAATTTGGTATTAATCATTTTATACTACCAGAAGTATTAATAACTATGGAAAATGGTGTTTCTTATATTACTTATACTGTAAAAGCAGAACAATTTGAAATTGAACAATTTAAAGCGTTGATTGTACATTTAACTCAAAATACAATAGATTCTGAGTCTGAAATTGGTAATATTAAACGCATTGAAGATATATATAAAGATGAATGGCGTGATTTAGTTAAGGATACAATTGATGTATTAGATGAACATAAAAAAATTGTATTAGCGAGAAAACGTTTGGTTATGTTTGATAAAAATATCAATATACCGTATATCTTACAAAAAGCATCACAAGGTGAACATAATAGTTACTTATTTGTCTTAGAGTCACAGGATAGTATATTCTTCTCGCAAACACCGGAACAATTAATGGAAGTTAACAATGGTATATTATCTACCAAGGCTGTTGCTGGAACAATCAAACGTACACATCAAGATGAAGTAGATAAAGAAAATATACAGGCTTTCTTAAATGATGATAAAAATTTAAACGAACATCGTTTCGTAGTAGAAAGTATATTAAACGATATAGCACCTTATGTTAGAGATATTACTTTTAACGAAACACCGCAGATATTAACCAATGATCATTTATATCACCTATATACAAAAATTAAGGGTCAATTAGAAAATGATTCATATATTGGATTGTTAGACAATTTACATCCAACACCAGCGCTTGGAGGCTATCCAAAAGCTGAAGCAATTGAATACATTGAACAAAATGAATTCGGTACGCGTGGATTATATGGTGCACCTGTTGGATATATAGATATGAATGATGATTGCGAGTTTATTGTAGCAATTAGATCCATGCTAATTAAGAAAAACCAGGCCACATTATTTGCTGGTTGTGGCATTGTGAAAAATTCTGATGCGGATAGTGAAGTCGAAGAAACTGCAGTTAAATTTAACCCTATGATGAAAGCTTTAGGAGTCGAGGAATATGAATAATCATACAGATGCATTAACAAAGCAGGTCTTTACAATTGTTTCTGAATTATATGCTTATGGCATTAGAGAAGTAGTTATAAGTCCTGGATCGCGTTCTACACCACTAGCAATTGCTATAGAAGCGCATCCCAAATTGAAATCGTGGATTCATCCAGATGAAAGAAGTGCAGCCTTTTTTGCAATGGGTTTGACGAAAGGTAGTGAAAAACCAGTCGCTATCCTTTGTACATCAGGAAGTGCAGCTGCTAACTATACACCTGCGATTTCCGAAAGCAGTTTGAGTCACTTACCATTAGTTGTACTTACAAGTGATCGACCTCATGAATTAAGAGGCATTGGTGCACCTCAGGCAATAAATCAAACGAATATGTTTGCTAATTATGTGCAGTATCAGTTTGATTTTCCAATTGCTGAAAAGAATGATAATGAAGATATAATGGCGAATACAATTAAATTCCAATTGCAAAAAGCGAGTCAATTTCTTTATGGCCCACATCGAGGACCCATACATCTTAATTTACCTTTTAGAGAACCATTAACACCAAATACTGAAAAAGTAGAATGGTTAACTTCAGATACAAAGATATTGCCACACTATCAAAAAACAACGAGTTTAAATGAAATTAGTGCAATGATGAAAAAAAGAAAAGGTTTAATCATTGTTGGTGATATGCAACATCAAGATGTGGATCAAATTCTTACATTTTCAACAATCCATGATATGCCAATTTTAGCTGATCCATTGAGTCAATTAAGACGTGAACACCATCCGAATGTGGTTACGACTTATGATCTATTGTTGAGATCAGGTTTAGAATTAGAGGCTGATTTTGTCATTCGTGTTGGTAAACCTGTAATTTCGAAAAAATTAAATCAATGGTTAAAAGTAACAGAAGCATTCCAAATATTAGTACAAAATAATGATCGTCCGGATGCATTTCCGATCACCCCACACGTATCATATGAAATGTCTGCTAATGATTTCTTTAGACAATTATCAGAGATGCCAACAGTTGAGCGTAAGCAATGGTTAGAGAAATGGCAAACAGTGGAAAAACATGCAATAGTAGAAATCAAAGATCATTTAAGAACTGCTACAGATGAAGCTGCTTATGTGGGTAATGTATTAGATAAATTAACCAAGGATGATGCTATGTTTGTGAGCAATAGTATGCCAATTCGTGATGTTGATAATCTATTTATTGATTGTGAGGCAGAAGTATTCGCGAATCGTGGTGCGAACGGTATAGATGGTGTCACATCTACGGCGTTAGGTATGGCCGTGCATAAAAAGATTACATTGTTGATTGGAGATTTAGCATTTTACCATGATATGAATGGCTTATTAATGTCTAAATTGAATGATATACAACTCAATATCGTCTTACTTAATAATGATGGTGGCGGTATCTTTTCATATTTACCTCAAAAAAATGAGGCAGATGCATATTTTGAAAGATTGTTCGGTACACCAACTGGATTGAATTTTGAACATACGGCGTTATTATATGATTTTGCATTTGATCGATTTGATACGATTGAAGCCTTTAAATATGCAGATTTATCGCAATTTGGTTCACATATTTACGAAATCATGACACATCGAGAAAATAACAAACAGCAACATCTTAAACTCTATAAAAAGTTGAGTGATATTATCGATGTTACATTATAAATTTCATCAATCAACCGTCCCAACAGACAAATTGTTAGTCATGTTGCATGGCTTTATTAGTGATCAACAGACATTTGATCAACATATTTATAGTCTAAATAAAAATATAAATATTTTAACTATTGATTTACCAGGTCATGGTGCAGATCAGTCTGATTTAGAGCATAAATGGGATTTTCCTTTTATTAGTCATGAGTTAGATCAAACGTTGCGATTATTTACAAATTATCAAATTTACTTACATGGTTATTCCATGGGTGGTAGAATTGGACTTTACTATGCTTTATATGGTCAAGCGCAATTAACAGGGCTTATACTAGAAAGTACATCTCCTGGAATTGAAAACATTGATGAGCGACAAGAAAGACAGCTAGTTGATCAAGCAAGAGCAAAAGTGCTTGAAATAGCTGGCTTAGAGGTGTTTGTGAATGATTGGGAAAAATTACCATTGTTTTATACGCAGTATGAGTTAGATAAATCAACAAGAAACGCAATTCGTGATATGAGATTACGTCAAAATCCAATGCGTTTAGCCAAAGCTTTGCGTGATTATGGAACTGGACAAATGCCGAACTTATGGCCACAATTAAATCAAATTCAAATACCAACGTGTATCATAGCAGGTGAATTAGATGGTAAGTTCTGTAAAATAGCTAAAAATATCATTTCAGTTATGCCAAATTTTGAAATGCATGTTGTTGCTAATAGTGGACATACAATTCATGTGGAAGAAATGGCAGAATTTGATAGAATAGTAATAGGTTTTATTAATAAGGAGGAGCAAAATGACTAGACAGTGGGAAACAATTAGAGAATATAAAGAAATTAAATATGAATTATATGATGGTATTGCAAAAGTTACAATTAATCGTCCTGAAGTACGTAATGCATTCACACCAAATACGGTACAAGAAATGATTGATGCATTTACAAGAGCACGTGACGACCAACGTATTTCTGTCATTATTTTGACAGGTGAAGGAGATAAAGCGTTTTGTTCTGGCGGAGACCAAAAAGTCCGTGGCCATGGTGGTTATGTAGGCGATGATCAAATTCCACGTTTAAACGTTTTAGATTTACAAAGACTTATTCGTGTAATCCCTAAACCTGTAGTTGCAATGGTTAGAGGTTATGCTATCGGTGGCGGTAACGTATTGAACGTTGTATGTGATTTAACAATTGCTGCTGATAATGCTATTTTTGGCCAAACAGGACCTAAAGTAGGTTCGTTTGATGCTGGCTATGGTTCAGGTTATTTAGCTCGTATCGTAGGACATAAAAAAGCACGTGAAATTTGGTACTTATGTCGTCAATATAATGCTCAGGAAGCATTGGACATGGGCTTAGTCAATACGGTTGTTCCTTTAGATCAAGTTGAAGATGAAACAGTACAATGGTGTCAAGAAATGAAACAACATTCTCCTACAGCATTAAGATTCTTAAAAGCAGCTATGAATGCTGATACGGATGGATTAGCTGGTTTACAACAAATGGCAGGAGACGCTACTTTACTTTATTACACAACGGATGAAGCTAAAGAAGGTAGAGATGCGTTTAAAGAAAAACGTGATCCTGATTTTGATCAATTCCCTAAATTCCCATAAAAATTTAGGATGTGAAAGTAGTGTATAAGGATTACTTGAGCTAACCTCATGCATAAGAACTACTAATTCACATAAAATGTGAAAGTAGTTCTAAGTTGTACTTTATATCTACTGGTAATTAAGAAAAGAGTCTGGACATTTTGACATGTGCCAGGCTCTTTTTTATTAATTTTAGAATATCAATTGTATTTAATAATTAATAATAATATTAATATTCAAGCGTACTAATATTGATAGATTATGATTTGTTATTGTGAGATAGTTAAAAATTTTAGAATGTAAATTCAAAATATTTACCTTAATTTTTTAGTGTTTCTTTTCAAAATAATAAATGGTGGTATACCTTTATATGTGAAAACTTTTTTACAATTAATTATTAAATTTGACTATTATTAAAACATCTATTAATATTATTATTAATAGATTGGGGGAGACAGATGACTTCAAACGATTATGATCAAATGAGAAAAGAAATGTGCTATTTATTTTATATTACTAGCAAAGAAGTAGTAAATAGATTTAATAAGTATTTAAAGCAATTTGATATTAGCTTTCCGAATTATATTGTCTTACTTTATATTGAAAATGATAAACCTATATATATTAAAACCTTGTGTGATGAACTTTATTTAGATTCAGGTACAATCAGTCCAATTATTAAACGTTTAGAAAAAAAATCACTTATTGAGCGTATGAGAACGGAAGAAGATGAGCGCAGAGTGAAGGTTCGATTAACTGAAAAAGGATTAGAATTGAAAGATCATTTTCCAAAAATATCAGAGGATGTCATTCAACAGTTTAATATGAAGAGGGAAGATTCTCTTGCTTATCATGAAATTTTAAAAACGTTCGCTGAACAAAATATATATATAAATGATGAAGAAAGATAAATATAACAGGATTGAATAGCTGACGAGCAGCACTTGTTTATAAAAAAACCGAGTAAAAGTTATTAATAGACATAACTTTTACTCGGTTTTTATTTTAATTATATTTATTTTTAAGGTAATCTTCTAATCTTCTCATGGCTTCTTTTAAAGCATCAAGTTCGTATGCGTAAGATATACGAACATGCCCCTTTCCAATATCAGTAAAAGATGAACCAGGTACAATTGCAACATGAGCATTTTCCAGAACATCTACACAAAAGTCAAAATCGTTTTCTGTAAAGCGTTGAATACTTGGGAAAATATAAAAAGCACCTTCAGGTTTGGCATCGAGTTCAAAACCTAATGATTCAAGTTTTTGTATAAGGAAATTACGGCGTTCAATATATGCTTCGTTCATATATTGTGGTGCTTCAAGTCCTTCGTTCAATGCAGCGATACAAGCAATTTGTGCTGGTACATTTGCACAAATACAATTGTAGGCATGCATAAAAGTTAATTTTTCAATAAGATATTCTGGACCTATTAAGAATCCAATGCGAATACCTGTAGCAGAGTGAGATTTACTTAAACCACCAACTAATAATAATTGTTCTCTAATAGATGGGAATTCAGCGAATGATGTATGTTTGCCAGTAAAAGTGTTTTCAGCATATATCTCATCACTAATAACAAATATAGGCATATGCTTTAAAGTTTCAGTTAGTGCTTGAACCTCATTGTGGTTCAAAATGACGCCCGTTGGATTAGTAGGGTAGTTTAGTAATATGGCTTTGGTCTTCGCAGTTAAATGTGCCTCTATAGCTTCAGGTGTGACTTTATAATTCGTCTCTGTGGTATCAATATAAACCGGCACGCCACCTAATGTTTTGATAAGTGGAATATAGCCAGAATATACTGGACCTGGTATTAATATTTCATCACCTTCATCAATGATGCTTCTTAATGCAGTATCTAATGCTTCACTAGCACCGTTGGTAATAATAATTTCTTCGGAACTATATTTAAATCCATAACGTTGATGGAAATATTGGCTAACTGCATTTCTTGTTTCCTCTAGACCTTTATTATGTGAATAGCTTGTTTGATTTTCATTTATTGCCTGGATATAAGCAGATTTAACAACATCAGGCATTGGAAAATCTGGTTGACCAATTGTTAAATTAATACAGTCTTTTATACCGCTAATACGGCTTGAAAATTGACGAATACTTGGTGCACTTAAATGTTTTGAATTATTATTTAATGATAGTTTCATTGTATAAATCACCTCAAGATTTAAAAATACCAAATTTAATTTTATATGTAGAGTTAGAGCGAGAATCAAAGATAGCTTTGGCTTTTGATTCTCGCTCCACAAGCATGTCGATATAAAGTTATAATGGATAGCAAAAATTTATATCATGCTTATTTTTTAATGATACTTGCTATAAAGCGATTGCGTTAATTAATGGTTACGCATCATTACTTTAAATATATCATATCGCGTTTCACAGTACCTTTATTCTTTGAATTTAGAAGGGGATTGTAGATTAATAATTGGATTTGTCCATTTTGATACAAAACGTGTTGATAATGCATAGACAATAATCGTCGTAAAGAGCAGTAAATAGACATAAGTTAATATCGATACTGAATCTTTAAATGGATAAATACCGAATCCACGTATAACCCCGATGACTAAACCATGTAATAAATAAACATACATTGTTCTACGTCCAATATAAGTGTAAAACTTTTCTTTTTCTGGTATTAGATTTAAGAAAGAGAAAAGTGTTATTAAAATTATGAAATAAAGTAATAACCTTTTAATAGGACTGTATAAGTCTTGTTTACCTTCGAGTGACATATAGGGTGAGTCACCTAATAACCAATCTGCATTAATAGGATGATATGTATAAGTAACATAAAATACAATCAAAATGATGATAGAGATTGGAACAAGTTTTTTATTTTTTAAAGTTTGGATATGCTTATTCGTAAACAGATAACCTAAATAAAATATTGGAAAGAACATGATGGTTCTTGAAAAGCTTAGATAATTATCGATATTTGATGAATAACCCGCAAATAATGAGATAATTATGGCAATCGGTAAAACATAGTATGGTTTATAGTCCTTCACGATTACTAATATAACGTGGAAAAAGAATAATGTAAGTAAAAACCATAATGCAAATACTGGATCGAATGGATCAAATTTCACACTATCTTCTTTACCAGTTAAATAATAGTAAAAAGAGAAAAAGCCAAAGAAAACAACGTAAGGAATTAATAGTTTTTTAGAGACTTTTTCTAAATAACCAGCTTGGCCTGCTTTTTTTGCAAAATAACCAGAAATAAATAAAAAGCCCGGCATATGAAAGCTGTATATTGTTAAATACAATGAAGAAAGATGTTTACTGGCTTCTGTATATGGCTGTAATAAATGGCCAAACACAACAAGAAAGATTAACATTGCTCTAGCATTATCGAAAAAGTAATCTCTCTCTTTCAATTGTGACATTATTTTGCTCCTTTTATATATGCGATAAATTTTATATGCGCTACTTCTAATTTATTATAAAACATATGAGAAATGCAACAAAATAGTACAATTTGTCTTTTATCATTGTATATTAGGAAGAATACTATTATAATATTAGAAAATAAAATAGTGTATTTAACCTCTTAAGAATTTAATTTAAAGTAGTGGAGATGACCAACATGTATAAACAACTAGAACAATTAATTACACTGACGAGCAATGATCTTAATTTAGTAAGTAGACGATTTGGACAACGTACAGATTTAACTTCAGAGCAATTGGAGATGCTAAGAATTTTATATAATTATAAAAAGTTATCTCAATATGATTTAACAATGAAGATTAATAAAGAACAATCTATCGTATCACGTTGGATCAAGAAGTTATGTCAAATGGGTTATATCACGAGCAAACAATCCAATAAGGATATGAGATGCAAAGATTTAATGGTGACAGAGAAGTCAAAAGCTTTAGTCGAACAAATAAATGAAGTTAGGATAGCGCTAATCGAAGCACGATGTCAAAATTTAACAGCTAAAGATATTGAAAGCTTAAATCAGTTATTAAAAAAATTAAATGCACATCATACATATTTTATTAAATGAAATATAAAATAAACGAAGCGTAGGTGATATATAGCACTTTTTTGAAAAGTGATGTATTACCTACGCTTCGTTTAATATCTTTTGTTATTTATAAAGCATAAAGTGATTTTTACTTTTTAGTCATCAAATACCAAAAATTGGGATACAGGTAAAGCTGATAAACATTTAATAATGCCTCTAAAAAGTAGTGCGATTATTTATAAGTATCTACGTCAAAGTATTTACCTAATTTACCCATTGAATCATAAAACCCTTTAATACGTGTAGCATTATGTGCTGCCCATGCTACATCTGTTGCATATTGATGAACACCTGGATTTTCAGGGTTCCAACGCATTTTGTAAAGTGTGTTTTGACCTTGATTGATATATGAGCCAGCGATGAATTTAGCACCACCAACAATTGCTTTTTTAACAGTATTCCAACCATTATTTTTGGCTGTAGCGAAACCTTGTTTAACAGCATCGCTGTCAACAGCACCAATACCAAACATATTATAGTATTTATCTTTGCCATTAGTTACAACTTTACCGTTAACAACATCTCCGCCATTAGCTAGTTTAGATGTACCATTACCAGTTTCAAGTAGGGCATGTGAAATTAAATATACTTCATTGATATTATACGCTTTGGCAGCTTCGCTAAATGCTTCACCTTGGCCTTCTAAAATACCTTTACCAACTAATAGTTTATCCAAATCAGCTGAAGAAATATTTTGTGATTTATCTAAACGTAAGAATTGATATTTTTGAGTTGGATCTTTAATTAATTTGCTAGAATCCATAGCATTTTTAATTTCAGTTGCAGAAGCATCTTGCCATTTACCAGCTGTATGTTGAATTTGTGGTTTGAATTTCAATCCTTTTTGGATAGCAAATGCTTGATCAAGTGTAAGACCTGATTTGTAATATTTCACTAATTCTTTACGTAAGTCATCTTCTTTTACCCAAACGACTTTACCATTAGCTAATTTACCATGGTACCAAGTGACACCATTAATGACTTGTTTTTCAAATACAGTGAAAATACCTTCATAAAAGTCTTTCAATGAACCAGCAGCTTTTCCTGTTAATGGATCAATATAATAACTACCTTTTTGGTTATGAATGATGTAATCATATTTTATAGGTGTTACAGCTGATTTTGTAACGCTAGGTGTCTTCGTGGTACTATTTAAATCTTTTGCAGCAATCCAACCAGTTTTATTATTAACAATACCGTAGATATATTCATCTTTGTCAACGTAGACTGATTTTGATGCATTAAATTGATTGTTTTTTACATTTTTTAAAGTATCTAGTTGTTGTGATTTTGTACCCCAAGGGACAGCATAAAGACCATTATTTGTAGCTTTAACAGTATATTGACCATTTTTAGCCGTTGTCTTACTTAAGTTACGTGTATTGATATCTTTTGTATTAACCCAACCGATTGGTGTGTTTTGATTTGTATTTTGGATTAAGACATATGTGTTATTGCCTTGTGTACGTTGTTTAGTAACAGTAAATGTTTTACCTGAGAATTTAGATGCATCTTTACCTTTTGGATCATAAACTGTTGTTTTAATTCCAGAGTTAGTAGCATTTAATTGACCAATCTTACTTACAGTTTGTGTTTGAGTTGCTGCTGGTTTCTTAGCAGTCTCTTTAACTGTTATATCTCCAGTTTGCATCCAACCTAAATTAGTATTGGTTTTATTATCAGTAATTAAATAAAATGCATTGCTACCTAAAGTTGCTTTTTTACTTAATTTGTATGTTTGACCATTCACATATGATTTTTGTACACCTTGCTTATCATATACAGATGTATATACACCATGATTAGATTTAGCAACTGTACCTTGTTGATTAGTTAAATTAGATACAACTAACTTGGCAGTCGTAGACGGCTTGCTTGGCGTCGTAGGTGGTGCCGTTAATTTACTTAAGCTAACCCATCCAGTTAAATTATTTACAGTACCATAAATATAGTTTGTTTTACCAATTTGTTGTTGCTTAGTTGCTTTAAATGTTTGAGCTGATTTACCTGAAACAGAACCTGCTTTTTGACTACTTGTTCCCCAAGGAACTGTATAAATCACTTCTCCAGGATTAATTTTATAAGTTTTATTGATTTTTGCAGCGGCTTTAGCGGCGTTATAACTCACATCACCTTGATGTACCCAACCAATTAAAGTGCCTTTGTTATAGTCAGAAACTAAATAGTATTGTTCTTTACCTAAAGTAGCAGATTTAGTTACTTTAAGTGTTTGGTTTACGCGATCAGTCTTTTTACCTTTTTGGTCATAAACGGTTGTATATAAACCATCATTTTTTGAGTTGATACGGCCTACGCCATTATTTTCAGTAACTTTAACGGTACCTGATTTTGATGGGGTAGTTGTGCCTGTGTTTCCAGAACCAGTGCTACCACCAGTACCACCAGTACCACCTGTACTGCCAGAAGAAGTAGTACCCCATGCTGCTGCTTGACCAGTTTTAATTAAATATTTTTCATAAATTAAATCGTAAAGTTCATCATAGCTATAATTATGTGCTGCTAAGTAACCATGAGGGTCAGAGTGGTCAGAACCACCTAAATAATTGCTGACTGCTTGGTGAGTCCATACCGTACCAACACCATCATATTCAGCACTGTCTGGGACTAAACCATAATATTGTAGGTTAGTTGCTGCGTAGTCTGCATAATTATTTATTGAACGTGCAAAAGAGTCATAGTCATGCGTATGAACTAATTCAACATGTATAAAACGATCATTTGCTTGTGGACCGGCACCCCATGCTAAGTAGTCAGTATTTGCAGTTTCAATAATACGATCACCATCTACATATGCATGAACAAAAGCGCTCGTGTAATTATTCTTCATATAGTTAATCTCACCAGTGATAGTTGAATTATCATTAGCAGTATCATGCATTACAATACCTTCAGGTTTGCCATAACGGTAATTATATTGAGGTAAGTAATTTGCTATATCTTGTTCGTAATTTGGTGCTTTAAAATTATTTTTACGAATATAGTTATTAATTGATGAATTAACTTTTGGTGAATATTTAGGTAATGCCGCACGTGTTGTTGCTTCTTTAGTTACTGCAGAACGTGTTGCTACTGCAGTATTAGCACTAGTAGTAGCTACTCTAAGCTTAGGTGTTACTTTTGCACTAAATGTAGCTGGTTGTACTTTGTTTTCTGCTGTAGAAGCTTCTTTAGATGATGTAGATACTTTGGCATTATCTTGCTTGTCATTAGAAGCAACGTCATCTTCTTTAGAAGTTGCTTTGTCATCTTGAGTGGCAGATTCGTTTTGATCTTTCACATCATCAGAAGCGTTAGCGTCACTATGAGTGTCGCCTTGTTTATCACTAGAAGCAACGTCTTCATTAGAAGTTTCTGCTTTATCATTTTGAGTTTCAGATTCGTTTTGATCTTTCACATCATCAGAAGCGTTAGCGTCACTATGAGTGTCGTCTTGCTTAACATCAGAAGAAGCAACGTCATCTTCATTAGAAGATTCTGCTTTATCATTTTGAGTCTCAGATTCGTTTTGATCTTTTACATCATCAGAAGCGTTATCGTCACTTTGAGTGTCATCTTGTTTAAAGTCCGAAGAAGCAACGTCTTCATTAGAAGTTTCTGCTTTGTCATCTTGAGTCTCAGATTCGTTTTGATCTTTTACATCATCAGAAGCGTTATCGTCACTTTGAGTGTCATCTTGTTTAAAGTCCGAAGAAGCAACGTCTTCATTAGAAGTTTCTGCTTTGTCATCTTGAGTCTCAGATTCGTTTTGATCTTTTACATCATCAGAAGCGTTATCGTCACTTTGAGTGTCATCTTGTTTAAAGTCCGAAGAAGCAACGTCTTCATTAGAAGTTTCTGCTTTGTCATCTTGAGTTTCAGATTCATTTTGATCTGCTACATCAGAAGTGTTAGCGTCACTTTGAGTGCCGTCTTGCTTAACGTCAGAAGAAGCAACGTCTTCATTAGAAGTTTCTGCTTTATCATTTTGAGCAACAGATTCGTTTTGATCTGTTACGTCATCAGAAGCGTTATCGTCACTATGAGTGCCGTCTTGCTTAACGTCAGAAGAAGCAACGTCTTCATTAGAAGTTTCTGCTTTGTCATTTTGAGCAACAGGTTCATTTTGATTTGCTACATCAGACGAATTTTCATCTGTATTTGTTTCTTCAGCATTCGAACTCACATCATTAGATGTCTGTGATGCTTCATTAGTTGAATTTGTTTCTGATTGTATTGAGTCAGTGTTGTTTTCTTCATTCTCTTGGTTGTTATCTTCAACAGAAGTTTGCTCAGTATCTAAAGATTTCGTGTCATTATCTGATGAAACATCTTGTTGATCTTCTTGAACGTCTGTCTCCTGATTATATGTATCTTGATTTGATGTTTGTTCAGAAGTTTGATCATTCAACTCATCTAACTGTGCATCATAATTTGTATCTTCATTTGAAGATGCATCTTTTACTTGTGTAGGGTCTTGGTATGTTTGTGTACCTGAAATGTTAGTTGTTGGTTTGCTAATTTCAGATTTAATTTGTTCGCTTTGGTTAAGTGCTTTTTCATCATCCAATACATTTTTATTCGGAGTTTGATCTTGTGTATTACTTGCTGCTTGAGCATGATGAGTTGTCAAAGCTGTACCTGCTAATGTAAGTGCTACAATCGAAGGTACCTTATAAGTGTTCTTTTTCTTAGCCATTTAACTGCCCCTTTAACTATATATTTTTGTATCCTATTATAATACGACGAAAGACCTAGAGGCTGGTTTTTACTGTTTTGTAATATAAAATTAATCTAAAGCCAGTATTAAAAAATTATAAAGCTAATAGAAAAGCGTTATAACGCCTAATTTACATTATATTAAAATATTACACTTTCTGAAATATTACAAAATTTAAATGAAGAATAACTGTAATATTCGGATGAAAAATTTTTAAATTATTTTTGTCATAGCAATGTGTTCGATATTTTCTTCCATAAAGATATCACCAGTAGATTTATAACCAAGCGCTTCATAAAAGGGCTTGGCATGATATTGTGCATTTAACGCCAATTTATTATAACCTTGTTGTTTTGCAGATGTTTCAAGAAATTGCATAAGTAATTGACCATATCCTGATTTACGGTGCGTCGCTCTAACAGCTACACGTTCTATTTTTACACTATCATTTACAGGACGAAATCTTCCAGTAGCAAAAGGTATATGATTTGAATCATAACCAATGACATGAGTGGCAACGTCTTCAAATTGATCAATTTCATTTTCTAATGGAACACCTTGTTCTTTCACAAATACTTCTTTACGAATTTCTAATGCATCGTCCATCATTTTAGGTGTAGTCACAATATTAAACATATATTTACCTCTTTTCTCATTTTAGATATTAAAAATACCCTACCATAAAATAGATGGTAGGGTAGAGTTATTTGAATTTATTGTGCTTCTTTTCTTACGATTGCTGTATACTGCCAAAAAATACGCATTTGTGCAATATTCCAGTTATTCATTCCCATGGTAAAGCCAGAAGGTTTGAATAGGTTTACATCGGTTACTTCTAACGCTGCAGCAATCAAGTATTGGATAGGTACACTGATTTGCTTCATAGTATCAGTGATACCATTTTGATCATATACCCAAGTAAATGGTAACTCAGATTCAAAAACATCAACTTTTTCAAATATTTCTGGGAGTGCAACGATGTAACACGCACCATCAACTACAGGATTAAGGTCACTATCTTTATAGTAAATGCGTAAGGCCTCATAATTCTCACGATGTTCATGATTAACGTAGAAAAATTCATTTCTGAATAGCGCCATATCTTTGCTGTGAATCAATTGCTGCTCTAAAACATTAAACATGCCATTCACATGTGCTAGTTTTTCATAAGTTTTGCGTGACATATTACGTACGAGCTCCTTTCTAGATTAATATTGATTCGTTGGTACTTCTTGAGCGTTCTGTTGTTGGTTTGGATCAATTTGCTGTTGGTTAGGATCGTTTTGTTGTTGGTTAGGATCGTTTTGTTGTTGATTAGAATCGTTCTGGGGTTGATTCACGTTATTTTGTTCGTTACCAAACTGATCCGTTTGTTGCTGATCATTATAATCTTCAGCGTTATTTGTTTCTGAGTTGCTATTGTCGTTCTCATTTGATTGATTTTCATTACTATTTTCATCTTCCGAGCTATCTTTTTGTGATTTCGTTAGAAGACTATCATCTAACTCGGTTAATGGTACGAGTGTACCATAATA
The DNA here is from genome assembly GCF_048568385.1 of Staphylococcus sp. LKG3-1. Taxonomy (NCBI): domain Bacteria; kingdom Bacillati; phylum Bacillota; class Bacilli; order Caryophanales; family Staphylococcaceae; genus Staphylococcus; species Staphylococcus sp. LKG3-1. The sequence continues at coordinate 142,722 of NZ_CP183796.1, forward strand.
ATCAATCACGCGTTGATTTAATAATTCATCTTTATCTTTAATTTTAGGTAAATCTAAGTCACTTCGCAACATATTTGTCGTTGACAGGATATTTTTTATATCTGGATTATAGTAATAAATGCCATTTAAATAATCATCGTCACCTTCAAGTTGTGAACTTTTTATTTTTATATCATCTTTTAAATAAGAAGTAGCAAGTACTTTTATTTCATCATAACTTAAATTATGTTTGGCATTTTTTCCGACAATTTCAACAACATCATCTAGTTTATTAAATGAGTCTGCTTTTTGTGCTTTTGCAAATAGTTTTTTAATTAAATCCATTTGTCTCTGACCACGTTTTAAATCTGAGTCTTGATGACGTGTTCGAGCTACAGCCAATGCTTCATCGCCATTAAGATTTTGATAGCCTTTTTTGACTTTAATTTTACCAGTATCGTTTGTATTTGGTTCATTAATGTTGTAAGGGACGTCATATTTAATGCCGCCCAATTCATCAACTGCATCAACAAACGCTTCCATATTAATTCTGACATAGTAATCGACTGGTAAATCTAATGTAGCCTCTACCGAGTCCATTGAAGCAGTAGGGCCTCCGTATGCATGTGCATGCGTAATTTTATCATAATAACCAACTTTTGGTATGTAGCTGATTGTATCACGCGGAATACTTAACATTCTAATTTGTTCCTTATCTGCATTAAAAGTAGATAATATCATTGCATCGGTTCTAGATTTTTCAGCTGTTTGTCCATTTTTTTCACGGCCACTATTATCATCAATTCCCAAAAATAGGATAGATATAGGATCTTTTGAAGGATTTACTTTAGAGTCACGTATATTTGACTTCCTAGAGGAATCACTATCATTAAAGGAAGACTCAAAAGCGCCTTGAGAAGATTTTAGCAATATGATCGCAAAAATAATTGGAACAACGACAAGAACTAATGAAAGAAATATTAAGAAATATTTTAAAAATTTATTCATGTTTGAAGCTCCCAAATTATTAGATTTTTTGTACATGTAACTATATTTATATTTTGATTATACTTCTTTTTAACTTTGTAAATTATTTGTAAAGAAGAAAATGCACTATAAATTATAATTTTATTACTATCACTAAAAAATATCAACTATGAAGTTGTTAATTGTAATTTTATTGGCAATGTGTAATAAAATGATGAAACAATATGCACGCAGAAGTTATGTGTTAATCATAAATATACAATGCACTTGTCATGTATGATTAAGTAAATATGACTGTATTTAATCAAATCATCATTTATGAAATGATTTAAATCATTGAAAGTGGCAAGGTTAATAAATATAAAAATAGTATCACAATAATGTCATTTGATAAAATATGATTTATTTAAAGACATAGGATATAATATATATTGGAAATATCATCTTGTAGACGATTATAATTAAAAGATGTTAGAAATTTTAGATTGCCTTTGTACTTAAATATAGCAAGCGTTGAAACAAATTTAATCATATTCCAGCATAAAGATAGAATAAACGTACTAGGAATGAATGATTTGAGGAGGAAATATTATAGTGAAAGCACTTTGGTTAGAAAATATAAATGAAAGTTTAGTAAAGGATTTTTACGAAACACAAACAGAAGAAGAACAGAATGCTGGTTTTGAAGGGGTCTTATCATTTGGTACTGCAGGTATTAGAAGTACATTTGGTTTAGGACCAGCAAGGTTAAATGCTTTTACAGTCCGCAAAGTAGCGCTAGGATTAGCTCAATATTTAAATCATAATGTTGATGACGCATCTGTTGTCATACATTTTGATACAAGATTTTTATCAAAAGCATTTTCACAAGAGATGGCAAGTGTGTTGGCAAATAATGGTATCACAGCTATTATTTCAGACAATTATAAATCGACACCAGAATTATCCTTTGCCGTAAGACATCTACAAGTAAATGCAGGCATCATGATTACAGCAAGTCATAATCCTAAAAATTATAATGGTATAAAGATTTATAATGAAAAGGGTGGCCAATTATTACCTGAAGCTTCAGAGCAATTAAGTGAATATATAAATTCAATTGAAACTCCGTTAAATATTGAAAAAGGTGATTTTAATGCGTTCGTAGAAAACGGTAAAATAAAATATATGTCGAATGAAGTAACAGAAAGTTATAAAAAAGAAGTTAAGTCATTAGTAGGATCAATAGATGCACATGACGCAAAAGTCATATTGACGAGTTTACATGGTACGAGCCTACCTTTGGTATCTGACATTTTAACTGAATTAGATTATCATAATTTTGTTATAGAAAAAGAACAGTCAGAACCTAATGGTAATTTTCCAACAGTAGCTATTGCTAATCCTGAAGATGAAGCAGCTTTTGCACTTGGCAAACAGCTAGCAGATAAAACAGATGCACAGCTTATTATTGCAACTGATCCTGATGCGGATCGATTAGGATTTATAGAACGTTATGGTGATAATGATTTTAGATATTTTAATGGCAATGAAATAGGGCTATTATTAATGAAATTAAGGTTCCAAGATTTAACTGAAGATAGTACGCCGCAATATATGATCAAATCAATAGTTACGAGCGAGCTAGCAGAAAGGTTAGCAACATCTCTCAATGTAGAAGTTAACGATGTTCTGACAGGTTTTAAATATATTTCAGATTTAATAGAACACAAACAGAAAGATGATGATAAGCAATTACTGCTTGCATTTGAAGAAAGTCATGGGTACTTAGCACAACCTATTTCAAGAGATAAAGATGCTATACAAATGGTACCATTATTAGTTAAATATAAGAATTTACTTGATAAAAATAGTATAACATTTAAGGAAACAATTGAAGATATTTACGAAAATATCGGTTATTTCAAGGACAGAACACTTGCGCCTACATTTGAAGGAAAAGCCGGTGTTAAAAAAATAGAAAGTATTATGTCGCAATATAGAAATGAACAGGTATTTTCTATATGTGGTATGGATGTACTAAAAATTGAGGACTATCATGTTGGAGAAGTTAGAGACATGATAACAGGTCATACTGAGAAATTAACATTACCAAAGACAAATTTAATTAGATTTATTTTTGAAAATGGTTTTATTGCGTTAAGACCTTCTGGTACAGAGCCAAAAATTAAATTATATTTTTCACTTGAAGTTGAAAATATTGATGAAATTACACAACAGTTTGAAGCAAACTATATTAATAATATAGTTTAAACAAATATAGAGGCAACATTATGACAACAAAGATACTCAAAAAAATAACAATCATTTTAATTATATTATTAATAGTAATTATTATTACAATCGCCTATAAGCTATATCATCGTAGTCATCAAGAAACGCCAATGGTACAAAATGAGACGAAACAAGAAACTACGAATAAACAAATGGGACATTTACAGACTATTGTCGATAATCAAAATCCACAGATGATGCAGATTAATCAATATCTTGAACAAGTTAAATTTAACGGTACTGCAACTGTGTTCGAAAATGGTCAACTCAAATTAAATAAAGGATACGGTTTGCAAAACATTCAAGAAAATAAACAGAATCAAGCAGATACTTTATATTTAATTGGATCTTCTCAAAAGTTTGCGACAGGATTAATGTTGAAACAATTAGAAAGCGAAAATAAAATTAACATGAACGATTCTGTAACTAAATATTTGCCATGGTTTAAAACGAAGCAGCCAATTACTTTAAATCAACTGATGTTGCATAAAAGTGGATTGTTTAAATATAAAGCTTCTCCAAATTATAAAAATTTAAACGAAGCGGTACATGCAATTCAACAAAAAGGCATTGAGCCTAAATTTTACAATAAAAATAGGTACAACGACGGAAATTATTTAGTATTATCGCGTGTGATTGAAGAAGTGACAAACAAGTCGTATAAGAAAAATTTTGAGGATAGAATTTCAAAACCGCAACATCTAAATTTCACTGCATTTTTCGATAATTCAAATTTTCAAGCATATATGGCTAAGGGTTATAAAAAGGATGGTAAATCTGGCAAACCACTACAACAGTATCCCAACGTTTTAGAACAGTATTATGGGGCGGGTAATTTGTACATGACGCCGAGTGATATGGGAAAATTGATTTTAGGATTACAGAATAATAGAATATTAAACAGCCATATATCAAAACCACTGATACATGAGAGTAAGACGTCTAAATATCCTCAACCTTATCGCTATGGGTTTTATTCCTTTGCAGATAAAAATAGAATTAATGGTGGTTTTTTTGGTCAAGTTTTTACGTCATATTTTAATGACAAGTATATTGTAATCCTAGGAACTAATTATGAAAATAGTGACGTGAATAATGAACAGAAAATCCAACATATTTACAATCAGATTTTAAAACAGGGTGGACCTTATAATCATGTGGGTAAATCATATTAATTGAAATTTTAAAACACACGCCATGGAAATGGGCGTGTGTTTTTTACTAAGATTATATACAGTATTTTAAAGCTTCAATAAATAGTTTTTTGAAATCGTTTGTTTCGATAGACATAACAACTGAGCAGTTAGGGAAGTGCGTGTTAAAATCTGTAACAGTTGCACCTTTTGTAAGTGTTCCAGTGGTCTCAATTTGTACATTTGCCTCTTTCACATCAAATTTTTCAGGATGTAATAAATAAAGTATCGTATATGCATCATAGATATTGATTCCTTTTTCAAAATCGTCGCCCTTATAATGTTTGAAAAGTTGATGCAACATGTCACCGGTTTTGTTTAAACTTTGTAATTCATTCACCGTTGCGTGACTAAGTGTAGAACTTCTAGCTACATCCAAGCCAACCATAGTAATTGGTAATCCAGAGTTAAATACAATGTGTGCTGCTTCTGGATCACAATAAATATTAAATTCTGCTAATGGTGTGACATTGCCTCGAGCTGCCGAACCACCCATTAATACAATTTCTTTAATATAATCTTTTACTTCTGGATAGGTTGAGAGTAATAGGGCAATATTTGTTAAAGGTCCTATTGGTATTAAAGTAATAGGGTCTTCACTTGATTGAAGTTCTTTGCGCATGGCTTCTACAGCATGAGTGGATGATAAATCATTGTAATTAATCTTAGGAAAATCATATCCTCCCATCCCAGATTCACCATGTACTGCACTAGCATCTACGATTTCTGATAATAATGGTTGAGAGGAACCTCTATGTACAGGAACGGTACTCGAGAAAAAGCGTTTAAGTTTCAAAGCGTTCGCAGTTGTTTTTTCAATACCCACATTTCCATTAACTGTAGTAATCATTCGCAAATCAAAATTAGGATGATTTAATGCAATGCTAATCGCAGCAGCATCATCAATTCCAGGATCTGAATCTATGATAATAGGTTGTTTCATAATTGAATTTCCTCCTAAAAATAAATAATCATTTAAATATAGTGTACATTGTTTTACCTAGAAAATGTTGTATAGCAATTGAAAAATTAAGCGACTATTGATAGGAATATGAGCAAATAATGTTGTAAAGACATTCCATAGAGCCTAAGTTTAGTTTATTAGTATTTATTTTGAATAATCTAGGTTAGTTTTTAATATTCGTGAAGTATTTTCATTAGAAATCAGCGTCATCTAATGAAAATACTATTTGAAAATAGGGGGGATATGAAGAAGGAAAAGTGACGGTCAGTTGCATGTTTGGTTTACCATAGTTAATATAAACGATTAATTTAGTACTTTCTTTTCATACGAAAAATTTATAACAACAAAACATACATATTTTGAAATTAACGAAATCAATATATAAAGAGACCCCCTACACAAATGAATGCGTAGGGGGTCTCTTTATTCTAAGGCTTCTCAGAAGAGAAGTCTATATTGATTATAAGTGGCTTGAGTGTCCACCTTGCATTACCCAATAAGTACCGATAACAGTAATTAAAGTAATGATAATCGCAAATAAAACTTTAAAGGTTTGTAAATTACCATCTTTACCTTCAGTTAAGTGCATGAACATTAATAATTGAACTGCAGCTTGTATAAAAGCAAAACCAAAGATGATGGTAATCTTAGCATTAAGTGCCATAGATGTGTATAAGGTTACAAATACAGCTAAGATCGTTAAAACGATTGAGGCGATAAAACCTACAGTATGTTTTACTATTGTATTCATCCGCTAAACACCATCCCTATCATATATACGGCAGTGAAGATGAAAATCCATACAACATCTAAAAAGTGCCAGTATAAACTAACTATAAATAATTTAGGAGCATTGTCTTTATTTAATCCGCGCATTGCTACTTGAATTAATAGGCAAATAATCCAAACAATACCTAATGACACGTGGGCACCATGTGTTCCTAATAGAATAAAGAAACTAGACCAATAAGAACCGATAGTTAGATTAACACCTTCATGTACGTAGTGCGCAAACTCATAAATCTCGAAGCCTACGAATACCATACCAAGTAATACAGTGATAATCATCCAAATCAGCATTAATTTTTCTTTTTCTTTTCTCATATAGTAAATTGCAATACCACATGTATAAGAACTAATTAATAATGCAAATGTCATAATTAAAACTAATGGTAATTCAAACAATTCAGTCGTCATTTTTCCAGCATAATCGCCACCGTGTTGAAGTGTTAATAATGTTGCGAATAACGTACCGAATAATGAGAATTCTGCTGTAAGGAATACCCAAAAGCCAAGTTTATTTAAATTACCTTCATGCGAACGTTGATCAATTGTGTTTGCATCATGACTCATGACTTACAGCCTCCCTTTCTTTTATACGTGCATCACGTAAACGTTTTTCAGTTTCAGCAACTTCAGACGCTGGTATATGATAACCATGGTCGATTTGGAAACTGCGATAAACCATAGTTGCGAAGATACCAATTAAACAAATAATAGCTGGAACGAGTGTTTCAAAGATAAGGAAGAATCCACCAATAGTGAAGAGAATTCCCATCCAGAATCCAACAGGAGTATTATTTGGCATATGGATATCTGTATAGTTATGGTTGTCTAAATAATGACGACCATGTTCTTTCATATCTACAAATGTATCATAGTCATTCCAGTCTGGTGTGATAGCAAAGTTGTATTTAGGTGGCATTGCTCCAGCAGTTGCCCATTCTAAAGTACGTCCTAAACCATCCCAGTTGTCGCCAGTTGCTTCACGTGGTGCTTTGAAGAAGCTGTATACGATACTTGCAACTAAGAACATAAATCCTAATGCCATTAATAGGGCACCGACAGTTGAGATTGCGTTTAGTAACCACCAACCATCTTCTGGCATATAAGTGTATAAACGACGTGGCATACCATCTAATCCAAGGATGAATTGTGGTATGAAACAAACGTTAAATCCGATCATGAATAACCAGAAACACCATTTGTTTAATGTTTCGTTTAACTTGAAGCCAGTCATCTTAGGCCACCAGAATATTAAAGCTCCAAGACAGGCAAATACTACACCAGCTACTAGCGTATAGTGGAAATGCGCTACTAAGAAGTAAGTATTATGATATTGATAATCTGCTGCCGCCATTGAAAGCATAACACCTGTTACCCCACCGATTAAGAAGTTCGGTATGAACCCTAATGCGAATAGCATTGGAGATTCGAAGGTAATACGACCTTTATAAAGCGTGAACAACCAGTTAAAGATTTTAACACCAGTTGGTATACCAATTAACATGGTTGAAATTGAGAAGAATGAGTTAATTAATGCACCATTACCCATTGTGAAGAAATGGTGAACCCAAACTAAGAAACTTAAGAATGCGATACCTGCAGTCGCCCAGACCATGCTTTGATGTCCGAATAGGCGTTTACGTGCAAATGTCGGAATAATTTCAGAGTAGATACCGAATGCTGGCAAGATAACGATATACACTTCAGGGTGCCCCCATACCCAGAAGAAGTTAGCCCAAAGCATTGGCATACCACCATTTGCAACTGAGAAGAATGCTGTGTCGAAAATTCTATCAGTTGTAAATAGCGCTAATGTAACTGTTAATACTGGGAAAGCCAAGATAACGATTAATGCTGTAATAAAAGTCGTAACCGTAAACATTGGCATTTCCATAAATTTCATTGTTGGTGTTTTACATCTAAGTATAGTAACAAAGAAGTTAATACCAGTCATCAGTGTACCAATACCGGAAATTTGTATCGCTATTAAGTAATAGTTGACACCAGGTCCTGGACTGAATTCTCCTGCGAGTGGTGCGTAGTTTGTCCAACCAGCTGCAGGTGAGCCTCCGACTATAAATGAAAGGTTGAATAAAATCATACCTGAGAAGAATAACCAGAAACTTACGTTATTTAATACAGGGAATGCAACGTCACGCGCACCAATTTGTAGTGGTACGACAACATTCCATAAACCAAAGATGAAGGGCATAGCCATAAAGATAATCATTATTACGCCGTGCGTACTAAAGACTTCATTATAATGGTTTCCTTCTAAAAATGTATTGTCTGGAATGGCTAATTGCGTACGCATCATTAGCGCGTCAATACCACCACGTACGAACATTAATACCGCACAGATTAAGTACATTGCACCAATTTTTTTATGGTCAATAGATGTGAACCATTCTCTGTATAGATATTTCCATAATTTGAAATAGCTAATTACTGCGATCACGGCAATAACTGCGAAAGGAGCACCAATTTGTCCCATTGTTATCATCCAGTTACCTTGAACGAGTAATTGATCCCATGGAAAATTCATTAATGTCCACCTCCATTTTCATGGTCTTTTTTCTCAATTTTAGATGCTTTTTCATCTTTAGCACCTTCAGAGATTTTTTCCATTTCATCCATATTATGTGATTCTTCATCTTTGAATTCACTATCATATGGTTCATTATTGCCTAAAATCATGGCTTTCATTCCATGACGTTCGTAGTTAGCATTTGTGATTTGCGGCTTACGTGCAGGTTGATCTGGTTTATCTAACACATCTGCTGTACGTTCTTCTTCAGTGTTAAAGTTTGGATCTTTTTGAACGAAATTATAACGATCATAAGCATAGAAAATATACTCAGGATCTGCTGCAGGATCAACAAATGCTAAATGCGTACCACTGAAAGTTAAATTTTTGTTTTCAGTAGTTGGTAAAAGTTGCTTATCAAATGTATCTTGATCCAATACTTTTTGTTTTTTGGCATCTTTTACCCAATCCTCGAATTTGCTTTGGCTTACTGAATTCACATCAAATGTCTGACGACTGAAGCCTTCACCATTGAAGTTTGAGTTACGTCCACGGAACGTACCTTCTTCACTAGCTGTTAAAGTCCAGTCCATAGTCATACCTGTCATCGCATATTTTTGACCACCTAATTGTGGAATCCAGAAACTTGTCATCATATCCATTGATTGGAGCTTGAAGACAACTGGGCGATCTTTCGGAATAGTTAAATGGTTAACTGTTTCGATTTTCTCTTCAGGATAACTAAAGAACCACTTATAACCAGCACTTGTAGCATAAACAACAAGTGGATCGTCTTCTTTCTGTGGTTTTTCCTCGTAATTATAAAGTGAATTAACTGTTGGAATAGCTAATGCAATTACAATAATTACTGGAATAATAAACCAAATTGTTTCTAATAAAGAATTGTGGTGCATCTTACCTGATTCATCAGTGTTTCCAATTCTATATTTATATAGAAAAACTGTGAATAGAATAAGTACAGCGGCAATAATAACAAGCATGAAGATAATTGAATACATAATCAAAAACTTCGAATCACTTGCCATCGGCCCTTTTGGGTTTAAAACTTCTACGTTAGAACAGCCACTAAGTAAAATTAGCGAGCCAAAGAGTAGAAGCAAAGACTTAAATTTTGACACTTTTTTGACCTCCTAATACTACAAATGTAGGGCTTAACATCAATTTTAAGATATTACGCAATATTTACAAGTGTTTGTGCGAAAAAAAATATTGTAAAATTAAAAGAAACCCAACAAACTCAACGTCTGGTGGGCTTTCAAAGATTTGTTAAAATTATGTGTACATTTTGTGAAAAGTGTCATATTTAAGGCGAAAGGGTGATTTTATCAAAAAAGTAGTGATAAAGGTTATCATTTAGCTTGATTTTTGCTATGTATGGAATTTTAATTTATTTAACTTCTATATAACGTATCGATTTACTTGATGCGCCGTTTGAATCTTCCACTTTATACTCAATTTTGTATTTTCCAGCTTGGTTGATATTAACATTACCATCAACTTTAATTTTATGTGTTAAATCGCCGTCTTCTTTATCGTATGCATGTACACCATTTAAAAGATTATATTCTTCACCTTTATCTATGATTGTATCATTCGTACCTTTAAGCTCTGGAATTGAATTGTCAGTGGCTTCTGCACTTAGGTTTGGGGATACAAGAGTTGCAGAAACGCCAATTGCTGATAACGATTGTATAAGTTTATTCATTTATTGACCTCCAAGAAGAGACTTTAATTGATTTATCTATACTATACTGTAATGCGCTGTGTATTACATCATACTATAGTCCTAATATACCTTATTTATTTAAATATAATTGTAATTTTTAGTTAAAAATAAGTAAAATGAACTTTTTGTGAATTTTATCACAAATTTGTTTTGAAATACTATAATTTGTAATAAAATAAAGTAGAAATGATAAAGCTATATTTGAAGAAATGGAAGTGCTTATTATGTTGAATGAAAAAGAAAAAGCGATTATTAAAGAAACGGTTCCGGTATTGCAAGAAAGAGGGGTAGAAATCACATCGTTTTTCTATAATAGAATGTTTACACAACACCCTGAATTAAGAAATATGTTTAATCAAACAAACCAAAAGAAAGGATTGCAATCAACGGCGCTAGCACAGAGTGTATTAGCTGCAGCGATGAATATTGATGATTTGACACGTATTTTACCAGTTGTGAAAGAAATTGCATTTAAACATTGTGCATTACAGGTGCCGCCAGCTGGTTATGATATTGTAGGTGAAAATTTATTAGCTGCCATCCAAAATGTTTTAAAATTATCGGATGATGATGCAATATTAGACACTTGGGCTAAAGCATACGGAGAAATTGCTAAAGTATTTATTGAAGTTGAAAAAGATATTTATAAAACAATGGCATGGGATGGTTTCCAAGCATTTGTAATTAAAAATATAGAAACTGTAGCTACAGACATCAAAGCATTTACAGTTAAATCTGATGAAATAGACATGAGTAAATTTAAACCAGGTCAATATGTCACGGTCGATGTGAAGAGTGCGTCACTACCATACCGTGCTAAACGCCATTATTCAATTGTAGAAGGTGATAGTGAAACACTGACTTTTGCAGTTAAACATGATGTAACAACAACACATGAAGGGGAAGTGTCTACGATACTTCATAGTGAATACAAAGAAGGCGATACGATTCAATTATCAGCACCAGTAGGTCCGTTTTCCGTGGTCAACAGTGAGTCACCACAGCTATTTATTGGATCCGGTATCGGGGTTACACCTTTAATTCCAATGTTTAATCAAGTGGCTAAGTCAGAAGCGCCAATTCAATTTATTCAAAATATTATTAATGATACAGATATACCATTCTCAAATAAACTAGAGGCAATAGCTGAAAGTAAAGAGAATAACGATTATATTATTTATGATAAGCATAAAATGGGTTATATGGATGCATCGTATTTGAATCAATTTATAACAAAAGATACTGAAATTTATGTTTGTGGTGGTGTTAATTTCCTTCAATCTATCATCACTACCTTAAAAGAAATGGAAGTTGATGAAACGAAAATTCATTTCGAATCGTTTATCCCTAAATTAAGTGTTGGTGTATAAAGTGTTATATGATTGAATGAAATAATATAAATTAACAAAAAACAAGACACGTTAAGTCGTATTGAACTTAACGTGTCTTGTTTTTTGTTAATGAAGCAGTAAAGCATTTTATTTATATAAATATCAAAAAAATTGATTCTTTATCTCGCGAGTTTATTCAATCCCTCTACGCATTTTTTCAGCTATAAGTGTGTTATTTAATACCATTGTAATTGTCATTGGGCCAACGCCACCAGGTACGGGTGTAATTGCACCTGCCACTTCTTTAACTTCATCGTATTCGATATCACCTTTTAATTTACCATTTTCATCAGGTGTATTCCCTACATCGATTACAACCGCGCCTTCTTTAACGTCTTCTTTTGTTACTAATCCAGGACGACCCACAGCACTAACAATGATGTCAGCATTTTTTAAATAACGCTTCATATCTTTAGTTCTTGAATGAAGAATCGTTACGGAAGCATTTTTTTGAAGTAATAATTTAGAAACTGGTTGACCTACAATGTGACTACGTCCGATAACAACAGCGTCTTTTCCTTCTAAATCAATATCGGCATGATTTAAAAGTTCCATGATGCCTAATGGTGTACAAGGTACAAATGTTTGTTGATCAATATAAAGCTTACCAATATTTTCAGGATGGAAGCCATCGACATCTTTTGCTGGGTTAATAGATTCTAATACTTTTTGTTCACTTACTTGATCAGGAAGTGGTACTTGGACTAATATACCGCTCACACTATCATCTTCATTTAAGCGTTTTAATTCGTTTAAAACGTCTGCTTCAGAAGTAGATTCGTCGAGATGAACAATTTCTGAAATCATTCCAATCTTTTCCGCAGCTTTCTTTTTAGAGTTGACATAACTTTGACTTGCACCATCATTACCGACTAGAATAACAGATAATTTTGGTGTATACCCCTCAGCTTGTAAAGCTTCAACTTGATCTTTAAGTCCTTGTCTGTAATCTTTAGCGATTTGTTTCCCGTCTAAAATTTTTGCGACCATGAAAAAATCCTCCTTGAATGTTTGAACTTTACTTAACATTAACACAAATGATGGGATAATTAACAACCAAAAGACGTAGATTAAACAGAAAAAAAGTATTAAAGTTCGATTTTTGATTGAAAAAGCATCATTTACTTGTTATGCTATATCTGTAATATACATCTAATAGTAGTATCATTTCAAATTTCTGAAAGGGTGTTCATTTTGAAAGTAGTAGTCATTATGGGAAGTTCTTCTGATTGGGAAACAATGAAAGAAAGTTGTTCGATGTTAGACCAATTTGAAATTCCGTATGATAAAAAAGTAGTTTCAGCACATCGTACGCCTGAATTAATGTTTGAATTTTCAAGAGAAGCGAGAGATGCAGGATATGATGTCATTATCGCTGGTGCAGGCGGTGCTGCGCATTTACCAGGTATGGTTGCGTCAATGACGACTTTACCAGTAATTGGCGTTCCTATTGAGTCTAAAAGTTTAAAAGGAATGGATTCGCTATTGTCAATCGTACAAATGCCAGGTGGTATTCCAGTAGCAACGACAGCAATAGGTAAAGCTGGCGCTAAAAATGCGGGTATATTGGCTGCAAGAATACTTAGTATTGGTAATCAAACAGTGCAAAAGAATTTGGAAAATTATGAGAAATCTTTAGTTGAGAAAGTGAGTGATATGCAAGATGAACTTGAGTAAATTAAAATTCGGCTCAACCATAGGTATCATAGGAGGCGGTCAACTGGGCAAAATGATGGCGCAGTCTGCCCAACAAATGGGATACAAAGTGATTGTGTTAGATCCCGATTCATCATGTCCTTGCCAGTATGTTGCCAACGAGTTCATCAACGCTGCGTATGACGACCAAATAGCACTAGATCGACTTGGAGCATTATCAGATGTAATAACGTACGAATTTGAAAATATCTCGGCTAATCAATTACAAGCATTAGCTTCAAAATATAATATTCCTCAAGGCTATCAAGCGATTCAATTACTTCAAGATCGCCTGACGGAGAAACAAACTTTACAAGATTCTGGCAGTAATATAGCGCCGTTCCTCCAATTAACTGACTATGACGATCTAGTTAAAGCGGTTGATTCAATTGGATATCCTTTTATTGTTAAAACACGTTTCGGTGGATATGACGGTAAAGGTCAAGTGCTTGTTAAAGACGCCACTCATTTAGATGAAGCGCATCAACTGATTCAAGCACAAGAATGTGTAGCAGAACAGTACCTAAACTTAAGTAAAGAAGTTTCTTTGACAGTAACCATCGGTACAAACAATCAGATCACATATTTCCCTCTACAAGAAAATGAACATCAAAATCAAATACTATTTAAAACAATCGTGCCTGCGCGAGTACAAGATAATAAAGAGCAAGAAGCGCGTAATGAAGTAAATAAAATAATTAAAGCCATACATTTTATAGGCACATTTACAGTTGAATTTTTTATAGATCAACAGAATCAATTATATGTAAATGAAATTGCGCCTAGACCACATAATTCCGGACATTATTCAATTGAAGCTTGCGAATATTCTCAATTTGATACACATATTAAGGCGATAACAGGACAACAATTACCACAACAAGTAACACTATTGATACCGGCGATTATGATGAACTTATTAGGCAGAGATTTAGATTTATTAGAAGATCAATTCGCAGAACACCCTGAATGGCATGTCCATATCTATGGCAAAAACGAACGTAAATTTAATCGTAAGATGGGACATTTAACGGTGTTAACTAATGATATAAATGAAACTGAACAAAAGTTGCTTAAACAATTTGAAGGGAGATAAATATATGTCTTTGTTATATGAAGGAAAGGCTAAAAGAATTTTTTCAACAGGAACGTCTGATGTATTACGAGTTGAATATAAAGATGAAGTGACAGCTGGAAATGGTGCTAAAAAAGACTTCATTGAAGGGAAAGGGCGCTTAAATAACCAAATTACCTCTCGTATATTTAATTATTTGAAAGCTAAAGGCTTGAATAGTCATTTTATTGAGCAAATATCTGAAACGGAACAATTAGTTAATTCGGTTGAAATCATTCCTTTAGAAGTTGTAGTTAGAAATATTGCAGCAGGCTCAATTACAAAAAGACTAGGTTTTGAAAAAGGACATACATTTGAAACACCATTAGTTGAATTTTTCTACAAGAATGATGATTTGAACGACCCCCTTATCACTGAAGACCATATTAAACTACTTCAAATTGCTGATGATGGTGAAATTGAAAAATTAAAAGAAGCAGCAACAGAAATTAATGAAGTATTAGTGAACTTAATGGACAAAATGAATTTAAGATTAGTCGATTTTAAAATTGAATTCGGACGCACAAATGAAGGTGAAATTTTATTGGCTGATGAAATTTCTCCAGATACATGTCGAATTTGGGATAAACAAAGTGATACAAATTTTGATAAAGATGTTTATCGAGAAGATACAGGATCAATTATCGAGACATATCAAACTTTTTTAAATAAATTGGAGGCACTCTAACAATGAAAACAATTGAATTGCATATTACATTACAACCACAAGTATTAGATACACAAGGACAAGCATTAAATCGAGCTGTACATGATTTAGGATATAAGCAAGTCAATGATATCAGAGTTGGTAAAGTACTCTATATGACTGTTGATGAAGCAACTGACGAAGCAGTTCATAATGTTGTAATTACGTTAAGTGAAAAACTTTTTGCTAATACTGTTATTGAAGAATATAGTTATAAAGTATTGGAAGAAGGAGAGAAGGCATAATGAAATTTGCAGTGCTGAAATTTCCAGGATCAAATTGCGACAGAGACATGTATAATGCTGCATTGAAATCAGATGTAGAAGCAGAATATGTAGATTATAGAAATACATCGTTGGACGGTTTTGATGGTGTACTGATACCAGGTGGTTTTTCTTTTGGTGATTATTTACGTTCTGGGGCAATGGCAAGTGTTGCACCAATTACAGAAGCAGTAAAACAATTTGCGAAAGAAGGTAAACCGGTACTTGGTGTGTGTAATGGGTTTCAAATTCTAACTGAAATTGGTTTACTTCCAGGTGCTTTACTACATAATGATTCTCATTTATTCGTGAGTCGAAATGAATCATTGCGTGTGGTAAATCATAATACGGCATTCACAAATTTATATAATGAGGATGAAACTGTAGTTTATCCTGTTGCCCATGGTGAAGGTCATTATTATTGTACTCAAGATATGTATGATCGTTTAGAGGCAAATAATCAAATTATATTAAAATATGTCAATAATCCGAATGGTTCTTTTAATGATATCGCAGGTATTATCAATGAACAGGGCAATGTGTGTGGTATGATGCCTCATCCGGAACGTGCTATTGAACCAATTCTTGGTACAGATAGCGGCGTAAAATTATTTCAAGCAATGGTAAATAGTTGGAGGGAACAAAATGTCTAAATTTATTGAACCAAGTTCTGAAGATATTAAAATTGAACAACTGTACAAGGATATGGGATTAAGTGATGAAGAATACGCAAAGGTTTGTGATATTTTAGGTAGTGAACCTAACTTTACGGAGATTGGTATTTTCTCAGTTATGTGGAGTGAACACTGTTCTTATAAACATTCCAAACCCTTTTTAACACAATTTCCAACTTCAGGTGAACATGTTTTAATGGGCCCAGGAGAAGGCGCAGGCGTTGTTGATATTGGTGATAACCAAGCGGTTGTGTTTAAGGTTGAGTCACACAATCACCCTTCTGCAGTTGAACCATACCAAGGCGCAGCTACTGGTGTGGGAGGCATTATTAGAGATATTGTTTCTATTGGTGCACGTCCAATTAATTTATTGAATAGTCTAAGGTTTGGTGAATTGACAGAAAAACAAAACCGTCGACTTTTACGTGGCGTTGTTGCAGGTATAGGTGGCTATGGTAACTGTATAGGAATTCCTACAACTGCTGGAGAAATAGAGTTTGATGATCGATATGATGGCAACCCACTCGTCAATGCGATGTGTGTAGGCATAATTGATCACGACATGGTTCAAAAAGGGACGGCTAAAGGCGTTGGAAACTCTGTTATTTATGTTGGTTTGAAAACTGGCCGCGATGGTATTCATGGTGCGACTTTTGCTTCTGAAGAATTAAGTGAAGATAGTGAAAGCAAACGACCATCTGTTCAAATTGGTGATCCATTTGTAGGTAAAAAATTAATGGAAGCCACGCTAGAAGCCATCACATTTGATGAACTCGTTGGTATCCAAGACATGGGGGCTGCAGGACTAACATCATCATCCTCAGAAATGGCAGCTAAAGGTGGTAGTGGCTTACATTTACGTTTAGAACAAGTCCCTACAAGAGAACAAGGTATTTCACCGTATGAAATGATGTTATCTGAAACTCAGGAACGTATGTTGCTTGTTGTAGAAAAGGGAACAGAACAAAAATTCTTAGACCTCTTTGATAAACATGAGTTAGACAGTGCAGTAATTGGAGAAGTAACTGACACGGATCGTTTCGTATTAACTTATGAAGATGAAGTATTTGCCGATATTCCAGTTCAACCTTTATCTGATGAAGCGCCAGTTTATGTACTTGAAGGTACGTCGCCAGAATACAATGAAACTAAAAATGACTATAGCAGTGTAGATGTTGAATCCGTATTTGATCAATTATTACAACACCCAACTATAGCTTCGAAGCGTTATTTATACGAACAATATGATCAACAAGTAGGTGCTAATACGATAGTTAAGCCAGGATTACAAGCCTCTGTTGTGCGCGTTGAAGGAACTGATAAAGCTATTGCGTCAACGATTGATGGAGAAGCCCGCTATGTATTTAACAATCCATATGAAGGTGGAAAAATGGTTGTTGCCGAAGCGTATAGAAATTTAATTTCTGTAGGTGCAACGCCTTTAGCTATGACGGATTGTTTAAATTATGGCTCACCTGAGAAGAAAGAAATATATCAACAATTAGCAGATTCAACAAAAGGTATGGCAGAAGCATGTGAGATTTTAAGCACACCTGTCGTTTCGGGTAATGTGTCTTTATATAACGAAACGAGAGAAACATCTATATTCCCAACACCTGTAGTAGGTATGGTTGGTCTCATCGATGACATAAGTTATCTTAATCATTTTAATCCTTCTGTAGGAGATACATTATATGTTGTTGGTGATACAAATGACGATTTCGGTGGTAGTCAAATTGAGAAATTGTTGTATGGTCAAGTGAATCATGAATTTGAATCCATTGATTTATCGGAAGAAGTTCGTAAAGGTGAATCGATAAAACAAGCAATTCGAGAAGGGGTAGCTTCACATGTGCAAACAGTAGGTAAAGGTGGCTTATTGCTTACTTTAGCTCGTATCAGTGCACATTACCAACTTGGTTTACAGGCGAAACTAAGTGTTACGAATGCGCAACTGTTTAGTGAAACACAAGGACGTTATATTGTAATCGTAAAAAATGGTCAATCATTAAACTGCGATCATGCTGTTGAGATTGGTAAAGTGACTAATGATCAACAATTTAAAGTGACGAATGAACAGAGCGAAATTGTGCGTGATGTAAAACATTTAAATGATTTATGGGAAGGAGCTATACCTCAATGTATGACAGCAACGGATTAAATGAAGAATGTGGCGTGTTTGGCATATGGAATCATCCGGAATCTGCTCAATTAACCTATATGGGACTACACAGTTTGCAACATCGTGGTCAAGAAGGTGCTGGAATCGTTTGTTCAAATGGTGAAGTGCTTAAAGGTGAACGTGGTTTAGGTTTATTGACAGATGCGATATCAGATACACAAATGGAATCATTTAAAACATATCAACATGCAATTGGGCATGTGAGATACGCAACATCCGGGAATAAAGGTATAGAGAATATTCAACCGTTTTTATATCATTTTTATGATATGAGTGTTGCAGTTTGTCATAATGGTAATCTTATCAATGCGCAAAGTCTAAAAAAATCTTTAGAACATCAAGGCTCTATTTTTCACTCTTCTTCAGATACTGAAGTTATCATGCACTTGATACGAAGAAGTAAAGCACCTACATTTGAAGGTGCTTTTCAAGAAAGTTTAAGAAAAATAAAAGGCGGATTTACTTTTGCGGTACTAACTAAAGACGCTTTATATGGTGCAGTTGACCCTAATGCGATTCGACCATTAGCTGTTGGTAAAATGAAAAATGGTTCATATATTATTGCAAGTGAAACATGTGCAATCGATGTCCTAGGTGCTGAATTTGTAAGAGATATTCATGCTGGAGAATATGTAGTCATCAATGATGATGGGATCAGAGTCGAATCTTATACGCGTCATACAACGACGGCTATTTCAGCTATGGAGTATATTTACTTTGCTAGACCTGATTCAACCATTGCCGGTAAAAACGTACATGCTGTTAGAAAACAGTCTGGTAAACAATTAGCGAAAGAAAGTCCAGCATCAAGTGCGGACATGGTTATTGGTGTACCTAATTCTTCACTTTCAGCAGCATCTGGTTATGCCGAAGAGAGTGGACTGCCGTATGAAATGGGTCTTGTTAAAAATCAATATGTTGCAAGAACATTTATTCAACCGACACAAGAATTACGTGAACAAGGCGTCCGCGTAAAATTATCTGCTGTAAAAGATATTGTCTATGATAAAAATATTGTCTTAGTAGATGATTCGATTGTCAGAGGTACTACGAGTAAACGTATAGTACAAATGTTGAAAGACGCAGGCGCTAAGGAAGTTCATGTACGCATTGCTTCTCCTGAGTTTATGTTTCCAAGTTTTTATGGCATAGATGTTTCAACAACGGCAGAGCTTATTTCATCAAATAAATCGCCCGAGGAGATTAGTGATTATATTGGAGCAGATTCACTGGCTTATTTAACAGTCGAAGGTCTAATTGATTCTATTGGACTTGATTGCGATGCGCCTTATAGTGGACTTTGTGTTGAAAGTTTCACAGGTGATTATCCTGCAGGTTTATATGATTATGAGCAAGATTATGTAGCGCATTTAAGTGAACGTCAAAAAGCATACTTAGCAAATCATCAACAATACTTTGATAGAGAGGGTAATTTAAATGTCTAAAGCATATCAACAAGCAGGC
This sequence comes from Staphylococcus sp. LKG3-1, assembly GCF_048568385.1. Classification (NCBI taxonomy): domain Bacteria; kingdom Bacillati; phylum Bacillota; class Bacilli; order Caryophanales; family Staphylococcaceae; genus Staphylococcus; species Staphylococcus sp. LKG3-1. Next base: position 162,668 of record NZ_CP183796.1, read on the forward strand.
GTCGATATTAATGCAGGGTACGAAGCGGTAGAACGAATGACAAGTCATGTCCAAAGAACAATGCGCAAAGAAGTACTTGGTGGATTGGGTGGCTTTGGTGCTACGTTTGATTTGTCACAGTTGAATATGAAAGCACCTTTACTTGTATCAGGTACAGATGGTGTAGGTACAAAATTAAAATTAGCCATCGATAACGATAAACATGACACGATTGGTATAGATGTTGTCGCAATGTGTGTCAATGATATTTTAACTACAGGTGCAGAACCACTTTACTTTTTAGATTATATTGCAACTAATAAAGTCGTTCCTGAAGTCATTGAGCAAATTGTCAAAGGGGTAAGTGATGGCTGTGAAGAGACCAATACAGCTTTAATCGGTGGAGAAACAGCTGAAATGGGAGAAATGTATCACGAGGGTGAATATGATTTAGCAGGCTTCGCAGTAGGTGCAGTAGAAAAGGATGACTATATTGATGGCTCATCTGTTGAACCTGGACAAGCAATTATAGGTCTTGAATCTAGTGGCATACATTCCAATGGTTATAGTTTAGTTAGAAAATTAATACAACAATCAGGTATTAAATTAAGTGAACCATTCAATCAAGAACAGACATTTTTAGATGCTTTTTTGAAACCCACACGTTTATATGTAAAACCCGTGTTAGCTGTTAAATCATCTATTAAGATATATGCCATGACCCATATTACAGGGGGCGGTTTTTATGAAAATATACCTAGAGCCTTACCTGAGGGGATAACAGCCAAGATTGATGTCACGCAATTTCCTACGCCAGCTATATTTGATTGGTTACAGGAACAAGGAAACATCTCAACTGATGAAATGTATAACATTTTTAACATGGGTATTGGCTTTACTTTAGTCGTTGATAAAAACCAAGTTGAATCAACATTAGAAATACTTAAAGGTCAAAATATCAAGGCATATAAAATTGGTGAAACTGTTAAAGGCAACGAACCAATCCAATTAACGGGGGTATAAAATTGACCAAAATAGCTATATTTGCTTCTGGTTCTGGAAGTAATTTTGAAAGTATTATGTCTAAAATCAAACAAGGGGAACTACCAAATATTGAACTAACCTCACTTTATACAGATCAAGTAAATGCATATTGTATTGAACGCGCGCGCAAATATCATTTAGATGTTCATATTAATGAATTGAAAAATTTTGATTCTAAAGCGGATTATGAACGTAAAATTATAGAATGGTTAACGTCTGAAAAAGTAGAGTGGATTGTTCTAGCTGGCTATATGAAATTAATAGGTGAAAATATTTTAAGAGCTTATGATAAACGCATTTTAAATATTCACCCTTCATTATTACCAAAATATAAAGGGAAAGATGCTATAGGACAAGCGCTAGCAAGTGGCGATACAATAACTGGTTCAACAGTACATTATGTTGACAGTGGTATGGATACGGGAGAAATTATTGAACAACGTCAATGTGATATTTATCCGGACGATAATAAATCTGATCTTGAAGAAAGAATTAAAGCAATAGAGCATGAATTATATCCAGAAGTCATATCAAAAATCATTCAATAAGAGGTGCTAATTTAAATGAAGAAAGCAATATTAAGTGTGTCTAATAAAGCAGGTATTGTAACCTTTGGTCAATCATTAATAGAGCAAAATTATGAATTATATTCAACGGGCGGAACAATGCGTGAATTAGCCAATGCCGGGTTACCTGTGAAGTCGATTTCAGAGTTGACAGAGTTTGAAGAAATTATGGATGGCAGAGTTAAAACATTACATCCATCTGTACACGGCGGTATTTTAGCTGATAGAGATAAACCTGAACATTTAGAACAACTGCAAGCACAAGGTATTGATTTAATAGATATGGTAGTTGTCAATTTATATCCATTTAAAGAAACGGTTGCAAACCCTAATGTGACAGAAGAAGATGCAATTGAAAACATTGATATCGGTGGACCAACGATGCTGCGTGCTGCAGCAAAGAACTTCAAACATGTTATCACCGTTGTACATCCTGCTGATTATAATGAAGTGATTTATAAATTGAAAAATGGCACATTAGATGAAGCTTATCGCAAATCACTTATGATTAAAGTATTTGAACATACAAATGAATATGACGTAGCGATTGTAGACTATTTTAAAGATAATAAGGAAAGTTTACGTTATGGTGAAAATCCACAACAATCAGCTTATTTTGTTAGAACATCTGATGCCAAACATACTTTAGCAGGTGCCAAACAATTACATGGCAAGCAATTAAGCTATAACAATATCAAAGATGCGGATGCAGCGTTATCATTGGTGAAACAATTTGAACAACCTGCTGCTGTTGCTGTTAAGCATATGAATCCATGTGGCGTGGGCGTTGCTGAAACAATTGATGAGGCATATAAACATGCTTTCGATGCAGATAATCAGTCTATTTTTGGTGGTATTGTTGCTTTGAATAGAACTGTAGAAAAATCATTGGCAGAAGTATTGCATGGTATCTTTTTAGAAGTTGTTATTGCACCAAAATTTACACAAGAAGCTCTAGAAGTGTTAGGTAAAAAGAAAAATATTAGGCTTTTAGAGACTGATATGACAATTGATAATAGTGAACAAGAACTTGTCTCTGTATCAGGAGGTTATCTTGTACAAGATAAAGATAATGTCAAATTAAATAGAGAAGACATGACAGTCGTTACAGAAGTTGAGCCAACAGAAGCGCAATGGGATGCTATGCTTCTTGGATGGAAAGTTGTTGCATCAGTTAAAAGTAATGCTGTTATCTTAAGTAATGCAAAACAAACAGTGGGTATTGGTGCAGGTCAAATGAATAGAGTAGGTTCTGCTCAAATTGCAATTGAAAGAGCGATTGAAATAAACGATGACGTTGCTATGGTTTCAGATGGTTTCTTCCCTATGGATGACACGGTAGAATTAGCTGCAAATTCTGGTATTAAAGCAATTATTCAACCAGGTGGTTCTATCAAAGATCAAGAATCTATTGATATGGCAAATAAACATGGTATTGCAATGGTTACAACAGGCGTAAGACATTTTAAACATTAATTAATATTGGAGGAAATGTAGCTTATGAAAGTACTCGTAATTGGTGCAGGTGGTAGAGAGCATGTATTAGCATTTAAATTAAAACAGTCTCCACTTATTAATGAAATTCATGTGATACCAGGCAATGACGCTATGAAAAATATAGCGACAGTACATACAGATATAGATGAAGCGAATCATGAAAAAATTGTAGATTTTGCTAAGACACAGAATGTTTCATGGGTAATTATTGGACCTGAACAGCCATTAACCGAAGGATTAACCGATAAATTGCAAACAGAAAATATAAAAGTATTTGGTCCAAATCAAGCTGCAGCACAAATTGAAGGTTCAAAATTATTTGCAAAACAACTCATGGAAAAGTATGACATTCCAACTGCAGCTTACAAAGAAACAAATAACAAAACAGATGCATTAGCCTATATTGACACATGTGAATTTCCAATTGTACTGAAAAAAGATGGATTAGCCGCAGGTAAAGGTGTTATTATTGCTAATAATATCGATGAAGCACGTGAAGGAATAGATATTTTATATTCTGAAGAAAAAGGCACAGTTGTATTTGAACAATTTCTTGAAGGTGAGGAATTTTCACTTATGACATTTGTTAATCAAGATTATGCTGTGCCATTTGATTGTATTGCGCAAGATCATAAACGTGCGTTTGACAATGATGAAGGTCCTAATACTGGTGGTATGGGAGCATACTGTCCGGTACCTCATATTGATAAGGGTATGATAGAACGTACAAATAAAGAAATTGCTCAGCCAATTGCACAAGCAATGGCGAAAGAGGGCTATTCATTTTTTGGTGTGCTATATATAGGCGCAATTATAACAAAAGAGGGTCCTAAGGTGATTGAGTTTAATGCAAGGTTTGGAGATCCAGAAGCGCAAGTGTTGTTGACTCGAATGGAAAGTGATTTGATGCAACACATTTTAGATTTAGAGGCGAAGCAACCGATTCAATTTAAGTGGAAAAAAGATGCGGTTGTAGGGGTTATGCTTGCGTCTAAAGGCTATCCAGGTACTTATAATAAAGGTGAGGTCGTTTCAGGGTTTACATTAGATGGAAGATACTTTGTAAGTGGTTTAAATAAAGTTGATCAACATTACGTAACTTCAGGAGGTCGTGTTATTCTCGCTTTAGGCGAAGGTAGCGACATTAGTGAAGCTAAAGCTAATGCTTATGAAGCGGTTGACCAAATTCAAAGTAATGCATTATTTTATCGTTCTGACATCAGTGACAAAGCGATAAAACAAAAATAGCAAAAAAAGCGATGGAACAAACTGGTTTAGGTTTTGTTCCATCGCTTTTATTTTTTGGATAAAAATGATTTCGAAAAGTTAGTTGAACTTTTTTAATAAATACTTGTTATACGGACATCGTCGATTCCAGTTATTGGAAAATATAGTGATAAGTAATAGGCACTTATTAATATGAGTCCCATAACTATAATTAATAGAATATCTTTATACGAGAAAGGTGCATGATAATAATATGTTCGAGGCCCATCTTTGAAGCCTTTTTTTTCCATTGCTACTGAAAGCTGATGTGCCTTCCTGATGTTTTGACTTAATAACGGAATGATGAGGTGCTTGACTCTTTTTATACCTCGATAATTTTGGGCACTTATTAATTGATAACGTATTTTTAATGATTTTCTTAATTGTAAAAAAGACATAAACATTAATGGCACCATGCGTATTGCCGCCATAAAGGCATATGCTACTTTGGGTTTTACTTTTAAATGTTGCATTAAACTATAAAATACAAGAACGATTTGTGAAGTAAAAGCAATTAAGATTCCAAAAAATGAAACCGTTGTTGTACGCATTGCTAAATGTAAGCCACGATACAAACTTTCAGTTGTTATTTGGATAAACCCAAATTTGAATAGTAAGTGCGTCCCATCACCATAAAAAATCATGAATAATGCGGACACTAAACTGAAAATTATTGTAAAAGTGATAAATACTAAGGTGATTTTAAATTGCAAGCCATTGAATATTAATAATAGGGCAAGCATTAAGCACGTAATATAAAACATATAATCGAATTGATGAACAAATATGACTAAGAAGAATAATATAACAGCAATCCCTAATTTAGTAATGATATTTACATCATCGATAAAGGAATGGTGTTTTTTCCACATATCAAACATACGTATCACCTGTCTTTTCTATTAAATGGTGATGTTCGAGATGTAGTCTTCGAGTTGGGTAACGTGCAATAATTTCTGGGTCATGTGTAACCATGATAATGGTTTGTCCTTGTTTAATTCTCTGTTGAAACAGCTTAATTAGGTTAAATGTATTGTGACTATCAAGTCCAAATGTAGGTTCATCAAGTAAAATTAAATCAGAAGAAGCACTTAAAGCAATGGCAACACTTAAGCGTCGCTTTTGTCCCATAGATAATTCATAAGGGTGTTGCATTTGTACTGATGTTAAGTTAAGCGTTTTTAATAATGATTCAGTTTGCTGTTTAGCTTCATCCGTTGAATTAAATTTGTTTTTGTTTTGTATATGAATTTCGTCGTATACAGAATTTGTTATAAATTGTAATTCGGGATTTTGATACACAAGATACATAGATTTTGCTGCAGATTTAATTTTAGTGTAAATATGATGATTGATGTACATCTGACCTTCATATTTAATTAATTGCATCATTGATTCGAGCAGTGAAGTTTTACCTGAACCATTGGACCCGGTAATGGATATCCATTCTCCCGCATTGACATTTAACTTAGGAATGTTAATGAGTTGCTGCTTTCCACGTTTAATAACTGCATCTTGAATTTGGAAATTAAAATGAGATGAATCAGAATCTGAAAAATTTAGCGCTTTTGGTGCAGAATGCCAAGCTTTTGGATGCCAAACACCATATTCAGTTAATAGCGCTTCATAATCATTTAAAATTTGAGAAGGTGGGGCATCTGCAATGATGGCACCATCATAATTCATTAAAACGACACGATCGACATGTTGCCATATATGTTCGACTTTGTGTTCTACTATAAGTACAGTTTGGTCTCGCCACAATGATTGAATTTTTTGCCATAAATCAGCAGTTGACTCTACATCTAACATCGCGGTAGGTTCATCTAAAAATAGTGTCGTTGCTTGTTGTAAAATTGTCTCAGCAATCGCAAGTTTTTGTTTCATACCGCCACTTAATTCATTAATATATTGATTTTTGTCCACGTTTAATCCAACTGTCATTAGCGCTTCCTCAATACGATGATCCATTTCTTCCCGAGGAACTTGCTGATTTTCTAATACAAATGCAAGCTCTTCATAAACTTTAGGCATACAAAATTGAGTATCTGGATCTTGGAATATGACACCACTTGAAGGATCGACTTCTAAAGCATCATATTTTAACGGCAAACCTATCAAGTTTGGCACAATGCCGCTAAGTACGTTTAATAAAGTACTTTTACCTGAGCCAGAAGGACCTAATAATAATACTTTTTCTTTATCTTTTATTTGAATAGACAAATTGTCGAATATTTTTTTTTGACCATTTGGATATTTCAAGCGTAAATTTTTAGTAGCTATCAACATTATTACTCCTTATAGATTGTCATAATCACTCTGGGTTGCTGGTCTGAATAATTTTGTTACACCAGTTTGGTCAAGTGCTTTAACAATATAATAAGATAAGAGACCGGCAACGATAATACCGCTAATTAATCTAAATATGATGTATAAAGCAAGATTCCAACCCGCGACTTCTCCTAGATAACCATAGGCAAAATCTAAAGGTAGTGTTGCAACTGAAGCTAAAAATCCTGCTAGCATTGCAACCATTGCTGAACGTGATTTATATCGAAAAATAGCAAATATAATTTCGCAAGCTAAGCCTTGTAATAATGCATAGACCATCGTTGCAATATCAAAACGACCCATTACAATTGTTTCACCAGCACCTGCAGCAAATTCTGCAAGCACAGCAATACCGGCTTTTGGAATTATGAGATAAGCTACGACTGCTGCCATAAACCAGGCACCATAAGTGAGTTCTTCAAAATGAAGTCCAGTTACCTGTACAGCTTTATAGACAAAATTCCAAACATTATAAATAATGGCGAAAACAACTGCGATAAGCACAGTTACAAGTATTTCGGATAGTTTTAAACCTTTTGACATCATTGTTCCTCCTAATATAAAAAACGCACAACCTTCTAGAAAGTTGCGCGTTTTTATATAGGCATACGGATACCAAAGTTACTCAGTGATATCGCAATACACTTTCCTACGCTAGTTTAATCTAGATCAGGTTCAAAGGGTTTGAGGGTATACCTCATCTCAGTCACAAAACACCCCTAGTGCGAATGATTTATTTAAATTTAATTATAATGTATGACTTTTCGACGTTTATGTCAAGGTTATGCTAAAAAATTGTTGGTTAATAGAGTGATTATTTTAAGGACAAACGTTGTTATTTAAGTTTATTACACGTAATCATGTTATAAAACCCTTAAAAATAGGAGTGGACACAAACCTCATTTCGATAAGATTTGATGTCGCACTCCCATATCGGATTTACATTTATATTGAATTACTATTAATACCAAGTATCTATACTAGTCTAAAGTATCTTGAATATTTTGTTTAGTTTCTTCAGTGTTATCTTTTGCAGATTCTTTTTCTTCTTTTAATTTATCCTCTGCTTTTTTAGCTTTTTCAGCTGCTTCTTTATTTAATTCTTCTTTACTCATAATTAAAGCACTCCTTCATAGTTATGATTATCTACATTTAGTATGTACCACAATTGAATAAAATATAAACACTTCAATATAATTACAATAGTTTGATATGAGATTAATGTTAATTAATGGATAATCTAAATAATGCATCGATAATGTACTTAATAAGTTAAATTTATAAAATTGTTTAAACATGAATTGTAAGTGGAAATTTGACTATAAGTCATTTTATATCATACTATGGACTTATTTATTAGATAATTAAAGACAAGAACTAAATGTTCATATATAATAACTTTTGAGGTGAATGGTATGTCTTTTTTGAAGAAACACGCTGAGATATTATATAGTTATGTTATAGGCATCGTTTCGCTTTTCACAGGTCTTATCATTTTAATTAATTTACCATTAATTAATAAATTAAATGGTAAAGGTAAAATTGATTTGCACATTCATAATGTATGGGATTTTATAAATGCATTTTTTGGTGAAATAATTAGAGTAATGAGTAATTACATAGGTAATTTCCCGATAATTAGTGCCATCATTATTGCTTTATTTGGTATTGGTGTCATTATAATTGGCTTTACTTTATATAGAACGACAAGATATGACTATGATATTTCAGCATTCTTTTTAGTTATTGGTATTCTTTTTTTCATCATAACACTGATATTGATGACTCAAGTTTATAGCTTTTTTGCTATTATTTTCGTAATACCATTTGCAATTCATATTGGTTATATCGTTTATAAGGACGAGTTAAATACAGAACATAGAAAATATCATTATTTATGGATTATTTTCAGTTATGGGATAAGTTACTTAATAACGCAAATTGTTTTATACGGAAGAATTGAAAGCGATGAAATCATTCCTATTGATATTTTGAGTGTTAACACATTCTTTATTATCATGTGGTTACTTGGACAAATGTCTATTTGGAACTTCTTATTTTTAAGAAGATCACTTCCTTTAACAAAACAAGAACTTGGGGAAGAAGAACCAGAATTATCAAGAACTAACAAAGGATCAGTAACAAATCAAACGAAAGAAACATGGAAGACACTACAAGATAAAACAACAGAATTTACACGTAAAACGCGCAGAAGTGTTGATATTCAAAAAGCTAGAGATAAAAAAGATAAATTTATTGCTAAATGGAAAGAAATTATCGATATTCAAGAGGATGATATTCCAAATTGGATGAAAAAACCTAAATGGATTAAACCTGCATATGTAGAGTTGTTCTGTGGAGCAATCTTATTATTCTTTACTTTAATTGAATTTAACAATAGGAATTCACTTTTTGTTTCAGGTAATTGGGAAATTTCCCAAACACAATATGTGATAGAATGGATTACGCTATTCTTTTTAATGATTATTATCATTATTTATATATTGACAACATTAACGAATTTCTTAAAAGATAGGTTCTATTATCTGCAAATGTTTATGGTCAGTTTATTATTCTTTAAATTACTGACTGAGTTTATGAACATTATGGTTCACGGATTATTATTATCTATCTTTATCACACCAATTTTAATCATTATGCTATTGGCTATATTTGTAGCATTTGTTATGAAGTTACGTGAACCAACTAAATATTAATTACTTTAATAGAAACAAGGAAGAAGTCTGGGACATGGCATTGTCTCAGGCTTTTTTTATTTGAAAGTAAAGGTGAAACATAACTTCTAAATAGAATTTCTTTCACATTTTATGTGGATTAGTCGCACTTATTCATGAGCATCGGCGGATGTCATTCACTATATTTGATAAGGTGAGGCGACCCAATCTTTATTGAAAAATTAAATTTCTATAAAAATACTTATGAAGTTTCAGATATAATATTTTGGTGAATTGTAGATAATTGATGTTACGATGTTAATGAGATGATAAAATGAATAAGTAAATAATAAATATAAATAAAAGTAGAAAGGCTGACATAAATTTATGAAAATTGCCACGTTAAATAGAGGAAAAGAAACGAAATATTTAAATGAATACCCATTAGTAGATGAAGAAGATATTTATGCACACGATCATTTAAAAGAGGGAGACCTATTTTATTTAATGAACGATAGAGATCAATATATAGCTACTGCTTATGTTGGTAGACAGCATAAAGGCGTTGGCTGGGTATTGAGCTATGACAAAGATGAAGTCATTAACACACAATTTTTTGAAACATTATTTAAAAATGCCAAAGCTGAACGTGAATATTTCTATAATATTGATGGGACGAATGCTTTTCGTGTTTTTAATGGTGAAGGCGATGGTATAGGTGGTTTAACCATAGATAACTATGATGGTCATTTCTTAATCCAATGGTATTCAAAAGGCATTTATAAATTCCGTTATAATGTGTTATCAGCGTTAGAAAATGTATTCGAATATACGTCTATATTTGAAAAAATGAGATTTAAAGACGCAGAAATTCAAGGTGGATTTGTTGATGGTGAAGCACCTGAGTTTCCAATTATTATTGAAGAAAATTTCACATTCTATAATGTAGATTTAAATGATGGACCTATGACAGGCATATTTTTAGATCAAAAAGAAGTACGAAAAAAATTAAAAGATCATTATGCTGAAGATAAAGAAATATTAAATGTATTTAGTTATACGGGTGCATTTTCTGTTATAGCTGCCGAAAACGCAACAATGACAACAAGCGTAGATTTAGCAAACCGATCACGTGCACTTACAGAAGAAAATTTTGGCTTGAATGGTATTGATCCTAAGTCACAATATATTTATGTAATGGACACTTTTGATTATTTTAATTATGCGCGTCGTCATGACTTGTTTTACGATACGATTGTTATTGATCCACCAAGTTTTGCTAGAAACAAGAAAAAAACTTTTTCGGTATTAAAAGATTACGATAAATTAATTAAAGGTGCACTTGAAATATTAGGGCCTGACGGTACATTACTGTTATGCACAAATAATAGTACGTTTTCTTTGAAATCATTCAAAAATGTAATCAATCAAACATTAACAGAAGAAGAAGTAGATTATGAAATTGTAGATGTAATGGGCTTGCCAAAAGATTTCAAAACACATCCACACTATAAACCTTCTAAATATTTAAAGGCTGTTTTTGTAAAAATAAAGTAAAATTATGAAAAAAGGGTATTCTTTTTAATACGAAGTAATTTACTAAGGAGTGAATAAAATGGGTTTTAAAAATAAAATCACAAATAATGTTACACAAAAAGTTGGTAATAAAGTATTAAAAATTGAAGATATCAAACAAAAAAGTAATATACCTACCACAAATATAGAAATTGAAGAACGACGTAAACGTGCACAGGCACTAGTTAGAAAAAAATCTGTTTTATCATCAAGTATCAGTATTGTGCCAATACCTGGTTTAGATTTTGGTGTCGATATTAAATTGATGAGAGATATTATTGAAGATGTTAATAAAATTTATGGCTTAGATCATAAACAAGTGAATAACATGGGCGACGATATGAAAGAGCGTGTCTTAGCTGCCGCGGCGATTCAAGGTAGTCAATTTATCGGTAAAAAAATATCGAATGCGATATTAAAAGTTGTCGTTAGAGATGTTGCAAAACGTGTAGCTGCGAAACAAACGAAATGGTTCCCGGTTGTGGGGCAGGCTATTTCAGCATCAATTAGTTATTACTTTATGAAAAAAATTGGAGATGAACATATTCAAAAATGTGAAAAAGTTGTGAAAGAACTTGTTTAAAACTATAGCGTTTTCACAAATTAGCTAAAATTCTCTGAATATTGTCATGTCGTGGGTGCAACGAATTGAATTTATAATAATAATTTGGTAATGTTATTATATAAAACTATGCTAGGTTTTATAATAAACTAACGATTCTAACTATACGAAGGAGAAATCATTTTATGGAACAAAAATCATATGTAATTATCGACGAAACAGGTATTCACGCTCGTCCAGCGACAATGCTTGTTCAAACTGCCTCAAAATTTGATTCTGATATTCAATTAGAATATAACGGTAAAAAAGTTAACTTGAAATCAATCATGGGTGTTATGAGTTTAGGTGTAGGTAAAGATGCTGAAATTACAATCTACGCTGATGGTAGCGATGAAAAAGATGCAATTGAAGCAATCACTGACATTTTATCTAAAGAAGGATTAACTAAATAATTATGTCTAATTATATAAATGGTATAGCTGCATCTGACGGTGTAGCTATAGCTAAAGCATACTTATTAGTTGAACCAGATTTATCATTTGATAGCGAAAAAGTGTCAGATGTAGATGCTGAGATTGCAAAGTTCAATAATGCTATTCAAACATCCAAAGTTGAATTAACTAAAATTAGAAATAATGCTGAACAAAATTTAGGTGCTGATAAAGCAGCAATTTTTGATGCGCATTTACTTGTTTTAGATGATCCTGAATTAATTCAACCAATCGAAGAAAAAATTAAGAATGAACAAGTTAACGCACCAACTGCATTATCTGATGTAACTGGACAATTCATTACTATTTTTGAATCAATGGATAATGAATATATGAAAGAACGTGCTGCCGATATCCGCGATGTTTCAAAACGTGTGTTAGCACATATTTTAGGTGTAGAATTACCAAATCCTAGTATGATTGATGAAAGCGTTGTTATAATCGGTAACGATTTAACACCTTCAGATACTGCTCAATTAAATAAAGAATTTGTACAAGGATTTGTAACTAATATAGGTGGTAGAACTTCACATTCAGCAATTATGAGTCGCTCATTAGAAATTGCTGCAGTTGTAGGTACTAAATCTATTACTCAAGAAGTTAAACAAGGTGACATGATTATTGTTGACGGTTTAACAGGTGAAGTCATCATTGATCCTACTGAAGATGAAGTCATTGCTTATCAAAACAAGCGTGAACGTTTCTTTGAAGACAAGCAAGAATTACAAAAATTACGCGATGAAGAGACAACTACAATTGATGGTAGACACGCTGAACTTGCTGCCAATATCGGTACACCGAATGATTTAAAAGGTGTAATTGAAAATGGTGCAGAGGGCATTGGATTATACCGTACTGAATTTTTATATATGGGTAGAGACGAAATGCCAACTGAAGATGAGCAGTTCGAAGCTTATAAAAAAGTATTAGAAACGATGGAAGATAAACGCGTTGTTGTACGTACTTTAGATATTGGTGGAGATAAAGAACTACCTTATCTGAATTTACCTGAAGAAATGAATCCTTTCTTAGGTTACCGCGCTATCCGTTTATGCTTAGATCAACCTGATATTTTCAGACCGCAGTTGCGTGCATTATTACGTGCATCTGCTTTTGGTAAATTGAATATCATGTTCCCTATGGTAGCTACAATCCAAGAGTTCCGTGATGCTAAAGCATTGTTACTTGAAGAAAAAGATAACTTAACAAATGAAGGCATTGAAGTTTCTGATGATATCGAACTTGGTATTATGGTAGAAATTCCTTCTACTGCTGCTTTAGCAGATGTATTTGCTAAAGAAGTTGATTTCTTCAGTATAGGAACGAATGATTTAATTCAATATACAATGGCTGCTGATAGAATGTCAGAACGTGTTTCTTACTTGTATCAACCATATAATCCTTCAATATTACGTTTAGTAAAACAAGTAATAGAAGCTTCTCATAAAGAAGGTAAATGGACTGGTATGTGTGGAGAAATGGCTGGCGATGAAATTGCAATTCCATTGTTATTAGGCTTAGGATTAGATGAGTTCTCAATGAGTGCTACCTCAGTACTTAAAGCACGTCGTCAAATCAAAGGTTTAAGTCAAAATGAAATGGAAGAATTAGCTCAAAGAGCAATTGATTGTGCTACTTCTGAAGAAGTTCAAGATTTAGTAAATCAATACGCTAAATAAAATGAGTACTTATTAAAAAATAAAGATATGTCTTGGATATAAACATCTGAGATTAACTAAAAACGCCGATTTCTATTGTAATTAAATAGAAATTGGCGTTTTTTATGTTTGGAAAGTGAATTTAAAGGCTGGAGGGTTTGCATAGAGTGTTTAATATTAATAAATTTTATTTAGAAATGGCTAAAGAAACACGAATGATTAATTTTTAATTTTGTAAAAAGTTACAAAATACGTTACTTTATAATTAGTACTTAATTAACTTTACAACATAATTAAATTGTTAACTTTGAGAATGCATCGCTTATTTATTATTTAATGTGCTATTTATTTTATCCATGTCAATTTGGTGCATTGGTTCACCATTTAATAAAATAAAAGGTGTTGCAAATGCATCATAATCAATCATTTCATTTCTATATTGTGTATTACTGATATTTTTTTCACGATATGCGACATCATTGTCAGCTAAGTAGTTTTTGATGAAAGTACAAGGTGGACAATCATTTTGTGTGTATATGATAATCTCGTTCATAATCGGTTTATCCTTTCTTTATTCAATTTACTATAATATAAGAGACTTTAAAATATATTTCAAGTCTTTTAAATTGTATGAAATTAGACATTAATTTGTCACTTTATTTTGAGAGAAATAAATTTAAAAAATATGTACACCGGTTTATAATGGAAAGACGTTGTGATTTTTGTCACAAATAAATAAAAAAGGTGATATTATGGATTCAGTTGAATTAGCACGGTTTTTAACTGCGATGACACTCGCAGTGCATATAATTTTTGCAACAATTGGTGTGGGGATGCCAGTCATGTTCGCTATTGCCGAATTTATTGGTATTAAGAAAAATAATCCACTATACACAACATTAGCCAAAAGATGGTCCAAAGGTTATACGATAACAGTAGCTGTAGGTGTCGTGACAGGTACAATTATAGGTCTACAGTTGTCATTACTATGGCCAACATTTATGCAAATGGGTGGACATGTTATAGCATTACCATTATTTATGGAAACATTTGCTTTCTTCTTTGAAGCGATATTCTTGAGTATATATCTGTATACATGGGATCGTTTTAAAGGAAAATGGACGCACTTTTTAATTAGTATACCAGTTATCCTTGGTGGATCATTCTCGGCGTTCTTTATTACTGCCGTTAACTCATTTATGAATACACCTGCTGGATTTGAAATGAAAAATGGCAAAATGGTTAATGTAGAACCATTAGCAGCAATGTTTAATGATTCGTTTTTAATTAGATCATTCCATGTGGTTGCAACTGCACTTATGACAATGGCGTTTGTATTAGCGGCTATCGCTGCTTTCAAATTACTCAAAAATAAATTTAAAAAAGATACAGAATATCATAAAAAAGCACTAAAACTAACTATGATCTTAGGTGTTGTTTTTACATTAGGATCTATGTTAGCAGGTGACTTATCTGCTAAGTTCTTACATCAAGAGCAACCAGAGAAATTAGCAGCTTATGAATGGCACTTTGATACGGAATCACATGCAGATTTAGTTTTATTTGGTTCCTTAGATGAAAAAACGCAAGAAGTAAATGGCGCAATTAAAATTCCTGGTCTCCTTAGCTTTTTAGCTGATAATAATACTAATACAGAAGTTAAAGGTCTGGATGAATTTCCAAAAGATTTACAACCACCAATGATTGTACATTATTACTTTGATCTCATGGTTTCGATGGGGGTATTTTGTTTAGTCGTTTCCGGTGCATATGTACTTACACTTATATTTAAAAAACTGCGGAAATTTACACATTCAAAACCTATGTTATATGGTGCACTATTGACTGGTCCAGCGGCTATGCTAGCAATCGAGTTTGGTTGGTTCTTAACAGAGCAAGGTCGTCAGCCATGGATTGTTCGTGGTTATCTTAAAGTAGCAGATGCTGCGACACAAGCAGGAGGATTAACCCTAGTTACAATTCTATTCGGCTTGTTATACCTTGTGTTAATAGTTACCTCTGCTTATGTATTAATTCGTATGTTTAAAGAGAAACCAGCTTATAAAGAAGTTGAAGCACTAGCTTCAGAAAGAGGTGATGCATAATGATATTCGCATATATTGGCATTTCCGTACTTTGGATTTTCTTATTCTGTTACATCATTATTGCATCCATAGATTTTGGTGCAGGTTTCTTTACATTACATGCCAAAATTACAAAGCAGGATAAGAAAATAAATCATTTAATAGCACGTTATTTAAACCCAGTTTGGGAAGTGACAAATGTTTTCTTTGTATTCTTCTTTGTTGGTATGGTAGGTTTTTTCCCTGACACTGCAATGTATTTTGGAACAGTGTTACTATTGCCAGCCTCTATCGCTTTAATATTACTGTCTATTAGAGGTGCATTTTATGCCTTTGAAAATTATGGCCCAGATAGTAAATTAGTTTGGTTAGCAATGTATGGTATCGCTGGTTTATTAATACCAGCATCACTTGCTACGACATTAACGATTTCAGAAGGTGGATATATCACTGGAACAGAAAATAATTTGGATTTAAATTGGACAGAGTTATTATTAAGTCCATACTCTTGGTCAGTCGTATTCTTAGCGATTATCTCAGTTCTGTATATATCTTCAGGGTTCTTAACATATTATGCTTCGAAAGCAAAAGATAAACCAGCGTATAACTTATTAAGATATTGGTTCTTAATTTGGGGCCCACCAATGATAGCAATTTCATTATTTGTATTTTTATCATTGCGTTTACAAAATGAAGCACACTTCATCAATGCAGTATCTAATTATTGGTGGATATTCTTGTTAAGCTTTATTTGTTTTATTGGTGCAATGGTCTTAACATTAATGAAAAAAGGACATGGTTACGCATTTATATTAGTCATTTTACAAATGGGATTTGCATTTTTCGGATATGGTGCAAGTAAATTACCATATTTACTTTATCCGTTCATTCGTATAAATGAACACGTAGTAAATAGTAGTATGGCAATTGCGTTAATCATTGCCTTTATTTTAGGTTTACTTTTACTGATTCCATCGTTAATATTAATATTAAGATTATTTGTTTTCGACAAAAAATATGTGGAAGGCAAAAAATAGAAGATTTTCAAATGTGGTTATGATTGTTCTAAATAATACTTATGTGGTGTTGTTTAGAATGGTCATGCCACGATTTTTAAATTGGAGGACACACATGGATAAAGAGTATGTTGTAATTGGTTTAGGCCGATTTGGCGGTAGTATTGTAAGAGAATTAAATGCGCTTGATATGGATGTAATGGCAATTGATATGAATGAAGCACGTGTGAATGAATATAGTGATATTGCAACACATGCTGTAGTTGCTGACACTACAGACGAGGCAGTTATGAAGAGTCTGGGCATGAGAAATTTTGATCATGTGATCGTTGCAATTGGTGAAAATATTCAATCGAGTACCTTAACAACATTAATCTTAAAAGAATTAGGTGTGAAAAAAGTTACAGCCAAGGCTCAAAATGATTATCACGCTAAAATTTTAAATAAAATTGGTGCTGACACGGTAGTACACCCAGAAAGAGATATGGGGAGAAGAATCGCACATAATGTAGCGAGTGCCAGTGTTCTTGATTATTTAGAACTTGCAGATGAGCATTCTATAGTAGAAATTAAAGCGAGTGAAAAAATGGCTGGTCAAACTATAATTCAATTAGATATTCGTGCGCAATTTGGAATAAGTATCATAGCGATTAAAAGAGGTAGAGACATTTTAGTATCTCCAGATCCTAATATTAGTATTGAAATAGGAGATATTTTAATCATGATTGGACACGATAATGATTTAAATCGTTTTGAGAAAAAAGTAGTAAGATAACTTATTTAAAAATGAGGCAGTAATATTAATATTTTTGATTAAAAATAAACGTCAATTTCTATTGAGATAGTATAGAAATTGACGTTTTTTTGCATTTATGAAAGGTGGTAAATTAGCGAGAAACTATCTTATTTTGTTAATCACAATTTGTTGTTAAAGTTATTGTTACTATTGTACTTTTTTACATTAGTAATTAAAACATATAACCCAATGGTTAACATCAGTATTGGAAGAACTATTATTAAATATATAGATAATGCACCAAATAAATTAGTAATCATCGCTAGTATCAGAATGATGAGCATAATTAAGATGACTAAATTCAGACTCAAAGTTTTCGACATGATAATCCTCCTATATACATAAAGTGATTCATATACTCAATTTTATATAATTATGATTATTAAAGGTAGTAGAGAAGAAATAACAACTGATAAATTACATATGGTATGACAATAGATGTTAAAATGGCCCAAATAATTAATACGATAAGTATATAACTTATCTTTGTAAATCAAATACTTCTCTTTAAATTAATGTCACATCACAGCTAATATATCATAGCATAAATGCTGTTCGTATATTGTAAGTTGTATTAATGCTTGTTTTTACAGTTGTGTTGAATAATAAAATGAGTAAATATAAAGCAGCCTAATCCTTAATGAGGATTAGGCCGCTTACTGTGACAATGAAGATTTAAGTCCATTCCCGTACTTTTTTAAGATTCTGAATTTTGGTTTTGATTCGATTGATTTGGTTTTTCAACGGATTGATTGGCTTTATTTGAGCCATTTTTATTACTTGATTTTTCTACATTTTGTTGATTTTTTGATGGTGATTTTGTGTTGTTTTTCTTCGGTTTCGTATTTTTGTTACTTGGTTTTTTAGTGGATGTTTGATTATTATCTTCATTCACTTTCATGATAACTGGTAATATCATTGGTTTACGTGCAGTTTTTTCAAATAAATAGGGTTGTAATGTTTCGATAATTGAAGATTTGATTTGGTGCCATTGAATATCTTGATTCTGATTCAACTTACCAATTACATCCGTTTTGATTCTACGTTGTGCATCATAAATCAATTGACCAGATTCACGCATATATACGAAACCTCGTGAAATAATATCTGGTCCTGAAAGAAGTTTATTCGTTTTAAAGTCAATGCTTACTACTACTATGACTAAACCTTCTTCAGATAAAAGCTTTCTATCACGAATAACGACGTTACCAATATCACCAATACCACTACCATCAACTAAAACATTGCCAGAAGGAATTCTGCCGGCTTTTCTAGCTGAATCATGTGTTAATGCTAAAACATCACCAATATCAAAGATAAAGACATTGTCAGGATCAACACCACATTCGATACCTGATTGACCGTGTGCTTTTAGCATACGATACTCACCATGAATTGGTAAGAAAAATTTAGGACGTAGTAGGCGAAGCATTAATTGTTGATCGCCTTTAGAACCATGACCAGAAGTATGAATGTTAGATACTTTATTATGAATAACCTCGGCACCTGCACGGTAAAGGGAATTAATCGTACGATTAATACTCTTTGTATTTCCTGGAATAGGTGAAGAGCTAAATACGACTGTATCTTCTGGAATAATTTTGATTTGTTTATGTGTACCATTGGCAATTCTTGATAAAGCTGCCATTGGCTCACCTTGTGAACCAGTACATAAAATTAATAATTCATGTTTTGGAACAGTGTTTATTTTGTTAGGTTCCACAAATGTTTCTGGTGGTGCTTTGATGTAACCTAATTCCATACCAATTTTAATATTGTTTTCCATTGAACGACCGAATGTAACGATTTTACGATTATGTTTAATTGCAGCTTCAACAGCTTGTTGAACTCTGTAAATGTTTGAAGCAAATGTCGCGAAAATAATACGTCCACTGCAATTGCGGAAGATTTTTTCAACATTTTGTCCAACTTCACGTTCACTTAAAGTAAAATCTGGAACGAGTGAATTTGTTGAATCTGAAAGTAAACAAAGTACGCCTTCTTCACCAAGCTTTGCCATTTTTGCAATGTTTGCTGGTTCTCCAACTGGTGTGAAGTCAAATTTGAAATCTCCAGTATGCACAATATTACCTTCTGGTGTATTTACGATAACACCATAGGCTTCTGGAATACTGTGTGTTGTTAGATAGAAAGATACTTCAAAATGCTTCGATTTAATAACGCTACTTTCATCAATTTCAATTAATTCTGTAGTTCTTAATAAATGATGTTCTTCTAATTTGTTTCTAATCAAACCTAAAGCTAATGGACCGCCATATATAGGTACATTAATTTGCTTTAATAGGTAGGGCACACCACCTATATGGTCTTCATGTCCGTGAGTAATAAACAGACCTACAATTTTATCTTGGTTTTGTTCTAGGTATGTGATATCAGGAATAACATAATCGATACCTAATAAATTATCGTCAGGAAATTTAATACCTGCATCAATAATAACGATTTCATCCTGATACTCAACAGCGTAGGTATTTTTACCGATTTCACCTAAACCACCAAGTGCGTATACCGCAACTTCATTTTTGTGGATTTGTTTCATTATTCAGCTTGCTCCACGTTGAAGTGATCAGATTGTTTTTCATATTCTAAATGTGCGCCCTCTAATTTAGTAATAAATTCAATATTAAAATTACGATCCTTCAAATATCTTCTAACTTGTTCTTCAGTTTGTGCTTCAACATAAATAGTTTGTGTGTGTTCACGTACGATTACTTCTTCTTTATTATGTTGATAAAATACTTTAAATACTGCCATTTTATATATTTCCTCCTAAAAATCATGTGTTGATTTTATAATTATTTTTATTGTAATACCCTAGCACTTTGTATATATGAAAAAGATGAGACTACTTTTATAAAACGAGCTCTGTTTTTCATAAAAAGTGTTATTACTACCATCTATAATTAGAACATACTAGTATTGTCTGGTAAGTTTTTAGGGTGATCTTCAGTTCGTTCGAATAGAAAAACACAAATACTTTAATTTGTATGTTTTCAGTTATTTCTCATTTTACATGATGTAGTGGAATAAATAAAGCAGTTTTATCACAAGAGAAAACTATTTAATAGTACAAGTTACTTCTTATTTAAATTACATATTAAAAATTACTGAAATTAAATACAGAAAATTTTGAAAAAACAACATAAAAACTTGAGTAGTATATAAAAATTAATTAAGATAAAGAAGTATCTTAAAGGGAAAGTTAAGTACAATATATTAAGTATGATACATAAGTAAATATTTGAGGTGGACCATTTGAACAATGTAAAGAGAATAGTAGAAGATGTAAAAAAAGAAAAAGTGCGTACGGATAAAATATTTAAGGATATCACTTTTGAAGTACGTGCTGAGCAAGTTATCATGTTTTTTAATTATAATGAAATTATTGATACAGTGAATGAGGATCAAAATTATGTTAAACATAACCACGATCCAGAGTTTATTGATATTCAGCAATTAACTGAATTAAAGGCTGAGTTTAAAGAGCTAGATATTCCATTTCATGAGCGAAGAGATGATTTCATGTAATTCATAGATATAACAATGAAAGAATATGATATTGTTGATAATTTATTTGTAAAATGTTTGATAACCAAGTTTAATACGATGTTAAGTATACATTGCCAAAGTTAAAAAGTTTAAAAATAAAAAGAGCTAATCCGACTGCGGATTAGCTCTTTTAGTTTGAGCATGGTTATTTATGAACCAAACTCTTGTTTATAATATGTTTTAATCAAATAGATTAAACTTCTACAGCATCATTATGTGGCTGAAGTGGATTATTTGGATCTATATGATCATAGAACATGATGCCGTTGATATGGTCAATTTCATGTTGAACCACAACAGCAGGGTAACCTTTCAAGCGCAATTTAACTTCTTTTCCATCGATATCTGTAGCTTTAACAGTAATTCTATTTTTACGATGAACTAATCCTGGAATGTTTTCATCTACGCTTAGGCAACCTTCACCTGTAGGAAGATACGCTTCTTGAATACTGTGGCTCATGATTTTTGGATTAACTAACATCAAATCATATGACTTGCCATTTCCGTCATCAGGGAGATAAACGGCAATCATTTTTTTTGAAATATTAATTTGTGGCGCGGCAAGACCCACGCCTGAGCGCAAACCATATTTAGTAGCAATTTCATCATCTTGACTATTAATTAAAAATTCACGCATAGCCAATAACGTATTACGATCTTCTTCAGAAAGCGGTAAAGTAACATCTTTTGCTTTTTCACGAAGAGTAGGATGTCCATCACGGATAATATCTTTCATAGTTAACATTTGTTCATACACCTTCCTTAATATAAAATATACCAAAGTTTCATAGATAAAATACAGTAGTTAGATTTGATTTGTTATAAAATATTATATAACATTACAAGCACATAAAGGAGGATTTTTCAAAATGAAATTAAAATATGGCATCGGTGCAGTCATTGCTTCTACAGTATTAGTTGCAGGTTGTACAACAGATAAAGGTGAAATCAAAGATTACAACGAACAAGTTCAAAAAGCTTTTGATGAAGAAAAGCCTGTATCATCTGTAGGGAAGAAATTAAATAGTTTAGAACAAGACAAACAAAAATTAGTGAAAAAAATCAACGGTAAAGACCAACAAGAAGTACAAGAAACTTCTAAAAAAGTTGTAGATAATGTAGAACAAAGAGAAAAAGAATTCGGAAAAGAAGAAAAAGCCATAAATAATTCTGAAGAAAAATTCAAAAAAGCGGAAAAACATTTAGATAATATTAGCGACAAAGCGAAGAAAAAAGAAGTTAAACAACTAAATGATGCACTTAAAGAAAAATATAAGGCACATGATGAATATGCAAAAGCCTATAAGAATATCATGAATAAAGAAAAAGATATGTTTGAATATACTGCTGGCGATCAAGTAGAACAATCTCAAATTGATAAAAAATCTGAGGCAGTATCAAAATCATATAAAGATATGAATAAAGCCTTCAAAAAGTATTCAGATACAATGAATAAAGTGAATAAAGAAAAAGAAGATGTAGATAGCCTAGCTTAATTCAAAAAAGCGAGTCATTTGAAATTATAATATGGAAGATATAGTATAAGTATTGGTTGCGCTTACATTCAAATGGAAATGCTCAACGATAGACATACAATGACTGGTAATACAGTTGTAATAATTTTATTAGTACAGTTGCGGAACTGTACCTGTTTTAACTACTACAGAACTTTTTCAAATTGTTTAAAAGCGAAACAGTTTTGTGGTACAATGTTTAAGAATAAAATGAATTTCTATTATACGGGAAAGGTTTGGTGAATTGAATGGCTCCGAAATTAAAAGCCCAATTCGATGCAGAGAAAGTATTGAATGATACTCAATCTCAATTTGAAATGATTCAAATTTTGGATGAAGATGGTAACGTCGTTAACGAAGATTTATTACCAGATTTGTCAGACGAGCAGTTAGTTGAATTAATGGAGAGAATGGTTTGGACACGTATCCTTGATCAACGTTCTATTTCATTAAATAGACAAGGTAGATTAGGTTTCTACGCTCCAACAGCAGGACAAGAAGCTTCACAATTAGCTTCTCAATACGCTTTAGAACAAGAAGATTTTATTTTACCAGGTTACCGTGATGTACCACAATTAATCTGGCAAGGATTACCTTTAACTGAAGCTTTCTTATTCTCAAGAGGTCACTTTAAAGGTAACAGAATGCCTGAAGGCGTTAATGCGTTAAGCCCACAAATTATTATTGGCGCACAGTATGTACAAACTGCTGGTGTAGCATTAGGTATTAAAAAACGTGGTAAGCAAGCTGTAGCAATTACTTATACTGGTGATGGTGGTTCTTCACAAGGTGATTTCTACGAAGGTATTAACTTTGCTTCTGCTTATAAAGCACCTGCAATTTTTGTAATCCAAAATAACAACTATGCTATCTCTACACCTCGTAGTAAACAAACAGCGGCAACTACTTTAGCTCAAAAAGCAATTGCTTGTGGTATCCCAGGTTTACAAGTTGATGGTATGGATGCATTAGCTGTATACCAAGCGACAAAAGAAGCGCGTGACCGTGCTGTTAATGGTGATGGTCCAACATTAATTGAAACAATTACTTACCGTTATGGTCCTCATACTATGGCTGGTGACGATCCAACTAAATACAGAACTTCAGATGAAGATTCTGAATGGGAGAAAAAGGATCCATTAGTTCGTTATAGAAAATTCCTTGAAGCTAAAGGTCTATGGACTGAAGAAAAAGAAAACGAAGTAATCGAACGTGCGAAAAATGATATTAAAGCTGCTATCAAAGAAGCAGATAATACAGAAAAACAAACTGTTATTGACTTGATGGAAAATATGTACGAAGAAATGCCTCAAAATTTAGCAGAGCAATATGAAATTTATAAAGAGAAGGAGTCGAAGTAACCGATGGCACAAATGACAATGGTACAAGCGATTAACAACGCGCTTAAAACCGAATTACAAAACGATGAAAATGTTTTACTTTTCGGTGAAGACGTCGGTGTTAACGGTGGTGTTTTCCGTGTAACTGAAGGTTTACAAAAAGAATTCGGTGAAGATCGTGTATTCGATACACCTTTAGCGGAATCTGGTATTGGTGGTTTAGCTTTAGGTTTAACTACTCAAGGATACCGTCCAGTTATGGAAATACAATTCTTAGGATTCGTATTTGAAGTATTCGACTCTGTAGCAGGACAATTAGCGCGTACGCGTTTCCGTTCTGGTAACTCTAAACAAGCACCAGTAACAATTCGTGCTCCATTTGGTGGCGGTGTACATACACCTGAATTACACGCTGATAACTTAGAAGGTATCTTAGCGCAATCACCTGGTCTAAGTGTTGTAATTCCTTCTAATCCTTACGATGCTAAAGGTTTATTAATTTCTGCAATCAGAAGTAACGACCCAGTTGTTTACTTAGAGCATATGAAATTATATCGTTCATTCCGTGACGAAGTACCTGAAGAAGAGTATACAATCGAAATTGGTAAAGCGAACGTTAAACAAGAAGGTAATGATATTACACTAATTGCTTATGGTGCGATGGTACAAGAATCATTAAAAGCAGCAGAAGAATTAGAAAAAGAAGGTTATTCAGTAGAAGTCATTGACTTACGTACTGTACAACCAATCGACATTGAAACACTTGTTGCTTCAGTTGAAAAAACTGGACGTGCTGTAGTAGTTCAAGAAGCGCAACGTCAAGCTGGTGTTGGTGCAGCAGTTGCTTCTGAATTAGCAGAACGTGCAATTCTTTCATTAGATGCTCCAATCGCTCGTGTTGCAGCAGCAGACACGGTTTATCCGTTTACGCAAGCTGAAAATGTTTGGTTACCAAACAAAAACGATATTGTTGAAAAAGCAAAAGCAACATTAGAATTTTAATAATCACTGATAAGAAGTAGCGTATACGATAAGTCGATATACCTACTTCATTCAGGTTTATATATAAGCATGAGATTTGAGTTGTTTAGCGCATTCTCAATTTCTAATTTTTGACTTAATATGAATTTTTAGGAGGATAATAACGTGGCATTTGAATTTAAATTACCCGACATTGGTGAAGGTATCCACGAAGGTGAAATTGTAAAGTGGTTTGTTAAAGCTGGAGATACAATTGAAGAAGATGATGTATTAGCTGAAGTTCAAAACGACAAATCAGTTGTTGAAATTCCATCACCTGTTTCAGGTACTATCGAAGAAGTACTAGTAGATGAAGGTACTGTAGCAGTTGTTGGTGATACAATTGTTAAAATTGATGCACCTGATGCAGAAGACATGCAATTTAAAGGTAGCGAAAGTGACGAGGCTTCAAGCGAGTCAACAGAAGCTCCTGTTGAAGAAAGCACTAAAGAAGAAGCATCAGCACCTGCTCAATCTTCAAATGATGAAGAAGTAGATGAAAGTAAACGTGTTAAAGCAATGCCGTCAGTTCGTAAATACGCACGTGAAAATGGCGTTAACATTAAAGCTGTTTCAGGTTCAGGTAAAAACGGACGTACGACTAAAGAAGACGTTGATGCTTACTTAAATGGTGGACAAGCAACAGGTTCAAATGAAAGTGCAGCAGCAACTAGCGAAGAAACTACAAGTTCTGCACAATCAGCAGCAGTTTCTACAGAAGGGGAATACCCAGAAACTACTGAAAAAATACCTGCAATGCGTAAAGCAATTGCTAAAGCAATGGTTAACTCAAAACATACTGCACCTCACGTAACATTGATGGATGAAATTGATGTGCAAGAATTATGGGATCACCGTAAAAAATTCAAAGAAGTTGCAGCTGAACAAGGTACTAAATTAACTTTCTTACCTTACGTTGTCAAAGCACTTGTGTCTGCACTTAAAAAATACCCAGCACTTAATACTTCATTTAATGAAGAAGCTGGTGAAATCGTGCATAAACATTACTGGAATATCGGTATTGCAGCTGACACTGACAGAGGTTTACTCGTACCAGTAGTTAAAAATGCTGATCGCAAATCTATGTTTGCAATTTCAGACGAAATTAATGAACTTGCTGTCAAAGCACGTGATGGTAAATTATCAGCTGATGAAATGAAAGGTGCTACTTGTACAATTAGTAACATCGGTTCAGCAGGTGGACAATGGTTCACACCAGTTATCAATCACCCAGAAGTTGCTATCTTAGGTATTGGTCGTATTGCGCAAAAACCTATCGTAAAAGATGGAGAAATTGTTGCGGCACCAGTATTATCATTATCACTAAGCTTTGACCATAGACAAATTGATGGTGCAACTGGTCAAAACGCTATGAATCATATTAAACGTTTATTAAATAATCCAGAATTATTATTAATGGAGGGGTAAAACATGGTAGTTGGAGATTTCCCAATTGAAACAGATACTATTGTAATTGGAGCAGGACCTGGGGGCTATGTTGCAGCAATACGTGCAGCACAGTTAGGTCAAAAAGTAACAATCGTAGAAAAAGGCGAACTTGGTGGCGTATGTCTTAATGTAGGATGTATTCCTTCAAAAGCGTTATTACACGCTTCGCATCGTTATGATGAAACTAAAAACTCTGAAAATTTAGGTGTTATTGCTGAAAGTGTTTCACTTAAATTTGATAAAGTTCAAGAATTCAAACAATCAGTTGTTAAAAAATTAACTGGTGGTGTTGAAGGACTATTAAAAGGTAATAAAGTTGAAATCGTAAAAGGCGAAGCTTACTTTGTTGATAATAATAGCCTACGTGTTATGGACGAGAAAAGTGCTCAAACTTACAACTTCAAACACGCGATTATTGCAACTGGTTCTAGACCAATTGAAATCCCTAACTTCAAGTTTGGTGACCGTGTAATTGATTCAACTGGCGCTTTAAATTTACAAGATGTACCTGGTAAATTAGTTGTCGTTGGTGGCGGTTATATTGGTTCTGAATTAGGTACTGCATTTGCTAACTTTGGTTCTGAAGTAACTATTTTAGAAGGTGCTAAAGATATCTTAGGCGGTTTCGAAAAACAAATGACGCAACCTGTTAAAAAAGGTATGAAAGAAAAAGGCGTTGAAATTGTTACTGAAGCAATGGCGAAATCAGCTGAAGAAACAGACAATGGTGTTAAAGTGACTTATGAAGTAAAAGGTGAAGAACAAACAATCGACGCTGATTACGTATTAGTTACTGTTGGACGTCGTCCAAACACTGACGAATTAGGCTTAGAAGAATTAGGTCTTAAATTCGCAGATCGCGGTTTATTAGAAGTAGATAAACAAAGCCGTACATCAGTTGAAAACATCTTTGCAATTGGCGATATCGTACCAGGTTTACCACTTGCACATAAAGCAAGTTATGAAGCTAAAGTAGCTGCAGAAGTTATTGCTGGAGAAGCATCAGAAGTAGACTACATTGGTATGCCTGCTGTATGTTTCACTGAACCAGAATTAGCGACAGTTGGTTATACAGAAGCTCAAGCTAAAGAAGAAGGTTTAGCAGTTACTGCTTCTAAATTCCCTTATGCAGCTAATGGTCGTGCGTTATCATTAGATGATACAACTGGATTTGTTAAATTGTTAACACTTAAAGAAGATAATACATTAGTAGGTGCTCAAGTAGTAGGTACTGGGGCTTCTGATATTATTTCTGAATTAGGTTTAGCAATTGAATCAGGTATGAATGCTGAAGATTTAGCATTAACTATTCATGCTCACCCAACATTAGGTGAAATGTCTATGGAAGCTGCTGAAAAAGCATTAGGATTACCTATCCACACTATGTAATTATAAGTAATTTCAAATAAATTTAATTGGGACTGGGACATCGATGAATGTCTCAGTCTCATTTGCTTTTATAGATATAGATAGCAATATCGAGTAGTTAATAAAATAATAGAATAGTATGATTACAGGTTTATTAAGTAAAGTCTTTTACTGTTACATTTTATTTATACATAAAGCATAGCAAACATAAATTGAGGTTTATCATAATTTGAATGAAAGGGTGTTAAAATCTATGGAGTACCAATATCCCATTGATTTAGATTGGTCAAATGATGAAATGATGCAAGTTGTTTCTTTCTTTAATGCAGTAGAATCCTATTATGAATCAAGTGTAGAAGGAGAAAAATTGTTAGATCGCTACAAACAATTTAAAAAAATCGTTCCAGGTAAAGCCGAGGAAAAACAAATTTTTAAAGAATTTGAAAATAGTAGTGGCTATAGCAGTTATCATGCAGTGAAAGCAGTTCAATCATCACCAGATCAAAAATTATTTTCAGCAAAAAGTAAATAAGTATTGTCTTCATCGTTATATTTTGATATTTTTATTAAGCATTAAACAAAATGTTTGATAAATATAAACAGCATATAACGATTTTTTAATTTTACATAATAGCATTAGATTCAATTTTGAAAATTACAAAAAGGTGACAATATGGAAATTGGAAAGAAAATTAAAAATTTAAGAAATATAAAAAAGTTAACGCAAGAAGAATTGGCAGAAAGAACAGATCTTTCAAAAGGTTATATTTCACAAATTGAAAGTCAATATGCATCACCAAGTATGGAAACATTTTTGAATATATTAGAAGTACTTGGCACAAGTCCGAGTGATTTTTTCAAAGAACCTAAATCTGAAAAAGTATTATATAAAAAAGCAACACAAATCACATATGATGAATATGATAAAGGTTATATTTTGAACTGGCCAGTTAGCCAATCAAACGAATTTGATATGGAACCATTGATATTAACTTTAAGAGCGAATGCATCATATAAAAATTTTGGACCATCTGAATCTGATACCTTCATATATTGCTTAAAAGGTGAAGTAGTACTCATGTTGGGTAATCAAAATTATTATGCAACAACTGGTGACGCGCTTTATTTTAAAGCGAACCAAATACATAGACTAGAAAATCAAACAGCGGATGAAGTACAAGTAATGATTGTTGTTACAGCTTCATATCTATAGGAGGACACGCGTATGGAACCATTATTATCATTTAAATCTGTAAGTAAGCAGTATGATGATATGCAGATATTAGACAAAATAGATATAGATATTGAATCAGGATATTTTTATACATTATTAGGGCCATCAGGTTGTGGTAAGACAACGATATTAAAATTAATTGCAGGTTTTGAAGAAGCTGATAATGGTGACATTATTTATCAAGGTAAATCAATTAATCATTTATCAGCGAATAAAAGAAAAGTTAATACTGTGTTCCAAGATTATGCGTTATTCCCTCACTTAAATGTCTATGACAATATCGCTTTTGGGCTAAAATTAAAAAAATTAGCCAAATCAGAAATCAAACGAAAAGTACATGAAGCATTGAAGTTAGTGAAACTGGAAGGTTATGAATCAAGAACGATAGAGGGCATTAGTGGTGGACAAAAACAACGTATTGCAATAGCAAGAGCAATTGTCAATGAGCCTGAAATTTTATTGTTAGATGAATCTCTATCTGCTTTGGATTTAAAATTAAGAACTGAAATGCAGTATGAACTTAGAGAAATACAATCTCGATTAGGCATTACATTTATTTTTGTTACACATGATCAAGAAGAAGCATTAGCGCTTAGTGATTATATATTTGTGATGAAAGATGGTAAAATCCAACAATTTGGTACGCCAATTGATATTTATGATGAACCAGTCAATCGTTTTGTTGCTGATTTTATCGGTGAATCAAATATCGTAGAAGGTAAGATGGTTAAAGATTACTTAGTGAATATCTATGGGCAAGATTTTGAATGTGTAGATATGGGTATACCTGAGCAAAAGAAAGTTGAAATTGTGATTTGTCCTGAAGATATTTCATTGATAGATGCAAAAAGTGGACTGTTTGAAGTTACTGTAGATTCTATGTTATTTCGAGGCGTGCATTATGAAATAAATTGTATTGATAGAAAAGGCTATGAATGGATGATTCATTCAACTAAAAAAGCAGAAGTAGGTAGTAAAGTAGGTTTATACTTCGATCCTGAAGCAATTCATATTATGGTTCCTGGTGAGACAGAAGAAGAATTTGATAAACGAATTGAAAGTTACGAGGAATAAGACAATGCGTAAACTGAATCGATTTCTCTTTATCCCATATGTATTATGGATGATATTATTTATTATTGTACCTGTGTTATTACTTGTTTATTTTTCACTATTTGATATTCAGGGTCATTTCAGTTTTGAAAATTATAAACAAATGTTTTCGTGGAAATATTTTAGCATGATTTGGGATTCAGTTATTTTTGCAGCTGTCATTACTATCATTACATTGTTCATTAGTTATCCAGCTGCTTATTTTATACGAAATTCAAAATATCAAAATTTATGGTTAATGATACTCATTATTCCAACTTGGATTAATTTACTTCTAAAGACCTATGCATTTATAGGGTTATTGAGTCATGATGGTGTTATCAATCAAATGTTAAATTTATTACATTTACCTAAAATGGATTTATTATTTACTGTACCTGCATTTATACTTGTTGCCAGTTATATTTATATACCATTTATGATTTTACCCATTTTCAATAGTATGAAAGACATCCCTAATAACATTTTACAAGCCTCTAGTGATTTAGGTGCTAGTCCGTTTACGACTTTCCGAAAAATCATCTTACCACTTACAAAACAAGGTGTGTTAACAGGGGTTCAAGTGACATTTATTCCAGCATTATCGTTATTTATGATAACAAGGTTAATTGCTGGAAATAAAGTGATTAACATAGGAACTGCGATAGAGGAACAATTTCTAGTGATTCAAAACTACGGCATGGGTTCCACTATAGCATTATGTTTGATTCTCTTTATGGCGTTAGTGTTAATCATTACGAATACTAAATCTACAAATGGAAAAGGGTGAGTCATATGAAATGGTACGGTAAATTATACCTTGGTATATTAATTGCAATATTGTATATTCCAATTTTATTTTTAATGGTATATTCATTTAATTCTGCTGGGAATATGATTCATTTTGAGCATTTCACTTTGGAACATTATCAATCCTTGTTTAGTAATAATCGTCTAATGTCAGTTATATTTAATACGATTGCTGTTGCCTTGTTAGCGGCGGCTTTTGCTACTGTGATCGGTACAATGGGAGCAATTGGTTTATACCATTTGAGAAATAAAAAATTAAAAGTTTCATTGTTGACGCTCAATAATGTATTAATGGTATCTTCTGATGTAGTGATTGGTGCTTCGTTTTTGATTATGTTTACAGTCATTGGCCATTTTACTGGTTTAGGTTTAGGATTTTTAACGGTGCTCATTTCCCACATTGCATTTTGTATACCAATTGTTGTGATTATTGTATTGCCTAAATTATATGAAATGAATGATCATACATTAAATGCAGCACGTGATCTTGGAGCGACTGAATTGCAAGTATTAAACAAAGTCATGTTACCTCATTTAATGCCCGCAGTTATTGGTGGTTTTTTTATGGCGCTTACCTATTCACTTGATGACTTCACAGTAAGTTTCTTTGTTACTGGTAATGGTTTTAGTGTACTATCTGTAGAAGTATACGCCATGGCAAGAAAAGGAATAAGTATGGAAATTAATGCGATTTCTACTATATTATTCTTAGTTATCATGCTGGGTATATTAGCTTATTATTTAATTCAGAACACGCTAAAACACAAAAAACATAGCAAAAGAGGTGTGCAACAATGAAACGATTTTTACAATTAATTATAATTTCAATTGTTGTTGGCGTGATTTGTTTACTTATAAGTCAAAAGTTCACATCTAAAGACCATTCTGCGAGTGGTGAAAAAATATATGTCTATAACTGGGGAGAGTATATCGATCCTAGTTTGATAAAAAAATTCCAAAAAGAAACGGGTATTGAAGTAGTTTATGAAACATTTGATTCTAATGAAGCAATGGAAGCAAAAATACGGAATGGTGGCACAAATTATGATGTTGCTTTTCCAAGTGAATATACTGTTCAAAAATTAAAAAAAGAGAATTTGTTATTGCCGCTAAATCATGAGAAAATACCAAATATGAAGAATTTAGATTCAGATTATATGAATATGTCATTTGATCAAGGTAATCGATACTCTGTTCCTTATTTCTTTGGCACAGTAGGAATTCTTTATAATAAAAAAGCTTATCCGAATGATCATTTCGATTCTTGGAAGCAACTATATGATAAAAAGTATAACAATGATGTACTCTTGGTTGATGGTGCTAGAGAAGTCATAGGTTTAGCCTTGAATAAATTAGGCTACAGTTTAAATGATACAAATTCACAACATTTAGCAGAAGCTGAAAAAACATTATCACACCTAGGACCCAATGTTAAAGGTGTTGTAGGTGATGAAATAACGATGATGTTAGAGCAACATGAAGCAAATGTTGCGGTTGTATGG
Source organism: Staphylococcus sp. LKG3-1 (assembly GCF_048568385.1). Lineage (NCBI taxonomy): Bacteria > Bacillati > Bacillota > Bacilli > Caryophanales > Staphylococcaceae > Staphylococcus > Staphylococcus sp. LKG3-1. The sequence goes on from NZ_CP183796.1 coordinate 195,107, forward strand.
AGTGGCGTAGCAGCACCTATGGTACAAGGTAGTGATGAATTTAACTATGTTGTACCGAAAGAAGGATCTAATCTTTGGTTCGATAATATGGTGATGCCTAAGACAGCACAAAATAAAGCGGGCGCCTATAAATTTATGAACTTTCTATTAGACGAAGAAATTAGCAAGCAAAATACTGAATGGGTTGGTTATGCGACACCTAATAAAGCAGCAAGAGAGAAATTACCAGATGAAGTTAAAAATGATAAACGTTTTTATCCTACACAGCAAGACCAAAAAAGACTGGAAGTTTATAAAGATTTAGGTAAAGAAACATTAAGCGAATATAATGAGCGATTTTTAAATTTTAAAATCTCCTTGAAATAAGGCGTAGTTAGTAGTTATTTTGCCATTAATTCGCTATAATAGTTTGACAAGCAATATAAGGAGTTGTAAAAATATGTCAGGAGAGCAATATACTCAAGTTAGACGACCAGTGAGTCGACTAGCAGAAAAAGTATTAGGTTGGTTAAGTTGGGTATTCTTATTACTACTAACCGTAATTACGATGTTTATTGCACTAGTATCTTTTAGTAGTGAAACATCAATACAAAATTTAGAAACAACGCTAAATGGTAATGACTTTGTTCAACAAATTCTAGCAAATAATAGTTTGAATACGACACAATTTGTTATTTGGCTACAAAATGGTGTATGGGCAGTCATTGTATACTTTATCGTATGTTTACTGTTATCATTCTTAGCACTGATATCTATGAATATTAGAATCTTATCAGGGTTCTTATTTTTATTGGCTACGGTTATAACATTACCGCTCGTATTATTATTTGTACCACTTATCATACCAATTCTATTTTTAATCGTTGCAATCATGATGTTTGCTCGAAAAGACAAAGTAGAAACAGTACCTGCATATTATACAGAAGGTTATAGAGGTCATTATTCTGATTATGATCAACCGTCAGAACCAGAACCACAACCACAATCTCAATATTATGAGAAACAACAAACTGCTGATGTTGAACAACCTACTAATGATGATTCGTTAAGAAGAGGGGGCTATTCATCTGAAGTTGCTAATAAAGTAAATGGTAAAAATGATGCGACTGAAGAGGAACCTCAAGTTCTATCAAGACAAGCAAAATACAACTATAAGCAGAAAAAACAAAATGAGACGCAAGCAGATGCGCAAAATGTGGAAGATGATTTTGGTAATGTGAGTGATGTGTATGATGAATCTGGTGAATACGTATCTAAGCATAACCAAGAAGATGAAGCAGCTGCAGCACAACGCAGGCAAGAAGAACATGAAGCGGAGCAACGTCGTCAACAAGCTGAGGCCGAAGAAGCGGCGCGATTAAAACAAGAAAAAGCTGAAGAAAAAATGCGTGTTAAGCAAGAGAAGAAAGAACGTAAGAAGCGCGAAAAAGAAAGACGCAAACAACAGCCGAGCGCAGTTAGTCTACGCAGACAAAATTTTGAAGAACGCAAAAAGATGACGTCTCATGAAACTGAAACACCTAATGATTCAGTTCAAGAAACTGAAAAAGATCAACAAGATAAATCGTAATAAGAGACGATGCTTAATAAAAAAGATGAGCGAGGACATAAAGTGTACCTCGCTCATCTTTTTTATGTTTATCTTTTACATAAAATATTCATTTTAGTTATATACAATAATGCTATATATTATAACTCTTGGAATGTTTGAATAATTAGGTAAATATTTAGAATGCTAAGTATAATGATTAAACACCATGATATGATATTGACCCATAATTTATTTTTAAATTGTCCCATCAAACGTTTGTCATTCGTTGATAATTGAAGTGGAATGAGTGAAAATGGTAAAGCTAAACTTAAAAATACTTGTGAAAATACTAATAATTGTTCCATTTTTGCTTCATTACTATTAAAGACGATTAAACAGATAATGATAGGTAATATCGCAATTAAACGTGTAATCAATCTTCGTAACCAATTTGGTATTTTTAAATTTATAAAACCTTCCATGACGATTTGACCTGCCATTGTTCCAGTTATTGTAGAATTTTGACCTGACGCAAGCAGTGCGATTGCAAATAAAGTACTCATAATTGCACCTAACGACGCACCTAATAATGGTTGATTCTGTAATGCATTATATAAATCATAGAATCCACCTAATTGCTCTGTATTTACACCAAAGAAAAGCGCTGCGCCTAATAATAGTAATAAACAATTCACGATGAATGCAATTGATAATTGTATATTTGAGTCCATTGTTGCATATTTGATTGCGTGTGCTTTTGATTGTGTGCTATTGCGATCATACATACGTGATTGAACGATTGATGAATGTAAATATAAGTTGTGCGGCATAATTGTCGCTCCGATAATACCTAATGCAATAAAGAGTGCACCATTATCTGTAATAATTGTTGAACTCGGAACAAAACCATTTAATACTTCAGTAACGTGAGGTGATGCAATAAATACCTCGAAAACAAAAATAACAAGTACTGTGAATATAAGTGTTCCCACAATGGCTTCGATTTTTCTAAAACCAAAGCGCATAATAAATAGTAATAAGAAAACATCAAATACTGTGATTAACGCGCCTACAAGAAGCGGAATACCAAATAATAAATCTAAGGCAATGGCACTACCTATAACTTCTGCTATATCTGTCGCGATAATTGCTAACTCAGCAATGATCCAAAATACAAATGCAACGGGTTTATTTAAATAGTGTTTAGTAGCCTGAGCTAAGTCCATACTTGTTGCTATTCCTAACCTTACTGTCATACTTTGTAATAACATTGCTGACAGACTAGAAAGTAAAATCACGAATAGCAAAATGTATCCAAACTGCGCGCCACCTTGCATAGAAGTAATCCAATTACCTGGGTCCATATAGCCAACAGCGACTAATAAACCTGGCCCTAAAAATGAAAATAATTTTTGGCTAAATTTGCCATGAGTATTGATGGAAACCGTATTATTAATTTCATCTAAACTCTTATTATGGGTTTGAACATGATTTTTCAATACCCCCACCTCCATATTCATTTATTAACACTTTATAGATTACTCCAAAATAATTATTAGGTCAACCTAAAAAATACATAGAGAATAAATTTCTTGGCTACATTAAAATTTGAATAGGGGCTATTGATTAATTAGTTTGATCATTATACGAGATGATTTTTAATTAAATGCAATTTTGATATGATAGAGGAAAGTATAATCTAAGGAGGAAGTCGATGAATAGGAAACCTGAACGTATCATGGCGTGGATTGCAAATGGTCTTAGTATACTGTTTCTATTATTAATGGTTCTAGTCTTTTCATTTATGAATGTACCAGAATTTAAAGAGGCATTTCATCAAATGAATCAGCAACAAGGACTAGAAATGTCGATGGAAACATTTAAAACATCTATTATGTTTCAAGGCGTTTTATTAATTATTTCTACGATACTTGGTATATTGGGAACTTTTATTATCAAAGGAAATCGTGTGTTGGCTGCTTGTGTTTTTATAATTGCAGCAATCACTAGTATATTTTCCGGGAATTTTGTTGCGCTCATTTTGTGGTTTATTGTTGGTATCATGTTATTCGTCAAAAAGGATAAGCGCTTTGATCATCACAAAGGTATTGTTTCAAACGATAACGCTAATGATACGCATAATGCCAATCGAACTGAGGACATGGATCCAGATCGTGAAATGAAACAGAAGAAAGATAATGACCCTTATATTTATTAAGTATCATTAGGCAACATACAAAATATCATGATTTAAATCTGTGTTAATAAATAGCGTGATAACGCAAAAAAACAACTGACCTCATACATTGTCGTACCTTCATAAATGAGTTATATAACTCATTTATGAAGGTGACATTAGAATCGTATAGGTCAGTTGTTTTTATTTATAAAATTTTAACAGTTGTTCAAACGTTTCTTCTAAGAAAGATAGGAAAGCTTTATCATTTTTAAGGTGTTCTGAATTTGGTGACAAAGTACGAGCAACGAAAAATTCACCTTTTTTCACTTCTTTAACGCGCTTAAACGCTTTGAATAAATCTTCGTCAGTCATATTGTGGATATACGTTTTTTCTTGACTCATATGGTCTAAACTCACGCTATAATCTGAGGGTAAATTTCTCAATGCATCGAATTGATCTACAAAAGCTTGTACTTGTTGCGCTTTATCCTTGGCTTCATGCATCACACCATACATAACGAACAATTGATTTTCAAAAAGGCCTATTTGAAAATGTGGTTGCATTTTATAACCACGATTATTTGTTGCAAAAGCGACCCAAGTATCTTTGGGTGGATTGACACTTCTACGTGCATGTTTAGCAACATGTGGATAGAAAATTTCGCCAGTAGCAGTTTCCAAGTATTGTGCGAAGTAGTCACCCAAATGATTTAATTGTGGTCTAACGCGTTCGTTGAGTGCTTCCATTCTTGCATCAAGACCATCAACAGTGAATGCTTTAAAATTCTTAGGTTTAAATGTATATTTAGTCATTTGGTCCTCCTATAATCATTCTATACGTTTGTATTGTAGCATAATATAAACATTGAAACATTTGCTTTGCTCTATACCCTTATGATACTGAATAAGTGATATCTAGTGCGTGTATACAACGAGTAAAAAGGGTAATTATAATAGATAAATCATACTTAGATGAAATTTAATGCTTGATTATTGAAGTATTTAATAAATTGTTGGCTAATATCTTTTTAAGTATTAACTAATGTATAATAAATAGTGAACAAGGAGCTGATACAATGACTGTTTATGAATTTGCAAAAGGCCTTATATTAGAAGCAGGAATCAATGTAAAAAAAATAATGAAACAAGACATTAAGATTGAGACAAAATCAAATCCTAATGATCTAGTGACGAATGTGGATAAAGCTACGGAGAAATATCTTTTTGATAACATCAAGCAAACATACCCGAATCATTTAGTTATAGGTGAAGAAGGACATGGACATGAGCTGAAAGACGAGGCAGGGGTAGTTTGGGTTATCGATCCAATTGATGGTACGTTGAATTTTGTACATCAGCAAGAAAATTTTGCAATTTCAATCGGTATCTATAATGATGGGAAACCATATGCTGGCTTTGTTTATGACGTTATGAACGATGTATTATATCATGCTAAAACGGGTGAAGGCGCATATGAAAACGGTAATTTGTTACCAGCAATTTCTTCCACACAACTAAAAACGAGTATTATTGGTATTAATCCCAATTGGCTAACTAAACCACGCTTAGGTGAAATGTTTAAACCCATCGTAAATGAAGCAAGGAGCGCGCGTGCCTATGGTTCTGCAGCGTTAGAAATCATACACGTGGCAACTGGTAAATTAGGTGCATATATGACACCTAGATTACAACCATGGGATTTTGCAGGTGGTTTGATTATCTTAAATGAAGTGGGGGGCGTCGGCACAAACTTATTAGGAGAACCCTTATCCATATATGAACCGAGTTCGATTATAATGGCAAATAAGGATTTACATTCAGAGTTAATAGATAACCATTTCAAAAAAAATTATGAAATAGTTCAATTATTACAGCAAAAATTAAAAGCTAAAAATGATTAGCTAAATCGATTTTTAAAAATAAAAAAGCGTCTCACTCATACTTAGAAGAGTGAGACGTATTTATGAATATATGTTAAATCAACATGAAATTATAGCCAATCATTTTCACGATATTTCTTTTTCAACGTGAAACCGTAACCAAATGTTGCAATGAATAATATAAATGTTAAAATCATGAATGGAACATTTGTAGCAGCTAAACTGAAGCTAAATAAAAGTAAAAATACTATAGCAACCACAGCGAGTACCCAAAATATTGCTTTTGATTTTTTTTGTTGCATCCCTACCACACCTTTATAGTTTTCTTTAACCAATTATATGATATAATAAAAAAGTTGCAAAGAAAAGTGGGAATTTACTCGAGAAAGGAAATTGTATAAAAATGACTAAAATAAGAGAAGATGTTCGTAATATAGCTATCATTGCTCACGTTGACCATGGTAAAACGACACTTGTAGACGAATTGTTAAAACAATCAGGAATTTTCCGTGAGAATGAGCACGTAGACGAAAGAGCAATGGATTCAAATGATATTGAAAGAGAACGTGGTATCACTATCCTTGCGAAAAATACAGCAGTAAATTACAAAGATAATCGAATTAATATATTAGATACACCAGGACATGCTGACTTCGGTGGAGAAGTAGAACGTATCATGAAAATGGTTGATGGTGTTGTCTTAGTAGTAGATGCATATGAAGGTACAATGCCTCAAACACGCTTTGTTTTGAAAAAAGCATTAGAACAAAACTTGAAACCAGTTGTAGTTGTAAATAAAATTGACAAACCAGAAGCTAGACCTGAAGGTGTAGTTGATGAAGTTTTAGACTTATTTATTGAATTAGAAGCAAACGATGAACAACTTGATTTCCCAGTTGTATATGCTTCAGCAGTGAATGGTACTGCAAGTTTAGATCCAGAAAAACAAGATGAAAACATGCAATCATTGTATGAAACAATCATTGATTATGTACCAGCTCCTGTAGATAATAGAGATGAGCCACTTCAATTCCAAACAGCACTATTAGACTATAGTGACTATTTAGGACGTATTGGTGTTGGTCGTGTATTTAGAGGAACAATGCGTGTCGGTGACAATGTATCATTGATTAAATTAGACGGATCAATTAAAAACTTCCGTGTAACAAAAATCTTTGGTTTCTTCGGTTTGAAACGTGAAGAAGTTAATGAAGCATATGCCGGGGACCTAATTGCTGTATCAGGAATGGAAGATATTAACGTTGGTGAAACAGTAACGCCAACTGATAACCAAGAGGCATTACCAGTATTAAGAATTGATGAACCAACACTAGAAATGACTTTCAGAGTAAACAATTCTCCATTCGCAGGTCGTGAAGGTGATTACGTGACTTCACGTCAAATTCAAGAACGTTTAGATCAACAATTAGAAACAGACGTTTCTTTAAAAGTTACACAAACTGAATCTCCAGATAAATGGATTGTTGCAGGTCGTGGTGAATTACACTTATCTATATTAATTGAAAATATGAGACGTGAAGGTTTCGAATTACAAGTTTCTAAACCACAAGTTATCTTAAGAGAAATTGATGGCGTACAATGTGAGCCATTTGAACGTGTACAATGTGAAGTACCACAAGAATATACAGGTGCTGTGATTGAATCATTAGGACAACGTAAAGGTGAAATGTTAGACATGGTCACTACAGACAATGGCTTAACACGTATTATCTTTATGGTACCAGCGCGTGGATTAATCGGTTATACTACTGAATTTATGTCTCAAACACGTGGTTATGGTATTATTAACCATACATTTGAAGAATTTAAACCACGTGTTAAAGGCCGTATCGGTGGTAGAAGAAATGGCGCATTAGTATCATTAGATCAAGGTAAAGCAAGTTCATATGCACTTATGGGCTTAGAAGACCGTGGTGTAAACTTTATGGAACCAGGTACTGAAGTTTATGAAGGTATGGTTGTTGGTGAACATAACCGTGAAAATGACTTAACAGTTAATGTAACGAAAGAGAAAAACCAAACTAACGTACGTTCTTCTAATAAAGACCAAACAGTTACAATGAAACGTCCAAGAACGTTAACACTTGAAGAAGCTTTACAATTTATTAATGACGATGAACTTGTAGAAGCTACGCCAGAAAACATCCGTATTAGAAAAACAGTATTAGAGAAAAATGCACGTGAAAAAGAAGCGAAACGTATTAAACAATTAATGCAAGAAGATGAATAATAAAACGTTTTTTTTCTAAAACATTTTAATTTCAATATAAGAGGACTCATTCGTATTAAGGATGAGTCTTCTTTATATTTAAAATATTATTATTTTAACCATCTCAGGCTTGTAAGATAGACGAGCTTATAGTCTCACACGCTTACTATTGCTCTGGGCGTCAGCAAGTTATGTTATGATTCAAAATACGCATATTAATATTAAAAAAATAAAGGCACCTCATTTTAAAATTACCATTAAATAATTTAAAAATGAGGTGCCTTATTAATTAGAGACATTTATGTCACGGATGCTTTATTGGGTTGTTAGTATATTATTATCATATTTTAAGAAACGTTTTATTACATATTTAACTGTTTAACGATGATTATACGTTGTATCTTGATTACGTTGTTTTGGTGTATCAAGTCTACTTTTACATTCATCACACATAAACGTATGCATTGGATCGTTACGTAATCTTTTGGCTTCTAATGTATTTTGATCTATGAACACTTCCGTATCACAAATGATACATTTCACTTTCTTCATAACTAGATCACCTCTATACCAGTAACATATTGAAACTGATAAGAATATCCTTCTTCAGGAATATAAACAAAGCTATCAACAGAATAATCCTCATATAATCTTTTACCATCTTTGGCGAATTGGAAAAAGAGGTAAGGTAACAAGTCGATTGGTATTTCAATTGACTCATTATCATTAAACAAACGTATTGTGGTTGCATTATCATGAGGTTCAGCATTTTTGAAAAATGGTGTCATATTGATAACAAAAGATTTTTCTAATACTGCGCGTCTTTTATATTTAATTTCTGAATTTAGAGTTGGCGGATTCGTTTGACCTTCTAGAATGGCCCTATTCCATTCGCGATTATCGTCAAAATTGATTGGCTTTGTGCCGTCAAAAACGCCTTGTTCTAAATCTTCAATTTGTACTTTTCTGTCATCAAAAATCCAAGTCGTACTATCTAGCGTAATTGGAAATTTAACTTCACCCTTAATTTGAATCATAATCCCACTCCTATTGGCATAAATTACAAATATCTATAATCATTTTATTGAAAAAATTTTAGTGATAAAAATGACTTTTTTGTGAACAAAACACTTATCTATGTTACATTTAATTCAAGTTTAGCAGAGCTAAAAAATAAAAATCATTAAACCGTTTTCAAGTAATGGCCTGTATAAAGGCACATTGATTATAAATAAGAGTAAATTAAATTATCGTTACTATTAATATTATCACAAATTAGACAGTAACGTATATTCTTGAATTCACTTGCTTTTTACTATTTAGTATGATACACTCTTCTTATAAAGTTACAATTGATAGGGGGAGTATGTCTTGGAAAAAAATCAAAAAATTAACAATGCGGCATATGACCAATTGAATAAAGATGCTGATAGGATTCTCCAACTTATTAAAGTACAAATGGATAATCTTACATTACCTCAATGCCCATTATATGAAGAAGTACTTGATACACAAATGTTTGGATTACAAAAAGAAGTGGATTTTGCTGTACAACTTGGTTTAGTTGACAGAGAAGTGGGCAAAGATTTAATGCTTCGTTTAGAAAAAGAACTTTCTAAATTGCATGATGCATTTACTAATGTTTAATTTGGTTACAGTAGGTAGATTTATTTCTGGAAACATAAGATTCCAAAATTGATATATAAACTTATATAGGAATTTATTATTTAAAACTACATAAGTATTGTGAAAGTGGCTGGGACATCAATCATTTGTTGATCATTTCTTAGCCACTTTTGTCGTGCTTTAAAAAAATAACTCAACAATAAAATAAAATAATGATTATTAGTGTTATATTTGCTCGAGAAATTGTTACAATGTTTGATATAATGTTAAAAGTAAAATTTATTTTTATCAAACGATTACCGTAAAAGGATTACGGATGATTCAAATCACTTTTATTAAATACAGTTATCGAATTAACAAATAGAATATTAAAAATTAGAATTGGATGATATGTCATATGAATAACATAAAACGGTTTTTTCGATATATAAGTAAAAATGCCAAATATATCGATTATCCACTCGTAGTTACATATTTATTATTATGTCTAATTGGTTTGGTTATGGTATATAGTGCAAGTATGGTTGCTGCTACAAAAGGATCGTTGACAGGTGGCATATCCGTATCAGGTACGTACTTTTATACAAGACAATTAATGTACGTGATAATGAGTTTAGTTATAGTATTTTTCATGGCATTCTTCATGAATGTTAAATTATTAGAAACAATTAGATTTCAAAAATGGATGATGATTGGCATCATTATTTTACTTGCTGCAACACTAGTTGTTGGTAGTAATATCAATGGTTCAAAAAGTTGGATTAATTTAGGTTTTATGAATTTACAAGCTTCTGAATTGTTGAAAATTGCAATCATCTTATATATTCCTTATATGATTGAAAAGAAACGACCAAAAGTATTTAAACAGCCAAAATTAATGACTTCACCAATTATTTTAGCAGGATTGTGTATCGCATTAGTGCTGTTACAGCGCGATGTTGGACAAACATTATTGATCATGATTATATTCGTTTCAATACTTTTCTATGCTGGTATTGGTGTCCAAAAATCCATTAAATACGGTCTGTTAATTATAGTAGGTGTCGTTATTATTGGCTCGCTCTTCTTAATTATTGGTTTAGTACCAGATTACTTAACAGCAAGATTTAGTACGTTAACAAATCCATTTAGCCAAGAATCAGGTACGGGGTATCATATTTCTAATTCCCTAATTGCCATCGGAAATGGTGGCTTGCTAGGTAGAGGCCTAGGCAATAGTATCATGAAATTAGGTTATTTGCCTGAACCACATACAGATTTTATTTTTTCTATTATATGTGAAGAATTAGGTTTAGTAGGTGGCCTTGTAGTCATTTGTTTACTATTCTTTATCGTCTATAGAGCCTTTGAGTTAGCTAATAAGACAAATTCTTATTTTTATAAACTCGTATGTGTTGGTGTAGCTAGTTATATAGGAAGTCAAACTTTCGTTAATTTAGGTGGTATTTCAGGTACAATTCCTTTAACAGGGGTGCCATTACCATTTATCAGTTTTGGTGGTTCATCTATGATTAGTTTAAGTATCGCTTTAGGTTTATTACTTATTACCGGTAAACAAATAAGAATAGAAGCTTATAGAAAAAAACAAGCGAATAAGAAAAAGACTCATATTGGAATGACTAGACGGTATTAATAAAAAACTAAATTCAATGTTTAATAATCAGTAAAAGGATTTAAAGGCAAACATTTTAACTTTTAATAGTTGAAATGTTTGTCTATTTTTTTACAATTTAAACCTAATTTTGAAATACTTTTTACAGATAGATATAATGATAATAAAAAGTTATCAATAGTAATAACTTTTTATTAATGTTAATACGTGATATAATTTTCTTCTAAGCTTGTTATAGTAAGGCTTTCGATTTATTCGGAAGAAGTACATTTAAATTATAAAAATTTTAAAATTTAACATCTTATAAATAGTTTCAAGATAAAACTTAATAATTTATTACTGTATACATTGTTCGTATTTTGCTATAATGAAAATCATATCTAACTTTTTAGAAAATTCAAAATTTAAGGGGGACCATGATGTGAAACAAATAAACAAGCTTTTGGTAGCCAATCGTGGTGAAATAGCAATAAGAATTTTTAGGGCAGCGACAGAATTAGATATTAAAACAGTTGCAATTTATTCAAATGAAGATAAAGGGTCTTTACATAGATATAAAGCAGATGAATCTTATTTAGTAGGCAAAGGTTTAGGACCTGCTGAATCTTATTTAGATATAGAAAGAATCATTGATGTTGCTAAGCGTGCAGATGTAGATGCGATACATCCTGGTTATGGCTTTTTAAGTGAAAATGAAACATTTGCTCGTAGATGTCAAGAAGAAGGAATTAAATTTATTGGTCCACGTGTTGAACATTTAGACATGTTTGGCGATAAAGTTAAGGCAAGAACAACAGCAATTAATGCGGATTTAAGAGTCATTCCAGGTACGGATGGTCCTATTGATAATCAAGAGGATGCGATTGCATTTGCTAATGAAGCAGGTTACCCATTGATGATTAAAGCGACAAGTGGTGGCGGCGGTAAAGGTATGCGTATCGTACAATCGGAAGATGAATTAGAAGACGCATTCCATCGAGCTAAATCTGAAGCGGAAAAATCATTTGGTAATAGTGAAGTATATATTGAAAAATATATAGACAATCCGAAACATATTGAAGTACAAGTTATCGGTGATGAACATGGTAATATCGTACATTTATATGAACGTGATTGTTCTGTACAAAGACGACACCAAAAGGTAGTAGAAGTGGCACCTTCAGTTGCATTGTCAGATGATTTAAGGGAACGTATCTGTGAAGCAGCAATCCAATTAATGGAAAATATTGAATATGTCAATGCGGGTACGGTGGAATTCCTTGTATCGGGCGAAGAATTCTACTTCATTGAAGTTAATCCGCGTGTTCAAGTGGAACATACGATTACTGAGATGATTACAGGTGTTGATATCGTTAAAACACAAATACTTGTTGCTGATGGTGAAAATCTATTTGACGAAGAAATAAGTATGCCAAGTCAAGCAGATATTAAAACATTAGGATATGCGATTCAATGTCGTATTACTACTGAAGATCCAACAAATGATTTTATGCCAGATACTGGACGTATCATAGCTTATCGTTCAAGCGGTGGTTTTGGAGTGAGATTAGATGCTGGTGATGGATTCCAAGGTGCAGAAATTTCACCTTATTATGATTCGTTATTGGTAAAATTATCTACACACGCTATGTCTTATAAACAAGCAAATGAAAAAATGGATCGTTCATTACAAGAAATGCGAATCCGTGGTGTGAAAACCAATGTTCCGTTTTTAATTAATGTTATGAGAAATGAGCAATTTAAAACAGGTGATTATACTACTAAATTCATTGAGCAGACACCTGAGTTATTTGATATTGAACCGACATTAGATAGAGGTACAAAAACGTTAGAATATATTGGTAATGTTTCGATTAATGGATTTCCAAATGTAGAAAAACGACCTAAACCGATCTATGAAACATCGCCAATTCCACAAATCCCTAGAAAAGAAATAGCAAAATTAGAGGGAACGAAACAAATACTGGATACTAAAGGACCTAAGGCAGTAGCAGAATGGTTAAAAGAGCAAGACGATGTATTAATCACCGACACTACATTTAGAGATGCGCATCAGTCATTATTAGCTACACGTGTGAGAACAAAAGACATGATGAATATTGCTTCTAAAACAGCTCAAGTAATGAAAGACAGCTTTTCATTAGAGATGTGGGGCGGTGCAACTTTTGATGTTGCGTATAATTTCTTGAAAGAAAATCCATGGGAACGCTTAGAAAGATTAAGAAAAGAAATTCCAAATGTTTTATTCCAAATGTTATTACGCGCCTCAAATGCTGTTGGATATAAAAATTATCCAGACAATGTTATAAAAAAATTCGTTAAAGAAAGTTCAGAAGCTGGCATAGACGTGTTCCGTATCTTTGACTCTTTAAATTGGGTTGATCAAATGAAAGTGGCCAATGAAGCTGTACAAGAAGCGGGTAAAATTTCGGAAGGGACGATTTGTTATACAGGAGACATATTAAATCCAAATCGTTCGGATATTTACACTTTACAATACTATGTTGATATGGCGAAAACACTTGAACGTGAAGGATTCCATATATTAGCGATTAAAGATATGGCGGGATTATTGAAACCTAAAGCTGCCAATGAACTAATTGGAGAATTGAAAGCTGCGGTTGATTTACCAATTCACTTACACACACATGACACAAGTGGAAATGGTTTATTAGTGTATAAACAAGCTATAGATGCAGGTGTAGACGTCATTGATACTGCAGTAGCTTCTATGAGTGGTTTAACAAGCCAACCAAGTGGCAACTCTTTATATTATGCATTAAATGGATTTGATAGAAATATGCGTGCAGATGTAGATGGTATGGAAGAGTTATCACACTATTGGGGTACAGTACGTCAATATTACAGTGATTTTGAAAGTGATATTAAATCACCTAATACTGAAATTTATAAACACGAAATGCCTGGTGGTCAATATTCGAACCTAAGCCAACAAGCTAAAAGTTTAGGATTAGGCAATCGATTTAATGAAGTAAAAGAAATGTATAGACGTGTGAACTTCTTATTTGGTGATATTGTTAAAGTAACGCCGTCATCTAAAGTTGTAGGTGACATGGCATTGTACATGGTACAAAATGATTTAGATGAAGATACTATTATAAAAGATGGCTATAAATTGGATTTCCCTGAATCAGTTGTGTCATTCTTTAAAGGTGATATTGGACAGCCAGTTAATGGTTTCAATAAAACGTTACAAAAAGTTATTCTCAAAGGGCAATCTGCCATTACAGATCGACCAGGGGAACATTTAGATCCTGTTGATTTTGAAGCAGTAAGAAAAGAATTAGAAGAAAAACAAGAGAGAGAAGTAACAGAACAAGACATCATAAGTTATGTGCTATATCCTAAAGTTTACGAACAATTTATAGCAACACAAGAACAATTTGGAAATGTGTCTCTTTTAGATACGCCAACATTCTTCTTTGGTATGCGTTCAAATGAAACGGTTGAGATTGAAATTGATACAGGTAAACGTTTAATCATTACACTTAAGACAATTACGGAACCAGATGAAAAAGGTATACGTACAATCTTTTATGATATGAATGGTCAAGCGCGACGTATCTTTATTCAAGATGAAAATGTTAAGGCGAATGAAAGTGTTAAGCCAAAAGCAGATAAATTAAACCCAAATCATATTGGTGCACAAATGCCAGGTTCAGTTACGGAAGTGAAGATTGCTGAAGGAGAATCTGTAACGAGTGGTCAAGCGTTATTGATTACTGAAGCTATGAAGATGGAAACAACGATTCAAGCACCGTTTGATGGCGTTGTTAAAAAAGTTACAGTACAAAGTGGTGAAGCAATTGAAACAGGCGACTTATTGATTGAAATTGAAAAAGAACCTGTTGATTAGTTTAAAAATAAAAAGCAAGCTCAGTTTTCTTAAAAACTGAGCTTGCTTTTTATGTGATTATATACCCAAACCGTTAATTATCCGCCACTTCGAATTGTACGTAACATTAATATGATAAAGTATGCGATTAATCCGAAGAGTAATGTAATAAACAATGCATGTAACAATGCGATGAATAAATTAACTTCAGTAATAATGGATAATGCGCCTGTTGTTACTTGTAAGATAACTAAAATAAATGCCGCTGTATAACCGTAACGAATTGTACGATTTTCTCTATAATTGTTTACGGCGTGGATAAATGTAATTAAAATCCAAATAAAGGCAATGAGTGCCATACCTCTATGTGTTAAATTTACCCAATCCTGA
Source organism: Staphylococcus sp. LKG3-1 (assembly GCF_048568385.1). Taxonomy (NCBI): domain Bacteria; kingdom Bacillati; phylum Bacillota; class Bacilli; order Caryophanales; family Staphylococcaceae; genus Staphylococcus; species Staphylococcus sp. LKG3-1. Next base: position 210,411 of record NZ_CP183796.1, read on the forward strand.
ACATTATGTGGCATTAAATCATTAAACGGTAATGGCCATTGACCATACGCTAAACTTGCTTCTTTATGTCTTACTAAAGCACCTGTATATATCGTCATATAAACAATGAGTGCCATAATCCATGTATAAATTCTCAATGGTTTTCTAATAAACAATTCATCAGCTTCATATTTACGGTCAACTTCATATATAATTAAAGTTAATACAAATACAGATGAAAAGGAAATTAAAGAGATACCAAAGTGAAGTGCTAATACATATGCATTTTGTTGCCACATTACTGCTGCCGCACCAACTAAAGCCTGAATTAGTAAGAAACCAACACTAATACAAGATAATGGTTTAACTTCTTTGATATAACCAATATGTTTCCAAGCAACAATAACCAACCATAAAACGACAATTAATGATAAGCCAGATACTGCACGATGACTTAATTCAATTAATGTTTGAATTGGTAAATTTTGAGGTAAGAACGCGCCATGACAAAGTGGCCAGTCAGATCCACAACCATCTGCTGAACCTGTTTTTGTTACTAACGCGCCACCAAGTTGAACAAAAGCCATTATGACTGTTGCTAACACAGATAACCATTTAAGGTTTTTTTTGCTAAACAAGAATTAACCCCCCACTTTAAAAATATAATAATGAAAATATTTAATTACGCCCAGTAGTGCTAAAAGCAACTTAGGTATACATAATGATACATCTCATTCATATATTTTTATATGTTCATAAATCTTAAATTTTATTATAACAATAAATAGCAAATAAAATGTGTCACAAAAATGACTTTTTGCTAATGTCGATAAAGTGTCACAAATATCTTTACATTAATGTAGTCAATCGAACAAAATTAATATATCATTGTATTATATGAAAAAAATAGGAGGGAAATTATGAACAAAGAACAAACTTTGGCGCATAATTCTAGCCGTGTAACTTTTAAAGAGTTACAGCAAATCATCAAAATGGGCTTGGTTCAAGGGAATTTAATTCCTGCATTTGCTGGATCATGGTTAGCGATTGTGTTGGCAAATCATTCCTTCCTCTCGTCAATACCACAAATCTTAATGATGTTAGTGGGCTCTACGTTAATTATGGGGGGCGCATGTGCTTTAAATAATTACTACGATCAAGATATTGACAGTATCATGCCAAGTAAACAACAGAGACCTACAGTTAATGAAAGAATTTCAAATAGAAATTTATTAATTCTCAGCTTTGGAATGATGCTCATAGGGGAAGCATTACTATTTGCACTCAATATACCTTCAGGCGTTATTGGTCTATTGGGCATTGTTGGTTATGTATCATTTTATTCAATTTGGTCTAAAAGACATACGGTTTGGAATACAGTCATAGGCAGTTTTCCAGGAGCAGTTCCACCGCTAATTGGTTGGACAGCGATAGAAGGAAATATAAGCTTAGTAGCCGTTGCACTATTCTTAGTTATCTTCTGTTGGCAACCGATTCATTTTTATGCTTTAGCAATTAAACGTAAGGATGAATATTCATTAGCAAATATACCAATGTTACCATCAGTTAAAGGATTTAATCGTACGAGAGTAAGTATGTTTTTCTGGTTAGTTGTCTTGTTACCACTACCATTCTTATTAAGTAGCTTAGGTGTTACATTTATTGTGTTAGCTACTTTATTAAATTTAGGATGGCTGTACTTAGGATTAACAAGCTTCAAAAAAGATACAGATCAAACAAAATGGGCAACAAAAATGTTTATATATTCACTAAACTATTTAGTCGTTTTCTTCGTACTCGTTGTTGTCATCTCGCTCATTCAAATGTTTTAATAACTTATGATAAGGATGTATTATATGAACTTACCAATTTTACCCACAATCAGTACAAGCTTTATTGTAATTAGTGCAATCCTTATTGCAATAGGTTGGCGTCAAATATGGAAAAGAAAAATTGAAAGTCATAAAAAGGTAATGTTGGCTGCAGCATTTTTTGCACTAGCATTCTTTATCATTTATGCTTCAAGAACAATTTTTATAGGTAATACTGCATTTGGTGGTCCAGATTCTATCAAAATTTATTATACAATTTTCTTGATTTTCCACATTAATTTGGCAACAATCGGGGGCATTTTAGGACTTGTACAAATCATTACCGCCTTTAAAGATAAATTTAAGGTACATAGATTTGTTGGACCTATAGCATCGATTGTCTGGTTCTGTACAGCTATTACAGGTGTAGCTGTATACCTATTGCTTTACGTATTATATCCAGGTGGCGAGACAACATCGCTACTTAAAGCAACGTTTGGATTATAATAATCATAAATAAAGCGTTAGTTTTTTAAAAGGCATATAAGAGGAGTCATCTCAATGAGATGACTCCTCTTTGTTTTGAATAGCTAACAAGACAATTAGCGTTCTGTATATCTTTTTAAGTGCTTGGCTGTAAGCGACGCATTTATTTGAAGTAAACCTTGAGGTTCCCCTTGATAAAGTAATTGGCCTCCTTTTTCACCTGCAAATGGTCCGATATCAATAATCCAATCAGCATAAGTCATCATCGTTAAATTATGTTCTATAATAACAACTGTATTGTGTTCATCGATGAGTCGTTTAAAGCAATCTATTAATATGGGGATATCATCTTCATGTAAACCAGTCGTTGGTTCATCAAAAACAAAGATATGTTGGTGGACAGTCTTTGTTAAGTATTTACTTAATTTGACTCTTTGTACTTCGCCACCAGACAATGTATCAAGTGTTTGTCCCAATGTCATATAGTTTAAACCAGTTGATTTTAAAGCTTGGAGTGGTTGAGCGATATCCTTATTTTTATTGAAAAAGGTGATTGCTTCATCAACCGTTAATGCTAAAATATCAGCAATATTATACCCCTCCACTTTAGCATCTAACACTTCTGGTTTGTATCGTTTACCATGACAAACATCACATGTTTGTGTGAAATCTGGCATAAAGGCTAGCTCTGTTTTGATAATGCCTCTACCGTGGCATTCAGGACAAGCACCTGCAGAATTATAGCTAAACAACGATTTCTTTAAACCGGTTGCTTCACAAAAATATGAGCGCACATCATCAAATATATTTAAATAAGTCAATAAATTGGAGCGACTCGAAGCATGCGCTGGTTTTTGGTCTATAAAAATGGTATCTGCTAGCGCTTCTAAACCTGCATGGATTAACGAACTTTTACCAGAACCCGCAACACCAGTTACGACAGTCATAGCTTGTTCAGGCAGTGTCACAGTCATATTCTTAATATTGTTACGAGAAACATTCTTTAAATTTATGAAATTTGAAGCGCTTAAATTCGGTGATTTTAATTGGTGCGTTCTGCGTAAAGCATCACCAGTATGTGTTGTTGAATTGAGTAACTCATGATAACTACCTGTAAAAGTAATGTCACCACCATATTTGCCAGCTAAAGGACCTAAATCAATAATATGATCGGCTATTTTTATAACATCTGGGTCATGTTCGACTACTAAAACTGTATTCCCTTTATTTTTCAAGGACAGAATAATTTCATTAATACGCTGAATATCTTCTGGATGAAGTCCAATACTCGGCTCATCAATAATATATACTAAATCACTCAACGCACTGTTTAAATGTCTAATGAGTTTAATTCTTTGTGATTCTCCACCTGATAAAGAGGTGGTTTCTCTAGATAAAGTTAAATAATTTAAGCCGATATAACTCAATGATTCTAACTGCTGTTGCAATGGTTCAATAATGACATTTGCTTTTGGTGAATCAATTTTTTTGATGAATTTTAAAGCATCATCAATTGATAAATTTGTAAAATCAGCAATATCTAAGTTATTGATTTTACACTTTAAAACTGAAGTGCTCAGTCTTTTTCCGTGACAAGTAGGGCATTTTTTAGAAGTAACCACTCTATCAATCGCTTCTTTAAATTTATTTTTTTCAAAGTTGTCATTCAATAAAAATGAACGTCTAAATCTATGGATGAGACCTTCAAATTTTGCAGTCTTAGGCCAGTTTTCTGGTGGGTGTTTAATTTTCATTGGCTTAGCGTACAAGAAGGTATCTAGTTCTTCTTTGGTAAAATGTTTTAATTTTTTATCGTTGTCAAACAAACCAGAATATAAATAGCGTTTTCCTCGCCAACTATCTGGTCTGAAAGAAGGGAAACGTATCGCATCTTCATTGAGCGATTTATTAAAATCTAATAATTCATGTAAATCAATGTCCTCAACGTAACCAAGCCCTGAACAAGTTTCACACATACCTTTAGGATTATTAAATGAAAAGATATCTGAGTAACCAACAAACGGTTTGCCAATTCGTGACCAAAGTAATCTCACAGATGCATAGATGTCCGAGATTGTACCGACTGTAGAGCGAGAATTTCCACCTAATCTTTTTTGATTTATAATCATTGCCACTGGTAAATGTTCGATTAAGTCGACCTTTGGTTTTGAAAATTGAGCTAGTTGATGTTGTATGTATGTTGAGTAAGTTTCGTTTAAAAGCCGTTCTGATTCTGCGGCAATTGTATTAAGCACTAAAGAAGATTTTCCTGAACCCGAACGCCCAGTAAAAACAGTTATTTGATGTTTAGGTATATCAACAGAAATATTTTTTAAATTATTTTGCTTTGCGCCATGTATGCGTATCATTGACATGCATTTTCACCTCTTATTTCATAGTATACCCAAAGTTGAGTTGTGTATTACCTTAATTTGTAATAGAGCGTAATATGTTGAAAATCTGTCGTATTTTACAATATACTTCTAATATTACGACGGCATGCCTTGTTTGTGATATATTGAAACAGGTACAATAAATGAAAGAGAAGTATAGGTGGGTGAGCGATGAAAAAATTAATAATTAAAATTATTGGTGTACTGTTATTAATATGTTTCTTGATTTACCTTTTTTACTCACCACGTTTAAAGTTTGATGTTTTGGAGAATCCTAATAAAGATTCAACGAAGACTACTCAAAATGAAAATATTAATAAAAATGAGGAATCAGTTGAAAATCCGATGCCAAAAGAAGGTATCGGTACGTGGGTAGGTCAAAACCTAAAAAAACTTACAAATACATATGGGCAAGCTGAACGGGTTTATTCATATAAAGGTGATTTTAAAAATTATATATTTAAAGAGCATAATCAATATTATCTTGTTACAACAAAGCATAATATTATTAAATCTGTGTACGCAACTGGTAAAGATGCAAAAGTTGATCCATTAAAGATTTCCGATAATGCATCACATGTTTTTGAGAAATACAGTATTAATCCTGAACCAACGATTAAAGTTGATGGTAAAGAATATGAACTTGAATTATCTGATTTAGATATGAAGACGCAAACACTTATAAAGTTTAAAAATATTTATGCACAAATTTATATTGACCAACAATCAAATGAGATTGTAGCTGTTAGATATTTAGATAGCGAAGCCTTAGCAGCCTTTAAACCATATCAAATGTTAAGTTCTCAAGAAGATAAAGAAGTTCAAAGTGAGCATGATGATTTGCCCTATGAGCAAAATTCAAATCAATTGATGACATTATATGAAATTACAAATGAAATGAGAAAGTTAAAAGATGCCAAGCCACTTAAAATTAACAATGATATAGCTCATATTGCATCATTTAACTTGTATGAAGCTACAGGGACTGATAGTGTTGAATTTACAGAAGATGCTTTAAAACAACAGTTGAATGAACAAAAAATATCATTTGTCTCCACGAGTCAAAACGTAGGATATGATTTTAATGAAGTACCTACGTTGATTCATAGTTGGTTAAATTCGGATATCCATAGATCAAGGATGTTAAATTCAAAATATAATGAAATGGGTGGCGAAGTAACAAATGGTTATTACACACTTATTTTCGTAGAGGATAAATAGAAAGGAGATGGACGACGATGATTACAGAAGAAACTTTAACAGTGCTAGATGAAATAGAAATGCTCAGTGATAAAATATTACAATCTCGATTATATAAAGCATACAAAACAGCTGAACAGACATTAGCCAATGATGATGAAGCGCATCTACTTTATCAAGCTTTCTTAAAATCTAAAGAAAAATATGATGAAATTATGCGGTTTGGTAAATATCATCCAGATTATCAAAGTGTCATGTTAGAAACACGTAAACGTAAACGTGCATATGAAATGCTTGATGTAGTGATGGATTATAAACAAAAAGAAGTTGCTTTGCAGGAATTGATAGATCAAGTTATTGTGAAAATTGCTTACGCAGTTTCTGAGAATGTGAAGATTGAAGCGGGCAATCCATTTTTCCAAAAAGAATCAGGTGGTTGTGCCACTGGCGGTTCATGTGGTTGTTCATTATAAAAGATAGATTGGAATTTTTAAGAAAATAGTAAAGGAGGCAGAGCGCTAACAGGACTCTGCCTCCTTTTTTGTGAATTTAATCAGATATTGAAATCATTGTAAATAGCACTTGTCGTTTATTTTATAATATTTATTTGGGATACGTATTTTTAAATCTTTCTGCTAAATCAGGTCGATCAGTGACTAAGGTATGTGCACCATAAAAGATTAAATCATTCATCATATCTAAATTGTTAACACCATAGTAGCCTGGAACAATATTTCGTTCGTTTAACCATTGTATAAACTTGGGCGATGTTAGCTTAATCCCGTTAAAAGAAACAGGCATTTGAAACGTATTCGCACGAGGTTGGAAAGTATTGCCAAGACCTGTGAAGAATTTCAATACGCCTTCAGCTACTTCATTTTGACTTGCACCAATCGCCACAGTACCATGGCTAATTATATTAAATCTTTCAATTTGTTGACTGTGAAAACTTGTCACTAAAACGCGTTTTTGTGCATGGTGTGCAACGATGACTTCATAAATGATTTCTGGCGCTAATTCACCTTCTTTACTTTTGGGGTCATCTTTTAAATCCACATTAATTAATTGATTTGGATAATGTTTTAATAATTCATCAAATGATAATATTTTGGCATCTTCATGTCCACGATAAACTTTAGTACCATTAATATCGGTGAATCGATAACCTGCATCTAGTTGTTTTAATTCTGCTAAAGTATGTTCAGATACTTTACCTGATCCATTTGTAGTACGATCAACAGTAGCATCATGAAATACTACAAGTTTATGGTCTTTCGTAAGTCTGACATCTGTTTCAAAACCATCTATATCATGTGCGACTGCATTATCAAAAGCAAGCTTAGTTTGCTCTGGTCTGACAGCCATACCACCTCGATGTGCAAAAATATATGGTGCAGTTCTAGAAAAGAAAGGTGGTATACTTTGATTATGCGGTTTTGTTTTATATTTATTAATAAAAATTAAACTTCCTACCAAACCGACTGTGCCTAAAAATCCAGCTTTAATTATGTTATTAATTTTTGTCACGAGCCTTCCTCCTCAAATTTGGGTATATAGAGTAATATAGCAAAAGTTCATGCTACATCAAAATAATTATTATTTATAAAATGGAAAAGCCATGATATTATATAATAGCTAATAAATGGAGTGATGAATAAATGAATATTGTACCAAGAACAAGTATAATTATATATCTAAAACATATGAAGCATGAAAGACAAGTACGTAAATTCGGGCATATTGTCAGTACTAATAGACAAGAGAGATTTGTTGTCATGTACATTAATGAAGACGAAGCGGATCAAATTGTTGATAAATTAATGAGATTAAAATACGTGAAGCATGTTGAAGGTTCACCTTATAAATATTTGAAGAAAGTTTATGAGAAAGAACAGCATGAAGTTTTATAATATGAACTTAACGATACTGCTGCATACTGACTGAAGCAGTTGCTATATCAGCGTTAACAATAGGGAAGCCACAATAGTATATGCAATAGCTATAGTGGCTTTTTGTTATATTATTGCAAAGGTGGAATCCATCTTTGTAAGCGCAAGACACTTGTTAAATAATTAAAATATAATTCAGTGTCGTGAAATCGTTCGGTGGGCTGGACGTCAACAGCTTTTATATTGACGTGATATTTTTCAGCCTGGTTATTTATCAGTTCAAATTTTTTATTGGAATCAGGGTAAGGGTATTTCACTGCGTTAAGCATAATATACATTGCTTGGAAATGTTGTTCACTGGTTGGTTGCATGATGATAGCGACAGATGAACGTGCGTGTGCACAATTTGGAGAATGAAAATAAACGATATGTGCTATACGTTGGTGGTTATATTCTATTAATGTATTAAATTCGAATAAATCTGTAAGGCCTTCTCCGAGCTTTATAAATGATTGTTTCAAAATACGATGCCTCCTTATCTGCAGTATGCATTATATAAAATATATTTTGAGAATGGAAGTGTAAATCATATGAGAGTAATTTCTGGAATACATAAGAGTAAGGCGCTTGAGAGTTTAGAAGGACGCAATACTAGACCGACAATGGATAAAGTAAAAGAAGGTATATTTAATAGTTTACACGAAGTTTCTGGCATTGGTCTTGATTTATTTGCTGGTAGTGGAGCACTTGGAATTGAAGCATTATCTCGAGGCATTGACCAAATGATATTTGTTGATCAAAATTTTAAAGCTGTAAAAGTCATTAAAGCAAATTTAAAAAACCTTAATATTGATACACAAGCAGAAGTATATAAAAACAATGCTGATCGTGCTTTAAAGGCCTTAGCCAAACGAGAAATACAATTTGATGTAATATTTTTAGATCCTCCTTATGAAAAAGGGTTAATTGATGAAGCATTGGAAGGTATTGCAAAGTTTAATTTATTAAAAGAAAATGGTATTATCGTTTGTGAGTTTAAACATCATGAAAAAATCAAAACGGAGCCATTCCATGAGATAAAACGTTATCATTATGGTTTGACAGACACTTTGTTATTAAAAAAAGGAGATTAATATGTCTACAACTAAAGCAGTCATTCCAGGAAGTTTCGATCCGATTACATATGGTCATATCGATATCATAGATAGAAGTGCGGATCGCTTTGATGAACTACATATTTGTGTATTGAAAAATAGTGGTAAGTCAGGCACATTTTCAATAGAAGAACGTATCGCGCTGATTGAAGAATCAGTGAAACATTTGAATAACGTAACAGTTCATCATTTCAATGGTTTATTAGTCAATTTTTGTGACAAAATTGGAGCAGAAACGATTATAAGAGGATTAAGAGCTGTGAGTGATTTTGAATATGAATTAAGACTTACATCAATGAATAAAAAATTAAACAGCAATGTAGAGACAATGTATATGATGACGAGTACAAATTATTCATTCATCAGTTCTAGCGTTGTGAAAGAAGTTGCAGCATATAAAGCAAACGTTTCAGACTTTGTACCTGTACATGTTGAAAAAGCGTTAAACGAAAAGTTTAAAAAATGATAAAGAACCACTTACCAACTTGTTGGTTAGTGGTTCTTATGCAATTGCAAGGCAATTGTAAACCAAAGTAGCTTACCAACTTGTTGGTTAGTGGTTCTTATGCAATTGCAAGGCAATTGTAAACCAAAGTAGCTTACCAACTTGTTGGTTAGTGGTTCTTATGCAATTGCAAGGCAATTGTAAACCAAAGTAGCTTACCAACTTGTTGGTTAGTGGTTCTTATGCAATTGCAAGGCAATTGTAAACCAAAGTAGCTTACCAACTTGTTGGTTAGTGGTTCTTATGCAATTGCAAGGCAATTGTAAACCAAAGTAGCTTACCAACTTGTTGGTTAGTGGTTCTTATGCAATTGCAAGGCAATTGTAAACCAAAGTAGCTTACCAACTTGTTGGTTAGTGTTACACAGTAGCTGACTGAAGCTAAATGCACACAAGCATGTTTTTTAGCATTCTAGTCAGCCTTGTGGGGGCGGGACAATGAAATCATTATTAAAAAGCTGATTTCTGTCCCACTCCCTTATGCAATTGCAAAGCTAAATGACCATGCTTGGTATTTTAATCCGTATCAAATCCGTATCACTGGTGTATTAAAGTCGTTTGCAGTTTGACCTGAAATAAGGTTGTAAATTTTAGTAGCATGTATCTCATTAGTAAATAAATTTGCGTTTTGTTTATTGACTTGCGTCACAAAGTTTCTTTCTGGAAACGATTTTTTAATTTGTTTTAAATACTGTTGTCCACGTTCAGACATGCCTAGGATACGCACAGCGTTAATTGACGCAGGCTCATCATATTTTTTAAAATTTAAAAGTATATTCATAAGTAAACGCTGAATGTGCGTATAGGTATAACGTTTCGTTTTTAATAGTGTCATTAAATGTTCAAAACTTGTCGCTTGTTCAATAGTTTGAAGTATGCGATTTTCAATGCCTTCACTCATGGTATAAATCTGTGCTAATGATGTGGCATCTTGGCTTAAAATTGCATATTTTAAATAATTGAATGTATCCTCAATAGAGATATGAGGTCGTTCATAGTGCTTATGTATCTCAGATGGTACGACATCTTTCCAATGATCCGTTTGATTCATTAATGATTGACGAATAGAAGTGCCGCTTGCAAATGTTTGGTGAGAGATTTCATTATCGTGATGGGCAGACTGAAATCGGGAAATCGTCCATGGTTGTATTGATGGTGCGTATGTTTGGATTGCTCTCACATAAGAAAGGCCTAATGTATTGTTGGGCGATGATAGCAAGTCATTATCAGTAATCAGTTCGCTTAAGATTCTTGGGTAGCTTTTGCCTTCTTTTAATTTTTCTAAAAATAGAGGTGATTGCTCAATTTTATCAATAGACTGTGCCAATGATAGAAAGTCATCCATATTACCCGATTCGCTTCCAAATGATAAATGAGAAACATTTAAATAATCTGCTATCTGCACAGCTGTTTTTGCGAAATATTGACCTGCAGACACTGATGCATAAGCTGGAAGCTCTACGGCAAGGTCTACGGCACGCAATGCCATTTTTGCACGAGTGAATTTATTGTAAATTGCGGGTTGGCCTCTCATCACAAAGTTTCCACTCATGATTGCTATGGAAATGTCAGAGTTGGTTATTGACTTTGATTGTTGGGCATGGTATAAGTGACCATTGTGGAAGGGATTATATTCAGTGACTAGTGCAACGCTTTTCATTTGCAATTCTTCCTTTCAGAATTCATTATAGATATTGTAACAGATGTAACTGTGTTAAGAAAAAATCTTGACAACTTATATCTATAAAGTTAAAATAAATTTTGTGCTTGTTAGAGGTGAAGCCATATGAAATGGTCAATAACACAATTAAGAAAATTCCAAGATAAACCTTTTGAATTCCATCAAACGGTTAATTTTGATCATTTAGTAAAATCATTAGATTTAATAGATTTATCAGATATTGATGTTGAAGGTGAATTAACCGTCAGATCAAGTGAAGTCATTGCAGATATGCATTTGACTGGGACGTATACGATGTCTTGTGCACGTACTTTAGTTCCTGTTGAAGTTCCTATTGATATCAAGTCTCAAGAGATTTTTGATTTAGAAGGATATGAGCAGTTTGAAAATGATGAAGATGAAGATGAACATTACCATGATGCAACAGACGGTATGATAAATCTAAAAGATATTGCTGAAGAACTAGTTATTATTGAAAAACCAATGCGCGTTTTTTCAAAAGAAAGCGATCAGATGTTACGAGAAGGTAATGGTTGGGAAGTTATTGACGAAGAACAAGCGGTTGAAATTGCGAAAGATAAAGCATCTGCTGAATCAGAGCAAATCGATCCTAGGCTTCAAAAACTACAACAATTATATGACGAAGAGCAATAGCGGATTTAGATAATCTATAGTATAATGGATTATTGAATCTGAAATTATCTATTTAGTGTTTGAATATAAGGAGGATTATCATGGCAGTACCAAAAAGAAGAACGTCTAAAACAAGAAAAAATAAACGTCGTACGCATTTTAAAATTTCAGTACCTGGTATGACTGAATGCCCAAATTGTGGAGAATACAAATTATCTCACCGTGTATGTAAGAACTGTGGTTCATACAAAGGCGAAGACGTTGTATCAAAATAATTTCATTTAATTATTAGGCTATATGATAGCCTAATCTAATCGTTCATTAATTATTCACTTGATAATTTTTGAACGATTTTTTATTTTAGAGATAGTTACTCTATATATTCAACTGATAGGTTGTGTGAATCATATGGAAACGATAAATGCACAAATAATTATAAATAAAATTGAAGATCACGATGCGCAGTGGCTTTATCATCATTTTAGTGAATCATTTCAAGAAGTTTCATCTTTTGAAGAACTTGAGAAATTACTAAGTAATTATAATGCACTTAGAGGCGAAAATAATTTATATAGACATCTCAATATTAATCGACAAGATGAGTACATTTGGTTTGATAATAAAATGGCTACAGGTGCAAGTGTCACATTAAATAAGTACCAAGAGATTGTTGGAATGTCCTTATTACCAATTGGTCATAACCATAATGCGAAACATACTAAATATAGCTATACCATTCCAATTAAAGAACCGTGCTTAGTTTATTGGGGTGGAGATAATGAATTAACGAATGACCATCATCGATTTAAACAACAACGTCATGCTTTAGATTTAGTGAGAGTTAAAGATGGTTATACATATAAAGGAAATCCAAATGAATGTGAGAATTACTATAGCTATGGAACATCAATCGTAGCGCCAGCAAATGGGGTAGTAGAGGCGATTGTAGATGGTATACCAGATAACTTACCCGGTGATAGTAATACTGTCCATCCAGAAGGTAATTATATTATTATTAAACATGGGCGTAATGAATATAGTATGATTGCACATATTAAACCATATTCTTTTAAGATTGAAAAAGGTGATATGCTATTGCGAGGACAACACATAGCAGAAGTTGGTAATTCAGGTAATACACCAGAGCCACATATACACTTTCAAGTTATGAAAGATAAGCATATTCAAGCGACACAAACATTAAAAATTCAATTTCAAAATGTTACAGCGCCTGTCAAAGGTGATATAGTAACATATAAAGGTGATAGTATTGTGGTAAAAGAAAAACACGAATTGTCTAAATTAGCAAAAGGCATACGTTCGAACATTACACACCTATTCAAAAGTTGAAAATAAATATATAAAGAGGCTATGTTATGGAAATAATAACTTCAGCACAAAATAATAAAATAAAAAATGCAAATAAATTAAAGAAAAAGCGTGAGCGAGATAAGACTGGCCTTGCGCTTATAGAAGGTTATCATCTTATAGAAGAAGCTTATAAGAGTAATATCAAGATTCAACAGCTCTATGTTGTTGATGCAGATAGAATACAAGATGATATGATAAGTTATGCAGAAGAAGTATTTGAAATTAATTTAAAAGTTGCAGAAGTATTATCGGGAACTGTGACACCGCAAGGATTCTTTGCTGTTATTGAGAAACCTATCTACGAAACTACTAATGCGAAGCAAGTGTTATTAATAGATTGTATTCAGGACCCAGGTAACTTAGGTACGTTAATCCGTACAGCTGATGCTGTAGGTTTAGATTTAATCGTGTTAGAAAAAGGAACTGCAGATCCGTATCAAGATAAAGTAATGCGTGCAAGTCAAGGTAGTGTATTTCACATACCTATTTTAACGACAGAGTTAAGTGGTTTTATTGCTGATTTTGAGGGCGATGTTTATGGGACTGCGTTAGAAGATGCAGTTGTATATAATCAAATACCTAGTCAAGAGACATTTGCTTTACTTTTAGGTAATGAAGGTGAAGGCGTTAATGACAAATTACTCAGTCAAACAACGCAAAATCTAACAATTCCAATTTATGGTAAAGCAGAAAGTTTAAATGTTGCAATAGCAGGTAGTATTGTGATGTATCATTTGAAAGGTTGACCCTATCATAAATCATCGTATATAATAAATGTAATGATATTTAAATATGAACCCATAAAAAGACGTAAACTAAATAGATACAGAAGTAAAAGGGAGATTATCCACGACTGAAAGATAATCCGATGTAGTTAGTTTTTTTCACCTTTTTGGTTACTTAAAGAAATTTAAGTCGGAAATCATTTCCGTTATCAATGACAACAAGTGTATGCTACGGCATAAATTTGGGTGGTACCACGGAAGACTTCGTCCCAGTTTTAAGGGATGGAAGTCTTTTTTTATGCAATTTTAAAATATAAATATAACAACTTAAAATTCAAGTAGGAGGGCTAAGTATGGCACAAACAGAAGCTATGGCTGAAATCAAGCAGCAGGCATTAGTCGATATTAATGAAGCTCAAAATGAAAAAGCGTTACAGGATGTAAAGGTTAAGTATTTAGGAAAAAAAGGTTCAGTTACTGGATTGATGAAACATATGAAAGATTTACCGAATGAAGAGAAACCTGCATATGGTCAACAAGTAAATGAAGTTAGACAAACGATTGAAAAGGAAATTCAAGCACGTCATGAATTACTGGGTAATGAGCAGTTAGAGCAACAATTGAAAGAAGAAAAAATAGATGTAACATTACCAAGTCGTAAAATTGCGATTGGTGCTAAACATCCGCTCACAAGAACCATCGAAGAAATTGAAGATTTATTTTTAGGTTTAGGTTATGAAATTGTTGATGGTTTTGAAGTTGAACAAGATTATTATAACTTTGAAGCGTTAAACTTACCAAAATCACATCCTGCCAGAGATATGCAAGATAGTTTTTATATAACGGATGAAATTTTAATGCGTACACACACATCTCCAGTACAGGCTAGAACAATGGAAAAACGCAATGGTGAAGGCCCAGTTAAAATTTTATGTCCTGGTAAGGTTTATCGTCGTGATTCTGATGATGCGACACATAGTCACCAATTCACTCAAATTGAAGGGTTAGTTGTTGATGAAAATATTAAAATGAGCGATTTGAAAGGTACTTTAGAATTATTAGCTAAACAACTATTTGGTGAAGATAGAGAAATACGTTTACGACCTAGCTATTTCCCATTTACAGAACCTTCTGTTGAAGTTGATGTATCTTGTTTCAAATGTAAAGGTGAAGGTTGTAACGTATGTAAGCATACGGGTTGGATAGAAATATTAGGTGCTGGTATGGTTCATCCTAACGTTCTTGAAATGGCAGGCTTTGATTCAAATAAATATACTGGTTTCGCTTTTGGTATGGGACCAGATCGAATCGCTATGTTGAAATATGGTATTGAAGATATACGTCATTTCTATACAAATGATGTACGTTTCTTAAGTCAATTTAAAGCAGTAGAAGACAGAGGTGAAAAATAATGTTTATTTCTAAAGAATGGTTAGAGTCATATGTAGAAATTAATGAACCAGTTAATGTACTTGCAGAACGTATTACACGTACTGGAATTGAAGTTGACGATATTATTGATTATACAAAAGAGATTAAAAACCTTGTAGTAGGCTATGTACAATCCATAGCTGCACATCCAGATGCCGATAAACTTAATATATGCCAAGTTGATATTGGTGAAGCGGAACCAGTACAAATCGTTTGTGGTGCGCCGAATGTAGATGCAGGCCAAACAGTGATCGTTGCAAGTGTTGGTGGCAGATTACCTGGTGGTGTGAAAATCAAACGTGCGAAATTACGTGGCGAACGTTCTGAAGGTATGATTTGTTCATTACAAGAAGTTGGGGTGCCTAGTAATTTAGTACCGAAACAATTTGAAGATGGTATATTTGTATTTTCAACTGAAGTTAAACCGGGAACAGATGCATTAGATGCATTATATTTAAATGATCAAGTGATGGAATTTGATTTAACACCAAATAGAGCAGATGCATTAAGTATGATTGGTACAGCCTATGAGACTGCTGCACTATATAATGTTCCAATGACGAAACCTGAAACACAAAGTACAGAAACAAGTGATCAAACAAATGATGAAATTAGTGTCAACATTCAAAATGAAGATAAAGTACCATATTACAGTGCACGCGTAGTGAAAAATGTAACAATTGCACCTTCTCCAGAGTGGATGCAAATGCGTTTAATCAAAGCTGGTATTCGCCCAATAAATAATGTTGTAGATATCTCTAATTATGTATTAATTGAATACGGTCAACCGTTGCACATGTTTGATCAAGACCAAATTGGTTCCAAACATATAGAAGTGAGACAAGCTAAAGCTGATGAAGAGATGACAACTTTAGACAACCAGGAACGTCAACTAAAAGAAAATGACATTGTTATAACAAATGGAGAAACACCTATTGCGATTGCAGGTGTAATGGGCGGAGATTTCTCTGAAGTTACAGAAGCAACGAAGCACGTTGTAATAGAAGGCGCTATTTTTGATCCAGTATCCATAAGACATACATCACGTCGATTGAACTTAAGAAGTGAAGCATCTAGTCGCTTCGAAAAAGGTATTGCAACTGAATTTGTAGATGAGGCCGTTGATAGAGCTTGTTACTTATTACAAACCTATGCTGGCGGTTCAGTAGCACAAGGACGTGTTTCTCAAGGTGAACTTGGATCTTTCGTTACACCAATTGATATTTCAGTTTCAAAAGTGAATCAAACAATCGGTTTTGAACTCAGTGCTGAAGATATTGAATCTATATTTGTTCAATTAGGTTTTGAAACAACTAAAAATAAAGATGTACTCACTGTCATGGTGCCTTCACGTCGTAAAGATATTTCAATTAAGGAAGATTTAATTGAAGAAATCGCACGTATCTATGGTTATGATGAAATCCCTTCAACATTACCTGTATTTGATCAAGTAACACATGGCGCGTTAACAGATAGACAATCTAAATCAAGAATAATTAAAGCGACATTAGAAGGTGCTGGATTAAACCAAGCAATTAATTATTCACTTGTAGATAAAGACAGAGCAAAAGATTTTGCATTACAAGAACGTGAAACAATTGACTTACTCATGCCTATGA
The DNA here is from genome assembly GCF_048568385.1 of Staphylococcus sp. LKG3-1. Lineage (NCBI taxonomy): Bacteria > Bacillati > Bacillota > Bacilli > Caryophanales > Staphylococcaceae > Staphylococcus > Staphylococcus sp. LKG3-1. The sequence continues at coordinate 227,287 of NZ_CP183796.1, forward strand.
GTGAAGCTCACTCAACTTTACGTCAAAGTTTAATCCCGCATTTAATTGATGCAGTTGCTTATAATGTGGCACGTAAAAATAGCGATGTGCGATTATATGAATTAGGTAGCGTATTTTTTGCGAATGGTGAGGATGAACTTCCTGATGAAGTAGAATATTTAAGCGGTATTTTAACAGGTGATTATACAGTTAATCACTGGCAAAGTAAAAAAGAAACGATTGATTTCTTCGTTGCTAAAGGTATCGTTGATAGAATCGCTGAAAAGCTAGATATCCAATTTGAATATGAAGCTGGAGAAATAAATGGACTGCATCCAGGTAGAACAGCTTATGTGAAATTAAATGGCGAAATTGTTGGTTTCGTAGGTGAACTACATCCTAAAACTGAAAAGGACTATGACCTAAAACGCACGTATGTCTTTGAATTAAACTTTGATAAATTAATGTCAGTATCCGTTGGTTATATTAATTATCAAGCAATTCCAAGATTCCCAGGCGTATCAAGAGATATCGCATTAGTGGTTAATCGTGCAACACCATCAGCCAAATTAGTAAACATCATTCATGAACATGGTGGCAATATTTTACAAGAAGCAGAAGTTTTCGATGTCTATGAAGGTGAACATATGGCAGAAGATGAAAAATCAATCGCAATCCGTTTAGCTTATTTAGACACTGAACAAACATTAACGGATGATAAAGTGAACGCTGTACATGAAGCCATATTAGAGGCATTAAAATCAGAGGGTGCAACGATTAGATAATGATTCACAAACATATATTTTAGATTTGATTTTGTAATATAAGATAAGGGAGTAGGATAGAAATCAAATTTTCTAATAGAAATTTCGAAGTCTCACCTATGCAATCAAGGCAAGGATGACTCGGATAAAGGTTTATTTGAGCTAAAGCGCATGCATAAGTCTAACTAGACTTTTTACGTGGCATACTGATGCTTTTGCATAAGAAGTGAGACATTACAATTTCAATTCAGTCATCTACTCCCCAATTGAAAAAAGCGCCTTAGACATCTATTTATGTCTAAGGCGCTTTTCTATTTAATCATTATATTTTTTTTGAACTAAATTTTCAGCTTTTTTGCGATTGGCAAAATGTTTCTTGGAAATAGAATCAAGGTAAGCTATGCCTTTGCGTTCAATTATTTTAGCTGCAGTTAAATCTACTTTATTACTCGCTCCTTTAGGAATGTCTGTTTTAACTGATTGAGTTAAACGATCCATATGTTTAACGAATGCATACCTTGAAATAATACTTGCAGCTGCAATTGCAATGGATTTTGATTCACCTTTAGTCTCAAATTTCGTTTTATCACTGAATGGTAAGTCACTTAAGGCATAACGTTTATAAACACCTGCTTCGGCAAATTGGTCAATAACGATATAATCTAATTCAGTGGTATCAATTTTTTGAGTGACATTTTTAATCGCTTCATTATGCAATACAGCCTTCATCTTAACTTGAGACCAGCCCGCCTTTTGCTTTTCATTATATTTCTCATTATTCATGACCAATAATGAGTGGGGGATAAAGGTAACGAGCTGTTCGGCTAATTCAACAATTTTTGTATCTGTTAATTTCTTCGAATCATCGACGCCTAGCGCTTTCAGGATTTGAACATTTTTATGTGAGACATAGGCAGCACATACGGTCAATGGTCCGAAATAATCGCCACTTCCTGCCTCATCACTACCAATACATTGAAATTGGTTATATGAAATCGTTTGTTTGGTTGTTGAAGCTTTCTTATTGGATGGTTGTGATTTAGTAACATTAGGCAACAACTGTGCAGCGATACGTTCTGCATCCTTGCCTTGAAACATCACTTTGTTTGAATTATATATTGAAATAGAAGTTCCCTTGTATTTTGTTTTTGCTTTCATACCTCGGGATAGCTTTGATGTTTCAAAGGGTATTTTTGACATTAATTGCTGTATATCTGAATTGGTTAATTTATGTACAATATTTGTCATGTACGGTACCTCACTTTTTATATGAATAACTTATGTATTTAGACATTGAACATCATATCATATGTATGTAAGTGGTGTTAGGTGATAAATATATGATATTTTAATTATTGAAAGAAAATTTTAATTGTTATCGATAAAAAATAGCATTAATAACAAATATTTCTTATATAACAATTCTCACCTCTTACAAAATAATATTATGTCGTGTATAATGGTTCGTGAATATTCTAAAATACTAAATTACATACTTAATTGAAACAAATAGGAAAATAAGTTCGGAAATATATTAAAAAGTCAGGAGTTATGATATGGGCGAGTTTAAAAATCGGATTAACGTAACTATAAATGATCAACATTATACTATTGTCGGTGAGGACAATCCCGAGCATATCCGTTACGTTGCGCATTTAGTAGACGAAAGACTCAAAATGTTAGCTAGTAAAAGTGCTGGATTAGATACGACGAGAAAGGCGATACTTACAGCTGTCAATATTATGCATGAAAAAGTTCAATTAGAAGAAGAAAACCTTCGTCTGCAACAAGAAATAAAACAGTTGAAAAATAGTGAAGACAAATGATTTTAGATTTGATTGTTCTAATTATTTTTCTTTATATTGGAATGATTGGTTTTAGAAGAGGTGCTTGGTTAAGTGCTTTGCATTTAACTTCTACTTTGTTTTCATTATGGATTGCACAAAGATTTTATCATCAAATTGCTCAGCGATTAGAATTATTTATACCATTTCCCAAGACAAGTGCATTTGATTTGAATTATGCCATTCAATTTGATAATATACACCAACGATTTGATCATATCATCGCATTTTTAATTATTGCGATCCTTACTAAAATCATATGTTATGGTATTATAGTGATTTTCGATAATGTGTTAAAATTTAAGCGTCCTAATGTCATAAGTCGAGTGATTGGTGTGATAATGAGTCTGATTTCTTCAATCATTATCAGTGCTACATTGCTTTACACTATTTCGTTGTATCCATTAAAAATAGTGCAACAACAGCTTATAAGTGGGAAAATCTCAGAATTTTTAATTTTACATATCCCCTATATATCCAACTATGTTGTGAATATATAGCGTGTTATAGATTAGAATGGTCTTATAAAATATAGGAGGTCAGGACACAATTAATTTACTGAATGCGTGCTACAGTAATCTGTCTTGACCTTTTTTTATGGAGTGAAAATAATGACAAAAAAAGATATTATTCAATTACTAGAAAAAATAGCGACTTATATGGAATTAAAAGGTGAAAATACGTTTAAAGTATCTGCATATAGAAAAGCTGCACAAAGTCTTGAAATGGACGAACGTACGTTAGATGAAATTGAAGATGTGACTGAATTAAAAGGGATTGGTAAAGGTGTAGGAGAAGTGATTGATGAATATCGTCAGTCAGGCCAATCAAGTGCATTAGAAGCATTGCAAAAAGAAGTTCCTGAGGGACTTATTCCTTTATTAAAAATACAAGGTCTTGGAAGTAAAAAAATTGCAAAGCTATATAAAGAATTAAATATTGATAGTAAAGAAGCACTGCAAGTTGCTTGTGAACAAGGAAAAGTTAGTGAGTTAAGTGGCTTTGCTAAAAAGACAGAACAGAATATCCTTGAAGCTGTAAAAGCTTTAGGCGCTAAGAAAGAAAAATATCCAATCGATCAAATACGTGGTTTAAATAGTGAAATTAATGACTATTTAGCTACAGTCAAGGATACAGACAAATACGAAGTCGCTGGTAGTTATAGAAGATATAAAGAAATGAGTAAAGATTTAGATTATATTATTAGCACAGATCATCCTACTTCAGTTCAACAGTCATTATTAAATATGCCTAACATTGTTAAGCAAGTAGCAGTAGGTCAGACTAAGGTATCACTTGAATTAGCTTATGATGATGAAACGATAGGTGTTGATTTTAGGTTAATTGAACCTGCAGCTTTCTATCATACTTTACAACATTTTACAGGTTCAAAAGATCATAATATTAGAATACGACAATTGGCTAAAGAACAAGACGAAAAGGTAAGCGAATATGGTATTGAACAAAATAATGGGGAAATCATTCAATATCAAAGCGAAAAAGAAATATATGAACATTTTGGAGTGAATTGGATAGAACCTGCATTGAGAGAGGACGGAAGTGAATTTGATAAAAACTTAGATAATATTATCAAATTAACAGATATTCATGGTGATATCCATATGCATACGACATATAGCGATGGTGCATTTAGTATTGAAGATATGGTAAAAGCGAACATTGAGAAAGGTTATGAATTTATGGTGATTACTGACCATTCTCAAAGTTTGAAAGTTGCGAACGGCTTATCAGTTGAACGTTTATTGCGTCAAAATGAAGAAATTAAAGCGCTAAATGAAAAATATAAGGAAATTGATATATACTCAGGTATAGAAATGGATATCTTACCTGATGGTCAATTAGACTATGATGATGAGATATTAGCGAAGTTAGATTATGCCATTGCTGCGATACACCAAAGTTTTAATCAGTCGCAAGAAGAAATCATGCGCAGATTGGAAAATGCTTGCCGTAATCCTTATGTACGCCATATTGCACATCCAACAGGTCGCATTATAGGTAAACGTCCTGGCTATGAACCAGACATAGATAAATTATGTCAACTTGCAGAAGAAACTAATACCATTTTAGAAATTAATGCAAATCCAAAACGTTTAGATTTAAATGCAGATACAGTTAAAAAACATCCAAATATACAGCTAACAATCAATACTGACGCACATCATGTCGAACATTTAGAATTTATGAAATATGGTGTTGCAACTGCACAAAAAGGATTTGTTACAAAAGATAGAGTGATTAATACAATGTCTCGAGAAGAATTTAAATCATTCGTTGAGAATAATATTAAACTGAAGAAATAGAGGGATTAGATGAGACAGAAATCTTTAAATGTCTTAGAATTCGATAAAATAAAAGCATTGATAGAAAATGAAACAATCAGTGATTTAGGTAAAGAAAAAGTTGTAGATATGGCACCAGCAACTGATTTTAACACGGTTGAATTTCAAATGAACGAAACAGATGAGATTTCACAAATTTATAACAAACATCGTATGCCTAGTTTAAGTGGATTAGCTAAAATATCCACGTATATTCATAGAGCGAAAATCGGTGGTGTACTCAGTGTTAGCGAATTAAATGTCATTAAACGCCTAATACAAATCCAAAATCAATATAAAACATTTTATAATAATTTATTAAATGAAGAAGAAACAATTAATTACCCTATTCTTAACGATAGAATGGAACAACTGCCTGTATTGTCAGATTTATATCAAAGTATTCATCAAAAATGTGATACTTATGATTTATATGATAATGCAAGTTATGAATTACAAGGAATTAGAAGTAAAATTTCTAGTACGAATCAAAGAATTAAACAAAATTTAGACAAGATTGTTAAGAGTCAAGCTAACCAGAAGAAACTATCTGACGCGATTGTCACTGTACGTAATGAGCGAAATGTAATTCCAGTGAAAGCAGAGTATCGCCAAGATTTTAATGGTATTGTTCATGATCAATCTGCTTCTGGACAAACCTTATATATTGAGCCCTCATCCATTGTAGAGATGAGTAACCAAATAAGCCGTTTAAAAAATGATGAAGCGATTGAAAGAGAACGCATCTTATCCGCATTGACAGTAGAAGTAGCTGAAGAAGCAGATGCATGTTTAATTTCAGAGTCAATCATGGGCCAAATTGATTTCTTAACAGCCAAAGCACGCTATGCAAGTTCAATTAAAGGAACCAAACCACAATTTACAAAAGATAGAACAGTTTATTTACCAAAAGCTTTTCATCCATTACTTGATAAGCAAACAGTTGTTGCGAATACAATTGAATTTGCACAAGATATTGAAACAGTTATTATTACAGGTCCAAACACCGGTGGTAAAACAGTTACATTGAAAACATTAGGCTTAATCATTGTTATGGCACAATCAGGTATACTTATTCCGACATTAGATGGTAGCCAATTAAGTATTTTTGAAAATGTTTACTGTGATATTGGTGATGAACAATCTATTGAGCAATCACTTTCTACTTTCTCTTCACATATGAAGAATATTGTTGAAATTTTACAAGATACAACTAAAAACAGTTTGATATTATTTGACGAGTTAGGTGCTGGAACTGACCCGAGTGAAGGTGCTGCACTAGCAATGAGTATTTTAGATCATGTTCATGAAATAGGCTCATTAGTTATGGCAACAACGCATTACCCAGAGTTAAAAGCATATAGCTATAACCGAGAAGGTGTAATGAATGCCAGTGTCGAATTTGACGTCAATACATTAAGTCCAACCTACAAATTATTAATGGGTGTACCAGGACGTTCAAATGCATTTGATATTTCTAAAAAACTTGGGTTAAATATGAAAATCATTCAAAAAGCAAAATCAATGATTGGCCAAGATGAGCAAGAAATTAATGAAATGATTGCTTCATTAGAATCTAATTCAAAACGCGTAGATGAACAACGTATCGAGTTAGATTATTTATTAAGAGAAGCACAAGATACACATGATGCTTTAGCAAAACAATATGAACAATATCAAAATCATGAAAAACAATTGATGAACGAAGCAAAAGAAAAAGCGAACCAACGTGTGAAATCAGCTACAAAAGAAGCTGACGATATATTAAAAGAACTGCGTGAATTGAGAGACCAAAAAGGTGCCGATGTAAAAGAACACGAGCTCATTGATAAGAAGAAACAACTTGATGATCAATACGAAGCCAAATCCCTAAAACAAAATGTTCAAAAGAAAAAATGGGATGAAATCAATGCAGGTGATGAAGTTAAAGTGCTAACTTATGGCCAAAAAGGCGAAGTTTTAGAATTGATTGATCATAATGAAGCGGTTGTTCAAATGGGTATTATTAAGATGAAATTACCATTAGAAGACTTAGAAAAAACGAAGAAAATGAAATCGGAACCAACGAAAATGATTAAACGAGAAAATCGTCAAAGCATTAAAATGGAACTCGATTTACGTGGCTATCGTTATGATGAAGCAATGGTTGCTGTAGATCAATATTTAGATCAAGCTGTATTGAGCAATTATGAGCAAGTTTACATTATTCATGGTAAAGGTACAGGTGCATTACAAAAAGGTGTGCAAAATCATTTAAAACGACATAAAAATGTGGCATCATATAGAAACGGTATGCCGAGTGAAGGTGGATTTGGCGTTACCGTTGTAGAAATAAAATAATTGTGAGCAAGAGGTATGCAGATTTGTATAAAGTCTGTTATAATTTCTTCATCATTTGAAATTTAAGGAGGATTGGCAGTTATGGCAATCGTAAAAGTAACAGATTCAAACTTTGATGAAAATATTCAATCAGGGGTCAATTTAGTAGATTTTTGGGCAACTTGGTGTGGTCCATGTAAGATGATTGCTCCAGTATTAGAAGAATTAGCTGGTGACTATGATGGCAAAGCTAACATTTTAAAACTAGATGTAGATGAAAATCCATCAACAGCTGCTAAATTTGAAGTTATGAGTATCCCAACTTTAATCGTTTTTAAAGATGGCGAACCAGTTGACAAAGTTGTTGGTTTCCAACCAAAAGAAAACTTAGCTGAAGTAATCGAAAAACACTTATAATAAATTGAGCAACTTTCTGGGACATTAATCTTGATTAATGTCCCAGTTTTCAATTTATAAGCATATCAATCAATTGAGAAACATTGCGAAGCTATTTTATAATATAAATAAATGTAAATTAAAACTACGTTGATATCATATAAAACCAAGCTATTTATTGAAAAATCGAATTATAAAATTTTGTGTGAAAGGAGGAGGACAGTTTATGGAAACATACCAAGAAAGAATTAAGCAGAAACTGACAGTAGTACCAACAGAGCCCGGTTGTTACCTAATGAAAGATCGAAATGATCAAATTATATATGTAGGTAAAGCAAAGAAACTTAGAAATAGATTAAGATCTTATTTTACTGGTGCGCATGATGCGAAAACCACAAGACTTGTCGGTGAAATTCGAAACTTTGAATTTATCGTAACATCCAGTGAAACTGAATCGCTACTATTAGAATTAAATCTTATAAAACAATATCAACCGCGTTATAACATCTTATTGAAAGATGATAAAAGTTACCCTTTTATAAAAATAACGAAAGAAAAATATCCAAGGCTCGTTGTAACGCGAACAGTGAAAAAGGGAAGTGGAAAATACTTTGGACCATATCCCAATGCATATTCAGCACAAGAAACAAAAAAATTACTAGATCGTATTTATCCGTTTAGAAAATGTGATAAAATGCCTGACAAATTATGCCTTTATTATCATATTGGCCAATGTTTAGGGCCTTGTGTGTATCCAGTAGATTTAGAAAAGTATGCTGAAATGACAAAAGAAATAACGGATTTTTTAAATGGGGAAGACAAAACAATTTTGCATAATTTAGAGCAAAAAATGCAAGAGTCAAGTGAATCACTAGATTTTGAACGTGCCAAAGAATATAGAGACTTAATACAACATATCCATAACCTTAATAAAAAACAAAAAATCACATCTTCTGATAATACGATTAGAGATGTGTTTGGTTACAGTATTTCTAAAGGATGGATGTGTATTCAAGTATTCTTTATTAGACAAGGTAATATGATTAAACGAGACGCAACGATGATACCGCTCCAACAAACAGAAGAAGAAGAGTTCTATACATTTATTGGACAATTTTATGATTTAAATCAACATATTTTGCCTAAAGAGGTACATGTACCGAAACATTTAAATAAAGAGTTGATACAATCCGTTGTGGACACAAAAATTGTACAACCACTTAAAGGCAAAAAGAAAGATATGGTTGATTTAGCAAATCATAATGCAGAAGTTACGTTAGAAAATAAATTTGAACTCATTGCAAAGGATGAATCACGCACTGTTAAAGCGATTGAAGAGTTAGGCGATGTAATGGGTATACAAACGCCTATAAGAATAGAGGCTTTTGATAACTCTAATATCCAAGGTGTAAATCCTGTGTCTGCAATGGTGTCTTTCATTGATGGTAAACCAAACAAAAAAGGTTATAGAAAATATAAAATTAAAACAGTTGATGGACCCGACGATTATAAATCAATGCGTGAAGTGGTACGCAGGCGATATACACGTGTATTAAATGAGGGCAGTCCATTACCAGATTTAATTATTGTAGATGGTGGTAAAGGCCACATGAGTGGTGTTATTGATGTCCTAGAAAATGAATTAGGTTTAGATATTCCCGTTGCCGGATTGCGTAAAAATGATAAGCACCAAACGTCAGAAATTTTATATGGAGAGCAAGCAGAGGTTGTACCTATGAAAAAAAATAGCCAACCATTTTATTTGTTGCAAAGAATTCAAGACGAGGTGCATAGATTTGCAATCACTTTCCATAGACAAACAAGACAAAAGACAGGATTACAATCTGTTCTAGATACAGTTGATGGAATTGGTGCCAAACGTAAGACTAAATTATTACGTACATTTGGGTCAATTAAGAGAATGAAAGAAGCAAGTGTAGAAGATTTAAAAAACTCTGGTCTTCCCCAAAATGTGGCTGAGAATCTTCATCACGCCTTATCCAATAATTCATAGATATAACTTTGTGGCATGAGAATCATTCTCATGCCCAATTTCTATTTAATTAGTGTTACAATAACAAATAACAGGAGTTCTTTTTTTACAAGTATATGGAAGCGTTTTCTAATTGAGAATGTTCTCAACAGCCTTTTATTTAAACTGTAAACTACAACGTCTCAAAAATGCAGTGATGTTTAAATAATTATGCAATGTTATTGTGTTGTAAAAAACATACGTCACAAAAAAATCATTGTTCATAAGGTTTATATGAAAATTGCCATTACTTTGTACGGTAAAAAAAGAAATCCAAAAAAATTATCTGTTTCACAGGGGGGACTTCCTTTTGGCATATTCGAAAAATCAATTCTATTTAAGACGCTTACATTCTTTGCTAGGCGTAATACCAATAGGTGGATTCTTATTAGTTCATTTACTTGTTAACCATCAGGCAACACAAGGTGAGGCCGCGTTTAACAAGGCAGCTGGATTTATGGAATCTATACCTTTTTTAATTGCAGTGGAATTTATCGTTATTTATATTCCAATTCTGTATCATGCGGTTTACGGCGTACATATTGCCTTTACGGCAAAGGAGAATGTAGGGCATTATTCTGCATTTAGAAACTGGATGTTTTTACTACAACGTGTGACTGGTGTCATAACATTTATCTTTGTAGCAATTCATCTATGGCAAACACGTATCCAACGTGCGTTAGGACATGAAGTGAACTTTGACATGGTTCATGACATTGTGACGAATCCATTTTGGTTAATTTTTTACATTGTATGTTTATTAGCAGTAACATTCCACTTTGCGAATGGTTTATGGTCATTCTTAGTTACTTGGGGTGTTTTACAATCTAAAAAATCTCAACAAATTTTCACTTGGGTTTCACTTGTTGTATTCCTAGTTGTTTCTTATATCGGAATCAGTGCAATCTTAGCATTTTTATAAAGAATTATAACTAAGTTTCATATATATTTGAGGGAGTGACATATATGGCAGAGAAGAAAATTATTGTTGTCGGTGGAGGACTTGCCGGTCTGATGTCAACAATTAAAGCAGCAGAGCAAGGCGCACACGTTGACTTGTTCTCACTTGTTCCTGTTAAACGATCACACTCTGTTTGTGCACAAGGTGGTATAAACGGAGCGGTAAATACAAAAGGTGAAGGGGACTCACCATCAGTACATTTAGATGACACTGTATATGGTGGAGACTTTTTGGCAAATCAACCGCCAGTTCAAGCAATGACGGAAGCTGCACCAAAGATTATCCATTTACTAGACCGTATGGGTGTAATGTTTAATAGAACTAAAGAAGGTTTATTAGACTTTAGACGTTTTGGTGGAACGATGTACCACAGAACAGCGTATGCTGGTGCGACAACTGGCCAACAATTACTTTATGCTTTGGACGAACAAGTTCGTAGCTTTGAAGTCGATGGTTTAGTTACAAAGTATGAAGGTTGGGAGTTCTTAGGTATCGTTAAAGATGACGATAATATGGCGAGAGGTATTGTTGCTCAAAATATGACAACATCAGAGATTGAATCATTTGGTTCAGATGCAGTCATTATGGCAACAGGTGGTCCTGGTATTATCTTCGGTAAAACGACTAACTCAATGATTAATACAGGTTCAGCAGCTTCTATTGTATATCAACAAGGCGCAATGTATGCAAACGGTGAATTTATTCAAATTCATCCGACCGCAATTCCTGGAGATGACAAACTTAGATTAATGAGTGAGTCAGCACGTGGTGAAGGTGGTCGTATTTGGACATATAAAGATGGTAAGCCATGGTACTTCTTAGAAGAAAAATACCCTGATTACGGTAACTTAGTACCTCGTGATATTGCAACGCGAGAAATCTTTGATGTATGTGTTAACCAAAAATTAGGTATCAATGGTGAAAACATGGTATATCTAGACTTATCACATAAAGATCCACATGAGTTAGATATTAAACTTGGTGGTATTATTGAAATTTATGAAAAATTCACTGGTGATGACCCTCGTAAAGTTCCGATGAAGATCTTCCCAGCAGTTCACTATTCAATGGGTGGTCTATACGTTGACTACGATCAAATGACAAATATTAAAGGTTTATTTGCAGCTGGTGAGTGTGATTATTCACAACATGGTGGTAACCGTCTTGGTGCAAACTCATTATTATCAGCGATATATGGTGGAACAGTTGCAGGACCAAATGCGGTTGAATACATCTCAAATATCGAAGATTCATATACAGATTTAGATCAAAGTTTTTATGAAAAACGTGTACAAGAAGAACAAGAAAAATTTGATCACTTACTGAATATGAAAGGAACTGAAAATGCGTATAAACTTCACAGAGAACTTGGTGAAATTATGACAGCGAATGTCACAGTTGTTCGTGAAAATAAAGCGTTATTAGAAACAGATAGAAAAATTGTAGAATTGATGGAACGCTATCAAAATATAGATATCGAAGATACGCAAACTTGGAGTAACCAAGCGGTATTCTTTACACGTCAATTATGGAATATGTTAGTGCTTGCAAGAGTGATTACAATCGGTGCATACAACAGAAATGAGTCTCGTGGTGCGCATTATAAACCAGAATTCCCAGATAGAAATGATGAAGAATGGTTAAAAACAACACTAGCTACATATCAAGGTAAAACAGAGGCGCCTAAGTTTACTTATGAGCCTGTAGATATTAGCTTGATACCACCACGTAAACGTGACTATTCTAGTGTTTCAAAAGGAGGTAAATAATTATGGCAGATACTCAAGAAGTACATGATGCTCCTGAACAAAACGAACAAAATCAACAACCTAGCCAAAAAACAATTAAATTAATTATTAAACGTCAAGATACGGATCAATCAACACCTTATATGGAAGAATTTGAAATTCCATATAGAGAAAATCTTAACGTGATTGCATGTTTAATGGAAATTAGACGTAACCCAGTTAACAGTAAAGGTGAGAAAACAACACCTGTCATTTGGGATATGAACTGTTTAGAAGAAGTGTGTGGTGCCTGTTCTATGGTTATCAATGGTCAAGCAAGACAGTCTTGTTCTGCGATTGTTGACCAATTGGAACAACCAATTAAATTAGAGCCAATGAGCACGTTCCCAGTCATTCGTGATTTACAAGTTGATCGTACTAGAATGTTTGATAACTTGAAACGTATGAAAGCTTGGGTACCAATTGACGGTACGTATGATTTGGGACCAGGCCCTCGTATGCCAGAGAAAAAACGACAAACAGCATATGAATTATCTAAATGTATGACATGTGGTGTTTGTTTGGAAGTTTGCCCTAACGTTACTAAGAAAAATGACTTTGTTGGTGCGCAAGCAATTTCTCAAGTTAGATTGTTTAACTTGCATCCAACAGGATCAATGACTAAAGATGAACGACTTGAAGCACTAATGGGTGGTGGCGGTTTACAAGCATGTGGTAATTCACAAAACTGTGTAAATGCTTGTCCTAAAGGTATTCCTTTAACAACTTCTATCGCTGCTTTAAATAGAGAAACATCATTCCATATGTTCAAATCATTCTTTGGTTCAGATCACCAAGTACAATAAAAGCTCAAATTAAATAAATAGGACTTAGCATTTGTTTAGTACAAATGCTAGGTCTTTTTTTATAAAATAAAGTACGATAGGTTATATATTTTGTTTAGTAAAGGATACATACTAAAAATTATTAATAAATGACAGTGTTGTTAAATGATAATAAAAACAGGTCTATGCTACAATAAAGTAGAAGATGATAAGTAAGGATGTAATTGAATATGGAAAAACCAATTGGTGTAATTGATTCAGGTGTTGGCGGTCTAACAGTCGCAAAGGAAATTATGCGTCAACTACCAAATGAAACAATATATTATTTAGGCGACATTGAACGTTGTCCATACGGATCTAGAGAAGGATCTGAAGTAAGACAATTTACTACTGAATTAGCGCAAAAGCTAATGACCTTTGACATAAAAATGCTAGTCATTGCTTGCAATACTGCAACAGCCGTTGCACTCAACCATTTACAAAATATTTTACCGATTCCAGTGATAGGTGTCATTGAACCGGGCGCACGTACAGCGATTATGACAACAAAAAATAATGATGTTTTAATTTTAGGAACAGAAGGTACAATTAAATCAGAAGCATATAGACATCATATTAAGGCAATTAACCCGAACGTTGAAGTGACAGGTATAGCATGTCCAAGTTTCGCACCTATGGTAGAACAAATGCGTTATAAAGACCCAACCATTACTAGTATTATTATTCATCAAAATTTAAAACACTGGCGAAATAGCAATGCAGATACAGTTATTCTGGGTTGCACACACTATCCATTGCTTTACCAACCTATTAATGATTATTTTGGTGGAGAGAAGACAGTGATTTCTTCTGGGCTAGAAACTGCTCGTGAAGTCAGTGCTTTACTAACATTTAGTAATGAACATGCTGGTTATCAACGTCAACCTAAACATCGTTTTTTCGTGACTGGTGAAACAGAATATATAGAACGTATCATAACAGAATGGTTAAATATAAGTGCTACCGTTGAAAAAATAGACTTAAAAGAACAGGAGACATAACAATGGAAGATATTGTAATTGCATCGACGAACAAAGGTAAAATTAACGATTTTAAAGTTATATTTCCAGATTTTAATGTTATAGGTATAGCTGAAATTATAGAAGATTTCGATGTTGAAGAAACGGGAGATACATTTGAAGCAAATGCTAAATTGAAATCAGAAGCTGCTGCAAAAGTATTGAATAAACGCGTGATTGCTGACGATAGTGGACTTGAAGTATTTGCTTTAGGTGGAGAACCAGGCGTTTATTCTGCGCGTTATGCTGGTACCGATAAAGACGACGATGCCAATATCGATAAATTATTAACCCAGCTTGGTGGTGAAACAGACAGAAGCGCACAGTTTGTATGTGTGATTAGTATGAGTACGCCAGGTGAGGAAACTGTACAATTTAAAGGTAACGTACAAGGTGAGATTACATTGAGTAAAATAGGTGAACATGGCTTTGGCTATGACCCGATTTTTTACTTAGATGATAAAAACAAAACGATGGCACAGCTTTCTGCAGAAGAAAAAAGTGAAGTCAGTCATAGAGGTAAAGCAATAGAAAAATTACGACAATATTTAGAAGGTGATGAATCATGACAAAATGGATTATAGTTAGTGATAATCACACAGAGCAAGGTGTGCTGTTTGATGTTATAAATCATCACAGTCATATTGATGTTGCAATTCATTTAGGCGATTCAGAATTTGCATATGATGATAGTGAACTAAGTCATTTTTATAGAGTTAAAGGAAATACAGATTTTTATCCTGAATTTCCTAATGAAGAGACTATAGAAATAGATGGTATTAAAGCTTTTTATACGCATGGCCATCTTTATAATGTGAATCGTTCACGCATGCAACTTGCTGAACAGGCTAAATCATTAGGTTGTCAATTTGCTTTTTACGGTCATACACACGTGGCTAAACATGAAAATATCGCTGGCGTACACGTAATTAATCCAGGAAGTATATCACAATCGAGAAGCAATATTGAAGAAACGTATGCAGAATTAGTTATTGATGAACAAAGTAAGGAAGTAGTACTGAATTTTTACAATCGTGATCATAAGGTCATTGATAGTGAAACTTTTGAAATCTAATCGTTAAATACATACGATGGTTATGTTAATACGAAAATTTGCTTTCAATATGCAGAAGTAAGAAATCAAATATACACGTATTTGATTTCTTATAGTGCTGCTTTATGATAATCATTGATCAGTAAAAGCAAATGAGATAACTTAGTTTTTAATTAGAATTTTAAAATATATTTAGAAAAGATGATAAAAAGTCCATTAAAGTGAAAAATCATATTTATTTTTAGCGCTTGGAGTATTGCTTTATAGCACTAAGTTAGATATAATTATTTTTGTGTTCAAAAACAATATGTCCTGGTAGCTCAGCTGGATAGAGCAATGGCCTTCTAAGCCATCGGTCGGGGGTTCGAATCCCTCCCAGGACACTATAACCCGTTGTTGTGACAACGTTTCAAGAGAGTGAGTGTCAAATATGTGTCAAGAGAATAATTCTCTGACACGTTGACCTTGCTCTTTTTTATGTTCATCAAGTAAATGTGTATAAACATCAAGTGTAATGGCTATGCTTGCATGTCCTAATCTTTTACTAATATATTCAATCGATATTCCTTTACTAATAAGGTAACTAGCATGCGTATGTCTTAATGAATAAGGTGTGATTTCATCTTTGATATTAAATTCGTTTTTTGCTTTTTTAAACACTTTAGATATAGCAGTTTGAGATAATCCAAATAAATCACCATTAATCTTTTGTGGTTGTTTTGAAATTGCTTTTTTAATGTAGCTTAAATCAGTGTCAGATATTTCTATTTCTCTATCTGCGTTTTCTGTTTTAGTTCCAGGCAAATGAATTAAACCAGGTTTATAATATAAGTCCTTATAAGTCATTCTATTTACTTCTGAAAACCTCGCACCAGTTATCAAAAGAATATATAACACAAGTGTACTCTTATCATCTTTCCTTTTGAAATATTTTCTTAACTGCTCATACTCTAATATTGTAAGAAACTTAACACTTTCTTTTTTAGGTAATTTAGTACCTTTGTAATTCATTTTATAAGTTGGGTCCTTCTTTAAATAGCCATCATATATAGCATCTTTAATACAACTAGATATATACAAATGTACTTTTCTAACTGTTTCTGATGTTCTGCCATTTGCATAATTAGAAATAAACTTTTGATATTCATTTCTAGTAATGTTTTTAATTAGAATATCTTCACCAAAATGAGTTAGAAATAAATCAAGTGCATGATCATACCAATATTGTTGTTTCTCACCAAGTTTATTTTTCCCATTCGCTATCAACCAATCTCTATAATAATCTTCAAACCTTTTGTTATCTTCTATATTGTTCCCGTCTTCAATATCTCTAATCAATTGTTGCGCTTCATAAGTAGCTTCTGCTTTAGTCTTAAAACCAGACTTACGCTTTTTACCCGACTTGAAACTTGAATCTTTCACATCGTATTGCCATGAAGTTGACGATTTGTTTTTTCGTTTCGTTACTGTAAATGTTGCCATTTTATTCATTCCTCCTAAAAAAGATAAAAATATATAGGGCAGTAGGGACTGCCCGTTGGTGTATAATTTGTATATAAAGCTATAAAATACTTGAATCATAATACAGTAAACATTTTGGATTGTCATTTTGGATTTCTTTTCCATCAACAAAATAACATCTTAAATATTTAGATATATCGTATTGATATTTAAAATGTACAATGATCCAGCGATAGAAGTTCGCTATTTTGTGAAAGGTTATATACAAACAATACAGGGTTACATACACAAAGTAGATGTTCATACACAGTTACTCTATTTATATGAAGAAACTAGTTTAAGTAAGATTAATTTAAAGGATATTGTGGATATAAAGTAGCCCACCTAAATGAATAGATGGGGTTAACTATTTGATTTCTATAATATTTAAACCTTCTGAAAATTCAGGGGGTTCGAAGAAACTAGAAACATATTCGAAAGTTTCTTTAGTATCGAATTGTTCTCTTTCTGGTTCTTCACTACGTCTTATATTAATTTGTTTCAAACATTTATCATCACTTATATTGAGAAAAATTAATTGATGATTTGCATTAATTTCTGAAGCTACACTTAATAGCCATTTTCTTTGAGTTTTAGTGTTACCTGGAAAATCTAATACTACATTACTACCGACTTTTAAAATTCGCTGGATGTGCTCTTTCAATAATGGTTTTATTAACTTTGAGTAACTTAAGTAATCATCAAAATCATTTATTTGATTTGGATATAATTTTTCTAACCATTCATCTTCAGACAATAAAACTGCATTTTCAGTTTGTTCTATTTCTTTAGATCTAGTTGATTTTCCGGCTCCCATTTTCCCTGATAAAAAATATAAAGTTCCTAAATTATTCAAATTTATGTACCCCCGAATTTCTTTTTTTGAAAAGCGTGTAAATGAGTTCTTCTTATGTTGATACTGATTATATCAAAAGTATATTAACAAACAACCCACCCGCTCATTTATATGAATAGGTGGATGGGGTCACGTGTCAAATACGTGTCAAAATAGTTCGGTTTCTTTCTGTTTGCACCGAAAGTAAAGGTAGCGAAATGCTTTAGTTATGCGCTTTTCGTCTAACCTCTAAAGTTTAACTTTGGTCTCCCAGGACACTAAAAGAATAAATTACATATTATTCAATTAAGAATCTTGCGCTTGCAAGGTTCTTTTTTTATAGAATTAATGTAAGCGGGATAGTAAGCGAAATGGAAAGATTTGAAGAAAGCAGATTAAGGTGAGTAAGTTGGATAGATGGTGGCTAATCTCAGTATAAAGTGAGGTGGTGCTTATGAAAGTACCGACAAAATCTTTAGAAAGGAGACGTCTTGTTTGGTTTCAATTGTAGAAGTGCCGTACTTAATGTTAGGTTTCGGTACATTCATCGTTACCTTGTTAGGTATAGCAATCACATTTGTTAAATCAAGCCATAAAAAATAACCATCCCAACTTTTTTGATACACTCCCCTAAAAGTAGACACTTTAAATATAAAAAGTGAACTATAATTAGGGGAGTGTATTTTTTATGACTACAAATAAGATGCGTTTAGAAAAGCATATTAAAATAGTTGAAGATATAGTTGATGGAAATATATCTAGATATAGTACAGCAAAAAATAATGGAGTTTCTAGCGCTACATTACAAGAATGGGTAAGAAGATATAAAGCTTATGGTGTAGATGGATTAAAACCTTTTAGTAAAAGAAATAAATACTCTGCAGAGATTAAAGCAATAGCTATAGAAGATGTGTTAGAAAGGAATATTCCACTGTATAAAGTTGTTAACAAGTATAATATTAGCCCTATATCAGTTTTAAAATTGTGGTTAAGAAATTATAAAAAGGGAAAATCTAACAAGCACACAGGGAAAGGGTTTTCCACTATGAATAAATCAAGAAAAACAACTTTATCTGAACGTATTGAAATTACTGAAAATGTCATAGCTAAAAATTCTAACTATCAAGAGGCTTCCGTGGAATATGGTGTTTCCTACCATCAAATATACCATTGGGTGAAGAGCTATAAAAAGAATGGTATAGATGGATTAAAAGATAAACGTGGAAAAAATAAAAAACAAGAATTATCTGAAATAGAACTAATAAAATTAGAAAATAAAAAACTAAAAACAAGAATAGAATACTTAGAAATGGATAAAGCAATCGTAAAAAAGTGGCAAGAGTTCAAGTATCGAAACAATCATTTTCATTAGGTCATAAAGAACATTTATATCAAATGATATTTGAGCTCAACAGAGAACAAAATTACAGTATTAAAATGTTATGCGAGCGTCTAGAAGTCAGCCGTAGTGGTTATTATAAATGGTGTAATAAAGAAATTTCTAATAATGAAAAACGCTCTAAATTAATTGCAAAAGAAATTAAGCGTATATTTAAGAACTCTAAAGAAACCTTCGGTGTAGTAAGGATACATTACGCTTTAAAAAGAGAGTGCAATTTAAATGTTAATATAAAATGTATTAGAAGAATTATGCGAATTTTAGGTTTACAAGCACAAATCAGAAAAAAACGTCCTAATTGGACTAGAATCAAACCACATTTCACAGCTGAAAATATATTGAATAGAAATTTTGAAGCCAATAAACCAAATCAAAAATAGTTTACAGATATTAGTTACTTAAATTATGGAAAAGGTCAAAAAGCTTATATTAGCGCTATAATTGATAGGTATGATTTAAGTATAATTGCTTATAAAGTGAGTAAGCGTAATGATTTAAAATTGGTTATGGACATATTGAAATTAGCCTTACAAAATAATGATGCATCTAATACAGTTTTACATAGTGACAGAGGTTTTCAATACACTTCTAAACATTACAAGAACTATTTAGATACACATAACGTAAAAATTAGTATGTCAAAAGCAGGAAGTTGTTTAGATAATCAACCGATAGAAGCTTTTTGGGGTACGTTAAAATCAGAATATTACTATAGAAATCAATTCAGCACATATGAAGATCTTGAAACAGGCATCAGTGAATATATTAATTATTATATGAATAAAAGATATGTTCCAAAATTTGATGGACTAACACCAAATGAATATAGGAACGTATCTTAAGAAAGAATAATTACAGACTAACTAATAAAATTAATTAGGACAAACGAAATTCTAATTAACATTATAAAAAGGATTGAATAACATATTATCAAATGGTAATATGTTATTTATATTAGTTTTAGGTAATATGAGGTGATTAAATGCATGATATTGAGTTAAAAGCACATTTTATACATGGTCTTTCTAATAAAGTACGTTTGATGATATTAGAGCTACTTAAATCGAAAGAAATGACTGTCAATGAGATTGTTAAACAATCTCAAATAAGTCAATCTAGTATTTCTCAACATTTATCTTGTCTCAAAGGGTGTGGTTTGGTTAATTCTAGACAAGAAGGTAAATACGTTTATTACCAAATAAAAAACAATCAAATTTTAGAACTGCTTAAACTTATTGATTCTGTAGTTGAAAATACTGAAGATGATATTCAAAGTTGCCAGTATCATACTATATAACGAAAGAAGATGACTTAAATGAGTACTAATTGCTGTAATAATAAAGCTGAATCTAATACTTGTTGTACAAGTAACTCAGTTAACGAAAATAAGTGTTGTAGTAATGAGCCTAAGGTAGCAAATCAAAATGACGAATGCTGTACAAATAACGGTGAAAGCATCGATTCAACTCATAACATTTCTTGTAATGCTATGAGTAATAGTTCTGAAGAAGACGATGAAGTAGCCACCCCATTTTCAAATTATAATTTTAAAGTAACAGGTATGGATTGTAGTTCATGTGCAATAACCATTGAAAAAGCGTTAAGACCTTTAGACGATGTAACTAATCCTAAAGTTAATTTTTCTACAAGTAAATTAAGCGTTGGACTAAAATCTCAAAGTAGTATTAATCAAGTGACTCAAACACTAAAAAAATTGGGTTATGGTATCGAAGAAAATGATAGCAATCAAAACTATACAATATTTTCAATAGAAGGTATGGATTGTGGTAGTTGTGCTAAAAGTATTGAAAAACATTTGAACAATTTACCCTATGTAAATGACACACAAGTTAGTTTTTCAACTGGAAAAATGCAGATTGATTTTGAAGGCAATCAAACTAAAAATATTGAAAAAGAAGTTTCTAAAATCGGTTATTCTGCTACATTACAATCCAGTAATAAAAATAATAATACAAAGTGGCGTTTGTTTAGTAAGCCTATTATATCAACACTATTTCTTATCCTTGGTATTGTTTCATCTATGGTATCACTACCCATTTGGATAACTAATTTGATGTATATCATAGCTATTGTAGTCAGTGGTATAAAACCCTTAAAAAGTGCCTATTATGCTATTAAATCTAAGAGTTTAGATATGAATGTTTTAATGTCTGTAGCTGTTATTGGTGCCATATTAATTGGTGAGTTTTTTGAAGGCGCAATCGTCGTTTTACTATTTACTATTGGCACTTTATTACAAACTATTTCTATAGATAAAACAAGAAATTCTATTCAATCGTTAATGGATATTACACCAGCAGAAGCAAACGTTGTAACAGAGACGGGGATAATTTCAAAAAACTTAAAAGATATTAGTATTGGAGAAATTTTACTTGTAAAACCAGGAGATCGAGTACCACTAGATGGTACGATTATAGAAGGATATTCAAGCTTAAATCAGGCACCTATAACTGGTGAATCTATTCCTGTAGACAAAACGATAAATGAAGAAGCTTATGCAGGTTCTATTAATGAAAACGGGACTTTAAAAATACGTGTTTCAAGATTAGTTAAAGATACCACACTGTCTAAAATCATTCATATGGTTGAAGAAGCACAAGAAAACAAAGCACCTACACAAGCTTTTATCGACCGGTTTTCTGAAATTTATACACCCATTGTATTCATATTAGCATTATTAGTAATGGTAATCCCTCCTATTTTTTCTTTAGGAACATGGGGAGAATGGTTTTATAAAGGACTTGAACTACTTGTCATAGCATGTCCGTGTGCACTAGTTATTTCGACTCCTGTAGCTATTGTTACTGGGATTGGTAGCGCAGCAAAAAAGGGTGTACTTATCAAAGGTGGCAACCATTTGGAAGCTTTAGGTACACTTTCAGCTTTAGCTTTTGATAAAACTGGAACGCTGACTGAAGGACGCCCAAAAGTTTCAGAAATTAAAACAATCGAATCTGACAAAGAAATGTTTTTGAATATTGCGCTAAGTTTAGAATCATACTCAACGCATCCAATTAGCAATGCAATTGTTGATTATGTCTCACAATTTAAATCTATAACATACGATGTTACTGATTTTGAAAATATTGTTGGACGAGGTATTAAAGGTAAAATTGACCATAATAATATTTATGCAGGAAACATAAAGTTAATCGAATCTATAAATGAAAATATTGTAAATTATAAAGAAAAAATATATTCATATGAGCAACAAGGATATACAGTTATTATTATTGCAACAGCAGATAAAATCCATGGCTTTATTACTGTTGAAGACCCATTAAGGTCGGATATTAAGCAAACATTACAACAATTAAATGGAAGTAATATTAAAAATACTATAATGCTTACAGGTGATAATAAAGGAACTGCACATAAAATAGCGCAACTTTCAGGTATCAAAGAGGTTTATGCTGAGTTAATGCCTGAAGATAAATTATCAGCTATCAAAGATTTACAAAGCAAAGGCTATCGTGTAGGAATGATTGGTGATGGTATCAATGATGCCCCTGCTTTAGCACAAAGCGAAGTTGGTATTGCAATGGGCGTTATTGGTTCAGATACTGCAATGGAAACAGCAGATGTTGTATTAATGTCAGATAATGTACATCAACTAACAGACACTATCACTATTAGTAACAAAGCTAAGAATATAATTAAACAAAATATATATTTCTCTATTATTATTAAAATGATTGCTTTTATCTTAGTATTCCCTGGGTTACTAACACTTTGGTTAGCCGTATTAAGCGACACTGGCGCAGCGATATTAGTTATACTAAATTCATTGCGCTTATTAAGAATTAAGAAAAACAATTTATTATAAGTTTGTCCAACAGTTTGAATGAAATAATATTAACTAATACAAAAGCTAGAACAGTAAATGCTGTTCTAGCTTTTGTATTTACTTCTATATTAAGTGAAATTATTATAAAAATAAAAGATACGTTCTGTAATTTCACAAATTATTGCCAAACTCTGGAACGTATCTAAATAATTAATTTTATATTTAAGGTGTCTACCTTGACGGTAGTGGTTTATTTGGCAGGTTGATGGTTATTTTTTAACTATAAATTTCAGGAACCGTCTTTTTAACGGGCTCAATTGGGCGATAAACTTATGTGTGTTGCCCTTTTTTCAATATACAAATTAAAACAACACAAAAATATCAACAAATTATATAAGCAAGCAGTTTTATAATATTTTAGTAATTCATTGAACACATAAATCATAGTGTGGTCATATATATGAAAATACTTAGTGGACAATCTACTATGAGTTTTTAAATTGTTTATAAGTTAAGCTATTTTGACTCTAAGACATTTATTTATATATAAGACTCGCAATAACCAAAAAGTAATTAACAAAAAGATATTGTAATCATTTAATGTTTTGTAGTTAATATCTTGAGGGATAATGCAATTAAAGTTGTACCAACGATATAATCGAAACACATTTTAACCTTAGGTTTTTCAAAGATGATTTTTATGTAATTAAAGACCAAAGTACATAAACTAAACCATGTGATTACAGTTATTATAAATAGGATTGAAAATATTGCTACTTGGATACTTTGGTTACTTTGATGGTTTATAAATTGAGGTAATATACTAATATAAAATAGAATTGCTTTTGGATTTAAAATCATAGTGATGAATCCTTGTTTATATGACTTAAATAAATCGGGTTTTTCTGTATTTAAGCCATCTGATTTATCATACTCAAATTTGTGCGCATTCAGTATGTTTTTCAAACCAAGATAAATAATGTAAGGCTGCACCTAATATTTTGATTAATAAAAATATAGTTTGTGAACTTACGAGTATAAAAATAAGTCCAAGTGTTGCTAATGTAGCGTAAATTAAATGGGCACTGGCGATACCTAATGTTGTGGAAATACCGCTTTTAATGCCACCATGTGTACTGTTTTTTATAACTGCAAAAAAACTAGGCCCCGGTACGATAAGTATGAGTAATGACATAATAATAAAGTTAATCCAATGATTCATATGAAATTCCCCCTTATATTGAATTTTAGAAATGAGTTACACCTTGTTTTCATGTTAATTTAATAATATGCAAAATCAAATAAATTAACAACTCATTCAAATAAATAGTTAGCTGTTTTTTAAATTGCGAAAATGGGCGAAATGGTTGGTTGGAAATAGTAACGACAGAGAAACAATAAAAAATATTCAAAGGCTCTACGTTCTAATAAACGTAAAATATACAGATTTAGTGTTTGGCTATTGTTTCCATTACAGTGATATTTAGTATCATATTCTACAAAATGATTCACAATATATGCTTAATCGTATATGCTTAACGTTACTTACCACTCATATCATAATGTCTATAACTTTCAACATAGTTAAATGGAGGTAGAACGATGGATAAGGTAATGGTTGTTGGGTCTTCTGGATCAGGAAAATCAACGTTTTCACGTCAATTATCAAAGATACTTAAAGTCCCTGTTTATCATTTAGATATGTATTTTTGGAAACCAAATTGGCAGATGATGCATTATGATGAACAAATTAAGATACATAAACAATTGATTCAAAATAATAAATGGATAATTGATGGCAATTATTCAGCGCTATTTGATGAAAGAATTAATGAAGCAGATACAATCATTTTTATAGATTTACCTAGAGTCGTTTGTTTTTACAGAGTGTTTAAAAGATATCTTTCAAATATAGGAAAAACACGTATAGATATGAGAGAAGGTTGTGAAGAAAGATTAACTTTCACATTCTTAAAATATATTTGGCGCTATCCAATTGATAGAAAACCACAAGTGCTAGAAAAAATTAAAATGCAAAGTAACCATAAACATGTATTTGTATTGAAGGGTCAAAAGCAAATTCGAAATTTTTTGAGGAATTGTTAATTTATATGACGCAATATGATTAAAATTCCAGATTTTTCATCTTATACTTAGAAGGTTGAAATATTGATTTTTCTATTAAATATATATCCTATAAAATATATTTAATGATTATATGTGTAGTATATGGTTATTGTATGTTAACGTAAGATAAGACTTTCTCAAAAATTAATTTTTAAGTATTCAATTATATCTACAACTTAGATTATAAAAGTGTTAGAAAACATTTAGCATTACCATATATAAGTATCAAACAGAATTTATTTAAAAGGGGATTCATGCAATGAAGAAATTGCTATCTATCATAGTACCTGTATACAACAAAGAGTTATTTTTAGAATCATGTGTAGAGTCTATTAATAATTTAAATATAAATAAAGAAGCCATTGAAGCAATTTTTGTAGATGATTGTTCTAATGATCAGTCTTTAGAAATAATAGAAGAATTTGTGGCTAAATACAATTTTATTAAATTGATTAAATTAAATGAAAATACAGGGAGCCCTTCGGAACCTAGAAATGTAGGGATAAACAATGCGCAAGGTGAGTATATTACGTTTTTGGATGCCGATGATTGGTTAGACGCAGAAGGATTGCCAACATTATTAAATCAAGCAGTGGATCATCATTCAGATGTTGCATTTGGTCAAAGTGTTAAACATACTGAAAAAGCAATTAAAAAATTAGGTAGGTTTAGCTCGTATAAAGTCGCCAATTATTTAGTTCCTTATGAAATTGAACGTATATTTAGAGCTGTAGGTCCACCTGGAAAAATCATAAAACGTCAAATTATTTTAGATAATAATATAAAATTCAAACATATGAAGTATGGAGAAGATAAGTTATTTTTTATAGATGCGATCTCAAGATGTCAAACGGCGTCGATGAATCCGAGTCCGGTATATCATGTTAACCGTTATTCTTATAACCAATCTTTAGTCGGCGAAACGAGCATTATTGAGAAAACACAATTAAACTTATCTGTTTTAGAAGAAGTACTAAAATTAGATATTCCTGAAAACGCTGAATATCAAGCGATTAGTAGAATTATTGAAATGGATTTTATGTCGCGTTTATTTAATAACAAGCGATTTTTAAATGCTGAAGATAAGCAAGCGTTTTATGATTTGTTTAATCAGATGGAGCGCACGCTAGAAACTCATAGTAAAAATTTAGAATACTATTTATTAAATGATAAATTTAGAAATATCTATCACTTTTTAAAACATGAGTCATATCAGGAATTATGTGATTTCATAAAATTGGTTATACAAGGTGGAAACGCTAAAAAGTATGTTAAAGATAACCAAATATATTTTTTAATGTCTGATAATTTAACAGAAGCGTTACCTATCAAAGAACCCCTTTTCGCAGTTTATGAAGGCACACACTTTATCGATAATGAAATGAAAGAGGTCGTTCGTTTATATAAAGATGATAAAAAGGTAATTAACAAGGTTGTACTGACTGAACTTAATAATGAAATCAATACAATAGATGTAGAATTTGAGGAAAAAAATCAATATATTTATTTTAGGACTGATGATTTGAAGCAATGTGATTTTGATTTCAATATTAGTATTATTTACGATGGTTATAAATTCGTAAACGTCAATATGAACTTACCCAATGCAAATACTACTATAAATCTTAAAAGACAAGGATTTAAAGCAGAGTTCATATCAACAACAAAACCGAAGTCCAAAAAAGTGGACGATAATAAATATTTAACATATAAACCTAAAGCGGTTTCTCTTGTGAAACAAGCCAAACTGTATGATGATGTTGAATTTAAACAACCTGCTCAAATAACCATTGAAATGGGGGAATTAATAAATATTAAATCATTGGTATATACGCGAAACGGGACACCAAGACTTCAGACAGAAAAAGGTCACTATTTAACTGCAAATAAGCAATTTATACAAGCAGTTAATAAATCGAAACAAGCCCAATATATTTATAATCAACCTCGAAGCGTTAACATCTTGAAAAAATGTAAGGAATACTCAAACAGAAAATTCGATGGAGAAGCAGTGAATGTATTATCTGTTAGCGATCATGTAGATATTCAAAAAATTGTATTATCACCTAAGGGGACGCCAAGACTCAAAACTTTTAAAGATACATTTATCACTGCTAATCGTGATTTTGTAGAGGAAAGTTAAGATCCAAGAGATTTAAATTTGGTCCATAAAACGAAAAGTAAAAAAACAAAGCGAGCGACAGAAATCGAATGGTCCAATAACGATTTCATAGTTCCATCTAGCCATTCACTGACTGGCTAAAAAGACTAAGACATTTTTTATGTGCTTAGTCTTTTTTTGTAAATAATGATTAATCTCTAAAACACATTGCTGTTGATGTGCTTATACTGCATTGATTAGGGCATGGCATTTTACTTTATGGCCTCTATTTATCATACTTTTTAAATTAGCATCCATTTTGCGGTTAGATCATGAAAGTAATATTCAATTTCATACTTTAAAATACTAAACAAACTCAAAAGAAATATTTTGTTTACTTAATTTCGCAATATTAAATTGCATATAATATAGTTAGGCATGCGATACTGTTTTGAATTTGAGATAAAAGGACAGTTAAAGCCAATTTATGACTAAGTAAGAAAAATCGCACAATTAAATCACGTCATATCTTATAGTATATATATCGAACGATAGCTAGACGAAATAAGATTTTGTAAATATCGTTCACTACATTAAAAAAAGTCATAATCATCTAATTTTTTATCGAGGGGTGTTTATAATGGAAGGTTTATTCGAAGCAATCAAAAACACTGTACAAGCAGGCATCGCTGGAGACGGCGCGAAATTAGGTACAAGTATCGTAAGCATCGTAGAAAACGGTGTAGGCGTATTATCAAAATTATTCGGATTCTAGTATTATTAATATCATAAACAATGGTCAGGGTGATAACCTTGGCCATTTTTGTGTTATATAAGAATAATATGGAGAAATTAAAGAATATGATATATTTGAAATAAATATATTTAAGCGTACTAGAGGGTGACAAAATGAGAACGAAAAGTTTACTTATAGATTTTGATGACACATTGGTGGATTTTGATGATGCAGAAGCATATGCATTTTATGAAATGACACAACAATTTCAAATAAAGACCAATCAAAATGATTTGCATACATTTAAAAAAATAAATCAGGCACATTGGGATGCTTTTCAAAAGAATGAATTAACTAAAGATGAAGTTTTAAGTAAACGTTTTGAGGCATACTTTCATTTACATCAAATGAAGATAGATGGTAAGTTAGCTGATCAAATCTTTAGAGATGAACTTGCGAATGCACCGATTAAACATTTTGATCAAACAATTGAAACTTTAAAACAATTAAAAGAACATCACGATTTGTATATAGTGACTAATGGTGTTTTAGAAACACAAGAAAGACGAATTGAAAAAACGAAGATAGGCCATTGGTTTAAAGATATTTTTGTTTCTGAACAAACAGGATACCAAAAACCAATGCCTGAATTTTTTGATTACGTATTTAATAAGATAGGTGAAGATAAACGAGGTTACGCAATGATTATAGGTGATTCTATGTCTTCTGATATTTTAGGTGGGAAAAATGCGAATATCGAGACATGTTGGTTTAATCCAAGAAATAAAATAAATGATACGGAAATTAAACCAGATTATGTAGTGAATTCGTTAAAAGAAGTAATCGCGTATGTTTAACCGTTAATTTAATTATTACTAAACGAATTCAAGTCATATAAAATGCCCTTCAAAGTTTTCATTTTTTAATGATTGCTTTGAAGGGCACTTTTCATTTTATTAGGACCCGTTTGATTATGGAGTCCAAACTAAAACATCATGACCATCTCTATTTGTTTCTTCTAAATCTGTAAAACCTTGTTTAATGAAAAAATCTTTAGATTGATTTCGTGCGATGACTTTGATTGGTAAGCCTTGATCTTTGGCAAAATCTAATAAAGATGTACCGTAACCACGATCTTGAAAATCACGTAGCACTTCTAATTTCCAAATCACGTTATAATCATCAAAGCCCGGGAAATGAGTTTCCTCAACTTCACCTTTACGATATAGTGCCATTCGAGCCCCTAAACGATCACCTACATAAATACCATAGAAAGGTGAATCTGAACTTGCATCAATCATTTCTCCTCGAAGTTCATCTACTAAATACAAATCTTTATTACCGAAGTTTCTGAAATCTTCGAATAGTTCGTCTGTTTTATAATTTATATCAAGACGCTTTACACTACTCATCGCATCTTCCCCCTTTGTTATCATTTATTCTATTATACCTTATTTTTATTGTTTTTTCACAAAAACGATAGTTTAAACATATATGTATAGTTGTTTATATTTATAAAAAATAGATACTGAAGTTTTTTGAAAAATGCAGTGATCCAAGTGTGTACTTATTATATAGGTTATTAAAAATTTGAAAATTATAAGCCGTTAAATTGTCAATGATGTATATAAACTTTATACTAATTAGGAATAGAGTATCATAAGGAGAATTACGCATGGATTGTATGATTACAAAACTTAATGAAAAAGATCAATTTATTTCTAAAATTAAAGATAGTGATTCAAAAATAGGACAGTTTTATCACTTTGATGCTATGCAAGAAAAGAGCTATAGTGAACGTTTATCAATGCCGAATAATGGCAGAGAAGTGGCATTAGCTCAAGTTATTAAAAATTACATGAGCGACTTAACATTAACAGAGAAGCAATTGCAAAATATTTCATTATTAAGCGAAGGCGCAAAAGTCATCATAGGTGGACAACAAGCTGGATTGTTTGGTGGGCCTTTATATACTTTTCATAAAATATTTTCTATTATAACGATGAGTGAAAAACTCTCAAAAGACTATAATACAAATGTAATACCAGTATTTTGGATTGCTGGTGAAGATCATGATTTTGATGAAGTAAATCATACTTATGCCTATAATGCTCAAAATGCAAAATTACAAAAAATAAAATATCATACAATGACGCCACCTGAAGCAAGCGTCTCAACATATTATCCTGATAAAGCGCAATTAAAAGACGCGTTGAAACTATTTTTTAAAGAAATGAATGAAACAACACATTCTAAGCAACTGATTGAAATGTGTACGAAGATTATTGATCAGTATGATAGCTGGACGGATATGTTTAAAGCGTTGTTGAACGAAGTGTTTAAAGCATATGGTTTATTATTGATTGACGCAAACAATACTGAATTACGTAAATTAGAACAACCATTTATCCAAAAAATTATTGAACATCATCAAGATGTAGATGCATCATTTAGAAATAATCAACAAAACACGATTGCTAGTGGATTAGAACAAATGATACAGACTGATACGAATGTACATTTATTTTTACATGAAGATAACATGAGACAGTTACTTATTTTTAAAGATAATCAATTTTACCTAAGTAAATCAGATAAATACATGACTAAAGAGGAATTATTACAAATACTTGAAGTTGAACCAGAACGTTTTTCAAATAACGTAGTCACACGACCAATAATGGAAGAATGGTTATTTAATACAGTTGCTTTTATTGGTGGTCCAAGTGAAATTAAATATTGGACGGAACTGAGTGAAGTTTTTAATACATTGGATGTATCGATGCCAATTGTATTACCACGATTAAGAATTAGTTACTTGTATCCACGAATTGAAAAATTACTTAGTCAATATCAATTAAAACAGCGTTCGATTATAGAACAAGGTATTGAAAAAGATAAGGAAAAATTCATACGTGCGCAAGCATCTCAAACATTTGTTGATAAAGTGGAAGAAATTAAGGTGCAACAAGAAAAATTGTATCAATCACTACTAACTGAAGTTGCTGGTAATAATGATAACCAGTTATTAGTAGAGAAAAACAATCATATACACCAAAAACAATATGAGTATCTAATTAATAGGTATTTATTGAATATTGAAAGAGAAAATGAAATAAGTATGAAGCACTTTAAAGAATTAAGTGAAACACTTCATCCGATGGGCGGATTGCAAGAAAGAATTTGGAACCCACTTCAAATAATGAACGATTTTGGGATAGATGTGTTCAGTCCCTCCACCTATCCCCCACTTTCTTATACATTTGATCATATTATTGTTAAACCTTAGATATGAAAGGGATTTACCCGATTCATCAAATTGATGAATCGGGTATTTTTTTACGCTTTTTAAGAAAAATTAGTTAAATCTGTATAATTAGTGGAGGATAGTGGTGAGATGTGGTAAATTATATATATGAGAAGGTGAGGTGATTATAAATGTTCATGGGAGAATACGAGCACCAATTGGATACAAAAGGACGTATGATCGTTCCATCCAAGTTTCGCTATGACTTAAATGAGCGTTTTATAATCACTCGCGGCCTTGATAAATGTTTGTTTGGCTACACTTTAGAAGAATGGCAACTCATCGAAGAGAAGATGAAGACATTACCAATGACTAAAAAAGACGCACGTAAATTTATGCGTATGTTCTTCTCTGGTGCTGTTGAAGTTGAGTTAGATAAACAAGGGCGTATTAATATTCCACAAAATTTACGCCAATACGCGAACTTAAGTAAGGAATGTACAGTAATAGGGGTTTCAAATCGCATTGAGATTTGGGACAGAGAAACTTGGAGCAGTTTCTATGATGAATCTGAAGAAAGTTTTGAAGATATTGCTGAAGACTTAATTGATTTTGATTTTTAAATGGAGGTGCTAAATTGTTTCATCATGTCAGTGTAATGCTTAAAGAGACCATTGATTATTTAAATATTAAGGAAGATGGCGTGTATGTCGACTGTACATTAGGTGGAGCAGGCCACGCACTCTATTTATTAAATCAACTCGGAGACGAAGGTAGACTTATTGCGATAGATCAAGATACAACAGCTATAGAAAACGCAAAAGAAGTATTGAAAGAACACTTACATAAAGTGACCTTCGTCCATAACAACTTTAGAAAAATAACTGAAATTTTAAATGATCTGAATATTGAAAAAGTAGATGGTATTTATTACGACCTTGGTGTTTCTAGTCCGCAACTGGACGTTCCTGAGCGAGGTTTTAGTTACCATCATGATGCAAAACTGGACATGCGTATGGATCAAACACAATTATTATCTGCTTTCGAAGTAGTAAATGAATGGGAATTCGAAAAATTAGTCAGAATATTTCATCGTTATGGCGAGGAAAAATTCTCTAAACAAATTGCCCGACGCATAGAACAAAATAGAGAGCAAAAGCCAATCGAAACGACATTAGAACTTGTAGATGTTATTAAAGAAGGTATTCCAGCTAAAGCAAGACGTAAAGGTGGACATCCAGCTAAAAGAATATTCCAAGCAATTAGAATTGCTGTAAATGACGAATTATCGGCATTTGAAGATTCATTAGAACAAGCAATTGATGCAGTAAAAGTGAATGGTAGAATTTCAGTCATCACATTCCATTCATTGGAAGATCGGTTATGTAAACAAATGTTTCAAGAGTACGAAAAGGGGCCAGATGTACCAAGGGGATTACCAGTAATACCTGAAGCATACACACCTAAATTGAAACGCGTTAACCGTAAACCTATTATCGCAACTGACGAAGATCTTGAAGAAAATAATCGAGCGCGTAGTGCGAAGTTACGTGTTGCAGAAATATTAAAATAAGGAGTGAATGTTGAGTGGCAGTAGAAAAGATATATCAACCTTATAACGACATAGAGACACAAATACCTGAGTCGCCACCGTCGACCCAGACCAAAACCGTAAAACGCAAGGTAGTAGTTCAACTTACAAAGTTTGAGAAGATGTTATACATAGGACTAATAACAGTAATTGCTTTAATAAGTATATATATGCTATCTTTAAAAATGGATGCGTATGATACTCGAGGAAAAATTGCAGATTTAGATACAAAAATCGAAAAACAATCAAGTGAAAACAGCGCAATAGAATCTGAAATTAAAAAGAACTCTTCATATGAACGCATTTACGATAAGGCTAAAAACGAAGGAATGAGCCTTAAGAACGAC
Source organism: Staphylococcus sp. LKG3-1 (assembly GCF_048568385.1). Classification (NCBI taxonomy): domain Bacteria; kingdom Bacillati; phylum Bacillota; class Bacilli; order Caryophanales; family Staphylococcaceae; genus Staphylococcus; species Staphylococcus sp. LKG3-1. The sequence continues at coordinate 260,299 of NZ_CP183796.1, forward strand.
AATGTAAAGGTAGTGCGTAATAATGGCGAAGCGAAAAATTAGATTTAAAAAACCCAAATTTCAAATAAAACAAAGTAAAATAGGGGCAGTCCTACTCATCCTTGGATTCGGACTGCTCTTTTTTACGTTGGTTTTAAGATATTCATATATTATGTTGACCGGACATTCTTCTGGTGAAGACTTAATAATGAAGGCAAATGAGAAATACTTAGTAAACACCCAAGAACAACCAGAACGAGGGAAAATTTACGATCGAAACGGCAAGGTATTAGCTGAAGATGTTGAACGGTATAAAGTAGTTGCAATTGTTGATAAAAAAGCAAGTGAAGGTAGCGATAAACCTAAACATGTAACTGACAAAAAGAAAACTGCGAAAAAATTAGCTACCGTTGTTGATATGTCGGCTAAAGAAATTGAAGATAAATTAAATAATAAAAAAGCTTTCCAAGTTGAATTTGGTCAAAAAGGTACAGATTTGACTTATCAAGAAAAAGAAAAAATAGAAAAAATGAAACTTCCAGGTATCACACTATATCCTGAAACCGAAAGATTTTATCCTAATGGAAACTTTGCGTCTCATTTAATCGGTATGGCACAAAAGAATCCAGACAATGGAGAATTAAAAGGTGCTATGGGCGTAGAGAAAGTTTTTAATAGTTATTTATCTGGTCAAAAAGGTGCATTATCTTATATTCATGATATTTGGGGATATATAGCGCCAAATACTAAGAAAGAGCAAACACCTAAACGCGGTGATGATGTTCATCTTACACTCGATTCGAATATTCAAGTATTCGTTGAAGAAGCATTGGATGGCATGGTAGAACATTACAAACCAAAAGATTTATTTGCAGTAGTGATGGACGCACATACTGGAGAGATATTGGCGTATAGCCAAAGACCAACTTTTAATCCTGAAACTGGTAAAGATTTTGGTAAAAAATGGGCAAACGACTTGTATCAAAATACGTATGAACCGGGGTCTACTTTTAAATCATATGGTTTAGCAGCAGCTATTCAAGAGGGTAAATTTGATCCAGATAAAAAATATACAGCTGAACCAAGAGAAGTAATGGGTTCAAAAATTTCTGACTGGAATAAAGTGGGTTGGGGTAAAATCCCAATGTCGCTTGGTTTCACTTATTCTTCAAATACATTAATGATGCATTTGCAAGATTTAGTAGGTGCAGATAAAATGAAGGATTGGTACGAGAAATTTGGTTTCGGTAAGTCGACAAATGGTATGTTTGACGGTGAAGCTACAGGCGGCATTGCTTGGGATAATGAAGCTCAACAGAAAACATCTGCCTTTGGTCAATCTACAACAGTTACCCCAGTGCAAATGCTAAGAGCACAATCAGCATTCTTTAATGATGGTAATATGTTGAAACCATGGTATGTTAACAGTATTTCAAATCCAGTAAGCAAAGATACTTTCTTCAAAGGTAAGAAAGAATATGCAGGCAAACCGATAACTAAAGATACTGCTAAAAAAGTTCGTACTGAATTAGATAAAGTAGTTAATAGTGAGGATAGTCACGCGAAAAATTATCAAATTGATGGTTATGATGTAGCTGGTAAAACAGGTACCGCACAAGTAGCTGACTCAGATAACGGTGGTTATGTTAATGGAGAAAATCCTTATTTTGTTAGCTTTATTGGTGATGCACCTAAAGATGATCCAGAAGTGATTGTTTATGCTGGTATGAGTTTAGCTCAAAAAAATGATCAAGAGGCATACGAAATGGGTGTCAGTAAGGCGTTCAAACCAATTATGGAAAACACATTGAAATATCTAAATGTTGGAGATAAAGAATCTAAAGACAAGTCAGATGTTAAATATAGTGAAGTGCCTGAAGTTGAAGGTCAAGAAACTCAAAAAGCGCAAGATAAAATGAATAGCAAATCGTTAGAACCAATCGTTATTGGTGACGGTGAGAAAATTACAAAACAATCGGTAACTGCAAATAAAAAAGTATTACCAAACAGTAAAGTCTTGTTACTCACTGATGGCGATATAACAATGCCAGATATGTCAGGTTGGACAAAAGAAGAAGTGGTAGCATTTGAAAATCTTGCGAATGTGAAGATAACGACTAAAGGTAGTGGATTTGTTTCACAACAATCAACAACCAAAGGTCAGAAAGTAAGCAAAAATGATAAGATTGAAGTAACTTTATCTTCAGAAGCTATTGATGGTCAGTCCTCAGAGAAGCAAGATAGTGAAAAAGATTCGAAAGATAGTAAAGATTCATAGCACATAACGAATACGGTATTACATTGATATTATCATGCATACCGCTGTACTAAATTGAGGTTTTAAACAATAGTGCGAATATTTTAAAGTGGAGTCAACACTGTGGAATGTTCGCCTATGACCTCTATACATAGTTTTAAACACTCAGCATAACGACATAATCCAATTAATTAAGTATATAAAGGAGCATAATATGGTTTATCTACTCGCAATCATCGCACTTTTAATCACATTTATATTAGTCCCAGTATTAATACCGACATTGAAAAGGATGAAATTTGGGCAAAGCATCCGAGAAGAAGGTCCTCAGAGTCACATGAAAAAAACAGGTACACCAACAATGGGGGGACTCACTTTCCTAATTAGTATCATCATAACTTCAATTTTAGTGATTATTTTTATAGATAATTCTAATCCTATTATTTTATTGTTATTTGTAACAATTGGATTTGGTTTGATTGGCTTTATAGATGATTACATTATTGTTGTAAAGAAAAATAACCAAGGCTTAACTAGTAAACAAAAGTTCTTAGCTCAAATCGCGATAGCAGTTATATTCTTTATATTGAGCCAAGTGTTTAATTTAACGGACTTTTCAACAGGAATTCATATACCATTTATCAATTTTGAAATTCCTTTGTCAATTGCGTATGTAATTTTCATAGTTTTTTGGCAAGTTGGTTTTTCAAATGCAGTTAATTTAACAGATGGCTTAGATGGTTTAGCAACTGGACTATCAATTATTGGTTTCGTTATGTATGCAATTATGGCTTATTTCCAAGGTGCAACATCTATTGGTTTATTCTGTATTATCATGATTTTTGCATTATTAGGATTCTTACCATTTAACTTAAACCCTGCAAAAGTATTTATGGGTGACACAGGTAGTTTAGCCTTAGGTGGTATCTTTGCTACGATTTCTATTATGTTAAACCAAGAACTTTCATTGATATTTATTGGATTTGTATTCGTAGCTGAAACATTATCAGTGATGATACAAGTAACATCATTTAAATTAACAGGTAAACGTATTTTCAAAATGTCACCTTTACATCACCATTTCGAACTTGTCGGTTGGAATGAAACTAAAGTAGTAACGGTATTTTGGACAGTCGGTCTAATTACAGGACTAATTGGTTTATGGATTGGAGTGAGTTAACATGCTTAAGTATAGAGGATTAGAAAATAAAAATGTTTTAGTCATTGGACTAGCAAAAAGTGGCTATGAGGCAGCGAAATTATTAAATAAACTTGGCGCAAATGTGATTGTGAATGATGGTAAAGATTTAAGTCAGGATGCACATGCAATTGATTTAGAAAATGAGGGTATTAAAGTCATTGGTGGAGAACATCCATTGTCTTTACTGGATAGTCATCCCATTATTGTGAAAAATCCGGGGATTCCTTATACAGTACCTTTGATAGAAGCGGCTGTTGAAAAAGGTTTAACTATTTTAACTGAAGTTGAATTGAGTTACTTAATATCGGAAGCACCAATTATAGGTGTAACGGGTACAAATGGTAAAACAACTGTGACTTCATTAATTGGAGATATGTTCCAAAAAAGTAGAGTGACTGGGAAATTGTCTGGTAACATTGGCTATGTGGCTTCTAAAGTAGCACAAGAAGTGACTGCTGACGATTACTTAGTGACTGAATTATCATCATTCCAGTTATTAGGCATTGATCAATATAAACCTCACATTGCTATTATTACAAATATCTATTCTGCGCATTTAGACTATCATGAAACTTTAGACAATTATCAAAATGCCAAAAAGCAAATTTATAAAAACCAAACTGAAAATGATTATTTAATATGTAATTATCATCAACGCCATTTAATTGAATCAGAGACACTAAGAGCAAAAACGTATTATTTTTCAACACAACAAGAAGTTGATGGGATATATGTTAAAGATGACTACATCGTTTTCAAAGGTTTTAGAATTATCCATAAAGACGATTTAGTATTACCAGGAGAGCATAATTTAGAAAATATTCTTGCTGCTGTATTGGCTGCGCTGCTTTCAGGTATATCCGTTAAAGCCATCATTGATAGTTTGACTTCTTTTTCTGGCATTGAGCATAGATTACAATATATTGGCACGAATAAAACAAATAAATATTATAATGACTCTAAAGCGACGAATACACTTGCGACACAATTTGCATTGGATTCGTTTAAACAACCAATAATTTGGTTATGTGGTGGCTTAGATAGAGGAAATGATTTTGATGAATTAATTCCTCATATGAAAAATGTCAGAATGATGGTCGCTTTCGGTGAAACGAAAGAAAAATTTATCAAATTAGGTGAAAGTCAAGGAAAGTATGTAATTACAGCAAACGACGTGCAAGATGCTGTTGATAAAATTCAGTCAGTTATAGAGCCAAACGATGTTGTGTTACTTTCTCCGGCTTGCGCAAGTTGGGATCAATACAATACTTTTGAAGAGCGAGGAAATAAGTTCATTAAAAGTTTCCAAGCAAATTTACCTTCTTTTTAAAGGGTGTGAAAATGAATGGCTGATAAAGTAAAAGAATTTGATTCGGATTATTTGAAAGAAAAAAGAGCAAAACGACGAAAAAGACAGAAACAAATTCAATATTCAATATTTGGTGTTTTGTTATTCATCATCATTTTAATCTTGATTTATATGTTTACACCCTTAAGCAAAGTTAATAGTGTGAAGATAGCTGGAAACGATAATGTTTCTAAAAGTACGATAGATAAAGCTATTAATGTAAAAAGCAGTTCACGAATGTATACGTATAGTACTACAAAAGCTAAAAACAATTTAGAAGACAATGAGCTTATCAAAAGTGCAGAAGTTAAAAAAGTTTTTCCAAATAAACTATCCGTTAAAGTGACTGAAAAGCAAATCGTTGCGATGGTTCAAAAGAAAGATAATTATGTGCCAATTTTAGAAGATGGATCAGAGTTAAAGAATTATGATGGAAATGCGACGGATGATGGTCCAATTCTTGAAGGGTTCGAAAAAGATAAAAAAGAAAAAATTATTCATGAATTATCAAGCATGCCAGCAAATGTGAGAAGCATGATTGCAGAAATTAAATACGATCCTCAAGAAAATGCGCAAAGCCAAATCAAATTATTTACAACAGATGAAATACAAATAGTAGGTAATTTAAATACAATTACTAATAAAATGAAGTATTATCCACAAATGTCGCAATCCTTAGAACGTGATGAATCTGGTAACTTGAAAAAATCAGGGTATATTGATTTATCAGTAGGTGCATCATTTATTCCATATAGTGATGGAGGTAGTACAAAATCTACGAGTGAGCAAAATGTACAGAAAAAAACAAGCGAAGAAAATGAAGCAAAAGATGAGTTGCAAAGTGCATTAAATAGAATTGCAGATAAGTCAAACGAAAATAATTAAAAATTTAGACAAATACATGTGTTTATAGTTCACAAGCGTTAAAACGTATTGTAAACTGTTAATAGTGTGAACTTGAATAAGTGATTGTCAGGAGGTGCCTATCTATGGAAGAGCATTATTATGTAAGTATAGATATCGGTTCATCAAGTGTTAAAACAATAGTGGGCGAAAAATTTCACAACGGAATAAATGTGATAGGTACAGGACAGACCTACACAAGTGGGATTAAAAATGGTCTTATTGATGACTTCGATATTGCGAAACAAGCGATAAAAGATACAATCAAAAAAGCCTCTATTGCTTCAGGAGTAGATATAAAGGAAGTCTTTTTAAAACTTCCAATAATCGGAACAGAAGTATTTGATGAGTCTAATGAAATAGAATTTTATGAAGATACTGAATTAAATGGTACGCACATTGAAAGTGTGCTTGAAAGTATTAGAGACAAAAATGATGTACCAGAAACTGAAATTATTAACGCATTTCCAATTAAATTTGTTGTTGATGGCGAAAATGAAGTTTCTGATCCAAAAGAACTGATTGCAAGACATAGTTTGAAAGTTGAAGCAGGCGTCATCGCAATTCAAAAATCAATTTTAATTAATATGATTAAATGTGTTGAGTCTTGTGGAGTAGATGTACTAGATGTTTATTCTGACGCATATAATTATGGCTCAGTGCTTTCTGCTACTGAAAAAGAATTAGGTGCTTGTGTAATTGATATTGGTGAAGACATCACACAACTTGCGTTTTATGAACGTGGAGAATTAGTTGATGCAGATGCTTTAGAAATGGCAGGTCGTGATATTACTGAAGATATAGCCAAAGGGTTAAATACTTCATTTGAGACTGCTGAAAAAGTTAAACACCAATATGGACACGCTTTCTTTGAATCTGCATCGGATCAAGATATCTTTACTGTTGATCAAGTAGATAGCGAAGAAGATGTTCAATTTACTCAAAAAGATTTAGCAGATATTATCGAAGCACGAGTTGAAGATATTTTCTTCAATGTATTTGAGGTTTTACAAGACTTAGGACTTACAAAAGTAAACGGCGGTTTCGTAGTTACTGGTGGTTCGGCTAATTTATTAGGAGTCAAAGAATTGTTGCAAGATATGGTGAGTGAGAAAGTTAGAATTCATACACCATCACAAATGGGAATTAGAAAGCCTGAATTCTCATCAGCAATTTCAACAATTTCTAGTAGCATTACTTTCGACGAATTGCTAGATTATGTTACAATTAGTAATCATGACAGTGAAGAATTCGAAGAGGAAGTCATCGAATCTGATGAAAGAGAACACAGTACAAAATCAAGCGGATTTGATTGGTTCAAGAAAAAATCGAACAAGCAAGATGATGAACTTCAAGCTACTTCTTCAGAATCAACTCGAACAAAAGAACCTGTTGTTGATGAAGAAGAACCAGAGGTATACGACGATGAAGTAAATGTCGACCACGATGAAGAACGTAAACCTCAGGAAAAAGAAGAAGGTAAATTTAAAAAACTTATGAAATCTCTATTCGATTGATTGGCCATTAAAACTAGGAGGAAATATAAATGTTAGAATTTGAACAAGGATTTAATCATTTAGCGACGTTAAAAGTCATCGGTGTAGGGGGCGGCGGTAATAACGCTGTAAACCGTATGATTGACCATGGTATGAATAATGTTGAGTTTATTTCTATTAATACGGATGGACAAGCTTTAAACTTATCTAAAGCTGAGTCAAAAATCCAAATTGGTGAAAAATTAACTCGTGGTTTAGGCGCTGGCGCTAACCCTGAAATTGGTAAAAAAGCAGCTGAAGAATCACGTGAACAAATCGAAGATGCAATCCAAGGTGCAGATATGGTATTCGTAACTGCTGGTATGGGTGGCGGTACAGGTACTGGTGCAGCACCTGTAGTAGCTAAAATTGCTAAAGAAATGGGTGCGTTAACAGTTGGTGTTGTAACACGTCCATTTGGTTTTGAAGGTCGTAAGCGTCAAACTCAAGCTGCAGCAGGTGTAGAAGCTATGAAAGCTGCTGTTGATACATTAATTGTTATTCCTAATGACCGTTTATTAGATATCGTTGATAAATCAACACCTATGATGGAAGCATTTAAAGAAGCCGATAATGTATTACGCCAAGGTGTTCAAGGTATTTCTGATTTAATCGCAGTATCAGGTGAAGTTAACCTTGACTTTGCAGACGTTAAAACAATTATGTCTAACCAAGGTTCAGCATTAATGGGTATCGGTGTTTCTTCTGGCGAAAATCGTGCTGTTGAAGCTGCTAAAAAAGCAATTTCATCACCATTATTAGAAACTTCAATCGTTGGTGCACAAGGTGTGCTTATGAATATTACAGGTGGAGAATCATTATCATTATTCGAAGCTCAAGAAGCAGCAGACATCGTACAAGATGCAGCTGACGAAGATGTTAATATGATATTTGGTACTGTAATTAATCCTGAACTACAAGATGAAATTGTTGTAACAGTAATCGCAACTGGTTTTGAAGATAAACCTTCATCACAAGGTCGCAAAGCTTCAAATACAGGATTTGGAAGCAGTGCTACAAGCAGCAATACAACTAAAGAAGACACATTCGCTTCAAACACAACGAATGCGTCTCAATCATCAGATAGTGCTAGTGAAGGTAGAGCACATACTACGAATGAAGATGACATTCCAAGCTTTATTAGAAATAGAGAAGAAAGACGTTCAAGAAGAACTAGACGTTAATTTAAAATCTTTTTGTAATATATGATTATAAATAAAAGTTGAGTCTGAGGCATAAACAATGCTTCAGGCTCTTTTCTGATATGATAAAGTATCGCTTATCCATAGAACTACTTTATAGAACTACTTTTCAGAACTACTTTTTCATTTATGAATAATAGTAGTTCTTATACATGAGCTTTAGCTCAGGTAATCCGTTTTCTTACTGTTTCTTTTTCAAATTTAAAGAAAATAAAATGAGTCTCGGCTTCTAATTACAAATGGATCTACTCATAGATTTACAAATGCTAGTATAAATAGAGATATTTTATTATAATTAAAGTGTGTCTGTAATGTGAATGACAAATGTTTTTCAGATAAGCAGAAAGTTGAAACTAGCCATTATTTTGGAAGGGCATGTTGATTCATAATATTAAAATTGAATAATATAAATTAATGGAGGTTCGTTGTGATGCAAGATAAATTTATTAAAAAGCGTCATATCTTGGAATATGAGGATAAACAATTAATAAATGTAAAACTGGGTATAACAACAAGAGAAGACGGTTTAAGTCCATATCCTCAAAATGCGTTTAATATGGCAAGATATATTGATGATTCTCAGCAAAACATTACGAAACATCAAGAAATGCTTGCAACAGTTATTGGATTTCCAAGAGAACAATGGGTCTTCCCTATCCAAACACATGAAAACAAAGTTGTTAAAGTAACTAGCAACGATAAAGGAACAAATATTGATGCCTTAAATGATGCATTGCATGGTGTAGACGCACTATATACTTATGAACCCAATCTATTACTTACAATGTGCTATGCAGATTGTGTCCCAATATATTTTTACAGTGAAAAACATCATTTTATTGGACTGGCGCATGCTGGTTGGAGAGGCACGGTTGGACAAATCGTGAATGCATTAATCTCAAATATTGATTTTGACTTAAATGATTTAAATGTTGTTATTGGACCTGCTACTTCGACATCATATGAAATTAATGATGATATTAAATCAAAATTTGAAACGCTTCCCATTGATATCAACCAATATATTGATACTAGAGGCACAGACAGACATGGTATTGATTTAAAACGCGCCAATGCATTATTACTTGAAAATGCGGGTGTCCCCAAAGATAATATATATATAACAAATTATGCGACATCTGAAGATTTATCTTTGTTCTTTTCCTATCGAGTTGAAAAGGGGAACACAGGTAGAATGTTAGCATTTATTGGTCAATAATGAAGAGGTGTTTAAAGTTGGATGTACAATATAATTTAGAAAAAATAAATGAACAAATTGAAACACATTGTAAAAAAGGTAATATTACAACGAAGCCAGACGTGATAGTAGTGACAAAGTATGTTACAATAGACCGAGCTAATGATGCATATAATGCTGGCATTAGACATTTCGGTGAAAATCGTTTAGAAGGCTTTCAACAAAAGAAAGCAGCTTTACCAGATGATGTTGTGATGCACTTTATTGGTTCATTGCAAACACGAAAAGTTAAAGATGTTATCAATGAAATAGATTATTTTCACGCGTTGGATCGGTTAAAATTGGCAAAAGAAATCAATAAACGTGCTGAACATAAAATTAAGTGTTTTGTTCAAGTCAATGTTTCAGGTGAATCATCGAAACAAGGTGTTTCATTATCTGAAGTAGAAACATTTATAAAAGAATTAAAGCAATATGAAAATATAGAAATTATAGGACTTATGACTATGGCGCCATTAACTGACGATGAGTCATATATTAAACGTTTATTTCAATTATTAAAATTAAAAAGAGATGAAATTAAAGCGCTCAATTTAAATTATGCACCATGTACTGAGTTGTCAATGGGAATGAGTAATGATTTCCATTTAGCGGCTGAAGAAGGTGCATCATTTGTGAGAATTGGGACTAAACTTGTAGGAAAAGAGGAGTGAGCCCCGTGGCTTTAAAAGATTTATTTAGTGGATTTTTCGTGGTTGAAGAGGAAGATGACGAATTAGAAGCACCACCAGAAGAAAATGAGCAACAAGAAAGACAACAACCTAAACAACAAGCGCAGTCTCAAAATCAATTTACAGAACAACCTAGAAATGTGAATTCAGAAAGACTGAGATCGATTCAATCCGTGCCCAAAAAGCAGTCAACTAGATTACAACAATCATCGGGTGAAAGGAAGTATCAAATGAATAACACTACATCAAAAAATAATGCTAGGAACGTTGTGAATATGAATAATCAAGAGCAAGAAAATTATGATTTTACACAAGAAAGTTCTAAAATGTGTTTATTTGAACCACGTGTTTTTTCAGATACACAAGATATAGCTGACGAATTAAAAAATCGTCGTGCAACATTAGTTAACTTACAACGTATCGATAAAGTATCAGCTAAACGCATCATAGACTTTTTAAGTGGTACTGTATATGCGATTGGTGGAGACATCCAACGCGTCGGATCAGATATATTCTTATGTACACCAGACAATGTTGAAGTTGCTGGCAGTATCACGGATCAAATAGAAAATATGGAATACCAAGGTGAATAGAGGTTAAAAATAAATGGATATAGGTTTATTAGCAAATATATTTAATTTTATTTTATTCTTGGTTCAAATTTATTATTATGGAATGATTGTTTATTTCTTTATGTCGTGGATTCCAAATGCACGAGAAAACAGATTTGGTCAATTTTTAGCCAAAATTTATGAACCATTTTTAGAACAATTCCGTAAGATTATTCCGCCGCTCGGAATGATTGATATTTCGTCAATTGTTGCCATCATTGTACTTGTATTATTCAGAAGTGGATTGGCAAGTATCTTCAATCTTATTTTGAGTAAATTAATGTAATGATTAAAGCAATAATTAATATTTAGAGTGAATTTAAAAAACTACGTATAAAATAAATGATAAGCACCTACGTTCATAGACGCGAGGTGCTTTGTCTTGTATTTGGGGTGAGCGTCATAGATATATATCAGCATTTCAGAAAAGAAGAGCATGAATTAATAGATCAACTTATAGATAAATGTAATCGGGCTAATGATCAATATTCGCCTATTTTAACGCCATTTTTAGATCCACGTGGTCAGTATATTATGAATGTGGTGGCTGGCAGTTTTGAAGATTTAGAAGTTACATTTTATGGTGGGCCATTCGCGGAAAGAAAAAGAGCGATGATTGCGCCAAGTTATTTTCAACCAGATGCAGAGGCATTTGAAATTGTATTAATTGAAATAGATTATCCTCAAAAATTTGTAACATTACAGCACCAACACATATTGGGTACAATCATGTCTTTAGGTATTGAAAGAGATCAACTAGGTGACATTGTTGTAGATGATCGAATTCAATTTACTTTGACAAAACAATTAGAATCTTATATTATATTGGAATTAACTAAAATCAAAGGTGCTTCAGTTAAACTTAATTCTATTCCTATAAAAGATATGATACAATCAAAAGAGCATTGGCAATCTTTTGAAACGACTGTTAGTGGTTTAAGATTAGATGTCGTATTAAAAGAGATGGTACGTAAATCACGCTCGATAGCTAAGCAACTTATTGATAAAAAGCGTGTTAAAGTCAACCATACAGTGATTGATGCTGCAGATTTCCAACTAGATAGTGGGGATTTGTTGTCTATCCAAGGATTTGGAAGAGCGATGATTACTGATATTGGTGGTAAAACAAAAAAAGATAAAATACGCATTTCATATAAAACGCTGTTTAAATAATATGAAGTTTATGAAAGCGAATATAAACACTTTGCACAATTAACTAAATGATATATTATAAAAGAATATTGTAGGAAAAACACTATTTATCTTATTTAATCAAAGCTGATAATAGTGTATTATAGAAGGAGGATCATGTATGCCTTTTACACCAAGTGAAATAAAAAACAAAACATTTACTCAAGTAAAAAGTGGGTTTGAACCTAAAGAAGTTGAAGACTATTTAGAACAATTAAGTAATGAAATTGAACGTCTAAAAGAAGACAAAGCTCAGTTAGAAAAAGTCATTGAAGATAAAGAAACAAATATTCAATCTTACAAGGATGTACATCAATCCGTAAGTGATGCTTTAATTCAAGCAAAACATGCTGGTGAGGAAACTAAAGCAGCTGCTACAAAAGAAGCAGAAGCAACAGTAGCAAAAGCAAAAGCAGAAGCGGATAAAATTGTTAATGATGGTGTGGAAAAAGCACGTCGCTTATCTTTCCAAACAGAAGATATGAAACGTCAATCAAAAATTTTCAGATCGCGTTTCCGTATGCTAGTTGAAGCACAATTAGATTTACTTAAAAGTGAAGATTGGGATTACTTATTAAATTATGATTTGGATTCTGAACAAGTGACTCAAGAAAATATTAATCATTTGAATGAAAAGGATTTAACTGAAGAAGAAAAAGCTATGAAAGCAAAAGCAGAAGCAGATAATACTGCACAATCAAATGATGATTCGAATAAAGCATAAGGATAACAGACACGTTTGAAACGAAACACATATCAAAGCGAGTTAGGAATAGTGAGAGCCTTTCATATGTGCGTTTCTAATATCACTGTTGTCACAACTTATATAACATAAATGAGAGAACTCTAAGTTGAGTTAACCAGGGTGGTAACGCGGTCAATATCGTCCCTGTTAATTGAACTTAGGGTTCTTTTATTGTATAAAATGAACTAACTTAGAAAATCGGAAGAAGGAGTGTATTGAAAATGGATTATAAAGATACGTTGTTAATGCCAAAAACAGATTTCCCAATGCGTGGAGGTTTGCCAAATAAAGAGCCAAAAATACAAGAAGAATGGGATGCCAAAAATATTTATCAAAAAGTATTAGATAAAAATGAAGGTAATCCGTCATTTATTTTACATGATGGACCACCGTATGCGAATGGTAATTTACACATGGGCCATGCCTTAAATAAAATTCTTAAAGATATTATTACGAGATATAAATCCATGCGTGGTTACTATGCACCATACGTTCCAGGTTGGGATACACATGGTCTTCCAATTGAACAAGCATTGACTAAAAAGGGCGTTAAACGTAAAGAACTATCAATCGCTGAATTTAGAAAAAAATGTGAAGCATTTGCATTAGAACAAATCGACAACCAGAAAAAAGATTTTAAACGTTTAGGTGTTAAAGGTGATTTTAATAATCCATACATTACGCTTAAACCTGAATATGAAGCAGCTCAAATTCGTTTGTTTGGTGAAATGGCAGACAAAGGATTAATTTATAAAGGTAAAAAACCTGTTTATTGGTCACCATCAAGTGAATCGTCATTAGCTGAAGCTGAAATTGAATATCAAGATAAACGTTCACCGTCTATTTATGTAGCTTTTGATGTTATAGATGGTAAAAGTATTGTAGATGACGATGCACAATTCATCATCTGGACAACAACACCATGGACTTTACCTTCAAATGTTGCCATTACAGTACACCCAGATTTAACTTATGGTCAATATAATGTTAACGGCAAAAAATATATTATCGGTAAAGATTTAGCGAGTGATGTGGCTGAAGCGCTAGATTGGGACGAAGATACTTTAGAATTAGAAAAAGAATTCAAAGGTAAAGACTTAGAGTACATTAAAGCGCAACATCCATTCTTTGATCGTGAATCATTAGTTATCAACGGGTTACACGTAACTACTGATGCAGGTACGGGTTGTGTACACACAGCACCAGGTCATGGTGAAGATGACTATATTGTTGGTCAAAAATACAATTTACCTGTTATCAGTCCTGTTGATGATAAAGGTGTGTTCACTGATGAAGCAGGTCAATTTGAAGGCATGTTCTATGATAAAGCAAACAAAGAAATCACAGATTTATTAAAAGAAGATGGCTCATTATTAAAATTAGAATTTATTACACATAGTTACCCTCATGATTGGCGTACTAAGAAACCAGTGATCTTTAGAGCGACACCACAATGGTTTGCTTCTATTGATAAAGTACGTGAGGACATCTTAAGTGCAATAGACGATACGCAATTCAAAGTTGATTGGGGTAAAACACGTATCTATAATATGATTCGTGATCGTGGAGAATGGGTTATTTCTCGCCAACGTGTATGGGGTGTGCCATTACCAGTATTTTATGCAGAAAATGGTGACATCATCATGACAAGTGAGACCGTAAACCATGTTGCAGATCTATTTGAAGCAAATGGTTCAAATATTTGGTTTGAACGTGAAGCGAAAGATTTACTGCCAGAAGGTTTTACACATCCTGGTAGCCCTAACGGCGAATTCACAAAAGAAACGGATATCATGGATGTATGGTTTGATTCAGGTTCTTCACACCGCGGTGTATTAGAGGCACGTCCAGAATTATCATATCCTGCAGATTTATATCTTGAAGGTAGTGACCAGTATCGTGGTTGGTTTAACTCTTCAATAACAACTTCTGTAGCTACAAGGGGACAATCACCATATAAAATGTTACTTTCTCATGGCTTTGTCATGGATGGCGAAGGTAAAAAAATGAGTAAATCATTAGGAAATGTGATTGTTCCTGATCAAATCGTTAAACAAAAAGGTGCAGACATTGCACGTCTATGGGTAAGTAGTGTAGATTATTTAGCAGATGTTCGTATATCTGATGAAATCTTAAAACAATCTTCTGATGTATATCGTAAGATTAGAAATACGCTAAGATTTATGCTAGGAAATGTGAGTGATTATAACCCTGCCACAGACGCTATCGCAGAAAAAGATTTACTAGAAGTAGATAAATATATATTAAATAGATTACGTGAATTTACTGCAAACACATTAGATCACTATGATAACTATGATTATTTAGATATTTACCAAGAAGTTCAAAACTTTATCAATGTGGAATTAAGTAATTTCTATCTAGATTATGGTAAAGATATTCTATATATTGAAGAACGTGATTCACACAAACGTCGCAGCATGCAAACGGTGTTATACCAAATTGTAGTAGATATGACAAAACTACTTGCACCGATCTTAGTTCATACTGCTGAAGAAGTTTGGTCTCATATTCCACACGTAGAAGAAGAGAGTGTACATTTAACAAATATGCCAGAGCGCGTAGAAATTGATCAAGCGTTTGTTGATAGATGGAATACATTTATGAACTTACGTGATGATGTTAACCGTGCATTAGAAGTTGCACGTAATGAAAAAGTAATCGGTAAATCACTCGAAGCAAAAGTTGTGATTGGCTCTAATGAAAACTTCGATGCGACGACATTCTTACAACAATTCAAAGATTTACAACAACTATTTATCACTTCTCAAGCTGAAGTTGTCGATAAAGTAGATGACGGTGTTGCATATCAACATGGTGATATCCGTATCGAACATGCTCATGGAGAAAAATGTGAACGTTGTTGGAATTATAGTGAGGAATTAGGTTCAGTAGGTGAATTAGATAACTTATGTCCTCGTTGTCAAGCAGTTGTAAAAACACTTGTATAAGAATTAGAAAGTAAGTAAAAATGATTCAATAAGTTCAAAGGTTACTTATATTTGCATTAAGCAAATTAAGTAACCTTTTCTTATGGCAATAATTGTTGTTATAATTTAGTGAAAATAAAAAGCTAATGGCGCGGATGTACAGTAATATCAATAATGAAGGACGTATGAATTAGCATAGGTAGATAGATAAAAATTAAACGTAAAGTGTCATTTTAATGAATAAGAAATTGGCATTTGGAAAGGTGTTTGTCATGTTTCATAATCAAAGTGCGCATTTTGTAAATGGCATCACATTAAATGTAAGAGATAAAGAATCAATGAAGCATTTTTATCAAGACATATTAGGATTGAATGTAGTGAATGAATCACTATCTATTGTTCATTATGAAATAGGAAATATGAATCATTTTTTAACATTAAATCAAATAAATATGGGGAGAGAGCCATTAACATCGGAAGCTGGCTTATTTCATTTAGCTATAAAGTTACCTTCAAAGACAGACTTAGCAGATTTACTTGTACAGTTAAGTGAATATACAATTCCAGTTAACGGCGGTGAACACGAAACGGCTACCTCAATTTTTCTAGAGGATCCTGAAGGCAATGGACTTGAATTCTATGTCGATAATCCAATGGAAGATTGGTCTTTTGAAAATGGACAAGTTGTATTAGAGACCCAACCGATTAATGTGCCACATCTATTGACTTATGTATCAAATGAAAAGTGGCAAGGCATTCCAGATGAAAGTATTATTGGTTATATTAATCTAAAGACAATAGAGTTAAAACGTATTAAATTATATTACAAGCGATTTTTTGGTTTAGAACCATCCGCTTTAGAAACCAATCATTCAGTATATTTATCATCAAATGGTTATCATCAGCATATCGTTGTGAATAATTGGTACTCTAGTATCAAACGTATTGAAAATGAACGTACCTATGGTTTGGCTTGTGTAGATTACCATTATCCTGAATCGACTCATAAACGCTTAACTGGACCCGATGGGATTCAATTTAGATTCAATTTCTACAAAGTGATATAAAGAAGCGAAATAAAAAATGAAAAGCATAGTTAGAAATTTCCTGATTGCATCGGTATAATTTTAAACGTCAAAATTTCGTATAGGAAATGTAGTTTTTTTACAGATAATGAAACTGTAACTTTTTTTATAAGTTTGAGTAGGATATAATGAGAGTTGTTGTAAAAGCGACTGAACGTAGAATAGGAGGTACGGACATGAAACGTCAGTACTATATTGGTATTTCTTTATTCATAACAATCATTATATTAGTATTAGATCAAATCACAAAATTTATTATTGCTAGTTCAATGAAAGTGGGAGATTCATTTGAAGTTATTCCCAACTTTTTAAATATAACTTCGCATCGTAATGATGGTGCAGCTTGGGGAATTTTAAGTGGAAAGATGAGTTTTTTCTTTATTATCACAATCATTATACTGGTTGTACTCATCGTATTTTATATTAAAGAAGCGAAAAACAATTTATTGATGCAAATCGCAATTAGTTTATTGTTTGCTGGTGCATTAGGGAACTTCATCGATCGTGTGTTACATGGAGAAGTTGTAGACTTTGTAGATACATATATCTTTGGATATAATTTTCCAATATTTAATGTAGCTGACTCAAGTTTAACGATAGGCGTTTTATTAATTATTATCGCTTTGCTAACAGATATGAAGAAAGAAGAATAGGAGAGATATTGTATGGATATACATGAGTTTAAGATTGAAAATCCAGAAGATACAGGCCAACGTATCGATAAATTACTACCTGAATATCATTCGGAGTGGTCACGTACACAAATTCAAGACTGGATTAAAGCTTCTCTAGTAAAAGTAAACGATCAGGTCATTAAATCTAATTATAAGACAAAAATGAATGATCACATTGTTGTAACCGAAAAAGAAACCGTTGAAGCGGATATTCAACCAGAAAATTTAAATTTAGATATTTATTATGAAGATGATGATGTAGCGATTGTATATAAACCTAAAGGTATGGTTGTGCATCCATCTGCAGGTCATTATACCGGTACATTAGTGAATGGTCTAATGTATCAAATGAAAAATTTATCAGGTATTAATGGTGAAATACGTCCAGGTATTGTACATCGTATTGATAAAGATACCTCAGGCTTACTCATGGTTGCTAAAAATGATGTGGCACATCGTAGTTTAGTTGATCAACTCGTTAATAAAACCGTGACACGTAAATATGTCGCTTTGGTACATGGTAATATTCCTCATGATTATGGTACTGTTGATGCGCCGATTGGTAGAAATAAAAACGATCGTCAATCTATGGATGTTGTGGATGATGGTAAAGAGGCGGTTACACATTTTAATGTTTTAGAACATTTTAATAAATACACATTAATAGAGTGTCAATTAGAAACCGGACGTACCCACCAAATCCGTGTGCATATGAAATATATTGGTTATCCATTAGTTGGTGACCCCAAATATGGCCCTAAAAAAACATTAGATATAGGTGGCCAAGCGCTACACGCTGGAATTATTGGCTTTGAACATCCAGTTACACATGAGTATATTGAAAAATCAACTGCATTACCTGAAGATTTTGAACAGTTATTATCAGAATTACGTAGAAGTGATAAATAAAAATGATAAAATTTTATAAAATGGATTATTAAACATTCATAGTGCCTAATTTTTAATTAATCACACTGTCATTTCCACTAAAGATACACATTTTAAATTGAAACAAGCATACCGTTTTCTGTCTCACTACTGTGTTTATTTCTTAAGTGGCTTGCAAGTGAATGCGTTTCATGGTAGTATGGTGACAGTTTAATAAAGAGCGTACGTCTTTAATTGTAAGTCCAGAGAGGCTTCGAAGACATGTATTTATTAAAGGTAGACAAACAATATTTTTCTCATTTGAGAAAAATACCTGTTGTAGTTAGTATCATATAACGCAACGGAAGATACAGTCGTTAGTAAAAACACTGTAAAGAGAAATCAGCTTGGATAAGAAAGCATATGTCTCTTATACGTTTGTCATACACTTTAACAAACCTCATGTCTTAATAAAGACATGAGGTTTTCTTTATATCATCATCATTTTAAAAGGTAGGTGCCTAAGATGTCAGAACGCATTATTATGGATGAAGCGGCAATTCAACGTACTGTGACACGTATTGCACACGAAATTTTAGAATATAATAAAGGTACTGATAATTTAATCTTATTAGGTATTAAGACACGTGGCGCATTTTTAGCAAGAAGAATTCAACAAAAAATTGAGCAAATTGATGAAATTGCTGTGCCTACAGGTACAATCGATATAACACAATTTAGAGATGATTTGAAACAAACGATAAATCAAGTAGATGAAAGATCATATGAAATTGATGTAAACATTACTAATCAAGTAGTCATTATTATCGATGATGTCTTATATACTGGTAGAACTGTAAGAGCGTCACTAGATGCAGTGTTACAGTATGCTAGGCCGAAGAAGATTGGGCTAGCGACACTAGTAGATAGAGGGCATAGAGAGTTACCAATAAGAGCTGACTTTGTAGGTAAAAATATCCCGACAGCCAAGGAAGAAGATGTTTCAGTATATTTAGAAGAAATAGATGAAAGAAATGCAGTTGTAATTGAATAACACCTTTTAATTCGGTACGAGAGACTGAAAAAGGGAAGAGGGTTAAACGGATGCAATAATATCGATAAATGTTTTATTGTAATACATCCGTTTATAAATTAAACAATTAATGAAACAACCTCTTCAATTATCTAACTTTATTTTTAAAGCACATTAATATTATAGAAGTTACATAACTTTTTATATGTGCATGAGTAAATTAGATAATATACTTTTTAGTCTCTTTACATGAATTTAATGTAAAGAGATTTTTTTATGAGAGGAAGCATAACCATGGAAAATGAAACAATGTTTGAACGGACAGTCAAGCCAGTATTAGATGTACAAGATAAACCAAAAATTGGACAGTGGGCATTTTTAAGTACACAGCATTTATTCGCAATGTTTGGTTCGACCGTACTTGTACCATTTTTAACTGGATTACCCATATCATCAGCGCTTTTAGCATCAGGTATAGGAACATTGCTTTATATCCTAATAACAAAAGCTAAGATACCAGCATATTTAGGATCGAGCTTTGCATTTATCACACCGATTATAACAGGGTTAAATTCTCATAGCCTTGGTGATATGCTGATGGCACTCTTTATGAGCGGCGTGATGTACGTATTAATAGGCTTAGCAATTAGATTGAGTGGTACGGGCTGGCTTATGCATCTTTTGCCACCTGTTGTTGTAGGACCAGTGATTATGGTCATAGGATTGAGTTTAGCACCAACAGCAGTTAATATGGCCATGTTTGAGAACTCAGGGGACATGAAAGGTTACAACTTAAGTTACTTGATTGTAGCTATGATTACGTTATTAGTAACAATCATTGTTCAAGGTTATTTTAAAGGATTCTTATCACTCATTCCTGTTCTAATAGGAATCATAACAGGTTACATCGTTTCGGCTTGTATGGGATTAGTCAACTTTGCACCGATTGCTAAAGCGAAATGGCTACAGTTTCCAGAAGTCTACATACCATTTAAAGATTATACACCTTCGTTTCATCTAGGACTCATACTCGTCTTGATACCTATTGTATTTGTGACGGTAAGTGAACATATCGGGCACCAAATGGTTATCAATAAGATTGTAGGACGTAATTTTTTCAAGGATCCAGGCTTAGACAAATCAATCATTGGTGATGGTGTTTCAACGATGTTTGCAAGTATTATCGGTGGTCCTCCAAGTACAACATATGGTGAAAATATCGGCGTTTTAGCAATCACAAAAATTTATAGTGTTTATGTGATTGGGGGTGCAGCAGTCATTGCAATCATTTTAGGATTTGTCGGGAAATTTACAGCACTGGTTTCATCTATACCAACCCCAGTCATGGGTGGGGTATCCATCCTGTTATTTGGCATTATCGCAGCAAGTGGTTTGAGGATGTTAGTGGAAAGTGAAGTAGATTTTGCGAGCAATAGAAACCTAGTCATTGCATCGGTCATACTTGTTATTGGTATTGGCAATCTAGTATTCAATTTAAATGGATTAGGGATTAACTTAGAAATAGAAGGTATGGCATTAGCAGCGTTAGCAGGTATTATACTTAACTTGATTTTACCTAAAACAGCACCAACCAATAATTAAAAGAAATTCTGATGATGAGGGAGCTGAATAAAAATGGATAATTTACTTTCAATGGAATACTTAAATACGACTGAAATTTACGATCTAATACAACGTGCGAGCGCTTTTAAAAATGGTAACGCGCAGCCAGGATGTTTTGAAGATAAATTTGTCGCTAATCTATTCTTTGAAAATTCCACACGTACAAAAAGTAGTTTTTTAGTAGCGGAACAAAAATTAGGACTAAAGTTAATAGATTTTGAGACAAGTACATCATCCGTTCAAAAAGGTGAATCATTGTATGATACTTGTAAAACGCTGGAACAAATTGGCGCCAATGTGTTAGTTATTCGACATTCACAAACAACTTATTATGATGAATTAAAGCATTTAAATATACCTATCATCAATGCTGGAGATGGTAGCGGACAACATCCGACACAAAGTTTACTAGACCTCATGACAATTTATGAAGAATACAAGACTTTTGAAGGTTTGAATGTACTTATCTGTGGTGATGTCAAGAACTCACGTGTAGCGAAAAGTAATTACCAAAGTCTAACAGCATTAGGTGCGCATGTCATGTTCTCTAGTCCAAATGAATGGAAAGATGAAACATTAGAAGCACCTTATGTTGATATTGATGAAGTGATCGATCGAATCGATATTGTCATGTTGTTAAGAGTCCAACACGAGAGACATGAGGATAGTGAAGTTACTAGCTTTGAAGTGAGTCAATATCATGAAAATTTTGGTTTAACGCAATCACGTTATGATTTATTGAAAGATCGAGCAATTATCATGCATCCTGCACCAGTAAATCGCGGTGTAGAAATTGAAGATACATTAGTAGAAGCACTGAAATCACGTATTTTTAAACAAATGGAAAATGGTATGTATATACGTATGGCAGTTATAGATCATATCTTACAAACGGAAGGGGCAACAGCAAAATGAAATTATTAACAAATGCAAAAATCTTAAAAAATGCTGAATTAACGACGGTATCGATTTTAATTGAGGGACAACATATTAAAAAAATCGCACCACACATTGATGATACATCAGAGACTGAAGTCATAGACGTTAAAGGACAATTCGTTTCGCCAGGATTAGTTGATGTCCATGTCCATTTACGTGAACCAGGCGGTGAACACAAAGAAACAATAGAAACGGGTACGAAAGCAGCGGCGAGAGGTGGATTTACTACAGTATGTCCAATGCCGAATACGAAACCTGTGCCTGATTCAGAAGAAAATCTGAATCGCTTAAACCAATTAATTGAAGAAAATGCACAAGTAAGAGTATTGCCATATGCAGCAATCACAGTTAGACAGGCTGGGAAAGAACACGTGGATTTTGAAACACTTGCTAACAACGGTGCATTCGCATTTACAGATGATGGTGTTGGTGTACAACAAGCTAGCATGATGTACGAAGCTATGCAAGCGGCTGCAAAAGTAAATAAAGCAGTTGTTGCACATTGTGAAGATAACAGTTTAATATACGGCGGAGCGATGCACGAAGGTCAGCGTAGTGAAGCGTTAGGTATACCAGGTATTCCAAATATATGTGAAGCAGTACAAATCGCGAGAGATGTTTTACTGGCAGAAGCAGCAGGCGCACATTATCATGTATGTCACGTATCTACAAAGGAAAGTGTCAGAACAATTAGAGATGCTAAAAAGGCAGGCATTCATGTAACTGCTGAAGTCACACCACACCATTTATTATTAACAGAAGATGATGTACCAGGTGATGATGCTATTTATAAAATGAACCCGCCTTTAAGAAGTAAAGAGGATAGAGAGGCATTATTAGAAGGTTTATTAGATGGCACGATTGATTGTATAGCTACGGATCATGCACCACATGCAGCAGAAGAAAAGAATCAGCCAATGACGAAAGCACCATTTGGTATAGTTGGAAGTGAAACAGCGTTCCCATTACTATACACTCATTTCGTTAAAAATGGAGATTGGACACTTCAACAATTGGTAGATTATTTAACAATCAAACCTGCACAAACATTTGATTTACCTTTTGGAAGATTGGAAGAAGGTTATTTAGCAGATTTAACAGTCATTAACTTAGAAGAAGAAAGCGAAATTAAAGCAGAAGATTTTGCATCTAAAGGAACCAATACACCATTTATCGGTTACAAAGTTTACGGTACACCCGTATTAACAATGGTTGAAGGCGAAGTTAAATTTGAGGAGGAAAAATAATGTTGAAAAAACGTTATCTCGTATTAGAAGATGGTTCATATTATGAAGGTTATCCAATAGGTTCAGATCAATTAACATTAGGTGAAATTGTATTTAACACAGCTATGACTGGTTATCAAGAAACAATTTCAGATCCATCATATACTGGTCAAATTATTACATTTACTTATCCATTGATTGGTAATTATGGTATTAACAGAGATGATTTTGAAGCACTTGTTCCAACGTTAAATGGTGTTGTAGTGAAAGAAGCGAGTCGCCAACCAAGTAATTTCAGAAAGCAAAAGACATTCCATGAAGTATTACAAGAATATGATATACCAGGTATTTCAGGTGTAGATACACGTAGCATTACACGTAAAATAAGAAACCATGGTGTATTAAAAGCAGGTTTTACAGATGAAAAAAGTGAAATTGATTCAATGATTGCAAAGCTGCAATCCGTTGAATTGCCGCGAAATGAAGTCACAACTGTTTCTACTAAATCACCATATGTTTCTACAGGTTATGGACTTAGCGTCGTACTAGTAGATTTTGGAAAAAAACAAAACATAGTTAGAGAATTAAACGCGCGTGGTTGTAATGTAACTGTAGTGCCTTATGACACTTCAGCAGAAGCGATTATTCGTATGTCACCTGATGGTGTTATGCTGTCAAATGGCCCAGGTGACCCTGAAGAAGTCCATGTAGCTGTTGAAATGATTAAAGGCATTTTAGGGAAAATACCATTTTTTGGTATTTGTTTAGGACATCAATTATTTGCATTATCACAAGGTGCTACGTCATTTAAGATGAAATTTGGTCATAGAGGGGCTAACCATCCGGTTAAAGATTTAAAAACTGGAAAGATAGCTTTAACAAGTCAAAATCATGGTTATGCCATTGACAAAGCATCTCTAAAAAATACTGACCTAGAAGTGACACATATTGCAATTAATGATGATACGGTTGAGGGCTTGAGACATAAATCATTACCAGCTTTTTCAGTACAATATCATCCAGAAGCATGTCCAGGACCATCAGATTCAAACTACTTATTCGATGAATTTATAGACATGATAAATGAATATAAAACAAAGGAGCTTACAAATAATGCCTAAACGTCAAGATATAGAAACCATTTTAGTAATAGGATCAGGACCAATTATTATCGGTCAAGCTGCAGAGTTTGATTATGCTGGAACTCAAGCTTGTCTTGCGTTAAAAGAAGAAGGATACCGCGTCATTTTAGTGAATTCCAATCCTGCAACAATTATGACGGATAACGAAATTGCAGATAAAGTTTATATTGAGCCTTTAACACATGACTTCATCGCACGTATTATACGTAAAGAACAACCAGATGCATTATTACCTACACTTGGTGGCCAAACTGGTTTGAATATGGCGATTCAGTTGCATGATAGTGGTGAACTAGAAGCGAATAATGTAAAACTATTAGGTACTGAATTGGAATCAATTCAACAAGCGGAAGATAGAGAGTTATTTAGAACACTTATGAACGATTTAGGCGTACCAGTTCCTGAAAGTGATATCGTTAATACAGTTGAACAAGCTTTTGCTTTTAAAGAAGAAGTGGGTTATCCACTCATCGTTAGACCTGCATTCACAATGGGTGGCACAGGTGGCGGTATTTGTCACAATGATGCAGAATTCAAAGAAATTGTAACAAACGGTCTACATTATAGTCCGGCAACACAATGTCTAATTGAAAAATCAATTGCAGGATTTAAAGAAATAGAATATGAGGTTATGCGTGATAAAAACGATAACGCAATCGTAGTTTGTAATATGGAAAATATTGACCCTGTCGGCATACATACAGGTGATTCAATCGTTGTTGCACCAAGCCAAACACTATCAGATGTAGAGTATCAAATGTTACGTGATGTATCATTGAAAGTTATTCGAGCGCTCGGTATAGAAGGTGGATGTAATGTGCAATTAGCATTAGACCCACACTCATTAGATTATTATATTATTGAAGTGAATCCACGTGTTTCAAGATCATCTGCATTAGCTTCAAAAGCAACGGGCTATCCGATTGCTAAATTAGCAGCTAAAATCTCTATTGGTTTAACACTAGATGAAATGTTAAATCCGATAACAGAAACATCCTATGCAGCATTTGAGCCAACTTTAGATTATGTAATTTCTAAAATTCCTCGTTTCCCATTTGATAAATTCGAAAAAGGAGAACGTGTCTTAGGAACTCAAATGAAAGCAACTGGTGAAGTAATGGCAATTGGTAGAACATATGAAGAATCACTACTAAAAGCAATTCGTTCCTTAGAATATGGTGTACATCACTTAGGATTACCTAATGGTGAAACATTTGATTTAGGTTATATTAAAGAACGTATTCAAGACCAAGATGATGAACGTTTATTCTTTATAGGTGAGGCAATTCGCAGAGGTACTACATTAGAAGA
The DNA here is from genome assembly GCF_048568385.1 of Staphylococcus sp. LKG3-1. NCBI lineage: Bacteria > Bacillati > Bacillota > Bacilli > Caryophanales > Staphylococcaceae > Staphylococcus > Staphylococcus sp. LKG3-1. The sequence goes on from NZ_CP183796.1 coordinate 286,051, forward strand.
AATACATGAAATGACAAAAATAGATTATTTCTTCTTAAATAAATTCCAACACATCATAGATATTGAACACGATTTGAAATCAAATAAAGGTGACATTGATTATTTAAAATTCGCAAAAAATTACGGTTTTAGTGATAGAGTAATCGCACATCGATTCGATATGACAGAAGAAGAAGTGTACGATTTAAGACAACAAAACGGCATTATACCAGTGTATAAAATGGTAGATACATGTGCTGCAGAATTTGAATCTGCTACGCCTTATTATTACGGCACGTATGAATATGAAAATGAATCTGTAGTCACAGAGAAAGAAAAAATTCTTGTCTTAGGTTCAGGACCTATTAGAATTGGACAAGGTGTAGAATTTGATTACGCCACTGTACATGCTGTATGGGCGATTCAACAAGCGGGCTACGAAGCGATTATAGTTAATAACAATCCAGAAACTGTTTCGACCGACTTTTCTATTTCGGATAAATTATACTTTGAACCATTAACTGAAGAAGATGTCATGAACATTATAGATTTAGAGCAACCTAAAGGTGCCGTTGTACAGTTTGGTGGGCAAACGGCCATTAACTTAGCCGATAAACTAGCGAAACATGACGTGAAGATTTTAGGAACATCATTAGAAGATTTAAATAGAGCAGAAGACCGTAAAGAGTTTGAAGCGTTATTACACACGATTGATGTACCACAACCTAATGGTAAAACTGCAACGTCACCACAAGAAGCATTAGAAAATGCACGCAGTATTGGCTATCCAGTCGTCGTCAGACCTTCTTATGTATTAGGTGGTCGCGCTATGGAAATCGTTAATAGTGATGCAGAATTAGAAGACTATATGAATCAAGCAGTTAAAGCAAGTCCAGACCATCCGGTATTAGTCGATAGATATTTGACAGGTAAAGAGATTGAAGTAGATGCGATTTCTGATGGTGAAACAGTGATTATACCAGGTATTATGGAACATATTGAAAGAGCGGGAGTCCATTCAGGTGATTCCATTGCTGTTTATCCACCACAAACGTTAACGCAAGAAGAAATGACAACATTAGAAGACTTTACGATTCGTTTAGCAAAAGGCTTAAACATTGTTGGTTTAATTAACATTCAATTTGTAATTGCGCATGATGGTGTATATGTATTAGAAGTGAATCCACGTTCGAGTCGTACAGTACCATTTTTAAGCAAGATTACGAATATTCAAATGGCACAGTTAGCTATGCGTGCAATCATAGGTGACAAGCTAGTGGACTTAGGATATCAACCAGGCATCCAACCGTATACAGAAGGTGTCTTTGTGAAAGCACCCGTATTTAGCTTTAACAAATTGAAAAACGTCGACATCACGTTAGGACCTGAAATGAAGTCAACAGGTGAAGTGATGGGTAAAGATGCAACTATGGAAAAAGCACTGTTTAAAGGTTTAACAGCTAGTGGGATGGAAGTTAAAGATCATGGTACGGTCTTGATGACAGTCAGCGATAAAGATAAAGATGAAATTGTCTCTATTGCACAACGATTAAATGAAGTAGGATATAGAATCTTAGCAACACAAGGTACTGCACGAAAATTAGCCGAGAATAATATACCTTCAGAAGTAGTAGGAAAAATTGGTGGCGAAGATGATTTACTGACGCGTATACAAAATGGAGAAGTACAAATCGTTGTGAATACGATGACCAAAGGTAAAGAATTCGAACGAGATGGTTTCCAAATTAGACGCGCCTCCGTAGAAAATGGCGTGCCTTGTCTAACATCATTAGATACGGTTGTTGCATTAACACGTGTAATTGAAAGCATGACATTTACAATGAAAAATATGTAGTAATGAATAAGGAGAGAAATGTCACAACAATGAACAATCATTGACTTTGTGATGGATTAGATAAGATGAAATAAAAAAGGTTAGGATGTAGAGCTAGATGAAAAACTTGCCAATTATTGCTTTAGATTTTGATTCAACAGAAGCTGTAGATCAGTTTTTAGACCAATTTAATGAACCACTATTCGTGAAAATTGGAATGGAACTCTTTTATCAAACTGGACCTCAACTGATTGCTTCAATAAAGGATAGAGGACATGACATTTTTCTTGATTTAAAATTGCATGATATTCCTAATACGGTTGGCAAAGCAATGGAAGGCTTAAGCAAATTAAATATCGATCTTGTGAATGTGCATGCGGCAGGTGGTACAGAAATGATGAAACAAGCCTTGAACGGTTTGCAAAAACACAACCCCGATATTAAATTAATTGCAGTTACTCAATTGACGTCAACAACTGAAACGATGTTGCACAAGGAACAAAACATTCAAACTTCAATTGAGGAGGCTGTTTTGAACTATGCAACTTTAGCACAATCATCAGGTTTGGATGGCATCGTATGTTCACCACTAGAAGCAGAATTAGTGAAAAATGAATTAGGTAATGACTTTTTAAAGGTAACACCTGGTATCAGACCAAAAGATGCTAGTTCAGACGACCAAAAACGTATTACAACACCAGAAGATGCTAAAGAATTAGGTTCAACACATATTGTTGTTGGAAGACCAATCACCAAAAGTGAAAACCCAGTAGCAAGTTATCATAAAATCAAAGAAAGTTGGTTAGGTTAATATGGCTAAAGCAATTGCAAAAGCATTATTAGAAATTGAAGCAGTATCACTATCCCCGAATGATCCATTTACTTGGAGTTCTGGTATAAAATCACCAATTTATTGTGATAATCGTGTAATACTTGGATATCCAGAAGTACGTCAACATATTAGAGATGGACTGTGTGACTTAATCGAAACATATTTTGGAGACGTGGAAATAGTTTCAGGTACTGCCACAGCTGGTATACCCCATGCTGCGTATGTTTCTGAAAAATTAGCTTTACCGATGAATTATGTTCGTTCTAAAAGTAAGAGTCATGGCAAACAAAATCAAATTGAAGGTGCTTTAAGTAAAGGAAAAAAAGTAGTTGTTATTGAAGATTTAATTTCAACGGGTGGTTCATCAATTACCGCAGTCGAAGCTTTAAGAGAAGCGGGGGCAGATGTTATTGGTGTCGTAGCTATCTTTACTTACGGTTTAAAAAAAGCAGATGAACAATTCAAACAAGCGCAAATGCCATTTTATACATTAAGCAATTACAATGAATTAATTGATGTTGCAAAAGAAAATGGAGAAATTTCTGATAATGATATTAGGTCTTTAGTTGATTGGAGAGACAACTTGTCATAATATACTAAGTGGAGGGGATGTTATGACAAAAGACCCGAAAGAAGCTTATAATCATTTCGCACATTTGAATAAATTTTTGAATAAAAATGAAGATTATAGAGACCAAAACACATCAGATATTGATTACGAAATGTTAAAGCAAAAATCAGAAGAAAATATATATAAAAAATCTAAATCAACTATAAAGCAAAAAGGGCATATTAAATAATAAGCCAAGCGAATAGACGATTTAAGTTAACAACATGTCAAATAAGTAGGGGCTAACCAAATTTATTTTATTAAATAAGTTTGATTAGCCCTATTTGAAATAAGAATGGGAACAACATTTATATTGATTATCATGAATTGTTGATTTCAATTATAGGTGCCCCGTACGTTATAAATTTTTTAATAGCGTATTAGCGGATCATTATTTTAATGATGATATAGCCTACAAGTAATACAAGGGCTGCAATAAGTAAAGGAATAATATAAAAAGACATGAACATTACCTCCAATGTAATTTAATTTCATTTTAACTATAGAAGTTAAAATGGTAAAAGAAAAAGCTATTAGTTTAAGTATAACAGTTAATAAGTATATTCATATGATATGCTTAGTTTACTAAAAAAAATTATTAAAGTATCAAATGATTTATAAACTATGTAGTTAAGATCTATATACTTATTTTAAAATAAATTGTAAAAATAAGATATTAAAGCTTTGATATTTTGGTAAGAGGGGACTTGTATGCAAAAAATTCGACAGTTACTTAAAAACAATACAAAAGATATGATCATTTGTCTTATTGGTTCTTTTATTAGTGCTATTGCAGTCAATTGCTTTATTCTAGGGTCAAATTTAGGTGATGGTGGCACCGTCGGCATGTCGTTAGCGCTTAAGTACGCTTTCGGTTGGTCACCAGCACTTACATCTTTAATTATTAATACCCTCGTCATTATTGTTGGCTGGAAATTTTTAAGCACAAGAACGGCTATTTATACTGTGGTCGCTAATACTTCCATTTCTATATTTTTAGATTTAACTGAACATTGGAAGACAGGGGTAGATAATTTTGTAATTAATGCAACGTTTGGTGGTGTACTAGTCGGTGTGGGCATTGGGTTAGTTATTGCATCCGGTGGTGTTATAGGTGGTACATCAGTTATTGCAAAAATGCTTAATAAGTATTTTGATATTAAAACAGCACAGGGTATTTTTGTATTAGATGGTTTAGTCGTACTATCATTTTTATTTGTATTGCCACTCACGAACGTGCTATTTACAATTATAATGATTTTCATTACTGAGCGTGCAACCTCATTTATAATTGAAGGTTTTAATCCCAAAAAGGCAGTTACAGTCATTTCTAGTAAAAACGAAACGATTAGTGATAAAATCAACAGTTTCACAGGTAGAGGCTCTACGATACTAAACGGTAAAGGTGGTTATGGTAAACATGAGACAAGCATGTTATACGTTGTTGTGCCACAATCACAAGTAACAAGAGTTAAAAAGTTAGTAAATGAAGAAGACGAAAATGCATTTTTAGTGATTCATGATGTACGTGACGTACTTGGTAATGGATTTATTAACTTATCTTAAATTTAGAAATTTACGAACATAAAATGCATAAATTCGATTTTTGATAGTATATCTTTTATTCTAAAGTGTATAAAGGTTTAGGAGGTAGAATAATGGCAATACCTAAGATAACAACTTTTCTGATGTTTAACGGCAATGCAGAAGAAGCTATTAATTTATATGTTAATACATTTGAGGACGCTGAAATATTAGCGTTGGTAAGATATAGTGAAAGTGATGAAGAACCAACAGGCGCTGTTCAACATGCCATTTTTAGATTAAAAGATCAAGTATTTATGGCAATTGATAATATGAATGGGGTAGATATTGAGATGAACCCTGCAATGTCATTATACGTGACAGTTGATAGCGCAATTGAAATGGAGAGATTATTTAGTAAACTGAAAAGTGGTGGCGCCATTTTAATGCCAAAAACAGAAATACCACCTTTTAGAGAATTTGCATGGATTCAAGATAAGTTTGGTGTTAATTTCCAATTAGCCTTACCTGAGAAAAATTAAATACTAATATAGAAGCGGGACGATGAAATCAACATTTCTAAAATTGATCTCATCGTCCCGCTTTTGTTTGTTATAGGATACAACCGTAATATTATATCGTATTTACTTTACTTTCATTTTTTGAATGTGATCATAATCGGGTGTTGCATAAAGTGTTTTTTGGTTATCATAAGTTACAAAACCTGGTTTTGCACCTGAAGGCTTATGCACGTGTTTAATTTCAGTAAAGTCAACTGGAATTTGAGCTGAACTACCTGCTTTTGAGAAGTAACCAGATAACATGGCCGCTTCTTTAATTGTTTCTTCACTCGGATCATCACTTAATATGACGACATGTGATCCGGGAATATCTTTCGTATGGAACCAAAGTTGATGTTTCTTAGCTAATTTATTCGTTAAATAATCATTTTGTTTATTGTTTTTACCAACCATGATTGTATCTCCATCTGTAGATACGTATTCTTGTAACTGCATAGTTTGTTTCTTTTTCTTCTTACTCTGTTTACGTTGTTTCATATACCCTTGCTCGGCTAATTCATCGCGAATGTCATCAATATCATTGACTGAAATATGAGCAAGTTGTTGTTCTATACTTTCAAAATAATTAATGTTTTCTTTGGTTAAATCGATTTGATGGTGCAATTCATGTTCTCTTGTCTTTAATTTATTATACTGTTTGTAATAATTTTGTGCATTCACTGCTGGTGCCTTTGTAGGGTTAAGCGGTATAGTGACTTCTTCACCAGTGTAATAATTTAAGGCTGTGACCGATTTGTCACCTTGTTTAATACGATAAATGTTAGCAGTGATAAGTTCCCCATACAATTGTTGTAATTCTTTTTCTTTTGTACCTTCTTGTTCATCAATCAATTTATTTAATTTATTTTGAAATTTATGCAATTGTTGTTGTACAAATTTCACTAAATCATTTGCACGTTGTTTTACACGCTCTCGCTCTCCACGTGCATCATAATAACGGTCTAATAAATCATGTAATGAGTCATATTCTGTTACATCATCATAAAATTGATTTAATTTCATAAAGTAAAAATCTTCTTTACCCGTCTCGTGATTTTTATGAAAAACGGGTGTAGATGTATGGTTAATTTCATTGATGACTTCATCAAATGCTTCTGGTAACGTATCATTTGTCATAAATCGTTTGCGATTCACAATTTCATTTGTAATTAATGGACTAAAGCCTTCGAAATGATCAAGAAGTTGACGTGCAATTTTGCCCTTATTGAAATCGATATATTGTATGACTTTATTACCAGTTATTTCAAAAGGATTAATTTTATTTTGAGTTGGTGGTGTTTCATATTGAAAGCCAGGCATTACTGTGCGATATTGATTGGTATTCGGTGTTAAATGCTTAAAGCCTTCAATGATTTTACGCTGATCATCAACTAATATTAAGTTACTGTGTTTACCCATAATTTCTAAAATTATAGTTCTATATATTGTATCTCCAATTTCATCTTTGCTTTGAACATCAATTTCTACACGTCTATCATTCCCAATTTGTCTTACTGCTTTAACGATACCACCTTCTATATGTTTACGGAAAACGCGTGCAAACATGGGTGGATCAAATGGATTATCATATTTTTTATTTGTTAAATGCATTCTAGCAAAGCTAGGATGAATAGAAAGTAGAAGCTGATGATTTTTTCGGTTTTGTCGAATAACGACAAGAAGCGTGTCGTTTTCTGGTTGATTTATTTTATGGATTCTTCCGTCTACAAGAAATTGTAACGATTCCACCATTTTTCTTGTAAATAAACCATCATATGCCATTACTATCAGCCACCTTATTTTTTGTCATTCATCATATTGTAACATGGCATAAAGAAATGGTCATGACCAAAGTTTGTGCTGTTGGACGCTATACAACTAAATGAAAATTGTGGTATCATAGTTTAATAATAGAAGAATAGTTTAGAGAGGTAGTAAGTCATGGATAATGAGAAAGGTTTGTTGATTGTACTATCTGGACCTTCTGGCGTTGGGAAAGGTACAGTTAGAAAGAAAATATTTGATGACCCGTCCACATCTTATAAATATTCTATTTCGATGACGACACGTGATAAGCGTCAGGGTGAAGTCGATGGTGTTGATTATTTCTTCAAAGCAAAATCAGAGTTTGAAGAGTTAATAAAACAAGATCAATTTATAGAATATGCAGAGTACGTAGGAAATTATTATGGGACGCCTGTGCAATACGTTAAAGACACTATGGATCGTGGGCACGATGTATTTTTAGAAATTGAAGTAGAAGGTGCAAAACAGGTACGTAAAAAGTTCCCAGATGCATTGTTTATTTTTCTTGCGCCACCAAGTTTAGATCATTTACGTGAGCGCTTAGTAGGTCGTGGTACAGAATCCAGTGAAAAAATTCAAAGCCGAGTGCATGAAGCTCGTAAAGAAGTGGAAATGATGAATTTATATGATTATGTTGTAGTTAATGACGAAGTTGAGTTAGCTAAGCAACGTATTCAATCTATTGTTGAAGCTGAACATTTGAAGAGAGAACGTATAGAAGCAAAATATAGAAAAATGATACTGGAGGCAAAAAAATAATGTTACAACCACCATTAAACCAATTAACATCAAAAATAAATTCAAAATATTTAATTGCAACTACAGCTGCAAAACGTGCGCGTGAAATAGACGAGAAACCTGAAAGTGCATTATTAACAAAATACATTTCAGAAAAACCTGTTGGTAAAGCTTTAGAAGAAATTGCTGACGGTGAAGTTTTCCCAGACGAACTATTCTTAAAAACGTATTAATTAAAAAGCATAGATATTGAATTTTATATAGCCATCTATGTGTTATTAAATGAATATCTTTCAAGTGCACACCATGCAGTCGCAAGGTGTGCTTTTTTTATTTAACTGATAAATTGTGTATAATGAACAGTAATCGAAAAGTTAATTTAATTATGAGGGACATACATTTTGATTTTCAATTATAAGAGACGTCACCCACGTCTGATCTAATTCAATCGAAGGAGAATGACTATATAATGAAACGAATATTACTTGCTGTTACAGGTGGTATAGCTGCATATAAAGCAATTGATTTAACGAGTAAACTGACGCAGGCTGGATTTGATGTCAGGGTCATGCTTACTGATCATGCTCAGGAATTTGTTACCCCACTAGCATTCCAAGCTATTGGGAGAAATCCCGTTTATACGAGTACATTTATAGAGCAAAATCCTCAAGAAATTCAACATGTTGCGCTGGGTGATTGGGCAGACGCAATTATCGTAGCGCCAGCAACTGCAAATACAATTGCTAAATTAGCAAATGGCATTGCAGATGATATGGTTACGTCAACGTTGTTAGCAACTGAAACGCCTAAATTTATTGCACCTGCAATGAACGTGCATATGTATGAAAATAAGAGGACACAACATAATTTAGCGACTTTAAGTTCAGATGGTTACTATTTTTTAGAACCTGGAGAAGGTTTTTTAGCATGTGGATATGTAGCGAAGGGGCGTATGGAAGAACCTTTACAAATTGTAGAGCGCATAAAGCAATACTTTAATGACATAAAACAAAAAGCTGTGCCAGCATCAAGTAGCTTTATTGGTAAACATGTATTAATTACTGCTGGACCCACTGTAGAAGAATTAGATCCAGTTCGTTTTTTATCAAATCGATCTTCAGGTAAGATTGGATACGCGCTTGCTGAATCTTTAGCTAAACGAGGTGCAGAAGTTACTTTAGTTTCAGGACCGACACATTTAACACCACCGAAGCATGTTGATGTAGTACACGTACAAAGTGCAGAAGAAATGTTCGAAGCGGTTCGAAGTCGTTTTGCTAAACAAGATATCGTTTTTAAAGCTGCTGCCGTGTCAGATTATGCGCCAGTAGAAATGTTGGATCATAAATTAAAAAAACAAGATGGTACTTTATCTGTAGAATTTAAACGTACACCAGATATTTTGAAATATTTAGGAGAACATAAAGAATCACAATACTTAGTTGGATTTGCAGCAGAAACACAAAATATTGAAGCTTATGCACAAAAAAAATTGCATAATAAAAATGCAGATGTGATTATTGCGAATAATGTTGGAGACCGTACGATTGGCTTTAGTTCCGATGACAATGATTATACGATGTATTATAAAAATGGAGACGCTATACCTTTAGGCAAACACAAAAAAGTCGAATTAGCTGAGCATATATTGAATAGTTTAGAAACAAGGTGGAAATAAAATGATAGCAAAAGTAATTGTTGATATACCTTCTAAGAGTGTTGATTTTACATTTGATTATATAATTCCTATAAGGTTACAATCAATGATTCAAATAGGTATGCGTGTCATTGTTCCATTTGGACCAAGAACAATTCAAGGTTATGTTATGAAGATAACAGACCAGCCTGATAGCAATATAGATATAAAAAAATTAAAAGAAATTAAAGAAATTCAAGATATAAAACCCGAATTGACTGAAGAATTAATTCAATTTACTGAGTGGTATAACAATTACTTCGTTACAAAACGTATTTCAATGCTTGAAGTTATGCTGCCAAGTGCAATTAAAGCAAAATATACCAAGGTCTTTTCTATTGAAGATACGAATGCACTGCCTGAAACTTTAGCAGGGAAATTTGACTCATCAGGACACTATGCATTTAAAGCAGCACAGCAAAATGATGATTTAACACAAATTGCGCCATTATTAAAACAAGGTATTGTATCTGAAGTAACCTTACTATCACAAAATGTAAATAAGAAAAAACAACGTGCCATATGTGTTGTTGAAGGATTTAACTATGATAGTGTGCTAAATTCATTAGAAAAATCTAAGAAGCAATATGAATTATATGCCTTTTTATTAGATGAACAACATCGCATCGTTTTACTTAAAGAGATAGAAGCAATGGGTTATTCAAAATCTAGTGTAGATACATTAATTCGCAAGGGCTTTGTTGAAAAATATGATGCTGTCGTTGAACGTGATCCATTTGAGACTAGGGTCTTTGAACAAGATGTGAAACAACATCTGACTTCAGACCAACAACGTGCATTTGAAGCCATATCAGAAAAGATACATGCTCATGAACAATGTACCTATTTATTGCATGGTGTGACAGGATCAGGCAAAACAGAAGTGTATTTACAAACAATTGAAGAAGTACTAAATCTTAATAGACAAGCAATGATGTTAGTTCCAGAAATTGCCTTAACACCACAAATGGTATTAAGATTTAAACGTAGATTTGGAGACGAAGTTGCTGTACTACATTCTGGATTATCCAAAGGTGAACGCTATGATGAATGGCAAAAGATTAGAGACGGTAAAGCACGTGTGAGCGTAGGTGCACGTTCAAGCGTCTTTGCACCATTTAAAAATTTAGGGATGATTATTATAGATGAAGAACATGAATCTTCGTATAAGCAAGAAGATTATCCTAGATATCATGCAAGAGATATCGCGCAATGGCGTAGTGAGTATCATCAATGTCCTTTAATATTAGGCAGCGCGACACCAAGTTTAGAATCATTTGCACGAGCTGAAAAGGGTGTATATGAGTTACTATCGTTACCTAACAGAGTTAATCAACAAGCTTTACCTGAGGTAGAAATTGTAGATATGAGAGAAGAATTGAACTCTGGAAATCGCTCTATGTTCTCTAATCAATTACGAGATGCAATACAACAACGCTTAGATAATCAGGAACAAATTGTACTCTTTTTAAATCGACGCGGTTATGCTTCATTTATGTTGTGTAGAGATTGTGGGCATGTTCCACAGTGTCCGAACTGTGATATTTCATTGACTTATCACAAATCAACAGATCAATTGAAATGTCATTATTGTGGTCATCAAGAAGTACCACCTAATCAATGTCCTAATTGTGAAAGTGAGCATATTAGACAAATGGGTACTGGCACACAGAGAGTTGAAGAACTTTTACAAGAAGCGTTTCAAGAGGCTCGTATTATACGGATGGACGTGGATACTACTTCTAGAAAAGGTGCTCATGAAAAGTTATTAAATGATTTTGGTTCAGGAAAAGGGGATATCTTGTTAGGGACACAAATGATTGCTAAAGGATTGGATTTTCCTAATATTACGTTAGTAGGTGTTTTGAATGCTGACACAATGTTGAATTTGCCAGACTTTAGAGCAAGTGAGCGAACATACCAATTGTTAACGCAAGTTGCTGGTCGAGCTGGTCGTCATGAAAAAGAAGGACAGGTGCTTATTCAAACATACAATCCAGATCATTATGCTATTAAAGATGTCCAAGAGAATGATTACACAGCCTTTTTCCAAAAAGAAATGAATTATAGGAAAATTGGAAAGTACCCACCGTATTTCTTTTTAATTAATTTTACTATTGCGCATAAAGAAATGAAAAAAGTTATGGAAGCATCCAAGCATATTCATAAAATATTACTGCAACATTTAACAGACAAAGCACTTGTACTTGGCCCATCTCCGGCCGCATTATCAAGAATCAATAACGAATATCGCTTTCAAATATTAGTGAAATATAAACGAGAACCTGCATTACACGAAGCATTAAAATATTTAGACGATTATTATCATGATCAATATTTAAAAGAAAAATTATCTTTGAAAATAGATATCGCACCGCAGATGATGATGTAATATTAAGCACGTTATATAACGAAGCTAATGTATACTGACTTTTGTATAAAAATATTAGAAAAAAGAACAAATTGTTTTGCTAGGTAAATGATTAGCCATTAAAATAGTTTGTTCTTTTTTTTTGGACAAAAAAACATAAAAGTTAGATATAAATATGAAGTATAGTGATGGCGCTATGGATATAATCTTAACAATTAACTAATATTTATTAAAATTTATAAAAAATAATTTGCTACATTTTTTGCATTTAATATTAATTAAAGTTATATTAAAGAGTAACGAGTCACGCATAAATGATTAGAGTACGTATTGAGAACGACAATAACGATTAAGAAAAGCAACCGACTAAGTGAGAAATGAGATCAATATCTTTTTATGTCTAATCTAAGTAGTACGCCTATGAGTTTAATTCGAAATAGAAAAGCAATTGGATTAAGTATCAATGAGTTGTCAAACAGAATTACGTCCCTTTACGATATCGTATTAAATCCAGAGATGATTAAGCAAATTGAACAACAACAATTAACACTCAATCAAAATGACGCTAAAATATTAGCTGTTTTTTTATTACGACTGCGGAAGATTTACTTTAGTATAGTAACGTTAGTTTATGCTTTAGGGAAAAAAGGAGTGTTCATGTGCGATATAATGAGTTTAAGCAACCCATTGGTGAAGAACAAAATGAGTTTAAACAAGCTCATTTACCCAATGTGAAAGTTTTAGAAGGGCAATATTGCAGATTAGAAAAGTTAGCGCAATGTCATATTCAAGATTTATTTAATTATTTTTCTGATGAAGCGGATGCGCCGAATTGGACATATTTACCTGATGAGCAACCTCACGACTTTCAAGCATTTGAAAATTATATAGATAAGAAAATCAATTCTACTGATCCGTATTTTTTCGCCATTATTGATAAAGAAACATCTGAAGCAGTGGGCATTTTATCTTTACTCAGAATTGATCGCCATAATGGTTCAATTGAAGTTGGTCATATACATTACGCTAATGTCATGAAACAAACACGTATTGCCACGGAAGTGCAATTTTTATTAGCCAATTATGTATTTCAAACATTAGGTTATAGAAGATATGAATGGAAATGTGATGCTTTAAATGAACCGTCTATTAAAGCAGCCCAACGGCTAGGGTTTAAATTTGAAGGTATTTTTAGAAATCATAAAGTGTATAAAAATCGTAATCGTGACACATATTGGTTAGCAATGATTGATAAAGAGTGGCAGCAAAATAAACTTAAATTTGAAAGTTGGTTAGCAGCACAAAATTTCGATGAACTTGGTAATCAAGTGAATCGGTTAACGATTCTAGATTGATGAAAAACAATAAGCTTAAAGAACGATCAATGCTCAATATATAATGAAAAATGTAAAGGTTTGAAATATGTCTTGTATACTATGAACATCGTTTTAAAGTGCAGTATAGATAAAAAGCCCATTTAAATATGAGCAGATATCTATTTCTGCACTTTTTATATTTTATGAATATAGATTGAATGAAGACTTATCCTACTACTTACTCAATATGTTCAGTAAAGTATTCTTTCAATGAATGGTGCAATTTCCACTAAAATAAGTTATAATAATATGATGAATTTTTATGAGGAGAAATCGATATGACAATCAAACAACTTGTAACAAGCAAACACCCTATTCTTAATAAGCCTATACCGGATGTGACAAAATTTGATGAAAATTTAGAACAATTATTGTTAGATTTAGAAGATACAATGTATGATGTTGAAGCATCTGCGATATGTGCGCCGCAGATAGGTGTTGCACAAAAAGTAGCGATGATAGATATGGAAATGGATGGATTGTTACAACTGATTAATCCTCAAATTATAAGTGAATCGGATACAAAAGTGACTGATTTAGAAGGGTCTATCAGTATACCTAATGTTTATGGTGAAGTGGAAAGAAGTAAAATGATTGTCGTTAAGAGTAATGATAAAAAAGGTAATGAAGTTGAGATGACTGCATATGATGATATCGCGAGAATGATTTTACATATGATAGATCATTTTGAAGGAAGATTGTTTACTGAACGTGTAGAGAAATTTTTAAGTGAAAGTGAAATGGAGGCGTATTTTGATAATGAGTAAAGTCATTTTTATGGGAACACCAGATTTTTCAACAAAAGTGCTAGAAATGTTAATTGCTGAACATGATGTGATTGCAGTAGTCACGCAACCAGACAGACCAGTGGGTAGAAAACGTGTTTTAACACCTCCACCAGTGAAAGAAGTTGCAATTAAGCACGGTTTACCAGTATATCAACCAGAAAAATTAGCCCAATCATCAGAGTTAGAACAACTTATTGACTTAGAAGCAGATTTAATCGTAACTGCAGCCTTTGGGCAAATATTGCCTGAATCATTATTAAATGCGCCAAAGTTAGGGGCAATCAATGTCCACGCGTCGTTATTACCTAAATATAGAGGTGGAGCGCCGATTCATCAAGCTATCATGGATGGTCAAACAGAAACAGGTATTTCTATAATGTATATGGTTAAGAAATTAGATGCAGGAGATATCATTTCTCAACAAGCAATAGAAATTGAGCACCAAGATGATGTCGGTACCATGCATGATAAATTGAGCTTTTTAGGTGCAGAATTATTAAAAGAGACTTTACCTTCTATTATTAATGGTACAAATAACCGCATTACACAGAATGAAAGTGAAGCTAGTTTTGCTACTAATATAAGTAGAGAACAGGAAAAGATTGATTGGTACCAATCGGCTGAAGTTATTTACAACCATATAAGAGGTCTGTCACCATGGCCAGTAGCTTATACAGTTATGGATGATGGTAACATGAAAGTATATGCATCCCGAATTGAAAAAGGTAAAACAGGTGAACCAGGTACAATTATTGAAACAACGAAAAAAGCAATCATCGTTGCGACAGGTTCCGACGATGCAATTGCATTAACAGATATTCAAGTTGCAGGGAAAAAACGTATGTTAACTGCAAACTACTTAAGTGGCGTGCAAACTTCACTTGTTGGGAAGGTACTAACATGACAATAGAAACAAATGTGCGAGCGTTAGCATTTGAAACCATTCAAGATATTATAAATGATAAAGCCTATAGTAACATCATCATTAATGATGTGTTATCAAATAATGAATTAAATAGAGCAGATAAAGGATTATATACAGAATTAGTATATGGCACGTTAAAAAGAAAATATACTTTAGATTATTTGCTGAAACCTTTTGTTCAAACAAAGTTAAAAGGTTGGGTCAGACAGTTACTTTGGATGAGTATTTATCAATATGTCTATTTAGATAAAATACCTGAACACGCGATTATTAATGAAGCCGTTGAAATTGCTAAATATAAAGGCGGTCCGCATAATGGTAATGTTGTGAACGGTATACTAAGAAATATTATGCGCAGTGACTTACCAGATTTTACTGAAATTACAGATGACAAAAAACGTATCGCGATCGAATACAGTTTACCCAAATGGTTGGTTGATCACTGGACAACGCATTTTGGTATTGAAAAAACAGAAACAATTGCGCAATCATTTTTAGATAAAGTAACTACAACCGTACGTGTTAACTTAACTCGTATTTCAGTAGACGATGCTATTAGAAGACTCACTGATGATGATTATATTGTAGAACAAGATAGAGAAATCGAAACTTGTCTACATATTAGTGGTAAGTCAATTATTGAATCTCGTATGTTTAAAGATGGACTGATATCTATTCAAGATAAGAGTTCAATGTTTATTGGTGAATTAATGGCATTAAAAGAAGGTGACCAAGTTTTAGATGCTTGTAGTGCACCTGGTGGAAAAGCTTGTCATATTGCTGAAATATTAAATGGTACTGGACAGGTTGATGCGACGGACATTCATGAACATAAAATAGATTTAATAGATTTTAATATAAGAAAATTACGTTTATCTAACATTTCTGCATTTGAACACGATGCAACTGAAAAATATGATAAAGTGTATGATAAGATTTTAGTAGATGCGCCATGTAGTGGTTTAGGTGTTTTAAGACATAAACCAGAAATAAAATATGAACAATCGCAACATGCAATTGAATCTTTGGTTGAAATTCAATTGGAAATCTTAAATAATGTGAAATATAATGTGAAACCTGGTGGTACAATGATTTATTCAACTTGTACGATTGAGCAAATGGAAAATGAAAATGTTGTATATACATTTTTAAAAGAAAATAAAGATTTTGAATTCGATCAATTTGAACATCCAATAACTGGAGAAAAAGTAAAAACGATGCAAATTTTACCTCAAGATTTTAACTCTGATGGCTTTTTCATAACTAGGATAAGAAGAAAGGAAAATTAAAATATGATAACTGCAGAAAAGAAGAAAAAAAATAAGTTTCTTCCCAATTTTGAAAAGCAATCAATTTATTCATTAAGATACGATGAGATGCAAGATTGGTTGGTACAAAATGGTCAGCAAAAATTCAGAGCGAAACAAATTTTTGAGTGGCTTTACGAAAAACGCGTCGATGACATTGATGATATGACAAATTTATCTAAAGAATTAAGAGAAGTACTTAAAGATAATTTTACAATGACAACCATGACAACAGTTGTAAAACAAGAAAGTAAAGACGGTACAATTAAGTTTTTATTTGAATTACAAGATGGTTATACAATTGAAACGGTCCTTATGAGACATGAATACGGGAATTCTGTTTGTGTAACCACACAGGTTGGTTGCCGTATTGGTTGTACGTTTTGCGCTTCTACATTAGGCGGTTTAAAACGTAACTTAGAAGCTGGAGAAATTGTTTCTCAAGTATTAACAGTTCAAAAAGCTTTAGATGAAACAGAAGAGCGTGTATCACAAATCGTTATCATGGGTATTGGAGAACCATTTGAAAACTATGATGAAATGATGGATTTCTTAAAAATTGTTAATGATGATAATGGACTAAATATTGGAGCGCGTCATATTACAGTGTCAACTTCAGGAATTATTCCAAGAATATACGATTTCGCTGATGAAGATATTCAAATTAATTTTGCGGTTAGCTTACACGGTGCAAATGATGAAATTCGATCACGTTTGATGCCGATAAATAGAGCATATAATGTAGAAAAATTAATGGAAGCTATTCATTATTATCAAGAAAAAACAAATAGACGTATTACTTTTGAATATGGTTTATTTGGTGGCGTCAACGACCAAATTGAACATGCTAGGGAATTAGCGCATTTAATTCAAAAATTGAATTGCCATGTTAACTTAATACCAGTGAATCACGTACCAGAAAGAAATTATGTGAAGACACCTAAAGAAGATATCTTTAAATTTGAAAAAGAATTGAAGCGTTTAGGGATAAATGCAACAATTAGACGTGAACAAGGTGCCGATATTGACGCTGCTTGTGGTCAATTAAGAGCTAAGGAACGAAAAGTAGAAACGAGGTAGGGACATGCTAAAAGCACAATTTTTTACTGACACGGGTCGATACCGTGATAAAAATGAAGATGCAGGTGGCGTATTTTATAATCGTACAGAGCAACAGCTATTAGTGCTTTGTGATGGTATGGGTGGTCACCTAGCAGGAGAAGTTGCGAGCCAATTTGTCACTGATGAGCTTCAACGTCGTTTTGAAGTGGAAAATCTTATCGAAGCTGATCAAGCTGAAAATTGGTTGAGAACAACTTTAAAAGCTATTAATCGTGAGTTATATGAAATGTCAGTAGAAAACCCAGAATATAAGGGTATGGGTACAACTTGTGTCTGTGCTTTAGTATTTGATAACTATATTGTAGTCGCAAATATTGGTGATTCACGAGCTTATTTAGTGAATAGTAGAGAGATTGAACAAATTACGAATGATCATTCGTTTGTTAATCATCTCATGATGATTGGGCAAATTACTGCTGAACAAGCATTTAATCATCCTCAACGAAATATCATTACCAAAGTGATGGGGACTGATAAGTTAGTGACGCCAGATATATTTGTGAAAAAAACGAATTTCTATGATTATTTAATGTTAAATTCTGATGGTTTAACCGATTTTGTACGTAACCATCAAATTCAAGAAACATTGGTACAAGCGAAAGAATTAGAGACACACGGTCAAGACTTAATAGAACTTGCACTATCTGAAGATACGAATGACAATGTAAGTATTGTATTGGCTGAGATTGAAGGTGATAAAGTATGATAGGCAAAATAATAAGTGAGCGCTACGAGGTCATTAAAAAACTCGGTGGTGGCGGAATGAGTACTGTCTATCTTGCCGAAGACACAATTCTCAATCGTAAAGTAGCGATCAAAGCAATTAGGATTCCTGCTGGTGAGAAAGAAGAAACTATTAAACGTTTCGAAAGAGAAGTACATAATTTAACACAACTATCACATAAAAATATAGTGAACGTGTTTGATGTTACGGAAGATGATGATAATTTCTATTTAGTAATGGAATATATAGAAGGACCGACATTATCTGAATACATTCAAAAAAACCAACCTTTGGAGACCACAACAGCACTCAACTTTACCAATCAAATTATTAATGGAATTAAACATGCTCATGATACTAAAATCGTACACCGTGATATTAAACCACAAAATATTTTAATAGATAAGCACCAGACTTTGAAGATTTTAGATTTTGGTATTGCGAAAGCTCTAAGCGAAACAACAATGACACAAACGAACCATGTATTAGGTACAGTTCAATATTTATCACCCGAACAAGCACGTGGTGAATCGACAGATAATGGTACCGATATTTATTCAATTGGTGTTGTATTGTATGAAATGCTTATTGGTAAACCACCGTTTTCTGGGGAAACAGCAGTAAGTATTGCAATTAAGCATATCCAAGATCCTATGCCTAATATTACTGATGAACGCTCGGATGTACCTCAAGCACTAAGTAATATTGTACTGAAAGCAACGGAAAAAGATAAGACGGTGCGTTACCAATCAGTAAGAGATATGCAAAGTGATTTAGAAAATGTATTGTCTGAAAATCGTGAGAATGAAGCGAGGTATCAATCCGTTGAGGAGAATACCAAGACAATTCCTATAAATAAATCAGATATTGTCAACCAGACGAGAGATGAAGATAAAGGAAAAAACATAAAAGAAACAATGCAGATTCCTATCGTCAATCAACAACAATTTCAATCAAGTGAAGAACATATTTATGAGGTACCACAAAAAAAGCGTACAAAGAAAAAGAAGTTTTTCTATACACTTATAATCGTCTTATTGCTGTTTGGTTTATTTGGATTCATGGCAATGGGTATGTTTGGAAATAAATATTTAGAAACACCAGATTTATCAGGTAAGACAGAAAAAGAAGCAGAACATATTTTAAAAGAAAATAAATTACAAATGGGTAATATATCGCGTGAATATAGTGATAAATATCCAGAGAATAAAATTATAAAAACGACGCCTGAGAAAGGGGATCGTTTAGAACAACAAAGTAAAGTTGACATTGTTTTATCTAAAGGACCTGAATTGACGGAAATGCCAAATTTATTTGGTATGACAAAATCCGAAGCTTTAGATAAATTAAAAGATTTAGGCATCAAAGATTCAAAAGTGAAACAAGCGTACACGAAACAAAATATCGCTAAAGGTTTAATTGAATCACAAAATGTGAATCCTGGAGATAAAGTGAAAGTGAATGATAGTAATATAGAACTTACTGAATCTTTAGGGACAAAACAAGTTTACGTTGATGACTATGAGAATAAAGCTTTTAAAACGGCAAAATCAGAGTTAGAGGCAAAAGGATTCAAGGTAGTTGTCACTCAGGAAACTGAGGACAAGAAAGTTAAAAAAGATAATGTTATCAGCCAATCGCCAAAAGATGAAGAAATAGACGAAGGTTCAACAATTGAATTCACCGTTTCAAAAGGCGCTCCAAAATCTGATGATGATAAAGAAGATGAGGAAAAAGACGCTGACGATAAAGATAAAGATGACAAAGAATCTAAAGATGATGAACCAGCGACTAAAGATTATACAGAAACGTATGAAGTTCAATATACTGGTAAAGATGACGACAGCCAAGAAGTAAAAGTGTTTGTAAGAGACAAAGATGGCGAAGGGACATCACCTTCACAAACATTTAAAATAAAAGACAATAAAACCATTAAAATACCGATGACAATAGAAAAAGGTAAAACGGCTGGTTATACCGTTCGTGTAGATGGTAAAGTTGTTGCTGATAAAGATATACCTTATGATTTTTAGCGACACTTAGCGAGCGAAGAGAGCATAGTGTCGCTTATGCAAGAGCGAAAGCTCTAGCGAACCACAAATAGAAGATATAAAATGAGCACCAATTTAGTCGAATTTGGATTAAATTGGTGCTTTTAATTTATTATCTCAATTTCATTCATAGAATAATTAAGTGGAAAAGTATCGTTATCGATATTTACAACTGAAAATTTAGCCGAAATCGTTTCAAATCATATTTAAATCAAAAATGCTTTGCTATAATATAAATGGTAAAAGTATTTAAAAGAGGGGTGCCTAAGTGAAAACAGGACGCATCATAAAATCAATCAGTGGTGTTTACCGAGTTGATGTAGACGGTGAAATGTATGATACAAAACCACGTGGCCTTTTTAGAAAAAATAAATTTTCACCTATTGTAGGTGATGTCGTTGATTTTGAAGTAGAAAATGTAACGGAAGGTTATATACATCATGTACATGAACGAAAAAATGAAATAAAGCGACCGCCTGTTAGTAATGTCGACCATCTCATTCTTGTAATGAGTGCTGTAGAACCAGATTTTTCTACACAGTTACTAGATAGGTTTTTAGTAATTGCGCATTCTTATCATATGCGTCCGCGTATTCTTGTAACTAAAAAAGATTTGACATCTTTGGAAAAACAACACGATATTGAAAAATTGCTAGAAGTTTATGAGAATATGAGCTATAAAACACAATTCATAAGTATTAATGAAGATATTGAACAAGTCTTTTCAAGTTGGGGTGATGGTTTAGCTGTGTTGAGTGGTCAATCAGGTGTTGGTAAATCAACGTTATTGAATAAATATTTTCCTAATATAGAGATTGAAACACAACACATTTCTAAAGCGTTAAATCGTGGTCGTCATACAACACGTCATGTTGAATTGTTTGAGAGAGCTAAAGGCTTTATAGCAGATACGCCAGGCTTTAGTGCTTTGGATTATGATCATATACAAAAAGATGAAATCAAAAATTATTTCATGGAAATACATGAATATAGTGCGACATGTAAGTTCAGAGATTGTAACCATATTAATGAACCGAAATGTAATGTTAAAGCTGAATTGGAAAATGGCAATATTGCCCAGTTTAGATACGATCATTATTTACAGCTATTTAAAGAAATTTCAAATAGAAAGGAAAGATATTAAGTGGCAAAATTATATCCATCATTATTATCAGCAGATTTTTTGAATTTACAACAAGAGTTAACTGCTTTAGAAAAGGCAGGCGTTGATGGGGTACATTTTGACGTCATGGATGGACAATTTGTACCTAACATTTCAATCGGACTACCTATATTGGATTCAGTACGTAAAGGTACAGATTTACCTATTGATGTGCATCTTATGATAGAAGAACCTGAAAAATATGTTGAATTATTTGCTGAGCATGGCGCTGATATGATTTCAGTACATGTTGAAGCAACACCCCATATTCACAGAGTGATTGAACAAATTAAGAATAAAAATGTAAAAGCTGGTGTGGTGATTAATCCTGGGACGCCAGTTGATTCAATTCGTCCGGTATTAAAAATGGTAGATTATGTATTGGTTATGACAGTAAACCCTGGTTTTGGTGGTCAAACATTTATAAATGATTGCGTAGAAAAACTGGATCAATTATCTGAAATCAAAAAAGCGCAAGGCTTAAACTTTGATATTGAAGTAGATGGTGGTATTAACAATAACACTGTTGAAACTGTAGTTAACCATGGTGCGACAATGTTAGTTGCAGGGTCATACTTTTTTAAACACGATGAATATCAAACGGTAACTAACACATTGAAAGGTTGACATAGATGAAAGCCAATTTATTATGTGGCAATAGAAATTTGCCCAAGCATATTTTAGTGGAACATAAACATGAACATTGGATTGGTATAGATAGAGGCACCTTGATCTTGCTAGAATCTGGGATTACACCTCAATTTGCAGTCGGTGATTTCGATTCTATTTCTGATTCAGAGAGGAACTTTATACAACAACAGATAGAGATAAATCCTTATAATTCTGAAAAAGATGACACAGATTTAGCTTTAGGCATTGATCAAGCAGTAAAGCGTGGCTATCGAAATATTGATGTTTATGGTGCGACGGGCGGTAGACTAGATCATTTCATGGGCGCCTTACAAATACTGGAAAAACCGGAATATACAAAAATGAATATCAACATTAAATTAATAGATGACACAAATGAAATTCAATTTATACAAAAAGGTCAGTTTAATGTGACATATAGTGAACAATTTCCATATATTTCATTTATACCAGTCATCTATCCAACTGTAATTTCATTGAAAGGCTTTAAATATAACTTACAAAATGAAACACTGAAACTTGGTTCAACGCTTACTATTTCAAATGAATTAAGTCAATCTTGTGGGAATATAGAAATAATTGAAGGCAGTGTATTGATGATTCGAAGTAAAGATTAAATGAGGATTTTTAAATATACGCTGATATCTAAAAGAAAATGAAATAAAAAAAGACCAATCCTCCACATAAGGATTGGTCTTTTCGTGCATTATATTTATTAAACTCTAGTTACTTTACCAGATTTTAAAGCACGTGCAGAAACCCAAACTTTTTTAGGTTTTCCGTCTACAAGAATTCTAACTTTTTGAAGGTTAGCATTCCATCTTCTTTTAGAAGAATTTAAAGCGTGAGAACGATTGTTTCCAGTTGAAGCTTTACGACCTGTTACGAAACATTGTTTGCCCATGAAAGTACCTCCTTTAATAAATATAAATACACGTATCTACTACATACTTGAATAATGTACCACAAATAAGTATAGATAGCAATAAAACGAGAAAAATTTTTCGTTTACATGAATAATACTTTTGTTAATATTAAATTATGGTATAATTGTAAACTGTGGATAAATATAGTATTTTTTTAATAAGATAATCAAGACGCATTGTTTATTATTGGCGATTATGATATAACCATAAACTTAGGAGGCCCATTTTATGACATTAGAAATCACAAATGATTACGGTAGTATAGACATTTCAAACGAAGTAATATCTTCAGTTGTGGGTAGTAAAGCAGTAGAATGTTATGGAATTGTAGGCATGGCTTCTAGACAACAAGTTAGAGATGGCATTGCAGAAATACTCGGACATGAAAATTATGCTAAAGGTATCATTGTACGAGAAGATAATGGCGTTGTTGATGTAGATATGTACATTATTGTAAGCTTTGGAACAAAAATATCTGAAGTAGCTAGCAATGTACAATCAACTGTAAAATATACATTAGAACAAACATTAAAAATAAAAGTAAATTCAATCAATATATTTGTACAAGGTGTGCGCATTAATAATGGCACGAAAAACTAGGAGGACATTACGCAATGGTAAGCAAAATAGATGGTAAATTATTTGCCGAGATGATTATACAAGGGGCGCAAAATTTATCAAATCATGCAGACTTAGTTGATTCATTGAACGTTTATCCAGTACCAGATGGAGATACTGGGACGAATATGAATTTGACGATGACATCAGGGAGAGAAGCAGTCGAAAACAATTTATCTCAACAAATTGGTGAACTAGGTAAGACATTTTCTAAAGGTTTATTGATGGGTGCTAGAGGGAACTCTGGTGTGATTTTGTCACAATTATTTAGAGGGTTTAGTAAAAGTTTAGAAACATATGAAACAATTAATGCTAAACAATTTGCTGAAAGTTTTAAAGCAGGTGTAGATACAGCGTATAAAGCAATCATGAAACCAGTTGAGGGAACGATTTTAACAGTAGCAAGAGATGCAGCTGATGCAGCTATACTAAAGGCAGAAGAAACCGACGATTGTATTGAATTAATGGCTTACATTCTCGAAGAAGCAGAAGTCTCACTTGAAAACACACCGAATTTATTACCAGTATTAAAAGAAGTCGGTGTTGTAGATAGTGGAGGTAAAGGCTTAGCTATTGTTTACGCTGGATTTTTAAAAGCATTAAAAGGTGAAACGGTATCTGCACAGTCACCAAAATTAAATAAAGAGTCTTTAGTTAATGAAGAACATGATTTTCATGGCGTAATTAATACGGAAGATATCGTTTATGGCTATTGTACTGAAATGATGGTTCGTTTTGGAAAAAATAAAAAAACCTTTGATGAGCAGAGTTTTAGAGAAGACATGAGCCAGTTTGGGGATTCTTTATTAGTTATCAACGATGAGGAAATTGTTAAAGTACATGTGCATACAGAAAAACCAGGTGACGTATTTAACTATGGTCAACAGTATGGTGAATTAATTAAGTTAAAAGTCGAAAATATGCGTGAACAACATCGTGAAGTTGTGAAAAAAGAACATGACGGTGGCAAAGCAACATCTACAGAAGAAACGCAGGCAGTCGACACTGCAGTCATTGCAATCTCCATGGGTGAAGGTATTTCAGAGATTTTCAAGTCAATGGGTGCGACACACATGATTAGTGGTGGACAAACAATGAATCCATCAACAGAAGATATTGTCAAGATTATTGAACAATCACAATGTAAACGTGCAATCATTTTACCTAATAATAAAAACATTCTAATGGCTAGTGAACAAGCTGCTGAAATTGTAGAAGCTGATACTATAGTCATTCCGACCAAATCAATACCACAAGGCATTGCTGCGTTATTTAATTATGATGAAACTGATTCACTCGAATCTAATAAATCAAGAATGGTGGAATCTTTAGAAGCAGTACGTTCTGGTTCAGTGACATACGCTGTGAGAGATACTAAAATTGATGGTGTTGAAATTAAAAAAGACGCATTTATGGGCTTGATTGAGGATAAAATTGTAACAAGTCATGCTGATCAATTTGAAACGGTTAAGGGATTAATGGCAGAAATGATTAATGAAGATAGTGAAATCATTACGATGATCGTTGGTATGGATGCTGATAAAACAGTTACTTCAGACATTGAAGATTGGATGGAAGCAACATATCCAGACGTTGAATTAGAACAACATGATGGTCAACAACCTGTTTATCAATATTTGTTTTCTGTAGAATAATATAAATTACAGCATTAGAATCTTAAAAGAGTATCATTTATACAATAGTATATGACTTCAAAAGGAAAAACATCGACTATATCAGTCATGTTACAGATGGGAGTGAGAAAATCAGATTTTAAAATTTGATTAATTCTTACTTCCATATTTTTTTGAAATAATGACATTTTTTAAATAGTTTTAAGGTTGTCAGCAATTTAATTTTGCATTTAATAAGAACAATACAACCAGTTTTGGTTTATAATGTTTATTGAACTTGTTATAATAAACAAGATGTTTAAGAATGAAAGCGCAACACTTTAGAAACATTAAAAATAAGAGTGGGGTATAATTATGAAATATAAAACAGTCTTCGATATAATTGGTCCTACAATGGTAGGCCCTTCGTCTTCTCATACTGCAGGCGCAGTGAGAATTGGTTTAGTAGCTAGAGACTTATTTAATCAATTACCGAAACAAGCTGATATATATCTTTATGGTTCATTTATGGAAACATATAAAGGACATGGCACTGATGTTGCTTTAGTCGGTGGCTTGTTAGGCTACGATACTGATGATGATCGTATACAAACAAGTTTGGAAACTGCTGAGGAAGCTGGGATGAAAGTCAACTTTATTGAAATGGCAGAAGAAAGATCACATCCGAACACGGCTATTATTAATATGCGTGATGGAGACAAAGAAATATCCGTTGAGGGTGTTTCAATTGGTGGCGGAAAAATTGAAGTAGTAGCAATCAATGGATTCAATATCGCGATTAGTGGTAATTACCCGGCATTACTTGTATTCCATAAAGATACGTTTGGTACTATTGGTCGTGTAGCCAATATACTGGGAGACTCAAGTATTAATGTAGGTAGTATGCAAGTATCTAGGAAAGAAAAAGGCGATCAAGCATTAATGACTTGTGAATTAGATGATGCAGTGAATGATGAAATAATAGAGAAAATTAAAAACGTCGATGGTGTAGTGACGGTTTCACTCATGGGAGACGCCTAATGGAGGTATTGCATGTTTAAAAGTGTGAAAGAATTAGTAGAAATGTGTGAAGAGCAAAATAAAAAAATCCATGAAATTATGCTTGAACAAGAAATGGAAGTTACAGGACTATCTGAAGCAGATGTTTATGCACATATGGACAAAAACTTACAAACGATGGAGAATGCTTTAGACGAAGGTTTAGCAGGGGTTACATCTACAACAGGGCTCACTGGTGGAGATGCTGTACTAATTAAAGAATATTTGAAAACGGGGAAATCACTCGCAGGACCAACTTTGTTAGACGCAGTTAGTAAAGCTGTTGCGACAAATGAAGTCAATGCAGCTATGGGGAAAATTTGTGCAACACCTACAGCAGGTTCTGCAGGTGTTGTACCAGGCGTGTTATTTGGTCTTAAACCGCGTTTAGAACCATCAAGAAAAGATATGTTAAATTTCTTATTAACTTCAGGTGCATTTGGTTTTGTTGTTGCCAATAATGCATCTATTTCAGGTGCTGCTGGTGGTTGTCAAGCAGAAGTCGGTTCAGCTGCGGCGATGGCAGCTGGAGCAACTGTAGAACTTGCAGGTGGAACGCCGCAACAGTCAGCTGAAGCTTTTGCAATTTGTTTGAAAAATATGCTAGGTTTAGTATGTGATCCAGTAGCTGGTTTAGTAGAAGTACCTTGTGTTAAGAGAAATGCTGCAGGTGCATCAAATGCAATCGTATCTGCGGACATGGCTTTGGCAGGTGTGACTTCAAGAATTCCTACAGATGAAGTGATTGAAGCAATGTATAAAATCGGTCAAACGATGCCATCCGCTCTACGTGAAACAGGTCGTGGAGGTTTAGCAGGTACACCTACGGGTCAGCGCCTAAAACAAGAAATATTTGGTGATTAATTATGTCAAAAGTCAATTTAATTGAAAGTCCATTTCCATTATCTCAAATAAAAGGATTAGGTCCGAAACGCTTAGCAGTATTGAATGAATTAAATATTCATACTGTTGAAGATTTAATTCTATATTTACCAACACGTTACGAAGATAATACTGTAATTGACTTAAATAAAGCTGAAGATCAAGCGATAGTGACAGTGGTGGGTGAAGTTTATTCAACACCAACTGTCGCTTTTTTTGGTCGTAATAAATCTAAATTAACAGTACATATCATGGTCGACCAAATTGCTGTGAAATGCACATTTTTCAATCAGCCTTATTTAAAAAAGAAAATAGAATTACATGGAACCGTAACAGTCAAAGGAAAATGGAATAGAGCAAAGCAAGAAATCAACGGTAACAGAATGTTTTTTAGCCAACAAATGGATGAGAGCGGACAATATGAACCTGTATATCGCATTAAAGAAGGTATTAAACAAAAGCCTTTAAGAGATATGATTAGACAGGTACTAGATCAGGTGACGATTCAAGAATGGCTCTCTGAAGACTTAAGAAAAAAATACAAATTAGAAACTTTAGAAGATACAATTAAAGCTTTGCATTTTGCAACTGATAAAGCATCTTTACTGAAAGCACGTAGAACATATGCTTTCACAGAATTATTTATGTTTGAATTAAGAATGCAGTGGTTGAATCGTCTTGAAAAAACATCAGATGAAGCAATTGACATAGACTATGATATTAATTTAGTTAAACATTTTATAGATAGTCTACCGTTTGAATTAACAGACGCTCAGAAACATAGCGTGAATGAAATATTCAGAGATTTGAAAGCACCCATTCGCATGCATCGTTTATTACAAGGCGATGTAGGTTCTGGTAAAACAGTTGTCGCTGCTATTTGTATGTATGCCTTGAAAACAGCAGGCTATCAGTCAGCTTTAATGGTTCCGACAGAAATATTAGCGGAGCAACATGCAGAAAGTTTAGTTGACCTATTTGGTGATAGAATGAACGTGGCTTTATTGACTGGCTCTGTTAAAGGAAAAAAACGGAAGCTGTTATTAGAACAACTGAATAATAATGAAATTGATTGTATCATTGGAACACATGCATTAATTCAGGATGATGTTAAGTTTAATAATGTGGGTCTTGTTATTACAGATGAACAACATCGTTTTGGTGTTAATCAGCGACAGTTGTTAAGAGAAAAAGGTGCTATGACCAATGTCTTATTTATGACAGCAACGCCGATACCAAGAACATTAGCCATTTCAGTATTCGGTGAAATGGATGTTTCTTCAATTAAACAATTGCCTAAAGGTAGAAAACCAATCATCACTTCTTGGTCTAAGCATGAGGCTTATGAAAGTGTATTAAATCAAATGACTTCAGAACTGAAGAAGGGTAGACAAGCTTATGTCATTTGCCCACTGATTGAAAGTTCAGAGCATCTTGAAGATGTACAAAATGTTGTTGAATTATATGAATCATTGCAATCATATTATGGAGTTGAAAAGGTTGGTCTGCTTCATGGTAAATTACATTCAGATGAGAAAGATGAAGTGATGCAACGATTTAGCAATCATGAAATTGATATATTAGTGTCAACAACGGTAGTTGAAGTAGGTGTGAACGTGCCAAATGCGACGTTTATGATGATATATGATGCTGATCGTTTTGGTTTGTCTACGTTACATCAATTGCGTGGACGAGTGGGGAGAAGTGAACAACAAAGTTACTGTGTATTAATCGCATCACCGAAAACAGAAACAGGTATTGAACGTATGAATATCATGACCCAGACTACAGATGGCTTTGAACTTAGTGAACGTGATTTAGAAATGAGGGGGCCAGGCGATTTCTTTGGTGTAAAGCAGAGCGGTTTACCTGATTTCTTGGTTGCAAATGTAGTGGAAGATTATAAAATGCTAGAAGTTGCTAGAGATGAAGCCGCCGAATTAATACAGTCGGGTGTCTTCTTTGAACCACAATATAATATATTAAAATCTTTTATTGAAGAAAATTTATTGTATATGAGTTTTGATTAAAAATTGTTGGTTTGTATTTCATGCAAATCCATTGTATACTTTCTATTATATTCTAAATAAAAATGACACTCGTAAATAATTTAATTATTTACGAATGCCATCCGAAGTTAGAATATGATTTATTGTGGGAGTCTGTTAGATAATTAATTATTTAACAGGCTTTTTAATTTACGCCAACTTCTGTCCAAGCCTTATCAATAGCGTCAGCTTCAGCGCTATTATCACCATAAAGTTTATTTGCGGCTTCTTTTAAAGCTGTTTTAGCATCTGAAAATTCTGAATTTTGCGTCAGATATTGAGTTAATGCAAGGTAGTAAATTTGTTCAGCTTTATCTTTTCCAATTTCATTAATTGTCAGATATGCAGCCTTGTTAGGAATACCACTATTTGTGTGTACACCACCATTATCCTGACTACCTGATTGATATTGATCCATGTGTGCCGGTTGATTATATCTTTCAGGGTCTTTTAAGCTTCTAAGACCATCTCCTTCAGTTCCAGGTGTATATACATCTTCACCCATTAACCAGTCATCTGGATCTACAAAATACCCAAATACATCTGAAAATGATTCATTCAAAGCGCCTGATTGATCTTGATATTTTAAGTTAGACGTACGCTCAGTTACGGCATGTGTTAATTCATGAGCGATGATATCATTGGCTCCTGATAATGCTTTGAAGGTTTGTCCATCACCTTCACCGTATATCATATATTGCCCTGTCCACGCAGCATTATTGTAATCTTTATCATAGTGTACGACAGAGTCAATCTTTCCTCCGGCGTTATCATAACTATCACGATGATGTTTATCTAAATAATAGTTATACACTTCATTAGCATAATAATGTGCATCTACGCCAGCCTTGTGTTCTTCCTTGTCGAAATTATTACTATCGTTTGTGATTTCTGAAAAATCATCTGTAATATTATTAGCAGTTTGTGTATGCATTTCTGCATTTTGCGTTGTATCTTTTAATGTGTATTCACCATTATTCTCTGTTAAATTCAATGGTGACTTTTCATCATCGTTCACGCCTGTACCTTTTCCTGTTGCTGAGGCATTTTTGATGACATTTTCTTTATTCAATATTTCTCCAGTGCTAGCATCGACTTGAATTTTCCAATGAGCGGCCTTAGGTGAAATATAGTTTAATTCAACATCGTATACAAGTTTTTGACTGTCGCTGTTAATATCTAATTTGTTTTTATTTACGATATCATAGCCTTTGATATTGTTAACATCTGCCTTGTTTTTTCCTATAGCTTTAAATGCGTTATTTTCAGCATCAACTGCAGAAATTTTCACTTCGTTGTCAACCTTGACAGTTGGTTTATCAATGCTACCGTTTATTAAAGTGACATCACCTTGTTTGTTTACATGAACTTTTAATGCGCTATCTTCAGCAGTTATACCATTGACTTTGGGTTTCAAGGTATAATGAGTGATTCCAGTAGCGTCTTGTTGTTTATCTGTAATTTCATATTGCTCAAATGCATTATCTTTAACATTAGCATTTCCAGATTCTTTAGATTCCTTGATAATCTTTGATACATTATTTTGTAAATATGCTTTTACATCTTGATTATTATGAACTTTTGTATTTATGGGTTTCTTGAGACTTTCTGGTTTGATGCTATTGTTTTCTTGCGCATGTGCTTGTAATGATGTGACAGATATCAGTGAACATGTTACGAGTGTTGTGGTAATCAATTTCTTCATCATGTAATCCTCCTAATTATTAATCTTTTGGCTTTAGAAACAATTGCTTTTCATATAAATATTTATTTACATAAAATATCACACCCTTTTAAATTATTTTGAATTATACGTTCCAAATATTTTTATTTCAATAGTGCACTACAAATAATCTTTTAATTGTTACATTTGTAATAAAATAGTAATGTTAAAAGAGTTTTTTTGATACTATATAAAAAACTTATTATTAAACTGAGCTAATGCTAAAGCAAATTTAATTTAGCGACAGCATATGTTTTTTGTTGAGCAAATGAAATAGAAAGTGTTATGATATGTTAGGAATGTTTAAGACTTGGTACTAAAAACATGGGAGTTTGAATGCGATGAAATTAAAAAAACAAGAACGACGTAATGAAATAAAAAAAGAAATAGAGAAAAATCCTTTTATTACTGACTTAGATTTAAGTGTGTTGTTCTCGGTGAGTATTCAAACGATTAGACTTGATCGTACACATTTAAATATTCCTGAGCTAAGAACACGCATTAAAACTGTTGCAAAAGAAAATTACGAAAGTATTCGCTCTATAGAAGGTAGTGAAATTATTGGGGATGTAATCAATGTACAACCTGATCAAACTGCCACTTCAATTATAAGAATAGACGAAGAATCTGTGTTTACTAGAAATAAAATTGCTAGAGGACATGTATTGTTCGCACAAGCAAACTCCCTGTGTGTGGCACTGATACATAAACCAGTTGTTTTAACAAGAGATAGTAATGTAACATTTATAAAAACAGTAAAATTAAATGAAACGGTACGTGCTGATGCACAAACTATTGAAATTACAGATAAATTTTATACGATAAAAGTGCGATCATATGTAAAAGATACGCTCGTTTTTAAGGGAACTTTCAAAATGTATTATACAAGTGAGGATGAACAAAATGGTTAAATTAGCGATTGATATGATGGGTGGAGATGATGCACCTGGAATCGTTTTGGAAGCTGTTGAAAAAGCGGTTAATGATTTTAAAGATTTAGAAATAATTTTATTTGGAGATTCATCGCAATGTACATTAGAACATGATCGTGTAGAAGTGCGTCACTGTACGGAATCTATCACGATGGATGATGAACCAGTAAGAGCAATTAAACGTAAAAAAGACAGCTCTATGGCGCGTATGGCTGAAGCAGTTAAGTCGGGTGAAGCCGATGGATGTGTTTCTGCTGGTAATACTGGCGCACTGATGTCTGCTGGACTATTCATCGTTGGTCGTATTAAAGGTGTAGAACGACCTGCATTGGTTGTTACGCTACCGACTGTATCAGGTAAAGGTTTTGTATTTATGGATGTAGGTGCTAATGCTGATGCAAAAGCAGAACATTTATTGCAATATGCTCAGTTGGGTAATATTTACGCTCAAAAAATTAGAGGTATTGCTGAACCATCTGTAAGCTTGTTAAATATTGGTACAGAAGCAGCGAAAGGTAATAGTTTAACTAAGAAAGCATACCGTTTAATGGAAGATCAACATGATTTTAACTTTACAGGTAATGTCGAAGCGAAAGGTTTAATGAATGATGTTGCTGATGTTGTAGTCACTGATGGCTATACAGGTAATATGATTCTTAAAAATCTAGAAGGTGTTGCAAAAGCAATGGGTAAAATGTTTAAATCTACACTGTTAAGTAGTTTTAAAAATAAAATGGCAGCACTGATTTTACGCAAAGACTTGAACGGTTTAATGACAAAAATGGATTATGCAGAATATGGTGGTTCAGTATTGTTAGGATTAAATGGTACGGTAGTAAAAGCACATGGCAGTTCAAGTGCAAAAGCATTCTATTCTGCAATTCGTCAGGCAAAAATTGCTGGTGAACAAGAAATTGTGAAAACAATGAAAGAAACGGTGGGTACAGAAAATGAGTAAAACGGCAATTATCTTTCCAGGTCAAGGTTCTCAAAAAGTTGGTATGGCGAATGATTTATACGAACATAATGAAGCAGCGACTACAATTTTAAATCAAGCCCAAAATGCTGTGGATTTTGATATTTTAGAAACGATGTTTACAGATAAAGAAGCAAAGTTAGGCCAAACAGAAAATACGCAACCAGCTTTATTAACGCATAGTTCAGCTTTATTAAACGCCCTTAATGATTTAAATGCAGATTATACTATGGGACATAGTCTGGGGGAATATGTGAGTTTAGTTGCAAGTGGTGTATTGAAATTTGAAGATGCAGTAAAAATTGTAAGAAAACGTGGTCAACTTATGGCAGAAGCCTTTCCAGATGGTGTGGGTAGTATGGCAGCCGTACTTGGACTGGATTATGAAGCGGTTGACGCAATTTGTAAACAGCTTTCTACAGAGAGTGAAATTATTGAACCAGCTAATATCAATTCACCGGGTCAAA
This sequence comes from Staphylococcus sp. LKG3-1, assembly GCF_048568385.1. Taxonomy (NCBI): domain Bacteria; kingdom Bacillati; phylum Bacillota; class Bacilli; order Caryophanales; family Staphylococcaceae; genus Staphylococcus; species Staphylococcus sp. LKG3-1. The sequence goes on from NZ_CP183796.1 coordinate 319,351, forward strand.
TTGTTGTATCTGGCCATAAATCATTGATTGATCAGTTAGTTGAAGAAGGGAAATCGCTAGGTGCTAAACGTGTAATGCCATTAGCAGTTTCAGGTCCATTCCATTCATCAATGATGCAAGTTATCAAAGATGATTTTGCAGATTTTATTGACCAGTTTGAGTGGTCTGATGCTCAATTCCCGGTTGTACAAAATGTGCATGCACAAGGTGAAACAGATGCAAATGTAATTAAAGCGCATATGATTGAACAATTATATTCACCAGTGCAATTTATTGATTCTACAGAGTGGTTAATTGAACAAGGTGTTGATCATTTCATCGAAATTGGTCCTGGTAAAGTACTTTCAGGATTAATTAGAAAAATTAATAAAAATGTAAAAGTTACCTCAATTCAAACATTAGAAGATGTGAAAGGTTGGAATGAAAATGACTAAAAGTGCATTGGTTACAGGTGCTTCAAGAGGAATAGGACGCAGTATTGCTATACAATTAGCGGAAGAAGGCTATAAAGTTGCAGTGAACTATGCTGGAAATAAAGAAAAAGCAGACGCTGTTGTGGAAGAAATCAAAGCTAAAGGCGTTGAAGCTTTTGCAATTCAAGCAAACGTTGCAAATGGTGACGAAGTTAAAGCGATGATTAAAGAAGTCGTTAGCCAATTTGGTTCAGTAGATGTGCTTGTTAATAATGCAGGTATCACACGCGATAATTTATTAATGAGAATGAAAGAACAAGAATGGGACGATGTCATTGATACAAATTTAAAAGGTGTATTTAATTGTATTCAAAAAGTAACACCACAAATGTTAAGACAAAAGAGTGGCTCAATTATTAACTTATCAAGTGTCGTGGGTGCAGTAGGTAATCCTGGACAAGCTAACTATGTTGCTACAAAAGCGGGTGTAATTGGATTGACTAAATCAGCAGCTAGAGAGTTAGCTTCTAGAAATATTACAGTGAATGCTGTAGCACCTGGTTTTATTGTTTCTGATATGACAGATGCTTTAAGTGAGGAACTCAAAGCACAAATGTTAGAACAAATTCCATTAGCTAAATTTGGTGAAGATTCTGATATAGCCAATACTGTAGCGTTTTTAGCTTCAGAGAAAGCAAAATATATTACTGGACAAACGATTCATGTCAATGGCGGCATGTACATGTAAGTTGATTTAGAAAAAATAATCATCGCTACAAGCTTTTAAACAATAGTGGTATGACTGATTATATTTTTTAAGTAAAATGTCATTTTGGATGTCTGACACATGCGTCATGATACGGTATAATTGTCAAATTTAGTAGATTATGTGTATTTCTAGTGTATCAATTGAAATACTACTTGTATTTCAATTGATAAAATGGGAAAATATAAAAGTCTATCAATAGACTTTTAAAGGAGGTGAATCGACGTGGAAAACTTCGACAAAGTAAAAGATATCATCGTTGACCGTTTAGGTGTTGACGCTGAAAAAGTAACTGAAGATGCATCTTTCAAAGATGATTTAGGCGCTGACTCACTTGATATCGCTGAATTAGTTATGGAATTAGAAGATGAATTTGGTACTGAAATTCCTGATGAAGAAGCTGAAAAAATCAACACAGTTGGTGACGCAGTTAAATTTATCAACAGTATTGAAAAATAATAAACAAATATCTGAGTCGTTGTCATTACGGCTCAGATTTTTTGTTTTTTTGATAGAATCAATGAATCTTAACGCATGATTTTTTGTACCTTCGATATTAACTACATCCATGACTTGTCGCTGTTTTACATGCGAAAAACAACAGTTTTTTCTTTAGTTTTGATGTGATTTCACGTAAAATATAAAGGTATACAGAATCCTAGCGCTATTTCTGAGGAGGAACTAGATTGACCAATCAAAAAAAGAAAGAAATGGTACAAACATTCCAAAATAAGTTTGAAAAAAAGATGCAAGAATTAAATTTAGATTTTAACCGAGTAGATTTATATCAACAAGCTTTTTCTCATTCAAGCTTTATCAATGACTTTAATATGAACAGGCTTGACCACAATGAGCGATTAGAATTTTTAGGAGATGCGGTATTAGAATTGACGGTTTCACGCTATTTATTTGATAAATACCCAGAATTGCCTGAAGGTAATTTGACTAAAATGCGTGCAACAATTGTTTGTGAGCCCTCACTTGTAATATTTGCGAATAAAATTCAGCTCAACGATTTAATTTTATTAGGTAAAGGCGAAGAAAAGACAGGTGGTAGAACACGACCTTCACTTGTATCCGATGCGTTTGAAGCATTTGTCGGAGCGTTGTATTTAGACCAAGGATTAGAGGCAGTCTGGCAATTTTCTGAACAAATCATTTTCCCATATGTGGAAGATGATGAATTGGACGGTGTTGTAGACTTTAAGACGCAATTTCAAGAATATGTGCATAGACAAAATAAGGGAGATGTCACATATCGTCTGATAAATGAAGAAGGACCGGCGCACCATCGTCTTTTTACTTCTGAAGTGATTCTAGAAGAAGATGCCGTAGCAGAAGGTAAAGGTAAAACAAAAAAAGAATCTGAACAAAAAGCTGCAGAACGTGCATATAAAATATTGAAAAATAAAAACGCTTAACATTGGGTGCGTTTAAACATCATGATTCACTAGATGGAAATATCATAGTTATAAGTATGATTAATGATGACATAGCATTTATATAATTAAAAATTGCGTTTTTAAATATACAGCTAAGATTAAATAATTAAGTTAATCATAATAAGATGGAATAAGTGTTATGAATGGCGAATGAAGTTAAAATGAATTAGCCATTTCATTCCCGTGCTGTAGAACAGTCAGGAATATTTTAAAGGAGAATAGTATGGTTTATTTAAAATCTATAGATGCCTTTGGTTTTAAGTCATTTGCTGAACATACAAATGTCCAATTTGATGAAGGTGTAACAGCAATTGTTGGACCTAATGGTAGCGGTAAAAGTAATATTACTGATGCGATAAAATGGGTGTTAGGTGAACAGTCAGCTAAATCATTACGTGGCGCCAAAATGGAAGATATTATATTTTCAGGCGCCGAGCATAGAAAAGCTCAAAATTATGCAGAAGTAAAATTGAAATTAGAGAATAGTTCTGGAAAGTTACAAGTTGATTCAACTGAAGTAACAGTTACACGTCGTTTGTATCGAAGTGGCGAAAGTGAATATTATTTGAATAATGATAGAGCAAGATTGAAAGATATCATTGATTTATTTTTAGATTCAGGGTTAGGAAAAGAAGCGTTCAGTATTATTTCGCAAGGACGTGTAGACGAAATATTAAATGCTAAGCCTATAGATAGAAGGCAAATATTAGAAGAATCTGCTGGAGTTTTAAAATATAAAAAAAGAAAAGCAACTTCTGTTCAAAAATTGGATCAAACAGAAGATAATTTGTCACGCGTAGAAGATATACTTTATGACTTAGAAGGTCGTGTAGAACCATTACGTGAAGAAGCCGCGATTGCAAAAGAATACAAACACTTATCCAAAGAAATGGAAAAAAGTGACGTCTTAGTAACGGTCCATGATATAAAACAATATAGTGACAATATTAATGAATTAGATGATAATTTAAACCATTTAAAAAGTCAGCAGGCAACAAAGGATGCTGAAAAAGTACAACATACACAATCTTTAAATAAATATAAAGCTGAAAGACAACAATTAGATACACGCATCGAGTCATTAAATTTCGAGTTGGTCAAAGCAACTGAAGAAGTAGAAAAATTCACAGGACAGCTCAATGTATTGGAAGAACGAAAAAGAAATCAATCGGAAACGAATGCACGCTTTGAAGAAGAACAAGAAAGTCTATTAAATCAAGCTGAGAATTTAAATAAAGAGAAGACAGAAGTTCAGTTAGAAATCGATAGATTAAAAGCCCAACAAAAAGAATTAAATGAAAAAGTGCAATATTTAGAATCACAATTGTATGTTACTGATGAACAACATGATGAAAAACTTGAAACCATTAAAGATGAATATTATCAACTTATGTCTGAACAATCAGATGTAAATAATGATATTCGCTTTTTAGAACATACGATACAGGAAAATGAATCAAAACAATCACGTTTAGATTCAAGGTTAGTAGAGGCGTATGAACAATTAAAGCATATTCAATCTGATATTAATGAGGCAGAAAAGCAAAGCACAACAACGAAAAAAGAACTGAAAAACGCAGAACAACAATTGAATGAATACGAACGTAAATTAACACAATTAAAACAACAACGTAGTGAATATGAAGAAAAATTACATCAAGCATATCGTTTTAATGAAAAGTTAAAGTCTCGTATTGATAGTGCGGCAACACAACAAGAAGAATATAGTTATTTTTTTAATGGTGTAAAGCATATTCTGAAAGCTAAAAACAAACAACTTACAGGTATACGAGGGGCAGTTGCTGAAGTTATTCAAGTACCTTCTGATTTAACAAAAGCGATTGAAATAGCTTTAGGCGCCTCTTTACAACATGTAATAGTAGATTCTGAAAAAGATGGCAGACAAGCGATTCAATATCTTAAACAAAATGGATTGGGTAGAGCGACCTTTTTACCTTTAAATGTGATACAACCAAGACATATTGCGAATGATATTTTAAATTCTGCAAAAACGTCCCAAGGATTCATTAATATTGCATCAGAGGCTATCCAAGTCGATTCAGATTATCAGAATGTATTACAAAATTTATTAGGAAACACCATTATTGTCGATGAATTAAAAAATGCAAATGAGTTAGCAAGAAAAATTCGTTATCGCACTAGAATTGTTACGCTCGAGGGCGATATCGTTAACCCAGGTGGATCGATGACTGGTGGTGGTGATCGTAAAACTAAAAGCATATTGGCACAAAAAGATGATCTAGCTAAAATGCGAGCACAACTAGAAGACTATCAACAACAAACCATTGAATTCGAAAAGCAATTTCAAGCAATTAAAGAAGCGTCAGATCAAATTAGTGAAAATTATTTTGAAACAAGTCAACAATATAATTCTGCAAAACAAAGATTACATGATTTTGAATTAGAATTAGACCGTTTGAGAAAAAGTGAAGCACATTTGAAAGATGAACATGAAGAATTTGAATTCGAAAAAAATGATGGTTATCAAAGTGAAACAAGTAAGCAGACGTTAACAGAAAAGAAACAAAGACTTGACCAAATTAAAGCGCAATTACTTAAACTTGAAGAAGACATCAATCTTTACACTAAATTATCAAAAGAAGGTAAAGCAAGCACCACTCAAACCCAACAACAATTACATCAAAAACAGTCAGATTTAGCTGTCGTAAAAGAACGTTTAAATGCCCAAAAACAATCTCTTACAAAAATCACTAAACAATTGGAAAGTGTAGAGAAGCAACAAGAAAAATTGGATGAGCAAATTAAATTATTTAACTCAGATGAAATGACTGGGGAAAAAGCATTTGAAACGATTCAAAGTCATATTGAACAAAGTAAGGTTACTAAAGAAAAACTTACTGTTGATATAGAAGACGTTAAATCGCGCAGACTAGAATTGAATGATACAATTGAAGAGACAGATCAAAAACTTCAAGAGGCTAACCAAGATATATTATCTATTGAAAATCGCTATCAAGATATCAAGGCAGAACAGTCACGTTTGGATGTGTTAATCAATCATGCGATTGACCATTTGAGCGATGATTATCATTTAACTTATGAACGTGCAAGTGAATTATATGAATTAGATGAAGCGATTGATGTATTACGTAAAAAAGTAAAATTAACAAAAATGTCAATAGAAGAACTAGGGCCTGTTAATTTGAATGCAATTGAGCAATTTGAAGAAATTAATACGCGCTATACGTTTTTAGATGAACAACGTGCTGATTTAAGAGCAGCTAAATTAACTTTAGAACAATTGATTGATGAAATGGATCAAGAAGTAAAAGATCGTTTTAAAGAAACGTTCCATGCAGTACAAGGCCACTTTGCTGATGTGTTTAAATCTCTTTTTGGTGGCGGACAAGCAGAACTACGCCTTACTGATGATGATTATTTATCAGCGGGTGTGGATATTATTGTGCAACCACCTGGTAAAAAACTACAGCACTTATCGTTATTAAGTGGTGGGGAAAGAGCACTAAGTGCTATCGCATTATTATTTGCCATACTTAAAGTACGCTCAGCACCATTTGTAATTTTAGATGAAGTTGAAGCCGCTTTAGATGAAGCTAATGTAATACGTTACGCGCAATACTTAAAAGAATTATCAGATCAGACTCAATTTATAGTTATTACACATCGTAAAGGCACAATGGAATTTTCAGATAGATTATATGGTGTGACGATGCAAGAATCTGGCGTATCTAAATTAGTGAGTGTTAATTTAAATACAATTGATGAAGTCATTAAGGAGGAACAAGTATGAGCTTTTTCAAACGGTTAAAAGATAAATTTGCTTCTTCATCAGAAGCGGAAAATAAGCAAGAAGATTTAGAGCAATTACCTGAATTAGAACAACAAGATACGGATCAAACGAAAGAAGACGAACCAAAGAAAAAACCTAAAAAATTAAAAGAAGCCGATTTTGATGATGATGGTCTAATTTCTATAGAGGATTTTGAAGAGATAGAGGCACAACAATTAGGTGCGAAATTTAGAGCAGGTTTAGAAAAATCAAGAGAAAATTTCCAAGCACAACTAAACAACTTAATCGCACGTTACCGTAAAGTAGATGAAGAATTCTTTGAAGCATTAGAAGAAATGTTAATTACTGCAGATGTTGGTTTTAATACAGTTATGCAGTTAGTTGAAGAATTAAGAGAAGAAGCACAAAAACGTAATATATCCGAAACAGAAGATTTACGTGAGGTTATCGTAGAAAAAATTGTTGAAATATACCATCAAGATGATGAACACTCAGAAGTCATGAATATAGAAAACGAAGGTCTGAATGTTATTTTAATGGTTGGTGTAAATGGCGTAGGTAAAACAACTACAATTGGTAAGTTGGCTCATCGTTACCAAGCTGAAGGTAAAAAAGTTATGCTTGCTGCAGGTGACACTTTCAGAGCAGGCGCAATCCAACAGTTAAAAGTATGGGGAGAACGCGTTGGCGTTGATGTTATGAGTCAAAATGAAGGTTCAGATCCTGCTGCTGTGATGTACGATGCAATTAATGCAGCGAAAAGTAAAGGCATTGATATTTTAATTTGTGATACAGCGGGTCGTCTACAAAACAAATCTAATCTGATGAATGAATTAGAAAAAGTAAAACGTGTTATCAGCCGTGCAGTACCTGAAGCACCACATGAAGTACTGTTATGTTTAGACGCAACAACTGGACAAAATGCCTTATCACAAGCTAAATCGTTTAAAGAAGTGACTAATGTAACAGGGATTGTGTTAACTAAACTAGATGGAACTGCTAAAGGTGGTATTGTATTAGCGATACGTAATGAATTGCACATACCAGTTAAATATGTTGGCTTAGGTGAAAAATTAGATGACTTGCAACCATTCAATCCTGAAAGTTATGTATATGGTCTGTTTGCTGATATGATAGAGCAAAATGTAGAAGAAGTCGATGATGTAACTGATGAACAATCGAACGAAATTGAAGGTCAATCTGATGAGTCAAAATGATTTAATAAAAACAATTCGTATGAATTACTTGTTTGATTTTTATCAAGCCTTGCTCACTAAGAAGCAAAGAAATTATTTAGAATTATTTTACCTGCAAGACTATTCATTGAGTGAGATAGCTAATACATTTGATGTGAGTCGCCAAGCAGTGTATGATAACATAAGAAGAACTGGCGATTTAGTGGAAGATTATGAGGAAAAATTGGGATTATATCGAAATTTTGAACAAAGACAGAACTTATATGAACAAATAAAACAACATATTAATGATCCAGAACAAATAAAAAAATATATTCAAGCACTTGAAGATTTAGATTAATTAGAGAACAAAAAGGAGGGTATTTGATATGGCATTTGAAGGATTATCCGATCGTTTACAAGGAACGATGCAAAAAATCCGTGGTAAAGGTAAAGTGACAGAAGCAGACATTAAGCTAATGATGCGTGAAGTTAGACTCGCATTATTAGAAGCCGATGTTAACTTTAAAGTTGTAAAGGATTTTGTCAAAACTGTATCAGATAGAGCTTTAGGTTCAGATGTTATGAAATCATTAACACCTGGACAACAAGTGATTAAAATTGTTCAAGAAGAACTTACCCAATTAATGGGTGGGGAAAATTCAACAATTACGATGGCAAATAAACCACCTACTGTTGTGATGATGGTTGGTTTACAAGGTGCCGGAAAAACAACAACTGCAGGTAAACTCGCATTATTAATGCGTAAAAAATACAATAAAAAACCTATGCTGGTAGCTGCTGATATTTATCGTCCGGCTGCAATAGATCAATTGCAAACAGTTGGTAAACAGATTGATATACCAGTTTATAGCGAAGGTGACCAAGTCAAACCGCAGCAAATTGTAGAAAATGCAATTAAGCATGCTAAAGAAGAACATTTAGACTTTGTTATTATTGATACAGCAGGTCGTTTACACGTTGATGAAGCATTAATGCAAGAGTTAAGTGATGTTAAAGAAATCACAAAACCTCATGAAATCATGCTTGTCGTGGATGCAATGACAGGTCAAGATGCAGTTAATGTTGCACAATCCTTTGATGAACAATTAGAGGTATCTGGTGTAACGCTAACTAAACTCGATGGTGATACGCGCGGTGGTGCTGCGTTATCCATTAGATCCGTAACTCAAAAACCAATTAAATTTGTTGGTATGAGTGAAAAATTAGACGGTTTAGAACCATTCCACCCTGAACGTATGGCATCTCGCATTCTCGGTATGGGTGACGTACTAAGTCTAATAGAAAAAGCACAACAAGATGTAGATGAAGACAAAGCAAAAGATTTAGAAAAGAAAATGCGCACGTCTTCCTTCACTTTAGATGACTTTTTAGAACAACTTGATCAAGTGAAAAATCTTGGTCCTTTAGATGATATTATGAAAATGATACCGGGTATGAACAAGATGAAAGGTATCGATAAACTTAATATGAATGAAAAGCAAATCGATCATATTAAAGCAATTATACAATCCATGACACCAAGTGAACGTAACGATCCAGATACTTTAAATGTATCTCGAAAAAAACGTATCGCTAAAGGCTCAGGACGTTCAGTTCAAGAAGTTAACAGATTGATGAAACAATTCAATGATATGAAGAAAATGATGAAACAATTTTCCGGTGGCGGCAAAGGTAAAAAAGGAAAACGTAAACAGATGGAAAATATGATGAATGGTATGAATTTACCGTTTTAAAATGTGTTTCTTAAATTGAGTAATAATTAAAAAGTAGTAATCCACAGCAGAGTCGTGGATTACTACTTTTTTTGTGCTATATCCAATCTATAAACTAATAGAAAGCGTACGATGTTGAATCACTATTAAATTCCAATATTTTCTCTAAATGTTGTACCTTCGTATTCAGTACGATACAATCCACGTTTTTGTAATTCAGGCACAACATCATCGACAAAATCTTCAAAACTATTTGGAAATTCTGGAGGCATTAAGTTAAAACCATCCGCAACACCCGCGTCAAACCAGCGTTCCATTTCATCTACAATATCCTTTGGTGTTCCGATGAGTGTTAAATGCCCACCTCCAGCACTTAAATAACCTAATAACTCACGTAATGTTGGATTTTTATCTTTAATGATTTCTAGCACAGTTTGATAGCGTCCTTTAGGTCCTTTAAAAGATTCGACAGGTGATAATGGTGGTACCGGTTCATCCAAATCCCAGCTATGGCAATTTTGACGAATAAAAAAGGCTAATTGATTTAAAGCGGTATCAACTTCTAAAGATTCATCGAGTTTTTGTTTTTTTGCATAAGCTTCTTCATAAGTTTGTCCGACATATGTAACTAATCCAGGAAATACTTTCAAACTATCTTTGGGCTTACCTTCTTGTATCAATTTTTGATTTAATTTGTTCTTGAAAGCGCTTGCTTGATTGAAATTCCAAGCAACAGCATAAACTGCATCAGCATATTTAGTTGCTAATGCGATACCAGGATCGGAGGCGCCCGCTTGCATTGCAATGGGTTTCCCTTGAGGGCTACTTGGGGTTGTTAAAGGTCCACGGACATTGAAATGTTCTCCTTCATGATTAATAGCGTTGATTGCTGATGGATTGATTAACTTATTATCTTCTTTATCGTGTAAAAAGTCATCCACTGACCATGATTCGAGTAAACGATTCATCACTTGTGCAAATTCATCTGCTTTTTTATAGCGTTCCTCGTGTTCAGGTAAATGGTCCATACTATGATTAGCAGCTTCCATATCAGTCATTGACGTTACTAAATTCCAACCAGCACGACCTTGACTCATATGGTCTAGACTGAGTAGTTGTCTAGCAGCTGTGAATGGATTGGAGAATGTACTAGATATCGTAGCAACTAGGCCCACATGTTGTGTAACTTGCGATATTGCTGCTAAATTAACGAGGGGATCAAACCAAAATGCAGGCATATCACTTTTCGAACTAGCTGGAAAAGATTGATTGTCAGCAAAAAATATGGCATCAAATAAGCCTTGTTCTGCAGTTCTTGCTAATGATTGATAATAAGTAATATCACCAATACGCTCAATGCTTGAATGTGGCATACGCCATGCAGCCTGATGATGGCCACAAGCATAGATAAGTACACCGATGTTTAAATGTTGTGCTTGTGTCATTGAATGACTCAGTCCTCCTTATTAGTTCATTGTTAAGCCACCGTCGACTGTAAAATTTTGACCTGTGATGCCATTTGCTTCATCTGATAAGAGATATGCAACCATATTAGCAACATCTTGTGGTGCGGTTACCTTTTTTATTGGAGTGGTTTGAGCAATTAAATCGAATACTTCAGTAGTGGTACTTGCACTTGCATCCGTTGTCTTTAATAAGCCGCCAGAAACGACATTAGATGTGATACCATATTGACCTAATTCTGCAGCTAAATTGCGTGAAAAACCAATCAAACCAGCTTTAGCTGTTGTATATTCATGATAAGGGACGACAGGATTTTGAAATAAATTTGTACCAATTGAAATGATATGGCCATTTTGTCTTTCGATGAATTGAGGTATAACACTTTGACACAAATTAAAAGCAGCTTTCAATGTACCATCAATTTGTTGTTGATAATCCTCCCATGTAAGGTCAACAAATGCTTGTTGTTGAACAGGGTCAAATTTAAAGCCAACAAGTGCATTATTGACTATAGCATCTATGTGACCAAAATATTGCGTAGCTTTCTCAACTAACGCGTCTATTTCATTGCGTTTTGTAACATCTGCTTGGATAGCGATTGATTGATGAGTTCCAATTTCATCTACAAGTTGTTGTGCAGCTTGTCTGCTGTTGTGATAGTTTATGACAACGTTATGTCCTTGTTGCGCTAATGTGTTCACGATTGTCGCACCTAATCCTCGACTGCTACCAGTTACAATTACAGTTTTTTTCATTTTATACACTCCTTATTTTCTATAAAAAAATACACAACGCTCCTGAAAGAAGGTTGTGTATAATGAATATAGACATATGTATCAAAGTACTTCAAAATATTGAAATATGCTAGACTTCACACTTTCCTCCGCTAGTTTAAACTAGATCAGGTTCAAAGGGTTTGAGTCAGACTCATCTCAGTTAGAAACACCCCTAGTGCATTTGTTATGTAATTTAAGTTAAATGTATATTTTTTAGTGAATTATGTCAAGTTAAGGGTGATTAAGGAGATGTGGCTTCCCAAGAATTAAAGTAGAAAAAGAATTTTGCGTAATAATGAAATTGGTAAAGAAGAAACTCTTTACAAATTATTGAATTACTGTTATTATTATTTCTTGTAGAAAATAAAAACTATGAAAACAAAAGGAGCGAATATAAATGGCAGTTAAATTACGTTTAACACGTTTAGGTTCAAAAAGAAATCCATTCTATCGTATCGTAGCAGCTGATGCTCGTGCACCACGTGACGGTCGTAATATCGAACAAATCGGTACTTACAACCCAAACAATGTGAATGCAGCTGAAGTTAAAATCGACGAAGAATTAGCACTTAAATGGTTAAAAAATGGTGCGAAACCAACTGATACAGTTCATAATATCTTATCAAGAGAAGGCATCTTGAAGAAATTTGACGATCAAAAATAGGATTTCGACAAATAAACAAATATATGATTTGTAAGGGTACCTTGAAGGGTACTCTTTTTTTATAGACATTATCGATAATAATATAAGCAAGTTGATATTTTAAAAATGTCATTACATGAATATTGTATTTGTGTCACTGCGTATAACTTCACATGTTATAATAATAAGACAAATCATAGCATACATAATCAATTTTAATAGATAAATAATAGTGGAGGCACGTATATGAAGGTAGAGATAGGTAAAATTGTTAATACACATGGTATTAAAGGAGAAATAAAAGTAAAATCAAATTCAGATTTTACAGAAACACGCTTTCAGCCTGGGGAGCTTGTAATTATTGAACGTAAAAATAAAGAGCCATTAGAATTCACAATTGCTTCTTATCGTATGCATAAAGGTCTTCATATGTTGACATTTGAAGGCATTAATAATATTAATGATATTGAATATTTAAAAGGTGAAACCATTATGCAAGAACGAGATCATGAAGAAATAGAACTCGGTGAACATGAATTTTATTATTCAGATATCATTGGTTGCACTGTATTTGATGACGATGATACACCAATTGGACGCGTTACAGAAATTTTCGAAACAGGCGCAAATGACGTGTGGGTAGTTAAAGGTGACAAAGAGTACTTGATTCCATATATCGCTGATGTTGTTAAGGATATTGATGTAGAGGGTAGACGTATTCAAATTACACCAATGGAAGGATTGTTGGATTAATGAAGATTGATTTTCTAACTTTATTTCCAGAAATGTTTAATGGTGTTTTAAACCAATCCATTTTAAAGCGTGCACAAGATAAAAATATGTTAACAGTCAATACAGTTGATTTTAGACATTTTGCAGAAAATAAACATAATCAAGTGGATGATTATCCTTTTGGTGGTGGTCAAGGCATGGTATTAAAGCCTGAACCCATTTTTAATGCAATGGAAAGTATTGAAAAAACAGATGACACAAGAGTGATTTTAATGTGTCCGCAAGGCAAACCATTTACACAAGCGATAGCAAATGAACTAAGCCAATCAGAACATGTAGTGTTTATTTGTGGTCATTACGAAGGCTATGACGAAAGAATACGTGAACACTTAGTTACAGACGAGATTTCTATGGGAGACTATGTATTAACGGGAGGCGAATTACCTGCAATGGTGATGACAGACGCCATAGTGAGATTATTACCAGGTGTTTTAGGTAACCAACAATCTCATGAAGATGATTCATTCCAAGATGGCTTATTAGAATTCCCACAATATACAAGACCACGAGAATATAAAGGGATGAGTGTACCGGATGTATTACTTTCAGGTAATCATGCTCATATTGATCGATGGCGACATGAACAAAAAATTCTACGTACATTTGTAAAACGACCAGATTTATTAGAACGGTATCCAATGACAGTTGAAGAAAAAGATATTGTAGAAAGATACAAAAAGCAATTGAAAAAAGACTAGCAATGTGCTAACATATTTTAAGTGTGCGACACACGAAAAATCACTATGATCCGCTGCTATATTTTGTCGAGGCAAGAACATAGGTTGAAGGAGAGAAAAAATAATGAGTAATCACAAATTAATCGATGCAGTAACTCAATCGCAATTACGCACAGATTTACCTTCATTCCGTCCAGGTGACACTTTAAAAGTGCACGTACGTATTATTGAAGGTACACGTGAACGTATCCAAGTATTCGAAGGTGTAGTAATCAAACGCCGTGGTGGAGGTATTTCAGAAACTTTCACTGTTCGTAAGATTTCTTCAGGTGTAGGTGTGGAACGTACTTTCCCATTACACACACCAAAAATCGAAAAAATCGAAGTTCCACGTCGTGGTAAAGTTCGTCGTGCTAAATTATACTACCTACGTGAATTACGTGGTAAAGCTGCTAGAATTAAAGAAATTCGTTAATCAGCATATTAAGCATATAAAAAGCGGTTCTCATTATGAGAATCGCTTTTTTATTTAAATATATAGCCCACGACGATTAGTAAATGGCAAAGTCGTGGGCTTTTAATATGACCAAATAGGGACTAAAAAAATATGTCCTTAAATTTCTCTTTTTGAAGATTTTGAAATGCGCTTTGTAAAAATAATATTTGAGATGATACCTATCACCGTCAAAATAATTAATGTTTTATGGTAAGGTGGTGCATATTTGAGTTTGATTATTTCTTGTCCTTTATCAACAGGAATGACAGTCATTATACCATTACCTTGCTTTACAGTGACTTTTTTATCTCCTTCATAGGCTTGCATCCCATCTCTATACGCCATTGGCAAGACTAAGTAGCCTGCATCATTTTTATGCTTATGAATCGTATAGCCATTACGTTGTTGTGTGACTTTAACAGCGTCTAATGAACTAGATGCATGGCGCAAGGTATGATAATCTTCGCCATATATGCCTTTAACATTCACTCGATACTTACCTTTAGACAATTTAAGATTAAGTTTTTCGTTTGCTTTAACCCTCATTGTGACTGGTGTTACAAAACGTCTATATTTATAAGATAACTCATTACGATGTTGATTGTATTCGTTAATACCAACGTCATGTTCCTTATCTGGAGAAAGTAATTCAACATCCATTTCAACGTACATATCTTTATATTTATTAGCAATAGACGAAGGCAATTGGTAACTTATACCACCATTGTCTTTTTCTATAATCAGTTGATGATTATCTAATCTATGTGCATCTTTTAGTGTTGCAGAAGTATCGGATAATAAGTTTTTATTCGGCTTGAACGATTGATTGGCTTCTGTATTATTGTCAAAAACGACACCTTGTAGCATGGCTTGTTCTTTATCTAAGGGTGATTTTAAATCATTCGCATTATAAACCTTATTAGTAATGTGTGCACTTGGATAATGGATTTGATTAACTGAATGTATAAATGATTCTTTTTTAGAATGATGAACTATATCTTTCTGTGTAAATCCATAGGGCATATTTAAATCATCAGGCCGACGAATACGGTCCTCTACATGCCATAAAGCCATTAAGTTGGCGCGATTAGATAATAAACGATACGTGCTGTTTTTATCTGTATGCATATTGATTTGTAGTGTTTTATCATAATATTTTAAAATATCGCCATCGAAAATACTTGAATATAAAGCAATGCCATTAAAATGGTAAATCATTGGTGAATTTAATCCATATTGAGACATATAATCGATACGATGTAATGGATCATCTTGCTGGTGGTTGATTGCATTTATTTTTTTGGCTAAAGCTGGGCTATGATAATCAGAGTCCTGTATGGCTTGTTTTGTAGATTCATATCTTTTCACATTATTATAGTAATCATTAGATAATATGAATGCTTGTTGAATTACAAATAAAACTATTATGGATACCTTAAACCAATGATTTTGTAATAAGTTTTTCTTAAATAATAATAAAGCGATAAATACCATAAGTATGAAACAAATAATCATCCATGACATTTTTTGATCTGTAACGATAATATTCATGACTAGCATGATGATACATACTGGAATGCAGGTTAAGATATAGGGTTTCAGAGTTAATTCCGATAGGTGCTGGATAAATAGGGCGATTAAGCCAGCAGACATGATTGCAAATATGTATACCCATCTACGTTCTGGAGTTGAAAATCCATTGAATATGCTATCGAAATGTGGTGTAAGTGACCCAATCAACATGATCCACGTAGCAATTGCAAATAATCTATAATAATAATGTTTGTATAGTTTAAAAGATAATAAAGCGACCACAGTTATTATAGACACTGTAATATAAAAACCATTTGTGAAAAAATGCTTTTGACGTGCGAAATCAGTGAACAGTGGAATTTTAAAATACGGGTTACTAACTCGATCGTTATTGAAAAATGAAGTAACGCCCGTATAAAAGCCCCAGATGCCTATTAAAGTACTTAAAATAACTGCAATAGGAATCAAAATAAGTTGTTGTTTCCGAGAAACCAAATCAGTTGGATGTGGAAAGATAAACCTATAAGCGACGTATGCTAGGAGGACAATCGCTTCGTAATAACTAAAATAAAAATTTGAAAATAAGGTTAGTGCAATGGCGAATATGAATAAACCAATTTTCTTTTCTTTATAAAATCGTTCAACACCTAGTAATGATAAAGGAAGGAAAATAAGTAAATCACCGTAATACGACCAAGTGAAATTAAAATAAATCACAGTCGTTGATGAAGCATAAAGCATTGCAGCAAGCAACGTAGCATAATTTTTAAATTTTAAATATCTAAAAAAGTAAAATGAAATGACAAACGTGACAACACCTTTGACAAAAGCAACAATAATTTGATTGCTTGCCCAATAACTTATTTGGTTAGGATGACTATTAAATAAAATCTCTGAAAACCAAACAAAAATGAAGTTAATCCATGTTAAAGGTGAGGTCGAATAATAATATGATAAGTCTTTAACATAATCGCCACCTAGCCCAAATGAGTGATCATAAAATTGTTTGAATTGGCTAAAGTGTTCATAAAGGTACATTTGAAAGGGCATCATTTGCCTAAAACCGTCACCTGATCCACTAAATACATTACCTTGCGTTATATATCGATAGATGTACGGTGTAAATGTTAATAGTGCAACTAAAATGCCCATTGCTATAATACAAAATAATCTTGAAACTTTGTGAGACCAAAGTTTACGAAACATGGTTATACCTCATCTCCGACAAACTCCTTTTAAATTATGAATTTATTTGTTTTTATATCTCTTTCTCATAAACCATGATAGCGATCCTATAATGAAAATAATTGAAATAGCAGTAACCGTATACCAATATTTTGGACGATATTTGATTATGATTTCTTTGCTATCTTTTGAAACTGGCACGCCAGTCATCATATAATTCACATTTAATGGTTTAATTTTTTTGTTGTCGACATATGCAGTCATGCCTTCACGATACGGTATATTAATCGTAGCGATTCCTTTTTCGTGAGGACCTAACTTAACCTTCACGCCATTTTTAATATCTGTATAATGTCCATCGTTATTTTGCTTTGCATATGCTGATTTTAAATGATTGTAGTTTTCACCATGCAAACTTTGAATATCTAGATAGTAATTACCTGTTGGGCTTAGCCCAACATTTATATTACCATTTTTATCAGGTTGTGTTCTATAAAGTTGTGTATCCACACCTGTTCGATAAGTCGAATTGTTGTACAAGCGGTTATTTGTATAGTTATTTATTTGGACTGAAAAATTACTATCTGGTAGACCACGTTTGACTTTAATCGTTAAATAAAAGTCATGATAACGTTGTCTTAAATGTTTAGGTATATGAATTTGTACATGGCTATCGTTTTTAGAAGCATGTATTTGATGATTGCGTTTGTTATCTATATCTTTGTACGTGATACGAGTTTGATTTAATAAATTTGGTGCCTTTGCCGTATAAGATGCACCTTTATTATTTAAAATAACGCCATCCATCATTGCATGTTCTTTATCAATAGGGTTATGTAAATCATTTGAATTATACTTTTTATTAGAAACACGTACAGATGGTAAATTTAAAGTGTTTTCATAAATTTCATATTGACCATCGTTTTTAATCTTTTTGAAGTATGCAGGAATATTATGTTGATAGCGCTTGACCATTAGATATTTAATAGAAAATAAACTGCTCATATTTTGACGCCCATTGGTTGATTGATATCTACTCACTGATTCTTCTTGCATATTGATTTTTAGCTCATCATAGTAAAAATCTAATATGTTATGATCAAATATACTAGAATAGATACTGAGTCCTTTAAATTGTTGATACATCGGCGTATTGTCTTGTTCATTGACACGCCAATCTATGCGCTCATCTTCAAGTTTATGTGTATTCATATCTTTAACTAATTGCTGTTGTAATGGTGTGTTAAAAAGGCTTGCATTCACAAAATAAGCATTAGCACGTTTGACATGGTCTTCAAAATAAATTTGATTTCGTATAAATACAGTAGAAACTAAGACTGTTAAAATCATTATTGATAAAACAAATAAATGTGTAAGTTTAAGTTTGATATGAGATTCATTGATTAATAGAATTAAAAAGCCAATTAAACTCACTATGGGTGCGAACCAAACCCATGCTACAACATCATCATAATACCATGCACTTAAGCCAATAATACTTAATGAGATAACGGATGAAAAAATATAGTTTGGTATAGAAATTGTCCGAAAATATTTTACATATAAGCCAATTAAAACTGCAGAATTAAATGCTATTAAATAATGCCAACGTTTTTGTGGCGCTGAAAAGCCATTAAATATCTGATCGATAAAAGGAACAAAACTAGCACAAATTAATATAAGCGTAGAAATTGCAAATAATTTGAAATAATAATGTTTGTATAATTTGAATGATAATAACGCCTGACCAGTGATAAATAATATTACGATTAAATAATTATCATAAAAAACATTGGTATTTTGATTGAATGGCTCAAATAAATCTACATTACCGTCAAAAGGTGTGCGTCTATTATTAAAGAAACTTTGAATTGCTGGGAAAAAGAATGGAAGACTACATCCTAATCCAATAACTGATGCAATAAATAAAGACATGAAAGACTTGAACCTAGGAATGATATCAGCTTGATGTCTAAACACTAGTCTGATAGTTAAATAAATTAATCCAGTTAATAATTGATAATATGCAAAATAAAAATTATTGATTAATGTAATGGCTACTATAATGATAAAGAAACCAATCTTCCCACTTTTTAAAAAACGTTCGATTGACCAAAATAACAACGGTAACCAAATAAAAACATCACTGAAAAATGGCCAATATACTGTGAACCTGAAATAGATTGGTGAAATTACAAAAATGAACGCAGCTAGAACGGCAATTTTTTTATTTAAAGCTATATAACGGACATATAGATAAGTCGCAAGCATTGCAATCGCAGATTTAAAAATAGAAACAATGAGTGCATTGGTCATCCAAAACATAATATGAGTAGTATCCAGTGTTATAAACGTCTTTAATAAAACAATTACAATCACATTTATGATAAAAATAATATTTGTGGAGAAGTAATAGCTTAAGTCACTAAAAAAATCACCACCGAGTCCAAAATCTGAAGCATAAAAGAAATTACCATGATGCCAGTTATCAAATAGATACATTTGTATCGGCACCATTTGTTCCATACCATCATTAGGACCCGTGAATAAA
Organism: Staphylococcus sp. LKG3-1; assembly: GCF_048568385.1. Taxonomy (NCBI): domain Bacteria; kingdom Bacillati; phylum Bacillota; class Bacilli; order Caryophanales; family Staphylococcaceae; genus Staphylococcus; species Staphylococcus sp. LKG3-1. The sequence continues at coordinate 338,793 of NZ_CP183796.1, forward strand.
ACACCATCATGAATAAATCTATATATGATGTAACTATGGCCAACGACTGCCAATGTTACGAATAAACAAAGATATAATAATTTTTGTTTCATAGGCAATCTCCTATTTATTTGTTTAATATAATTCTATTGTATCTACATTTTTAGTATTTAGATAAAAATAACTATTATTATTTAGAAAAATTTTAATTTTGAATGTTAGGTTTTTAATTTTTACAAAGAAAGGTTAGAAATTCAAGTTATTGTTTAATGAATCATTGGTATTGTAAATAAAAATGAAAATATCATGCACTTGCTGTTTTTTTTGTTGTAAAATTAAGAATGAACAGTGATTATCTAATTAATTTGTTTATAACACATGCACCAACGTGTTATGATGCTAAAGCAAACTAAACGGTATGAACGAATAAAATAATAAACAAAATTGATAAAAGTCATAAGTAATAGAAGGGTGAGATATATGGTAATTCAGTGGTATCCAGGTCATATGGCCAAAGCAAAAAGAGAAGTTTCAGAGCAATTAAAAAAAGTAGATGTTGTATTTGAACTTGTAGATGCGCGCATACCTTATAGTTCTAGAAATCCAATGATTGATGAGGTTATACAACAAAAGCCTAGAGTCGTTATTTTAAATAAAAAAGATATGGCAAATTTAAAAGAATTAGAGAAATGGGAATCATATTTTAAAGAAAAAGGCTTTTATCCAGTTGCAATTGATGCGAAGCATGGTAAAGGTCTAAAACAAGTTGAACAAACTGCTATCAAAGCAACCAAAGAAAAATTTGAAAAAGAAAAACAAAAAGGATTAAAACCACGTGCGATTAGAGCAATGATAGTAGGGATACCCAATGTAGGTAAATCAACATTGATTAATAAATTAGCTAATAAATCAATTGCAAAAACGGGTAACACCCCTGGTGTTACAAAGCAACAACAGTGGATTAAAGTAGGTCAATCGCTACAATTATTAGACACACCAGGTATATTATGGCCAAAATTTGAGGATCAATTGGTTGGAAAAAAACTAAGTGTTACGGGTGCAATCAAAGATAGTATTGTTCACTTAGATGAAGTGGCAATCTATGCGTTAGACTTTATGAAAGCACATGATTATGACGGTTTAATACAGCACTATAAAACAGATGTTTCAAAAGAAGCAGAAAATATAGAGTGGTTTGATGCGATAGGCCGTAGAAGAGGATTGTTAAGACGAGGTAATGAAATTGATTACGAAGCGGTCATAGATTTAATTATACACGAAGTGAGAAACGCTAAAATCGGTACGTATACATTTGATATTATTTCCGAAATGGACGTGTAATGGATTATGAGCGAAACGATAAAGGACATTAAAAGTAAGTTACAGCATATGCTGTCAATAAGTGAATTAGAGCGAAGTGAATATAATAATGATGCACGCAAAGGTGTGCAAAATGCAATGATACAAAGACGTAAACAATTAGAAAAAGAACAAGTGTTATTAGATAATTATGTGAAAATGACAGAATTTGAAAATAGCATCTTAGCAGAAAATCCAGACGCGCTTATTTGTGGTATAGATGAGGTGGGGCGTGGTCCATTAGCAGGTCCAGTTGTTACATGTGCAGTTATTTTAAATAAAAATCATCATTTCACAGGGTTAAATGATTCTAAAAAACTTTCAGCAAAACAAAGGCATTCAATCGAAGGTCAATTACTGAATGATGTGTATGCTTATGCATATGGATATGCTTCGGTGGAAGAAATAGATGAAATAAATATTTATGAGGCAACGAAATTAGCAATGCACAGAGCGATTGAAGGATTGAGAATTAAACCAACACATCTACTTGTAGATGCTATGACATTGGATATTGATATACCGCAAACATCTTTAATTAAAGGTGACGCTAGAAGTGTTTCGATAGCTGCTGCTAGTGTCTTAGCTAAAGAACACAGAGATCAATATATGCGAGATTTAGGTAGAAAATATCCAGGTTATGGTTTTGAAAACAATGTTGGATATGGTACGCAACAACATTTAGATGGAATTAAAAAATATGGCATTTTAAATGAACATCGAAAAACATTTGAACCAATTAAATCTTTGGTAAATTAATAGTTAAAATAAAATAATTGGATTAAGTAGGATAAATGAGTTTACAATAGCGCTTTCATTTCTTATAATTGAATATGAACTTAACCTAAGAAACAGGAGGATGGAGAATGAATATCCACGAGTATCAAGGTAAAGCAATATTTCGTTCTATGGGCGTTGCTGTCCCAGAAGGACGCGTAGCATATACTGCTGAAGAAGCAGTAGAAAAAGCAAAAGAATTAGATTCAAAAGTTTACGTGGTTAAAGCACAGATTCACGCAGGGGGCAGAGGGAAAGCAGGCGGTGTTAAAATCGCTAAATCTCTTTCTGAAGTTGAAACTTATGCTAAAGAATTGTTAGGTAAAACACTTGTTACACATCAAACTGGTCCAGAAGGTAAAGAAATTAAACGCCTTTACATAGAAGAGGGCTGCGATATTCAAAAAGAATATTATGTTGGTTTTGTCATCGATCGTGCGACAGATAGAGTTACTTTGATGGCTTCAGAAGAAGGCGGTACTGAAATTGAAGAGGTTGCTGCTAAAACACCTGAAAAAATATTCAAAGAAACAATTGATCCTGTTGTAGGATTGGCACCATATCAAGCTAGAAGAATTGCTTTTAACATTAATATTCCTAAAGAATCTATAAATAAAGCAGCTAAATTTTTAGTATCACTTTATAATGTTTTCATCGAAAAAGATTGCTCAATCGTTGAAATCAACCCACTTGTTACTACGGGTGAGGGTGAAGTTTTAGCATTAGATGCTAAAGTTAATTTTGATGATAACGCATTATTTAAACATAAAGATATTCAAGAATTACGTGATTTAGAAGAAGAAGATCCAAAAGAAACCGAAGCTTCTAAATACGATTTATCATATATCGCTTTAGATGGTGATATTGGTTGTATGGTTAACGGCGCTGGTTTAGCAATGGCAACTATGGATACAATCAATCACTTTGGCGGTAATCCGGCTAACTTCCTTGACGTAGGGGGCGGCGCAACTAAAGAAAAAGTTACTGAAGCATTTAAAATTATCTTAGGTGATGAAAATGTAAAAGGTATCTTTGTAAATATCTTTGGTGGCATTATGAAATGTGACATTATCGCTGAAGGTATTGTTGCTGCAGTTAAAGAAGTCGAGCTTACTTTACCACTTGTCGTACGTTTAGAAGGTACAAATGTTGAAAGAGGTAAAGAAATTCTTAAAGAATCTGGATTAGCAATTGAACCAGCAGCTACAATGGCTGAAGGCGCACAAAAAATCGTAAAACTTGTTAAAGAAGCATAAGGAAAGGATGGGAGCACGAAGATGAGCGTATTTATTGATAAAAATACAAAAGTAATTGTACAAGGTATAACAGGGTCAACTGCCCTTTTCCATACAAAACAAATGCTTGAATATGGTACACAAATTGTTGCTGGGGTAACTCCAGGTAAAGGCGGACAAGTTGTTGAAGGCGTTCCAGTATTCAATACAGTTGAAGAAGCACAAAAAGAAACAGGTGCAACAGTATCAGTTATTTATGTACCAGCACCATTTGCTGCTGATGCAATTTTAGAATGTATCGAAGCTGAACTAGATTTAGCTATTTGTATCACAGAACATATTCCTGTAATTGATATGGTTAAAGTAAAACGTTATTCAGAAGGTAAGAAAACACGTGTAGTAGGACCTAACTGTCCAGGTGTCATTACTGCTGATGAATGTAAAATTGGTATTATGCCAGGATACATCCATAAAAAAGGTCATGTAGGCGTTGTATCACGCTCTGGTACATTAACATATGAAGCGGTACATCAATTAACTGAAGAAGGTATCGGTCAAACGACTGCGGTTGGTATTGGTGGCGACCCAGTTAATGGTACAAACTTTATAGATGTATTAAAAGCATTTAATGAAGATGATGAAACTAAGGCTGTCGTTATGATTGGTGAAATCGGGGGTACTGCAGAAGAAGAAGCTGCTGAATGGATTAAAGCTAATATGACGAAACCTGTTGTAGGCTTCGTAGGCGGTCAAACAGCTCCTCCTGGTAAACGTATGGGCCATGCTGGTGCGATTATCTCAGGTGGTAAAGGAACTGCAGAAGAGAAAATTAAAACACTTAACAGTTGTGGTGTTAAAACAGCAGACACACCTTCTGAAATTGGTACAACTTTAATTGATGCAGCTAAAGAAGCTGGCATCTATGAACAATTATTGACTGTAAAATAATTTTATTTATTAAAAGTCAGCGCAAATTCCGATAGTATGTCGGAGTTTGTGCTTTTTTAGGTTGTATGAGCTGATATTAAAATTAAAAAAATGCATTTGATAAAGTACTTTATATAGTAGAAATGCGACCGCTAAATTAAAGATAAATAAAATTAATATCTCCAATTGAAAGATCAGATGTTGTCAATTTAGAAATTTAAAATTACTCTTTAAAATCATATGACTTATTACGATCATTTGACAAAATTTTGTAATACGCAGCATATATATTTTATCGTATAATATGAGGTATAAAGGAGTATGATAAATGAACGATTTAGACCTTTTAAAGCTTCGATTTGCTGGACTATCTACACAACAAATACATCGATTATTAAGATTTTCTCCCTCTTTTATGAAATATAGTAAGGTAGATAAACAATACATACTCAAACAATTTTTGGGAACAGTAAAAATAACTGCAAAAAATGAAAATGTATACCGATTATATGTGACAACTAATTTTGAAATACTATTCAAACAATTAAAAGCATGGAAAGTTCATTTCATAACAATTAATCACCGTTTATATCCACAGTTATTGCGAGAAATTTATGATCCACCCCTAATCCTATTTTATCGCGGTAAGCTCACTTTAATGCAATCTCCTCGTACCCTAGCTATTATTGGATCTAGACAAGCGACACAATATACATGGCAATCACTTCAAACATTTTTTCCTTCATTTAAAAAACATCATTTGACGATAATATCAGGGCTTGCAAAAGGTGCAGATATGATGGCGCATCAACATGCTTTGTTATTTAAGTTACCTACAATTGCGGTATTAGGATTTGGACATATGCATCATTATCCGAAAGAAACTAAAGAGATAAGACAGCAAATTGAAAAAGATGGAATAGTTATAAGTGAATATCTCCCTCTCGAAAAGCCCAAAAGATACCATTTCCCAGAAAGGAATAGATTGATTAGTGGACTTTCTAAAGGTATCTTTATCACAGAATCTGCAGAAAATAGTGGCACAAGTATCACGACGCGATTTGCATTAGAACAAAATAGAGATGTGTATGTCTTACCTGGTACAATATTTAATAAAATGACATTAGGCAATTTGCGTAGTGCTCAAGAAGGTGCGAAAATTGTATTGAATGCGGATGATATATTAGAAGATTTTATTATATGAAAAGTAAATAACACACAACTTTAAAACAGATTTTATTTAACGCTTTGTTTTTTAATAATATATGAAAAAATACTGCTGATTGATAAAGTTTGGGATGAAATAACGGTATAAATTTAATCAAGTCAAAATTAAAAACATTGACAAAAACAAAATACACCGTTTATCATTTATCTTTGTAATTAGAAAATGCAAGGGGGTAACTACTTTGGCAGAAAATTTAGTCATAGTTGAATCGCCTGCAAAAGCTAAAACCATTGAAAAATATTTAGGTAAAAAATATAAAGTAATCGCATCAATGGGGCACGTTAGAGACTTGCCTCGTAGTCAAATGGGTGTAGATGCTGAAAATGATTATGAACCCAAATATATTACGATACGTGGTAAAGGTCCAGTTGTAAAAGAATTGAAAAAACATGCTAAGAAAGCGAAAAAAGTATTCTTAGCGAGTGACCCCGACCGTGAAGGTGAAGCTATTGCTTGGCATTTAGCGAATATATTAAACTTGGAAGATTCAACAGAAAATAGAGTAGTGTTTAATGAAATAACAAAAGATGCAGTAAAAGATAGTTTTAAACATCCAAGAGGCATCGAAATGGAACTCGTTGATGCGCAACAAGCACGACGTATTCTAGATCGTTTAGTCGGTTATAATATCTCACCTGTATTATGGAAAAAAGTTAAAAAAGGGTTATCTGCTGGTCGTGTACAATCTGTGGCATTAAGACTAGTTATAGATCGTGAAAATGAAATTAGAAATTTCAAACCAGAAGAATATTGGAAAATTGAAGGCGAATTTAGATATAAGAAAACAAAATTCACAGCTAAATTTCTTCATTTTAAAAATAAACCATTTAAATTAACTGAAAAAGCAGATGTTGAAAAAATTACTACGCAGTTAGATGGCGATCAGTTTGAAGTGACTAAAGTGACTAAAAAGGAAAAAACGCGTTATCCAGCTAATCCTTTTACAACGTCAACACTTCAACAAGAAGCAGCTCGTAAATTGAATTTCAAAGCACGTAAAACAATGATGTTAGCCCAACAACTATATGAAGGTATAGATTTGAAAAAGCAAGGTACAGTTGGTTTAATCACTTATATGCGTACAGATTCAACAAGAATCTCAGACCAAGCGAAATCAGAAGCGAAAAATTACATTCAAGAAACATATGGTAATGACTATACATCTAATCGAAAATCAAAAGGTCAAGGCGATCAAGATGCCCATGAAGCTATCAGACCGTCTAGTACTTTACGTACACCAAATGAAATGAAAAATTTCTTAACTAGAGATCAACATAGATTATATAAATTAATTTGGGAACGTTTTGTTGCCAGTCAAATGGCACCTGCAATTTTAGATACAGTTGCAATGGATTTGACGCAAAATGACATCAAATTCCGAGCAAATGGACAGACAATCAAATTTAAAGGTTTTATGACTTTATATGTTGAAACCAAAGATGACAGTGAAGATGGTAAAGATAACAAATTACCAAATATTGGTGAAGGTGAAATGGTTACAGCTACGAACATTGAACCATCACAACATTTTACTCAACCACCACCACGCTATACTGAAGCGCGTTTAGTGAAAACAATGGAAGAATTGAAAATTGGACGTCCTTCCACATATGCACCAACAATCGATACAATCCAGAAAAGAAATTATGTGAAAAATGAAAGTAAACGTTTTGTGCCAACTGAATTGGGCGAAATTGTTCATGAACAAGTTAAAGATTACTTCCCAGAAATTATCGATGTTGACTTTACAGTAAACATGGAAACATTATTGGATAAAGTTGCCGATGGTGAGATTGGCTGGAAAAAAGTGATTTCAGATTTTTACAGTAGTTTCAAACAGGATGTAGAACGCGCAGAAGAAGAAATGGAAAAAATAGAAATAAAAGATGAACCTGCTGGTGAAGACTGTGAAGTCTGTGGTTCACCTATGGTTATTAAAATGGGTCGTTATGGTAAATTCATGGCTTGTTCAAATTTCCCAGATTGTCGAAATACAAAAGCTATTGTTAAGACAATTGGTGTGACTTGTCCTAAGTGTAAAGAAGGCGACGTTGTAGAACGTAAATCTAAAAAGAATCGTATTTTTTATGGTTGTTCTAAATATCCAGAGTGTGATTTTGTAACTTGGGATAAACCGATAGGAAGAGATTGTCCTAAATGTGAGCATTACTTAGTTGAGAAAAAACAAGGACGTAAGAGCCAAGTAGTATGTTCAAATTGTGATTACAAAGAAGAAGAGCAAAAGTAATATAGTATAGCGAATTTACGCTTGCAATCGTATTTATGAAAGAAATAGTTTAAACAATAACAGCAACTTATGACACATATATATAATGTAGATGCATGTATTTATATTTATGATACGATGTCTAAGTTGCTTTTTAATTATGGGAGGAAATCGAATGACTCAAGTTGTAAATGTAGTAGGTGCTGGTTTGGCTGGTTCAGAAGCAGCATATCAATTAGCGCAACGAGGCGTAAAAGTAAATCTTATAGAAATGAGGCCGGTGAAACAGACACCTGCACATCATACCGATAAATTTGCAGAACTCGTATGTTCGAATTCACTACGAGGCAATGCTTTAACAAATGCTGTCGGTGTACTTAAAGAAGAAATGAGACAGTTAGATTCTTTAATTATCAGTGCAGCGGATAAAGCGCGTGTGCCTGCCGGTGGCGCTCTAGCAGTCGATCGACATGATTTTGCTGGCTATGTGACTGAAACATTAAAAAATCATCCAAATATCACAGTTTTAAATGAAGAAATTAATAGCATACCTGAAGGATATACGATTATTGCAACAGGTCCTCTAACGACAGACAAGTTAGCAAACGAAATTGTGGAGGCAACTGGAAAAGATCAGTTGTATTTCTATGACGCTGCGGCACCAATTATTGAAAAAGACAGTATTGATATGAATAAAGTGTATTTGAAATCCCGCTATGATAAAGGTGAAGCCGCATATTTGAATTGTCCTATGACAGAAGATGAGTTTAATACATTTTACGATGCGCTCATGGAAGCTGAAGTTGCACCTGTAAATGAATTTGAAAAAGAAAAATACTTTGAAGGTTGTATGCCATTTGAAGTAATGGCTGAACGTGGTAGAAAAACATTATTGTTCGGTCCAATGAAACCCGTGGGTCTCGAAGATCCTAAAACAGGCGAAAGACCATACGCTGTCGTACAACTACGCCAGGATGATGCTGCAGGAACACTATACAACATTGTAGGTTTCCAAACACATTTAAAATGGGGAGCTCAAAAAGATGTCATCAGATTAATTCCAGGATTAGAAAATGTTGAAATAGTTAGATATGGTGTCATGCACCGTAACACATTCATCAATTCGCCTGATGTTTTAACTGAAACTTATGAATTAAAAGGAAGAGAAGAACTTTATTTCGCAGGTCAAATGACTGGTGTTGAAGGATACGTAGAGAGTGCCGCTAGTGGACTCGTTGCAGGTATCAATGTAGCACATAAAATGCTTAACAAGGGAGAAGTCATTTTCCCTAGAGAAACAATGATAGGTAGCATGGCATATTATATTTCACATGCCAAAAATGAAAAAAACTTCCAACCAATGAATGCTAACTTTGGTTTACTACCAACATTGGAAAAGAAATTAAAAGATAAAAAATTACGTTATGAAAAATTAGCAGATCGTGCTTTAACATATTTAGATAATTATAAACAAACGCTATAAAATATTGTATTTTTATAATTCTTTCCGAAAATTTTGAAAGTTTTACTCAATTTAATAGTTATTTTTCGCAGACCCCTCTATCAATATGCTACAATTTATGTTGATGGAGGGGTTTTTATTGGAAAAAATCCAACAAGCGTATTTATATATGCTAAAAGTAGAAAAACAATTTTCAGAGCACACTTTAAAATCCTATCATGATGATTTAGAACAATTTAATGTTTTCTTAGCTCAAGAACATTTAGATTTGAATGCGTTTGAATACAAAGATGCTAGGAACTATCTCAGTTACTTATATTCAAAAAACTTGAAAAGAACCTCAGTTTCACGTAAAATTTCTACGCTGAGAAGTTTTTATGAATATTGGATGACACAAGATGAAGCGGTGGTAAATCCGTTCATACAATTGGTACATCCGAAAAAAGAACATTATTTACCACATTTTTTCTATGAAGAGGAAATGGAAGCATTATTTGACACGGTTGAAAATGATGCAAAAAAAGGCTTGCGAGATAGGGTAATCTTAGAACTACTTTATTCTACTGGTATTAGAGTTTCAGAGTTAGTGCATATAAAAGAACAAGACATAGATATGACGTCGCCAGGTGTAAAGGTATTAGGTAAGGGTGGCAAAGAACGTTTTATCCCCTTTGGCGAGTTTTGTAAACAAAGTATGGAACGATATTTAGCGTCATTCAAACCTAAATTAAATAGTGATCACGATTATTTATTAGTTAATATGAAAGGCGATCCTATCACTGAACGTGGCGTTCGTTATGTATTGAACGACGTAGTGAAACGAACGGCCGGTGTTACAGAGATACATCCTCATAAACTTAGACATACATTTGCGACACACATGTTAAACCAAGGTGCAGATTTAAGAACAGTGCAATCTTTGCTCGGTCACGTTAATCTGTCAACAACTGGTCGATATACACATGTGACAAATGAACAATTAAGAAAAGTATATTTAAATGCACATCCTCGTGCAAAAAAGGAGAATTAAATAATGAGTACATCTATACATGCAACAACAATATTTGCAGTACAACATAATGGACATGCAGCAATGGCTGGAGATGGTCAAGTTACTCTAGGTGAACAAGTCATCATGAAACAAACAGCGAGAAAAGTGAGACGTTTATATAATGATAAAGTATTAGCTGGTTTTGCTGGAAGTGTAGCAGATGCGTTCACTCTATTTGAAAAATTCGAAACAAAATTACAACAATTTAGTGGGAATTTAGAAAGAGCTGCAGTGGAATTAGCACAAGAGTGGAGAGGCGATAAACAATTACGTCAGCTAGAAGCTATGTTGATTGTAATGGATGAAACATCAATCTTAGTAGTTAGCGGTACAGGAGAAGTAATCGCACCAGATGATAATTTGATTGCAATTGGATCAGGTGGTAACTATGCGTTAAGTGCAGGTAGAGCGCTAAAACGTAATGCAACACATTTGTCTGCGAGCGAAATGGCTTATGAAAGTTTGAAAGTTGCTTCAGATATTTGTGTATTTACAAATGACCAAATTATAGTTGAGAATTTATAGCTGAGTAAATAAATTAATGAAAATGTCTAAATTTAGAATTAATTGGCAATAGTAAACATGTATAAATTATAAGTTGTTTTAAAGCACAAAATTAATGGAGGTAACGTATCATATGGAGACAAATGGAATAAAATTAACACCTAGAGATATTGTATCAAAACTTAATGAATATATTGTTGGTCAAGACGATGCTAAACGTAAGGTTGCAATTGCATTAAGAAATAGATATAGAAGAAGTCTATTAACTGAAGAAGAAAAACAAGAGGTCGCACCTAAAAATATTTTGATGATTGGACCTACGGGTGTAGGTAAAACGGAAATTGCAAGACGTATGGCTAGAGTAGTTGGCGCTCCATTTATTAAAGTTGAAGCAACTAAATTTACAGAAGTAGGTTATGTTGGACGTGATGTAGAAAGCATGGTTAGAGACCTTGTAGATGTTGCTGTTAGACTTGTAAAAGATCAAAAAAAGGCATTGGTACAAGATGAAGCCCAAGATAAAGCGAATGAAAAGTTAGTGAAATTGTTAGTACCTAGTATGAAGAAAAAAGCTAATAACAATACGAACAGTAATAACCCATTTGAATCTTTATTTGGTGGTTCAATCCCTAATTTTGGTCAAAATAATGATGACGAAGAAGAAACACCTACTGATGAAGTGAAAACGAAACGTTCAGAAATTAAGCAACAATTATTAAATGGTCAATTAGAAGATGAGAAGGTACGCTTAAAAGTTGAACAAGATCCAGCTGCTATGGGCATGCTAGGTACGAACCAAAACCAACAAATGCAAGACATGATGAACCAATTAATGCCTAAGAAAAAAGTTGAAAGAGAAGTTCCAGTTAAAACTGCACGTAAGATATTAACTGATGAATTTGCTGATGAATTGATTGATCAAGAAACAGCTAACCAAGAAGCTATTGAATTAGCTGAACAAATGGGCATTATATTTATTGATGAAATAGATAAGGTTGCGACAAATAATCAAAATTCAGGGCAAGATGTATCTCGCCAAGGTGTTCAAAGAGATATATTACCAATTCTTGAAGGTAGCATGGTTCAAACAAAGTATGGTACTGTTAACACTGAACATATGCTATTTATTGGTGCTGGAGCATTCCACGTGTCTAAACCAAGTGATTTAATTCCAGAGTTGCAAGGCCGTTTTCCAATTCGCGTTGAACTAGAAAGTCTTTCAGTTGAAGATTTTGTTCGAATCTTGACGGAACCTAAATTATCACTTATCAAACAGTATGAAGCGTTACTACAAACAGAACAAGTAACGGTTAAATTTACAGATGAAGCAATTAAACGATTAGCAGAAATTGCATTCCAAGTAAACCAAGATACTGATAACATTGGTGCACGTCGATTGCATACTATACTTGAAAAAATGCTAGAAGATTTATCATTCGAAGCACCAAGTATGCCCGATGCGGTTGTAGATATTACACCACAATATGTTGATGATAAGTTGAAATCAATTTCAACAAACAAAGATTTAAGTGCATTTATTTTATAATATAAATATAAAGGAGTAGGAATATGAGCTTATTATCAAAAACGAGAGAATTAAATACACTTTTGCAAAAGCATAAAGGTATTGCGGTAGATTTTAAAGATGTAGCACAAACGATAAGTAGTGTGACAGTAACAAATGTTTTTATAGTTTCAAGAAAAGGTAAAATTTTAGGTTCGAATTTAAATGAATTATTAAAAAATGAACGTATCATCGAAATGTTAGAAAATAGACATATCCCTGTAGAATATACAGATCAATTGATGGATGTGAAAGAAACACAATCCAATATTGGTATTGATAATGTACTAACTGTTTTCCCACCTGAAAATAATGATTTATTCGGTGATAGCAGAACAACAATTTTCCCAATTTTAGGTGGTGGCGAAAGACTTGGTACATTAGTTCTAGGACGTGTGACAGAAGATTTTTCTGAAAACGACTTGGTATTAGGTGAATACGCAGCTACAGTTATCGGTATGGAAATATTACGTGAAAAACATAATGAAGTAGAACAAGAGGCAAGAGATAAAGCAGCTATTAGTATGGCGATCAACTCATTATCATATTCTGAAAGTGAAGCGATTGAACATATATTTGAAGAACTAGGTGGTAAAGAAGGCTTACTAATCGCTTCAAAAGTTGCAGATAGAGTCGGCATTACACGTTCAGTTATTGTAAATGCCTTGCGTAAACTAGAAAGTGCGGGTGTAATCGAATCTCGTTCATTAGGTATGAAGGGTACATTTATTAAAGTTAAAAAAGACAAGTTCTTAGATGAACTAGAAAGAATCAAATAAAATTTTATTGCGTAACGACTTAATTGAGAACGACTAATAGATGGGCTTAGTCGTTCTTTATAATGTGTAAATTAATGGACAAAAACTATTGATTTGCATAGGTAAATATGATATATTTATTGACGGCTATGAAGCCAATACACACACAGAAAGTTAAAGTATAAAGGGTGCGATATTTAATTGTCGTGTTTATATGAGCTTTTTGTGGAGGTAATAAACCAATAGGAGGAATTTTATTATGGCAGTAATTTCAATGAAACAATTGCTAGAAGCAGGTGTTCACTTCGGTCACCAAACACGCCGTTGGAACCCAAAAATGAAAAGATACATTTTCACTGAGAGAAACGGTATTTACATTATCGATTTACAAAAAACAGTGAAAAAAGTAGAAGAAGCTTATAACTTCATTAAACAAGTATCAGAAGATGGCGGAAAAGTTTTATTCGTTGGTACGAAAAAACAAGCACAAGATTCAGTTAAAGCTGAAGCAGAACGTGCTGGTCAATTCTATGTAAACCAAAGATGGTTAGGTGGAATCTTAACTAACTATAAAACAATTTCTAAACGTATTAAACGTATCTCTGAAATTGAAAAAATGGAAGAAGATGGCTTATTCGAAGTATTACCTAAAAAAGAAGTTGTAGAACTTAAAAAAGAATATGACCGTTTAATTAAATTCTTAGGCGGAATTCGTGATATGAAATCTATGCCTCAAGCATTGTTCGTTGTTGACCCTCGTAAAGAGCGCAACGCAATTGCTGAAGCACGTAAATTACACATCCCAATCGTTGGTATTGTAGATACTAACTGTGATCCAGATGAAATTGATTACGTTATCCCTGCAAACGATGATGCTATCCGTGCCGTTAAATTATTAACTGGTAAAATGGCAGATGCAATCTTAGAAGGTCAACAAGGTGTATCAAATGAAGAAGTAGCAGCTGAACAAAATATTGATTTAGATGAATCAAAAGAAGCTACTGAAACAGAAACAACTGAAGAAAACACTTCTGTTGAATCAAACTAAGAATAATGTAAAATGGGTGATAAGATATTGAAGCTTATCACCTTTTTTTAAAATAAATAAAATAAAATTCATTAAATAATGGAGGAATTTGAAATGGCAATTTCAGCTAAACTTGTAAAAGAATTACGTGAAAAAACTGGCGCTGGTATGATGGACTGTAAAAAAGCGTTAACAGAAACTGATGGTGACATCGATAAAGCGGTAGACTTCCTACGTGAAAAAGGTATCGCTAAAGCTGCTAAAAAATCTGACCGTATTGCGGCAGAAGGTTTAGTACACGTTGAAGAAAGAGGAAACGAAGCAGCAATTGTTGAAATCAATTCTGAAACTGACTTCGTTGCTCGTAATGAAGGTTTCCAACAATTAGTGAAAGAAATTGCTATCCAAGTATTAGATACTAAAGCAGAAACAGTTGAAGCACTTTTAGAAACTAACTTACCAGATGGTAAATCAGTTGACCAACGTGTTAAAGAAGCTATCTCAACTATCGGTGAAAAATTAAGTATCCGTCGTTTTGCTGTTAGAACTAAAACAGACAACGATTCGTTCGGTGCTTATTTACACATGGGTGGACGTATTGGTGTATTAACTGTAGTTGAAGGTTCTACTGATGCTGAAGCAGCTAAAGATGTTGCAATGCACATTGCTGCAATCAACCCTAAATATGTTTCATCTGAACAAGTAAGCGAAGATGAAATCGCTCATGAAAGAGATGTTTTAAAACAACAAGCTCTAAATGAAGGTAAACCAGAAAATATCGTTGAAAAAATGGTTGAAGGTCGTTTACGTAAATATCTACAAGAAATTTGTGCAGTTGACCAAAACTTTGTAAAAGATCCTGATCAAACAGTTGAAGCTTTCTTAAAATCTAAAGGTGGTAAACTAGTTGACTTCGTACGTTATGAAGTAGGCGAAGGCATGGAAAAACGTGAAGAAAACTTTGCTGACGAAGTTAAAGGACAAATGAAATAATTTTTCATAAGTTAAAACAAGGAAGAAGACACCTTTTGTGCTCCGTATGAAAGATTCACTTTTGTATTGGAAGACCTATTGTGTCTTCTTTACTTGTATAATTTACATATTTTTACAATAGAGAGGATAAGACAATGGCTCAAACTTCTAAATACGAACGTGTTGTATTAAAATTAAGTGGCGAAGCACTCGCAGGTGACGATGGATTTGGAATTAACCCAATTATAATCAAAAGTATTGCAGAACAAGTAGCTGAAGTAGCTAAATTGGACTGTGAAATTGCAGTTATCGTTGGTGGCGGTAATATTTGGAGAGGTAAAACTGGTAGCGATTTAGGCATGGATCGTGGTACAGCAGACTACATGGGTATGTTAGCTACAGTAATGAATGCATTAGCATTACAAGATAGCCTCGAACAATTAGAATGTGATACACGTGTTTTAACTTCAATAGAAATGAAACAAGTTGCAGAACCTTATATTCGTCGTCGTGCAATCAGACATTTAGAAAAAAATCGTGTGGTCATCTTTGCAGCCGGTATAGGTAACCCTTACTTCTCTACTGACACAACTGCAGCATTGCGTGCAGCTGAAGTTGAAGCTGATGTTATCTTAATGGGCAAAAATAATGTCGACGGTGTTTATTCTGCTGATCCGAAAGTAGATCCAAATGCAATCAAATATGAGCACCTAACGCATATCCAAATGTTACAAGAAGGTTTACAAGTTATGGATTCAACAGCTTCATCATTCTGCATGGATAATAATATTCCATTAAATGTATTTTCAATAACTGAAGAAGGTAATATTAAACGCGCTGTCATGGGTGAAAAAATAGGAACATTGATTACAAAATAATTAGAGGTGTATGACTATGAGTGACATTATTAATGAAACGAAATCAAAAATGCAAAAATCAATAGACAATCTTTCAAGAGAATTAGCTAATATCAGTGCTGGTAGAGCGAATTCAAACTTATTAAATGGTGTAAATGTTGATTATTACGGTGCGCCAACACCAGTTCAACAACTTGCTAGTATTAGTGTGCCAGAAGCACGTTTATTAGTCATTTCTCCATATGATAAATCATCAGTTGGCAATATTGAAAAAGCAATCAATGCAGCTAACTTAGGTGTTAATCCTTCAAGTGATGGAGAAGTTATCCGTATCAGTGTACCAGCATTAACTGAAGAACGTCGTAAAGAGCTTGTTAAAGATGTTAAAAAAATTGGCGAAGACGCTAAAGTTGCAGTAAGAAATGTGCGTCGTGACTCAAACGATGAGCTTAAAAAACAACAAAAAAATTCTGACATCACTGAAGATGATTTAAGAACACAAACAGATGATGTACAAAAATTAACTGACGATTCAATTAAAGAAGTTGAAAAATTGTTAGAAGAAAAAGAACAAGATATTATGTCAGTATAAACATGGTAATGATGATAATGGCTTCAATCATTAAGGCGATATAATTGAACTTATATTGTTGCTGATTAAGAGGCTAATCATATTCTTATCTGAACTGTATCAAATCAGACTTTGGTACAGTTTTTTTATTTGTTTATTCAATGCAACAATCTAGTATGATAAAATGGTAGATAATTGCATATAGAACCTATTATAATAAACATAGATGATCACGCTCGGAGGAAATACCATGTTTAAAAAGTTAATTAAAAAAAATAAAAATCAGCCAATCCAATCAGAGTTTGGCTTGGACTTACATAACATACCTGAACATGTTGCTATAATCATGGACGGTAATGGTCGCTGGGCAAAACAAAGAAAATTGCCTAGAATTAAAGGTCACTATCAAGGTATGCAAACAGTTAAAAAAATCACAAAAGTTGCTAGTGATATTGGAATTAAATATTTAACATTGTATGCATTTTCTACAGAAAATTGGACTAGACCTGAAAATGAAGTCAATTATATCATGAACTTGCCAGTTAACTTTTTAAAAACATTTCTACCAGAGTTGATAGAAAATAATGTAAAAGTCGAGACAATTGGTTTTATGGAATATTTGCCATCATCTACACTCAAAGCAATCGCTAAAGCCAAAGAAGATACTAAAGATAATACAGGTTTAAAATTAATCTTCGCGATTAATTATGGTGGTCGTGCTGAAATATTAAACAGTGTGAAAACAATCTATGATGAACTAACTGCTAAAGGATTAACTAGTGATGACATTACAGAACAGATGATTGATGATCATTTGATGACACATGCATATCCTGACCCAGATCTTTTGATAAGAACATCAGGTGAACAAAGAATAAGCAATTTCCTTATTTGGCAAGTATCTTACAGTGAATTTATTTTCAATGAAAAGCTATGGCCAGATTTCGATAAAGAAGAATTAATAAATTGTATTAAAATTTATCAATCAAGGCAGCGCCGATTTGGTGGATTATAAATAGTTAGGAGAATAGTATGAAAGTTAGAACTTTAACGGCAATTATAGCACTTATCGTTTTCCTCCCAGTTTTACTTAAGGGTGGCCTTATTCTAATGCTATTTTCATATTTATTGGCATTCATCGCTTTAAAAGAATTGCTTAATATGAATATGATTAAGTTCTTATCAATACCAGGGATAATTAGTGCATTAGGTATTTTAATCATTATGTTACCTCAAGACGCGGGGAGCTGGGTTAACGACCTTCAATTAAAATCGTTAATAGCAATGAGTTTTATTTTATTAAGTTATACAGTACTTTCTAAAAATAGATTCAGCTTTATGGATGCGGCATTTTGTCTAATGTCCATCGCATATGTAGGTATCGGATTTATGTATTTATATGAAACACGCTCAGAGGGTTTACATTACATATTATTTGCGTTTTTAGTGGTTTGGTTAACTGATACAGGTGCGTATATTTTTGGTAGATTGATGGGTAAACACAAATTATGGCCAGTCATTAGCCCTAACAAAACTGTTGAAGGCTTTGTAGGTGGTTTGATTTGTAGTTTAATCGTACCGCTAGTAATGATGATCTTTGTAGATTTCAATATCTCACTATGGTTATTGCTAATCATTACGATTATTTTAAGCATGTTTGGTCAATTGGGTGACTTAGTAGAGTCAGGGTTCAAGCGTCACTTTGGCGTAAAAGATTCTGGAAGAATTTTACCAGGTCACGGTGGCATTTTAGATCGTTTTGATAGTTTTATGTTTGTCTTACCATTATTAAATATTTTATTAATTCAAATATAATACATTTACGATATGACTTTTATAATTTTATAAAAATGCGAAAGGAGTTAATGGATTGAAATAACTGGTTATTTAATAACAGTTAATGATATTCTTAACTCCTTTTGACAAGGTCGAAAGATTTCACAATGCTAAATTAAATTTTCAATATTTATAAGTTAGCATGTTGATAACTGTTGAATAAAAATGATTAGAGTTACGTGTATGACAAAGTATAGTTGTGGTATACTTTTATAACTTAAAGTTGGTAGTATACATTACTGACACATTGCATGTTATCCAACATGCAGTTAATTTATTAAGAAAATATGAGGTGTATCAAATTGAGTTTTCTAGTAACAATTATTTCTTTTATCATTGTTTTTGGTGTCCTCGTAACCGTACATGAATATGGGCATATGTTTTTTGCTAAACGCGCAGGAATTATGTGTCCAGAATTTGCTATTGGTATGGGACCTAAAATATTTAGTTTTAGAAAAAATGAAACATTATATACGATACGACTATTACCAGTTGGTGGTTATGTGCGTATGGCTGGTGATGGTTTGGAAGAACCGCCGGTACAACCAGGTATGCATGTTAAAATAAAATTGAATGATAAAGATGAAATTACACATATCATTTTGGATGACCAACATAAATTCCAACAAATTGAAGCGATAGAAGTGAAACAATGTGATTTTAAAGATGGCTTGTATATCGAAGGTGTAACGCCTTATGATCAAGAACGTCATAGGTATAATATTGCTAAAAAATCATATTTTGTTGAAAATGGTAGCTTAATTCAAATTGCACCAAAAGATAGACAATTCACGTATAAAAAGCCTTATCAAAAGTTTTTAACATTATTTGCTGGACCACTATTTAACTTCTTACTTACATTGGTATTATTTATCGGTCTTGCGTATTATCAAGGTACACCGACAAATGGCATTGATGAAGTCATGAAAGATTCACCGGCACAACAAGCTGGTCTTAAATCTGGTGATAAAATTGTTAAATTAGATGATAAAAAAATTAAAAATAAAGGCGATATAGATAGTGTTGTAAAAAATATTAAAGATAATAAGACAGAAGTTACGGTTGAACGTGATGGAAAAACACATACGATGGATATCAAGCCTAAAAAAGTAGAACAAAAAGTAACGAAAACTAATACACAAACTAGATATTTATTAGGCTATAGTGCAAGTACCGAACATACAATATTTAAACCAATTGCAGCTGGTGTTGAACGATCACTAGAGGCGGGTAAATTAATATTTACAGCTATTGTAAGTATGATTGCCAGCATATTTACTGGTCATTTTTCTTTCGATATGCTAAACGGACCAGTTGGTATATATCACACTGTGGATTCAGTAGTTAAAACAGGTATCATTAATTTAATTTCTTGGACGGCACTATTAAGTGTTAATCTAGGCTTAATGAACTTGTTACCAATACCTGCACTAGACGGTGGCCGTATTTTATTCGTCATATATGAAGCGATATTTAGAAAACCGGTTAATAAGAAAGCCGAAACAACAATTATTGCGATTGGTGCTGTTTTTGTACTTATTATAATGGTCTTAGTGACATGGAACGATATTCAACGTTATTTCTTATAAAAGGGAGAGAGGTAGTTAAATGAAACAATCAAAGGTATTTATTCCAACAATGAAAGAAGTACCAGCAGGAGCAGAAGCACTGAGCCATCGTTTATTACTGAAAGCTGGTTTAATTAAACAAAGTACAAGTGGGATCTATAGTTATTTACCTTTAGCTGCACGCGTACTGAATAATATTGAAGCAATTGTGCGTGAAGAAATGGAACGCATAGATGCGGTTGAAATCTTAATGCCTGCATTACAACAAGCAGAATTATGGGAAGAGTCAGGTCGCTGGAGTGCTTACGGTCCAGAACTGATGCGTTTACAAGATCGTAACGGACGTGAATTTGCATTAGGACCAACACATGAGGAAGTTGTAACGTCCATCGTTAGAGATGAATTGAAGTCATACAAACAATTACCACTTACGTTATTCCAAATACAATCTAAATACAGAGATGAAAAGCGTCCACGCTTCGGTTTGTTACGTGGTAGAGAATTTATCATGAAAGATGCTTATTCGTTCCATGCGGATGAGGACTCTCTAGATGCATCTTATCAAGACATGTATAACGCATACGGTCGCATATTTAAACGTGTTGGTATTAATGCGCGACCAGTTGTTGCAGATTCAGGAGCAATTGGTGGCAGTCACACACATGAATTTATGGCACTAAGTGAAATCGGCGAAGATACGATTGTGTATAGTGAACAGAGTGACTATGCTGCAAATATTGAAAAAGCGGAAGTAGTCTATCAAGCCAATGAAAAACATGAAGATTTACAACCATTAACAAAAATAGAAACACCAAATATTCATACTGCGCAAGAACTGGCTACATTCTTAGACAAACCCTTAGACGAAATTACTAAATCTATGGTATTTAAAATAGATGGAGAATTTATTATGGTCTTAGTTCGTGGTCACCATGAATTGAATGATATTAAGTTAAAAGCATACTTTGGTACGGATAATATTGAATTAGCTTCTGAAGACGAAATTGTTAATCTTTTAGGTGCAAAACCTGGCTCGCTAGGTCCAGTTTTTGATAAAGAGATTAAAGTCTATGCCGATAATTTCATTCAAGATTTAAATAATATTGTCGTTGGTGCAAACGAAGATGGCTATCATTTATTAAATGCTAATATTGGTCGTGATTTCGAAGTTGATGCTTTCGGAGACTTTAGATTTATATTAGAAGGTGAACCATTATCAGATGGCTCCGGACCAGCTCGCTTTGCAGAGGGCATTGAAGTTGGACAGGTATTTAAATTAGGAACGAAATACTCTGAATCAATGAATGCAACATTTTTAGATAATCAAGGTAAAGCACAGCCACTATTAATGGGTTGTTATGGAATTGGCGTATCAAGAACATTAAGTGCGATTGTTGAACAAAACAATGATGAAAATGGCATCATTTGGCCAAAATCTGTAACACCATTTGATTTACACTTAATTACGATTAATCCTAAAAAAGATGATCAACGTGAATTAGCAGATCAATTATATACCCAGTTAAAAGAAAACTACGATGTTTTATATGACGATCGTAAAGAACGTGCAGGTGTTAAATTTAATGATGCTGATTTAATTGGATTGCCAGTGCGTGTGGTTGTTGGTAAAAATGCAGCAGAGGGTATAGTAGAAGTGAAACGTCGTGATACAGGTGAAAGTGAAGAGGTCTATGTGGATAATTTAATTAATTATGTAAACACATTGTATTCTAATATCTAATTTTAGAGCAGGAACTAGGATAATTTGTTATAATATACAAAGTAAACTGTGCGTTAAAAAGTATAAATATGGGAGATAGGTAGAAACCGAATTTTTCAAAAGGTTTCATTGTCCCAGCTTGACAATTATGACTAGGGTAGATGATTACTTGAATTGAAGCTCATGTATAAGAGTGAGACTTTACATCTACTGCCAATTGACTAAAAAGTCTGAGACATCTATTTGTGTCTCAGACTCTTTTGTTATTCATGTAAAGTAATATCATAGTGCGACAAGTTGAACTAATAGAAATTTTTAGATATTCCGTTATAGTATAGAACATGTAAATTCATACATACACCGTCATAAAATATAAGTATCTATATATAAGAAAAGTAGTGTAATTAATAGTAAGGTGGTTATCGTCATGGCAATGACAAATGAGGAAAAATTTAAAATACTAGCTGACCAAATCAAAATTGCTGAGCATTTAGATTCAGAAATATTGGAAAATAGTGAATTAACACGTGTTGATGTCAAAACATCAGATCGAACTTGGGTATTTCAAATTACATTCCCACATTTTCTAACAATTGAAAATTATTTGCTTTTTAAAGGTGCAATCATTGAAGAATTTAGAACGATTGCAGATGTAAAATGTAATTTCACGGTAAAAGATAAAACAAATCAAGATGAATTTGCAATAAAATATTTTAGCCACTGTATTGATCAAACAAAATTATCACCCAAAGTAAAAGGACAATTAAAACAAAAACGCTTAATTATGTCAGGTGATGTATTAAAAGTCATGTGCCAAAACGATGTTGAACGAGATCACTTTGATAAAGCGTGTAATGGTAGTTTGATTGCAGCATACCAACAGTGTGGGTTTAATATAAGTAAAGTCGTTTTCGAAACAGATAGTGCAGTTAACGATGGGGATTTAGCGTCATTAGAAGCACATATTCAAGAAGAAGATGAGAAAAGTGCGCGTGAAGCAACAGAAAAATTAGAGAAAATGAAGGCTGAAAAAGCAAAACAACAGGACAATAACGAAAGTGATGTTTCAAAATGTCAAATTGGTAAACCAATCCAAGTTGAAAATGTACGTCAAATTGACTCAATTATCGAAGAAGAATTTAAAGCTGCTGTAGAAGGTGTTATTTTCGATATCAATTTAAAAGAATTGAAGAGTGGGCGTCATATTGTAGAATTAAAAGTAACAGATTATACAGATTCTCTTGTCCTGAAAATGTTCACACGTAAAAATAAAGATGATTTAGCGCATTTTAAAGCTTTAAGTGTAGGTAAATGGGTTCGTGCACAAGGGCGTATTGAGGAAGATACATTTGTACGTGACCTAGTTATGATGATGTCAGATATCGAAGAAATAAAAAAAGCTACAAAACAAGATAAAGCTGAAGACAAACGTGTTGAATTCCATTTACATACGTCAATGAGTCAAATGGATGGTATTCCAAACATATCAGATTATGTAGATCAAGCTGCGAAATGGGGACATAAAGCCATTGCGGTAACAGACCATAATGTTGTGCAAGCATTCCCAGATGCACATAGTGCTGCCGAAAAAAAAGGAATTAAAATGATTTATGGCATGGAAGGTATGCTGGTAGATGATGGTGTACCAATCGCATATAAACCAAAAGATTGTGACCTAAAAACAGCTACTTATGTAGTATTTGACGTTGAGACAACGGGACTTTCAAATCAATACGATAAAATTATTGAACTTGCAGCTGTTAAAGTAAAAGATGGCGAAATTATTGATAAATTTGAACGATTCAGTAATCCTCATGAACGATTGTCAGAAACAATTAAAAACTTAACGCATATTTCAGATGACATGTTAGTAGATGCCCCTGAAATAGAAGAAGTGCTCACTGAGTTTAAATCATGGGTAGGCGACGCCATTTTTGTAGCGCATAATGCATCATTTGATATGGGTTTCATCGATACAGGCTATGAACACGTTGGCATTGGTGCTTCCACGAACGGTGTCATTGATACATTAGAATTATCTAGAACAATTAATACAGAATATGGTAAGCATGGCTTAAATTTCTTAGCTAAAAAATACGGAGTTGAATTAACGCAACACCATAGAGCGATATATGATACAGAAGCAACGGCCTATATGTTCATAAAAATGCTTAAGCAACTAGAAGCGCTTGGTGTTCACAACCATCAAGATATCAATACGTCATTGTCAAATGAAGATGCGTATAAGCGTGCACGACCAAATCATGTAACACTCATTGTGCAGAACCAAGATGGTTTGAAAAATCTATTTAAAATTGTGAGTGCTTCTCTTGTTCAATATTATTACCGTACACCAAGAATTCCACGTTCCTTGTTGGATGAGTATAGAGAAGGAATACTTGTAGGCTCTGCGTGTGATGAGGGCGAAGTATTTACAGCAGTTATGCAAAAAGACCAGTCTCAAGTAGAGCGAATTGCCAAATATTACGATTTTATTGAGGTTCAACCGCCAGCACTTTATCAAGATCTAATTGATAGAGAGCTAGTAAGAGATAATGAAACTTTACATGAAATTTATAATCGTTTAATTCGAGCGGGGGATGTAAATAATATTCCAGTGATTGCAACAGGTAATGCACATTATTTAAATGAACATGATGCGATTGCTCGTAAAATATTAATTGCCGCTCAACCGGGTAATCCATTAAATCGCTCTACTTTACCAAAAGCGCATTTTAGAACAACGGATGAAATGTTAGATGAATTACACTTTTTAGGTGAGGAAAAAGCATATGAACTTGTAGTTCAGAATACGAATGATTTAGCAGATAAAATAGAACGTGTCGTACCAATTAAAGATGAACTATTCACACCGAGAATGGAAGGTGCGAATGAAGAAATACGTGAAATGAGTTACGATAATGCAAAAGCACTTTACGGCGATGATTTACCACAGATTGTCATTGATCGTTTAGAGAAAGAATTGGAAAGTATTATAGGTAATGGTTTCTCAGTAATATATTTAATTTCTCAAAGATTAGTTAAAAAATCACTGAATGATGGTTACTTAGTAGGTTCACGTGGTTCTGTTGGTTCGAGCTTTGTGGCAACAATGATTGAAATTACAGAAGTGAATCCCCTACCACCACATTATATTTGTCCAGAGTGTAAGCAAAGTGAGTTCTTTGATGATGGTTCTGTTGGTTCTGGATTCGATTTACCAGACAAGAAATGTGAATCGTGCGGTTGTGATTTGATTAAAGAAGGCCAGGATATTCCATTCGAAACTTTCTTAGGATTTAAAGGGGATAAAGTACCTGATATTGACTTGAACTTTAGTGGTGAATATCAACCTGAAGCGCATAACTATACTAAAGAGCTATTTGGTGAAGATAAAGTATTTCGTGCGGGAACGATCGGTACGGTTGCAGAAAAAACTGCTTTTGGTTTTGTGAAGGGATATTTAAACGATCAAGGTATTCATAAACGAGGAGCAGAAATAGACAGACTTGTAAAAGGTTGTACTGGTGTTAAACGTACGACTGGACAACATCCAGGTGGTATTATTGTTGTTCCCGATTATATGGATATTTACGATTTTACACCTGTTCAATTCCCAGCAGATGATCAAGGTTCTTCTTGGATGACAACGCACTTTGATTTCCATTCCATTCATGATAATGTGTTGAAATTGGATATACTGGGTCACGATGATCCTACTATGATACGTATGTTGCAAGATTTGTCAGGTATTGATCCAAAAACGATTCCAGTAGATGATAAGGAGACGATGGGCATTTTTAGTTCGCCAGAGCCTTTAGGTGTCACTTCCGATGAAATTTTATGTAAAACAGGTACATTTGGTGTACCAGAATTCGGAACTGGATTTGTTAGACAAATGTTAGAAGATACGAAACCAACAACATTTTCTGAATTAGTTAGAATTTCAGGGCTATCTCATGGTACGGATGTATGGTTAGGTAATGCACAGGATTTAATACGCTCTGGTAAATGCGATTTAGCAAGTGTAATTTGTTGTCGTGATGATATCATGGTCTACTTGATGTATAACGGTTTGGAACCTTCATTAGCCTTTAAAACAATGGAATTTGTTCGTAAGGGTAAAGGTTTAACTGATGATATGGTAGAAGCGATGGTTGATAATGAAGTGCCAGATTGGTACTTAGACTCATGTAGAAAGATTAAATACATGTTCCCTAAAGCCCACGCAGCAGCTTATGTACTAATGGCTGTACGTATTGCTTATTTCAAAGTGCACTATCCATTATATTACTATGCTAGTTACTTTACTGTACGTGCTTCAGACTTTGATTTAATCTCAATGATTAAAGATAAAGAAAGTATACGTAACACGGTAAATGATATGTATTCACGTTATATGGATTTAGCAAAAAAAGAAAAAGATAC
This sequence comes from Staphylococcus sp. LKG3-1, assembly GCF_048568385.1. Classification (NCBI taxonomy): domain Bacteria; kingdom Bacillati; phylum Bacillota; class Bacilli; order Caryophanales; family Staphylococcaceae; genus Staphylococcus; species Staphylococcus sp. LKG3-1. Next base: position 364,843 of record NZ_CP183796.1, read on the forward strand.
GTTAACGGTGCTTGAGATTATGAACGAGATGGCACAACGTGGCTACCGAATGCAACCAATCAGTTTAGAGAAGAGCAAAGCATTTGAATTCATAATCGAAGGGGATACTTTAATTCCTCCATTTATTGCTGTACCAGGTTTAGGTGAAAATGTTGCACAAAGAATTGTAGAAGCGCGCGATGAAGGGCCTTTCTTATCTAAAGAAGATTTAAATAAAAAAGCTGGTTTATCTCAAAAAGTTATTGAGTATCTAGATGAATTAGGTTCATTACCTAATTTGCCAGATAAAGCACAGCTTTCCATTTTTGATATGTAATCCTTAAATATGATTTACTAGAGACTATTTAGATTTCAATTAAGTGTATTATTTTATAGATTTAGTAAAAGTATAAGAGGTTGATATATTTTACTTGAATTTGACATTAATTAAATATAAGTAAATTTGAGAATAACTTAAGTAAGTTGTCATTGTGCCGTTTAACAAATATAGTTATTTGTATAGAAAATGAACATATGGTATAATAATAGTGCTTAAAAAATTAGACTCAGGCAGAAAGAGTGGGCATAATACCCGCTCTTTTCTATTTGCCAAAAAAGGAGGTCAGCATGAGTAAAATAACTGAGCAAGTTGAGACTATCATTCAACCTGTCCTTAACGACTTAAATTTTGAATTAGTAGAAGTTGAGTTTACCAAAGAAGGAAAAGACCATTTTTTAAGAGTATCTATAGATAAAGAAGGCGGCGTTGATTTAAACGATTGTGCGCTAGCTTCTGAAAAAATCAGCGAAGTCATGGACGCGGAAGATCCTATACAAGAAATGTATTATTTAGATGTCGCGTCACCTGGTGCTGAAAGACCAATTAAAAAAGAAAAAGATTTCCAAAATGCAATAACAAAACCAGTATTTGTTTCTTTATATGCACCAATTGAAGGTTCTAAAGAATGGTTAGGTATTTTACAATCTGTTGATGAAACAAACATTGTTATGGAAGTTAAAGAAAAGGCTAAAACAAAGCAAATTGAAATTCCAAGAAATAAAATCGCAAAAGCACGCCATGCTGTAATGATATAACGTGATGAGGAGGATGATAAGTCGTGTCAAGTAATGAATTATTATTAGCTACTGAGTACTTAGAAAAAGAAAAAAAGATTCCTAGAGAAGTATTGATCGATGCCATTGAAGCAGCTTTAATCACTGCTTATAAAAAGAACTACGATAGCGCGAGAACTGTACGCGTAGAATTAAATATGGATCAAGGTAGTTTCAAAGTAATCGCTCGTAAAGAAGTGGTTGAAGAATCAATGGATGATAGAGAAGAAATTAGTTTAGATACTGCATTAGTAAAAAATCCAGCCTATGAAATTGGTGATATTTACGAAGAAGATGTAACGCCAAGTGACTTTGGTCGTGTAGGTGCGCAAGCAGCGAAACAAGCTGTTATGCAACGTTTACGTGATGCAGAACGCGAAATCCTTTACGATGAATTCATCGATAAAGAAGATGATATTGTAACAGGTTTAATTGATAGAGTAGACCACCGTTATGTATATGTGAATTTAGGGCGTACTGAAGCTGTACTATCTGAAGCTGAAAGAAGCCCAAATGAAAGCTATATTCCGAATGAAAGAATTAGAGTGTACGTAAATAAGGTTGAACAAACTACAAAAGGTCCACAAATTTATGTTTCTAGAAGTCATCCAGGCTTATTAAAACGTTTATTTGAACAAGAAGTGCCTGAAATATTTGATGGTACAGTTATTGTTAAATCTGTTGCACGTGAAGCAGGAGATCGCTCTAAAATCAGTGTGCATTCTGATAACCCTGATATTGATGCAGTTGGCGCATGTGTTGGTGCTAAAGGTGCACGTGTAGAAGCGGTTGTAGAAGAACTTGGTGGCGAAAAAATTGATATTGTTCAATGGAATGAAGATCCTAAGGTATTTGTTAAGAATGCATTAAGCCCTTCACAAGTGCTACAGGTTATCGTGGATGAGCCAAATCAATCAACAGTCGTTGTTGTCCCTGACTATCAATTATCACTAGCAATTGGTAAACGCGGTCAAAACGCGAGATTAGCAGCAAAATTAACTGGTTGGAAGATCGATATTAAATCAGAAACTGATGCGAGAGCAGCAGGCGTTTATCCTGCAGAAGAAGCATTAAATGAAGAAGATGAAATGCAATTAGATGATGTTGTGTCGTCTGAAAATATTGAAGTAGAAGAAGATACTACTGAATCGCAACCAACAGAGACAGTTGAAATAGAAGACGAAGACGCAGAAAAATAAATTGGAGTGGATACTTTATGAAAAAGAAAAAAATTCCAATGCGTAAATGTATACTATCAAATGAAATGCATCCTAAAAATGACATGATTCGAGTTGTAATCAATAAAGATGAGCAAATTTTTGCTGATGCGACAGGTAAACAACAAGGTCGTGGTGCCTACGTATCAAAGGATGTTAAGCTAGTAGAAGAAGCTCAACAAAAAGGTGTTTTAGAAAAGTATTTTAAAGCTGATGCTGATACATTAGAGCCTGTGTATAAAGAAATTATACGTCTTATATACCGTGAAGAGATACCTAAATGACCAAAGAACAAATCGTAAATTTTTTAGGTTTAGCAATGCGTGCTGGAAAAGTAAAAACAGGTGAATCAGTTATTTTAAATGATTTGAAAAAGAACAAACTAAAGCTCGTAATCATTGCAACGGATGCTTCTGATAACACAATTAAAGTGATACAGAACAAATGTGAAAGTTACCATATATCATTACGTATATTTGGAACGAGAGCTGAATTAGGACAAGCTTTGGGTAAAGCAGAACGTGTAAACATTGGAATCACTGATCAAGGCTTTGCTAAAAAGTTATTGTCAATGATTGATGAATATCGTAAGGAGTGACTATATGAGTAAAAAAAGAATTTACGAATACGCAAAAGATTTAAAAATTAAAAGTAAAGAAATTATTGATGAATTGAAAAAAATGGACGTTGAGGTAACGAGTCATATGCAAACGTTAGAAGACGACCAAATTAAAGCTTTAGATAAAATTTACAAACCAGAAAAAGCAGAACAAAGTGAGAAATCACAACAAAAGAATACTCAAAATAAACAACAAACAACTCACAATAAAGGTAACCAATCTAATAAAGGTAACCAAAATAATAAGCCGAATAATAAGAAAAATAATAAAAATAACAAGAACAACAAAAATAATAAAAATAACAAACAACCTAAACAAGAAGAACCAAAAGAAATGCCATCAAAAATTACCTACCAAGATGGCATAACAGTTGGTGAACTTGCTGAAAAATTAAATGTTGATTCTTCAGGTATTATCAAAAAATTATTCTTATTAGGTATCATGGCTAATATCAATCAATCATTAGATGACGAAACATTAGAACTTATTGTAGACGATTATGGTGTTGAAATTGAAAAAGAAATCGTAGTTGATGAAGAAGACTTGGCGATTTATTTTGATGATGAAACAGAAGATGAAAATGCAATAGAACGTCCAGCAGTAGTTACAATCATGGGGCATGTTGACCATGGTAAAACGACGTTATTAGATTCTATTCGTCATACGAAAGTGACAGCTGGAGAAGCTGGTGGTATTACACAACATATCGGTGCTTACCAAATTGAAAATGATGGCAAAAAAATCACTTTCCTTGATACACCTGGTCACGCTGCTTTTACAACAATGCGTGCACGTGGTGCTCAAGTTACCGATATTACTATTTTAGTAGTGGCAGCTGATGATGGGGTAATGCCTCAAACAATTGAAGCAATAAATCATGCCAAAGAGGCTGAAGTGCCAACAATTGTAGCTGTAAACAAAATTGATAAACCTACTTCAAATCCAGACCGTGTGATGCAAGAATTAACTGAATACGGTTTAATTCCAGAAGACTGGGGTGGCGATACAATCTTCGTTCCACTTTCAGCATTAAGTGGCGACGGTATTGAAGATTTATTAGAAATGATTGTATTGACTTCAGAAGTACAAGAATTAAAAGCTAATCCAGAAAAAAATGCTGTAGGTACAGTGATTGAAGCTGAATTAGATAAGTCACGCGGTCCGTCTGCTTCATTATTAGTTCAAAATGGTACACTCAATGTGGGTGATTCACTCGTAGTTGGTAACACGTATGGTAGAATTCGTGCAATGGTTAATGATTTAGGCCAACGTATTAAAACGGCTGGTCCTTCTACACCAGTTGAAATTACTGGTATTAATGATGTGCCACAAGCTGGTGACAGATTTGTTGTATTTAAAGATGAAAAACAAGCAAGACGTATTGGTGAAGCACGCCATGAAGCTAATGTGATGCAACAACGTCAAGAAAGTAAGAGTGTTTCATTAGATAATTTATTTGAACAAATGAAACAAGGTGAAATGAAAGATCTTAATGTCATCATCAAAGGTGACGTTCAAGGTTCAGTTGAAGCACTTGCTGCGTCATTGATGAAAATAGATGTTGAAGGCGTTAATGTGCGTATTATACACACAGCTGTAGGTGCTATAAATGAATCAGACGTTACTTTAGCTAATGCCTCTAACGGTATTATTATCGGTTTCAATGTTCGACCAGATACTGGTGCAAAACGTGCGGCAGATAATGAAGGCGTAGATATGCGTTTACACCGTGTCATTTACAACGTTATAGAAGAAATAGAATCAGCAATGAAAGGTATGCTAGATCCAGAATTTGAAGAACAAGTTATTGGGCAAGCAGAAGTTCGTCAAACTTTCAAAGTTTCTAAAGTCGGTACAATTGCAGGTAGTTATGTTATTGATGGTAAAATCACTCGTAATGCAGGTGTACGTGTCATTAGAGACGGCATTGTACAATTCGAAGGTGAACTAGACACATTGAAGCGTTTTAAAGATGACGCAAAAGAAGTAGCTCAAGGTTACGAATGTGGTATCACAATTGAAAAGTATAATGACCTTAAAGAAGGTGACATCATTGAAGCGTTCGAAATGGTAGAAATTAAAAGATAAAATTTAAATTAAAATAAAGATTCAGGCATATAATCACCTCAGACTAACGATAATCATTTTCTTTATTGAAATCATCATAAGCACGCCAAAAGTGAGATTAAAATCTCATTTTTGGCGTGCTTTTTTATTATCAATGAAGTTTCTGTATAAGGGCGTAAATTGAGTCACCATCAGTCATCATTAGGGACTTTTAGATTTAATTAAGATATGTTTATGAATCGATGAGAGTATATCTGTTAACAACTAAATAGATTATATTTGATAATGATGTAAAGCTTTCGTACTCTGAAGCATCGTATAAAAGAGAGTGTTGATAGTAGATGTGAAAAATATCAGGGATGTTGATTTTACGTATTATGTTGTTATATAATATATATTCCAAAATTCGATGGCTTATCAGTGATTCGAATTTTAAGTATACGTCGTTTATAGTTTATTAAACAATTAATATCAAAAGATATTAAAATTAAATAATTGAAACATAGAAATGTTATCGCACTATTTTATATAATTAATAGATGTTTTTATAGTTGTAAATTAGATATAAAAAATATTGTAAAATTACCTTTATTTATATTGGCTGACACTGGCTGTCTATGTGCATGATTAAACTTAGAATAAATAGGAGGTTATAAATGATGAGTGAATATTTAAAAGAAATAAATGAATTCTGGCAACAATATTTAGATCAATATAACTCTATTTATGATGAATCGACATTAAAAGCAATCATTAAAAATAATGATACTACAGCATTTTTACATCCTAGAGATTTAGAATATATAAAAAAACATTTCGGTGAAAATTTTATGGAAATTCCAAGATTTAAGAAAATGATTGATTTCGCTAATGGTAAAGTGACAGTTAATAAAAATAGACAAAAAGTGACATTCGAAAATGCTGAACTTAATCCTGCGACTGCGCGACCTTATTTTGGAAATCCTGAAATTGCAGATATCGTTATATTAAAAAAACAACCCGAAAATGATTTTAAAACATACGAACTCAGTTTGCCTGAAGCTGAAGCAATAGAGTATAGAAAGAGGATCTTGTTAGATATTCAAGGTAAATTAACATTTGAGGGTCAAAAATTATTTTTACCTTATATTGATCGCCATAGATGGTTTGTAAAATATTTATATAGTAATGCGTCAACTTTAAAATACTTTAATATTGACCCTAATCGTTTAATGGTTATTAAATTTTTCCCTTATCAAACAGGTCATGCAGCAGGTATACCGAAAGATTTCTTATCATTTAAATATATACTTCCTTCCCAGAGGCAAAATTTTAACTTGTTAATTAAAATGCTAAAAGATGATAAAAAACGAATTTATATCGTAAGTGAGGAAGAATTATATATATCCATTTTCAAAAATTTTGCGGATAGTGATATTTGTGAATATTTAATTGAAAACCTATTTGTATTATCTTCTAAACAAAATAGACATCTTACGTTATGTAACGTATTGAGTTATAAAGAGCATAGGGAACGTCTGAGAAAAAAACAAGCGTTATCAAAAATTGAGTATTACAAATGGAATCAAGAACAAAAGGCTGCACGCGAAAATGGTGATTCTGATTTTCACAAGAAAATGGATTCTATGAGATATGAATTTTCTAATTCTAACTAATAAATAAAAAAGCTTATAGTATGTGTGTATCACTAACTGTAAGCTTTTTTTAAATGTCGTAATTATTGAATAAAACTTGTATTTTTCTTTTAAATTCATCGACATAGGATTGTGGTTGTAGAAGTATGATAGCCTGAGGATATAGATACGCTAAATGCATACTTTCTTCTTTTGAAATAATTAGGTTAACGATAGTCCCATCTGCTGAAGGAGTAGTATCTAAGATAATGAATTGTCTCTTTATTTCTGGCCAAATATCATCTTTCACTAGCAGTTTCACTTGTTTAATATGATTAAAGATATCGCGTTCAAATACTTGATTTGTTAGTTTAATATCTGTAATTGTTGTTAAATCACGCGTATATATTTCTCCCTCATATAAGTACGTAATCCAATACACGTTATCAAAATAGCGCGTATAAATTGGAATGATGTTAGGGAGCTCGACATTATCAAGTTGTATAGTGAGTTTATGATTATTCTCGATTGCAAGTTGAATTTTATAGATTAAAGTAGACTCATTGAGTTCACGATGTATTTTGAATTGGCTTAATAATTTATTAGATAATAATTTTTCTGCTAGATTTGAATTAGCATTCAAACCACGAATGAGATTATATGTATCTTCATGAATAACCGGGGTGAAATCTTTCATTCGAAAAATAAGATTTAGCAATCTATTATTTTTAAATTTATATCTATCAATCTTTAAGCGATGTTTTTCAATTGTAGTATCGTATATTACTTTGCCTTCAAGACCATGCCATTCATGATCTTCATAAATAAAATTATTTATATCACTAATGTCTCTTTGAATCGTACGTATATTAACTTGTAGTTTTTGTGACAAGGCTTCTTTGCTTATCGTTTTACCATTTAGTAATCGGGTGTAAATATAGAGCAGACGTTCTGGTTTTTCCAAAAAAGATGCAACTCCTAAAGTTTTAAAATCAAATCAATTATAATATCGATTAGTTTTATAGTATAGCACTATATTTTTATAAATGTGTAAAATCATTATGAATTGACGTACTAAAGTTGATGGCTTTGATGAAAAACACATGCCATTTACACTTAAGCATAAAAATTCATCGCTTAGGCAATTTAAATATAAAATTATAGCGTTCTTATGAAATAATGTTTCAAAAATTAACAGTTAGGAATTAAAATTATGCTCAACTGTCATATAATATGTTGTATTTATATATGACATGCAATATATTGTAATGACAAACATAACTCTACTGATTCGATAAAAGGGAATACAAAGTAATAATATTTGTTTGACGTCATGAAATAAACTGTCATATAATTTGTTAGTAAGGAAACAATTGACGAAGTAAGATATATGTGAGGTGAAAAATATGAATATGAGAGCAGAACGTGTAGGTGAACAAATGAAACAAGAAATCATGGATATCGCTAATAATAAAGTTAAGGATCCAAGAATTGGTTTTTTAACAATTACTGACGTACAATTAACCAATGATTTATCTATTGCAACGGTTTATTTAACTGTTTTAGGTAATGAAAAACAAAAAGCAGATACCTTCAAAGGCTTAGAAAAAGCTAAAGGCTTTATAAAATCTGAATTAGGCTCTAGAATGAGACTCCGTATCATTCCAGAATTGAATTTTGAATATGATGAATCGATTGATTATGGTAATAAAATCGAAAGAATGATTCAGGATTTGCATAAAAAAGACTAAATATTAATTAACGTGTCTTTGATTCAATATGAAGTGGACAATTGATTAATATATTTTCACAGGATGATTACATTCTATTTAGCTCAATATTTGAATTTAGATTGTAGATTCTTAGTGTAGGAGCGAGAACTTGAAATCGAATAGATTTCAGTCTCGCTCTTTTTTACATAAACGCGTAAATCAATACATGTTAGTATAGTATATATAATAAAAATGAGACTCTGAAGGTGAATTGAAAATGTATAATGGGATTTTACCGGTGTTTAAAGATCGTGGATTAACAAGTCATGATGTTGTATTCAAGTTGAGGAAAATTTTAAAAACGAAAAAGGTTGGTCACACGGGTACGCTAGACCCAGAAGTTTCAGGTGTTCTACCAATTTGTATTGGCAGTGCTACGAAAGTGAGTGACTACATTATGGAAATGGGTAAAACTTATAAAGCTACAGTTAGTTTGGGCATAACAACGACGACTGAAGATCAGACTGGAGAAATATTAGAACAAACAGCTGTTAATGAGCAAGATGTTTCTGCTAAGTCGATAGATGATGTTTTACAACAATTTAAAGGTGAGCTGATACAAATTCCACCAATGTATTCTTCCGTAAAAGTAAATGGTAAGAAACTATATGAATATGCAAGAAACAATCAAGTAGTTGAAAGACCAGAGCGAAAGGTCAACATTTATCAAATTAATCGAATTTCAGATTTGCGTTTTGTAGACGATACTTGTCAATTTGATATGATAGTTGAATGTGGTAAAGGTACATATATTAGAACACTTGCCACAGATATTGGTAAAGCACTTGGGCTACCTGCACATATGTCAAAATTAACACGTACGCAAAGTGGTGGATTTGATATCAATGATAGTCTAACACTTGAAGATATAAAGTCACTGCATGAGCATGACACGTTACTTGAGAAATTATTTCCTATAGAATATGGTTTGAAAGGTATTGAACAAATTTTAATTACTGATAACGCCATTAAAGGAAAAATATTAAATGGACAAAAGTTTTACAAAGCTGAGTTCAAGCAAAATATAGACGACATCGTTATAATGGTCGATAATGAAACACATAAAGTGTTAGCAATTTATGAACCACACCCAGAAAAACTTGATGAAATTAAACCTAAAAAAGTGTTTAACTAAAGGAGTCATACACATGAAAGTGATAGAAGTAGCTCATCCAATTCAAGATAATCAATATATAACAGAAGCGGTTGCGATGGCTTTTGGATTTTTTGACGGTATGCATAAAGGTCATGCAAAAGTATTTGAAACATTAGATGCCAAAGCAAAATCCCAAAATTTAAAAAAAGCAGTCATGACATTTGATCCGCACCCTTCAGTTGTATTAAATCCTAAATTAAAGAGAACAGATTATTTAACACCAATTCAGGATAAGGTGGAAATTTTAGAGTCATATGGTATAGATTATTGTATCGTTATTAATTTTTCATCTAAGTTTGCTGAAGTTACGGCTGAAGAATTTATTCAGGATTATATTATCAAAAATAATGTAAAAGAAGTGATTGCTGGCTTTGACTTTACATTTGGTAAATTCGGTAAAGGGAACATGATGATTCTTGACGAAATGTCTGAGTTTAATACAACAGTTGTGAGTAAACAAGAGATTGAGTCAGAAAAAATATCTACAACAGATATTAGAAAATCGCTTAAAACAGGCGATTTGCAGAAGGCCAATGAAGAATTAGGTTACCGATATCGTATTAAAGGTACAGTTGTTCAGGGTGAAAAACGAGGGAGAACAATTGGTTTCCCTACGGCTAATGTGCAACCGAGTGGTGATTATGTATTGCCGAAAAATGGCGTTTATGCTGTCAGCATGGAAATTGGTGTAAACAAAGAAACATATCGAGGCGTAGCCAATGTTGGGGTTAAACCGACGTTTCATGATCCTTCCAAAGCACAAGTAGTTATTGAAGTGAATTTATTCGACTTTAGTGAAAATATTTATGGTGAACGTGTAACCGTATATTGGCATCACTATTTAAGACCAGAAATTAAATTTGATGGAATAGATCCTTTAGTTGAACAGATGAACAAAGATAAAGAAAAAGCAAAATATCTATTATCGGTTGATTTTGGTGATGAATTATCATATAATATTTAAGTCGAATGTGTAATCCACATTTATGCACCTTTACCTTGGCAGCTCGAGACTCCGACGTTTTGCTCGGATAAAGGCGAATAAAAATTAAAAGGAGGAAATTGACAATGGCAATTTCACAAGAACGCAAAAATGAACTAATTAAAGAATATCGTACACACGAAGCAGACACTGGTTCTCCAGAAGTCCAAATCGCTGTATTAACTGCAGAAATCACTGCATTAAACGAACATTTACGTGAACACAAAAAAGATCATCATTCACGTCGCGGATTATTAAAAATGGTAGGTCGTCGTAGACACTTACTTAACTATTTACGTGACAAAGATGTTCAACGTTACCGTGAATTAATTAAATCATTAGGTATCCGTCGTTAATTTTAAGACGTTTATTGATAGGGAAAGAACCTTTAGGGTCCTTTCCCTTTTTTATAATTTAGAACAGCTATTTTTTAAAAAGGAATATACTAATATAAAATTATTCTAAGAAATGATATGATAGAACTAATAGATATATGAGAGGAGATTCGTAATGTCTCAAGAGAAAAAAGTTTTTAAAACCGAATGGGCAAACAGATCATTAACGATTGAAACAGGTCAACTTGCTAAACAAGCTAATGGTGCCGTACTCGTTCGTTATGGTGATACAGTAGTTTTATCTACTGCAGTAGCTTCAAAAGAACCACGTGATGGTGACTTTTTCCCATTAATGGTTAACTATGAAGAAAAAATGTATGCAGCTGGTAAAATTCCAGGTGGATTTAAGAAACGTGAAGGTCGTCCAAGCGATGAAGCAACGTTAACTGCACGATTAATTGATAGACCAATCCGCCCATTGTTCCCTAAAGGTTATAAGTATGATGTTCAAATAATGAATACTGTACTTAGTGCTGATCCAGATTGTTCACCAGAAATGGCAGCTATGATAGGTTCATCTATGGCATTGAGTGTTTCTGACATTCCATTCCAAGGGCCTATTGCCGGTGTGAATGTGGGATATATTGATGGTGAATACGTAATCAATCCAACGGTAGCACAAAAAGAAGTGTCGCGTTTAGACCTAGAAGTTGCTGGTCATAAAGATGCAGTGAACATGGTTGAAGCGGGCGCTAGTGAAATTACTGAGAGTGAAATGCTAGAAGCTATTTTCTTTGGACATAGCGAAATTCAACGATTGGTTAATTTCCAACAAGAAATTGTTGATCATATCCAACCAGAGAAAAAAGCATTCGTTCCTGTAGAAAAAGATGAAGCATTAGTTGAAAAAGTTAAACAACTAACACAAGAGAACGGTTTAAAAGATGCTGTTTTAACATTTGATAAACAACAACGTGATATCAATTTAGATGCGCTCAAAGAAAAAGTAGCAGCTGAATTTATTGATGAAGAAGACGCAGATAACGAAGCGTTAATTAAAGAAGTGAATAGTATATTAAATGACTTAGTGAAAGAGGAAGTTAGACGTTTAATTGCTGAAGAAAAAATCAGACCTGATGGCCGTAAAACAGATGAAATTCGTCCATTAGAATCAGAAGTAGGTGTCTTACCTAGAGCGCATGGTTCTGGTTTGTTTACACGTGGTCAAACACAAGCACTATCTGTCCTAACTTTAGGTTCAATGAGTGAATATCAAATCCTAGACGGTTTAGGGGAAGAAGAACAGAAACGTTTCATGCATCATTATAACTTCCCAAACTACTCAGTAGGTGAAACGGGTCCTGTTCGTTCTCCAGGTCGTCGTGAAATTGGTCATGGTGCATTAGGTGAACGTGCATTGAGCCATATTATACCGGATTTGAAAGACTTCCCATATACTGTAAGAATTGTAAGTGAAGTATTAGAATCCAATGGTTCGTCTTCACAGGCATCAATTTGTGGGTCTACATTAGCATTAATGGATGCTGGTGTGCCGATTAAAGCACCTGTTGCAGGTATTGCTATGGGCTTAGTGACACGTGATGATAGTTATACAATCTTAACAGACATTCAAGGTATGGAAGATGCACTTGGCGATATGGACTTTAAAGTTGCAGGTACAGCTGAAGGTATCACTGCAATTCAAATGGATATTAAAATTGATGGTTTAACAAAAGAAATTATTAAAGAAGCGTTAGATCAAGCACGTGAAGGTCGTCTAGCTATATTAGATCACATGCTACAAACTATCGATACGTCTCGTAGCGAATTAAGTGCTTTTGCACCTAAAGTAGTTACGATGACAATTAAACCAGAGAAAATTAGAGATGTCATTGGACCTGGTGGTAAAAAAATTAATGAAATCATTGATGAAACTGGCGTGAAACTTGATATCGAACAAGATGGTACGATCTTTATTGGTGCAGTTGATAAAGATGCCATAGCACGTGCACGTTCAATCATTGAAGATATTACACGTGAAGCAGAAGTTGGACAAGTTTATGAAGGTAAAGTCAAACGTATTGAGAAATATGGTGCGTTTGTTGAATTATTCCCAGGTAAAGATGCACTTGTTCACATTTCGCAAATTGCGAATGAACGTATTGATAAAGTCGAAGATGTTTTAAAAGTCGGCGATATTTTCAAAATCAAAGTAACTGAAATTGACAAACAAGGTCGTGTCAATGCATCACATAAAGCATTACTATAAATTAGAGTTTTATCATAAAATTGGTATTGTAACTATAACGAGAGACTAGTTAACTGAATGTAACTTCCTACAATAGCATGTCATCGATTCTATTGTTGGAAGTATCACATTGCAGTATTTGCTAGTTTCTTTTTTTATACATATAAAAATGCTAATAAGGAAGTTTGTAATTATAAATAGTATATAAACGGAATTTCAGTTTGTGGAAAATTTTCAAGTCGCATTGTATATTAAGTCAATATAAATTGAGTGATTATAGAATTAAAATAGATATAAACTATTTGTTGTAATTACTTTAATAGTGTACATAAAGCGCATTTTAACTTATAATAAATTATGAGTTTATATATGGACGGGGAAATTAAATAGGAGGTAACATTTTGAGTTTAATAAAGAAAAAAAATAAAAACATTCGTATCATTCCACTCGGCGGAGTTGGAGAAATTGCGAAAAATATGTATATCGTCGAAGTGGACGATGAAATGTTTATGCTTGATGCTGGTTTAATGTTCCCAGAAGACGAAATGCTGGGCGTAGATATTGTTATTCCAGATATTCAATACGTAATAGAAAATAAAGAAAAATTAAAAGGGATCTTTCTAACGCATGGACACGAACATGCTATTGGTGCTGTAACGTATGTGTTAGAACAAGTTGATGCTCCGGTATACGGTTCGAAATTGACGATTGCTTTAATTAAAGAGAATATGAAAGCACGCAATGTAAATAAAAAAGTTAGATACTACACAGTGAATAATGAATCAGTGATGCGTTTTAAAGGGGTAAATGTCACTTTCTTTAATACGACGCATAGTATTCCAGATAGTTTAGGTATTTGTATCCATACTTCTTATGGCGCAATTGTTTATACGGGTGAATTTAAATTCGACCAAAGTTTACATGGACATTATGCACCAGATTTGAAGAAAATGACTGAGATAGGCGAAGCGGGTGTGTTTGCTTTAATTAGTGATTCGACTGAAGCTGAAAAGCCAGGTTATAATACACCAGAAAATGTGATTGAATCACATATGTACGATGCATTTACAAAAGTGAAGGGCAGATTAATTGTATCTTGTTATGCTTCTAATTTTATAAGAATTCAACAAGTATTAAATCTTGCGCAAAGATTAAATAGAAAAGTGTCATTCTTAGGACGTTCACTTGAAAGCTCATTTAACATTGCTAGAAAAATGGGATATTTTGATATTTCAAAAGATTTATTAATTCCAATCAATGATGTTGAAAATTATCCTAAGAATGAAGTGATTATCATAGCCACTGGTATGCAAGGTGAACCTGTTGAAGCGCTTAGTCAAATGGCTCAGAAAAAGCATAAGATAATGAATATCGAACCAGGGGACTCTGTCTTTCTAGCTATTACAGCTTCTGCCAATATGGAAGTGATAGTAGGTAATACTTTAAATGAATTAGTACGTGCAGGTGCTGAAATTATACCAGATAGTAAAAAGATTCATGCTTCTAGTCACGGTTGCATGGAAGAGTTGAAGATGATGATTAACATAATGAAACCAGAATACTTTATACCAGTAAATGGAGAATTTAAAATGCAAATTTCTCATGCTAAATTAGCTAATGAAGCAGGTGTACAACCTGAAAAAATCTTCCTTGTAGAAAAAGGCGATGTTGTTAACTACGATGGTGAAGAAATGATTTTAAATGAAAAAGTAAATTCTGGAAATGTACTTATTGATGGTATCGGTGTAGGAGATGTCGGTAATATCGTATTAAGGGATCGTCATTTATTAGCGGAAGACGGTATATTTATTGCTGTGGTTACGCTTGATCCAAAAAATAGAAGAATAGCGGCAGGTCCAGAAATTCAATCAAGAGGTTTCGTTTATGTAAGAGAAAGTGAAGCACTTTTAAATGAAGCTGAAGAAAAAGTCCGTGAAATTGTCGAATTAGGTTTACAAGAGAAACGCATTGAATGGTCTGAAATTAAACAGAGTATGCGTGATCAAATTAGTAAATTATTATTTGAAAATACGAAACGTCGTCCGATGATTATTCCAGTTATTTCTGAAATTTAATAATTTTAATACTAAACAAAGAGGTTAAGACATACGCTTAGGTAAATATATTTAAAAGTAGATTAAGGTGACATGTTAAGCAATTTTGCCATAAATCCAACCTTTAAATGCACTAAGAGCGAAAAAATGTCTTACCTCTTTTATGTTATTATGTAAGAATGCGAAACTTTATTTATACATAAATATTAATAACTATGAGAAACATGCATATATTTTAAACGAAAATGTTATATCACATATGTAGGAATTGAACATATGATGACGCATATTTGAAAACTGAGTCGAAAAGAAGGTGTTAAATTTGGCACAAACGAAAAAAAGATCAACAGCTAAGCGAAAACCTGCAAATACAAAAAGAAAGACATCCAATAAGAAGAAACAACAAGGTGATCATCCCTTAAGATATATATTGGCAATTGCAATTTTTGTCATCATCGTCTTAGGTGCTTTTCAACTTGGTATAGTGGGAACAATGATTGATAGTTTCTTTAATTATTTATTTGGTAACAGTAGATTTTTAACTTATATACTTATTTTGATTGGAACTATATTCATTACATATTATAAAGCATTACCTAAAACGAGACGTACAGTGGGTGCCTTCGTATTACAATTAGCTTTATTGCTAGTTACACATATTGTTTTTTATTTTACAAACAAGGTACAAGCGCAACGTGAACCAGTATTGTCATTTGTATATAGTTCATATAAACATACGAATTTTCCGAATTTTGGCGGAGGACTCTTAGGTCATTATTTATTATCGATATCTATACCGCTTATTTCAATTGTAGGTATTATTATTGTCACAATTTTACTTATAGCTTCAAGTATTATTTTACTTTTAAAACAAAAGCACCGAGATGTATCTAAAATATTATTTGAAAAGTTAAAAGTTAAAAGTCAGGATGCTTCAGAAAATTATAAAGAAAAGCGCAAACAAAATAAAATCAAAAAAGAAGCGAATGCACGCGTAAAAGCTGAGAAGAAAGCTGAGCGTGAGAAACAACAACTAGAAGCGACTGAGCAACAAGACATTAAAGATGTTAGCGAGCTAGAAGAAGTACCAAACGAAACAAGTAACCAACAATTATCTATCCCTATATACGGACATAGTGAAAATGATGAAGAATCTACAAATCAAAGTCCAAATACTAAAAAACAACGTACTAAACGCATGTACGATCATGAAGCGGATAATGTTCAACATACAGATCATGATACAAATGATGCGGATTTGGCTTCATTAGATCAATCTATGGATGCTACTGAAGAAACTGAAGATAGTCAAAGCGATGCGGTTAACTCGATTTCAGAAGCTGGAGAAGTGGAAAACGAGGCATACACGATTCCACCACTCTCATTACTTAAGCAACCAGCGAAACAAAAAGCAACTTCAAAAGCAGAAGTTCAGAAAAAGGGGCAACTGCTAGAAACAACACTTAAAAACTTTGGTGTAGATGCCAGAGTGACACAAATAAAAATCGGTCCTGCGGTAACACAATATGAAATTCAACCTGCACAAGGTGTTAAAGTAAGTAAAATTGTAAACTTGCACAATGATATCGCACTTGCACTTGCAGCTAAGGATATTCGTATTGAAGCACCTATTCCAGGACGTTCTGCAGTGGGTATTGAAGTACCAAATGACAAAATTTCACTTGTATCACTTAAAGAAGTATTAGATGAGAAGTTCCCTGCAAAAAATAAATTAGAAGTAGGATTAGGAAGAGATATCTCAGGTGATCCTATAACAGTTGAATTAAATAAAATGCCTCATTTACTTGTTGCTGGATCTACAGGTAGTGGTAAATCCGTATGTATCAATGGTATTATCACTAGTATTTTACTTAATGCAAAGCCGCATGAAGTAAAACTTATGTTAATTGATCCGAAAATGGTAGAATTGAATGTATATAATGGGATTCCCCATTTATTGATACCGGTAGTTACAAATCCTCATAAGGCATCTCAAGCTTTAGAAAAAGTTGTGGCCGAAATGGAGCGTCGTTATGATTTATTCCAACATTCATCTACAAGAAATATAGAAGGTTACAACGAAGCGATTAGAAGACAAAATCTTGAGCTAGATGAAAAACAAGCTGAACTACCTTATATCGTGGTTATTGTGGATGAATTAGCTGATTTAATGATGGTTGCTGGTAAAGAAGTAGAAAATGCAATTCAAAGAATTACTCAAATGGCTCGTGCAGCAGGCATTCATTTAATCATTGCAACACAACGCCCTTCTGTGGATGTGATTACTGGTTTAATCAAAAATAACATTCCAAGTAGAATTGCTTTTGCTGTTAGTTCACAAACGGATTCTAGAACGATTATTGATAGCGGTGGCGCAGACAAGCTATTAGGAAAAGGTGACATGCTATATGTTGCAAATGGTGGTTCTACAAGAACGCGTGTGCAGGGTGCATTTTTAAGCGATCAAGAAGTGCAAGACATTGTTAATTATGTAGTAGAACAGCAAAAAGCGAATTATGTTAAAGAAATGGAACCAGACGCACCAGTAGAAAAATCAGAAATGAAGAGTGAAGATGCGCTTTATGATGAAGCATATTTATTTGTCATTGAACAACAAAAAGCGAGTACTTCTTTATTACAAAGACAATTTAGAATTGGTTATAATCGCGCTTCCAGATTAATGGACGATTTAGAACGAAATCAAGTTATTGGACCACAAAAAGGAAGTAAACCTAGACAAATATTAGTGGATTTAGATAGTGATGAGGTGTAAAAATGGAACTGACTTCTGTTTATAAAGTTAAAGAGTGGATGATACAACAAATCAAAGATGGCAAATTACAACATGGTGAACCATTACCAAGTAATTTAGCAATAGCTAGAACATTAAATGTAAAGACAGATGATGTCTATGATGCAGTAGATGAATTAATCACTGAACAAGTTTTATCAAATAATTTAGAAGAAGGTGCACGTGTTAAATCACTGCACCCATTCTATTATCCTTTAGGAGAAGTTGTAAGTATAAGTAGAATGATTGAAGATCAGGGTTATAGTGCTGGGACAGAATATATTAGTTTTGATGAAAAACCAGCGACCTCATTAGATTCAAAACGATTAAATATTGCAGATAAGGCAAACGTTACAATTATAGAACGTGTCAGAACGGCAAATAAGAAACCCGTAGTATATTGTTTAGATAAAGTGCCTGCGAGTGACTTAACATGCGCACAATATCAAAATAGCGATGAATCGTTACTAGGTGCTATCGAAGCACATGCGGGAAAAAAAGTGGCATATGCTGATACTGAAATGGAGGCCATCAGTTATGAGCCGCACATTTCAGACATCTTAGGTGCATCACCACATGAAGGGCTTATGTTATTGAAATTAGTCCATTATGATAAAGATGACCAACCAATACTTTATTCTTTTAATTATTTCAAAAGTAGTTTAGTAAAATTTAAAACGGTTAAAAATAGTTTATAATAAGAAATTTATGAAAGTGAGGCATGACAATTTGAAGAACAAAAATACTCAGAATGACATACATATTAAAGTAATGCCAACTACAAAATTTAAAACGACCACAATAACGTTGAAATTTATGGCTCCCTTAGAAAGTGACACCATGACTGCGCGTTCGATTCTAAGCAAAGTATTAGTTCGAGCAACCAAACAATGGCCTACAGATAAAGCATTCAATAGACATTTATCACATTTATATGGCGCCTATGTGAATAGTTTTGTTTCAAAATTTAAAGATAAGCATGTTATAAGCATTTCATTAGAGTTAATTAATGAACGTTATTTGAAAGACCAAACACCATTATTTGAAAAAGGTGTGGCATTGTTAAAAGAAATTATTTGGAACCCGTTAGTGACTGATCAACAATTTGATGAGGTTTTTGTGTCACAAGAAAAATCTTTATTAGGTAAAAAACTAGAAGCGATGGTTGATAACAAATCGCAGATTTCATTTTTAAATTTATTAAAACATATGTTTGGAGAACATCCTTATAGACATTTGGCTACAGGTCAAATAGAATACATAAAAAGTGTAACGCCAGAAACTTTATACGATATATATCAATCTATGCTACAAAATGATTATTGTGCAGTTTACGTCGTTGGTAACGTAGATGAAGCACAAGTTAAAACGCAATTGAAAACTTATTTCGATATCAAACCTTTCCACTTTGAATTAACGCAAGACGCACCTATGAAACAAGCACATACATTACCACAAGAAATTGTTGAAGTGGACGATGTAGATCAAGCTAAGTTGAATATGGGCTTTAGAATGCCTGCAAAATATGGCGACGCAGCGTATTTTACAATGGTTGTATTTAATGTAATGTTCGGTGGTGACCCTTCATCTGTATTATTTAATGAAGTCCGTGAAAAACAAAGTTTGGCATATTCAATTCATTCACAAATTGATGCAAAAAATGGCTTCATGTTTGTACTGAGTGGTGTATCCATAGATAAATATGAAGTTGCAAAAGATACAATTATCAAAGAATTTGAAAAGTTCCAAAACGGTCAATTTGAAGAAGATAAGCTAGCATTAGCTAAAAAAGTAATTCTTTCGCAGAGACAAGAATCACATGACAGACCAAAAAGTATGATAGAAATTTTAAACAACAATATCTTATTAGATGAGCCTATGTCAGAAGAAAGTTATTTTGAAGGTATCCAAAGTGTTACAAAATCAGATGTGCAACAATTAGCGCAAGCGGTTGTGCTTGATACCATTTATATTCTGACAAAAGGAGGTAATGACTAATGCGAGAAAATTATTATGAACAAATAGATGAACGTGTATTTGAAGCAGAATTAAATAATGGATTGAAATTATTTATTATCCCCAAAAAAGGGTTCCAAAAAACATTTGTGACGTATACTACAAAGTTCGGCTCGTTAGATAATAAATTTAAGCCACATGGTAGTGATACTTTTGTCACTGTTCCAGATGGTGTAGCGCATTTCTTAGAACATAAATTGTTTGAAAACGATGATGAGAGTGAAGATTTATTTACGGCATTTGCTGAAGATAATGCACAAGTCAATGCATTCACTAGTTTTGATCGTACAAGTTATCTATTTAGTGCAACAGATCATGTGGAGCGTAATATTAAACGCTTATTAACAATGGTTGAGTCACCTTATTTCACTAAAGAAACAGTAGATAAAGAAAAAGGCATCATAGCTGAAGAAATTAAAATGTACCAAGAACAGCCTGGTTACAAATTAATGTTTAATACATTGAAAGCTATGTATGATACACATCCTATTCGTGTGGATATTGCAGGCAGTGTAGAGAGTATTTATGAGATTACTAAAGATGATCTTTATTTATGTTATGAGACATTTTATCATCCATCGAATATGGTACTCTTTGTTGTCGGCGATGTAGATGTAGCAAATATTTATGATGTCGTGGCAACGCATGAAAATCAACGCGATAAAGAAGCACAACCGCAAATAGTTAGAGATCCATTGATAGAAAAAGCAACTGTAAATGAATCCAAAGTGACTGAAACTATGAAATTGCAATCACCTCGATTGATGTTAGGCTTTAAAAACAATCCGTTAGTTGATGAACCCGACGCATCTTTTGTAAAGAGAGATTTAGAGATGACACTTTTCTATGAAATGTTATTTGGTGAAGAAACAGATTTTTATCAATCTTTACTTAACGAAGATCTAATTGATGAGACATTTGGATATCAATTTGTATTAGAACCGACATATAGTTTCTCAGTAATTACGAGCGCAACACAGTATCCTGATAAATTAAAAGCGTTACTTTTAACAGAAATTGAAAACAACCAAGGACAACTGAATGATGAAGAAGCATTTAGTTTACTAAAAAAACAATTCATAGGTGAATTTATTTCAGGGTTAAATTCTCCGGAATACATAGCGAACCAATATACGAAATTATATTTTGAAGGCGTAAGTTTATTCGATTTATTGGAAATTGTTGAAAGCATCACTTTAGAGAGTGTAAACGAAACTTCAAAAATGTGCTTGAACCTAGAGCAAGTTGTTGATAGTCGTTTGGAGATGAAATAAAAATGAAGGCATTAGTGATGGGTGGTTCTGGTAGTATAGGTACAGCTATCGTTGATCGTCTATTGTCTGACGGTTATGAAGTTATCATTCAGTATAATCAGGCTAATGTTGATACACTGCAGTCGCAATATAAAAGTCAGCCTGTACAATTCATACAAATAGATTTAATGCAGGACATCGATTTTGCGGATTACTTTGATTTTATTACTAATTTGGATTGCCTTATTTATGCGAGTGGCACTGCATTATATGGACAAATACAAGATATGACTGACGAAATGATTGATTTAGCTTATCAAATTCACGTAAAACAATTCATACGTGTTTCTAGGTATTTTGTTGATCAACTAAGACAAAGTCAGAGTGGTAGGATTGTTGTTATTTCATCTATTTGGGGTGAAACAGGTGCAAGTATGGAATCAGTTTATTCTGCAATGAAAGGTGCCCAAATTGCTTTTGTAAAAGCATTGAGTCAAGAACTTGCAATGACTTCAGTAACGGTGAACGCTATTGCACCCGGTTTGGTAAGTGGTAATATGGCTCGAGTTTGGAGTGAAGCGGAATTGGCAGTAATTACTGAAGACTTGCCACAACAAAGATTGATAGATCCGACTGAAATTGCTCACACATGTAGTTATCTATGTCATCCTTTTGCGAAAAGTATCACCGGAACAATTCAAAAAGTGAATGGCGCTTGGTACTTGTAAATAATTTAAGTAAACTATAGAAAATAAAACAACTTTGAAACATTCAATGATATAATGTCAGTAAGTATGAGGAAGTAATTTTCTAAAAAGTTTTGTATTACTATTTAACTTAGATGACTGATGAAAGGATTGCTATAGCTAAAGTGAAGTAGCACGTTTGTAGTTCATTCTAGTCGTTAGTTGTTCATATGATCTAATAGGATGATTCTTATATTTATGCTCAGCTAATAAAACAAAACGTCAATGATATAATTTATAAAATAATGTTTATTTAAAGTGTATCATTTGCTGTTTATCATAAAAGACAACATATGGTTTATAAACAAAGGGGTGTTTATTTCATGACAGTAGCAACTAAAAAAGAATGGTATTTAGAATATGAGATAACAATGAACCGAGCTGGCCTTTTAGGAGATGTTTCTAGTTTATTAGGTTTGATGGGAATTAGTATTGTGACTATCAATGGTATTGATGAAGGTCGTAGAGGGCTATTAATAAAGTCAGATAGTCTAGATAAAGTGCATAGATTTGAAAATATCGTAACAGAAATAGATGATATATCTATAACAAAATTGCGTAAACCAGAGTTACGTGATCGTTTAGCTGTGAGACATGGAAGATACATAGAACAAGATGCAGATGATAAAAAAACGTTTCGTTTTGAAAGAGATGATTTAGGTTTACTTGTTGATTTTATGGCAGAATTATTTAAAGAGAAAGGCCATAAATTAATTGGTATTAGAGGTATGCCGAGAGTAGGTAAAACTGAATCAATCGTTGCAGGTAGTGTGTGTGCGCACAAGAGATGGTTATTTATCAGTTCAACGTTAATTAAACAGACTGTTCGTAGCTCTTTAATTAAAGGAGAATATGATTCTGATCATGTTTATATTATCGACGGTGCAGTCACAGCGAGAGAGTCTAGTCAAAAACATCAAGAATTAGTTAAAGAAGTTATGAGTTTACCAGCAATAAAAGTAGTCGAACATCCTGACTTGTTCGTTGAAACGAGTGATTATGAAATGAGTGATTTTGACTATATCATCGAATTACGAGAAAATAAAAATCAAGAAATTCAATATGAAGAAATGAAAAAGAAAACAGTTAAAAGTAAAAATAACTTAGATTTTGGTGATGATACGTTTGGTGGCGGATTTGGATTTTTTGAATAAAATATGAATAGTTATTGAGGAGGACTAACATTTTGAATTTAGTTGGTCAAACTTTAAAAGGACGTCGAGAACGTTTAGGTATGACACTAAACGAACTTGAAACGCGTACCCAAATAAAAAGAGAAACACTTACACTGATTGAGAATAATGATTTTGAATCGTTGAAAAATGTAAATTATGCAGAAGGTTTTATTAGGAAATATGCAAAAGCAGTGAATATCGACTCAGTACAGTTAATTGAGGCGCATAGAGAAGAAATTCCTAGTAATGATGAATCGCTTCAAAATACAATAACTGCTTTTTCAAAAGAAGATAAACCGACTTATCGAACTAAAAATAAAGAACCATTGCAAGTGGCCGTTGTAATAAGTATATTTGTTATTATTACAGCACTTTTATGGATTTTTTCAGTATTAATTTTTTAATCTGTAAGTCCAAGTACGTCATAAGTTATAAATAGAAAAGAGGACTTTGTATGAATATACCGAATTGGATAACTGTATTTAGAGTTATACTCATTCCAATCTTCCTATTGTTTGCTCTAGCGGATTTTGGATTTGGTAAAATTTCATTTATCGGTGGTAATGAAATTAGAATAGAATTATTAATTAGTGGCATTATTTTTATCGTCGCATCATTAAGTGACTTTGTAGATGGTTACTTAGCGCGTAAATGGGAACTTGTAACAAACATGGGTAAATTTTTAGATCCATTAGCAGATAAATTACTAGTATCAAGTGCTTTGATTGCGCTCGTACAAGTAGATTTAACCAATTCTGTAGTTGCAATTATTATTATTGCTCGAGAATTTGCTGTTACGGGATTACGCTTATTACAAATAGAACAAGGTTTTGTTAGTGCTGCAGGTCAGTTAGGTAAAATAAAAACTGCTGTTACTATGGTTGCCCTTGTTTGGATTCTTTTAGGCGATCCATTGTCTAGCTGGATTGGTTTTGAATTAGGACAGGTATTACTATATATCGGTGTATTTTTCACTATCCTATCAGGAATTGAATATTTTTATAAAGGTAGAGATGTGTTTAAGGCAAAATCATAAACACATTAACATCATAACGCTATAAATCGGGGCATGTAGATAATTTGGACATGCTTCGATTTTTTTAATTTTTATAAACAAGTCGTATAGAAGCGCTTTTACATGAACGAATCTTTCGTTATTTATGGTTTTTCATTTTATAATATAGGGAAGTAGAAATATATTGTTAATTAGAAGCTATAAGGAATAAATTATTTACAAAAATGTAAATGTCTCAGGAGGAAACGTTTTGAATATATCTATTATTGCGGTAGGATCAGAATTATTATTAGGACAAATCGCTAATACTAATGGTCAATACTTATCAAAATTATTTAATAGTGCTGGCCATAATGTGGTTGAACATACAGTGATTGGTGATAACCCACAAAGATTAGAGAGAGTAATTAATAAAGCATTAGAAAATTATGATACCGTTATATTAACTGGAGGCTTGGGCCCTACAAAAGATGATTTAACTAAGCATACAGTTGCGAAAGTATTAGATCGAGATTTAGTTATCGATCAAAATGCACTCGACTACATCGAACAATATTTTAATGAACAAAACGTCGAAATGACGCCAAATAACCGTCAACAAGCGTTAGTCATTGAAGGTGCGCATGTCTTGGATAATAAGGTCGGTATGGCCCCAGGAATGCTTGTCCAACAACATGGAAAGCAAATTGCTTTGTTACCAGGTCCACCAAAAGAAATGAAACCGATGGCTAAAGAGGCGTTATTACCTTATTTTATAAATGGTGAAAATACAATATTTTCAGAATTACTTCGCTTTGCGGGTATAGGAGAATCAAAGGTCGAAACAGAATTAATGGATTTAATCGATCAACAAACGAACCCTACGATAGCACCATTAGCTGGGTCTCACGAAGTCAATGTAAGATTGACAGCAAGTGGTGAGACACAACAAGTATGTGAAACGTTAATAGCGCCGCTTAAAGAAGAAATTTTAGAACGTATCGGTAAATATTATTATGGTTCTGATGATATTGTTATAGAACAAGCATTTATGAATAATATGACAAAAACATTTGCCATTTATGATGGGGTGACAGATGGTATATTATTTTCTCGGATGAAAAATTTTGATAATAATCAGTTACTTCAAGGTATGTTATCTCACCACACGCAATTTATAGATGAACGTGATATAATAACATCTCAACTTTCAGTATCTGCTCAGATTGTCAAAGACATGTTTAACACGGAAATAGGTATTTCAGTGATACATCAACATGATACGGTATATTTAGGTATTTTAGAAAATGATGAATTAGCTGTACAATCATTTAAAATGACACAAAGAAGACATTTAATTAAAAGCAGAACTCAAAATTATGTGTTGATTAGATTACTAAATTGGTTTAAATAAATACGAACAGTATACAGAAAATGCGAAAAATAGCACGTGTGTTCTATTTTAGCATTATTGAATTCAAATATTAGCGAACAAATATTCGCAAAATACTTGCGAAATTATCTGAATCAAGGTATAGTGAATATAAGATATTTTTTCGAGAGATAAATCTCATTTAGGAGGTCCAGCATTGGATAACGATCGTCAAAAAGCTTTAGATACGGTAATTAAAAATATGGAGAAATCATTTGGTAAAGGTGCTGTTATGAAATTAGGCGACAACAAAGCGCGCAAAGTTTCGAGTGTATCAAGTGGTTCTGTAACATTAGATAATGCTTTAGGTGTAGGTGGTTACCCTAAAGGAAGAATCGTAGAAATTTATGGTCCAGAAAGTTCTGGTAAAACAACTGTAGCGTTACATGCTATCGCTGAAGTACAAAAAAATGGCGGTGTTGCAGCGTTCATAGATGCTGAGCATGCATTAGATCCTGTTTACGCAGAAGCTTTAGGCGTAGACATACAAAATTTATATTTATCTCAACCTGATCATGGGGAACAAGGTTTAGAAATTGCCGAAGCATTTGTTAGAAGTGGCGCTGTTGATATCGTTGTGGTCGATTCAGTTGCTGCGCTTACACCTAAAGCTGAAATTGAAGGTGAAATGGGAGATACGCACGTTGGTTTGCAAGCACGTCTTATGTCCCAAGCTTTGAGAAAGCTTTCCGGTGCAATTTCAAAATCAAATACAACAGCAGTATTTATCAACCAAATCCGTGAAAAAGTTGGTGTGATGTTCGGTAATCCTGAAGTTACACCAGGTGGACGTGCTTTGAAATTCTATAGCTCTGTTCGTTTAGAAGTGCGCCGTGCGGAACAATTGAAACAAGGTCAAGAAATTGTTGGTAATAGAACAAAAATTAAAGTCGTTAAGAATAAAGTAGCACCACCATTTAGAGTTGCAGAAGTTGATATTATGTATGGTAAAGGTATCTCTAAAGAAGGAGAATTAATTGACCTAGGTGCTGAACATGAAATTGTAAATAAATCAGGGGCTTGGTATTCATACAATGGTGAACGTATGGGACAAGGTAAAGAAAATGTGAAATTATACCTCAAAGAAAACCCTGCTATTCGAGAAGAAATTGATCAAAAATTACGGGAAAAATTAGGTATCTTTGACGGTGACGTTGAAGAAAAAGAAGCTGAAAGTCCTGCTACACTTTTTGATGAGGAAGAATAACTAAAGTTCTGGTTATCAGTAGAGCGTTATAAAATATAATTTGAGTTATTTATTACTAATAACATAATAATAAGCTTAGACATTCAAGCGTGTCTAAGCTTATTTTTTGTATATGAATAAGAATATAAAAATATTATATGAAAATATTTTTCATTTCAAATGTGCTGTGAGTTAAGTAAGCGCAATCGGTAAAGTAAATATTGTGTAAAAGGAACGCTTCAAATATTATATTAATGTGTATGGAAACCTTGACACTTCTTAGCTGTAAACCGTACAATTACATTGTATGATTCTTTTAGAACTTCATATAATCATATTTAATCATATTGAAATTTGATATACAGAGCAAAATCCTAGATAAAAAGGGGGTGTTTGTGTGAATTTATTAGGCCTCCTACTCATTTTGCTAGGTATTATTCTCGGAGTTGTTGTAGGGTATATTGTTGCCCGAAATTTGTTGCATCAAAAGCAATTACAAGCAAGACAAACTGCCGAAGATATTATCGAACAAGGTAATAAAGAAGCAGAGAATATTAAGAAGGAAAAGCTCCTAGAAGCTAAAGAAGAAAATCAAATCATAAAAGAGCAAAGTGAAATTGAACTTCGTGAAAGACGTGGTGATCTTCAAAAGCAGGAAGCAAGACTTCTACAAAAAGAAGAAAACTTAGAGCGAAAATCTGATCTATTAGATAAAAAAGATGAGATTTTAGAGCAAAAAGAGTCTAAACTTGAAGAACGACAACAACAAGTAGATGCAAAAGAGAGTAGTGTTCAAACATTAATAAATAAGCATGAACAAGAATTAGAACGCATCTCTGGTCTCACTCAAGCAGAAGCTGCACAAGAGCAACTTCAAAGAGTTGAAGATGAATTGTCACAAGATATTGCAATACTTGTTAAGGAAAAAGAGAGAGAAGCAAAAGAAGCAGTCGATAAAAATGCAAAAGAACTATTAGCAACTACTGTTCAAAGGTTAGCTGCAGAGCATACTTCTGAATCTACAGTTTCTGTTGTTAATTTACCGAATGACGAAATGAAAGGTCGAATCATTGGTAGAGAAGGTAGAAATATCAGAACGTTAGAAACGTTAACTGGTATTGACTTAATTATAGATGATACACCAGAAGCCGTAATTCTTTCTGGTTTTGACCCAATTAGACGTGAAATTGCAAGAACTGCATTAGTAAATCTTGTTTCGGATGGTCGAATCCATCCTGGACGAATTGAAGATATGGTAGACAAAGCTCGAAAAGAAGTAGACGACATTATTAGAGATGCAGGGGAACAAGCTACATTTGAAATAAATGTACATAACATGCATCCAGATCTTGTTAAGATCTTAGGTCGTTTACAGTATCGTACTAGCTATGGACAAAATGTATTGAAACATTCTATCGAAGTTGCTCACTTAAGTGGTATCTTAGCAGCAGAATTAGGTGAGGATATTACATTAGCTAAACGTGCTGGCTTACTTCATGATGTTGGTAAAGCTATTGATCACGAAGTAGAAGGTAGCCATGTTGAAATCGGTGTAGAATTAGCGAAAAAATACGCTGAAAATGAAACAGTCATTAATGCAATACATTCCCATCATGGTGATGTTGAACCAACTTCAATTATTTCTATCTTGGTTGCTGCAGCAGATGCACTTTCAGCTGCGAGACCGGGTGCTCGTAAAGAGACTTTAGAAAATTATATTAGAAGATTGGAAAGATTAGAAACACTATCTGAAAGTTATGAAGGTGTTGAGAAAGCATTCGCAATCCAAGCAGGTAGAGAAATTCGAGTTATTGTATCACCAGATACTATCGACGACTTAAAATCACATCGCTTAGCAAGAGATATTAAGAGCCAAATTGAAGATGAACTTCAATATCCAGGTCATATAAAAGTGACAGTTGTTCGTGAGACTAGAGCAATTGAATATGCAAAATAAAAGTTAATTATTAAACGATTAATTTTTGAAATTTAAACAAACTAAACGATATTTCGTTTAGTTTGTTTTTTTTAATATTTTAGAATAAAAGAACATCCGCGACAATTTATTTATGTCGCGGATGTTTCACATTGAGGTTAAAAATAACTGCAATGAAAAGTATTGGTAACAACTCATTAAGATAATGTAGTATATGTCATACTTTTATACAGTTTATCGATACGCTCAATGATGTATATGGATTTAATAATCCAAGTTCATTGTAATTAACATATTAAAATTTAAGTGAGCTCTAAATCTGCCTGTTGTACTTCTTTAATTATTTCTGCAGTATCATAACAGTTTGTAGAGATATTGGCATACCTTTCAGCTAAACGGTATGCATTGATATATAGCTCCAAACTTTCTTTAGCTATGTCTTCTGCATCTTCACTTTTTGATGGATTTGCTGTAACAACTAAGTCAGCAAAATGTTGTGGATCGATATTAATTGACATGTATTACTTCCAACTCCTATATTTTGGATTAGCTCTTAACTACTATAATCTATACCACTATTTTTATAATTAAAACTTAGCTAATTTAATAAATTTTCATCAGCACCTTTTCATTGTAAATAAATTGAATTAAACTAACACTAAGAGAGGATGAACACGTAAATGAGATTATTATTTATTGGGGATATTGTAGGAAAAGTGGGGCGCGAGGCCATTACAACATATTTATCAAGACTGAAGCAGACATATCGTCCTACAGTTACAATTGTGAATGCTGAAAATGCGGCACATGGTAAAGGCCTGACAGAAAAAATATACAAAGATTTATTAAGAGAAGGCGTAGATTTTATGACGATGGGTAACCACACATATGGTCAGCGTCAAATTTATGATTTTATAGATTCAGCAAATCGTATGGTAAGACCGGCTAACTTTCCAGAAGAAGCACCAGGCGTAGGTATGCGATTTATTCAAATAAATGAAATTAAGCTAGCTATCATCAACTTGCAAGGTCGTGCTTTTATGCAAGATATTGATGATCCTTTTAAAAAGGCAGATGAGCTTATAAACGAAGCAAAAAAAGAAACGGATTATATATTCGTAGATTTTCACGCTGAAACGACATCTGAAAAAAATGCTATGGGTTGGTATCTTGATGGTAGAGCAAGTGCTGTTGTGGGCACGCACACACATATACAAACTTCGGATGAACGTATATTACCAGGAGGGACAGGTTATATTACGGATGTTGGTATGACAGGTTTTTATGATGGTATATTAGGTATAAATAGACATGAGGTGATTACGCGTTTTATTACAAGTTTGCCACAAAGACATGTTGTGCCAGATGAAGGTCGCAGTGTATTATCGGGCGTGATTATAGATATCAATAAAGAAGGAAGAACAACACACATTGAACGTGTATTAATCAATGACGATCATCCTTTTTAAAATATCGTCCATTAGTATGAATTTAAAAAAAGTACCACTCTGTACATAGTAATAGGGTGGTTTATTTTGGTATGATGAACAATGAATTATTATAACCACTAGGAGGCAAGATGATATGAAATCACAAGTATCATGGAAAGTGGGCGGTCAACAAGGCGAAGGTATTGAATCTACTGGGGAAATCTTTGCTACTGCTATGAACCGTAAAGGATACTACTTATATGGATATCGTCATTTTTCAAGTAGAATCATGGGCGGACACACGAATAATAAAATACGCGTATCCACGACACCAGTGCATGCAATTAGTGATGATTTAGATATCTTAATTGCATTTGATCAAGAAACAATCGAATTAAACCATCATGAAATGCGTGAAGACAGCGTAATTATTGCAGATAGTAAAGCAAAGCCAGAGAAACCAGACAACTGTCGTGCTCAATTGATAGACCTACCATTTACTGCAACTGCTAAAGAATTAGGTACTGCATTGATGAAAAATATGGTAGCGATTGGTGCCACTTGTGCTGTTATGGACCTCGATATTTCAGATTTTGAAACATTAATTACAAACATGTTTACTAAAAAAGGTGACAAGGTTGTAGAATTGAATATAGAGGCGTTAAATGAAGGTTATCGTTTAATGAATGAACAGTTAAATAACGTTGATGCTGATTTTATCTTAGATAAAACGGATGGAAAGCCACATCTATATATGATTGGTAACGATGCCATTGGTTTAGGTGCGTTATCAGCAGGATCAAGATTTATGGCGGCTTATCCAATAACACCAGCTTCAGAAATTATGGAATATATGATTGAAAATCTTCCAAAAGTGGGCGGAACAGTTGTACAAACTGAAGATGAGATTGCCGCAGCAAACATGGCAATCGGTTCAAACTATGCAGGTGTACGTGCATTTACTGCTAGTGCGGGACCAGGACTATCGCTAATGATGGAAGCGATTGGTTTATCAGGTATGACAGAAACGCCTTTTGTAGTTATAAATACACAGCGTGGTGGCCCTTCAACAGGATTGCCAACGAAACAAGAGCAATCAGACTTAATGCAAATGATTTACGGTACACATGGTGATATTCCTAAAATTGTAGTCGCGCCTACTGATGCAGAAGATGCATTTTATTTAACTATGGAAGCTTTTAATTTGGCTGAACAATATCAATGTCCAGTCATAGTATTAAGTGATTTACAACTTTCATTAGGTAAACAAACGGTTGAACAATTAGACTATAATAAAATAGAAATCAATCGTGGTGACATGATCCAATCCGATATAGAACGTGAAGAAAATGACAAAACTTACTTTAAACGTTATGCATTAACAGAAAGTGGTGTTTCCCCAAGACCTATTCCTGGGGTAAAAGGCGGCATTCATCATGTTACAGGTGTTGAACATAATGAAGAAGGAAAAACGAGTGAAGCTGCAGATAATAGACAACAGCAAATGGATAAACGTATGCGTAAAACAGAAAACCTATTAATACAAAATCCAGTAGAAGCTGATGTACAACATGAAACAGCAGACATACTATATTTAGGATTTATTTCAACTAAAGGTGCAATTCAAGAGGGTAAATCAAGATTAGAATCACAAAATATTAAGGTTAACCACATACAAATTAGACAATTGCATCCATTCCCTAGTGAAACGATTCAAAAAGAAGTCGACAAAGCTTCAAAAGTCGTTGTAGTTGAACATAATTATCAAGGTCAACTTGCCAATATATTAAAAATGAACGTAAATTTAGGTGATAAATTAGTAAATCAAACGAAATACGATGGCACACCATTTTTACCACATGAAATTGAAGCTAATGGACTTGAGATAGCTAAAGAAATAAAGGAGTTGGTATAAATGGCGACATTTAAAGATTTTAGAAATAATGTAAAACCTAACTGGTGTCCTGGTTGCGGAGATTTTTCAGTACAAGCAGCCATTCAAAAGGCAGCAGCCAATGTTGGTTTAGAACCGGAAGAAGTAGCGATTATTACGGGGATTGGTTGTTCTGGACGTTTATCAGGATACGTAAATTCATATGGCGTTCATGGTATACATGGCCGTTCATTACCATTGGCACAAGGTGTAAAAATGGCTAATAAAGATTTAACGGTTATTGCTTCTGGTGGTGATGGAGATGGTTATGCCATTGGTATGGGTCATACGATTCATGCATTACGTAGAAATATGAATATGACTTACATTGTTATGGATAATCAAATTTATGGCTTAACTAAAGGTCAAACGTCACCTTCTTCAGCTCAAGGATTTATTACTAAATCTACACCAAAAGGAAATATTGAACAAAATGTAGCACCTTTAGAGTTAGCACTTTCATCAGGTGCAACATTTGTAGCGCAAGGTTTTTCAAGTGACATTAAAGGACTAACAAAAATGATTGAGGACGCAATTAATCATGATGGCTTCTCATTTGTGAATGTATTTTCTCCATGTGTAACATATAACAAAGTGAATACGTATGATTGGTTTAAAGAAAATTTAACAAATATCGATGATATTGAAGATTTTGATATTAAAGATAAGCAAAAAGCCACTCAAAAAGTGTTAGAATATAATTCATTAATAAAAGGTATTGTTTATCAAGATACTGAAACACCTTCATATGAATCACAAATTGAAGAAATGAACGGTACACCTTTAGCTAAACAAGACATTCATATCGATGAAGAACAATTTGAGGCATTAACGAAACAATTTGTATAAAATATTTTTAACTAAATAAGCTAATGAACTGTCACATTATTAACGAAATAATCATGCACGCATTGATTGTCGTATTGAGCATGTGACAGTTTTTTTGTATGTTTGAGTAAGCATGATTTGTAGAACATATTTTCATTACACGATAGAGAGGACATTCATTATGATAGATCAATTTATGTCAATGTCAGAACTGATTGATCACACCGAAGAACATAAAGATTGGCAAATTTTATATAACGAGCGTGTTGCAAAAAGTTTAATAACAGCGGTTCATGGTGGTGCGATTGAACGTGGCACATCAGAAATTGCACAATTAATTAGTGAAATTGGTGGTTATAGTTTTTATACATTTAAAGGAATCAGGAAAAATAAAAATCATGAACTTCATGTTACATCAAAGCATTTTGATGAGCCCATACTTAATGAATTAGTACCGACACATGAA
Organism: Staphylococcus sp. LKG3-1; assembly: GCF_048568385.1. NCBI lineage: Bacteria > Bacillati > Bacillota > Bacilli > Caryophanales > Staphylococcaceae > Staphylococcus > Staphylococcus sp. LKG3-1. The sequence goes on from NZ_CP183796.1 coordinate 398,185, forward strand.
GCTGTAGTATCGTTACATGGTTGTATGGGTGATGATGTAGCACTTTATATTGGAGGTAAAGATTTAGAATTATCCTATGAAATTACACAACAATTACAAAAAATAGGCATAAAGGTCAAACCGGCTCCAGCACATATAGCTGGTATGCAAACAGAGAATTTTGTAAATAAGGGTAAACGTGACGCAGGTGTACAATTAGAACTAACTGTGGCATTAAGGAAACAATGTTTTAAAAATAATAAATATAATTTACATGATAGAGAGAATCGAGAGAATTGGTCGCAGTTAATGTTTTCATTTTCTACTGCAATTGCCAATGCTTTAAAAATATTAAATGATTAGGTACGACTTTACAAAATCTTAAGATAATAGTGCTTAAGTTAGGGAATAGGTTGAATAGAAACTATGAAGGGTGTTTATTTATGGCAGATAAATATAAATCAATGACTGAATTGGCTGAATATACGACTGAAAATAGTGATTGGTCAGTGGTTCGTCGCGACTTAGATAGCCAAGTTATTATTTCGGCGATTCATGGTGGAGCGATTGAACCTGGTACAACGGAAATTGCTGATTTAACAGCACAAAAGGGTGATTTTGATTATTTTACTTTTAAAGGAACAAAATCAAAAGGAAATGAAGCGTTACACGTAACCTCTCGTCATTATGACCAACCGGATATGATGGAAATGGTCAAAAATAAGACACACGCAGTAACAATTCATGGCTGCGTGGGTGATGATAGCATTGTATATATGGGCGGCAAAGATGAAAGTTTGATTCGTGCATTAAAAGAACAATTTGAGCAATTAGATATTAAAGTAGATCAAGCGCCTAAACATATGTCTGGTGCACACGATGATAATATTATCAATTGTTGTAGCACAGGTGAAGGTGTACAGCTAGAATTAACTTCGGGATTAAGAAAATTGTGCTTTAAAAATCAAAAATATAATAAACATAGCCGAGAAGACCAAAGTAATTGGAGTCAGTTTATGGATAACTTTACAAGTGCAATCGTTCAAGCGATACAAAAGGTGTAGTAACGCTTGTAAATAATGGACACTTAAGCTATTATAGATTCAAGATGTCTATAATAGGAAGATGATGATAAATGAAATATTCTAAAGCGACCAATTATGCGTTACACGCGTTATTATTTATGATTAAAAATAATGGTGATGTTCAACGAATTCCGGTACAAGATCTTGCTAAAGCATTAGGTATTTCTACAACTTACTTGTCAAAAATTTTAACAAGATTAGTTAAAGTTGGTGTTATTTCAGCGAGTAGCGGTGCTAAAGGTGGATACCAATTAAGTTTAAAGTGGCAAGATGTAACAATCTATGAAGTGATTACAACAATTGATGGTAAACAAAGCTTGTTTGAAGATAGTTTTAATCATGGTGATAGTTGTCCAATTAATAAGTTAATGATTGAAGCGGAGCAAGCGCTCATAGGCAGTTTGAAACAAAAAAAGCTAAAGGATCTCATATAAATAATTGAGGTTCTTTAGTTTTTTTGTACGAGTAATTTAGATATTGGATGATTATAAAGCTGTACATCATGAGTACACATGATGAAATGATAATTGCATTGTTGTACATTAGTTTTCATTTTGTTTTTGAATAAAGTAACACGCGAATAACTGTGCGTATTATGTTTAATTTGCTAAAATATAAAGTAAATAAAGTAATTAAGGGGTTGACGTAGTATGAATGATACATTAATGAGTATTCAGATTATTCCTAAAACTGCTAACGGAGAAGACGTAATTCCATATGTTGATGAAGCGATTAAAGTAATAGATGACGCAGGTTTAACGTACCGAGTAGGTCCATTAGAAACAACAGTACAAGGTGAAATGAATGAATGTTTAATATTAATTCAAAAATTAAATGATCGCATGGTTGAACTAGAAATTCCTAGTATTATAAGTCAGGTTAAATTTTATCATGTACCTGAGGGGATAACGATTGAGACACTGACTGGAAAGTATGATGAACTTTAAAAAGTTCAAATATAGATTTATGTATGCGCCAGATTTATTTTATAAATAAACTTTTTTTTAGAACCACTTCTCAATTTATTGAGTTAGTGGTTCTTATGCAAGTGCAAAGGCACTTGTAAACCCAAGCTGATACTTCTCAATTTATTGAGATAGTGGTACTTATGCAAGTGCTCTGGCACTTGTAAGCCCAAGCTGATACTTCTCAATTTATTGAGTTAGTGGTTCTTATGCAAGTGCAAAGGCACTTGTAAACCCAAGCTGATACTTCTCAATTTATTGAGATAGTGGTACTTATGCAAGTGCTCTGGCACTTGTAAGCCCAAGCTGATACTTCTCAATTTATTGAGATAGTGGTACTTATGCAAGTGCAAAGGCACTTGTAAACCCAAGCTGATACTTCTCAATTTATTGAGATAGTGGTACTTATGCAAGTGCTCTGGCACTTGTAAGCCAAGCTAGAGCTGCTCAATTTATTTTCTTCGTATTGCTTAATCTATAAACTTTAATTGCTGAAAGTCATTGATTTCATACTGACATAGCTACTTTTGATTATATTTTTGAGCGCGGCCACATTTATTGAATGATGAAAGTTGTTTATAAAGGTTAACTGCAAAAAAAGTTGACTTTAATTATTTACAAGTCTTTTTGCACTTTGTGTTCAAATTTAATATAATGTAATAATGATTATGGATAAAGTTATAGAACTTAGAACTACGAGGTTGTTAAACAAAATGATGCGAAATCTTTTGAATTACTTGTTCTTAGTTTTTATGATATAGAAAGGATTTTGTAGAGTGAATGAAGAACAAAGAAAAAGTACTTCTATTGATATCTTAGCAGAACGTGAAAAAAAGACTAAAGATTATAGCAAGTATTTTGAACACGTGTATCAGCCCCCGAGTTTAAAAGAAGCACGAAAACGTGGTAAAGAGGAAGTTAATTATAATGACGATTTTCAAATAGATGAAAAGTACCGAAACATGGGACAAGGCAAAACATTTTTGATTAAAACATATGGTTGTCAAATGAATGCGCATGATACAGAAGTCATGGCAGGCATACTTGGAGCATTGGGTTATACACCAACGGAAGATATTAATCATGCAGATGTTATATTAATTAATACATGTGCGATTCGAGAAAACGCTGAGAATAAAGTATTTAGTGAAATAGGTAATTTAAAACATTTGAAAAAAGAAAAACCTGAAACGGTCATTGGTGTATGTGGTTGTATGTCACAGGAAGAGTCTGTGGTCAATAAAATATTAAAATCTTATCAAAATGTTGATATGATATTTGGAACACATAATATTCATCGTTTACCTGAAATTTTGGAAGAAGCTTATCTTTCAAAAGCAATGGTTGTTGAAGTATGGTCTAAAGAAGGAGACGTCATTGAAAATCTTCCTAAAGTAAGAGAAGGTAATATCAAAGCGTGGGTTAATATTATGTACGGTTGTGACAAATTCTGTACATACTGTATAGTGCCTTTTACTAGAGGTAAAGAGCGAAGCAGACGACCAGAAGATATCATAGATGAAGTCCGTGATTTAGCGCGCCAAGGCTATAAGGAAATCACATTATTAGGTCAAAATGTTAATGCTTATGGTAAAGATATTGATGGCTTAGCATATGGTTTAGGAGATTTATTAGAAGACATTTCAAAAATTGATATTCCGAGAGTAAGATTTACGACGAGTCATCCATGGGATTTCACAGACAGAATGATTGAAGTCATTGCAAATGGTGGAAATATTGTGCCACATGTCCATCTTCCTGTACAATCTGGTAATAATGCAGTGCTTAAGATTATGGGACGTAAATATACACGTGAAAGTTATTTAGATCTCGTTAACAGAATTAAGACACATATTCCTAATGTTGCACTTACAACTGATATTATAGTTGGTTATCCAAATGAAACAGATGAACAGTTTGAGGAAACTTTAACATTATACGACGAAGTTGAGTTTGAACACGCATATACGTATATATACTCACAAAGAGATGGCACCCCTGCAGCTAAGATGAATGATAATGTGCCATTGGATGTAAAAAAAGATAGATTACAGCAATTAAATAAAAAAGTTGCGTATTATTCTGAACGTGCAATGCAACAATATGAAGGACAAACAGTTCAAGTATTATGTGAAGGTGTAAGTAAAAAAGATGATACGGTCTTATCTGGTTATACCTCAAAAAATAAATTAGTGAATTTTAAAGCTCCTAAATCAATGATTGGAAAAATAGTTAATGTATATATTGACGAAGCTAAACAATTTTCACTTAATGGCACGTTTATCAGTGTGAATGATAAAACGGTGGTGACACAATAATGTATGAAAAAGATGATATTTTAGCTGAAGCAGAACGTTTGAGTGAACGTATTAAATCTCTAGATACTGTCAAAGAATATCATAAAGTAGAATCACAAATTCATCATAATGAAAATTTAGAACAACGAATGAAAGAATTAAAGAAAAATCAAAAGCAATCGGTCAATTTGCAAAATTACGGTAAAATACATGCGTTACAGGCCTCGGAAGAAAAGATTCAAGACATAGAAGAAGATATCAATATACTGCCAATTGTAGAAGAATTTAGAGAATCACAAGCAGAAGCCAATGATTTATTACAAATGATGATTCACACAATGTCCGATAGATTAAATAAACACCAAGAATAAGCAATTTTTTATTGCACTTATGGAAAGGGTTTGAACACTATGAAGACTAAAAAGTTAACATTAACAGCAATTTTTATTGCTATAAATGTTGTGTTAAGCAGTATAATTGTGATTCCACTAGGTCCTATAAAAGCAGCACCTATGCAGCATTTAATTAACGTACTTTGCGCTGTATTTGTAGGTCCTTGGTTTGGACTTGCTCAAGCTTTCATTTCATCAATCTTGCGCATGATTTTTGGTACCGGTAGTTTCTTTGCCTTTCCAGGTAGTATGATTGGTGTATTACTCGCTAGTGGTTTTTATTATTATAGAAAGCACCTATTTATGGCAGCTGTGGGAGAAGTGATTGGCACTGGAATTATCGGTAGCATCATGTGTATACCACTTGCTTGGGTCCTTGGTTTTTCAAATCTTGCAATTAAACCATTAATGCTCGCTTTTATTGTTTCAAGTGTAATTGGGGCAATTATTAGTTATATCATTTTAATGATATTGAAGCGAAAAGGCATTTTAAAACGCTACTTATAAAACACTATTATTATGAGATTGAGACATATTATTTTAATCAATAAGTAAATTTATGAAGTTAACTTGTAATCGTTAAGGTCATTTATTACTTAAAGATAAAATAAAGTGTCTTAATCTCTTTTGTTATATATGGGAGTTGGATTATGAAATCTCTATTAGAAAATTTGATTTCTGTCCCGCTCCCATTGAATTTTTAATATGATGAGAAATGTTTAAATTTAATAAACAGGCGTAAATTGAAAACTTATGTTAAAATTTAAGAGTTAAATTAGCTAGAAAAGCTGAAAATCGTGTGGTTATTAAAACAAATTTCAAACAATATAACGAGATAGTAAAATGATATTAGATGTAAGTACATCTCTTATAATCAATGTAGGATGAGATGCAAAAAGACAAAACTTACTTTCTATGACTAAATCAATGAACTAAGTGAAAATAAGAAAAATAAAAGGATTGTGAAATATATTTATGACAAACCAAACCCCAATGATGCAGCAATATTTAAAAATAAAATCACAATATCAAGATTGCCTATTGTTTTTTAGATTGGGTGACTTCTATGAAATGTTTTTTGAAGATGCTAAAGTAGCATCGAGAGTACTAGAAATTACTTTGACAAAACGTGATGCAAAAAAAGAAGACCCGATTCCAATGTGTGGTGTGCCATATCATTCAGCTAATGGCTACATTGAGACATTAATAAGTAACGGTTATAAAGTAGCCATTTGTGAACAAATGGAAGACCCTAGACAAACTAAAGGCATGGTTCGACGTGAAGTTGTTCGTATTGTCACCCCTGGTACAGTAATGGATCAAGGCGGTGTAGATGAAAAACAAAACAATTATATTCTGAGTTTTATTCAAAGTGCATCAATGTATGCATTGAGTTATTGTGATGTTTCAACAGGTGAATTAAAAGTAACTCATTTTGAAGATGAAGCAACTTTAATTAATGAAATTACGACAATAAATCCAAATGAGATTGTTGTTAAAGAAGCCATTGGTGAATCGCTAAAACGACAAATTAGTCTAACGACAGAGACTATCACGGTGCTTCCAGATATTTCTGATGTAAAATATGATGTTAATACAACGAATGATAGCCATTTATATCACGTAACACAATTATTATTAGATTATATTTATCATACGCAAAAAAGAGATCTTTCTCATATTGAATCTGTGATTACATATGAAGCAGTAGACTTTATGAAAATGGACTTTTACGCAAAACGTAATCTTGAATTAACAGAAAGTATACGTTTAAAATCAAAAAAAGGAACGTTACTTTGGCTAATGGATGAAACGAAAACACCTATGGGTGCCAGACGTTTAAAACAATGGATCGATAGACCGCTTATTCAAAAAAAGCAAATTGAATCACGTCTTGATACAGTAGATCAATTTATCAATCATTTTATTGAGAGAGATACATTGAGAGGCTATTTAAATCAAGTGTATGATATTGAACGTCTAGTTGGTCGTGTGAGTTACGGCAATGTTAACGCACGTGATTTAATTCAGCTAAAACATTCTATTTCAGAAATACCCAATATAAAAAATCTCTTACAAGCTTTTGATGAACAAATGACAGCACAGTTTGAGGCGTTAGAACCACTAGATGATTTGCTTAATTTATTAGAAGAAAGTTTAAAAGAAGAACCACCCATTTCAGTTAAAGAAGGCGGTTTATTTAAAACTGGATTTAATGAAACGCTTGATAGCTATTTAGAAGCTTCAAAAAATGGAAAAAATTGGTTAGCAGAATTACAAACAAAAGAAAGACAACGAACTGGAATTAAGTCATTAAAAATTAGTTTTAATAAGGTTTTTGGTTATTTCATAGAAATTACTAGAGCTAATTTACAAGGGTTTGATCCCACTGAATTTGGATATCATAGAAAGCAAACACTTTCAAATGCAGAACGTTTCATTACCGATGAATTAAAAGAGAAAGAAGATATCATTTTAGGTGCAGAAGATAAAGCTATTGAATTAGAATATCAATTGTTTGTGCAACTTAGAGAACAAATTAAAGCATATACGGAAAGATTACAAAAACAAGCAAAAGTAATCTCTGAACTGGATTGCCTGCAGAGTTTTGCTGAAATAGCTCAAAAATATAATTATGCTCGCCCGACTTTTAGTGAAGATAAGACATTAGAACTTGTTAATTCACGACACCCAGTTGTAGAACGGGTTATGGATCATAATGATTATGTGCCTAACGATTGTGAATTAGATAAGGAAACGTTTATATATTTAATTACTGGCCCTAATATGTCGGGTAAATCAACATATATGAGACAAGTCGCAATTATTAGTATCATGGCTCAAATGGGTGCTTATGTACCGTGTGAATCGGCAATATTACCTGTGTTTGACCAGATTTTCACTAGAATAGGTGCAGCGGATGATTTAGTTTCTGGGAAAAGTACTTTCATGGTAGAAATGTTAGAAGCTCAAAAAGCACTTGCACATGCTACAGAACACAGTTTAATCATATTTGATGAAATCGGTAGGGGTACATCGACATACGATGGTTTGGCTTTAGCTCAAGCAATGATTGAATATGTCGCACATACGTCGCATGCTAAGACTTTATTCTCAACACATTATCATGAATTAACTACGCTAGATCAATCATTGGCATGTTTGAAAAATGTGCATGTTGCTGCAAATGAATACAATGGTGAATTGATTTTCTTACACAAAGTTAAAGATGGCGCCGTAGATGATAGTTACGGTATACAAGTAGCTAAATTAGCGCATTTACCAGAGGAAGTGATTAACCGAGCGCAAGTGATATTGGATGCATTTGAACAATCGAATAATCAAACAAACAATAAGAATACCATGAATCATGTTGATATCCCTACTGATAAAAATCTAAATGCTTCAAGTGATGAAGTGACAGAAACAAAAGCTACGTATTATGTTGATAATGAACAGTCAGCTGCAACACAACATGCAAAAAGTGATGGACAATTTGAGCAAGCTGCCTTTGATTTATTTGATTCACCTGCAAAACAAAGTGAAATAGAAAATGAAATTAAAACATTAAATTTATCAAATATGACGCCAATTGAAGCATTAGTAAAACTAAGTGAATTACAAAAACAATTGAAATAGAGGTGAAGTCATATGGGTAAAATTAAAGAACTACAGACATCCTTAGCGAATAAAATTGCTGCTGGCGAAGTTGTAGAACGACCTGGATCAGTAGTGAAGGAATTGTTAGAAAATGCGATTGATGCCCAAGCGACTGAAATCAATATAGAAGTTGAACAATCCGGCGTAGCATCTATACGAGTTGTGGATAATGGCACAGGTATCCACATAGACGATTTAGGCCTCGTCTTCCACAGACATGCTACGAGTAAATTGGATGCAGATGATGACTTATTCCATATACGTACACTCGGTTTCCGAGGTGAAGCTTTAGCAAGTATCTCTTCAGTAGCAAAGGTTACATTAAGTACATGTACAGATAATGAAGAAGGACAACAGATTTATGTGGAAAATGGTGAAATATTAGATCAAAAACCTGCTAAAGCGAAACGTGGTACAGATATCTTAGTAGAATCGTTATTCTATAATACGCCAGCGCGTTTGAAATATATTAAGAGTTTGTATACGGAATTAGGCAAAATTACAGATATTGTTAATCGTATGGCAATGAGTCATCCAGATATTCGTATTTCATTAATATCAGATGGCAAAACGATTATGAAAACAAATGGTTCGGGCCGTACAAATGAAGTAATGTCAGAAATTTATGGTATGAAAGTGGCAAAAGATTTAGTGCATATTTCTGGTGACACGAGCGATTACCATTTAGAAGGTTTTGTTGCAAAACCAGAACATTCACGTAGTAACAAACATTATATATCGATTTTTATCAATGGGAGATATATTAAAAATTTCTTGTTAAATAAAGCCATTTTAGAAGGTTATCACACCTTGCTCATGATAGGTCGTTACCCAATATGCTATATCAATATTGAGATGGATCCAATTCTAGTTGATGTCAACGTTCATCCGACTAAATTAGAAGTAAGACTGTCCAAAGAGGATCAATTATTTAATTTAATAGTTGAAAAAATACGTGAAGCTTTTAAAGATCGTATTTTAATTCCGCAAAATGATATGGATAAAATTACCAAAAAGAATAAAGTGTTGGATCAATTTGAGCAACAGAAATTAGATTTTGAAAAGAAACAACAACAAGAGAATCATTCACAACCTGTAAATAGCCATGATGAAGATGAAAAGAATGACGACAAAGCATATCATTCCAGTCAAACTCATTACGAACCTACAGATTATATACTGAAAGAGGAAAACACCACATCAGTTTCTACATCGCCTAATAGTGATGATGACTATACCCAAACGCAAAAATCTGTTTTATATGATTTAGAAAATGAAAAACAATCTGAATTTATAAATGAAGCTGATTTTGATTCAGATATAAGCAATCACTCAGATTCTGATATTAAAGGAAGTGTCAGTAAAGACCCTTCATGTCGTGTGCCTTATATGGAAGTGGTCGGACAAGTTCATGGCACATACATTATCGCTCAAAATGAAAATGGTATGTATATGATTGATCAACATGCGGCACAAGAACGTATTAAATATGAATATTTTAGAGAGAAAATTGGTGAAGTGACGAATGAAATTCAAAATTTGTTAATTCCGTTAACTTTCCACTTTTCAACTGATGAATTAATGATTATTAATCAGCACAAAGAAGAGTTAGATAAAGTAGGCGTTCATCTTGAACCATTTGGGGGTAATGACTATATTGTAGATAGTTATCCGGTTTGGTTTCCCACAGCTGAAGCAGAAGAAATTATAAAAGATATGATTGAATATGTTTTAGAGCATAAGAAAGTAAATGTAAAAAAAATTCGAGAAGACGCTGCCATAATGATGAGTTGCAAAAAATCAATTAAAGCAAATCACTATTTAAAAAATAATGAAATGGCAGATCTAGTCAACCAATTGAGAGAAACTGAAGATCCTTTTACTTGTCCACATGGTAGACCAATTATTATTAATTTCTCAAACTACGAATTAGAAAGATTGTTCAAAAGAACTATCTAGGAGGTAAGTGGATGAAACCATATATTTTACCAGCAATTAGATCAATGAAAGATTTAGAAAAAATGACGCAAACAGATTATAAAGAATGCGTATTGCTCGATACACATATTGGTCATATTAAAAGTATAATGGATTTATTAAATAAGCATCACATTGAAACATATATGCATATTGATTTAATTAAGGGCATGAGTCACGATGAATTTGCCTGTGAATATATTATTCAAAATTATCATCCTAAAGGTATTGTCTCTACTAAGACTAAAGTGATCAACAAAGCCAAAGCATTGAATACGACGACTGTGTTCCGTGTTTTTGTATTAGATAGTCATGCATTACGTAGAAGTATTGAATTAATCAAACGTGTAGAACCAGACTATGTTGAAGTATTACCGGGAGTTGCAACTAAAGCAATACAAATTATCAACGAGGAAACGAACACGTCTGTAATTGCAGGTGGATTAATCAATACGGTAGAAGAAGTTGATATCGCAGTTAAAAATGGTGCTAAATATATAACGACAAGTGATCGCCATTTATGGTAACCATCATGAAGAAAACATCAATTCTATTTAAACAAAATTTAAGATAAAAGCTAGGCTAGCCAAACACAGAGATAATATTGCTATTTGACAAAGATATTAGCGATACTCTGTTAGCGCTAGCCTTTTTTTCTGATATTGTTAAAGGATTCAATATATATGTTATGATTAGTGAAATTTTATTAGATTGTGTTAAGGGGTGATTTGATGATTAAACCAAAACAATTAAAGCGTGGCGATACGGTAGCAATTGTTTCTTTATCATCAGGACTAGCTGGTGAAACTGACATGTTATGGCGTACGTATCAAGGTATTAATCGATTGAAATATGTATTTGGTTTAAATGTGAAGGTAATGCCAAATGCTTTAAAAGGAAGAACTTATATTAGCCAACATCCCGAAGCGCGGGCTGAAGATTTTAATAATGCCGTTAAAGATCCCACAATAAAGGGTATTATCAGCTGTATTGGTGGTGATGATGCTATTAAAATATTGCCATTTGTGAATCTAGAAGCACTACGGGAGCACCCAAAAATTTTTTCGGGCTATTCTGATTCAACCACGGTTCATATGATGTTTTATAAAATGGGTGTTGTCAGTTTTTATGGGCCTGCATTACTGACAGATTTTGCAGAAAATATTGCTATGGACGATTATACGGTTCGAGATATAGAGAAATTTTGGTTTAATACTAATATAATAGGTGAGATTCTTTCAGCAAAGTATATTAGACCATTTGGATTAGCGTGGCATATAGAAAATAAAATGATTGCTAGACAAACGATACAACAACAAGGTTATGAGTTGATTCAAGGATATGGTATTCAACAAGGACACTTAATTGGTGGGAATTTGGAAACATTGACTAGTTTAAAAAACACGGACTTATTTCCAAATAAGACAGATTTTGAAGATGCTATTATATTTTTAGAAACATCTGAAGATACACCAGATCCTCAAGCATTTGAAGCGATGTTGGTCCAATTAATTCAACAAGATGCATTAAAACAGTGCAATGGAATGATTATAGGTAAACCATTTGATAATGTGTATTACACAGCTTATAAAGAAAAAATATTAGATGTATTGAAACAATACAATTACACGAATATACCAGTATTATACAACATGTCTTTTGGTCATAATGAGCCTAAGCACATGCTACCGTATGGTTTACAAGCAAAAATAGATTGTAATAAAAAACAATTTAAAATCAAGGAAAATGCTGTCAATATCACTTGAAATGTGACAAGATTTTTACAAAAAGATTGACAACGCTTACAAAATCGGTGTAAGATGAACACAAGTTAATAAATAGAACAGAGATGGGAGATTTCTACAGTAATTAAACCGGTGGTTCGCAACTGGCTATAATTGTAGGAATCTCTCTATCTTTTTTTAGGAGGAGTCTCTATGAGTGTGTATTTTGCTGAATTTTTGGGAACAGCAATACTAGTATTATTTGGGGGTGGCGTTTGTGCCAACGTCAATTTGAAAAAAAGTGCCGGTAACGGTGCAGATTGGATTGTTATTGCATTAGGTTGGGGGCTTGCAGTTTCAATGGGTGTATATGCGGTTGGAAATATTTCCGGAGCGCATTTAAATCCCGCAGTTACATTAGCGTTTGCTATGGACGGCGCGTTAAGTTGGAGTATGGTACCAGGCTATATCGTTTGTCAAATGCTCGGCGGTATTTTCGGTGGTGTTTTAGTTTGGTTAATGTATTTAGCACATTGGAAACAAACAGAAGATCAAGGCGCAAAATTAGGTGTATTCTCTACAGCACCAGCAATTAAAAATTATTTTGCCAACTTTTTAAGTGAAATCATTGGTACTGCTACACTTACTTTAGGATTACTATTTATTGGGATGAATAAAATTGCTGATGGATTAAATCCATTAATCGTTGGCGGTTTAATTGTAGCGATTGGTTTAAGTTTAGGTGGACCAACTGGCTATGCCATTAATCCCGCGCGTGATTTAGGACCTCGTATTGCACATGCGATATTACCAATTGCTGGGAAAGGGAAATCTAATTGGAGCTATGCGATTGTGCCAGTTTTAGGCCCAATTACTGGAGGAATGATTGGTGCAGTCATTTATAGATTATTCTATAAAGGCGCGTTTGATACAATGTCAGTTGTAGCGATTGTATTACTAATTGTTACTATTGCGCTTGGTGTAGTGTTAAATAAAGCTAAAAGTGCAAAAGGTATCGAATCTGTATATTGATTAAGTTTTAAACAGTCCTGTTTATAAGTTAAACTATAAGTAGGCTTTATATTATAACAATTTATGATTTAGATTAATGTTTGTAAAAATGAATATATGGCAATGTGTATAATAACGTGTAAAAACGAGTTACATATATATAGCCGCGATAAACGAGATAAGAGGGAGATTTTAATTATGGAAAAATATATTTTATCAATTGACCAAGGAACAACAAGTTCAAGAGCAATTCTTTTTGATAAAGAAGGTAAAATTAAAGGTGTCGCACAACGTGAATTCAAACAATTCTTTTCAAAATCTGGTTGGGTAGAACATGATGCTAATGAAATTTGGACATCTGTTTTAGCTGTTATGGCAGAAGTATTAAATGAAAGCAATGTAGGAGCAGAACAAATTGCTAGTATTGGTATCACAAACCAACGTGAAACAACAGTTGTGTGGGATAAACATACGTCACGTCCTATATATCATGCAATTGTATGGCAATCTCGTCAAACACAAGGTATTTGTCAAGACTTAAAAGAACAAGGCCTTGAAGATAAATTCCGCAATAAAACTGGTTTGCTTTTAGATCCTTATTTTGCAGGTACAAAAGTGAAATGGATTTTAGATAATGTGGAAGGTGCAAGAGAAAAAGCTGATAACGGTGATTTATTATTTGGTACGATTGATTCATGGCTTGTTTGGAAATTATCAGGTGGACAAGCGCATATTACAGATTATACAAATGCAAGTCGTACATTAATTTATAATATTTATGATTTAGAATGGGATCAAGAATTATTAGATATTTTAGAAATTCCTAATACAATGTTACCTGAAGTCAAAGCATCAAGTGAAGTTTATGCACACACAATTGATTATCATTTCTTTGGTGAAGAAGTACCAATTTCAGGTATTGCTGGCGACCAACAAGCAGCATTATTCGGACAAGCTTGTTTCGACCGTGGAGATGTAAAAAATACTTACGGTACGGGTGGATTCATGTTGATGAATACAGGTGAAGAAGCTGTTTCATCTAAGAGTGGTTTATTAACTACGATTGCTTATGGTTTGGACGGTAAAGTGAATTATGCTTTAGAAGGTTCAATATTTGTTTCAGGTTCTGCAATTCAATGGCTAAGAGATGGATTAAGAATGATTAATTCAGCGCCACAATCTGAAAATTATGCTGAACGTATTGAATCAACAGAGGGTGTATATGTCGTGCCTGCATTTGTAGGTCTTGGTACACCATACTGGGACGCAGATGCACGTGGTGCAATCTTTGGATTAACACGCGGTACAGAAAAAGAGCATTTCATCCGTGCAACATTGGAATCACTTTGTTACCAAACACGTGATGTATTAGAAGCAATGGAAAAAGATTCTGGCATCAAAGTAAATAATTTACGTGTTGATGGTGGCGCGGTAAAAAATAATTTTATTATGCAATTCCAAGCTGATTTATTAGACGTAGGTGTTGAGCGTCCAGAAATTAATGAAACAACAGCATTAGGTGCAGCGTACTTAGCAGGTTTAGCTGTAGGTTTCTGGGATAGTAAAGATGAAATTGCTAATCGTTGGAACTTAGAAAAAGAATTCCAACCAGATATGATTGAAAAAGATAGAGAAAGATTTTATAAAGGTTGGAAGAAAGCTGTAGAAGCAACACAAGTATTTAAATTAGAAGATGAGTAAAAAATTAGACTTAATATTGTTATATATGCTACAATACGGGTAAGTTAATAATATCGAGATGAGAAATGAGAGATTCAATTCGTACAATTATATATGTATGGGATTAATCTCTCTTTTTTTAATACTTTAGGAGGCGCTTGTTTATTATGAGTTTATCAACGTTGAAAAGAGAACAAATAAAAAAAGATTTAAAAGATCAAGAATTTGATGTCGTTATCATTGGCGGAGGTATCACTGGTGCTGGTATTGCTTTAGATGCAAGTGAAAGAGGTATGAAAGTTGCACTTGTTGAAATGCAAGACTTTGCACAAGGAACAAGCTCACGTTCTACGAAATTGGTACATGGTGGGTTACGTTACTTAAAACAACTTCAAGTTGGAGTGGTAGCTGAAACTGGTCGTGAACGTGCGATTGTTTATGAAAATGGACCGCATGTTACTACACCAGAACGTATGCTTTTACCAATGCATAAAGGCGGTTCAATGGGCAAATTCACTACTTCTATTGGATTAGCAATGTATGATAGATTAGCAGGTGTTAAGAAAGCTGAACGTAAAACAATGTTAAATGCTAAAGAAACATTAGAAAAAGAACCATTAGTTAAAAAAGCTGGTCTAAAAGGTGGCGGTTCTTATGTTGAATATCGTACAGATGACGCGCGTCTAACTATTGAAGTTATGAAACGTGCAGAAGAAAAAGGTGCGAAAGTTATTAATCATACAAAATCAGTACATTTCACTTATGATTCAAATGAAAAAGTCAACGGTATACAAGTTGAAGATCAAATCAATAATGAAACGTATCCAATCAAAGCTAAAAAAGTCATTAATGCAAGTGGCCCATGGGTAGATGAAGTTCGCAGTGGAGACTATGCACGTAACAATAAACAATTACGTTTAACAAAAGGTGTTCACATTGTTATTGATCAATCTAAATTCCCATTAGGTCAAGCAGTTTATTTCGATACTGAAAAAGATGGACGTATGATTTTCGCTATTCCTCGTGAAGGTAAAGCATATGTTGGTACGACTGATACGTTCTATGACAACAATAAAACTTCACCATTAGCTAACCAAGAAGATAGAGACTATCTCATCGATGCTATTAATTATATGTTCCCAGATGTAAATGTAGCTGATGAAGATATTGAATCTTCATGGGCAGGTGTCAGACCGTTAATCTTAGAAGAAGGTAAAGATCCATCTGAAATTTCACGTAAAGATGAAGTATGGGAAGGAAAATCTGGTTTATTAACAATTGCCGGTGGTAAATTAACTGGTTATCGTCATATGGCACTTGAAATTGTGGATTTACTATCTAAACGCTTGAAATCAGAATTCGGTCTTAAATTTGATAAATGTGCGACGAAACACTTAACTATCTCAGGAGGAGATGTTGGTGGTAGTGCGAACTTCGATAAGTTTATTGAACAAAAAGTTGAAGAAGCAAAATCTTATCAAATTGATGAGTCAACTGCACGTCACTTTGCTTCAAAATACGGTTCAAATGCTGAAGAACTATTCAAGATTGCACAAACAGCACAATATCAAGAAACTGGTTTACCTTTAGACATTTATACTGAATTAGTTTATTCAATCCAAAACGAAATGGTATATCGTCCAACAGACTTCTTTATTCGTCGTACAGGTAAACTATACTTCAAAATTGATGACGTCTTAAATTATAAAGAACAAGTTATTGATGTCATGGCTGGCTTATTAGGATACACAAATATTGAAAAAGAAGCTTATACAAAAGAATTACAAATTGCAATTGATGAAGCACAAACTGGTAATCATCAACCAGCAGTAAAAGAATAATTTAAAGTACTTTTTCAATAATATAATTTAAATAGAAATAGCTGCTAACTTTGCGAGGTTGGCAGCTGTTTTTTTTAACCCAAAATGGTAATTTAAAGCATGATTAAAATTTGAAAATACTTTTATTAAAACAATGTTTGTACATACTGAGCTGATTGCGTACTATTTGATAACATGCTCATTTGAAGGTATATTGTATAATATACAAAAATATAAGTCGTAAAGTATGGGAGGCCTATAACATGAGTAAAAATGAATTTAAAATTACAGTTGCAGATGGCACAATGATAGAAGTTAAATTGAATAAAGCTAAAAAAACAACTATCGGTGTCGTGCATATACTTCATGGAATGGCAGAGCATATGGATCGATATGATCAGCTTGTGAAATCATTAAACCAACAAGGTTATGATGTGTTACGACATAATCATCGGGGCCATGGCAAAGATATAAATGAAGATGAACGTGGACAAATTGATGACCTGTCTCAAGTTGCGGAAGATGCATATGAAATTGCTGAAACGGTGTGTTCACATTATCAACATATCCCATATATTATTATAGGACATTCAATGGGATCAATTGTGGGACGTATATTCGCTCAAAGATATCCAGATGCAGCTCAAGGTATGATATTAACCGGAACAACGCAATATCCAACCTTTTTGAGCATTTCCATTTGTACATTACTAAAAATAATTACATTGGTGTTAGGAAAACATCGTAGATTAGATTGGTTAAACAAAATAATGTATAAATCGTTTAATAAAAACATTAATAACCAAAAAACGGCAAGTGACTGGCTCTCTAGTGATGCGAATGAAGTAGAACAATTTATAAAAGATCCATATACAGGATTTTTAGTCTCAAATCAGTTGATTTATCAAGTTATGAAACAAATGGTATCAACAAGTCGAATGAAAAATATAAAACAAATGAACGCCAATCTTCCTGTATTGTTAATTTCAGGTAAAGATGATCCTCTAGGAGACTATGGTAAAGGGATTAGGAAACTGGGTAGATTATATAAAAAAGCAGGTATTAAACATATCACAGTACAACTGTATAAAAATAAAAGACATGAAGTACTTTTTGAAAAAGGCTATGTTGAAACATGGCATCATATGTATGAATGGATAGAAAAACAAATTTTAAAAAAGAAAAAGTAAATAGCAAATAAATAAAGAGAGATGATACACGTGGAAAACGACAAGCCCTTTATAGTTGTTCTTGTTGGACCAACTGCAGTAGGTAAGACTGAATTTAGTATTGAATTAGCCAAAAAATATAACGGTGAAATTATCAGTGGAGATTCAATGCAAGTTTATAAAAATATGGACATCGGCACAGCAAAAATAACACTTGATGAGATGTCTGGCATACCACATCATATGATAGACATATTAGAACCCGATGAACCTTTTTCGGCTTATGAATTCAAAAACAGAGCACAAAAATTAATCAAAGAAATTACTCATAGAGGCCGTGTGCCAATCATTGTAGGTGGCACAGGTTTATACATACAATCACTTATTTATGATTATGCCTTCGAAGATGAAACTATTTCAGAAGCGCATAGCGAAAGTGTAGAAACGCAGCTAGCGGAACTTGATCAACTATCAAATGATGAATTACATCAGTATTTGGCATCGTTTGATGAAATTTCTGCGCAAGATATTCATCCCAATAATCGAAAAAGAGTTAGACGTGCTATACAATATTATTTAAAAACAAAAAAACTTTTGAGTTCACGTAAGAAAGTACAACAATTTACAGAAAATTATGATACATTATTATTAGGGATAGAAATGTCGCGTGACATATTATATCAAAGAATTAATACACGTGTTGATATAATGTTGGAACGTGGATTATTAAGTGAAGTGAAACAACTCGTTGAAAATGGTTATGAAACAAGTCAAAGTATGCAAGCAATTGGCTATAAAGAGATTGTACCCGTTATTAACGGACAAATTAGTCTAGATGAGGCAACTAATAAATTAAAGCAACATTCTAGAAATTATGCTAAACGACAAATGACTTGGTTTAAGAACAAATTAGACGTCTTGTGGTTAGATAGAGAGAAAATGTCACTTTCACTAATGTTAGATGAAGTTTCAGTCCAAATACAGAAAAGGAGAACATAAAATGAATACAACAGAAAACATCCAAGACAAATTCCTAGGACAATTTAAGGCTGATCAAACAAAAATAATTGTATTTTTAGTGAATGGTTTTCAAATGAAAGGTACGATTGAAGATTACGATAAATACATCGTATGTTTATTATCTCAAGGAAAACAACACCTTATTTATAAGCACGCCATAAGTACCTTCACTATTGACGAAGCAGCCACAACTGAAGAAAGTTAATTTACATTTAAAAATTATGAAAAATACTTAAGTAAAACCGAGGTTGGAACAAATAAATGTTTCAACCTCGGTTTTTTGTATAAAAAAGCATTGCCGTGTTTAAGTAAGGATACGACAATGCTTTTTAATATCATATATAAAATTGTATTTTCAGTTATAGTAATGCTTCAATTTCTGATTCCAATTGACTTGGTTTTTTCTGTGGTGAAAAACGTTGAACCACATCGCCATTTTTATCCACTAAAAATTTAGTGAAATTCCATTTTATTTTTTCATTGAAAAATCCATTTTGAGCTTCAGTTAAAAATTTAAATAGAGGATGTTGTTGTTCACCTTTAACATCAATTTTTTCATGCATTGGGAAAGAAACACCGTAATTGATTTTACAGTTTTGAGTAGCTTCCTCACCTGTACCAGGTTCTTGGCCACCAAATTGATTACAAGGGAATCCTAAAATGATGAAATCTTGCTCTTTATACTTATCATATAATGCTTGTAGCCCTTCAAATTGTGGTGTAAATCCACATTCACTAGCCGTGTTTACAATTAACATCACTTTGTTTTTATAAGCATCTAATTTATAAGCATCTCCATTTGGTTTTTGCACTTCTATGTCGTAAATAGTCATAATACTTCACCTCTTTTTATTAATTTAACATAATTTAAGTTTATAGTCTTTATTTTGGCACTATGATAGAATGGCAAAGAATACTTTGAAAAGAGGTGCATGTTATGACCCAACAACAAACATATACAACGGAACAGAGTTTAGAAACAGCAATATTAGTTGGAGTGCATGCTCAAACGGATGAAGACTTTAACTTTGAGTCAACAATGGAAGAATTAGCGTCTTTATCTCAGACATGCCAATTAAACGTAAAAGCACAGTTTAGCCAAAATAGAACTAACGTAGACAATAAATTTTATGTTGGTAAAGGTAAATTGGATGAAATTAAAGCATATGTTGAATTTCATGACATAGACGTTGTTGTAGCCAATGATGAGCTTACAACTGCACAATCCAAAACTTTAAATGGTAATTTAAACGTCAAAATAATTGATAGAACGCAGCTTATATTAGAAATATTTGCTCTACGCGCACGTAGTAAAGAAGGTAAACTACAAGTAGAATTAGCGCAATTAGATTATCTTATGCCCAGATTGCAGGGTCATGGCCGAAGTTTGTCTCGACTAGGTGGCGGCATCGGAACAAGAGGTCCTGGTGAAACGAAATTAGAAATGGACCGTAGACACATCAGAACGAGAATGAATGAGATTAAACACCAATTAGAAACGGTAGTAGAACACCGTGAACGCTATCGTAATAAAAGAGAACAAAATCATGTATTTCAAGTAGCATTGGTAGGTTATACTAATGCTGGGAAATCGTCTTGGTTTAATGCATTAGCAAAGGAATCTACTTATGAAAAAAAACTGCTTTTCGCCACACTTGATCCCAAAACGAGACAGATACAGATAAACGACGGCTTTAATCTCATCATTTCAGATACAGTAGGATTTATTCAAAAACTACCAACAACGCTTATAGCGGCTTTTAAATCAACTTTAGAAGAAGCAAAAAATGCAGATTTATTATTACATGTTGTCGATAGTAGTCATCCTGAATATCGCGCGCAATATGATACCGTTAATCAAATTGTAAATGATTTAGATATGGGACAAATACCTCAGGCCATCATTTTTAACAAGAAAGATTTGCATGATGGCTCATTACCAGCTACAAACAAACCTCATGTATTTGTTTCTAGTAAAGATGAAAAAGATATAGAGAAAGTAAAATCATTGTTATTTAATCAAATTAAACAAGTGCTTACTTATTATGAAGAAAGTGTACCGAGTGCAAATGCAGATCGCTTATACTTTTTAAAACAACATACGCTGATATCAGAATTAGTATTTGACGAGATAAATGCTAATTATCAAGTTAAAGGATACAAAAAAGAATAGAAGGAAGTTATGAAAATGGAAGAGATGAAACAACTGATTGCGGACACAGAGGCTACATTAGCGCCATATTTTAAAGCAATAGAAGAAACCGCCTTTGTTAATCAGGAAAAAGTACTTAATGCGTTTCATGAAGTGAAAGCTACTGAAAGTGATTTACAAGGGACGACAGGTTACGGGTATGATGATTTTGGTAGAGATCATCTTGAAGAAATTTATGCACACACGTTTAAAGCAGAAGATGCTTTAGTTAGACCTCAAATCATCTCTGGTACACATGCAATCACGATTGCGCTGCAAAGTACTTTGAAACATGGTGATGAGTTATTATATATCACTGGCAATCCTTATGATACTTTATTAGAGGTCATTGGTATCAATGGCAATGGTATTGAAAGTCTTAAAGAACATGGCGTCCAATATAATAAAGTGGATTTGAAACATGGTGATATAGATATAGAAACGGTAATGCAACAAATTCATAGTCGAACAAAAGTCATCGCTATCCAACGTTCCAAAGGCTATGACCAACGTCCTTCTATCAATTTAAATTTAATCGAAAAGGCCATACAACAAATTAAGGCGCAATATCCAGAAATCATTATTTTTGTCGATAATTGCTATGGTGAATTTGTAGAAGAACGTGAACCTATTGAATGTGGAGCGGATTTAATTGCAGGCTCATTAATTAAAAATCCAGGTGGCGGTTTAGCAAAAATCGGCGGTTATATTGCAGGAAAAAAAGATTTAATTGCACGTTGTGGTTATCGTCTAACTGCGCCTGGTATAGGTAAAGAAGCAGGTGCATCACTCAATTCGTTACAAGAAATGTATCAAGGGTTCTTTTTGGCACCACATGTTGTTAGTCAAAGTTTGAAAGGGGCTTTATTTACAAGTCTTCTTCTAGAGAAGATGGATATGCGAACAAGTCCAAGATACGATGAAGCGCGAACAGATTTAATTCAAACGGTTTCTTTTGAGAATAAAGAACAAATGATTCAGTTTTGTCAAAGTATACAGCAAGCCTCTCCCATTAATGCACATTTCAGTCCTGAGCCAGCTTATATGCCAGGATATGAAGACGATGTAATCATGGCGGCAGGGACATTTGTACAAGGATCTTCTATTGAACTTTCTGCTGATGGGCCAATTAGACCGCCATTTGAAGCCTATGTTCAAGGCGGATTAACATATGAACACGTAAAATTAGCTGTCTCAAGAGCAGCGAGAAATCTAAAATCACAACAATTGATTTGATTTTTGAATGAACTTCCATATATGTTTTGTAAAAAGAGATAGTATATACATGCTATTTTAATTTATAATCCCATATATGGATTTTTTTGAATAAATTTAAGGAATTTTCTAAAAATTATAGATTTAAGACGACGAATTAACAGATGAAAGTAGTCATATCAAGGGATGAGAACTTAATGTTAGAAAACCTTACATATCTTTGAATTAATCTGATTATTATGCTAAATTTATTACAAGTTCAAAAGTAGAGGTGATCGGATTGAAGTCAAATGATACATTACGACGAAGTATGCCCGTTTTCCCTATGAGTGTTGTAACAAAATTAAGTGAATTGTCTGCTAGGCAAATTCGTTATTATGAAACACATGAACTCGTTAAGCCACAACGATCAGAAGGAAACAAAAGACTTTTTTCATTAAATGATTTAGAACGCTTACTTGAAATTAAGAAGTTAATTGAAAAAGGGTTCAATATTAAAGGTATTAAACAAATTATTAATGATGAACAAGATCACCTTACTGATGATGAACAAGAGACAAGAAAACAAATGATAGTTGAAGCTACACAGAAACCACAGCAAGAAGCAATTCCAATAAATCGTGGTGACTTATCACGTTTTATTAAATAAAAATACGGGGGACATATATTATGCCAAAACGTTCATTTACAAAAGAAGATATTCATAAGTTTGCTAAAGAGGAAAATGTAAGATACTTACGACTACAATTTACAGATATATTAGGCGTTATTAAAAACGTTGAAGTACCAGTAAGTCAATTAGAGAAAGTATTAGATAACGAAATGATGTTTGACGGATCTTCAATTGAAGGGTTCGTACGTATTGAAGAATCTGATATGTACTTATATCCAGATTTAGATACTTGGGTTATTTTCCCATGGACTGCTGGTCAAGGAAAAGTTGCACGACTTATTTGTGATATTTACAAAACAGATGGTACACCATTTGAAGGGGATCCACGTGCAAACTTAAAACGTGTCTTAAATGATATGAGAGAATTAGGTTTTTCTGAATTGAACTTAGGACCTGAACCAGAATTCTTCTTATTCAAATTAGATGAAAAAGGAGAGCCAACATTAGAATTAAATGATGATGGTGGTTACTTTGACCTTGCACCAACGGATTTAGGTGAAAATTGTCGTCGTGATATTGTATTAGAATTAGAAGATATGGGCTTTGATATTGAAGCGAGTCACCATGAAGTTGCACCTGGACAACATGAAATTGATTTCAAATATGCAGATGCAATTACAGCATGTGATAATATTCAAACATTTAAGCTTGTAGTTAAAACAATTGCGCGTCAACATAACTTACATGCAACATTTATGCCAAAACCATTATTTGGCGTTAACGGAAGCGGTATGCATTTTAATATGTCATTATTCAAAGGTAAAGAGAATGCGTTCTTTGATCCAAATGGTGATATGCAAATGACTAAAGATGCTTTCCATTTCGTAGCAGGTATCTTAAAAAATGCACGTGGATTTACAGGCGTATGTAATCCATTAGTTAACTCATATAAACGTCTTGTTCCTGGCTATGAAGCACCGTGTTATATTGCATGGAGTGGTAAGAACCGTTCACCATTAATTCGTGTGCCATCATCTCGTGGACTATCAACACGTGTTGAGGTGCGTTCAGTAGACCCGGCTGCCAATCCTTACTTAGCATTAGCAGCAATATTACAAGCTGGCTTAGATGGTATTAAAAATAAACTTGAAGTACCAGAACCAGTGAATCAAAATATCTATGAAATGAACCGTGAAGAACGTGAAGCGGTTGGTATACAAGATTTACCTTCAACTTTATATACTGCAATTAAAGCAATGAGAGACAACGAACCAATCAAACAAGCACTTGGTAATCACATCTATCACCAATTTATTAACTCTAAATCAATTGAGTGGGATTACTACAGAACTCAAGTTTCTGAATGGGAAAGAGAACAATACATCAAGCAATACTAGGTGCTAAACAAAGGGGTTAAACACTAGGTATATAAGCAATCCATTTATTCTTTATGAATAGATTGGGTTGCTTTTTTGCGCCCACTCATTAAAAATAACCAACTATACCTTTAGCGAGTTATAGATGGTCATAAAAATAAAATAATCATAAAACTGTATCGCTTTTTAAAGCATGTAATTAACCGATACACACAGTGTGTTACCAATTTGTATGTATCAATAAGAATAATAAAAAATGATCAAATATTTGAGATATTCAAGCTATATTAGATTTATCAGATTTAATAAAAAAGATAGAATGCACTCGTAAAAGTTAACGAGCCATTTTATCTTTAAACATTAGTGATGAAACTAATGCTTAACCAAATATTGCGTGCGAAAATGGTATTAAATATAAGACGATTAATGTAAGACTTACTAAAAAGTATATAATAAACGCACGCACTTCTTTTGACTTAAAGAAGATAATCACCTCACTCATGTTTAGTGAACTTTAATTGTAGAACAAGCGAATTTATCAGTCAACTTTGACTTATTAATGGGAAGAAGATTGACTAATTACCTTTAAAATTTGTGTGCAATATAAACCCATAGTATAATATACTTAATAAAATTTACTTATCATAAGGGGATGGAATCATGCAAGAAGTAAAATTAGTAACATTAAAAGCACTTTCACTAGATGATTTAGAAAAAGAAATTAATAACTATTTAAAAACAGACGAAATATCTGGTTATAAATTATTAAATTCTACTGTACGTGAAGTTGAAGAACGTACATTTTCAGCTAACGAGCAAGAATTTCATGCATTTTTAACATTTACAAAAGATATTTAAATGGCATATCATTAATTGAAAATACTGCGTAGAAAGATTAATTTCTTTCTGCGCAGTATTTTTTTGTGCCAAAGCTAATATATAAACAACTATAATAATATTATGTAAACTTTATAATTTCATGATATTCATTTTACTTAATGACATTTGTCATATGTAATTTATGACAATATTCACTACTGCCTTTCTATTAGATTCGTCATACTTAAAGTAGAAAATGAAAGGAGTGTATAAAATGATTAAAATAAAACATTTAACTAAAACTTATAAACGAGTAAAAGTCGTTGATGATGTGACGTTTGATATAAATGAAGGTCATTGTACTGCATTAATAGGACCGAATGGCGCTGGTAAATCTACGCTTATAGACATGATTATAGGTGATCGACATGCAAATAAAGGCGAAATACTAGATACGGCACAATTATTGGATTCTAAGAATTTAGGGATTATGTTTCAAAAAACAAATTTTCCAGATTTAATAAAAGTAAAGGAACTTTACCAACTGTTTGCTCATTTATATACGGATGCCATTACTTTAAAAGAGTTTAGTGAAATTACACTTTTTAATGAAAGTCAATTAAATCAATATGCTAATAAATTATCGGGTGGGCAAAAGCGGATTCTTGATTTTGCACTCGCACTTATAGGTAAACCCCAATGTATAATTTTAGATGAACCGACGAGTGCCATGGATGTACAAATGCGTGGCCATTTTTGGGAAGTTGTAACGAAGCTGAAGGACGACGGGGTAACGATATTTTACACCTCTCATTATATAGAAGAAGTAGAGCGTATGGCTGACCGAGTAATTGTTTTGGAAAAAGGACGTGTGATTTTAAATGACAATCCGGAAACGATAAGAACACGTCAACATACATCAATCATTAGTTTACCAAGCAAATACCAAGACAAAGTTGAAACGAATTTATCTAGTAAGCACTTCGAATATACATTAGAGAATCATAAAATACGGATAACTACGACAGATGTACAAATGATCATTGAATATCTCATTTCGATACATGTCGATTTGAATGAAATAGAGATCAATAAAGCAAGTCTGTTAGAAACCGTATTTAATAAAGAAGAGGTGAAGTAGTATGTTAACTTATTACTTAAAGACAGAAATTCAATTATTATTTAGAAAGAAAGTGTATTTGGTGCTATCTATACTGGTACCACTTGCTTTATATTTATTATTTACATCTATACTGGATTTGCCTGAAGAAGCGAAAAAACCATTTTATAAAGAATATATGTATAGTATGATGGCATTTAGTTTATCGAGTTTTTGTTTAATGCAATTCCCGATAGATTTAATTAATGAAAAGACGACAGGCTGGTATAAAAATTTAATGCGTACACCACTACAGTCACATCAATATTATATGGCTAAAGTCTTTAAAATGATGTTCCAATTTATTTTAGCCATCTTACTTATTTTTATTGTCGCACACTTTATGAAAGGTGTTGAAATGTCAACTTCAGATTGGTTACTTTCCGGTTTAATATTATGGATTGGGGCGAGTACTTTTTTATCTGTTGGGGTATTGATATCACAAATCAATGAAATTCAAAAAGCAAGTAGTATTGGTAATATTTTGTATTTAAGTTTAGCTATTCTTGGCGGTCTATGGTTTCCTGTAAGTCAATTTCCTGAATGGATGCGCAAGATTGCTTATGTCACACCGACTTACCATTTGAAGCAAGTCGCTTATGAAATTGGTAAAGGAGGGACGCTAGACTATTTATCACTTTTTGTTTTAGTTGGTTATAGTATACTCTTTTTAGTAGTTGCACTTATTATTCAAAAGAGAAGAGACGTGGATATATGATTAAAAGATTGAAAGTCAATGTAATTGATTTATCGAGTTTAGTATATCTCATATTTGCAGTGATACCATTGTTTACATTTGACTTAAAAGGGTCATATTGGATGTATGTTATTATATTTATTATTTTTACAATTTCATATACTGCTTTGGCCATATTTACGGAAGTGTTATCAACAAAAATGATATATACTTTTCTAATTTTACATTATATTGGTATCACTTATTTTGTTTATAATGTCGGGCCAGCGACGAGTTTATTCTTTTTCTTTAGTTCATTTATTTTACCATATGTATTGAAAGTGAAAATGAAATCTATAGCCTTTTTAATTTTCATTGTTGTCATGCTTATTAATTTTATTTTAATTTATGTCACAGATCCGCTAAGTTTAGGCTTTATAGCAGTCATGCATATCGCTATATTACTTATAACTGTTGGAAACTTCAAACAGAGTGAAACAATAAAAATGAAAAATGCACTGGAAGAAAAGAATAAGCATATCAATGTACTCATTGCCGAACAAGAACGAAATCGCATTGGACAAGACTTACATGATACGTTAGGTCATGTTTTTGCAAGTTTAAGCATAAAATCAGAACTAGCAATCAAACTGATTGATAGCGATTCAGAAAAAGCAAAATTACAAATGATTGAAGTTAACAATATATCTAAGGAATCATTAAATAAAGTTCGCAGTATCGTGAATGATTTGAAAATACAGTCATTTGAAGAAGAAGTAGCTTCGATGGAAACGTTGTTAAAAAATGCAAATTTAAATTTTGAATTTTTTAATGCCGAACTAGCAAAAGGTATTAGTCCAGCTAAACAAGCTATTTTGGCGATGATTTTGAGAGAGGCAATTAATAATGTGTTGAAACATGCTCATGCAACATCGGTAACTGGTTCATTAACAGAGACACAAAATGATATTACATTGACTATTATTGACAATGGGATTGGTATGGATGATTTAAAAGAGCATGATTTGAAGAGTATTAAAGAACGTGTAGCCCTTATGAATGGATCGATTGAAATACAATCGAATCATGGCTTATGTATATCCATTAAAATATCTCGAGGTGACGCATGATGATAAATATCATACTAGCAGAAGATCAAACGATGTTAAGAGAAGCAATGGTTCAGCTTATTAATTTAAATGAACAGTTAGAAGTAGTTGGAAGTTCAGGTAACGGAAAAGAAGCGTATGAATTAATTAAAGTAAGACAACCACAGGTTGCTATCTTAGATATTGAAATGCCTGGCATGACAGGTTTAGAAATATTGAGAAATATTAAAGAACAACAACTTGATGTGAAAGTAATTATAGTTACAACATTCAAGAGACCCGGTTATTTTGAATCAGCGGTAGCGAACGATGTAGATGCTTATGTATTGAAAGAACGCTCTATAGATGAATTAGTCACAACGATTTATAAAGTATTGAATAACGAAAAAGAATATAGTGAAGCACTGATGACGTCGCTATTTAAAGAAAAAAATCCATTAACACCTAAAGAACAATTGGTTTTAAGAGAGATAGGTGAGGGCCATACGAGTAAAGAGATTTCCAAGCATCTCTTTTTATCTTATGGAACAATTAGAAATTATACATCTACGATTATTGATAAACTTGATGCCGAAAATCGATTTGAAGCATGGAATATTGCTAGAAATAAAGGATGGATTTAAATGATTTAGCACTTGCTAAATATGTTGTATGGTTCAAATTAAATAATAAAAACTGCCGATAAGTCTATAACGGCAGTTTTTATTATTTACGTTTATTTTTGGATGCGATAGATTGGATAATGAAAATGATAAATCCGATTAATATGCCTAATAAAACTGCTACAACGGCAGAAACCATTAGCGGTAGTTGAAATTGGTTTTGTAAGATTAGACCTACGATGACGGCAATGACAACTGCAATAATCGTTATCATGTTTTCTTTGAAAATGCTCAATTTGTTCACTCCTATTCAAGATTATTATAGCACGAGTTATTTACATAGATAAACAATATCATGTTATTTAAAACATCAGCTAATTTATGAGTTAGTGTATAATGTGGTCTTGACGATAGTTTGCTTTTTCTATATGATAATTTGGAATATTTAAAAGAAGTGGGTGCAACAATGAAATCTAAGAAAAAAATGACTAGTTTAGTCGTTATCGTAGTAGTGTTAGGTGTATTAGCTTTTCAATATATTAATCAAACAGGACCATTTCAAAATAATGGTGCAGATACGTCAACAGGACCACAAGATTCTGAAAAAGTTCATGTGTCACGTGTTGTAGATGGAGATACATTCGTTGCTGAAAATGACAATAATGAGCAATTGAAAGTTAGACTGATTGGCGTTGATACGCCCGAAACAGTTAAACCCAATACACCGGTACAACCTTATGGGAAAGAGGCTTCTGATTATACTAAAAAGCATTTAACAAATAAAGACGTGTATTTAGAGTACGATAAAGAAAAAGAAGACCGATACGGTAGAACATTAGCTTATGTTTGGCTTGATGATAAGACAATGTATAATGAGCAATTAGTCAAACAAGGCTTAGCTAGAGAAAAATATTATTCTCCAAATGGAAAATATAGAGAAGCCTTTGAAAAGTCTGAAGACATTGCTAAAGAGAAAAAATTAAATATTTGGAGTTAAACTTTGAATTTATAATGTGAAAAAAAGCCGAGACCTATATTAATGTCTCGGCTCTATAATATTATATTTTTCATAACGTATTGGAAGTAATTTGGGCCGACTCCTGTGGAAAAGCACTGGCCGAAGACTACAGGCTAAGGCTGTGTCCACGGAAAGCGTGCACAAAAAATTGCCCACAAAAACGGAGGCTTTAGCTAAAGTTTGAAGAGTCTGAGACATCTATTTTTGTCCCAGACTCTTCTTTCCTATATAGTATATTAATTTAATAAAAACGTGCTACTAATTTATCATATTGCTCTTTAGTCAATGCCTGATCTGTTGATTGAACAGTATCTCCAATAATTTGTTGTAAGGAAGATTTAGATGAGACTGTTTCAACGTAATCACCTCTTGTAGACGGGCCGTCAATAATATTTACGCTACCATCAGTGAAATAAACAAGTCCAATATTCTTGATTTGTTGATTGAGTTTCTCATATATCTTAGCCTCTAAAGCCTGTGTATTGATAGATGATTGTTCAAAAGGATCATAATTATAAAAATCATAGGTTACAGAATTATTTTTAATACGTTCAATGAATGTATACGTTGTCGAACGTGTTGATTGAAACTGACTATGAAATTGATTAGCAATATAACGTCCTACAGTTTGGTCTATATTATCATTCACTTTAGATTCATTGCTGTTTGTTGTATCTGCAGTGAAATGATAAAATGTTTTTTGCTTCCAATTTTTAACATTGATATTAAAAATGCCTTTTTCTGTAATTACAACATAATCGAAAGTTCTAGCGTACTCAAAAAGGGGATGTTTTACAGCTAAGTTACCAGTAGCTATAATATCAAAATGTTGAATGACACCTTCGTTTTTATATTGATTTAAGATACTATTTAAATCTTGCTTCGCTTTTCTTAAACCATGATGGTGCGTATCATTGTTTCCATCTATATTCAGCATTTGATTTTTTAATTGTGTATTTTCTCGAGTTACTGTACTTATTTTTGTAACTAATTGATCTTTTGAATACGTTTCAGTTTCAAGTTTATTTTGCATTACTCGATGGTCAATTATTACAATAACAATTAATAGTATTATAATTACAATTAATATTAACGGGAAAAACATATGTATCATCCTAATCTTATTTAATTTTTTATTATATCTTATTTTACGCTTTTATTTAGTTTAGCACAAATTCTATAATTTTAAATTAGTATATTAGTGCTATGACAATAGAAAGACCATTACTTACAAAAGCAATATTTTGATGTAATATTACTAAATAAATTTTATTGGTTCTTTAAAACTGTTGTGGAATTTGTATAATTCAAGTCATTAAACAGTTATAATGAATTACGCACAATATCTTTCAATGAAGAAGGTGAATAGCAAGTTGAGCAATATAAAACAATATTTTGAACATATCATAGAAACGATCCAGTGGGACGATATTATTGCATTTGATAATCATCCGTTTGCTTATAAAATGATAGATGAACTATATAAAGCAAATATAAAAATATCAGTAATAAGTTATTCTACAGATATTATAAGGTATGTATCAAAATATACAGATTTTAATATAATCATTCCAAATGGTATGGTTGATAGCGCTAGTCATGTGATACTAGGCAAAGGTGTATTAGAAACCTTTTCAAAATACCAAATTCGCTTTTATTTTGTTTCAGCACCTTTTATGAATGAAGATAAGTTATATCAAACCGTACCTGCAATAGCAGAAATACAAAATACGATAAAGAACTGTACTCATAGTGTGCTCCTAATGAATAGACCAGATCCTATTATTGGAGATTCAAATGGGCAATACATAGAAATTGGTGATTTTTAAAGTTATTTGTGCTTTATTTCACATTTTTGCGTTTAATGCATTGAAAAATGCGCATACAAATTATATAATATGTATTATTGGAAGCGCTTACTTTGATAGGAGGTGCACTTTTGGATAATGAAAATAATGAAAAAGTTAAAGACATTGTAAAATCTTTAAATGAAAATGTACCTAACTTATTTAAATTTAATGGTGAAGTTGCCAAACAACTATTTTTACGTGACGAATTTAACCTAAATGGTAAAGTTGATATCAGCGTTGAAAGAAAATTTTTAGGTGAGGTCTTAAAATATATTCCTAATGACAATCGTAAGGTGCTCCACGATACCAATCACGCATCATCTAATTATGACGAATTAAATTTCGAAAATATTACACATGCAGAAATATTTGAGGGTAAAAAATTAATTATGACTATCATTGTCTATGATGTTGTAGATGAAGAATGGATGTTTAGATGGAATCATAATATTCGATTGCCAGAAAAAAATATTTATTTTCACTCTATTAAATGGGATGTAGACTATATTAAGCCAGAAATCGTTTTAATGTATGAATTATTAGATCCTATTGATTATCATCAATTACCAAATTATAGAAGTGTTATAGATTCATTGAGTTATTATCAATTTGTAATACTACGTTTAGTAGTGGGCGATGAAAGAATTAATCAAGTGCTTATATCAGAGAAAAAAGCCATATAAAATCCTTCAAATCATTGGAAAGTTTAACCAACAGATACAATGAATTTGAAGGATTTTTGTTTGGCTTGATTTATGAAATATTATTTAAAGCGAGTTTGAATTTGTATGACTTCAATCATATCATTAAAACTACTTTAAGTATCTTTTGATTTATATAACGATAATAAAAGCTACTTAAGATTTTAAACATATGCCATTATAACAATATTCATAAGTGGATTTGACTGCTTTATCGGCATCAGAGACATGTATACCAAACATGATTGATATCTCTGATGCCCCTTGATTCATCATTTTTAAATTGATATTCGATTCAGCTAACGCGTGCGTAATTGTATTTGCAGTACCGACAATTCTATGCATACCTTCACCAACAATCATTAAGATAGCTAAATCATGTTCCACACTTAACTCATCAACATCGCAATTTTTTCGAATGTCATTTAAGACTTGTTCTTCTCTATTTTGGATTTCTTTGGAGCGCATAATAATACTAATATTATCTATACCTGATGGCATATGATCAAATGAAATATCATAATCTTCTAAGACAGCTAATATTTTTCTTGTAAAACCAACTTGTCTATTCATTAAATATTTTTTAATGTTTAAAACTGTAAACCCTTTATCACAACTAATACCACTGACAATGTTATTAGAATTTATTTCTCTATCATGGCGAATATATGTACCAATATCATCAGGTCTATTTGTATTTTTTATGACAACTGGAATTCTATCTTTGTGTAAAGGTTGTAAAGCTTCATCGTGAAACACTCCAAATCCAGCATAAGAAAGTTCACGCATTTCTCGATAGGTAATTTCATCGATGACTTCAGGATTTTTAACAATCGTAGGATTTGCTCTAAAAATACCAGAGACATCAGTGAAATTTTCATATAAGTCTGCCCGTACACCTCTAGCTACTATAGCACCTGTGATGTCAGAGCCACCTCTTGGAAATGTAACAATATAATTTTGTCGTGAAACCCCAAAGAATCCAGGAATTATGAGTTTTTCATTATATTCACGTAATTTATATAGCGTATTATAAGATTGCTCTAAGATTTGTGCATTTTGTGGTAAATCAGTAACTTGAATGCCTGCCTCACCAGGAGATACATATCTTGTAGGAATACCTTGGCTATTGTTATATTCTGCAATGAGTTGCGCATTAAAATCTTCTCCACAGGATAGTAATGCGTCTAATAAACGAGAAGGTTTATCTTTTAATGTAGCAATGTATGACTCTAATGTTTCATCAATTGAAGTTAGTAAATGATAATCCATGTTTAATTCATTTATGATATCTGCGTATCTTTGAATGATTTCTTTCTTTTTAGACGTGTAATCTAATCTATCAATCACTTTTTCATACAAACGAATTAGTAAGTCCGTTGTTTTTACATCTTCGCTGTGACGTTTACCCGGTGCTGATACGATGATAATTTTCCGATCAACATCTGAATTTACGATATTTAATACTTTTTTAATCTGTTCTGCATTAGAAACAGAACTTCCTCCAAATTTAGCTACTTTCATTGTAAATACCAACCTTTCTAAAAAATCAGAAAATTTTGTTTAGTTTTTATCACAGGAGTGATAGGATAGATATACGATTAAATATTGAACCTTTACAAAAATAATGAATGAATTTATACTATACCATATTCAAGTATTTTTCAACTGTACAATTGTATTTTTAAGAAGAACAACGGAGGAATGAAGTTATGAGAGAATTAAACGTAGCCTTACTTGGTTTAGGAACTGTAGGTTCTGGTGTAGTTAAAATTATAGAAGAGAATAAAGAACAAATTAAAGAAACAATGAATAAAGATATCAATATTCGACACATTTTAGTTAGGGATAAATCAAGACAAAGACCAATAAATGTGTCGAGTTATCATTTAACAGAAGATATTGATGAAATATTAAATGATGATTCAATTGATATCATTGTAGAAGTTATGGGTGGTATTAAACCAACTGTGGATTGGCTAAAACGTGCATTAAGTCAGAAGAAACACGTCGTAACAGCAAATAAAGACTTATTAGCAGTCCATTTAAATGTATTAGAAGATTTAGCGCAAGAAAATGATGTTGCGTTGAAATATGAAGCAAGTGTTGCAGGTGGTATTCCTATTGTAAATGCTATAAATAATGGGTTGAATGCAAACAACATTAGCAAATTTATGGGCATACTGAATGGTACGTCTAATTTTATTTTAAGTAAAATGACTAAAGAGCAAACAAGTTTTGAAGCTGCCTTAGACGAGGCTAAAGCATTAGGTTTTGCAGAAGCAGATCCTACAGATGATGTAGAAGGTATTGATGCGGCAAGAAAAGTGGTCATTACTTCTTATTTATCATTTAACCAGGTTATTAATTTAAATGATGTCGATAGACGTGGTATCAGTGATGTTGAATCTGAAGACATTCAAGTTGCAGATCAATTAGGTTACAAAATTAAATTAATCGGTAAAGGTACATATGAAAATGGACAGGTACAAGCTTCAGTTGCACCGACGTTCATTAATAAAGCGCACCAACTTGCAGCGGTAGAAGATGAATTTAATGCAATTTATGTTATTGGCGATGCTGTTGGAGAAACAATGTTTTACGGAAAAGGTGCAGGCAGTTTAGCAACTGGTAGTGCTGTAGTCAGTGATTTATTAAATGTCACATTGAATTTTGAAACTAACTTGCATACATTACCGCCTCACTTTGAATTAAAAACTGAAAAAACCAAAGAACTGATGGATGAATCAGAAACTGTTTCACTTAAAGAGAAAGAAAGTTATTATGTTGTAGTTCAAACTGATGGTGAAGAAGTAAATAAAGTTGAAACGTTACTTAAAGGTCAATTACCGTTTCATAAATCATTGGCTGTAACTGAGCGAGATGCTCATACGGTTGGTGTTGTAATTGTTGGTATAGATGAAAATCCTGAAGCATCCATCACAGAATCTGGATATATCGTTAAGAAAATTTATCCAGTAGAAGGAGTTTAATAACTATGAAAAACTGGCAAGGTTTAGTTGAAGAATTTAAAACATATTTACCTGTAAATAAAGCAACACCATCACTAACATTAAATGAAGGACATACGCCACTCATATATTGTGAACGGATGTCTGAAAAATTAGGCATTGAACTCCATGTGAAATATGAAGGTGCGAATCCTACAGGCTCTTTTAAAGACAGAGGTATGGTTATGGCGATGGCCAAAGCCAAAGAAGAAGGGAAAAAAATCGTAATCTGTGCATCGACAGGTAATACGTCAGCATCTGCAGCTGCATACGCTGCTCGAGCTGGCTTAAAAGCAATTGTAGTAATTCCTGAAGGTAAGATTGCACTAGGTAAATTATCACAAGCTGTTATGTATGGCGCAGAAATTGTTTCAATCGAAGGTAATTTTGATGAAGCATTAGAAATCGTGCAAGAAGTTGCAAAAAATGGAGAAATCGCATTAGTTAATTCAGTCAATCCTTATCGACTTGAAGGTCAAAAAACTGGCGCATTTGAAGTTATTCAACAATTGGGTGGTTCGGCGCCTGATATACTCTCTATACCGGTTGGTAATGCAGGAAATATTTCTGCATATTGGAAAGGTTTTAAAGAATATAGTGATAAAAATGGCACTCAATTGCCTAACATGTATGGTTTTCAAGCAGAAGGTGCCTCTCCTATCGTTCAAAATAAAGTTGTTAAAAATCCTGATACAGTGGCAACAGCAATTAGAATTGGTAATCCAGCAAGTTGGGATAAAGCGACGAATGCACTAGAAGAATCAAATGGTTATATTGATAGTGTGACAGATGAAGAAATTTTAGAGGCATACCAATTAATGGCTCGCAATGAAGGTGTATTTAGTGAACCAGCAAGTAATGCATCAATTGCAGGATTGATAAAGTTACATCGCGCTGGTAAATTGCCTCAAGGCAAAAAAGTTGTTGCAGTTCTAACAGGTAATGGACTGAAAGACCCTGATACAGCCATTTCACTATTAGATAATCCAATTAAACCATTACCAAATGATAGACAGAGTATTTTAGATTACATCAAAGGGGCACTATAGCATGAAAGAAGCGTTACATTTAAAAATTCCGGCATCTACAGCTAACTTAGGTGTCGGATTTGATTCTATAGGAATGGCTTTAAATAAATTCTTATATTTAGACGTTACTGTGAACGATGAAGATCAATGGTCTTTTAATCATATTGGACCTAATGTAGATGAACTGCCTAATGATGAGAGCCACTACATTTACCAAATCGCACAAAAAGTTGCTGAAACATATGAAGTTGAATTGCCAAATTTAAATGTAGAAATGAGAAGTGAAATTCCTTTAGCAAGAGGATTAGGTTCATCTGCTTCGGCTTTAGTGGGTGCATTGTATATCGCTAACTACTTTGGAGATATTGAACTATCTAAATATGAACTATTACAACTTGCGACGGACTTTGAAGGGCATCCAGATAATGTAGCGCCAACAATTTATGGTGGTCTTGTGCTTGGTTATTATAACGGTGATACAAAAGTTACAGATGTCTCCTACATTGATACACCTAAAGTTGATATTATTATAACGATACCAAGTTATAAATTAAAAACAATTGATGCAAGAAACGCATTACCTGATACATTTTCTCATGAAAAGGCAGTTCAAAATAGTGCAATTAGTAATACGATGATTAGTGCATTAATTCAACATAATTATGAATTAGCTGGAAAAATGATGGAACAAGACGGTTTCCATGAACCTTATAGACAACATTTGATTCCAGAATTTCAAACAATTAAAGGTATTGCGAAACAACATCTAGCATACGCAACAGTAATTAGTGGTGCCGGCCCAACAGTACTCACATTAATAGCACCTGAACGAAGCGGCGAATTAGTACGTGCACTAAAGCGTGAATTTAAAGATTGTAGATCAGAACTTGTTACAATCAATGAAACAGGTGTAACGACTAAAGTATTGTACCAACGTTAATAATCTGTTGTAATATAGAATATAGACGTTGAAGGGAGATTAGCAACATGGGTAAGTATAAAATGGTAGTCATGGACATGGATGACACATTGATGAATAATGAAAATCAAATGAGTCCAGAGACAGAATCTTATTTATTAGATATACAAAAACAAGGATATAAAGTCGTATTAGCATCTGGTAGACCTACTGAAGGCATGTTACCAACTGCTAAAAAATTAAAACTTGATACATATCAAAGTTATGTAATTAGCTATAATGGTGGTAAAACTGTCAATGTGAATACTGAAACTGTAGAAAAAAGTCGAACGGTAACTAAGGAAAATTTCGATTTAATTGTGGATTATTGTCGCAAAAATAATTTATTCATTTTAACATATGAAGATGGTCATATTGTTTACGAAGGTGAACATGAATATATGAATATAGAATCGGAATTAACTGGGTTACCTATGGAACATGTAAATGATTTAAAGGATTTCATCCAGGATGACGTGCCTAAAGTAATGGGTGTAGATTATGTATCAACTATCTCAAAACTTAACACTGACTTAGCTGGTCACTTTAATGAAGATATAGATGTAACAACAAGTAAGCCGTATTTCTTAGAATTTATGGCTCAGGGTGTTTCTAAAGGTAATGCAGTAACAGATTTATCTAAAAAATTAGATATTGCATTATCTGAAGTAGTTGCATTCGGAGATAGTTCAAACGATATTTCTATGCTGCAAGTGGTCGGTCATGCTGTTGCTATGGGCAATGCCAATGACCAGGTGAAAGCAGTTGCTAATGAAATTACATTGAGCAATAGTGACAATGGCATTCCACATACATTGAGACAGATTTTATAAAAGTTAAAGCGTTTAATGTATTAATATCGTTTTTGTAATTATTTGTTTGTATGCGCACTGAAATTACGATTTGTAGTATTTAATAAAAAAGAGGTTAGAACTTCAAATAAAAGTCCTAACCTCTTTTTTAATAGATGTATTTATTTTGCAGTATGTGTCCATTCATTTTTACCTCGATGTCGTTTTACATGTGCATAGACATGGTCTGCAGCATAATCTAGGTTTGTATAAACAGTGATTGAAAATGCGGACTGATCCTCCTCAAATGTTTCTTCTAAAAATAGGTCTTTTAAATGTTCAAAGAGGCTTTCCATTTGTGAATGCTCTAAACTACTGTATTCTCTTAGTGTGCGTTTGATTAAGCGTTGATGCTTTTCCTCAAGTGATTGCACAACTATAACGAAACGTTCTTCAGTCTCTAATATGTCATCAAATAAATTCGTTTGTCCAACCATAGTTTCCACCTCTAGGTTAAGTCATTATTATATGTTATTATACTACACTTCTTGACCAGTGAAAATATCCTTACTTCTATAATTAAATTGTTAGCAAATTAAAAAACATCGGAATAAACACATAACAGTTTATTCCGATGTTTTAATTTTAATTATAATCGTGTCTCTTCAAATCCATCTCACTGAGTTTGACGATTTTAGTTTTCTTAATAAATTTGTGAACGATATAAATTACAAATAAAATAATCATAGGTGCTAAATTTCTAAATAGTGCGGCAAAATCTCCAGATAAAGCAGCATCTAACGAGTTACCAACAAATAAGAATAATAACGCTATAATGACAATAATTGGTCCAAATGGATAAAACGGTGCTTTGTAAGGCAACACTTCATTTGGATCTTTATTTTGTTTCTTAATAGCAGAGCGTAACCTAATTTGTGATAAGATACTAGACGCCCAAATCACAATAACGAGTGATCCTATAATATTTAATAACGAGAACACTATATCTGATTTGAATTGCGCTAGTATTATGATGAACAATACAATTACAAATGTAGCAATTAATGCAGTCATTGGTAATTTTGTAGTCTTGTTTAATTTAGATAAGAACTTAGGTGCTTGTCTATCTTCTGCCATAGAGAATA
Organism: Staphylococcus sp. LKG3-1; assembly: GCF_048568385.1. NCBI lineage: Bacteria > Bacillati > Bacillota > Bacilli > Caryophanales > Staphylococcaceae > Staphylococcus > Staphylococcus sp. LKG3-1. The sequence continues at coordinate 437,226 of NZ_CP183796.1, forward strand.
ACATTCTACTTGTAGTATAAATCCCAGAATTAGCTGCTGATAATAAAGAAGTTAAAATAACTGCATTTATTACTGAAGCTGCAAATGCAATGCCAACACGATCAAACACAATGGTAAAAGGGCTTTGAGAAACCGATTCGTTTTTATTCAATAACATTGGGTCTGTATAAGGAATAATTGCTGATATAACTGCGATTGATAATACATAAAAGAGTAAAATTCTCCAGAAAACTTGTCTGATAGCTTTTGGCATTGAGCGATCAGGGTTAGAAGATTCGCCTGCAGTAACAGCAACGACTTCTGTACCTCCAACTGAAAAGCCTGCTACCAAGAGGACGCCTAGAAAACCTGAAATACCACCAACAAATGGTGCCTCACCAGTTGTGTAATTCGATAATCCATAAGTTTTCCCACCTAATATTCCTACAATCGTTAATACACCAATGAGAATAAACACGATGATGGTTACAACTTTGATGAGAGATAACCAAAATTCTGTTTCACCGAATGCTTTAACAGAAAATATATTTAATAAGAACAGTAAGCATAAGAATATAATGCTCCATGTGACAGGACTGAAAAATTGAAAAGCATCCCAGTAATAAAGTACACTTGAAGAAATAATAATATCAACGCTCGTTACAAGTAGCCATATTGCCCAATATAGCCAACCCATGGTAAACCCTAATGATTTATCTACAAACCTTGTAGAATAAGAACTAAACGATCCAGAAACAGGATAGAAAGTTGCTAGCTCCCCGATTGATGACATTAAGAAATACAACATAATTCCAATAATTAAATAAGCTAATATAGCGCCACCAGGTCCTGCTTGAGAAATGACATTCCCAGTTGCAACAAAAAGTCCAGTACCAATGGCACCACCAATTGCAATCATTGAAATATGACGAGAATTTAGACCGCGATTCATATTGTTTTGTGCCATAAAAAGTCTCCTATATTCGATTGAAATTTTATATATACAATCCATTTTAATGCTTTTACTGAATACAAGCAATGCTTTTTGTGAGTAATAATTACAAAATGTTTAAATATTGCGAAAATTGTCAATAAAATTAGTGAGCCAATGTTTGCTTTTACGTGGAGGATACATTAAAATAAATACTAGATAATAATTATTATTATCTAGATGAAGTAAGGGGGAAGTAAAATGAGCAATAATAAAAAATTGACAAGCCTTTTCGGTGCGCCAGTCTCAGATAGAGAGAACAGTATGACAGCGGGTCCAAGAGGACCGTTATTAATGCAAGATTGGTACTTTTTAGAACAAATGGCACACTTCGATAGAGAAGTGATTCCGGAGCGCCGTATGCACGCTAAGGGTTCAGGTGCTTTTGGTACTTTTACGGTAACAAATGATATTACACAATATACTTCAGCAAGTATTTTCTCTGAAGTAGGTAAACAAACAGAAATGTTCGCACGTTTTTCAACAGTAGCTGGTGAACGTGGTGCAGCTGATGCAGAACGTGATATTCGTGGTTTTGCATTGAAATTCTATACGGATGAAGGTAACTGGGACTTAGTTGGTAATAACACACCAGTATTCTTCTTTAGAGATCCGAAATTATTCGCAAGTTTAAACCACGCAGTTAAACGTGATCCTAGAACAAATATGCGTAGTGCTCAAAACAATTGGGACTTTTGGACATCATTACCAGAAGCTTTACATCAAGTAACAATCTTGATGACAGATCGTGGTATTCCAAAAGGCTTTAGAAATATGCATGGCTTTGGTTCACATACGTACTCAATGTACAATGATAAAGGTGAACGTGTTTGGGTTAAATTCCATCATAGAACACAACAAGGTATTGAAAACTTACAACCGGATGAAGCGGCACGAACAATTGCAGAAGATAGAGAATCTTCACAAAGAGATTTATTCGAAGCAATTGAAAATAAAGATTATCCAAAATGGAAAACGTATATCCAAGTAATGACTGAAGAACAAGCAAGAAATCATAAAGATAATCCTTTTGACTTAACTAAAGTATGGTATAAAGGCGACTATCCACTAATCGAAGTTGGAGAATGGGAACTTAATCGCAATCCAGATAACTATTTCCAAGATGTAGAACAAGCAGCATTTGCACCAACTAACATTGTACCTGGTATTGACTTCTCTCCAGATAGAATGTTACAAGGACGTTTATTCTCATATGGTGATGCACAACGTTATAGATTAGGTGTGAACCATTGGCAAATTCCAGTAAACCAACCTAAAGGTGTAGGGATTGAAAATATCTGTCCATTTAGTAGAGATGGTCAAATGAGAATTCTGGATAACAATCAAGGTGGTAGTACACACTATTATCCAAACAGTGAAGGTGCATTTGAAGATCAACCTGAATTTAAAAAACCTGGATTAAAAGTAGAAGGCGAAGCTTACGAATATGATTTCCGTGAAGATGACGATAACTACTTCGAACAGCCAGGACGTTTATTCAGATTACAATCTAAAGAACAACAAGAGCGTATTTTTGAAAATACAGCGAATGAAATGCAAGGTACAACATTAGAAGTACAACACCGTCATATTCGTCATTGTTATAAAGCGGATAGTGAATATGGTAAAGGTGTAGCTAAAGCATTAGGCATTGACATTAATGATGTTGATCTTGAAGTTAAAGACTAATTTAACACAATTTAAGAATAAAATAAGCACAAGTTGAATAAACATCATATTTAAAGCCAACGAAATTTATTTCGCTGGCTTTTTTGAGGTAAGGCTTAATTTTATTAACAAAAGTAGGATGACTAGGATTGAAAAGTTTTCAGCGCTGAAGCGCATGAATAAGTCTACTAGCATTTTTATACATAAGAACTACTAATTTTCATAAATAGAAGTAGTAGTTCTTTAAAGCAGTGGGACTTTACATTTTCTATTCAGTCATCTACTGCCTAAACGAAAAAGAGTCTGAGACATCTATTTTTGTCCCAGACTCTATTGTTCAAAACTCAGAACATTAGACTAATATGCTGCTTTTTAAATTAAAAAAACAACATATATTACAAATTCGAATTTTTAAATGTCGTATTTAAAAGATAAGTAATGAAATGTACTACTTAGTTTCACGATGTAACGTATATTTATTTAATCTTGGACAAAATTTTTTAAGTTCAATACGTTCAGGATGATTACGTTTGTTTTTTGTAGAAATATAATTACGATCGCCACATTCAGTACATGCTAATGTAATATTTACGCGCAAAGTTAACACCTCTTTCTTAATAGTAATGATTACGTTTTATAATATTACCACATAAAATTTAATCTTTCAACATTTTAATAATGTGCAATTTGAAGGATTACATTAAAATACATATCCACTAAAAATTAATTAAAGATTAAAGATTGAATAGATAGAAAAATATGTTATGATATAAAACGTAATAATTGCGATTTGTAAAAAGGAGAGGAAAATAGATGGCAAAAAAATCTAAAATAGCAAAAGAGCAGAAAAGAGAAAAGTTGGTTGCACAGTTTTACGAATTGAGAAAAGAACTAAAAGATAAGGGCGATTATGAAGCTTTAAGAAAATTGCCAAGAGATAGTTCTCCTACGAGATTAACAAGAAGATGTAAAGTAACTGGCAGACCTAGAGGTGTTTATCGTAAATTTGGTATGTCACGCATTGCATTAAGAGATTATGCACATAAAGGGCAAATTCCAGGAGTGAAAAAATCTAGTTGGTAATTTACGACTAAAGTCAGTTTACATTTGATATAAAACAATGTATATTATCTATTGGAAAAGATAAATAAAAAAGTTATTGTTCGGAAAAATGATAAAATTATCAATTATTTCAATAATAATGCTCATTAACATCATGAAAATCTTACCATTATATAAAAGTTTTATTAAAAATGTTAGGGGTTTGTTAAAATGAAAATTTTTGATTATGAAGATATACAACTTGTACCAAATAAATGTATTGTAAACAGTCGTTCGGAATGTGATACAACAATTCAATTTGGACCTAGAAGTTTTAAACTACCTGTAGTACCGGCAAATATGCAAACAGTAATGAATGAAACATTAGCGGAATGGTTCGCTGAGAATGATTATTTCTATATTATGCATAGATTTGATGAAGAAGGTCGTATTCCTTTTATTAAAAAGATGCAAGAAAAAGGTTTATTTGCTTCAATTTCAGTTGGTGTTAAAGAACGCGAATTTGGTTTTGTTGAATCATTAGCTGCTGAAAACGTGATTCCTGAGTATATTACGATTGATATCGCTCATGGACATTCTGATTCAGTTATCAATATGATTAAACATATTAAAAAACATATTCCAGAAGTATTTGTAATTGCTGGAAATGTAGGTACACCAGAAGGCGTACGTGAATTAGAAAATGCAGGCGCTGATGCAACAAAAGTAGGTATTGGACCAGGTAGAGTATGTATTACTAAAATTAAAACTGGATTTGGTACAGGTGGTTGGCAATTATCTGCTTTAAATCATTGTAGTAAAGCAGCGCGTAAACCAATAATAGCTGATGGTGGTATTAGAACACATGGTGATATTGCAAAATCAATTCGTTTTGGTGCATCAATGGTTATGGTAGGATCATTATTTGCTGCACATGAAGAATCACCAGGTGAAACAGTGGAATTAGATGGCAAAATGTATAAAGAATATTTTGGTAGCGCATCTGAATTCCAAAAAGGTGAACATAAAAACGTTGAAGGTAAAAAAATGTTTGTTGAACATAAAGGCTCACTTTTTAATACTTTAACTGAAATGCAACAAGATTTACAAAGTTCAATTTCATATGCAGGTGGCAAAGACTTAAATTCATTAAGAAAAGTAGATTACGTTATCGTAAGAAACTCAATTTTTAATGGTGATAGAGACCAAAAATTATAGTAGGTGTTTAAAATCAGAAGACTTTTATTATATATAGTCATTTTTTTGATCATTGTATTAGTCGTCCCTATCAAAGAAACGGCACCTATGACATCGTTACAGCAGCAACTCAAATCGAGTGTTGATAGTTGGACTTCAAGCGAAACAGCAACGAACGATGAACTGAAAGTACCTAATAAACAAGATTTTGCTGTGAATAATATTCAAATGAATATGTCAAAACAGGACGTCGATAACAAACTTGGCAAAGCTAAACGAGTGACATCAAATGAATATGGCACACAGTGGCATACGTATTATTCTGATGATTATAGAGCATTTGTAATGGTAAGTTATATTGATGATAGAGTGAATGCACTTTATAGTAATCAAAATCTAATTTCTTCTAAATCGAAAATTAAATACGGTACACCTAAACAAATTGTGCGAGATAGACTTGGCGAACCAATTAAAGATAAACAAAAAGGTAACGTAAAATTTGATGTTCAAGACGATGAATATGATAATTTTCATAAAGACAGTATTTATACAACGGCATTTTATGATAAACATGAGAACAATAACTTAACTGCGCTTTTACAGGTTAGTGACAAAATGGAAAATCGTTTACAACAACAATATGGTGCACCTTCTGATAATTTAGCCCAAAGTTTCGAACTACAAAACTTTGATTTAGTAAATGCTGAAAGGGTTCAACATAATTTAAATACATTAAGCTATTCATCTAGTATTTCAGATACTGCCAGAAAACACAGTAAAGATATGGCTGATAATAACTATTTTGATCATAACAATTTATCAGGAGAATCTCCTTTTGATAGATTGGAGGCAGATGGACATGATTTCAATGTAGCAGGAGAAAATTTAGCATATGGTCAAGCAAATAGTATTTATGCACACCAAGGTTTAATGAATTCATTAGGTCATAGAAAAAATATACTTAAAAAAGAATTTAATACTCTTGGTGTGGGTGTCGATTTTAATAAAAATAGGCAACCTTACTGGACAGAAAATTATACAGGCTAATGTTTTATTATAGTTGTATACGGGTATCCATGATTTGTGAGGATGGATAAGTTATGACAACAAATAAAAAAGATAAAACAGAAGATATACTTGAAAAAGTTAAAGAAGTTTTAGAAAAGAATAGAAAAAAATAGGCGAATGCGCAATTGCGCATTCGCCTATTTTTTTGAGAGTGTCTTAAATTGCTCTAAATTACCAATTACATTTCTCTAAATAATCCGACCACTTTTCCTAAGACAGTAACTTGATCTAAATAAATAGGGTCCATTGAATTATTTTCTGGTTGTAGACGGTAATGTGCTTTTTCCTTAAAGAAGCGTTTGACTGTAGCTTCATTTTCTTCAGTCATAGCGACAATAATATCACCATTTTCGGCAATTGTTTGGCTTCTAACAATGACTTTGTCTCCATCAAGAATACCTGCTTCAATCATACTATCTCCAACTACATTTAAAATAAAAATATCACTATTGTGTGTAGATGTGAAATGTTCTGGTAATGGGAAGTACTCTTCAACATTTTCAACAGCAGTTATTGGTATACCTGCTGTTACTTTACCAATTACAGGAACATGAATTGTTTCTTCCATATTAATAGGTTCACCTAATTGTTCAGTTACTATTTCAATGGCACGTGGTTTAGTAGGATCTCTTCTAATATAACCTTTTTCTTCTAATCTAGATAAATGACCATGAACTGTTGAGCTAGATGCGAGACCAACAGCTTCACCGATTTCTCTAACACTTGGTGGGTATCCTTTAGCGTGAACAGTTTGTTTTATATATTCAAAAATCTCATTTTGTCGTTTAGTTAACTCTCTCATAATAGGCACTCCCTAATCTAATTTAACCTAATTATAGCATGTGTATATCCGTTTTACAAACGTTTGTTCGTTCCAGTGTTGACACAGAACAAATGTTCTGATAAAGTAACTATACAAACAAACGTTCTAGGAGTGACTATAAATGATAAAAATATATAAATCTCAAATAAAAGCTTATACAACGGTGTTAATTGCAACTATGGTTCTTTGCGCAATTTTTATATTAAGTGCTTATAACAATGCTAATTCAGAACAGACGTACGAAATGACAGATCACCAAATGACGCAACAATCTAACAATAGCGAACAAAACAATACTAAATTGGAGCAGAAAAGCGAACAAGATTCACAACCCGTAATGGCATCAATGTATTAAAATATATATAAAAGACAATGATTAATGATGATAATAAGGTTGGGTTAAGGTGAGCGAAACAATTTAGTTTCGTTCACTTTTTTGTTATATTTTTTATATTAATAATAACGGAGGTTTATAATGTCTCAAAAAGATGGTGTAGATATAAAAAGAATTAATAAATTAGCAAAAAAGAAAAAGGAACAAGGACTTACAGAAAATGAAGCTAAAGAGCAATCGAAATTGCGAAAAGCTTATTTAGAATCTTTTAGAAAAAACTTTAAACAACAAATTGAAAGTACAAGAGTCATTGATCCTGAAGGTAATGATGTCACTCCAGATAAAGTGAAGAAAATTTTAGATGAGAAAGAGAAAGAAGATAAATAGAAAATCAATATTTTGTTAAATAGATATTAAATAAGGTATAATGATATAGAATCTTGTTAGAAGAAAGGAAGTCATTTAGATGAATAAAGAAAAAGATCAATTAGCGGTTGATACGATTAGAGCATTGAGTATCGATGCTGTTGAACAAGCCAATTCAGGACACCCTGGATTACCAATGGGTGCTGCTCCAATGGCATATACACTATGGACACGCCATTTAAATTTTAACCCCCAATCAAAAGATTTCTTTGATAGAGATCGCTTTGTATTATCTGCTGGACATGGTTCTGCTTTATTATATAGTTTATTACATGTTTCAGGTAGTTTAGAATTAGAAGAGTTAAAACAATTTAGACAATGGGATTCTAAAACACCAGGACACCCAGAATTTAAACATACAGATGGAATTGAAGTAACAACTGGTCCACTTGGACAAGGTTTTGCTATGTCTGTAGGTATGGCGATGGCTGAAAAACATTTAGCTGGTAAATTTAATAAAGAAAATGCTAACGTTGTTGATCATTACACATATGTTCTTGCTTCTGACGGTGACTTAATGGAAGGTATTTCTCATGAAGCAGCTTCTTTAGCAGGTCATAATCAATTAGATAAATTAATCGTTTTATATGATTCAAATGATATCTCGTTAGATGGAGATTTAGATAAAGCATTCTCTGAAGATGTAAAAGGTCGTTTCGAAGCTTACGGTTGGAAACACATTTTAGTTAAAGATGGCAATGATTTAGATGCAATTGATAAAGCTATTGAAGAAGCTAAATCACAAGATGTTCCAACAATTATAGAAATTAAAACTGTAATCGGTTTCGGTGCGCCTAATAAAGAAGGTTCTCACGGTGTGCACGGTGCGCCACTTGGAGAAGATGAAAGAAAATTAGCGTTAGAAAACTATGGTTTAGATCCAGAAAAACGCTTTAATGTACCAGAAGAAGTTTATGAAATCTTCCAACAAAGCATGTTAAAACGTGCAAATGAAAAAGAAGAAGCATGGAATAAACTTGTAGAAACTTACAGTAAAGATTATCCTGAGCTTGCAGAAGAATTTAAATTAGCAATCAGTGGTAAATTGCCTGTCAATTATAGTGAAGCATTACCTCATTTTGAAGCTGGACACAGTGGCGCGTCACGTGCAGACTCAGGTGAAGTGATTCAAGCATTAAGTAAAACAGTGCCTTCATTCTTTGGTGGATCAGCAGATTTAGCTGGTTCAAATAAATCAAATGTTAAAGATGCACCTGATTTCGATAAAGAAACGCCAGAAGGTAAAAATATTTGGTTTGGTGTACGTGAATTTGCAATGGGTGCCGCTGTAAATGGTATGGCTGCTCACGGCGGATTACATCCATATGGCGCAACATTCTTTGTATTTAGCGACTACTTAAAACCAGCATTACGCTTATCATCAATTATGGGTCTAAATTCAACATTTATCTTTACACATGACTCAATCGCTGTTGGTGAAGATGGTCCAACTCATGAACCAATCGAACAATTAGCTGGTTTACGTGCAATTCCAAATATGAACGTTATTCGTCCAGCAGATGGTAACGAAACACGTGTTGCTTGGGAAGTTGCTTTAGAATCAGAAGGCACACCAACTTCATTAGTATTAACACGTCAAAATCTTACAACTATGGATCTTTCTAAAGAAACTGTAGAAGAAGGTGTTCGTAAAGGTGCTTATGTAGTATTTGAATCAGATAATGCACCAGAATTCTTACTATTAGCTACTGGTTCTGAAGTTAACTTAGCTATAGAAGCTGCTAAAGATTTAGAAGCTCAAGGTAAAGGTGTACGTGTTGTTTCTATGCCAAACTGGAACGCTTTTGACCAACAAGCTGATGAATATAAAGAATCTGTATTACCATCATCAATTACTAAACGTGTTGCTATTGAAATGGCATCACCACTTGGTTGGCACAAATATGTAGGTACAGAAGGTAAAGTAATTGGTATCGACGGATTTGGTGCTAGTGCTCCTGGAGACTTAGTTGTTGAAAAATATGGCTTTACTAAAGAAAATGTATTAAATCAAATTCAAACATTTTAATTAGTGTAGTGAAAATTGATTTTGTTGGTATGAGAACTTAAGTTCTCATACCATTTTTTATTTTATAATTAAAATAAGCTTATATTTACAAATTGATTTTGAAATTGATATAATACATGAGTCGATAATTTATATAAATAGAGTTGCTCTTGAAAATGAGCACTAATTTTAGTAAAATTCATTAGGATAGGAAAGTGGGTGAAACAATGGCAACTTGGTTAGCAATCGTATTAATCGTGTTAGCATTAATTTTAGGTTTAGTAGGTGGATTTTTCCTTGCAAGAAAATATATGATGGATTATCTTAAAAAGAACCCACCAATCAATGAAGAAATGCTACGAATGATGATGATGCAAATGGGTCAAAAACCTTCTCAAAAGAAAATAAATCAAATGATGACAATGATGAACAAGAACCAACAGGAACAATTGAAGAAGTCTAAATAGAACATCATTAAAGGGCTGGGAGCTACTTGTAAAAAGTAACTTTCAGCCCTTTATTTTTTGCTCTGGCAACACAGTGGCAAAATGACTATGAATTTTTAAATCGCATTTATAAATACATTGTTTAGTATTTCATAACTTCTTTTTCATTATTCGGGTACAAAATTATGAATTAAAAGCATTTGGAATGTTTTTGAAAATAATAATTTCAGATGATGAAAATATACCTTTTCTTAATACTACAAATGTAGATAATAAAGGGTATGAAAGTGCATCAAAAAATCAAAGGAAGTGGTTGATCGATGGTAACACTCAATTCCCAAAATCGATTCAAGTTGCAAAGGTTACCTTCACAGCTGTAACTGATGAAAAAGATAAAATTCACTACCTAACAGATAGTGTAAGTCAAAAGTTATAAGATTAATATATGAATGAGGATATTGAGAATTTTAAAAATAAGTTATATAACATTCTTTTTGAAAAATAAGAATACAATAATCAATTTACAATATATTCTTATAGGTAATTTATAGAATGAATACGTAATTAGTGTAGGAGAGTATAACAATAAAAATTGGAATATTCAGAAAAATAATTGATTATAGATTGTAGTTTGTTATAATATGAATATAAGGGAGGTAGTAATAAGTGAAGGATGCTTATGCCATGGAAGATAAAGAAGTACTTGATCGACTAGCAAATATGCATATTAACTTTCAGACCGACGAAGCATTTAAGAAATATCATAACGCGATGCAATTACATGATATGAATTATCTTAGATACACTTTAAACGATGCATTGTCCGCATGTACACAAACAAATGCAATATAAATAAACATGTAGTAAAATCAGCTTAAATATAAGCTGGTTTTATTTTGTGTATATTGTGAATAAGCATTTGACTATGTCGTTTTCTACATAACTAAAAGACATGATATGAACATTAAGCCTTAAATTTTGAAGATTAAATAATAAATTAGGCTATAAATACTGATTATTAATTTATTAAGTGATATACTATCCAAGGTAAATATCATCTTGTAGAAACGCAAAGAAGGTGTAAGCATGTTGTATTTAGTATTTTCAATAGTTTTCGCATTTTTAATGGGTATTGGTGTCATTATAGTCAGAATGAAAGCACAACAATTTCCCGTAAATGAAAAGAAAATTATACTACCTCCATTTTTTATGGCAACAGGTGCATTGATGTACGTGGTACCTTATTTTAGATTAACTGGAACTGAGATTTTAGAATGTATCATTATGGGGTTATTATTTTCTACCATATTAATTTGGACATCTAGATTCGAAACACAGGGTAGTGAAATTTACATGAAACGTTCAAAAGCGTTTCCAATTATTCTTATATCATTGTTGTTAATTCGTACAGTAATCAAAATATTTATAAGTAACCAAATTGATCCAGGGGAAATTGCAGGTATGTTTTTCTTATTAGCATTTTGCATGATTGTACCTTGGAGAATAGCAATGTTATATAAATTCAAAAAAGTTAAAAGTAATTTAATTCAATAAATTATTGCCGTTTATCTATAAAGGTAAACGGCTCTTTTAATATACTTGAAGCGTTATGAAAAATATAATAAACTATTAATACGAACAAACGTTCTAAGAGAGGGCGATATAATGAAAATCATACATACTGCGGATTGGCATTTAGGGCGAATATTAAATGGGAAGTCGTTACTAGAAGACCAAGCGTATATACTAGATAAATTTATTGAGGCAATGAAATTAGAACAACCCGACGTTATTGTCATTGCGGGTGATCTATATGACACAAGTTATCCAAATAAAGATGCGATTCAATTACTTGAACAGACAATTGATATATTAAATTTAGAAATGAGTATTCCTTTAATTATGATTAATGGTAACCATGATAGTAAGGAAAGATTAAATTATGGCTCAAAATGGTTTGAAAAATCACATATGTACATACGTACTGACCTTAATGATATGAATAAACCAGTAACGATTGGGAACGTTGATTTTTACACAATGCCTTTTGCCACTATAAATGAAATGCAATATTTCTTTGATGACAAAGCTATAGAAACACACCAACAGGCTTTAAACAGAGTGTTGGTATATATGCATGAAGTCATAGATGAGAATAAAGTGAATATTTTTGTTGGTCATTTAACAGTACAAGGTGGAATTCGCTCTGAATCTGAAAGGCCGTTGACTATAGGTACAGTTGAGTCAGTTGATGAGAATCTATTTAATCAGTTTGATAGAGTTATGCTTGGACATTTACATCATCCTTTCAGTATTGAATCTAATTTTATAAATTACAGTGGTTCATTGTTACAATATTCATTTTCAGAAACGAAACAACCAAAAGGTTATAAAATAGTAGAAATTAAAAATCAAAAAATAACAGACAAATTTATACCATTAAAGCCTCTAAGACAATTAGAAGTGATTGAAGGTAATTATGAAGATGCAATACAAGAAAAGTTAGAAGTAAAACATAAAGAAAATTATTTACATTTTAAATTAAAGCATATGTCACATGTGAGTGATCCTATGATGCATTTGAAGCAAATTTATCCTAATACTTTAGCGTTAACCAATCAGACGTTTGATTTTAATACATCTATACACCATGAAAATATTGAAATTCAAAAATTAGATGATGAAACAATAATTGATAATTTTTATAATAGTATAACGGATGAACATTTAACTACGAATCAAAGTAAAAAAATAGAAAAAATTATGACAGCATTACTTGAGGAGGGTTCTAAATAAATGAGACCCATTAAACTGAATTTAACTAATTTCGGTCCCTTTTTAAATGAAACAATTGATTTTAATAATGTAGAAAATAACCAACTCTTTTTAATCAGTGGAAAAACTGGTTCAGGCAAGACGATGATATTTGATGCTATTGTGTTTGCATTATTTGGTGAAGCTTCCACAAAAGATAGAAAAGAAAGCGATTTAAGGAGTCATTTTGCTGAAAGTAAAAAACCAATGGTTGTCGAATTTGAATTTAAATTAAGAAATCAATATTTTAAAATTCAAAGACAAGGTGCATTTATAAAGGAAGGTAATAAAAATAAAACACTAGGGCAACTAGCAGTTTATCAATATGAACAAGATGATTATGCACTTAGAGAAAGTAAAATTAATAGTGGTAATCAATTTATCAAAGCGCTACTAGGTGTGAATGCTGAACAATTTCGACAACTGTTTATATTACCACAGGGTGAATTTAAACGATTTTTACTCTCGAAAAGTGTGGAAAAACAAGATATATTAAGAACACTGTTTAACAGTCAGAGATTTGAAGAAATTCAAAAAAAATTATCTGATGATGTAAAAGAAGTAAGAGAGCAAATAGAAAAAAGGTACAACGATTTAGAAAATCATTGGAAAGAATTGGAAACTTTTGATGATGAAACATTATGCGAGCATAAAGTAATAAGTGCTAGACAAACGAACAATATCATTAAGGTATTACCAGATTTTAAAATGAAAGCACAAATAATACGAGATGACTTTGAACAGAAAAAAGAAATATTAAAAAATAAAGTCAACAGTACAGAAAATGATTTAAATAATAATATTAAATTAGAGTATGCTTTAAATAAGCTCAATGAAAATCAACAAAAATATGAAGCATTATTAGTTAATGAACACGAAATCCAAGAAAAAGTTAAGCGTGTAACAGAAATCAACGAAGTAAGACCCATTACGAATTTATTAGAAGTAAAAGAAAATACAATTTCCAAAAAAGGTAAAGTAGCGCAAAGTATTGAAGAAAAATCTAAAAGTATCTTTGATTTGGAGGATAAGATAAAACAAAGTAACCTTGAAGCGGATAACCTTAAAGAGAAGCAAGATGATATTGAGGAACTAAGGCGTTTTATTGAACAGACGCAATTGTTTTTTGAAAAAGCAAATAAATATAAAGATGCCTACAACAATTATCAGTTCACGAAAACAGCATTTACAGATTTAGAAGCGTATTTAACTCAAAAAAATGAGGAAATCAAAGATACTACAGCTAAATTAAATCAACGTCAGCCTGATTATCGAAAGATAGAACAAATTACGGAAGCAATATACAACCTTAATAATGATATTAAACAATTGAAGCAAAATGAAAAAGATAAAATTGAGTATGATGCATTACAGAAAAGAAAAATGCAAAAGCAACGTAATCTTAAAGATTTAAGTCAAAAGCGTGTGCAACTCAATGAGGAATATAATAATATTGATAAATCTAAATTAGATTTAAACAACAAACAAGATGTAATTGCAACAGTACAAGCAGCTCTACATACTGGTGAAACTTGCCCAATCTGTGGTAATGAAATTCATACATTATCGAGTCACGTGGATTTTGATGAAATAATGGAAAGACATCAACAGCTCACGCTATTAGAAGAAAAAATAGCTACTGTAAAAGGAGATATTATTAAATGTGAAAGTGAATTGTCACACATTGAGGAGCAATTATCAAAATATACTATAGCTTCATTGGAAAATATAAATTATGAAGCTATAGAAGATGAAGTTGAGAAGAAATATCAAGAAAAGAAAAAAATAGATGAAGAAAATAATGAAATAGAAAAATTAAAAGACCAATTACAACAATATGAAAAAAGTTCACACGATTTACAGATGAATATTCAAAAAAAAGAACACATATTAAAAGAAAATGAAACTGCGATAAACGATTTTGAAAATACAACAGGTTATAAACGGGTTGATGAATTTTTAACAAAATTTGAAGATGCTTATAATCAAATACGCCAATTTGATCAAACGCTAAATGAAATTGAACAAAAAATACAAAATTATAAGAGTACTTTAGCAATAGAAAAAAATAGTGTAACTTATTTAAAAAATAACCTTGCTGAAATAGAAACTGAAATCAATGAGACTGATATGAAAATCAATGAGGAAATGCAACGTATTGGTTTTACATCATTAGAACAAGTTGAAAAAGTAACAGCACAAGCATCAGAAAAGCAAAATTTAGAAAAAGAAATTGAAACTTTCAAAAAAGAGAAACAATCTTACGAATTATATATAGCGCAACTAAAAGCTGAAACAAATAATAAGAAGCTAGATGATACACAACAACTAAAAGAACGATTTGAAGAAATGCAACAAGCATATGAAACAGCTTCAACTGAATTAAGTCAACATGACTATAAAATGGAGTTTAATTCTAAAAAAATAACTGAAATAAATAAAATTATAGATGAGTTAAATAGTGAATTGCAATCTCAACAAGAAGTATTTCAATTAGCAGAAATTTTAGCAGGGAAAAATGAACAAAAATTAACGTTGGAAAATTATGTATTAATATATTACTTGGAGCGTATTCTTACTCAAGCTAATCAGCGCTTAGCAATTATGACGGGACAGAGATACCAATTAACGAGACGAGCTCAAATATCTCAAGGCTATAGTGGACTAGAAATAGATGTGTTCGATGCACATTCAAATCAATCACGCCACATTACATCGTTATCTGGTGGAGAAACATTTCAGGCATCATTAGCATTAGCATTGGGATTAAGTGAAATTGTGCAACAAGAATCAGGTGGGATTTCACTTGATTCAATGTTTGTAGATGAAGGATTTGGTACTTTAGATCAGGAAACACTAGAAACTGCACTAGATACATTGCTAAGTTTAAAATCAACGGGTCGCATGGTTGGGATTATTTCTCACGTAAGTGAACTCAAGCAAAGAATACCGCTTATATTGGAAGTAACCACAGAACAATATCAAAGTACAACGCATTTTAAAAAACAATAGAGTATAAAAAAATATATTTAAATAAGAAAAAAGCCAAGACATTTTGAAATGTCTTGGCTTTTTTGATTTAAACTAGAGCGAACTATGAAAATTTTAAAAAAGCTTAATTTTTTTCGCTTTATACTAATTAAATCGAATTAATTTTTTTCACGTAATAAGTCGCGGATTTCCGTTAATAATACAGTGTTTTCTTCGATTTCTTCTTCCTCTTCTTTCTTCATTAACGTATTAGCAATTTTAACGAAAAGGAATAAAGCGAATGCAATGATGATGAAATCAATAATTGATTGAACGAACATACCATATTTAATACCCATAAATGACCAGCTTTCAGCAAAGTCAACAGTACCGAAAATTAAACCAATTAATGGCATGATAATGTATGAAACTAAAGCAGTAACAATTTTATTAAATGCTGCGCCCATAACTACAGCAACTGCTAAATCTAAAACATTACCTTTAAGTGCAAACTCTTTGAATTCCTTTAACATATAATTAACTCCTCTTAATTAAATTTAAAGTTTATTATACATTATATGTAAAGTTTAGAAAATAGTTTATTTAATGAAATTTGATATTAACTCATTGTTTTGTTATTGTAATACGTGGCTATTACATAAAATAGTAGTGTTTAGAAATTCTAATCATTCTATTTTAGATTCGAAAATTTAATATGATAAGAAAGGGAGTAATTAATTATGAATTCTTCTAGTAACCAACCTAATGGTAAGAAGATATCTCCAGTTTTTATCTATAGTGCAATTATCGTAGCGATTGTTGTTATTATCGGCGCAGTGTTACCGGAACAATTTGATCATGTTACGAATACAATTAAACTATGGATTACAGATAAACTAGGATGGTATTACTTAATTCTTACAACGTTTATTGTATTCTTCTGTATTTTCCTAATCTTTAGCCCGATTGGTAAATTGAAGTTAGGTAAACCGAACGACAAACCTGAATTTAATACAATTTCATGGTTTGCTATGTTGTTCAGTGCTGGTATGGGTATTGGGCTTGTATTCTATGGTGCAGCAGAACCAATGGCTGACTTTGCAGCGCCGCCAAATGCGGATCCGAAAACTGCAGCAGCTTATACCGAGGCCTTACGTTCAACATTTTTCCATTGGGGATTCCATGCATGGGCAATTTATGGCGTAGTTGCATTAGCGCTCGCTTATGCCCAATTTAGAAAAGGCGAACCTGGATTAATTTCTAGAACATTACGTCCTATCTTAGGAAATAAAGTTGAAGGCCCAATTGGGACAATCATTGATGTGCTTGCTGTATTCGCTACAGTAGTAGGTGTTGCCGTATCACTAGGTATGGGCGCATTGCAAATCAATGGTGGGCTTCACTATTTATTTGGCATACCAAATAATGTTTGGGTACAAGCAATTATTATTGTAGTTGTAACTATTCTATTTATTATGAGTGCTTGGTCTGGTTTAAGTAAAGGCATCCAATATTTAAGTAATTTAAATATTAGTTTAGGTGCAATTTTAATGATTGCTGTTTTAATCATTGGACCGACAGTATTGATTTTAAATATGATGACAAGTTCTACAGGTAGTTTGTTGAACTCATTCTTATTAAATACGTTTGACACTGCAGCTTTAAACCCTCAAAAACGTGAATGGATGTCTAGTTGGACACTTTACTATTGGGGTTGGTGGTTAAGTTGGAGCCCATTCGTAGGTATTTTCATTGCACGTGTATCTAAAGGACGTTCTATTCGTGAATTTATTGCTGGGGTACTTTTAGTACCAGCGTTAGTAAGTTTCGTTTGGTTCAGTGTATTCGGTGTACTTGGAATTGAAACTGGTAAGAAAAATCCAGAATTATTCGATATGACTGCTGAAACACAACTCTTTGGTGTGTTCAATGAAATTCCACTAGGTATTATACTATCTATTATTGCATTAGTATTAATCGCATCATTCTTTATTACCTCTGCTGACTCAGCAACATTTGTATTAGGTATGCAAACGACAAATGGTTCATTAGAGCCTTCTATTATGATTAAAGTTACATGGGGTATCGCACAATCATTAATTGCATTCGTATTATTATTTGCTGGTGGAGGTAATGGTGCTGAAGCATTGAATGCGATTCAAAGTGCCGCCATTATAAGTGCCTTACCGTTCTCCTTTGTAGTGATCATGATGATGATTTCATTCTACAAAGATGCGAACCAAGAGCGTAAGTTCTTAGGACTTACTTTGACACCAAATAAACATAGATTGCAAGATTATGTACAACATCAACAAGAAGATTATGAAGATGATATTATTGAAAAACGTACACCATTAAGAGATGCAGAAAAAGCAGAAAAATAATATTGATTAATAGTCAAAAACTGAGAATCCAATTGGGTTCTCAGTTTTTTTGTAGGATAATGAAATTAGCTGATAATGATTCTCAATTGATAATAATAACTTATTACACCTGCATTTAGCAATAAGTTTTGCTTATGTATACTGATTGAAAAATCAAATCTAATTTAGCCATGTTTCTGGCTCTATCTAGTTGTTTTAAACTACATATAATTATACAATTTAACTAACGGCATATATTAAAAAAATTCAAGGGGGATTTATATGGCTTCTAATATTAAACAGCAAGCGAAAAAATCGTTTGACTTAAATGGGAAATCATACACGTATTATGATTTAAACACTTTAGAAGAACAAGGTTTAACTAAAGTAGCGAAACTGCCATATTCAATTAGAGTATTACTAGAATCTGTTTTAAGACAAGAAGATGGTTTTGTAATTACAGATGAACACATCAAAGCGTTATCTGATTTTACTGAAGGTGCAAAAGGAGAAGTGCCTTTCAAACCTTCACGTGTAATTCTACAAGATTTCACAGGTGTACCTGCTGTCGTAGACTTAGCTTCATTACGTAAAGCCATGAATGATGTAGGTGGCGACTTAAATAAGATCAATCCAGAAGTGCCTGTTGATTTAGTTATCGACCACTCAGTACAAGTAGATAGCTATGCTAATCCAGAAGCACTAGAACGAAATATGAAATTAGAGTTTGAAAGAAACTATGAACGTTACCAGTTCTTAAATTGGGCAACTAAAGCATTTAATAATTATAGTGCTGTTCCACCAGCAACGGGTATCGTACACCAAGTTAACTTAGAATACCTAGCTAACGTTGTGCATGCACGTGAAGTTGATGGTGAAACTGTTGCATTCCCAGATACATTAGTTGGTACCGATTCACATACGACAATGATTAACGGTCTTGGCGTATTAGGTTGGGGTGTCGGTGGTATTGAAGCCGAAGCTGGTATGTTAGGTCAACCTTCATACTTCCCAATTCCTGAAGTTATTGGTGTTAGACTATCAAATGCTTTACCACAAGGTGCTACTGCAACGGACTTAGCATTACGTGTAACACAAGAGTTACGTAAAAAAGGCGTTGTAGGCAAATTTGTTGAGTTCTTCGGTCCAGGTGTACAACATTTACCATTAGCTGACCGTGCAACAATTGCTAATATGGCTCCTGAATACGGTGCTACTTGTGGTTTCTTCCCAGTAGATGAAGAAGCATTAAAATATATGCGTTTAACAGGTCGTTCTGAAGAACAAATTGACTTAGTTAAAACATATTTAGAAGAAAATAGCATGTTCTTTACTGTAGAAAAAGAAGATCCTGAGTACACAGATGTTGTAGAACTTGATTTAGCTACTGTTGAAGCTTCATTATCAGGTCCTAAACGTCCACAAGATTTAATCTTCTTGAGTGACATGAAAAAAGAATTCGAAAAATCAGTAACTGCACCAGCGGGTAACCAAGGTCATGGTTTTGATAAGAGTGAATTTGATAAAACTGCAACAATTGAATTTAAAGATGGCACTTCAACAACTATGAAGACGGGTGATTTAGCGATCGCTGCGATTACTTCATGTACGAATACGTCTAACCCATATGTTATGTTAGGTGCTGGACTTGTTGCTAAAAAAGCAGTTGAAAAAGGTCTTAAAGTACCTGAATATGTTAAAACATCATTAGCTCCAGGTTCAAAAGTTGTTACTGGTTATTTAAGAGATTCTGGTTTAAATGAATATCTTGATGACTTAGGATTCAACCTTGTTGGTTATGGTTGTACAACATGTATCGGTAACTCTGGTCCATTATTAGAAGAAATTGAAAAAGCGATTGCTGAAGAAGATTTACTTGTTACTTCTGTTTTATCAGGTAACCGTAACTTTGAAGGTCGTATTCATCCATTAGTTAAAGCTAACTATTTAGCATCACCACAATTAGTGGTTGCTTATGCTTTAGCTGGTACAGTAGATATTGACTTACAAAATGAACCACTTGGTAAAGGTAAAGATGGCGAAGATGTATATCTAAAAGATATTTGGCCATCAATCAAAGAAGTTTCAGACACAGTTGATACTGTTGTTACACCAGATTTATTTAAAGAAGAGTACGAAACTGTATATAACAATAACGAAATGTGGAATGAAATTGATGTAACAGATCAACCTTTATATGATTTTGATCCAGAATCAACTTATATCCAAAATCCTTCATTTTTCCAAGGTTTATCTAAAGAACCAGGAACAATTGATTCATTAAATAATTTACGAGTAATGGGTAAATTTGGTGATTCTGTAACGACAGACCATATTTCTCCAGCAGGTGCGATTGGTAAAGATACACCAGCAGGTAAATATTTAATTGAACATGGCGTGCCAATTCGTCAATTTAACTCATATGGTTCTCGTCGTGGTAACCATGAAGTTATGGTGCGTGGTACATTTGCGAATATTCGTATTAAAAACCAACTTGCACCTGGTACTGAAGGTGGCTATACTACTTACTGGCCTACAGGTGAACAAATGTCTATATTTGATGCAGCTATGAAATATAAGGAAAACGGTACTGGATTAGTTGTATTAGCAGGTAACGACTACGGTATGGGTTCTTCACGTGACTGGGCAGCCAAAGGTACAAACTTATTAGGCGTTAAAACAGTTATTGCGCAGAGTTACGAACGTATTCACCGTTCAAACTTAGTAATGATGGGCGTATTGCCGCTACAATTCCAAGAGGGCGAATCAGCTGATAGTTTAGGTATCGATGGTACTGAAGTTATCTCTGTAGACATTGATGAAAATGTTAAGCCACACGACTTAGTTAAAGTCCAAGCTAAAAAAGACAATGGTGAGGTAATTGAATTTAAAGCTATTGCTCGTTTCGACTCAAATGTAGAAATGGATTACTATCGTCATGGTGGTATCTTACAACTTGTATTAAGAAATAAACTAGCTGGACAACAATAAAAAAACAAACCTGTATAATAAGTTTACTGATGGACTGGCCATATGCTAGTCCATCTTTTTTATGTTAATATTTAAGGTATGATATGTATCAGTAGAAATATTGAAAAGAGGATGCAAAAATGATTTACAGTATGACACAAATTGAAGCACGTTATTCAGAAACTGATCAAATGGGTGTAATCTATCATGGTAATTATCCTACGTGGTTTGAAGTAGCAAGAACAGATTATATTTCTAAACTAGGTTTTAGTTATAAGGATATGGAAGATAGTGGTATTATTTCGCCAGTAATCGATTTAGATATCAAGTATATTAAATCGATCTTTTATCCGGAAAAAGTAACAATAAAAACATGGGTTGAAAGATATTCACGTTTGCGATCCATATATAAATATGAAATCTATAATGAAGCAGGGGAACTTGCAACAACAGGTTCAACGGCATTGACTTGTATAAAAAAAGAAGATTTCAAACCAATTAGATTAGATAAATATTTCCCTGAGTGGCATGCAACTTATAGTGAAGTTGATAAAAGAAACAAGGCTGGAGAGTGCTTAGAGGTCATAAACGGCTTATAAAACGAAGTGGTTAATATCTATATCTATATATAATAAAAAGCGTCTGACACTTGAGTCAGGCGCTTTTTATTATATAGGTTATTTTGTAGCATATGAAATTTCATCAATGCCATCATTTACGTCAATAAATAAATTATGGTCTTCAAAATACCATAAATCTTTTTCAGCAATTACGACATCTAAACCGTCGTAATGATTTTCATAACCAATTTCAACATCCTCTTTTTTGTCAACGCTAAATGCAGGACTGAATCCTTGTTTTAATTGGAATTCGCCACCATAACGTACAAAGAATTGTAAGACTTTGTCACCTTCAGGTAATTCAAGTTCTTCTTTAAACCAAGACACGGCATTATTTGAAAGTTCTATTTCCATAATAAAAGTCTCCTTTCGGTTCACAAGTACTTAACTTATGACTATTGGCAACTAAATTGAATTAGTATTTTTATATATTACCCACTTTCAGTAATATTAAAAGTAGTATAACATAATTTTTCAATTAGTTATGTCAAATCATTCTACAATGCGGAGAAATATATATAACGCATGATAATGATACATATAAGTAGTATAATAGAATTAATGATCATAAAGCTGTGTTTAAATCTTACGATTCAATATGTGATATAAAAAAGCTGGAGGCATTAACGCCCCAGCTCAAATTTTGTTTACAACATATTATTTTGTAGAAAGACTATTGTAATAGTTACATCCATTTAATTTTAGGTTCTTCACCCTTAAATATCCTTACAATATTAGTTCGATGTCTAATAATGAGCAATACACCGACACCAATACTAACAATAAATAGGATATAGTCTCGAATTAATAATGCACCAATGACGCAACAAATAGATGCAATGATACTTGATAACGATACATATTTTGTTAAATATAATATTCCAAAGAAAATTGCTGCTAATATTAATAATAAGACAGGATTGACACCTAGTATGACACCAGCACTTGTTGCAACGGCTTTTCCGCCTTTGAATCCAAGATAAACTGGATATACATGGCCTAAAATTGCAAAAGCACCAACAATAAGTCCATTTGTGAAAAATGTAGTTATTGGGCCTTCAGCTTGGACAGGTAACCATAGTGGAAAGAACACTACAATGAACCCTTTAAATATGTCTAGGAAAGTTACAAGAAATCCAGCAGGTTTTCCTAATACTCTAAAGCTGTTTGTTGCCCCAGTGTTACCACTTCCGAATTGACGGATATCTTTTTTGAAAAATAGTTTACCTATTACATAGCCACTTGGGAAAGCACCGATAAGGTAACTTAGTATTAACATGATTACAATCATCATATATAATCCACATCCTTTAATGACATTAAAATTATTTTACCATATAAGCATAGGATAATACGAATGAAAATTTAAAATGGGTATTATTTCTCAATTGAAAATTCATTTGATACTTGCATTTTATCAAGATTTATATAAGAATAACTAATGTATAGTTTTAAAAACGAACGTACGTTTGTAGGAGGGCGAAACGATTGGCAATGAATAAGAAAAATAATTATTCGGATGATTCCATTCAGGTACTTGAGGGATTAGAGGCCGTAAGAAAAAGACCTGGGATGTATATTGGTTCTACCGATAAACGTGGATTACATCATCTAGTATATGAAGTTGTCGATAATTCCGTCGATGAAGTATTAAATGGTTTTGGTAGCGAAATCCAAGTTACAATTAATAAAGATGAAAGCATTACAATTGAAGATAATGGTCGTGGGATGCCAACAGGTATACATACATCTGGAAAACCTACAGTACAAGTCATTTTCACAATACTTCATGCTGGTGGAAAATTTGGACAAGGCGGATATAAAACATCAGGTGGATTACATGGTGTTGGTGCATCCGTTGTTAATGCATTAAGTGAATGGTTAGAAGTAGAAATATACAGAGATGGCAATATCTATACTCAAAGTTTTGCACAAGGTGGTAAACCAACAACTGGTTTGGTTAAACACGGGAAGACTAAAAAGACTGGAACTAAGGTGACATTTAAACCAGATCCAGAGATATTTAAATCAGCAACATCTTTTAATTATGATGTTTTAAGTGAGCGACTTCAGGAGTCAGCTTTTTTACTTAAGCGTCTTAAAATAACATTGAAAGACTTAAGAGCTGGAAAAGAACGTGAAGATGTTTTTCACTATGAAGATGGTATTAAAGAATTCGTTGCTTATGTTAATGAAGGAAAAGAAGTTTTACATGATGTAGCCGACTTTTCTGGGGAAGCTAATAATATCGAAGTTGAAGTTGCATTCCAATACAATGATCAATATTCAGAAGGTATTTTGAGCTTCGTTAATAATGTGCGTACAAAAGACGGGGGGACACATGAAGTTGGCTTCAAATCTGCAATGACACGTGTATTTAATGATTATGCACGCCGTATTAATGAACTAAAAGAAAAAGATAAAAATTTAGATGGAAATGATATTAGAGAAGGGTTAACAGCTATTATTTCCATCCGTATTCCGGAAGAGTTACTTCAATTTGAAGGACAAACAAAGTCTAAATTGGGTACACCAGAAGCTAGAAGTGCAGTGGATTCTGTAGTAGCAGACAAACTTCCATATTATTTAGAAGAAAAAGGTCAGTTATCAAAATCACTTGTTAAAAAAGCGCTGAAAGCACAACAAGCTAGAGAAGCTGCGCGTAAAGCTCGTGAAGATGCACGTTCCGGTAAGAAAAATAAACGTAAAGATACTTTACTTTCAGGTAAATTAACGCCAGCTCAAAGTAAAAATACTGAGAAGAAAGAACTTTATCTTGTTGAGGGTGACTCAGCAGGTGGTTCAGCAAAATTAGGTAGAGATCGTAAATACCAGGCTATTCTGCCTTTAAGAGGTAAAGTCATTAACACAGAAAAAGCACGTCTAGATGACATATTTAAAAATGAAGAAATTAATACGATTATTCATACTATTGGTGCTGGTGTTGGAAATGAATTTAAAATTGAAGATAGTAATTATAACAGAATAATTATTATGACTGATGCGGATACGGATGGTGCACATATACAAGTACTGTTATTAACATTTTTCTTTAAATATATGAAACCACTTGTAGAAGCTGGAAGGGTATTTATTGCCTTACCCCCCCTCTATAAATTAGAAAAAGGGAAAGGCCCCTCAAGAAAAATCGAATACGCATGGACTGATGAAGAATTAGAAAAATTACAAAAAAAATTAGGCAAAGGTTTCTCATTACAACGTTATAAAGGTTTAGGTGAAATGAACGCTGATCAATTATGGGAAACGACAATGAACCCAGATACAAGAACACTCATCAGAGTTCAAGTTGAAGATGAATTACGTTCTTCTAAACGTGTAACAACATTAATGGGTGACAAAGTTGCGCCTAGACGTGAATGGATAGAAAACCATGTTGAATTTGGATTACAAGAAGAACAAAGTATATTAGACAATAATGAAATCCAAATTTTAGAACAGGAACATCCTAATGAGGAGGAAATCAATTGAGTGAAATAATTCAAGATTTATCGCTAGAAGATGTTATTGGCGATCGTTTTGGTAGATATAGTAAATACATCATTCAAGAGCGTGCATTGCCAGACGTTCGTGATGGGCTCAAACCTGTTCAAAGACGTATTTTGTATGCTATGTATTCTAGTGGTAACACATATGATAAAAATTTCCGTAAAAGTGCGAAAACAGTCGGTGACGTAATTGGACAGTATCACCCTCATGGCGACTCATCTGTGTATGATGCTATGGTAAGACTCAGTCAGGGATGGAAGCTGCGTCATGTGCTCATAGAAATGCAAGGGAATAACGGTAGTATAGACAATGACCCGGCTGCAGCAATGCGTTATACAGAAGCTAAGTTAAGTCGTATTTCTGAAGAACTTTTAAGAGATATTAATAAAGAAACAGTACCATTCATGCCAAACTATGATGATACTACTTTGGAACCGATGGTATTACCAGCAAGGTTACCTAATTTATTAATTAACGGAAGTACGGGTATTTCTGCTGGTTATGCAACAGATATTCCACCACATAATTTGGGTGAGGTGATTCAGGCTACACTTAAATTTATCGATAATCCTGATATCACAGTAGCTCAGTTGATGAAGTATGTTAAAGGACCAGATTTCCCAACAGGTGGCATTATACAAGGTATAGATGGTATAAAAAAAGCTTATGAAACTGGTAAAGGTAAAATTATTGTTCGTTCAAAAGTCGAAGATGAAGAATTAAGAAATGGCAGAAAGCAATTAATTGTTACTGAAGTCCCATATGAAGTGAATAAGAGTTCACTTGTTAAAAAGATGGATGAATTACGTGCTGATAAAAAAGTGGATGGTATTGTTGAGGTAAGAGATGAGACAGACCGTACTGGATTACGTATTGCCATTGAATTGAAAAAGGACGTAAATAGTGAAGCTGTATTAAATTACTTATACAAAAATACAGATTTACAAGTTGCTTATAACTTTAATATGGTTGCTATTAGTGAAGGTAGACCAGTATTAATGGGGATTCGTCAATTTATTGATAGTTATTTAAATCATCAAATTGATGTTGTGACTAAACGTACACGTTATGAATTAGATCATGCTGAAAGCAGAATGCATATTGTTGAAGGTCTTATGAAAGCATTATCTATTTTAGATGAAGTTATCAAGTTAATTAGAGCTTCTAAGAATAAAAAAGATGCTAAAGACAACTTAGTCGCTGAATTTGATTTTACAGAGGCACAGGCCGAAGCGATCGTAACACTACAATTATATCGTTTAACGAACACAGATATTGTGCAACTACAAGAAGAGCACGATGAATTAAAATCACTAATTGGACGTTTAAAAAATATTTTAGATGATCATAGTGCACTTTTAAATGTAATAAAAGAAGAATTAACAGAAATTCGCAATCGTTTTAAACAAGGGCGTTTGTCTTCAATAGAAGCAGAGATTTCTGAAATTAAAATTGATAAAGAAGTTATGATTCCTAGTGAAACGGTTATTATGAGTGTTACAAAACACGGTTATATAAAACGCACTTCATTACGTAGTTATAATGCCAGTGGCGTAAATGAAATTGGTGTAAAAGACGGTGATGTACTTATGAAACATCAAGAAGTCAATACACTTGATACTGCATTGGTCTTTACTAATAAAGGGCGTTATCTATTTATTCCAGTACATAAATTAGCTGAAATTAAATGGAAAGAATTAGGTCAACATGTTTCTCAAATTGTGCCACTTGATGAAGGTGAATTTATCATCGATGCGTATTGTGAAAGTGATTTTAAACCAGACGCATTTTATATTTTAGCTACGCGTCATGGAATGATTAAACGCAGTAATGTTTCTATGTTTAAAACATCACGATTCAATAAACCTCTCGTTGCAATGAAAGTGAAAGATGATGACGAAATTATTAATGTCATGCGCATAGACTCTACTCAATTAATTACTGTTATTACAAACAAAGGTATGTCATTAACCTATAGTAGTGATGAACTCTCTGATACAGGATTGAGAGCAGCTGGCGTTAAATCAATTAATCTAAAAGATGAAGACTTCGCCGTGTTAACACAGGTCATTAGTGCAAACAACTCAATTTTAATGGCAACACAACGAGGATCACTAAAACGTATTGGTTTCAAAGTACTACAAACAGCCAAACGTGCACAACGTGGAATTACATTACTGAAAGAATTGAAAAAATCACCGCATCGTATTGTAGCGGCTGACGTAATTCAACCTGAGCACACGACTTACACGATTTATTCTGATAAACAACAAGAATCTGGCGCCATTAAAGATATTCATTTGTCTGAACAATATACAAATGGCAGCTTTATTGTAGATACAAGTGAATTTGGTGAAATTATTGACTTAGAAGTTAATTAGGGGTAATTTTTTAAAAATTATTAGTAAATACAGCTATATGGTGATAAAATACCAGTTAGGTGCAATAAATTATTAAAAAAGAGGTTTATAGCAGTGTGAAAAGTATCGTATTAGGCGTATGACTAGGGCGTACTTTTTCATCATTTTATAAGTGGCATGTAATGAAATGTTACAATTCCTTATAAGACTGTCTATAAATCTCTTGCTCTAATTTGAAATTAAATATTACATAGATGAGAGGGATTAAATTGAAAGATTTTGATAGTTTAATTCCAGATTGGTTCAAAGCTTTTGTTCAAGTCGGGAATGATTTAATCTGGTCACAATATCTAATTGGACTTTTAATAACAGCGGGTATATTCTTTACTATCGGCTCTAAATTTGTGCAATTAAGATGGATTCCAGAAATGTTTCGTGCTATTGGTGAAAAACCTGAAACATTAGATAACGGTAAAAAAGGTATTTCTCCATTCCAAGCATTTGCGATAAGTGCTGGTTCTAGGGTTGGTACTGGTAATATAGCGGGTGTTGCTACAGCTATAGTACTTGGTGGTCCTGGTGCAGTCTTTTGGATGTGGGTTATTGCATTTATAGGTGCAGCGAGTGCGTTTATTGAAGCAACTTTAGCACAAGTATACAAAGTGCCTGATGAAGAAGGCGGTTACCGTGGTGGACCAGCTTATTACATAACTAAAGGTTTAAATCAAAAATGGTTAGGTATCGTGTTTGCTGTATTAATTACGGTTACTTTTGCTTTTGTATTTAATACAGTTCAATCTAATACAATTGCTGAATCATTGAAAACACAATATAATGTAGATCCTATAATAACAGGCATTATTTTAGCGGTACTTACTGCTATCATTATATTTGGTGGTGTACGTAGTATCGCCAATTTATCTTCAGTTATTGTACCTGTTATGGCTATTATTTATATCGGTTTAGTTCTAGTGATTCTTATCATGAACTATGATCAAATTATTCCAATGATTTCTACAATTATTAAAAGTGCATTTGGATTTGAACAAGTAACAGGTGGTGCAGTTGGTGCTGCCATACTACAAGGTGTAAAACGTGGTCTATTTTCTAATGAAGCTGGTATGGGTTCTGCGCCTAACGCAGCAGCGACAGCAGCACCACCACACCCTGTTAAACAAGGTTTAATTCAAGCACTCGGTGTATTCTTTGACACGATGCTAGTTTGTACAGCAACGGCTATTATGATATTGCTTTATAGCGGTTTAGAGTTTGGTGAAAATGCATCACAAGGTGTTGCCGTAACGCAATCAGCTTTAAATGAGCATCTTGGTAGTGCTGGTGGTATATTCTTAACGATTGCCATTACACTCTTTGCATTTTCTTCAGTAGTTGGTAATTATTACTACGGCCAATCTAATATTGAGTTCTTATCAAAAAATAGAACAATATTATTTATCTTTAGATGTTTAGTTGTCGTATTAGTGTTTGTTGGTGCAGTAATTAAGACAGAAACTGTTTGGAGTACTGCAGATGTATTTATGGGATTGATGGCGATTGTCAACTTAGTAGCAATCATAGGTCTTTCAAACATTGCATTTGCTGTTATGAACGATTACCAACATCAACGTAAAGCTGGCAAAAAACCAGTTTTCAAACCAGAAGAATTAGAAATCAATTTATTTGGTATTGAAAGTTGGGGCATGAAAAAATAATCAAATTGATAATTAGTTCATAAATATCAAAGCTTAAAGCGTCTTTTAAGATTGTCACGATAAAGTGACATCTTAGAGGCGTTTTTTGTTTTTTTAATCAACTCGTAAGGCATATTTATTAATTAGAATAGAATAATTCTTTCATTTTATAATTAGTCACTATATAATATTGAGTAAGATAAAGATAAGGATGATTGATGTGAATGATTTCTTAATAACTAAGGTTCTCAATAATAATGTGATTATTTGTACAAAAGCACAAGCGGAATATGTATTAATTGCAAAAGGCATTGGGTTTAATAAAAAAAGTGGCATGATTTTACAAGAGAATCAAACGATAGAAAAAATATACATATTGGATCAAAAATCACAGCAAGACCATTATAAAACATTAATGGAGCTAGCAAATGATACTTTAATTCAAGCAGTGATAGAAGCAGTTAATATTATTACGAATTCGGAAATGAAGGTAGATAACCAAAAATTAGTCATTTCATTAACCGATCATATTATTTTTGCTTATAAGCGGTTGAAGCAAAATCAGTTGATTAATAATCCTTTTATTGTAGAAACTAAACAGTTGTATAGCAAAGAATACAAAATAGCTGAAAAAGTAATTGAACGTTTAAATCACGTATTGGAGGTTCACTTTCCTGAAGATGAAATTGGTTTTATTGCATTACATATTGCTTCGAATACTGAATCATTGTCCATGCGTGAGATGGATTTAATCAACGAACTGATTAATAAGAGTGTTTTTATTTTAGAAAATGATTTGAAACAAACGATAGATAAGGATACTATTCAATATCAACGTTTTATAAGACATATTCAATTCTTAATTAAACGATTACGAAATGGTGAATCATTAAAGAAAACCAATGCTTTTGAAGCACTACTCAAAGAACAATATCCATTATGTTTTAATATTGCATTGAAAATCATGCGACTTTTACAACAAGAATTGAAAATAAAAGTGTATGAGGCAGAGGTTATCTATTTAACGCTACATGTCTACCACTTTATGGAAAACCATAAATCTTAACAAGATAGTAGTTAAACAGAAAGTCATATATAAAGTGGATTGATAATTGAATGTATAATAAAAACAAACCAGATGCTATATTTGCCATCTGGTTTGTTTTTTGTATTTGTGAATCATATCCATAAATGATAGGCGTCATAGGATATAACAATTTAATTATTTATTAGTTAGCGCTGGCGTGAAGACTGATATGAATGTTTTTGCCATAATATTGTTGGTCATATGTATTTATAGGTTTATTTAGTACAATTTCTATTTGTTTTGGTTGTTTTTGTGAATCTAATTTAGTGAATGCATAGCCACGTTTCTTAGTACCTGAGTCTAACTCATCTACTAGAGTGGTTGATTTTGGCATATTTAATTTTGTTTTTTTATCTAATATGATTTTTACATCACCAGTATATTTTATAGGTACTGGTGTTTCATTTATAACGTCACCAAAATATCCTAAATAAAGGTCATGTGTCTTTGTATTTTCAATTAGTAAATAGGAAAATGCTGTTCTAAAAGTTTTGTTATTTGTTGATGTTATACCTGTTTTAGATGAATGGTTATTTGTATATTTTTGAACTGATTTATAAGTAGTATCATTATTTTTAGAATAAAATGTGCTACCTATCTCAGCTTTAGCAAATATCAGTGGATCTGTCATTTGCTTTTTTGAACTTTTGGTATAACTGTAACCAGCTAAACCGATTAGAAGAATTAATATAATGACTATTGTCTTTTTCAATGAAATGCTCCTATTTTAAGTCGTGTATTATATGTGTAATTATATTATACGATTATAAAATGAATAAATAAAGATGATTAATGAAAAATAATATATTAATTGGTGTAAAACTAAAAGAAAATGATTAATGTTTGTTAATTGTGTGTAATGTAATTATTAAGATTTATAATTTGATTGTAAA
Source organism: Staphylococcus sp. LKG3-1 (assembly GCF_048568385.1). Classification (NCBI taxonomy): domain Bacteria; kingdom Bacillati; phylum Bacillota; class Bacilli; order Caryophanales; family Staphylococcaceae; genus Staphylococcus; species Staphylococcus sp. LKG3-1. The sequence goes on from NZ_CP183796.1 coordinate 468,482, forward strand.
TTCTATTTACAAGTATATTGAATCATCTTATACTTGGTGTTCTGTCTGATTTGAATTTAGGGGGACGTACGTGTATGAAGTATTATGATGAGGTACCGATAATAAGATCTGTTGCCGCTATGTTAGTTGTGGCGATACATACAGTTAATAGTATAGCTTTGTCAGGAGGGACATTTACATCAGATGGCTTAGGTTACGTTAACCAAATAGCAAGGTTAGGAACGCCTATATTTGCTGTAATAAGTGCGTTTTTATTAACAATCTCAGTAGTGAATAAAGGGTTTAATTTAGATTATTTTGTTAAATCACGTTTTAGTAAAATATTTATTCCTTATATCATTTGGACAGTATTTTACTTATTATATAGAGCCTTTTATTTACATAATCTTGAAGATGATGGGAAATTATTGAATTACTTTGTGTATGGAAAAGCAAATTTCCACTTGTATTTTATTTTGACTGTTATTCAGTTTTACTTTTTATTTCCGTTATTACAGAAAATCAAAAAAGGTTGGCCTATTATTATAGTGTATATATTAGCGACAATCGCTAATATCATTTGGATTAGAATGGGGCCAGTTTCATTAGGTGGCGGTGGTGTCGAACGTTTTGTGAATGATAAATTATTCATTATGAATTGGATATCATTCTTTATGTTAGGTATTGTATATGCTAAATTTTACAATGAAATTAGAATCCTCATCTTTAAGCACAAAGCCATATTATCTACTATTATAGGTATATTATTTATCGATTTCCTATTGAGTATTGATTTGGATCATTTACAAAGTTCAATTACTGTGTCGAATATGATTTATATTCCATTTTTCATTGTGTTTCTAAATTATTTATATGAACATGTTAAAAAGAATCACACCATTTTAAAAACCTTAACCTTAATTGGTAATTATTCTATGGGAATTTATTTAGTGCATTACGTTGCAATTCAATTCGTAAAACGTTTGCCTATAATTGAAGATATCGTGCCACAAAGTAAATTTATGGGCGTATTTATATTAACAGTAGCAGTATCTGTATTGATTGTTTATCTAATAGGTAAAATCCCCTATGGTAACTATATTGTTCCAATTCCAAAGAAAAAAGCAACGCAAACCACAGATGTAGACAAAAAGAAAGTTACTCAAAGCAAAAACACACCTAATTATAATTTATGAGCATATTATAAAATAAAGTCTGAAGCATTGATGATAAATGTTTCAGGCTTTTTTATGCGAAAAAGGGTATGACAATGGTTTTATATTATTGGGGATATATTTAAACTAGAATTATTAAGACGTATGAATTAGGGTACATATATGTTATAAAAATAGATATGTGAAATGTTAATAATGTGATATGATGAGGATTAGTAATTAAGACGATTAAAGCATTCTATGATATAATTTTGTACAGTATTTTTTATCTGGTAGATTATATGATTATAATTTTTAAGAATTAAGTTAAGGTATGGTGAGTTATATATGTCGAATGAAGACAATGTTAGACAAGAAACAAAAAATAAAAAAGAAAAATTGAGACTTAGTTTTCCAGAGACCCGCTTCATGAAATTTATGGGAGGCAAAGATTTATTATTCGCCTTAATCATGCTGATACTCATTGGTATTGCGATATTTATATTTGATCAAGTATCCTATATATTTAAACCATTTATCATTGTATTTAATACGATTGTAGCACCGATTATTGTATCCATCATTCTATACTATTTATTCAATCCATTAGTCAATTTGATGGAACGCTATAATATATCACGTCTTTGGGGCGTTATTATTTTATTCCTAGTTATTATTGGGGTTATCGCGTTAGCAATTAATTTATTGATACCAGTCATTGGTACTCAATTTAAAAGTTTCGGTAATAATTTTCCGCATTATGTAGATAAAGTGAATCAATTTATTGATAATCTTACTAGAAATTCCTTGATTTCTAACTTTTATGGACAAATACAAGAACAATTAGATGCTTTAGCTAACAAGGTACCATCAATGGTTTCTGATTATTTTAATGGTTTCGGTTCAAAAGTGAAAAACTTTGCTGAAGCTATTGTAAATGTAGGGGTAGTCATTGCCACAACACCATTTGTCTTATTCTTTATGTTAAAAGATGGCCATCATTTCAAAGAATATTCTACGAAATTAATGCCACCAAAATTCAGAAAAGATTATCATGATTTATTAGACAAAATGAGTGTACAAGTTGGATCTTATATCCAAGGACAGATTATTGTTTCATTTTGTATCGGTATTTTACTATTTATTGGTTATAGTATTATCGGATTAGATTATAGTTTAATTTTAGCATCTATAGCTGCTGTGACGAGTGTTGTACCATATTTAGGGCCTACAATTGCAATTTCTCCAGCTATCATTATTGCTTTAATTACTTCTCCAATTATGCTCTTGAAATTAATCATAGTATGGACTGCAGTTCAATTTATAGAAGGTCACTTCATATCGCCTAATATTATGGGTAAAACGCTGAAGATTCACCCACTCACAATTATCTTTATCTTATTGAGTGCAGGTAATCTTTTAGGTGTTGTTGGTGTCATCTTAGGTATTCCAGCCTACGCTATATTAAAAGTGTTAGTGTCACATTTATATTCAATGTATAAACGCAGATATAATAAATATTATGGCGATGATGCAGGTGAATATGAAATTACAAACGATGAACAAATACGCTAGAATTTACAACTGAATACTTCATTATTCATCATACATGTAAGAGATTGATAAATGAGTCTGGGACAAAAATAGGTGTCTCGGACTCTTTTTCATTTAGGAAATAGCTAACGGAATTAAAAATGTAAAGTTTCACTTGTTTAAAGAAACGATTTTTCATTTTTACGGGCCTAACAATTATGTTAGAAGTTATTATTAAAATTTTATTTCTTATATATTATTATTGTGCTATATTTTTTATTGAGCTTAGATTATTAAAAAGTGAAGTGAAAACATGTCTAAAGAAATGAGAAGTAGATTATTTTCTATTTTAAAAGTTGTGTTTGCGGTGGCCTTATTTAGTATCGTAGTGTTTACTTTATATAAGGAATTGTCGCATATTAATATTAAAGAAACGATTCAGTCGTTTGGAAAAATTAATCGTGTATGGTTAGTCGCCTTATTTGTAATTGGCGGGGCATCCATTATTGTACTTTCGATGTATGATGTCATATTAGCGAAATCATTAAATTTAAAGATTTCTTTATTAAAAACGATACGTGTTGGGTATATTGTCAATGCGCTTAATGCTGTCGTAGGTTTTGGTGGTTTTATTGGCGCAAGCGTGCGTTTTTTATTTTACAAAAATGCCACCGATGATAAAAGAGCGTTACTGCATACGATTTCTATTGTATTGATTTCTATGTTAACAGGGTTAAGTTTATTATCCATTTTAGTAGTCATCCATGTATTTGATGTATCACATCTATTTACACCATACCCATGGATTAAATGGCTAATGTATGTTGTAGCCTTGTTCTTACCGGTGTTTGTAATTTTTACGATTTTACGACCAGTACAAGAAAATCAAAAGTTATTAGGTGTTTATTGTACGATTGTATCAAGTGTTGAATGGCTTGTTGCGGCACTCGTTTTATATATGGCTTTAACAATAGTAGGCGTTCATGTACCAATCTCAATATTTATGGGCATATTTATCATTGCAGCTTTATCAGGACTTATCAGTTTTATACCTGGTGGATTTGGTACATTTGATTTAGTAGTATTACTTGGGCTTAAGCATTTGAATATAGATGAAGAATCTATAGTTTTAGGGTTATTACTTTATCGTTTTGCGTATTATCTATTTCCTGTGCTCGTTGCTTTAATTTTATCTACATTTGAATTTCGTGGTACAGCTAAACGCTACTGGGAAGATGCAAGAATACTTGTTCCGGTGAGAGATATGACATCATTATTATCATCTTACCAAAAGGATATTATTGCACGTGCACCCTCGTTTTCAATTGCTATTTTATTAATGTTTACGAGTCTATTATTTTTCTTGAATAATCTAACTATTATCTACGATGGACTATATGATCCGAATCACTATATCTATTACATTATCGTATCGGTTCACACATGTGCATGCTTATTATTACTTTTAAATGTGGTAGGTGTATATCGCTTATCTAAACGTGCCATTTTATTTTCGATTATTTCTATTATATTAATTTTTATTGTAACAGCCTATACGTATGCTTCATTTATATTACTTAGTTGGCTTGTTGTAATGTTAATTTTATTGTTCATTTTTTACAGAAGAGCACGAGTTATAAAACGTCCATTTAGATATTTAAAATTATGCTTAAGTTTTATAATGGGTGCGCTCGTACTTTATATTAATCATATTGTTATTGCGAGTACGTTTTATACATTAGACATTTATCACATTGAGATAGACACCTCTATTTTGAGATATTATTTCTGGTTTACTATCTTATTGGTAGCGGTTATTGTTGGTCTGATTGTTTGGTGGTTTGAATATCGTTATAGAATATCTAATACACGAGAAGATACTAAAATATGTGCGTCTATTGTAAAACAATACGGTGGTAATTATTTAAGTCATCTTATGTATAGTGGCGATAAAAAATTTTTTATTAATGAAAATGAAGATGCCTTTATAATGTATCGTTATCAACGCAATGCATACATTGTACTTGGAGATCCTATAGGTAATCCCCAATCTTTCTATAGTTTACTAGAGTCTTTCTATCAAGAAGCAGAGTATCTTGGCTATGATATTATTTTTTATCAAGTAACGGATAGAAATATGTCTCTTTATCACAGTTTCGGTAATCAATTCTTTAAATTAGGTGAAGAAGCGGTTATCGATTTGAATGAATTTACGATTTCTGGTAAGAAAAAACGTGGTTTACGGGCAACTTTAAATAAGTTAGATGATTTAAAATATACTTTTGAAGTTATAGAACCTCCATTTACGCAAGCTTTAATTACGGATTTGAAAACAATTAGTGATGAATGGCTCGCCGATAAAAAAGAAATGCATTTTTCAGTAGGTAGTTTCAATGAATCGTACTTATCAAAAGCACCCATTGCAATTATAAAAGACAGTAATGGACTTATTATTGCATTTTGTACGTTGATGCCAACTTATTATAAAGGAACGATTTCTGTTGATCTCATACGTTGGAAACCAGATTGCACATTGCCATTAATGGATGGTTTATATTTAAATATGTTGTTATGGTCACAAAAACAAAATTATCAACATTTTAATATGGGAATGGCTACGTTATCGAATGTAGGTCAATTACCTTATTCATTTTATGGAGAACGTATTGCAGGTCGTGTTTTCGAACATTTTAATGGTTTATATAGATTTCAAGGTTTGAGAAAATATAAAGAGAAATTTAATCCAAATTGGGAACCAAGGTTTCTTGTTTATAGAAAACGTCATTCCTTATGGCTTAGTATGATAAAAGTAATGCGTGTCATTAGAAAACATAAATAATATGAATGACAAAACACCCCACATGTGCTCAGCATGTGGGGTGTTTTTAGGAGTTGATAGTGCTTAATGGTTTTGGTGTAATTAATTACTGGAGAAGTTATTAATTACATTAATAAACTAACTATAAAATTTCTAAATATCATTTTGACTCTAACTATGAATTTAACATTACCTTGTTACTTAAGGTATAACCATAATATACCACCAATAGAAAACGCTTTCAACAAGGTATTACCATATTATTTCTTTTCTTTTTAACATATTATCTCTATATATTCTTTTTAAATATTAAAGGTATTATTACACTATGAATCTAATGTTATCTATTCGAAATGATTTTTATTGTAGCTAAATAGCTATCCTAATTATTTATGTTATATCAATAATAACAATTTTAAGCATTATAATTATAGTGTGAAAAAATAATTAAATAACAAGTTTATGAAAATAGACTATTAAATAGTAAAATCTTATGTTAATATGAAAACGGTTACATAAAAGAGGTGAAACATGGCAACGATTAAAGATGTAGCGACTTTAGCAGGATGTTCTGTAGCAACTGTCTCAAGGGCAATTAATAACAATGGTTATGTTAAGGCAAAAACACGACTTCATATAGAAGAAGCAATTGCCGAATTAAACTACCAACCAAATGAAGCAGCACGCACATTATATAAAAGAAAGTCTAAACTAATAGGTTTATTACTGCCGGATATGAGTAATCCTTTTTTTACACTTATCGCTCGTGGCGTTGAAGATGTTGCTTTAGCACATGGTTACCAAGTACTTATTGGTAATAGTGAGAATGATATAAAAAAAGCACAAGACTACTTAGCAACATTCGTATCACACAATTGTACAGGCATGATATCTACAGCATTTAATGAAAATATTATCGAGAACACACTGACTGATCATCACATTCCATTTGTTTTTATAGATCGTATTAATAATGAGCATAATGGGATTTCAACGAATCACTTTAAAGGTGGTCAACTTCAGGCAGAGGTAGTACGAAAAGGTAAGGGTAAAAACGTTTTAATCGTACATGAAAATTTATTAATCGATGCATTTCATCAACGCGTCCAAGGTATTAAGTACATATTAGATCAACAGCGTATCGATTATAAAATGTTAGAAGCAACGTTATTAGATAATGATAAAAAATTTATTGACTTAATTAAGGAACTTAGCATCGACAGTATTATTTGTAGTAATGATTTATTAGCGATAAACGTTTTAGGCATTGTACAAAGATATCATTTTAAAGTTCCAGCAGAAATACAAATTATTGGATATGATAATATTCCATTTTCAGAAATGACCTATCCACAAATTACTACTATAGATCAATCAGCATATCATTTAGGTGAAATTGCCGTTTCCCAACTATTAGGTTTGAATACGGATAATTTAACAAACAACCATAAGCAATTGGCACTTGCAGTTAAACATAGAGGAAGTACACGTAATTAAATGACATTATGTAACGGGTTACATATAAGGAGGTAAATTTTATGTATAAAACAGGGATATTAAATAGCGATATTTCAAAATTACTTAGTGATTTAGGTCATACAGATGAAATTATGATTGCTGATTGTGGTCTTCCAATTCCAAACGGTGTTAAAAAAATAGATTTAGCATTGGATTTTGGTAAACCATCATTCTTAGATGTATTTCATATTGTGAAATCGCATATGGCCATCGAAAAAATGACTTTAGCAAGTGAAATGAAAACTGAAAATGAATCACTTTATAACGTTTTAAAAGAAGAAGAAATTAAATTGACTACTGAATCCCATGAATTATTAAAGCAACATAGTAAGCATGTAAAAGCTATCATTCGTACGGGTGAAGCGAAACCTTATGCGAATGTCATATTAGCTAGTGACGTTTTATTTTAAAGGAGGGATCAATGGATGATTGAAATGAAGAATATTTATAAATCTTTTGGTCAGAATGATGTTCTTAGAGGTGTGGATTTTGATATTGCGGATGCCGAAGTTCATGCATTGATGGGGGAGAATGGTGCCGGCAAAAGTACGTTAATGAAAATTTTAACCGGCGTTTATGAAGCAAATGGTGGACAAATTTTAGAAGATGGTAAACCACTTCAATTTAAAAATACAAAAGACGCTGAGCAACATGGTGTGTCATTTATTCAACAAGAATTAAATATTTGGCCTAATTTAACGGTTTTAGAAAACCTATTTTTAGGTAAAGAACCAACGAAGTTTTTAGGGATAATTGATCATAAAGTGATGAGAAAGCAAGCGTTGGAAATATTTAACAATTTAAATATACAGCTTGATTTGAATCAAATGGCTGGGACGTTATCAGTAGGTATGCAACAAATGTTAGAAATTAGTAAAGCATTAATGCAAGATTCTAAAGTCATTATTATGGACGAACCAACGGCAGCTTTAACGACTAGTGAGATTGAAGTGTTATTCACACAAATTAATAAATTAAAATCTAAAGGTGTTTCATTTATTTATATTTCACATAGAATGGAAGAAATTTTTAATATTGCAGACCGTATTACAGTGATGAGAGACGGCCGGTCTATATTAACTTCGAACACGCAAGAGGCCTCTAATGCAAAAATTGTAAAAGCCATGATTGGTAGAGATTTGGATAACCAGTATCCAGAAAGAAATTATAAGCAAGATGAATTAGTGCTGTCAGTTAATCAGTTAAGTTCTACGGTATATGACTTAAATGATGTACATTTTGAGTTACACAAGGGTGAGATTTTAGGATTCAGTGGACTTATGGGGGCTGGTAGATCTGAAATCATGCGCGTGTTATTTGGCCTAGACAAAGGACAAATGCAAGTAACACTTAATGGTAAAACCATTCACATGAATAATCCTAAGACGGCCATAAAGCACGGGTTAGCGTTTATTACTGAAAATAGAAAAGAAGAAGGTTTAGTTCTACAAGATTCTATTATAGAAAATATTTCATTACCTGCATTGAAAAGTTTTTCAAAGGGTGTTTTTTTAACACCAACAGCGATGAACAATTATACAGAACAGATGATTCAGCGTTTGAATATCAAAGGTGGAAAAGATGATATTTGTATGGATTTATCTGGAGGAAATCAACAAAAGGTTGTTTTGGCTAAATGGATTGCTACTGCACCACACGTTTTGATTTTAGACGAACCAACTAGGGGAATTGACGTTGGCGCAAAACGTGAAATTTATCAATTAATGAATGAACTGACAGAACGTGGTATGTCTATCATTATGATTTCATCAGAATTACCAGAAGTGATAGGAATGAGTGATAGAGTTGCCGTTGTACATGAAGGTAATATTGCAGGTGTTTTAAATAAAAAAGATCTAACTGAGGAACGTATTATGACATTAGCTACAGGAGGGAATATCAATGAAACAATCTAGCTTATCATTTTCATATTTAGAAAAAATTATTCCATTTATTGGTTTAATATTATTAGTCATTATCATTAGTGTATTAAATAGTGCATTTTTAGAACCATCTAATCTGTTTAACTTATTGAGACAAGTTTCTATAAATGGATTAATTGCATTTGGTATGACATTTGTAATTTTAACGGGCGGCATAGACTTATCTGTTGGTTCTACACTAGCGTTATCCAGTGCGCTTATAGCTATTTTAATGGTCTCAGGTGTAGATTCTATGATTGCGCTATTAGTAGGCTGTATTTTTGGTGCGATTTTAGGTGCTATTAACGGGCTTTTAATTACGCTTGGTAAGATGGCGCCATTTATAGCGACTTTGGCTACAATGACTGTCTTTAGAGGTTTGACACTGGTTATTACAGATGGCAATCCAATTACTAATTTAAATGGCAGCTATGCCTTTCAATTATTTGGACGAGGTTATTTTTTAGGTATTCCAGTTCCAGCAGTGACAATGTTTATTACTTTCATTATTTTGTATATCATTTTACATAAAACAATATTTGGTAGACAAACTTATGCTATGGGTGGTAATGAAAAGGCAGCTTTTATCTCTGGTATTAAAGTGAATAAATTAAAAATCATGATTTATAGTTTAGCTGGTTTAATGTCTGCAATGGCTGGTGCGATTCTCACATCTCGTTTAAACTCAGCGCAACCAACTGCAGGTATGTCATATGAATTGGATGCAATCGCTGCTGTTGTATTGGGTGGTACATCTTTAACAGGTGGTAAGGGACGTATACTTGGCACATTAATAGGTGTATTAATTATAGGTGTGTTGAATAATGGACTAAATTTATTAGGGGTTTCTTCATTTTACCAACAAGTAGTTAAAGGAGTTGTCATTATTATTGCAGTACTCATTGATAGAAAGAATAAATAAAGTAGGAGGTTTATCATGAAAAAATTATTTTTAAGTATGATGGCAATGATACTGTTGTTAGCTGGTTGTTCTTTAGAGTCTCCTCTAGAAAAGCAAGATAGTGGTAAATCAGACAAGAAAAAATCAGATATTGTGGTTGGTGTAAGTATTTCTACATTGAATAATCCATTTTTTGTGAAAATTAAAGATGGTATATCAGCTGAGGCGAAGAAACAAGGTATTAAGGTTAAATTTGCAGATGCTCAAGACGATGCAGCAAAGCAATCTAATGATATTGATGATTTAATACAGCAAAATGTAGATTATCTTATCGTGAATCCAACTGACTCAGATGCTATTTCGGGTAGTGTTCAAATTGCGAATGATCAAAATATTCCTGTTATCACATTAGATAGAGAGGTTGCTAAAGGAAAAGTTGCTTCGTTTATTGCTTCAGATAATGTTAAAGGTGGAGAAATGGGTGGCAAGCTCATTGTTGATAAATTTGGTAAAGGTACAAAAGTAGTAGAGCTTGAAGGCATACCAGGTGCTAGTGCAACTCGTGAGCGTGGTAAGGGATTCCACAACGTTGCTGATGATGAGTTAGATGTCGTATCAAAACAAAGTGCCAAATTTAATAGAACAGAAGGTCTAAATGTAACGCAAAATATGATTCAAGCGCATCCTGATATTAAAGCAATATTTGCACAAAATGACGAAATGGCTTTAGGGGCTGTTGAAGCGGTTGGTAATAAAGATATTAAAGTTGTTGGATTTGATGGTAATGAAGATGCAATAAAATCTGTTGAAAACAACAAACTATTTGCAACAGTCGCACAACAACCCAATTTAATGGGAGAAGAAAGTATTAAAACGGTTATGGATTTATTTAATGGTAAAAAAGTTCAAGAAAAAAATAAGATACCTTTAGAAATGAAAAAATAAAAAATAGGATTTATGAGAAAAAGCCGGATACAGTGATCATCGTACTGTTTCCGGCTTTTTGTTTATTTATCTGTCTGTTGCTTATAATTTTGACGGTCTTGTTGTTCTTTGGCGTAACGTTCTGGATTTTTTTTATAAAAATCTTGATGTTCTGGCTCTGCTTCATAAAATGTAGCAGCAGGTAATACTTGTGTTGCAATAGCTTTATCTTTATCGATTGTTTCTTTGAGTTGTTCAATATATTCTTCGGCAACATTTTTTTGGTCTTCATTGGTATAGAAGATAGCAGTTTTGTACTGTGCACCTCTATCTTGAAATTGTCCGCCTTCATCTGATGGGTCTATTACTGAAAAGAAAATTTCTAATAATTTATTGTATGAAAACAGTGCTACATCATATTCGATTTCAACAGTTTCCAAATGTCCAGTGTTGCCTGTCTTAACTTGCTCATATGAAGGATTATCCACATGTCCTCCCATATAGCCAGAGGTTACGCTTTCAATACCTTCAAATGTGTCGAAGGGTTTAACCATACACCAAAAGCAACCTCCTGCGAAGTAGGCTTTGTTTATATTCATGCTTAACATCCTTTCCGTATTAGACCTTAGTACCATATATTAAGATATTACTTGATTTTTATACACTTTTTATATAACTTTAATATATGTTAATTATAGTACATAGAAGTGCAATTTTGAAGATATAAGGTTGATACTAATGAATGAAGACAAACTAAGAAGTAGTAAGAACACACAAGGCAATACTAATCCTCCGCCAATGCGTAGGGGGAAAAAGAAGCGGTTTAGGAAACTACCATTTATTATTTTGATTGGTATTATTATTTTAGCAATTATCATAGGCTATTCCGTACATGGTTATAATTCCGGCATAAAATATGCTAAAGATCATGGTAAAACGTTGAAACAGCATAAATTTAATGGTGCCGTAAAGAATGATGGTAAAATTACGGTTATGGTACTAGGTGCGGATAAAGAACAAGGCGGAATTTCTAGAACGGATTCTATTATGATAGCGCAATACGATTATATTCACAAAAAGATGAAAATGATGTCTGTGATGCGTGACATTTATGCTGATATTCCTGGAAACGGACAGCATAAAATAAATTCTGCATATTCTATCGGTGGACCAGAATTGTTAAGACAAACATTGAAGAAAAATCTTGGCATTGATCCTGAATATTATGCGATTTTAGATTTTACTGGATTTGAAAAAATGATAGATGAACTAGAACCTAATGGTGTGCCAATTGATGTTGAGAAAGATATGTCAAAAAATATTGGCGTGTCATTGAAAAAAGGACATCATCGTCTGAATGGTAAAGAATTATTAGGTTATGCTAGATTTAGACATGATCCAGAAGGCGATTTTGGTCGTGTACGTAGACAACAGCAAGTAATGCAGTCTCTTAAGCAAGAACTCGCAAGTTTGGATACATTACCGAAGTTACCAAAAGTTGCTGGTATTTTAAGAGGTTATTTAAATACGAATATGCCAGATTCTGCATTAATACAATCAGGTTTAAACTTTGGTATCCGTGGTGATAAGAAAGTCGACTCTGTTACATTACCTATTAAAGGTACTTATCAGGATATTCAAACACCAATGGACGGTAGTGCTTTAGAAATTGATAAAGCCAAAAATAAAGCTGAAGTTAAAAAATTCCTTGAAGAAGATTAAGATAGTTTCGACATAAATAAAAAGCGTACGTTACCCTATGGATAGCGTACGCTTTTTTTATATAGAAAATTTTTCATTTGTAATCAGGTGGGTTAGGTGATGAACTTGATTACATTTTTGATCATTAATTCTGTTTTTATTGATCAGATTTTCTCACACCAGCTACGCCATAGTGAGATGCTTTCATTTCTTCTATGACAACTTTTATCGCCTCTTTATTAGCACCTGTTGTTTTTTCTACAGCATTTGTAACCTCAGTTACCAAATTTTTAAGTTGTTCATCTGAACGTCCTTCTAATAACTTTACATTTACGATTGGCATATGTAATTCCTCCTTTAATAATTTAAAGATATTATAGCATGAAAATTCGGAAAATTATAAATATATCAAATCGAAACATTTGTTCTTATCGCTATTGAAATAGAACATTTGTTCGTATATAATAAAATTAATTGAGGGAGGCATGAGATATGTATGATTATAATCTGGTGGAAGAGAGAGATGTATTGTGTATAGATCAAAAAAGTTTTTTTGCTAGCGTTTCTTGCATACAAAAAGGATTAGACCCAATGAAAGAAAAATTAGCTGTTGTTGCTGATACTAAAAGACAAGGTTCAGTTGTGTTAGCAGCAACGGGACCTTTGAAAGCATTAGGTGTAAAAACGGGATCTAGATTATTTGAAATACCACATAGAAATGACATATATATTATTAATCCAAGTATGAGAAAGTATTTAGAAGTTTCTGTAGCAATATCAAAAATTGCATTGCGCTATATTGCTCCTGAAGATTTACATCAGTATAGTGTAGATGAGTTTTTTATGGATGTGACCAATAGTTATCATAGGTTTAGTAGTACGGTTCAATCTTTTTGTCAAAAATTGCAATTTGAAATCAAAGAAGAAACAGGCATCAATTGTTCTATAGGTATAGGATCTAATATGTTATTGAGTAAGATTGCCATGGATGTAGAAGCAAAGCATACTAAAAGTCTAATTGCAGAATGGCGTTATCAAGATGTTCCAAAAAAACTTTGGCCAATCCAACCATTAAGAGAATTTTGGGGAATTAGTAGAAAAATTGAAGCGAAATTGAATAAAAGAGGTATTTTTACGATAGGCGATTTAGCACATTATCCTCACCAATACTTAAAAAGAGATTTAGGTGTTATAGGTGTGGATTTACATTTACATGCGAATGGTATCGATCAAAGTAGAGTGAGAGATAAATATAGAGTAATGAATCCATCTATTTGTAAGAGTCAGATACTGATGCGTGATTATCGTTATGAAGAATCTAAAGTAGTGATGCGAGAATTAATTGAAGATGTGGCGAGTCGTGTTAGAGGGCGAAATCAATTGGCAAGAACAATTCATTTTTCATTTGGTTATAGTGATGAGGGTGGCATAAATAAACAGTATACATTAGAAGAACCGACGAATTTAGAAGACAGTATTTTTAAAGTTGTCGAATATTTTGCTGATAAATTATGTGATCGTACCGCATTGATTCGTACAGTAAGTATTTCATTAACACAGTTTATAGAAGAGACAGATAGACAATTGAATTTGTTTATAGATGAATATGAAAGAAAGAGAAATGAAAAATTAGCTAAAACGATTGATGCATTGCATCGCAAATTTGGACGAGGTATTGTATCTAAAGCTGCTTCTTACACTGAAGCAGGAACAAAACACGGGAGATTAGGGCTTATGGCTGGCCATAAAATGTAAAGTCCCAAATAGCATTCTACTGGGCTTATACATGGAAGGTAGCTCAGGTAAATCTAAAAAATACTGCTTCATCCATTAAACAAGTAGGACAACGAAAATCAAATTTACCAAAAATGATTTCGCTGTCCCACTCATAAAATTTCATATATTAATCAAAATAAGTATCAAAATCACTAAGCGCATCTGCACCATCTTTGCGATCTTGTGGGTTTTTAAAACTAACTCGAAGTGCACCATAAATATCTTCACGAACTTCTAATATTCTCAAGTTGCTTATAGAAATATTATGTAAACTTAGGATGTTTGTAACTTTGCTTATCATACCCGGTTTATCCGGAATGTCTACATATAGATCATACTCCACAGATAGTGCACCTTGTTGTTTAAGGGGTAACTGATCACGATAAACTTTAGCATCGTTGAAAAAATCATAAAGTTCATCAGGATTATTGTGTTCGATTATATTAATGACATCAGACATTTGATTTTTCCATTCTTTTAAAATGCGCAATATTGTATTTTTATTTTCAATAGTAATATCACGCCACATAATAGGATTACTACTTGCGATTCTAGTAATATCTCTAAAACCACCAGCTGCAAGCGTCTTAACAAGTGAAGAATCTTCGACATGTTGCGCATTCAAATGAACGAGACTTGAAGCAATGATATGAGGGACGTGACTCACAATACCAGTGACAAAATCATGTTCTTCCGCTGTTGTAGAAATAAATTTAGCACTCGTTGTTTGTAATAAGTGCTGTATTTCCTCAAAAGCAGCATCATTATCAGTTTCATTATGAACTAAAATATAAAAAGCATTTTCAAATAAATGTTTTTTTGCATTTAATACTCCAGATTTATGGCTTCCTGCCATAGGATGGCCACCAACCAAATGAATATCATGATTTAAAAGAAACTGCTCATATTGTTGAATCGTTGACTTTGTACTTCCAGTATCTGTAATAATTACATGTTTTTTTAGTTGATAGTTTGGTAAATCTTGTAAGTATTTAACAGTCTGCTGTACCGGTGTTGCATAAATAATAATGTCAGCATTTTCAACACTAGTTTTATAGTCAGTTGATTGATAATCTATGATACCAATAGACAATGCTTTATCTAATTGTGAAGTATCCGCATCAAAGGCGGTTATTTCGATATCATCATGATAATATCTTAAGTTACTCGCTAAGCTTCCGCCAATAAGGCCTAAGCCAACGAAAAGAATTTGTTTCATTTAACAAACCACCTCTATCAAAATTTTCAGAATAGTAACATTGTATAGTAGCGTATACAATTTCGCAATATGAATTAAAAGTAGAAGTAAAAGTGAATAACTTTATAGAAGGTATGCTAAAGTAAACATATTATGCTTACTAAAATAAACATAGCATGGATTAGGAGAGAAGGCATTGGAAATAAATCATATTTTAATAGCCGGTGACTATAAATCAATTTTCCAAAAATATTTAAAGGATTTAAAGAATTACCAATTAAGTTTTAAGTCAGTTGAATCAATTACAAATGAAGATTTAGATTGGGCAGATGCTTATGTGGGATTTGAGCCATGTGAGCAATTTAAACCATCACAGGTGAAATGGGTGCATACGTTTAATGCAGGCATCAATAACTATTTAGCTATAGACGACTGGCAAACATCGCAAACTTTACTCACAAGAACAATTAGTGATTTTGGAGAAAAAATGAGCGAATATTGTTTGAGCTATATATTAGCTGATTTACAACATCATAAGTTATTTGAAGAACAGCAAGATGAAAACATTTGGCTCAAACAATCACCACAAGCATTGCGAGATCAAACTATAACTATTTTTGGTACTGGAGAAACTGGACAAACCATTGCTAAGATATTTTCATTATTAGGTATGACTGTCTACGGTATTTCTAATAGTGGGAAAGCAAAAGCCTATTTTAAAAAAATGCTTCCTATCCATAAAGCTAAGACATTAGTTCAGCAAGCAGATTATATTATCAGTACTTTGCCACTAACAACAAAAACAGAAAAATTATTCAATCAAACTATGTTTGAAGCATTTGATCAAGCTTATTTTATCAATGTTGGTAGGGGACAAGTGGTGGATCAAGAAAGTTTAAAATCAGCTTTAAACAAAGGTAACGTCAGACATGCGGTATTAGATGTTTTTGAGTCAGAACCATTACACAAAAACTCTGAATTATGGCAAAGAAATGATATCACTATCACACCTCATATTTCTGCATTAACCGATTTGAATGAAGCTGTCACATGTTTTTATCATACTTTGAAAAATATAGAGCATGGTGAAATACTTGAAAATCAAGTGGATTTAAAAAGAGGCTATTAACAACGAACAAGCTGTACATATAACAAAAGCAATCATAAAGCTGTTTCTAAAAGTAAAATAAAGCTACTATCATCATCTCTATGTAAAGGATAGTAGCTTTATAATTAAAATTTAAGTATGTTTGGCAACATCAATTTAGCATATGGTTTTAAAATGTTATTGTATATTTTTAGATTTAGAATTTATATTTAACCTTTTTTCTAATACAGATATAAAAATAAAATTAACTAAAACAACTAAAAAAATAGTGCCAATATTTCCAAGTAAATGAGACAAATCAAAATATAGTATTATAATCATCAATAGGATATTTGTATAAACATAAATATAAACATGAGTCATTATTTTTCGTTTAAGTTTATTTGATGCTGAGCCGAAGAATTTGAGAAGGCTTAATAAACCTAAAATTAATAAAAAACTTACTGCAATCATACTAGTGAAAACGTTATATTTTGTTGAGCTTGAAGTCAGAAGGATATTTAATACATATAAAATAAAAAAGATTATAGATATCGTATATCTTAATCTAACTTCCAATTTTAAAAGTTTGTCATTTTTCGTAAAGTTTTATACACCCCTAAAGCATAAAGATTATTTAATACATATTATTTAGCATTTCAAAATAATATTTAAAAATGTTGTTGTATGCAATGTAACATAAATTTTTAAATTCAACTATGTATTTTAAAAGGGATATAGTATTAATGGTATTATTTTTAAAATTTAAACGTTAGACTATATATATAATATATTTGGAGGGGGATTAGATGTCAGAATCAATTTTTAATACAATCCAAGCATTGACGGCAATAAATAGTCCGTCAGGGTACGCAGAAAAAGCCATTCAATACGTAAAAGGTGAAGCAGAACAATTAGGCTACCCAACAGAAGTGACTAACAAAGGAGCGCTATTAATTACAGCAAAAGGTGAAAATGATGAAGCGCAAAAATGTGTTACAGCACATGTGGATACGCTTGGCGCTATGGTCAAAGAAATTAAGGAGGATGGTCGTTTATCACTAGATTTAATCGGTGGGTTTAGTTATAACGCAATAGAAGGGGAATATTGTGAAATTGAAACTTCGTCAGGACAAATCTATACAGGAACCATTTGTTTACATGAAACAAGTGTACATGTATATCGCAATAATGACGATATCTCGAGAGATATTGAACATATGGAAGTAAGAATAGATGAAAAAGTCTCAACCAAAGAAGAAACTCAAAGTTTAGGTATAGAGGTAGGCGATTTTATAAGTTTTGATCCAAGAACACAGATTACATCATCAGGTTTTATTAAATCACGCCATTTAGATGATAAAGCAAGCGTAGCCATGATTATTGAATTTTTAAAGACTATAAAAAATGAAAATTTAACTTTACCACATACGATTCAATTCTATATATCAAATAATGAAGAAATTGGTTATGGTGCTAATGCGTCTATATCTCCAAAAATAAGTGAATTTATAGCATTTGATATGGGAGCATTAGGAGATGGACAAGCATCGGATGAATACACAGTTTCTATTTGTGCAAAAGACGCATCTGGTCCATATCATAAAGGGTTACGAGAGCAATTGGTTGAATTATGTAAGATAAAGCAAATACCGTACAAGGTAGATATTTATCCATATTATAGTTCTGATGCTTCTGCAGCATTAAAAGCGGGTGCTGATATCAAGCACGGTTTATTTGGTGCAGGCATTGAATCCTCTCATGCATTAGAACGGACACATATCGATTCTATAAAGGCAACGCAAGCATTGTTACAGGCTTATTGTCTAGCAGCTATACAGAGCTAAATGTTTATACTAATTGTTTAAATTATTAGTTGAAAAGGAGAATTTGAGTGGAACAGTCACTACTTTGGTCAAGAAAATTCATACCTGTGTATTTCATAGTAGCAGCGCTACATTTCATATTTTTTAAGATGTATATCCAAACAGACAATTATTCTATTTATTTGATGACTATTTTACTTGTTGGTTTAGGTATTGCTTCTTGTATATATAATTATAGAAATAGGTCATAATTTAAATGAAGTACTAGCTATGTTAATGGAATTAGAATCTTTGATGCCATAAAAACTTAGACATATTAAAAAAAAGAGCCATTTATGGCTCTTTTTTTGGTTTGGAAAATCATAACAGTCTAGTAAGTGAATTCAACAAAGTTAATGAACAACTTAAACAATAAATAAATTTAAATGAAAACTCAGACATCTTATTGATAATCAATATCAATTACTGCATAATAAAATGATATTGAAAGAATATACTAAAAGGGATGATACGATGAAAAGATTAATTGTTTTATTTTTAAGTTTATTAATTATTTTGTCTGCTTGTGGTCAAAATAAAGACTCGAATAAAGAAACAAAAACGTTTAAAACGCAATCAGGAAAGAGTATTAAAATACCAAAGCACCCAAAAAGGATAGTAGTTTTAACTTCAAATTTCGGTAATTTTAAAGATTTAGGCGTTACACCTGTGGGTGTTAATAATGATTTTCCAAAATCAAAATATATCAATGAAAAAGGTGCTAAACGTGTAGGTTCAGAAGATGTTGAAGGTGTTGCAAAATTGAAGCCAGACCTAATTTTGACTTATGATGTAAATACTAAAATAAAAAAATATCAAAAAATCGCACCTACAATACCAATAAAATACAATGATTATTCATATAAAGAAATGCATCTTGCAATAGGGAAAATACTAAATAAAGAAAATGAAGCTAAAAAACAAATTAAAGATATGGAGAAACAACTTCAATCTGATGGAAAGGTAATTAAAGATAAAATAGGCTCAAATAAAACTTTTACCGTAATGGAAATCAAACCTAAGCAACTTTCAATTTTTGGTGAAAATTTTGGTAGAGGCACGCCAATAATATATCAAGAATATCAATTACCATTTCCAAAAGGTGTAAAGGGAATGCTTGATAAAGATGGCTTTAAAACAATACCACATGAGCAATATAGCAAATATGCTGCTGATTATATATTAATTCCGACTGAAAAAGGTAACCCTATCAACAATGAATATACAGAATCATCGCTTTGGAAAAATCAGCCAGCTTATAAAAATAATCATATATATTATTATCCTAAAAATGAGGCTACCTATTCTGATCCTTCGTCGCTTAAGAAACTTTCAAATTATTTCAAGGATAGATTGCTAGAGCAAAAATAAACATATGATGATATTGACGTGACATCTTTGATTATGGAATATAAAATTGTACTAATCAAAGATGTCTATATATTACTTATTAAAGAAAGATAATCTCAATGGCCAAAATGATTTAAATAACGCGTAGGGTGGTTTTTAAACTGAAGAAAACGCTGCTTTATTAGCTTTTTTAATAATAATGAACCGTTTATAACAATTTAAGGGTAACTGTTGGCATCTCGATGTATATACCATTAAAATAGAAATTAACGACTAACTATAAAAAAAGCAATCAAATGTAATATGGGAGTATAAAATCATGAAAAAACCGAGTTTAAGAACGATATTGTTAACGATATTTTGGATATTAGTTTTACTATATGCGATGTATGTAACATTTGCTGACCATAAATTTCAATATCATCCAATTATCTTTTTATTCTTATTTGCCATAGGTGCAAATTTAATCAAAAAAGTCGCTCCAAAAGATAATTATGAAAAATATCAAAATAATAAAGACAAGCTAGAATAGGCTTATCTAATATGGCTTTGTAATATAATCGATGTATTTTTCAATAGCACGGAAAGTATAAAAATGAAATTAATGATTGACAAATTGATTTTATCCTAGTAGGATTCTAGGTAATTACTTTTTGCAACGAAAGTTGCCATTTGAAAGATAACGTAGCAAATATGTCATGTAGCAAAAAGAAAGCTAATGGTTGATGAAAATTAGCACTGCATATATTGTGAATTGGGCTTTTAAATGTACTAAATTAATAGCAATGAAAGTGAACAATGAATTTGTTAACTAAGGTGGCACCACGGTAACGCGTCCTTACAGTATGTATGCGTTAATGTGGTGTTTTTTTATATTAAATTTGAACTGAATTAGAAAACAAAATGAAGTAAGTTATGGCAGGGTAGTTACAGAAAGTTAGTGGTTGATGCAAACTAACACCCACATATACTGAAATTGGGTTTTGTTGGATTAAAACGAATAAAACAAAGAGCGAGTAGATGATTTTAAATTAATTGTTTATCTACTAATTTTAGGTGGTACCGCGCGTCAGCGTCCTTAACATAGTTTAAGGGCGCTGTTTTTTTATAAGGAGGAAAGTTAAATGAAAGTACAATATCAAAAGTTAAATGCTGAAGTTACCCCAGAAGCATTAGCAAGATTAAGAAAAAATAAAATGATTTTAGAAAGCTCAGATCAATCACAATTAAAAGGACGTTATTCTATAGTGATTTTTGACACTTATGGAGCAATTACTTTGGATAATGATGAAATGACTATTCAAACAGCTACTAACAAAACGATAGAACAGAATCAACCTTATGAAAAAATGCAAGCTTTTATAGATCAATATAAAACTAATATAGAGGATGCAATATTAGAAGATTTACCTTTTATTTCAGGTTTCGTTGGTTCGTGTAGTTTTGATTTGGTAAGACATGCATTTCCTGTTTTAAAAGAAATTGAATTAACAGATCACCCACAACACGACGCAAAATTATATATGGTAGAAGATGTTTATGTTTTTGATCATTACAAAGAACATTTATACGTCATCGCAACGAATTTATTTTCTAATCAAAGTGATGAACAATTGAAAGCACGTGTGCAACGTCGTGTAGAAGAATTACAACGAATTAATATCTATCCTTTACGAAATGAACAAAAAGTAACAGAAAAAAACATAAAATCTAATATGGCAACGGAACAATTTATAGCAACAGTAGAAAAAATGAAGCATCTTATACAACAAGGTGATATGTTCCAAGTTGTGCCATCTATCATATACAGCTATGAACACAATTTTGGACAACAGTTACATCAATTATCTTATCAGTTGTATCAAAATTTAAAACGTCAAAACCCAAGTCCGTATATGTACTACTTGAACATGGATGAACGCATTGTCGTCGGCAGTTCACCTGAGAGTTTTGTAAAAGTTCAAGGTCAAACAGTAGTGACCAATCCTATTGCTGGAACAATAAAAAGAGGAAGCACTCTGGAAGAAGACAATGCAAACGAAACACAATTGAAAAACGATCACAAAGAATTAAGTGAACATCGCATGTTAGTTGATTTAGGAAGAAATGATATTCACAGAGTAAGTGAAACAGGTACTTCTAAGATACAAAAGTTAATGGCAATTGAACGTTATGAACATGTTATGCATATTGTAAGTGAAGTAACAGGACAACTTAAGCAAGACTATTCTCCAATGTCTGTGATTGCGAGCTTACTACCTACTGGTACAGTGTCGGGTGCTCCAAAACTAAGAGCCATTCAACGTATCTATGAAGCGCAACCACAAAAACGAGGTGTCTATAGTGGCGGTATAGGCTACATCAATTGTAATCATGATCTAGATTTCGCCTTGGCAATACGTACAATGATGATTGATGAAACACATGTAAATGTTGAAGCTGGATGTGGCGTTGTCTATGACTCAATACCTGAAAAAGAACTAGAAGAAACAAAGTTAAAAGCTAAGAGTTTATTGGAGGTGTCACCATGATATTAATCGTTGATAACTATGATTCATTTACCTATAACCTAGTAGATATGATAGCCAAAAATAATGAAGTGATAGTGAAATATCCTGATGATCCGGAGATTTATCATTTAGATGTAGATGGTGTAGTCATATCACCTGGGCCAGGGCACCCATTAGATAAAGAAGATTTAATGAAAATTATAAAGCATTATGAAAATAAACCAATCTTAGGTGTATGTTTAGGTGCTCAAGCATTAACATGCTATCACGGTGGAGATGTTATTCAAAGTGAATTCATCATGCATGGTAAAACGGATCAAATGAGAATCATAAAACATACAAAGTTGTATAGAAATATTCCAGAATATTCTGAAATAATGAGGTATCATTCATTGATTAGTAATTCAAAAACAATACCTGAAGCATTTATTATAACAGCAGAAACAAAAGATTGTATTCAATCATTTGAACATAGTCAATTGTTACACTTCGGAATTCAATATCATCCTGAATCTTTTGCAACAGCGGATGGTGTGCAAATCATCAATAATTTTTTGAATATAGTAAAGGAGGACAAAAGTAATGGAACTACAAGCACAATTAAAACAGTATAAACCATTAAATCAGCAACAAATGAATGAATTTATAGAACTACTTATTGCTGATGATATATCAAACGAAGTAAAAGCAAATTTATTATCATCGTTCTCAGAAAAAGAGATTACTCAAGAAGAATTAACATATATTTCAAAAAGTTTGATTCATTCTATGTATCGACAGCAGCCTTATTATCCGAATGGTATGTGTGTTTGTGGTACAGGGGGAGATAAATCAAATAGCTTTAATATTTCAACGACAGTTTCATTTGTAATTGCTAGCGCAAATATCCCTGTGATTAAACATGGCAATAAGAGTGTTACCTCATCATCAGGTAGTACAGATTTGCTAGAGGCAATGGGTATAAATACAAGTTCTGTTGAAGCAACACCAAGTCAATTGAATCAAGTTGGTTTAGCTTTCTTGAGTGCAACAGATACGTACCCGATTATGAAAAGCATTCAACCTATTAGAAAAATGATGACTAACCCAACAATTTTTAATATAACTGGTCCGATTATTAATCCATTTAAATTAGAATATCAAGTGATGGGTGTATATGAAACATCAAAATTAGAAAAGATTGCTCAAACACTTAAAGATTTAGGCCGTAAAAAAGCAATCGTTGTCTATGGAGCCAATGGCATGGATGAAGCAACGCTTTCTGGTGATAATATGATATACGAAGTAAATGAAAACGAAGCTACTAAAAATTATACTGTAAATCCAAAGGACGTTGGTTTAGCGTATGCACCAAATGAAGCGCTCATTGGTGGTACACCACTTGAAAATTTAGAGATTACCAAAAATATTTTGACGGGTGTTGATCGAAGCGCAAAACGTGATGTAGTGGTGTTTAATGCGGGTATCGCTTTATATGTTGCTGAGAAGGTCAGTTCTATTAAACAAGGTGTAATTGAAGCACAACGCTTAATTGATAATGGCAATGCTATTGCACAATACAACAAAATGGGAGGAATGACATATGACTATATTGGATGAAATCGTGGATTATAAAAGAAATTTAATAAAAGAAGGTTACTATGAAGAGAAATTAAAGACATTAAATGAGGTAGACATTACGCATAAATCTTCGTTTAAGTCGCAATTAGATGAGTCTAACCAATTAGCAGTAATCGCAGAGATTAAATCTAAAAGTCCAACATTAGATCAATTACCAAATAGAGATTTAGCACAACAAGTTAAGGATTACGAAGCTAACGGTGCAAATGCAGTCTCAATTCTCACAGATGAGCATTACTTTGGAGGTAGCTATGAAAGATTGCAAGATTTAACATTCCAAACGACTTTACCGGTACTATGTAAGGACTTTGTTGTCGATAAAATTCAAATTGATGTAGCAAAAAAAGCCGGAGCATCAATCATATTGTTAATCGTTAATGTATTAACAGATCAACAAATGAAAGATTTATATCAATATGCGACATCACTAAATTTAGAAGTACTAGTAGAAGTACATGATAAAGAAGAATTGGAACGCGCTTACAAATTAAGCCCGCAACTTATTGGTGTAAACAATAGAGATTTGAAACGATTTGTCACAGATGTGTTGCATACAAATGAAATATTAGAAAACAAAAAAGAAGGCTACCATTATATTTCGGAAAGTGGGATTCGGGATGCACAGGATGTAGCGAATGTGGTTGAGTCAGGTATTGATGGTCTGTTAATAGGTGAGTCGTTAATGAAATGTGAAAATTTAAGTCAATTTTTACCAGGATTGAAATTAACTAAGGTGACAAAGTGAAAATAAAATTTTGTGGATTTCGTACGTTAGAAGATGTTGAAAAGGCAAAAGCATTGAATATCGACGCTATGGGCTTTATACATTTTACTGAGAGTAAGCGATTTGTTGATATTCAAACGATTAAACAATTTACAGATATTATACCAAATGATAAGGAAAAAGTGATTATTCTAGTAAATCCTGAACGCGCTACAATAGATAGCATTATTAATCATACAGGTATTACAACAATACAACTTCATGGAAACGAACCTATAAGTACGGTGCAATATATTAGACAACAAAATAGTAACTTAAAAATTATTAAAGCATTACCTGCAGTAAATCAACAAACATTATTGACATCAATAGATGATTACAAGCATTCAGTTGACCAATTTATTATTGATACACCATCACAATCCTATGGTGGTACTGGCAAAACGTATGATTGGAAAATTTTAGATACCATACATGATGTTGATTATTTAATTGCAGGTGGCATTAATTATGAAAATATACAAAAGATAGAAAACTTATCACTTCATCATACTGGTTATGATATTGCAAGTGGCATAGAAACGAATCATAAAAAAGACTTAAATAAAATGTTAGAAATTATAAAACTTTTAAAAGGAGCTCAATAAACTATGATTGAAAATATACAAACAGAAGCAGATACATTTGGTTTTTTCGGTAATTATGGTGGACAATATGTACCAGAAACATTAATGCCCGCAATACAAGAATTGAAACAAGCTTATCAGGACGCTAAAAATGATCCTCAATTTCAGATAGAACTTGATGATTACTTAAAAGATTACGTAGGTCGTGAAACACCGCTAACATATGCTAAGTCTTATTCGGAATTACTTGGTGGTGCAAAAATCTATTTGAAACGTGAGGATTTAAACCATACGGGTGCACATAAAATTAATAATGCACTTGGTCAAGCACTGTTAGCTAAACGCATGGGAAAAAATAAATTAGTAGCCGAAACTGGAGCGGGGCAACATGGTGTTGCTAGTGCAACTGTAGCTGCCTTATTTGATATGGAACTCGTTGTGTTTATGGGTGAAGAAGATATCAAAAGACAATCATTAAACGTGTTTAGAATGGAACTATTAGGCGCAAAAGTGGAATCAGTCACTGAAGGACAAGGCACATTATCTGATGCAGTCAATAAAGCATTACAGTACTGGGTAAGCCATGTTGATGATACGCATTATTTGCTAGGCTCTGCACTGGGACCTGATCCTTTTCCTACTATTGTAAGAGACTTTCAAAAAATTATTGGTCAAGAAATTAAAGCACAAGTTCATGAAAAAGAAGGTCAATTACCAGATGCTATTGTCGCATGTGTAGGCGGTGGTTCTAATGCCATCGGGACGTTTTATCCATTTGTAAAGGATGATGTTAAGCTTTACGGTGTTGAGGCAGCGGGCGACGGAATAGATTCAGATAAACACGCGCTTGCTATAAATAAAGGTCAAGAAGGCGTGTTACATGGTACAAAAATGTATTTAATTCAAGATGATGATGGTCAAATACAATTAGCACACTCAATATCTGCAGGATTGGATTATCCTGGCGTTGGTCCAGAGCATTCATATTATCATGACATTGGAAGAGTGAAATATGCTACTGCAAGTGACAAACAAGCGATGGATGCTTTAGTGCGATTTACTAAAGCGGAAGGTATCATACCAGCTATCGAAAGTGCACATGCCTTAAGTTATGTAGAAACATTGGCACCTACGATGCGTAACGATGAAATACTTGTGGTTACAGTATCAGGCCGCGGTGATAAAGATATGGAAACGATCAGAAATTATATGAAACAGGAGGGTGACACGCATGCATAAATTATTTGTACCTTATGTTATGGGCAACAGAGACTTTATTGAAAATGTAAAAATACTAAGTGAAGCAGGTGCAGATATAGTTGAAGTGGGTGTTCCATTTTCAGACCCTGTTGCTGATGGGCCGGTAATCATGAATGCTGGTAATAAAGCAATTCAAGAAGGCGTTAATATACAATATATTTTCGATCAACTTACAGAAAATCAAGATGAGATTCAAAGTAAGTATGTGTTAATGACATATTACAATATCATAAATCATTATGGTGAATCAGCATTTTTGAATGCTTGTGAAGAAGCAGGTGTGTATGGTTTGATCATACCTGATTTGCCTCATGAGTTGGTGCAACAACTTAAAGCGCGTCATCCAGAACGAAAAACAAATATTATTTCATTAATTGCTATGACAACTTCAAATACTAGAAGTCATCAAATAGCTAAGGATGCAGAAGGATTTATTTATACTGTAACGATGAATGCGACTACAGGCGAAGATGGTAAATTTCATCCAGAGCTAAAAAATAGAATTAAAGATATAAAAGCACATACTGAAGTTCCTGTAGTAGCTGGATTTGGTATAAGAACAGCAGCACATGTAAAAGATATTATTGAAGCTTCAGATGGCGTAGTGATAGGTAGTGAAATAGTAAAACGCTTTGAAAATGACGATAAACAAACTACCATTGAGTATTTAAAAACAATAAGAAATGTCTTGAATTAAGCAAAGATTGTCATATATTTTTATGTGTATGCATTAAAAATAAGGGTAATATGATATCAGAGGAAGAGTTAGATAAATAGTATCGTTGGTATTATTTATCGTTCATACCTTTATTTTTAAAAGAGGTGACTTAATTTGAGTAAAAAAGTATTATTCATAATTACGAGTAGAAGTCAATATGATGATGGCACGGCAACTGGACTATGGTTAGAAGAGGCGAGCGAACCTTATAATATATTAACAGAAGCAGGTATTGATGTGGATATCGTGTCGATTGAAGGTGGAGAAATTCCATTAGATCCAAATTCTACACAAAATGATGAATTAAATCAGTATGCTAATTTTGTTGAAAAGTTAAAACAAGTACCAAGTATTGAAAATATTGATGTATCACAGTACGATGCAGTCTATTTACCTGGTGGACATGGTACCGTATTTGATTTTGCACATAACCAACAATTAGCAGATATCCTTGCAGACTTTAAAGAAGAAAAGAAAATTATTTCTTCAGTATGTCACGGACCAAGTGCATTTGTGGGTGCCAAAGATAAACAAGGCAATTTCTTAGTTAAAGGTGTTACATTAACATCATTTACAGATAATGAAGAACGTACGATGGGCTTGGAAGACAAAGTTCCATTTTTAACTCAAACGGAATTGGAAAATCAAGGTGCTAAGTTTGTGACAAAAGATGATTTTACAGAGCATATTGAATCTGATGCCCAATTTATCACTGGTCAAAATCCACAATCAAGTGTAGCAATAGGTAAAGCAATCAGAGATGCTTTATAATTAGAAACTTTTTCTTGAAATAATATAAAACCGGAGAACGAGATAAGTTCTCCGGTTTTATCATGTATTTACAAATAAATTAAGTGAAGATGACAGTAAATATATAATTAAGGTAATAAAACCAAAAGTTATTCATAATTAAATTATAAATCTAACATGTTAAATATGAATAAATGCTTACGCTTTGTTAAAATAAAAGTAGTGATATAATTAAATAATACATAAAACGCAGTGTAATCATTGCATTAGAAAGATTATGTACAGGCTAATGATTTAGTTTTATAAATGAATATTGTATAATAATCTAGATTGAGAATTAAACTCGAAAATAGAACTATAGATAAATAGGAGTATATAAAAAATGAAATTTACGAATTTAACTGCAAAAGAGTTCGGTGCATTTACGGATAAAATGCCGAATAGTCATTTTACGCAAATGGTTGGAAATTATGAATTGAAAATTGCAGAAAGTACAGAAACACACCTAGTAGGAATTAAGAATAATGATAATGAAGTAATTGCAGCATGTTTACTTACAGCTGTGCCTGTTATGAAATTCTTCAAGTATTTTTATTCCAATAGAGGTCCAGTCATAGATTTTGAAAATAAAGAACTCGTGCATTACTTCTTTAACGAATTAGCAAAATATGTAAAAAAACATAATGCCTTATATTTACGAGTAGATCCTTATCTTGCTTATCAATATCGTAATCATGATGGTGAAGTATTAGCAAATGCGGGTCACGATTGGATTTTTGATAAAATGAAACAACTCGGTTATAAGCATGAAGGTTTTTTAACTGGCTTTGACCCAATACTTCAAATAAGATTCCATTCTGTTTTAGATTTAGCTGGAAAAACTGCTAAAGACGTACTTAATGGTATGGATAGTTTACGTAAACGAAATACTAAAAAAGTACAGAAAAATGGTGTGAAAGTAAGATTTTTAGGTGAAGATGAGTTGCCAATATTCCGCTCATTCATGGAAGATACTTCTGAAACAAAGGATTTTGACGATAGAGATGACGATTTTTATTATAATAGGTTAAGATATTATAAAGATCGTGTGCTTGTCCCATTAGCTTATATGGATTTTGATGAATATATAACAGAATTAAAGGCTGAACGCGAAGTATTAAGTAAAGATATAAATAAAGCAGTTAAGGATATAGAAAAAAGACCAGAAAATAAAAAAGCGTATAATAAAAAAGAAAATTTAGAACAACAACTGATTGCAAACCAACAAAAAATAGATGAAGCCACTGCGTTACAAGAAAAGCATGGTAACGAATTACCGATTTCTGCAGCTTACTTTATTATTAATCCTTATGAAGTCGTTTACTATGCAGGTGGTACATCTAATGAATTTAGACATTTTGCTGGTAGTTATGCAATACAATGGAAGATGATTAATTATGCTATAGATCATAATATAGATAGATATAATTTTTATGGTATTAGTGGTCATTTTACTGAAGATGCAGAAGATGCAGGTGTTGTTAAATTTAAAAAAGGTTTTAATGCAGATGTAGTAGAATATGTTGGTGATTTTATTAAACCGATTAATAAGCCAATGTACAAAATTTATACGACATTGAAAAAAATTAAGGATAAAAAGAAATAAACATAAATAGAAGGGAACTAAGCTAGAATGAAATTTACAGAGTTAACTGTCAAAGAATATGACAATTTTGTACAGAATCCAGCATTAGAGAGTCATTATTTTCAAGTGAAAGAAAATATTGCGACAAGGGAAGAAGATGGATTTCAAGTTGTATTATTAGGCTTAAAAGATGACGATAATCAAGTTATTGCTGCTAGTCTTTTCTCTAAAATTCCTACAATGGGAAGCTATGTTTATTATTCAAATCGCGGTCCAGTTATGGATTATAATGATTTGGGGTTAGTAGATTTCTATTTACGTGAATTAGACACTTATTTGCAACAGCATAATTGTTTATATGTCAAAATGGATCCATATTGGATTTATCAAATATATGATAAGGATATTAATCCATTACCTAATCATGATAAGAATGATGCACTCGTTAATTTATTCAAATCTCATCGTTATATACATCACGGATTTACAACATCGTATGATACATCTAGCCAAGTTAGATGGATGGGCGTATTAAACCTTGATGGTGAAACACCAGCTTCATTAAAAAAACAATTTGATAGCCAAAGAAAACGTAATATAAATAAGGCAATTAATTTTGGCGTGAAGGTAAGGTTACTAACAAGAGATGAATTTGATATTTTCTTAGAATTGTATCGTGAAACAGAAGAACGTACTGGTTTTGTTTCTAAAACGGATGAATACTTTTATAACTTTATAGACAATTACGGTGATAAAGCATTAATCCCATTGGCATACATTGATTTGGATGAATATATTAATCATACTCAAGAAAGCATTAATGAAAAAGAATCACGCCGCGATAAAATGATGCAAAATGAGAATAAATCTGATAAGCAATTGAAGAAAATTGCAGAGCTAGACAAACAGATTGAACATGATAAAAAAGAATTACTTCATGCGAGTGAGTTAAGACTAACTGACGGTGCTATTTTAAACTTAGCCGCGGGTGTTTATTTTGCAAATGCATATGAAGTGAATTATTTCTCAGGTGGTTCATCAGAAAAATATAATCAATATATGGGACCCTATATGATGCACTGGTATATGATGAATTATTGCTTTGATCATGGCTATGGTCGTTATAATTTCTATGGTCTATCAGGTGACTTTACTGAAAATAGCGAAGATTACGGTGTATATCGCTTTAAACGAGGCTTTAACGTACAAATTGAGGAATTGATTGGTGATTTCTATAAACCAATTAAGAAATCGAAATATTGGTTATTTAATACGTTGAATAATGTTAGAAAGAAAATTAAAAAATAATATTAAAAAGAAAGCATACTGGTTGTAAGCGTATATCAGTATGCTTTCTTTTGTTTAGGATTCGTTATAAAAGGATGGCTTTCCAATATAACGGTAATCTAGTATGTGGCATATTCTATGAGGTTGATTCTAATTGTTAGCCACATTTTTTAGTATAGCATAAAATTATATAATATCAATATAACAATAGCATAATGATTAAAAAAAGTAAATATAAAAAATGTATATATTTATTCGGTGTAAGTAATAAAATAGGTTAAAAAAACCATGTTGTAATTCGACAAATCACAACATGGTTTTTATGGTTTTTGATTTTTATGATTAAGCGCCCTAGTTAAAATATAAAATTTCATTTGCTATATTAAATTAATTCAAAGCATCAATAATATATGTGATACCTATGATAAAGAATACAATACACATAAATATAGCAATAATTACCGCAGCGATTAACGGGTTGAATAATAAAATAATACCAAAAACAATTTCAATTACATTTAGTAAAATTGAAAAAGTATGGAAAGCTTTATTCGACTTTTCAGCTGGTGTTACGGTGAATATATTGAAAATAGCATTAATAATAAACCAAATAGCAAATAAATAAATAATAAAGGTTGTACTCGTTACGACATTAAATAGGATTAACAAACCGATGATTATATTAATTATACCAAGTATAATCAGTAATTTGGAGCCCCTTTGTGTCGCTTTTTTCATTATACGACGGATGAAAATTTCTATAAAACCATTAATAATAAATAAAAGACCAATTAACCAAGTTATAGCAAATAAGTTTTCTTCTGGAAAACTAACGATAAATACGCCAATAACTAAGAAAATAACACCAATGATCAAACTTGACCATTTAATACCTGAAGATCGTTGCATAAATTTCACTCCTAAAATATTCTCTAAACAGTATATACCCAAAAAAAGAAAAGGAACACTAAAAATTTTTAAGATTATCATATTTATATTATGTAAACCTATAATGTAGTTTGAACTTAATAAAAACCATTTATTTAAGGATTACTGAGATTGTGATAGCGATTGGATATCTTATTTAGTAATTATTTTAGTAAGCGTTAAACATAGGCGCTGAGATTTGCATTTCTGAGCATTTTAAAATGATATTGTGGGTACTTGTTCATGTGATTGCAAATAAATAACTTAAAATGAAATGGCCATTTGTAGTCATAACAACAAGTGTTGAAATTATCTATAACAAAGAAATGATTTACAAATAGATAACTTAAGTGAGAATCAAATTTAAAATCATGTGTATCATACGAAACATTAAACAGAACAATTAAGTATAAAAATCAGGTAATTCATTATAGTTACTAAGTTAAGGTTAAATGCTATGAAAGCATAATAATTTTCCAGTAAAAATATTTTCTGTATTTTAGTTTACATAATATATATTATAGGAAGTTATGTATATTGAGATATTTTCCAATTTCGGAACCCTTTTTCTTAGTACATGCTTGTACTATCTATATAATTTCTATGCTAATATGAATACATTACATATGCTTCACATTGTTTTAGCTTGATTATAATTTGCTAAATCATTATTGCTCGTTGACTTTCTTTAATATGATAATTATACGTATATTGATAATCTCATATGTGTTATTTCCTGTAGACTTAATCATTAGACTTGATCATTAGACTTAATCATTGCATTGGTATGTTAATTCGAAATTGCTATGAACTTCACACAATCATTTAGTATTTCTAAAATCTCTAATTGATAATGATTTTCAATTAATGTATAATTAACTTTTATATTAAAGGAGAGATTGTATATGAATAAGTTTATATGTATTGCATTAACCGCCCTTTGCTTTTTATTTTTAGGTGCTTGTAGTCATACCCAAAGTAATAAAGCATCTAAAGAAACAGTTAAAATTGAAACTTCTTATGAGTTTAAAGATAAAAATCAAGATCATAATAAAGGCGAAATTAAGCATGAAGTTGTAGAGGTTCCGGTTAATCCTAAACGCGATGCAGTAATGGATTACGGTGTGTTAGATGTGATGCAACAATTAAAATTGCAAGACCATATCGTTGCTATTGCTAAGGGTCAAGGTGCTTCATTTTACCAGACAGCCTAAAAGCATTTAAAAGCAGCCAATACAACAATATTGGCAACCCAGGTCAACCTAATTACGATAAATTAGCAAAATCTAAACCAGATGTTGTTTTTGCTTCTTTCAGGCAAGCACATACTAAAACTTTAGAAGAAATGAAAAAAGCTGTACCAAATGCTAAAATTGTTTTTATTAGTCCTCAAAACGATGATTACATAACTTCAATTAAGAAAAATACTGAAAATATAGGTAAAATTTTTGACAAGCAAAAAGAAACAAAGGCATTAATTACAGAACTGGATGATAAGGTTGCTGAAACTAAAAAAAGAATTGAAAATGAATCTGTATTATTTCTAAATGTAGATGATAAAGGTATAAAAACCTATGGTACTACTGGTAGATTCGGTGGTTTTTTAAATGAAGATTTAGGCATTAAACATGCTGATAAAAAAATGAAACCGAACTCAAGTGGTATACTTATTTCAAATGAATATTTAAATGAAATGAATCCAGACAAATTATTTGTTATTGATCGAACTAAACATGGAAATGTAAAAAGTGAAAGTATGCCGCAAGCGTTACAGAATGATGTTATAAAAAATTCAAAGGCAATTAAAAATAATGACGTTACATTATTTGAAGCAAACAGTTGGTTTTTCGGTGAAGGTGGTATCAAATTAACCATCGACCAACTTGAACAAATACAGAAAGCATTTAAATAATCTTCCCCACTATCCTATTTAGTGGCAATAATAAAAGGCATTGTAATGTAACCCACTACAATGGCTTTTATTATATCTATCTTTTTTCTCGATAGTTCTCAATTTCATCTTTAGGAATACCACCACGTTTACGAATTTCTTTTTTCGCTTTTTTCTCGCGACGGCTTCGTCTCCAATTGCGTGTGAAATACCAAATTAAGAAACTAATAATTAAACTGATTACAGCCATAAATGCCGCAAATCCTAATAATGGTTCATATGTAATATCTTCAAAATTAGGAATCAAGAAAGCAGCTATTCCTAATACGACGATTGTTAATACAGCTGGGACAAACCATTTATTTAAAGCTAGATTACAGAAAATAGTTACTAATATCACAGCAACTACTGAAATCCATAAATAATTAGGCATATCAAATATTGTCATGTGTTGCACTCCTTACATATCTTTTGTTTATAATTTTAACTTAATGATTAAGATTATACTACAATTTACCACAATCTTATTCGGACTATAGTAGTATGTACTAATCTTTTGTTTTAAAGACAAAAGATTCCATACATTTCATCTAATTACCTTCCCTGTTTCAATGATAATTAAACTTGCAATTGTGCTTTGTTATCGTCTTTCATGTATAATCAATATGAAACCTAAATTATGTGAAGGAGTGATTAAATGACTGGAACATTACAGTTTAGAAGTGATGTCCCTAAAGACGAAACTTGGGATATTACTGAATTATTTAGTTCTGATGAAGCATTTTATCAAGTGTTAGATGAAACTTTAGAAGCAGCCAAAGCATTTAATAAACAATATACAGAACGTTTGAATCATGCTGAAATGATTGAAGTTGCACTCAATGCATATTCTGATATATTAATTCAATTGGATAGAATGGCAAATTACGCCGAATTGAATTTAAGTGTCGATACGGCTAATGAACAAGCACAAACATTGAGTGCTAAATTTTCAACTTCCTATGGAAAGATAGCAAGTGAATTATCATTTGTTGTTTCAGAGATTATCGAACTTTCAGATACGACATTAGATGAATTAATTAAAACATCACAATATCCACATTTTTTAACAAAAATTAAAGCTAAAAAAGCATATAAATTATCTCCAGAAGTTGAAAAAGTTTTAGCTAGTTTATCCCCTACTTTTGACGGTGCTTTTGATTTATATGGAACAACTAAAATGCTAGATATTGACTTTGAATCATTTGAGCACAATAATCAAAATTATCCTTTAGATTATGCAACATTTGAAAATGAATACGAAGATAATCCGGATAGAGGTTTTAGAGAAACAAGCTTTAAATATTTTAGTGATGCGCTACGTAAATATCAGCATACAACAGCAGCAACTTATAATTTACAAGTTCAACAAGAAAAAATTGAAGCTGATTTAAGGGGCTACGAGTCGGTTATTGATTACTTATTACAAGACCAAGAAGTTACACGTGATATGTTTGATCGACAAATTGATGTAATTATGAGTGATTTAGCGCCTATTATGCAAAAATATGCTAAGTTAATCAAACGCGTGCACGGTCTTGATGTTATGGGCTTTGAAGATTTAAAAGTATCTATTGATCCAAATTATGAGCCAGAGATTTCCATAGAGGACTCAAAACAATATATCTATGGTGCATTAGATGTACTTGGACAAGATTATTTGAAGATGGTCGAAGCTGCATATGAAGAAAGATGGATTGATTTTGCACAAAACAAAGGTAAAGATACAGGCGCTTATTGTGCAAGTCCTTATGCTTCACATTCTTATGTATTTATTTCTTGGACAGGTAAAATGACTGAAACATTTGTCTTAGCGCATGAGTTGGGTCATGCTGGCCATTTTACATTAGCGCAAAAACACCAAAATTATTTGGAATCAGAAGCATCAATGTATTTTGTTGAAGCACCTTCTACAATGAATGAGATGTTGATGTCTAACTATTTATTTAAAAATAGTGATGATCCGAAGTTTAAACGTTGGGTAATTGGTTCAATTATTTCTAGAACGTATTATCATAATATGGTTACACATTTACTAGAAGCAGCCTATCAAAGAGAAGTTTACACAAAAGTCGACAATGGTGAGTCGTTAACAGCACCTGTGTTAAATCAAATTATGTTAGATGTTTATAGTCAATTTTTTGGAGATAGTGTGAAATTAACTGAAGGTACAGAATTGACTTGGATGAGACAACCACACTATTATATGGGGTTATATTCTTATACTTATTCTGCAGGATTAACTATTGGTACAGTTATGTCACAACGTATTCAAACTGAAGGCCAACCTGCCGTCGATGCATGGTTAGAAACATTAAAAGCTGGTGGCAGTAAATCACCAGTTGAATTAGCTGACATTGCAGGTATTGATATTCGAACAGATGCGCCATTGAAATCAACCATTGGTTATATTGGCAAGCTTGTTGACGAATTAGAAATGCTGACAGACGAAATTGAAGCAGAACAATAAAAGAAAAGCGCAGTGAGTAGAAAATCAATTTCACACTCACTGCGCTTTTCTTTGTTATTTATTGTAAGATTCGTAACGATTACCAGTAATAAAGAAATATATATTTTCAGCAATATTCGTAATGTGATCTCCGATGCGTTCTAAATGACGTGCTGCTAGATGCGCTTGTCCGGCAACAAAAGGATCATTATCAATGAGATAGGTAGTGTTAACAATATTTTTATATAGATCATCAATATCCTCATCGCGTTCAATGATTTCTTTAATAAGTGTGATATCATTGTTTCTAACCGCATCATTTAAATCTTTTAACATTAACAATGCTAATTTACCCATTGTGTTGAGCCTTGTTAGCACATATTTATCTATAATCTTTGCTCTTAATCTAATTTCAGCAATATTAGCAGCGTTATCTCCTATACGTTCAAAATCAGAAGCAATTTTTAATGCTGCCATCATCAATCTTAAATCAGTAGCAATTGGTTGCTGTTTAGTAATCAGCATAATAACTTTTTCATTAATTTCAGTTTCAAGTTCATTAATATTTTTATCTTTTGCAATAGATTCTCTTGCATAGTTTCTATCTTCTTCACTTAACGACATTAATGCAAATTCAATATTATGATATACATGAAGACCAAGCCGACGCAGATCTTTCATTAAATCATCGAGTTGGCCTTCGTATTTTTGTCTGATTATAGCCATAGATTAATCAACCGAAACGACCTGAGATATAATCTTCAGTTTGTTTATCAGAAGGATTAGAGAAGATTTTATCTGTATCATCGTATTCGTTTACATAGCCGTTAAGGAAGAATGCTGTTTTATCTGATACACGTGCTGCTTGTTGCATGTTATGTGTAACGATAATAATTGAATATTTTTCTTTTAATTCTTGTACTAATTCTTCAACTTTTAATGTTGAAATTGGATCTAATGCAGATGTTGGCTCATCCATTAAAATAACATCTGGTTCAATTGCTAATGTACGTGCAATACATACACGTTGTTGTTGACCACCTGATAAGCTATAGGCATTTGTATCTAAGCGGTCTTTTAACTCATCCCAAATTGCAGCGCCACGTAAAGATTTTTCAACAATTTCATCTAAAACTTTTTTGTTTTTAATGCCATGGATTTTTGGACCATACGTAATATTATCGTAAATTGATTTAGGGAATGGATTTGGTTGTTGGAATACCATACCTACATTTGTTCTTAATTTTTCTACTGAATGTTTGTCGTCAAAAATATTTTTATCACGATATAAAATTTTACCTGCAGTTTTAACAGATGGTACAAGTTCTACCATACGGTTTAAAGCCTTGATATATGTTGATTTACCACAACCTGATGGTCCTATAATAGCAGTGACATTATTTTCTAGAATGTCTAGGTTAATATTTTTAAGTGCGTGATTCTCGCCATACCATAAGTCTAAATTTTTTGTAGAATAGACAATTTTCTTTTCACTATCTGGAATTTTGTTCTCTTTATGATTCGATTCAATTGTTGCAATAGGTTTATCATTGCGATCTGTATGTGCTTGTAAGTCATCATTTTTATCAATTATTTGTTTATTAGCCATAATTAAAACTCCTTTTTTATATAAGGCTAGCCAGACTATAGATTTAATATCCATAGTATATTCCCAGTAGACTAGCCTTGGTTAAATACACTTTATATTTGAGTACGATTAGAATTTTTTACTGTATTTGTTTCTTAAGAAAATAGCAATTGCGTTCATCAATAATAAGATGACGAGCAATACGATAATGCCTGCTGATGCGACGTTTTGGAATTCTGCTTGTGGTAATTTCGCCCAGTTGTATATAGCCATTGGTAAAGCTTGGAACTGATCAAAGATACTTGATGGTAATTGTAATAATACTGTCGGGATACCAATTAGAATTAAAGGTGCCGTTTCACCTAACGCACGTGATAGTGCCAAGATAAATCCAGTTAAAATACCAGGGATTGCAGCTGGTAAGACTACACGGCGTATTGTTTGCCATTTATTACCACCTAATCCATATGATGCTTCTCTTACTGAATTAGGTACTGCTCTGATTGCTTCCTGACTCGCAACAATAATTACTGGTAAGATAAGCAGTGACATCGTGAGTGCGGCAGCTAATATGGAATTACCTAGTGCTAATGATTCGATACCCATACCTCTTACAAAAATTGTTAAGCCTAGTAAACCGAATACGACTGATGGTACACCAGCTAAATTCGAGATACTTACTTTTATGAAACTTGTGAATGCATTATCTTTTGCATATTCTTCCAAATAAATTGCTGTACCTACGCCTAAAATAATAGAAATAGGAATAATTGTAATCATCAACCATACAGTACCAATCAAGGCGCCTTTGATGCCGGCCATTGATGGTGTTGAAGATGAGAAGCTCGTAAAGAATGAAGGAGTTAAATGTCCAACACCTTTAATTAAAGTATCAATAATTAATGCCGCTAAGACGAGTAAGCCGATCATTGTACATGCAAAGAATGCCCACTTATTAAGTTTATTTATCGACAATCTCCCAGAGAGTTTCTTTTCAACGGTGTTTTGATCGACAAGTGCTTTACTATTGTTGTTAACTTCAGCCATTTTAATACTCCTCTCTGAAACGTTTCGTAATCCAATGTGAAATTAAGTTCATAATTAATGTGAATAAGAATAATGTAAAACCTACTGCATAAATACTGTAATAAATATCTGAACCGAATGTCGCATCACCTGTTGCTACTTGCACGATATAACCAGTCATTGTTTGAATAGATCCTGTTAAATCTAATGATGAAGACGGTGTACTACCTGCAGCTAATGATACAATCATCGTTTCACCGATTGCACGAGAAATTGCTAATACAATTGAAGCCATGATACCTGATGTTGCAGCAGGTAAAACAACCTTAGTTGCAACTTCAAATTTAGTAGCGCCTAAGCCTAAAGCACCCTCGCGCATTTTATTTGGTACAGATGACATAGCATCTTCACTCATACTTGAAATTAAAGGTATAATCATGACACCTACTACAATTCCGGGACTGATAGAGTTGAAACTACCTAGTTCTGGAAAGACAGAACGTAGTATAGGCGTTACGAATGTAAGTGCAAAGAAACCAAATACAATTGTTGGAATACCTGATAAGATTTCTAGTATAGGTTTGATAATGCTTCTTGCTCTACTTGAAGCATATTCACTTAAGTAAAGTGCAGCACCTAAACCAATTGGTACAGCTACAATAGTCGCGATAACTGTAATTTTCAATGTACCTAGAATCAATGCCAAAATACCATATTTAGGTGTTGATGAAAATGGATTCCAGTCCATTGTTAGGAAAAAGTCTGCAAATGAAACTCGTGTAAAGAATGTAATTGTTTCAGTTAAAAGTGTCACGATAATTCCGATAGTTGCTAAAATAGAAAAAACTGCAATGATTCCTAAAATGACCGGTGCAATTTTATCGCTTGTACCATTCTTTTTAGCGTTGTTTTTTTCAATCATTTCACTTACGGAAAGATTATTATTCGCCATGTGAATTCCTTCCTTCTTGTAAATTCCCAATTATTTAAAAAAAGTTGGGTCTGGAAAAATGACAAAGTAGCGTACGAATCTAACTTTGCCCCATTCCAGAATCCCAACCCTAAACGATCTTACTATAATTATTTACTGTCTTTGTCGTCGTCTTTTTTACTATCTTTACCAATGATGTCATCTAATTTAGATTGTTGTTCTGTGTAGTCTTTCTTAGGTAATGCAACAAATCCTGCATCTTCAGCTGATTTACCTTTGTCTTCAAGAACAAATTTCATGAAGTCTTGGAATCCTTTGTTATCTTTTAATTTTTTCTCGTTAGTGTAGATATACAATGGTCTACTCAATGCATATGAACCATCTTGGATAGTTTTCTTAGTTGGTTCAGTTGTTTTACCTGAATCATCTTTAACTTTAACTTCTTTTAATTTATCTTTATTTTGTTCATAGAAGTTATAACCGAAGTAACCAATACCTTGTTCATTTTTTTGAACAGATTGTACAATTACATTTGTATCAGCATTTTTCTCTGCTTTGATATCCCCTTTGTCCATAACTTCTTCAGTGAAGAAATCGTAAGTACCATGTGATTGGTCAGGTGAGTAAGCTTTAATCTCTTTAGATGGCCATTTTGGATTTACATCTTTCCAAGTTTTAGCTTTACCTGAGTAAATTTCTTTAAGTTGTTCTTTAGTAAGTTCGTCAACGAAATCATTATCTTTATTGACTGTGATTGTTACACCGTCTTGAGCAATTTTGAATTCATCGTATTTAATACCTTTGTCATCCAATTTTTTCTTTTCTTCATCTTTTATTGGTCTAGATGCATTTGAAAAATCAGTGCTACCTGAGATGAATTTTTCAAATCCCCCACCTGTACCTGAAGTACCTGATGATACTGTTACATCTTTATTATCTTTAGCAAATTTTTCGTTAAGTTTTTCAATGATTGGACCTACTGTTGATGAGCCATCGCCTTTAACTTCTCCTTCGCCTTTACCTGAATCAGCGTTACCTCCGCCGCCACAAGCACCTAATAAAAGTGAAGCACCGATTGCTGTAGTACCAAATAATTGCCATTTTTTCATTGAAACATCCTCCTAATAAGTGAATAACCCAAAAGTTATATGTA
This sequence comes from Staphylococcus sp. LKG3-1, assembly GCF_048568385.1. Lineage (NCBI taxonomy): Bacteria > Bacillati > Bacillota > Bacilli > Caryophanales > Staphylococcaceae > Staphylococcus > Staphylococcus sp. LKG3-1. The sequence continues at coordinate 509,331 of NZ_CP183796.1, forward strand.
TTTCTTACAGTCTCTATACTACACACCTTTTATTAAATACAAATATAGATAATGTAAATGTTTTGTTAAGGAATTATTGTTGTTGTTTACAATATTTATATTTGTAATGTTAGGTGATCACTTTGGTTCAAAAATCGCTTTAAATCAACGTTATACTCCTCTTTTAATATTACAGAAGTTTTGAATTTGTAATGTTAAAATACAAAAAAACCTAAAAATAACTACAAAAAAGTAGTATTTTTAGGTTTTAATATTGATTGCTGTATGATGTTTTACTGAATCAATGAATAGCAATTGTAATAAAGTGCTTAAATAATGAAGTGTGATTTAAATTTCATTAATTCAATCGTTCACTGCTTTATAATAGAAGAAACTATTTTTCGATTCTTGCCCAACCTTTTTGGGTTAAGGCAATTTTACCACTTTCGATCGTGATAATTTTATTTTTATAAAGATGGCCTATTGCTCTCTTGAATGAGCCTTTACTCATATTAAATATTTCTTTGATTGCTTCTGGACTAGATTTGTCTGAAAAAGGTAACTCCCCATCATATTCAACTAATAAGTCAAATATGTGTTGGCCATCATCATCTAATCGCTCATGTGCTAAGGGTAAGAATGAGCCATTTAGTTCCCCTTTTTCATTATGACCAATGATACGAACGCTAACATTTTCACCTAATCGAGGTTCTTCTTTACGTTCTGTTTCATGAACGAATATTTTATAACCATCTTTAGATAGTAAGAAACTGCCAATTCTTAGTAAACGATAAGGTCTTGCTTCTATCACTTGGTTTTGCTTCTCGTCATCGAACACAGGTGTATACATTTGTTCAACGATTGTTTCTGTCGCTAATCGAGCAAACATGTTGTTATCTCTGTCGATACGTAAAGTAACAAATAGTTCATCACCTTGTACTGGCCAAACATCTTTAACTTTCGGAAGATCTTCCCAAGGAATCAGTACTTCTCGTGGTAACCCAACATCTACGTGTGCACCATCTCTATCAGTTTTTAAAACTTTTACAAAATCATATTTATTCGTAGTAATGTCAGGCATATTTTGAGTAGCGAATAATGCACCTGATCTATTAGGATATACAAAAAAGCTATATTCTTCACCTATTTGTAATTCATCTTCATCATTAATTTCAGATTGGTTTAATTTAACTTCTTCACCATTGGGTCCTTTTAATTTGTAAGTGGAACTTTCTAAACCTACAACTTCAAGGAATTCTATTGAACCTACAATATCTTTTTCATCTTGGGCCATACTTTTCTCCTTCGTTCATAAAATTTATTCTTCTATATTATAACATGCTATAGGAAAACAAGCATCAGTCTAGCGCGAAAGGTCGAAAGTGCAAGATAAGTGTGTTATAATTTGTGCGGTAGATTAACGAAAAGGAGTAAATGCATGTTACAAGTTACTGATGTAAGTTTACGATTTGGCGATCGTAAGCTATTTGAAGATGTAAATATTAAATTTACAGATGGCAATTGCTATGGTTTGATAGGTGCAAATGGTGCAGGTAAATCAACGTTCTTGAAAATTTTATCTGGAGAATTAGATGCACAAACTGGTCATGTTTCAATGGGGAAAAATGAACGTTTAGCAGTATTAAAACAAGATCATTTTGCATTTGAAGATGAACGTGTTATAGATGTTGTTATTAAAGGTCACGAACGTTTGTATGCTGTTATGAAAGAAAAAGATGAGATCTATATGAAACCTGATTTCAGCGATGAAGATGGTATTAGAGCAGCAGAATTAGAAGGCGAATTTGCAGAAATGGATGGATGGAATGCAGAAGCAGATGCTGGTTCCCTACTATCTGGTCTTGGTATAAAAGCAGATTTACAAGATAAAACAATGTCAGAATTAGAAAATAATCAAAAAGTTAAAGTCTTATTGGCTCAAAGTCTTTTTGGTAAACCAGACGTATTGCTACTAGATGAGCCTACCAATGGTTTAGATATCCCTGCAATTAGTTGGTTAGAAGATTTCTTAATTAATTTTGAAAATACAGTTATTGTAGTTTCTCATGACAGACACTTTTTAAATAACGTATGTACTCACATTGCCGATTTAGATTATGGGAAAATTAAAGTTTACGTTGGTAACTATGATTTTTGGTATCAATCTAGTGAATTAGCAATGAAAATGGCACAAGATCAAAATAAGAAAAAAGAAGAAAAAATCAAAGAATTACAAGATTTCGTTGCGCGTTTCTCTGCAAATGCTTCAAAATCAAAACAAGCAACAAGTCGTAAGAAACAACTTGAAAAAATCGAACTCGATGATATTCAACCTTCATCGCGTCGTTACCCATTTGTTAAATTCACTCCAGAACGTGAAATTGGGAATGACTTATTGTTTGTAGAAAACCTTTCAAAAACAATTGATGGTGTTAAAGTTCTAGACAATATTTCATTTACAATGGATCCTAATGATAAAGCTGTATTAATTGGAGATAGTGAATTTGCTAAATCAACATTATTGAAAATCTTAGCTGGTGAGATGGAACCAGATGAAGGTTCAGTAAGATGGGGTGTCACAACTTCACGTAGTTACTTCCCTAAAGATAACTCTGACTACTTTGAAGGTGTAGACATGAATCTAGTAGATTGGTTACGTCAGTATGCACCGGAAGACGAACAAACTGAAACATTCTTACGTGGCTTCTTAGGACGTATGCTATTTAGTGGTGAAGAAGTTAAGAAAAAAGCAAGTGTGCTTTCAGGTGGAGAAAAAGTACGTTGTATGCTAAGTAAAATGATGCTATCAAGTGCAAACGTGCTATTGTTAGACGAACCGACAAACCATTTAGATTTAGAAAGTATTACTGCGGTAAATGATGGATTAAAGAACTTCAAAGGTTCAATCATCTTTACGTCATATGATTTTGAATTTATTAACACAATCGCGAACCGTGTTATTGATTTAAATCCTGCTGGTGCAGTTTCAAAAGAGATTTCTTATGAAGCCTATTTAGAAGAAACTGGTGTATTAGCTAAATAATTGTAATCATATTTAAGCGTCTAAGACATAAATAAATGTTTTAGACGCTTTTTTCATATCATCACCTAATTATTGTAGTTATGACATCACATTTTTGAAAATAGACTTTTGTCACGTTTTTTCATTCCCCTACTTTAAAAAGAGGTATAGGCCGATTGCTTTAAAAAGCATTTTCACAATTATATAATCATAATTAATTAACTGTAGGAGGAATGTTTAAATGAAAAATTTAAATATGATTGACGGTCAAGTATTACCTCAAATTGGATTTGGTACATATAAGCTTAATGGTGCGCATGGTGCACACGCAATAACGAATGCATTAAATCAAGGATATCGCTTGTTAGATACAGCATATAATTATGAAAACGAAGGTACTGTGGGCAAAGCGATTGACAATAGTCATGTGACAAGAGATCAAGTTATCATTACTTCAAAATTACCAGGTCGTTATCAAGATTATGATGCAGCTATGGTTGCGATTCAAGAATCAATCTATCGTTTAGGTGTTGAGTATTTAGATTTATACTTAATCCACTGGCCTAATCCTAAACAAGGCAAGTATGTAGAAGCATGGCAAGCAATGATAGATGCGCAAAAAGCTGGCTTGATAAAATCTATTGGTGTTTGTAATTTCTTACCAGAACATATTGAAAATTTAGAAAAAGAAACAGGTGTGTTGCCTGTAGTTAATCAAATTGAACTGCATCCCTATTTTAATCAGCAGGACATGATTGAATATCATAATCAAAAAGGCATCATTACACAAGCCTGGAGTCCTTTAGGTCGTGCATCTGAGGTGATTAAGGATAAAGATATTGCTGTTATAGCAGAAAAATATAATAAAACAATCCCTCAAATCATTTTAAAATGGCATGTACAAAATGGTATTGTCCCTATTCCTAAATCAACATCGATTGCGCGACAAATTCAAAATAAAGATATATTTGATTTTACTTTAGAACAACAAGATATTGATAAAATTAATAGTCTGACACAGCAAGATGGCCGACTAAAAGGTCAAGATCCGGCATCGTACGAGGAATTTTAAAAGAATCATCATTTTGTGTTTTAAAAAAGCAACACCTCAAAAAGATATCATTTTACACTCTTGAGGTAAAAAACACTCCTTAAATGTCATATTTTTCAGTAAATTTAAAAAATTAAAGAAAAGCGGTTTACAGTACATGTAAGCCTATGTATAATGTGAAACATAAACAAAAATTTAATAAGGTTTTGATGAGGCGCATCAATCATTAGTAAAGATTAGAAGAATCTGACTGCTAGCAGCTAATTTTGAAAGGGTGAGATGCCGAAACGGTTATAATAGCAGCTTATAACATGTTGGACTTTATGGTTAAGAGCTAAGAGTCTGTCATTATTTTAAGATAATGGAGTGCATCACTTGTATATATAATATAGAACAGGTTCGCATTTCGGACTTGTTCTTTTTTTATATAACTGTGATTCTCCCCTATTCAACGAGGAGGATATGAATTTGGAAAGAAGTGTTTTGAAATTTGGTGGTTCTTCAGTTAGTGATTTTACTAAAATTAAAAATATAGCTGAGATGTTAAGTTTGAGAATTGCACAAGGAGAACAACTTATTGTCGTAGTAAGTGCTATGGGTAAAACGACCGATGAGTTAATGGCAAATGTATCTACATTAACCACTAGTCCAAAGGATCAAGAATTAGCGCTATTACTCACAACTGGTGAACAACAAACCGTTTCATACTTATCGATGGTTTTGAATGACATTGGCGTTCGAGCTAAAGCTATGACAGGTTATCAAGCTGGTATCAAAACGGTTGGGCACCATTTGAAAAGTCGTATAGCTGAAATTAATCCTGAAACATTTGAACAAGCATTTGAAGAAAATGACGTGCTTGTTGTGGCTGGTTTCCAAGGTGTTAATGATGATTTAGAAGTAACGACTTTAGGACGTGGAGGTTCTGATACGACTGCTGTTGCATTAGCTGCGAGTAATCATACGCCTTGTGAAATTTATACAGATGTGGATGGTGTTTATGCTACAGATCCTCGCCTATATAAAGATGCGAAGCGACTCGATTATGTATCGTATGAAGAAATGATGGAAATGAGTGCTTTAGGTGCAGGCGTATTAGAAACAAGAAGTGTTGAATTAGCAAATAATTATAACATTCCCCTATATTTAGGTAGAACTTTATCAAATGTGAAAGGAACATGGATTATGCCACAAACAGAAATTTTAGAAAAGAAAGCCGTCACAGGTGTTGCATTAGATACACATATGATGCATGTTACAATTAGTTACCCCTTACCAGATAATAAATTACTCACAAAATTATTCAGTCAATTAGAAGATGGTTCTGTAAATGTAGATATGATATCTCAAATTGTTAATTTAGAAGGCTTACAAATGTCTTTTACAATTAAAGATACGGATGTTGCACAAATTTCATCTATACTGGAAACTTTAAAAGAAGACTTTAGTGCCTTGGACTTCAGAATTAATGAAGAATACGTTAAAATTTCTTTAATAGGTTCAGGTATGAGAGATATGTCTGGTGTAGCTTCAAAAGCATTTATTACTTTAATTGAAAATGATATCTCATTTTATCAAACGACAACATCGGAAATTAGTATTTCATGTGTCATCGATGCTGAAAACGGTGAACGTGCTGTACAGACTTTATATCAAGCTTTTGATATCTGAATTTTCAAAACTTTTTAAAATCAACTAATAAAAAATGGAGTGTTTTGTATATGACTAGATTAGCTATTGCAGGTGCAACAGGATTAGTAGGAAGAAAAATGTTAGAAACAGTAGATAGAAAAGGCATTGCCTTTGATGAGTTAGTATTATTCTCTTCAGCGCGATCAGCGGGAGAACAAATTGAATTTCAAGGTAAAACATACACAGTACGTGAATTGACTGATGAAGCAGCTAGCGAACCTTTTGATTATGTATTAATGAGTGCGGGTGGTAGTACAAGTGAACATTATTCCCCTATTTTCGAACAAGCAGGAGCTATCGTGATTGACAACTCTAGTCAATGGAGAATGACTGAAGGTATTGATTTAATAGTACCAGAAGTGAATGAACCTAAATTAGATAGAAAAATCATTGCCAATCCAAACTGTTCTACGATTCAATCTGTCGTGCCACTTAAACCATTACAAGAAGCATTTGGATTAAAACGTGTTGCATATACAACTTATCAAGCAGTATCTGGTTCAGGAGTGAAAGGTAAACAAGATTTAGCTGAAGGAGCAAATGGTAAAGCGCCAGAGGCATACCCTCACCCTATTTATAATAATGTGTTACCACATATAGATACTTTTCTCGAAGATGGGTATACAAAAGAAGAACAAAAAATGATTGATGAAACACGTAAAATTTTACAAGATGATCATTTAAAGGTAACAGCTACTTGCGTCCGTGTACCTGTACAAGACAGTCATAGTGTACACATGAGTGTAACATTAGAAAAAGAAGCAACAGTTTCAGCCATTCAAGAGTTATTTGAAAAAGATGATCGTGTTGTACTTGTAGATAATCCTCAAAACAATGAATATCCATTAGCAATTCATTCAACTGGTAGAGATGAAATCTTTGTTGGACGCATTCGTCGTGACGATAGCTTAGACAATACTTTCCATGTATGGTGTACTTCTGACAACTTATTAAAAGGTGCAGCATTAAATGCAGTACAAATACTTGAACAAGTTATGAGCTTGAAAGGAGTAAAATAATATGGGACATATATTTGAAGGTGTAGGTGTTGCACTAGCAACGCCATTTACACACAATGAAGTTGACTTTGATGCATTGAGAAGACATGTGAAATATTTACTAGATAATAATGCCAAATCAATCGTAGTCAATGGTACTACAGCTGAGAATCCAACATTAACTGATGAAGAGAAGGATCAAATTTTAGAAGTCGTTGTCAATGTTGTTGATGGTCGTGTGCCTGTCATTGCAGGTACTGGTACGAATAATACTCAAAAGTCTATTCAAGCTTCTGTGCGTGCAAGAGAAATTGGTGCTGATGCGATTATGCTTATTACACCATACTATAACAAGACAAATCAAAGAGGTTTAATTGCCCACTTTACAACAATTGCAGATGCAGTGAAATTGCCTGTTGTATTATATAATGTACCGTCACGTACTAATATGACAATCGATGCAGAAACAGTGGAAACTTTAAGTGAAAATGAGTATATCGTTGCATTAAAAGATGCGACAAATGATTTTGATTACTTAGAAGACTTAAAACAACGCCTTAATTTAGATGAGTTTGCTTTATATAGTGGCAACGACGATAATATTGTTGATTATTTCAATCAAGGTGGTCACGGTGTTATCTCGGTGGTTGCCAATGTTATTCCAAATGCTTTCCAATCTTTATATGATGCAAAACAAAATGACGAAAACATACAGTCTCAATTCCAGCCTATTCAAACGTTATTAGATGCGTTAGCAGTAGATGTTAACCCTATTCCTGTAAAAGCATTAACAGCAGTTGAAGGATTTGGTAACTATGAAGTACGCTTACCACTTGTTACACTTGAAGACAGTGATCGCCAAAAATTAGAACAAGCTTACGAACAATTTAAAGCAGGTGGAAATTCATGAAGATTTTATTAATTGGATATGGTGCTATGAATCAACGCGTAGCAAGGTTAGCAGAAGAGAAAAATCACGAAATCGTTGGGGTTATTGTGAGAAACAGTGAAAAGCACTATCCCTACCCTACTTTTGAACATATTTCAGAGGCTACAGAAGCGGATGTTGCTATTGACTTTTCAAATCCTGAACTACTCTTACCATTATTAGAAGAAGACTTTAATTTACCAGTTGTCATTGCTACAACGGGTGAGAAAGAACAAATCATAGATAAATTAAAAGCGTTGAGTACAGATATGCCAGTGTTTTTCAGTGCGAATATGAGTTATGGTGTACATGCACTTACAAAAATCTTAGAAGCAGCTGTACCGCTCTTGCAAGATTTTGATATTGAACTTACAGAAGCACATCATAATAAAAAAGTTGATGCACCGAGTGGTACATTAGTGAAATTATATGATGTTATTGAGTCTTTACGTGAGACTACAACGCCTGTATATGATAGACATGAAACGACTGAAAAACGTACCCAAGATGAAATAGGTATTCATTCTATTCGTGGCGGCACGATTGTTGGAGAACATGATGTGCTTTTTGCAGGTACGGATGAAACAATTGAAATTACACACCGCGCACAATCTAAAGATATATTTGCCAACGGTGCGATTGGCGCAGCAGAAAAACTAGTACAAAATAAAAATGGTTATTATACATTTGATAACTTATAAACCCTAAGGAGCGAATTTAATTATGATACAACATTTAACGGCAGAAGAAATTATTCAATATATAAGTGATGCAAAAAAATCTACACCATTAAAAGTCTACATCAATGGTGATTTTGAAAACATTACTTTCCCAAGTGATTTTAAAGTATTTGGTTCATCTGATTCCAAAGTTATTTTTTGTGAAGCAGATGATTGGAAACCATTTTATGAGTCTAATCAATCAGTTATTGATGAAATTGAAGTTGAAATGGATCGACGCAACTCAGCTATTCCATTGAAAGATTTAACAAATACGAATGCACGTATTGAACCTGGTGCATTTATTCGTGAACAAGCCATTATTGAAGATGGTGCTGTAATCATGATGGGTGCAACAATTAATATTGGTGCTGTTGTTGGAGAAGGCACAATGGTTGATATGAATGCTACATTAGGCGGACGTGCTACAACAGGTAAAAATGTACATGTCGGTGCTGGTTCAGTTTTAGCTGGTGTAATCGAACCACCAAGTGCTTCACCTGTTATTATTGAAGATGACGTACTTATTGGTGCTAATGCAGTCATTCTTGAAGGTGTGCGTGTCGGTGCCGGTGCCATTGTCGCTGCTGGTGCCATTGTTACTCAAGATGTACCCGCAGGCGCAGTTGTAGCTGGTACGCCAGCAAAAGTGATTAAACAAACAACTGAAGTCGAAGATTCAAAACGTGAAATCGTTTCGGCACTAAGAAAATTAAACGACTAGAGTACTAAGGATATAAACTTATACAAGTTATATATTACCGTATGTATTTTACACAAAATGATACGGAATTATTTTGTTGAATATAGGAGGTTTAGACGAGACAATATTTATTTTACTATGATGTCTCCCCTTATCTATTGCTAAGTGTTAAACTACGCTTTGTTTCGATAAGTTTGTCTATCCTCCTATTTTTATAAATTAAATACATAATACATAGCAAACTAACAATTATGCTTATTTAGTGTAATTAATATAATAATTTAAAGGATTTGATATCGATGACTGAGTTGGAATTTGTAACAGAACATAGACGTTATTTACATAAGCATCCAGAATTAAGTTTACATGAATATGAAACAACAAAGTATATTGCGCATTTTTTAGATGATTTAGGTGTGCCATATGAGCGTCCATTAGATACAGGCGTTATCGCCTATTTATCTGGAAATAGTACACATACGATTGCATATCGTGCTGATATAGATGCATTACCGATTTACGAAGAAAATGACGTATCCTACCGAAGTGAAGTAGATCATGTTATGCATGCTTGTGGACATGATGGCCATACAACTGCCCTTATGCTATTTGTTAAACGATGTAAAAATTTAGCTGATAAGGGCGAACTTCCTCAAAATATCGTCTTCATATTTCAACCTGCAGAAGAAACTGGAGGTGGCGCGAATCGTTTAATACGTGCTGGTGCATTTGAAAAATATCCTATTGAAGCAGTTTTTGGTATACATGTCATGCCATTTGAAAATGAAGGCCGTGTTGTGATTAGAGATGAAGAAATTACAGCAAGTGCTACAGAGTATAGATTCTATTTGCATGGTCTTTCAAGTCATGTTGCTGATAAAGAGCAAGGGCATTCATGCGGTGAGGCATTACAACATGTATTGACTCAAGTAGGACAGATACAGCAATATCATTTAAATGGATTGAAACGAAACATTGTCCATATGGGACATTTTGAAGCTGGTGAAGCCATAAATACGGTTCCAAGTAACGGCTATTTAGAAGGTACTATTAGAACATATGATGTGAAAGATTTAGAGATTGTAAAACAGCAAATGACGAAAATTAGCGAAAGCGTTAAATTATTATTTAATGTCGAGTGTGAAGTGAAATTTGAAGAAGGTTACCCTCCTACTTTTAATGATCCTCAATTACGCAAACATGTTGAAAATGGATTAGTAAATGCTGAGTTTGAAGTGATTGATAAACCTACACCTTACTTATTTGGTGAAGACTTTAGTTTCTATAGTCAAATTGCACCAAGCTATTTTGTATTTGTTGGAGTTCGAGATGAAGCAAAAGGATACGTGACTGGTTTACACACTTCTCATTTAAACTTTAATGAATCTATATTAATACGTATTGCAGATTACTATGAACAAATACTCAAATCTTATAGTGAGGTACAATCGCAATGACAGCCACATGGTCAGTAAACCGACAATTATTTAAAGAAAACGCTAAAAATGTTAAACAAGATAACCAAATAATGGCAGTAGTAAAAAATAATGCGTACCATTATGGACTTGAATTTGCAGTAGAACAGTTTTTAGATATAGGGATAAATACATTTAGTACCACATCACTTAAAGAAGCAATTCGAATTCGCAAATTAGCGCCAAATGCTACTATATTTTTGATGAATGCAGTTTATGAATTTGATAAGATACGTGAGAATCAGATTCAAATGACTTTGCCTTCCCTTTCTTTTTATTATGAAAATATTAACGAATTATATGACATACAAGTTCACTTGGAATATGAAAATTTATTACATCGTTCAGGTTTAAAGACACTTGATGAAATTAAAGAAGTCATTCACCATCATAATCAGAATAAAAATGAACATAAAATGCACATTAGTGGTTTGTGGACGCATTTTGGATACGCAGATGAATTTGATGTTCCAGATTATAATATAGAGCGTGCCGCGTGGTTAGAGATTGTAGATACGCTACTTGATGAAGGATATGAATTTGAGATGATACATGCACAGAATAGTGCAAGCTACTATCGTGAGCAAGGTGTATTACCTAACCATACGCATGCGCGTATTGGTATTGCATTGTATGGTTCTAGACCCTATAGTACAATCAATGAATCAGACATACAGCAATCGCTAACAGTTAAAGGTAATGTCATACAAGTGCGTGAAGTCAATGCGGGAGAATTTTGTGGTTACAGTTTTGCTTTTGAAGCGACAAAAAATAACACAAAATTGGCAGTCGTTGATGTTGGTTATGGTGATGGTATACTCAAAGCAAGAGCACAACATGAGGCTTTGATAAATCATAAGCGCTACCCTATTCGTGCGCTTATGATGAGTCATATGTTTGTAGAAGTTGATGACAGTGTCAATGCACAAGATGAAGTGATACTATATAATAACCATATACGTGTCGATGAATTTACTTTTAAAGGCGTTGGCGCTAATTCAGAACAATTAAGTGCAATGAATCACGACTCATTAATAAAGGAGTATAGATAAATTATGGTAGTAGAATATAATAGCAATGGCGAACTTACAATGGGAGGCACAAGTCTAAAAACGATAGCGCAAAGTTTTGGGACCCCTACTTTTGTATATGATGAAGTACAAATTAGAAACCAAATGAGACGTTATCATGAAGCGTTCAAACAAAGTGGATTAGCATACAATATTTCATATGCATCAAAAGCATTCACATGTTTACAAATGGTTAAATTAGTACAAGAAGAAGGACTTGAATTAGATGTAGTGTCTGAAGGAGAATTATATACAGCATTAGAAGCTGGTTTCGATCCAAAACATATTCATTTTCACGGTAACAACAAAACAAAACATGAAATTCAATATGCTTTAGAAAGCAAAGTTGGTTACATTGTTATTGATTCATTAGAGGAAATCGATCTGATTGAGCGATATGCAAGTGAAGAAATTGATGTTGTTTTAAGATTGAATCCTGGCGTTGAAGCCCATACGCATGAATTTATACAAACAGGCCAAGAAGATAGTAAATTTGGCTTATCAATTAAGCACGGCTTAGCTATTCAAGGTATTGAAAAAGTGCGAGATACTCAAAAATTAAACCTCAAAGGTGTTCATTTCCATGTTGGATCTCAAATTGAAGGCACAGAGGCTATGGTTGAAACTGCTAATATTGTGATTAATTGGTTGAAAGCAAATGATATCAAAGTTGATTTAATTAACTTAGGCGGTGGCTTTAGCATTAAATATGTTGAGGGTGATGTAAGTTTCCCTATCGAAGAAGGCATCGCAGAGATTACTGCTGCTATTAAATCAATTGCCGAAGATGCAGATTATCCGGTACCAGAGATTGGTATCGAACCAGGTCGTTCAATTGTTGGTGAAGCAGGTATTACTTTATATGAAGTTGGAACAATCAAGGAAATTCCTCAGGTCAATAAGTATGTTTCCATTGATGGTGGTATGAGCGACCATATTAGAACAGCGCTTTATGATGCAAAATACGAGGCCTTATTAGTTAATAGAAATGATCCTAAAGACGAAACAGTAACAATCGCTGGTAAGTTATGTGAATCTGGCGATATTATCATAAAAGATGCCCAATTACCAAGCACAGTGAAGCGTGGAGATTATCTAGCGATACTTTCAACTGGTGCATACCATTATTCTATGGCATCTAATTATAATCAAATGCAGAAACCGTCTGTGTTTTTCTTAAAAGATGGTAAAGCAAGAGAAGTTATTAAACGTCAATCATTACGTCAATTAATTATCAATGATACTAAATAATCCAAAGGTGGCTGTGTCTCTGAAAAGGAGTTCAGTCACCTTTTATTGTCCTATAGTGTAGATACATGCATTAAGATATTAGATAAAGTATATAGTGGTATACATGCAGTTTCGCATGCATTAAGAGCCCCTAATCTCATAAAGAGATAAGGGATAAAGTGGTATACATGCGGTTTCGCATGCATTAAGAGCCCCTAATCTCATAAAGAGATAAGGGGCTCTATAAAAAAAAGAACCTTTAACAAGGTTCTTTAGATAAGTCAATATTGCATCTATATTATAGTTTTACAACGTTTGCAGCTTGAGGACCGCGGTCGCCTTCAACTACTTCAAATTCAACTGATTGACCTTCTTCTAATGATTTATAACCTTCTTGGTTAATTGCTGAGAAGTGTACGAATACGTCGTTTTCTCCTTCAACTTCGATAAAACCAAAACCTTTTTCAGCGTTAAACCATTTTACTGTACCTTGTTTCATAAATGTGAAACCTCCAAGACTAATATTCATTCAATATGCGTTATTCGCATATTACAAAAAATACAATGACACAGTATTATAAAAAATTACTCGTACAATATTCTTTGCAATATGGAATAAAACAATTGCTTGACTAATATTATAAAGCATTTTTTAGTAAATTGCAAGACTAATATGAATAAACTGTTTATTCAATATTAGGTAAATTATAATAAACTTCATTATTATTTAAAACAATATAACTATAGAATATTTGTAAATCTTCATCACAATCTTCACAAAATCCTAATTCACAATTATTATAAAATGCATGTATATTGTATTTGCCGACTAAGTAATTATCATAGTGGCGTTTACTTTTTAAAATTAAAGCATTATAAAAAGCCATCATTGCTTCATAAGTCTCGAAATTATGCTGTTCCACGATTTGATCAGTCCAGTCACTAAATAACCACCAGCCTTCATAATCAGCTCGAATTTTTGCAACTGTCCACATTTTATTTCACCCTTTCACAATTAGTCTAAAATGAATTTTTGGTATTATAATGCATACCTTTTAGACTTATAGTGCAAATTGGATATACATATGTATGTTGTATGATACATTCACTCTAAATAAAAATCCCCCATGTTTATAAATAGAATATGAATAAGACTAAATATAGAATTCATTATTTAAATTCAGAGACGTACAATTTTTGCCTATGTGTAATATTCTAACGAGTTAAGCGACAAAATCAAGTTATCTGTCTCATACTTTTGGCCTATATACAACTGGATTATAAACGTAAATATTAGTTTTGTAGAGTGAAATTTCGTATAATGTTATTAAGAGGTGATTTTATGCAACGTAAACATATTAAAGTATTTGGAATGGTACAAGGCGTAGGTTTTCGTTATTATACAGAAAAAATAGCACAAAAACACAATATAGTTGGTACTGTTGAAAATATTGATAATTATGTTGATATTTATGCTCAAGGTAATGAGCCATCCTTAACTGAATTTATTAACGCTGTTACAGAAGGTGCCTCTCCAGCATCACATGTTGAAGATTACACAATAGAAGCATTAGATTATGATCAATCATTGAAAAAATTTAGAACGATATAAAGGAAGATGAATTTTGAGATATAATATTTCTCGTATTTTTGGGACAATTATTGCTTTACCAGCAGCAGTTATTGCTTGGTTTGCTAGTATCTTTGCATTAGATATATATTTTATTTTCGATGTGTTAGTAGCTGCTGCAACATTTATTGTATTTTACTTTCCTACCCAACGTTTAACTTCTAGAAAGTATCTAAGAGAAATTGGTTTGTCTCGTCGAGATTATCATTTTGTAAATGGTCAATTAAATAATGCTCAGGATAAAATTAGAAGAATATTTAAAACATTTGTGAATGTTAGATCGATTAAAGATTTTAAACAAGTCAACGAGATATATCGTTTATCCCGTGCAATATATTTTGCTGTTAAACAGCGACCAGGGTCATTTTTCAAGGTGGAGAGTTTCTTTTACTCTCATATAGATAATGCTTTAAATTTAATTGAAGCTTATACGAGATTATCTAAATCACCTAAAAAATCTAAAGAAGAAAAACAAAAATTAGAACAAACGCGCATCACATTAGATGAAGTGAAACGAACTTTGGTTGCTGATTTAAGAAGGATTAATGACGAAGATTATAGCCAGCTAGATATTGAAATGGAATTGAATAAAATTGAGCAGAAACGCAACAAATAAATAGATAATTAAAGGCAGAATGGAGTGGAATTTTATGGCTAGAGAGCAAGACTCAATTAATTCGCATCCATTGGATAAGTATATTGATGAAAACTCAGCAAATGGGTCTGAAATTATAAAAAGTTCAAGTCAGTTTTCTCATGAAGATCAACAAAAAATTGATAAATTGAGCAAACAAATTAAACCAATGGATAATGATGGTTTGTTAAATTATGGTACCGAAGCGCAATCGAATATGTCACAATTCTCACACCGAATTTTAAATGAAGTCAAAACTACAGATGTGGGACCTGTAGGTGACTCATTAAACGGATTAATGAGTAAATTAAAATCGGTCAATCCAGAAGAATTAAATCCGGAAAACCAATCCAAGCTGAAGCGTATTTTTAAACGAACAAAGGCATCAGTTAATGAGATATTTTCAAAAATGCAATCTGTCGGTTCACAAATTGATCGTATCTCAATTGAACTAGATAAACATAAAAACAATTTAAAAAAAGATATAGATATGTTGGATGAATTGTATGATATGAATAAAGACTATTTTGATGAGTTATCATTATATATAGAAGCTGCTAAACACAAGCAATACGTTTTGCAACAAGATGAAATCCCTAAATTGAGAGAACAAGCGAAATCTACGGGAAATCAAATGGATGTGCAAGCTGCTTCTGATATGGAACAATTTGTTGATCGTTTAGATAAGCGTATTTATGATTTACAACTATCAAGACAAATTGCTATACAAACTGCCCCACAAATACGAATGATACAAAATGTGAATCAAGCACTTGCAGAAAAAATTCAAAGTTCAATATTAACGAGTATTCCATTATGGAAGAATCAAATGTCTATCGCACTGACATTAATGAGACAACGTAATGCGGTTTCTGCTCAAAAAGCAGTTACGGATACTACAAATGATTTATTACTAAAAAATTCCGAGCTGTTGAAACAAAATGCTCTAGCAACTGCTACTGAAAATGAGCGCGGAGTTGTGGATATTGAAACATTGAAAACAACGCAAAAAGATATCATTGAAACGATTGAACAAACGTTACAAATTCAAGAACAAGGCCGTACGAAACGTAAACAGGCTGAATCAGAATTAAATGAACTTGAAACAGAATTACAAAATCAATTGTTAGATATGAAAGAAAATAAATAATTAAGTATATAAAAACACGGAATTACTGTGATAAGTAATTCCGTGTTTTTTAGTGCTTATTATCTGAAGATCTTTCTTCTAAAATGTTATCTTTAGTATGATCTTGTTTATTTTCAGTAGTGATTTTTTGTTCAACAGCTAATTTATGCGCAATTTTTGGTGCTGTCCATATAGCCGGTAACATAATGATTGATATGGGAACGGCGGTGATGATGATAAATGATTGAATAGCGTTAATACTACCCTCACCAATATTTATCAAGATAATAGAAATAACACCCATAATGACTACCCAGAAGAGCCTAATCATTTTAGGTGGATCTCCCTCTCCAGTTACTGACATAGATATTGAGAATGACATCGTATCCGCAGTTGTGATTACGAAAATTAAAGTTAGTAATAATAATACAATGACCAGTGCAGTACCTAATGGTAGATGTGATGCGATTGATATAACTGCTGCTGGCAGTCCATTATCAGCTAATGGGTTACTAATCGACCCACTATCTTTAGTTTCGTAAAAGAGGCCACTACCACCAAGTATGGAGAACCATAAGTGCGACACAACAGCAGCTACTATAGAAACGAGTAAGAATATCTCTCTGATTGTACGCCCTTTTGAAACACGTGCAACTAACATGCCCATTAATGGCCCGTAACCAATAAACCAGCCGAAAAAGAATAACATCCATGCTCCAGCCCATTTGTCATCTCCTCTGAATGTACTAATTTCTAAAAAGTGAGTAAGATATACGCCGTAAGAAGAAATGAATGTATCAATAATAAAACGGCCAGGCCCTATTAATAAAATAAATACGGCAAGTGCTAAAGCAAGCCATACATTAAGTTTACTTAAAAACTGTATCCCTTTATCAATACCTGTCGTGGCAGAAATTGTAACAACGACCATTAAACCAACTACAGATAAAATTTGGGTGATAATATTATCTGGGATACCAAATATACTATGTAACCAATAACTAAATTGGAAACCAAAGAAGCCGATTGTGCCAATTGTACCTGCAACTGCACCTAAAATACAAAATACATCGATCATCCATCCAATTTTATTCTTTTCAATTTTACTTCCAAAGATTGGATACAACAGCGTACGTGGACGCATTTTCATGTTTTTATTGTAGTGTGCATACATAATAATAATGCCACTGACTGCACCATAAACTGCCCATGCTGTGAATCCCCAGGATGTAAAGCTTTGTGCCATGGCAGCCGGAATGGCTTGAGTACTGCTATTTTTAATATTTGGATCCATTGTTGGCGGTACATCTATAAAATAATACATTGGTTCCGCTGCTGCCCAAAAAATCGCACCAGCTCCTAAACCAGATGTTATTACAATAGCAGCCCATCTGAAATAACCCATTTCAGGTTTAGAGGCATTACCTAATCTTACGCGTCCGTATTTGGAAAAAGCTAAAAATGCTCCAACAGCAAAAGTAGCTAGCAGTAAAACTTGCCAAAAAGCACCAAAATATGTAATTGAAAGCTGAAATCCTTTTTGAACTAATGTTGATGTTGTCTTAGTGAATATTGATGACATCAGTACAAATAAGACAAGTATGCCCCCGCTTATTAAAAATACTGGCCAATCTAGTTTTTCTTTCCATTGAGAATATTTAATATTATTCGACTCCTCTATGTTACGTGTTTTCTTTTTCAAACGATTTACATTGCTTTAGACCAAAATGTTAAAAAGTTTAATTATGACGAAACACTTGAAGTAAAGAGTATAGCTTACTTTTGAAAAGTAATCAATTGGGCATTTAAAATAATTTGATTCTATAATTATAAAAATATTTAAAAATAGCTTTATAATAGTAAAAGAAGATTCCGAAAATAATTGGAATCTTCTTTGAAAATTTATATTTTGTTTTAGAGATGATTATAGTTATTCTTTTTCATACACAATCGGTTTTTGTTTTTTAACCATTGTCGCTACAATATATCCAATAATTGTAGTTACAATCGCGATTGGGAACCATTCTAATGAATATGATTTTAACGGTAAACTATCAATGAAGCTTAATTTTATCCAACCTTGTGTATGGATTACACTGAGGATTGATACAATAGAAACGATAGCGACTGGTATTTGTTGTGCAATGGGTTTTGTTGGTACAAAACGAGCTAATAAAATAAGTAGTACGGATGTAATCGCAATAGGATAAACAATACTCAATACAGGTACAGACATTGTAATGACAGAGTTTAAGCCTTGATTAGCTAAGATAAAACTAATTAATGTGAAAATAATTACGTAAATTTTGTATGAAATTCTTGGGAAAATTCTATGGAAATACTCTGATACTGCTACGACTAAACCACAAGCTGTAGTTAAACAAGCAAGAGCAACAATAATGCCTAATAAATATTTACCAAAAGTTCCAAATCCAACACTTGCCATTGTAGTTAATAAATAGGTACCGATATTTTGATCATTTGCAGTCAAACTCGCGATTTTTTCTTGAGAAACTGCCATATGATTGCCGATGTAGCCTAATGATATGTAAATAAACATAAGTGCTACGGCAGCAATAA
This sequence comes from Staphylococcus sp. LKG3-1, assembly GCF_048568385.1. Lineage (NCBI taxonomy): Bacteria > Bacillati > Bacillota > Bacilli > Caryophanales > Staphylococcaceae > Staphylococcus > Staphylococcus sp. LKG3-1. The sequence goes on from NZ_CP183796.1 coordinate 528,171, forward strand.
TACCAGCCATCAATGTTTGTTTGAATATTTTATTTGCATGTGTGACACCCGTTGCTTTTACTGCATTTACAACAATCATTGAAAAAGCAATCGCAGCAATCGCATCCATTGTTAAATATCCGTTCGTAAATCCTTGTGAAAAACCACTGAAGTTTGATGTGAAAGCATCAGTTGCTTGGCTATGTGAATTACTACCGTAATCAACGAATCCTTTAACAATCATTGCTAAGATAGTGATCAATAGTAACGGTGTTAATAATGATCCAATTCGATCAACCATTCTGCTAGGATTAATACATAAATATAAAACAATTAAGAAATAAATAACTGTGAAAATAAATAGTGCTAAATTACTATTCGTATTTGCTATTGGCGTAACTGTCATTTCGAATGAAGTAGATGCAGTACGTGGAATTGCAAATAGTGGTCCGATTGTAAGATATATAATAATTAAAAATATGATTGAAAATTTAGGTGAAATTTTATTTAATGAACCAATGTAACCTTGTTTATCCAATGCACCTACAATAACACCTAACAGAGGTAATCCAATACCTGTTAATGCAAATGCGAGTATGGATGGCCAGAAATATTGCCCACTGTCTAAGCCTAAGTTTGGTGGAAAAATGAGGTTCCCTGCACCAAAAAACATTGCAAATAGTGTGAAACCTATAATCCATGTATTTTTATTCATATGTCGTTCTCCTTCTAACCAATAAAATAATATTATCTATTCTATCATGTTTGATTAGATAACGTCTATATAAATTTCAGAATATTTAAAAATATAAAAGCCATTTATAACTATTTGTTTTATTAAAAAGACTTTAACAACAGTTTTTTTAATAATGGTGACAATTGTGCAGGTAAATTTTCAACACCTTCAACAAATAAAGCATATTGACCATAGATATTATGGATTGTTTGTTCAATGTCTTCTGTAATAGGTTCTTGACTAAGGAAAACATTAAACACTTCGATACCCATTTTACGAGACATCTCAACAGCTTCATAAGTATCTAAGATACCATCTTGACTATAATTATAGGCAGACGGTTCACCATCTGAAAATACAATTAAAAATCTTTGATTATGTGAGCGACGCATTAGACGCTCACTTCCAACTCTAATAGCGACACCGTCCCTATTATCATCTTGGGGTTCAAGCGCCATAATTCTTGGCCCATCTTTTTCTAATGTTGAATGATCATAAGAAATGATTTCATCAATAATATTTGGTTGGTTAGCATCGTCAGCATCAAAGGCATCTTCATTAAAGGCTAGAATCTCGTGTTTGACATTTAAAGATTTTAAGGTTTCATGAAAAAGGACAACCCCTTTGATTGTTTCTTCCATTTTATCTTGCATACTTGCTGAAGCATCAATAAGTAGCATGAAAGTAGCATCGAAAGATTGACTTAAGTCTTGTTTTTTATAGAATAATTTGTATTGGTCATCAATGAACCAATTTAATAAATTCTTTTGCAGTCTGCCTTTAGTTAAATTATGTCGCTCATCAACATGTTCTCTGTCTATGGTCTTCTGGATGATTTGTATTAAATCTTTTATTTCAAATTGAACATCTGATTCAACGTTTTTGTATGCTTGTACATATTGTGGTTCAATATCTGGTATATTCCATTTAATTTCAACTCGCTCATTGATGCCTTTTAATGCAAAAGCTTGATTATGTCCGACTGAACCGCCCTCATCGTCATCGATTTGATTATTGGTTAGGCCTTTCCCTTTTTTGGTTTGCATGTCAGTCATGTCATCGCTTGCATCACCTTCGCGTGCGTTATCATTGTCCCCCATGACTTCACTATTTTCACCTTCATGTAATTCCATTTCTAAATAGGCACCACCTTGAGAAGCACTATCTTGATGGTTAGATTCCATGTCTTCACTAACTGTATTGTCATCACTTTGCTCTTCTGATTTGCCATCTGAATTACTGGCATCAGTTCTTGTTAAGTCTTCGAATTTGAGTGCCTCAATCGCTTCGTATACTTTTTTAGGTAAGTGATAATACTCATTTAACATATCTTCTTTTAATATGTCATCAATTTGATACATGATTCTTTCTGCTAAATACATATTGTCTTCAGACGATTGATTATAGAAAAAATTATGCAAATACATATACATATTGTTTAAAATATCGTCAATATGTGGATGGATTTGAGGAATATCATAAAAATTTTCAGTTATAAAAGATGCTTCTAAATGTAAAAATAGTAAGTCAGTGAAAGTGGTTTTAGTTTTATATACTTTAATTTGTGTTTTCGTATAATTTAACCGTACCTCTTTACGCATTTGAATAGCGGGTTGAATCGATGGACGTTGTCTTGCAATGGCATTTAAAATACGTTGATCTTCAAGTAATTTGAATAGTTGCTGGAAAAATTTTGGATGTTGAAATGTTGTATTATGAATCACTTCATTAACGATTTGTTCATCCATCATTTGATAACCATAAGCAGCAAGCATGACATCGGTCTTCAATCCTGTAGTTTCTATTGCTGTATCTCTATGTGACCAAAATGAACTTGTAATTAGGGTATTGTTTATTGGATCATAATATGGAAATTTTTGTATTTTTACTTGTGTTTGATCATTTTTTAATAAAAGTCGGGCTAAATCTTGAAGCATCATGACTTGCTTAGCGTCTAATTGTTCATCATTAAATTTTATAAAACGATCACTCATGATTATCCCTCACTAAAAATTTAATTCTACTGCATTTAAAATAGCTTGTTGCTCACGTTCATCTTCTAGTTTGTCTATAATTGTACGTTGTATTGCACGTTCGATAGGCATAATCGTAGCTAAATCACTTAGATCTATTAATGCTCTTATACTTGCCGCTTCTTCAGAAATTTGACCTTGTTTTGTCATTGTACGCAAATCTTCATTGAATTTAATGATTTTTTGAATCATTATGTCATCACTGAGTTGGCTTTGTTGTTTGATTACATCACTCAAAATATCTCCATCAATATAATCTACTTGAATAACAACGAAACGGTTTTTTAATGCTTCATTCATTGGTAATGTACCAATATAACCTACGTTGATAGCTGCGATCACATTAAATCCAGGTGCTGCATTAACGACTTCACCTGTAAATGGATTAGTTAATTTTCTACGATAATCTAATACACCATTTAATATAGGTAACGTTTCGGGTTTGGCCATATTAATTTCATCTATATAAAGAATATGACCTTCCTTCATAGCTTTTATGACGGGCCCATCAATAAATACTATTTCTTGTGACCCATTTTCGTTTGTTTGTATTGTTTTAAACCCGAGAAGACTTTCTGCATCTAAATCAACGGAACAATTAATTTGGTGCATAGGTCTATTCATTGTCTCACTTAATGTTTCAGCTAATTTTGTTTTTCCTGATCCAGTCGGTCCTTTTAGTAATATATTTTTATTAAGTTGCATTAATGATTGCGCATCATTGAATACAGTTTCATCTCTATTAATATAATTGGTATTTGCCATCACTTTATAATCTCCTTTTTAAAATGGATAAAATAGTTAGTTTTTCAATCAATAAAAATAGACTGGGGCATGAATCGTTAATCGTTCGTTTGCCCTAGTCTTATTAGAAAAATATTATAAATACGCAAACAGTGTTCTGCGTACAGTGCTCAGTTTAAACTTCTTTAAAATAATCTTTATAATAACCACCGACAAGTCCAGAGTTATCTATAATTTGATAATATTCTTCAGTTTCATTGATAACATCATACTGCTTACCAATTGTTAACATATCAGAAACAGTAAATTTTTGTGCATCTGTATGTACGACTTCTACTTTCTTTATAGGTGTATTATTTTTCCAAGTTTCATGTAACATAATATATACCTCGCTTATTCTTTGATTTCTAATGTTAATATGAAAGTGATACCACTTTTTTCACTAATTCTAAGAGATTTTTCGCCATCTTGATCTAATGATTGATAAGGAATGCCTATAGATTCTAGTTGTTGTAATGCATTCTGGAACTGTGCCTTAGACTCTGTAGCGAATTCAATTTGTTCAACGATACCATGTTCAGGCATTTTAATCTCTTCGGAGGAAGCATATAAATGCAATTCTCCACCTAAACCACCTTCTCCTATACGAAATACTTGTACTTTATAATCCGCATCTGGATGTGGTGCATATTCAGCAAAGTGTGTTAAACCGAATACTTTATCTAAAATAGATTGAGTTAATAATAATTCATTGACCTTAAGTAAAACAGGACCTAACCCTTGAATTTGATGTAGTGGGTTAACAGTGCTATCAAATGTAGGCATACCTAAAGGTGCACCTATATTATGTTCATTTGAATAAATATTAAAAGACTGATTATTTTGATCTTGAAATTCAAAATACTTATGTCCATTCAAATCTGTTACTTCACTATGCTCAATATGATGCTGATCTAATATGGTTTTATACTCATCTAGACCTTCATCACTTGGAATTCTCAAACCAATATTTTCAATATGATTATCATCATTTTGATATTTTGGAATTTCTACAAAATGAATACGTGTCCCAGAAGTGAGTTCAGCGTCTCCAAAACGTAAAGCATTGCCTTTATCAGCAACATTTAATCCAAGTATGTCTTTAAATAAAGTCTTAGTTTTTTCTAAATTATCTGTCCCGGTTGTTACACTTCTTAGACCATTCATTATATTAACCCCTTTATTTATCACTTTTCAATTTATTATAACGTATTTTTAATGTGATTAATATGATGATGTTTGTTAGTAAAGAACGTTTTATGAATTTTTAAGATTATACATTGGACGTTTTTAAAAGATGTATTAATATAGATATATAACGTATTTAAAATTTTTAATGAAAGATTAAAAAATAGATGGAATATGATATATAGGAGGTAGAAATATGACTGGTGTATGGATTGTTTTTGCAATAACGGTACTTATTGCTGTTTATTCTGGCATCACTTTCTTTTCTAATTTAAATAGTAAAGCGAAACAAAAAAATGCCAACGCTAAAAGTGTTAAGAAGAATAATATATATGGCATAGTATTCTTGGTCTTTTTAATTATTGCCATTATAGAATTATTTGTATATATAGCGTAAATACTTAAATTTCATATTGTTAAATTAAGGCTTAGCTTTATGAAATTGATTAAGCATGAAAATAGCCCATCGATTACTTGTTTAAGTGAGCGATGGGCTATTTTCATTCTAGTATTTTTTTTTATATAAATATATTAAGGGGCAAAAAGCAATAAATTGGTAAGCAAATGAAATTAACACTAGTACAAGAAAGTTAAGGTCATATATTTGTATTGAATCCTCTGTTAAATAAGATAATAAATTATTGATCGGTGGTAGTATCCATAATATCCAATTTGTAAAAGGAAGGTTATTAACAATTATTATTTTGATTAATGACACAATAATGAAAAATACAGTAATCAGCCACCAGTAAGGTTTAAAAATAATATTTGTATTTGTTATGTAAGTACCTAACAAAATACCAAATCCCCCCATAAGTATGTGGATGATTAATCCTATGAAAAATAAATTGAGTGTCATTGATTTATCAAAATTACCAAGTAATATTGGATAAAATAGAGATATGATGTTTAGCGTAAATACTATAAGAAATATGTAAGTCATTTTAAAAATTAAATACTTGAGTTTTGAAGATAATTGAATATAAAATACATACCGTTCATTAATAGAATCAGTTTTGAAATTAGTTATAGTCAGCCAAGTTGAAATGATATAGAGGCCTACTGAAGTCGATCCATAACTAGATAAAATAGGAATGTCTGTGTATATATAAATACCAACGACCCAGATTAAATATAAAAATATAGGTGCAATGAATTGAAATGATTTAATAAATTTAATATTTTCATATTTTAAAAATGTTAGTAACATACTACTCGTCCTTCACTTCTAGTATTTTATAATTATGCTTGATTAAGTTATTCAAAATAATATTTGTATCATTTCTATCTATGTATATTTTTATTGAATTATTATTAATATTAATTTGATTATGTATTTTCTGAACTAATACTTGAGGAAAACTGATAGATGCATTTTTAGAAGTCAAAAATGTAATAGCTTTAAATTTAGGGTTTGTATTTATTGTCTTAAATTTGCCGTTATGCAAATTTAATTCATGTGTTGCAAATGATTGAACGATATTGCTTTCATGAGAAGTCAAAATAATTGTTTTTGTTTTTGACAGTTTTTTTAATAAAGAAATAAAGTTACTCTCTGTTTTTTTATCCAAGCCATTAAATGGTTCATCAAAAATAAGTATTTCTCCATTTGATAACAATGCTTGTATGATATTTATTTTTTGCAATGTCCCTTTTGAAATTTGGTTTAATTTATCTTTTTCAAATGAAGATAAATTAAATGATTTACTATAATATTTCCAATTATGGTCATAGTTATTATTTAAGTTTTGTATCGTTTCTAAAAATGTATGGACTTTTATTTTTAAATTATTTGGAAATTTATCAGGCGCATAGGCAATACGACCGTTAGTCTGAATCTTACCTTTTGTTGGTCGTATTAATTGTGCTATTAATTTTAATGTAACACTTTTTCCTATACCGTTGTCGCCCTTGATTAACGTAATGGAACCTTTTGGTATTTTAAAAGAAAGATTAGAAACAATATATTTATTATTAAGCTTTAAGGAAACATTTTTCGCATTGACTGCTACATTCAAACTTATCATTCCTTTTTATATTAATCTTTACTATATATCAATTGAACAACACCACTTTTAAATGTGTTTGTTTGTATGTGTGATAGATTAAGTTGTTTATGGATATTTTCAAAGAGTGGTTTACCTGTCCCTAGTACAACGGGATGGATGGATAGCCGATATTCATCTATGAGGTCGTGTTTAATAAATGACGTAATGAGCTCCGAACCACCATACAACCATATATCTTTTTGTTGTTGTGATTTGATGTCATTCACTGTTGTATACATGTCCTTAGGTTTAATAAATTGTGTTTGGTCATGGTTGAAACGTGTTTGGTTGGTAAATACATATTTATTTTTGCTATGAATTAATTGCCACATCAATTGATCATCGTTTTCTTGTTCATCATCAGGCGTATACGATCCCCATAAGTCATAGCTTTTACGACCATAAATGATAGCGTCAATTTGGTTTAAAAATGCAGTGAAATTCATCTCAGGCTCCATGATACACCAATCAATTTCTCCATTTGGTCCTTCAATAAAACCATCTAAAGTAACAGCTAAATCTAATATGATTTTGGAGTTGTTATTCATGTAAACACCCTCATTTCGATAAGATTATATCAAGTGTAATGGAAGTGCTGTTCAAATATCAATTAAAGTGTGTACATTTAATTGCAACGTTTTAAATATATTAAACCAACATCGATGAATAAAAAATGGTAGCATCGTCACTTAAGGACGATACTACCATAGAAAATTTTGAGGTATTAAATACTGTCGAATTGTACTGTTTTAAGTGATTCTGATGATTTCTGTATGGCATCAATCATAGCGATAGAAGTTAATGCATCCTTTGGATGAACGTAGTTATTACTATCATTATTGATGCAGTCATAAAAGGCATTAATTAATTTTCCGTGACTTGGCCCGTAATACGTTTTGTTACCGGTCATTTTTTCATCTTCAGCAATTTTTATCTTTTCGCCCGCTTCATTAACACGAGTAAGTATATTATCTTTGATTGTAAATTTTTCATTTTCAAAGATAATCTGTAATTCAACACTTGAATTTCCGAAATTCGCATTTGTAGCAAAGAACATACCATTTGCTTTGTTTTCAAACTTGATATGTGCAGAGGCAGTATCTTCCACTTCAATATCGTAGTCCAGTAACTGAGAAACAGTGCCTTTGATTGATGCAATTTTTCCACATAAAAGTTGCATTAAATCTAATGCATGAGTGGTTTTAGTGATTATTCTAATTTCTACAGAAGATTTAAAACATCTTATGGTTGTAGTTCAAGAAAATATTATCAGCAACATTTAACGTCATGATGCTTAAAAGCATTATGACGATATCTGTCACTTGTAATTAGAATGGTATTTATTGTGGTGATAAAAGACTAACAATTTAAGGAGATGTTATGAAAGCAAATGCATTACAGATCTCAGTTTCCGTAAATTAATGTAGAACAATGCTAAAAGCTACATAAATTAACAGGCATGACATAATAATATTAAATAGTAATTCATGTTTGGTAATCCATTCCTTTAAGAGCGTACCTATTGCAGCCCAACTTAAAGTACCTAGAAAGCCAATAAAAGCCAATAAAATTACTAAATTCAATTGCACTATCCAAGTGGAATAATTAGGTGTCACAAAAGTTGAGATAACTGTTAATGCATAAATTACACCTTTTGGATTAATAAATTGAAGTATCATTGCATATTTTATATTACTATATTTTTCATCAAAGGATTTTTTTGGCCCACCGATTGAACTTATTAATACTTTATAAGCTAAATATAAAAGATAAATAAAAGCAAAAATTTTCATGTATATTTCAATTTTAGGAAAAACTGTATTGAGTGATTCATTAAAAATGTTGGATAAACACAGTAAAGCTAAAAAACCAAATCCAACACCTAATGAAAAACGAAATGCTTTTTTAAAGGTTAAATTTTGCGAGAAAAACAAGGCCATAATATTGTTTGGACCTGGTGTAAAGCTTGCTACAACAGCATAAATCAGCATGTTGAGTAGTAACAACGTACTCCCCCCCTATCGTGAAAAACGTTATAAAGTTTTTAAATGCGTTATAGCGTTTTTACTTTAAAGTATACTTTATGTACGTTATATTGTAAATAGAGGTGTTTAAAGAATGAAAGAAATCAATGATATTATTGCTGAAAATTTAAAACTCTATAGAAAACAAAATGGATATTCACTGGAACATTTATCGTATCTTACTGAAGTAAGTAAAACGATGCTAGGACAAATTGAACGTAAAGAATCTATACCATCCATTACGACACTTTGGAAAATAGCTAATGGTCTAAAAGTGTCATTTACTGAGCTTACTCAAGAAAATGATGAAATCATTAGAAAGATCACTTTGAATGATATTCAACCTTTAGCATCAGAAGATAATAAATATCAAATTTATCCGTATTTTAAATTTGATATTGAGAAAAAATTCGAAAGCTATATGGTGCTTATTGAGCCTGGAGGGACTATGAGCGGCGAACCACATGGATCTGGCACTATGGAATACATAACCGTATTTGATGGCACATTGACGCTTACATTAGCAGATGAGCAATTTATCATTAAAGAAAATGAATCAATAAAGTTTAATGCGAATATGTTTCACAATTATGCTAATAACCATGATGCAACGATTCGTATAAATATGGTTATACATTATTAATAATAAAGGCATCGACACCACTAAAATGTGGAATCGATGCCTTTGTTTTATAGAATATAAAAATGTACTCTTAAGATTAATGATTCTCATATTGACGTGTTTATAATGCTGATATTTAATTTATTAAACGATTAAAAATCACTTCTTTTTCATATTCTCTTTTCCTAATATAAAATACGATAGTAATAAATCAACACCAACTATTATCAGACAAAGTACTATTCTCCCTACTAATGTTTCAGGCATCGGGAAAATATAAAACATTGTACACATAACTAATGCCATAATTATACCGAACCTCAATGAATTTTTAAGAGTTATAAAATCACCTCTTTTTTATTGATAACTCCAATTAGTACCTTGAAACACGTAATTACCAGCGGCATTTTTTACAGATTTCATATTTATATAAACACCCTTACTTGTGTCTAAGGCTGAACTAGCCATAGCACCTAGGAGACTATCAATAGATCCACCTAAAGGATCGCTTGTAGCCAAAGTTGCGAATAATAATTTTTTCAAAATCATTCCATCTTCTCTACTTAATTATTTATATCAAATATATTATATCATTTTATAATGTAAGCGATTTATTTTTTGCTAAGTGTTTGATTTTATTTCATAACTGTTGAAATATGCCTGTTTTTTGTCACAAAATACAAGCTAGTAAATCAAAGGACTCATAATTTAGGAGAGATTCCGTGTGTATTTCAAAAATGCATAAATACATAAAAAATACAACGACGTTAAACGCCGCTGTATTAGTGTTAGTAAACTATTTTGTGTTGTGGATTAAGATTCTAATAGTAAATCTTCTGGGTTTTCAATTAATTCTTTGATTGTTTTTAAGAATCCTACTGCTTCTTTACCATCGATAATTCTATGATCATAGCTTAATGCAATATACATCATTGGGCGATTTTCAATTGTATCTGCATCGATAGCAATTGGACGCGTAATAATTGAGTGCATACCTAGAATTGCAGCTTGGCTACCATTGATAATTGGTGTAGACATCATTGAACCAAAGATACCGCCGTTGGTAATCGTGAATGATCCATTAACCATGTCGTCTAAACCAAGTTTTTTGTCGCGTGCTTTCTTCGCTAAGTTGCCAATTTCATCTTCGATTTCAGCAAAGTTTTTCTTATCGCAATCTCTGACGAAAGGTACAAGTAAACCATCTTCTGTAGATACGGCAACTCCAATATCATAATATTGTTTAGTAATCATATCGTCACCATCAATTTCAGCATTGACTTCAGGGTATTTCTTCAATGCAGCAACTGCAGCTTTTGTGAAGAATGACATGAAACCAAGTTTAGTACCGTCGTGATCTTTAATAAATTGTTCTTTTTTACGTTTACGTAAATCCATAACATTTGTCATGTCAATTTCATTAAATGTAGTTAACATAGCTGTGTTATTAGAAACTTCTAATAATTTTTTCGCTGCTGTTTTCTTACGACGAGACATTTTTTCTCTGATTACAGGTTTTGATGGATTTTGTTGTGTTGGTTTTTTCGTTTCTTCTTTAGGAGCCGGTTGTGCTTGTTGTTGAGTGCTTGTTTGAGTTTGGCTTTGATCAACATGTTCTTTTCTAACTACATCATTTGAAGCTGCAGCTATTTCAGATAAATCAATACCTTTTTCGCGTGCGTATTTACGTGCAGATGGTGTTGCATTAACGCGTTGGTTATTATCTTGTGATTTATCATCTGTATCATTGCTAGTTGATTCAGCTGGTTGCGCTGATTTGTCGTCTGTAGATGTTTCAGTTTCTTGTTTAGGTGCTTCTTGTTTCGCAGGTGCTTCTGAAGTGTTATTACCACTGCCTTCACCTACAACTGCAATAGCTTGGCCTACTTCAACCGTATCGCCTTCATTTGCTAATAATTCTTGAAGTACACCAGCTTCTTCTGAAACGACTTCAACGTTAACTTTGTCCGTTTCTAATTCAACGATAGCTTCGCCTTTATCAACGCTATCACCGACTTGTTTTAACCATTCTGCAATGGTACCTTCTGTTATGGATTCTGCTAATTCTGGAACTTTTACCTCTGGCATGCTTAACTTCCCCCTAGTTAATGTTTGTACTTTGTTCTATTATCATATTTTGTACGAGTTTGTGAATTTCACCGTCACCTTCAGCTGGCGCTGAACGTTGTATACGACCATGATAACTCAAATCGTATTTGTCTGTTGTTAACTCTTTTAGATAAGGATATACGAATGACCAAGCCCCTTGATTTTTAGGTTCTTCTTGTACCCAAGCTGCATGCTCTAAATTAGGTAACTCGCTTAACAATGCATCGATTTCATCTGCAGGGAAAGGATACAATCTCTCTACTGCTACAAGTAAAATTGACTCATTTGGATTTTTTGTCAGATACTCTTTTAAATCAATAAACATTTTTCCTGATGCTAAAATAACTTTTTTAACAGATGCTTTATCATGTGCTTCTGGTAAAATAGGTTCGAATTTACCTGAAGTGAATTTGCTGATAGGATCTGCAACTGTTTTATTACGTAATAAACTCTTAGGCGACATCACAACTAAAGGTCTCATAGATTGTGTACCTAAGTTAGCAGCTTGTGCACGTAATAAATGGAAATAGTTACTAGAGCTAGATAAATTAACAATTGTTGAATTATTTTCACCGGCAAGTTGTAAAAATCTCTCTAAACGTGCTGATGAGTGTTCAGGACCTTGTCCTTCAAATGAATGTGGTAAGAATAGTGTTAGCCCAGAACGTTCGCCCCATTTGGCACGAGAACTAAATAAGAAATTATCAAAAATCATTTGAGCCATATTTGAAAAGTCACCATATTGGGCTTCCCAAATTGTCATACATGATTTATTTTGAACATTATAACCATATTCAAAGCCCACTACTGCGGCTTCAGACAATGGTGAATTACGCACTTCAAACGTTGCTTTTTGGTCAGGCACATTGTGTAATGGAACATATTGTGCGCCTGTGTCAGGGTCATGTAATACAGCATGACGATGACTAAATGTACCACGTTCACTGTCTTGGCCAGTTAAGCGTATAGGTGTACCATTTTGAGTTATTGTAGCAAATGCTAATTGTTCTGCTTGAGCCCAATCAACTAATCCGTCTTCACTTTCAAATGGTTCTCTACGTTTTTCTAATACTTTGTTAAGTTTTTTCAGTACATTGAAATCTGATGGGTACGATAGCATTGCATCGTTGATTTCTTTAAGTTGTTCATAGCTTACTTCTTCATCTTTAGTTTGGATTGGTTCTGCCAGACTATCTGGTTTTTGCATATCTGGATTATCCATTTTATCGTTTTTATCGATTTTGTCATGAGCTGCACGTAATGTATTTTGAACATCATCAAAAATTTGATTCATTTGATCTTCAGAGATAATGTTTTCATTTACGAGTTGTTTACCGTATAGGATATCAACAGACTCATGCTTACGTATTTCATGATATTGTAGTGGGTTTGTGATGGATGGTTCGTCCATTTCATTATGACCGTAACGACGATAGCCGACTAAGTCAATCACGACGTCTTTGTTAAATTCTTTTCTAAATGCCATTGCAATTTCTATTGCTTCGATTGTAGCTTCAACGTTATCTGCATTGACATGCATGATTGGCACATCATAACCTTTAGCAACATCTGAAGAATATGTTGTTGAACGGCCATCTTCAGGTTCAGTCGTAAAACCAATGCGGTTATTAGTAATGATGTGAAGTGAACCACCTGTTGAATAACCTTCTAGATTACCTAAATTCATTGCTTCAAAGTTAATACCTTGACCTGGGTAGGCAGCATCACCATGTATTAAAATCGGCATTGATTTTTTAAATTCAGTTGTAACTGCACCTGGTTTATCTGTTGTATCTTGATTTGCACGAGTCTTACCTAATACTACTGGTGCGACGATTTCCAAATGACTTGGGTTATTTGCTAATGAAATGCGTTGTTCACTACCGTAAGATTGCGTAGTTTTAACACCACCAAGATGATATTTAACGTCTCCAGTCCATCCTGAAGTTAATTGTAGGCTACCGTCTTCAGGTAAGAATTTCATAGGATCTGTGTGCATAAATTCAGAAATCATCATTTCATAAGGCTTTTCTAATACGTGGGTTAATACATTTAATCTACCACGGTGTGCCATACCTATTTGAATATTTTGTATGCCTTCATCGCTCGCAATTCTTAATGTCTGTTGAAGCATTGGTACTAAAGTATCTACACCTTCAATAGAAAAACGTTTTGCGCCTACGAAGTTTTTATGAAGATACTTTTCAAAACCTTCAACATGAGCTAAATTTTTAAATAATTCAATTTTTTGATTGTCATTCAATGTTGCTTTGTATGGAGTTTCAATTCTGCGTTTTAACCATACACGTTCACGATTATTGTTAATGTGCGTATATTCAAAAGCGATAGGACCTTTGTAGCGTTTTTCCATACGCACAATCGCTTCATAAGCATTATCGTATATGTCTTTAAAATGTTCAGACACAATACCTGCTGAAATAGATTCTAATGTTTCTTGATCTAAGTTGAAGTCTTCGATGTTTAATTTCGGTACGTTTTCTCTTTGAGGTCGGTTTACAGGATAAATATCTGCCAATAAATGCCCATATTGACGAATGTTATCGATTAGGCGCATAACACGTTTGATTGTGCTATCTCCTTTAGTCACATTTGATTGACCTTCTGTGTTTGTTGCGATGTTTGCTTCACCGTTTTTAATTGTACTAAATAGGACTTGTAAATCTTCTGGAACTGCACTAGGATCGTCTAGATATATGTCATATAAGTCTAAAACATATCCAAGATTTGCTCCGAAATTTACAGGTGCCTCGGAAACCTGACTTTCGTTGCTCATATTACACCCTCCACAAAATAGTTGAAACGCTTACAAATCAATAATAGCACTTATTATATACAAATTAAAGTACCAATAGCGCACTTATTACTAAAAAAGCAGAACCTTTTTTACTTTGGTTCTGCTCATAAGTTTTATATATAATAGGGTGACATATATGTTGTTAGAAAAAACATTTTGCACCAATTAGTTTTGAATGTTAAAAAGTAATCTTAAACGTTGTATATTTACCAACTTCACTATCGACATGTATAGTACCATTATTTAGTTCTATGATTTTTTTAGCGATAGATAATCCCAATCCATTACCACCTAATTTGCGAGAACGTGATTTATCAACTCTATAAAATCTATCAAAAATAAATTCTATATCTTCTTTAGGTATACCCACACCGTGATCAGTAATTTCAATAGAAATTTGTTTGTTTCTCAACTTTGTTTGTATCTGAATGTATTTATTTATCTGATCATATTTCATAGCATTATCAATAAAGATGATCAGCATTTGTTCAAATTGATAACGATCAATTCTTATGTTTAATGGTTTAGGAAACGCATCGAATTCAAATGTATAATCACTGTGCAATTGTGATAAAGATTTAATTCGAGATGCAATCTCTTGATTTATCTCAACATTTTCAATTTCACCGTCTCTACTGTTATTATTGTCTTTTGTAAGTAATAATAGTTCTTCTACAAGTTTTGTAATTCTTGTCATTTCTTCTAATGAAATATCTAAAGACTCTTCTAATATAGCAGCATCTTTTTTACCCCAGCGATTGATGAGATTAAGATGGCCTTGAATGATCTGTAAGGGAGTACGTAATTCATGTGACGCATCTTCGACAAATTGTCGCTGTTGATTAAAAGATTCTTCCAATTGGAGCATCATCTCATTAAATGTCACAATTAAGTTGTCTGTTTCTTCGTAATTTGTACTTAATTCTACTTTTTCTTGGAAACCATCTCTCCGAATTTGTTGCATCTTATTCGACATCAATATTAACGGTTTTGTAATTTGCGAAGAAAAGAAATAACTAATAATTGCAGTTATAAACGTTGCTATCACACCAAATATTAGAGCGATAAAATATAAAGAGTTTACAAGTGCTTTATAGTCTTCTAAAGAATGCACTATCACACTGTAACCATTAAATTTTGGTGACTCAATATGATCTGTGATGATGAGATAATCTTTTTTGTGATCACTTTTAACTGCTATACGATTTACATTTGTCGGTGCGATATTCGGAGAAAACGTAATGGAGTTATCATTTGATGTTTCCATTAATTTGTGACCATCTTCATTAAATAACATGACTTTTTGAAAATTACCTAAGGATGCATTTAAATCAAGTGGTGTGACGTGTTCAATTTGTTTAGATTCAAATAATTTAACTATATCTTTCGAACTACGTTCAGCCTCATCTACTTCATTATGTCTTAATGAATTACTGAGGAAGAAAATGATTATGATGCTAAAAAGAAAAATGGTTAAAAACGTAATCGTCGTAGTAATCAACATCCATTTAGTTTTAAGTTTACGTTGTTTCATTGTCTTACCACGTACCCTACACCGCGTACTGTTTCGATACACTTATCTTTACCAAAGGGTTTTAATTTGTTTCTTAAATATCGAATGTAAACATCTACTACATTTGTTTCTACTTCTGTATCGTATCCCCATACGTCTGTAATGATTTGTTCCCTTTGCAGAACGTGGTTTCTGTTTTCAGCTAGTAAAAATAACAAATCATATTCTGTTTTTGTTAAATCAAGTGGTTGTCCATCCACAGTGACTTTAAAAGCATCTTTATCTATAATGATGCCTTTGATATCGATTAGATTCTTTTGTGGTTGTCTTCGTAACATAGCTCTGATTCTTGCTAATAATTCTTCTATATCAAACGGTTTAACGATATAATCATCCGCACCGTAATCCAAACCAGCCACCTTATCGTAAGTATCACTTTTAGCAGTGATGATAATGATAGGTGTAGTTTGATTTTGACGAATCTGACGACAAATTTCTAAACCATTTATATTCGGAAGCATTAAGTCTAAAAGAATTAAATCATAAGTATTTGATAATGCTTTTTCTAAACCAGGCTTCCCATCATATTCAATATCTACGTCATAATTTTCATGTTCAAGTTCAAGCTCTATAAAACGCGCAAGGTTTTGCTCGTCTTCTACTATTAAGATTTTTGTCATATGTAGCACCTCAAATTATATATTATAATAAATGCTTGTTTGTAGAAAGTTATTGCATAAAAATTTCAAAATGTTTTTAAAATACTTCATGATTTTAATCACTTTTATTGTAATATATAGGTATTTCATAAAATTTGAAAAAATTATTCGAATTCAATTGACAATCATTCTCAGTGTTGTATAATGTAATTGAAAATGATTATCAATACCAAAAATAAGACATTCCCCCCCACATATTTCGTTCTTATTTGGATTGTTCATTTTCAAAAATATCCCCTTTTATATGCCCGTAAAAGACTAACGTTGCGAGACAACGTGAATATAAAAACCGGTTTTACATTGTGAAATCGGTTTTTATAATAAATTTTGACACATAAAAGCAGTTAGATGAATTTATTCACCTAACTGCTTTTTTACTGTGTTTTTAAATAAATTATAAGTTACATCAGACACTATGGATGCACATAAGTTGAATTGAATGGAATTATACTTGCAATTTATGGCGTAATATTAATGTTGATAATACGACACAGAATGCGCCACCAATAATACCTGCTATAATATCTGTAGGATAGTGTACACCAAGATAAACTCTTGATGACGATATCATAATGATAAATAAAGCTGAGAGACCAATCATAAAGGCTTTAGATTTACCCTTTATAACTCGATTGGCGATATATATCGTACTTCCAAAGAATGCTGTAGAACCCATCGCATGACCACTCGGGAAACTAAATCCTGAGATATCAATAAGTCGAAGTAGCGTTGGACGTTCTCTATCAAAGATATTTTTAAGTAATGGGTTTAATGTACTCGATAAACTCATTGCAATTGCGAAAAATAAAGCCTCAATATTTAAACGTTTTAACATTAAATAAGCAACGAGCAACAGAGATAAACAAACCATTGCCCAAACTTCTCCAACTTTGGTTACACCGAGAAATATCGTTGTGGTGATGAAACTTTCAGAAGAATAAATGAACTCATATACTTCATTATCAATCCACTTTCCCAGTCTTGATTCGTGGAAGAATGCAATGATGCCAAATATTAACGTAAAAATAATGAGTAATGATATTCTTTTCCAACGACTCATTGCATGTACCTCCTATTCGCTTAAAGCATCGTTTATTATCTTTTGGAATAAATCCTGACGCGTAAAGCTTTCTTTATATGTTTGCATTTGTTTAATGATATCATCGCGATTGGTTTCAATTTCTCTCAATTGTGTTTTTAATTCATTTTCAGTTAATGTATCTTCGAGAATTGTTTTACCAAATCCTTTTGATTCAAAATGTTTAGCATTGTCAATTTGGTCGCCACGTGATTGATCTAAACCTAAAGGAATTAATAACATTGGAATGCGTAGCGCTAAAAATTCATAGATAGCGTTAGAACCAGCACGACTAATCACTGTATCTGTAATAGCAAGTAAATCCGTTAAATCATCTTTAACAAATTCAAATTGAATGTAATCTTTAGTGCCAACATATGAATTGTCTAATAGCCCTTTTCCAGTTAAATGAATGACTTGGTAAGACTCTTGAAGTGTCTCGAGATTTTGTCTTATAATGTCATTCAATTTTTTACTGCCTAGACTGCCACCCATGACTAATAATACTTTTTTATCATTATTAAATTCTGTCAGTTGATAACCTCTATGTTTATCTCCAGTTTTTAAGTCTTCTCTCACTGTTGCACCAACAAAATCTGCTTTATCTTTAGGTAAATAATTTAATGTATCTTCAAAGGTAGTATATATTTTTTTAGCGAATTTTAATGAGATTTTATTTGCTAAACCAGGTGTTAAATCAGATTCATGAATAATCGTAGGGATTTTTAAAGATTTTGCAGCAATAACGACTGGTACTGAAACAAATCCCCCTTTAGAAAATAGTAAATCAGGCTTTTCTTTTTTTAGCACACTTCTAGCATCTAATACACCTTTTAACACCTTAAATATATCTTTAATATTATCCCAAGAAATATACCTTCTTAATTTACCACTAGATATAGAGTGGTATTTAATTGAAGGTAATTGAGATTCAATCATTTCACGTTCAATCCCATTTTTTGATCCGATATAAAAGGAATCGTATCCTTCTTCTATTGCAGTTGGAATCAAACTTAGGTTTACGGAAACATGTCCAACTGTACCTCCACCGGTAAATGCGATTTTCGTCATAATATAACCTCTATTCTTCTAAATTTTTATAATAGGCATAAAATGGTTCACCTTTATTAAAAGGATGATAATCAATTTTTGCTTCGCCTACTTTGCTAAAGCCAAATTTAGTAAACAGTCCTTGTGCGCGCTTATTTAAAGCAAATGTATCGGTTAATAACACATGAATATTATGATTCAGTGCTAAATTAACTGCAAAATCAAATAGTTGCGTTGCAGTACCTTTATATTCAGATGATCCTGCCAATCTATGAATAACATAGGCACCTTTTCTGTCAATTGGCCATTCTAATTCATCATACCATTCTGATTGCTGTTGGTCGACAACTATAAAAGCATAAATAATAGAATTTTCTTCTAGAACAAAAAGTGTGTCTTTTTCAATATCTTCTTCAAAATGTTCTTCTAAAGGATAATGTTCATCCCATTGATTGTTGTTGTCTTGCTTCATAATAGTTTTAGCTTCTTCTACAATGTTTAAAATACTAGATAAATCATTTTTATTTGCTTTTCTAATCATAAACCGATGACTCCTCTTAAATTAATTTAGTTTTTTTAAAAGCTCATTTAATACGGTGTCTTCTTTGTTTGCTTTTTCAACAAGTTGCTGTGTGAATTTTTCATTCGTTGACTTGTTAAATGTGCCATTTACATCTAAATTATTTTTCTTTTGGAAGGATTTGAGTGCATCCTCTAGTTCGCTATCAAATTCAGTAGACTGATTATTAATATGATAGCCTAATGCATTCAATCCCACCTTCATTGTTTTAACATTTTTATCATCGTCACCCAACTGATATGTTTTATTGCTTGGGATAACATTTAATGATTGATATGCAGGTTCTTCTATTTTCTTATCAGGAGTAATGCCTTTTCCATGAATATAATGAGATTTTGGCGTTAACCATTTCATATTAGTGAATTTTAATAATGAACCATCTTCAAATTCTCGTGTAGTCTGCACAATGCCTTTACCAAATGTTTTTGAACCATAAACTTTGGCTTTATTATAATCTTTCATAGCACCTGTGAAAACTTCTGAAGCACTAGCTGAGCCTTTATTTACTAAAATAGAAACATCCATATCTTTGGCTTCTTTTGAGGCATCATTTGAAGCCTTAATTGCTTCTTTATGTTTGCCTTTTTCTAATTGAACAACTGTTTCATTTTTATCAATGAAAATGTTTGCCATTTTAACAGCTTCATCTAATAAGCCTCCAGGATTATTACGTAAATCCAATACAATTTTACGGATGCCATCTTTGTGTGCTTTAATGATGGCAGATTTTAATTCGCCTGATGTACTATTTTGGAATTTATTGATAGTAAAGACACCGACATCGCCATGTTTTTGGTATTCAACACTTTTGACATGAATTTTATCTCGTTTTATTGTGATGTCGTGAGCTTGTCCACCGCGTTCAATGGTTAGTGTTACTTTTGTACCTTGTTTTCCTCTAACTTTTTTAACAATTGCTTCTAAAGGCTGTCCTTTAATCGATTTACCATTCACTTTAGTAACCACATCTTTAGGCTGAATTCCGGCCTTTTCAGCAGGTGATTGTTTCATAGGGCTTGTAATTTGAATTTGATTCCCTTTCTTTTGCATTTCAGCCCCAATACCTACAAAATCACCTGATACATCTTCATTAAATGATTTAGTTTCTTTTTTGGTCATATAGTCTGAATAAGGGTCATCCAATTTTTTTACCATGCCATCAATCGCTGCTGTCCCCAGCTCTTCTGAACTAGTATCTTTATAGTATTCATCATCTAGTGTTTGATAAACTTGCTCTACTTTTTTCATCTCAGCACGTTGATTACTATTTAAACCACTTGTCCAATGACTGATCCCAATCGTTGCAAATACTGCAATCACAGCAGTTACAAGTATTGTAACTATTAATATAATAATAAAGTGACTACGTTTGAAATTTATTTGTTTCTTTGTTGATTGCGATGATGCTTTTTCATTTACTTCTTGATTCACTTCAGTTGTGTCTTTACTTTCTGACATTTAATCACTTCCAATACATATGTAAAAAATTAATATTGTAAAAAATCATTACAAATAAAATGAGCTGGGATTGAATCATTTAGATTAATCCCAGCAACAAATGATACCTTATTATTTTAATATATTTTAATCGTGCTACTCAAATGTTAAAGTAATTAAAATTTTAACCATTCGGTATATTCCTCGTATAAATCATCAAAAACGGATAATGAAATAGTATAATGCCCTTGTGTTTCTATATAATCTGACAGTATATGAAAGTCTTTTTCATGTTTTGGAAAAGATAAATCATCAAATATTTCTTCTGCTAATTCACCTTTTTCATCTTTACGCCCACGTGCTGTAAGGGCAAAATGATAAAATGAATGGTCTTTCATTAGTTCATTGTCACATCAACAATTTTAGTTTCACCTTTAGTCACAGTTGTTACATCAGCCACTGAAATAGATGCTGTGTTGTCAGAATTTGTGATAATAATTGGTGAAACAACTGATTTTGCATTTTCTTTTATATAGTCTAAATCAAATTTTAATAATGGGTCTCCAACGTTAACCACGTCGCCACTTTCAACTAGAATGTCAAAGCCTTCACCATCTAATTGCACGGTATCAAGACCAATATGAACAAGTAATTCTAGGCCATTTTCAGCTTTTAATCCAATAGCATGTTTCGTTGGGAAAACATTATCTACCTTACCATCGATTGGTGAAACAACTTCACCTTCTGTTGGATTTATACCAAAGCCTTCACCCATCATTTTTTGAGCAAATACTGGATCTGGTATATCTTCGATTTTTACATATTCCCCAGTGATTGGTGCATAAATCGCGCTTTCTTTATTGACCTCTTTGCCTTTACCAAATAATTTTTTAAACATAATATGTTCGCTCCTTATTTTTCAAAATGTGGTATTAAATCTCCATATCCTAGTTCTTCTAATTTTTCATATGGTATAAATTGTACAGCTGCTGAATTAATGCAATATCTCAGACCGCCGCTTTCTTTTGGTCCGTCATTGAATACGTGACCTAAATGGCTATTTGCATCTTCAGAACGTACTTCAGTGCGCACCATGCCAAATGTTTTGTCGACTAATTCAACGATTTCTTCATCGGCTAATGCCTTAGAAAAACTTGGCCAACCACAATCTGATTCGAATTTTTCTTCAGAAGTGAATAATGGTTTACCTGAAATTTTATCAACGTAAATACCTTTTTCAAAGTGGTTCCAGTATTCGTTTTGAAATGGCGGTTCTGTACCATTTTCTTGTGTAACTAAATACTCCATTTCATTTAAATCATTTTTATTCTTTTTAATCATTTTGTTTCCCCCAATGCTTTTCTATAAAATTTTTCCGACCTGATCCACGTTGATACTGTTCATAATGCAATGGATTCTTTTTATAGTAATCCTGATGATAAGTTTCAGCTGGATAAAAGTTTTTATATGGTTTAATGGGTGTAATGACAGGTTTGTTAAAGATACCTTGTTCATTTAATTGTTGAATTTTAGCTTCGGCTGCTTTTTTCTGATTTTCATCATGATAAAAAATAGCAGGCTCATAATGTTCTCCACGATCAAAAAATTGACCACCGTTATCAGTAGGATCAAACGTTTTGAAATAAACGTCTAATATATTTTCGAAGGAAGTAATTTCTGAGTTATAAGTAATTTGGACTGCCTCGACATGCCCAGTTTGATTTGTACTTACACTTTCATAAGTTGGGTTATCTGTATGTCCACCACTATAACCAGAAATAATATTTTCGATACCAGGATATGAAGTGAATGGTTTAACTAAACACCAAAAACATCCTCCTGCTAATGTCGCATAAGCCATAATATACCTCCTATATCTATTTTGTCATAAAGTTACCATTATTTTAAGCGATTTGCTATGAAACTGTTTATATATTAAATAAGACCAATTTCATTTTGAGTATAGTCATAGCGCGCTTTGAAGTAGTACTTTATGATCGTAATACGACTAAACCGATAGCACCTTGTCCTGTATGTGTTGAAATGATAGGTGTTGTAACGTTCGTGTCGAATTTTGTAAAGTTGAACTCTTCTGAAAAATGTTTTTTTACTTTGTCTACGAATTCAATAATATTTGCATGTGCAATACCGATAGATTTTACATTTTTATCACCGATAAACGCGCTCACTTCTTTTTTGAGGAACTGAACACTTGCATTTTGAGTTCGAGAATTATGAATTAATTCAATCTTTCCGTCTTCGAGTGTTCCGATTGGTTTGATTTTCATCATATTACCAATTAAACCTTTCGTTTTGCTAATACGTCCGCCTTTAATTAATTGGTTTAATTGTCCTATAACAACATAAAGTTTAATGTTTTTTTGTAGTTCAACAATGTTTTCAACGATTTCATTTGTTGATAGTCCAGTATTATTCCAATCAACAATGTGTTGCACTTGGTAACCTAAACCAAAAGAAATAGACTTAGAATCAATGACAGTAACTTTACTATCAGTCATTTCGCTAGCTTGCAGTGCAGTCTGATAAGTTCCACTTAAACCTGATGTCATATGAATGCTTATGATTTCAGAACCATCTTCGCCTAGTTCATCGTATAATTCAATGAACTTACCGATAGCAGGTTGACTTGTTTTAGTATCAGCATTTTCTTCCAGTTTTTGAATATATTCTTCCGACGATATATCTATTTGGTCAATGTAGGATTCACCATCAATTGTTAAATTAAGAGGTATCACATGAATATTATTTTCATTTAAATATTCATGTGATAAATCAGATGTTGAATCAGTAACAATTTTCTTTTTTATCATAAATTTCCTCCTATGAAGTTCCCTTACGGATTAAATGTAAAAAGGTATGAGGAATCGTATTTTTTTCATCCAATACACCTTTATTTGATGATGCGACTTCCCAGTCTTTAAATGTATATGGTGGGAAAAAAGTATCACCGTTATATTTATCTTCAATAACAGTAATATACATATCATCAACCTTATCTATCATTTCTTCAAATAAGGACTGGCCACCAAATATAAAAACATGGCCAGGTAAGTTGTAGATTTCTTCGAAAGAATGGATAACATCCACACCCTCTGGTTTAAATGATTTATTTCTAGTTAACACAACATTTCTTCTATTAGGAAGAGGTTTCCCGATAGATTCAAATGTTGCACGACCCATGACAAGCGTATTTCCAGTAGTTAACGACTTAACGTGCTTTAAATCACTAGGTAAATGCCAAGGCAATTGGTTATTTACGCCAATAACCCGTTGTTGATCATGGGCTACAAGTATTGAAAGTGTCATAATGTTCCTCCTAATATTGAAATGAAAACAGTTTAATATGAAACACAAAGTGCATTATATAATAAATTATTGATGTTTTTAAGTCACTTCCCATTTAAACTGCGATGGGTGCTTTAATCGCTGGATGTGATTCATAATCAACAATTTCTAAATCCTCGTAATCAATATCAAAAATAGATGCATCTGAATTGATATTAAGTGTTGGTGGATTATAGCTTTCTCGTGCTAATTGTGTCTCAATAGCTTCGATATGATTAGAGTATATATGTGCATCGCCAAAGGTGTGTACAAATTCTCCAACTTCAAGGCCACATTCTTTCGCGATGAGGTGAGTTAATAAACTATAACTTGCGATGTTAAAAGGAACCCCTAAAAAGATGTCTGCACTTCTTTGGTATAATTGACAACTTAATTTGCCATCTTGAACATAAAACTGAAACATTGTATGACAAGGTGGTAACGCCATTGTATCAATTTCTGTTGGATTCCATGCAGATACGATATGACGTCTTGAATTAGGATTCGTTTTAATTTGATTGATCACCGTTTTTAATTGATCATAATGATTACCATATTTATCTTCCCAATCACGCCATTGTTTACCATAAACATTACCTAAATCACCATATTTTTTAGCAAAATCATCATCATTTAAAATACGTTTTTTAAATTGGTTCATTTCGTCTTTATAGATTAGGTTAAAGGACTCGTCTTTTTGTGCCCTATGGCCAAAATCAGTCATGTCGGGTCCGTTATAGTCTTTGGATTGAACAAATTTTTCGAATGCCCACTCATTCCAAATGTTGTTATTATATTGAAGTAAATACTTAATATTTGTATCTCCTTTGATAAACCATAAGAGCTCTGTAGCAATTAATTTAAATGATACTTTTTTAGTTGTTAGTAATGGGAAGCCTTTTGATAAATCAAACCTCAGTTGGTGACCAAATTTTGAGATGGTTCCAGTATTTGTGCGATCATTCTTTTGTTTACCGATTTCTAAAATTTCTTCACATAATTGATGATACGCTTGATCAAAAGCATTTAACATTTAATCCACTCCTTCCAAAATTAATTTTATTTGTATCTTATTGGATAATTGTTATAAGTTAAAGGATTTAACATTAATTATGTAAAAATAATGTACTTTGAGTAAATTATACATCATTTTTTGTAAACGTTATACGCGTTAGTACTTATTTTTATGGAATAAATGCCAACTTACTATATCTTATTGGCTTGTTTAGACACAGTAAGTTGGCATAATGACCATTTAATGAATTTTTACGCTATGTTATTCAATACGATTTAAAAGCGATATTTATATAACCATACGAACCATTTAGCAGTAATCGTCAAATGCGTCTTTAATGTCCATACAAATATCTTGAATATCTCTACCTTCAATGTGTTCACGAGGTATAAAATGTTTCAATTCTTGTCCTTTGAAAAGCGCATAGGATGGACTAGATGGAACCTGTTGGATATAATCACGCATTGTTGCAGTAGCTTCTTTATCTTGACCTGCGAATACTGTTACTTTATTTGTAGGTTTTTTATCATTTTGTTCTACAACTGTAACAGCCGCTGGTCTTGCTAAACCAGCTGCACAACCACATGTTGAATTAATAACAACAAATGTTGTATCGTCACTACCCACATTTGTCATAAAGTTAGATACTTCATCTGCGGTTTCTAAACTTTTGAAATCACGTCCAGTTAATTCACTACGCATTTGAGTTGCAAGTTCATTCATGTATGCTTCATATGCATTCATTTAAAACACTCCTTTATAAATTCATATCATCAAATTATTACGATTTATTTCTATTAGCAATTTGTTTCCACACAGAACCTAATGCTTCATCACCATTTTCAATTCTTGCTATTGCCATTTCTATTTGAAGTTTAACTTCATATGCAGGGTCATTTTCATGTGTGCGAAGTGCATCAAGTTGTTCAGGACCGCCTTCATCAAATATAAACATAGCAGCTCGCCATCTTACTATTTTATGGGGATCATCTAATGCTTTTTCCATTTCAGGCAAAGCTTGTTTGAATCCTAAATCGCTTAAACAATCACCAGCTGTTCTTCTGACTGCTGGACTTTTATCATGTAATCCTTTAAATAAATAAGGTAATACTGCTTTATCTTCTATCATACCAAGCAACACGATCGCTTCACGTCTTAATGGTGTTTTCTCTTCTTCACTAACAGCATCACCTAATAATGGGAAATCTCTTTCTGTTGGTGTTGGGAAAGCTTTTAACATTCTTAAGCGTTCTTTCCAATCATCAGTTGCTTGATAAGTCTCAAGCGTCACATGTTGGTATTTTTTTTCAGGAATAACGACATCTGTATTTAAAGCATTTTCTACAAGATGGTTTAAATCTTTTTCAGGATAAAGTGCTAGGATTTCTTCAGTGACTTCAGACATAATATCATCTAATTCACCATAACGTATACCTAAGTCTTCCCATTTACGTTGGAAAACGATATTGTCATCATCTTTTTGAGCTGCAAGCATACTATCAATATACACTTCAGGTAATTGCTTACGTTTTTCTTCAGTACTAGAAGTAAGTTTAACCTGGTATGGGATCCCTTTGAACTCAAGTACTTCTGCCCTAACTTCGCCAAAGTGTTCATCTGGTGCTGGTGTAACAATAGATTCAGATTCGTCGCTTAATGTTGCTGTTACTTTAGGTAATAAAACTTCCCAATCATATTTGGGCTTTTTATCTACAGCTAAAAAATCCATAACGTAAAATATAGATTTCACACCATCAACTGCTAATACATCATTGATAAACTTGGGCTGATTATCAAGAATAGTTGTATACGTATTTGACTTATTATCTTTTCTTTTCTCATTCAAAACAATTTTCATTGTGTTGGGACTGGGCGTTGGTTCGACACGTACAATTTCCATTCAGAAAACTCCTTTTTATATTTCTTCTAAGGTTTTAGTTACTTCAGGTAATAGTGTTTCCCACTCATAGTCCGCCTTTTTATCTACGGAGATAAAATTCATTGCTTGGAAAATAGATTTTATTCCTTCGATTTGTAAAATATCGTTAATAAACTCAGGTTGATTATCTTTTACTGCAGTAAAGGTATTCGGTTTGTAATCTTCACCTGATAATTGTAAAACGATTTTCATTGTATTTGGGTTTGGTGTTTGTGATACTTCTAAAATATCCATAATAAAATGCCTCCTAATTATTGTAACTCATTTCCTAATTGTTTAATTTCTTTGCCGATTGAACATTCATTTATACAAAAATGATGTGCTTGTGTTTTACCTTCTGACTTTCTTATATGATGTTTGAGTAAACATGATTTGCAATAAGTGTTCATTAAATCATCTATTGAAGCCATAGCTTCTTTTTCAGAATAAGTAAGAATGTTTGTCACGCTCCTATATTACTTAAAATATCATATTTCTATCGATTGATTCATTTTATAATGTTTTGACACTTGAAGACATTATATCATTTGTAACTAGGATTGTTTAATCTTTAAATTTATGAAAATAGATATTCAACTTTTTATGTACGATATGAATAAACACACTTGTATTTTTAATTTTTTCTGATAAAATTACTTAGTTGTTTATTTTGCGGTTTCTAAACTCCCGCATTATCAAAATTTAGGAGGAATTTAAATTGTTTAACGAAATATTTGGTGTACTAACATTTTTAGTTACCTTTTTATTATTAGTAGCTATGTATCGCTTGTTTGGGAAACAGGGATTAATCGCATGGATTGCAATTGGAACTGTACTTGCTAATATCCAAGTTCTTAAAACAATCGACATATTTACTATTTCAGCAACATTAGGTAATGTAATGTTTGCTTCTATATATCTTGCCACAGATATTTTAAATGATATTTATGGTAGAAAAGTTGCAAAGCGTGCAGTCTGGATTGGCTTTAGTTCAACACTTGTTATGATTATCGTAATGCAAATGTCGCTGCATTTTACACCATCATCTATTGATACTTCGCAAGGTGCGTTGGAATCAATATTTAATCTTGTGCCAAGAATTGCATTGGGATCAGTGGTTGCCTATATAATCGGACAACATTTAGATGTACTACTCTTCTCGTTAATAAAAAAAGTGTTTAGCTCAGATAAAACATTTATCATTAGAGCATATGGTAGTACGATCATAAGTAACATAATCGACACTGCTTTATTTGTAACCATTGCATTTTATGGTTCAATGCCAAATGCAGCAGTATTTGAAATTTTTATTACTACGTATCTATTGAAAGTAATCTCAACGATATTTAATGTACCATTTGGTTACTGGGCGAAATCCATGTATCGTAAAGGAAAAATTAGTAAATTAGATGAAGGTTATTAAAAACTCTGAAATTGGTTAAATGCCAATTTCAGAGTTTTTATTATTTAAACTAGCAGTGATTTGATTTTTAAGAAAATCAAAAGTAAGATAACCATCGCAATCTTGGAAGTGTCCATTATGATGCAGTTCGACTGTTTCTGTATTTAATTGTTGAGATAATCGGTTTGTTGCATTTATGTCGACAATTGGGTCATTATCTCCACCTATGGTCATGATATGTTGCGCATTAATATTTTCAAATTGTACTTGTGTTTGATTGATAAATTGATTCAATTCAGGGAGATTGTGTAAAGGTTCATTGAAACCTGAAATTAAAAACAGCCCTTTTATATTACTAAATACCTCTACTTTTGATAAATAATTTAAAACGGTAACCACACCCAGGCTATGAGCAACAATGATAGAATCTTTATCGAGTTTATGATTTAAACTATGTTGAATTGCGCTGTCCCAAGCATCTAAATCGGGGTCATTAGTATTTGGTAAATACACGATTTCAGTATGATAATCATAGGATTTCATCTGTGTTGCTAACCATTCAAACCAATGACTTTCGGTGCTAGCTTGGTAACCATGTATGATGAACATATTTTTCAATATAACAGCCTCCTTTAATTCCGACCTTTATAGTATGTTATTTATTATACATCACCTTACGTCAAAATGTCTAAATATCCGATTAGTATCGTTTCACTTATATAGAACAAGTACCATTTGTTTGGTAGTATAAATGTAAATATAGTTATAAGGATGATATGAATGGCGAAAATATATTTTGATGCTGCTACAGCTGGCAACCCTGGTGAAAGTGCCAGTGCAGTTGTCATTATCACAGAAGAAGAACGATTTCATTACACGAAATCATTGGGTCAAATGGATAACCATAGTGCTGAATGGGCATCGTTTCAGTTCGCGTTGGAATGTGCTATAGCACATAATATAACAACTGGCCTTGTATATACGGATTCTAAACTTATCGAAGATAGTTTTAATAGAGGGAATGTAAAAAATGAAAAATTCAAATCTTACTATAATGAAATTATAAAATTAGAACAAAAATTTGAATTACTCTTTGTTCGTTGGGTACCGAGAAACCAAAATAAAGAAGCGAATCATCATGCAAAACAAAGTTTATATCAAATAACCAAACATAACAAAAAATCATAACGCTATCTAAAGCTACTACAAAGAAGCGGTTATGAATCGAAAAACGAGACTGAGACATTAATAGTTGCCTCAGTCTCGTTTTTAAATAAAGAAATAACTGTATAATCTTGCACTTTATCATCTTATTTGTCGATTCAAAAAATGAGTTAGGTTTGTAAATTTTTAAATTAGCCAGCTTTAATCATTTGGTGCAAAAAAACATTTTCTATCAAAATCTTTTCCTGTGTCTTGCCTACTACATTATTCACATTGTTATGATAGTTAAATTATGAATTTAACTGAAATGTGTGGATAGATATTTACCAGAAACATACAACTCATGTTCTTTACATATATTAAGAATTTTAGTAAGTTCTGTTCCAAATTGCATCTTATCCAGCAAATCGACTGTATTTAGAGGCACTTTGGTATGAATTTCTGCTAATGTTTTTGACAATTTAAGGTTATCGATATTAGCTTCGATTTTAGTTCTTTGACCTGGTGTTAATTGATCTAATGCATTTAAAACAGATTCTACAGACCCGTGATTTTGAATGAGTTTAATTGCTGTTTTTTCACCAATCCCTTTCACACCTGGATAACCATCAGCTGTGTCTCCCATAAATGCTTTGACATCGATTAATTGTAAAGGATTCAACCCGTATTCACTTTGAAAACGATCTAAAGTATAACGGTTATAAATATTAAAGCCTTTTTTAGTTAGCCATATTTCTACATTAGGATTAATACATTGCAAAATATCTTTATCACCTGTTACGACATAAACTTGATTTTGATCAGAATATTGTTGTGCAAGTGTACCGATAACATCATCAGCTTCATAATTTTGAACGCCAATATTTACAAATCCAAATTGATTAGAAACTTCTTTGACATAGTCAAATTGTGGAATCAATTCTTCTGGTGGTGCAGGTCTATTTTGTTTATATCCATCAAACATATCATTTCTAAATGTTGATTTACCCATATCCCAGCACACTGCGACATGAGAAGGCTGTATTTCATTGATAGCGGTAAACACATGGCGAACAAATCCTTGAACACCATTTGTAGGTATACCTGATGAATTTCTCATAAATTGTTTATGCAAACTTGTTGCAAAGAAGTGGCGAAATAATAAAGCCATGCCGTCTATTAGTAATATTTTTTTGGTCATATTGTGTCCTCTTTCTATTTTTACAATAATGCTTTTAATTTTTCGTTTGTTTCTTGTAATTGTTTAATAAGAGCGTCGTCCATTTCAAATGCTAATAGTTCTTGAATTTGATGATGCGCTTCTTTTTCTAATGTTTTGAATTTAGTTTCAGCATTGTAATCCATTGTAGAGACAATGTCGCTCATTGCTTGTCTTAAATTTGCAATACAAGGTGCTAAAAGTGCTATGGTTTCGTGTGTGATTTGTTCTTGAATCGCACTTTGAGATTTAGGTTGCAAAATCGTTTTCTTAGTTAAACCTTTTGGTAAAGCATTGAGCATGGTTTCTAAATCAATTTTTAAATAAGGGTCATCAAGTTCAATCATTTCTTGACTAAACTCAGGTTGTATAAATACATGTACTTGTTCAAGCTTTTGTTTTAATGGTGCAATCTCTGCATATACTTGTTCATGAAAATACTTCTTGATACGTTCTACTAAAAGGGACTGTTCTAAATATAGACGTTGGTGAATCTGATCTAAGTAAATTTTGGTTGATTGACGTTTTTCATCATTAAAATTACTATTTTTTGTCATTTGTCCATTGTAAATAGATTTAACCTCGTCTTGTAATTGTAGTTTTAATCGTTCATTTAAATGGTATAGTTGATCTTCTACTTCATTTGATGTGCGTTGTTCAGCAATTTGTAATATATTATTGTTGAAAATTGAAGAATTTTTATATTCTTGTAGCTTTTGTTTTCTTTGTTCAATTTGTTTTTTATTATTGTTAAATTCTTCAATCATTTGCTCATAAGCTTCAGAAATATTTTTTAATTGATTTAACATTTGTTGCTGTAAGATATCTTTGGATTCGATTTGAGTAAAGTGCTGAATACTGTCTTGAAGGCGTTTGATACCCTCATTGCCTGATTTCAGTGCTTCTCTACTTGATACTGCAAAAATATCTGAATCCATATTGACTTGACTTAAAGCATCACCGACATACTCAATAACAGCATTTAAATCCTCTTCCGTTTCTGCTAAATCAGTAGCATTGACAATCATTTTAAAGGCCTGATTTTCGTTCAATTGATTCATTTCTTTCATATGTTCAATAAAACGTTTATCATTTTCCGTAAATGAATGATTAAAATAACTAACATAGAGTATTAAATCGGAAGAAGTTAGTACTTTTTCTGTCTCATTCGTATGACGCTGATTATTTGAATGTAAACCTAATGAATCTACTATAATTTTATCTTTCAACCATTCTAAAGGTATATTTAGATGAACTGTATTAACAAACGTTGCATATTCATCCTCTGCACTCCACTTTTTAATTTCATCTTGTGCAATCGTATGTGTTTGCCCATCTTTGAGCATGTCTTGGTACATATCGTAATGCTTTTCAACAGCGTTCACAAAAGCTAACTTATTTTTCTCTAATGTTGCTTTCAATTTATTCGTGTTTTTAGATAGAAAATCTTCAATTGTTTTAAATGTTTTATTTTCTACTTCAAACACATGATTTAATTCTTCTAATAATTGTTTAGAGGATTTTAATGTGATTTGGCTTTCATGACCATAAGTTAATTCGGTCATTGCAGCTGTCGTTGGGTTGGGCGAACTCACTAAGTATGCATCTCCTAAGAGTGCATTGATTAAACTACTTTTACCTGCACTAAATGTGCCAAAAACACCAATTTTTATTATTTTCTTATCTAATCTCTTAAGCGTTTCTTCTATATCTGATTTTGTTTGTTCGAATAATGGTACATCTTTTATGGTATTCAAGGCATTTTTAATATTTTGAGTATTATTGGAATGCTTCTGCTGTTTACTTACATCAGATTTTGTTTGTTTCTTTAGATTAGTTTTGTTGTTTTTCGGTGTGAAAGTAATTTCTTTTCTATCTATCAATTTATCAAGAGAATCGTCCATGTGAATATAGTAATGCATATAGTTTTGTGTTTCTAATGACTCTCTTAAGCTACGCATTTCTATAAACTTCTCATAATCATTGTAATCATCTGCTTGTTCTGTACCAATATCATTAGCTTGCGCATGGCTTATAGCTTTTTTAAATAATGGATCTGATGCTTTAGCAATATGTTGTTTAAGTGCTTTCATCAAATCGTCGCAGAAAGTTAATACATATTGATTACTAATCGTTATTTGCATTTGATATAAATCGTTAATCAATGATGAAGGGATAGTGTAATGTTGATTTAAAATCTCATCATTTATATCAGATGAATTGATGAATCTCGTTAAAAATGACATATCTTCTCTTAATGGTTGTCGTATTTCTTGATTAACTTTATCTTGTAAGTGTTCTAAGACTGTAGTTAATCGTCGTTGTTGTTCTTCTTCTGTCTTTTTCTTTTTATTAAATAATCCGCCAACACTAAAATCTTTTGTGCGACTTTCTAAGTATATTCTGATTTTTTCTCTTGTGTCATGCGTCATGATATAAGCATTATCGATGATTGCTTTTCTCTTTTGCTTTAAAAAATCATATAATTCTTCAGGATTGTTTAGCAGTTTGGCTTCTTCACTAACTACTTGATGTTGTTTGAAATTAAGATAAGCTTGATCAAAATCCGCTTCATTAATATCTAACTTATCTAGTAAATCCTGAATTTCATATTGTACATAAGATAATTGTTCGTTAGTAATAAATTTAACAATGCGTTCTACATAAGCAGCTATAGATTCACGATGCGTATCTTTCTCTATTAAATAATTAGAAAGTGACGTGATTTCATTATGCTCATGTTCATATTTTGAAACGTAAAATGTTTGATCTAGGTCGATTTCCCACTCATTGATGGATTTATCTACACGACGCTTAAATGTTTCGAAACTAATTTCTTCTTCATTATGCTTATCTATCTGATTTATCACAAATACGACTGGTACACCTGCTTGATTAAGTTGTTTCATAAACTGAAAGTTTAATGATGATTGTACGTGATTATAATCTACAGTATAAAATAATATATTACTTGTATACATAAATTCTTCAGTGCTAGATTGGTGCGTTGCAACATTTGAATCTACCCCAGGTGTATCTTGTAATGTGAAGCCTTTATTAAACTTAGTTGATGGAAATTTAATTTCAACAGATTCTACATCGAAATTCTCGCGATTCATTTGTTTCACTTCATCGTAGTTATTTAAGATTGTGTATTGTTGATGGCTTAAATTAGCAATGATACCAGGTTGTTCAGCAACAGATACAATTGCGGTATTACTAGTAGTTGGTACAGGTGAGCTTGGTAAAATACTTTCTTCTAATAACAAATTGATTAATGTGGATTTACCAGCCGAGAAGTGACCAACAAATGTCGCTGTATATTGTTCTAAAAACATCTTTTTAATAACCTGATTGATAATGTGAACCAGTCTATCGTTTTTAGATTTTTCTACTTCTTTTTTTAATTTATATAAAATATCGAGTTGCTCAGTATTAGACATCTTTCGTATCCCCTTTATTACTTATATGTAATTAATCCTTATTGTATAACAAATGATTGCATGTCTAAAGTAAGTATTTGAAATTAAATTGTTTCATTGCAAATTTTATCAAACAACTTAGAACTTTTTTGAAGTTAATTAGCATTAGTCATTGAATAAATAATTACTTAAAGTGACAGTCTATATTTT
The DNA here is from genome assembly GCF_048568385.1 of Staphylococcus sp. LKG3-1. NCBI lineage: Bacteria > Bacillati > Bacillota > Bacilli > Caryophanales > Staphylococcaceae > Staphylococcus > Staphylococcus sp. LKG3-1. The sequence goes on from NZ_CP183796.1 coordinate 562,559, forward strand.
TATGCACCATATTCAATTTATGGCATTACAAAATTATTTATTGTCATGCTAACTACACCATATTTTAAATATATTCACTTTACATCTCAAAACAACAGGGGGCATTTGTTTATGCACCCTGCTTTTAACATTGGATATCATAGCTATATAAGAAAAGGCTATTTTGTTGAACTATAAATAACACCTTTTTTAAGTATCTTAATTATCCACTGTATTTTATTATGAAATAATTTAGTGCAAATGAATGACTAGGCATAACTTACATATGATTATAATGATAGGTCACTAGTTCGAAAAATTGTTGCATATCATATCCCCATTTTCCATAATAAGCGATAGGATCAACATGTGTCGTACCTCCCCAATACTGTCTTACTGCATTATGACTAATGATTGTACCTATCCCCTTATTCTTATCTGCAAAGCTAGGGGTCAAACCATTTTGTTTTAACATATATGCAGCAAGCCACGGATGAATTTCTTTGTTATCTACAAATGCATGTACAAAGGCAATTTTATATGTGTCATACATCCGATCAACCCATTGTTGTAGCGTTCGATTATCTTCGCCTACTTCATGAATGACAACACCTTTATAAGTACCATATTTATATGGCAATTTAGGAAGTGTATTCATTCTACTGTCCTTTATCACGTTTGAGTGATTTATATTATTTTGAATTATATATTGATTGACATCGGGGTAATTAATAAGTGTTGAAGTATCTTTATTTTGGGAAGGCTGATTCGCATTTAGTAATGTATCATTTATTTTAGTAGTTTGTGTCATCACAGTAGAATGAGACTCATTAAAATTTAATAACGGACTTGTGGCATAAGTAGCAGGAGCGAAAATAACTGACGTTAAAATTAGGGAGACAAACAGCAAAAATATTTTTAACATAGAATAAAAATCCTTTCGATTTTTTGAAATAAAAAAATATTGTACAATACAATAATTATAATACTCCAAAAAACCATGACTACAAGTGTATTATTCCACCTTGAAAACGCTAGATATAAAATTATGTGTATTCATGCGCTCTGTCGTTGCAATAAATCTGGACTTGCATGGAATTCGACAAATTAGTGAATTTAAAGATGTTGAAGTAGCAGTGAAAATGCTACGACTTCAATAAGTTAATATTTAAAATTATAATCATGCGCTAAGGATGGTTTAAACATAAAAAAACTGAAACATTAATTTATGTCTCAGTCTTTTTTATCAATTTATTAAGTTATTAGTAATTATGCATGTGCTTTAGCTTGAATCATAATTATTTTAAAATTGACTTATTCTACTTCCATCTAGGTTTGTCAAAATCAGTATTGGGTTTATTAATCCCTATATTATCTCTTGAATAAAGGGCTGGATCTTTAGCAATTTGTACTGCAACGGCTGCCACACTCTTTCTAGAAACTTCTGTCCCTTTAAAAGGTTCATCTTTTTTGGTGATTTCATAATCGATTTCGTTCGTATGTGTTAACCAGGCAGGTCTAAAAATAGTGTAATCTAAATCAGTTTGTTCAATGATATCGGCTGCTTTTCTATAAATTACTAAATAATCACTAATTTGATCTTGTACCCATAATCCGAAATTCCCTGGTACTTCATTATATATACCAATGGAAGTAACGAAAATAAGTCTTTTGACATTATTCGCATTCATTGCATCTACAATGGTCTGTGCTTCTTTATCTAATTCACCAGATAACGAAGCTAAAACGATATCAACGTCTTCCATAGCACGATTTACATCTTCAAAATTTGTTGCGTCACCTTCTCTAACGCGTATACGATCAGAAGCGTAATCAGGTAATCGATTTGCATCTCTTAAAAATAAGCGCAAAGTATAGGAAGTGTTTTCTAAAAATGAATTGATCGCCGCTTTAGAAACAGCACCATTAGCTCCCAATATTAATACTTTAGTCATTTAATCACTCCATTTCTTTTATTGTAATACGAGATATGTTGTCCATATCGTTTATAAGGTATTTTTAGGTTCGTTTATATTATAATTATAAATGCTTGAAAGTTCACATTTTCTGTTTAATGACACTTCATAGTACTCACAATATTATAGTTATCCTATTTCTAACTACTTAAACGTAATCAATGAATTCGATTGTATACGCTTAGATTTTAAGGTATTAAAAAAGCCTCTTATTCGCAACGACGAACAGAGACTTTTAGTAAGGCTAATGAGTGATCGGATTTTTATCTTTCTTAATTTTAAAATATTGAGAAATACTATATATAATAATACCAATCCATATAAATACAAATGTGATTAATTGATCAATATCAAATGGTTCTTTGAATAAAAATATTCCTAGTATAAACATTAAAGTTGGTCCTATGTACTGAATAAAACCAGTTAAAGATAAAGGAATACGTCTTGCACCTGCCGAGAACAAAATAAGTGGTACAGCTGTAACCGCACCTGAGAAGATTAACCAAAATGAAGAACTATTCATCCCAAAAGATAAACCACCATTTTGCCAAATATACCATAAATAAATGAATCCAGCGGGAGCAGTAACAATACATTCAATTGTAATGCTACTTATTGCATCGATAGGGACTATTTTTTTAATTAATCCATAGACACCAAAAGAACCTGCAAGTAACAATGAAATGCCTGGGAAGACGCCCATTTTCAACGTCATATAGAGTACTCCGATAACCGCTAGGCCTATGGCTATCCATTCAAGCTTATTAAAACGTTCTTTTAAAAATATAAGCGCCAACAAAATACTGACCAGTGGATTGATATAATAACCTAAACTTGACTGAAGTACATGTCCATTTGTAACGGCCCATATAAAAGTACCCCAATTTATTGTAATAACATAACCCGCTGCAATGATAGCAATAAGTTGGATAGGATTTGTAAAAAGTTGTTTAATATCCCGTTTAAATGGAGCCGTATTTTTCGTTATGATTAAGATGAATAACATAAACACCATCGATAATACAATTCTAAATGCTAATATTTCAAATGCACCAATATCACTAATTAATTCCCAATATATAGGGAGTATACCCCAAAGAATATATGCTCCGAACGCAAAGAAAAAGCCTTTTTTAAATTCTGTATTCAATTGAGTCACCGCTTTCCAAAATACTAATTGCACTAAAAACTAAGAACGAGGCTTTTTGTCTCCCCAATATTGGTAATATGTACATTCAATATAACCATTAAATAGTTTTCTACGTTTAGTCGCTTTTTTATTTACTAAAAATTCGAATTCTGTACTACTTGTAAGAATATATGTAGATAGTTGTGAATGTTGTTGCATAAGTTCTCCGATGTAGCGGTACATTTCTTCTACTTTATCTCTATCCCCGATACGTTCACCATAAGGTGGATTGCCTATTAAAGCCATAGGTTTATCTTCATCAATGGTAAGTGTATTAACATCTTTAACACTAAACTGAATGATGTCGGCTAATCCAACTTCTTCAGCATTCCTTCGTGCTATTTCTATCATTTCAGGATCGATATCAGATGCATAAATTTCTAATTTACGGTCATAATTCGCTTGTTGATCAGCTTCATCTCTCATTTCATCATATAAACGATCTGGCATAATATCCCAATTCTCAGAAACGAAATCACGGTTAAATCCAGGCGCAATATTTTGAGCGATTAAACATGCTTCAATTGCTATCGTACCAGAACCACAAAATGGATCCACTAAAGGTGTGTCACCTGTCCAGTTCGCTAAACGGATAAGGCTAGCAGCAAGTGTTTCTTTGATAGGAGCTTCACCTTGCGCTAAACGATAACCACGTTTATTTAAACCTGAACCAGAAGTATCTATAGTTAAAAGTGCATTATCTTTTAAAATGGCTACTTCAATTGGATATTTAGCGCCCGTTTCATTTAACCAGCCACTTGCTTGATATGCACGTCTCAAACGCTCAACGATTGCTTTTTTCACGATGGCTTGGCAATCAGGTACACTAAATAATGTAGATTTAACACTTCGACCTTGTACTGGGAAATTACCATCTTGTTCAATGAGCGTTTCCCAAGGTAGTGCCTTTGTTTTTTCAAATAATTCATCAAAGGTTGTGGCTTTAAATTGGCCAACAACAATTTTGATTCTATCTGCTGTGCGTAACCATAAATTACATTTAACAATGGCAGTTTCGTCGCCTTCAAAAAAGATTCTACCATTTTCAACAGTTGTGTCGTAACCTAATTCCTGAATTTCCTTAGCTACAACTGCTTCTAATCCCATTGGGCATACTGCTAGTAATTGATACATTGTTTTGCTCCTTCTTTATAATGATTTGCTTTTATTTTATCAAAAGTTATTTTAAATAGATATGACATTGCCTAAAGATGTGTATGGAACGTAGGTTTTTAATAGATTATAGCAATGAAAAAAGCTCTCCGATTTGGGAGAGCTTGGGTCTAGTGATGATATTTCTGTAAGCCATGTTTTGTACCATTGTACTGCTAACGTGTACTAGAAACACTCGTACGCAGGTGGTAACCATCTGTCTACATACTTTTAAAAGTATGTCTTATATATACGTTGAATTCCGTTAAATAAGTGCTCCTACCTAATTTGGATTGCTCACTCGAGGGGTTTACCGCGTTCCACCTTTTGCATTTCTGCAAAAGCTCCGTCACTGTGGCACTTTCAAACTAATCTAACCTTATCTAAGGACTTAGGTTATTTCGTTGCCGTCAACTTAATGCCTTGACTTATTGTTTCATCAAGCACGAACACTACAATCATCTCAGATTGTGTGAGCATGGACTTTCCTCTATATCGCTATAGCGATTACCCGAAACACCATCTTTAGAAGTATATCATTATTTTATAGCCTAAACAAATAAAAAATAAGATAAGTTTTGAACGAATTCAAAACTTATCTTTATGTAGATGCTGCTATATCTACGGTCATCATCATATTCTCTATGTGATAATAGTTGATTATTTACCGAAAACAGCTTTTTCTAGGTTGGATATTCTTTTTAATATATCAACATTGTTGTTACTACTATTATTCTTAGTTGTAGCATTGTTGTTTGAAGAGAAGTTTTTATTTTCTTGTGGTCTCGATGTTGCTACACGTAATCTTAACTCTTCAAGTTCTTTTTTTAATTTGTTGTTTTCTTCTGAAAGTTTAACTACTTCATTATCTAAATCTGCCATTTTTTGATAATCAGCTATGATGTCGTCTAAGAAAGCATCTACTTCTTCCCTTCTATAACCACGCGTCATAGTTTTTTCAAAATCTTTTTCATAAATATCTTTTGCTGATAATTTTAATGAAACTTCTGACATTTTTCTCCACCTCATTCGAAACTTTGCTCTTGAGACCACTGCAAGTCGTTGATGAATTCAGTTAACTCATCGAACGTCACAATATCACAAGTATAATTTGTTTTTTCCATAAAATCAACTAACATCTGCTTAAAGAACTTTGGACTAGCTTCTTGTTCCTCATCATAAATCAAAAGCGTTGTATCAGAATGTGCTAACATAAATTGATCGGTTTGTTTAAATTGATGAGGCCCTTCATATGAAGAATGGAATACGCTATCAACAAAATCAGCATGATGCGCAATATGATTATATTTTGCTTGATTTTGTTCGTTCCATCTATCAATATGACCATAAAACGGTGTGATAATTCCTAATTTTAAATCTGGATAGGTTGCTTTCAACGCTAACACGACCTCTGCTGTCCATAGCTCTATACCCATCTGTCCTTGTATCAATACCCATTCTAAGCCTTCTTCAATCAACTGTTTTAATTTATGTTCAATAAATTTTTTTAAATAGGAAACTTCAGGTGCATCATCTTTAAAAATATTAAGTTCAAACGACTTATATCCAGTAACATATACAGTTTTAATCATAAAAATTGCTCATTTCTTTGTATGTAGCTTAAATCATATTGAACAGCCTTTACTTTTTCATTAAATAATTTTCTGCTCGTACGTTTAAAGTGACATTCAACAGATAAAGATTCAATATTTGAAATAAGTAAATCGAATTTTTGTTTATTCATATATTGTAATTGAATTACTTGTTGCTCATATGTAACTAGCTTTTTAAGTTGTTGATCAATATCATTTGTGAATGGTACAACCTCAACATAAAAATCGTAATCTTCGCCAGTTGATTTGGCAGTCTCGTATTTTTCTACCATTTTCAAAACATCATTTAATAATTGCATTAATAGTTGTTGCATGAGGATTCCCCCTACTTCACAAATTTACCATAAATGACCTACTTCGTCATTTTTAAAGTGTCGTTTAACATTTATATGATTAACTATTTTATTTTGTTTCAAATATTGTTTAATTGAGCAAAGCACGTTAAAATATATGTGATGTATTTATAAATACATTGGTTCATATTTCATAGTTTGGAAAAATTTGCTAAAGTCATGTATAATGAAACAGGTTTTGGATGACCAAACTAAAGTGGTGAAAATAAATGAATTATCCAAATGGAAAGCCATTTAATAGAAATAAGTCTCAGGTCGGACGAACTCATAAGGGACAAACGAGTAAAATTGATTATGGTGGCAGAGGTATGTCACTTGAAAAAGATATCGAACTGTCGAATGATTATTATTTAAATCGAGGTATTGCTGTAATACATAAGAAGCCTACCCCGATACAGATAGTGAATGTTCATTATCCTATGAGAAGTAAGGCAGTAATAAATGAGGCTTATTTTAGAACGCCGTCGACAACAGACTATAATGGTATTTATCATGGTCGTTATTTAGATTTTGAAGCAAAAGAAACAAAAAATAAAACATCATTCCCTTTAAATAATATGCATGAACATCAAGTTCGACATATGGAAGCATGTTATCAACAACAAGGGATTGTATTTTTATTAATTCGCTTTAAATCGCTCGATGAAGTGTATTTGCTCCCATATGCAAATTTCAAAAAGTTTTGGGAGAGACACATTCAAGAGATTAAAAAGTCGGTAACGGTTGAAGAAATAAGAAAAAATGGTTACTATATTCCTTATCAGTATCAACCACGATTGAATTATCTCAAAACAGTTGATAAGTTGATATTAGATGAAAGTGAGGACCGCGTATGACGGAGAAAAAGAGGACTTCTCAATCTAATAATAAGAATGGAAAGTCCGAGCAAAAAAAGAATAGGAATATAAAACGAACGATTATTAAGATATTTGGGTTTCTAATTATAGCCTTTATCGTTCTAGCTTTAATAGGAATCTTGTTGTTTGCATATTATGCTTGGAAATCTCCTGCATTTAATGAAGCAAAATTAAAAGATCCCGTGCCAGCTAAGATTTATGATAAAGATGGCGATTTAGTTAAAACAATCGATAATGGGCAACGACGAGAGCATGTCGATTTAGACGAAGTACCTAAGACAATGAAAGAAGCTGTTTTAGCTACTGAGGATAATCGATTCTATGATCATGGAGCACTTGATTACAAACGTCTCTTTGGTGCTGTAGCTAAGAACGTCACTGGTGGCTTTGGTTCACAAGGTGCATCAACATTAACACAACAAGTAGTTAAACGTTCATTCTTAACAGATCAAAAATCAATTGCACGTAAAGCTCAAGAAGCTTACTTGTCCTACAGATTAGAACAAGAGTATAGTAAAGATGAAATTTTTGAGATGTACTTAAATAAAATTTACTACTCTGATGGTGTATACGGCGTGAAAGCTGCTGCTAAATATTATTTCAATAAAGATTTGAAAGACTTGAATTTAGCGGAATCTGCTTATCTTGCTGGTTTACCACAAGTACCAAATACTTATAACATTTATGATCATCCTAAAGAAGCTGAGTCTCGTAAAGATACAGTACTTTATTTAATGGAATATCATAATAGAATTACTAAGAAACAAAAAGAAGAAGCACAAAATACTTCTTTACAAGACAATCTGGTCCAACGTTCATCTGAAGATCGCGAAGTAAGTGAAGATAATTCAAACGAGGCATACGATTCATATGTAAACTTTGTGAAATCTGAACTTATGAATAATAAAGAATTTAAAGATGAAGATTTAGGTTCTGTATTAAATAGCGGCGTTAAGATTTATACGAATATGGACAAAGATGTTCAACAAACATTACAAGATCGAGTGAATAATGGTAGCTATTATAAAAATGAAGACCAACAAGTTGGTTCTTCTATTGTAGATAGTGAAAATGGTGGCCTTGTCGCAATATCTGGTGGTAGAAATTATAAAGATATTGTAGATAGAAACTTAGCAACTGATGCCCACCCTACTGGTTCTTCACTGAAACCATTCTTAGCGTATGGTCCTGCAATTGAAAATATGTCATGGGCAACGAACCATGCGATTCAAGATGAAGAATCTTATCAAGTAGATGGTGTAACATTTAGAAACTATGATACTAAGAGCCACGGTACGGTAAAACTTTATGATGCATTACGTGAAAGTTTTAATATTCCAGCACTTAAAGCATGGCAATCAACTAAAGAAAATGCCGGAAACGATGCACCAAAAGATTTTGCTAAAAAAGTTGGGTTAGATTATGAAGGAGACATTGGTCCATCTGAAGTATTAGGTGGTTCAGCATCTGAATTCTCTCCTACTCAATTAGCTTCTGCATTTGCTGCAATTGCTAATGGTGGTGAATATAACAATGCCCACTCTATTAAAAAAGTTGTCAAACAAGATGGCGAAACGGTTGAATACGATCATACTAGTAAAAAAGCTATGAAAGACTCAACATCATATATGTTAGCAGAAGTACTTAAAGGTACATTTGAAGCATATGGTTCTGCATACGGTCATGGTGTATCTGGCGTTAATCTAGCAGCCAAAACTGGTACAGGTACTTATGGTGAACAAACTTACCAACAATATAATCTGCCAGACGATGCAGCGAAAGATGTTTGGATTAATGGTTTCACACCTAAATACAGTATGTCAGTATGGATGGGATTCAATGAAGTTAAACAAGGCGGTACAAACTCATTTGTAGGCCATGAAGAACAAGAATACCCACAATACTTATTAGAAGATGTCATGGAAAGTATTTCACCAAAAGATGGCAAAGATTTCTCTAAACCAGATTCAGTTTCTGGAGACTCAAAAGATGATTTATCTGTTAAAGGTAAACCAGATGATAATACCACTAGTAATAAACCTCAGGGTCAAGGTGGTAGCAGTAACAGTTCATCATCTTCTAATTCAAGTAATAATAATTCAACTAGTAATACAAACAACTCAAGTAACCAACAAAGTGCAGCACGTTAATTCATTTAGCTACACTCATACCCGGTATGCCATTTCATTTGGCTACCGGGTATTTTTTTGAAAATAAGGATATCTTTAAATAACACTAAGTATTCATTTTTTGATAGCAATCACTTAATTAAATAACTGCATTTGCAATAAGTACTTATATTACAAATAGCAATTATAAAAAAGCGTACGCATCCATCATATATGGATGCGTACGCTTTATATTTAGAAGTTTATGATCTCGGCTGCGCATAGCAGAATTGTGGTATGTCTCGAAGTCTAGAGAATCTTATTTATACTATTTTTCTAGCTGTATGCATTCGTTACAAAATTAGTGAAAAATGTGTGTTCATATTCAAAAATAAGACACCTCATTTTAAAATGACTATAACATAGTTTTAAAATAGAGTGCCTTATGCCTTAAATTATCTACAAATCGAGCAATATGAACAAAGTAACTATAATTTTCGGTTTTTGCTTCTAATTTGATAAGAAGCATTCATTTTTATAAGTTCAGATTTTAAAGTTTTCATTTGACTGTAGCCCATAAAATGATATTTTCTAGCAATCATATAATGATAACGTTCTTCAAAATTCATTGGCACTACAGGGTATGCATCTAAATCTGAAAAATTTATAGTTTGGATATGATTAATCTGTTTAAAATATTGTTCGATTAAAGCAAAATAGTCATCTAATTTTAATTTAGCTTCTGATGATTTCAATTGCTTTGATTTCGCATATTGATCAATTTGAGCTTCTAATTCAGTAAAGTCTTCTTTTGTAATCATAAAATTACGCCTCTTTCAAATTGGCTTTATAGCGTTTTTGACCTTCTCTACAATCATTAAATAACGGACAAACATCACACTTTGGACTTCTAGCAAGACAGTGATAACGACCAAAGAATATAAGTTGGTGATGTGTTTTATTCCAGCGCTCTCTTGGTACAACGTGGCATAACTTATCTTCAACTTGTCTCACGTTATCTTTCCATCTACAAATGCCTAAACGTTTAGATATTCTTTCAACGTGTGTATCAACTGCTAAAGATGGTTCGCCAAAAGCAACACTCATAACTACATTAGCGGTTTTTCTACCTACGCCAGCCAAACTTTCTAATTCAGCATGCGTATGTGGAATTTCACCATCAAATTGATCCAACAAAGAACGACATAATTTTTGAATATTTTTCGCTTTGTTTCTATATAGACCAATGGTACGCAAATCATTTTCTAATTCAGAAATATCTACATTTAAGTAATCTTCAGGTGTTTTGTATTTTTGAAATAAATCTTTTGTTAATTTATTAACAGAAACATCCGTCGTTTGAGCTGATAATAACACAGCAATCGTTAATTCGAAAGGATTGTCATGTTTGAGCTCACATTCAGCATTTGGAAACATATTTGCTATGACATCAACCATTTCTAATGCTTTTTTATTACTTATCATTTGGATTCTCCCCGTTCAGCCAGTCGAATTTAGGCACTTTTTTAATTGTATGCTTCATTTTAGGTTGATTGAATTGGCGACTAATTTTTTTAGAATCTTCAATTGTTTTTACATTATTTTTTTTCCAATTTAATAAAATACGATCGATATATTTAAAACTTAACTTATTCTGGCTCGTCGCTTCATCTAGAGCAGCTTGAATGACACTTAATTCATGTTTATCAATATCTAACCATTGGTTTAACGTTTCGATTTCAAACGGAGATAACGGTCTACCAAAGGCTTGTTCAATTTGTTGAAATAAAACATTAAATTCAACTTCCGTATTCTCTTCTTCTACTTTAATATTTACTTGTTCCATTATCTCACTTAATTTCACATAGAATTGGTTGAGGTTCATATATTCAGTAAATTTACCTTCTTCATCTTTCTCAACCTTTAATTCAAGTAAATCATGTTGTATTAAACTTTGGATGATAGTTGTGACTTCTCTAGAGCCGAATGTCGTCCCTTGCTGCAAGGATTCAATAGAAGGTTGTTTGTTTGAAGATTCAGAGGCATGTAATAGCTTAATTAATATAACCAATTCAGCTTCATTTATCCCAAGTTGGTTATAATGATCTAACAGTTCACGTCTAATAATGACGGGCCGTATTTTAAGTTGTTCACTATTCAAAGATAGATACCTCCTGTTCTATATTCATGTTATAAAAACGTCCAGCCATTGATAACTAGACTGGACGTTTTTGACACATATTCTAAAATAAATTATGGGTATAAACGGTTTAATAAGCGTGGGAATGGTGCTGTTTCACGAACGTGTTCAACGCCTGATAACCAAGCTACAGTTCTTTCTAAACCTAAGCCAAAGCCACTATGTGGCACACTACCATAACGACGTAAATCTAAATAATAACTATAACTTTCAGCATCTAATTCGAATTGACTTAGTCGTTCTTTAAGTAATTCAAGATCATTAATACGTTCAGAACCACCTATAATTTCACCATAACCTTCTGGTGCAATTAAGTCTGCACATAAAACAGTGTCCTCATTTTCTGGATTAGGCTGCATATAGAATGGTTTGATTTTAGTTGGATAATTCGTGATGAACACCGGTAAATCATAGTGATTAGCGATCGCTGTTTCGTGTGGTGCACCGAAATCTTCACCCCACTCTATATCATCAAAACCTTGTTCTTTTAAGAAAATAACAGCATCAGCGTAAGTTATACGTGGGAATGGTGTTGTTACTTTTTCTAATTTAGATGTATCTCTGTCTAGCGCTTTTAGTTCTAATTTGCAATGATTCAATACTGATTTAACAACATGAGTGACATATTGTTCTTGTACTTCTAAACTTTGTGCGTGTTCACAAAATGCCATTTCTGGTTCTATCATCCAGAATTCAATTAAGTGACGACGTGTTTTAGATTTTTCTGCACGGAATGTAGGACCAAATGAGAATACTCTTCCGTGTGCCATTGCAGCGGCTTCCATATATAGTTGGCCACTTTGAGATAAGAAAGCATCTTGGTCAAAGTATTTTGTATGGAATAATTCACTTGTACCTTCTGGTGCACTTGCTGTTAAGATAGGCGGATCAATTTTTGTAAATCCGTTATCATTAAAGAATTCGTATGTGGCACGAATAATTTCATTTCTGATTTTCATAACCGCATGTTGTTTTTTTGAACGTAACCATAGATGACGATGATCCATTAAAAATTCTGTACCATGATTTTTAGGCGTAATTGGATAATCATGTGCTTCAGATATTACTTCTATTGATTTAACTTGCATTTCGTAACCGATATCAGAACGATTATCTTCGCTAATTACACCTGTCACATATAATGATGACTCTTGTGTAATTTCTTTTGCTTTTTGGAATATCTCTTCATCTACTTCAGCTTTAGCAACAACACCCTGGATAAATCCTGTGCCATCTCTTAATTGTAAGAAAGCAATCTTACCACTTGAACGTTTATTCGTTAACCAAGCACCGATTGTAACTTCTTGGCCAATATACTGTTTTGCTTCTTTTATCGTTGTATTCATAACCAGTCTCCTATAATAGTGTATTCTACTTTTTTTATCCTTATATATTTTAACAAAATCCATATATAAGTTCTAGTTGCTTGTGCTATGTTTATGGTTTCTTAGCGTTTTCTTTTTTTAATTTTTTAAGGAGTATAGAAAATTGCTTAATATCCCCTTTTTTCTGACGATATTGTTCTAATGATTGTTCAAAAAACTGTTTGTAATTACTACGAATTAAACGGTCATCAAAAGATACGATAATGCCTTTATCATTTTCACTACGAATTAATCTACCTAGCCCTTGTCTAAAGCGTGTCACAGCATCAGGTAACACATATTCTTTGAATGTAGAAGTAAACTCAGACTCCATCAACCAATATTTAGTATTATTTTGGTTCATAAACGGTAATTTAGCAATCATGACACATTTAATGCCATTTGACTGAAAATCGAAGCCTTCAAAAAATGTACCTGTACCTAACAATATGGCTTTATTAAAACTATTAAATTGTTGGACAATCTTATAGTTTTGGTTCTGTTGTTGTGTTAATACAACATAATCTTCAAATTCAGGCAATTCATTTATTAATTCTTGAACCATATGCATCATTTTATAACTCGTAAATAGGATCAGACATTTGGATTCTACAACAGATACGTATTCAATTACATAATTAACAATGGAACTTACATAATCGTTAATATTCTTATAATTATAAGATGATACATCATTTGGTATAAAGACAGTCGTTTGATTCGGTGATGTTACGGTCGTATCAATTTCATATGTGTTAAATTCAATATCTTTATTAAACCATTGTTTAAAGTTCTCAAAGGAATGATTGAATGTTAGTGTCCCTGAAATAAATGTTAGTGATTTGAATTTATCGAGCACTTGCTTCGTGAGGATTTCTTTAACATCGTAATCTTTAACATTAAGTCTTATAGTAGATTTCTGATTTAAATTTTTGATAGATAAATAACATGTGTGTTTATTTTTAAGACTTTGTTCAATATCTTTAAAACGATCATTAATATATAGAAATTGCTTTCTCACTGATTTAATTGATTTATGGCTCATACCATTAAAGAATTCTAACGTCATGTTTAATTTGTGAATAATGGCATGTAAGTCGTTTAATATAGGTGTGACATCAAAGTGATATACGAAATGAAGTTTATGGACTTCATCATCTTGTATTTCAGAAGATTGAATAATATCATACATCGTTGTAAACAATTGTTCATTCAAATCATGTATCTCATTCACAGTCGTTTTTAAGCCAAAAACATCTATAGGTGGTATGTCTAATTTTTCGAGAATACGTTGCTGTTCAAGTAGATCTATAGATTTTAGTAACTTTTCATTTTCAGTCTTACCAATCAACCCTAACTGATATTTAATATCTGCGTAACTCAATTCATTAGTTACTTGATTTAAAGCATAATCTGGCAGCCTATGTGCTTCATCTATAATACAATCATCAAATAATTGATAAATGGAGTTATCGTGAGCTGCGTGAATTAAGTGGGCATGGTTTGTGATACCAATTTGAATGTTTTGTGCATTGCGCTTAATAAAATTAAAATAATGTATATCATTACGGACTGGAACATAGGTTTCGAGTTTTTGTTCGAAATACATTTTTTGTCCGCCTTTTAAATCTAATTCCTGAATATCACCCGTGTCTGTTTCCGTAATCCAAATCAGTAATTGCATCTTCAAAATGCAAACTTCATAATTACTAGATTCTTCTTTAAGTATTTGACTTATTAACCCTAAAGCGATGTAGTCACGTTTGCTTTTGATTAGCGTCGCATTTATTTTGAAATCTAATGCTTTTTTAATCGCAGGAATATCCTTTTCTAATAATTGGTTTTGTAATAATTTTGTATTTGTAGAAATCATGACATGTTTGCCAGTTTCGATATTATACATCAGTGAGGCAAGTAGATAAGCAAATGACTTACCGCTTCCTAAAGGGGCTTCAATCATTGCTTTTTCACTATGCATGAGTTGTTCCAATATAATTTCAGATAAATATAATTGTTGAGGGCGATATGTTAACCCCAGTTCTTTAGTCACTAAAGTGTATAGTGCTTTTAAGTTACCACCGAATTGTACGGTTGGTGCTTTAAAATCTATTTGTTTTTTATATATGATTTGTTCGAATTGATCAAATCGATCACTAAGCGTTTGTTCATCATAATTTCGCACCATTTCAAATATAATATCATGTAAATCGTATTTTAGATTTTTACTTAGGTAATAAAGTTGCTTAAGTGTATCTAATGGTAAAGATTCAAATTTTTCGAATGCAATAATCATCAGTTGTGCCGTTGTGGCAGCGTCTTCATCAGCTCTATGGGCATTGTTTAAGATAATCCCATGTACTTCAGCTAGTTCGCTTAATTGATAGCTTTTATCCGTTGGGAAAGCAACTTTGAATAATTCTAACGTATCCATGACTTTCTTTGGACGATAATTGATATGGCATTGTTTAAATGATTTCTTGATAAAATTTAAATCAAACGCCACATTATGCGCTACAAATATACAACCATCTATTTGTTTGTATATATCTTCTGCAATTTCATGAAAATACGGTGCTTGATTTAACATATCTTCTTCAATTGAAGTTAAAGCTTGAATAAAAGGAGGAATTTCTAAATCTGTTTTAATCATGGAGTGATACGTTCCAATAATTTTATTTTCACGCACAAATGTTATGCCTATTTGAATAATTTCATCATAATCTAATTGGTTGCCTGTAGTTTCTAAATCTACGACAGCATAGCAAGGTTTTGCCATTCTACTTCCTCCTTTCATTATTTGAGTTATAATTCAATATCAGCGCTCATCAATTGGTGTTGTTGTTTATTCTCATCTAAAACAATTAAAAATCCATTATCATCTATATCAATGGCTTCACCTTTAAATTGAACATTATTTTCAGTGAATCTTAACTGTTTGTGCCATATATTTGAAGTAGCTATGTATTCATCACGAATAGATGAAAATGGTTCTTTAATAAATTGTTTATATCGATACTCGATTTGTGAAATAAGCACTTCTAAAAAATCATAACGATTCACTTTATCTTTCTTGTGTATTCTAATACTGGTTGCTTTTTGAGCTAATTCACCAGTAAAATCGCTTGGTTCTTGATTCATATTAATGCCAATACCACATATAACAGCTTCAATACCGTCACTATTAGCAACCATTTCGGTTAAAAAGCCACAGACTTTTTGATTATTGATATAAATATCATTAGGCCACTTTACAGAAACATCACTTTTACTAAATTGTTGAATAGCATCTCTTATACCAAGCGCCATAAATAAATTAAACTTAGTTATCATATCGAAAGGTACATCTGGTCGTAAAACAATTGACATCCAAAGCCCTTTTCCTTTGGCTGAAGCCCACGGTCTATTGAAACGGCCTTTTCCTTTCGTTTGTTCATCACTTAGGATTAAAAACGTATCTGTATTGCCTACTAATTTTTGTTTCGCTAATAATTGTGTGGACTCTACTTGATCGAATACGTCAACATGTTCAAATAAATGTTGAGATTGAATGGTTGGCATAACGATACCTTTGTACCATTTATCTGGTAATTGAATTAAGTGATGTCCTTTATGATTAATGGATTCTATCTGACACCCTTCTTCTTTTAATTGATCAATGACTTTCTTTACAGCTGTTCTTGATATAGAAAGTTGCTCAGCAATAAATTGGCCAGAAATGTATTCAGATTCATATTGGTATAACATATAGACAACTGCTTTACTATATTTAGACACGTGTTTTCACCCACTTTTTAAGTTCAGGTTTGAAATTGACTACTTCACCTGATATTATAGCGTATTCGACTTCACGTAAGGTTTCTTTGAGCCATGGTCCGCTTTTTTTATTCGCTATTTCTAATATATCTTTCCCATTGATATCCATTTCACTTCTTGACAGCATCGGTAATTGTTTTGCAACTTCAGTAACTGTTTGGTCGTTAACTATTAATGGTGATATAGATGTAATACGATTTCGTTTTAATTCATCTAAATAGCTTAATACTTCTAGTATATCTTTTTTTCCATAGTCATAAACAAATAATTTTAATTGTGATTTTGTTTGTACTTCATCTATTTGATCGATAAGTTGAACTAATGTTTTAATACGTTTTTTTTCATTGTTGCTCACTTTTAAATCAGCAATATTCGCATCTATTTCACGCTGTTGAGATATTAAAAACGCTACAAACGTCGTAAAAGGCATGGCATTACGTAATGTGAATTTGGTGATGTCGTAGTGTTTGAAAAATGGAATATATTTAAAAGCCATAAAATGCTTTAAATTATTAAAACTTTTCGATACAAAGTCACCATTTGTTAGTTTCTTTAATTCAACAACAATGCGTTCAATTGCCAAATATTTAATATCTGCAATGTGGTTGAACATCGCGGTAAAAGTAGCTTCTTCTAAGTGAAAGCCAAATTGTGATTGAAAACGTAAGCCTCTGATAATTCTTAATGCATCTTCATCAAAGCGTTCATCAGGATTACCAACAGTTCTAATGAGTTGATGTTTAATATCCTGCTGTCCTTCAAAGTAATCAAAGATTTGATAATTAATATCCATCGCAATTGCATTCATTGTAAAATCTCTGCGCTGTACATCATCATATAAGTTTCTAACAAAAAAGACCTCATTAGGTCTACGGTGATCATCATAATCACCCTCAGAACGAAAAGTTGTAACCTCATACTGCTCGCCTTTGTATATCACATTAATTGTGCCATGTTCTCTCCCAATAGGTATGGTCTTATCAAATACTGTTTCAATTTCATCCGGCGTTGCACTCGTTGTAATATCGATATCATGAATGGGTCTATTCATAAGATAGTCACGCACAGAGCCACCAACAAAATAGGCTTGAAAATGATGAGCTTGTAATTTTTCTAGAATTGGTTTGGCTGTTTCAAATAAAGAATTAGTCATTGTTACCCTCTAACATTTTTTTGTAATAATACTCATATTGATCTGCAATTAAATCAGATGAAAATCTGTTTGCAACATCTTCTAGCATTCGCGTTTGCATTTCGTGATATAGTTCAGGATTAGTTAGTAACTGAATCGAATACGCACTTGCAGCTTCATCGTCTCCAACATTAACGATATATCCAGTATCTTCATGTTTAATTACTTCTTTAATACCACCTGCAGTTGAACCAATTGGAACCACACCAGATTTCATAGCTTCAAGCAATGTTAATCCAAAGCTTTCTTTTTCACTCAATAATAGAACTAAGTCTGAAATTTGATAGAATTGACTCACCCAATTTTGCTTACCTAAAAACAACACTGCATCTTCTAAATTAAGTTGACGTGCTTTTTCTTTCATATCCATAAGTTCAGGGCCATCGCCAAGTAAGATTAATTTAGAAGGGATAGCTTTATGCACTCTTGCAAATGTATCAATAATCGTATCGATACGTTTCACTGATCTAAAATTGGACACATGAATCAGTACTTTTTCATCAGGATGGATACCGTAACAAGCTTTTAGTTGTTCATCCTCTGAAGTTGGTGTATTGAGTTTGGTAGGAAATTCTTTTTCTCTTACAAAATTATATATAGGGACAATCTCTTTATCAGTTTCGATGATATCATAAGTTTGTTGTGCAAGTGATTGACTTACACTCGTCACCACATCGCTGCCCTCAATACCGAATTTAATTGCATTTTTTAAAGAATGGTCATAACCGAGCACTGTAATATCAGTACCGTGTAAGGTCGTCATTATTTTTATATCTTTTTGTGACATATGTTTTGCTAATATACCACACACAGCATGAGGCACAGCATAATGCATATGTAGCACATCTAAGTCATATTCATTGATGACTTCAGCGATTTTTGTACTCAGTGTTATATCATAGGGTGGATATTGAAAAACAGCATATTGGTTTACTTCAACTTGATGGAACGTCATATTTGGTAAAGGCTTTCTTATTCTAAACGGTATATTAGATGTAATAAAGTGAATATCATGACCACGCTCAGCGAGTTTGATACCTAATTCTGTAGCTATAATGCCTGAACCACCCATAGATGGATAACAAGTGATGCCTATTTTCATAAGGCGGTACATCCTTTCTCATTCATGTAAAATTATTTTCGTTCGAAACGATTTTTGTCACGTGTATTAAATTTCTCCATCGTCTCATCAAAGCTTTCAGTTAAATCGATATCTAAAGAATTGGCAATACACATTAAGACAAATAAGTTATCTCCTAATTCTGCTTTAATTGTATTATCATCTTCTGAAGCTTTTTTCTTTTTCTCACCATATACATGATTGATTTCTCTTGAAAGTTCCCCGACTTCTTCAGTTAAGCGCGCTAGGTTCGCTAATGGAGAAAAATATCCTGTTTTAAACTGTCCAATATAGTCATCTACTTCGGTTTGCATTTCTTTCATAGATTTCATAATATATGCCTCTCATTTCTAACGGTTTCTTTTATAGTATAGACTAATTTTATGTTTCATGCATTATTCCTGCAACAGTTAAGGCTTATGCTTGATTGTGAAAAAATATATTTAGAAAGCAGTAGGATACTTGTGTATCTAGATGAGGAAAAATGTACTATACATAAGCAACTCAATAATTGTATTACAACGGTCGTATTTTGATTATGAGAAAATTTAAGAATTAGCACATAAAAAAACCCAAACATCAAAGATGTTTGGGAATCAATTATATTAATCACTTGATCTAGCAATTAGAATAAATCTTGCAAGTTCTGCTAAAGCAACTGCAGTTGATGCAACATAAGTCATTGCAGCAGCTGTAAGTACTTTTTTAGCATGACGATATTCTTTTTCATTTACGATATCTAAACTTTGAATTTGTTTCATTGCTCTACTACTAGCATTGAATTCAACTGGTAATGTGACAATTGAGAACAATACTGCAAATGACATAAATGCTATACCAATCCATAGTGCTGTAGAACCTAAAGTACTTTGTAAGCTTGTTAAAATAATACCTGCAAATACAGCTAAATAGCCGATTGAACTACCAATATTAGCAAGCGGTACTAAAGAAGTTCTGAATCTCAAGAAGAAATAGCCCTGCGCATGTTGAATTGCATGACCAACTTCGTGTGCAGCAATAGCAGTACCAGCGACTGAAGGTCTGCTAAAGTTAGCTGGAGATAGTACAAGTACTTTCTTACGTGGATCGTAATGGTCCGTTAAGAAACCTTGTCCTTCTACAACATCAACATCGTAAATGCCATTAGCATGAAGTATTTCTAAAGCTACTTCTTGACCCGTCTTTCCGCTTGTAGATCTGACTTGTGAATATTTTTCATAATTAGATTTAACTTTGTGCTGCGCCCAAAGAGGCAGTACCATTAATATAACAAAGTATATAATCATATAGATAAAAGACAAAAACCTCACTCCTTTATAAACATTTTACTGTGTCCTTCATTAGTGGTCAAATATTTTATCTTTTTCAAATCGAGTTAAATTTAAATATAGAATTAACGGAATAATACTCAACCAGAAAGCGAGATAAGCAACACCTTCAATATGACTCGCGATAAAATCATAATAGGGATACTGCATAAAAACGTAATCGATAATATCGTTATGAAATACCCAGATCATAGCAATAATAAATGCAGAAATAGATATTTTAAACCTTGGATAAAAGACGAATGCTTCAACTGCCATTACGCCATGCGATAGTATAAGCATGCAACCCGTAATCGTTACTGCATCGTATTGTATAAACATGATGATATTCATAATGACTGCCCAAACACCGTATTTAATAAGCGATACAAAGGCCAAAGCCTCAAAAATGGGTATTTGTTTACCGAATATATAGGCCAGAATGATAATACATAGAAACAGTGATGCAGTCGGACTATCAGGTACAAAGGCCTTAAATTGTATATCAGTAACACTAAGTTGACTACCGTACCATATATAACCATATGCCGTTCCTAGTAAATTACAAATAAGTAAGAAGTAAAGCACACCCTTATGATATATCATTGCATGCCATAACGTTTTTATATTCATAGCGTCAGTCCCTCGTTGATGTATTTACATTTCTTAATTTAAACGTATTAAGGATTTGTGATAATTGATAAAACAACGCTTTATCATGTAATTGTAAACTTAAATCAATATTATCTTGTAAATGAGAAATAATAGAAGTCTCACTTTGCTTCGATAAAGGAATGCTGTATATATCTTGCATATATACAGCATAATAAGGTGAATTGAGT
The DNA here is from genome assembly GCF_048568385.1 of Staphylococcus sp. LKG3-1. Taxonomy (NCBI): domain Bacteria; kingdom Bacillati; phylum Bacillota; class Bacilli; order Caryophanales; family Staphylococcaceae; genus Staphylococcus; species Staphylococcus sp. LKG3-1. The sequence continues at coordinate 583,624 of NZ_CP183796.1, forward strand.
AATTGTGTTAACAATAAATTATCTAATTTATAATCTCTTTTTTGCGTGTCGCTAAAATATACTTTTATATCAAAAGACAAAGCATCATTTGCTATAAATTCAAAGATTTCATTGCTATTGATTAATTGTTGATTGTCTAGTGTAAATCTTATTGCAGGCTCTACCGTATTTTCTGTAGCTATTTCTAGTGTGTTATGATTTGGAATACGTGCATCTACAAAGTGTATTTGTTGCAATAAATTCGGTGATGACTTGATTAAATTCAATACCCATACACTAATTCTAGATTTAAACTGATAATGAAATAGAAGGTATTCAATAAAAGCTACTTTAGATTGTTGTAGGGTATAAGTCATTCGAACCCACCTTTCCTAATTTAGAAAGATTGTAATCTTTCAGCTTCGTCGTGCCAAGTTTCATTACTAGGCTCTAATTCTAATAATTGGTCTAAAATCATTTTGGCTTGTTTAATTTGGCCAATTTCAATCAAATAATAATAGTAATCACTTAAAAATGCTGATTGTGTTTGTAACGTCGTATACGCTAATTCGAAAAAGTGTTGCGCTTCTTTATCTCGTTCTTCTTGGCCAAGTGCATAGGCAAGATGCCACATAAAGACAGGATCCAAGTCTTCTTCGTCAACATATTGTAGTAATCCTATGAGTGATTCGTAATCTTCTTCTTGTCTATATAAATCACTTAATATTAGTAAAGGTTCTTGGTATGCATTATCTACTTCTAATGCTTGAATAAGCAATTGGACACCTTCATTTGCATCGCCATGCTCTATTTGAATTGTTCCTGTAGAGACCATCAATTCTTTATAAAATTGTGTTAAGCGTAAACCTTCTTTACCAATTTCAATTGCATCTGCATGGTTGTGTTCATTTTCATATAATTGTTGTAAATAAAAATAAGCTTGTAAGAAATCAGGATCTTTAGATAATAAAGTCTGTACTAAATTAATTGCCTCTTGCGTAAGATCATTTTTTTCATAAGCAATTGCTTTTTTAAAATAGTCTTCAGAGTCCATCTCGTCTTCACTAATTTCATCAAACATTTTGATAGCATCGCTATAATTCCCACTTTGCAAACTACAGTCAGCTAGACGTGAAAATAAATTCACGCCATTCACTTCATATTCGCCTGTTTCAAGGACAGTTTCGTATTCAGACGTAGCTCTTAAATACTGTCCGTCAAAGTATAATAATTCTGCTAATGCATAATGAATAATTGGATCATTTGGTTCAATGTCAATTGCTTCATCAAGTTTACTAATTGCAACTTCAAGCATATTTAATTGTTGATATAAATCAGCTTCTAACATTAATCTTTCAGTGGATATTTCCACTTCACTTAAATACTCTAAGGCTTCATCAGTATGGTTCTCAGACATTAACCCTTCGATGAAATAGATTAATAGTTCACTTTCATCAGGATATTTGTGGTAAAGCGTACGGAACACTTCTAAGCCCTGAGGCATTAAACCATAATTATATAACGTTTCACCAAGAATAAATAATGCATCGTCTTTAGGGGAACTTAATGCATCATTTACCCGTGTATCTAGGTTATCTAATTTTTGTAAGTTGATATCGTCTATGAGTTTGTAGATATCTTCCATACTATTATCCCTCTTTTTCTAATTGTTTTAACTTTGGTAAGAAACCTGGGAAAGAAACATTGACAGCATCAAATTGCTCGATTGGTAGTGCTTCATTTGATAACAATGACGCGATGGCTAACATCATTCCAATACGATGATCAGTGAAACTGTTAACTGTCGCCGTTTGTTCAAATGCAGATGGGTGGATGATTAAACCATCATTCGTTGGTTGCAATGTAAACCCTAACAAATTAAGCATATTTGCGGTCGTATCAATGCGGTTTGTTTCTTTAACTTTAAGTTCTTCCGCTTCTTTTACAATACTTGTACCATTCGCTTGCGTACAAAGTAAGGCTACAATTGGAATCTCATCAATCGCTCTAGGTACAAGGTCACCATCAATATGAATAGGTTTCATATTAGGTGAATATTGCACGCGAATTGATGCTGTTGGTTCTGGATTATCTGTTTGATTAAATAATGTGATATTCCCTTCCATTTGTGTCACGATTTCTATGATACCTGAACGTGTAGGGTTAATGCCAACATTGTGAATTGTAATATCACTGCCCGGCGTAATCAAGCCAGCAACAATAAAGTATGCTGCGGACGATATGTCACCTGGTACGTGAAAATCAGCAGGTTTAATATGTTCGATACCAAGACTTGGCATTTCAATAATGTCATTATTTACAGCAATAGGTATATTGAAATGTTCAAACATCGTTTCTGTATGATTTCGTGTTGTATCAAATTCTTTAATTTTCGTTGGTTCATTAGCAAAAAGACTTGCAAAAAGAATTGCACTTTTAACTTGTGCGCTGGCTACTTCCATTTCATAAGTAATACCGCTGATAGAAGCAGGTTTAATAATCAGTGGCGTATAATTATCATTAATTCCAGTAATATTTGCATTCATGTATCTTAATGGTTTCATAATTCTATCCATTGGGCGTTTACCAATAGATTCGTCCCCAGATAAGACTGTTTCTATGCCGAGTCCGCATAATAATCCGGCGACTAAACGCGTCGTTGTACCAGAATTCCCAGTATATAACACTTGGTGTGGTGTTTTGAAATACTTATAGCCAGGTGAATCAATTTCGATTTTATCTTCATTGACTTCAATTTGAACGCCTAGAAGTTTAAATATTTCGACTGTACGAAGACAATCTTCACCTAGAAGCGGCTTATAAATGGTTGATTTTCCAGTTGCAAGCGAACCTAACATAATCGCTCTATGTGTCATTGATTTATCGCCAGGTACTTCGATTTCCCCAACAAGTGGTCCGTTAATTTCTACTAATTTACTATTTGACAATTTTTAGGCACCTACTTTTCAAAATGTGTTGTGAATATTTCAAAAGCTTGTGAAAGTGTGGCTTTATCTACGTGTTTGACTTGAGGATCCCCAATAGCATTTAAAAGCACCATTTGCACACCTTGTTGATCATTTTTTTTATCTTTTAACATTAATCCATACAATGAATTAAATTCAAATGATTGAATGACTTCTAACGGATAGTTTAGTGATTTTAAATACTGAATATAATGTGAAATATCATAATGTGTATTTAATATGATATTAGAAACTATAAATTGATAAATTATACCTATCATGACGGCGTGACCATGTGGGATTTTAAATTGATATTCAACAGCATGTCCAAAAGTATGCCCCAAATTTAGATATTTACGTACATTAGATTCTTTTTCATCTTGAACAATAATATTTAGCTTTGTTTCTATACCTTTATATAGAAAATATTCAATATCCTTTAACGAAGCAAGTGCTTGTTCATTTGGATACTGTGCTTCAATATTATTTACAGACGTTATATCGTTTAGTAAGGCATGTTTATAAACTTCTGCATAACCACTTAATATCTCAGTGTAAGGTAATGTTTCTAAAAAATTCAGGTCATAAATAACAGCTTTAGGTCTATAAAAAGCGCCTATTAGATTTTTACCATGTTTAGAATTAATCCCTACCTTGCCACCCACACTTGAATCATGTGCCAAAATAGTTGTTGGAACTTGAATGAAATCAACACCTCTTAATAAAGTCGCAGCAAGAAAACCTGTGAAATCACCAGTAGCACCACCACCGATCGCAATGAGACATGTATCACGCGTTAATTGTTTAGCTAATAATGATTCGATGGTTTTTTCATAAAATGATAAGGTTTTTGTCGTTTCTCCTGAAGGAATGATCAATTTATGTGCATTATTTTCAGAAGTGATAAAATCTAACAACTCGTGCCAATCATGGTTTACATGTTCATCGACCACAAGTACGACATCTTCATAGTCTTTGATAAACTGATGTAAATGGTCTATTGCTTGGTGTTCTACAATGATAGGATAATTATTAGATTTATAAGTTGTTTCTAGTTTCATGTAATCACCTCAATAATCTGTGAATTTTTTAGTTACATTTTAGTATTCTATATTTAATAAACGACGTTCTTTGATTTGTGATTGAAGCTGTTCAATATGATTACATTGAAATTCTTCGAGCAATGCTTTTGCTAATTCAAATGCGACTACGTTTTCAACAACAACACTGGCTGCAGGTACAGCACAACTATCAGAACGCTCAATAGATGCTTTAAATGATTCTTTAGTATTAATATCTACTGAATTTAATGGTTTGTATAGTGTCGGAATAGGTTTCATTACACCATTAACAACGATTGGCATTCCATTAGACATGCCGCCTTCAAAGCCGCCTAAATGGTTTGAGCCTCTATAATACCCATTTGTTGTATCGTATAATATCTCATCTTGAATTTCACTTCCAGGTTTTTCAGCTGCTTTAAACCCTTCACCAAAACTAACGCCTTTAAACGCATTGATGCTTACAACACCCTGTGCAATTCGACCGTCTAGTTTACGATCATAATGTACATAGCTACCAATTCCAATCGGTACACCTTCAATGATTGTTTGTACAACGCCACCGATTGTATCACCAGCTTTTTTAGCAGCATCGATTTTATCTCGCATCGTTTGCGCGATTTCATCATTAACGACACGCACATCATTTTTATCGATATTTGATTTGATTGTATCTAAGTCATATTCTAAATCATCTTTAACTCCACCAATTTCTACTACTCTACTATAAAAGTTAATATCTAATTGTTTCAAAAGTATTTTTGAAACGGCGCCTACAGCAACACGTGCTGCTGTTTCACGTGCAGATGAGCGTTCTAATACATTTCTTAAATCTCTGTGATTGTATTTCATCCCACCGATTAAATCTGCATGACCAGGACGAGGTTTAGTGATAACACGTTTCATATTATCTTGATCTTCCTCGCTAATTGGGTCTGCGCCCATTATTTTTTTCCAATGTGTGAAGTCATCATTTGTAACAATCAGTGTAATTGGGCTTCCAAGTGTATAACCATTTCTCACACCTGAAACAATCTCAACAGCATCTTTTTCAATTTGCATACGGCGACCACGACCATATCCACCTTGTCTTTTAAACATTTCTTCATTTATATCAGCTACATTAATTTCTAAATTAGCTGGCACACCTTCAATAATCACCGTTAGTTGAGGTCCATGTGACTCACCAGAAGTTAAATATCTCATACTTTACCCACTCCGTTCTTTAGTACTTTAAATTAATATATGTTCTATATCTTATCATATTCAATAGTTCAAATTAATAGGAAAATTAATAATTGCTGAATATTCATAAAAATGACTTCTAATATTATTATTTTACAAGTGTAACACTTGAGTTATTTAAATTATATTAAATCCTGTACTTGATTACTATAGTCATGTAAAACGAGTGGAAAATTTGTTTTGTACATATAAAAAACTGATTAGATACAATGATCTAATCAGTTTAATTATTGGTATTTACAATTTTTAATGATTATTCGTATAACCAAGATTCTCTAGACTCTGAGTACTCACTTAATTCATCAGCCTTAAACCAAAGATTAATCTCTTTATTTGCTGACTCAACTGAATCTGAGCCATGTATAATATTTCTTCCTACTGTTAAACCAAGGTCTCCTCTAATTGTACCTGGCGTAGCTTCTGATGGGTTTGTTTTACCTATAATATGACGAGCTACATGTACTGCATCTTCTCCTTCAACAACCATCGCAAATACTGGTGCAGATGTTATAAAACTAATTAAATGTTTATAGAACGGTTTGTCAGTATGTTCAGCATAATGCTCTTCAGCTAGTGATTGTGGTACAGTCATAAATTTACCACCAACTAATTTGAGACCTTTCCTTTCAATGCGAGAAATAATTTCCCCTATCAAATTTCTTTGTACTGCATCTGGTTTAATCATTAAAAATGTTCTTTCCATTGTGTGTGCTTCCCCCTGTTTGTTATGTATCAGTGTACGATTAATAAATTAATGTACACAAATATGTATTAAAAATAAAAATATGTTTTGAATCACATTCATATATTAACAGGTTATTAGAGCGCTTTCAATATTTTTCACATAAGTTACACATTTCTTTTACCAACTTTTTTAATTAACTTTTTAAATAATGATTTTGAATCTTCGTTATCTAATTCATCAATTAAATGTAAAGCCTTATTAAGATATTTGTCGCTTACAGCTTGAGATTGCGCAATGACATCAGAGTTTCTAATTTGATCAATTAGTTTAACGAATGTTTCATGATCCGTTTCTGAATTTAATTGCTGGATTTGTTGTTTAAATGTTTCATTTTTTCTCATTTCGAAAAGCACAGGCAAAGTTAAATGACCATTCATCAAGTCACTTCCAACTGGTTTGCCTAGTTTTTTCTCAGTACTAGTAAAATCTAATATATCATCTACAATTTGGAAACTCATACCTATATAGTGGCCAATCATTTTTAGATTATGTACAGTTTTTGCGTCAGCTCCAGAGGTGATTGCACCTACTTCTGTAGACAATTGAATGAGCAATGCTGTTTTACGATTAATTCGACGTAAGTAGTTTGTTATTGTCTGATGTCCATTGAATTGATCCTGAAACTGATATAGTTCTCCCATGCATACTTCTACAATGGCGCGAGAAATAACAGCGTGTACACGATTAGCTTCAATATTCGATATATGTTCAAGTCCACGAGCGAGTAAGAAATTACCAGTGAGTATGGCTGTGTTTTGATCCCATTTTTTTGAAATCGTCAAACTGCCTCTACGTTTGTCGCTTTTATCTATAACATCATCATGGACTAAAGTAGCCATGTGAATTAATTCAAGCGTAACTGCGACACGATAAACATCTTCATTCATTTCTTTGCCGAATTGGCTACTTAAAATTACAAAAGCTGGTCTAACGCGTTTACCACCAGAAGAAAATAAATGATGTGAAGCAGCCTCGAGTACTTTATCGTGACTTTTAATTGACTGTTCTAATCGTTTTTCTATTTTTTTTATTTCACTATTTATATTTAACTTTGACACGCTAATCACCTTTGGTTGATTCATTTTTATTTATAGCCAAGGTGCATTGCTGCAACGCCACCTGTAAAGCTACGGACTTTAACATTACTAAAACCTGCTTGATTAAATAGTCTTTTCAGTTTTTCTTTATCTGGAAAATCAAATGTTGATTGTTGTAACCATTCATATTCATCTTTAGATTTTGCAAAAATTTTACCAAAAATTGGCATCACAAATTTAAAATAAAGTTTGTAACATTGTTTAAATACTGGCGTTGTAGGTTGACTTGTTTCAAGACAAACAATCATACCACCTGGTTTAAGTACACGATTTAATTCTTTCAATGTTGCTAAATAATCAGGCACATTTCTTAAACCAAAACCGATTGTTACATAATCAAATTCGTTATCTTCAAATGGCAAATTCATTGCATCACCATGAACAAGTTGAATATTATGCATATCTTTGGTCTTGCGTTTTCCAACTTCTAACATGTTTTCACTGAAATCTACACCGATGACCTCTCCAGTGTGACCTACAGCTTTACTTAAAGAGATTGTCCAATCTGCTGTTCCACAACAAACATCTAATGCTTTAGATCCAGACTTCACATTCATTTCTTTCATTACGCGCTTTCTCCATGTTTTATGTTGCTCGAAACTTATGATGTTATTCAGCCGATCGTATTTACCAGAAATATTTTGGAAAACATCATGTACTTGTTCTTTTTTTGCTTTATTATCTGCCATATTAATTACCTCTTTTTGGATGAATTTCAGTTTTTAGTTGGTCTAAAAATGATTCTAGCGTTTCTTTAGAATAATTACTTAAATATGAAGGGTGATTTTCACTTAAATTTGCTATTAATTTATCATTGATAAAAGAAGTATCAGCATTTGGAATAAATCGTTTTATTGTAATTAGTGGAAATGTATTTTCTATTTTTAATATATATGCTCCAATAGCGTTAATATCTATTGCTTCGTGGTGAATAGAAGATTTCATTTCATTTACTTCTACAATGGCTGTACTAATTTCTTTTTGATAAGTTGGATCATTTAAATTTGCTAATAATGTATAAAAATGTGCACTTAACAAGTCACCTATTAAAATAGATTTTTTAGACGATAAAGTTGTAGAAACTTCGTCTAAGTGACGCATTGCTGTATCTATTGTGAGGCAAGCTAATTTAGCTTCTTGTGGTATATCATAAGAATCAAGAATTTGTGCCAACGTTTTATTTATATAGATTGATTCATAATGATTTACACCGCGAAGTCGCTGTGTAATTTGTGTTTCTAATATGTTTAATGTCGTTTCCATGTTCACACCTCACGTTATTATCCATATACATATTAACATTATATAGAGAAAAATAAAATCAACGAAAACCATAGTTAACAATAATCGTGCATTATATATAAAAAAAGCGTAAGAACTACTTATATCATTTTGCTAAAAAAGTTTCGTCTTCTCAATTTGGAAAGAATGGCTAGTGCTTGAAATGACTGATTTAAAGCTGTTTTAATTCAATCACCAGTTGTTCACATTATAATTCAGACTAAAACGAATGTACTTGTCTTAGTCTGAACTGTGATTTATTTCATCGTATGTATTAATTTTAGTTTCATTGTATCTTAAATCATTGTGAATATATAGTTTGTAGTTAACACAAATGATATCATAAAGTTTTTGTTTATATTGATAAGTATTTAATTAAAAGCTTAATAAAAAAAGAAAAAGCCCCTTAAAAAGGTTAAAAGCTTAATAAAAAAAGAAAAAGCCCCTTAAAAAGGGCTTCACTTTTAGTAAAGAATTATTTTACTGCGTCTTTTAAAGCTTTACCAGCTTTGAATGCTGGAACTTTGCTTGCAGGGATATCAATTTCTTTACCAGTTTGAGGGTTACGGCCTTTACGAGCAGCGCGTTCGCGTACTTCAAAGTTACCGAATCCAATTAATTGTACTTTTTCACCTTTAGAAAGTGATGATTGAATTGATTCGAATACTGCATCTACAGCTAAACCAGCTTCTTTTTTAGTTAAATCAGCTTGCTCTGCTACAGCATTGATTAAATCTGTCTTGTTCATTATGAATTCACCTCCCCTAGGGTTTATAATGATACTTAATATCATTATGGTATGACTTTAACACAACGATTACTGCTACTGCAATGATTTATGTGCAAAAAACGTTGAAATAATAGGATTTTGATAGCAAATTGTTATATATTTTATAAAAAGTGTAATTATACTCTTTTATTCTGCTTTCTTTCCTCGTCCCATCAAATCTTTAACGCTTTCATCTACGGGTCTATTTTCGAATAATACTTTGTATAGAGCGGTTGTTATTGGCATATCAACATTGACTTCTTTTGATAAATGGTAAACTGATTTTGTTGTATATACACCTTCCACAACCATATTCATTTCATTTAAAGCAGTATCAAGTGATTTTCCTTCACCTAATTTATAGCCTAATGTATAGTTTCTGGAATGTGTTGAAGTACATGTCACAATTAAATCGCCAATACCACCTAAACCAAGAAAAGTAATAGGATCTGCACCTAATTTTTCGCCTAAACGACTAATTTCAGCCAAACCTCTAGTCATCAATGCCGCTTTAGCATTATCTCCGAAGCCCATTCCTGAAATTACACCGCTTGCAACAGCGATGATATTTTTTAGAGCGCCTCCGAGTTCAACACCTACGAGATCTTCATTTGTGTAAACACGTAAATAATCATTCATAAATAAATCTTGTGTTAGTTGCCGTACAGATTCTGATTTTGAAGAAGCTGCTACTGTTGTAGGTTGTTTAATGACTACCTCTTCGGCATGACTTGGTCCTGATAGTACGCCAATTCCTGCATTATGTTTAGGTGAAATAGAATCTTCTAACATTTCAGATACGCGTTTATAAGTATCATTTTCAATACCTTTAGCAACGTGTATAAACGTTTTCTTACTAGATAATAACGAATCAATTGTTTGAGCTACTTCTCTCATCGCTTTGGTAGGTAGTGCCATTAAATAAATATCAGCAAAAGCAACAGCGGTTTCAATATCAAGTGTTGCTTCAATAGTTTTATTTAACTCAGCGGTTTTTAAATATTTACTATTAATGTGTTGTTCATTAATTTCTTTTATAGTGGTTTCGTTTTTCCCCCACATCAATACTTGATGTCCATTTTCGGCTAAGACATTTGCTAATGCTGTACCGAAACTTCCAGTACCAAAAACGGTAACTTTAGACATGCTATCCCCTCCGATGATTAATTTCTTTTTCTTGCTATAATATGCACTGGTGTACCTTCAAATCCAAATGCAGCCCTGATTTGATTCTCTAAATAACGTTTATAAGAAAAATGCATCAATTCTACATCGTTGACAAAAACGATAAATGTTGGTGGTTCAATTGCAACTTGTGTAGCATAAAATACGTTTAAACGACGTCCTTTGTCTGTCGGTGTCGGGTTCATTGATATAGCATCAGTGACAACTTCATTAAGTGTAGAACTTTGAACACGCTTTTTATGATTCTCACTGGCTTCTTTAATATATGGGAATAACGTTCTAAGACGTTGTTTTTCTTTAGCTGAAACAAATGCTATTTCTGCATAGTCCAAGAATTGAAACTCTTTACGTACTTCATCCTTGAATTTTTTCATTGTATTTGTTTCCTTATCTACCGTGTCCCATTTATTAACTACGATAACGATGGCTTTTCCTTCTTCATGCGCATATCCTGCAACACGTTTGTCTTGTTCTATGATACCTTGTTCAGCATCTATGACAATAAGTATGACGTTCGATCTTTCTATTGCTTTTAGTGCACGTAAAACGGAGTATTTTTCAGTATTTTCATATACTTTACCCTTTTTACGCATGCCGGCAGTATCAATTAATACATAGTCTTGATCATCATAGCTATATTCAGTATCTACAGCATCACGTGTTGTGCCTGCTACGTTGGAAACAATGACGCGGTCTTCACCTAAGATAGCGTTCACTAAACTTGATTTACCTACATTTGGACGTCCTATAATTGATAATCTAATTGTATCATCATCATATGGATCAGGTTCTTCTTCTTTAAAATGTTTAACAACTGCATCTAATAAATCACCTAGACCAAGTCCATGTGAACCGGATATTGGGTATGGATCTCCAAAGCCAAGAGAATAAAAATCATAAATTTCATTTCTCATTTCTGGATTATCGACTTTATTAACGGCTAACACGACAGGTTTTTTTGATTTATATAACATTTGTGCAACCATTTCATCACTTTGAGTTAAGCCTTCTCTTACATTAACCATGAAAATGATAACATCAGCTTCATCAATTGCAACTTCTGCTTGAGCTCTTATTTGAGTTTGAAATGGTGCATCTCCAATTTCAATACCACCCGTGTCAATGATATTAAAATCGTGCGTTAACCATTCACCTGATGAATAAATTCTATCACGAGTCACTCCTGGCGTATCTTCTACAATCGATACACGCTCGCCTACGACTCTATTAAAAATTGTCGATTTACCAACGTTTGGCCTACCAACAATTGCTACTATAGGTTTAGTCATAACTAACTTCCTCTCTTTTTTAATCTCTATAATTCTATCATACGGGTTAGATAAATAAAAAGAAATATTAAAACAATATGACTGTTATAATTATTACATTGTAATTTTATGGCAAAAAAAGAAATCTTGCCCTAGTTATCATTAGGACAAGATTTAAAATTGGCATCATACTTTGTATTAAAACTTAAAGTCTTTTAATTTATCACCGAATACATCACCCAATGTTGGATTATCTTCGTCATCAGAACCATTATCTAAATAGGATTGTGTTGTTTCACTATCACTTTCGATAACATTTTCATTTGGTAACGTAGCTTTTATAGATAACGAAATACGCTCATTCTCTACATCTACACCAAGCACTTTAACACTTACGACTTGGCCAGGTTCTAACGCTTCACTTGGAGAACCAATATGTGAATGACTAATTTCAGAAATATGCACTAAACCTTGTACACCAGGTTTAATTTCTACAAATGCACCAAAGTTAGCTAATCTTACGACAGTGCCTTCGATTACATCGCCTTCGTTGAATTCACCTTTAATTGATTCAAATGGGCTAGGTAACGTATCTTTAATAGATAAAGAAATGCGTTCAGAATCTTTGTCTACAGATTTAATTTTCACATTTACCGTTTCACCAATTGAAACCACATCTTCAGGAGATTTTACATGTTCATGTGATAATTCAGAAACGTGAACAAGTCCATCAACGCCACCTATATCTACGAATGCACCAAAGTTTATAAGTCGAGCAACTTTACCTTCTATAACGTCACCTTCATTAAGTGATTCCAATAATTCATCTTTTTTCTCTGCATTTTCCAATGCCTCTACTGCTTTACGACTAAGAATGACACGATTATTTGCAGGGTCTAATTCTTCTACTTTTAATTTAAGAACTTGACCTTCAAAATCAGAGAAATCTTCAATGAAATCTGTAGAAATTAATGAAGCCGGAACAAATCCTCTTTGACCAACATCAACCACTAAACCACCTTTAACAACTTCAGTGACTTTAGCTTCAATTGTTTGGTTATTGTCTAGTTGTTCTTGTAAAAATTCATATGATTTTTCAGTTTCAAGTTGACGTTTCGAAAGGATGTAAGCACCCGTTTCATTCTCTTCGTCATATTCTACTTTAGTAACATATGCACCAATTTCATCACCAACTTTGACAGCATCACTAGGATTATCAATATGATGTGTTGAAAGTTGACTTATTGGGATAATACCGTTAAATTTTGCACCATTAACAGCAACAATTACTTGCTTTTCTTCAATTTCTTGAACTTCGCCTGTAACTTTATCCCCTTCTTTAATGTCATTAATCATTGATTCGTTAAACTCTTCAGTCATCTTGTCTGCCTCCTTATTACACTACATATTTATAACATCTTATAATCTGACAAAATTGTCAAGAAATTCCACTTTAATTAAGGAATTCAAATATTAATTGTTAAAATGCTGTAAAATAGGGTCATTTAGCTAACTAAATTTTAAATAAGTTTACCTATTTTTTACAATTTCACTTTATATGCAGCTCGTATTAGTATAAAAATTCATGTAAGTTTTATACCCGATAATTGTATTATATAACCTTTTTACACAATTTGGAAAGAAAGGGCTTTATATATCTAGCTATTATTTGAGATTAACTAATTTTATGAACAAGTGCTAATATTTCTTGTGTAACAATTTCTATGCTCTTTCCTGTTGTATCAACTGTAATCGCATCATCTGCTTTTTTCAAAGGTGATATGTCACGGTTCATATCATATTGATCTCGATCAGCAATTTCTTGCTTAAGTTGTTCAACATTGGAAACAATACCGCGTTCTTCATTATCTTTTTGTCTTCGAACTGCACGTTCTTCCACTGAAGCAATCATATATACTTTCAAATCTGCATCAGGTAATACAACGGTACCAATATCTCTTCCATCCATTACGATGCCTTTTTTAGCTGCTAATTCTTGTTGTTTGTTTACAGAAAATGTTCTAACCGCTTCTTTAGATGCAACATAAGAAACATGATTGGTTACATCGTTTTCTCTTAAATAGTCAGTGACATCTTGATTATCTAAAATAACTCTTTGACCTTTGTCTTTATCATAAGTTAAAGACAATTCAGTAGTTTCTATAAGTTGATCAAAATCTTCAGGTTTGTTTTGTTGTAAGTATTTGTAAGTTATTGCGCGGTACATTGCGCCTGTATCTACATAAATCATAGATAATTTAGCTGCTAATAATTTAGCGATGGTACTTTTTCCAGCCGCAGCAGGTCCATCTAGTGCGATATTTAATAATTTCATTTTTGTAACCCTTCCTTGTTGTTTTATGAATAATATTTTATCATAAATATGTATATTATAAATAGGAGGAATGCTAGCATGAAAAATGTTCTTGTTATACATACCGGTGGAACGATAAGCATGTCACAAGATGAAGCTAACAAAGTGGTGACAAATAAAGATAATCCTATATCTAATCATCAAGATGTGATTGCGCAATATGCAAATGTGACAGAAATAACACCGTTCAATGTACCTTCACCGCATATGAATATTGAATATGTGGAAAAGTTGAAAGAAATTATTGAGGAAGCAACTAAAAATGAATCTTATGATGGATTTGTTATTACTCATGGTACAGATACGCTAGAAGAAACAGCTTATTTACTGGATTTAACAACAGATATTTCAAAACCTATTACGATTACTGGTGCTATGCGTTCTTCAAATGAAATAGGTTCAGATGGTTTATATAATTTCATATCTGCGATTCGTGTTGCAACAAGTGACGAGTCTTCAGATATGGGTGTCATGGTAGTGTTTAATGATGAAATTCATACTGCGCGTAACGTTACGAAAACACATACATCAAATACAAATACTTTTCAAAGCCCTAATCATGGCCCACTAGGTGTTGTCACTAAAAATAGCGTTCAATTTCACCATAAACCATATGAGCATCTTATCTTAAATGAAATAGACCATACTTTAAATATTCCATTAGTTAAGGCATATATGGGAATGAATAGTGATGTGTTAACGTTTCATAGTGATAATAATGTTGATGGCATCATCATTGAAGCGCTTGGACAAGGTAATTTACCACCAACAAGTTTGGAAGGACTAGACAAATGTTTAGATAAAAACATACCTATAATTTTAGTATCTAGATCATTTAACGGTATTGTAGGACCAATTTATGCTTATGAAGGTGGCGGTGCAACCTTAGCAGATAAAGGTGTTATTTTCTCAAATGGTTTAAATGGTCCTAAAGCTAGGTTAAAACTTCTAGTTGGATTAAGTAATGATTTAACATTTAAACAATTAAAACGATACTTTGAATCACAACTTTAAAATGATTAAGTATACTATTTGAATTATAAAAAGCTGAGACAATTTTTAGTTGTCTCAGCTTTTTATATCTTAGGAATTTAAGATTCTAAAGGTGTTTGTTTTTTTGATAAGATACTTTGTGTAATAATACCGCCATGGTATTTGCCATTTTCAATAAAAATTGTATTTGCATCATTACCAGCAGCTATGACACCAGCTATATAGCAATTTTCAACATTAGTTTCATATGTTTCTTTATTATATACAGGTGCAGTACCATATTCATTTTGATTAATTTCAATGCCGATAGATTGTAAGAATTCGTAATCTGGGTGATAACCAATCATGGCAAACACATAGTCATTGGCTATCTCAAATGTTTGGCCACCCTGTTCATAGAAAACACTATCCTCAGTAATTTTAGTGACATTTGCATTAAATGCCATATCGATTTTTTCATGTCGTACAAGCGATTCGAAATTAGGAAGTATCCATGGTTTGATCGCTTTTGGATATTCATTGCCACGATAAATAACTGTGACATTTGCGCCTGCTTTTTCAAGTTCTAAAGCAGCATCGACTGCTGAGTTTTTACCGCCTAAGATGACAACATTTTGATCGAAGTAAGGATGCGCCTCTTTAAAATAATGCATTACTTTTGAAAGTTCTGCACCTTCGACTTCAAGTTGATTGTGATGTCCATAGTATCCTGTTGCTACAGTGAGAAATCTACATTGATAAACATCTTTCGTAGTTGTAATTGTGAAACGGTTATTGATTTTTTTTACAGTGAGGACTTCTTCGAAAGCATTGATTCGTAACTGATGGTGTTTAACTACAGCTCTATAATAAACCAGTGCTTGATTTCTATGCGGCTTGCTTTCTTCAACTATAAAAGGTATGTCCCCAATACTTAATTTGTCACTAGAAGAAAAGAATGTTTGGTGTGTAGGATAATTATAAATCGCGTCTACAACATTACCTTTTTCAATAACTAATGTATCTATTCCTTTTTTCTTTTGCTCAATGGCAGCACTTAATCCACAAGGACCGCCACCTATTATGATACTTTCAACTGTTTGCATACTTTATTCGTCCTCCTTTTACCACCCATACATTATACCAATAGTTTTAAAAATTCCAAATTAAAGAATTTGAAAACTTTATAACAATTGAATTCATAAGGTTTATGCTTGAAAGAAAATTATATTATTTAATATTTAACTCGATAAATAAACATAGATAAACCCTACGCAAATATGTGCGCAGGGTTTATCTATAATTTGATAGCTACTCTATTTAATAGTTATCCATAAAAATTATCAGTAGTAAAGAAAATTATTGTGGTATCACAAGACGTTGACCATTATGAATGTCGTTGCCTTGAATATTATTTGCTTCTCTGATTTTTTCTACATTTTCTGGAGTACCTTCACCATAGTATTGGATCGCAATTCTATATAAATTTTGTCCATTTACAACGTGAGTGCGTTGTCCAGAATTGCTATTTGAAGATTGATTATTTTGTTGGTTGCTATCGTTTGATGCATTTTGTGACTGGTCTGATGAACCATTTTGATTGCTATTAGCTTGATTATTTTGTTGTGATTGATCGCTTTGTTGATCTTGATTGTTTTGACTATTTTGTTCATCTTGTGTGCCTTGGTTTTGATCGCTGTTAGCTTGATCTTGTGAATCGTTGTTACCTTGGTCAGAATCAGAATTGGCATTATCAGAGCTATCACTACTATCAGAATCTGTTGTAGCTTGATTATTGTCATCATCTTTAGCTTTGTCTTTATCTTTAGCTGATTTACTGTCTTTATCAGAATCAGCATCTTTAGCTTTATCAGAATCTTTATCTTTGTTGTCAGCTACTTTTTTGTCATCGTCGCTGCCTTTATCATCGTTGTTACCTGTTAACGCCATACCACCAAAGATACCTATAGCGGCTAAGATTAAAATAGCTGCTATAATTGGGAGGAGTTTACCAAGTAAACCACCTTTTTTCTTGTTGTTATCTTCAGAATCATGGTTATTGTCACCATTATTACCATTTCCGCCGTTGCCACCATTACCATTACCACCATTGCCAGTACTTGATTTAGAATGTGAAGCAGCGGCAGCGCCAGTACCAGCAGCTGCTGCACCGCCTGCTACAGCAGCACCTTTTTTCTTAGAACCATGTTTTTCTTCGTTTTTAACGTCAGATTTGGATTCATTTTGTTCTGGTTCATTATCATTTTTATCTTTTTTGCCTTTATGCTTGCCAGCTGCATAAGCACCAGCTCCAGCAGCGGCAGCGCCACCTGCTACAGCAGCACCTTTTTTCTTAGAATCATGATTGTTTGTATTTTCATCTTGCGTTTCTGTCGAATCATTCGTTTGATTGGATTGTTCCCAATCTTGATTTTGTTGATGCGCTTTATCGTTATGGTCTTTAGAACTTGAAGCTGCATCGTTATGTTTACTAGCAGCATAAGCACCAGCGCCTGCAGCACCACTACTGGCGATAGCAGCACCTTTTTTATTATTGCTATCTTCGTCAGATTGAACTTTTTCATTATTTATATCATGACGATTTTCAGATTGCTGATTGTTTGATGATTCGTGAATCAAATTGTTATTTTGTGAAGGATCATTAGATTCTTTGTCTGCATTTGAATCTCTTGAAGAATTGTCTTCGTGTTGTAAACCATTATCACGATCACCAACATCATTATTTTCGTTGTGATGTTCTTGGTTAGACTGCTCATCTTCTCTTTGATTTGTTGCTGTGTCTCTTCGACGTTGTCTGCGTTGAGCATTTCTAGGAGGAAATTGTTCATCTGATTTATTAGACACTTCCTCTTTTACATTGTCAACTGAATCGTTAACCGAGTCTTGAGTATTTTCTTGGTGTTCTTTTGGATCAATGGATTGACGATTTTTTTCAAAATCATCTTTAAAATTGTTGTTAGACAAATTCATCATCCTTCCTTTTTTTATTTAAGTATATACTGTTTTACCCTGAAAGATTGTAAATATGTATAACTTTTTGAAGAAAAATTACTATTAAACAAGTGTATACACCGTATTATAGCTTGATTGAAAATATGAAGTAAAGTGATTGTCTATTATTTAAATAAATTTTGTATTTTTTCATTAAAATCCATTTTTCTTTTAACTTTTTTTCTATTTAATATATTTATTGCATTAATTTTAGAATCATTATCACAGCACTGGTTTGGTTTTTCGCTCAATTGTTCGTTAAAGAATTCTATCATATAAGCACGTCGACATTGATCAAGATGCTTATAGCCTAACATGCGCATATATCCTAAATGTTTACGTTTGTATGAAATCTCGAATATATTACGTAATTGTTGATATGTATAATAGCTATAAAGTATTTGTAGAACTTCTGATTTTTCAGGAGGCAAAAATTGACCGAGTTCGAATGTTTCAACATCCTCCATCGTTATCATATCGGTAAATAATAGTGTTTCTAATAAAAAGCGATCATCTGGTTGATAAAGACTAATGGCTTGACTTTGTCCCCCGTCACGACCAGCACGACCTATTTCTTGCATATAATTAGAAGGACTTGTAGATAAATGAAAATGGATAATTGTTCGGATGTCTTTTTTATTAATGCCCATACCAAATGCACTTGTAGCAACAATGATTGGGATTTCATTATTTAAAAATTGATGTTGTACCGTATGACGCTCCTGATAAGATAAGTCACCATGATAAATACCAGTTAAAAAGCCATAGTTGTATATTTGTTGCGCTAATAATAGACACATTTTTTTAGATGATACATAGATAATTGTTGGACCAGCGTGTTCTAATGAAGGTAGTAACCATTTCAACTTCTCATCATCATCAGCAAAGTTTTTATGCGATAACGAAATATTATCTCTATTCATGGTTGTCTTTACGATATGAAAAGATTTATTTAATATTTGCTCTAAATCAAATGTTAAATAGGATGGTGCTGTTGCTGTTAAAGCTAATACAGTAGCGTTATGAAAATGGTTGACGATTTTGCCAACTAAGGCGTAATGCGGTCGGAAATCATAACCCCATTCTGAGAGACAGTGTGCCTCATCTAATACGATGATTCCTAGATTTATATGTTTTATTAATTTAAAGTTATGAGGTTGTAGTAGAAATTCAGGACTTAAGAAAATAAAGCGACTTTTCGTCAATTGTTTAATGTTTTGAGCCCTTTCATGTTCATCCATTCCTGAGTGAATGCAAGCTACATGATGCTCACCATGTAGTTTAAGTTGCATGACTTGATCATCCATTAATGAGATTAATGGAGAGATGATTAGTGTTGGTTGTTGATTTATATATGTTGGCAATTGATAGCATAGGCTTTTGCCACTTCCAGTTGGTAAAATACCTAATGTATCTTTCTTTTCAAGTACATGCGTTATGATTTCTTTTTGTCCAGGTTTAAAAGTATCAAAACCAAAGTGTTTTTTTAACGCTTCATTAAGCATGCAAATCACCTCTTTCAATGCCAACAATGATTAATTTAATTTCAAAATAACTAAGATCTGGAAATATAGTTTTATAGTTTCTTAAACGTTCACTGCGGTTTGACAAGTAATGTGGAATAAATTGTTCATAAGTTTTATGTATTAAAAATGAATGATAATCTGTTAAATAACCTTTGATAAATAATTCTAAGATATGATCTTGTATCGTATTTTGTTTAACATTTTGTTGAGCTGCTAATTTATCAAAATGCATGCCTTGTTTTATACCTTCATAAGTTAATGTTGTCTTATGTAATAAAGCAGGTAATATAATAAGTTGATTTAATAAAGGATATTGTGAATCATCTTCTATTTCATACATTAAAGTAACTAAATCTCTTATTTCCAATTCATATAAGTGTTCTTGAGATACAGATTCAATTAAACTTACTTGTTGTCTAGTGTACATGCTTTCTTCAAAACCTTGTAAATAGTAATGGAGATAAACATGATTGTTTTTTTCTGATAACGTATGAAATAAGTTTGTAAGTTCTTCGATGAATCGAGATTTTAAATCTTCATCAGTTATTTTTTTATATAGTTGTTTAACTTGTTTTTGCACAGTACGATGTTGTGTGATCGGTATAAATTCATAAATAGCATGGCCAGTATTGGAAAGTGTCTGAGTTAACAATTGAATTGCATTAAACGTGTTCACAAGACTGTCGTATGTGTGTCGAGGATGATTAATGATACTTTGATATTGCGCTGTTTCAATGTTAAAATTATTAGAATATCGCTCAAACGACGGATATTTTAAATTAGGTAAGCTATGATACAATGACAATAGTTGTTGACTACAGGCGTCAAAAAACGTTTGATGAGACTTTTTCCCTGTGATAATATTAAATATACTTTTTTCGGTTTTGTAATTATGTGCATTTGTGTATGCAAAATGAATTATATTATACATAGACGCTCCCTCATCTTATAAATCGAAAACATTTGAAAAAACGATAAACTGTGATTACAATAATATTTGTGTAATTATTGTAGCATTTTTGTCAAAGGAGGCGAAGAAATTGGCTAAATATACAATTGTAGATATGGATACATGCATTGCATGTGGTGCTTGTGGTGCCGCTGCCCCTGATATTTATGACTATGATGACGAAGGTATTGCATATGTTATTCTAGATGATAATCAAGGTACTGCGGAAGTGCCAGAAGAACTATATGAAGACATGGAAGATGCATTAGATGGTTGTCCTACGGATTCAATTAAAATTGAAGAGGAATCATTTGATGGCGATGCATTAAAATTTGAATAATGCTATTATTGCAAAATAGTATTTATATACAACCATGTTAGTAACGTCATCACTGTGACATTTGCTAACTTTTTATTTTTTTAAAGCGATAGATAAAACGAGCCGTGATATCAATATATAATGGCTCGTTTTATCTATCTTTCTTTTATTAAATTTTATTTAGGTAAGACATTTTTTAGTCTGTTGTATAACAAAATAAATATGATAGAGATGACAATACCTTTAATGATATTAAAGGGAATCACACCAGATACGATGACGATTTTTACATTTTCAACAACGTCAGATAGATTCATAATCATGCCATACAGTGGGAGTAAAACGAAATAGTTCAGTATACTTAATACAATTGTCATAACTACTGTCGCAATACTTAGTCCAACAATTTGTGACTTAATTTTATCTTTATATTTCGTTACAAAATAAGCTGTTAATAAAAAGCTAGATGCTGCTAAAAAATTTGCAACTGGTCCAACTGGATCACCTATGTTAAATAAAAAGTTGAGTAAATTTTTTATGAATTCTACAATAAGACCTGCTACAGGTCCTAAAATAAATGTTGCTAATAACGCGGGAACATCACCAAAATCTAACGTTAAATAAGGTGGCAAAAATGGTATTGGAAATTTTATAAACATTAAAATGAAAGCCACCGCACTCAACATACTTATGGTAATGAGTCTTTTTGTTTGTTGATGCATATTTAATTGTCTCCTTCCATTCATCTTACATAGAATAGGAGGAATAAATTGCACAACAAATCATGTCCTCCATCTTCTCCCATCCAGACTTTACTGTCGGCTCTAGATTTTCACTAGATCAGCCATTTTATTATATATAATAAAATGGGTCGCAGGCTTTATTTACTGCCGGTTGGGAATTGCACCCTACCCCGAAGATGAATTTCTTAAATTTTATAAATTTATCATAGCTTATTAGTCAGATAAAAACAATAGAATTGCTTAAAATAACTCATTGCCTAGCCATTGTGTGTACTACACATGTGATAAAATGATTAAAAATAAAATTAAATTCAAGCTACCAACGAAAATAATCCGTCACAAGCCGTAGTAGTACCACGCTTGTAACGGATTTGTAATAGATTAGAATTATTAAAGATAAATCAGTTTGTTTTAGGTTTTGGTAAAGTGATGATAAATGTAGTCCCTTTACCAAGCGTACTTTTAACATCGATAGTACCACCATGCTCGTGTATAATCATGCGACATATGAACAATCCTAATCCTGTTCCTTGTTTACCTCTTTTACGAGCAGTGTCTACTTTATAGAATCTATCAAATACTTGTTGTAAATGTTCAGGTGCTATGCCTGATCCAGTGTCACTAATATAAAGGATATTTTCAGTTTGCGTTTCTCCATACTCAATCTTTATTTCGTCACCTGGTTCAGTATATCTTGAAGCATTGTCTATAAGATTGGTTAATACTTGTTCAATTCTATCAGAATCATAATACCACATCTGATTGTGAGTATTTGGACTTAAATTCATATTTAAACCTAAATCTTTAGCATGTTTTTGATACTTTTGTTGCACCTTATCAAGCAAATGATCAATGGGTTGAACAACTTTTTCTACAGTTAATCCTTCTGCGTCCATACGAGCAACATTTAATAACTCATTCACTAATCTGTTCAAGCGTTTTGTTTCATCTAACACAATTGAAAGTGACTCATGAATTTCTGCAGGTTCGGTGACGATACCATCAACGATGGATTCTGTATACCCTTGCAGTAAAGATATAGGCGTGCGTAATTCATGTGATACATTCGCAATAAAGTCTTTTTTCATTTGGTCCATATTATGTTCGTTAGTCATGTCACGAATGATAGCTACAATACCACTACGACCATCAGGTTGAATTTGTTCGATATAACTTGTAATAATTACAAAATAGCGCGTGTTAATTTCATAAACTTCAAATTGCGTTTTTTTATTTTTAAATGTAAGTTCATTTTGTTCATCAAGTTTTTCTAAAGCAAAATCATCTAACATTTGCAATGTAGTATTAGCCATTTTGTTTGAAATGATAATTTCTTTTTTATCATTAAAGCCTAATACGCCTTCTACCATTGAATTGATTAGACTATCGCGGATATTTTTAGATGAAGATAACGCGTCAATGTGTTGCTGTATTTCGGAACTCATTGTATTAAATGCGCGTGATAATTCCCCTATTTCATCTCGCGAATTGACTGGGACAACTTGCGCATAATCACCTTTAGATACTTTTAACGCTTGTGTTCTTAAATTTCTTAAAGGCTTTGTAATTCTAGAAGATAAGAAGAAGGCAAAGATAGTTGTTATCGCTAAAAAGATAATCGCAATAATTAAAATGATAACGGTAATGACATTGTTTGTGTCTTCAATCGTTTTTAAGTCTTGATAAATGAATACACCACTAAACTTATTTGTGTGATTATCCGCTGATGAAATGGCTTTTGTAGGATAACCGATTAATACATAAGTTCGTTGATTTCCATTCATATTTAAGGTGACATGTTCAGAAACTTGTTTACCATTATTAAATACTTGATTGTAATCATTGCTTTTTTTAATTTCTTTGACCATTTTGTTTTTCGTTTTA
This sequence comes from Staphylococcus sp. LKG3-1, assembly GCF_048568385.1. Classification (NCBI taxonomy): domain Bacteria; kingdom Bacillati; phylum Bacillota; class Bacilli; order Caryophanales; family Staphylococcaceae; genus Staphylococcus; species Staphylococcus sp. LKG3-1. The sequence continues at coordinate 606,999 of NZ_CP183796.1, forward strand.
TCTTTATCCTGTCTATCTATATGCTTATCATTCATTATGATAAGTCCAACTGGTCCTTCGATTAATTTTCTACTATGTTGAATTGCAGTTTCTCTATTATCTGCGCTTTCTAAAAGTTGACTAATTCGTTTTGCATCTTTTAATAATGAGTCTTCTGTTTCTTGCGTGAAATAAGATTGTATAAACGTTATAAGCGCTGCACTTAATAAAATTAAAACTGTAGTCACTATAAAAATAATAGTTAACCACAGTTTAATGACGACGCTATTGAGTTGATTCATTATTTGATTTGATTTCAAATTTATAACCAACACCCCATACAGTTTGTATCATATGTGCAGCGTCCTCTGATACACGATTTAATTTCTCTCTTAAACGTTTAACGTGAGTATCTACAGTTCGCAAGTCACCATAGAACTCATAATGCCATACTTCTTTTAGTAATTGTTCTCTATCAAATACTTTATTAGGTGTTTTTGCTAGGAAGATCAATAATTCATATTCTTTAGGTGTTAAATTCACTTGACTACCATCTGCCAACACTCTATGTGCATCGTTATCAATCACTAAGTGATCAAATTCTATTAAATCACGTGCATGTGGTTCGCTTTGTTCGGCAGTTGCCACTTGTGTACGTCTTAATAATGCTTTAACACGTAGGACCACTTCTCTTGGAGAGAATGGTTTTACGATGTAGTCATCCGCACCAGATTCAAATCCTTCTACACGATTTGTTTCCTCACCTTTAGCAGTTAACATGATAATGGGTGTTTCCTTATGCTCTCTTAATTTAGACGCAACGGTAATGCCATCCATTTCAGGTAGCATCAAATCTAATAAAATGCAAGCATAGTCATGTTCCATTGCCATTCTATATGCTTCATTTCCATCATTTGCTTCATGTATTTCAAAAGATTCTCTTTCGAGATATAGTTTCAATAATCTTCTAATACGATCTTCATCGTCTACAATTAGTATTTCGTTTGACATACGTATATACCTCCCACACGACTAACTTTCTAATTCAACCATATTATATCATAGCTTTAAGGTTAAAAGTGGTTATGAAGAAAAAGTTTGTGAAAAAATTATCATAGTTGATAATTTAAATTCAGATTAATTACCGTGTTCTGCAATTTGGCGTATCATTTTAACTTCGTGTGGCGTAAGTACTCTACCTTCACCAGCATTTAAACCTTTCAAGTTTAATGGTCCAAATTCAATGCGTTGCAATTTGGTTACTTGATGTCCAAAATGTTCAAACATGCGACGCACTTGTCGATTACGTCCTTCAGTAATAGTGATTTCAACTAATGTTGTGTTTTTATCTTTATCTTGATTTTTCACTTTAATTATAGCAGGTTGAGTAACACCATCTTCTAGTTGGACACCTTGTTCAAGCGATTTCACTTCTTCACGCATGAGATAACCTTTTAATTTTACTACATATTTTTTCTTTATTTTATAACGTGGATGTGTCATAAGATTAGTGAATTCGCCGTCATTTGTCAGTAATAATAAACCAGATGTATCATAATCTAAACGGCCAACTGGATAAATTCTTGTTTTAATTTGTTTAAAGTAGTCAGTTACAACTTTACGTCCTCTGTCATCTGAAACACTGGTGATGACTTGTGCAGGTTTATAAAATAGTATATATAATTTGTCTTCTTGTTCTAATTTGATACCCTCTACTTCGATGCTATCAGAAGGTTTAACTTTAGTGCCTAATTCAGTTTCAACTGTGCCATTCACTTTTACTTTGCCTTCAGTAATTAAAGTTTCTGCTTTTCTACGTGAAGTATAGCCACTGTTGGCAATACGTTTTTGAAGTCTTTCTGTATCTTTATTCATGATTATCTCCTTTTTGATTAACTAAGTTACTAAAGAACGCTTCGATTTCTTCATCTTCTTCGTCTGTAGTAGGTAAATCGTCTAAATGTTCAATACCAAATACGTTTAAAAATAGTTCAGTGGTATAAAGTTGATGACTTCTAGAATCGGCTTCCTCTTTAGCTTCTACTAAACCGCGAGCGATTAATGTTTTAACAGCGCCGTCTGAATTAATACCTCTAATTAGTTCAATATCACTGCGTGATAAGGGCTGATTATATGCAATGATGGATAAAGATTCCATTGCAGCTTGTGATAATTTCATTTTTGATTTTTGTTCAATTAATTGTTCGATATAATCAGATGCTTCTTTCTTGGTAGTTAATACATAAGTATTACCGTAGTGTTGAATCGTTAAACCGGGTGAATCATACGCTTCAATTAATTCTGTTAATGTTGTTGGTTCAATTTCTAAAATTTCTAGTAGTTGCTGTTGATCCAAACCTTCGTCTCCGGCTGTGTATAGTAGTGCTTCTAATATGCCTTTATCTTGCAACGCCATAGTTTACTCCTCTTAAAATATTAATATCATCAAAACTTTTTGCTTGTTCAATATTTACTATACCGGATTTCGACATTTCAAGTATAGCTAAGAAATGTGTCACTACCATTTCTATCGGTTCTGTAAAATTAAATAAGCTAAAGAAGTTAAAGGACTCATGCTGCTTTAATTTATCAGTGACTTGTGAAGTTGCTTGTTGTATTGTGAATGTTTCTTTACGTATATCTACTGTTTTAGGTGTATGGAACTCAACTCTGTTTTTTACTTTTTGATAGGCAATGATTAATTCTGTTAAATCAATTGTATTATCTGGGCTCCATGTTTCATTGGATTCTAAATGGGATAAATCCGTTGGATGTTTAGAAAAATATAAAGCACGTTCGACTTTACGTTCATTTAAAAATTCAGTGTAGGCTTTATAATTTTGATATTCGATTAAACGACCCACCAATTCGTCTCGTGGATCATCATCTAAATCTTCCACTTCATTCGTTTGAGGTAGAAGCATTTTACTTTTTATCATCAATAATTCTGAAGCCATGACTAAGTATTCACTAGCAATATTAATTTCTAATTGATTCATCGTATGTATATATTGCATATACTGCTCAGTTAATGCTTTCATAGGAATATCATAAATATCAATTTCAATTTTTTGTATAAGATGCAATAATAAATCTAATGGTCCATTAAAGGCATCTAGTTTTACTTCGTACATTTTATCTACCTCATATCGCAAGTTAAGTGCGTAATTCACTAAAGTATTATAGCATGTTTAATGAAAACATTTAAATTTGGAGCGGTTTTTTATGGAAAATGCATTAAAGGAATTTTATTTTCAATTTCATACGAATCAACATTACTTTTTATGTCATGACATTTTAGAGGAAGCTTGGAAGGAAAATAAATCTTTCAGTAAGGATGACGCTGTCGTCAGTTTAATTTTATTTGCAACTGGATGTTATCACTTTCGTAGAGAAAATGATAAAGGTGCTATCAAATCTTTTAGAAAAGCATTAAAAGTTATTGAACCTTACAAAGAAGAAATCAATCTAGGTATTGATATCAAAGCATACCAAAAAGTGATTGCTGAATTAGTACATGCTATTGAAAATGGTCAACAATTTGCACCAGTACAGTTACCAATCACTTCACAAATGCAACAAAAAATTTTAACAACGTATCCAAACTATATCATGACGGAATATGTTATTAGAGATAGTTACATTGTTAATCATCATTTAGAAAGAGATAGAACAGAAGTGAATGAGGCTCGTTTAAACGCATTATATCAAAAACAACAAGATAGAAAATAAAAGTACTAAACCAATTGTTTGCATATAAAAACACAGGCGAGTTATTCAACGAATCAACTTGTCTGTGTTTATGCACGTGGATGAAATTCATTATACATTTTTCTAATTTGTGATTTGGATACATGTGTATACAATTGTGTGGTAGATATATCAGAATGTCCTAACATTTCTTGAACTGCACGTAAATCCGCCCCATTTTCTAGTAAATGCGTGGCAAATGAATGTCTCAATGTATGTGGTGTTAATGATTTTGTGATATTAGCTTTGATAGCGTTTTGTTTAATCATTTTCCATATAGCTTGTCTTGATAAAGGTTTGCCATGCATATTTAGAAATAAGGTATTCGTCACTGTTTTCTTCAACAATTGAGGACGAATGGTTTCTATGTACGTCTTTAAATATTCTATTACTGTGTCACCTAAAGGTACAATACGCTCTTTATTACCTTTTCCAAATACTTTGACAAAGCCCATAATTAAATTTACATCTTCTAACTCAATTTGGATGAGCTCAGAAACACGCATGCCTGTCGCATATAATAACTCTAGCATTGTGCGATCTCGATAGCCATTTATTTTAGCCAAATTGGGCGTTTCCAATAGTGCTAACACTTCATTTATTTCTAATACATCAGGTAATTTGCGATCATATTTGGGTGTCTCGATAAGTACAGTTGGATCTTTTGCAGCATACTTTTCTCTCAACGCAAATTGATGAAAGCTTCTAATTGTTGAAATAAACCGTGCTAACGATTTAGCAGAAGCGCCATTATCATGTAAATACCCCAGACATTGTTGAATGGATGCTCTATCAATAAAATCAATATGACTAATCTTTTGTAACTCTAAAAACGTATTATATTTTTTTAAATCTCTCCGATAAGCTCCTATTGTATTCGAGCTTAATCTTTTTTCTAATTGAATGAATTTCAAATATTCTTCAATAATCGTATCCAAGATACCACCTCTATCTTTAAAATGGTGTACGTAGCTGAGTTATTTACCCAATGCCTGGCAATCAGAACATACACCATGGAATGTCAAACGATGATCAGAAATTCTAAAATTAAAATCATTTTCGACACGTTCTTCAACTTGTGGCAATAAGTCTTCTTCAATTTCTTCTACTTTGCCACATTCCATACAAACAAGGTGGTGGTGAAAATGTTTTGCGCCTTCTTTACGTAAATCAAAACGAGCGACGCCATCTCCGAAATTAATTTTATCAACAACTTTTAATTCTGATAATAGCTCTAACGTACGATATACTGTTGCTAGACCTATTTCAGGTGCTTTGTCCTTCACTTTTAAATAAACATCTTCAGCACTTAAATGATCTTTTTCATTTTCAATTAAAACACGCAACGTAGCTTCACGTTGAGGTGTCAATTTATATGAAGATTGTTGTAATTGTTGCTTCACGCGATTTAAACGTTCTTCCACGGAAGCCTCACTCCCCTACTAATAATTATAATCATTTTAATTTACATAATGATTTATATATAAAATACCAGTAATTGATAAAATACGCAAGTCAACTTGCTTCTTATTTATAATCATTATAATTAAGGAGTAAATGTTGTAATGCAATAATCGTTTTAGCATCTTCGAAATACTTATTTTTTAACATATCTTTAATGTCGTCTACATCGTAATATACTAATTCAATAAATTCATCATCATCGAGATGCATTTCTCCAACTTTTAAACTATTAGCCATATATATGGAAATTTTCTCATTTGAAAAACCAGGAGAACCGTACATTTCTGTAATTAGTTCTAAATCTTCAGCTATATAACCTGTTTCTTCTTCTAATTCACGCTTAGCTGCAGAAAGTCGTTCTTCGCCTTTTTCTAATTTGCCTGCTGGAATTTCTAATAATGGCTTTTCAGCTGGTTTACGAAATTGTTTTACTAAGATGACTTTGTTATCAGGTGTCACCGGACAAACTGCGACTGCCCCATTATGATAAACTAATTCACGTTTAGATGTGTTGCCATCGGGTAATTCAACATCGTGGACTTCTAAATCAATAATTGCGCCTTTATAAATGGATTCTTTATGTATTGTTTTCTCATATAAATTCATTTTAATCACGTTCCTTTAATTTGATTTAAGTTACTGTTAAGATAAATACGTTAGTATATAGGGAGCAATTAAAATAAGTATTTCAAATGACAAATAAATCGTATTTAGTAAATTTATTTTTAATCCCTATGATTTGAGTGTATCGAAAGGAGAAACGACATGCAAAAAAATGTTTTAAAAAGTGGTATTGAACTCTCAGAATTAGGATTAGGTTGTATGAGTTTAGGCACAGATATTAACCAAGCTGAACCAATTATAGAACGTGCAATAGAACATGGTATTACTTACTTTGATACAGCAGATATATATGATAAAGGTGTAAATGAAGATATTGTAGGTAAAACACTTAAAAAATATCAAGATAGAAGTGACATCGTCATTGGTTCTAAAGTAGGAAATCATTTAGCTGATGATGGTTCTACATTTTGGGACCCTTCGAAAGCATACATTAAAGAAGCAGTAAAAGGTTCATTAAGTCGCTTAGGACTTGACCATTTAGACTTGTATCAATTACATGGTGGAACGATAGATGATCCCCTAGATGAAACGATTGCTGCATTCGATGAATTGAAACAAGAAGGCATCATCCGAGCATATGGTATTTCTTCAATTAGACCCAATGTTATCAATTATTATTTAAAACATAGTGATATTGAAACACTCATGTCTCAATTTAATTTAATAGATAACAGACCGGAAGCTTTATTAGATGATGTACATGCTAAAAAAGTAAAAGTTTTAGCTCGTGGTCCAGTTTTTAAAGGATTGTTAACTTCTAACAGTAATCAAGCCTTAGATCGTAAGTTTTCAGAAGGTATTTTTGATTACACATATCCTGAATTAGGCGAAACTGTTGCATCTATTAAAGAAATCGAAAGCAATCTCTCCAGTTTAACATTTAATTACTTAACCTCTCATGATGCGTTAGGTTCAATCATTGTAGGGGCAAGTAGTGTGAATCAACTGGATGAAAATGTTGAAAATTATAAACTGTCTAAAGATATCAGCTTAGAAAAATTGAAAGCAGCACGTGATCGCGTTAAAAATTTAGAATACACGCAACATTTAAAATAAGTTAACCAATTAAAGCGTATGAGTTATTTTAGATAGGAAAGTGAACTAAACTGTATCCTATTTAATCTTACTCATACGCTTTTAATATTGTATAACTACTCATATTGATTAAGATTTGTTATTAAATAAAAAAGTGAAGTGTTTTTCAATAAATCGAGGTGCTAACTGATAAATACGTAAGAGATGATGCATCCAACTGGGTGCATTAATTTCTTCTTTTTGAGTGATTATCGCATTAACAATACGTTGAGCTAATTTATCGGAGTTTAGCATGATTTTTTTATATTTTTTTGAATATGTTAATGAAGGATCTGCTTTTTCATGGAATGGTGTTGCTATCGGTCCTGTATTAACTGTTAGTACATGGTAATTGGGTTTTTCAATACGGAGTGCATTTAGTACTTGATTAAATGCAGCTTTACTAGCACCGTAATGGGCAGCAGAAGCTTGTGTCAAAAATGCAGACTGACTTCCAATGCCTACGATTGTAGGCATGCGACTGAAATGTGGTTGTAATGTAGTTAATAATGAATTAAAGCTAATTACATTTAACATATATGTTTCTTGCATTTCTTCTATTGTGTGTTGATCAATTGATTTGAAATAACCTAACCCAGAACTATAGATGATACCATCGATGGATTGTCCTTTAAAATGGTTGCTAAGTTGGACGATTTGCGATGTGGACTGTAAATCACATTGGATAATCTTTAAATGTGAGGAGCCATATTTTAATTGAAGCGGCTTTAGCTTATTAACGTCACGTACCAGTGCAGTCACATAGACCTGTTTTTGTAATAGAATGTGTAAGATAGATTTACCTAATCCACCTGATGCGCCTGTTAAGACATAATGTCTACCTATCATATGTATCCCTACCCTTTGTTAGTATATGGATAGTATATATGAAGTCATTACGTTATGCCATTTATTATGGAAATATTAGGCATATTGTGAAACTATGTTACTATAGATACATAAATGAAACATAAAAACTCAGAGGAAGTGAAATGTTCACATGAAACTAGTATTTTATGGTGCTGGTAATATGGCACATGCAATTTTTACAGGTATCGTTAATTCTAAAGTTATAGATTCCAATGATATTTATTTAACAAATCGTTCTAATGAAGTTGCACTTAAAGAATATGCTGAAAAGTTAGGTGTCAATTATAGTTATGATGATGAAGCGTTATTAAAAGCGGCAGATTATGTATTTTTAGGAACTAAACCTTATGATTTCGAATCATTAGCAGAAAGAATTAAACCATTTATAACAGACAAAAATAAATTTATCTCTATCATGGCTGGTTTACCTATTAGTTATATAAGAGAAAAATTGGAAGCGGACAATCCAATTGCACGTATTATGCCAAATACCAATGCACATGTAGGTCATTCAGTTACTGGAATTAGTTTTTCAAGTAATTTTGGTCCAAATTCTAAAGATGAAGTCGATGAATTAATTAATGCCTTTGGTTCAGCAATAGAGGTTCCAGAGGACAATTTACATCAAGTGACAGCCATTACAGGAAGTGGTCCAGCATTTTTATACCATGTATTCGAACAATATGTTACAGCTGGTACACGCTTAGGTTTGGAAAAAGCACAAGTCGAAGAATCGATTCGCAACTTAATTATTGGAACAAGTAAAATGATTGAACGTTCTGAATTAAGCATGGAACAACTTAGAAAAAACATCACATCTAAAGGTGGCACTACTCAAGCAGGGTTAAATGCCCTTTCACAACATGACTTAGAAAGTGTTTTTGAGGATTGTTTGAGAGCTGCAGTGGATCGTAGCGTTGAACTTTCAAGCCAGGATGAAGATTAAGGACTGACATTTTACAACAATAATAAATAGAAACATGTTTTTTCATAAAATTATAAATACCCTTTAAAGTAGAAGTTCTAAAAATTTCACTTTAAAGGGTATTTTATATATGGGATTTTAATTTCCACTATATTCATTATTATAAGCAAGTTTTAAAAAGACCACGAATCAAAATCTTTCACAAATTTAAATGGAGGTGTAGTGGGAAGTGATTTGAGTGATTTACTAATCGTTTCAACTTCTTCAATTGTGTAACGATTACTCATGTGTGTAATCAAGCTATAATCTACGTGGGCATTTTCTATTAGTGTAAATACATCCTCAATATGGCTATGATGATAATTGTTTGCTAATGATTTATCACCTTCTATATAAGTACTTTCATGAACCATAACATTAGCATGATCGGCGATGATTTCTTCATTTTGACACGGCATTGTATCACCAAATATAGCGATAACAGGTCCTTTCACAGCATCCCCTTTAAAATCTTTGGAATTATAAATAATGCCATTATATTCAAATGTTTCATTATTTTTTACATCTTGATATTTAGGCCCAGGCTCTAACCCAATTTCTTTAAGCGCCGATACATCTATTTTTCCAGATGTATAGGGTGCTTCGATACGATATCCGAAAGAAGGTATACCGTGATTTAACATATGCGCTTCTACATTAAAACCATTATTTTGATAGGATAAGTGGTTTTCGATTTCTATATATGTAATTGGATAATTTAATTTAGATTCAGATAAACGTAAAGTCGTTTCTATATATGCTTTAATTCCTTTAGGTCCAATGAGTGTTAGTGGCTTACCTTCACCACCTTGAAACGACCTACTCGTTAATAATCCTGGTAACCCAAAAATATGGTCGCCATGCATATGCGTTATAAAAATGTGATCTACCTTTCCTAATTTAATAGAATGATGCAATATTTGGTGTTGTGTACCTTCACCGACATCAAATAGCCAGATATTATTAGAATATGGTTCCAAGTTTAATGCAATTGCTTGTGTATTTCGTTCTTTTGTTGGTAGACCAGCACTCGTACCAAAAAATGTGATTTCCATGCATATGCCTCCTCTTCTTGTTCACATTTTATCATAGAAAAGAATAAAAAATATATTAAAATTTTCTTCTCTCAAGCAAAAAGGTATGAACTAAACAGATTATTGTTCTATAATATAAAGAGATTTATAAAAAGAATTGAGGTTTTGATCTTGAATACTAAAAATAAAGACATTCCATGCTTAATAACAATATTCGGAGCAACGGGTGATTTAAGTCACAGAAAATTATTCCCATCATTGTTCCATCTATATCAACAAGAAAATTTAAATGAACAAGTTGCTATAATTGGTATAGGTCGAAGAGAGTTAACAAATGATGATTTTCGTAGTCAAGTGAAATCATCTATTCAAGAACATGTTAAAGACACGAAGCATCTTGATAAATTTATGGAACATGTATTTTATCATAAACACGATGTAAGTGACGAAGCAAGCTATCAATCATTACTAGAAGTTAGTAATAAACTAGACACTGAATTTAATTTAAATGGTAATAGATTGTTCTATTTAGCTATGGCGCCAAAATTCTTTGGTGTAATTTCTGATTATTTAAAATCATCTGGATTAACAGAAACGACTGGTTTCAAACGTTTAGTCATCGAAAAACCATTTGGCTCTGATTTAGCCTCTGCTGAAGATTTAAATGAACAATTACGTCGTTCATTTAAAGAAGAAGAAATTTATCGTATTGATCATTACTTAGGTAAAGATATGGTACAAAATATCGAAGTGTTACGTTTTGCTAATGCAATGTTCGAACCACTATGGAATAACAAATATATTTCCAATATCCAAGTAACCTCTTCTGAAGTATTAGGTGTAGAAGATAGAGGTGGTTATTATGAATCAAGTGGTGCATTAAAAGATATGGTACAAAACCATATGCTACAAATGGTTGCCCTACTTGCTATGGAAGCGCCTATCAGTTTACACAGTGAAGATATTAGAGCAGAAAAAGTAAAAGCGCTTAAATCATTACGAAAATTAGAACCAGAAGAAGTGAGACAGAACTTTGTCCGTGGTCAATATGATGAAGGTGTAATCCAAGGTCAAAAAGTACCAAAATATAGAGATGAAGATCGTGTTGCTGAAAATTCAACTACCCCTACTTTCGTAGCAGGTAAATTAACGATCGATAACTTTAGATGGGCAGGCGTACCTTTTTATATTAGAACTGGTAAACGTATGAAGAGTAAAACAATACAAGTTGTTGTTGAATTTAAAGAAGTGCCAATGAACTTGTATTATGAAACTGATAAAAAATTAGACTCAAACTTACTTGTAATCAATATTCAGCCTAATGAAGGTGTGTCATTACACTTAAATGCTAAGAAAAATGTACAAGGCATAGAGACAGAACCTGTTCAATTATCATATGCAATGAGTGCACAAGATAAAATGAACACAGTCGATGCATATGAAAACTTATTGTTTGATTGTTTAAATGGTGATGCTACAAACTTTACACATTGGGAAGAATTAAAATCTACATGGAAGTTTGTAGATGCAATTCAAGAAGAATGGAATCAAAATGAACCAGAGTTCCCTAATTATGAGTCAGGTTCTAATGGTCCGCTTGATAGTGATTTATTATTAAGTAGAGATGGTTTCAAATGGTGGGACGATATTCATTAAATAATATATTGCTAATCATACGAGCATCAACATTTGTAACTTTACAATGTTGATGCTTTTTTGTTAACTATTTTTTATGTTATGATTTAAGCTATTGAGTAAAAAAAGTGAATGCCAAATAACTTATTTACATTTTACCCTATTTAATATTTTTAAGATGTAAGCGGAATGAAAATGATGTAGAATATACTTAATCAGTTAAAAACATATTATATTATGTAGTCATTTTTTAAGAGTAGTAAAACGCGGATCATATGTTTTTTGTGTTATTCAGTTGATACATCGGCTGATAAATATAGAGGGTTACTTCGTGAGAAAAGTGATTCGTTGTGAATTTGATTCGTGCTCTATCAGTAGATAGTTTATGGTTTGTTATTTGAATGGAAAATCTAGTTTAGGAGTGAAAGTTTTGGACGTTATCAAGCAAATACAACAGGCAATTGTTTATATAGAAGATCATTTATTAGTGCCTTTTCATTTGCAAGCACTCAGTGATTACGTTGGTCTTTCACCATATCACCTTGATCAATCGTTTAAAATGATTGTTGGTCAATCTCCGACAGAATATGCTAGGTCTCGTAGAATGACATTAGCAGCGAATGAAATTATAAGTGGATCTAGTCGATTAATGGATATTGCTAAAAAATATCATTACAGTGACACAAATGCTTTTGCAAATGATTTTAGTGACTTTCACGGGGTTTCACCTATTCAAGTCAACACAAAACGTGAAGAGCTAAAGATGCAACCACGTTTATATATTAAATTAACAACAACAGATAAACCGCCCAATGCATATCGTTTAGAGGATACAGCGGGCATAGCTTTAGTTGGTTATGCACAATTTATCGATTCAGAACATTTAGAGAATCCTTTTAAGGTACCAGATTTTCTTGAGGACTTAATGAAAGATGGAAAAATCAAGGAGCTACAACGTTACAATGATATTAGTCCACATGAATTGTTTGTAGTAAATTGTCCGCTAGATGAAGGTATGGAAATATTTGTTGGTGTGCCTAGTGAAAGGTATCCGTCTCATTTAGAAAGTAGATATCTTCCAGAAAGGCAATATGCAAAATTTAATCTACAAGGTGAGTTAGACTATGTTGTGAATGAGGCATGGTATTATATAGAAACAAGCTTACAAATGACTTTACCTTATGAACACAATAGTCTTTACGTTGAAGTATATCCATTTGATATCTCATTTGATGATCCATTTTGTAAAATTCAATTATGGATGCCTGTAGATCAAGAACAATACTTAGATTATGATGAAACAAACCGATAAAATATAAATAGATAGACCCACCACTCATTATTGTGATGGGTCTATCTATTGGCTAAGCTGAGACGTTTGTAGGCTCGGTTTATTTTTATTTGTTTGTTAAATCAAGGACAAATGCTTCAAAAGGTCGTAATGCATTCATGTTAATAGCGCGGTCTTTATAGTTATGAAGTAAAATATGATTGCTATGATTGGACATATAATCAGGCATATTTAAAGATGTTATTTGATCAGTAAGATTACCGACAATTAAGACCTGCTTATCATCTAATGTTCTTGTATATGCGAATACTTGTTCATTATTTGTATCAACAAGATCAAATTTACCATATGTGTAGACATCATCAGATTTTTTCAATTGAATCATTGCTTTATAAAAATTGAGTATTGAATTTGGATTATCTTGTTGTTCAGCAACATTGATTTGTTGATAATTAGGATTTACTGGGAACCACGGTTGATGATCAGAAAATCCAGCATTTTTATTTTGGTTCCATTGCATAGGCGTTCTTGAATTATCTCTATTTTCCATTTTATGTTTTTCTAATAATGCAGACGTATCACCATTTTGCGCTTTTACAATATTGTATTCATTAACTACGGCGACATCATTAAAAGTCTCGATGCTTTCAAATGGATAATTTGTCATACCTATTTCCTGTCCTTGATAAATAAATGGGGTGCCTTGTTGTAAGAAATAAACAATTGCATGGCTTGTTGCAGATTCATACCAATACGTTTTGTCATCTCCCCATGTAGATACACGTCTAGGTTGATCATGATTTTCTATAAATAACGCATTCCAACCTACATTTTCTAGTTTCTTTTGCCATCTATTTAATATAGTTTTGTATGATTTTACATCAAATTTTACGTCACCGGTGTTCCATAAACCTAAATGTTCGAATTGGAATATCATGTTAAATTTGCCTTTATCTTCCCCTACCCAATCCTCTGCATTATCTGGATTAACACCATTGGCTTCGCCTACAGTCATAATATTATACTGACTTAGTGATTTATCTTTCATTTCCTGTAACCATGTTTGAATGCCAGGTTGATTCATATCAACATCAAATGCCGGTGCATATGTTTTACCTTCAGGTACGGATAAATCTCCAGCCTCGAATGATTTTTTTATATGTGTAATTGCATCTACTCTAAAACCATCAATTCCTTTTTCAAACCACCAATTCATCATATCAAATATTTCATTACGAACTGCTGGATTATCCCAGTTTAAATCAGGTTGTTTTTTACTAAACAAATGGAAATAATATTCTTGAGTTTGCTCATCAAATTCCCAAGTTGAACCATTAAATATGCTTTCCCAATTATTTGGTTCAGAACCATCTGATTTTGGCTTTTTCCAGATGTACCAATCTCGCTTGGGGTTGTCTTTGCTTGATTTTGATTCAATGAACCAAGGATGTTCATCTGAAGTATGATTAACAACAAGATCAAGGATTAATTTCATGCCACGTTTATGTACACCTTCTAGTAATTGATTAAAATCATGCATCGTACCAAATTCATCCATAATATCTTTATAATCACTAATATCATATCCGTTATCATCATTTGGTGATTTATACATTGGGCTTAACCAAATAACATCGATACCTAAGTCCTTTAAATAATCCAACTTTTCTATAACACCCGGTAAGTCACCGATACCATCATTGTTTGAGTCATTAAAGCTTCTTGGATAAACTTGATATGCGACAGCTTCTTTCCACCATTGTTTATTCATAATGTTTCCTCCTAAAATTTTTTGGTTGAGCAACGATTAATGATATGCGTTGGTATGATTTTATTTATATATTCAATGTGGTTATCTTTTACTAATTTAATAATACTTTCACTTGCAGCTTTACCTAATAATTGAGGTTGAATATCTACAGCAGTTTGTGGTGGTGCTGCGTATGCTGATATATATGAGTCATTAAAAGTTGCAGTTTGTATGTCTTCAGGAATAGTAATATTCAATTCATATAGTGCACTTAAAACGAGTTGATTAAGCATAGTGTCGGAGGTAATAATGATAGTTGGTAAAGTGTTTTCAGTAACAAGCGCCTTTAAGTGATTTATAATTTGTTGGCGACTCAAATCTGTAAACATTATACTCGGTTTTAAATTAGCAACCTTCAATGCTTGTTTATAACCTTTAATGCGATCTTTCACTACCTCATAATCACCCATCTCCGCTAAAAATAGAAACGTTTTATGTCCTAAATCTATTAAATAGCGCGTTAATAATTGTGATGCCAAAATATTATCATTATCTATATGTACCACATTTTCATTGTTGATTGGTTTACCTATAACAACATAAGGTATGGCATGTTGTTTTAATAAATTAGCAATCTCGTCGTTTTCTTTTGAATAAAGCAATATAAATCCTTCAACTGCATGAGAGTGAATCATATGTTTTACTTCAGCTATGATTTCACTAGTTTGCTCACCTGTTGTAGATATGGTTGCATAATCATGATATTTACATTCAATATAAACACCAGACAATACTTCTATAATAAATGGATTTTGTCTTGTTGCTTTGTCACCTTGCTTTTGAATAATACCAATTGTTTTTGATTTTTTTGTTATGAGCGTTCTTGCAACATGGTTTGGCTGGTAATTAAAATCAGCCATTATTTTTTTCACTTTTTCCTGTGTGGCTACACTTATGCGACTATTACCACTAATCACACGGGAAACAGTAGAAGGAGACACATTTGCTGCATTTGCAATATCCTTTATAGTTACCAATATAACGACATCCTTTAATTAACTAATAAAGCGCTTTCTCTTGCTAAAATAAATAATAAAGAAAATATAAACCAAAGTCAAAAGATTTGTGCAAACGTTTGCTCAAAAATATTTTTTCTTTCTCTAAAATCTACTAGCATATAAAAAAGAGCCAAGACATTATTATTTAAACAATAATGTCTTGGACTCCTCTATGATACAAATACAATTAGAATTTTAAAATCGTATTATTCTTCAATCCATTGTGTATGGAAGACACCCTCACGGTCTTTACGTTCATAAGTATGTGCTCCAAAATAATCACGTTGTGCTTGAATTAAGTTAGCTGGTAAGTTTTCTGAACGATAACTGTCATAATAGTTAATACTTGCAGAGAAACCAGGTGTTGGAACACCATTTTGTACACCAGTTGCAACAACATCACGTAATGCGTCTTGATAATTAGTTACAATATCTTTGAAATATGGATCTAATAATAAGTTTTGTAACTCAGTATCATTATCATAAGCTTCTTTAATTTTTTGTAAGAATTGCGCACGAATAATACAACCTTCACGCCAAATCATGGCTAATTCGCCTAATTTTAGGTTCCATTCGTTATCTTCACTTGCTTTTCTCATTTGAGCAAAACCTTGTGCATATGAACAAATTTTACTCATATATAGTGCTCTACGTATTTTTTCTAAGAATTCATCTTTATTACCTTCGAATTTAGCATTAGGTCCATTTAATTGTTTTGAAGCATTTACACGTTCTTCTTTAATTGATGAAATGAAACGCGCAAATACTGATTCAGTAATAATTGTTAATGGAATACCTAATTCTAAAGCGTTAATTGAAGTCCATTTACCAGTACCTTTTTGACCAGCTGTATCTAGTATTTTTTCAACTAAAGCATCATCAGCGTTATCGTCTAATTTTGTAAAGATATCACCAGTGATTTCAATTAGATAACTTGATAATTCGCCAGCGTTCCAATCTTTAAATGTTTGAGAAATTTCTTCATGAGACATACCAAGTAAATCTTTCATCATTGCATAACTTTCAGCAATTAATTGCATGTCTGCATATTCAATACCATTGTGAACCATTTTGACGTAGTGTCCAGCGCCATTTGGTCCAATGTAAGCTACACAAGCAGCACCATCATCTGCTTTGGCAGAGATAGATTCTAATATGTCACTTACTTTATCAAAAGCAGCCTCTTGACCACCAGGCATTAATGAAGGACCAGTTAACGCGCCAACTTCTCCGCCTGATACACCCATGCCGATAAAGTTAACGCCACTTTCAGCAAGTGCTTTATTTCGTCTGATTGTATCTTGATAGTTTGTATTACCACCATCAATTAATATATCATCATTGTCTAATAATGGTAATAAGCTATCAATTGTTGCATCTGTTGCTGGACCAGCTTTAACCATTAATAAAATTTTACGTGGTTTTTCTAGAGAATTAACAAATTCTTCTATAGAGTATGTTGGATGTATGTTTTTTCCTTCAGATTCCTTAACCATTTCATCAGTTTTTTCTGAAGAACGATTAAATACTGAAACACTATATCCACGAGATTCAATATTCCAAGCAAGGTTTTTACCCATTACGGCTAAACCTACTACACCAATTTGTTGTGTCATTTAACTAACCTCTCTTATTAAAGTTTTCTAGTATATTATATCACAAAGCGATAATAATAATCACTTAATCAGTTCGTAGATTGTTGAGTAATTATTTCTACAATTTTAAGTAATTGTTTTGTTAATAAATTTAAAGCATTTATTGGCATGCGTTCTTCAGTTGTGTGAATGTTTTCATAACCTACGCCTAAAATAACAGTAGGAATTCCCAATTGATTAATGATATTACCATCTGATCCTCCACCTGCCATCACAGTGTTAGGTTTTAAGCCTAATGCAGTTGCACTTGCCTTTGCTACTTGAGTTACTGTAGCTTCGTCATGAATTTTAAAACCAGGATAGCTCTTAATGATTTCAACTTCAGAAGTACATCCATATTTTTCTGTCGTTTCTTCAAACACTGTTTTCATATGCTGTACTTGAGATTCAATACTTTTATCTGAATGAGAGCGTGCTTCAGCTTTAAGTGTAACTTTATCTGCAACAATATTTGTAGCAGAGCCACCTTCAAATCGTCCAATATTTGCAGTAGTATAGTCGTCTATTTGTCCTAATTTCATTTCACTTACTGCTTTAGCTGCTATATTAATCGCGCTTACGCCTTTACTTGGGGTACTCGCATGTGCGGTCTTTCCATAGATTGTAGCATTTACTTTCATTTGAGTGGGGGCATGTGTCACAGTTGTACCTACGCCAACACTGGCATCAATAGCATATCCATAATTGGCATCTAATAAGGTTTGATCTAATGCTTTTGCACCCTCAAGTCCTGATTCTTCACTAACAGTAATAACGAATTGGATTTGACCATGAAGTATGTTTTGTTCTTTTAAAACGTTTATACATTCTAAAATAGCAGCTAACCCTGCTTTATCATCAGCACCTAAAATTGTAGTTCCATCAGAATATATGTATCCATCATCTTTAATTTGAGGTTTTACATTTAAACCGGGGACAACAGTATCCATATGACTAGTAAAATAAATTTTATCTATATGATCTAAATTTGATGTAGCAGGTAAAGTGCAAATCAAATTGTTAGCACCTAAATTTTCATTTTTACTAGCATTATCTTCTTGAACTAATAATCCTAATGATTCAAATTGTGATTTGAGATGTGATTGAATCATTTGTTCATTACCACTCTCAGAATTTATTTGGACTAATTCTAAGAATGTGTCTAAAAGTCGTTGTTCGTTAATCATCTATAATTCCCCATTCTAATATTTATATGTCTTATAGTTCAGTTTAACGAATTATATAGAGCAGTAAAACTAATATGATTCAACGTATGTAGATGCTATGTGATATAATATGTATATAAATATATATTGATGCGTATTTAATTATGTGCATGATATTGATGAAATTAGATAAGTTGGAGGAATAATTTTGAATAATAATAAAGTATTAAGAGTTATTATCGTAGTTATGTTAATAGCTGTCGTTCTTGCATTAATCTTGACGAGCGTCGTGCCATTAGTAAATTAATCGTTAATGTATTAATAAATGTGTGTAAGTAATATAATTTAATAATCGCATTTAAAATGACTGAAACATGAGTATGATCTTTACTCAAATCTCATTTGAATTATATGAGTGTAGTAATTTGCTATTAGAAAAGCATATTAAAAATATCATCAATTTAGTTACTTATACCTCAAATCAATGAAACAGGCCGAGACAAATTGTTGTCCCGGCCTGTTTCATTGATTTGTTTAAATGGTAACTTTTTGATCGCTATGTAACCTTAATGAACCGAATTGTGATTTAACAGCCAAATAGGCTTCTAATTCATTTAATAATTGTAATAAACTTGCTCTCGTTCTAAATGATTCGTGTGTTGTGGGTAACTCTGCCTCATTCAGTTCTAATCTTATTTCATATAAAGAATGTAAACGTAATGCAGTATAGTCATTGCTATTTACATTCGTAGCTACTTCGGCAAATAAATTAGAAATCTTAGTTAACATACAGTCCTTTGTTTCAATATTTTCTATAATTAAAGCCATACGATGCAATAATTCTAATTGTTCTTCTCTCATATCAAAATAATGATAATAAGAGTTTTCGTTTCTAACAAAATGGTTTTTAACATCTCTAAACGCAATAGATTTTGCTTTACGAATCGTGAATTTTAATTGTTTGAAAGAAATATCAATCGATATATTAGGTTTTTGACATGTTTTGCTAAATGTTTCAAAAATTGCTGTGAACTGTTGTTCAATTTGTTGTTTATAATGCTTTAAATTGCTATCTAAACTAGGCATAATACTATTCATTAAAAAAGCTATTCCTAATCCGACAACGAGCAATAAAATTTCATTTATAAATAAATGTAAATCGATTGTTTGAGCATTAAACACATGTAATAAAATAACACAACTTGTTACCACGCCTTCTTGAACTTTAAATACCACAGTTAGTGGTATAAAAAACAATACGATGATGCCTAATACGATTGCATGTTGCCCTAAAAGGCTGAAAGCAATAGAGCCAAATATTAAAATCATAAAGCAAGATACAAAGCGTGATACAATGGCTTGTAGTGAATGTACTTTCGTATGCTTAATGCATAAAACAACTAAAATAGCGCTTGAAGCAAAATTATCAAGGCCAATTAATTTGGCAATAATGATACCAAGCGCCATTCCAACAGCAGTTTTAATTGTTCTAAATCCAATTCTATAGGGATTTAAACTAATCATTTTTTACGCCTCTATTTTTCGACACAATAATTATCGAATAAATTTTGTAATTGTGTGATGACGTTCATTACGTCATGACCTTCTATTTGATGTCTTTCTATCATTTCAGTTACTTTACCATCTTTAATCAATGCGAATGAAGGACTTGATGGTGCATAACCTTCAAAGTAATCTCTAGCACGTTGAGTTGCTTCCTTATCTTGACCCGCAAATACTGTTACTAAACGATCAGGTAATTTATCATAATGTAAAGCATGTGTTGCTGCTGGTCTAGCAATACCGCCTGCGCAACCACATACAGAATTGACCATTACTAAAGAAGTGCCTTCTTGTTTTAATACATTATCCACTTCATCTGCACTAGTTAATTGTTCATAACCAGCTTCTTCAATTTCATTTCTAGCTTGATTAACAACGTCTGTCATATATAAATCAAAATTTAAGTCCATAATCAACTTCACCCTTCATTTCTAGATTAATACTTTTATTCTACTAATATATATAGAATACTTCAACAGGTGTGCGTTATATTGTATCATTTCCTAATATTTAAATAATCATTTTAAATCAAACCTGTTCATTTAATTAATGATATAAAAAAAGCACAATCACATGATATATAACATTAAGTTTGATATCACATGATTATACTCTTATCTAACATTGGTCAATTTTTTTTATATTAATAAATGCTCGTATGTTCTATTGAATATTGTTCAATACGTGTTTTAACGAAATTCATAAATCTACCAGCTTGTAAGCCATCTAAGATACGGTGATCAATTGAAATACATAAATTGACCATATTACGAATAGCTATCATATCATCAATAACAATTGGTTTTTTAATAACTGATTCAATTTGTAGTATCGCCGCTTGAGGGTGATTGATGATACCCATTGATGAAACTGAACCAAATGTTCCAGTATTATTTACAGTGAATGTTCCACCTTGCATATCTTCTGAGCGTAATTTTTTATTTCTAGCTTTTTGTGCTAACTCATTTATTTCTCTAGCAATACCTTTAATTGATTTTTCATCAGCATTTTTAATCACTGGCACATATAATTTATCTTCATCTGCCACAGCAATCGAGATATTCACATCTTTATGCATAACGATTTCTGAATCTTGCCAACTACTATTAAGTAATGGATATGCTTTTAATCCTTCAGCCACAGCTTTAACGAAGAATGCGAAAAATGTTAAGTTGTAACCTTCACTTTCTTTAAAACTTTGCTTATGATAATTTCGCGTTTTTACTAAGTTAGTGGCATCTGCTTCTACCATCATCCATGCATGTGGTATTTCATTTACACTATTGACCATATTTTGCGCGATTTGTTTACGAACGCCATTTACAGGTATAGATGAACCAGGTGATGGTTCATTATATACTGCTTGTTTAGAAACTTTAGGCGAATCTTTAGGTGAAATGATATTAGAAGACGTTTTACTTGTACCTTCTTTGATTGCTTTTTCAATATCTTTTTTAGTTACACGACCTTCGAAACCAGTACCAACAACTTGTGATAAATCGATATCATTTTCAGAAGCTAATTTAAATACAACTGGAGAATAACGACCATTATTTTTAGCTTCACTACTTTGAGCATTAGCAGATTGATTTGTTAATTCACTATCCTGATGATCTTTTTCAATATCTTCATTTGATGTATTATCTTGCGTTTCTGATTCTGTCTCATTTTCAGTGGCAGTTTCAAGTGTTTGGTCGTCTGCATCTAATATGCAAATGACTTCGTCAACAGCAACAGTAGTACCTTCATTTACGATTATTTCACGAATTGTGCCGGCGTATGATGAAGGTACTTCTGCAGTTACTTTATCAGTAATAACTTCGCATAGTGGATCATATTCTTCAACTTTATCGCCTACTGAAACTAACCACTGTTCTATTGTGCCTTCATGCACACTTTCACCGAGTTTAGGCATTTTTATTTCCATTATAGTGCCTCCTTAGAATTCTGCGAGTTCACGCATTTTAATTTTTATCTTATCTGGATTAATCATAAACTCATCTTCAAGTGGTGGTGCGAATGGCATAGAAGGAACATCAGGTCCAGCAAGTCTCATAATTGGTGCGTCTAAATCGAATAAACAATTTTCTGCAATAATGGCAGCAACTTCAGAAATGACACTACCTTCAAGATTATCTTCAGTAACTAACAACACTTTACCAGTTAATTTGGCTCTTTCAATAATCGTTTCTTTATCTAATGGATACACTGTACGTAAATCAACTACTTCAACATTGATATCATCTTCAGCAAGCATATCAGCTGCTTGAATACAATAATTCACACAAAGTCCATAAGTGAATACTGTAATATCATCACCTTCACGCTTAACATCAGCTTTACCAATTGGCACCGTATAATAAGATTCAGGTACTTCCTCTTTTAATAACCGATAAGCTTTTTTGTGTTCGAAATATAACACTGGGTCATTAGACTCTATTGATGACAGTAAAAGCCCTTTTGCATCGTAAGGTGTAGAAGGAATTACGATTGTTAGACCAGGTGTGTTAGCAAAAATAGATTCGACACTTTGTGAATGATAAAGCGCACCGTGTATGCCACCACCAAATGGAGAGCGAATCGTAATCGGACAATGCCAATCATTATTTGAACGGTATCTCATTTTTGCAGCTTCACTCATAATTTGATTTGTGGCTGGTAAAATATATTCAGCGAATTGAATCTCTGCAACTGGTCGTTTACCTAACATCGCCGCGCCAATACTAGTACCAACAATATTAGATTCTGCAAGTGGTGTATCTAAAACACGTGCTTCACCATATTTTTGTTGTAAACCTAAAGTAACACCAAATACACCGCCTTTTTTACCAACATCTTCACCTAAGACGAATACGTCATCATCCTTAGCCATGGCTTGATCTAATCCTTGTTGAATTGCTTCTAAATAGCTTAATTTAGGCATTGATTGAGCTCCCTTCTTCGTAAACGTGTGTGTAAGTTTCTTCTGGAGATGGATAAGGTGCTTTTTCAGCCTCTTTTGTTGCTTGGTTTACGATTTCTTTATGTTCCGTTTCGATTTTTTCTAACCATGCTTCATCGATAATACCTTCTTCAAGCAGAAATGTTTTAAATTTGAAGTTACAGTCTAAGGATTTTAAACCATCTCGTTCTTCTTGAGTACGATACTTGTCATCATCATCTGATGAGTGCGCAGTCATTCTAGTACACATAGCTTCAATAAGTGTTGAACCTTCACCATTCAATGCACGTTGACGCGCTTCTTTCATCACTTTGTACATTGCAATGGGATCATTACCGTCAACATGTTCCCCGTGCATACCATAACCAATGGCACGGTCAGATAATTTTTCAGCACCATATTGCAAAGAATCAGGAACAGATATGGCATATTTATTATTTTCTATTACACAAATAAAAGGAAGATTGTGGACGCCAGCAAAGTTAAGGCCTTCATGAAAATCACCTTGGTTCGAACTTCCTTCACCAACCGTTGCCATTGCAATATTTGGTTTTTTATCCATTTTTAAAGCTAACGCTGCACCTACAGCATGTACAATTTGTGTCCCGACAGGTGAACTCTGTGATAATATACCTTTTTCTCTTTTCCCAAAATGAGAAGGCATTTGTTTACCACCAGAGTTTATATCATCACGTTTACCAAATGCAGCCAACATTGAGTCTAATGCTGTCATACCCATATAAGTTACAAATGCTAAGTCTCTGTAATAAGGTGAAGATATATCACCTTCACGCATAGCATATGCCATCCCAATTTGAGTAGCTTCTTGTCCTTGACAACTAATGACAAATGGAATCTTCCCTGCGCGATTTAATAACCACATGCGCTCATCTATTTTACGACCTAAGTCCATCCATTTATACATCGTTTGTAAGTCGGACGCTTCAAGTCCAACTGATTTATAATCAAACATCTTATTTCCTCCTTAATTAAACGTGAATCGATCTGTTTTCAACTTTTAAGCCTAGTTCCATTAACACTTCTGAAAGTGATGGATGGGCATGTGTTGTTAATCCAAGTTCTAAAGTTGATCCATTCATAAATTGCAACAATGATACTTCGTTAATTAATTCTGTTACATGAGGCCCAATCATATTTAAGCCAAGTACAGTATCATTATCTTGATCGATTACGATTTCGCAAAAGCCATTTTGATTTGTAACATTTTCAATAACTGCCTTACCAATCGCTTTAAACGGCACTTTAAAAGCTTTTGCATTTAAGTTATTCGCTTTTGCTTGTTCTAGATTTTGTCCAATACTCGCTACTTCAGGTTGTGTGTACACACATTTTGGCATCTTATTATAATCCAATGGTAAAGGTGATTTATCAAACATATGTTCAATTGCTGTAGTACCTTCTTTAGAACCTACATGAGCAAGTTGTAACTTTCCAATGCAATCACCTGCTGCATATATATGTTTGTCCTCTGTTTGTTGGAATTCATTGACGATAATATGATTGCTATTAGACAATTTTATTTTTGTGTTATTTAAGCCAATATCTTCAGTATTTGGTTTGCGACCAATTGCCACTAAAGCTTTTTCAAAATGAGTGACTTCTTCATTTAATTTAATATCAATACCTGTTGCTTCAATTGTAATTTGCGATTCAGTAAGTTGTGTACTTTCATAAAACGAAACACCGCGTTGTGTTAATTCTTTCTTTAATGTATTGGCAATTGTTTTACTTTCAGTTGGTAAAATACGTTCTCCTGCTTCGATGACCGTTATGTCTACCCCCAAATCAGTCATTAAAGACGCAAATTCTAAACCTATAACACCCCCGCCAATAATGGCTAGTGATTTAGGTAACGCTTCTAATTTTAAGATGTCATCACTAGATAAGACGATTTTATGATCAAACGGCAAAAATGGTAAGTTCATTGGTTGTGATCCAGTAGCGATAAGTACATTGTTATTAGGTATTAATTCTGATTCACCATTTTCAAATTCTACAGATACTGTACCACTTTGAGGTGAAAATATAGAAGGACCTAATATACGGCCAACGCCATTAAACACATCAATTTTATTATGTTCCATCAAATGTGTTACACCATTAAACATCTGATTGACGATATCATTTTTTCTTGATTGCATCTGAGAAAAGTTAACTTTAAAGTTATCCACATCCACACCATAATCAGTAGCATTGGATATTGTCCTCATAACTTCTGCGGATTTTAATAATGCTTTTGTCGGTATGCATCCTTTATGTAAACAAGTTCCACCTAAAAGCGATTGCTCTACAAGTGCCACTTTTTTTCCTAGCTGTGATGCTCTAATTGCAGATACATAACCTGCAGTGCCTCCACCTAGTATCACTAAATCATATTTTTCTTCTGACATTTTTTTGCTCCTAACTATAAACCTCAGCAATTTCAGCTATTGTTAATACTATTCATGTACCTATTGCCATAGTTGCCTTTGCGCTGTAACCTGGATAAATAGGTTCTATTGTAATCCAAGAAACTAAGATTTTTAATTTTTCTAAACCCTGTTCTTTAAATTTTAATGCCTCATGTAAACCATTCGACTCGTTTCAGCTTAATACGCCTATGTAGCTCCATGTAACGATTTTCACTTTTTGACTCACTCATATATCGAAAATATATTAATTATATGGCTTAGATAATTATTCAGTTGATTAGTAGTATTCAATCAATTGTTTAGAACACACTAATGAAACCACCTTTTTACTTAAAAAGTGATTCATTTCTTTAAGTGTAAAATTGTAATTGTATCATCTGGTTTTTGAACATTCCCGCTACATACATTTAAAAGTCATGTACTAGATAATTAATCATCGTTATCGAATATATTTTCAATTTTTTATGAACCAACTGTAATACAATTTCAAAAAAGTATGTCAATAACAGTGATATCAAGATTAAATCTTTAAATAAACATTACCTTTTAATCAAGCAAACACTTTTGAAATTAATACGTGAAAATGTCGGCATTCTTTTCCCTAAGATATCTTCCTATCGTTATAATCATTAATGCCTCAATGACTATAAGCGCATCGGTAAAAAACATCATTAATGAACATCTAAAACTATAAACAATAATACCACTCAGTTTCGCTACATGTACACCATATTTAAAAATTTTAGGCGAATGATCAACTTGCGTTAAATAGAATGTCAGGACGTCCCCATATCATAAACACAACTGTAAT
Organism: Staphylococcus sp. LKG3-1; assembly: GCF_048568385.1. NCBI lineage: Bacteria > Bacillati > Bacillota > Bacilli > Caryophanales > Staphylococcaceae > Staphylococcus > Staphylococcus sp. LKG3-1. Next base: position 633,039 of record NZ_CP183796.1, read on the forward strand.
TTAATTTTTAATGTTATACGGAATACCTTGGTTCATTTAAAGTGAAAATATTGATTGATGCTACATGAATTCAAGTTTTAAGTTTTCAAAACTACGGTAATATTAACCAATTTATGATATCCATTTATATTTTACATCAATTAAAGGCATTATAAAATTAATAACCTATCCCGAAAAATATAATATGACACTTCAATAGAAAAATTACGTTAGTTTAACACTTTTAGCGCTAAAAGTAAGGAGTCTAATTTATTTTGCTTTGTATCTGAACGAGATGTTAATACGATTGGAAATTTTGCCCCTAATATTAAACTTGCAACGCGTGCTTCTCCGAAATAAGTGAATGATTTATACAATGCATCACCAACATCAATATGTGAAACGAGTAATGCGTCGGCGTCCCCTGCAACCGACGATTTAATATTTTTCTTAATCACGTTTTGCATACTAATTGCATTTTCAAATACAAAAGGACCATCAACGAATAAAAATTCCGATTGTTTCCGACTGAAAATTTGCTTTAATTTCACAGCATCCAAAGAAGATTGTATTTTTTTAATTGGTTTTTCTACAGACGAAAGCAAGGCAATTTTAAATTTTACATAACCCAGTGACATTGCAAATTTTGATAAATTATTAATTATTTGTTTCTTCTCTTCAACTGTAGGACTAATATTAAAAGCTGAATCGCTCAGCATAAGCGTTTTGTGATAATTAGGGATGTGAAAACATGCTACGTGATTTAAAAAACCATGATAATCAACAAAATTTTTATTGCCTAATACAAATGTTAATAAAGTTGAAGACGCAATATTTCCCTTCATTAATAAAGACGCTTTACCAGTAGCTAAATCATGTGCACACTGTTGAAATAATTTGTTCTCATCCTCAAATGTTAGGATATGAATTCTATTTAATATTTGTACTTCGACGTCAAATGACCGGATAATTTCGGTAGGGTCTTGCGTATCATAGAGATAAACATCAATATCTGTTAGCGATAATGCATCTATAACGACAGATAACATTTTTTCATCGTTGGCAAATAAAATGGCAACATCACCTTTTAACACTTTTTTAGGCTCAATTAAATGTTGATATTGCATGAAAATCAACACCTTTCTTATTTTATAAAAATAATTTTTATAATAAATTAAGAAATTACATTTTGCTTATTCACGTAAACGTTGGTTTTGCTCAATCATTTCTTTCGCATTTTGACGTGTGAGTTCTGTAACGCTTGCGCCAGATATCATCCTTGCTATTTCCGTTACACGTTCATCGCCAGATAATTCATGTACATGTGTAGTTGTACGGTCATCTGTAGTGTCTTTGCTTATAAATAGATGGTGGTCGCTCATCGTTGCTACTTGTGGTAAATGTGAAATACATATAACTTGAATATAAGTAGCTAAGTCTTTCATTTTTTCTGCCATTTTTTGTGCAGCTTGACCAGAAACGCCAGAATCAACCTCATCAAATAATATTGCTGTTTGACCTCTTGTTTTGACAAAAATGGTTTTAAGCGCCAACATAATTCTAGATAATTCGCCTCCAGATGCGATTTTGTTTAAACTTTTAAGTGGCTCACCTTTATTAGGACTAATTAAAAATTCAACAAATTCAATACCTTCACGATTTGGAACATCTAGTGGTTTGAATGAAATTTCTAAGTTAGCATCTTTCATTTGTAAGTTTTGAATTTCTTCTACAATATGATTTCTTAATGTTTGTGCAACACTACGTCGCTCTTTAGATAATTGTTCACCTAAATTAATTACTTTATCGTATAACGTATCAATTTCTTGTCTTAATTGAGAGGTACTTTCTTCATAATTCTCAATTTTATCAATTTCATTAGCCAGTTTACTTTGATAAGTAATAAGTTCACTAATATCCTTGCCATATTTTCTTTTCAAATCGTTGAGTACATTCATTCTAGACTCTAGTTCATTTAAATATTGTTCATCAAACTCTGTATTCGTTAATTCATCATATAACTGATGTTTAGCGTCTTCTAAGGTGTAATAAAATTGATCCACCTCTTCTTTCAATGAATCATATTTTTCAGGTAATATATGACTAATTGATTGTAATTGATTACTTAATTCATATAATCGATCTGTTATTGCATGTTCATCAGTTAATGTGAGGTGTGCATTATTTAATGCTAAGTTTAGGTTTTCAGAATTTTGTATACGTTTAATATCAGTTTCGAGTTGCTTAACTTCACCTTCAACCAAATTTGCTTCTTGTAATTCTTCATGTTGAAATTTCAACAAATCTAAACGTTGTAATAAAGCCTGGTCCGCAGACTCTAAATCTTCTAGTTCTTTCTTTTTGGCTTTGTACTGGTCAAAAGTAGCCACATACGAATTTAGTAATTTCTTATATTTGTCTTCAGCATAATTATCAAGAAGTTGCAGATGATATTTTTGTTTTAATAGTGTCTGTGTTTCGTGCTGACCGTGAATATCTAGTAATTCTTGCATAATCTTACGTAAATCTTGTAGAGTTACGATTTGATTATTAACTCTGCACATACTCTTGCCAGTACTGAAAATTTCTCTTTTTACTAGAAGAAAATCTTCGTCGATATCAATATCTAGAGCTTCTAATATAGAAATTGCTTCCTTGCTCTCATCAATATCAAAAATACCTTCAATAATGGCTTTTTTTGCACCATGTCGTACATAGTTAGATGAAGCACGCATGCCAATTAATTGACCAATTGCATCAATTATAATTGATTTACCAGCACCTGTTTCACCACTTAGGACAGTTAATCCATCACCAAAATGAACTTCGAGTTCATCAATAATTGCAAATTGTTTTATAGATAGCGTTTGGAGCATCCTTTTAACACTTCCTTATACTTATAATAAATTAAAGATGCGTTTTTTAATCTTCTCGCTTGCAGCATCATCTCGACAAATAATTAAACAAGTATCGTCACCACAAATTGTACCTAATACCTCTTCCCAATCGATTTGGTCTAATATTGCACCAATAGATTGCGCATTACCTGGTAGTGTTTTTAATACTAATAAATTACCGGTTCCATCAATATTTACAAATGAGTCAATTAAATAACGACCCAATTTTTCTAAAGGATGATATTTTCTATCATTTGGTAAACTATAAACATATTGCCCCGCTGGCGTGGGAACTTTTATAAGTTGTAGTTCTTTAATGTCTCTAGAAACGGTCGCTTGGGTAACATTTAATTCATATTCATTTAATCGCTTTACTAATTCATCTTGTGTTTCAATTTTTTCATTTGAAATTATTTCTCTTATTTTTATATGTCTTACCGATTTTTTAGCCATATATAGCACCTCTATAAACGAATATTTATACATTGATTTTACCACAAGCCATAGCATTCGACTACTAAAGACGGTTTGTAATTTTACTTACTTAAATGGATATTCCGTTGTAATTATAGTCTTGACAATACTTTTTCAGTGATTCTAAATATGAAGCATTTCAATCATGACTTATATCATATTATGCGTATGCTGAATATTTATTGAATAGTACAAAACTAAATAAAACAAGGAAATAAAAAAACGGAGACCGTTATTTTTCATTGTGATCAATATAATTCGGAGTCAGCGACATTACGATAATCACATTATTGATTATTACTATAAATTAAAAAGCAGCCTCATGAGAAAACTCATAAGACTGCCATGGTAGCTTGTATGAATCGCTTGTTAAAAACAATTCATTATTTAGTTACCAATAATAAGCAATATGACTATCAAATGTCCCCACATTAAAATAATCATAATTACAAATATAGATTAACACCTTATTTAAAAATATTAAATCATAAGGTTTATTTAGTATACTTAATTTACTATATAACCAGTTGACTAATCGTAGGAAAGAGTCCGAAACATCCATTTTTGTCCCAGACTCTTAAATAAACACATTTGATTTTATGATTCACGATTATTAAAAAGTTCTATAATATAAACTAAATTGTCAGTATTATATTGTTTTGGTAATTGATTTAAACATTTGTAAGCTTTGTCAGTATGATGTTTCAATTTGTCTTCAGCTCCTTGTTGGCCTAAAAGTGAAACATAGGTACTTTTATCATTTTCAATATCACTACCGACAGCTTTACCAAGTTTTGCTTCATCACCATAAATATCTAATAAATCATCTTTGATTTGGAACATTAATCCCAAATGTTCACTATATGATTCTAAAGCATTGGAAACTTCATTTTCTGGTTCAGCAATATCGACTGCTGCCATGACTGCAAATTTTAATAGTGCACCTGTTTTTGCATTATGAATTTTCTCTAAAGTGTCTAGATCAATATTTGTTTCTGCACCTTCGCTTTGCATATCAAGCGTTTGGCCACCTACCATACCCAGATGGCCGCTAGCAAAGGATAAACGTTTGATTAATTTAACTTTAGCAACATCATTAAGTGAATCATCGTTTACAATCATATCAAATGCTTTAGTTAGTAACGCATCACCTGCTAGTATCGCTTTCCACTCTCCAAATACTTTATGATTTGTTAATTTACCTCTACGATAATCATCATTATCCATTGGTGGTAAATCATCATGTATTAATGAATATGTGTGTATCATTTCTAGTGCAAGTGCTGATGAAAATCCTTTTTTATACTGATGTGTTAACATTTCTAAAGTTAACAGTAATAATACAGGTCTTATGCGTTTACCACCTGCTTCTAGTGAATAACGCATACTTTCTTCTAGATTAGTATTTAGTTTTGAATTTGGAATTGTTTCAGATAACAATTGATTAACTTCTTCAGTTAAATGTTCCATTTTTTTATTCATCATCACTATCTACCTTCTCAGTATCGTCATTATTGTCAGTATTTTCATCAGACATCAATTCATTTACTTTTTTCTCAGCATCTTTTAATGTTTCATCACAAGTAGCCGATAATTTCATACCACGTTGATATAGGTTTAAAGATTCTTCTAAAGAAACATTTTCATTGTCTAATTTTTGAACGATTGTTTCTAGTTCTTTCATCATTTCTTCAAAACTTTGTGTATTACTATTACTCATCATTACACCTTACTTTCTTTACTTGTGCATCAACAACGCCATCTTTCATTGTTAACACAATATTATCATTTTCAGCCAAGTCTTTCGTACTGGTAATAACTTTATCATCCTTATTTACGATTGTATAACCACGCAACATAGTATTAGTAGGACTTAAATTATTAAGATTTTCTAGTTTTCTAGCAAGATTGTTTTTTTGATTATCAAGTAAATTATGCATGACTTTACTTAATTCAACACGTTTTTGATTATTTGTTAATTGGTCTCTTTTAATACGTTGTTTAAACGTTTTTAAATTGAAATTGTTAAAGAGTAACTGTAATTGTTGTTGCTGATTTTTAATTTTCAAATTCAAAGACAACTTAAGTTGTTTCTCAAGATCATCACGTTTTTGTATTTGTTGATCATAAAGTAGTGAAGGCGTTTGGAATTTATAATAAGATGCAACATGTTCCAAATGTTTTCGTTGTTGCTGCATATATTGTTTGATAAATCGAGTCAATGATAAATTAGCTTGCTGTAAATATTGACGTAATTCATATTGGTCCGGCGTAGCCATTACTGCTGCTTGAGTTGGTGTTGCTGCTCTTACATCTGCCACAAAATCACTTAATGTAAAATCAGTTTCATGTCCTACTGCGGAAATAATCGGTGTTTGACAATTATAGATGGCTTTAACGACATCTTCTTCATTGAAATTCCATAAATCCTCGATAGAGCCTCCGCCACGACCGATAATAATTGTATCAACATTCAAAGCATCAGCTTGATTAATTTTTTCAATAATGTCGCTTTTAGCTTGTTCTCCTTGAACAAGTGTATTGATCTGAACTTGTTCTGCTAATGGATACCTACTATTAATAGTCGTATGAATATCTCGTATTGCAGCGCCAGTTCCGGCTGTTAGCACAGCTATTTTTTGGGGGAATTTAGGTATCACTTTCTTATGACTTTGATCAAAAAAGCCTTCTTTAGTTAATTTCTTTTTTAACTGCTCTAATTTTTGATAAAGATTACCTATTCCATCCATATGCATTTTATTAACGTATATTTGATAATTACCACGACGTTCATAGACAGAAACACGTGCTTCTAATAGCACTTCGTCCCCTTCTTTAGGTTCAAAATCAATTTTTGATGCATTTCCTTTAAACATCATTGCACTGATGACACTGTTTTTATCTTTTACATTAAAATACAGATGTCCACTACTATGCTTTTTAAAATTAGATAATTCGCCTTTAATCAATACGGATTGTAAATGAGGATCTTGATCAAATTTATATTTAATATATTTAGTTAACGAAGTTACACTTAAATATTCTGACATGTTATATCACTCTTCTATTCAATATTGCTCAATACACCGTTTATAAATTTGTAATGATCATCATCACTGAATTGTTTTGCTAATTCAACAGCTTCATTGATAATTACTTTTTGTGGTGTTGAACTATGTAACATTTCAAATGTAGACATTCTTAAGATAATTCGATCAGATTTTAACAATCGTGCTAAAGTCCAGTCCTTTAAATGAGGTTGGATTTTTTCATCTAGCACAACTTCGTGATCTTTAACGCCAGTTACTAACCAACTGATGAATTCGAATTCTAAATCTGGATTATCATCTTTAATAAAACTGATTGCTTCTTCAATTGTTAAATCGCTATTTTTCATTTCAAGTTGAAATAGAGTTTGAAAGGCTTGCGTTCTGGATTCTTTTCGACTCATTATAAACTCCTTCAAGCATAGTATTATAGTAAACCATTAACGAAAAGAGATGCTTAAAATAGAAGCAATCGCTTTTCGCAAAATGAATTTAAAGTAAATTTGCTTTTATAATTTTAATTTATTGGTTCTATATGTGTAATATGAATATTGATTTGACTAGGTTCAATTGTTGTCATCGTCGTTAACGAATTATAAATAGCTTGTTGAATTTTTTTAGCAGTTTCCGATATATTGATACCATACGCTAATGAACAATATACATCGATATAGATGCCTTCATCATTTGTATCTACTTTAACACCGCGACTAAGCTGTTTTTTGCTAATGTTTTCAATGCTGCCTTTTTTTAATTCTTTAAAATGCCCTTGTATACCTTTTACTTCTGAAGTGGCAATACTAGCTATGACTGTTAATACCTCGGGTGCTATTTCTATTTTACCTAATTGGGAATGTGAGGTTTCTGAAACTTTGACCATGTCAATTACCTCCTATTTAGATTGATCATCCATAATATTATGTGTTTCTAAAAACTTCGTATTAAATACGCCGCTTCTAAAAATATCATTATTTAGTAAACGAATATGGAATGGGATTGTTGTATCAATGCCAAGAACAAGATACTCACCTAGTGCGCGTAAACCTGTCATAATTGCTTCTTCTCGTGTTGGTTCATGAACAATGAGTTTCGCTACCATAGAATCATAATAAGGTGGAATCGTATAATTAGTATAACAAGCTGATTCAATTCTCACACCAAAACCGCCTGGAGCTAAATATTGAGTGATTTGACCTGGAGAAGGCATGAAATTTTTATATGGATTTTCAGCATTGATTCTGAATTCCATTGCATGTCCCTCGATTTTAATATCTTTTTGTTTGAAAGGAAGTTTTTCACCCATTGCAACCTTCAATTGTAGTTTAACTAAGTCTACACCCGTAACCATCTCTGTAACTGGATGTTCAACTTGAATTCGCGTGTTCATTTCCATAAAATAAAAGTCATTCGTATCTAAGTCATAAATGAATTCTATCGTCCCAGCATTTTCATAATTTACGGCTTTTGCTGCTCTGACTGCTGCATTTCCCATTTCTTGGCGTTTTTCTTCGGTAAGTATCGGTGAAGGAGCTTCCTCAACTAATTTTTGCATTCTTCGTTGAATTGTACAGTCACGCTCACCTAAATGTACAACATTACCAAAGCTATCACCCATAATTTGTATTTCAATATGACGGAAATTTTCAATGAATTTTTCTAGATATAAGCCATTATTGCCAAATGCAGTTTCTGCTTCTTGTTGTGTCATTTTAAAACCAGTTTCAAGTTCTTTTTCGTCACGTGCCACTCTAATCCCTTTACCACCGCCACCAGCAGTTGCTTTAATGATTACTGGATAGCCAATTTCAGTAGCGATTTTTTTAGCTTCATTGATATCTTGAACTAACCCCTCGCTACCAGGAACTACAGGTACTTCTGCACGTTTCATTTCTTCTTTAGCTACATCTTTAATCCCCATTTTTTGAATTGAGTCATAGCTAGGTCCAATAAATTTTAACTGGCATGCTTCACATAATTCTGCGAAATCTCCATTTTCTGCTAAAAACCCGTACCCTGGATGAACACCGTCGCATCCAGTAGAAGTTGCTATTGATAAAATGTTTGGGATGTTTAAGTAAGAATCTTTAGATTGAGTTGGGCCAACGCAATATGCTTCATCAGCAATTTGAGTATGTAGTGCGTCTTTATCTCCTTCAGAGTATATTGCCACTGTTTGCAATCCAAGTTCATGACATGCACGAATGATTCTTACTGCAATTTCTCCTCTATTTGCTATTAAAATTTTATTCATTATTTCACCTTAAATAACGGTTGGCCATACTCTACCATTTGACCGTCTTCTACTAAAATTTCTGCAATTTCCCCAGTTACTTCGGCTTGAATTTCATTAAACAATTTCATCGCTTCTAATATACAGACAGTTGATTCGTTTGTAACAGAATCACCAACTTGTACGTAAGCACTTTCTTCTGGTGATGGCGATTTATAAAATGTACCTACCATTGGCGCATTAATAGTTTGTAGGTTATCGTCAGTTGTACTTGCATCGCTAGTAGTTTCTTCTGTACTACCTGTAGCTACTGGATTTGATGCTACACCTTGTTGCGGCGCTAATTGTTGCATCGGTTGTTGTGAAATTTGTGGTGTAATGATTTCAGTTTCTTTTTCTTTTTTTAAATTAACAACATTGCCCTTGTCTTCTATATTAATTTCAGTCAAACTTGATTGATCAAGAATTTCAATTAATTCTTTAATTTCTTTAAAATTCATAAATACTGACTCCTTCAGATTGTTTTCATTTACCTAGTTTATTTTACTTTAGAGATATGCTCAATTCAAGCATATACATACTCTCTATATTAAACTGATTCACTTTTGTAGTGTTCCATATAACTATACCTTATTTCAAAAGTAAACTATTAGTGCAATTTTAAATAATATTATTTGATTCTATCTATTTTAACACAATAAAAACCTTTCCAAAGTATAGCGCATTGGAAAGGTTTTTTTAAATGTAATTTCGATAAGTAAATACAAAATTAAACTATTATGCTCTTGAGATGTAACTACCGTCACCAGTATTAATCACAAGTACATCGCCTTCATTTACAAATAAAGGTACATTTAACGTATACCCTGTTTCTACTGTTGCTGATTTAGTTGCACCATTTGCAGTATCACCTTTGATACCAGGTTCTGTTTCAGTTACAGTAAGTTCAACTGTTTTAGGTAATTCAACACCTAATGTTTCATTTTCATAAGACTGAATTTGAACTTCCATGTTAGCTTTTAAGAAGTTAAGTTCATATTCTAAATAGTCAGCTGGTAATTCTGTTTGTTCAAACGTTTGATTATCCATGAAAACATGTGTATCACCATCTGCATATAAATACTGCATACGACGGTTTTCAATTAAAGCAGTTTCTACTTTCTCTCCGCCTCTAAATGTTTTCTCCTGGATTGCACCCGTTCTTAGATTACGTAACTTAGAACGTACAAAAGCAGAACCTTTGCCTGGTTTTACGTGTTGGAAATCTAATACTTTCCAAATACCATTATCTACTGATATTGTTAAGCCTGTTTTAAAATCATTAACCGAAATCATTCAGTTTCCTCCTCGATTATAAGGTCTTCTATAAAATAATAAGGTTTTTAGTGCATTTAGTAAAGCGTTCACAGCCATTTTCTTTAATTAAAATGTCATCTTCTATACGAACGCCACCTAGACCATCTATATAAATGCCAGGTTCAATTGTAACACAATTATTGACGTCTAATTCAGTTTCAGATTTTCTAGAAAGATTGGGACCTTCGTGAACATCTAACCCTATACCGTGACCTAACGAATGTCCAAAGGCATCTCCATACCCTTTTTCCGTAATGTAATCTCTTGCTACTGAATCTAGAGCTTTACCTGTAATGCCTTTTTTAGCTGCTTCTATTCCTTTTAAGTTCGCTTCTAAAACAATATTGTAGATTTCTTTAAGTTGTGGGTCTGGCTCACCGATTGCAAATGTTCGTGTAATGTCCGAACTATAGCCCTTGTAATAAGCACCAAAATCTAAGGTGATCATTTCACCATGATTAATTACTTTATCGCTAGCTACACCATGTGGTAAAGCTCCTCTTACGCCTGAAGCAACTATGGTATCAAACGATGTCCCTTCTGCGCCTAATTCTAACATTTTACTTTCTAACTTTGCTTTTAGTTGCTGTTCCGTCATACCAGCTTTTGCAACAGTTAATATATACTCAAATGTTTCATCAACAATGTCTGAAGCTTTTTGTATTAGCTGAATTTCTGCTTCATCTTTTACTTCACGAATTTTTTCAATTACACCACTAATACTAATTAAACTAATGTAGGCTTTACTCAATTGTAAGTAAGTATCATAACTAACTAGATTACCTTCAAATCCGACATTTTGCACACTTAAGTTTTCAAGTTGTTGCTTTATTTCATCAATTAAGGAACCTTGTTGTTTGATGATTTTAAAATCTGGTGCTTGCGCAGTGGCTTGCTCTATGTATCTAAAGTCAGTAATTAATAAATTTTGTTCTTTCGTTATTATTAATGCACCACTTGTACCTGTGAAACCGGATAAATATCTTCTGTTAAAATCTGATAATATAACTGCTGCTTCTAAATGTTTTGTTTCTAAGGCAGAATTTAATTTTTCAATTCTAGTCATCTTTCTTCCTCCTATTCAATAAATTTGTACATTTTCCATTTATACATTAAAATGATAGCATAATTATTATATAAATTTATAGTTTTTGAATTAGGAGCGTATTATGAAGAAAAAAATTGTAGCTATTTTAGGTGCTTCATGTTTGTTAGTTGGTTGTGGTAGTCAAAATTTAGGGCCACTAGAAGAAAAGACCACGCAACTTCGCGATGAAAATCATAAGTTGAAAAGTAACATTCAGGATTTAAAACAACAAATTAGTAAAGAAAAAAGTAACATCACAGCTTTGGAAAAAGATAAAAAAAACATAGCTACAGCTAAAAATAACAATAAGAAAGTTACAAACTTAAAAGCATCTTCTACATATTATCAAGACATTGCTAAATCTATTAAACAGTACGATGAAATTGAAAGTGATGTCACGAAAAATAAAGGTGATAAAAAAATTCAAGAAAAACTTACCGATATCACTAATAAAATTGATACAGCCTTTACTACGTACAAAAACGATATAAATAAAGAAAAAATGAGTAGTGATGACAAGGAAAAAAATAAAGACATTACTAAACTTAATAAAAAATTAAGTGATGCAATGAGTGATATTAGAGAAGGTTACAATGGCAAAGATAAGAAAAAAATTCAAAAGGGACAAAATGCTTTATCAACTATAAGTATCAATAATAGTCAAAGTTAGAATCACATAGGAGTGTTTTAAGTGAAACAAGCGATATTTTATATTGTCATCGCTGTGGCAGTAGTTGGATTAATTCTTAATTTAGATGCATTTATTTTTAGTTTTGTAAGAATGGCAATTAGCTTAGCGATATTTGCTGGAATTATTTACGCAATTTATTATTTCTTCTTTTTGACAGAAGACCAACGTAAATATAAGCGTGCGCAACGTAAATATAAAAGACAAAATAGAAAGAAAAAATAAGTGCTATTTTAAAAGCGCAACGACATTGAATGTCGTTGCGCTTTTTAATACTTTTTCATTTATTTTCTATAATTCCATTCATCCGATTTATACTTTTCAATTAAGGTATTTATTTCTTCTTTTTGGTTTTGATTAAGCTCTAGTGGTTTGAAATTGATGTCTAAGCCTTTTTTAAATCCAATTTCAAAAGCTTCTTCCATCTCTTCTAGTGTAATATATCGATCTGAAATATCATTAATGGCGACTGCTTTGTCTACAAAGGCTTGTTTCATTTTATCTTTTAAACGCTCATTTTTGAATATAAACATATCAAATAGATCGTCAATGTCCACATCTTGCAATAACGAACCGTGTTGTAAAATAACGCCTTTTTGTCTAACTTGGGCGCTACCTGCTATTTTTCTACCTTCTACTACTAATTCATACCAGCTCGGAGCATCGAAACATACAGCACTTCTTGGTTGTTTGAGTTTAGCTCTTTCTTCTTTCGAGCGAGGAATGGCAAATGAAGCATCAAAACCTAAATGCTTAAACCCTTCTAACAATCCCTCAGAAATTACTCTATAAGCCTCTGTAACCGTCGAGGGCATGTCTGGATGTGATTCTGGAACAATGACACTATAAGTTAATTCTTTGTCATGTAGCACACCTCTACCGCCTGTTTGACGTCTGACAAGTCCATATCCTTTTTCTTCAACTTTATCGATATCAATTTCTTTTGTAAGCCTTTGAAAGTAACCAATAGATAATGTTGCAGGATCCCAAGTATAAAATCTAATGACAGGATCTATTTCCCCTCTGGAAACAAAATTCAGTAAGGCTTCATCCATTGCCATATTAAAATAAGGATCTTTACTCCCAGTATTGATAAAATTCCATGTTTCTGTCACATTCAAAACTCCAATCGCTAAATTAAATTGTGATAACATATATTTTGTGTTATCGTTTTCAATAATTGTATAAGTTTGTCAGTCTTTCTTATTAATCAAAAGCAAAAATATTTTGATAAATTGGGCTAACAGTCTTATAATATATAATATCGGTTAATTAGGGAGGATGCAAGATGAGTAATTTTTGGTTTATAGCGTTAGCAGTTTTAATAATTATTATCGCTTACATGCTAATCAATTATCTTCTTAATAAAAGAGCAGTCACAGAATTAAACCAAAATGAATTCCATAATGGTTTGCGTAAAGCTCAAGTTATTGATGTAAGAGAAAAAGTAGATTATGATTACGGCCACATCAATGGTGCGCGTAACATACCAATTACTATGTTTAAACAAAGATATCAAGGTTTGAGAACAGATCAACCTATTTATCTGTGCGATGCTAATGGCATTGCCAGTTATCGTGCCGCTAGAACTTTAAAGAAAAATGGGTATAAAGATGTTTATATGCTTAAAGGCGGATACAAAAAATGGACTGGTAAAATCAAATCTAAAAAGTAGTTTAAATATTTCATTTAATAATAAGCGAGTAACTATATTTCATGTATAGTTACTCGTTTTTTATTAAAATAGACAAAAATAAATCCGGATAATTAATTATCCGGATTTATTTAATATAATACTTATTCTTTTTCAAAACGAAGATTTTCAAATTTTAAAACAGGTTGTCTAGCTGCTTTAGTTTCATCTAATCTATCTATGATTGTTGTATGTGGTGCTTCTAAGACTTTATCTGGATCTTCTTTTGCTTCATTTGCAATTTCAATCATTTTATCACAGAAATAATCAAGGGTTTCTTTAGATTCTGTTTCAGTTGGTTCAATCATCATACCTTCCTCAACATTAAGTGGGAAGTAAATTGTTGGTGGATGAACACCGAAATCAAGTAATCGTTTAGCCATATCTAACGTTCTGACACCGTGTTCTTTTTGTTTTGAACCACTTAATACAAATTCATGTTTACAATATTGTGGATAAGGTATTTCGAAATGATCCTTCAATCGAGCTTTAATATAATTTGCATTTAATACAGCTGCCTCAGAAACTTCTTCAAGTCCTTTATTCCCCATCGTACGAATATAAGTATAAGCTCTTAGATAGATACCAAAATTACCGTAAAAAGGTTTTACGCGTCCTATAGAATTTTCGATATCATTATCATATTTATATACATCGTCTTCTTTGACTACCATTGGTTTTGGTAAGAAACTAGCTAATTCTTTTTTCACACCGACTGGTCCAGAACCTGGTCCACCGCCACCATGAGGCCCAGTAAATGTTTTGTGCAAGTTAAGATGTACCGCATCAAACCCCATGTCTCCTGGTCTTACTTTGTCCATAATGGCATTTAAATTCGCACCATCATAATATAATAATCCGCCAGCTTCATGAACAATATTTCTTATATCCATAATATTTTTTTCAAATATACCTAATGTATTAGGATTTGTAAGCATAATTGCTGCAGTGTTTTCATTTACAACTCTTTTTAAGTCGTCAATATCAACTTCACCGCGTTCGTTCGATTTAACTGTAACCGCTTTGAAACCAGCAAATGCTGCAGAAGCTGGGTTAGTACCATGTGCGGAGTCAGGTACAATAACTTCATCACGATGTCCTTCACCATTTTTTTGATGGAATGCCTTGAATATCATCAATGCAGTCCATTCACCATGCGCACCGGCAGCTGGTTGCAACGTTACTTCATTCATACCGGTTATTTCTTTAAGTTCTTCCTGTAAACTATGAATTATTTCTAAAGAACCTTGAACTTGTGATTCATCTTGCAGTGGATGTGACTCGGCGAATCCTGGTATTCTTGCTATTTTTTCATTGATTTTTGGATTGTATTTCATTGTACATGAACCTAAAGGATAAAATCCTGAATCAACACCGAAGTTTTTATTTGAAAGCTCAGTATAATGACGTACTAAATCTAATTCAGCGACTTCAGGTAGTTCTGCTTTATTTTTTCTTATAAATTTGTCGTCTAATAATTTTTCTACTGCACCGTTATCTATTTCTTTTTTGGGTAACGAATATGCATAACGACCTTTTTTAGAACGTTCAAATATTAATGGACTAGATTTACTTACTACCATTTAATTCACCTGCTTTCTTAACAAATGTATCTATCTCATCTTTAGTTCTTAATTCTGTCACTGCTACTAACATTTGATTTTCATAATCCTTTGAGACTTCACTTAAATCAAAACCGCCAATAATATCTTGTTGTAGTAATGCATCATTAATATCTTTTACAGGTTTATTAAACTTCACGACAAATTCATTAAATGATGTGCCATTTGAAACTTCTAAACCAGCTTCTTTAAATTGTGCTTTTGCATAATTAGCATTTTCAAAGTTTTGTACTGAAATGTCATAAATACCTTGTTTACCTAATGCGGACATGCAAATTGAAGAAGCTAATGCATTTAATGCTTGGTTTGAACAAATGTTTGAAGTGGCTTTATCTCGACGAATATGTTGTTCACGTGCCTGTAGCGTTAAAACGAAACCACGATTTCCATCTCCATCTTCAGTCTGTCCAACCAAACGTCCCGGTATTTTTCTCATTAATTTTTTCGTTGTTGCAAAGAAACCACAATGCGGACCACCAAATTGCGCTGGTATACCAAATGGTTGTGTGTCTCCTACAACAATATCCGCTCCAAAACTACCTGGCGGTGTCAATAAACCTAAAGCAAGTGGATTGGCATAAACAATAAACAGTGCCTTTTTGTCTTCAATAAATGAATGTATTTTTTCTAAATCCTCAATAGATCCATAAAAGTTTGGATACTGCACAGCAACTGCCGCTGTATCATCGTCAATTGCATTTTCTAATTTTTCTAAATCTGTAATTGTACCATCAAGGTCTACTTCTACAACTTCAAATTCTTCTCGAGTTTTAACGTAAGTTTTTAATACTTGCAAAGCTTGATAATGTAGTCCTTTTGAAACAACTATTTTATTTTTACGCGTTTGATTAAATGCTAAAATACATGCTTCTGCGAAACTTGTAATACCATCATACATAGATGAGTTTGCAATATACATATCTGTTAATTCGCAAATTAATGTTTGGAATTCAAAGATAGCTTGTAATTCACCTTGCGAAATTTCTGGTTGGTATGGAGTATAAGCAGTATAAAATTCAGAACGAGAAATCATTGCATCTACAACTGCTGGTGCGTAATGATCATAAACACCTGCGCCTAAAAATGAACTATGTGTTTCTTTAGTTACATTTTTGCTTGCAATTCTGCTTAAGCGTTTTGTCAATGTCGTTTCAGCTTCACCATCTGGTATGGCCAACTCTCTATTTAATAAAATATCCTTTGGAACATCTCCAAATAATTCACTTATAGAGCTTGCTCCGATTGTATCCAACATTTCTTTTTTATCTTGTTCAGTTAATGGAATATAACGATGACTCACAGTAACACCCCTTTGATTTATTTACTAATCTGATTTTTTTTAACAATTTTAGCTTTAACTTGTCTTTTTCTAACCTGTACAACAACCTCTTTTCCCATTTCAAAAGCATCTCGATTGATTAGGGCTAGTCCAATTGATTTACCAGTTAAAGGTGATTGCGTACCTGAAGTAATTTCTCCAATTTGATTACCGTCTAAATCATATACTTCATACCCTGTTCTTGGAATACCTTTGTCGATCATTTCTAATCCTACTGTTCTTCGTTTAGAACCATTCTCTTTTTGATCTTTTAGTACTGATTTACCAATAAAATCGGCTTCTATTAATGGTTTTGCAGCAAATGCTATACCCGCTTCATATGGTGTGATTGTTTCGCTTAAATCTTGACCGTGTAATGGCAGTCCAGCTTCTAATCTTAATGTGTCTCTAGCACCTAAACCGCATGGTGTCACATCATTTTTTAGAATTTCATCCCACAAATATGGTGCATCGTCTGCATTACAGTATATTTCAAATCCATCTTCACCTGTATATCCAGACTGTGACAGTATTACATTTTTACCAAAGAATTCAACGTTTTGTTCAAATTCAAATGGTTTCATTTCAGATACATCAATATTTACATGTTGTTGGACTAAATCACGTGCTTTTGGTCCTTGTATAGCTAGTTGGCCATATTCAGTTGATACATTAATAACTTCAGCATCAAATGCTTTAGCTTTTTCGCACATCCACTCAAAATCTTTTTCAGTATTTCCAGCGTTAACAACTAAAAGATAAACATTTTCTTCTAATTTATAAGTAATTAAATCATCAATGATGCCACCTTGTTCATTACATAAAGCTGTATACTGCGCTTTATGCGTTGTTACATTGTCTGTATCATTTGAAAGCAAATATTGTACTAAATTAGAAGCATCTGAACCTTTTATGATAATTTCTCCCATATGACTTACGTCAAATAAACCTATTTCAGTTCTAACTGCATTATGTTCTTCTTTAATACTAGAAAATTGGACTGGCATTGCCCATCCACCAAATTCTACTATTTTAGCCCCACTATCTACAAAAGTTTGATATAGTGGTGTTTTTTTAAGTTCATTGGACATGAAGAAACCTCCTAAAAATTATATAATAAAAAAACAGGGTAGCCTAAACTACCCTGTTGTAATATTCCAGGAATGCGTTACAGTATTATCCTTTTGCCTGAGAGTTTCGTAAAAACTTGCACCTTCGGCGATGGACTAAAGTTAAGTTATATTAAGTATAACTACCATTCTCTCTAATACTGATCATTCGCAAACAATCGCTTCCATGATATCATTTTGTAAATCTGAAAGAGATTGACTACTATTTACTTTTATGAATGCGATTTCATTATATCTTGAAACCCTAGATGAATACAAGCTTTTTAATTCAAATAACGATTTATTATTTGCATTTGGTCTATTGCTGTCATTTTTAATTCTTTTGTAAAGAATTTCTATATCACAATCTAACCAGATTACTTTTGGCTGTTCTTTTAATATTCGGAATGATTCATCGCCTTCTATTATACCACCACCGGTTGAAATGATATCATAACGTTGAACACATTCTTGTAGATATTCATTTTCTAATTTTCTAAATCCTTGCTCACCAATGGCTTCGAAAATTTCAGGGATAGATTTATTTTCCTGTATTGCTATATGTTCATCTAAGTCAATATAGGAGAGTTGATTATTACTTGCTAGAAATTGACCCAAAGTTGTCTTACCTGTTCCCATAAATCCAATAAGTATGAGTGGTTCTATTTTATTATTCAAAACTAACTTCCTTTTTTATGTATGTGTTTATTTGATCTTTATAATACGATTCAATATTATCTAATGTTTTTAATTGTAATCCAATTTGAAATGTATAAATCGTAATTAAAGATAAATATAGCATAAATATGACTAGCATAAAAGGATACATATAAGCAGGATTGATTAGAAAACAATTTTCTTTTCATAATAAATACCTTTCTCAAAAATTTTAAAATTAATTACTACAGATTTATCATTAATAATTTTGAACTTTGCACTAACAACATTATGCAATGTAGTAATGTTTCCTTTTCCATCTAACGTTTTAATTAATTTGTTATTTTTAAATTCATAAATGATGTTTCTCTGTTTATTTCTAATTACAATATGGTTTTCATCGGATTGATTTTTAAGAACATAAGCATTTTCTTTAATTAAATCTTGTGTCAAATCTCTTGAGAAAAATGCCAAGTCTACTTCTTGAGCATTCATAATTTGCTCATTGATGGTGCCTGTCGTTCTAATTAATGTGGGTAATATTGAAAAAATGAGTATAGTTATAAAAAGTGCAAACAAGACTTCTATATATGTAAAAGCTCTAAATTTATTTGAAGAAACATTTTTCATATGTTTCTCCCTTTTTGAAAATACAAATTTTGTCGTTACTCATTTTAACTCTATAATCTTCAATCATAATTCCACTTTTCAATTCCTGTCTTTTATAGTGGTAAAGTGAATTAAGTAATATTCTAGTTAGATCTATTTCATGGCTTTTGTGTTGAATATCCAACTTTAATTGCAATATCATAGGTATAAATAAGATACAAATCAGTGTGATAATTGAAAAAGATAAAAGACTATCTATCAATAACGAGGCATTAACATTAAATTTTCTCATATCTAATACGTCCTTTTTCAATATGAAATATGATTTTATAAAGATTTTTATTCGTTTTTAGGTAGACACTTCCAAATTTGTTTGTTTCTCCTTTTTTGTTAAACGTTATAAATTTCAAATTTGTTCTTGGATGTATAAAGCTATTTAAAGGGAGTATTATTGCTTTGGCGCTTTTATTAGAGGGGAATTGTTCATTAATAATAATTTTATTAGAGTAATCATTAAAGACCAGTGTAATTGATTGGTTATCTTTAATCGCTTTAGATTTAATATAGTTGAATTGCATAATTAAATTATTAATTTTACGCTGTTCTATTTTGTTATTATTAGTATCGAAAGCACTGATATTAGATAGTTGGAAATATAAGAGTAAACTAATAATACAGACCACAAAAAGCATTTCTATATAAGTAAATGCGCTTTTAATTTGCAACAGCTTCACCATTGTTAATAGTGATGGCTGCACCAGATTTACATGACTTTTGATTTTCTTTAATGTATCCTTCTGTAACTAAGTCTTCTATAGACGATGGCTTTTTATTAAACTTTAAAGCATACGCTTCAATTTGGCTATCAATCATTTTAAGTTGTGCCTCACATCCAGTATTTTGCAAGTGAGACGACTGTTTAGCTATATTGGGTATAATTAATATTAATAATAAGCTAATTATCAATAATACAAGTAACATTTCTATTAATGTAAAAGCTTTTCTATTAATTTTTAGTTTTTTCATAATTGATTTAACTTCCTCTATTCGTAATTATTTAATCGTTTGCATTAAATCAAACATAGGCAACATAATAACTAGATATAATGACACTATTAATATAGCAATTAAAAAGAAAACAATAGGTTGTATGAACTTTATGATTAAATGAATCAACTGTTCTATTTGAGACAGTATCATTTCACTATATAGTTTCATTTCTATCTCTAGCCTTCCTTTTTTCTCACCTTCTTCAACAAAAATAATCAAATTTTTTTCAAAACACTGTAAATGCTTTAATACTTCACTTAAATTTAATCCTTGTTGTATCCCTTTTGAAATTTCATTTGCTAAAAATATTAAATATTCATCTTGCTGTTTAGCGTATATTTCAACAATCTTTTGTAAAGTTATACCATTTTTATAGAATAAAGATAATTCAGAAGCTAAGCAAAATGTTTTATAATACTTGAAAAATTTCGAAATAATGGGTATTGATAAGAGGATTTTATGCTTTATTTCTATAGATGACTTTCTATATATGATGAAAATACCTAAAATGATTAGTATAAAAATTATTGAACTATATAGGAGATACGATGGGAGGTTTGTGATGAATAAAGATAGATAGAGTTGTAATGGGGAAATACTTACATCCATACTACTATATAAATTTTGAAACTCGGGGATGATTGTACGGTTTAAAATAATTAACATTATCAAAAAAACGATAAGTAACAACGCGGGGTATTGTATTGTTTTTAAAAAGCGTTGCTTCGATTTATAGTTTTTTACTAAATATTCATAAGCGTGTGGCAAAGTAATAGTTAAATCTCCAAATATTTCTGCAAAATTTATTAACGTTAAGATGGATTTAGGATAATTTAGTAACCTTAATATTTTTGCGCAGCCAGCACCATTATTTAATTCTGCTTCAATTTGCAACTTTAATTGGCGATTTTTAATGTTTGTATATTGAATTAAAAAAAGAAATGCTTCACTTAGCGTATAACCGCGGTCTAACAAATCTTTTAATTTTATCAATAACGTTATTTTGTCTTTTTCTGATAAATTGAAAATATTTTTAAATTTAAATATAGCGCTCCATAGTTTCCTCACAAATAACACCTGCTTTGGCTAATTGAGTTAATTGAGTAGACAAATTAGAAAATGAACTAGGCAATGTATAGTCATTGTCTATTAAATGATTTATTTGTGCTTTAGTAAGTTGTTCATATACAAGTTTTCTTTGATTATTATAAGTCGTAATTAGTCTTTGGTTTAAAACGGTTAATAAAGCTTGTTTCATTTCTTGCATCGTTAGTCCCATTTCTTTAAGCCTTAATAATGCGCCTTTACAGTTATTAGCGTGAATTGTTGTTAATACTAAATGACCACTTAGACTCGCATGCATTACTTGTTTAGCTATTATGGCATCTCTAATTTCACCAATCAAAATAATGTCAGGATCACATCTTAAAATCGCTTTAAAAGTATTTGCATAATTGATACCTGCTTTTTCATTAATCGATACTTGTGTAATTCCAGATACTAGCTGCTCCACTGGATCTTCAACTGTTATGATATTTAAATCTAACCGCTCTTTTGCATGCATGACCATTTGATACATTAAAGTGCTTTTTCCGGAACCAGTGGGTCCACTTAATAATATAAGCCCCTGTTTTTTATTCATTAATTTATATAATGTACCTAAATTACTTGTATCACTTCCTTTTTGAAAATACTGTGGAACAATTCTGATAACACAACTTTCTATTCCCAGAGATAAAGGTAGCGTGGATATTCTTAAAAAGTAAATTTGCTTGAATTTGTAAGTATATCTACCACTTTGAGCAACATTATGTTTAGACACATCTAAACCAGCTTGATATTTCATATAGGTTAATAATTTCAAATAAATATGTTGCTGTATGGATTCAATTGGTGCAAGCGTATCTTGAACTCTGAATTTAATATATATTTTGTCATTTGAAGGAATAAAGTGCACATCAGTGGCCTTTGTACTAATCGCTTTTTTAAGTATATTATTAAATAAAAGTTTCAAAAAATCCACCTCCTACTTATATACACGTAAGAGATGGATAAATTACTTCTAATCTACTTATAAAGTTTGCGTTAAATTGAAAGCTATTCACCCATGCAAATATGGGTTAAGTTGTTCATCTTCAACAGTTGTATATGGTCCATGTCCAGGGAATAATGGTAGGTCCTCTTCAAGCGTAAATAATTTATCAAGTATCGAATCTACTAAAGTTTCATGATCTCCTTTATATAAATCCGTTCTACCGATACCTTGTTTAAACAAGGTGTCTCCTACAACTGCAAAATCTTTAAATACAAAAGTTAAACTACCTGGTGAATGACCTGGCGTATGCAGGACATTGAACTCAAAGTTAGCAATATTTGTCTGGCCTTCAGTTAATGATTGTGGTGTGACTGAACTAATAACTTGTGGAAGGCCATATTGTTTGAATTTTTCTGAACCGTTTTTTTGAGTATCTGTTAAAAAATCAAATTCTGCTTTATGCATGTACACGGGTACTTGATACTTTTCTACAATAGCATCTAATGCACCTATATGGTCAAAATGTGCATGCGTTAATAAAATTGCAGATAATGGCTTATTAATTTGATTTAATTTTTTAATAATCAAGTCGCTATCACTTGCAGGATCAACTAAAAGTACATTTGTCTCATTTTCTATAAAATAAGCATTTGTATCGACCAATCCTAAAGTTAAACTTGATATTTTCATTATGCTTGCCCTCCATTATTCAAATGGTTTTCCACAGATTTTAGTTTATCATTCATTTTACGTGATTTATCTCTTCTATCATCAATTCTAATATTTGTACAAACACGATCTAATCCTTTGTCAAAAGGTAACTCATGAATTGCTTGCACAACTTCGAATAAATCTTTCAAGTCACCTTCAATTAAAGTATTCATAGGTGTCAGTTGATAATCTATTTTCCCTTGATTTTTATACTCTTTTAATTTCGTTTGTATTTCAGCAATATATTTACTTACACTTGGCCCTTCTGTACCAACTGGTATAACGACTACATCTACAATTGCCATTATTTTGCACCTTCCTTTTCAATTACATAAGTATATATTAAACCTGCAGCACCTGTAATGCCTGCATCATTGCCAAGTTGCGCTTGTACGATTTCAGTATCTTTCTGTGCTGGAGTGAAAGTTAAATTATGATATTCCGTTTTAATGTTTTCAATCAAAATAAGTCCCGCAGTTGACATACCACCACCTAAAACAATGTATTTAGGGTTACTCGTTACACTTAAAATACTACATAAATAAGCAATATAATTAGCAACGCGTTCTGTGATAAATATGCAGAATTGATCTCCTGCTTTCGCCGCATCAAAAACAGCTTTTGCAGTTACATTATTTTCTTTTATTAATTGAAGTATAGATGACTTAAAAGTTAATTTTGGATAATAAAAGTTAACAAGATTAACTACGCCTGTAGCAGATGCAACTGTTTCAATACAACCCGATTTACCACAATTACATTTAAAACGTTGGTCATGGTCTACTCGGAAATGACCAATTTCAGCTCCTGAACCATTGTGTCCATGTATGATTTCACCATTCGAAATAATACCTCCGCCAAGTCCTGTGCCAAGTGTAATTGCAACTACATCATCAGCACCATTACCTGCACCTTTATGTTTCTCTCCTAGTGCAGCTACGTTAGCGTCATTATCAACATAAACTGGACAATCAACAAATTGTTTGAAAATATTCCTAACATTTACTGGTTCCGTCCAATATAAATTGACTGCACCGTTAACTTCACCCGTTTCAAAATTAACAGGACCAGGAACTCCTATACCAACACCGATAACATCAGAAAAAGTATAATCAGATTGATCAATATATGCGACAAAAGTATCATAAATATTTTTCAACAATTGATAACCCGTTGTATCTGATGTATCCGTGTTAATTGACCATTTTGAAATACGATTTAAATTTTCATCAAAACAACCTAATTTACAAGTTGTACCACCTATATCTGCTGCTAGTATGATTTTATTCATATATTACTTACTCCTTCTCTGACTAATGATTAATCTACATTTTAAATATTCATCTTTTGATATAAGATTATAATCATATAAAGATTTTATCTCTTGTTCCATCATTTCATACATATCCGCTTTATCTTTAAAGTATATAATAAAGCCGAATTTTTTTAAAAGTTGCTGAACATCGTAAAATGAATTAATTTTCTGAATCACTATTATCGCTCAATTCTTTATTTAAATTAATATAGTCTCTATTATTTGGATCAGCTTTTAATGCATTTTTGATATACTTTTTAGCTTTATCATTATTATCCAATGATCTATTTGCAATTGCGAGTTGGTAATTTAAGATACCTGAATTAGGGAAATATCGTAAGCCACGTTCCCAAGATGCGATGCCCTCAGCTTTAGAATTTTGTGTTGTTTTAATCAATCCACTTAAATAATATGTTTCATCATCTGCATAGCTTTTATTGATTGTACGTTGAACCATATTTTTCGCTTCATCATAATTACCTTGTTTCATTTCTTTAGTAATAATGCTGTTATAGATATTATCTTCCTTAATGGTGAAAATTCTAACCTGAGCAGCTAAAAATAAAACAAGAATAGTAATTAAAATAATCCAAAAACGTGTTTTATTCGTTTTGAAATAATATCCCATTAATGTAATCAATAATCCGCCAATAAATCCACCAATATGGGCCACGATATTTATATTTTGCATAAATAAAGATAAACCAATCATAATGACAAGTACAATTAATAATTGACCGATAAGCTTACGATTAAATTGTTTGCCTATATACATAAATGTGAAAATTGCACCAATAAGGCCAAAAATCGCACCGCTAGCACCTACCGAAACGGTATCAGTATTAAAAGATAAAGAAGCAAAGTTACCAAATAAACCAGCTACCAAATAGATAACGAACATACGCCAATGACCTACAATTGATTCAACTATTTTACCAAATATGAATAAACTCAACATATTCATTAATATATGTTCAAAATTATAATGTAAAAATATAGATGTTATTAAACGATACCATTCACCATGAACAACATTAAAATGCACTAATCCACCAACATCTAAAAGCTTTAAATCTGAGGAACGATTTAAAAACAATACCATAAATAACCAAATCACAACATTTAATATGATTAAAGCATAGGTCACTGGTGAAAACTTCAACATGTGTTTTTCAATTGGATTCGTATTTAAAGCACGCTGTTTATAATACCCTTTTGTTTGCTTTGTATTTCTTTTATATAATTGTTTGATAAAGACATTAGGGAGCAAGCGTTCCATATGATCTACTTCTCTAATTATCTTGACCTTAAATTTTACTGGATGATTTTCATTTAAATTTTCATCTGTAAAATGCTTATCAGTAAAAATAAACAATTCATAATTATTAGATTCAAAACCTAGAAAAGTACTGATATCTTGCTGATTTTCTTGGATTCTGCTTTTATCAAATCTCACTTCTTGGGTTGAATTTGCTCCATATTTGAAAATAACGATACTACGCTTACGTTGATTCGCTAACCAAACTTCGTTAGTTTCTTGATTTTTATGTACAACATGATAATTTAGATATTTAATCCAAGTGTAAATACACTTCCAATAATGCTTTTCTGTAATCATTTTCCCCTCCATTATGTTGTTGTCGCTATGATTAGTTTTTCTACAGGTTGATCATGTGTTTCAACTTTAAAGTCACTTAATTGAAAATCATAAATTAAACTCATCGTTAGTTGATTATATGTACTGATAAATTTATCAAAGTAACCGCCACCATAACCAATTCTATAGCCACTATCATTAAAAGCTACCCCAGGAACAACTAATAAATCTAATTCATTGGATATTTCAGTCTTTGTATTTACATGATTTATCCCTTTAGCATCTTTACCAATATGCTTTAAATCGTCAATATGTTTAAAAGACATTTCACGCAATTGGTAATTTGTTTCAGGTACAAATACTTGTTTACCATCGTCTAGCATCTGTTGAATCAAAGTATATGTATTAACTTCGTGTGGCATGGATAATACAATACCTATACGAGAAGCAGTGCGGTATTCATCGGTATTAAAAAATTGATTAGCTAAAAACTGATCTGCTCGTTGTTTTTCCTGTTTGTTTAACATAAAAGATTTCATTAATTCAATATGTTTTTTTCTCAATAATTTTTTATCCATTTTGTACACCTTCCCGTAATTCATACTTTTATTATTATAACGTTAATGAATTATAATGTCATTAAACTGCAATTTGAATCACAATTTTTTTATAAGATTTAAGTTATGAAAATTTAAAATGTTAATTATAAATTGATTTATTCACTCATTTTAATAAACCACATAAAAATAACCAGATTCTATTAGAATCTGGTTTAAATAATATTAATTATTTTGTTTCACGGTGCATAGTGTGCTTATTATCACGTGCACAGTGTTTTTTCATTTCTATACGTTCAGGATTAGTACGTTTATTTTTTGTAGTGATGTAGTTTCTTTCTCCACATTCTGTACAAGCTAGAGTTACGTTTACGCGCATGCTAATTCCTCCTTACCTTTTCAAAATACGACTAATTAATCATACCATTTAGTTATAAAATTGAAAAGTATTATTTTTCAATAAAGGCGACTATACCAGTATTTTCAATAAAATTGATGCTAAAATATTAATCTTTTGACTTTTCTTTGAAATAGTAATTAATAACATCTCGTCCTAAATCGCCACCATTTAACCATGGCTCAGGTACTGGTTGGTTTGTATATACAATAGAAAATGCAAGCTGTGGATTTTTGATTGGCGCATAACCAATGTAAGTTGAATTAACTCTTGGTTCGCCATCTTGAAATACTTCCGCAGTTCCAGTTTTACCAGCTGATGGCACTTCTGTATCTTTGAAACTTTGATAACCAGTTCCATCTTTTTCGTTAAATGCCATTTTGAATCCTTCTTGTACTTCATTCACTTCATTTTGTGTATTATTAACTTTATTCAACACTTGACCTTTCACTTTTTCTTTAACTGGCCCAAGCGTTTCTTTGTTAGTCGCTTTTCTAATTTCTAAACCAACATGTGGTTGAACTCTATAACCATTATTACCGATTGTTGAAACGTATTGAGATAATTGCATAGGAGTGTAGGTATCATATTGTCCTATGGCTAAATCAAGGTAATTACCAGGATTGTCTGTTAATGGCTCAATTTGTCCGTTTGTTTCATTTGGTAAATCAATACCTGTTTTCACTCCTAAACCAACCTGATTTAAACCTTTACGCAATTTTTGTCCAGCGCTCGTAATATCGGTTGGTAATGACATATTCGGAGTATAAGGTGATCCGGCTAATTTTAATGCTGTTTTGAACATATAAACGTTTGATGAATGCATGAGTGCTTCTTTATCGTCAATTCTTACTTTACCATCTTGGTTGAAATAAGAATGTTTTGTTAAACCACCAGCGAATTTAAGCGGCTCATCAATCATTTCTTCTCCAACTTTAATTGCATTATTTTGATAGCCAGCAAGTAGCGTGCCGCCTTTTACTGAGGAACCAACTGCATATTGAGAAGTAAATGTTCCAATATCATAATCTGTTAAATCACCATTTTTATCTATTTGCTTACCTGCCATTGCTAAGATATCACCATTATTTGGGTTTTGCACAACAATTAATGCATTGTCCATATCTTTAGCGCCTTCACTACGCAATTTTGAGATTTGCTTTTCTAAATATTCTTCAGTTTTCTTCTGTAAATCTACATCAATACTTAATACAAGATCATCGCCACGTGAACCTGGATTAATTACTTTAGAGTCTATAACTTCACCTGATTTATCAGTGGTATATTTCATTTCTTTTTTCTTACCTTTTAAAATATCATCATATTGATATTCTAAATATGATTTACCTACACGATCGTTTCGAGAATACCCTTTGGCTAAATACTGCTCAGTCAATTCTTTTGGAATACCTTCTTCAGTCGTAGAAACGTCACCGAAAATGCCTCTTAACGTATCACCATATGGATATTTTCTATCCCAATCCATAGTCGTATTTACACCCGGCATATCAGATAATTTTTGTGAAACGGCTGCATACTCTTCATCACTTACATCTTCATTTTTAATTGTTTGTGGATCAAGTGCAGAACCAGACATCATTTCTCTATAAATAGCAAGGATTTGTAAATCTTTATCATTTAGTGAGTTGATTTGATTTTTACCTACTTTTTTATATAAAGCATCATCATATTCATCTTGGGTAATATTACCGTCATCTAACAATACTTGCTCGTTTTTCATTAAATTTTTAGCTTTATTTGGATGAAGTTGTATCCAATAATCTTGTTTATCACGATCAGTAATTTTATCTGTATCCATTTTAATAAGTTTTGATAATTTTTCAGCAGTTTTCAATACTTCTGATTGTGAAGTTTTTCTTCCTCTTGCATATGTAATCGCTTTTTTAGAAGCATTGTCGACAAGGACTTTGCCATTCCTATCTAGAATACGACCTCTAGGAACAGCTTCGTTGACTGTCAGGTTTTCACTATTTTTAATAAGTTGCTTATAATGAGAACCTTGTGCAATTTGTAAATATCCTAATCTTAAAACAATTATCGCAAAAATGAATACAATGATTCCAAATATAAAGCTAATTCTTTTATTCATCGTATTTCTAATTTTTTCATCATTTGATTTTTCTTTTAATCTTTTTAGCAAAACAGCATACCTCTATTCAATAGTTCTCACTACAAATGATATATGAAATCAGTCAATATTTCTATTATTTTAGTTAAAAAAAATGACGACCTTTGAAAAGGCCGTCATAATAGTCCGCGCAATTATTTTGCAGCGTTATATAAATCGTCAACTTTTTCCCAATTAACAACATTCCAGAAAGCACTAATATAGTCTGGACGTTTATTTTGGTATTTAAGGTAATATGCGTGTTCCCAAACATCTAATCCTAAGATTGGTGTTTTACCTTCAGTTAATGGGTTATCTTGGTTAGGTGTTGTAACGATTTCTAAGTTACCGTTATTCACAACTAGCCATGCCCAACCTGAACCGAAACGAGCTGCTGCTTTGTCAGCAAATTCTTCTTTAAATGCATCTAAAGAGCCCCATTGTTCTTTAATTTTATCAACAACAGTACCTTTTTCTTCTGAGTTTGGAGTTAATAATTCCCAGAATAGTGAGTGGTTTAAGTGTCCACCACCATTATTTCGAACAGCTGTTTGAATATTTTCTGGAACACTGTCTAAGTTTGCAACAATTTCTTCGATTGATTTAGATTCTAAATCAGTTCCTTCTACTGCTGCATTTAATTTAGTTACATAAGTGTTATGGTGTTTGTCATGGTGAATTTCCATTGTTTGTTTATCAATGTGTGGTTCCAATGCATCAAAACCATAAGGTAAATTTGGTAATTCAAAAGCCATAAATAATCATCCTCCTAATTAATCTTTAAATAAAGCATAACAATTATTAATGATGACAACAATTAATATGCTTAAACATTAATTGTAATGTCATAATATAGTATTTGTTATCTTTAGTTACTTTATTAGTATATCTCAAAAACAGCTTATTTAAACATGTTTAGCAAACAATTTTAAAAATTCACTTTAATTCATACTAATGACCTATGTTTAAAAAGAGATAAGCTTGTAGAAAGAATGAATTTTTCACGTTTTACAATAAATCAATTACTCATATATTATGCTTTTTGGCACGATTCGCATATGCCATAAACTTCTAATTTATGTGTGTGAATATCTACTTTTGGTAAAAATGCTTTAATTTGATCAATTGGACAAAAATCTATTACTTTTGTATCGCCACAGGATTCACAAATAAAGTGATGGTGATGATGATCAGTACATGCAATTCTGAATTTCATTTCTCCATCTAGTTCAGTACCTTCTACAATACCTAAATCTTTAAATAAATGTAAGTTTCTATAAATTGTATCGAATGAAATGCCAGGGTAATTTTTGTCCATTTTTTGTTGTATTATTTTTGCATTGATGTATTTATCTTCTTCTACAAAAATATCAATCATTTCACGTCTTTTATTTGTATATTTGTGTCCATGATTTTTAATAATGCCAATAGCTTCTTCAGTCTTCATCTTTAGCAACTCCTTTAATCGATTTTACTTTTAATCTTTGATACATCATCGTTATTGCTAAAATAAGTACAAGTAGTACTACTATTACTCCGCCAGGAGATATATTCATATAAAATGCTAGAACAAGTCCAGCGATAACAGAAAACTCTCCAATAATCACGCTCAATATAATTAATTGTTTAAATCCTTTAGTTATTCGCATTGAAACTGCTACTGGTAACGTAATTAAAGCACTTACCAATAATATGCCTACAACACGCATAGAAGCAGAAATTACCATTGCAACGATAATTATAAATAAAAATTGTATCCATTTTGGAATTCCAATTACTTTACTATATTCCTCATCGAACGATAATATAAATAGTTCTTTATAAAATGAGAAAATAAATATGAGTACGATAACTACAATCACGATAATAGTTGATAAATCACTTAATGTAACAGCACTGATTGAACCAAATAATAGCCCAACTATTTCTTGGTTAAATCCATCAGCGAGTGATATAAAGATAGCACTTAATGCAATACCTGCGCTCATGATGATAGGAATCGCAATTTCCTGATAATTACTATAAGATGTTCTTAAATTCTCTATAAGTAAAGCGCCTATAATAGCAAATAAAATACCAAACCACATTGGGTTAATAAATACAAATGCAGGTATCACCGTTATAATGAACATGCCAAAAGAAATACCTCCCAGTGTAACATGACTGAGTGCATCGGCAATGAGTGACAATCTTCTAACAACGATAAAAGCACCAATAAGTGGTGCAATGAAACCAATTAATATACCACTGATAAGTGAATATCTCATAAAATCAAAATTCAGTAGGGCTTCTATCATGATGAACAACACTCCCTACTATGTTGATGATCAACAAATTGTATTGGATGACCATAAATTTTTGAAATTTCTACATCGTCTAGAGATTTAAATGCTTCTGTTGTTCCATGGAAATGTAAATGTTTATTGAGACATGCAACCTCTGTAGCTGTATCGGCAACCACACCAATATCATGCGTTACTAGTATAATTGTTACGCCTTCATTTTTGAGTCTTTCCAACGTTTCATAAAATTCACTAACATGTTTTGCATCAATACCACTTGTCGGTTCATCTAAAATTAATACCGAAGGCTCACTTATAAGTGCTCTAGCTATTAACACGCGTTGTTGTTGTCCTCCGGATAATTCAGCAATGTTTTTATCTATTAAATGCTCTATATTCAGTCTTTTTAATACAATTTCTACTTTTCTCTCATCTTTTTTATTGAACCATTGAAACAGTCTTTTACGTTTAGTTAGACCACTTATCACAACTTCTTTAACACTTGCAGGGAACCCCGCTTTAAAGGCTTGTGCTTTTTGTGAGACGTAACTTATTTTTAACAATGATTGTTTGCCATTATAATCTTTTCCATCCACATATATTTGACCTTTTTGGATGGGTAATAACCCTAGGATAATTTTCAATAGTGTTGATTTTCCAGCACCATTGGGTCCTACAATTGCAACAAACTCTCCTCGATTAATTTTTATATTTATATTTTCAAGTACTTGTTTGTTATCAAAATAATAATCAATATTTTTTAATTCGAATACTGGTGTAGTCATGTTTTCACCTCATTCCATACTATACAACGTCCAATCCAATATGTAAATAGTAATGTTTCCGAATTAACAAAAAAAGAGTAAGCACAAGTACCCTATTTTATATCTAGGATACTTACGCTTACTCAATTCAATATATTAATTTAATTTTAAACAAACATTATTGTTGTAATATTTTATTTTTTAAATCTTCATCAAATTTTTGCTGTTTTAACATTTCAATTTCTAATTTATATGGTGGTTTTTTATTTTTTTTATCTTCACCTACATAAGGTGTTTCTAATATCTTAGGTATATCTTTAAATGTATCATGATGTACGACATAATTTAATGCATCAAAGCCAATATATCCAAAACCGATATTTTCGTGTCTATCTTTATGTGCACCAATATCATTTTTACTATCATTGACGTGTACTACTTTAATTCTATCTACACCGATAATTTTATCAAATTCATTTAGTACACCATCAAAATCTTCTTTAACATTATAGCCAGCATCATGTGTATGACATGTGTCGAAACAAACCGATAAACGATCATTATGGTTTACACCATCTATAATTCTTGCTAGCTCTTCAAAGTTTCTACCTACTTCAGAACCTTTTCCAGCCATCGTTTCTAATGCAATTCTTACATTATTATCGTTCGTTAAAACTTCGTTTAAACCTTCTATAATTTTTTTAATACCAGCATCTGTACCTTCTCCTACATGAGAGCCTGGGTGTAAAACAATATCTTGTGCACCAAGTGCTTGTGTTCTTTCGATTTCACTTTGAAGAAACTCTACCCCCAATTCAAAGACATGGGGTTTAACAGTATTTGCGATATTTATAATATAAGGTGCGTGAACAACAATATTGGAAAGACCATGTGCTTTCATTATCTCATGACCTTTTTCAATATTTAATTCTTCGATAGGTTTTCTTCTAGTATTTTGAGGTGCACCCGTGTAAATCATAAAAGTAGATTCGCCAAATTTATGTGCTTCTTCAGCTGAACCTTCTAACATTTTTTTACCATTCATAGATACATGTGATCCTACTAACATAAAATTCACCTATCCTTTTCTATTTTTTCTATCTTGACGACTTTTCTGTTTACTAAATTGTTTACGTTCCTTACGTTTTAAATCATCTAAATCTCTTTTGAATTTTTTCTTATAGCCTGGCTTTACTTTTTTCTTATTCGTTTTAACTTTATATTTCAATTGATTTGTTAAGTGATCGTCTTTATTTTTACGCGTTTGTCGCATATTATGCGCTTTTATTGGTTTTAATTCATCGTCTTTGATATCTACATTTTCGAATTTATAACCTCTTTGCTCAATTAATGCAATATTATGCTCTTCATCAGGACTGTACAATGTAATTGCTACACCTTTGTATTGACCACGTCCTGTACGTCCAACTCTATGTGTAAAGAAATCAATATCATTAGGCACATCGAAGTTAATTACATGGCTTACACCGTCAATATCTATACCACGTGAAGCTAAATCACTTGCAATCACAAATTGGAATTCTAAATTTCTAATTCTTTTCATTTGTTGTTTACGTTCTCTAGGTGTAAGACCACCGTGAATCATCCCTAATTTTAAACCAGCAGCATTTAATTGTTTTGCTAATTCATCTGCACTATCTCTACTGTTACAGAATATAATACATAAATATGGATTTAATATATCGATCAGTTTTAGTGTTTTTTCTATTTTTGCTTCACCTTTTGTAGGTATTAAATAAAATTCGATATTTTTCTTATTTTTTTCTGTGTTTTCAATTTCTACAAATTCTGGATTTTCTAGATATTTATTTAAAAATGGGTGCAATGACTTAGGAATAGTTGCACTAAATACTGCAATATGTGCATTTTCATCTAGTCTTGTTGCTACGTAATCCACTTCATCTATTAGTCCTAAATCAATCATTAAATCTGCTTCATCAATCACCAAATAAGAAGCTAAGTGTACATGTAAATCCCCATGTTTAGCTAAATCGTTAATTCGAGTTGGTGTGCCTATGATAAGTTGCGGTTGGTTCTTAACTCGGCTACGATCTTTTTCGATATCTGTGCCGCCAATGAAGAGTTTTACAGATACGTCTTCTTTGAATCTTGTTAAATGACTTGCTACATCAAATAGTTGTTGTGCTAGTTCACGTGTTGGTGCAACAACTATTGCTTGTGGTTCTTTATAGTCTGTATCGATTGAATTTAATAATGGTAATAAAAACGCATGTGATTTTCCTGTGCCTGTTTGTGATTGACCAATTAAATTCACTTGTTTAATTATCTTTGGTATGACACGTGTCTGTATTTCAGTTGGTTGATTAAAATTCAAATCTTTCACAGCATCTATAAGACCTGCTTCTAAATTAAATTTTTCAAATGGGTGATTTGCCATGTCTTGGCCTCCTTAAATCTTCATCTTGTCTATTATAAAGCAAAACACTATAATTTTGAACTAAATTATTGATTTGGAATCTGACTTTGAACCTTTAAGTAGTCTTTGTAGAGAAATACGCACCTTATCAAAATAATTTCGCAGAACAATCTTACTTTTTACTCTACAGCATTTAAAATGGTTGAGATACTTATTTATATCTCAACCACTTATTAACTTATTTAGTGTATCTACCATAAAAAAGTATCCCTAATAATTCATATAGTATTTTACTATTTGTTGTTTCTATTGATTCAGGCATATTTTGGTTTAAGATAACCTATAAATTTTTAAAATTTTAATTATAGATAGTTGAAGGGATCTGTATTAAGTTTTGACGCTATAATTTTAAAATCTTCTGTTTCATTATTTAACCAATCTACTAATAACTCACATAAACCTTCTTTCATTACATATTCGCTGTAATGATTAATATCTAATAGATTCATACCTGCGATTTTTGCATCTAAAGCATCATGGTGTTTTATGTCTCCTGTTACAAATATATCTGCACCTTTATTTATAGCGTCAAATTCAAATCCAATACCTGAACCACCAATAATTGCTACTGTTTTAATGTCTGCATCTAAATTACCTGTAAATCTAACACTAGGCATTTTCAAATTCGTTTTCACATGGTTTACAAATGCCATTGTATTCATCGTTTCTTCCAATTCACCAAGCATTCCCAAGCCATAATTTGCTTCTTTTTGTAATTCTATAAAATCAAATACAGGTGTTTCATATGGATGGTGTTGCATTATAAGTTGTTGAGCTAGTTGTTTCTGATTATAATCAATCATAAATTCTAATTTATATTCTTCAACAGATGAAATTTGGTCTAATTCACCAATGTGCGGATTGGCACCCTCAATCGGTTTGAATTGTCCATTTCCTGGGGTTTCAAAGAAACAATATTGATAATCCCCTTCTTCTGCTAATCCTGCTTCACTTAATTTATTTTTAAAGTCTATTAAATTTTCTTTAGGAATAAAGACTTGAACTTTATAATAGGAGCGTAACTCAGGATTTAAAATACGTTGATGATTTAACTTAAGTTTATTGGCAAGCATTGCATTAACGCCTTTAGGGTAAACATCTAAATTTGTATGTAGTGCAATGACATTTATATCATGTTTAATTAATTTTCTTAAAATTGCACCATAACCATCATCTTGTGTTATTTGTTTGATTCCTTTGAAAATAAGTGGATGGTGGCAAATAATGGTATTACAGTGATTTTTTAATGCGTCATCTACTACTTCTTCCGTACAATCAAGTGCAGTCATAATGCCTGAAATCGTTGCGTTTTTATTGCCAATTAACAATCCTACATTATCCCAAGATTCAGCAGAAGCAAATGGAACATGCTTATTAATGATATTCAGTAAATTTTCTATGTTCATTTAAATCACCTCATTAATTAAATTAATATCCTTATCAATTTCTCTTAAACGTTCTGTATGTACATTTGGATTCAAATTACTTTTTATTTTTAACAATGCGTCATGTTCGCGTTTCCATTTTTTATAAAATAATGGGGTTTTATTTTGGAGTAATTTTGGGCCAAATTTTATTTCTTGTTCAGTCATAGGTTCACAATGATTATTATAATCAGCAACAAGTATTTCATAGATGTGACCTTTTTCTTCCAAAATTTCTTCTGCGATTATAGTGTAGTTTAACTTTAATAGTTGCTCACGTATTGCGCTAGATTGAATATTACTTTGTAATATCAGTCTAGGTTTGTTTTCTAATTTTTCAGTGCCTTCATTTAATATTTTAGCGATTAATGGACCACCCATGCCACAAATTGATACAGAAGTGACATGGTCTTCGGGTCTTATAACAGTTAAGCCATCTCCGAGCCTAACATCAATTTCATGACTCAGTTTATAATCTCGTACATTGCGAATAGACGCATCAAATGGTCCTTTAATCACTTCCCCAGCAATTGCAAAATCAATTAAATGATTTTCAATGGCATAAATTGGTAGGTATGCGTGATCTGATCCAATGTCAGCTAAACAATTACCTTGAATAAAAGTACTTACTTTTTTTAATCTCTGATTTAATGGAATCATATTGTTACTCCTCTGATATATGTAAAAAAGGAGCGGGATTGAAATCTAAAAATGTAATTAGATTTCGTATGCCCGCCCCCTACAAAGATAAATTGATTTCAAAATACTTAGCGTGAGTGAATTTAGAAATCAGTCAGTCATTGCTTTAACAATTTATACACAATAACGTGTGGTTTCCAATTTATGTTTATATTACTTGTTAGTCCATAAAGTCTTTTAGACGTTTACTTCTGCTTGGGTGTCTTAGTTTTCTAAGCGCTTTTGCTTCTATTTGACGAATACGTTCTCTAGTAACGCCAAATACTTTACCTACTTCTTCTAATGTGCGCGTACGTCCATCATCCAAACCAAAACGTAAGCGTAGTACATTTTCTTCACGGTCCGTCAATGTGTCTAAGACATCTTCTAATTGTTCTTTTAACAATTCATAGGCCGCATGATCAGAAGGACTTTGAGCCTCTTGGTCCTCAATAAAATCACCTAAATGACTATCATCTTCTTCACCAATTGGTGTTTCAAGTGATACAGGTTCTTGAGCAATTTTTAAGATTTCTCTTACTTTTTCTGGTGGTAAATCCATTTCTTCCCCTATTTCTTCAGGTGCAGGATCTCTACCTAAATCTTGTAATAATTGTCTTTGAACACGAATTAATTTGTTAATTGTTTCTACCATGTGTACTGGTATACGAATTGTACGTGCTTGGTCAGCAATCGCACGAGTGATTGCTTGACGAATCCACCAAGTTGCATAAGTTGAAAATTTAAATCCTTTATTAAAATCGAACTTTTCTACTGCTTTGATTAAACCCATATTACCTTCTTGAATAAGGTCAAGGAAAAGCATGCCACGACCTACATATCTTTTAGCAATACTTACTACAAGTCGTAAATTGGCTTCAGCTAATCGAGATTTCGCAACTTCATCGCCCTGCTCAATTTTTTTCGCCAATTCAATTTCTTCTTGAGCGTTTAATAAATTTACTCGTCCGATTTCTTTTAAATACATACGCACTGGATCATTTATTTTTACGCCTGGAGGTGCACTTAAATCATTTGGATTTAATTTAAAATCTTTATCTGAACTATCTTTTTCATTAACTAAACTTATGTCATTATCAGTTAATTGATCAAATAATTCGTCCATTTGATCAGAATCCATTTCGAAATTTTGCAGTTTTTCTGCAATTTCTTCATGACTAAGGTGCCCTTCTTTTTTACCTTTTTCAATTAATTGTTTTTTTACATCTTCTAAAGTTAGAGATGGATCAATCGTTTGTTTTTTAACTTTAACGTTATTTCCAGACATGAAATGGCCTCCCGAATATAATATCAAATTGATATCAAAATATTTTATAGATAAAATTAGTGAAATCTACTCAAAATATTTACTTAGTATACATTTTAGCAACCCCATATAAATAAATATACAGACAAATACATAAAAAATTAATTCATTCTATTTTTATTGTGATTTACAATTTTTTCTAAATAATATTTTTGCAGTTCTAAATCACCTAACCTGGAAGCTTCCCGCAACTTTTGATTAAGCGATTCAATCGTTTCTTCATTTCTATTAGATGTCAGTGTATTTATATAATCGTCAATCTCATATTCATAAGGTTCTTCATTTATCATATAATTATCTAATGATATAAATGCTTCTTTGATTTCATTGATATCGATATACTGTAACACATCACTAATATTAAACGTATCATTTTCAGAGTAAAACTCATGTAAAACATTAAATATACGCTTAAAATATTGATTTGTAAAGTCTTCTGTTTGAAGTAATTTATGATAATTCAAGAAAGTGTCTTTATCGTTCATAAAATGTTTTAATAAAGCACGTTCTGCTTTTTCATGTTTGCTCAAATTATTAAATTCAGGAACAGTGGGTATTTGATAATTGTGTGGCTGATAATAATCTTGTTGCTGTCCTACTTCATTATTTAGACTATCCAAGCTAACTTTAAACAATTCAGATACTTCTTGCAATATTTTTTTGCGTAAAATCGTTGATTGCATAAATGAAATATCATTAGTTATCTCTTTTAAATATCTTTCATATGCTAGATCATTGTTTTCTATTTCGTCTTGATGCGTGTGAATTTTGTAAATGATGAATGACTTCTTCTCATGTTCAACAAAATAATTAAAAGCGTCTGCGCCATGTTTACCAATATATTCATCAGGGTCCATATTTTTAGGAAGTTGTACTACAAAGACGTTAAAGCCTTGTTGTAATAGAGCCTGTCCTGATTTCAAAGTAGCTTCAGTACCCGCAAAATCACCGTCGAACATCAAAGTGACATTTGTTGTTAATTTCTTTATAAAGGCAATATGTTCATTTGAAATCTGTGTACCCATACTAGCAACAACTTGTTTCAATCCTGCTTGATCTGATTTGATTACATCCATAAAGCCTTCTAATAAAATAATTTCATCATTTTTACGTATTGATTTTCTTGCTTTATCTACATTGTAAAGTAATCTTCGCTTTTGAAATATGGGTGTTTCTGGACTATTTAAATATTTTGGTTCTTGATTTGTATATGTTCTACCAGAATAACCAACAGTTCTTCCTTGTGCATTATTTAATGGAAACATGACACGATCACGAAATCGATCATAATAACTAAAATTCTCTTCATTTCGTGACAACAAACCAGATTCATAAGCTAGTTCAATGTCATATTCTTTTTTCTTTAAAAAATCATGACAGAAATGCGCATTATTAGGTGCATAACCAATTTTTCTTGCATCTATTAATTCATCTGTAAAACCACGTTCTTTTAAATAATTTAATGCCGCTTCACCTTCAACAGTTTTCTTCAGTGCGTAATGGTAATAATCTTGCATTAATTCATGCATTTCAATCATTTTTAAATCATCTGAAGCGACTTGATGCCCATTGTCTTGATTAGCATAACTTTGATCGGTTTCAACTTTAATATTTACACGTTCACCTAATTCTTTTACTGCTTCTGTAAATGGGATATCTTTAATTTCTTGTGTGAATTGAAAAACATTACCACCTTTTTTACAACCGAAGCAGTGACAAATTTGTTTATCTTCAGAAACAGTAAATGAGGGTGTTTTTTCATCATGAAAAGGACACAAACCTATATAATTGCGTCCTCTCTTCTCTAACTTCACATACTCACTAACTAAATCAAGTATATCCGTTTTATCTTTTATTTCATTTATCGTGGATTGATCGATTCTCAATATTATCACCTATTAAACATTAGTCATACTATTATAATTGTTTTCGTTAATTTTTGAAATTATTTTGCTCAATAAGACTGATAATATCATTTGCTGTTTCTTCAATAGCCTTATCTGAAACATCAATTACAGGACAACCAATTTTATCAACTAATTCATGGAAATAATTCAGCTCTTCTTCTATGCGTTGTTCAGTAGCATATCTTGCACTTTCACCTAAGCCAAGTTGTCTGAGTCTTTCTTTACGAATTCTATTTAATTTTTCTTCACTAATTTTTAAAGCGATACATTTAGAAGAATCTATATTAAATAAATCATCTGGAGGTGTTACTTCAGGTACGATTGGAATATTCATAACTTTGTAACTTTTATGTGCTAGATATTGTGATAACGGCGTCTTAGACGTTCTTGAAATCCCTAACAATACAATGTCAGCCTTGAATAAACCTTTTGGATCTTTACCATCGTCATATTTAACTGCAAATTCAATTGCATCAATTTTTTTGAAATAAGCTTCATCTAGTTGATGGACTAAACCTGGTTCAAAATACGGCTTTTCATCTATTTGATCTAATAAAATATTCATTAGTGGCCCCATAATATCCACTGCTTTAATTTTAAATTCTGCTAATTTCGCTTCCATGTATTTTCTAATTTCTGGTTTAACTAGTGTATATACCACTATCGCTTCGGTATCTTTCGCTACTGAAATCACTTCATCCACATTTTCTAGTGCTTCTATATAGGGATACCTACTTATTTCACTTTCACATTGTTTAGGATTAAATTGTGAAATACAAGCTCTTGCTACAAGTTCGGCTGTTTCACCTACTGAGTCGGACGCCACGATTATTTTAATATTTTTCATTTACTTAAAACCACCTATTCATTTAGTAAGGATACAAAGATTTTAGTGATCGTAGTTTTAGAAATACGACCTTTAACTTCATATTTATCATTATCTTTCTTTACTACAATTGGTAATGAATCAATTTCTTTTTCGATCATAAGATTTGCTGCATGTATGACTTTCTCACCTTCAAGTACAAAACTCAAATTCGGCATTCGTGTCATAATAATATTAACTGGCATTGTATGTATATCATCACCAATCATAGAAGCTCTCAGTAAATCTTTACGAGAACAAACACCCATAAAGTCACCATCACTATTAATAACAAACAATGTGCTGACATCTTCTAAAAATATGGTGCAAATTGCATCATAAACTGACGTCTCACTTTTAACGACGACAGGGTGAGACGCATAATCTTTCACAACATATTGCTTCAATTCATCCGCAATTAATTTATTCTGAGGTTTGCCAGAATAATAATAACCTACACGTGGTCGAGCTTCTAATATGCCAGACATTGTTAATATGGCTAAATCCGGTCGCAATGTAGCTCTAGTCAAGCTCAGACGATCAGCAATATGTTCTCCTGTAATAGGCCCATTACTCTTTACTATTTCAATTATTTGTTGTTGCCTTTTACTTAGTTCTATAACACTCACCCCTTTATTCATTCTTCTTAATTATACATTGAATTTTTAATTGCTACAAATACATATATTTACTTGCTTATAAACTATCAATACATTAAAATTAGACTTAAAGCGAGTTAAGGATGGTGAAAGCTTAACAAGTAACAATGGCTACAATTAAATGATAGTTAAAAGCGAGTGTACACACTAATTTGGGTGGAACCGCGGGTTAACATGAATCTAGTAAATAAACACATATATTACATATGTGATTAAAAAGATTAACTCGTCCCAAGATATAGATTAAACTTTTTGGCTTATTCTGTGTCTTGGGGCGTTTTCATGTAAAAAAGGAGAGTTATATTTAATGACAAAAGATATGGAAACAATCGTCTCATTAGCAAAACATAGAGGTTTTGTATTCCCTGGTAGTGACATTTATGGTGGTCTATCAAATACATGGGACTACGGCCCACTTGGTGTCGAATTAAAAAATAATGTTAAAAAAGCATGGTGGCAAAAATTCATTACACAATCACCATATAATGTTGGTATTGATGCTGCAATTTTAATGAACCCTAAAACTTGGGAAGCATCAGGTCATTTAGGTAATTTTAATGATCCGATGATCGATAACAAAGATAGTAAAATTCGTTATCGTGCAGATAAAATCATTGAAGACTACATGTTAAATGAAAAAGGTGACGAAAACTTTGTCGCTGACGGTTTAAGCTTTGATGAAATGAAACGCATTATTGATGAAGAAGGTATCGTTTGTCCTGTAAGTGGCACAGCGAATTGGACTGATATTCGTCAATTCAACCTTATGTTTAAGACTTTCCAAGGGGTTACTGAAGATTCTACTAACGAAATTTTCCTACGCCCTGAAACTGCACAAGGTATTTTTGTTAACTATAAAAATGTACAACGTACTATGCGTAAAAAATTACCTTTTGGTATAGGACAAATCGGTAAATCATTCCGTAATGAAATTACGCCTGGTAACTTTATCTTTAGAACACGTGAATTCGAACAAATGGAATTGGAGTTCTTCTGTAAACCTGGTGAAGAAATTGAATGGCAAAATTATTGGAAAACATTCGCGAGTCAATGGCTTAAAGATTTAAATTTAAGCGAAGAAGCAACGCGTTTACGTGATCACGATGCAGATGAATTGTCTCACTATTCAAATGCGACTACTGATATCGAATATCGTTTCCCATTTGGTTGGGGTGAACTTTGGGGTATCGCGAGTCGTACAGATTTTGACTTGAAAAAGCATAGTGAACATTCTGGTGAAGATTTCCAATATCACGATCAAGAAACAGGAGAAAAATATATCCCTTACTGTATAGAGCCTTCATTAGGTGCTGACCGTGTAACTTTAGCATTTTTATGTGATGCTTATGATGAAGAAGGAGTTGAAGGAAGCAAAGATTCAAGAACAGTACTTCACTTCCACCCTGCACTTGCACCATATAAAGCAGCTGTATTACCATTAAGTAAAAAATTATCAGGCGATGCAATTAAAGTGTTCGAAGAATTAAGCGCTGATTTT
Source organism: Staphylococcus sp. LKG3-1 (assembly GCF_048568385.1). NCBI lineage: Bacteria > Bacillati > Bacillota > Bacilli > Caryophanales > Staphylococcaceae > Staphylococcus > Staphylococcus sp. LKG3-1. The sequence goes on from NZ_CP183796.1 coordinate 675,457, forward strand.
GCAATTGATTTTGATGAATCACAATCAATTGGTAAACGTTACCGTCGTCAAGATGAAATTGGAACACCATACTGTATCACTTTTGATTTTGATTCTTTAGAAGATGAAAAAGTTACAGTTCGTGACCGTGATACAATGGAGCAAGTTCGTATGCCAATCACTGAATTAAAATCATTCTTAGCTGAAAAAGTTAAATTTTAATTTTAAGAATGATATATTCAAAATCAAATAAAACTTAAATAGCAATTTAAATATTTATGGGACAAGAAACTAAGATTATTTCATTGTAATGGATTAATTTTTCTTGTCCCATTTTTTTATAAAAAAAAACAAACCTATGGTCTGGGCCAATAGGTTTGAATATAAATAATTATTATAAGTTATCTAATCGATATAATTGATTAATTAGTTTTTGACTTTTGAAATACATACCCGCATATTCTTTATACAATAAGATAACAAGTTCTGACATTTCATCGACAATTGTTTCGTGTATGCTCAATGAACTCATTTGATTAATTGGTAACTTCTGAAGGATATCTAATAAATACAACGTTTTGTTTGATAACTGAAATGCGTGTGTATCTTTATATGCAACATTTTCAGAAATTGCACCATCATATTTAAAACTATAACCGACTAATTTTGATTGATCTTCACTTTGAGTTATCACACATCTGTCAAATACTGCATTAAATCCAAATTTTGTCATACATTTTAACAATACAACAACTGACATGAGTTGTGCTGAAATCCCCTGCCTAATCTTATCTAATACAAAATGCAATAATTCGTAACTATTTTTAGAGATTTCATCTGTTTCCATGGAACGGTCGATCGTTTCAGTACACAAACTTGCATAGCTACTTTCATATATATCTAGTCGCAGATGGTAATTTTGGTCAATGACATCAACTGAACTTAAGGTGCCCATACCTTTCCACTTTGAATAAATAAACAAGCCATACACAAATAATTGCGTATTAGCCTGCAAGCCGCTCTTACTTTTCTTGGCTCTTCTTACCATAAGTGGGACTTTAGCACCATATTCATTTAAGATAGTTATAATTTTATCGGATTCGCCATAATCAATGGTTTTTATAATAATCCCTTTTTGTTTGATTAACACACGAATTCACCGACTTTCAACTTTAACTTAATCTCTATCTTCTAAATAACCCATTTGGCGAATGAAATTAACTTTATTTCGCCAGTCTTTTTGTACTTTAACCCATAGTTCCAAGTAAACTTTCGAGCCTAATAAACGCTCTATATCTTGACGCGCACGTTTACCAACCTCTTTTAATTTTTTACCGCCTTTACCAATGACAATCCCTTTTTGAGAATCTCTTTCTACGTAAATAGTAGCTTCAATTCTCACTCTATCTTCATCTTCTTTAATCATACGGTCTACATTAACACCAATCGCATGAGGAATTTCTTCACTTGTTAAATGTAAAATTTTCTCTCTTATCAGTTCTCCAACAACAAATTGTTCTGGATGATCTGATATTTGATCATCAGGATAATATTTAGGGCCTTCTGGTAAATATGATTTTATAACATTAATAAAATGATCTACATTTAAGCCTTCAAGTGCAGAAATAGGTACGATTTCTGTAAAATCCATATATTTTTTATATTTTTCAATTCTAGGCATTAATTCATCGGGATGAACCAAGTCAATCTTATTTAACACTAAAAATACTGGCGTTTTGATTGTTTTTAGCATATCCATAATATATTCGTCGCCTCTACCAATATCCTCATTGACGTTTACCATAAACATAATGGCATCTATTTCAGATAGTGTATTCGTCGCAACGCGCATCATATAATCTCCTAATTTGTGCTTAGGTTTATGAATACCTGGTGTATCTAGGAAAATAATTTGCGCATCTTCTTGTGTCATGACACCTTGAATTTTGTTTCTAGTTGTTTGTGCTTTATCGGACATTATCGCAATCTTATGTCCTATTACACGATTTACAAAGGTTGATTTACCAACATTGGGTCTACCAATGATAGATATAAAGCCTGATTTGTGTTCTGTCATTAATTTAAATCCTTTCCTGAAAATCCTAAAGGCAATAACTCGCCTACTGATAATTCTGTCATATCACCTTTATGATTGGTCATATAAACTGGCATTTCGTCATCACAAAGCTCTTTCATTACTTGTCGACATGCGCCACATGGTGAGGACGGTTCATCTGCATCTACAGTTACAGTAATTGATTCAAAATCTCCTGGGCGGTATCCATCAGCAATTGCCGCAACTAAACTTGATCTTTCAGCACAAATCGCCATTGGATAAGCTGCATTTTCAACATTACCACCGTAATAAGCTTTGCCATCTTTCGTTCTTAAATACGCACCAACTTTAAAATTACTGTAGGGTGCGTACGCATTTGCCTGTGCTTTTCTTACTTCTGAAAAATAATGTGGTTGGTATGCCATTGCTTCATCTCTCCTGTTCAATATTCAACACCATGGAAATGGGTGTATAACTATATTTTATTAAAAGCTTTATTCATTAAGTATAAACAACTTTTGTGAATTTGCACTATTATTTAAAAATATACGGTAAAAAAACAATCAGCCCAATTAAGACAGCTATAATAGACGCAATAATCACGCTAAAAGCAGCAACGTCTTTCGCTTTCTTAGCTAAAATATGATAATCCGTTGTTACCAAATCGACTACATATTCAATAGCTGTATTTATCGTTTCAAATGCTAGCACAAGTCCAATCGCTAACAATATAAAAAGCCATTCCACTTTTGTAATATGAAATATAAATCCACAAACAATGACTATCAAACCAAAAATAAGATGAAGTAAGAAATTCTTATCTTTTTTTAATAAAACTATCATGCCTTGAAATGCATATTTAAATCTATCCATACGCGCCTCTAATCTCTAGTTAAGCCGTATGCATTAAGAATTTGATCTTGGCGTCCGAACATTTGTTTCTCATCTTGCTCATTCATATGATCATAACCTAATAAATGTAAAAAGCCGTGTAATGCAAGGAAGCCCAATTCTCTTTCAAATGAATGTCCGTACGAGTCTGCTTGTTCTTGAGCAACATCAGTACAAATAATAATATCGCCTAAAACTCTCGGCATTTCTATACCAGTTATTTCAGGTTCATCTTCCTCTAATGCAAAAGATATAACATCTGTGACTTTGTCTTTATCTCGATACATTTTATTAATTTCTTGAATCTCATCTTTATCTACAAAAGTAACTGACAATTCAGCCTCTTCTTCGATATTTTCTTGTTCCTTTGCAAACGTTAGCAGCTTGTCAATTTGTGTAAACCAATCCTCTTTCACTAAATTAGTATGGTCACTAAAATCTATCGTAAACATTTATTCATCTCCCTCATAACGATCAATAATTTTACTTACTAATGGATGACGTACCACATCTGTTTGGTCTAAATGATGAATACTTAAACCTTTAACGTTTTCTAATTTTTTAATCGCTTCTTTCAAACCACTCTTTACACCTTTTGGTAAATCTACTTGTGTTTTGTCACCAGTGACTACCATTTTTGATCCAAATCCTAATCTAGTTAAGAACATTTTCATTTGTGCATGTGTAGTATTTTGAGCTTCATCTAAAATGACAAACGCATCATCTAATGTTCTACCTCTCATATAAGCTAATGGGGCAACTTCAATGATACCTCTTTCTATAAATCTAGCAGTTTGTTCTCTACCTAAAACAGTATTTAACCCGTCATAAAGCGGTCTTAGATAAGGATCTACTTTTTCTTTTAAATCTCCTGGTAGAAATCCTAAAGATTCGCCAGCTTCAACTGCAGGTCTTGTCAAAACAATGCGTTTTACTGACCCTTTACGTAACTGTTTAGCAGCATAGACTACAGCTAAAAATGTTTTACCTGTACCAGCTGGTCCCACACCAAAAACTAAATCATTATGGTGCATCGCATTTACGTATAAACGTTGTCCCATTGTTTTAGCACGAATCGTCTTGCCAAATGCATCTTTAGTAATTTCATCTTCATATAAATCTAATAAGTATTGAATCGTACCATTTTGTGCCATTTTCACTGCTGCTTCAACATCTTTAATCGATATTGTTACACCTTGTTGTATGACTTTTAATAAATTAATTAGTACGGATTCCGCTTTTTCAACATGCTCAACTTGCTCTCCTTTTACAGCAATTTCTTGACCACGAGCATGTATAATGACATCAAATCCTTCCTCAATTGATTTAAGGTGTTCATCATTATTACCAATGAGTGCTTGCGCTTCATTGATGTCATTTATTTGAATAATTCCAGGCATATAGGTGCTCCTTTACAAATATATTCGTTTCTTTTATTTTATCCTATTAGATTTTAAGTTACAAAATGATTGTTAACAAATAAATAATCAGCTTGTATAAAAATATACAATTACTGTTTAAAACTATTGATTATACATCTCTATTATATCACGAATACTCAATATATTATTTTAAAGTGAATTGAATAGGACAGAATTTCATTAATTTTAACAGAAGATTTACATTCTATCTAATTTTATAATAAAACGAAAGCTTTATAATGTATAAATATGATTGTGATAATCAGATAAATAAAAGTTCTTACTACGATTATAATATTAAAAACGCCTTATAACATCAAATTACATTGATTTATAAGGCGTTAACTTAAAAAATTATATTATAATTGTTTCGGTCTTTCTAATACTTCTGACCAAATAATACCATTAACAACTTCGTCCTCAGCAAACCTGAATTGTTCATTTGTGGCTGTTCCTTGTATCGCATGAGCATTCATAAGTTGTTTTAAACGAAAACGCTTTGTTCTTTCTGATAAATATTTATCAGCTATAATTGCACGTGCTTTTCGTTCAGTTCGTTGCAACTTCTTCTCAGTTTCGCGATCAATTTCACTACGTACATCTTGCATTTGTCCTATTAAATCGGATTCTAATTCTTGTTGTAATTTATCATCTTGCTGTTGTTGTGAACGTTTTGCTTTTTCAGCTTCAGTTTCATTATCCGTTCTCATCGTTCTTGATGAGCGCTCAGGACTCGGTGTTTCCATTTTTTCTGCACGTGTTTCAACCGGTTCTGCTTGTGTCTTAGTAGGTTGAGGAGCGCGTGGTTTTTCACGTTCTTGCGACATAGGGTCTTCATTTAATTGTTTCTCTATTTCTTTAAATGTTTTTCCTATTTCATCAAAAAAGCCACGTTTCTGTGGTTCTCCTCCATGGTCATTTGACCGTTTGTTGACTGGTGGTTTTTGGTTTTGTCTTTCTTTATGGCTATTATCACTAATAGCACCAATTATTGTCACAATCACAGATATTACAAAGATAATAATACCTATACTCATTTAATCACCCCTAATTATTTATCCGGTGATTCATCATCTTTTTGATTCGTACGTTGATTAATAGAATTTCTCATGCCTGTGTCAGCTTCAACATTTTTTAAATTGTAATAATCTTTTACGCCTAAGTTGCCAGAACGTAAAGCTTCAGCCATAGCCAATGGTACTTCTGCTTCTGCTTCAACCACTTTAGAACGCATTTCTTGTACTTTTGCTTTCATTTCTTGTTCTTGAGCTACAGCCATCGCACGACGTTCTTCTGCTTTAGCTTGTGCAATATTCTTGTCTGCAAGCGCTTGTTCAGTTTGTAAATCTGCACCAATATTTTTGCTAATATCAACATCAGCAATATCAATTGATAAAATTTCAAATGCTGTACCAGAATCTAATCCTTTACTTAAAACAGTTTTAGAAATATTATCTGGATTTTCAAGAACTTGTGTATGGTGTTCACTTGAACCTATTGTTGAAACAATACCTTCACCAACACGTGCGATAATTGTTTCTTCACCTGCACCACCAACTAAACGAGCAATGTTGGCACGAACTGTAATACGTGCTTTTGCTTTAACTTCGATACCGTTCATTGCTACACCAGCAATAAATGGTGTTTCAATGACTTTAGGATTAACTGACATTTGTACAGCTTCTAATACGTCACGACCCGCTAAATCTATAGCAGCCCCACGTTCGAATGGTAAGTTGATATCAGCTCTTTGCGCTGCAATATTAGCATCAACAACGCGATCAACATTACCTCCAGCTAAATAATGCGATTCAAGTTGATTTGTAGTTAAATGCAATCCAGCTTTGTGCGCTTTAATTAGCGGTGAAATCACTTTACGTGGAGATACTCTACGTAATCTCATACCTACTAAAGTACCGATGCCTACTTTAACACCAGCAGCAATTGCTGAAATCCATAATCCTACTGGAACAAATGAAAATAGCAACAACAATGCTACTAATACAATAACGACGATTATAATTAATCCGATCATACTTTCTCTCCTTTATGATTCGATTTCTCTTACAACAACTCGTGTACCTTCAACTTCTAAGATGGTAACCTGTTTATTCCTTAAAATAAATGAACCATCTGAAACAGCATCGATTCTTTCATTATCAAATGTAATAATCCCTGCTGGTCTTAAGTCCGTTGATGTTGTTGCAGTTTTTCCAACTAAATGAGAGCGATCTTCATGTGAAGTGTAACCTGCCTCTGCATTTGTAGAATCTTTCAGTACAACTTTGTCTAAAAATGGAATTTTGCGTTTAAATCCTTTCACAAGTATCACCCACTCAATAATAGATAAGATTAATGCAAAGACAACATTAGCAATCATGAAGATAAAATTGTCTCCTAAAGTAATAATACTGAAAATAATAAACCCCATACCAATGATACCAATAACCGCACCGACAACAAATAATTCAATGATAACTAATATGACTCCTACTCCAAAAAGTATCACAGAATAGAAATTAACGTCGCCTTTCACAAAAAATCCTAAGAAAAATATCAATAACGCTATCGTTGATATGATACCAACAACATTAATCTTATTAGAATATAATTGATATAGAAAACCAAGAAAGATAATACAAGTTAAAATCAAAGCGCCAATTGGATGTACTATAAAGTTAGCTATATTATCAATCCAATTTCCATCCTCGACTAAATTGGAAGGAAAAATTGTATGTAAACTACTTGAAAGAATCACTCTATCACCTCGCTCTCAATTTGATTATACATGAAACTAATATGCGATTATACCGTTTACACTATAAAAATCTATTATCTTCAAAGAAATTTTCATTATTACTTTTTACTTTAATAATGATTAAGTACTACATGGTTTGTATAATAAAAAATATATTGATTTAAAAAGTACAATGGTTTTTTATAAAAAAATAATAGCCTTAGCTGTATATAACAACTAAGGCTATTATGGTTTATAATTAATGTTGGTGTTGAGGGAGTCAACGAAACTATTAATTATTTGAATTTACGTTTACGTGCAGCTTCTGATTTCTTTTTACGTTTAACGCTAGGTTTTTCGTAAAATTCACGTTTACGTACTTCTTGAATAGTACCGCTTTTAGAAACTGTACGTTTGAAACGACGTAACGCATCTTCAAGTGATTCGTTCTTTTTGACTACTGTTTTAGACATGTGTATTTCCCTCCCTCCAAATATCAACGAAACTTTATTATCAATACACGGTATCAACCATGTATAATCTAGTATAATATATCTGATTAATGTGGTCAATTACTAAAATTCAGATTTTGTTATTTTGAATAAATTCTATTAATACATGAATAAATTTATCCGGGTATGGATTTTTATCGTTGTATCACCTTATTCTTTATAATTCATATAACACGCTATTAGCACACATCAATACATTAAACTAATTGTGTAAATCCTTTTCGAAACTCAAAGCACTCAAAACATATAAAGGTGCTGTTTCAGCCCTTAAAATTCTAGGACCTAAGCCAATTTGGTAACCAACATCTTGTAACAGTGAGACTTCATCCTCATCAAGGCCACCTTCAGGTCCAAATATAATTAATACTTTATCATTTGGTTTGAATTGTTGAACTAACGATTTAAATTGACTTACTTCACCACTTTTAGCGGCATCCTCATAGGCAATTAGAATGTAATCATACGCTTTGGCACTTTTAAGTACATCGTTTAATGTTGCTTGATATTGAATCGTTGGAATAGCTAATCTATAACTTTGTTCTGCAGCTTCCTTGATAATCTTCTGCCAACGTTCTAATTTCTTTGCAATTTTATTTTCTGTAAGCTTGACAACAGAACGTTTCATACCTACAGCAATAAATTCACTTGCACCTAATTCCGTTGACTTTTGTAGCATCCATTCATATTTATCAGACTTGATTAGTCCGCTACATATCGTTACATTTTGTGGTAATTCTGTATCCACATCAATACGTTCTTCTAACGAAACCATGATACCATCTGCACCAATATTATCCAGTTTACATTTATAAACATAATGATCAGCAAATGTAATAATGATATAATCATCAACTTGATGTCTCATGACATTTGAAATATGATGTATATCACCTTGATCAGTTATACAAAAACGCTGATTTACATCAGCGTTTTGATCTATAAAATATCTTTGCATGTCAATCGCTCACTTTCTGTCCGACGATACAAACCCAACTATTGTCATGATTAATAGAAACTATTTCAAATCCACTGCGTTTCATATGTTCAACAATAGCCTCGTGTTTTTCTTCTATAATACCAGAAGTTATAAAATAACCGTCTTTATTAAGTGTATTATAAGCATCATCTATCATTTCTTCAATAATATGAGCTAAAATATTAGCGATAACAACATCAAATTTTTCAGTTTCTTCTTTTAATAAATTACCTGGGACTGCTTCAATAGCATATTCACAGTTGTTTTTTTGAAAGTTTTCTTTAGCTACTCTAACAGCCATTTCATCTACATCAAGTGCTTTTATACGTTTAACGCCTAACAAATGTGCCGCAATGCTCAGTATACCTGAGCCTGTGCCGACATCTATAACTGAATCACTAGACTTAACATATGCTTCAATTGCTTTTAGACACATACTCGTTGTCGGATGATCACCTGTTCCAAATGCCATACCTGGATCTAACTCAATGCATAATTCACTATCATCTTCCTGTTGGTATGTTTCCCAACTCGGAACAATTGTGAATTTTTCAGATGCGCGAAATGGATGAAAGTAATGCTTCCACTCATTCTCCCAATCTTGCTCTCTAATTGTTTGCTCATCAAAGCTAAACAAATCTAAATCAAGACCTTCAATATCTTTTAATGATTGAATTAATTTTTCTTGAAAATCTTTTGTATACTTAATTTCGTTAAAATATGCTTTAACTCTCACACCTTGTGTAGGATAATCTTCTGCATTTAATGCATATATTTCACCATACTTATCTTCGAAATCATGTGTTAAATCTTCTGAATCTTCTATAACAACACCATTAGAGCCATAATCTTCGAGTAAATTGGTTATGATTGGTGATACCTCATGGTTAGCAACGATTGCAACTTCAGTCCAGTTCATAAGTTATTCTCCTTTGAAGAACCTTTTTGCTTTATCTCTAAAATTTGATGGCTGCTCAGAAAGCTCCTCGCCATCTATTTCAGCAAATTCTCTAAGTAATTCTTTTTGGCGATCACTAATTTTTGTAGGCGTAACTACATTGATGTTAATAAATAAATCGCCATAACCGTAACCATGAACATTTTTAATGCCTTTTTCTTTCAGACGGAATTGTTTTTCAGTTTGTGTACCGGCAGGAATTGTTAGCATGACACTACCTTTAAGCGTTGGTACTTTAACTTCATCACCTAAAGTAGCTTGAGCAATACTGATATCTAATGAATAGTATATATCGTCGCCGTCCCTTTCAAATTTTTCAGATGGTTTGACTCTAAACACAATATATAAATCACCTTGTGGTCCACCGTTTTCTCCTGGAGCACCTTCACCAGCTAATCTAATTTGTTGTTCATTGTCTACACCTTCAGGAATCGTCACACTAATTTTAACATTTTTATTTTCAGTACCTTTACCATGACAAGTTGGACAAGGTTCTTCAAATTCTTGGCCTGAACCACTACATACTGGACATACTTTTTCAGTTCTTACTCTACCAAGAATAGTATTTTGTTCAACTGAAACATGACCAGAACCATTACAGTAATGACAAGTTTTTTTCTTAGTTCCAGGTTTAGCACCTTCACCATCACATGTGTGGCAAGCAACATCTTTGCGAATAGAAATTTCTTTTTCGCTACCAAAAACAGCTTCATCAAATGTGACAGTCATCGTATATTGTAAATCGTCACCTTTTCTTGGGGCATTTGGATCTCGTTGCTGTCTGCCACCACCAAAGAATGAACTAAAGATATCTTCGAATCCGCCACCGCCGAATCCACTAAAGTCTTGGCCACCGAATCCTTGGCCGCCAAAGCCACCTTGTGGTCCATCGTGTCCGAATTGGTCATAATTTGCACGTTTATTTTCGTCACTTAATACTTCATATGCTTCTGAGATTTCTTTAAACTTCTCATCAGCGCCCTCTTCTTTATTTATATCTGGATGGTATTGTTTTGATAATTTACGATAAGCCTTTTTAATTTCATCTTTAGAAGCGCTTTTGCTAACACCTAAAACTTCATAATAATCTCTTTTGGCCACTCATACCTCTCCTTTCACGGTTTTATTAAATCTATTATAAAAAGGAAAAAGTCAAAGCCAATGTTCAATTGACTTTGACTTAATTTGGCTAAGCAATTGTGTCATATATTTCTGTTAATAACAATTATTTAGTCAATGACTCGACTTATTTTTGGTTATCTTGGTTGTCATCATCTTTAACTTCTTTGAAATCAGCGTCTTCAACATTACTATCTTGAGAAGCATTTGCATCTTCACCTTGAGCTTGTTGTTGAGCTTGAGCTGCTTGTTCATAAACTTTTGTAGACAAGTCTTGAACTACTTTTTCTAAGTCTTCTTTTTTAGCTTTGATATCATCAATATCTTCGCCTTCTAGTGCTGATTTAAGTGCTTCTTTTTTGTCTTCAGCATTTTGTTTATCTTCTTCACTGATGTTTTCGCCTAAATCAGTGATTGTTTTTTCAACTTGGAATACTAAGCTATCTGCTTCGTTTCTCAAGTCACTTTCTTCGCGACGTTTTTTATCTGCTTCAGCATTTTCTTCAGCGTCTTTAACCATACGATCAATTTCGTCATCTGAAAGTGCAGAGCTAGATTGTATTGTAATATTTTGTTCTTTGTTTGTACCTAAATCTTTTGCAGTAACGTTTACAATACCGTTTTTGTCGATATCAAATGTCACTTCGATTTGAGGTACGCCACGTGGAGCTGCTGGAATATCAGTTAATTGGAATCTACCAAGTGTTTTGTTATCTGCAGCCATTGGGCGTTCACCTTGTAATACATGGATATCAACTGCAGGTTGGTTGTCTGCTGCTGTTGAATAAACTTGAGATTTAGATGTTGGGATTGTAGTATTTCTTTCGATAAGCGTATTCATACGTCCACCCATAATTTCAATACCTAATGATAATGGTGTTACGTCTAATAATACGACATCTTTAACATCACCAGTGATAACGCCACCTTGAATTGCTGCGCCCATTGCAACTACTTCATCTGGGTTCACACCTTTATGAGGATCTTTTCCAACTTCTTTTTTAACAGCTTCTTGAACTGCTGGGATTCTAGTAGAACCACCAACTAAGATAACTTCGTCAATGTCAGAACTTGATAAACCAGCATCTTTCATTGCTTGACGCGTAGGTTCCATAGTTCTTCTGATTAATGAATCTGCTAACTCTTCAAATTTAGAACGAGTTAAAGTTAATTCTAAGTGTAATGGACCGTTCTCTCCTGCAGAGATAAATGGTAATGAAATTTGTGTTTGAGATACACCAGATAAATCTTTTTTAGCTTTTTCTGCAGCGTCTTTAAGACGTTGTAACGCCATTTTGTCTTTAGATAAATCTACACTGTTTTCTTTTTTGAATTCTGCAACTAAGTGATCAATAATTACTTGGTCAAAGTCATCCCCACCAAGTTTGTTGTCACCTGCTGTAGAAAGCACTTCAAATACACCGTCACCTAATTCAAGGATTGATACGTCAAAAGTACCGCCACCTAAGTCGAATACAAGTACTTTTTGATCTTGTTCAGTTTTGTCTAAACCATATGCTAAAGCAGCTGCTGTTGGCTCATTAATAATACGTTCAACTTCTAAGCCAGCAATTTTACCAGCATCTTTAGTAGCTTGACGTTCACTATCATTGAAATAAGCTGGAACAGTAATGACTGCTTTATCTACACTTTCACCTAAATAATCTTCAGCTGTACTTTTAAGATTTTGTAAAACCATTGCTGAAATTTCTTGTGGTGTATATGATTTTCCATCAACATCAACTTTATAATCAGTACCCATGTGACGTTTGATAGATTGTATTGTATTTGGGTTAGTAATTGCTTGGCGTTTTGCAACTTCACCTACTTGAGTTTCATCATTTTTGAATGCTACTACAGATGGTGTAGTTCTAGCGCCTTCAGGGTTTTGAATTACTTTTGGCTCATCGCCTTCTAAAATTGCAATACATGAATTTGTTGTACCTAAGTCAATACCTATTACTTTACTCATAAATAAATTCCTCCTGATATATTTAAAAATTTGGTGTTTTCAACAATAAAACGAATTATTGATTTACTTTAACCATTGAAGGTCTTAAAACTCTTTCTTTCAATTTGTATCCACTTTGTAGTTCTTGAGTGATTTGACCTGATTCGAAATCAGGATTGTCATCTTGAACTACTGCTTGATGTACATTCGGATCAAATTGTTGACCTTCTGTCTCAATTTTTTCTAAACCATTATTTTTTAATGCATTTAATAGACTTTCATGAACCATTTCTACACCTTTTTTAAGTGATTTAAATTGTTCATCTTCGCCATCTATTTGTAAAGCACGTTCAATGTTATCTATTGTTGGTAAGATATCATTTAGTACATCTTGTGCTTTATATGCTTTCATTGTTTGATTTTCTTTTTGGATTCTACGTTTATAGTTTTCAAACTCAGCGTATAATCTTAAATATTTTTCTTCATTTTCTTGAACATCTTTTTTTAATTGTTGAATTTCTTCATCTTTAGGATCTACGTCTTCTGCAATTTCTTGTGAATCGTCCTCCTGCAGATTATCTTGTGATGTTTCTGTAGTTTCATCATTGTTTTCAACTGAATCGGTTTGTGAAGTTTCTTCATTAACTTCTTCATTTTCGTTGAAAGCTGATTCGTTTTGCTCTGTCATAGTCTGCCCTCCAATACAATTCTTAATTACCAAATCGTATTTAGTAATCGAATTACGTTCTGATAATTCATTGCTGTTGGTCCGATAACCGCAATTTGACCTTTCAGCCTATCATCAATATGATACTCACTTGTTACGATAGAAATATCACTTAAACTTGATTCAATTTCATGTCCAATTTTCACATTGATGGAAGTATTGGACATTTCATCAAGTAGTTGTGTGATTTTGTTCGATTCTATATACTGTAGAATCGGTTGAATAGATGATACGTTTGATTCATTCAACGCATCTATGAGTTTAACCTTTCCGCCCATAAAAATGCCATTACTTTGATTATCAAAATGAATATCAATCATATTTAGCATGTCTTTTATAAAATCTTTTTCAGTATCAGATTTTACAAAAGCATTTAATTCATTTTCAAAACGGTGGTTATTCCATTCATTATATTTAGCAGTAACAAAATTTGATATTTTGGTTAATTCGTCATTAGATAAAGGTACTTCAGATGCTAAATGTAAATGTTCAACATGACCTGATGTAAACACAACCACCATAATAACCAAATAAGCATTTGCTCTAATCAAATGAATATTATTGATTATATCTTGTTTATGATTTGGACGCATTACCAGCGTTGTGTATTGTGATGCAATTGAAAGTTCATTAGCAAAATCACTCAATGTAGAGGAAATATCATAATGATTTTCAATTACCAAATCTTTTAAACGCTGCATTTTAGTTTGTTGTTGATGAGATGTTTCTTGTAATAATTGATTCACATAATATCTGATACCTGATTCTGATGGATATCTTCCTGATGAAGTATGTGTTTTTTCTATTAGTTCGAGATCTTCTAATTGTTTCATCTCATTTCTAATAGTAGCAGGGCTAACATTTAATTTATGTCGTTCAATCAGTGTTTTAGAACCAATTGGCTGACCTAAATCAACATAATCTTCAACAATTGCATTTAATATGCTTAATTGTCTATCACTAATCATGTTTTCACCTCATTAGCACTCTTTTGTTTCAAGTGCTAATTATAATTTATCAAATTGGTCAAAGTAAGTCAATGTTAAAGCCTCGGTTTTTAATAAAAACTTATACATTTAGTAAAAAAGACTCAAATACAAGGTTTCCGATGACTTTCCCTCTCTCAGTCATTGAAATAAAGCCTTGGTTATCTACAATAAGTTCTCTTTTAAGTAAATCCTCAATTGTTGTGCCATATACTTCATCTATAGATAAATCAAACTTTTCTTTAAATCTAGCTTTATTGACACCTTGGTTCATTCTTAAACCTAAAAACATTTCTTCTTCCATTTGTTCATTTTTTGTTGGTCTCGTGGACTCTAACAAAGGTCTTTCATTGTTCTTTATTTTCTTTATATAGTGATTTACAGGATTAACGTTACTGTACCTTTCACCGTCAACATAGCCGCTTGCACCTGCGCCAAAGCCATAGTAACCTTCATTTTTCCAATAAACTTTATTATGCTCTGATTCGTGACCCATTTTTCCAAAATTAGAAATCTCATATTGATGTAACTCAGACCTTTGCATGCGTTCTAAAAGATATTCATACATTTCTTCCCCGATATCTTCATTAGGTATTTTCAATTTGCCTTTTTTATACATATTATAAAATTGAGTTTTAGGTTCTAAAATAAGACCATAACTAGAAATATGATCAATATCCATCGCCAATGCTTTTTCTAAACTATCTTTAAAATCATCGATGGTCTGTTTTGGTAAGTGATACATTAAATCTAAACTAATAGAAGGAATACCTACGGCTCTCGCATTTGTAACTGCTTGGTATATATCAGATGTATTATGTGTTCTTCCTAATATTTCAAGCAACTCTGGTTTAAAAGTTTGAACGCCCATAGATAATCTATTCACACCAAAATCCTTTAATAATTGAACTTTTTCCAAAGTCAATTCATCTGGATTTGCTTCAAAACTAAATTCTCCTTTGATTTCGAAAATATCAGTAATAGCTTTAAGTAAACGTTTAAGTTGTTCATAACTAAGTGCCGTTGGCGTTCCTCCACCAACAAAAACAGTTTCTAACACTTTCGTTTTACTATATTGCATTTCTTTAATTAAACAATCTAAGTATTCATCAACTGGTTGGTTATGAATAAAATATTTATTGAAATCACAATACGTACATATTCTTACACAGAAGGGGATATGTATATATGCACTTTTCACTTCCATATTGTGTTCACCTACTTCCCTATTTAAAAACATGATGTTTCATAAAAAACTGGGGCATAAATCGTTCGGATTTAAGGCCCCAAGTTTAAAGTATTATTAATCTTCATCCATTTTGAGTACTGCAAGGAAAGCATCTTGTGGAATTTCTACATTTCCCACTGCTTTCATTTTAGCTTTACCCGCTTTTTGTTTTTCTAATAATTTTCTCTTACGTGTAATGTCCCCACCATAACATTTAGACAATACATTTTTCCCCATAGATTTAATGTTTGTTCTTGCGACAATTTTTTGTCCTACAGCAGCTTGTACTGGTACTTCAAATTGTTGTCTTGGTATTAATGTTTTCAACTTATCGACAAGAGTTTTACCACGTTCGTATGCAAATTCTTTATGCACGATAAAGCTAAGAGCATCGACTTTTTCACCATTTAATAAAATATCCATCTTAACCAGGTCACTTTCTTTATTATCAATAAATTCATAATCAAAAGAAGCATAGCCTTTAGTATTAGATTTTAATTGATCGAAGAAATCGAATACTACTTCTGATAACGGAATTTCATAAATAATATTCACTCGAATATCATCCATGTATTCCATATTAATAAATTGACCACGTTTACGTTGACATAATTCCATTACAGCACCGACATAATCATTTGGTACCATCATAGTCGCACGTACAAACGGCTCATAAATGGTTTCTATTTTATCGCGATCTGGCATATTCGCTGGATTATCTACAGATACTTCCTCACCAGATTTTAATATACATTGGTAAATTACCGATGGCGCAGTTGCGATTAATTCAATACCGAATTCACGTTCAATTCTTTCTTGAATAATTTCCATGTGTAACATACCTAAAAAACCAGTACGGTAGCCAAAACCTAATGCTTGAGAAGATTCTGGTTCAAATTCTAATGAGGCATCGTTTAATTGCAGCTTCTCTAAAGCTTCTCTTAAATCGTTATAGTCTTTGTTATCAATAGGGAATAATCCACAGAATACCATTGGATTCATTTTTTTATAACCTTGTAGTGGCGCTTCAGCAGGTCTCTCTGCATGCGTGATTGTATCACCTACACGGGAATCATCAACATTTTTAATACTAGCAATGATATAACCTACATCACCCACTGTTAATTCATCTACTGATAATTGTTTTGGGGTGTTAATACCTACTTCAGTTACTTCAAATTCTTTTCCAGTAGCCATCATTTTGATACGATCTCCAGCTTTAACAACGCCTTCCATAACACGTATGGATGAAATGACACCTCTATATGGATCATACTCAGAATCAAATATTAAAGCTTTTAAAGGTGCTTCTGGATCACCTTCAGGTGGTGGTACTACCTCAACTATTTTTTCCAATATATCTTCAATACCTAAGTTTGATTTTGCACTTGCAAGTACGACATCCTCTTTATCAATACCAATAACGTCTTCAAGTTCTTGTTTAACGCGTTCTGGCTCAGCTGCAGGCAAATCAATTTTATTGATAACAGGTAGAAGCTCTAAATCATTATCCAGTGCTAAATAGACATTCGCTAGTGTTTGTGCCTCAATACCTTGTGCTGCGTCCACTACTAAAATAGCACCCTCACACGCTGCAAGTGATCTAGATACTTCATATGTAAAATCTACGTGTCCCGGTGTATCAATCAAATGGAAGGTGTATGTTTCTCCATCCTTCGCTTCGTATTTCAATCGTACTGCGTTTAGTTTTATAGTAATACCGCGTTCTCTCTCTAAATCCATAGAATCTAGCAACTGTGATTGCATGTCTCTTGTTTCAACTGATTTAGTATTTTCTAAAATTCTATCAGCTAAAGTAGATTTACCATGGTCTATATGTGCGATAATAGAAAAGTTTCTTATATTTTTGCGTCGATTATAACGATCTTGTTTATCCATGTATTATCCTTCTCACTTTCATAATTCTAGCCCGTTTGTATGTATGACATTCTTTGATATAATAACGTTTTTACAAGTCAATTGCAAACTTGCAAAGCCATTCGTTTATAATAATTCAAAATATTAATTCACTTGTTAACACTTTATCAGAATATTTTATAGAATAAGTGTTTCATAACTTTATACATTATTGTATCATTTATATTGAATTTACGGGCGGCTCATAAATAAATGATTGCAGAAAGTCGCTTGTTTTGATAAAATATTTCTTGTTGTAATCAAATTCATTTTGATAGCGAAGATCACTTTTAGGAGGTGACACACATGCCAAACATCAAATCTGCAATTAAACGTGTTAATACAACACATACTGCTGAAGAACGTAATATTTCTCAAAAAAATGAAATGCGTACAGCAGTTAAAAGAGCTCATTCAGCTTTAGAATCAAATGCTGATAACAAAGCTGACTTATTGAGTTTTGCTTTGAAAAAAGTAGATAAAGCTGCACAACGCAACTTAATCCACGACAACAAAGCTGCTCGTATTAAGTCATCATTAATGACAGCTGCTAAATAATATTAAAGTTCAAGCAATTGCTTGAACTTTTTTTATATCTTTTTTAAATAAGTATCCTTTTAAAATACGCCCAATTTAATGTATGCACAACGGGATAATATTGCTTTGTTTAAAACTACAGCGATAAAATAAATAACTCTAATATGAGATGTTTATCCATATAAGATGATTTTAATTTATAATCCGTTTCAGCACAGGAATCTATAATATTTAGCAAACTTTCAAGTTGGTAGTTTCTTGCTTGATTAAGCGCTAATTTTACTCTGTATTGGTGTACATTTATTGTCTTGGCAATTTGTTGACCACTATAACCCTTTTGACTTAATATTTTAGACTGATAAAAAAGTCGATAATTACTGGTAATTAATGCTAATAACTTAATTGGTTCTTCTTTCATTGCAATCAGATCATTAACCAATTGAATTGCATTTGATTTTTTATTTTTTTGAATATAATCTGTTAGTAAAAACACATTTTGTTCTAAACTTCTATTAACAATTTGGTACACATCTTGTTTATTAATTGTTGATCTGTCACCTAAGAAAAGGATTAATTTTTCGAGTTCTTGTTTAACAATATTAAAATTAACGCCTGTTAATTCTATAAATAGGTCAAGTGCATCTTGTTTGATATCTTTAAAATTTTCATGAAGCTCTTTTTTCATCCACTGCATAATTTCTTCTTCTGACATTTGCTCTATTTTTTTTAATTGGGCATTCTTTTTTAATGTTTTCACCAATTTCTTACGCTCATCTAATTTACTATGATATACCTCAAAAATAATCAACGTATCTCCATCATATTTTTCAATAAATTCAATGAGTTGATCTATGTTGTGATTCAAATCTTTAGGAGGTTTTTCACCAGTGAATAGGTATGCATTTTGAACAAGTACTACTTTTTTATCAGAGAAAAAAGGCATGGTCAATGATTCTTCTATTACGGGTGCCAAATCATGTTCGTATAAATTATATTTCACGAAATTAAAATCATCTTTAGGTGCATTTAAATAGTTATTTATTTCTTCTGCTGACTTTTTTTCTATAAGTTCCGGTACTTCTCCGTAAATTGTTATTATATTGTTGCTCATATATAGCACCCTTTCATCTCTATTACACATTAAATTATTATATCACGCAGTATTTGTTCTCTCTACCCAAATCATTTACCAAATTGTGATTTAATTTGTATCGAATTTGATAAAGTAATTGTAACTTCCCCAGAGAGACTCGTCATATATATTTTAGATCCTATTGCTTTCAATCTAGTAATAACTTCGGTACTAGGTAATTTATATCTATTATTTTGTCCAACTGAAATTAAGCTGATTTTAGGATGCATTATATTGACAAAGTTAGAACTAGAACTTGTTTTACTTCCATGATGACCTACTTTTAATACATCCAAATTATTAAGTTTGTACTTATTAAGTAAAAGAGATTCATTATGTTTTGAAGCATCGCCCATAAATAACATTTTATATTTATTATATTGTATGTAGGTAATAATAGAATGTTCATTTAGATCGTCTGAATTTTGTATTGTAGCATCTAACAAACGAATATCTGCTTTGCTAAGTACGATATGATTAAAAGTTTTAAAATCTAATAATTTAACCTTATGTTTTTTACATTGTAACGTTAGCGCTTTTAATTGTTCTAAGCTAAAGCTATTTGCATTTATTATTATATGATCTATTTGATATTTTCCTATTAGATAGCTTAATTCTCCCATATGATCAACATGTGGGTGTGTAATAATCAAATAATTAATTTTAGGTAAACCATGCTTTTTTAAAGTGGGCAGAATCTTTCGTTTTGATAGCATGTGGTTGTCTTTCATACCTTTTTTAATCAATACACCCCCAGTATCTATAAGCATAGATTCCTGTTTATCCGTTTCAAATAATATAGCATCTCCTTGGTTCACGTTTAACATAGTTAATCTGTAATCATGTGATTTCGGTAAAATGGTTAAAATGAAAAATATGCTTATTAGAATCAATAAAAAAAGAAAATAATGCTTATGAACGAATAAAATAAGTGCAACAATGATAAGAAACACAGCAATCGCAATAAAAAATGAAGATAATTCGGGGGTGAACCATTTTAAAGTAGAGAATTTCATAAAAATAGAAACAAAGTAATCATGAATCAAGAGCAATATATTTAGGCATTTTGTAAAAATTGTAACTTTAATAGGAAAATGAAGCGAAGCAAAATAAATTAACGAGGCAGGAAATAAAATAAATGTGTAAAACGGAACAAAGAATAAATTAGCTAAGATACCTATCCATTGGATTTGATTAAAATGGGCTGCACTAATAATGGAAGATGAAAGTTGTGCTATAACACTGACAAAAATCATGCTTTTGGCGATATTAGCGTCTTTTAAAATCGGGAGTGCAAAAAGAATACAAAAAGTTATAAAAAATGAAAACTGAAATCCAATATTATATATTAATTGTGGAGAAATTAGTGTGATTAAAATAAAAACACCAAAAAGAACATTCATAGAATGTTTGTACAACTTTTTCGGAAGTAATAGAAGAATAAGCGCAACTAACACTGCACGAATAGCACTTGGAGCCATACCAGTGTAAATAGTATAAATGGGTAACAAAATAAAAATAATAGCTTTTATCAAAAATAAGGGACATCTGACTTTAGTCAAAGTATAAAAAATAATACTAACTAAAGCTGTGATATGTGTCCCACTTATTGCTAGTAAATGATAAATACCAATTTCTCTAATTTGATCTAATTGGTGGTCTTTTATCCTGGAAGTATCTCCCGTAATCAATGCAATTATTTTACCTGGATCATCGTTGTGTTCTGTAACAAGACGCTTATAAATATATTGCTTATGTAAATCGACCAGAGACATCCAACCCATTGATATTGACTTACAACTTGATAAATCGACGCTTTTTATATTGATATATAATTTTCTACTTATTCCTTCCCCATTATATTTAAAAGCACCATGGATTTTACAATCGCGTCGGTATAATTCAGACGAATCCGAAGATTTAACTTTTCTGTTCGGCTTAAAATAATATTGATAATAATCGCTATCAATTTGGAGTTTACCACTTAGAGTATTGTCGCTAATGACAGGTTTAGTGATAAATTTTGCATTAGCAATTAAAGATTTACTTAACATATCATTTTGAAATTCTAACGTTTGATGATAATACCTATAAAATAATCCAAAAGCTATAAAAGGAACAATTATAATCATAATAACTTGCTGCCATTTGAACTGCTTTATTTTAAGTAAAAATATAAGGAATATAAAAAGAAGTATTGAAAGAAATTTGAGATGTAGCCAAAGAATGCCAACTAAATATGCTATGCCATAATAAACCGTGGCTATTTATTTAATAAGTATTGTGCTACATGCTCTTGATCAAATGAAATTTTTTTATACTCAATACCTGCTTGTTTCAATAACTCCAATGCATATGTATGGTTATGATAATCTTCGGCATAATATATTGTATCAATACCAGATTGTATGATTGATTTTGTACAGTTCAAACAAGGGAAATGAGTAACATAGATTGTAGCGCCATCTGTAGAAACACCTTGTTTAGCACATTGAAGTAAAGCGTTCATCTCAGCGTGTATTGTTCTGATACAATGGCCATCCTCTAATAAACACCCTTCATCAATACAATGAACTTCACCTGAAACAGAACCGTTATAGCCCCCTGCAATGATTCTATTATCTTTCACTATAGTAGCACCAACTGACAAACGTTCACACGTAGAACGCAAAGCCAAAAGATGACTTTGAGCCATAAAGTATTCTTCCCATTTGATACGATCCATGATGATTTACCTCCATATATGTATTATATTTTTTGATTAATTATAGATTAATTTGAATTGAACCATAATGCAACTAAAAGTTATATAGTCAGCTTTGAACCGATTTTTTCTAAAGTCTTAGCTCCAATACCTTTTACGTCTTTTAATTGCTCTACAGACTCAAAAGGGCCATGTTGTTGTCTATATTCTATAATAGCCTTAGCTTTAGTCGGTCCAATCCCATTTATCGTTAATAACTGAGATTCTGTTGCATCATTAATATTTATTTGTTCTGAGTTTATTGTACTATTACCTTTTTTACTATCTTCTGTGTGGTTATTCTTTAAAGCAAAATGATTCATATTAATGTCTTTTTGATCTTTGTCACCAATTTTCGGAATATAAATGACTTTCTGGTCTTGTAATTTTTCAGCTAAATTCACACTTGAAAGATCAGCATCTTTTAATAAAATTGCTTTGTCCACTAATTGCTTAACCCTATCCGTATCTTTCATCTTATAAATATCAGGATGCTGTACAGCACCTTTAATATCAACAAAAATAAAGCTACCCTTTTTATCATTTTTTACTGATTTTGCATTATCATTATTAGTAGCAATTGTTTTACTATTGGTATTTTGTTCATTAATTAATGTGGAATCATCATTTGTACTTAAGTTTGCATTGCTGTTGTCATCTGTATTGCTGACATTTAAAAATTTATAACAACAAATAGCAAGCAATAGTACTAACGCGCATCCAACTATGATCACTAATTTATTTTTCTCAAAAATTACTTTCCATTTTGACCAGTCTAATTGCAAAAAATCACTCCTTTATACTTAACACGTATAAGGGAGTGATTTTACTTTTATTTTTTAGCTATGAAAAATAATCTATAACCATTTTCAGTGTGATTGTTTATGTCAAAGT
The DNA here is from genome assembly GCF_048568385.1 of Staphylococcus sp. LKG3-1. Taxonomy (NCBI): domain Bacteria; kingdom Bacillati; phylum Bacillota; class Bacilli; order Caryophanales; family Staphylococcaceae; genus Staphylococcus; species Staphylococcus sp. LKG3-1. The sequence continues at coordinate 698,221 of NZ_CP183796.1, forward strand.
CAACAAAAGTCTGTATATGGTTAAAACCTACTTCTTTTAACATCGCTGTATATTCATTTTCAGTATAAGTTTGCTGATAATGTGATTCATCAAACCTAGTATAATGCGTACTATCTTGTTTAATAAAAAACGACATATCGTGCCAAACACTCAGAGGTTCTTCGCCTTGGACAGCTTCCCACCCTAAGAAAACATCTTCGGATTCGTCAATATAACTTTGATTATTAAACAATGTATTCATTTTATAAGCTGTGTGAACATCAAACATAAAGACACCATCTTGAGATAAATGTCGATAAACATTTTTAAATGTATCTGAAACATTTTCTCTTTCAGGTAAATAATTCAAAGAATCACAAAATATTGTAATGACATCAAAATGTTGTTCAAGCTCAAAATCAGTCATATCTGCTTCAATCCAATTAACAACATTAGATTTTTGAGCAGCTATGGCTAACATATCAACACTAAGATCCATTCCTGTCACTTGCTCAAATTCAGTGAACAGCGATGTTAAACTACCGGTTCCACAACCAATATCTAAAATAGAATGCTTTTTACCTGCAAAATGATTAACAATGCTTAGCCAATCTTCATACGGTTGATCTAAGGTTAGCTGATCATAAAACAAGCTCATTTCTTCATATTGTGCCATTTTTAATAAACAGCCTGTCTGTATGATTCAAGAGGTGCATCTCTATACAGTTTTTCAATATTATAATAATCTCTTTCATCTTTATGGAATACGTGTACGACTACATTTGCCAAATCAATAAGAATCCATCTCGCATCATTAAAGCCTTCCATTCGTTTAACTCTAATTTCCGCTTCATTAGCTGCATCTTTGACTGCACGTGCGATAGACTGAACTTGTTTTTCATTATTTCCGTGGCAAACCACAAAATAGTCTGTCATATCACTAATACCTTGCATATTTAAAGAAATAATATCTTCTGCTTTTTTATTCTCAGTTGCTTCCACAGCTAATTTTAATAATTGATCTGATTTCATTTAATCATCCTTTACTCTTTCGTCACTGTAATTGTAATAATTCAAGCATGCAATCGTCGCGTCATAGACATTAATATCTTTATTAATTAAATATAAAACGGTACGCTTAGATATTTCATATATTGTTCTATCTAAGCTACCTTTATTGTATGCTAAATCTCTAATTTCTTCAACGCCTGGGGTTTGACGCCCAGGTTCTATATAGTCTGCAATAAAGACAAGTTTCTCTGTTTTTGTCATTTGAGCACGACCTGTCGTATGGTTTTTTATCGCTAATAATACTTCTTCATCATCAATACCATACTTCTCTTTCATAATAACCGCACAAACAGGTCCGTGTAAAATTTCCGAACCATAACTTAATAGATTGCTATCTAAATCATGTTGCGTAACAACTTGATACATCGTTCCTAAATCATCATATTTAGAATAATCGTGTAATACACCCGCAAGTTCTGCTTTATCTTTATCACCATCATAAATATCTGCTAATTTAACCGCAGTTTCAGCCACTCTTAATGAATGGTTAAACCGCTTTTCAGGCAATTTCTCTTTGACAATTTCTATTGCTTCATTAACTTTCATATAATCCTTCCTCTCGGATATATTGTTCAACACTTGGAGAAACGAGTGCTTGAATATTCTCATTATTCTTCACTCTTTTTCTAATTAATGTTGAGCTTATATCAATACGTGGAATTGTTATCGATAGCATATCTGATTCGACTTCTTGTGTCGTTTTATCTCTATTGACGATTACAAAAGTAATGTAAGATTTTAATTCATTAATCTTATACCACTTATGCAGTTGATTATATTGGTCTGTCCCTATCACAAGATAAAGTTTTGCATCAGGATGCTTATCTAAAATATACATCACTGTATCATAGGTATAACTTTGTCCTCGTCTTTCTATTTCATTTAAACAGATACGACCAAAACCCAGATCATCTATAACAGATTGAATCATATCAACTCTATATCGACCTTCCAAATAATCTGTATGTTCTTTTAACGGAGATATAAAACTAGGTATAAAATAAAATACGTCCGGTTTTATAAATGCGTTAACTTCACTAGCTACGACCATGTGGGCGATATGAATCGGGTTAAATTGCCCACCATATAAGACAATCGATTTAGCCATTATGGTAACTGAATTTGTTTATTATCTTGTGATTCTTTGTAAAGTACAATCATCGACCCGATTACTTGTACAATATCACTACGTGTTGCATCACTTAATGATTGTGCTAAGTCATTTTTATCTTCAAAGTTGTTTTGCAATACATGTATTTTAATTAACTCTCTATTTTCTAGAATATCTTGTATTTGCGCTACCATATTGTCATTAATACCAGCTTTCCCTATTTGAAAAGTTGGATCTACGTTATGGGCTTTACTTCGTAAAAATCTTTTTTGTTTACCTGTTAACATAATTCAATCTCCTTTTATAAATATTTTAAAACAGTGTCTTTCATTATTTGAATTTGTGGTAATTCACCTGTCCAAATTCTATAACTTTCAGCACCTTGGTATACGAACATATCTAATCCATTATGAATAGGATTTCCTTTAGCTTCTGCAATTTCTAAAATAGGTGTCTTAAATGGTACATAAACGATATCACTCACTAACGTGTGACTATCCAAATTATCAAGGTTAATAATAACCTCTTTATTTTGATTCATACCTGCTGGCGTTGTATTGATAATAATATCAAATTCTGATAATGCTGCTTCAGCTTCTTGTAAACTAATTTTATTCACTTCTAATTGCCAACTTTCAAATCGATCCATAGATCTATTGGCTACTGTAAGTTTGGGTCTAACGAATTTTTTTAGTTCATTAGCGAGCCCTTTACTCGCACCACCAGCGCCTAAAATTAATATATATGCATCTTCTAAATCTGGATATACTTGTCTTAAACCTGTTACATAGCCAATACCATCCGTATTGTAACCAATCCATTTACCGTCCACAATTTTCACCGTATTAACTGCTCCAACTGTTTTTGATTGTTCATCGATTTCATCCAGATAGGGTATAATACGCTCTTTATGTGGTATTGTAACGTTAAATCCAGAAAGTGCTTTGTCATTAATTATCTCTTTGATACGATGAAAGTCTTCGTTTCTAATATTAATCGCTTCATAAGATGATAAATCATTTAAAGCTGCAAAATTTGCATTATGCATAACTGGTGATAAAGAGTGATCAATAGGATTGCCTATCACTGCGTACTTCACATTAAACCCGCCTTACATTATAGAATTTCGTAATACGACATCGACATTTTTAGGTACACGAACAATGATTTTAGCACCTTCATCAATGGTAATAAAACCTAATCCAGAAATCATAACATCACGCTTTTCTTTACCTGTTTCTAGACGTACGGCTTTAACATTTTGCAAATCAAAATGATCTGGGTTATTAGGGGGCGACAATACATCCCCTAATTGATTACGCCACAATTCATTTGCATTTTCCGTTTTAGTTCTATGGATATTAAGATCATTTGAAAAATAACATACTAATGGTCGTTTACCACCACTTATATAATCAATACGTGCTAAACCACCGAAAAATAATGTTTGTCCTTCATTTAATTGATATACACGTTGTTTAACCTCTTTTTTAGGCATGATTGTTTTTAATTCTTTTTCCGTTACGTAATGCGTCATTTGATGTTCTTGAATCACACCAGGTGTATCATACATGAACGAAGTGTCATCAAGTGGTATATCAATCATATCTAAAGTTGTACCAGGGAATCGAGAAGTGGTAACTACATTCTTTTCACCCACACTGCGCTCTATTAATTTATTAATCAGTGTAGATTTACCTACATTTGTAGTCCCTACAATATAGACATCGTCATTATTTCTCAAAGTATTAATAGCATTCAATAAATCTTCGATACCCTCATTTTTTTCAGCAGAAATTAAAATGACATCTTCTGCATCTAAGCCGTATTTTCTCGCTGTTTTCTTCAACCATTCTTTTACACGGCGTTTATTAATTTGTTTCGGTAATAAGTCTAGTTTATTACCTACTAAAATGATTTGTTTATTTCCAACAATGCGTTTGATTGCATTAATAAAAGATCCTTCAAAGTCAAAAACATCCACAACATTTACAACAATACCTTTTTTGTCTGCTAAGCCATTAAGTAAATTTAAAAAATCTTCACTATCCAAGCCTACATCTTGCACTTCGTTGTAATTTTTTAACCTAAAGCATCTTTTACAAATAACGTCTTCTTTATAAAGACTACTTTCTGGAACATATCCAGGCGCATCTGAATCTTCAGATTGTAAGGGTGCGCCACAACCGATACATTTTAATATCTCAGTTTCTGCCAATCAATTTTCCTCCCATTTAATATAACCTTTTTTTCTAAAATGCTGTAGTAATCTACGTTCAATCATGCGATTAAACTTCGTTATAAATCCATCTGTTTTTTTCACTGGGACAACCATAATTGTGAATAATCCGCGTCTATTTCCGCCAAACACATCTGTTAGCATTTGGTCTCCAATGACAACTATTTCTTCTGGATTCAAATTCATTAATTTAGATGCTTGATTAAAGGCGCGACCTCTGGGTTTTTTTGCTTTAAATATATAGTCCACATTTAATGATTTTGAAAAATTGCCTACGCGTTGTTCGTTGTTATTTGAAACAATTGTTACAGTTATGCAGAGTTCTTTTGCTCTATCGAACCATTCTTTTACTGCTTCTGTTGGATCAGCTACATCCCATCCTACAAGTGTGTTATCTAAATCTGTAATTATACCTTTTACGCCTGAATTTGCGAGTTTTTCTATATCAATTTGAAAAATAGATTGTACATATTCGTTTGGCATAAAATAGTGCTTTATCATACCCATGTTTTATTTCACCTTTTTATATAGTTTTAATTAAACGATCAACAATTTGACTTGAAGCAATTGCTGCTTTTTCTAAGAATGCTTCGAATGTTATACCTGCATCACCATCTGCTAAATCAGAAATAGCACGTGTAATTATGAATGGTAGGTTAAACTGATAACATGTCTGGGCAATCGCTGTTGCTTCCATTTCTGCTGCCATGGCTTGTGGAAAGTTTGTTTTGATATCTGCGCGTTGTTCTGCAGTGCCAATAAAACTATCTCCACTTACAATTAAACCAGATTTAGCAACCCATTTCTGATCATTTATTGCTTCTTTTGCTAATTCAATTAAATGGCTATCCGCAACAAATTGTGCAGGCATTTGAGGAATTTGACCCAATTGATAACCAAATGCTCTTGCATCTGCATCGTGATAAGCTACCATGTCACTTACTACAATATCTCCGACACCAAGTGATTTGTCTAATGCACCCGCCGAACCTGTATTAATAATTAAATCTGGGTGAAAACGATTTATTAATAAAGTAGTAGAAATTGCAACATTTACTTTTCCAATACCACTTTGAGTCAAGATAACTTCTTTATCATGTAAACGCCCTTTATAAAAAACAACATGAGCAACATTAATTATTTCTAAGTTAACAATTTTATCTTTTAAGATAGCTACTTCTTCTTCCATAGCACCTATAATACCTATCATTATATTTCACCTCATCTTAAAATCCTAGCCTTTGTTATTCTACCATATTTGAACACATAGCTCGATAATAGTTCAATGTTTTTGCATAAAATAATAATTATTGAAATTATTTAAACTTTTTAATTATATTAACTATCATAAATTCGTTTATTTTAAAAACTTAACATGAAAAATACCCTGAACTTAATGTATTGTAACCATAAGTCAGGGTATTATCTATTTTCATTTAGCTACCAAATAATTCAGTTAAACCTTGAAGTGAGAAGATACCAGTTACAATCGTTACGACTACTGCAACAATCCCGAACCAAAGCATCCATGTCGGGTGTTTGTAATCTCCTACGATTGATTTACGTTTACTAGCAATTAATATCGTACCTAATGTAATAGGTAAAATCAAACCATTTAGTGCACCTGCTACAATAAGTAACGTGACAGGTTTGCCTAAGAATAAAAATACTAACGTTGACACAGTCAAGTCCAGACTCCTGTGTAAAATGCTATACAATGTTTTTACCATTTCTACTTATCAAAATTGATGTATTTTCTTGAAGAATAAATCCATTCATCATGTAGGTCCATAAGAACGGCTCCAATTAAGCGATTGGCTGATGTTTGATTGGGGAAGATGCGAATAATCTTTTCTCTTCTGCGTACTTCTTGATTCAGTCGTTCAATTAGATTGGTACTCTTTAGTCGATTGTGGGAATTTCCTTGTACGGTATATTGAAAGGCGTCTTCGAATCCATCATCCAATGATGCGCAAGCTTTTGAATATTTTGGTTGATCGATATAATCATGAATCAATCGATTTTTAGCCTCACGCGCTAAGTTAATATCTGTGAACTTAAAAATTCCTTTAACAGCTTCTCTGAAAGATTTTGAATTTTTTTTAGGAATGGTGGTAAAGATATTTCTTAGGAAGTGAACTTGGCATCTTTGCCAACTTACGTTGGTGAAGGATTTTCTAATGGCAGAGACTAATCCTTTGTGCGCATCAGAAATAACGAGTTCCGTACCTTGTAAACCGCGTTCTTTTAGGTATTCAAAAAATGTTGTCCAGGTCTCTTCGCTTTCGCCACTTTGAATCATGAAGCCGATAATTTCACGGTCGCCATCTTTGGTTATTCCAATCGCTATATGACAGCTTTTTGAGAGTACTCGATTTTCTTCTCGTACTTTTATATAGAGTACATCGGTCATTAAGTAAGGATAATTTTTTTCTGATAATAAACGATTCTGCCACTCGTTAACCATAGGTTCTAGCTGTTCTGTTAAGCTAGAAACGAAGGACTTAGAGACGGATTTACCACAAAGTTCTTCCACAATTTTTGATACTTTACGAGTTGAAACGCCTGATACATACATTTCCAACATTGAAGCCATGAGGGCTTTTTCGTTTCGTTGATAACGTTCAAACACTGTGGGTGAAAAATGGCCATCACGTGTTCTGGGTACTTTTAATTCTAGCGTGCCTACACGTGTCGTAAAGCTGCGCTCATAATAGCCATTTCGTTGACTTTGTCGGTTTTCTGTTCGTTCATATTCTTTTGCTTGAATATATTCTGTTCGTTGATTTTCCATTAGTTGATTAAATACCGTTGTTAAAATATTTTTAGAAACGTCATCCTTTACAGAATATTCAATAATGCTTTGAATCTCTTCGCTTTTCAGTGTAAAATGTACTTGGGTCATGTAAAAGTCCTCCTGGGTATGTTTTTGTCGTTAAAAACATTGTACCGTAAAAGGACTGTTATATGGCCTTTTTACTTTTACACAATTATACGGACTTTATCGTTGACACTACAATGAAACTAATTACAATAATATTCGTTTTATTATAAACAGATTTATGTAATGTTTTTAAGAATGTTGCACTTGTATATGCAGAGCCAATAACTGAAGACATTGCAGCCGCAAATAGTACAATACCGAAAATATTTCGTCCTATAGGTCCTAACACATGTTCAAATACAGAAGCAGGTGGATTATCAGCATTCAATGTAACGCCCGTTACTACTACACCTAATACAGCTAAGAATAATAATGTTCTTAGTACACCAGTTGTTAATATACCTGAAATCGCAGCCTTATTTACAAATGGTAAATAATCTTTACCTTTAATTCCAGAATCTAATATTCTATGTGCGCCAGCAAAAGTAATGTATCCGCCAACCGTACCACCAACTAATGTGATAATTGGTAAAACAAGCGCTAGTGGTTGCTCTGGCATCACTAAATGTTTTGCAGCCTCAGCATAGGGTGGATTGGCTTTAAACATAACAAAAGCGACAACGATAATCATCAATACACCTAAAAACATTGTTACGATGTCCATTATCTTTTGTCCACTTTTACTAATAAATATTGCAATTGAAAGAACGGCAGTAATTGCTGCACCTATTTTAACATCTAACCCAAATATCGCATTCAAACCTAATCCAGCACCGGCTATGTTACCAATATTAAAAGCTAGACCACCAATTGCAATGAGGATTGATATAAATGTACCCAGTCCATTAAAAATTTCATTAGCTACTTCTTGTCCACGTTTACCTGTAACAACGAGTACACGCCAAATATTAATCTGTGCACCAATATCAATTAATATAGATAGTAAAATTGCAAATGCAAAACTAGATGCAAATTGTGCTGTAAATACAGCAGTTTGTGTTAAAAATGCTGGTCCTATCGCGGATGTTGCCATTAAAAACACAGAACCTAATAATAACCTTTTGTGATTTTTAGTAAACTGGAAATCTTTCTCGTCTGACCTTAATTTTTCTCCCATTGCTTAGCCCCCTAGCCTTGTAATTGAAATGCCTTCTTTCGTTAATTGTTCTCTAATTTGTGTTACAAATTCAATTGCATGTGCCCCATCGCCGTGCACACAAATAGTATCTGCTTTAATATCTATTGTATTGTCATTTTTTGTAATTACTTTTTGAAATTTAACCATATTTATCACTTGTTTAATCGCTTCATCTGTATTGGTAATCAATGCATCAGCTTCTTTTCTGCTTACTAACTGTCCATCGTCTTCATAACGTCTGTCGGCAAAAACCTCAGAAGCTGTGGACAATCCTAAAGCCTGTGCTTCTGAAATTAATAAAGTATTAGAAAGTCCCACATAGATTAAAGTCGGATCAAAGTCATAAACTGCTTTTGCAATAGCATGCGCAATAACTTTATCTCTTGCTCCCATTTGATAAAGTGCACCATGCGGTTTAACATGATTAATCTTAACGTCATGAATTCTACAAAAACCATTCAATGCACCTAATTGATAAACAACAATATCATAAACTTCTGCAGGAGATAAATCCATATTTCTTCTGCCAAAGCCTTGTAAATCAGGAAGTCCTGGGTGTGCGCCGATACCTATACCGTTGTCTTTTGCAAGTTTAATGGTATCGTTCATCACATGTTGATCGCCAGCATGAAAGCCACATGCAATATTTGCTGATGTTATTAAAGGAATAATTTGATTGTCACCACCAAATGAATAGTTACCAAACGCTTCTCCTAAATCACAATTCAAATCTACTTTCATTTATACTTCCTCCTTTAAAATTTGATGTCTATCTAAAAATTTAATGTCTACTTGGCTTGCATCACCATCAGCATATTTAGGATAAGATAATACAGCATACAGAAAATCAGCAGTTGTCGTAAAACCATCGATGACCATTTCATCAAGTGTTACTTTTAATTTATTAATAGCAAGTTGTCTAGTGGAAGACTTCACAATCACCTTTGCAACTAATGAATCATAATATGGTGAAACTTTATATCCGTGATATAACAAACTATCAACACGTATATTAAAGCCCTGTGGCAGATGTAAAGCTTCTACAGTGCCTGGTGTAGGTTGAAATTGTTTCTCTGGATTTTCTGCATTGATTCTTGCCTCAATGACATGACCATCAAAAGTAATGTCTTCTTGTGTGAATGGTAGTTCATTATGTTGCATGAGATACAATTGTGCTTGTAATAAGTCTCTGTTTGCTCTCATCTCTGTTACTGTGTGTTCAACTTGGATGCGTGCATTCATTTCTATAAAGTAATACGCATCATCCGTAACTAAATATTCAATGGTGCCTGCACTGCGATAATGAGATGCACGCGCCACTTTAACAGCATCATTACACATTGCTTCTCGCATCGACTCAGAAATTGCAGCGCATGGTGATTCTTCAATTAACTTTTGATTTTTCCTTTGTACAGAACAATCTCTTTCACCTAAGTGAATAAAATTATTTTTGCCATCACCGATAACTTGAACTTCCACATGTTTTGCAATAGGGATGAAAGCTTCAACATAAATACGGTCATCATCAAAATACTTTTTACCCTCACTTTTAGCTTCTTTAAAAGCTTTTTCGAGTGACGCTTCTTCTTTGACAATACGTATACCTTTACCGCCACCACCACTCGCTGCTTTTAACACAAGTGGATAACCAATATCTTGAGCAATAGATTTCACTTCACTTATCGAATCAACAGCACTTGTAGAACCCGGAATAATAGGAACACCGACATTATCAACTGTTTGTCTAGCAGTGATTTTATCCCCCATCATTTCCATAGTTGTCTTAGTAGGACCAATAAAATAAATCTCGTTCTCTTCAACTTTTTGGGCAAACGATGCACTCTCCGATAAAAAGCCGTACCCTGGATGAATCGCGTTAGCTTGTGTTATTTTGGCTGCGCTAATAATTCTGTCTTGGTTTAAATAACTTTCAATTGGATTTGCCTCACCTATACAAACAGCTTGATCTGCTAAACTTACATGCAAACTTGATTCATCACCTATCGCATAGATTGCAACAGTTTCAATATTTAGTTCTCTGCACGCTCTTATAATACGTACAGCAATTTCTCCTCTATTTGCTATCAGACAACGATACAATGCAAACACCCCTTTATTTGACTTATTTTACGTTAACAATCAGTTGATTGTATTCTACGCTCGAACCGTGCTCAACTAAAATTTCTTCTACAACGCCTGAAACATCGCTTGTTACTTCATTAAGCACTTTCATCGCTTCAATATATCCGACTGTATCTCCTTTTTTAATTTCGTCACCCACTTGTATAATAGGGTTTGTTAACTGTTTTTCGTCTTGTAAGAAAAATGTGCCTACCATTTGAGATTTAATTTGTTGATATGTATGCTCATTTGTTGAATCATTCTCTTCATTTTTAGCATTATCTATTTTATTACTATCATTTTTTTCTGCTTGGTTTGATGTAATATGATTTGCATCATTCTCAGTAAAATCAAGTTCGATTTCGTTTTCATAGTCTTTATATTTAAATTTTTTAACGTCGTTCTCTTTAACTAATTTAATTAACTGTTCTATTTTTTCAAAATTCATTATAATTCCCCTTTTAATAAATTTTTGATTCGTGACGCTGTTGGTCGAAGTTGTTTTATTTTAAAAATTGGATTTTTTATTATTTCTTTTCTTTTTTCAGAAAAACATTTTTCTTTTTGCTTTAGTGTCTTGATTGCATCTTCGACTGATATCCATTGGAATCGGATGGTTTCACCTGGCTGTTTTTGTGCCAGTATCGATAAATCAGCTGCACAAACTGTTGCAATTTTAGTATAGCCTCCCACAGTTTGCTTATCATTCAGTAAGATAATGGGATTACCATCGTTAGGCACTTGAATACTACCAAGTGCTACTGGTTCTGAAATGATATCTGCAGAATTGGTTGGCGCAATATTTTCGTCTTGTAAGCGGAATCCCATACGGTCAGATTTTTCTGAAATTTTAAACGATTCAGATGTTAATTTTGCTTTTACTTCTTCTGAAAACTGCTCTATTTGTGGCCCTTCTATAATATGAATCGTGTGTTGTTCATCGTTTTCATTTTCAATACGCGCACTTATACCTATCTGAGATAAATAGTGATCGTTTTGTTGAATAGTCAATACATCACCTTTTTTTAAAGCTCGTCCTTTATAGCCGCCAATTTGACTACGGGTGTGTGTGGCATAACTATTAGCTATCAAAGGTACATTGATAGGTTGTCCAAAAGCTATGTATCCTCTGGCACCATGTAACGCTGAATTTAACTTTAATATATCGCCTTTTTGTGCTTTAATAACCGTTTGATGAGATATAGGTTCATCATTAATAGTAGCGTCAAACTGAGCACCTGTTATAACAAAGGTATTATCTGCTAAAAATTGAATGGACGGGCCGATAATTGTAACTTCTATTGCAGGTCCTTCATTATTAATTAATGTTTGTGCAAGTCTATACGCATAGATGTCTAATGCACCAGCTGTTGAAAACCCTTGATTTTGATAACCAATTCGCCCTTTGTCTTGGATTGTACTAAACAAACCGGGCGTTAATATTTTAATACTCATTACTTACTGTCACCCACTTTTCAATATCAAATTGATTACTTTTTTGTTCCTCTTCAATCTGATTTAAGGTTTGTTCATTAATAGCATAAAACTTAATATAATCTCCTGAGTTGTATAAACACATTGGATCTCGATTTATATCAAACACTTGTATAGGTGTTTGTCCGATAATTTGCCAACCACCTGGAGAAGATTTTGGATATAATCCTGTTTGGTTATTTGCAATACCAACAGAACCCGCAGGAATACTTGTCCTCGGTTCCTCTCTTCTGGGTGTATGTAATTGTTTATTTAACCCTCCTAAAAATGGAAAACCTGGCATAAAGCCCAGCATATATATTAGGTAGGTATTTTCAGTATGTAATTTAATAACTTCTTCTGAAGTTAATTGATTATGTTTCGCGACTGTTTCTATGTCTGGGCCACGGTCACCACCATAGTATACGGGTATATGTAAAATTTTAGATTGTGAGTTTGATGTCAGTCCTGCATCAACATCAACATTGCCTAAGTCCAAGCTGTTTATGATTTCTGTCGCATCGCTTTGAGTGATATCGATAGTCAACATAATTGCGCGATACGAAGGTATTATTTCTAAAATAGTTTTATTACTTTGATCCTTAATATACTGTTCTATTCGCTGTACTTCTTTAAAAGTATCAGGATCAATCTGTTCATCAAAATAAATCATGATGGTTTGTTCATTAATGATTTTATATTCCAGAAACGTTGCCCCCTTTGTTAATTATCACAACTTATTATAAAAACAAACTAAGTTGTACATTCAACATTTCTATTATATCATTTATTATAAATTTCTGTTTAATAGCAAATAATTATCATAGATTATAATAAATAATGAATTCGGCTTATATGAAAAGAATCAATATAGATAGCCTAAATAATTTTATAATTGTTATCAATTTATCAGAATATAGTCTGCAAGTATAGAAATATTTTAGCAAAGTGTAAAATCCCCCCAGACATTTAACATGTGTGGGGGGTTTTGCACTAAAACTTATTTGATATTTACGATTTTAACATTTATTTCTCCACCATTTGGTAGTGGAACACGTACTTCATCGTCTAATTTTTTGCCAATTAAACTTTTGGCCATAGGTGATTCGTTAGAAATTTTACCTTTAAATGCGTCTGACTCTGCAGAACCAACAATTTGATATTCTTCTTCTTCTTCACCAGGTAATTCAACAATCGTAACTGTTTTACCTAATTGTACTTCGTTATTATTACCTGTATCTTCGATAATAAGTGCATTACGTAACATGTTTTCTACACGTTGGATATCTTGCTCAATAAAACCTTGTTCATCTTTTGCCGCATCATACTCTGAGTTCTCTGATAAGTCACCAAAAGAACGGGCAATTTTAATTTTTTCAACGACTTCAGGTCGTTTAACAGTTTTTAATTCTTCAAGCTCATGTTCTAATTTCTCAAAACCTTCTTGCGTCATTGGATATTGCTTTTGGTTTTCCATTATGTCATCTTCCTTTACTTATAAATACTATTGTTTACTAACTAAAGTTTGAATCTTCGTCGTCATTATATCGATAGCTACTTTATTACTTCCGCCTTCTGGTATGATAATATCTGCGTATCTCTTAGTTGGTTCTATGAATTGATTATGCATAGGCCGAACTACATTCAGATATTGATTAATAACAGATTCCATTGTACGTCCTCTTTCTTCGGTATCACGAAGCAGACGTCTTAATATGCGCAGATCAGCATCTGTATCAACATAAATTTTGACATCCATTAAATCTCTTAATGTTTTGTTTTCAAGTGCAAATATACCTTCTACGATGATAACATCTTTTGGCTCAAATGCAATCGTTTCCTTACTTCTCGTATGATTTGAGTAGTCATATGTTGGCACTTCAACCTGCTTACCATTCCTCAAGTCATTCAAATTGTCAATTAATAAATCATTATCAAATGCAAATGGATGATCGTAATTGGTTTCTAAACGTTCATCAAAAGTTAAATGTGATTGGTCTTTATAATAATAGTCTTGAGCCAATAGTGCAACACTATGACCTTCTAAATTTTTCATTATTTCGTTTGTAACGGATGTTTTCCCCGATCCTGAACCACCGGCAATGCCTATTATTGTTGTACTTTTCATTATCCAATTTCCTTTCTCATCATGTTATTCGCATAAATTGGATGATCGACTTTAATTTGAACTATCTGCAACGGATGGCGTGCAGCATCAAGTTCATTTCCCTCTTCATCATAAATTGTTTCCACAACTTGTCGAAAAGTATCAATTTCTGGTCCAAAAAATTCAATTTCCTGTCCAGGTTCAAATTTATTGCGTTGTTGTACTGTAGCAATTTTAGTCGCTTTATCATAATCTAACACTAACCCACAGAAATCATAAGCAGAATTTTTCTTATTTTGTTGACCAAACATTTGCTCTTCATAACCTGGTGTACCTTCTATAAATGCAGATGCAGTATCTCTATTAGCGCATTTGTCTAGTTCAATCAACCATTCTGGCTTAATCTTAAAGTTCTCTGGATCACTTGCATATGCGTCTATAACTTTTCTATAAATTGAGACTACTGTCGCAATATAATGTATGGATTTCATGCGTCCTTCAATTTTTAAAGAATCTACACCAATATCCATCATATTGGGAATCGATTCTATTAATTTCAAATCTTTAGGGCTCATTGCAAAAGGTGCAACCTCATGATCACCATAATATAAATCTAATTCCCCATCAGATTCAATATGTAATAAATCATAATCCCATCGACAACTTTGACAACACCCACCACGATTTGAGTCACGCGCAGTCATATGATTACTTAATGTACATCTTCCTGAATAAGCAATACACATTGCACCATGTATAAAAGATTCAATTTCAATATCAACTTTTTCTTTCATCTCTTTCATTTCCATAGCACCTGTCTCACGTGCTAAAACAACCCTATCTAAACCTTCTTCTTTCCAAAACTCAACTGCTTTGTAATTAGAAAGTGATTGCTGTGTTGAAAGGTGGATTTCCAATTCTGGCGCTACTTTTTTACAAGTTTCAATTATAAGCGGATCAGCAACGATAATACCAGTTGCACCTGTTAATGCTAAATCGCGTAAATAGGTGTCTAAGCCGTCTATATTTTCATCATGAGCAATTATATTAGTGGTTACGTATATTTTAGCACCATAACGCTTTGCAAATGCAACACCCTCTTGGATTTCTGGCATTGTAAAGTTATCTGCATTAGATCTCAAACCATATTCTTGTCCACCGAGAAAAACAGCATCTGCACCATAATGTATAGCTATTTTAAGTTTCTCTAAATTACCAGCAGGTGCAAGAAGTTCAGGCTTTTTCATTTTAGGTTTATTTTGAACATTAATTTCTTCTAAAATTTTCACGAGTTAACCTCCATTAGTATACTGTTTGTTTATATAAGAAGCCTTCGTCAAACGGGCGATGTTCCGGTTGTATTGCTTCTATTGGATCGACAAGCATGAATTTTTCATCTTCATATGCATCTGGGTCCTCATTATACAGATCTATTGCTTCTCTGTATTGTTCAGTACAAACATTGATATAACTTTCTGACTGTAAGATGCCGTCTATTTTCAGTGAATCTATACCCGCTTCAAGTAATGGTTCCAATTCTTCTATTAAGCAAATATCGTTTGGTGACATAATATGTGTTCCATTATAATCTTCATAAACTGGGTATTTATTATCACGTTCTTCGTCATATAATAATAAATCATTCGTTTCATCGTTACGGGAGATCTTCATTTGACGTTCTTGGAAAGTGTAATAATTACCTAACAACATACGCTTAGATTGGAACATGCAAGTCATACCATGAACTTGAACTTCAATTTCAACATTCGCATGGGCTTTGATATTAAGGATTTCGTCCAAACTCAATTCTCTAGCAAGTTGTGCACGTGCAGCTCCTTTTGCTCCCCAATAATTACATTGAAAATAATTAGTCACCAGTGCTTCTGCATCCCAATGTAAAGGAATTGGATCTGTGTGTTGTTTAACATACATAACAACAGCTGGGTCTCCAAAGATAATTCGATCAACTTTTATTTCATGAAGAAAATCAATATAAGCTTCAACTGCACTTAAATGATAGTTATGGAATATACCATTTACTGCAGCATATGCCTTTTTACCATTACGATGAATCATATCCACTGCTTCAATCATTGCTGCTTTATCAAATTCTCCTGATAATCTCAAACCAAATTTTTGCTCGCCAATGACAAAGGCATCAGCACCTTTTTCAATTAATGTTTCGATATGTTTAACCGATTTGGGTGTCACTAATAATTCTGTCATTTAGATTCTCCTTTAATTGAAATGGCTAATCCATCATCAATATTTAAAAAGTTAGTCGTATAAGCTTCGTTATTCATAAGCCATTCGTTATATTCAATCACCTTTTTAACCATTTGGCGCACATTGCGAGTCCGCACAACTGAAATATCAGAAACAAAGCCATGATAGAGTACATTATCCGTAATAACTACGCCACCTTCTTTTAATAAAGGTGTATATAATTCAAAGAATTTCTTAGACTGTGCTTTAGCAGCATCAATAAATATCATATCGAAACTTTCTTGTTCGACATTATGAAATTGCTCTAACGCGTCACCCTCAACCAATGTCACTTGATTTGAAAAATCGTATTTCCTAATATTTTCTTTTGCTTGCTGTTGCATATCTGAATCACGTTCAATTGTCGTAATATGTACATCTTTAGATACAGATGCAAATTGCATTGCACTATAGCCAATCGCTGTACCAATTTCTAAAATATTTTGTGGTTTATGCAGCCTAATCAATTGCTTAATCATTTCTAAAGTAAGTCTGTCTACAATAGGGACGTTATTCGCTTCTGCATATGGTCTCAAAGACTCTATCGTTTCATCGGTTTGTTTATGTAAATTTAATAAATAGGATTGATTATTATCCATTTTCAAAACTTCCTTCGTTATAATATAATACATAAGTTTTAACAATAAAATAGGGAGTAGTATAGAAGCCTTTTGCACATAAGGTTCCTTGCCCCATCCCGGCAAAAATGGCCAATTAAAAACTCAAAATACTTATAGATTTGCGCTAGAATGCGTCATTTTATGTATGACCATCATATTTTCTTTAGAAATTATGCTTTAACATCTATTATCATTGTATTTTCAACTTAATCAGTTACCGCACAGACTATCAATCACACTAGTCATTGGTGCTCGTGCTAGTTTAATTTTAGTAAAGATGAAAAATATATTTACATATAACATTTATATGGTCTATTCCATTATTAATAAATGCAATTTCAAAATCGTATGTGTTTGAATTTAACTTTATATATTTTACCATAAACACCCCGATAATATAAGCATAAATTCCGTAGTTAGTTAACTCTTAAATATATAATTATCATTAATCATTCGATTTTTATTCGTTTATTTACAGAAAAAAACCATACTGCTTTTCCAGTATGGTTTACTTCATAGTGACTTATATTTAAAGAACGATTTTTTAATTATTCGTGGTCATGATCGTGGTCATGATCATCCATTTCTGTATTAACGACTTCTTCAATCATATCCCATTCTTCGTCAGTTTCCACTGGTAAGAATTTGCCACCTTCACCATTTTCATCTGGCTCATTAATCATAGGCACCAATTCAATTAAATCGTCATCATCTGATTCTGCACCTTCTTCAGCAAGAATAACGTATTCTTTTTTGAATTCTGGGTGGAAAAATTCTAATACTTTACGATATAAGACTTCATTACCTTCTTCATCATATAATGTAAGTAATTCCTCTTCATTGTTAATTTCTAATTGAGAATCATGGTTATGCTCTGTCATTATTAAAAGCTCCTTTTTATTGTAATGAGTCTAAATAGCCTTGCAATATAAATACTGCTGCCATTTTATCTATTACTTTTTTTCGTTTCTGTCTAGAAACATCCGCTTCAAGTAATGAACGCTCCGCAGCCATAGTGCTTAGACGTTCATCCCACATAATTATTTCTAATGATGGCAGTGCTTCTTGAAGTTGCTCCTTGTATTGTAACGAAGCCTCGCCTCGAAATCCAATAGAATTGTTCATGTTTTTTGGTAATCCAATAACTACAGTACCAACGTTATCTCTTTTTATAATTTTTACTAATGCTTCAATACCTAATTCATTGTTCTCTTCGTCTATACGGAGTGTGTCTAATCCTTGGGCTGTCCAACCCATCAGATCACTTATTGCAATGCCAACAGTCTTACTTCCTACATCTAATCCTATAATTTTATGCTTTAACATAAACTAATTCGATTTCTCTTGCAAATAGTTTGAAACTAATTCTTCCATGATATCATCGCGATCAATACGACGAATTTGATTTCTAGCTTCGTTATTGCGTGGAATATACGCAGGATCTCCTGATAATAAGTAACCAACAATTTGGTTCACAGGATTATATCCTCTTTCTTCTAAGGTATGATAGACATTTTGTAATACTGTTTTGACATCTTCTTTTGGAATTTCATCATAATTAAATTTCATTGTTTTATCAAAATTTTCCATTGTTCTTACACTCCTTTGTATCGAGTAAAAAAAGTTCTTACTTATATTCTACATTAGAATCGAATCAACTTATAGAGATTTAATGTAATCTTTAATGAAACGTAATGATTCTGTTATGTTCTCTGGTTCAGTACCGCCGCCTTGAGCCATATCAGGGCGTCCGCCACCTTTACCGCCTACTACAGGAGCCATGTTTTTAATGATATCTCCTGCTTTCACTTTATAAGTTAATGCTTTTGGTACGGTAGCTACTAATGACACCTTACCATCTATATTACTAATAAGTACAATAACAGTATCTTGTAATTTTGATTTAAAATCATCCATAGTTTCACGTATTGCTTTAGCATTAGGAACTTCTACTTCCGTTGCTAAGACTTTCAATCCATTAATTTCTTCTACTTGATTAGTGATGTCACCCATTTTTAATGATGTCACTTCTTTATTCTTTTGTTCAAGTTGTTTTGTAAGCTCTTTTTCTTTGTCTTGCATATGAACGATTTTCTCTAATACTTGGTCATCTGATTTTACTTTTACTTGCGATTTAACTGCGTTAAATTGAGATTGAATCGTTTCTAAGTATAAGAAAGCTGATTTACCAGTCAATGCTTCTATTCGACGCACTCCAGCACCTGTACCAGACTCACTTACTATTTTAAATAAACCGATTTCTGATGTGTTGTTCACGTGAATACCACCACATAATTCAATTGAAAATGGGGCCATATTTACAACTCTTACAATTTCACCATATTTTTCACCGAAAAGTGCCATAGCACCTAGTTGTTTTGCTTCAGAAATTGGCATTTCTTGAATATCTACTTCAATACTGTTCCAAATTTCTTCATTAACACGACGCTCAACCGTGTCAATTTCCTCTTGTGTCATTGGGCCAAAGTGTGAAAAGTCAAATCTTAGACGATCTGCTTCAACAAGTGAACCTGCTTGATTAACGTGATCTCCAAGGACTTCTTTTAATGCAGCGTGTAATAAATGTGTTGCACTATGGTTTTTCTTGATTGAACGACGTTCTTTGTGATTCACACTCGCTGAAACTTCAGCATTCTTCTTAACAGTACCAAATTGAATCTCACCTTTGTGCAAATTCTGACCATTTGGTGCTTTAGTCACTTCAGTAACTGCGATTTCAAAGTTTTCATTACTAATTGTACCTTGGTCTGCCACTTGACCACCACTAACAGCATAAAATGGTGTCTCACGTAAAATAAAGTAAATCGTCTCTCCTGCTTCTGCAGATTCTACAAGTTCACCATTTTGGATAATATCTGTGATGACAGAGGCTTTGTCCATAACATCATACCCAACAAATGTGCTATCTGTGGTAATCTTTTTCAATACTTCACTTTGAACTTGCATAGATTGTGAATTTTGTCTTGCTTGTCTTGCTCTGTCTCGTTGCTGTTGCATTTCTTCTTCGAATGTTTGCATATCTATTGATAAATTTTCTTGTGTCGCAATTTCTTCTGTTAACTCAACTGGAAAGCCGTAAGTGTCATATAATTTAAAAGCGTCTTTACCACTGATTTCATGGGTAGATGTTTTCGCTTGTGCAACTAAGTTATTTAGAATAGCTAGACCTTCTTCTAATGTTTCATGGAAGCGTTCTTCTTCTGATTTAATGACGCGCTTAATAAAGTCTGCTTTTTCTTTAACATTAGGATAATATGGTTCCATAATGTCAGCTACAATATCAACTAGACGATACATAAATGGTTCATTAATATCTAATGATTGACTGAATCTTACTGCTCTACGTAATAAACGACGTAAAACATATCCTCTTCCTTCATTAGCTGGTAGTGCACCATCTGCAATGGCAAATGCAATTGTACGAATATGGTCGGCAATCACTTTAAATGCCACATCATAGTTATCATTTTCCAAGTATGTTTTACCTGATACTTTTTCTACTTCATGAATGATAGGCATAAATAAGTCTGTTTCATAATTTGTACGCACATTTTGAGCAAGTGATGCCATTCTTTCAAGACCCATGCCGGTATCAATATTTTTATTGGGCAGTGGTGTATAAGTGTGATCTTTATTGTGATTGAACTCACTAAACACTAAATTCCATACTTCAAGGAAACGTTCATTTTCTCCCCCTGGATACATTTCTTCTGCAGGATCATCTTGTCCAAAATCTTCTCCACGATCATAGAAAATTTCCGTATTCGGACCTGATGGACCTTCACCAATATCCCAGAAGTTGCCTTCAATGCGAATAATACGACTTTCCTCAAGTCCAATGTCTTCATTCCAAATTCTATACGCTTCTTTATCCTCTGGATGTATTGTTACATATAAAAGTTTAGGGTCCATTGCCATCCACTTTTCACTTGTTAAAAATTCCCATGCAAATTCTATAGCTTCTTGCTTAAAATAATCCCCAATTGAAAAGTTACCTAACATTTCAAAAAATGTATGATGACGTGCTGTGAAGCCAACATTTTCTATATCATTTGTACGAATTGCCTTTTGAGAATTAACTATTCTTGGTTTTCTAGGTGTTTCTCTACCATCAAAATATTTTTTCAATGTAGCTACACCAGAATTAATCCATAATAGTGAATCATCGTCAATAGGGACTAATGGTGCAGAAGGTTCTACCATATGGCCTTTTTCTACGAAATAATCAATAAAATTTTGTCTAATTTCACTTGCTTTTAAGTTTTTCATACTTAAAATTCCTCCATCTCAACTCATGTTAGTTCTTTAAATAATTAAAAAAGAAAATAAAAAACGCCCATCCTCATAAAAGGGACGAACGTTTCGCGGTACCACCCTAGTTATAAGTGTTAACAAATTAATTCAATCTTAATTGTAAGTATCATACAGATCAAACGACTGACTTTAATTCCCTAAAATACACTTATCACTTAATTAGTTATTATGCTTGCTGACACAAAGTAGCATTCAACTATACCGACTGTACTTTTCACCAACCAGTACATCTCTTTTCGCTCAGTATAATTTACTCATCTTTATGTGAAGTTAATTATATTGTATTTATTTTCTTGTCACATGTCAATCTTCAACGAAGTCATATGGGGAAATATCTCCCATATTAATCATTGGGTTAATTTTAAAAATATTGTCTTCAGTTAGAATGATATCAGCATCAAATGTGTCGCTGATTTCTTCTTCAGTAGATGCATCGTTATTAAAGTAGGCTTTTAAAAATGTGCATAACTGTGTCATTCTCACTTGTCCATGCGTTTTTAAACCAATATCAAAGGCTTGCGGATCACCTAAAAAGACAAGGGATTGTTTAGCCCTTGTTAAGCCAGTATATAATATGGGCTTTTGTAGCATTCTAAAGTATTGTTTTACCATAGGCATGATGACTATTGGGAATTCAGAACCTTGTGATTTATGGATCGACGTACAATAAGCATGAGTTAATTCTATTATATCTTGACGAACAAAAGTAATTTCATTACCTTCAAAATCAACGACTAATACATCTTTGTTCAACGCATTTTCTTTTGCCCAAAAAACACCCACGATTACACCAATATCACCGTTGAAAATATTATCATTAGGCCTATTTACAAGTTGCAAGACTTTGTCACCTTTTCTAAAAAGCACATCACCAAATTCTATTTCACGTGTATCTTTATCCTTAGGATTTAAAATATCTTGTAATACCATATTAAGTTTTTTTATGCCTGCTGACCCTTTATACATTGGTGCAAGCACTTGAATATCACTCATATCATAGCCTTTATTCACAGCGCTTGAAACAACTTTTTCCACAACTGTCGGAATCTGATCTGTATTACAATTTATAAAATTTCGATCATGAAAACGTTGGGTTATATCAATCGGTTCACCTAGTTTCATCCGATGCGCTAATTCAATAATACTAGAACCATCTTGTTGTCTATAAACTTCTGTTAAATTAACACGAGGAATCACTTTTGAATCAATTAAATCTTTAAATACTTGACCAGGACCTACAGAAGGCAATTGATCTTCATCACCTACTAAAATGATTTGTGCATCTATTGGAACTGCACTTAAAAATTGGTGGAACAGCCATGTATCAACCATAGACATCTCATCAATGATAATTAATTTTGCTGATATTTCATTATCTAAAATATCTTCCGGTTGTGTATCCTGATTCCATCCGATTAAGCGATGAATTGTCATGGCTTCTAAACCTGTCGACTCTGCCAAACGCTTTGAAGCTCTTCCTGTAGGCGCACCTAATACGACTGGATAATCATCATTTTGATAATCATCATAATTTAATGAGAGACCATGAATTTCTGCATATAATTCTACAATACCTTTTATCACAGTTGTTTTACCTGTACCAGGACCACCTGTGAGTAACATAATTTTAGAATTAATAGCAGTCTGTAACGCATCTTTTTGTGAATTTGCATAATTAACTTGATTGCGCTCTTCAATTTCTCCAATCTTCATTAAAAGATCAGACTGTTCTATTTGTTTGAGTTTATTCGTATACGCATAATTGCGATAAAGATTCTGCACACTTTTTAATTCTGAATAATATAAACTCGGAATTGCAACTTCATTTTCTTGTTGAATGAGTTTGGTATCATTTACCAATTCTTGTAATACATGATTCAATTGTTGCATTTCTATTATTTCACTAGGTGCTTGAGAAAGCATATCTTGAGTCATTTCTAATACATTTTGAGTAGGTAAATATGTATGTCCTTGCTTAATACATTCCTCTTCAAGTACATATAACAAACCCGCTTTTAGTCT
This sequence comes from Staphylococcus sp. LKG3-1, assembly GCF_048568385.1. NCBI lineage: Bacteria > Bacillati > Bacillota > Bacilli > Caryophanales > Staphylococcaceae > Staphylococcus > Staphylococcus sp. LKG3-1. The sequence goes on from NZ_CP183796.1 coordinate 721,586, forward strand.
TTCTGTATCATTGAACTGGATTCCAACATTTCGTGCTAAGGTATCAGCTTTATTAAATCCAATTCCTTTTACATCATATACGAGTTGGTAGGGTTTATTTTCAACAACATTAAGTGTTTCTCCTAAATACGCTTGGTAAATCGCCATAGCTAGTTTTGGTCCAAACCCTAAATCATGTAAGCGTATGATAATTTGCTCCGTCTCTTGATTACTAGCAATTTGTTCAGCAATTTGTTTTTGCTTTTTCTTAGGTAAACCAGGTACTTGCTCTAATACCGACGGGTCATTCAAGATATCGTTTATAGCATTTTCACCTAGTTTATTAACAATACTTTGCGCAGTTTTTTTACCAATACCTTTAAATAAATCACTTGATAAATAACTAATAATTGCCTCTTTAGTTTGTGGTAATTCTTTTTCAAACGTTTCAGCTTTAAGTTGTTTACCATACTTCGGATGTGTAACAACTTGGCCTTTGAATGTATAAACATCACCTTCAGCAATTTCTGGGAAAAACCCTACAATCGTAGGCATTGAATCAAATGTTTCACTTGACTCAATTGTATCAACTTTTAAAACCGTATAAAAATTTTCTTTATTTTGAAATAAAATCGCATCAACGGTTCCTTTAATCATTGAATTATTAAATAGTGTAGGGTCTCCCATCAGTTATTCCTCCTCTGCGATAGATTTAAATGTTTTTATAGCATGCTGACTCATAACATGTTCTGGATTTGCGTCTACAGCAGCTTCAAAATATTCAATTGCTTGTGCTGTATCTTCAGTCTGCATATAAGTTGCCAAACCTAAATTATATAATGCATCTGATTGTTTATTATCCATTTCTAACACCGACTTAAGTTGCTTTATCGCTTGATCAAACATTTCTAAATGACAAAGTACAAGTCCATACTGAAATTGAACCTCAACATCATGACGGTCATCTTGTTCTGCTGCAGTCATTAAAAAAGGTAAAGCCTCTTTAAATGCTTCTAATTGATTAAATGACATGCCAATCATATAGTTAGTATCGACTTGATCAACGTTAAATTTCAACGCTTGTTGATACAATTTAATCGCTTCATTAAAACGGCCTTCATTGTAATATACATTCCCGAGATTATAATAGATTGCGCCATTTTGCGGATCTAAAGTAATTGCACGTTGAAAGAATTTTTCTGCTTTATCTACTTCGTTCGCTTCAGCTAATAAAATCCCTGCATTTATGTAATTTTCTACTTCTTTTGGATTTGCTTCTATGTTTTCAAATAATGCTTTTAATGCTTCTTCAAAATTGCCCTGTTTAATTAAATTATATATCTGTTCTTGATTCATTTCTAACCCTCATTTCTGACTACTTATTATAACATTTACCACGGTATTTGAAATGATAATTTCAAAAAAAGAAATCGCTAGTTACTATATTGAATAGCTTTCTAACGATTTCGAATAAAATTCAAAATTAATATTTATACAACGTAACTTAGTTGACCAGATTCTTTATAAACGTCATCTATCGTAGCGCCACCTAAACATACATCACCATCGTATAAAACGACAGATTGGCCAGGTGTAATAGCGCGAACTGGTTCATTAAATATCACGCGTATAGCATTTTCGTTTTCTTTTTTTACAAATACTTTCGTATCTTTTTGACGATATCTAAATTTAGCTGTACATTCGAAACCATTTTCTAGATTTACATCATTTACGAAAGAGATATCAGATGCTATAAGGTAATCGCTGTATAATGCGTCATGATGGAATCCTTGTTCCACATATAAAATATTGTCATCTAAATTTTTACCTACAACAAACCATGGATCACCATCGCCACCAATACCTAATCCGTGACGTTGACCAATTGTATAATACATCAAGCCAGCATGAGTGCCGATTTTTTTACCTTTTAGTGTTCTCATTTCTCCAGATTGTGCTGGTAAATATTGTGATAAGAATTCTTTGAAATTACGTTCGCCAATAAAACAGATTCCTGTTGAATCTTTCTTTTTAGCTGTAGCTAGGTCTTGTTCTTCTGCTATTCTGCGTACTTCTTTTTTCTCTATATCTCCAATCGGGAACATCACACGTGACAACTGGGATTGAGATAACTGATTCAAGAAATATGTTTGATCTTTATTATTATCAACACCTCTTAGCATTTCAACATGACCATCTTCATGACGACGCACACGTGCATAATGTCCAGTTGCAACATAATCTGCACCGAGTTTTAACGCATGTTCTAAAAATGCTTTAAATTTAATTTCTTTATTGCACATAACATCTGGATTTGGTGTACGTCCTTTTTTATATTCGTCCAAGAAATAAGTAAACACTTTATCCCAATATTCTTTTTCAAAATTAACTGCATAATATGGAATACCTATTTGATTACATACAGCGATAACATCATTATAATCCTCTGTTGCAGTACAAAATCCATTTTCATCTGTATCATCCCAATTTTTCATAAAAATGCCAATTACATCATATCCTTGTTCTTTTAAAATATGTGCTGTAACTGAACTATCAACGCCGCCTGACATGCCAACTACTACGCGTGTATCTTTATTTGACAACTACATTTCCTCCCTAAATTTATGGTATATTTTGTGAATTTCTGAAACTATATATTTAACTTCTTGTTCTGTTGTCTGTTCATTAAAGCTAAATCTAACTGAGTGCTTCGCTCGCTCATCATCACTATACATTGCTTGTAACACGTGTGATGGCGTCGTTGTTCCTGCTGTACATGCCGAGCCTGATGATACATAAATATTTGATAAATCTAATAATGTGAGCATTGTTTCAACATCTACAAACGGTAAATATAAATTAATGATATGTCCTGTTGAATCTGTCATGGATCCATTGAGTTCAAAAGGAACTGAGCGCTCTTGTAACGACACTAGAAACAAATTCTTTAAATTCATAAGGTGCACATTATTTTCATCTCTATGCTCATTAGCTAATTTGATTGCTTCAGCTAAACCTACAATTTGTGGCACATTTTCAGTACCAGCTCTACGTTTTGCTTCTTGTTCTCCACCTAATTGTTGATACTTCAATTTAGTTTCTTCTTTTAGCAAAAGTACGCCGACACCTTTTGGACCACCAAATTTATGTGCAGTAATACTCATAGCATCCATATTAAAATCATGGAAATCAATTTCTAAGTGTCCAATAGCCTGAACTGCATCAACGTGGAATAATGCATTCGATTCTGAAACAATTTCTTCAATATCATACATAGGTTCAACAGTCCCAATTTCATTATTAACAAACATAATTGAAACTAAAATGGTTTCTTCAGTAAGTGCATTTCTTAATTGATTAAGGTTAATCAATCCTTCTTTATCCACTTCTAAATAAGTAACTTCGAAACCTTCTTTTTCGAGTTGTTCAAATACATGAAGTACAGAATGATGCTCAATCTTAGTAGTAATGATGTGTTTACCTTTGTGCATGTGCTCATAAGCAATACCTTTAATTGCAGTGTTATTTGATTCAGTTGCGCCACTAGTAAAGATGATTTCACTTGGCTTAGCATTAAACGATTTAGCAATTGTAAGACGCGCATCATCTAAGTATTTTCTGGCATCCCTACCCATGCTGTGAATTGATGACGGATTACCAAAATGTACTGAATAGACTTCCATCATTTTATCAATAACTTCTTGTTTGACGGGTGTTGTTGCAGCATAATCTGCATATACTTCCATGTTTGACACTCCTTAAATTTTTATCAATGTTCCAATAATAGCACCATATAATTTATTTTTCTAGTCGTCTGTTTCAAAATGGCCATTTTCATCTATATCTCTGAAATCATTTAATAAATTCAACGTATTTTGCGTATTAATTTTTTGTTCACTATTCATTGTAACATTAAGTAATTGTTTGTTTTTTACAACCCAATGTGTCGCATCAAAATGTTTTTGTAAATATAAATCATGTGTAACAATCAAAACTTGTCCTTTGAACTGTTTGATCATATTTAAAATTAAGTCTTGCGTTGTAATATCAAAGTAATTCGTTGGTTCATCTAAAATGAGTAAATTAGCATTTGAAAAAAACAATAGTACAAATTGCAATCTACTTTTTTCACCCATAGATAAAGAACGAATCGTTTGTTGTATTTTATCTTTATCAAAACCGAACGAAGCCAAGATTGTTTGAGCATAACTACATGTCATATGATCTATTGACATGACCATATCTAATGGTGTTTGTCTGTAATTCAAATTATTATTTTGTTGATCAAAATACGCAATTTTTACTGAAGGCGTTACATAAACTGTACCTTTATCCGGTTTCACTTGTTGTCTTATAAGCGCAATTAGTAATGATTTACCACTACCATTCGGACCAGTTAATAAAATATGTTCATCTTTTTTAATTTCAAAATTTGCTTTGTTATAAATTATTTTTTGTCCAATACCTATACATATATCTTCTAATTTCACTAATTCTCGATTATGCACTGATTGTTCATCATTAAAATGAAACTTTCTATCCTGTTTATCCGGAGACTCTAACTGCTTTTCATTTAATTTATGTGTTAACTGAGCATTTTTTACTTTTGCTTTTTTAGCTAGTTTGCTAAGACGCTTTTGTTGTTTAGGATCACGCACACTTGTCGTAGCTTTGGCAGTTGAATGCCATTCATTCACGCGTGCAATTGATTCTTCCAGCGCTTTGATTTCTTTTTGTTGCTTATCATATGCATTTTTATGAGATTGAAATTCTAATTGTTTGACTGAATGGTATTGATTATAATCACCTTGAAATTTTCTCGATGTTTTTTTAGTGATTTCATAAACATGACTCGCAGTCTGATTTATAAAACCACGGTGATGTGAAACGTAGAGTATCGTTTGCTTAGACTTATTTATTTCTAAAATTAAATTATCTAGCATTGCTTGATCAAGATGATTTGTAGGTTCATCTAATATAATTAGCGGTTTTTCAGATATAAACGCTCTGATTAATGCAACGCTTGTTTGTTGTCCGCCACTTAATAATCGTATTGGCTTATCTAAATCTTGTTCACTTATATTAAACCGCTTTGCGGTAGTAATTATTTTTTGTTCTATCTCATAACCATTTAAAGCGATATAATCACTTATCTTGTCATAATGGGTTACAATTTGCGTTTTCAAAGTTGCAACCTCAGGAAATATTGAAATGATAAAGGTCATCGCGGTTAAATCAAATACTTGCGTCAAGTCTTGCTTCATTAAATATGATTGCGTTTCATATTTTAAATTTAAAGCATTTAACAATGTTGACTTGCCGACACCATTATCACCAATCATTGCAACATGCTTACCTAGTTCAATATCAATATTTACGTCTTCTATCAATATTTTACCAAACTGTTCAAATGGTTTTTCTGAAAAATAAAAAGACATATCATCTTCCTCGCTCTCAATAAGGACATGACACATCTTTAAATATTATAACTGTAAAAGATTATAAGGTGCTTTCACATAAAAATACTAACCAGACAATGCCTATCCCATAATAGTTTTATTTTCTTGTACATCGTTGTTATTTACCTTATGAGCATTATCCATAGTATTTTTCTTGAGCCACCTCTCATTTTAATTTCATTAATTATAACAGTGAGCAATTTCTTACGCAAGTTTAAAAACCACTGTTATACTTCTTTATATTAGTTATTTAAAGGAGGATTACGTTAATTATGAAAGACTTAAAGTTATCGGCACTTAACTTAGTGCCAATTCGTGAAGGTCAAAATGACCAGAATGCCATAGAAGATATGGTGACGTTAGCACAACAATTAGAATCCTTAGATTATGAGCGTTATTGGATTGCCGAACATCATAACGCGCCTAATCTAGTCAGTTCAGCGACCGCATTGTTGATCCAACACACTCTAGAACATACTTCAAAAATACGTGTTGGATCTGGAGGAATCATGTTACCTAATCATGCACCTCTGGTTGTCGCTGAACAATTCGGTACAATGGAAACAGTGTTTCCAAATCGTGTAGATTTAGGTTTAGGTCGTGCACCAGGAACAGATATGATGACGGCTAGCGCGTTAAGAAGAGACCAGCATAATGGCGTTTATGAATTCCCTGAAGAAGTTGAACAATTGGCAACTTATTTCGGACCAGCAAATAAACAGGCTTATGTTCGCGCGTATCCTGCAGTAAACAAAAACGTTCCACTTTATATACTTGGTTCTTCCACTGACTCGGCTCATTTAGCTGCGCGTAAAGGCCTTCCTTATGTATTTGCGGGTCACTTTGCTCCTCAACAGATGAAAGATGCTATACAAATATACAAAGAATTATTTGAACCATCAGAGGTATTAAGTGAACCTTACGTTATCGTTTGTTTAAATGCAATCGTCGCAGATACAGATGAACAAGCTGAATACTTATCAACGACACAAGCACAAGTAATGGTCAGTATAACTAGAGGAAGAATGCAACCAGTTCAACCGCCAACAGACGATTTAAGAGGTTTATTAACGCCTACTGAATTTGAATTAGCGAAACAGAGAATGGCTCAATCATTAATAGGATCAGAAGAAACTGTAAAAGCTAAATTAACTTCATTTATTGAAGAACATGGTGAGATAGACGAACTAATGGCAATAAGCTACATTTACGATCAAGATGCACAGGTAGAATCTTACCGTAAATTAAAACATGTGATTGAATCTCTATAACATTATGTTATATACAACACTGATAAAATTCAATGCACTAGAGCGCGTATGTGTACTATACATTGGAATATCAACTCAAGTAATGATAAAAAAGCACAACTTACTTTATAAAAGTAAGTTGTGCTTTTTATTTAATCGAATAAACTATTATTTTTCGTCTTTTTCTTTTTTACCATCTTTATTATCGTTATCACTGCCACCAGTGAATTTATCGATTTGTTCAGATGCTTGTTTAGCTTTTTCATTATCTGTATCTTTTAATTTATCTGATACTGTTTTTGCAGTTTCTTTTGCTTTTTCAAAGAAATTTTCAGCCATATGAATCGCTCCATTTAATTAATTGAATTAGTGTAAATTATTTTTTGAATTTATCGATAACTTCATTAGCTTTATCTTTTGCATTTTCTACAAACTCTTTAGCTTTACCTGAAGTTTTATCTTCTTTACCTTCGTTTTCTAATTCTTTATTATCAGTAACGTTTCCAACTGTTTCTTTCACATTACCTTTTGCTTGTTCAAATTTATTTTCATCTGCCATAATAATTACCTCCTTGCGATATATAATATACATACCACTCAGTAAACTAATTAAACATACAAATAAAAAATTTTTGTTTTTTACTAACATAGATATATAAACTAATAAAAAATGATAGCTTACACATTAAATATAAAACATATAACCGTCTAAGTTATTAGTTTCTTTATACTCAGCTAAATATTTTAAAGATGTATTATCAAGTACATCTCTTACCGCATCTCTCATTCTGATCCAAAGCTGTTTCTGTGCAGGTGGTTCAGACTCTATGCTTTCGACAAAGGTAATTGGTCCTTCAAGTAAGCGTATAATATCACCAGCAGTAATTTCATCCGCTGGTACTCTTAATTGATAGCCACCTTTTGCACCACGAACACTTCGAATTAATCCGGCATTTCTTAATGTACCTACTAATTGCTCTAGATACAGATCACTTAAGTTGTTTTCTTCTGCTATCGATTTTAATGACACACATCCTTGGCCTTCTTTTTTGGCAAGCGATATCATTAATGTTAACCCATATCTTCCTTTTGTTGAAATTTTCATTATATTACCTCACTTAATTCGAATACTATATATTAACATTCTATCATTTTTTAAGTTAATATAGAATAAGAAAGGTGTGAAAGATTTTGACAAATGAACCATTAGCTTCAAGAATGCGTCCAAATAATATCGATGAAATCATTTCTCAAGAACACTTAGTTGGACCAAAAGGAATTATTCGAAGAATGGTTGAAACTAAAAGACTTTCTTCAATGATATTTTATGGACCTCCTGGTATTGGTAAGACGAGTATCGCGAAAGCCATATCAGGAAGTACTCAATTTAAATTCAGACAGTTAAACGCTGTTACAAATACTAAAAAAGATATGCAACTCATTGTAGAAGAAGCAAAAATGTCTGGACAAGTTATTTTATTACTAGATGAAATCCACCGTTTAGATAAAGCGAAACAGGATTTTTTATTACCACATTTAGAAAATGGAAAAATTGTGTTAATCGGTGCTACGACGTCAAATCCCTATCATGCGATAAATCCTGCGATTCGATCTCGTGCTCAAATTTTCGAGTTATATCCACTTGACGAAAACGATGTCAGGGTATCATTGGATAGAGCATTAAATGATTCTGAAAGAGGTTTAGCTAGCTACAATCCAATGGTCGATGAAGACGCTATGGCTTATTTTACAACCCAAAGTCAAGGTGACGTTAGGAGTGCATTAAATGCCTTGGAACTAGCCGTATTGAGTTCGGAAAATATTGATCAACAACGACATATTACTTTGCAAGATGCAAAAGATTGCCTACAAAAAGGCGCTTTTGTAAGTGATAAAGATGGCGACATGCATTATGATGTGATGAGTGCATTCCAAAAATCAATCCGCGGTAGTGATGTTAACGCTGCGTTACACTATCTTGCCCGTTTAATTGAAGCTGGGGATTTACCCACAATAGTTAGAAGATTACTGGTAATCAGTTTTGAAGATGTTGGACTAGCTTCTCCAAGTGCAGGTCAACGTACACTAGCTGCAATTGAATCAGCTGAAAGATTAGGTTTTCCTGAAGCTAGAATCCCATTAAGTCAAGCAGTCATAGAACTTTGTTTATCTCCAAAATCAAATTCAGGTATCAGTGCGATTGATGCAGCCCTTTCCGATATTAGAAAAGGTCATGTTGGTCAAATACCAGATCATCTAAAAGACGGTCATTATGCTGGTGCAAAAGAACTTGCTCGTTCTATCGGTTATAAATATCCACATAACTATGAAAATGGTTTTGTCGCACAACAATATCTACCAGATAAATTGAAAAATAGAATATACTATGAACCAAAAACAACTTCAAAAAGTGAGCAACAATTTAAAGCTGTGTTCGATCATATTAATCAATCGCAGCAAAAAAATAAAGGCTAAAGCCACATTACCTCAAATACGATGAAATCATTTTCTATTTTAAGCCTTACAAATATAAAAAGCGCTAACCCAATGAAGATGGATTAGTGCTTTTTAATTTAGGCTTTATTATTACTTTTAATTGTTTGAATTAAATATCGCACAAAAATAGTCTTTTGTAGCACTTATTATTTTTTATCCTTAATTCTAGTTACAGGTATATCTTTTAAAATGTCATTAACAACGTAACTAGCACTAATTAAACCCACTACACTCGGTACAAAGGCATTAGATGAAGGTGGAATTTGTGCCTTTCTTGTTGAAGCATTTGCGTCTCCAACAGTTTCTTTAACATCTTCTCTAATGACGATTGGACTTTCATCAGAAAAAACCACTGGTACCCCTTTGGTTATACCTAATTTTTTTAATTTTCTACGAATGATTTTAGCCATTGGATCCATATATGTTTCTGAGATATCGGCAATTTGGAATTTTGTAGGATCTGTTTTATTTGCCGCACCCATGCTCGAAATCACAGAAATCCCTCTATCCAAACACTCTTTCATAAGATGAACTTTATACATAATTGTATCACTTGCATCGACAAAATAATCGATATCATAATTATTAAATAATTCCTCATATGTATCCTCAGTATAAAACATATGCAGAGATGTCAACTTACAATCAGGATTAATAAGTTTAATGCGTTCCTCCATCAATGTTACTTTACTTTGCCCAATGGTTGTTGTCAAAGCGTGAAGTTGTCTGTTGACGTTAGTAATATCAACATCATCTTTATCTATAAGAATAATATGTCCAATATTAGTTCTTGCAAGTGCCTCAGCTGCGAATGAACCTACGCCACCTACACCTAAGATAACAACAGTCTTTTGTTTTAAAAGCGCCAGGCCTTCCTGACCGTATGCTAATTCATTTCTAGAAAATTGGTGTTTCATGTCATACTCCTTATTCATAAAAAATTATTTATTTTAAAAAATCATATTGTCAAAATTATATTTTCGTCGTTCATGTATTTTAAAAGTATAGTTTATCGTTTAATATCAAAAAAATACGCAAGACCGAAGTCTTGCGTACCGATAGAGTCCGTTAGTGCCGTAGTTATAAAATGCTTGATCATTCGGCCTGCTTATAACAGGTGGGTGCCCTGTTTCTTGTTTTGCAAGTCCTCCTAAATGAGGCGTGTGCGCTGCAAGAAAACCCATTGGGCTCCCGGATCAAAGAGTGTTAGGCCCAAATATGAAGCAAACTTACGAACACTACAGATGACTATCTTATGGAATAATCATAACACAATATTAAAATATAGCAAGAATTAAAACTTCGTGAACCTATTAATGACGTATACGTAATGATAGTTCTTCTAATTGATTTTCAGAAACTTCACTTGGTGCATCTGTTAATAGACACGTTGCTGAAGCCGTTTTAGGGAATGCAATCGTATCACGTAAATTCGTACGACCTGTTAATAGCATAACTAAACGGTCAAGTCCTAACGCAATACCACCATGTGGTGGTGCACCATATTTGAATGCATCAAGTAAGAAACCAAATTGTTCCTGAGCTTGTTCTTCAGTAAAGCCTAAGACTTCAAACATTTTAGCTTGCAGCTCTCCGTTATGGATTCTGATTGATCCACCACCTAATTCGTAACCATTTAACACAACATCGTATGCATTAGCTTGTGCATTTTCAGGTTCGCTATCTAATTTTTCAATATCTTCTTGTTTTGGTGCTGTGAATGGATGATGTGCTGCAGTATAGCGTTTGAGATCTTCATCATATTCTAATAATGGCCAATCTGTTACCCACAAGAAATTCAATTTAGATTCGTCTATTAAGTCTAACTCTCTTGCAAGTTTAAGTCTAAGTGCACCTAAACTTTGAGCAACAACATTGGGTTTATCAGCAACAAATAATACTAAATCTCCAGATTCTGCATTTGTTAATGATTGTAATTTTTCAATATGTGTTGTTTCAAAGAATCTAGCGATTGGACCACTTAAACCGTCATCAACCACTTTGACCCAAGCCAATCCTTTAGCGCCATAAATATTTACAAATTCAGTTAATGCATCAATATCTTTTCTAGTATATTGATCAGCTGCCCCTTTTGCAACGATTGCTTTAACTTGGCCATCATTATTAACGGCATCTTTAAATACTTTGAAGTCCATCTCTTCGCCAAGTTCAGATACATTAATTAACTCCATTTCAAAACGTGTATCTGGTTTATCTGACCCATAACGTTCCATTGCTTCATTATATGTCATTCTTGGGAATGGACGTGGAATTTCAACATGTTTGACATCTTTTACGACATTTTGCAACATTTCTTCACCCATATCCATGACATCTTCTTGATCAACAAAGCTCATTTCGATATCGACTTGAGTGAATTCTGGTTGACGGTCGGCACGTAAATCTTCGTCACGGAAACATTTGACGATTTGATAGTATTTATCAAAACCACTAATCATTAATAACTGCTTAAAAATTTGAGGTGATTGTGGTAATGCATAAAACTCTCCATCATGTACACGAGAAGGTACAAGATAATCACGCGCACCTTCAGGCGTTGATTTAGTTAATACTGGCGTTTCGATATCAAAAAAGCCTTCTTTATCTAAATATTGTCTTATTGAACGTGTTGTTTGATGTCTCATTTTAAAAGTTTGTGCTAATTCTTGTCGTCTTAAATCAAGATATCTATATTTCAATCGAATGTTTTCATCAACATTTTGATTTTCTTCATTAATAGCAAAAGGTGGCGTTTCTGATTTATTAATGATATTGATTTCTGATACTTGCACCTCTACTTGACCCGTTGCAATTTTATGATTGACTGTTTGAGGGTCACGTTTTTTAACTAGACCTTTAACCTCTACAACATATTCCGATCTTACGGTTTCAGCAGTTTTCAATGCTTCTTCAGAAAAATCTGGATTAAACACGATTTGTACATAACCTTCACGGTCACGTAAATCAACAAAAATTAATCCTCCCAAATCTCTACGGTTGTGTACCCAACCCTTTAATGTAACTTCTTGATCTAATAAAGATTCCGTTACTAAACCACAATATGTTGTACGTTTACTCATTTTATCTTCTCCTTATTTTTTAAAATAATTAACTAATTTATCTAAATCAACGCTTTCACTTTCACCTGTTTGCATATTTTTAACATTAATTTTATTTTCTTGTAATTCTTGCTCACCAATAACAATTGTGTAATTAGCATTTAATCTATCCGCTTGTTTCATTTGACCCTTAACTTTACGTTGTAAGTAATCTTTATCTGCCTTAACACCATTTCGACGTAAATCATTAAGTAGTTTAACTGCATATCGATTTGCTTCTTCACCCATCGTAACAATGAATAAATCAAAGTCATGTTCAGTATCTAGTTCAATGTTTTCTTCATCAAGTGCTAACAGTAACCTTTCAATACTTAAAGCAAAACCTATACCTGTTTGGTGAGGTCCATCTAATAACTCTAATAATCCATTATAACGACCGCCACCACATAAAGTTGTTATCGCACCATCATAGTTAGGATTATCAATCATTAATTCAAATGCAGTGTGCGTATAATAGTCTAGGCCTCGTACCAAATTAGGATCTTCAACATAAGGTACACCTAAGTCATCTAAATGTTGTTTGACATCTGCATAATACTGCTTAGATGTTTCATTTAAAAATTCTGTAATTCTAGGCGCAGTTTTCACTGCTTCTTTATCTTTATCTATTTTACAATCCAATATTCTCATTGGATTCGTGTGCAATCTTGATTGACAATCACTACAAAAGTCGCCAATAACTGGTTCGAAATGTTTAACTAAAGCTTCGTTATATTCGTGACGTGAATCGATATCACCAATACTATTAATCACTAATTTTAAATGTTTTAACCCAAATGATTGATAAATGTGCATTGCCATAGCTAATACTTCAGCATCAACACCAGGGTTTTCAGCACCAATTGCTTCAACTCCAAATTGTGTAAATTGGCGATAACGTCCTTTTTGTTTGCGTTCATATCTAAACATCGGACCATTATAATAAAGCTTAATAGGTTGATTTGGTAAACCTTGCATTTTATTTTCAATGTATGAACGAACTACTGCAGCAGTCCCTTCTGGACGTAACGTAATGCTTCTATCACCTTTATCTTTAAAAGTATACATTTCTTTTTGTACAACATCTGTAGAATCTCCTACACCACGTGCAAACAATTCAGTACTCTCAAAAATAGGTGTACGAATTTCTTGATAATTATATACTTCCATTAATTCATCTAATCTTGCTTCTATAAAACGCCATTTTTTAGTTTCATTTGGTAAAATATCTTGCGTCCCTCTAGGTATATTGATCATAGAATCTCTCCTTTTATGCAATAAAAAAACCCTTGCATGACTAATAAGTCATACAAGGGACGAATTTCCGTGTTGCCACCCTAATTGGTTATAAGTTGTAATTTATAACCCACTTCTTACGATTAACGCTCGTTACGCGGCTTTTTAAAAAGCACCTGTTCTTGTGTTATATATTTCTAACTTAATTTGCATAATTTTTCAGCCATGAATTATGTCTCTACACACGTAAAATGCTACCATTTCAATTAGAAATTTCAAGAATCATATCGGTTTTAATATAGAATTCATATTCAATGATAACGACTTTGTTAAAAATATGCAACCTTTTTATTCTGAAAAATACGCCCGTAGTCCTTCAACAATTGTTTGTTCTACAATATGACGATGTAATTTTTCTGTAATCATATCTTCATCTGTTGGATTACTAATATAACCTAGTTCTAATAAGACAGCAGGTACGTTTGTTTGTCTCAATACTTGGAAGTTTTCTTGTCTTGCGCCTTTATTGGTTAATAACGCTTTCTTTTGCAAGCTGGCACTTAAGGTTTCAGCTAATGCTTTTTGATTGTCTTTAAACCAATAGACTGTACTTCCATTTGCTGTGGAAGATTTAAGTGAATCATTATGTATACTAATATAAGCATCACCTTTAATATTACGGTCATCAAGTGTTACATAAGTATCAGACTCACGCGTCATACTTACTGTTGCGCCTTCTTTCTCAAGAAGTGCTCTTAATTCTTTAGCCGTTTTTAAAGTATATACTTTCTCTTTGCTTTTTTTGTGGGTATTACTTGATGCACCCTGATCACTACCACCGTGACCAGGATCAAGTACAATTGTTTTATCTTTTAATGGTTTAGCATTGGGATTCTTATCTGCTTGAATATTCAAATTGGTATGCCAACCTGCTACCCAACCTTTTTCTTTGTTATTACTGGATACAACTTCTATCCATTTACCAGTTTTGCCTATTTTATGGAAATTTTGTCCTTTGTCAATTGAATGTATTTCAGGATAAGCAGCGCTAGGTCCTGTTCTCAATTCAGCATCTTCAGTAATATAAATCGTACTACTGTCTTCGTCATTATGATTTAAGAAAGCAATGGCCATAAAAACAAAGAGTACAAATGCAACAACGACAATAAGTGTGGGGATGTTTCTAAGATTATGTTTTTCTAACCAATCATTGAACTTCTTCATATGATTTTGCCATCCTGACTTTCATAAATAATCGTTACAGGACCATCATTGGCAATATCAACAAGCATGTCTGTACCAAATTCACCGGTTAATACATTAATACCATATGAGCGTAAAGTATCATTGAATTGTTCATATAATTCATTAGCGCGATCAGGTGACATCGATTGTGTGAATCCTGGTCTATTTCCTTTTCTAACATCTGCATACAAAGTGAATTGTGAAATAGACAATATTTCTCCTTCAACTTGTTGTAAGTTTAAATTTAATTTACCATCTGCATCCTCAAATAAACGTGCATTAACAATTTTTTTCGCTAATGTAGCAATATCTGCTTCAGTTGATGATTTTCCTACACCAACTAATAAACAGTAGCCTTTATTTATTTTATTATCTACTGAGTCATTTGTAACTGAAGCGTGTTTCACTCTTTGAACTACGATTCTCATTTGGTTGCACCTCTAATTCCATACTCTAGTGACTGTGTATACATCGCCGAGCTGTTTAATTTTATCTACAACTTGGTAAACTTCATTTACATTTTTTACCATAACACTAATATTAATCACTGCATTTTTGTCAATATCTGAACGGCCTGAAACTTTGACTAAGTTGCTTTGTGTTGAATTGACAGCTTGTAATACTTCATTTAAAAGGCCGTTTCTATCGTAAGCAGAAACTTCTAAATCCACTTGATAGCGTTGCGTTGAATCCTTTGAGCGTACCCATTCAACATGTATCAATCTTTCTTTTTCATTCTTGATATTTGGACAGTCCGTTCGGTGAACTTTTATGCCATGACCTTTAGTGATATATCCAACGATATCATCTCCGGGTATAGGATTACAACATTTTGATAATCTAATTAATACATTTTCAATACCTTCTACATATACACCACTATCGGTTGTAATATCATCTTTAATTGGTACAGATTTAGTAATTTCTTGTGCTTCATTCAAGGCTTTTTGTTTATCGATAATACGTTGTTTTTCAGTTAATTTATTGACTATTTGTAGTGCAGTTACGCCACCAAAGCCTACAGCTGCAAATAAATCATCTTCATTTGCAAAATTATATTTATCATTAACGACAGCGATATTATCATCCGTTAGCACGGTATCAACTCTAAAGCCTTGGTCTTTAATTTCCGCTTCAATCATGAATTTACCCTTTTCAATATTTGAAGAACGGTCTTGCTTTTTAAAGAAACTACGTATTTTACTTTTAGCACTAGATGATTTTACTATTTTCAACCAATCTCTACTAGGACCATAAGAATGTTTACTCGTTCTGATTTCTACTATATCACCAGTTTGTAACACATAATCTATCGGCTCAATTTTACCATTTACTTTTGAACCAATCATCTTATTACCTACTTCACTATGTACCGCATAGGCAAAATCGATAGGAACCGCACCATATGGTAATTCAATTACATCACTTTCTGGCGTAAATGCATAGACTTTATCACTTTGCAAGTCAAATTTAAGAGTTTCCATAAACTCTTCAGCATCAGAAGTTGTATTATTTGTTTCAGCTAATTCCTTAATCCAATTCAATTTATTATTAAAATTTTGTGACTTCTCAGTTACTTTCTTACCTTCTTTGTATGCCCAATGTGCTGCAACACCGTGCTCTGCAATTTCATGCATTTCAAAGGTTCTTATTTGAATTTCTAATGGATCGCCATTAGGGCCCACGACTGTAGTATGTAATGACTGGTACATATTCTGCTTCGGCATAGCAATATAGTCTTTAAATCTGCCTGGCATTGGTTTCCATAATGTATGCACTAAACCTAACACAGCATAACAATCATTAATTGAATTGACGATGATACGTATTGCTAATAGATCAAAGATTTGATCAAATTGTTTCTTCTGTTTAACCATTTTTCTATAAATGCTATAGATATGTTTAGGACGACCATTAATATCCCCTACAATATTCATACTAGTTAAATCAGACTGAATTTGATTAATCGCGTTTTGAATATACTCTTCTCTTTCACTGCGTTTCTTTTTCATGAGATTCACGATTCTAAAATATTGTACAGAATCTGTATATCTTAAAGCCGTATCTTCTAATTCCCATTTAATCGTATTAATCCCTAATCGATGTGCTAATGGTGCATAAATTTCTAATGTCTCTTTAGAAATTCTAATTTGTTTTTCCCTTGGCATTGCTTTTAATGTTCTCATATTATGTAATCGGTCTGCTAATTTAACTAAGATAACTCGAACATCTTTAGCAATAGCAATAAATAATTTTCTATGATTCTCTGCTTGTTGTTCTTCTTTAGATCGATATTTCACTTTTTTTAATTTTGTTACGCCTTCAACAATTACTGCAATTTCTTCATTGAACATGCCTTTCACATCATCAAATGTATAAGGTGTATCTTCAATTACATCGTGTAAGAAACCTGCAACAATCGTTGGACCATCTAAATGCATTTCCGTTAAGATACCTGCAACTTGAATTGGATGCATAATATAAGGTAATCCATTTTTTCTAAATTGGCCTTCATGTGCTTCGTAGGCTATATGATAACTTTTTAATACAAATTCATAGTCCTCTTTTGATAAATATGATTTTGCTTTAGATAGTACTTCATCTGCACTATATGGATATTCATTATTCACTTAAGACACCCCTATACTAAATATTAATCGCTATTAGATACCCAGTATTATATTTCGTTAGCTTCAATAGCTTCTATTCATTGTATTATTTTCGATTATAACGTTTTTTTACGTTATTAGGCCAAATTTTGTATAATAGTTATATAATACTACATGTTATTAAATAAATAAATGCGTAGGCCATACGAATAATAAAATCCAGTTTAAAATTATTCTAATTTTCATTTCAAAGTATCATTTAGAACAGTCCATATTTGAATAAATAAAAAAGTCAGATAGCACATGCCTTAAAATGTGCATATCTGACTTCTTTTACTAGATTAATTTAATCTTCATATGAAATTAAACTCATTACATCATAGTCTTTAATTTTTTCAATACCGTTTAAGTATTTTAATTCTATTATGAATGCGATGCCAACAACAATGCCACCTAATTTTTCAACAAGTTTAATAGCAGCTTCAATTGTTCCACCTGTAGCAAGTAAATCATCCGTGATTAATACACGTTGCCCTGGTTTTATAGCATCTTTGTGCATTGTTAACACATTCGTGCCATATTCTAAATCATATTCATAACGGATAACTTCGCGTGGAAGTTTGCCTTCTTTACGCACTGGTGCAAAACCAATGCCCATTGAATATGCCACTGGACATCCAATGATGAAACCACGCGCTTCAGGTCCAACAATAATATCTACGTCTCTAAGTTTCGCATATTCAACAATTTGATTAGTAGCGTAACCATACGCTTCTCCATTATCCATAATTGTCGTTATATCTTTAAAATTCACACCCGGTTTTGGCCAATCTTCAACTTCAGATACATATTGTTTTAAATCCATTCAAACTTCCTCCTATTTATCTACCAGTTCAGTTTTAATCCATTTTTTTAAATTAGCGAAATCATCATAGAGAAGCACTTTTTCAACTTCTATTCTATCTAGTCTGCCTTGATAGTATTTACTAGATTCTATTTCTCTCTTTGTTGAAACACTATTCATTTTAATTATACCATTTTCATCTTTTATAAACTCTAAATCAAGAAAAACTTTTAGAATGAATTTAAGCATACTTGGTTGTATATTTAAAAATTGGCATAATTGCATGCCTTCTTTAGCTAAATCTGTTTCTTTTTTAGTTGCCAATGCTTTAAAGCATTTTTTAAATGTTTCCATTTTGGGCATACCTTCAAAATAAATTGAGCGTTCGTGATTAAGCACCAAGTATATTTGAGAAACATCAACTGTTTTAAGTGTTGTTTTTATAGCTTGAATTGAAGGTGGTAAATCTCTAAATACATATTTATCATATGATTGGTCAATTGTATCACCATAGTAGTAATAATTATCATCTAATTTTTCACTCTTGTTATGAATGAGATATGCAACGTTACTTGAGTCTTGTTCAAATCCACTCACTTTACTTTTGCTTCTATAATCTAAAATTTGTAAATTATTACTTGCTAAATCTTGAATCATAAATTGTGGAGATTGAAATCCGTTCCATTCATTTATTTGAAGTGTACCTATTACATTTATAGGTTGCTGTTCTCCTAGTTCTTTCACAAGATGACCATTCTGCCAAAAAATAGCTTGCAATTGGCTATCACCTAATACCATTTTCAAATGTTTTTTATCTTGACCAATGGCTTTAGCTTGATTGACTATGACGCCTTCTAATTCAAAACATGGGCTTGAAAAGTCAGTACCAAATGGTCTAAGTCTTTGAATATCTTGAATATTCTTGATTGTTATATCTGTTTCTGCTACTTTAACATCCACTTTTTTACGCGGTTCTAGTGATGTTGTTGATGCTAATTGTGCCATCCAATCATTTAAGCCTTGTCTTAAACTTTCGATATTTTCAATTGGCATTGTGATTCCAGCAGCCATATGATGCCCACCAAATTTTGAAATTAAATCTGAATGTGCATTTAAAATTTCAAACATTGAGACTTGTTCTATACTGCGTGCAGAACCTTTCGCATGATCTTGTGTTTCATCAATATTTAAAATCAATGTTGGTAAGCTATATGTTTCTACTATCTTAGATGCAACAATGCCAAGTACACCTTCATGCCAATCTGCCTGTGCTAAAAGTAAAAACTTTGTCCCTTGTTTGACTTGATCCTCAGCAGCAGCTAATGCCTCTTCTGTAATTTGGGCAACGATATCTTTTCGTTCTTGATTAAAGAATTCAACTTGTTCTGCTAAAAATTCTGCTTCTTCATCATTATCAGTCATCAATAACTCAGCAGCTAATGCTGCATCTTCGAGTCTACCTACCGCATTCAATCTTGGGCCAATAATAAATCCGATCGTTTCTTCCGTAATTACATCATTATAACCCGCTTGTTTAAGTATTGCCTTAATTGATGCTGGACAATGATCGTTTAGTATTTCTAAACCTTTTTGGACTAAAGCTCTGTTTTCATCAGTTAATGATACCAAATCGGCAACCGTTCCAATAGCAACTAATCCAAGAAAATAAGCTGGCGGTTCATCTAATAGATTTTGCGCTAATTTATATGCAACACCAGCCCCACATAAATATTTAAAGGGATAGTCAAACTCCGGATGCATTGGATGGACTATAGCAAACGCACTAGGCATTGTTCTACCAATTTCATGATGATCTGTAACAATAACATCGACACCTAAATCTTGAATCATCTGTATTTCATCATGTCCTTGTATACCGTTATCTACAGTTATTATTAAAGATATACCTTCCTCATGTGCATTTTTAAAAGCCATTTCATTGGGGCCGTACCCTTCTGAAAATCGATTGGGTATATACCAGCCAACATGCGCACCTAGCGCTTTTAATGTTTTTACTAATATTGTTGTTGATGTTACACCATCTGCATCGTAATCACCATAAACTAATATTTTTTGATTTTGATCGATGGCTAAATTAATACGTTCTATGGCTTTTTCCATATCGCTCATCAACCAAGCATCATGCATAACTTGTTTATTTTTTAATAATTGATCTATCGCTGCTTTATCGGTAATTTCTTTACTCTCTAATATTTTTTTTACAATAGGAGTTAGTTTTAAATCTAATGAAACATCCTCTGTAATTTCATTTTCTGGTGATTTAACGTCCCAAGTATATTTTGATTTAATCATACTATTCTCCCTCATTTCCACCAGTCATTATACAAAAGAAATCCAAAAATAAAAAGTGGTTCCATTTAAAAATAAAAATCAAATGCCTGAACAAAGATATACTTACTACCTTGATAAAAAAAACGACCTTCTACAATTTATGCAGAAAGCCGTTTCACTATAATTTCAATGACTGATTGTTTATACTAAAATCTTTTCATCATTTGATTTTTTCTCTTTATGAACAATGATTTTGTTATTGTCTGATTTCTTAAGCTGTCGTTTCTTCATAATACCCCATAGCGGTACTGCAATAAATACAGATGAGAATACGCCTGAAATTAATCCAATTAATAAAGCTAATGAGAAGTTAAAGATACTTGGCGCACCGAAAATCAACAATGCGATTACAACAATAACTACAGTTAGTACAGTATTAATAGAACGTGTCATTGTTTGACGTATAGATCTATTAACAATATCATCAATTTGTTCATTTTTAGTAATCACTTTTACTTTGTGTAAGTTTTCCCGTACCCTATCGAATGTAACAATCGTATCATTGATAGAATAACCAATTATTGTAAGAACTGCTGCGATAAACGTAATATCGATTTCTATTCTAAATAGACTGAAGACGGCAACTATCATAAAGGCATCATGTAGCAATGCAAGTACAGATGACAGACCCATTCGCCATTCGAATCTAAATGTAATATAAATGATGATACCAATTGCTGCGTAAATGAGTGCTAACATTGCATTTTTAGCTAATTCCTGTCCTATAACTGGTGATACAGTGTTCACAGTCGGTTTATTACCAAATGATTGGTCTACCGTATCTTGAATTTTAGAAACTTCGTCTTTAGACAAGTCATGCTTAAATTGTACTGTTGCGTTTTTATCATTTTCACCAAGAGAAACTTGATCCGGTTTAAAGCCTTTACTTTCTAAAGTATTTGTAACTTTATTCTCGTCGACTTTATTATTAGATTCAAAATCAACTCGAGTACCACTTGTAAAATCAATACCTAAATTTAATCTGAAAATAAATAATATGATAGCACCCACAACAATAATAAGCACGCTTAAACCTAATAAAGGTTTTGCTAATTTCATAAAATCAATGCGCTCGTATGGTGTTTTCAAGTCATGTATTTCTTTTTCTTCATTAGCGTTATGGATATTTTTCTTACTAACACCAAATAGCCAATTGGATTTCTTAAAGAAATTAGATGATATTAATAACGATAATAACCATCTTGATAAGAATACTGCCGTTACGAAAATCATTAGGATACCTAATAATAACATCGTTGCGAAACCTTTAACAGAACTTTCACCAAAGAAGAATAACACTGCTGCTGCAATGACTGTAGTCAGCTGTGCATCGACAATAGTTAAGAAAGAGCTCTTATTAGCTTTTTTATAGGCTTGTTTAAGCGTTCGTCCAATCTTCAATTCATCTTTGATCCGCTCATACATTATAATATTAGCATCGACTGCCATACCTACACCAAGTACTAACGCAGCTAATCCTGGCAATGTTAATACACCAGAAATAAAGTTAAACGCTACTAATGTTAAATAAATGTAAGTTGTTAAAGCGATAACTGCAACTAATCCCGGTAAACGATAGAAACCTAACATAAATAGGTAAATAACAGCAATACCAATTGCAGCCGCTAATACAGTTTTATCTAAAGCGTCTTGACCAAATTGTGCACCTACAGAATTTGAGTATATTTCTTTAAGGTCTACTGGTAATGAACCAGAATTTAATAAATCAGCGATTTGTTTTGCTTTCTCTACGCCTTCTTCACCATTGAAACCACCAGAAATTTCCACACTATCTGAGTTAATCGGTTTGTCTACAGACGCTGCAGAAACGTATTTAGGATCTTTTTTATCCATTTCTTTATGGTAAGTATCACCTTTTTCATGATCTAACCATACAACCATGACATTTTCATCTTTTTTAGAAATTTCTTCAGTTACTTTTTTAAATTTATCGCTATCTTTTAATTTAAAAGTAACTGCTGGTTGGTTTGTATTTTGCTTAAATTCTTGTTTAGCCGACCCTTGTTGAATATCTTTACCTGTCAGTTTGACATTGTCATCAGCATCACGAATCGTTAAATTCGCTTGTGAAGATAAGATATCGCGGGCTTGAGATTGATTTTTCACACCTGCTAGCTGCACACGAATTCTATTATTATCTTCGACTTGTATTTTAGGCTCTGAAACCCCTAAGACATTGACACGGTTTTCAAGCGTCTTAGCTGTCGCTTTTACCGCTTTATCATCTATCTTATCGCCTTTTTGTAAAGGATCAACTTGATACAAGACTTCAAATCCACCTTGTAGATCTAATCCAAGATTGACATCTTTAACTACGTTCTTATATGTAAGTCCCATGCCTGCAAACAACAGAACTACAAGTAATATGAACCCAACTATTCTACTACTTTTCTTCACTTGAACACCTCATTGTAAGCTTATGTTTTAAGAATACTCGATTAAATTATATTAATGCAAGTTTAATAAAACTAGAAAATTTTACTCAACAACCTTATATATCTTAACATATTACAACGAGTGTAAAAACTAACTCAACTAATTTAACCTTGTATATTTCATTGTGACGATAGCAAAGCTCAGTTTTGACTAACATTCGTATAAAGTTAAATATATGGTATTACATTAAATTATAACACTCTATAGCGTTAAAGGTCTTACTTGTCATTATAACTAGCTGAAGGTAACCTAACAACCAACATCATCTTATTATATATTAGATCAATTTGATTAAAAGATATAAAAAAGAACTGATATAAACATATCAGTTCTAACATTTATTATGAAGGATCAACTTGTTTAATAGCTGGTTTTTCTAAAGTGATTTCAGTACCATTACCATTTAAAGTTAATACAACTGTTGTTTCGTCAACACTACGAACCGTACCTTTGATACCGCCGATTGTTGTAACACGTTGACCTGAGCTTACTTGACTAATCATTTCACGATGCTCTTTAGCCTTTTTTTGTTGTGGTCTAATTAAGAAGAACCACATTAATACTAATAATAATATTGGTAATATCAATGAAGTAAATTGCATTATTTTTTCTCCCTCTTAAAAGTTTTTTGGGTTTTCAACATTAAGTCCATACTGTTCAAAGAATTCTTCTTTAAAATCTAGAAGGCGATCTTCACGAATTGCTTGTCGGATATTTTCCATTAATTTCAGCAAGAAATGTAAATTATGATAAGTAGTAAGACGTATTCCAAAAGTTTCTTCTGCTTTTATTAAATGTCTTATGTATGCCCTACTATAATTTTTACAAGTATAGCAATCGCAATTATCATCAAGTGGTCCCAAATCTTCAGCGTATTTGGCATTTTTAATGATTACACGACCATGAGAAGTCATACAAGTACCATTACGCGCTATACGTGTTGGTAATACACAGTCAAACATATCCATGCCTCTAATACTACATTCAATTAATGCGTCAGGCGAGCCAACACCCATTAAATAACGTGGTTTATCTTTGGGCATGAATTGTTCCGTATGGTGTACCATATCGTACATCACTGGTTTAGGTTCTCCTACAGACAATCCGCCAATCGCATATCCAGGAAAATCTAAAGCTACTAACTCCTCAGCGCTTTGCTTTCTAAGATCTTTATATTCTCCACCTTGTATGATACCAAACAAGGCTTGATCCTCTGGTCTCGAATGTGCTTTAAGACAGCGTTCTGCCCATCTTGTTGTTCTTTCAATCGAGTCTTTAACATATTTATATTCAGCTGGCATAGGTGGACATTCATCAAATGCCATCATGATATCTGAACCTAAGTCATTTTGAATCTGCATAGATTTTTCAGGACTTAAAAATAGTTTAGATCCATTTGTGTGATGGCGAAATTCTACACCTTCCTCAGTAATCTTTCTTAAATTACTTAAACTAAATACTTGGAAACCACCAGAATCTGTCAGTATTGGACCATTCCAGTTCATGAACTGATGTAATCCCCCACTCTTTCTGATAATATCATTTCCCGGTTGTAACCACAAATGATATGTATTACCTAGTATAATCTTAGTTTCCATTTGATGTAATTCTTCTGGACTCATTGTTTTTACGGTTGCTTTCGTTCCAACAGGCATAAACATTGGTGTTTCAAACGAACCATGAGGTGTATGAACGATACCTAGTCTTGCACCTGATTGTTTACAAGTTTTAATATGCTCATATGTAACAGCTGGCGTTGGCATATAAAATCCCCTTTCATTCCCTAAATAATTAACATTGCATCTCCAAAACTAAAAAATCTATATTCTGAAGCTACAGCTTGATTGTAAGCATTAATGATATAATCTCTAGAACTAAAAGCAGACACAAGCATAACGAGTGTTGATTTTGGTAAGTGGAAATTGGTAATTAATCCGTCAATTGCTTTAAAATTGAATCCAGGGAAGATAAAAATATCTGTCCATCCACTTTTAGCGACAAATCTATCACTTGATTGCATAATTGTTTCTAAAGTTCTTGTAGAAGTCGTACCAACAGAAATAATTCGATTACCATTGTCTCTTGTACTATTTAAAAGGTTTGCTGTAGTTTCATCCATTTGATAATATTCACTATGCATTTCATGATCATCGATATTATCTACACTAACTGGTCTAAATGTTCCTAGACCTACATGTAATGTAATAAAAGCTATATTTACACCTTGAGCTTTAATACGTTCTAACAATTCATCTGTGAAATGCAATCCTGCAGTGGGTGCTGCTGCCGACCCTGATGCTTTAGCATATACAGTTTGATAACGTTCTTGATCATCTAACCGTTCTTTAATATATGGTGGCAATGGCATTTCACCTAGCTCATCCAAACGCTCTTGAAGGATACCATCATAGTGCAATCGCATGATACGACCACCTTGATCCAATTCTTCAATGCATTCGGCTATGATTTTCCCTTCACCAAAGGTCAATTTGTTACCAACCTTAATTCTTTTAGCTGGTTTTAATAATACTTCCCAATCATTGCCTTCGATTTGAGTAAGCATTAACATTTCTACCTTAGCACCTGTTTCTTCTTTCATTCCAAATAAACGTGCTGGCATAACCCTTGTATCATTTAATACAAGTGTATCCCCTTCATTAAGGTAATCTGTGACATCTTTAAAATGTTTATGTTCAATATTACCAGATTGTCTGCCAAGAATTAGCAATCTACTTTCATCTCTGTTCTTCAGAGGTGTTTGTGCAATTAATGCTTCAGGCAAGTGATAATCAAATGCTTCAATATCCAAACTTATTCCTTCTTTCCATTCTTCTTGCTAAAATGTTCAAATGCATAAGGTGTCGCTTTTCTACCTCTTGGTGTACGTTCTATAAATCCTTTTTGAATTAAAAATGGCTCGTAAACATCTTCGATAGTTACACGTTCTTCACCAATCGAAACTGCAATCGTATCTAAGCCAACAGGGCCACCTTTATATTGTTCTAAAATACAATTCATCATTTTATGATCAATATAATCTAAACCTTCATCATCAACTTGAAGTAATTGTAATGAAGCTCTTGTTGTGGCAATACTTATTAATTCATCTTCGTTGACTTGTTGGAAATCACGCACGCGTTTCAACAACCTATTTGCTACTCTTGGTGTACCACGACTACGTTTCGCTAACTCAATTGCACTTTCGTCGTCAATGGAAGTGCCTAAAACTTCTGCCGTACGTACGATGATTTCTTTTAATTCAAGCTCTTGGTAATACTCAAGTCTTAAATGTACACCAAATCTATCTCGTAATGGTGCAGTTAAGCTACCAGCTCTTGTTGTGGCACCAATTAGCGTGAAAGGCGGTAAGTCAATTCTAATACTCCGTGCTTCCTCACCTTTACCAATAACAATATCTAAAAAGAAATCCTCCATCGCCGGATACAATACTTCTTCAACAACGCTACTCAATCTATGAATTTCATCTATAAATAGCACATCTCCAGGTTGTAAACTTGAAAGAATTGCAGCCAAATCACCCGGCCGTTCTATAGAAGGGCCTGAAATGATTCTGATATTTACTTCCATTTCATTGGCTATAATATTTGATAATGTTGTTTTACCTAAACCAGGGGGACCAAATAATAAAACATGATCTAACGGTTCTTGTCGCATTTTGGCAGCTTTAATAAACACTTCTAAATTTGACTTAATCGTAGATTGTCCAATATATTGGCGTAGTTTCGTTGGTCTTAAAGATAACTCAAATGAAGATTCTTCATCATGCATAGATTGATCAACCATTCTATCATCCATTTTTTTACCCCCTTTTTAAATATAATTGTATATTTATGCTATAAGTAATTGTAAGCCTCGTTTAACCGCATCGTCTACTGAGTCAAATGTTTCTTTACTCAATGATTTTTCAACTTTTGTTAATTCTCGCTTAGAGTACCCTAAAGCTTCTAGAGCAAGCAAAGCTTCTTTAATAATCGGTGCATTAGCGTGGTCCTGAGTATCCATATTTAAAATTTGGCTACTGTCTACATCATTAATTTGGACCTTGCCTTTAAGATCCAATACAATTTGTCTCGCTGTTTTTTTGCCTATGCCAGGAAATTTTGTTAAGTAAGCATCATTTTCATTTTCAATTGCTATTTTGACATCGTTTGGTGAACTACTTGCGAGTATAGCCAATGCTGATTTAGGTCCGATGCCAGTTACCTTAATTAGGCTTAAAAACATATCTTTTTCTTCTTGATTTATAAAACCGTAAAGCAATTGTGCATCTTCTCGCACGATAAGTGATGTATGTACAACCACTTCATGGTCCATGTATTTCTGAAAACGATAAGAATTTGGCGTTTGTATTTCATAACCAACACCTGAAGCCTCAACAACTACGTGTGTAGGGTTTAATTCAGTTAATGTGCCTTTAATATATGCGTACATGAATACACTTCCTTATATAGTCATACTAATTAATTCCACTTTAGAAACATGATCAACGATTCTTAATGCTTCCATTACATCATCAATCTCTAAATCGGTACTTGTAGCATCCAATGAAAGTGTGATGGTTGCTCTACCTTCCATCGGTATACTTTGATGAATTGTCAAGACAGATAAATCTAAATTCGATAATGTATTCAGTACTTCTGCTAACATGCCTACAATATCATTTACGTATAATATCAACGTAAACTCTCTTGTTGATTCGATTTTTTCATCAATTGAAAATATCGTATCTCTGTATTTATAGAATGCACTTCTTGATAAATCAAATTGCTTAACAGCTTCAAATATGGACAGTGATGGATCATTTTTTAAGACTTCTTTTATCTTTAAAGTTTTCACAACAGATTCAGGTAATACATCCTCACGAATTAAGTAAAACTTTTTGTAATCTTTTTTGTCCATATTATGCACTCCTATTCAACAAATTCAAATTCTCCACCTAAAATTCTCACGATATCACCATTTCTACAACCACGTGCTCTTAAAGCATCATCAATACCCATTGAGCGCATTTGACGTGCGAAACGACGTACTGCTGGATCACTATTGAAATCAGTCATCTTGAACATTCTTTCAATTGCCTTACCACTAACAACGTATGCAGCATCATCATCTCTAGTAATAGTGAATTTATCTTGACTAGGCGTATGTTTATAAACAACTCTATTCACACCTAAATCTTCTTCCTCATCTTTACTGAAGTCAATGTCTTTAACTGCTTCTAATTTATCAGCAATCGCATAAAGTAATTCATCTATGTGGTCATGCTTAAATGTAGAAAGCGGTATAATGTGTACTGAATCGTCGTTTATTTCTTCTTTGAATAAAGCTAAATTATCTTCTGCATTCGGCATATCCATCTTATTTGCTACCACTATTTGTGGTCTTTCTTCTAAACGATGTTCATATGCGCTTAATTCTTCGTTAATTACTTTATAATCTTCATAGGGATCTCGTCCTTCAGAACCACTCATATCTATCATATGTACGATTACTTTAGTACGTTCAACATGTTTTAAAAATTGATGCCCTAATCCAACACCTTCGGAAGCACCTTCAATCAGACCTGGTAAGTCAGCCATAACAAAGCTTCTTTGATCTTTAGTAGATACTACACCTAAATTTGGTTTAATTGTAGTAAAGTGGTATGCTCCAATTTTAGGTTTAGCTTTAGAAACGATAGATAACAATGTTGATTTACCGACACTCGGAAAACCTACTAGTCCAACATCCGCAAGTAATTTCAACTCTAAGGTTACTTCAATTTCCTCGCCAGGTTCTCCGTTTTCACTAAAATCAGGCGCAGGGTTTCTTGGTGACGCAAATCGAGAGTTTCCGCGTCCTCCACGTCCCCCCTTAGCTACAACGGCACGTTGGCCATTTTCAACTAAATCTGCTAATACTTCTTCAGAATCTGCACTTTTAATAATAGTGCCTGGTGGTACCTTCAAGACAAGGTGTTCAGCGTTTTTACCGTGCATATTGCTGCTTTGACCACCGTCACCTCTTTTAGCTTTGAAATGTGTTTGGTATCTAAAATCTAATAAAGTTCGTAAGCCTTCATCAACTTCAAATATAATAGACGCGCCATCTCCACCGTCACCACCGGCTGGCCCACCAAATGGTACATATTTTTCTCTGCGATAAGCTGTAATACCATTACCACCATCGCCTGCTTTAAGCGATATTTTAACTTGATCAACAAACATGATTTCACCTCTTTTTTTCAAATTTTAAACTTCTATATCTTTTTTATTATATCATTATCTCATTAACTAGAAAATAAAGACAAAAAATAAACACCAGAAGTGATCACTTCTGGTGTTAACGATGACAAAAATTACTCAGCTGCTGCGTATACAGAAACTTGTTTTTTGTCGCGACCTTTGCGTTCAAATTTAACAACGCCGTCGATTTTAGCGAATAATGTATCGTCGCCACCACGACCTACATTTTCACCAGGATAAATTTTAGTACCACGTTGGCGGAATAAAATAGAACCACCTGTAACGTATTGACCATCAGCACGTTTAGCTCCTAAACGTTTTGATTCTGAGTCACGACCGTTTTTTGTAGAACCAAGTCCTTTTTTAGATGAGAAAAATTGTAAGTTTAATTTTAACATATGCTTGCACCTCACTTATAATTTAGTCTAATATTTTCTTTATATTCCTCTTCAATTGTTTGCAATGATACGAGCATTGCTTGAAGAATTAATTGCGCTTGTTCATTTGTAGTGTCTACACTTCTAACGTGGAAATGTCCACCGTCATCATTGTAATCAATGTCGGGCTTCTCGCTTGTTAATCCCATTATAGCATTAACACTTCCGAAGAGAACTGCGGATGCACCTGCACAAACTATATCATGTCCATATTCGCCATGTTCTGCATGACCATCCATGATAACATCAGTTACTTGACCGGCATCGTTCAATGTAACATCAACAGTAATCATGATTACGCGTTGATTTTGTCGATTGTTAATTTAGTGTAAGGTTGACGATGACCTTTTTTACGTTTTGAGTCTTTACGACGTTTGTATGTGAATACAGTGATTTTTTTACCGCGACCTTGTTTTTGTACTGTAGCAGTAACTGAAGCACCTTCAACTGTTGGCGCACCAACTTTAACTGCATCTCCACCTACAAATAATACTTTGTCAAAAGTAAATGAATCACCTTCGTTAACATCTAATTTCTCAACGAAGATTTCTTGTCCTTCTTCAACTTTAACTTGTTTTCCACCTGTTTCAATAATAGCAAACATACTTTGCACCTCCTAATAATTTAAGTCACGCCAAACTCAGGTGACATACATGTACTTTAACCTGAATCCGAGCGGTTGTATGTAGCTAAAAACTACTCAACTACTGCATTTTAGCATTACGATTACTTACTGTCAATCTTCATTTGTACTTTTCTGAAGAATTTAGTAATAATTGGATATAGTATCACTAATAAAATGAAATTTAATATTAGTGTTGGTATTAGTCTGAAAACAATAAAGTCTATAAAATTAAATGCAATTAAACCTAATATACTATAAATGATTGCAACGTATATTTCTAAGAATATCGTACTTAACCAAACCGTAATAAATAGCATCGTGTTATCTCTATAAAACGTTTTAAAGAAAAAGTCCATGATGACAACAAATAAAATGAAGCCAAATAAATATAATCCGTAAAAACTACCGAAATAAAGGTCCGTTACTATTCCAAATACAGCAGCTAAAATCATAGCAACACCAAAGCTTCTGTAAACACAAATTAATAGTAAATACATAAGCATCAAATGAGGTACAAAAACAATGTCCTTATCCCCTATTTGCATTGGAATGACTAACCCAATAACTGTGTCAATATAGAATAAAACTATACCGATTAGAAAGTAGTATAAAGCTCGCATTAATTATCCCCACTTCCATCGTCAGGTATCGTCTTAGGATCTCTTTTAGCTACATAAACATGGTTTAAGTCTGATAAATTAGCTGCCGTTTTAACTCGAACCTCTTTCGATAGCCCATACTCATCATTTTCAACTTTAGATACTTCTCCTATGTAAATACTGCTAGGTAGTTGATCCGCTAAACCACTCGTAACAACTTTATCTCCTTTTTTAATGCTATCTTTGTTATTAATATCAGTAATTACTAATTCTTCACTTTTCGAATCATAATGATCAATTAAACCAAAGACATTTTTACTATCGTGTTGGATATTTACTGATAATCGATTGGCACGTGTATTGGTTGAAATCAAATCAACCTGAGATGAAAATTGATTAACTTTAGAAATACGACCAACTAAGCCTTCTGATGTCATGACAGCCATATTATTTTGAATGCCATCTTTAGACCCTTGATTAATGATTAATGTATTCATCCACTGATCTGGATTCCTAGATAAAACCGTACTAGAGATGGGTTCAAACTTAGATATATCTTCAATATCCAATTCTTTTTTATACTTTTTATTTTCACTTTCTAATCTTTCATTTTCAGCTTCTAATTGCTTCAATTTTTTCGATTGCTCTTTTGAACCATCGTTTGAAAATAGATTATTAATTGATCCAGTCACAAATTGCACAGGATAACTTACCGCTTTTTGTCCAAACGCTACAGAATCCCCTACGTATTGTTCTACCGGTGATTGCGATTGCGAACGTAAAGACACGCCTATTAAGGCAATAAACACAATGATTGCACACAAAATAACAATCAATTTGTTGTTTTTAAAAAACTTTGACAACCTAAACACCTCTATTACACGACTATTTTATGTTCTTCTATCATTTTATATTACTCATAGTTTGAAATAAAGCACGAACCTCAATAATTTTCAAATCAGTTCTTTTTGTTTAGGTATTCTACAAATACAAACTTTAACAAACTACTTTTAATTAATATATAAGAGAACGATACATTGTATTATAACAATTTTCAACGTGAATAGTGTATTAAAATGATCGATATTAAATAAATAAAGTGCTAAGACGTATTATCTATATAAAACATAGTATAGTTACCCACTCATTGTTCAAATATGAAACCACAATTCAAACAAATAAAAGTCGTTACATTATAATAAAATAAGTCTGAAACGTTTTGGTTTCAGACTTATTTACCTATGAACTAAATATTATGATTTATCTTCTTCTGAAGTTTCAGTGTTAGCGTTCTTTTCGGCTTCTTTTTCATCTTCTTTATATAATGTTTCTTCTTTTCTCCAACGTGCAAATAGATTTTGTGCTTTAGCTTGCTCATCTACTTTTTTATCATTAGATTTTTCTTCACTCATAATTAGACACCAACCTTTAACGTTTTTACTTATATAAGGCTAACGCATTTTAGCATAGAATTCAAACGCCTTACTCGTAGCTTGAAGGTGGTAATAGTTCTATATGTTCACCCAGTTGGTTTAAATCTTGCTCCATCTCTATTTCTGTTCTATATACTCTGATTGAATCTGAGCCAAATTTATAAATAATAAATTCATCTCCGCGCTGACCAGCTAAATAATCATCACTGTATCCCATCCTGTATATGCCAGATACAGACATGAATTCTTTTTTATCTATCCAATCAAAAACATTTTTAGTTTGGCTGAGTGGCACGTTATTCAATATATCATTATCTTTAACAGTATAACGTTGACCTCCAGCTAAATCTTTTTTCGTTTGCGTATGGTTTACAGATGGTTCATCGTTACTAACTGGATTCCATTGTTGGTCTTTTAAAAAAGGTGCATATTTAAGCGCAAAGAATACAATAATAACGATTGCTATAATTGCTACAATATTTTTAATGATGCTAAATATAAAACGCATGAACCATCCTCCTATTAAGTCATGTTAAATTATAAAATTTTACCCATAAAAAATCATCAGTCTGAAGTAGTATTTAAAAAGTTCCCCATAGACCGATGAATAGTCATTCAATTCATAGTACAATTAAAAGCAAAGGGAGTGAACATAGAATGAATATTTTATCTATAATCCTGCTTGCCCTCTTGGTTATACTATTATTTAGAGTAGGTTTATCTTTATTAAGAGTTTTAATATATATTGGAATCATTGTATTATGTATCTACTTAGGATATCAAGGAATTCTTTGGATCATGGATCATTTTAACTACTATTTCAACTTTATAAATTAAATTAATATTTATGAAATTGGAAAACAGTGAATAGATTCATTTGAGTAAGATGCATGTGAATAATCTGAGACTGAGGCATGAATAGATGCCTCAGGCTTTTTTAATGCATAGTGATAAACATCTCTACGTTATAAAACTGTTTTTAACTCAAAATTAGCGATGGTTTTGCATGCGCTTTAGTTTATAGATGAACCGTAACATGGTCATCCATTCTTGAATTGGAGCATGAAATGATTAATCGAAATTTTGATTTTAGCTTTCTACATCAAATTATTTTTATAATGCATTCATGGTTAAAATTTAATCATACTTAATTCAGTCGTACATCAACTATTACTATATTTAAGAGAAACAACTTATTTTTTTACATTATTAGAAAGTATTTGATAAACATAATAACACGCGCTTAATAATAATGCCCATACGATTGATACAATGATTGCACTGATAACAGTATGCCATATCTCAATTTTCGCATGATTAAAGACAATAAATAAAATGGTTACTATTAAAACACTAATGATCGAGATGACAATTGTATTTATTGTCCGTTTCAAATTAATAGCTACTTTCTTTTTTGTCAGTTGCATTAAATATACAACTGGAATTAATAGCCCAATTAAAAATAAAATCCCCAAACATTCTCCCTCCTTAGTTAACTATTTCATTATACCTCATCTATTTTATAACAAAAAATTGAAATTAGACATTCTATTATATGTCAAAGTAACCTTCTTCAACCATACTTAAATATGTATGATCACCAATAATGACATGATCTAATAATTGTATGCCTAATATATCTCCACATTCTCGTAATCTATCTGTAGTTTTAATATCCTCTAGTGATGGTGTAGTATCGCCTGAAGGATGGTTATGAAGGACAATAATTGCATTACTTGCACATTTAACTGCTTCACTGTAGATTTCTCGAGGATGCACAATAGCACTATTCAATGTCCCCATAAAAATTGTTTTTTGCTTGATAATGATATTCTTAGAATTTAAAAATAACGCTATAAATTTTTCTTGAGTTAAATGTTCCATTTTCCCCATCATAAAGTCTGCTACATCTTTAGGGCTATTGATTTGAATTTTATCATCAACACTTCCAGAATGCATTCGTTCACCTAATTCAAAAGCAGCTTTTAAAGTGAGTGCTTTGTATAGTCCAACGCCTTTGATTTTATTTAAATCATTAATTGATAGATGCTTTAATTCTTTTAAATTCACAATAGATTTAAGTAATTCATTCGCAATATCTAAACTAGAATATCCTTTTCTACCAGTATTAATTAAAATTGCTAGTAATTCAGCATGTGATAGATGAGAGGCACCATAATTTAACATACGCTCCCTGGGTTTTTGATGATTTGCAAGATCCTTTATTTTCATAAGAACTTCACTCCGTAGCTTATACTTTGTTGGAATATGATTGTGAGATTAAATGCAAGAAAGATAAAAGGAATCAGTGGTACACACTGTTTGGTATTTCTAAAAAATATGAAATGAAATAACGCAAATACGCCACCGATAATAAAAGTAAATAAAAAAAGGTATCTAAATAAAGAAAACGGCAGTGCTAATGCTAATACAGAGAAGACAAGAATGTCTCCGTATCCAATTGATTTATTACAAAAGAAATATATTAAATGAAGTAAACTACTTACGAGTAAAAAAGAAATGAAATGTATCGGTACTATAACACAAATACAAAATGTAAAAATAAACAGCATATGTAAGGGGATTGAAAAGGTAGCAATATCATAAAGTGCAAGCACAAGTAAGAATAAATAAATGAGTAAAAAAGTGGAATAATCTATGTTTAATAAAGTGTTATATTGTAGTACAAAAAATACTGGTAATAAAGCAAGACTTTCACCAACGAAATAACAACGATTGAGTTGTTTATTACAACATGTCGTTTTACCTCTTTGAAATAAAAAGCTAAATATCGGGATCATTTCATAAATTCGAAGTTGTCGATAACAATAATCGCAATGCGAACGTAATTTAAAGTAAGTCAAATCAAGCTTCTCTACAAAACTTAACTGATATAAATAACTAAATAAAATAGGGCAAATTAAAAACAATAGAAACACTTAAGCACCTCCTATCACCCATTATAACATGAATTATTTATTAAATAACAAAATTAACAAAAAACAGATAATATTAATATAATCTTAAATTTAAATTTATTTTTTGTTCTAAAATGAAAGTTATAATTAGCAATAGTTTGTATATATACACTAAAATAAAGAAACAGCAATCAAATATAAATTTGATTGCTGTTTCTTTATTAATTCTAACTGAGACATTTTTAATGCATCATTAATCTTTTTGTATTTCTTCAACTGTTTCTTCTACTTCAGAACGTGATATTTTTTCACGTCCATTTTTCATCGCTTTAAGCGATTTATGTGCAAGTGCCAATGGTAAGCGACAAAATAATAATATTGTCTTTTTATTAATGTCTTTCATATAAGCATCAGCTTTAGCTAAATTATCTTGAGCATATTCGAACAAGTCATCTCTGTCCCAATCATCTGGAACAAAACTTACGCCTCGTTCTTCATAATCTTCATGTTGATTTCTCAGAATATTTACAGCTTGTAAACCTCGACCATATCCTATAGCTAAATCTCGGTCTGTTTTAACGCCAGCGCAAAGATCCCAAAGTTGTGAAAGCATCACACCAACAAGTCCTGCAACATAATATGTATAGTCATCTAAATCCGCTTTAGTATGGATATCCCAATTGGCTTTCGCCCATTTTGCCATACCATACGCCATCTCACTTGAAGCCTCTAATACAACAGCTCTCGTATGTTCTGGACAAGCATCTATCCATTCGCCTAATCGTATTGTAACTTCAGGCATGTCATTTTTAACAGGCGCTAAAATTTGTAAATATTTATCCTCGTCGAATGTTTCCTTAAATAATTCACTTATTTGCATGAGCATATTGTATTTCATATCGTTACTTAATGCTTCATGGTCTTCAATTTCATCTATTGCTCGTAATACGAGATACGCAGAAGCTACCGTATGCTTTAATTCTTTTTCTAAAAAAGTAATCGGTATATAAAAAGTTCGGCTTGTCTCTTTTAAAACTCGCATTGCATCTTTTGGGAATTTCTTGTCTGCCATTTTATTCTCATACCTCCCCTTTGTAAATACTATCATATAACACCAAATTTAAATAGGAAATATATGTTTCATTTTTAGACGAAATTCAATACGCTTAGCGCCCGTTTACTACGTTGAATTTCTATCACAAATACATATTTTCTTCATAATAATATATTACCTCACACGTATATCATTGAAACTAAAACAACAACAGGCTGAAACATCAATGATGTCTCAGCCTGTTAATCTTAAAGTTACGCTTCACTAAAGAACTTTAACATTAGTAAACCATATAGAATTTTAGTAGCACTTACGAATAAGTTTCAGTTTAGGTAGTATTAAACTCAAGCTCATATAACTAGACATATTGCTATACTTTAATATATGCATCATTTATGTCCTAATTGCTCTCATTAAAATTCACTTTAGATTTTACTTCGCTAATAAAGTATAAACTGCCAGTAATGATTAAACCTTCACCCTCATAAGTTTCTATAAACTTAACATAATCATCAACAAGTGCTTTTTGATCGTATCTGACGTCTTCAAAAATCTCTTCTTTTGTTAAGGCTTTCGGGAAATCAAAATCAGTAATATAGAATGTCGATGCAATCGTTTTAAGTTGATCTACCATGGCATTGATGGGCTTTCCTTTAATTGCTGAAAACAAGATATCTATATTTTCTATGTTGTAATATTGCTTAATTGTGCTAATTAACGCTTCTACGCTTTCTACATTATGCGCTCCATCCATAATCATTAAAGGCTGATCTTTTACTTGTTCAATTCTACCAGTCCAACTTACGGATTCTATACCATCTATCATTTTATTGAAATCTAAATCAACGATACCATCTTCATTTAATTCAATTAATGCCGTAATCGCTAGAGCTGCATTTTCTTTTTGATGTTCACCGACCATATTCAGAAGTAGTGTTTCTAATTCATAATCTTTATAGCGATAAGTAAATTCTTCATCTTCTGAAATAATACTAATATCGCGATCTAATTCGATGCCTTCAGCCTCTTGTTGCTCAACATAATCTCTAATCACTTTAAGTGCTTCATCGTTTTTCACGGCATAAATAACAGGTGTATTAGGTTTAACGATAGCGCCTTTGTCTTTCGCGATATCTACATAAGTATCACCTAAAAGGTCTGTATGATCTAACCCAATACTTGTAAGGATTGATAATATTGGTTTAAATACATTAGTCGAATCATTTTTAATACCTAATCCTGCTTCGACTATAACAAAATCTACTGGATGAATTTCTCCAAAATATAAAAACATCATTGTTGTTATAATTTCAAATTCGGTAGCAGTGCCAAGTTCTGTTTCTATTTCTAATGCTTCACTGACGGGTTTGACGTGTTGAACGAGTGCAACAATCTCATCATCACTTATTGGATTCCCATTTAAACTAATGCGTTCATTGAAGGTCTCGATAAATGGTGAAGTGAATGTGCCCACTTCATATCCGTTATCAACAAGTGCTGATCTCAAATATGAAACGGTCGATCCTTTACCATTTGTACCACCTACATGAATACCATTTATATTAAATTGTGGATTATTCAAGCGCTCTAGCATCCATTCCATGCGTTTGACGCCTGGCTTTATACCAAACTTAGTTCGCTCGTGTATCCAATATAAGCTATCTAGGTAATTCATCTTAAGGACTCCTATGCTTTTAATTGATTAATTCGTAATTTAACACCATCATATTTCTCTTGATAGGTTTGCTTTTTCTCACGTTCTTCATTAATCACTTTTTCAGGTGCTTTATTGACGAAGTTTTCATTTGCTAATTTTTTATTTACTCGATCTAGCTCTTTTTCCCATTTTAAAAGTTCATTTTCTAAACGTGCAATCTCTTTATCCATATCAATCAAACCTTCTAATGGAAGTACAACTTCACCGGCTGTCGTTACAGATGTCATTGCTTTTTCAGGAATTTCAATTGTTGTATCAATCGTTAATTCACTTGGATGACAAAATCTATCTATATAATTTGAATTATTCAACAATGTTTCTTTAATATTTTCATCTTTTGCTTTAATGAAAATTGGAATCGCCTTAGATAAAGGTGTATCCACTTCTAAGCGTGACTGTCTTACAGATTTTATAATTTCAACGAGTTGCTGCATTGTTTCTTTACTGTCATCAAAAACAAGCGCTTCGTTTACTTTTGGCCAAGCAGCTTTAACAATTGTTTCACCTTCGTGAGGTAAATTTTGCCAAATTTGTTCAGTCACAAATGGCATGAATGGGTGTAGCATTCTCATCGTATTATCTAGTACATAAGTAAGTACAGAGCGCGTGATTTGTTTCTGTGCTTCGTCTTCACCATTCATTGGTATCTTACTCATTTCAATATACCAATCACAGAATTCATCCCATATGAAATTATATAACGTTCTGCCTACTTCACCAAACTCATATTTATCACTTAATTCTGTTACATTCTCAATTGTTTCGTTTAAGCGAGTTAAAATCCACTTGTCAGCAAGTGATAAATCACCTGATAAGTCAACTTGTTCTACCGTAAAGTCTTCACCAATATTCATAATACTGAATCTCGCAGCATTCCAAATTTTGTTAATAAAATTCCATATAGACTCCACTTTTTCAGTAGAATAACGTAAATCATGACCTGGTGACGATCCTGTGGCTAAGAAATAGCGTAAACTATCAGCGCCATATTCATCAATAACATCCATTGGGTCAACACCATTACCGAGCGATTTACTCATCTTACGGCCATCTTCCGCTCGAACCAATCCATGTAATAATACATCATTGAACGGACGTTTTCCAGTAAATTCTAATCCTTGGAAAATCATTCTAGCTACCCAGAAAAAGATAATATCATAACCAGTCACTAAAGCATTTGTTGGGAAATAACGTTGGAAGTCATCTGCTTCAACATCAGGCCAGCCTAGTGTAGAAAACGGCCATAAAGCACTGGAGAACCAAGTATCCAAGACATCTTCATCTTGTACCCAGTTTTCAATATCTTCTGGTTCATGCTCACCTACAAATATTTCACCAGTTTCCTTATGGTACCATGCTGGAATTTGATGCCCCCACCAAAGTTGTCTAGATATTGTCCAATCTCGAATTTCTTCCATCCATCGATTAAATGTTTTTTCAAAGCGGGCTGGAACAAAATCGATTCTGTCGTCTGTTTTTTGGTTATTTAATGCTTGTTCAGCAAGTGGTTTCATCTTAACGAACCATTGCGTAGATAAATAAGGTTCTACGACTGCACCAGAACGCTCAGAATGACCAACTGAATGTTCATGCTCTTCAATTTTAATGACTAGGTTTTCCGCTTCTAAATCTTTTACTAATTGTTCACGACAATCAAAACGATCCATGCCTTGGTATTTATCAGCTTTGTCATTCATCTTACCTGATTCATCCATGACAATAATACGCTCTAAATCATGTCGATTACCTATTTCAAAATCATTTGGGTCATGCGCAGGTGTAACTTTCATCGCACCACTACCAAATTCAATATCTACATATTCATCAGCCAATATTGGTAATTCTCTACCTACAATAGGTAAAATAACTGTTTTACCTATTACGTCTTTATAACGTTCATCATTCGGGTTAACCACAATTGCAGTGTCACCTAACATCGTTTCTGGACGCGTCGTTGCAATTTCAATATAACCATTACCATCTGCATAAGGATATTTAAAATGGTAAAATTTGCCTTGCACATCTTCATGTATAACTTCAATATCAGATAAAGCCGTGCGCGCAATAGGATCCCAATTAATAATATATTCGCCACGATAAATCAAGCCTTTATTGTACATATCAACGAATACTTTTTTAACTGCTTTACTTAAACCTTCATCCAATGTGAATCTTTCTCTACTATAATCTAGACCAAGACCAAGTTTAGCCCATTGTTGTCTGATAAAGTTTGCATATTCCTCTTTCCAGTCCCATGCTTGCTCCAAGAATTTTTCTCTTCCTAAATCATGTCGAGATAAACCTTGTTCATTTAATTTTGCTTCTACTTTAGCTTGTGTCGCAATGCCTGCATGATCCATGCCTGGCAGATATAAGGTATCGTAACCCTGCATGCGTTTCATACGTGTCAATATATCTTGTAATGTTGTATCCCAAGCATGACCAAGATGTAATTTACCAGTTACATTTGGAGGCGGAATAACGATTGTATATGTTTCTTTAGATTGATCATCTTTTGCTTTAAAATATCCACTGTTTACCCATTGGTCATAACGTCCAGACTCAACTTCCCTTGGATTATATTTTGGTTTCATTTCCATGTGTTAAAATCCTCCTTAAAAATAAAAATATCCGCCCTATCAAAATAGGACGGATATTCCGTGGTACCACCTAAATTCAAGAAATTACAAACTAATTTCAAGCACTTAATTACATGATTAACGCTCAAGCACGCTTTAACCTATTAAACAGATATCTTCATATGATTAGTGTTCAGTTAAAGTTCAATGTGGGCTACCTTCAATAAGTTAAATTGTACATTTTCAGCATTCTTGTACTCTCTGTTAAATTCAAGCCTATTTACTCTTCCCAGTAGACAATATTTATTTACTTAATTATAGTATAATGGATGTTAAAATAAGTCAATAAAATGGAGTGAAATTTATGAACGACTGTGCATTTGGTACCAAAGATCCAATCTATTTAAAATATCATGACGAAGTATGGGGGCAACCACTATATGATAGTCTCAAATTGTTTAAACTCTTAGCACTAGAATCTCAACATGCTGGTCTTTCATGGTTAACAATATTAAAGAAAAAAGAATCCTATGAACAAGCATTTTATGATTTCGATCCTCATCAAATTGTAAAAATGACAGATAAGGATATTGATCAATTAATGACTTTCCCTAATATCGTACATAACAGAAAAAAATTAGAAGCAATTGTAAGTCAAGCAAAAGGTTACTTTGAAATTGAAAAAGACTACGGTAGTTTCAGTGATTATTTATGGTCAACTGTTGATTATGAACCCATTAATTGTGGTTACAAACAACCTAGTGACCGAATTACTGTAGATGAACGTGCAACAAAACTTTCAAAATCTTTAAAAAGTTATGGGTTCAAATTTTTAGGTCCAGTAACAGTTTTTTCATTTTTAGAGGCTGCTGGATTGTATAATGCGCATTTGCAGTCTTGTCCAAACAATCCGATTTATAACCATAACTAAATAATTAGATGATTAAAATTTGTTAAACTAAATTACTTGTAAAAGTGACTCGTATATATTCATAACCTATATGCTTATTTTTAAATAAAAAAATACTTTTCAATGATTTCATTTGTTATAAGTAAAATGAAATCATTAAAAAGTACATCGCTGTTTCATAATGTAATTAATAGATTATTTATTTTGTTGGCTTTCTGAATGCCACCATAATGAATCCTTAGGGTTTTCAACAGCTATTTTAAATTCTTTTTCATTAGAAACAGTTGGATAAGAGCCTTTTAAAGACTGTTTTGAAGTGTCTTTAAATAAAAACACGACAACTATAAGGCCAATAATACTCACTATTAACCAATAAAAGCCTGGGGCAATGTTGTTTCCAGTTTCATGTACCAACCATGTCGCTACTAAAGGTGTCGTACCACCAAACACAGACACTGAAATGTTAAATGTCCAAGACAGTGTTCTATAACGAACATTTGAAAAGAATAGTGTCGGTAGTGTGCCTGGCATTGTGCCTTCGTAGACTGATAATACGATACCGATCATTAGTAGACCTATAAATAAGAATATTAAGTTACCCATATTTAAAAATTGGAATGAAATTAATGATAATCCCCTTAAAATGTCTGATTATTATTTTATGCATTTTGTTTTCATTAAAAAATAACCTTCTATTCATAGAAGGTTATTTGTGAACATATTTCATTTTAAAATACCTAATCAAACTCAATAGTAAATCAATAAATTCTAATAGCTCTAAGAATGTGATCTATCTATATATTTGAGTAAATGACCTAATAAAGGTGCAATTAAGAATAAAATAAAGAATATCCTAAAAATATGATAACTCGATATCAGCGCCACATCGGCACCTGTTTCAATTGCTACTAATACGATTTGGCTCATGCCACCAGGTGCAGCACCAAGGAACAATTCATTTACAGAATGATTAGACACCATCGAAATTAGCAACACCATGATAAAGGCAAGTAATATCAAAAGTACATTTTGAAATGCAATCGCAACTGCAATTCTCCCTTTCATTTGATCTAGCAACTTAGCTATTTGTAGACCAATGCGAATCATATAGATCACCTGGGCCGACGCAATAATATAATTATCTAGAGTAAATGTTACACCTGTAATTAAATTCCAACTAATAAGTACTATAATCGGTGCTAGTAACTGTTTCGTTGGAAAATTAATCTTACTCATTATGATATAAACAATAAAAACTGCTAATGCTAAAAGTAATATTTGGGGAATTGATACTGCATCTGTCAGTACCTTCGTTGTCGCCTTTTCAGGGCTACCATTACTACCATTATCTCTGAAAAAGTAAGAAATAAATGGTACTAGAATAACTACAAAAATAATCCTTGAAGTTTGTGTCAAACTGACTACCATAATATTTGCTCTTTTATTTTCTTCCGCCATGATTAACATTTGACTTAAAGCCCCTGGAATCACACTAAGAATAGCAGTTTCCGTATTAACTTTGGCAATTTTTTTGAAAAAGAATGCTATCACTAATGCTAGGGCTAACAACATGACAGTAATCAAAATAATCGTTAACCAATCATCTTTAATATCTAATATTACATTTTTAGTGAAAGTTGAACCAATTTGAACACCTAGCAAAACCAAACCTATCTGACTAAGCCAAAATGGCCATTCAATCTCTAGACGAAAGACCCTCACACAAATCACACTTGCAATAATAGGACCAAACATGAATGGCAACAATATATGCGCTGCGTTTAATATCAAACTTAATATCACGGCGAACAGTAATACGATCATATTATTTCTTAATTGCTTATTCATGTTCTCACAACTTTCATCATTATCGTCAATCACAGTAAATCCAAATAAAATGCCCGCTCAACACATTGGTTGCTCGGGCATCATTTAAACTTTATACAATTCGACTTAATGCTGTATCAAATGCTTGTATGGTTTTGTTAATATCTTCTTCAGTATGTGAAGTAGAAAGGAACGTTCCTTCAAATTGTGAAGGTGGTAAAAATACGCCCTCTTTTGCCATTTCTCTATACATTTGGCTAAACATTTCTAAATCGCTATTGTTAGCTTGTTCAAAATTCGTTACTGGCCCTGCATTTAAGAAATATCCTATCATAGAACCAGCACGATTTACAGTGATTGGCACATTATGTTTGGCAAAAACATCTTTTAAGCCTTGCTCTAGTAAATCACCTAATTTATTGAAATAGTCATACGTTTCAGGTGTTAATTGACTTAATGTTTCGTAGCCGCTCGTCATGGCTAATGGATTACCGGATAATGTACCAGCTTGATAAATATCACCTGTTGGGGCAATTTGATCCATAATTTCTTTTTTACCTCCGAATGCACCTACTGGCAATCCACCACCGATTACTTTACCTAAGCAAGTTAAATCAGGAGTGACATCGAAGTATCCTTGTGCACAGTTATATCCTACACGGAATCCAGTCATTACCTCATCGAAAATCAATAACGAACCATACGCTGTTGTGATATCTCTTAAGCCTTGTAAAAAACCTTCAACTGGAGGTACCACACCCATGTTACCAGCTACAGGCTCA
Source organism: Staphylococcus sp. LKG3-1 (assembly GCF_048568385.1). Classification (NCBI taxonomy): domain Bacteria; kingdom Bacillati; phylum Bacillota; class Bacilli; order Caryophanales; family Staphylococcaceae; genus Staphylococcus; species Staphylococcus sp. LKG3-1. Next base: position 765,737 of record NZ_CP183796.1, read on the forward strand.
ACAATTACGCCTGCGATATCGTCACCGAATTCTTCAAACGCAACTTTGATTGCATCTAAATCATTATAAGGTACTGTAATTGTGTTTTTTGCAATACCTTCTGGCACACCCGGTGAATCAGGTAATCCAAGTGTTGCTACACCAGAACCAGCTTTTATTAATAGTGAGTCACTATGACCATGGTAACAACCTACAAATTTCACAATTTTATTTCTACCTGTATAACCACGAGCCAAGCGTAATGTATCTAACGTCGCCTCAGTACCTGAAGATACCATACGCACTTTTTCTATAGATGGTACACGTTCGATAACAAGTTCAGCTAATTTATTCTCCTGTAATGTTGAAGCACCAAAACTTGTTCCTTTGTCCACCGCTTCATGTATCTTTTCAATGACTTGTTTATTTTTGTGTCCTAAAATTAAAGGACCCCAACTTAATACATAATCGATGTATTCATTACCATCAATATCATAAATTCTTGAACCTTCACCATGATCCATAAATATGGCTGGTGTATCAACAGATTTAAATGCTCTTACTGGACTGTTTACACCACCAGGCATTAATTCTTCGGCTTTAGCCATTGCTTTTTCTGAGTTACTGTAACGCATTCACATAACCTCCTAATCACTATTGTTCGTCTAAATAACGACAAATATCTTTTGAAAAATACGTAATAATCATATCCGCACCAGCACGTTTCATGGAAGTCATTTGTTCCATAACAACTGCTTTTTCGTCTATCCAACCATTCAATGATGCGGCTTTAGTCATACTGTACTCACCACTTACATTATATGCAACAACTGGAACGTTCGTAGTATTTCTAACATCTCTAATAATATCTAAGAAGCTAAGGGCTGGCTTAACAATCATCATATCTGCGCCCTCACGTAAATCACTATCTAGTTCTCTCAATGCTTCTCTACGATTAGCTGGATCCATTTGATAAGTCTTACGATCTCCAAACTGTGGTGTTGATTCTGCAGCATCACGGAAAGGACCAAAGAAACTTGATGCATATTTAATTCCGTAACTCATAATTGGGACATTATAATATCCAGCGTCATCTAGACCTGCTCTGATTTCAGCAACAAAGCCGTCCATCATATTACTAGGTGCAATGATATCCGCACCAGCTTCAACTTGTGATATAGCTGTTTTCACTAATAATGGTAGTGATTTATCGTTATCTACATCTTTCGTTTGTTCATTAATGACACCACAATGACCGTGGTCTGTATATTCACATAAGCATGTATCTGCAACAACTAATAAGTCATCATACATAGCCTTTGCTTTTCTTGTAGCTTCTTGAACAATCCCATTATGATCATATGCACCTGTTCCTATAGCATCTTTTTCATTTGGAACGCCGAAAAACATAACACCTCTAATGCCTAAATCATATGCTTCTTTAATTTCTTCGTCTAATACATTTAAGCTTAATTGGTAAACGCCAGGCAATGATTTAATTTCTTCTTTAACATTATCACGTTCTACTACAAAGATTGGATAAATTAAATCTTCTTTGTTCACATGTGTTTCTCTAACTAAATTTCTCATTGATTTACTACTACGTAAACGTCTATGTCTATCAAATTGCATTTTCTTCCCAACTTTCTAAAATTTTATTAACTAAAGCATCTAATGTCTGTATATCAGCAACGATACCTTGTTTTTGATAATGATTCAATGTATCCAGCGTTTGTTGCCCTATCACAAAATAATTATTAAATGATACGTTTTGATTATCTTCAAAAAAATAACGCACTGCGGATGAACTTGCGAATGTAATTGCATCCACTTTGCCTTGCTCAATCAACATTTTAACATGCTTAATATGCTTTGTATGTGGCACAGGCTCATATAAATCAATCTTTTGAACATTATAATTTTGTTGTTTCAATCCTTCTTCAAGCGTGGACCTAGCAGCTGCGCTAGAAGGTAATAAAATATTGCTTTGTTCATGTGTTTTAAATGCTTTCAGAAATCCTTCTTGCGAATAGTCTTTAGGACAAAATGATACTTTCAATCCAATTGAAGTACAATAATCTGCAGTTTTTTCACCAATCACAGCAATTTTTTTGTAATTCAGTTTAGATAAGTAGGGTTTGAAGTATTCCACAGCTTTTTTGGACGAAAAAATAAGCCAGTCATAATTAACATCGAGTAAATTCAGATTAAATGATAACGGTTCTACATTTATGAAAGGTTTATGTAGTATACATACATCTGATTTATAAAATTCACTCGTTTGAGTCATTACTATAACTGGTCTCATTTATTTTCACCTCGAAGTATTATTGTTCTTCGTTTAGTGCTTTAATTATTTCATACGCGCCTTGTTCATTTAATACTTTAGTCACTTCTTCACCTAATGCAACGGGATCTATGCCACGTACAGTGTGCTGATATCGTTCTTTACCATCTGGAGACATGATTAACCCTGTAAATTCGATTGTGCCATCAGCTTCTTTTGTTGCATAGCCACCGATTGGCACCTGACAACTACCATTCATTCGAGTTAAGAACGTACGTTCAGCAGTGACACAATCAGCAACATCTTGATTATGAACTTTGCTCAATAGTGATAAAAGGGTCTCATCATCTGAACGACATTCAATGCCTAATGCACCTTGACCTATTGCTGGAATTAATGTTTCTTTGTCTAAATAGCTCGTGACGATATCATCAGACCAACCCATACGTTTTAATCCGGCAGCAGCTAGAATGATTGCATCATAATCTTCTGTTTCAAGTTTATTTAAACGAGTATCAATATTTCCTCGTATCCATTTAATTTGTAACTTAGGATATTTTGCAAGAATTTGTGCACCTCTGCGTAACGAACTTGTTCCCACAATGCTATTATCAGGAAGTTCATTTAAAGGAACATGATTTTTTGCAATATATGCATCGTATGGATTTTCACGGTCAGGGATACACCCTAAAGTTAACCCATCAGGAATGACGCTAGGTACATCTTTCAAAGAATGTATCGCCATATCGATGCCATGATTAAATAATTCATTTTGAATTTCTTTCACAAAAAGGCCTTTTCCGCCTACTTTCGATAATTGTTTATCTACGATGAGGTCACCCTTTGTCACTATTTCTTTAATTTCTATTTCTAAACTTGGGTCAATAGCTTTTAATTTATCTATAAATTGTCGACTTTGTGTTAAAGCCAATTTACTTCTTCTTGAACCAACGACTAACTTACGCATTTTGCGTAACCTCCTAGCAATTTAGCGTTTCATCATTTATATTTAGTATCTCTTTAAATCCCAGTCCATTGATGAAAATCAGAAACATGGGAAGTGAATAATAAATTAATCATGTTTAAACAAAATAGAATGATATTAATATAAATCAACTTATGTTTTGATATCGACTGCCTTACTCTTAATAATAAGTATAAACCATACAATATCGTAATAATTACAGACATAATTACTTTCGGATCTACAAAAATATCCATCCCAATCGTATTGATGCCCCATTGAGCACCTAAAATAATGCTTAATATGATAAATAAAAAACCCACTAAACTATTATAAAATACAACTTTTTCAAGTGTAGCTACACTACTAATTCTAAAGTATTTTTGAGTAAATCGCTTTTGTTTCAAATTTTTAAATTGAATTAAGTATAAAATGCTATTCACAAATGCAAAGGCAAAAACAGCATAACTTATTATCGCAAACGTTACGTGTACAATAAGTAATTCATTGATTACATTCAATTTTTCACCAGCACCTTGATAGTGCATAGGTTGAAATGTACTAATTGCGATAAAAACGAAGCCAATTATATTAAATAAGAAAATGGATATATTGACTTGTTTAATCACACTAATCACGATTGATATCGAAATAATCAACCACGCAAGTGCAAATAATACATCAAAAACATTGCCCAATGGCACTTGATTTGTTGCGGTTACGTAAAAAGATAAGGAGATTGTTTGTAACACCCAAACAATCCCCAATGTAACAAATCCAATGTTTCTAATCTTATAAAACCTTTTAATAAAATCAAAAAAATAACAAGCAATACTAAATAGATAAATTAATAATATTAGTTCATTTAACCTTATGAATAATAGTTCTTGCATATTATCACCATTTGCTAATGCTTATTCAAAACTTAAGATTTGACCTGTTTTCATATTGTTCTTTTGCTTTTTAGCTTCATATGCATTTTCAGCTTCAATATCAAATATGTTTTGAAATAGCTCTAATTTTTCGTTACTTTTCTTATCACTACTCAATTCTTTAGCTTGTTTTATAGGATCTTTCAACATTTGGTTTATAATGCTTTTTGTATGTTTTGAAATGATTTTGCGTTCTCTTTCAGATAATCCAGGTAATTTTCTGTCTATACTATCCATTGTATCCTCTTGAATTGACATGGCTTTTTCTCTAAGTGCGCGAATAACTGGCACAACGCCTAACATATTAACCCATTCATTATGTGCTTCAATTTCATTTGGAATGTTTTGTATAATTTGTTCTGCTGCTAGTTGTCGTTCTCTCAGATTAGCATCTACTAAACCTTTCAAATCATCAACATCATAGCTAAACATATCGTGGATTGTATCTATATTCGGTTCAATGTCCCTAGGAACCGCAATATCAATCATTACTAATGAATCGTGTTTACGTTCAGTGCTAATAGATTGCAACATTTCATTTGTCACAATATAATTTTCTGAACTTGTTGAACTTATTACTATATCTACGTCTGCTAAAAGTCTTGGTAATGATTCCATTGGTTCAAATTTAACATGATGTTTCATTGCTAAATCTTGAGCTTTACTCAATGTTCTATTTACAATTGTGATATCAGTTACACCTGAACCAATTAAATTTAAGAGTGATAATTCACTCATATCCCCTGCACCTATAATTAAAGCTTGCTTATTATTGACTTTGCCAAACACTTTTTTACTTAGTTCAACAGCCGCATACGAAACACTTACTGCATTATCAGCAATATCAGTCTCATTATGTGCTTTCTTCGCAAAAGTAATTGCTTGTTTAAATAGATGATTAAAGATAGTGCCTGTTGTATCTTCTTCTTGAGCTAAAAAGAATGCGTTTCTAATTTGCCCTAGAATTTGTGTCTCACCTAGTACAACAGAATCTAAACCTGAAGTGACTTGCAATAAATGTTTTACTGCTTCGTCCCCCACTTTTACTTCAGTCATATCTTTAATATCCTCAACATCTAATCCAAATGATCTCGCTAAAAATCTCTGTATATAATAGCGACCCGTATGAATTTGATCTGCAACAGCATATACTTCTGTTCGGTTACAAGTTGATAGTATAACGTTTTCTAAAATAGATTTCGTTTCATATAAATCAACATTGGCTGAACGCATGGCATCATCTTTGAAAGCAACTTTTTCTCTAAGTGCTACATCTGCAGTACGATGATTAATGCTTACCGCAATTAAATGCATTTATAACGCCCTCCATACATATTACAATAAGTTTATTATAACACAATTATGACATGCGTTAAGTAACTCGTCCTGTAAATTAGAAGAATTATAATCTGTAGTCATATTGTTGTCATAATTATACTTAATTTTCTATTATATGTAATGATAAAAAGCCTGTTCTTTATAATAATTACAAATACTCTTCTATAACATTCCAAATTTGTTGTTGTTTATTATTTTTCACAGATGAATAACTTATAATTTCATCTTCCGGTTCCATTTCTAATTTTTGTTGAATATTTGCTAAGTGTTTTTGTACTTTACCTTTTGCAATTTTGTCTTCTTTAGTTGCTACCACAAATGTAGGGATTTCATAATATTTTAAGTAGTTATACATTAAAATGTCATCCTCAGTTGGGTTATGTCTTAAATCTACAAGTTGAATGACTAATTTTAATTCTTCTCGCTGTGAAATATATTTTTCAATCATTTTGCCAAAAGCTTCACGTTGTTTTTTGCTCACTTTAGCGTATCCGTATCCTGGTACATCGACAAATACAAGTTGATTATCAATATTATAAAAATTAAGTGTTTGTGTTTTCCCAGGTTGTTGTGACGTACGTGCCATATTTTTTCTACCAATCATGCTATTAATAAACGTAGATTTACCTACATTAGATCTTCCACTTAAACCGACTTCACTTAGACCTGTTTCAGGATATTGTTCTGGTTTCACCGCACTTATCAATAATTCAATTTCGTTAGGATTAACTTTCATTTTCGCCCCTCCTTTCTGTTAAACTCTCTGTTTCATTATATTACACAAATTATTAAATGAATATGTATTCTCACTATAAAGTGGTTATTTTGAATAAAAATAGGAGTGGGTTAGCAATCTCAATTAACTTTGATTGCTTAGTCCCACTCCCAGTTTACTTCTTAAAATATATTAAGCAGATGTTTGTTCTTTATTCACAAGATTTCCATCTTTATCGTAAAGTTCAGGTTCTTTTTCATCATTAATCGTTTCTGCAGTAATTACTGCTTTAACAACGCCATCAGAAGATGGTACATCGTACATAATATCAATTAATGCTTCTTCGATAATTGAGCGTAATCCACGCGCACCTGTTTTACGTTCTATTGCTTTATTACTAATTGCTGACAATGCTTCATCTGTAAATTCTAATGTGACATCATCAAGTTCAAGCATTTTAGTATATTGTTTAACTAACGCATTTTTCGGTTGCGTTAAGATGTTTTTTAATGCGTCTACATCTAATGTCTCAAGGTTCGCTACAATTGGCACACGTCCAATAAATTCTGGAATTAAACCATATGATTGTAAATCTTCTGGTCTAATTTGTTCAAGAATCGCATCTTCATCATACTTAGATGCTTCGCTACTAGAGAAACCAATTACTTTTTCACCTAATCTACGTTTGATTACTTCATCAATACCATCAAAGGCACCACCAAGTACAAATAAGATGTTAGTCGTATCAATTTGAATTAACTCTTGGTTTGGATGCTTACGTCCGCCTTGTGGTGGAACACTTGCTGTTGTGCCCTCTAAAATTTTAAGCAATGCTTGTTGGACACCTTCACCAGATACATCACGTGTAATTGACGTGTTTTCTGATTTTCTTGCAATTTTATCAATTTCATCGACATAAATAATACCTTTTTCAGCTTTATCTATATCAAAATCAGCAGCTTGGATTAAACGTAGTAATATATTTTCAACATCATCACCGACATAACCAGCTTCTGTTAAACTTGTAGCATCAGCAATTGCAAATGGTACATTTAATGTTTTAGCTAATGTTTGTGCTAGAAGTGTTTTACCACTACCAGTTGGACCGATTAAAGCAACATTACTTTTTTGTAATTCCACTTCGTCTTCGTTAGGTCCTAATTGTTGAACACGTTTATAATGATTATAAACAGCAACAGCTAATGATTTTTTAGCTTTTTCTTGTCCAATAACATAATCATTTAATTTGTCCATAATTTCTTTAGGTGTTGGTAATTCAGTTAGCCCTTCAGGCTCTGATTGAGCTAATTCTTCTTCAACTATTTCTGAACATAGCTCTATACACTCATTACAAATATACACGCCACTTCCTGCTACTAGTTTTTTAACTTGGTCTTGATCTTTACCACAGAAAGAGCATTTTAAATTTTCTTCACCTTCATTGAATTTGAACATTCTATTTACACCCCTATTCCCTAAAGACTATACTAGATAGTATTTTAATATGCAACTTGCACCTTTCACAAGTTATTTGCATAAAATAGTGTAGCAGACACATTATTTGAATGCATCTGCTACTAGTTTACTATATTAAACGACTAACATATAATTCACAAAACAATTTGCTCTATTTATATTTAGTTACGCTTCTGAGTCATCTTTAGATGGTTCTACTAATTTAGCTTCATCAACTAATAAGTCGATAACTTTTTGAATACGTACATCATTTTTAACGATATCCGTATTACCTAGTGTTTGTTTAATATCTTCTACTGAAATATTAAATTGTTCACTCATTTTTTCTAATTCTTTATCGATATCATCATCTGAAACTTCAATATCTTCTGCATCAGCGATAGCAGTTAATGTTAAGTTTGTTTTAACACGTTCTTCTGCATCGTCTTTCATTTGTTCTCTTAATTGTGATTCATCTTGACCAGAAATTTGGAAATAAGTTTCTAAATTAAGACCTTGTTGTTGCATACGTTGTCCAAATTCTTGAACCATACGATCTAACTCAGTATTAATCATTGCATCTGGAACATCAATTGAAGCATTGTTTGCTGCTTTGTTAATTGCTTCTTCTTTTTGATTGTTTTCAGCATCTGTTTCTTTTTGTTCAGTTAGACGTTTACGTAAGTTTTCTTTATATTCATCAACAGTGTTTGCTTCTGAATCTAATTCGTTAGCAATTTCATCTGTTAATTCTGGAACATCTTTATATTTAATTTCATTAACTTTTGTTTTGAATGTAGCTTCTTTACCAGCTAATTCTTCAGCATGGTATTCTTCTGGGAATGTAACGTTAACATCTTTTTCTTCACCAGTTTTAACACCTACTAATTGTTCTTCGAATCCTGGAATAAATGAACCTGAACCAATTTCTAGATCGTAGCCTTCAGCTTGTCCACCTTCAAATTGTTCTCCATCAACATAGCCATCAAAGTCAATGTTAACTGTGTCGCCATTTTCAATAGCGCCATCTTCTTTAACAACCATTTCTGCTAAATGACCTAATTGATGATCAATTGATTCTTGTAATTCTTCATCAGTTAATTCAACATCTTGTTTTTCAACTTCTAAACCTTTGTAGTCACCTAATTGAACTTCTGGTTCTACAACAACATTAGCTTCAAATGTCATTTCTTTACCTTTTTCAATTGATGTTACATTGATTTCTGGTTGATCAACTGGTTTAATTCCAGTTTCGTCAATAGCTTCACCATAAGCTTCTGGTAATAAGATATCAACTGCATCTTGATATAAAGCTTCTACACCAAAGCGTTGTTCAAAAATTGGACGTGGAACTTTCCCTTTACGAAAGCCAGGTACATTGATTTGTTTAACTACTTTTTTGAAAGCTTGATCAATTGCTTTGTCTACTTTTTCTGCTGGAACTGTAACGCTTAATACACCTTCGTTACCTTCCTTTTTTTCCCAAGTTGCTGTCATGTATAAAAACCTCCATGATTATCCTATTTTATTTTTTCAACTTCACTATTATAGCATAGGACTATTCACTACACAAACCCTGTGCTTATAACATTTTATTTTCCTGTGAAATTGAAATTATTTGCTTTATTATAACACTATTTTTTACAATTACCCGAAATACAAATGATTAATTATTCAATTTATCTATTTCAGTAATAAATTGAATGGCCGCATTAGACTCATCTAAAGATTCTAAACCTATCATCGCTTTAAAGTAATTCGTATATGCCTCAACCCAAACATCTATATGAGCGATTCGCTCAATATCCAATGGATAAAATAAAATGGCATGATTATTCATTAAATGAAGCGCTTCTTCTATCAATTGCGCAGCATCTTCTTCAATGTGCTGAATCACATTTGGAATGATGTTAAGTTTAAATTCCGTATGCTCTAATCCTGGTAATTTGCTAGGTATAACAGACATGTCAAAATTGTATTTTATTATATCTATCTCTTGATCATATTCTGCAAAACGTAAATATTCAAGCATGATACTTAACACATTAGGTGCGAGAGTAACATGCTCAATAATATTCACAACCGTATTTTTATAGCTGAACTGACTATAATCAATTAATGTAAGTATCGTATTAATTTGATCACGAAGTGAAATTGAGTCGAAATTTTGTAGCATTTTGGTAGCATGTTCATTATGACTATCTATTTGACTCATTGCATATTCTTTAATCGGGAACAATTCCATTCTAGTTCTATGGTCATTAACTTCATCTATAATTTGATTGATGACTTCTACTACTTCAAAATACTGTCCCAAGCCGTTTAAACTTTTCACATAATAAACCATTAAATCATCATACTTTGTCGTTCCTTGTTTAAGTAAAATAATGGCCTCTTCACGTAATTCTAGAAAATGCTGCATATTATATAACATCGAACATTTTAATAAAGCCATTTGTTCATCTAATTCGAAGTGTTCTTCAAAGTCTTCAAACAATTGATACATTTGCTCTAAATCATTGCTATTAAACGATTGCTTAATTTCTCTAATCAGTTTTTCTTTTGATCGAGGAAAAGGAATGACATCGGACATCTTTATACACCCCTACTGTTTAGCTTGTAATATTAAAGCGCTCCATGATTCAAATTCATCATAGTTATCAATTTTACTTTGATCTACCCATTTTATTCTCAATGTGTCGGTTTCTTTTGATTCTACATCATTGCTATTTACATTGATTTTAAAGACAACACCTAGATGTACTTCGCCTACCTCATTCGTGTCATCATTGATGAAACCGATGTAAGCTAAATTCTGAGACTTACTATCCGATAAACCAACTTCTTCTTCTAATTCTCTTTGAGCGTTAACTCTCAACACTTCATTTATAGATTCAGCACCCTTAACATCATTCATATGACCACCAACACCGATTGACGACTGACCATGTAAACGTGCCTCTCCACCACCAGACAAACGTTCATAAACTAAAATTTCATCATGTTCATTTTCTAATATACAATATGAAATTAATTGTTTGTATGATGGGTCTTCTTCCATATCACCGCGTCGTTTTATCTCATATTTTGAAAGTGTGTCAAAAATATCTTGACCTTTTGTAGTATTTTTATCTAAGAAACCATTAAATTTATTTTTTTCATTATCAAATAAAATTGTTCTTGGAACTACTGTTATCATTTCATCAAATTTAGACATTAGTTTCTCCTTCATATATGACTTCTTCATTATTTTATCAAACCGTAGTTATTTATCAAAATGATTATTCAAAATCATATTGTAGATTGTTAATATAACTTTAGAAATTACAAAAATTAATTTGATATGTATTTTAATCTCATTCATTAAATTTAAGACAACAAGAGAAAAGTTGAATTTTCATTGTTTAACTTTTCTAGAATTAAATTGAAACGAATCGATAAACATAAATGATCTCCAATATAGAGATTGCATTTCAACCATCTTTTGTCCTATATGACAAAGAGTCTGAGACAATAATTCATGTCCCAGACTCTACTTGATTATTATTTTAAAGCATCTTTTGCTTTAGCTACTAATTCACCAAAAGCTTTTTCATCTGAAATTGCAATTTCAGAAAGCATTTTACGGTTGATATCAATTTCAGCTTTTTTCAAACCATTCATTAATCTTGAATAGCTCATGTCATGTTGACGAGCTGCTGCATTGATACGTGTAATCCATAATTTACGGAAATCACGTTTTCTTTGACGACGGTCACGGAATGCATATTGACCTGATTTCATAACTTGTTGTTTTGCTACTTTATATAATGTACGTTTTGAACCGAAGTAACCTTTAGCTAATTTAATCGTCTTTTTACGACGCGCTCTTGTTACTGTTCCACCTTTAACTCGTGGCATAATAAATTCCTCCTCTAAATATGTTCGATCTTATCTTTTTTATATCGTTAATTATTTTTTATAAGCTAATAATTGTTTTACACGTTTCATATCTGATTTGCTTACTAATGAAGCTTTACGTAATTTACGTTTTTGTTTAGTACTCTTGTTTGCAAATAAGTGAGATGTGAAAGCTCTAGAACGTTTTAATTTACCTGAACCAGTTCTTTTAACACGTTTAGCTGCTCCACGGTGTGTTTTCATTTTAGGCATGATTCATTTCCTCCTGTAATATCGATTATTATTTTTCGTTAATTGGACTTAACATGATGAACATTTGACGTCCATCCATTTTAGGTCTTTGTTCAACTGTAGCGATGTCTTTGCATTGTTCTGCAAATTTTTCTAATACACGTTGACCAATTTCTTTATGCGTAATTGCACGACCTCTGAAACGAATTGAAACTTTACATTTATCGCCTTTTTCTAAGAACTTACGTCCATTTTTCAATTTCGTTTGGAAATCGTGTTCCTCAATTGTTGGACTTAAACGAATTTCTTTAAGGTTGATTGTTTTTTGTTTCTTTTTCATTTCTTTTTCTTTTTTCTGTTGTTCAAATTTGTATTTACCGTAATCCATAATTCTAGCAACAGGTGGTTTAGCGTTTGGAGCCATAATGACTACATCTAAACCAACGCGTTCCGCCATTTCTAGAGCTTCATTTTTAGTTTTAACACCAATTTGTTCTCCGTCTTGACCGATTAAGCGTAGTTCTTTTGCACGAATCTTTTCGTTAACTTGAGTTTGATCTTTTGCTATGGTTGACACCTCCAAGATTTTTACGAAATTATCCCAAGCAAAAAGAGCGAGTATATAATATACCCGCTCTTCTCTACACATGAAATTAACATGTATATATAAGACCTGCCAACTGCCTATAGCGTCGCAACAGGTGAGAAGCGGGAGCTTCTACTTGGTTCGTTTCGTATTCAACGTTACCTATCTTATCAATAATACATATACAAGTCAATAGCTTTTTTATTATTTATTAATTTCTTCCATATCAACATCTTGTCGTAAGTTCACTTTTTCTAATGGGACCATTTTCGTTTTATATCTCACTTTATGATAAATGAAGAACGCCAAGAATACTGGAATTCCCATATAAGTGATAACAAACCTGTTAAGGTCAAAGTCACCTGTTTTAATAAAATCTACATCTTGTCCAATAATGACTAACACACACAAGATACCAGCAAATATAGGTCCAAATGGGAATAATTTCGCTTTGTATTTCAATTTAGATTTATCATAATCTTGTTTATCAAATGCTTTTCTAAATCTATAATGACTCACAGCTATACCTACCCATGCGATGAAACCAGTCATACCACTCGCAGCTACGATATATTCATATGCATCACCACTCAAGTGTTGCAATATAAATATGCCTATAACTATAATTGCTGTAACGATTAAAGATACATAAGGAACACCACTTTTATTTGTTTTACCAAATATAGGGTATGCCAGTTTATCTTTACTCATTGAATAAAGCATTCTAGTTGAAGCATACATACCTGAGTTACCTGCAGAAAGCACTGAAGTTAAAATGACTGCATTCATGAATGATGCAGCAAATGCTAAGCCTGCATTTTGGAATACTAATGTAAATGGTGAAGTAGAAATATCATCTCCGCCGCCCATTAACGCTGAACTATCGTAAGGTATTAGCATACCGATTACAAATATAGCAAGTATATAAAAGATTAATATTCTCCAAAATACTTGTTTAATTGCTTTTGGAACTGCGCGTTCTGGATTTTCAGATTCACCAGCAGTAATACCAATTAATTCTGTACCTTGGAATGAGAAACCTGCCACTAAGAACACACCTAAAATAGTAAGTAAACTACCTCCAAGACCGTCACCTAAAATAGGTCCACCGCCTTTAGTAAATGTATCAAAGCCTACAAATTCTCCTCCCATAATACCTAGAATCGTTAATAGACCAATTGCAATGAAAATAATCACAGTAACTACTTTAATTAACGCGAACCAATATTCACTTTCGCCATAAACTCTTACAGATAATGCATTAAGTCCAAAAATAATAATTAAAAAGAGACAACTCCAACTCCAAGCTGGAATACCAGATAACGGCGTCCAATATTGTATAACTTGCGCAGCTATTGTAACATCGGCAGCAACAGTAATGACCCAGTTAAACCAGTAGTTCCATCCCAACGCAAATCCTAATGAAGGATCTACAAAGCGTGTAGCATATGTACTAAACGATCCAGATACAGGTAAGTATGTCGCCATCTCTCCTAATGAAGTCATAAGGAAGAAGACCATTGCTCCAATGATTGCATATGCTAAAAGTGCACCAAGTGCACCAGCATCGTGAATCGCACCACCGGAAGTCATGAATAGTCCTGTTCCAATACAACCCCCAATAGCAATCATGGAAATATGACGATCTTTCAACCCTCTTTTAATCCCAGTGTTTTGATTTTCTTGATTTGCCATAGAAGCTCCCTTTCTTTAAATTTAGAGGCTAACTTTCTATATGATTAATCCAATACGTTTATAGTAAAACATTGTCATCTGTGTTCAGTACATCCATTACACATGACTTTATATTTTCGCTCTATCCCGTTAATGTATTTTCAATAATCATTCAACCAAAACAAAATGGTTGCATACCCATTAGATATGCAACCATTTTAATAATAGCATTTATATAGGTAGCACATCACATATGTGACAGTCCAGTTTCTTTCGATAACTGTCCCAACCTGTATTGTAAATGGTCAATACAGGTTTCGGCATTTTCACCTTTCATGCATTCAACATATGCCCCATCTGGCTTCTGAATCATTACTCTTTAAAAACGCAACCTCTAACTCAAATTTAATTTTTTATTACTCACTAAACTGTAATATACATGATTTTAACAATAGTTTCAAGACTATCTTTGTTTTTTCAATCTGATTTCATCAACTAAGTTCCAAATGAATTCATCTTTTTCAAGCGTTTCTTGATCTTGGGAACCATATTTTCTAACATTTACTTCTTTGTTTTCAACTTCTTTGTCACCAACGACTAGTTGATATGGGATTTTTTGCATTTGTGCTTCTCTAATTTTATAACCCATCTTTTCATTACGATCATCAATCTCTACACGTACACCTTGAGATTTTAGTTCATCTTGAATAAGTCTTGCATAATCATAATGTAAGTCAACATTAACTGGAATAATTTCTACTTGTTTTGGTGCTAACCAAGTTGGAAAGGCACCTTTAGTTTCTTCCGTTAAGAACGCTACGAAACGTTCCATAGTTGATACAACACCACGGTGAATAACTACTGGTCTATGCTGTTCGCCGTCATTACCTATATAAGTCAATTCAAATTTTTGTGGTAATAAGAAATCAAGTTGCGCTGTAGATAAAGTTTCTTCTTTACCCATCGCTGTTTGAACTTGTACATCTAGTTTAGGACCATAGAATGCCGCTTCACCGATGGCTTCTTCATAGTCTAATCCTAGTTCATCAACCGCTTCTTTTAACATGCTTTCAGCTTTAATCCACATATCATCGTCATCAAAGTATTTCTCTTTATCTTCTGGATCTCTATAACTTAAACGGAAGCTATAATTCTCAAAATTAAAGTCATTATAAACATCTATAATTAAATTAACTACGCGTTTAAACTCTTCTTTGATTTGATCTGGACGAACAAAAATATGCGCATCATTTAAAGTCATACCACGAACACGTTGCAATCCTGAAACCGCACCACTCGCTTCATAACGGTGCATTGTACCAAGTTCAGCAATTCTAATTGGTAGTTCACGATATGAATGAGGTTTATTAGCATAAATCATCATATGGTGTGGACAGTTCATCGGTCTTAATACCATTTCTTCATATTCATCTAATTTCATTGTCGGGAACATATCTTCTTGATAATGATCCCAGTGTCCAGATGTTTTATATAAATCAACGTTTGCCATTACTGGTGTATAAACGTGATCGTAACCCATACTCACTTCTTTATCTACGATATAACGTTCAATTTCACGACGGATTGTTGCACCATTAGGCAACCATAGTGGTAAACCTGCGCCTACTAACGGATTATTAGAAAAGAGTTCTAACTCTTTACCAATTTTACGATGGTCACGTTCTTTTCTTTCTTCAAGCATTTGCAAATGGGCTTTTAAATCTTTTTTATCAAAGAAAGCTGTACCATAGATACGTTGCAACATTTTATTATTGCTATCGCCACGCCAATAAGCACCCGCAGTTGATAACAATTTGAATTCTTTAATTTTTGAAGTTGATGGTACATGGACCCCACGACATAAATCAGTAAATTCTCCTTGTGTATACAATGTCACATTTTCATCTTCTGGAATCGCATCAATTAATTCTTGTTTATACGGATCATCTGAGAAAAAAGCTTTTGCTTCATTACGTGACACAACTTTGCGCTCAATTGGATAATTTTCGTTCACAATTTGTTTCATTGTTTTTTCAATTTTTTCAAAATCATCCGATGAGATACTTTCTTCCATATCAAAGTCATAGTAGAAACCACCTTCAATAACAGGTCCAACACCAAAATGAACCTCACCATACAAACGTTTTAATGCTTGCGCCATTAAATGTGCTGTAGAATGACGTAAAACTTCCAACGCTTCATCTGAACCAGGTGTCACGATTTCAATATCTCCATCACTTTCAATAGGTCTAGTTAAATCAATTAATTGTCCATTCAACTTGCCTGCCACAGCTTTTTTTCTTAATCCTGGGCTGATGGATTGTGCGATATCTTCAGTTGTTGTTCCTTTGTCAAATTCCTTTGTATTACCGTCTGGAAATTTAATTTTAATTTGATCCATGTCACATTCCTCCTATTTTTTTCAAGCTCTTAAATCTTTACGAATCACCCTATGTTACTACTCAAAAACACAAAAAGACCTCATCCCAAAAAAAGGGACGAGGTCTTCGTGGTACCACCCTAAATTAAAGTTATTCAACAAAAATATTGCATAATAACTTTACTCTACATAAGATAACGGTCTTGAGCCGGATGTTTATTACAACATCATTGACGAAGTAGTAATCAATAAATATACCTACCAATTCTCAACAAACATTGGTTCTCTGTGAGGTATCCATTTATTCATCTTGTCTCCGTATTATTTCGTAAGATTTAGATTTAATTATATTATACAACATTTATTTCAAATTTCAATCATTCCGGTAATTTTTTCCTTCTAGATAATACGGTATAGAAAGTGTTTTAATTCGCTCCATAATTCTGGCAGCTTTTGTCTTTTCAGTGCCGTCTCTCGTAACTGAAAGATGATATTCTAATTCTTCGAAACTTAAATTTGAACTGAAGAAAGTTGGCAGTTCTTGAACCATTCTATAATGTAAGAGCGGGCCAATGACTTCGTCTCTTGCCCATGGTGTAATTTCTTCAGCACCAATATCATCCAACATGAGTATATTCGCTTCTCTGACTCTTTGAAGTTTAGACTCAAAACTACCGTCTTTAAATCCGCCTTTTAACGAACGAATAAACTCTGGTAAATAAACAATGGTCGATGGTATTTTTTCAGTTTTCAATTGATTCGCTATAGCACCTAATATAAAAGATTTCCCCGTTCCAAATGGCCCGTGTAGATATAAACCTTTCACTTGCGATTCGTGATTTGTAATTTTGTCGCAGATTTGGTTTGCAGCCATAGCAACATCTAATCTATCTCTTCTGTCCATATAAATATCTTCCAACTTAGCATCTAGTGTGTCGCGTTGCATGTGATGGGATGTAATCAAATGTGCATTAAACTTTTCTTCATCATGCTTGATTTTGCAAGGACAAGGTAAATAGCGAATCTTTATATGATTATTTTCAATGTACAATTCAGGTATGTGTCCTTTAACAAAATTGGGACAATCTTTATAAGCATGACCATCATAATGCTTTTCTTGGTCTTTATATTCTTGCAAAATATTTAAATCTTCATCAATCATTGCATTGGTCAATTCGGACTTATGTTTCTCTAAAAATTGTTTGACGTCTGGATCATTGACGACATCTTTTTTGATTTTTTCGATGCGTTTTGATAAATCATTTGATTCACCCATAATATGGTTGAAAGATTTCATTTATTGTCCTCCTTCCATCTATTTTTTAATTGATTAAGAAATTGTTCTCTATCTTTTTTTAATTTCTCATCATCTTCATCTTTGGATGGTTCATTCGATTGCTTATTGTCGCGTTCTTCTAACCATTTTGGTGTCATTTCTCTGGAAGCTAATTGTTTCTGTTTATAATTACGTTTATTAGATTGGTTTTCTTTCTTAGGCTGATTTACTTTCACGGCGTATTGATATGCTTGTTCTGCTGTTTTAATGCCTTTTTTCTTCCAATTAGATGCAATCTCAAATATATAGGATTTAGGCAGCTTCATATCTTCTTTTAACATTACAAACTGCAATAGAATATTAATAACGCCAAATGATAAATGTTCACGTTCAATCAGTTCTTCAATCATATATTTTTGTTGGGTAGTTGGTTCAGACTCTGACCATGATGCAAGCATATCAATAGGACTTGTTTCCTCCAATTGTTTAAGCCAACTATCATTTTCACTTTCAGTTTCCACTGGTTGATTCTCTAGTTTAGTTTCACTATCCGCTTCTGTTTTAACGTTTAGTGTAGGCAATTGTTGTTCATGCTCCATTAAATAATACGTTCTTGCATGTTTACGCAATTCTTCAAATGACAATTCTTGTGCACTTGTGATGGATTTTAATATGATGCGTTTCATTGCTTCAGGTGTCAATCCATATAATGTAGCAATTTGTGTGATTAATATTTTAGCATCTTTATCAATTATTTTTGTACTTATAAAATGGCTTTGTAATAAATCGTAAAGTGTCTCAAAATCAAACTGAACTTGACTTAAGTTTAAACCAGTATATGCTGTTTCTTTTATTTCTATATCATCATTTTCCACCGTTTTATTTGGCACTTTAAATACATCAGTGAACGTACGAGTCACATCTTGATATTGACAATAATCAATACGCTGATCACTCTCGAAATGCCGTTTGAGTTGTTGATAACGTTGTTTACTTACCTCACTATATAAATAAACAGATAACATAGGGTCGTTAAAAAATTGTTTCGCAGAAGGTGGTTGAATCAAATCATAAATAAACGATGAATGTTGCGCACTGTGATTAACATATGATTTAACAAGGCCTGTACCTTCTAACAAATCCATTTCTTTTCTGAATTCCAACAAATTTATTTTTAATTCACTCATTATAATATAGTGAGTTAAAACAGTATCAGAACCAACTTCCGCAAATTGATTCAAGTAATGATATAAACCAATCGCATTCATACCAATCATGGGCGTAAACAATCTATTTAATATTTCTAAATGGTTATTATTTAAATTAAAATCACGAACAACATTGAAATTATCATGTGGTCTCAAACCATAATCGTAGGATTGTAACCCCATTAAGAATCACTCCGTTTATTTTCAGCTAAAATACCTTGCATAGATTGTAGTAACTGGTCTACATCCTTAAATTCCTTGTATACAGATGCAAATCTTACATACGATACTTGATCTACATGCATCAATAAATTCATAACATGTTCACCAATTTCTCTTGATGAAATTTCAGCACGACCCTCATCACGTAATTTCCATTCGACATTATTTGTAATGTCTTCTAATTGTTCATATCGTACTGGTCTTTTCTCACATGAACGAACTAAACCATTTAATATTTTTTCTCGTAAAAATTGCTCACGTGTACCGTCTTTTTTAACTACGATGAGTGGTCTTTTTTCTATATGTTCAAAAGTAGTGAACCTTGTTTCACACTCTTCACATTCTCTTCTACGTCGAATCGCATTAACTTCATCTGCATGTCTAGAGTCCACAACACGAGAATGAGTCGAATTACATTTCGGGCATTTCATCGAATTATCACCCTCTCTTTTTGATTACCTTACATTATACTATAAATATGCAAGTCACAAAAGATTCGCTATTACACTATATCTATATCGTATAGCATAATTCAAAAGAAACGCCGTATAATTAAGATTTATTAACTTTAAAGCTAATATTAACGAAGAAATAATAATAAAATTAAAAACGCCTCGTAATATAGTTTATAAATTAACAACTATGTTACGAAACGTTTTAGATAATTATTTTTAAAATTTGTAATCGCTATTTTTGAAAATTAATTTGCTACAGCTGCAACATCGTTTTTAAGTAATTGTCCAATTTGTGTGGCAACATCAACTACTCTATTAGAATAGCCCCATTCATTGTCATACCATGCAATCACTTTAACTTTATTATCTCCCATTACCATTGTACTTTGTGTATCGATAATGGCCGAATGTGGATTCGTGTTAAAGTCCATTGAAACGAGTGGTGCATCTTCGGTAGAAATGACACCTTGTAAATCATTCGCTTCAAAAGCTTCGTTCACTTGTCCTGCTGTTACATTTTCATTTAAATCAACCACTAAATCAACGAGTGATACATTTTTTGTAGGTACGCGTAAAGCCATTCCATGTAATTTCCCTTCTAATTCTGGCAATACTTCTTTCAATGCTTTAGCAGCACCAGTTGAAGTTGGAATAATACTTTCATTACATGAACGTGCACGTCTTAAATCTTTATGTGGATTATCAATATTATTTTGGTCATTGGTAATGGCATGTACAGTTGTCATCAAGCCATTTTGGATACCAAATTGATCATTTAATACCTTTGCAACCGGACCGATACAGTTTGTAGTACATGAAGCGTTGCTAAAAATATCATATTTCTCAATATCTAATTGGTCATTATTAACGCCTTTGACAATCATTTGTACATCTCCACCCTTAGATGGACCTGTTAACAATACTTTTTTAGCACCAGCTTTAATATGTGCTATCGCTTTATCTCCATGGTTAAATTTACCTGTTGCTTCTATTGCAACATCTATATCTAATTGCTTCCATGGTAAATTTTCAGGATTTCTATCAGAAACTAATTGAATTTCGTGATCATCAACTTTAATTCCCGATTCTATTGGCTCTACTTTAAAATCATAAACGCCATGTGTTGTATCATAATTTATTAGATGTGCAATTGTTTCCGGTGGGTAACTCGCATTTATCGCCACTACATTTAAATCTTCATTTTTTAGTGCGATTCTCAACACCATTCTACCTATTCTACCCATTCCGTTAATTGCTATATTTGTCGTCATTCGAAGCACCCCTCGCCTTAGTGTTATACTTTATGGAAATAGTATAACATAAATATTTATTTAGGAAAGCGTTTTCTATAATAAATTTAAAAACTTTAGCATTAAGGCTTTTATGTTTTCTAATATTAATCAGTAAGATTTTCGTATATATCCTATTCTCACTTATGTATTTCCTTAAATATTAATAATAAAAACACTTAAGTTATTAGAACGTCTCTTATATAAAACCACCCAATTATCAAAGATAATTGGGTGGTTGTAATCACTTTTATTAAAGTACATCTTCAGAATGACTCTCTATATAGCCTTCTTCTAATAATAAATTTTCTAAATTTTGTTTTAGTTCTAATTTTGTATCACGATTATCTATTTCATGGTCTGCCATTCTACGTTTTTTATCTATAGAAATTTGACTATAAACACGTGCTTTCGCTTCTTCCATTGAAATATTATTTCGTTCCATCAATCTATCGATTTGTATACTTTCTGAAGTATATACTAACCAGACTTCATCGACAGTATCTTGTAAATTATTCTCAAATAATAATGGAATATCCATAATGACATGATAACCTTCGCTTAAGTATTGTGCTTTTTCTTTTTCCATAATTTCTCGCACAATAGGATGTACGATTTCATTTAATTCTAATCTCTTTTCAGGTTGATTAAATACTACTTCGCCTACATAAGCTCTATTCATTTCACCATTTTCATCAATAGCTTGCTCACCAAAGGCTTCTTTCACACGTTCTAGGCCTTTTGTACCTTTTTCTACTGCTTGACGTGATGCAATATCTGCATCTACGATTTTAAAACCATGTGCACTTAATAGTTCTGATACCGTAGATTTACCTGATGCGATACCACCAGTTAGTCCTATAACTTTCGGCATATTCTCACTCTTCCTTTATTGTTGACAAGTTGGACAAAAATGACTATTTCTCGTTGCAATTACTTGTGTTGCAATGTCATCGCCACAAACTTTACAAACTTTTTGTTTATATACGTTTAGGTGTTGCTGCATTGTACCTGTACTACCATCAGCATGACGGTAATCTGAAATGCTTGTTCCACCATATTTTATACCCGCTTCCAGTACTTCTCGAACATAATAGAATAACATTTCTCGTTCCTGATGATTTAAATCTTTTGGTAATCTAGCTGGATGAATACCTGATCTAAATAATGCCTCGCAAGCATATATATTTCCACATCCTGATATGACACGGTGGTCTAGAATCATTTGTTTGATTGGTTTATTTTGATATAACTTTTTATCAAACCAAGCCAAATAATGTGCCATAGCTTCTTTTTCAAAAGGTTCTGGGGCAATTTCTAAAAATGATGGGTAAGCTTCAAATGAAGCAACGTTTCTAATTTCACCAAAGCGTCTAATATCTGAATACACAAGTAATTTGTCATTATCTAATTTAAATATGACATGCCAGTGTTTGCGATAATTTGGCACACTAATATCTTCAAGCTTATCTACGACAAAAAATCCACCAGCCATACCTAAATGACTTATTAGAATTCGCTTATCTCCATCTTTTTCTAAATAGAAGACAATATACTTACTTCTTCGCTCAATATCAACAATCGTATAAAGCCTAGTGAATCGTTTAAAAGTATCAAGCTCCATACCTTTAATAATGGTTTCTCTATGATTCGCTTTTCCTTCTTGTACTTTATCAGAAAAGAGAATAGATTCTATTTTTTGCCCTTTTACAAATGGCTTAATGCCTCTTGTTACATGTTCTACTTCAGGTAATTCAGGCACTTGTTCACCTACTTTCTATTTTGCGTCATACCATGTCTTACCATAACTTGTTTCAACTTTGAGTGGTACGTCTAATGCCAATGCATTATCCATTATTTCTTCTATAAATTCACTAAAAGCCTCTACTTCATCTTTAGGTAATTCAAAAATTAATTCATCGTGTACTTGTAATAATAATTGCGCATGAAAATCAGTATGTTTAACTTCATTTACAAAATTAACCATTGCCAATTTGATAATATCTGCGGCACTGCCTTGTATCGGTGTATTCATAGCCGTTCTTTCCGCAAAACCACGTAAATTAAAGTTTCTACTAGTGATGTCCGGAATATAACGACGGCGATGTAATAGTGTCTCAACATAACCTTGCGCTTTACAATCTTTAACAATATCTTCCATATATTGTTTCACACCAGGGAAACTATCGAGATAATCATCAATAAACTGCTTTGCTTGTTTACGTGTAATACCTAAACTTTGACTTAACCCATAGTCGCTTATGCCATATACGATACCGAAATTTACTGCTTTCGCTTGTCTACGCATTAGACTATCAACTTCATCTGGCTGTACATTAAATACTTTCATAGCAGTTGCTGTATGAATATCTTCATCATTGATGAATGCTTGTTTCATGCTCTCATCTTGAGTAATATGTGCAAGTACACGTAATTCAATTTGCGAATAGTCAGCTGAGAAGATGACATTGTTATCGTCACTAGATTTAAATGCCTTTCTAATTCTTCGACCTTCTTCTAAGCGAATTGGAATATTTTGCAAGTTAGGATCTACAGATGACAATCTACCCGTTTGTGCAAGTGTTTGATTAAAACGCGTATGAATGCGATTATCTTCACTAATCACTTTTTGCAGTCCTTCTACATAAGTAGATTGTAGTTTTGATAATGTTCTGTACTCTAAAATATAGTCGATAATAGGATGTTGTCCTTGTAGTTGCTCTAGTACATCTACGGCCGTAGAATAACCTGTTTTAGTTTTTTTAATAACAGGTAATTCTAATGTTTCAAATAGTACCACGCCTAATTGTTTTGGTGAGTTAATATTAAATGGTTCGCCAGCCGCGTTATAAATATTATCAATTAGTACATCAAGTTTCGCTTGAATTTCTTTTTCCATTTCTTGCAAATCGGTTGCTACTGTGTAAATGCCAGTTTCTTCCATTTCACTTAAAATACGTGCTAACGGTAATTCTAAATCATCTAATAAGTTAGTTTGATTATATTCTTCTAACTGCGCTTCCATTTTTGGTTTAGTTTTGTTAATTGCTTCGATAATCGTTCCAACGTGATGATCTAAAATATCATCCTCAGGTACATGTCTTTTTTTACCTTTACCAAAAACTTCTATACTTTCTTTCACATAATGTTGATCAAAATACGAAACCACAGAATTCACATCATCAATTGTGCGAGATGGATCGATAATATAACTCGCGAGCATAACATCAAAAACGATATGTTTAATAGCTATGTCTAAGCGATGTGCAACAATATATGATTTTTTAGCATCATAGACGATTTTTTCTGTCTTATCATTTTCTAACCAAGCTATCAATTCCGGATAGTCATGAACCTTATCCGCATCAATGACAACATGATTTGATCCATCATATAAAGCAAATTTCAAAATATCATCTTTCAAATAATTCGATCCATCTAATTCAAAATGAATAGTGGCTTCTGATAATTCATTAAAATCTACATTACTAAAATCCGATGTAATTTCAAGTTCTAATTCTTCAGCAGAAGTATGCGTGCCCTCTACATCGACTTGATCTAAAAGCTGCTTAAATTCAAGTTTTTTAAAGATATCAATTTTTGCTGTTGAATCAGGACTTTCAGGTAACTTCGTATCTGCTAAAGTGACTTCTATAGGGCTATCACAGTTGATTGTAGCAAGTTCTTTACTCATTAAAGCATCAGATTTACTATTTTCTAGTTTTTCTTTTAATTTTTTACCAGACACTTCTTCAATATGATTATAAACATTTTCAACAGTAGAAAATTGCTTCAATAACTTGATTGCTGTTTTTTCACCAACCCCAGC
Organism: Staphylococcus sp. LKG3-1; assembly: GCF_048568385.1. Lineage (NCBI taxonomy): Bacteria > Bacillati > Bacillota > Bacilli > Caryophanales > Staphylococcaceae > Staphylococcus > Staphylococcus sp. LKG3-1. The sequence continues at coordinate 790,457 of NZ_CP183796.1, forward strand.
CACGCCAGGAATATTATCTGATGCATCGCCCATCAATCCTTTCATATCAATGATTTGATTTGGGACTAAGCCATCATATTTTTCAGCAATAAATTCAGGCGTATAATGATCAACATCTGTTACGCCTTTTTTTGTGTAATAGATTGTTACATCATCTGTAGCTAACTGCGTCAAATCTCGATCACCTGTAACAATTATTGTTTCAAATTTTTCTGCATTTGCCTGTTTACTTAATGTTCCTATAATATCGTCAGCTTCATAATTGTCTAATTCGTATCGTTTAATTTGATACGCATCTAACAATTGTCTGACATATGGAAATTGTTCACTTAGTTCCGGTGGTGTTTTTTGACGTCCACCTTTATATTCACTATATTGTTCATGTCTAAATGTTGTTTTTCCTGCATCAAATGCAACAAGAAAATGTGTAGGCTGTTCTTCTTTAATTATTTTCTCAAGTAACATCGCAAAGCCATAAACAGCATTGGTATGTATACCTGCCTTATTTTGTAAAAGTGGTAAAGCATAAAAAGCTCTAAAGCTCAGACTGTTACCATCAATTAAGATTAATTTATTCAATATTTTAACCTCCAACACATATTTATATTTATTTTAGCATAAAAAACTCCCGTAACTGTATTGATACGTCATATTTGCGATATTCAAATAAATATTAACGAAATAAAAAAGCCGGTCAAATACCATTTAGGTTATCTGACCGTTATATACATATAAGCTACTTTGATTTTAAAATTATAACATGTGTCACAACGTTATTCGAAAAATGTGACTCTAAAAGTAGAGCCTTCATTAGGGCGACTAAAGACATTAATACGTCCATTATGTGCTTCCATAATGTGTTTGGTTATTGAAAGTCCTAAACCAGTACCGCCTGAATCTCTACTTCTCGCTTTATCTACGCGATAAAACCTTTCAAAAATATGCTGCTGATCCTCAGCACTAATACCAATACCAAAATCTTGGACTTCCATGATACGTTTGTTTGCATCTTTATATACACGTACAATCACTTCACTTGATGCTTTAGAGTAACTCACGGCGTTAGACAACAAATTCAAGGCCACTTGTGATACTTTATCTTTATTTGCATCAATGACTATGTCAGGTTTAATTTCATTAACAATTGTGATTTGCTTTTCTTCTGCAATATTTTGCATATTCTTAATTGTGCTTTCTGCGATTTCCGAAAGACTCACATATTCTGTTACAATTTCTGTTTGTTGCTCAACATGTGAGAGATCTAATAAATCAAACACTAATGTTTCTATGCGATCTGATTCTTTAGAAATAATTTTTAAAAATTCATTTAACGTCTGTTCATCGTTTTTTGCACCATCTAATAATGTTTCTGCAAAACCTTTGATAGACGTAATTGGTGTTTTTAATTCATGTGACACATTAGCAACAAATTCTCTTCTCAAATTTTCTAGTTTTTTAAGATTCGTAATATCGTGTAACACAATCACCATACCATATAAATTTTTCTTTGTTTTAGAAAGAATCGGTACACAAGATGTGTCAAAATATTTTTGATGAACTTGATCAATTGTTAATTCAATTTGATCATATATTGGCTTTTCTACTTTAAATGCTTCGATAATAAGTTTTTGCAGTGTCAAATCTACAAAGTCAACATAACTTTTATGCTCTACAGCTTCTTCAGGTGTAAAAACATTATAAAATGATTTGTTAGCTACAACGATTTCACCATATTTATCAATCATCAATATGGAACTTGGTATATTTTCTACCGTAGTTTTTAATCGATTAGATTGAAGTTTTTGTTTGTGATTTAATCTTTGCAACCTGCGAGCAAGTTCATTCGTCGTTACAAATAACTCTTTGGTTTCTTTGACATTACTTTCAGGTACTCTCACATGGTAATATCCTTCTGCTAACAGGTTCGTTGCATAAGTCACTTCATTAATTGGTCTAATATAAGTCCGGTTAATACTTCTAACAACTAAAAATATGATGATAATCACAAATAAACCAATCAGTGCAATATATTTCCACATTTGAATCTGTAATTCTAATATCTCATTATTTATTCCACTAAGGTATACATCTTTATCATCAATAGTGGTTTTAAATGTATATCTGCGATCATCATTTTCTTTATCATAGATTAATCGAGATGGATTTGCTTCATTTTTTATATCCTCATTTATTTGTGTTCCTTGATTTGTGGAAAACAAGACATCGTTACTTTCCTCTATTTTAACTGTAAGCTTTTCACTTTTAGCAATATCAGTCATCTCATTTTCTTTGTCATTCTTATATAGTTTGACTAGATGATCAGCTTGATGTTCCAAATCACCTTCTTGAGCTGAAGAAGCTGTATTATATATTGCATGTGTAATAATTGCACCTAAAGCTAAAAAACTTATAATAACGATGGTACATAATAAAAATAAAAGTCGTTGATGAAACTTTAACATTAGACTTTAGGTCTCTCCAATTTATAGCCTAACCCACGAACTGTCTTAATTAGTTTGGGTTGTTTTGGATTTTCTTCTAATTTATCTCTTAAATGACTTATATGTACATCCACAATTCTAGAATCACCAGCGAATTCATAATTCCAAACAGAGTTCAACATATGCTCACGTGTGATAACTCTGCCTTGACGCTCAATTAAATACAATAATAATTCAAATTCTTTTGGTGTTAATTCAAGCAATTCATCTTCTCTATATACTTCAAAATATTCAGGTCGAATTCTTATCGAACCAATGAGTATGTCATCTTCATCATTTTCAACTGGTACCGCCTCATTTACGATTGCAGACCTTCTTAATATTGCCTTTACTCTGGCAACAACTTCTCTTGGTGAAAATGGTTTAGTCATATAATCATCTGCGCCTAACTCTAGACCTAGAACACGATCAAACTCATCATCTTTGGCAGTTAGCATAAGTATAGGTACAAGATTTTTATCAGAACGTATTGATTTACAAACTTCAATTCCATCTTTTTTAGGAAGCATTACATCCAAGACAATCAATTCTGGGTTTGTAGCATTTACTTTTTCTAATGCCTCTTCACCATCATAGGCTACTTCTACTATGTATCCAGCTTGTTCTAAATTATATTTTAATAAGGTTACAATTGATTGCTCATCATCTACTACTAGTACTTTTTGTGACATAGTATACCTCCATATTTTTGTTTACAAATTAATTATAACTTAATTTTTAATAAAAATAACATAGTTTAAAATTTTTTAACATAAACTTTACAAAGCAAGTAATAATAATCTATGTAAATATTTTTTGAAACTTTTGTAATTTTGCTTTAAACAATGTATTGCGCTATTTATAACTGAAGTCATTATTGAAAACAATATATTGCGTTAACAGAATCTTAACACTATATACATAATATGAACACCTAAATAAGCGTTTTCATTTACTCTGTGTATTTTATTCCAACCCTATCTCACATAGACTCCCTTAGTTATCAAAGAGTTTTAGTAGCCAATTGATATAAAAAGACGAAATTCCATAAGTGAGAATTTCGTCTTTTTTAATATATGCTAAATGTATGCTTTCAGATTTAATTTTAACTGAATTATAGATTTTTAATTAATTCATCAGCAAAGTCAGATGTAGAAACTTCCTTCGCACCATCCATTAAACGAGCAAAGTCATAAGTAACTACTTTAGACGCGATTGTTTTTTCGATAGATGCAGTAATTTTATCTGCAGCTTCTTGCCATCCTAAATGTTCTAACATTAATACGGCACTTAAAATTTCTGATGATGGATTCACTTTATTTAAGTCAGCATATTTAGGCGCAGTACCATGTGTTGCTTCAAAAATAGCATGTCCAGTTTCATAATTTATATTTGCTCCTGGAGCTATACCGATACCACCAACTTGTGCTGCTAATGCATCTGATACATAGTCACCATTTAAATTCATAGTAGCAACAACATCGTGATCTGACGGACGCGTTAAGATTTGTTGTAGGAAGATATCAGCAATTGAATCCTTCACTATAATTTTACCATCTTTTTCAGCTTGTTCTTGAGCCGCATTCGCTTTGTCTTTACCTTCTTTTTCAACGATTTCATCATATTGTTGCCATGTAAATACTTTGTCACCAAATTCGTTATGCGCTACATCATAACCCCATTGTTTAAATGCGCCCTCAGTAAATTTCATGATATTACCTTTGTGGACTAATGTTAATGATTTACGGTTATTGTCTAACGCGTATTGAATCGCTGCACGAACTAAACGCTCTGTACCTTCTTTTGATACTGGTTTAACACCAATACCTGATGTTTCAGGGAATCTAATATTTTTAGCGCCCATTTCATCTTGTAAAAAGTCGATTAGTTTTTTAACTTCTGGTGTGCCTTCTTTAAATTCAATACCAGCATAAATGTCTTCAGTGTTTTCACGGAAGATAACCATGTCTGTATCTTCTGGACGTTTAACTGGTGATGGAACACCTTGGAACCAACGTACTGGACGTAAGCATGTGAATAAATCTAATTCTTGTCGTAACGCAACGTTAAGTGAACGAATACCGCCACCAATTGGTGTAGTTAAAGGCCCTTTGATAGCAATTAAATATTCTTCAATTGTATCAAGCGTTGCTTGTGGTAACCATTCACCTGTTTCATCATAGGCTTTTTGGCCTGCCAATACTTCTTTCCATTCAATTTTCTTTTGACCATTATAAGCTTGCTCTACTGCAGCATCGATTACTCTGCTTGCTGCTTTCCAAATATCTGGTCCAATACCATCACCAATAATAAATGGGATGATTGGATTATTTGGTACTGTTAAACCTTCATTTGTTTTTGCTACTTTTTCGCCTGCCATGTATAAAAACCTCCGTGTATTTGAATTATATTTTAATTGGGCTAACTAAAATAATACTTATTTATATAAAGCAACTCACTTATTTATGAGTAGTGATGCCTCTATCTGACTTATCTTTCTTCAATCGGTTCGTATGTTCTGTTTGTTTCACCAATATATTGTGCTCTTGGACGCATAATTCTATTATCTCTATATTGCTCTAAGATATGTGCAATCCAACCTGAAGTTCTGCTTACTGCAAAAATTGGTGTAAATAAATCATGTTCAATGTTCATACTATGATAAACAGTCGCACTAAAGAAGTCGACATTTGCAATTAAACCTTTTTCGGCTTTCATTTTATCTGCAATTTTAACTGAGATATCAAACAATTGACTTTGCCCAGTTTCAGCAGTGATTTTTCTACTCATTTCTTTTAAGTATTTTGCTCTTGGATCGCCATCTTTATATACACGGTGTCCAAAGCCCATAATTTTTTCTTTATTTTTTATTTTGTTATCAATGTAATCATCAACTTCATCAATGGATTTCACTTCAGATAACATGCTCATTACACGTTCATTTGCCCCACCATGTAATGGACCTTTTAATGAGCCAACTGCTGCAACAATACCTGAATACATATCAGATAAAGATGAAACAGCACATCTTGCTGTAAACGTAGATGCGTTTAGTTCGTGATCCGCGTGTAATACAAGTGCTTTATTAAAAGCTTCAATTTCGATATCACTAGGTAATTCTCCTCTTAACATATATAAAAAGTTACCTGCATAGTTTAAATCTTTATTTGGTTTTACAGCTTCTTTGCCTTCTCTAACACGCGCATATGATGTAACAAGCGAAGCTATTTTAGCTTGAATACGAATAGCTCTTTCCATTGTTCTGCTTTCATCTTCGTCTTCAGCATGTTCATCAAAATGAGCGATATATGAAACAGACGTTCTTAATGCTGTCATTGGATGTACGTTACCTGTAGCGTATTCTTTAAAATGACTATACACTCTAGGATTTAATATCATATATTCAAAGAGCTTTTCTTTAAGTTCTTTCAATTCTTCTTCATTAGGTAATCGATAATGCCAAAGTAAATAGATAACTTCTTCAAATTCAGCATTTTGTGCTAAGTCATCAATATCATACCCAGCATAAGTTAATTGGCTGTCGATGATGGAACTCACTTTCGTTTCAGCTGCAATTACCCCTTCTAAACCTTTTTGTAACTCTGCCATATATAATTCCCCTTTTCTATTCGTTATGAAATGGCTTTCATAAACCATTATATCCAATTTTAGAACTTTTGTGAATATTTAGGTTTTAATTTCCTTACCAATTCAATAAGAAATATGTTTTTGTCTATATGCCCATAAACGCGCATCTATCTATATACGTTGTTATAGATATATTTTAATATGTAAGCACGTACACTTCAATTTTTATACCTTTTCAATTGGTTATCATGATTAATAACAAATTATTAATGTACTATTATACTGTGTTCTGTATGATATCGTTTCAGAAAATAGTTGTTTTATTTTATATTGCATAGCATAATAATAAATAACTAAATAAAGGAGTCTTATATATGGCAAAACAACAGTTACAAAGAGAACTAAGTAATCGTCACATTCAGCTCATTGCAATCGGGGGTGCAATCGGAACTGGATTATTCTTAGGTGCTGGTCAAACAATTGCATTAACTGGCCCGTCTATTTTACTTACGTATATCATAATTGGTTTTATGTTATTTATGTTTATGCGTGGCTTGGGAGAAATATTAATTACTAATACTAATTTTAAATCCTTTGCAGATGTTACCAACCATTACATAGGTCCATTTGCTGGCTTTGTTACTGGTTGGACATACTGGTTATGTTGGATCATTACTGGTATGGCCGAAGTAACCGCAGTTGCAAAGTATGTTAGCTTTTGGTTTCCAAACATACCAAACTGGATGAGTGCTCTATTTTGCGTACTTGTCTTAATGTCACTTAATCTATTAAGTGCTAAATTATTTGGAGAATTAGAATTTTGGTTTTCTATAATAAAAATTGTTACAATCATTGCTTTAATCGTAGTGGGCGCTATTATGATTATCATGGCTTACAATACTCAGTTTGGGCAAGCATCTTTAACTAACTTGTACAATAATGGTATTTTCCCTAAAGGTATCAGTGGTTTTGTTATGTCATTCCAAATGGCACTATTCTCATTTGTAGGAATTGAACTTATTGGTGTAACCGCGGGCGAAACTAAAGATCCCACTAAAACATTACCAAAAGCAGTTAACAGTGTACCGACACGTATATTAATATTTTATGTTGGTGCTTTAGCAGTCATCATGTCAATTATTCCATGGAATCAAATCAATCCAGACGAAAGTCCTTTTGTAAGGCTCTTCGCACTAATTGGCATACCATTCGCAGCCGGTATTATAAACTTTGTAGTATTAACAGCAGCCGCATCATCTTGTAATAGTGGTATTTTTTCAAACAGCCGAATGCTCTTTGGATTATCGTCACAAAAACAAGCGCCACCGTTTTTCAATAAAACAAATAAAAACGGTGTGCCACATATAGCGATATTCGTTTCATGTGGATTACTAATGATTGCTGCTTTATTGAACTATATTATACCGAACGCAACACTTGTATTCACATATATTACCACTGTTTCTACGGTACTATTCATTGTAGTTTGGGCGTTAATTACAGTGGCTTATATAAACTATCACCGTAAAAATCCAGAATTACACAAAAATGCGTCATTTAAATTACCAGGTGGTAAATACATGGGATATGCTATATTAGTATTCTTTATATTAGTGTTTAGCTTACTATTCGTAAATACGGATACAAGAATTGCAGTATTTCTTACACCGATTTGGTTTATTATTTTAGGTTTAATGTATATGCGCTATAAACAAGTATCAAAATCACAACAATAAAAACCGATTATGACTGAGCAAATTTAAACTTTATTAAAATATTTTAAGAGAGTTGGACAGAAATCCAATTTTCTAATATAGCATTCGTAACCTGTCTTAGGTTAGAATGACTAAATGAATAAGAGTCTGGGACAAAAATAAATGTCTCAGACTCTTTATTTTTATTGCACATATTGATCTGTCGTTGATATTTAAATGAGTAATAGATTCAAACTATATTCATAGTAGTTTGTTATCAAAAAGAAAGCCTCGACATGACGTCGAGGCTTTCTACATATTATATTATGAATTAAATTATATTTTTAAAGTACGTTTGCATAACCTTCAAAGATTTTTCCTTGGTTTGCATCTACTGTAATGAGTACATCACTTTGAATTTCAGATGTAGCGTTCTCAACGCCTACTACGGTAGGAATACCTTTTTCTAATCCTATAATTGCACTTGGAGATGTAATGCCATTTTCTTCAGTAATGAGTCCGATTGCATTTTCAATATATGGTACAAGCGTCTCATCTACAGAACTTGTTACAATTATAGATTCTGATAAGTCTTTGCCTTCTAGTTCACTAGCATCTTTAACTACTAGTGTTTTACCTACTACAGAACTTCTACCAATACCTTGTCCTTTAGCTAGTTCATCACCAACTAAATGTAATTTCATCATATTCGTTGTACCTTTTTCACCAGTTGGTACACCAGCAGTAATAATAATTAGGTCACCATTTTGAACTCTTTCAGTTTCAACGGCTGTTGCTACTGCATTATTTAATAATGCATCAGTTGTTTTACGTCCTTCTTTAACGACTGGGAAAATCCCCCATACTAAAGCACACTGACGCGCAGTTTCTGCATTAGGTGTAACTGCAATAATGTCAGATTGTGGACGATATTTAGAAATTGTACGGGCAGTTGAACCACTTTCAGTAGCAGCTACGATTGCTTTGACATTTAAGTTTAAAGCAGTATGAGCAACTGAAACACCAATAGCATTGACTAATGAAGTTTCAACTAATTTTGTACGGTCAGATAATAATTTTTTATAATCTTGTGCTGCTTCTGCTGATACAGCTATATTACGCATTGTTTTAACTGCTTCTTCAGGGTATTGACCTGCAGCTGTTTCACCAGAAAGCATAACCGCATCTGTACCATCATAAATTGCGTTCGCTACGTCACTTGCTTCTGCACGTGTCGCACGTGGATTACGTTGCATAGAGTCTAACATTTGTGTAGCAGTTATAACTGGTTTACCTAATTTATTACATTGTCTAATTAAATCTTTTTGCACCATTGGTACTGATTCAGGTGGAATTTCAACACCCATATCACCACGAGCAACCATTAAACCATCAGAAACTTCTAATATTTCTTTAATATTATCAATACCCTCTTGGTTTTCAATCTTAGGTATAATGCTGATATTTTTATTTTGCTTCGCTTCTAATAATTTACGAATATCTAATACATCACTTGGACGACGTACAAAGCTCGCTGCAATGAAATCAACGCCTTCACTAATTCCAAAGTTAATGTCGTCAGCATCTTTATCTGTAATACCAGGTAAGCTTACTTTGACACCAGGTAAGTTTACGCCTTTTTTGTTTTTTAATTCTCCAGTATTAAGTACATCACATAATACTTCACCGTTTGCTTTATCGATTGATTTAACTTGTAATTCAATTAAACCATCATCTAATAAAATATATGAACCTTCTTCAACATCATTGATTAAGTTTTCATACGTTACTGAGAATTTTTCAGGAGTACCTTCAACTTCAGTCATGCTTACGGTAACTTCAGAACCTTTTTCAAGTTCAATAAGCCCATCTTTCATGTTGTGTGTACGTATTTCTGGTCCTTTTGTATCAAGTAAAATTGCAACTGTTTTGCCTAATCTTTTAGAAACTTTACGAATTGAGTCAATTCTAGTTTTATGTTCAGCATGGTCACCATGCGAGAAGTTTAAGCGCGCGACATTCATTCCAGCCTTAATTAATTTTTCAAGCATTTCTTCAGATTCGGACGCAGGTCCAATAGTACAAACAATTTTAGTTTTTCTCATTATTATTTCCTCCCAGTATTTTAAATAGATAATTCGTTCGTTAGCGCATAAGTTTCAAAATCAAACTCATGTTCATGTGATCTAAATATCTCTTCAAAAGGTGTATCAGTTAATTCATTATTACGAATTCCAACACCAATAGCAGATTTTCCATCTAACAGTAAATCAACTGCATGTCCGCCTAATCGTGATGCAAGCACTCTATCTGCACCACTTGGGCTACCACCACGTTGAATGTGGCCTAGCACTGACACACGTGCATCAACATTGATATATTTAGTCAATTCTTCTGCACATACTTCACCTGACATGCAACCTTCTGCGACCATCACGATCGAGTGTTTTTTGCCACGTTTGATTCCATTATCAATCTTTTCTGCTATATCTTTGATGTCTGTCTCAACCTCTGGAACAATAATAGTTTCAGCACCAACGGACAAACCAGCCCAAAGCGCTAAATCACCACAATCGCGTCCCATAACTTCAATGATGAAAGTTCTTGCATGACTAGATGCTGTATCACGAATTTTATCTACACATTCAATTATAGTATTTAATGCCGTATCAAATCCAATTGTAAAGTCCGAACCATTGATATCATTATCAATCGTACCTGGTATTCCAATCGTCTGTATTTCAGGACATTCTTCACTTATACGCTGTGCACCTCTGTAGCTACCATCTCCACCAATAACTACAAGCCCCTCAATGCCTCTCTTACGTAGATTTTCTATACCTTTTTTACGGACTTCTGCTTCTTTAAATTCTGGACATCTTGCAGAATATAAAAATGTTCCACCTCGTTGAATTGTGTCACCTACTGAACCGAGTTCAAGTTTCTCGATATCATCGTTTAATAATCCTTGATAGCCTTGATAAACACCATAGACTTCAATATTATTGTAAATCGCTTTTCTAACCACAGCTCTTACCGCTGCATTCATGCCTGGAGAATCTCCACCACTTGTCAACACTGCAATTTTTTTCATGACGACATACCTTTCTAACATGTATTTCTTACTCTAAAAATACCATAAAATCTAAGCTGTTGCCATTAAAATAGGGCTTCGTGACAAATGTAAACGTTTTAAATATAAGTATTCGATAATTGTACATATAGTAAGCGTTTCCTTATAAGTTCCTAAAATTACTTGAATACTTATGTACTATTTACCTTAATTCGAATTATCGTAAACAAATCATAAATCTATAGCAATTGCTTCATTTTGTAAAAATAACAAAAAAGCTTAGACAATAGAAATTATTATCTTAGCTTTCAACATATTTAACACGAATATCAAAAACATCAGACACTTTATTCTGTATACGAACCTATTGTTCTAAATTTTTGATATCTATCTTCAACTAATTCTTCTTGCGTTAATTGGTTCAATTCTGATAAATGCGATTCAAATGTGCGTTTGATACTTTGTGCTTGTGTTTCGACATCATGATGTGCGCCACCTAAAGGTTCTTTGATAACTTCATCCGCTATATTTAATTCATATAAATCTTCGGCAGTAATCTTCATTGTTTCTGCCGCGATTTTAGCTAGATTACTATCTTTCCAAAGTAAAGCGGATGCACCTTCTGGAGAAATAACAGAATATGTACTGTTTTCTAACATTAGGATGCGATTGGTAATGCCTAAACCTAGTGCACCACCACTTCCTCCTTCGCCGATAACAATAGAGATGACTGGTACAGTTAGCGAAGCCATTTCAACTAAGTTTCTGGCTATTGATTCACTTTGACCTCGTTCTTCTGCCGCTTTACCCGGATATGCACCTTTTGTATCAATAAATGAAAAAATCGGTCTATTGAATTTTTCAGCTTGTTTCATCAATCTAAGTGCTTTTCTATAACCTTCTGGATGCGCCATTCCAAAATTGCGATATATGTTATCTTTTGTATCTTTACCACGTTGTTGACCCACTATTGTAACTGCTTGTCCATTAAGATAGCCGATACCACCAATCATAGCTGGATCATCTCTATAATTTCTATCCCCATGTAATTCGATGAATGAATCAAATATGTGCGGGATATAGTCTAAAGATGTTGGTCTTTCTTGTAAACGCGCTAATTGCACACGATCCCATGGTTTCATATTGGTATATACTTTTTCGGTTTCTCTTGCTAATGAAGCTTCCAACATGTCAATTTCTTCTTGTAAATCTACATCATTTTTTTCTTGAGATTCTTTCAAAGATTCAATTTTATTTTTTATTTCAAAAAGCGGCTTTTCAAAATCAAGCATTTGTTTTCACCTCTTGGTGCATTTTTAGAATATTAGATAATGTCGCTTTCATTTCTTTTCTATGTACGACTTTATCTAATTGTCCGTGTTCTAATAAAAACTCTGCAGTTTGGAAATCATCTGGTAATTTTTCATTTATAGTTTGTTCAATGACACGTCTACCTGCAAAACCAATTAATGCTTTTGGTTCACTTATGTTGATATCACCAACCGAAGCAAAACTAGCAGAAACGCCTCCAGTTGTAGGATTTGTTATATACGAGATATATAATAATCCAGCATCTGCATGTCTTTTTAAAGACACACTTGTTTTACCCATTTGCATTAAAGAGATAATACCTTCCTGCATTCTTGCACCACCACTTGCTGAAAACAATATGAATGGCAATCTATTTTCAGTACAGTGTTCAATGATTCTACAAATTTTTTCACCTAATACAGAGCCCATGCTTCCCATTCTAAATCGCGCATCCATAACTGCCACACCAAATGTCATACCATCTAATTGTGCTGTGCCAGTCACTACAGCTTCATTCAAACCAGTTTTTTGTTGGTCTTTTTGAATTTTTTCTTCATAGCTTGGGAAGTCCAATGGATTAGCAGAGGTCATTCCTTTATCAAATTCCGTAAATGTCCCTTCATCTGATATAGCTTCTATACGATTGTGTGCAGTTAACGCAATATGATGATCACAATTAAAGCAAACATTCAAATTTTCTGCTAGTTCTTTTGTATACATAATTTTTTTACACTTAGGACATTTAGTCATAATACCTGCTGGTACATCACTTTGTTTTGAATCAGATACTGTTACATACTTTTTCTTTTTACTGCTTCTATTGAAAAAATCTTTAAACATTGGTAAACCTCCACTTAACCATCGCTTAGTTACTCACTACCAATTCGGTTTTTGTAATCAGCGTTAATGAATATTATTTATCTAAGTCTGTTAATTTCATTGTTTTATTATATATCTCTTCTGGATCTACATCTACTCTTGCTACACCAGATTCCATCGCTGCTTTAGCTACTTCTCGAGCAACAGATGGTGCAACACGTTTATCAAACGGACCTGGAATACAATAGTCCGGATTTAACTCTTCTGGTTTGATTAAATCAGCAATAGCCTCAACAGCTGCTTGCTTCATTTCTTCATTGATATGTGTTGCTTCAACGTCTAATGCCCCTCTAAATATGCCTGGGAATGCTAAGACATTATTAATTTGGTTTGGAAAATCTGAACGTCCTGTACCGATGACTTTAGCACCTGCAGCTTTCGCTACATCCGGTTTTATTTCAGGATTTGGATTAGCCATTGCAAAAATAATTGGATCGTCAGCCATTGATTCAACCATTTCTTTAGACAATAAATCTGCCACAGAAACCCCAATAAATACATCGGCATCTTCAATCACATCATTCAAACTGCCCTCTATTTTGTCTCTATTCGTCCATTTAGCTACATAAGCTTTCGTGTCATTCATACCAAACGAACGTCCCTCATAAATTGCGCCTTTTGAATCACACATAATCATATTTCTTACACCATAAGAATAAAGTAATTTAATAATCGCAATACCAGCGGCACCAGCGCCATTCAATACGACTTTAATGTCCGATAAGTCTTTATCTACGATTCTCAATGCATTGATCATACCTGCAACTGTTACAATGGCAGTACCATGTTGATCATCATGAAACACAGGGATTTTAGTTTCCTTTTTTAATCTTTCTTCAATTTCAAAGCAACGAGGTGCTGAAATATCTTCAAGATTAATACCACCATAATTGGGTTCAAGTAATTTTACAGTATTAATGATTTCTTCGGTATCCGTCGTATTCAGTGCAATTGGCACACCATCTATACCGGAAAAACTTTTAAACAACACTGCTTTACCTTCCATAACCGGTATACTTGCCTCAGCCCCTATGTTTCCAAGTCCTAATACCGCAGTACCATCAGTAACAACAGCGACGGTATTGCTTTTCATTGTATATTCAAATACTTTACGAGGGTCCTCATGTATTTCTTTACAAGGTTCAGCTACACCTGGCGAGTATGCCAAGCTCAATTCTTCTTTATTAGTCACCTTTACTTTAGGTGAAACCTCTAATTTCCCTTGATTTTTTCTATGCATTTCTAATGCTTCGTCTCTTAATGTCATGTAATCCACCCCTTACATCCAATTAGTTTAAAATAACATTCATATACATTTTTATTACAATCTAACCCAAATTACAAATGATATCGTTAACAAATTGTTATTTTCATTCGCACGTTAATGTTTGTAATAAAAACATATAGATATATAAACTATTATATATTTTTTCACTCTTAATTTTTATAAAAATTAAAACTGATGGCAAGTTTATGCTTTACCATCAGTTAACTATACCATAGTTTATAGTGCGGTTAAAGTTAAATAATTCTAATATCTCGGGGTGATAAACGTTGGATTAATTTACTTAATATTTCATTATCTCGTGTTATGAAACCAATTGTTTCTATATTGTTTTGGCTTTCATCAAAATAGTTAACCGGAATTTGATTTTGCCCTTTATCGTTTGTTAATAATTGATCCAATTTAGATTCACTATCCCATTTTCGAACAACAACTTGTTGCGCTTCGTCAAATTTAGTTTGCTCAAAATGATCCATGGTATCCACTTGATTTAATATCAGTTGTTGTTTATTATTTCTATTCTCAAACTTACCTCTTACGACTAACATTTTAGAAGTATTTAAATCGATTTCATATTTTTTAAAGGTATCCGGGAATACGACACCATCCAAATTATTGATACCATCATTTAAAGTTACAAATGCCATATTTTGCCCATTTTTCGTTCTAATACGCTTAAATTGATCTATTTGAACAAAAATGGGTTTATTATCTTGTGCGTTAGCAAGCTTATAAATACCCAAATATTGCTTTTGTTCAAATGCTTTTTCTACTGGATGTGTAGATACATAAAACCCTAAATATTCTTTCTCATATTCACTTAACATATGATCTGGTAGCTCTTCTTTTTCTTCATAAGAAGCTTTAGGTGTGAGTACATCAAAAATAAAACCATCTTGTTCAATATCAGAGATATCATCCAGCACTTGATCTATAGCATTTAACAGCGTCGCTCTATTCTTGCCAAAAGTATCAAATGCCCCCACTAAGATAAGAGATTCAAGTAATTTTCTAGTTTTAATTCGTTTAGGTATCCGTCGCGTGAAATCAAAAAAGTCTTTATAGAAACCATTTGCTTTTCTTTCTTCTACAATTAATTTAACACTTTGATAACCTACACCTTTAATTGCACCAATAGATAGGTAGATACCTTTTTTTGTGGCCTTGTAGAACCAATGACTGTAATTAATATTAGGTGGTAATATATTAATTTTTTGATGTTTAGCCTCATCAATCATTTGCGCTGTTTTCTTTTCGCTTCCAATAGCATTACTTAAAATATTGGCATAAAAATAATTAGCATAATGTACCTTTAAATAACTCATAATGTATGCAATTTTTGAATAACTCACGGCATGCGCACGAGCAAAACCATAATCCGCAAATTTTAAAATCAAATCAAAAATCTGTTTACTTAAATTCTCGTCATACCCATTTTTCAAAGCACCATTCACGAAATGTTGCCTTTCACTTTCTAATACCGCTCTGTTCTTTTTACTCATTGCACGTCTTAAGATATCCGCTTCACCATAACTAAAATTGGCAAATTTACTCGCAATTTGCATTATTTGTTCCTGATAAATAATAACGCCATAGGTCGTTTTTAATATAGGTTCTAAATCTGGATGTAAATATTGCACCTTCTCTGGATGATGTCGTCTTGATATATAGGTCGGAATTTCTTCCATTGGCCCTGGTCTATAAAGTGATGTGACAGCGACTATATCTTCAAAGTGTTCAGGTTGTAATTTTTTTAATACATTTCTAATACCATCAGATTCTAATTGGAAGATACCTGTTGTATCCCCTTGTGACAACAAGTGAAATACGTTTTCGTCATCGAATGGAATTTGTTCTATATCCACATCTATATTCAAATCATGTTTCACTTGTTTTACTATTTGATGAATGATTGAGAGATTACGCAAACCTAAAAAGTCTATTTTTAATAAACCTATTCTTTCTGACTCAGTCATTGTCCATTGAGTCAATAGACCTGTATCACCGAGCGTTAATGGTGCATATTCATATAATGGATGATCATTAATAATAATACCTGCTGCATGAGTCGAAGTATGTCTAGGTAACCCTTCTAATTTCTTACAAATATCAAACCATCGTTCATGCCTATGATTACGATGAACAAACTGTTTAAATGGCTCCTGTGAATATGCGTCGTCTAATGTTATGCCAAGTTTATGTGGAATTAATTTAGAAATTTCATTTAGTGTGATTTCTTCGAACCCCATAATTCTCCCCACATCCCTAGCCACTGCCCTTGCAAGCAAATGACCAAAAGTCACAATACCAGCGACATGGGTTTCACCGTATTTCTCTTGAACATATTGGATGACTTTATCTCTATGTGTATCTTCAAAATCAATATCTATATCTGGCATTGTTACACGTTCAGGGTTTAAAAAACGTTCAAATAACAGATTATATTCAATAGGATCGATTGTTGTTATATTTAATAAATAACTTACAAGTGAACCTGCAGCTGATCCACGTCCTGGACCGACTAATACATCATTGTTCTTAGCGTACTGAATTAAATCACTTACGATTAAAAAGTAGTCTTCAAAACCCATTTTAGTGATAATTTGATATTCATGCTCTAAACGTGTTTGATAAAGTTCCTTTTTGTTTAGTGGTAAATTTAATTGCTGAAGATTATCTGCTAGTAATTGCCATAAAAAAGCATCCGATTGCTGTTGATTTGGTGTTTTATATTTTGGTAACAAAGATTGATGATAAATCATTTCCGCCTGACAAAGTGTTTCGAGTTGATTTGTTTGTTCCCAAACCGCATCATCGATTGACAAACCTTGTAATTCAACATTTGAATATAGATGTTCATTGTAATCCGTTTGTTCACTCACTAAATCTAATTTACTATTCTCCTTTATTGCGGCCATGGCAGAAAGCGTATCTGAATCTTGGGAATTTAAATAACGCGTGCTTTGTGCCCAAACTATTGGTAAGTCAAAAGTGACTTTACTCGTATGATTTACAAAGACGTGCGCATGTTCCGAAAAGTTTGAAATAATTGCTTCATGAGATTCAGTTACATTTTTAAAAATAATAACGAAATGACTTTCATATTTTTTTAACCATTCTATCGGTGTTTCCACTTTCTCTTTCATTTTAATTGCCGATGATAGTTTAAATAAATCTTTTAATCCTAAGTTATTTTGCGCCAATACGATTGTTTCAAGCTCTGACAAACCATCTGTAAGATTAATTGTCATACCAAAGATTGGATGAATATTTGCAGCAATACATGCGTCATAGAATTGCGGAAGTCCATACAAAACATTCGTATCAGTAATTGCGAGCGCTGTATAGCCTTCTTGTGCAGCCTTCGCAACAACATCCTTAATTCTAATACTTGAATTTAATAAATCATATGTCGTATGAATGTTTAAATGCGCAACCATTTGCAAATACCTCCCATCTTATTACAGTTTATTATTTAATGCTTCAGCGAGCGTTTCAAATTGAGCCCAATCTCTTACCGATACACCTGAAGCATTTGGATGACCGCCGCCACCAAAATCACTTGCAATGTCGTTGATAACAATACCTTTAGAACGAATGCGACATCTAATTTCTGTGCCCTCATCAACAGCAAACACCCAAATCTTCAACCCTTGTATATCAGCAATTGCATTTACAAATAATGAAGCTTGGTTCGCAGCAATGTCAAATTGTTCTAAAATTTCTTTAGTAATGGTAACTTTACAGAAACCTTTTTCATTTAAATCAAAATGTTGAAGCACATAACCTTGGAATGGTAACAATTTTGGATCCTTTTCACCCATTTTATTAAGTTCTTCATTATGATTAAAAGGAAATGTCAATAATTGACCCGCAACACCCATTGTATGTGATGTAGTGTTATTAAATAGGAATCTTCCTGTATCTCCCACAATGCCAAGATAAAGTACCCTCGCCACAGATGCATCAATGATGGGAATATCATTAAAATGACTGATGAAATCAAAAATAATTTCACTTGTTGAAGAAGCTTGATCGTTTACATAATTAATATCGCCATATTGATCAACTGCTGGATGATGATCAATTTTAACCAATAATCGTCCTTGATTAAATCTTTCATCACTAATACGTGGTGAATTAGCTGTGTCACAAACGATAACTAACGCTTCATTGTAAGTATCATCCGAGATTTCATCAAAAGTACCAATAAAATCTAATGACGGTTCTGTTTCGCCAACTGCAAATATCTTTTTATCCGGGAATTTGAGTTTCAAATAGTTCTTTAACCCTAATTGTGAGCCATATGCATCAGGGTCTGGTCTTACATGTCGATGTATAATAATTGTTTCTGAGTCATTAATTTCTTTCATGATTTCATTAAATTCTGTTGTCATCTTTATCTTCCTTTTTCGTTATATATTTATTAGTCTATCATTTGACAAATAATCATTGCTTTTGCTACGCGATGGCCGTCACTTGTCATTGTTACTTCTAGTTTTGAAAAATTGCGTCCTACATCTAACATATCATATTGTACATGTATTTCGGATTCTATTTGCACTGTTTTAATATACATAATATTTAAGATTTCTATCATAACTTCTAATTTCTTTAATTTTCTCATTTCATAACGTACTGTTTCTTCAATAATTGCTACAAATACTGATTTACTTAATGTTCCATATTGATTAGTTAATAATGGCGTGATTTGTACATGTATCCCATCATTTGAAATTGTAATATGTTTTGCAATTTGATCATTTATGGTTTCACCAACTTGTGGTTGTCTACTTAACAATTGCATCGCTGTTAACACATCTTTTCTAGTGATTACCCCTATGAGCTTTTTACTCGGAGTAGTCACCGGTAACAATTCAATGCCTTCCCAAATCATCATATGCGCACAGTTTGCCACAGTCGTTGACAATTGAACATTGATAGGTGATTTCGTCATAAATTGTGCAAGTGTGTCTTGGTTTTCCATTTTAATAATCTCTTTACTTGTTACAATACCTACTAATCTCCAATTTTCATCTATGACAGGAAATCTTGAATGTCCTGTCTCACGGGCTTTCGTTTTATAATCACTAAGACTCATATTATCAAATACAACCATGTCTTCAGTCACGGTTTTAACGATATCTTCTACAACCAAAATTTCTTTACGAATCATTTGGTTATACATCGCCCTGTTTATAACATTGGCAACTAAATATGTATCATAATTGGAAGATAGAATTGGTAATTCATGCTCATCAGCATATTGAATGATTTCTTCTGATGTATTAAATCCTCCAGTAATTAATACCGCACTTCCTCTTTTAAGCGCTGCTAGTTGTACATCCTTACGATTTCCCACTATTAATAATGTATGTGGACTAACATATTTTACGACATCTTCAATTTCCATTGCACCAATCGCAAATTTTGTAAGTGTTTTTATCAGACCATTTCTACCACCTAAGACTTGACCATCTATAATTTTCACAATTTCTGCAAAAGTTAGTTGTTCAATCTGTTCACGTGATTTCTTTTCTATTCGTACTGTGCCTACTCTATCTATTGTAGCTACCAATCCAATTTGCCCGGCATCCTTAATAGCCCTGTATGCCGTTCCTTCAGATACACTTAAATCTTTTGCAATCTTTCTAACAGATATCTTTTGTCCAACTGCTAGAGATTCTATATATGATAAAATTTGTTCATGCTTTGTCATTTCAATAACCTCGTTTGTTTTGACAGTTTCTATGACATTATAACTTTTTATAACTAAAATTGCGATGTAACAAAACAAATTATCTTACGATTCCTAAAATCACAGTTTTTGTTCCATTAAATAATATAAAATTTTCTTTTTAGTAAATTAATATGTTAAATAGACAAATTTAATTGGCTTTATGAATAAAATTTTATTAAAATGAAGATAAGGAGGGATGAACAATGTTCAAAAATATTTTACTTGGTGTTGATACAACACTTAAAAATGAGAAAGCACTTGAAGAGGTTTCTAAACTTTCAGGTGAAGGTACTACAGTTACAATATTAAATGCAATTAGCGAGCAAGATGCACAAGCATCCATCAAATCTGGTGTTCATTTAGATAAGCTCGTACAAAAACGTAGTGAAGGTTTAGAAAGTACACGCAATAGCTTAGACGAGTATGGTATTAAATACGATGAAATTATTGTGCGCGGGAATGCGAAAGAACAATTGGTTAAAGAGGCTAATAGTGGAAAATATGAAATTGTTGTCCTCAGTAACCGAAAGGCTGAAGATAAGAAAAAATTTGTCTTAGGTAGTGTCAGTCATAAAGTTGCTAAAAGAGCTCACATCCCAGTATTAATCGTAAAATAATAAAACGCCTGAAGGACTTTAAAGTGCTTCAGGCGTTTTATTATATATTTAAATACACAGTTTATAAAGGGATTAGAATGAAACGTCTTCACCCGGTTTTAATATTTGTACTTCCCCTACAGATACTGCTTTTTTAAACTTATTTGGATCTTGTTCAATAAGTTCAAAAGTATCGTAGTGTATTGGAACTGAAATTTTCGGTTTAATAAACGAATTAATTGCATAGCTTGCATCATCGATTCCCATAGTGAAATTGTCACCAATCGGAATAAAGCATACATCCACTGGATGACGATCTGCAATTAATTTCATATCGCTGAATAATCCTGTGTCACCAGTGTGATAAATCGTCTTACCTTCAATTTCTAAAATAAGACCCATTGGCATACCTAGGTATACTGGGACACCATTTTCATCAGTTAAACTTGAACTATGGAATGCTTGTACAAATTTCACATTACCAAAATCAAATTCTGCTTTCCCTCCAATATTCATTGGTCTAACATTTTCCACATTATGATAAGTAGTGAGATAATCACCTAATTCTGCTGAACCAATCACAGTAGCATGATTTCTATTAGCTAATTCTATTGTATCTCCAAAATGATCTCCGTGACCATGTGTTAGTATAATATAATCAACTTTAAGTGTAGATGCATCTAAATCAGATTGTCCATTGCCTGTAATAAACGGATCTACAATAACCTTTTTACCATTTGCTTCAAAATAAATTGTTGATTGACCATGAAATGAAAGTTTCATTAATTAATTCCTCCCGTAAATATGTTTAGTCTTTATATACCACAAATCCCTCACGCTATAACACGGTAATTTAATTTACTGAGTGTTTTTCTTCTTAAATTTAAAAATTTTCCTATGATATTGTTTTATTATCATATTTAACTTTTGAATTCCTTCATCAAGTAACATAAAATTAAATATGATTAACTATTTAGGAGGATGAATTAAAATGAAATTAGAACAGATTACCGAAGAATTAAAATCCCAACAGGCAGATGCTGCTTGGATAACAACACCTTTAAATATTTTTTATTTCACTGGTTATTTAAGTGATCCTCATGAACGTTTACTTGCATTACTAATTAAATCAAATGGTGAACAAGTATTGTTTTGCCCGCAATTAGAAGTTGAAGAAGTTTGCGCCTCTCCATTTAATGGTGAAGTTATCGGTTATTTAGACACAGAAAATGCTTTAGATAAATACGATATTAAATTCAATAAATTACTTGTTGAATCAGCACATTTAACATTACAACGTCAACGTGAACTTATTGACGCTTTTGGTGTACAAAGCTTTGGGGATATTGATCAAACAATCAAAACATTACGTAATATTAAAAGTGACTCGGAAATCGAAAAAATTAAAAAAGCTTGTGAACTTGCCGATAAATGTATCGAAATTGGTGTGAGTTTCTTAAAAGAAGGTGTCACTGAACGTCAAGTTGTCAATCATATTGAATATGAAATTAAAGCATATGGTGTAAATGAAATGAGTTTCGACACTATGGTATTATTTGGAGACCATGCTGCTTCCCCTCATGGCACACCAGGAGACCGCCAATTGAAAAAAGACGAGTTTGTCTTATTTGATTTAGGGGTTATTTATGAAAATTACTGCAGTGATATGACTAGAACGGTTAAATTTGGTACACCTGATGCTAAAGCACAAGAAATTTACGATGTTGTATTAAAAGCAGAAAAAGAAGCTATAGCAGCTATTAAACCTGGTGTAACGATTAAAGATGTAGATGATATTGCACGTAACATCATTACTGAAGCGGGTTATGGCGAATACTTTCCTCATCGCCTAGGACATGGCTTAGGCTTAGAAGAACATGAATATCAAGACGTTTCAAGTACAAATACAAATGAATTTAAAGCAGGCATGGTTATAACTGTTGAACCCGGTATTTATGTACCAGGTGTAGCTGGTGTAAGAATTGAGGATGACATCTTAGTTACTGAAAATGATAATGAAAGTTTAACTGGTTACGAAAAATGATAAAAGAGGCCGTAGTAGAAACAATTCAGCAAGTTGAGCAAGCTGTTGCCAATGGTGCTAATCGAATTGAACTTTGCGATAATTTAAGTGTGGGTGGTACTACACCTAGTTTCGGCATGGTAGAAATTGCAACAGAAATATGCAAAGCTAACCACGTTGAGATTGCTGTTATGATTCGTCCACGTGGTGGTCATTTTGTTTATAACTTGTATGATTTCGAAATCATGCAACGTGACATAAAATCACTGAAACAATTAAATGTAGATTATTTTGTCTTTGGTTGTTTAACTGAGGACTCAACTTTAAACGAATGGCAAATGAAGACCTTGAAAAATTTGGCCTCACCTACTCCAGTTGTATGTCATATGGCATTTGATGAAATTTACCTAGAAGGACAAATTAAGGCTTTACACCAATTAATTGATATAGGGTTTACACGTTTATTAACACATGGCGGACCGAGCGATACAAATCTGTTCGATAACTTAAATCAATTAGGTAAACTTGTAGTAAATTCAGACGGTCACATCGAAATCATGCCTGGCGGCGGTCTGAATAAAGACAATCTTCCTGAACTTCTTGAAGCCTTTCCGTTCCAAGAAGTCCACGGTACTAAAATCGTTTAAATACTTCCCATATTTTCTTAATGACATTATCATTTTGACATAGCAAAATAAAAAACTGGCAAGTCTTTTTGAGTTAAATACTCCAAGACTTGCCAGTTTTTTATTTAATAATTCATTACTTATATTATTTAAGTGCACTTTCGATATCTGTATAAGATAGGTTCAATGCTTCCGCTACGCCTTTGTTCGTCAACTCGCCATTAATTGTATTAAGTCCTAATGACAATGCATGGTTATCTTGTACAGCCTTTAAATAGCCTTTACTTGCTAGTTGTTGGGCATATGGTAACGTTGCATTATTTAGAGCAATTGTAGATGTGCGTGGCACTGCACCAGGCATATTCGCAACAGCATAGTGTACGACGCCATGTTTTTTATATGTTGGGTCATCATGTGTGGAAATTCGATCCGTTGTTTCAAAAATACCACCTTGGTCAATTGCAATATCAACGATAACGGCTCCATCTCTCATTTCTTTGACCATATCTTCAGTTACAAGATTTGGTGCCTTAGCGCCTGGAATTAATACAGCACCAATAACTAAATCGCTATCTTTCACACTTTGTTCTATATTTAAAGGGTTAGACATGATTGTGTGAACACGTCCATCAAACAAATCTTCTAATTCTTGTAAACGTTTAGGATTAACATCTAAAATTGTAACATCAGCACCTAAACCAAGTGCAATTTTAGCAGCATTTGTTCCAGCTTGACCACCGCCAATGATAGACACGCGACCTTTTGATACGCCAGGTACACCACCAAGTAAAATGCCCATGCCACCTTTATATTTTTGTAAAAATTCAGCACCAATTTGTGCAGACATACGACCTGCAACCTCACTCATTGGTGTTAATAATGGTAATGTACGATCAGGCAATTGGACCGTTTCGTAAGCAATACCAACTACTTTATTTTCTAGTAAAGCTCGAGTTAATTTTTCTTCATTCGCTAGATGTAAATAAGTAAATAGAATTAGACCTTCTTTGAAATATTGAAACTCTTCTTCTAATGGTTCTTTCACTTTCATAACCATATCTACGTTCCATACTTCAGCTTGTTCGTTAACGATGCTTGCACCAGCTTCAGTATAGTCTACATCTTCAAAATACGAACCTAAGCCTGCAGATTTTTCAACAATGACAGTATGACCTTGTTCTACCAATGCATGTACACCACTTGGTGACAAACTCACTCTATTTTCATTGTTTTTAATCTCTTTCGGAATACCTATAATCATTTCATCCACCTCCAAATTTATAGTAACGCGTATTTTATGAAAGCGCAATCAAAGTTTAGAGTACTTTTACAACATCTAAATTATGTTAATATTCTGTAAACGGTGGTATAATATAAGTAAGAAAAATAAGGAGGTAATTACGATGCTAACTTATAAAAATATTTTAATAGCCGTCGATGGATCACATGAAGCTGAATGGGCCTTTAACAAAGCAGTGGATGTGGCAAAACGTAATGATGCAAAATTAACAGTGGTGAATGTCATTGATTCAAGAACATATTCTTCATATGAAGTGTATGATGCTCAATTTACTGAGAAGTCAAAAAATTTCTCAGACGATTTATTAAAAGGTTATAAAGAAGTTGCTACAAATGCTGGTGTGAAAAACGTTGAAACACGTTTAGAATTTGGTTCACCAAAAGCTATTATACCTAAAAAGCTAGCAACAGATGTAGATGCTGACTTAATTATGTGCGGTACTTCAGGGTTAAATGCCGTCGAAAGATTTATCGTTGGTTCAGTATCTGAAGCAATTGTTCGCCATTCTCCATGTGATGTGTTAGTGGTTCGTACAGAAGAACTTCCTGAAGATTTCCAACCTCAAGTTGCCACTGATGAGTTTAGATCTCAATATCAAGCTCACTAAATAGTTTTTAATTTATAGGGCTGATTGAACAAGATAATTACGAAAAGAGCTTGAGACATTAATAGATGTCTCAGGCTTTTTTCAATTAAACAGTAGCTGTAAAGCCCCTCTCCTCATTTTAAATTTCAAAAAACTTCATTTCACTCACTACTTTACAATATAGTCATTGAAATTTTAATTTCATTTCACACCCTTCCTTTATACTTAATTTAATACTTTTAAATTAAGGAGCATGTAAATATGAAAATGATTTATAAATCATTCGCAATAAGTTTATTAGCATTAACTACTTTGAGTCACACATATAATAATCAAGTTAGTGCAAAGGCTAAAGTATCCGAACACGCAACACAATCCGTAGATGACCTTAGATTTATAGGTAGTCAAACTGTGCCATATAACACTCAATTCGATCATACAAAAGTTGGCGGTATTTCTGGAATTACCTATCAACCAACAACTCATCGTTGGTTATTAATAAGTGATGATCGTTCAGAACAAAATCCTTCTAGATGCTACGAAGCAAAACTAAACTATAACCAAAATCATTTTAATAAAATTAAGCTACAATCTATGCACTTACTAAAACAGCCGAATGGTTCAAACTATACTAACAAGAACCATTACAAAGACAATCCACAAGATATCGTTGCTGATCCAGAATCTATTCGCTTCGACCCTTTATACAAACAAATCATGTATACAAGTGAAGGTGATCGTAGTTTAGGCCTAAATCCTTTTATCCGTTTAGCTTCGTTACAGGGCGACTTTATTACAGAAATACCTATAAGCCACACACAAAAAATGGATCAACATGCAAAACATGGTTTCCGTAATAATCTCGCATTAGAAGGAAGTACATTTTCAGCAGATGGGCATTCTATTTGGACAGCAACAGAAGCGCCTTTAATACAAGATGGTAAATCCCCTACACCTACAACAGAGGGATTATCTCGCATCACACAATATGATAGACAAGGACGCTTATTAAACGAATATGCATATCGTTTAGATGCTATACCGAAATCACCTGGTAAGGGTAAGGAAGCTGAAAATGGCGTTTCTGAATTATTAGCAATTAACAATCATGAATTTTTAACTTTGGAACGCGCAAGTGTGCAATCTTCTGATAATTCATATCACAATTATGTACGCATTTATAAAATAAATACCGACCAAGCTACAGATATTAAAAATCAAGAGTCATTAAAGCAAACTAAGATTCACCCTGTAAAAAAAGAACTCATCGCTGATTTAAATAAAGAAGATATTGGTCACATAGATAATATCGAAGGTATTACATTTGGTAAACAATTACCAAATGAACACGACAGTATTGTTATAGTTGCTGACAATAATTTTAATAAGGCTCAAAAGCAACAATTTATGGCGTTTGAAGTTATTCCAAAATAACAAAAAAGGCATTTTCCGATTTTGGAAAATGCCTTTACTTATTTAAATATAATTTATTTAAAATCACCAAAATTGATAACGTCACGCGCAATCATAACTTCTTCATTTGTTGGAATAACGATAACTTTAACTGGTGAGTGTGGGTAGTTAATAAATGCTTCTTCACCATGAATGCTTTCATTTTTCTTAGCATCCCAATATACTCCCATAAATTCTAATCCTTCTAACACTTTAGCTCTTACAACATCAGAATTTTCACCAACGCCTGCTGTAAATACGATAACATCTACACCATGCATACGTGTCGCATAAGAACCGATATATTTGTGAATACGTGAAGCGAAGACATCGAGTGCTAATTGAGCTCTATCTTTGCCCTCTTCAGCTTCTCCTTGAATATCTCTTAAATCACTAGATGTACCAGAGATACCAAGTAATCCTGATTCCTTATTCAACGTATTTAAGACTTCTTCAGCATTCTTACCTGTTTTTTCCATGATAAACGGAATTAATGCAGGGTCAATGTTACCTGAACGTGTTCCCATTGTCACACCAGCTAAAGGTGTGAAGCCCATGGATGTATCTACAGATTTTCCACCATCGATAGCAGCTATAGAGGCACCATTACCAATATGACAAGAAATAAGACGTAATTCTTCAATTGGTTTACCTAAAATATCTGCTGCACGTTGAGAGACATATTTATGGCTCGTACCGTGGAAACCATATTTACGAATACCATAATCTTTATAATATTGATAAGGTAAACTATACAAGAACGATTTTTCAGGCATTGTTTGATGGAATGATGTATCAAACAATGCGACATGTGGAATTTCCGGTAATAATTTACGGAAAGCGCGGATACCCATTAAGTTAGCTGGGTTGTGTAAAGGTGCTAATTCACTTAAACTTTCAATTTGCTTTTCTACTTCATCAGTTATGTAAACTGACTCTGGGAATAATTCGCCACCATGTACAACTCGGTGTCCAGTACCATTAATGTCATAAATACTATCAATGACACCATGTTTTTTGAAACTATCTAACATGATATTAACTGCTTCTTCGTGATCAGCAATATCATTTGTTTCTTTAATTTTATCCTCATTTACTTCAATAGTGAATACTGAATCTTTTAATCCAATACGTTCAACAAGTCCCTTAGTTACAATTTTTTCTTCCGGCATTTCAATAAGTTGAAATTTCAAAGATGAACTACCAGCATTTATAGCCAAAATCAATTTTGACATAAGCATAATGCCTCCATTTTCAAATAAGTTTTATATCCATTACCATTTAATCATTAATACAGTATGAATTCAAGAATATTACAGTTTAATTTTCAGGATGATTTTCTTGCATCCATGCATTTAAATCTTGTAAAAATGCTTGGAACTGTTGTGGGCTCTTGAAATCTGGTATATTTGCTAATAAAACTTCGACTGGTTTCGTCACATTCGTTTCTTTTTTCTGTAATACAAGGATAGATTTACGTGCTTTTTCATTTTTAAATAAGGTTGATGGTAAATTTAAGAATGCTTGCATTTCTGTCTCTGTAGCAATGAAATTTTGCAACTGTTTCACATTTTCACCTTCAAAAATATTGCTTGGAACAACTAAAAATGCATAACCAGATGCTTTCATAGCTGTAATAGCTTGCTCTATCAATAAGAAATGAGAATAACTGTGCCCTTCATCGAAACCAAGTGCCATTTCTTTACTTCTATCATCAACAGGATAGTATCCAATTGGTAAATCCCCGATTACAACGTCTGCGTCTTCGAAAGGTAAAGGCATAATTGCATCTTGAGGATAAACATCAAACGGTATTTCTAAAAAGTTAGCCAAATGGACACTTACTCTAGAAAGTACTGGATCTACTTCTACTAAGTGATGCATTAAAGTGTGATCTAAAAGCACCTCGTGTACCGAAGCACTTAAATGTCCAGCACCACTAGCAATATCTGCAATGTGCATTGACTCGTTATTTTTTAAGAATCGTTCAGCTAAAAAGCCTAAAATTAAGCCAATAGAATCTGGTGTAATTTGATGATTTGCTTGTATATCTTCTTTTTGCATTAGACTTAGATATGCAAACTGGAATGCTTTCCTTCTATCTTGCAATGTAGCTTGTTCTAATAACTCTCTCTTATTTGTATAAATATGCTCCATAGCAAGACCTAAATTTTCGATAAAACTTTGTCCGTTTCCATCATTTAAATCCTTTGCTTTTTCATCTAATGTTTTGAATAACTGCTCCATTACTGTTTCTTCTTGTGTCATTTAATAGTCCTTTCTAAAAAAACTGCCCATAATTTAATTGAAATCAAGCCAGTTTATACTAACTTATTTTACCAAATAATTATGGACAGTAATTTTTATAATGTCAATGATACTGTTTGCTTGAGCAACAATATATTTAACTTATTATATATATTGCAAAACGTAATTAAACATTACGATATGCTTCTAATGCTGATTCAAAGTCTGGGAAATCTGTACCTTCAGAAACAATCTCTGAATATACGACTTTATTATTTTTATCTAATACAAAAACGGAACGTGCAAGTAAACGTAATTCTTCCATTACGACACCATAGTTTTTACCAAAAGATAAGTCTTTATGGTCACTTAATGTAATCACGTTATCTAATCCGTTCGATGCACACCATCTTTTTTGTGCGAATGGTAAATCAACTGAAACAGTTAATACAACGCCATCTTCTTGTGAAGCTTCTTCGTTAAATTTACGCGTTTGTTGATCGCAAACACCTGTATCTATAGATGGTACAACACTAATTAATTTCTTTTGACCATCATAAGTTGATAAGTTTACTTCATTTAAATCATTATCTAGCAAAGTGAATTCTGGAGCTGTTTCACCTGTTTTCACTTGCGAACCTAATAAAGTAATTGGTTCTTGTTTGAATGTAATTTGCGCCATTAGAACGCCTCCTAAATTATAAATGTGTACTTCAATTATTATAACGCTTTAGAATTATGAATGATACTATTCTACCTGTAATAAGTGTTAATCTACTTTAAATAAAACAATTTTTCAAATTTATTTTTTATGACCACCGTATCTGCGAAATAATCATGTATACCTCTATGCTTTTTAGTAAAAATTGTCACTAAATAAGGCAAGTTTGCAAATACACCGCTAATAATACGTCCAATCCATTCTCTAAACAGTACATCTGTCCACGTTAGCTGTTGTCTGTCCATGCGCTCTACTCTGATATTGCAAATCATTTTACCAAGTGTTTGTTTAAAATATTTTGTCATTAATACAAAATACAAATAAAATACTAATGCATCCAACAGATGACCCACACTAAAATAATCAATCCATAGTTTTACTGAATCTAAATTTGTGAAATGATAAATCGGTTTTAAGATCAAACTATGTACTCCGAAAATGATTAACAAATCTATTATGAAAGCACAAAATCTAATACCAAAACCAGCATATAAAGCTTTTAACATTTGTTCATGATACAGTGTATCTGTATCTATTTTTTGTGCACTATCTTTTGTATATTCTGAAACACTGTCTTGTATGTTTTCCATAATTTCACCTAACCTTCGTAAAGATACATAGGTTCAGTTTTAGTATCATTTGTAATGATTGATTTCACATCTTTGATTTCATTTGTAAACTGAGAAATGCTTGATTTCACATTATACATTGATGAGAACCAACCACCGTCTGTGCTATATTCAAACACTTCTGCGTCCTTAGCATTAATATCTTTTTTCAATGCTTTGACAGTTTGATCTTCGTAACCAATTTCGTCAATCAGACCATTACTTTTCGCTTGTTGCGCGCTATAAATTCGACCATCTGCCAGCTTTCTAACTTTACTTTCTGGCATATCTCGACCGTCTTTTACAATATTAACAAATCTATTGAAGCTATCATCTAAAACAGATTGTAAGATATCTCTTTCTTCGCTTGTCATTTCTCTTGAACTGCTTAAAATATCTTTATGTTCACCTGATTTGATTACGTTTTGTTTGATACCTAAATTCTTTTGTAATCCTGAGTAATCGATACTAGACATAATCACTCCGATTGAACCAGTCATTGTTTGTGGACCTGCATAAATCTTATCTGCAGGTGCTGAAATATAATATCCACCTGACGCAGCCATGCTATCCATATGGACATAAATCTTTTTATGTTTTTGTTTAATTTCTTTTATCTTTTCATAAATTTCATCACTTGGATATGTACCACCACCGGGTGTATTGACCGTTAACAGCACACCTTTTATAGAATCATCTTTTTTCACATTATCCAACTGTTTTAAAAATGCTTCATGGTTATATCCTTCACCACCGAACAGGCCACCACCAGTACCTTCAGTAATTTCACCATTTAATGTTAGATGAGCGATACGTTTGCTGGAATTACCTTCTTTTTCTACTTTCTCTGTAAAAGGATTCGTATCAGATGTAGTTGATTCACTAAATAAAGATGAAACAACAGCTGAAATAGAACTCATTATTATACCACCTAGAACGATCACAACTGCAAGTATTAAGGCGATAATACGCTTTTTCGACATTCATCGTCACTCCCATATATTTTCTATTGATTCCTTCTTCATTTAAACACAATTAAATCCTAAATGTATACCTTAAATAAGATTAATAATGAGAGCATAGTAAGAAATCAATCCATTTTGATTTCTTACTATGCTCTCAACAATTCATCATTTACTTTAGACCATACTGTTTCTTATTGATAAACACTTTCTGTTAAAATCCAATCACGAGTTTGACTCAAAACTACTACAAAAATGAGACTTATGTATTTATAACAGATTTTATATACTGTACTAATTGATAGCTATATGATTTGAATTAAATAATCATAAGCATTTTTCAAGATTAATATTGCAGTCACGACTATAAATAATACTTTGACGTAGCCCACACCTTTTTTTATAGCAAACATAGCACCTACATAAGAACCACATATCATACTTACAGCCATAATCAAGCCATAAAAATAATCCACTTGGCCTAAGCATATAAATAAGAGGAGTGCACCTAAATTGGAGGCAAAGTTTAACACTTTCGCATTACCTGCCGCGCCTAAAAAATCAAAACCAAACATTAGTAAAATAAAGAGCATAAAAGAACCCGTTCCGCCACCTAAAAAGCCATCATAAAAGCCTATTAAACACATGAGTAAAGCAAATAGTATTGCTTTCCCAAAAGTTAATTTGGTAAAAGTACGGACGTTACCCCAATCTTTTTTCATAATCGTGTAAATCATCACAATGGTTAATATGACAATAACAACTGGTTTTAAGAGCTCCGAAGGTAAGAATGTGGCGATACTGGCGCCACCAATAGCGAATACAAATACAAATGGAAATAATTTACCAACAATTTTCAAATCCACATTGCCAGAACGCAAAAAGCGAAATGCACTTGTCAAAGAACCGAATGCACTTGCTAATTTATTTGTTCCTAATGCTGTGGATGGCGGCATACCAACTGCAAGCAATGCAGGTATTGATATTAAACCACCACCGCCTACAACTGCATCAATAAATGCAGCCAAAAATCCAAGAAGAATAATGATGATTACAATTGAAACATCCCACTCTAACATTTAACCAACCCCTTTATTTATTAAAAAATATATATTCCATGATACTTTAATATATTAAAATAAATCGTCAGCTAGTGCTTGTGTTGCTGTATCTTTTTCACTTTGGTAATCACTAGTAATAAGCAATGTTTCAATACCATCTACAGCTTGTTGTACTAATGGTTCAAAATCATAACCAATTTCATATTTTTCTACTTTTTCAATATCTGGTTCAGTTATAGGATTTTTTGGCGTGAAGATTGTGCAACAATCTTCATAAGGTTGAATAGACACATCAAACGTTCCAATTTCTTTCGCTTTTTTTACAATATCTTCTTTATCTAACGTTAATAACGGGCGAAGTACTGGCGTAGAAGTGACATGGTTTATAGCATACATACTTTTTAGCGTTTGACTTGCCACTTGACCTAAATTTTCACCATTTACTATCGCATGGGCATCAATATCATGAACAACTTTATCCGCAACGCGCATCATCATGCGTCTTGTTGAAGTCATTGTATAGCGTTCATGTACAACTTTATTAACTTGTTTTTGTAAATCTGTAAAAGGAACAATATGCAATTTTATGGGTCCTACATGTCCAGATAAAATGCGTGTTAATTCAATAACCTTTTCTTTCGCTTTTTCACTTGTAAATGGCGGACTATGAAAATGAATCGCTTCTACTGTAACACCTCTGCGCATAACTTCTATACCTGCAACAGGTGAATCAATACCGCCGGATAGCATAAGCAATGTCTTACCACCCGTACCTACTGGTAATCCACCTGAACCTTCAATCACTTGATCGTACATATAGATTGCATCTAAACGTACTTCAACTTTAATGTTGTGATCTGGGTTATGCACATCGACTGATAAATGGTTCATAGCATCTAAAACAGCGCCACCGACAGTGCGTTGCAATGCATACGTATCATATGGAAAGTTTTTATCTGAACGTTTTACATCAATTTTAAATGTATCACCATCTGCATATTCCTTAGCAAAGCGCACCGCTAATTCATTAGCCGCTTCTACTGTCTTTTCAATTTTTAATACGGGACTGATAGAATAAATACCGAAGACTTTTTTTAGTCGATTACACATTTCTTCAATATCTGCGCCTTCGTCTAATTCAATATACATTCTGTCTCTATTTGCCTTTACTGTATAACCTTGTAACGGCATTAATGCACGCTTTACATTAGAACGTAATTTGTTCACAAATAATTTACGGTTGGCGCCTTTTAAAGTAAGCTCACCGTACCTCACTAATATGTGATCATAAATCATACTAACAACTCCTTCACTTCTTCATATACTAATTTGAATTTTTCCTTGAATGTTTCAATATCTGCTTCAGTAGTATAGCTATCCATAGAAATACGGATACTACCTTCAATTTGCTTCGTTGGAATACCCATTGCTAACAAAACTTCATTAAGACTTGCTTTTTTCGAAGAACAAGCACTCGTCGTTGATAACATGATGTCATTTTTAGAGAATGCATTCACCAATACTTCACCTTTAACACCTGCCAACCCAACATTTAAAATATGAGCAGCAGCACCCTTAGGTGAATTAACCTCAACACCACGAAATGCAACCAAATATTGGCGTAATTCATTATTAAATTCGCTTAACCGACTATTTAAATCCTGTGTATGATTAACTGCTGATTTCATCGCTTTAACGATAGCAATATCCATCGGTAAGTTAACCGTCCCACTTCTCACACCAAATTCTTGTCCACCACCATGAACAATTGGTTCTAACTGATGTATATTTCGAACAAATAAAATGCCTTGGCCTTTCAAACCATTAAATTTATGTCCGCTTAGACTAAGTGTATCTACACCTTCAAATATGAGTGGTGTTTTCCCAATAGCTTGTACTGCATCAACATGTAAATGTGCTTTAGGATATTGATGAACAATTTCTGCTATATCGGCAATCGGTTGTATTTGACCCATTATATTGTTGACATGCATACATGTAACAAGTCCTACATTATCTGACATTAATGTTTGAAGGTGATTCAAATCTATTCGACCTTCATCTGTTACATCGACATACTTCACAATAAATCCTTCGTCCTCTAGTGAACGAACCACTTCTAAAACGGAGGGGTGTTCTAATAATGAAGTGATAATTTCATTGGCGAAATTCTTTTTCTTATAAGCAATACCTTTAAGTGCTATATTATTTGATTCAGTAGCACCACTTGTATAAATAATATCAAATGTATTATCTAAATTAAATAAGTCTTTAATTTGTCGTTTTGATTGTTGTAATAATTGTTCTGCTTGTAAACCTGCTTGATGTGGACTATTAGGATTAAAATATAGTGATTGATTCACTTTAATAAAAGTATCTAACACATCTTGATTAGGCTTCGTTGTTGCAGCGTTATCAAGGTATATCAATGTTTTCACTCCAATTTTTTCTTGTAGTTTATTTGAGCTCCGAAAAGCGTCGGGTTTTAAAATTTTATATCTTAATCGGAATATGCTACATATAAACATTTCACTTAACAGAATATATGCATGCGCTCCACCTATTGATTTTAATGATTTAACATTAATACATTTTATAACTAAATTAGATTGAATATACGCACTTAAATACATTTTCATATGTTTTAACTATCCGATTAAAACTTACACTGTTAGCATTATACTCGCTTTTACTAGAAATAAAAGAGACTGAGCCATAAATCATATAATTGTTAAATAATTTACGATACTAGCTTGTTCATCATGGGATTAAATAAAAATCAATTCACATTCAATGCACACTTCACGTATTCAAATCGATGAACATGCATTACAAATAAAACGCTATGTATCGACTGTCCGTTTTTTTAAATTAATAATCCTCATTCGAATCAACGATCGCAAAAAAGACTCGAGACAATCAGTGTCTCGAGTCTTTTCTAATCTATAGTTATGCGTAATGTGTTTAATATTAACCAATAACTTTTGATTCTATTTGTTTTGTAATACCAGGCTCAACGCTTTCCAATGCTTGTTCAGAAATTTCAATTGAACGTTTATACCTATTGTTCTTAAATAAGCGTTCTGCTTCATTAAGACTTTTATCAATATTTGAACTATCTTTACGATAACGATTGCCATATTCAATTAGTTTTTCTGCATAAACTGCATTAACAAGTACATCTGTAGCTTCATCATCAAATTTATTCATTTGTAGGACGACTTTAGATACTTTATCTTTTAACTGTTTGACATGAATTGGACGTACACTAAATTTCTTGTTAACTTCTCTTACTTCATAATCAATTTCATTTTTCATAATGATAAAACGTTCCGGTACACTTGGTAAATTAGAAGCAAGTAATTTTCTATATACTTCTTCTTTTTTACTTTGTACTCGTAAAATATTTTCTTCAGCTTCTGCCTCATCTTCACGCAATTGAATTAAATGATTTTGTAATTTTTCTTGTTTTTCATTAATAACAGCTACATGTTCTTCGATATATTTCAAGTTGTCTTGCACTTCACTATAACGCACTGCAGATTTCGCCATTTCACGTAAAATTTCATCATATACTGAAATCATATTTTGAATTTCATTTTCAAACTGTCTTACATTTTGTACGTCACTTTCATTTATATAATAATTTTCGCGCACATATTCAATTTCAGTTTGTAATGTATAGTTCATTTCTTTTGCTCTAAATAAATTATCTGTAATAACTTCTTTTGTTTCTTCAACATCATTTTTAGCTTTAACTTCAAGCTCGATTAGTTCGTACATTTCATCTAATCGGTCATTAATGCTGTTTAATTTTTCATTTGCTTCATCAAGTTCTAATCTGCTTATCATTGGCTCTACAAAGCTTAACTCCGTTTTTAATGTTTGAAGCGTGCTATCAATTTTGACATGATCCAAGTCGTAGCCTTCTACTTTCAAGTCTCTACAACCATATTTAATGTCTTGGAATTGGCCGGGCAATTCTTTTTGTGCTTCTTTTATTAAATCTGGAATTTCATCCATATCTGTTTTTAAATAATTCATGTCATCATTTAAAGTTTTGATATGGTCATGTGCTTGATTGAAATTACCTTCTGATTTAAGCGTTTCATAAGTTTCCATTTCTGGAACAAAAGATTCGATTTCTTGTTCAAGCGGTGAAGCTGCTTCGCCGAATTGATGTCTGTTTGCTAACACATCACGCTTCATTTCGCGGTAATCCGTTTTACATTCATTATATAAATGGTCACTTTGTTTATGTAGTCCTATAATCTCTTCTACTTGTGTAGTGAGCTCATTATAGTTCGCTTCATATTGATCCATCATTTCATGCGCTTCATCCACTTCAGTTTGAGCTTGTGAAAACTTAAATTTATCAAGCAAGCCCTCTGCATCATGAATCTTTTCTTCTACCGGTAATAAATACTGATTTTTACTATCTAACGATGATTGTTTCAATCTATCATACGTTGATTTTGTCTCACCTGTTAAGTTAAATTCTGTTAATTGAGATAAACTTTCATCGTATGGTAATTGTTCAACTTTATGCTTTCGTTCTTCAGCCTTTTCTATCATTTGGCTTTTATTTGAACGCATATAGAACAATACACCAACAATAATGAGTATAATGAATATAATTGCTAAAACGATATACAACACCATATGTTTTCTCCTCCTATTTTATCACTGTTTATTATAACGTATGTTACCTATGCATTAAAAGAGAAAATGGATTAATTCATGTGAATATTTTTTTATTTTACTTAAAATGATCTCTAATAATAATATGTATTAGGTTATTTATTATCTAACCCTTTTCAAATCAATTGATTGATTACTATTAAAACAGTCTTTATACTAAATGAAAAGTAAAAAGTGAGGTTATCTAATGACAGAAGTTAAAGAAACAAACTATAATTTATTGGAAAAACAAGTGAGTAGTTTAATAGAAGATGAGTCGAATTTAATTGCTATACTGAGTAATGTATCCGCGCTACTAAATGATTCGATTGATCAAATTAACTGGGTTGGATTTTATCTTATTGAAAACGAAGCATTAATTTTAGGGCCATTCCAAGGTCATCCTGCATGTGTTCATATCGCAATCGGCAAAGGTGTATGCGGTACTGCTGTTTCTGAAGAACAAACACAACTTGTAGATGATGTGAATGCATTTCCAGGTCACATTGCTTGTGATGCGAATAGCAAATCTGAAATTGTTGTTCCACTTCGTAAAAATAACCAAATTATTGGTGTATTAGATATCGATGCGCCTATTACAAGTAGATTTACTGATGTAGACAAAAATGGCCTAGAACAAATTGTTGCTCGTATTGAAAAGCAAATATCATAATTCCATCGCAACTTGAATATGGACAAAGTCGAAAAGACTATTGACAGCAACCGATAACATGTTACAATGTACTTTGTGTGAATAAACGAAATTAGCAGTTGCGTATTAGTTGGCTCTATGTTGTTCCCAACGCGGACGTGCCGTGTAACCGTTGCTATGAGGCGAGGACACATAAAACAATATATCCAAGTAAGCATGCAACACTCTTTTTTGTTTTTTCATAACAAACAAAAGAGAAAAAGGAGGAGTCTTATTATGGCTCGATTTAGAGGTTCAAACTGGAAAAAATCACGTCGTTTAGGTATCTCATTAAGTGGTACTGGTAAGGAATTAGAAAAACGTCCTTATGCACCAGGTCAACACGGTCCTAACCAACGTAAAAAATTATCAGAATATGCATTACAATTACGTGAAAAACAAAAATTACGTTACTTATATGGAATGACTGAAAGACAATTCCGTAATACATTCGAAATCGCTGGTAACCAACATGGTGTCCACGGTGAAAACTTCATGCAATTATTAGCTGCTCGTTTAGATGCAGTTGTATATTCATTAGGTTTAGCGCGTACACGTCGTCAAGCTCGTCAAATCGTTAACCACGGTCACATCGAAGTAGATGGCAAACGTGTTGATATTCCATCATACACTTTAAAACCTGGTCAAGAAATCTCAGTTCGTGAAAAATCTTTAAAATTAGATATCATTGCTGAATCAGTTGAAATTAACAATTTCGTACCAGACTACTTAGAGTTTGATGCAGATAACTTAAAAGGTAAATATATCCGCGTTCCAGAACGTAGTGAATTACCTGCTGAAATCAATGAACAACTTATCGTTGAGTACTACTCAAGATAAACATTGTCTTTTCAACCAAGAAGTCCTTTACGGATTTCTTGGTTT
Source organism: Staphylococcus sp. LKG3-1 (assembly GCF_048568385.1). NCBI lineage: Bacteria > Bacillati > Bacillota > Bacilli > Caryophanales > Staphylococcaceae > Staphylococcus > Staphylococcus sp. LKG3-1. The sequence continues at coordinate 828,945 of NZ_CP183796.1, forward strand.
TTTTATTTTGGTTTTTAATACAAACTGACATACACCCCTATTATATGTCACGTCTTAATTTACAAACCTTCTGACATTTCGTATGCTATAAGTATAGAGGAGTGTTAATCTTGATTATTAGAGCATTAGAAGAAACAGATTTAGATTTCGTTCATCACTTAAATAATGAATATTCTATTATGTCATATTGGTTTGAAGAACCCTATCAATCATTAAGTGAGCTTCAATCTTTATATAAAAAACATATCTTAGATGAATCAGAACGCCGATTCATTATCGAACACGACCATATACGAATTGGTGTTGTAGAATTAGTAGAAATTAATTTTATACATAGTAACTGTGAGATTCAAATCATTGTTGATCCAAAATTCAGTGGTAAAGGCTTTGCTAAGAATGCCTTTAAAATGGCCATTGATTATGCATTTCTTGTACTAAATTTACATAAAATATATTTGTTTGTAGATGTAAGCAATGAAAAAGCTGTCCATATTTATAAAAGTCAAAACTTCACTATTGAAGGTACCTTACAAGAACACTTTTATACTAGAGGCGAATACAGTGATTGTTTTGTAATGGGATTACTAAAAAAGAACTGGATAAATCACCATGATAATGATTTATCACACATTCGTTAGTTAGCTACGAGTTAAAATATACATTAAAAGTAATGATTTTTAATATAACAACTGTATAGTTGTTATATCCCAGTATCCACAAAATTAAAAGAAGGTGAGCTTTTCTTTTGCTCATTCATATATCTTACTATTCCTTTTCAAAGGCATAAAAGCGCCGAGACATACATTGCTGTCTCGGCCACTTTTATGTCTAATTTAATACTAATATAAATAACTTTATACAAACTGTTTCATTTCAGTTTTAAATTAATTTATAAGTGTTTCTGGATTATCTGATATTAACCCATGAACTCCTAACGTTATGAGTCTGTTGGCCGTTTCAGAGTCATTTACTGTATATGGCATCACCATTAATCCGTTCTTATTTGCTCTTTTTAAAAATTTTTCATTCACTAATGAAAACTGTGGATTGATATACTGTGCGTATTTACTGATTTGTTTAAATTTAGGTAACCTGTACCAATATTTTTTCTTACTAATTAAAACACCTAACTTATACCCCTTCTTTAAGTTATGTATTTTTTGAATCATTTGTTGATCAAATGATTCAATAATCACCTTTTCTTTAGGCATTTCATATGCCTCCAATTTATTGAGAAGTTCTATTTCTATATTTGGATATAATTTAGGGTATTTGAGTTCTATCAATAATTTTTGAGGGGCTTCTTTAACCATTGCTAAGACATCATCTAACTTCATGATTATTTGCCCTTTAAATGCCTCGTCTTTATATATGCCAAAGTCAAATTGTCGCAAAGCTTCTAATGTATACGCCTTTACTTTTCCTTTGCCATTAGATGTACGGTCTATCGTCTTATCATGAATGACTACAAGATGATTATCTAATGTTCTATGTATATCTATTTCCAACATATCTATATTGCTAGTTAAGGCAGCTTCCAACGCGATGCGTGTATTTTCTGGATACTTAGTAGCCAATCCGCGATGTGCAACTAATACAAATTGTTGGCGATTAAATTTGTTATCTTGCAAACCTTCCTCCTACTTTCTTTATCTCTCAATTTCAACTAAACTTAAGTTATCACATTTAATCAGGAGGTCAATCGATATGGTCCAACATGAATTTAAAGTACAAACAAATTGGAATGGTGGTCGTGACACAGTCGGCAACTTACAAGGCGATATTTTAGAAGAGCAAATTTCTATACCATCGGGTTTAGGGGGTAATGGTACAGGAACTAATCCAGATGAATTGCTTGTTTCTGCTGCTTCTTCTTGCTATATCATTTCATTAGCAGCTGTTTTGGAACGTTCTGGTTTCACAGATATTAAAATCGCTCAATCATCGATTGGTACAGCTATTTTTGAAAATGCAAAGTTTCGCATGGATAATATCGTACACTATCCAGAAATTTATATATCTCAAGAACAAAAAGATAATTTAACTAAGAAACTCCCTAAATTGTTAAAGGTTGCAGACAACAATTGCATGATTTCTAATTCCTTGAGGGGAAACGTTGAAGTAAAAATAGTACCAAAAATAAAATAATTTCAAAAATTTTTTATATGTGGCGGAATATGATTAAATTAACAATGAATACCCTTACATTATTTTTAGATTAATTCTATTTCGCCCTTTTTTCTAACTAAAAGCTTTTTTATTTTCTGAAAATTTGCTAAACTTGTACAATCTTAAGCATTGGGGGAATTAGTCATGAAATATTATCATCCATTGTTACTTACACCAGGACCTACACCAGTACCAGAACAAATATTACACGCAACACAATTACCTATGGTTGGACACCGATCAAGTGATTTTGAATCAATAGCGGAGGAAGCATTTCGCGCACTAAAACCTATCTTTGGTGCTAAAAACGATGTTATCATCTTAACTTCAAGCGGTACAAGTTCTCTTGAAGCAAGTATGCTAAACCTAGCTAACCCAGAAGATGATATTGTGATTATTGTTTCCGGTGCATTCGGTAATCGCTTTAAACAAATTGCTGAATCCTATTATAAAAATGTACATATTTTTGAAGTCGAATGGGGTAAAGCTGTCAATGTACCCGATTTTATAGATTTCTTAAAATCTTTGAATAGACAAGTCACAGCTGTCTACAGTCAATATTGTGAAACATCAACCGCCGTCTTACATCCTGTAAATGAATTAGGTCATGCTTTAAAAAATTATGATCCATCCATTTTTTACGTTGTCGACGGTGTAAGCTGTATTGGTGCTGTTGATGTGGATTTAGAACGAGATCAAATTGATGTACTTATTTCAGGAAGTCAAAAAGCAATTATGTTACCACCAGGATTGGCATTTGTCGCATATAATGATCGTGCGAAAGCTAGATTTGCCGAGGTCACTACACCACGTTTCTATTTAGATTTAAATAAATATCTAAAATCACAAGCTGAACATTCAACACCCTTTACGCCGAATGTTTCATTGTTTAGAGGGGTCAATGCTTATGCACAATTAGTAAATGAAGAAGGATTTGAACAAGTTATACGTCGTCATTACGCTATTCGCGATGCGTTAAGACAAGCGTTAACCGCTTTGGATTTAAATCTTCTTGTAGACGAAGCTTATGCTTCTCCTACCGTTACTGCCTTTATACCGAATTCAAAAGAAGAATTAGATTATATTAAAACAGAACTAAAAAAACGTTTCGCCATCACCATTGCAGGCGGTCAAGGCCATTTAAAAGGAGAAATTTTACGCATTGGTCATATGGGGCAAATCTCACCTTTCGATATATTACAAGTCGTATCAGCTTTAGAAATTCTCTTAACAGAATATAGAAATCAATCTTATATTGGCACAGCCATTACTCAGTATACGGAGGTTATCAAAGCATATGTATAAAATTTTAGTATCAGATCCAATCTCACCAGAAGGTTTAAAAAGCTTAATCGATCACAATGATTTTGAAGTTGTCATCGATACAGAGTTAGATGAAGCAGAACTTATTAATCAAATTGCAGATTATCAAGCACTTATCGTTCGTAGTCAAACGCAAGTAACTGAGGCAATCATTGAAGCTGCCCCAAATTTAAAAGTGATTGCGAGAGCCGGTGTTGGTGTAGATAACATCGATGTCGATGCAGCGACAAAACATGGTGTGATTGTTATTAACGCACCTGATGGTAATACAATTTCTGCAACAGAACATTCAATGGCAATGATTTTATCCATGGCTCGTAATATTCCTCAGGCACATCAATCGTTGAAAGATGGCAAGTGGGATCGTAAGACATATCGCGGAACTGAACTTTACAATAAAACGCTTGGCGTCATTGGTGCCGGTAGAATTGGTTTGGGTGTCGCTAAACGTGCACAAAGCTTTGGGATGCACATTTTAGCATTTGATCCTTATCTTTCTGAAGATAAAGCGAAAGAATTGAATGTCACTCGAGCTACTGTTGAAGAGATTGCAGAGCAATCAGATTTCGTTACAGTTCACACGCCACTTACACCAAAAACAAAAGGCATTGTAGGTAAAGCATTTTTCGAGAAAGCTAAACCAAATTTGCAAATTATAAATGTAGCACGTGGTGGTATTATTGATGAAGCCGCTTTGGTTGATGCGCTTAATCAAAATCAAATACAAAGTGCGGCAATAGACGTATTTGAAAGTGAGCCAGCAACGGAATCCCCTCTTGTAAATCATGAAAAAATTATTGTAACGCCACACCTTGGAGCTTCAACTGTGGAGGCACAAGAAAAAGTTGCAGTATCAGTAGCAAATGAAATTGTTGATATATTTGAAAATGGTAATGTATTCAATGCGATTAATGCACCGAAAATGACTTATAGTGAAATTAATGATGAATTAAAACCATATATTGAATTAAGTCAACTTACCGGTGAAGTTGGTATACAATTGCTTGAAAAAGCACCCCGTGAATTGCATATTAAATATGAAGGCGACATTGCTCTGGATGACACAAGTTTACTTACGCGTACGCTCGTATCAGGTGTATTAAAACAAGATCTAGCAGAACGTGTAAACTTAATTAATGCACTCGTACTTCTTAATGAACAAGGTGTGTCTTATAATATTGAAAAAAATGCAAAACATCGTGGGTTTAGTAACTATATTGAATTAACCCTTATAAACAAAGATACACAAATTAAAATAGGTGCTACAGTATTAAATGGATACGGTCCTAGAATAGTAAGAATCAATGACTATCCCGTTGACTTTAAACCAGAGCGCCATCAGCTTATCATCAATCATAATGATAGACCAGGTATTGTAGGCCGTACTGGTCAAATTCTAGGGGAATATGGCATTAATATTGCTTCTATGCACCTTGGTCGTATTAATCAAGGTGGTAACGCATTGATGATCTTATCCATTGATCATCCAGTTACTGATGATGTTATAGATGGCTTATATGAAATTGAAGGTTTCAATTTAATTAGAAGCGTTGAACTTGAAATAGAACCAGATGCAAATTATATTATTTAAATAAATAATAAAAGCAGCTTAATCCTTATAAAGCGAAGGGTTAAGCTGCTTTTTTGTCTAATATACGATTGTAACAGGTTATTTTTACAATAAAATATTTCTAATCTCACCTACATGATCGACAATATAATCAGCACCATAATCTACTAATTCATCACGTGCATGTATACCTTTCAAACCTGTTAACGGTCCGATAAATGTTGCTCCTATCTTTTTCGCACTCAATAAATCTGCTAAAGAATCGCCAACAACAAAGACTTCATCTTTGTCTACACGATTTTCTTGATTAGTAGCATAGTGTCTATATTTATCTTGATGGTTCCCTTCCAATGTCGCTAAATAGCTAAATGGATTAGGCTTACCTAGTGGCTTTAATTCTGGATATAAATCTTCTGCAATTAAAACTTCACTGGCAGTTACAATATGTACTTCATCAAAGTAAGACTTAATACCTATTGTTTCAAAAGGCACTATTGTTTCAGTTCTCGGTCTGCCAGTTGCTATGGCAATATGATAATTTGCCGACTTTAAATCTGCTAATAATTGCTTAATCTCTGATACAGGTCGTAACACGACTTCATTATATATATAGCCATGTTTAAAGTCAGACCGATTTTCTTTCTTTTCTACCTCGTTGAAAAGTTGATGTCCTAAATACCATTCTTGATAAACTTCTTGTGCAAGCATCCAGAACGGACTTTTCAGTTCAAATACGGCTGTTTTTGTCGTATTTAATTGTTCACTCGCATAATGTATTAAATCTTGATAAATATTTTCTTTACCTGCTGTTACACCATCTAGGAATGATAGTGGCAATGTAAAATCTAAAGAAACATTTTCAATTTTTTCACCTATCCACTGAAACGTCTCTTGTCCAAATTGATTAGAATCGAGCACGCGATTGACATCTTCAGAAGGCAATGTCTTACAAATTTCAATAAAATGGATTGCCAAAACGACAAACAACATATCCCAATTGGAATTTAAGCCTAACGATTTTAATTTAGTTAATATTTCATCATGATAAAAAACAATATCTCTTATTTCAGAGATTTTTGCATCACTTAAATTTTCAAACTGTACAGTTGTATCTAAACCTATGTATGACTCACTCATCAGGATTTCATAAACAGTTAGTGCAGATACATCAAAACACCTTTCTTCACTTAAAAAAACACCATCAACATCAAATAATACCGACTTCATTATACCAACTCTCCTTTAATCAGAAAATTCTGATACTAGTATATCGTACTATCTTACTATGAAAAGAGCAATGTATTTTCAAGATAAATCATGTGAAAATAAAAGCGGTCAAAGATAAAATTTTTAAATTATTTAATTTTTTCCTTTTCCAATAATGAAGCGTTTAAAAAGTCTGAGACAATGATGGATGTCTCAGACTTATCAAGCATTATATTTAATTTTCCATTTGTACTTCTATTTCATCAGCGATTTGCTGTACCTGCGTACCAATAATGACCTGTGTATTATGTTTACCACTTTGTGTAACACCTACAGCACCTGCGCCTTTAATTTTAGCTTCATCAATTGCGCTATTATCATGCAATTCCATTCGTAAACGTGTTGCACAGTTTGTTAATGACATAATATTTTCCTTGCCGCCAAGACCTTCTAAAATTTGTTTAGCTGGTTGCGAATATTTATTTGTCGATTTAGTTTGTGTTTCATTTTCATCAACATCAGCTGTTGTAGCTTCATCTGATGTTGGATCAGGAAGTAAATTATCGCCACGTCCTGGTGTGTTTAATTTCAGTACTTTTATAGCAAGTCTAAATACAACATAATAAATAACAAAGAATACTAAGCCTTGTACAAGTAGCATATAAGGTTGATTAGATACTGGATTGATTAATGACAAGACATAGTCAATTAATCCTGCACTAAATGAAAATCCAGCTGTCCAGTGAAATAGTGCTGCTATAAACATAGATAAACCCGTTAATAATGCATGGATAACAAAAAGTATTGGTGCAACAAACATAAATGAAAATTCAATAGGTTCGGTAACACCTACAAAAAATGCTGAAATTGCGCCACCAAACATTAAACCATATACACGTTTTTTCTGTTTTGATTCTGCAGTATGATACATAGCTAAAGCTGCTGCTGGAATACCAAACATCATAACTGGGAAAAACCCAGCCATGTATCGTCCTGTAACACCATGAACTGCACCATCGCCAGTTTGGAATTTTGCAATATCATTTATACCTGCTAAATCAAACCAAAATACTGAGTTTAAAGCGTGATGTAAACCTGTCGGAATTAACAAACGGTTGAAGAAACCATACAAGAATGCACCTACAGGGCCTAAGTCTAAAATCCATGTCCCAAATATAACGATTGCTGAAAAAATGAACGGCCAAACAAATAACATGATTACAGCCAAAATAATACTAAAAAAAGCTGTTAAAATCGGTACTAATCGCTTACCACTAAAGAAGGATAAAGCTGTTGGTAATTCTGTTTTACTGAATTTATTGTAGGTATATGCTGCAATTAAACCTATAATTAAGCCGATAAAAACATTTGAATTATTCATTTGTTCAAATGCTGCATCCACACCCGTCTCTTTAACCCCCAGTAACGGCGCCAATTTTTCTGGACTCAATACTACTGTCGTTAAAAAGAAACCTACAGCTGCCGCAAGTGCTACAGCCCCATCATTTTTCTTAGCCATACCTAATGCTACCCCAATAGCAAAGAGGATACCAAGTTGCTCAAGTATCGTAGAACCTGCAGAAGAAAAGAATGCAGCTACTGTCGGTAATATCCCCAATGCCAATAATGCGTTACCGATACCTATTATGATTGCAGCTGCTGGTAAAACTGCAACCGGTAGCATAAGAGATCTACCTAGTCTTTGAAAGAAACTAAACATAACAATTCCCCATTTCAAATAGTTAATTACATATAAAAAACACCACATGCACAATATAGTCCACGTGGTGTATGTAAACGATTTACTCGCTGTCATTGTACAATTACATAATAACACATAATTTAAAAATTACGTATAAAAATATAATAGTCTTACTATTTCAAAAACATTGAATATTAATTATTATTTTTTACATATTCATTTAATTCCGATTGTAATTGTATTGTTTTTCTTTCTAATTCTTTTGTTAAATATTCTAGTTTTTCATTACGTTTCATTGTTTTTGGTAAATTTTTAGTTTCAATCGGTTCACCAAATTTAATAATGGCTTTCCCAGTAACTAAACCTTTGATCTTTTTAGGACCCACATATGCTGCTGGTAATATTGGGGCTTGCGCCATTAAAGCAATCGTTACTGCACCCCTTTTCATTGGTGCACCTTCATCATATTTCATACGATGCCCTGTTGGAAAAATACCAACTGTTTTATTTTCTTTTAATAACTTAATGGGTTTTTTTAGTGTACTCGGTCCCGGATTTTCTCTATCGACTGGAAACGCATTAAGAGAAGATAAAAACTTGCCAAACCATTTATTATTAAACAATTCTTTCTTCGCCATATAATGAATTTGATTTGGATAAATTGCAGTTCCTAACATAATCACTTCATTATAGCTTTCATGAGTACATGTCACAACATATCTATGAAGTTGCGGAATATTTTCTTTTCCTTGAACTTCTAATGATTTACTTATTTTCAGTATGATCAATTCCAATAGACCACTTATAAATTTATACATCTTCGCACCTACTTCGTTTTGCTAATATTTACTTATTGATTTTATCATTTAGTCTTATTATGAACAAGGAGATTTATATTTCAGTCTAAAGTCGTATAGTGATATACTAGAAAAAGTTGTATAAAACTTTCATAATAGGATATAGAGTAATTATCGGAGGTAGTATATGTCAGAATTTAACAATGAAAATAATACAAATCAGCAACCAACACAAACGACTCAGCCATCAAAAAAGAGATTCAAACCTAAATTCCCGTGGTTTAAAACCATAATTGTTGCCTTAGTTGCAGGCATTATCGGTGCCTTAATTGTTCTAGGAGTGGGAAGACTTATGGAAAGCACGGTACTTGATAATGGTGGTTCCGATGTGAACGAAGCTTCTAATCATAATAGCGGTGGAAATACCTTAGATGGTAAAAGCGATAAATATGATTCAGTTAATCAAATGATTAATGACGTCTCCCCTGCTATTGTTGGTGTAATCAATATGCAGAAAGCACAAAATTTAGATGACCTTTTAAAAGGTAAATCAAATAAATCACAAGAAGCTGGCGTTGGCTCAGGTGTCATTTATCAAAAAAATAATGGTTCTGCTTATATTGTAACCAATAACCATGTCATTGATGGTGCGAGTGAGATTAAAGTACAATTGCATAATTCTAAACAAGTCGATGCTAAATTAATCGGTAAAGATGCGTTAACAGATATGGCCGTACTCAAAATAAATGATAGCAAAGGTACCAAAGCCATTGACTTTGCTAATTCTTCAAAAGTAAAAACCGGAGATAGTGTTTTTGCGATGGGTAACCCTTTAGGCTTAGAGTTTGCTAATTCTGTAACATCAGGCATTATCTCTGCGAGTGAACGTACGATTGACACACAAACATCCGCTGGATCTAATAAAGTAAATGTACTTCAAACTGATGCGGCAATTAACCCTGGTAATTCAGGTGGTGCATTGGTAGATATCAACGGTAACCTTGTTGGTATTAATTCGATGAAGATTGCAAGTGAACAAGTTGAAGGTATCGGCTTTGCAATACCTAGTAACGAAGTAAAAGTAACCATTAAAGAACTTGTAGAAAATGGTAAAATAGAACGTCCTTCTATCGGCATTGGTTTACTCAACGTAAGTGAAATTCCAGAACAGTATAAAGACCAACTGAAAACGTCACGTAAAGATGGCGTATATATCGCTAAAGTTGAAGGAAACAATGGTCTTAAAGAAGGAGACATCATTACACAAATTGATGACAAAAAAGTGAAAGAAGATACAGATGTTCGCTCCTATCTTTATGCAAATAAAAAACCAGGTGATACAGTGAATTTAACTGTAGAACGTAATGGTAAAGAACAAAATATAAAAGTAACATTAAAAGAACAAAAATCATCGAATAACAATGATAGTTCTGAAAGTGAAAGTTCGTCACCTTTTAACTAAATATAAGGTAAGCTATTTAAGTTAATATTTCATATTGGTTTTAAGTCTGGGACATCCATGAATGTCTCAGACTCTTCTTTATATATTGGATACTAAATCTTAAAAATCTATCGTACTATCAAACTATTTTTAGCACTGCTTTTTAAAACTACTTTCACATTCATATGAATTAGTAGTTCTTTAAAACAGTGAAACTTTACTTTTTCCATTCATTCGTCTACTACTCAATAGAAAAGATCGCCATCCCTTGAAACATTCATTCAAAGGATGGCGATCATGTTTAAATATGTTATTTGTAATTAACCATAAAGTATTTTTTCTTACCACGGCGAATAATCGTGAATTCATTTTCGATTTTATCTTCATTTGTAAGTTCATAATTTACATCTTGCTGTCTGATACCATTAATATAGATAGCACCATTGTTTACATCTTCTCGTGCTTGGCGTTTAGAAGATGAAATACCAGTCTCAACAATGATTTCAACAATATTTCTAGTTTCACTACTTAATTCTACTTGAGGTACATCTTTAAAGCCTTCTTTTAATTCTGAGGCAGATAGTGATTGTAAATCACCAGCAAATAGCGCTTGTGAAATACGAATAGCGTCATCTAATGCATCTTGACCATGTATAAAACGCGTAACATTTTCTGCTAAAGCCTTTTGCGCTTCACGTAAATGTGGTGCTTCATTTAATGATTTTTCTAAAGCTTCAATTTCTTCTTGTTCTAAGAAAGTGAAGTATTTCAAGAATTTAATAACATCATCATCTGTCGTGTTAATCCAGAATTGGTAAAATTCATAAGGACTGGTTTTTGCTGCATCTAACCAAACAGCGCCCCCTTCAGTTTTACCAAACTTTTTGCCGTCTGATTTTACTACTAAAGGAATAGTAAGCCCATAAGCCTCTGTTTGACCGTACATGCGACGCATTAACTCTATACCACTTGTAATGTTACCCCATTGATCTGAGCCACCTACTTGTACCTTACAATTGTACGTTCTATTAAGATGACCAAAATCAATCGCTTGTAAAATTGTATATGTGAATTCAGTATAAGAAATACCGTGCTCTAATCGTGTTTGAATAGAATCTTTACCTAACATGTAATTCACACCTACATGTTTACCATAATCACGTAAAAAGTCGATTAAAGAAATTTGTCCTAACCAATCTTTATTATTAACAAGTTTTGCACCTTTTTCAGTATCAAATTCAAATATTTTATGCATTTGTTTATAGATACCTTGTACGTTTGTTTCGACCTGTGCTTCAGTTTGTAAAGTACGTTCTTCAGATTTACCAGAAGGATCGCCAATCATACCTGTCCCACCACCAATTAATACAAGTGGGCGATGTCCATGCTCTTGAAAGCGGCGTAGTGTTAAAAATGGTAATAAATGACCGATATGCAAACTATCTGCTGTTGGATCTGCACCACAATATAATGTCATTTGCTCTTTGTTCAAGATGTTTTCTATTCCAGACTCATCTGTTTGTTGATAGATTAAACCTCTCCATTTTAAATCTTCTAATAGTGCGTTTGTCATTGTATCAACCTCCTGTATTAATTAAGATATCGCTTTGAATAAAAGTTCGAGTTAAGTAGTATGTGTTAAATTGCAACATATATAGATTTCTAAAAAAATAGAAAAACGCCCTTACAAATTAATGTAAGGGCGCATGCGCACGGTACCACCATACTTTAAGTCAAATAACTTTATTAATGATACGTTCATTAACTAAAACGTTTGGATTCATTAAAAACTTAAGGTGTATTCACAAATTATGTAACATTAGTTCACAGCAACCACTAACTCTCTTTAGTTTACACAAAACGCTACTTCTCCTCTATCCAAAAACGATATCGAATTGATACTTATTATAATTAACTATAATTTAAAAGTCAATAACATAAATTGTGTTATAATGTTGCTTAAATAAGGAGGCAACATATGACGCACCAAAAAGTTGAAAATAATTTACAACATCAACCGCAAATATCAAAGTATGAAAAATTTGAAATCATTTACAAAAAACTCAAACATATTTTTATTGGTTTTTTTACGATTCTTACATGTACCTTAATCATACTATTAGCCATTACTGTATTTTATTTTCAAAGCATCACTAAAGAATCAGAACACATATCTGATAATACACTAAGATTGAAATTGCTTAATATTCCCGGTACTCAGGATATTAACTATAGTAATCAACATATCCTTTCCGAATATAACCAATCATTAAACCCATTAATAGTGGGTCCTAAAAATGTTAATAAAAATATAATTAAAGCATTAACAGCTTCCGAAGATAGCTTATTTTATAGACATAATGGTATTTTACCTAAAGCATTACTGCGAGCAGTTGGACAGGATTTATTTAATACCGATGCAGCAACGGGCGGCAGTACAATTACTCAACAATTAGTAAAGAATCAAGTCTTAACCAACGAAAAAACTTATGATCGAAAAGCAAATGAGCTTGTGTTGTCTATGCGCGCTGAAAACTTACTAACAAAAGATGAAATTATATATACATATTTAAACATTGTACCTTTTGGTCGTGATTATAATGGAGCTAATATATCTGGTATTTCATCAGCTTCCTATAGTTTGTTTGGAAAGCCACCTTCAGAAGTTAATATTGCTGAATCTGCATACCTCATTGGTTTATTACAAAGTCCTTATTATTACACACCTTATCAAGAAGATGGTGTCCTCAAACCAGATGATCAAATTCAAATAGGCATCAATAGACAACATTATGTATTAAAACGTATGTTAGTTGAAAAGAAAATAACACAGCATGAATTTAATCAATCAGAAAAATTTGATATCAAAAAGCATTTAATGACAAAATAAATACATAAAAATCGCTATAAAATAATCTGTGTCAGTTAATTATTTCATAGCGATTTTTTATAGTTTTAGATTAGAGTCATATCTATGCCTACGAAATTTTAAAGTAGTATGTGACTTTTAACATCGTAAGCGTATAGACAATAAATTAAGAAAGCAACCTAATGCGCGAGCACATTAGATTGCCATTATAGTTAATAAAAATGTCTGTTAACAACATTTCATTGTGCCGTTAAACTATTAGAATAAACCTACTGCATGTCCATCATCTGTAACATCCATATTTAATGCTGCTGGTTTTTTAGGTAAACCTGGCATTGTCATAATTGCACCTGTTAAAGCAACAATAAATCCTGCACCTGTTTTTGCTTCTAATTCACGAATAGTAATTTCAAAACCCTCTGGTGCACCTAACTCTGTAGCATCATCCGTAAATGAATATTGTGTCTTAGCCATACAAATAGGATAGTTATCCCAACCATTTTCTTTAAATTGTTTTAATTGTTTCTGAGCTTTACTACTAAATGCAACTTTGGCACCACCATAAATTTCTTTTACAATGGTTTCAATTTTATCTTCTAACGGTTGTTCTAATTCATATAAATGTTTGAAATCTTGTGGTTGATCGATGACTTCTAAGACTTTGTTAGCTAAATCGATACCACCTTTACAGCCTTTTTCCCAAACTTCTGTTAGAGCTAAACGCACGCCATTTTCTTTGGCCCACTGTTCAACAAATTCAGTTTCTGCTTCTGTATCATGTACAAACGCATTTAATGCAACTACCGGTTCTAAGCCATATTTTTTAACGTTTTTCACATGGCGTTCTAAGTTTACGATACCTTGTTTTAATGCGTCTACGTTCTCTTCTTTTAAGTTATCTTTAGCTACACCACCATGCATTTTAATAGCACGAATTGTTGCAACGACAACTACGGCAGATGGTTCAAAACCTGCTTCACGCGCTTTGATATCAATGAATTTTTCTGCACCTAAGTCAGATCCAAAGCCAGCCTCTGTAACTACAATATCTGCTAAATCTCTAGCTGTCTCTGTAGCTAAGATTGAATTACAACCATGTGCAATGTTGGCAAATGGGCCACCATGTACTAATGCAGGTGTTCCCTCAATTGTTTGTACCAAGTTCGGTTTAATCGCATCTTTTAAAATCATCGCTAACGCACCTTCAACTTTTAGGTCAGCAACGGTTACTGGCTTACGACTAGGTGTATAACCGATTGTAATATTACTTATTTTAGATTTTAAGTCGTTTATGTCGTTAGCTAGGCATAAAATGGCCATTATTTCTGAAGCGACCGTGATATTGAAACCATCTTCACGTGGTACACCTTGTGTAGGACCACCTAGTCCAACAATCACATTACGTAACGCACGGTCATTCATATCTAATACACGTTTCCACTCGATACGTCTTTGATCAATCTCCAATTCATTTCCCTGATGAATGTGATTATCGATAAATGCAGATAATGCGTTATTCGCTGTAGTAATCGCATGGAAGTCACCATTAAAGTGTAAATTAATGTCTTCCATAGGTAATACTTGTGCATAACCACCACCAGTGGCACCACCTTTGATACCAAATGTTGGCCCTAATGCTGGTTCACGAAGTGCGACCATTACTTTTTTCTTAAGTTGATTGAATGCATCTGCTAAACCAACCGTAACAGTTGATTTACCTTCACCAGCAGGCGTAGGACTCATAGCAGTAACTAACACTACTTTACCTTTGCCATTATTCTGTTGAACCTGATTAATATCAATCTTCGCTTTATAATGTCCATAAGGTTCTAGTGCATCTGAAGGAATTCCTGCCTTCTCAGCAATTTCTCCTATCGGTTTTAATGTTGATTGATTTGCAATATCTAAATCAGATAAATGTGCCAAATTCATTCGCCCCTTCTTAAAATAAATTTTTAAATCAATAATCTTTATATGTTAGTGATATATACTACTGATAAAAAATAATTCCTTACATAGTTAATTTTAACCAACTTAAATAGCATTGTCGACAAACAGAGATAGCGCTTTCAAATTTATATGTGTAAAATTGTAAATTTAAACTAAAAACATATACTTATATTGTACTATTACACCATATGTCGCTATGAGTTTTAATTCATTAATCATGGTAACTTACTTTACTTATATATCGTAGTTTATCATAATGCTTAATACATCTGCTTTCTATAAATTTTTTCAGTACTTCCATTTATGTAAATGAAGAAACTAAAAATTTTAAATTGCAGTGCTAATTACTTTAAATCACTATCTTGAATCAATTAACGATTTATTGTTAATAGGCTAAATATTGCTAAGTTGTTATTATTTTAAATTAATAAAAGCTATACCCTTTAAATGTTTAAGGATATAGCTTTTGTTTCATTTTAATCATTTATACAATTGTATTTGATAGCTACGATAATAAATTAAATATGATTTCACTTTAGCATGTAAATTCAACTCGTCTTTTATCGTTTATACTAGTCTTCCATAGTACTTAAATCGCCTTCTGGCAGATCTAATTCCCATGCTTTTAATACGCGACGCATGATTTTACCTGAACGTGTTTTTGGTAATTTTTCTTTAAATTCGATTTCTCTTGGTGCAGCATGTGCCGCTAAGCCTTCTTTTACAAACTTACGAATTTCTTTTTTAAGTTCATCTGATTCTTGATAATCAGGTCGTAACGCCACAAATGCTTTGATAATTTCACCACGAACTGGATCTGGCTTACCAATTACACCCGCTTCAGCTACTGCTTCATGTTCAACCAATTTAGACTCAACTTCAAATGGGCCAACACGTTCACCAGCTGTCATAATCACATCATCAACACGGCCTTGGAACCAATAATAGCCATCTTCATCTTTATATGCAGAGTCGCCTGATACATACCAATCTCCAATGAAATAAGAATCATATTTCTCTGGATTTTTCCAAATGGACACCATCATAGATGGCCAACCTTTTTTAATCGCTAGATTACCCATACGATTCGCTGGTAATTCATTACCTTGATCATCAATGATTGCTGCTTCTATCCCTGGTAAAGGTTTACCCATTGAGCCTAATTTTACATCCATAGAAGGATAATTGACGATCATATGACCACCAGTTTCTGTCATCCACCACGTATCGAGTACACGTTTGCCAAAGACATCTTTTGCCCATTTAATGACCTCTGGATTTAAAGGTTCGCCAACAGATAAAATACTCTTGATTGAAGAAAGATCATATTTTTCAACTACATCATCCCCTGCACTCATTAACATTCTAAGTGCTGTAGGTGCTGTATACCAAATGGTAACTTTAAATTCTTCAATCATACTGTACCAAGCCTCTGGTGAAAATCTTCCACCAGCAATACAGTTTGTTACACCACTTAACCAAGGACTAAAGATACCATATGATGTTCCTGTGACCCAACCAGGATCTGCAGTACACCAATAAACATCATCCTCTTTAAAATCTAATACATACTTACCTGATATATAATGTAAGAGCATTGCTCTTTGTGCATGTAAAACACCTTTAGGTTGTCCGGTAGAACCAGAAGTATAGTGAAGTATCAAACCGTCATCCATTGTTAACCATTCCGTATCAAATGACTCACTTGCTTGTTGGAATTCACTATTAAAATCGACATAGTTTTCATCAACGACTTCGTCTACGACAACAATTGTTTCTAAATGAGGTAGATTTTCTTTAGGAATTCTAGGAAGTAACGCATTCGTTGTAATAATTACTTTTGCTTCACTATTTTGTAAACGATCTCCAACCGCTTTTTCCATAAATGCTTCAAATAGAGGTCCAACAATTGCACCTATTTTCAAAGTTCCAAACAACGCAAAATAGAGTTCAGGTGTTCTCGGCATAAATACAAAAACACGATCTCCTTTTTCAACATTTGCTTTTTCTTTTAAAACATTCGCAGCTTTATTTGAATTGATTTTCATTTCTTCAAAAGTATAACTTTCTTTACGTTTATCATCTTTATAATGTAAGGCAATTTTATCCCCTTTGCCTTCGTCCACATGACGATCTATACATTCATGTGCCATATTAACATTGCCAGATTCGTACCATGAAAATGATTTTTCTACATCTTTCCAGTTAAAATGATTGTATTCTTTTTCATAGTCTTGAAGGTTAAAATCTCCACTTTCACCTTTATAAACTTCTACTTTCATTTTAAATCCCCCTCTGAATGAAATCGATTGCTTAAAAATTATTATAACGAATGTTATCGGAATTTTCAAAATAATAAGTGTAAGCGTATTTATTTATATGTTATTTTTCCTCTTTTTAACTTATAATGTAGATAACAAACTTGTTGACTATATTATATGCGGTAGTTTGGAGTGAAAAAATGAAACATATCAAAACATATCAATCTCAAACCTATCACTTAAATGAAGGTGATTTTATAATAGAAGGTCCTGTACCACTTTCTTCACTCGATACGATGACGTTTGATGATGGTTTATATGCATTTCGACCACCTAAAGATCAATTTGAGGCAATAAAAGAAATCAGTGAACTAGAAGAAGGTCGTATCTATGTCTTACATGAAGCACAACATATCATCGGTTATGTGACTTATCACTATCCAGATCCACTCGAACGTTGGTCTAGTGGCAATCTAGATTATTTAATCGAACTTGGTGCTATTGAAATCAGTTTGCCTTATCGACATTTACATTTAGGAAGTGAACTTATCAAATTAAGCTTAAAAGCAGATGAATATGAAGATTATATCGTATTAACTACAGAATATTACTGGCACTGGGATTTAAAAAATTCTGGTCTCGACGTATATGAATATAAAAAACTAATGCAAAAACTAATGGGTTATGGGGGCCTTGAAATTTTTGCTACTGATGACCCTGAAATTACAAGTCATCCTGCAAATTGTTTAATGGCAAGAATTGGTTCACGTATTTCAATCAATCAATTACAAGAATTTGATAATATCAGATTTATGAATCGCTTTTTCTTTTAAAGGGGAGAAATTTATGAGTAATATGCAACAAACTACGGGCTATGTATACGCAAATGAATTACTTCAATATCGTTTCAGCAATGATCATCCTTTTAATCAAATGAGATTAAAACTAACTACAGAATTATTGTTAGATCTAGGCAGTTTAAAGCCTGAACACATCATAACACCGAGAATCGCAACAGATGAGGAATTATCACTAATACATTCTTATGACTATATACAAGCCATTAGACGTGCGTCCCATGGTATTTTAAATTTACAAGAAGCTAAAAAATATGGCTTAGATGGTGATGATACATTGCAATTTAGACGGATGCACCAACATAGCGCTAGAATTGTTGGTGGTGCGTTAAATTTAGCTGATGCTATCATGGATAAAAGCGTTAAAAATGGTTGTCATCTCGGAGGTGGCTTACATCATAGTCTACCAGGTCGTGCAAATGGATTTTGTATATATAACGATGTGGCTATCACTATTGCTTACTTGATTAAACACTATAATCAACGTGTATTATGTATAGACACAGATGCACATCATGGTGATGGTACACAGTGGAGTTTTTACACTGAAGACCAAGCTTTAATTTATTCGATCCATGAAACAGGCAAATTTCTATTTCCTGGATCTGGACATTACACAGAACGTGGTAATGAGCAAGGTTTCGGCTATACAGTTAATATTCCTTTAGAACCATACACAGAAGATAGCTCTTATTTAGAGGTATTTAAGCAAACGATTGAACCTATTATTGCTTCTTTCAAACCAGATATCATTGTTAGTGTTCATGGTGTGGATGTGCATTATTTGGACCCACTAACACACATGAGTTGTACATTAAACACACTTTACCAAATTCCTTATATCATTAAATCTTTGGCTGATACATATACAAATGGCAAAGTCATGATGTTTGGCGGTGGCGGTTATAACATTTGGAAAGTAGTGCCAAGAGCTTGGTCACACGTATTCCTAGCGCTTATAGAAGCACCACCACCACAAGGTCAATTACCATCACAATGGCTTGAAAAATGGCAACCTTATGCTACCTGTACTTTACCAAAGCACTGGCAGGATGATAAAGAAAATTACATCGATATACCTAGAGAGGAAGAAATTACAGCTACCAATTTAAAACATGCACAACAGGTAATTAGTTGGTTTAAATAGTAAGATTTATAGTTAAAATAATAATTTGAACAACTTGGTCATTTTGAAGAAATCCGCCTAAAACATTGTATGTTAAAAATTTTAGAAGCATTTACTGTTAAGCTTAGATTCATCACCCTACTATGGGTGAAAAATACATGTTCACACCGTATCCCAGATATACATGACCTTTCAAAATATAATAAATACAAAAAAGCTCATCTTCAATATGTACTAGCTCAGAGTATAAATTAAAGCCTACACAATAATTTGTGTAGGCTTTAATTTATATATTTGCTTTAAAACGCATTGACGATTTATTTCGTCGTCCCTCTATATTCAATTCTATGTGGAAGAATAACATTCGGTTCATCAATTTCTTCTTCATTCATATATTTAGTTAATAATCTCATACCTACTGCACCAATGTCATATAAAGGTTGAATAACACTTGAAAGTTGTGGTCTTACCATCTCAACTAATCTTGTGTTGTTAAAACTAATGATTTGTACATCCTCTGGAACGTTCACACCTTCATCTTGTGCTGCATGTACAAGACCAATAGCTTGTTCATCACTGATTGACAAAATCGCTTCTGGTTTTCCAGATTTTAATGATTCAAATGCGCGTAGCCCATCTTTGTAAGTTTCATTGCCATTAAAAATAAGTTCATTTTTTAATTCAAGATGATTTGAATCTAAAACCTCTTTTAGCCCAGTCAATACATCTTCTTGTGCTTTTTTGGAATAATCGCCACCGACAAACGCAAATGTTTTAGCACCTATTTCAATCAATTCAGTAGTAATTTCTTTTGCTGCTGTTTTGAAATCAATATTAACTGATGAAATACCTTCATCTTTACCATTTGTTCCTGAAACAACAACTGGAACAGATGATTTATTAATAAGTTCTTTAATTTCTTCTGAAATAGTACCACCTAAGAAGATAATACCATCTACTTGTTTACTAAGTAGATTATTGAAAATTTCTTTTTCTTTATTTGGATCGTTATCTGAATTAGAAATAATAGAATGATATTTATACATTGTTGCAATATCTTCTAATCCACGAGCCAATTGTGAATAATAAACATTTGAAATATCTGGTATGATTACGCCAACTGTTGTTGTACGTTTACTTGCTAATCCTCTTGCCACTGCATTCGGACGATAATTTAATTTTTTGATAACATCGTTAACCTTATCACGTGTTTCCGGCTTAACATTCTGATTTCCATTGACAACACGTGATACAGTTGCCATAGAAACGCGAGCTTCACGAGCTACATCATATATTGTTACAGTCATATTTTTCCTCCTTGAAAGCGATTTCTTTATCATTGTAACTTGTTTTCATAACATTTTCAAAGTTTACCATATTTTTGCTCATTGTAAAATCATTTTGTTTTTAAAATTCATAAATAATTCAATTCATATGATATGAACGTCTATTTATCTTTAATCGATTTTTATAACTTAATGAATGATACGTCATTTCATACGCTTTTTATTAAAAATAAACCAATTATTAATAAATGTTTTTAAAATAAAAAACCTTATAATCCATACTAACTAAATAGTTAGGATTATAAGGCATTCATTTTAATTAACGTAATACTTTATTTAAGTTGTTTATTATTATACATATCAGCTAATGGTTTAAGTTCTTTATAGAACGCATCAAATTCATTGAAATCCATTTGTTGTCCACTATCACTTAATGCTACAGATGGATCAGGGTGAACCTCAGCCATAATACCATCTGCACCAACAGCTAATCCTGCTTTTGCAGTAGGTAGCATGATATCTTTACGACCAGTGCTATGTGTAACATCTACCATAACTGGTAAGTGTGTGCCTTGTTTTAAAATTGGCACTGCAGAAATATCTAACGTGTTTCTAGTTGCTTTTTCATAAGTACGGATACCACGTTCACATAAAATGATATTTTCATTACCTTGTGATGCGATATATTCAGCTGCAAAAATAAATTCTTCAATCGTTGCTGATAAACCACGTTTTAATAATACAGGTTTATTTGAACGACCAGCTTCTTTTAATAATTCAAAGTTTTGCATATTACGTGCACCAATTTGGAATACATCTAAATATTGATCAGCAACTTCAAAGTCTGCTGGGTTTACAATTTCACTTACAACGTTTAAACCATATTTATCTTTCGTATTTTTAAGTATTTTAAGCCCTTCGACACCTAAGCCTTGGAAATCATACGGTGATGTACGAGGTTTAAATGCGCCACCTCTAATGAATTTCTCACCTCTCGCTTGTAAATTAGCTGCGACTGCATCGACTTGTTCCTGTGATTCAACTGAACATGGACCAAATACAAATGATTTGTTGCCGTCTCCAATGATGCCTCCGTTGTCAAATTGAACGATTGTATCTTCTGGTTTTAATTTTCTCGATACATATAAATGTTTTTCATTTTCAGATTTTTGTAAATCAGTAGAGGCTTTAAAAATTTCTTTGAATAGTTGTTTAATCACATTGTCATTAAATGGACCTTCATTTTGATCTAATAACTGATTAATCATTTCTTTTTCGCGTTGTGGGTCGTAAACAAGTGTACCTTGTTTGCGTTTTTCTTCACCAATCTTTTGTGCTATCTTACCTCTTTTAGATAAAAGACCTAAGATTTTTTCATTAATTTCAACTATCTCATCTCTGTATTCTTGTAATTTGTCTGCCATTTTATTCACCTCTATGAAAAATTTTAAAACCAATATTTTATTCTGCTTTAAAGCGATAAAATATATGTTAAAGGTTATTCTAACAATAACTCCTTATAAGTTCAAGTAAGGATTATTAAAAATTCACTTAAAAAGTGAATAACATTAATGATAACTAAATTTTCAGTCATTTGCTAGTTATATTTTACACTATTACTTCTTTTTTATAAATTTTATAGATAAATTTACAAATTCCTTGTTCATGATATGCTTCAAATTCATAAGACATGTCATATTTAATCAACGATACGCTTTACATGATGTTCTATTAAGCAAATAGATATGTATCAAATAATACTACATAAAAAAAGAATCGAACAAAGCGTCCGATTCTTTTTATTAAATATTTTTAATCATTAAATGTTCTTTTATCAATCTTACTTTTTGCTTTTTCTGTTTTCTTCGTTTGTGGTCTGTTTTTTGAATATGTTGCTTCAGATTCAGTAGTACTTTCATTTGTCAAAGTACTTGCGTCTTTTGTAGATGATAGGTTATCTGCAGATTCTGAATCATCATGATTAATGATACCATCATTTTTTGAATCTAAATTTGTAGGAGTTGTTGCTGATTGCGTTTGACCAGAAGCATTTTCATGAACGATGATACCATCTTTAAATGCAACTTGATCGTGTGTTTGTTTTACTCTCTGGTCTGCAGCTTCTGGTTTAACTTTTGTATCATTTTTTTTATCGCCTTGTTCTACTTTATCTGTTGTAGATTCAACAGCACTTTCAACCTTTGGCGTAACCAAATTAGGTACAACTTTATGTTTTGTCTGTGCTGGAGCTTCTGGCTTAAGTAAATTAGCTGTGTTTTCTGCAACAGAAGGATTGTCATCTAATGCTTTATTTTTATTTTTAGCCGCTAATGCTAAACCTGACGCAGTTACCACACCTGCAATTGCCCCTTGCTTACTATCATCTGTTTCATCGCTTTGAGTAACCAAATTCGGCGTTTTATTATTTGTGTTAGTGTTAGCAGGCGCTTCTTCTTCTTTTAAAAGATTAGATGTGTTTTCTGCAACTTGATTATCTTCATTTAACGCTTCATTTTTATCATGTGCTGCTTTAGCTAATCCACTCGCTGCAACTGCACCACCAGCTGCTGTACCTGCAGTAACTGCATTGCTATTTGAGTTTTCACCATCTATATTCGCATCACTTGTTTCTGTTTCTTCTTTAATTGCATTTTGTTGTGCATTAATTTCACTTTCACTTGGTTCTGCATTTGGATCTATATGTGCTAAACTGTCATCTGATTGATTTGCATCTTCACTAGTTGTCACTTCCTGTTGTTCTTGGGCATCCGGTGACATATTAGCTAAATTATTATCAGAAGTTTCTTGTTGAATCGCTACACGTTGCGCAGATAATTCTGCATCGGTTACTTCTGTATTTTTATTTTGCGCGTCGTCAATAGTTGATTTAATTTCATTTACTTTATCGTCAGCTTCTTGACGTTCTAATTCGGACTGCTCAATAATGCTAGATTTAAATTGATTGTCTTGTTCTGGAATAGATTTATTCGTTGCTCTCGACTTACTAATGGATACTAAACCAACAGCGGAACCTATAACAGCACCTACAATAAATCCATATACAAATTCATTTCTGGCACCTTTTGTAAAATATTCTGGCACTTCGTAACTTTCTAAATTTCTTTCATAATTATCACGGTTATAATACTTCATTGTCCAATGCCCCCTATAACAAATGCACTTAAATAAGTTTCAAACCTCATTTAAGTGCATTTGTTTTTTAATATATGAATTATTTGTTATCTACACGTGTAGTATAGCTATGATTCGTGTCATTTGCTACACTGCTCGTTTTGTAATTTGCACTATCTCTACGATTTCTTCTATTTTGCCATTTATCAGCAACTTCCATTGCTACATTTGACCATTGTACTACTTGAGAAATTTTATCTTCATTTTGAGAAATATTGTGCGTAATTGAGTTTGTCACTCTATCAACAGAACCATTTAAAGTTTGTACAGAATCACCGATAC
This sequence comes from Staphylococcus sp. LKG3-1, assembly GCF_048568385.1. Taxonomy (NCBI): domain Bacteria; kingdom Bacillati; phylum Bacillota; class Bacilli; order Caryophanales; family Staphylococcaceae; genus Staphylococcus; species Staphylococcus sp. LKG3-1. The sequence goes on from NZ_CP183796.1 coordinate 852,976, forward strand.
CTTTAACAGCATCAACTACTGAATTTAAACGATCTGATTTGTCTTGAATATCTTCAGTTAAGCGGTTCGCTTTATGAAGTAAATCTGTAGATTCACGCGTAATACCTTGAACCTGTCCTTCGACACCATCAAGTGTTTTTGCTACGTGATCTAAATTTTTCTTAACTGAAAGTAATACCACAACGATACCAATTACTAATATTAGAAATGCAACCGCTGCAATAATTCCAGCTATAGGTAAAATCCATTCCATTTAAAACGCCTCCTATTAATCATATGTTGTTATTTAATATAAATACCCCCATCATTTTAACATAAACATATTAAAATGGAGAAGTAACACCTATTTTTTCCATGTATGCACGTTGAATTTTTTGAATATCTCCTGCACCCATAAATAAAATAACAGCATCACTATATTGTTCAAGCGCATTTACACTTTCCTCATCAATCAATGTTGCACCATCAATTCTTTGAACTAAATCTTGAATCGTTAAGTTACCGCTATTTTCTCTTATCGAACCAAAAATTTCACATAAAAATGTTTTATCGGCTAAACTTAAACATTCTGCAAATTCACCCAAGAATGCTTGTGTTCTACTAAATGTATGAGGTTGAAACACTGCGATAACATCTTTGTTAGGATATTTTTTTCTCGCTGTCTCAATTGTAGCACTAATTTCTCTAGGATGGTGTGCATAATCATCTACTAATACTTGATTTCCTACTTTTGTTTCATTGAATCTACGTTTCACGCCACCAAAAGTCTCTAATGCTTCTTTAATATTATCGATATTTAAACTTTCTAAGTAACTAATCGTAATAACCGATAAGGCATTTAATATATTATGATCGCCAAATTGTGGTGAAAGGAAAGTATCAAAATATTCACCTTTAATATATACATCAAATTTTGTACCTTTTTCACTTATCTCTAAATTATCTGCATAAACGTCATCTTTATTTGAGAATCCATAATAATAAACAGGTACGTCTGCTTCAATTTTACGCAAGTGTGTATCATCACCCCAAGCAATAATCGCTTTTTTAACGTTATGCGCCATTTCTTGGAAAGCATTAAATACATCATCAACGTCTTTGAAATAATCTGGATGATCAAAATCTATATTGGTCATAATGGCATAGTCTGGATGATAGCTTAAAAAGTGTCTACGATATTCACATGCTTCAAACGCAAAGTAATCACTTGCTGGTATGCCAAGTCCAGTTCCATCGCCAATTAAGAAAGATGTTTTCTTATCACCATTCATTACGTGTGATAATAAACCAGTTGTCGAAGTTTTACCATGTGCACCAGTTACGGCGACTGACGTATATTGGTTAATAATATGACCTAAGAAGTCATGGTAGCGAATAACTTCAAGTTTTAATTCATGTGCTTTCACAACTTCTTCATGCGTATCCGGGAATGCGTTTCCTTGTACGACTACCATATCTGATTGAATACTATTCGCATCAAATGGCAGTATTTTAATACCATTGTTTTTTAATGCCACTTCTGTAAAAACATAATTTTTAATATCTGAACCTTGTACTTCGTTTCCAAGATCATGCATTATTTGTGCTAATGAACTCATACCGGCACCTTTTATACCGACAAAATGATAATGTGTCATTGTAACACTCCTTTATCTCTATATTAATTCTCATTCAAATCTGATTCTGTAATGTATACATCTCTTGGTTTAGATCCATTTGCGCCCGACACATAGCCAAGTTGTTCTAGTTGATCAATAATTCTTGCAGCACGATTATATCCGATTTGGAAATGACGCTGTACTAATGAAGTTGAAATATGTCCTTCATTTAGCATAAATCGACACACATCATCGAATAAATCATCTTGTGGTTGACTTTCTGTTTTTTTCAATAATTCTTTTTCTTCAAATAAGTATTCCGGATCTCGTTGTTGTTTTATGAAATCTACAACATCATCAATTTCTTCATCAGAGACAAATGTACCTTGAACACGGATAGGTTTATTCATACCGCTTCCTAGGTAAAGCATGTCACCATAACCTAATAAACGTTCTGCACCACCACTATCTAAGATAGTGCGAGAGTCTACGCTAGATGATACCATAAATGCAATTCTAGTAGGTATATTTGCTTTGATTAATCCAGTGATGACATTAACAGAAGGTCTTTGCGTTGCAACTAGCATATGAATACCACATGCACGTGCTTTTTGTGCAATGCGCGCAATAGATTGTTCCACCTCTTGTGGTGCCATCATCATTAAATCTGCTAATTCATCTATTACTATAACAATTTTTGGCATTCTATCCTCATAAGTTGCTTTCTTATTAAACGCCGTAATATTTCTAACATGATATTTAGCAAAAACTTTATAACGTCTTTCCATTTCTTCAACAGCCCATTTTAAACTTTGGGTTGCTGCTTTTACATCTGTTATCACAGGTGCAACTAAATGTGGTAAGTCATTATAAGGTGCTAATTCAACCATTTTCGGATCAATAAGTAACAATCTTAATTCCTCAGGATGATTTTTATATAATAACGACATTAATATACTATTAATACATACGGATTTACCTGAGCCTGTTGCACCAGCTATTAAAGCATGCGGTGTTTTAGAAATATCCATTAATAAAGGTTCATTATTAATTCTAAGTCCCATAGCTACAGTTAATTTGGATTCTGCATTTTTAAACGCTGGTTCTTCTAAAATTGAACGTAAATTTACAGTTGTTGCATTTTGATTTGGTACCTCTATACCAACTAGACTCGTACCTGGAATGGGTGCTTCAATACGAATATCCTTAGCTGCAAGCGCCATTTTTATATCGTCTTGTAAAGCTGTTATTCTAGATACTTTCACACCTTTTTCGACTGATAATTCAAATCGTGTCACACTAGGGCCTTCAGTAACATTTTGAACTTCTGCAGGCACATTGAAATAATAAAAAGCTTCATTCAATTCCTGTTTTTTATCTTCAATCCAAGCATTGTCAATTTCATGTTGTTTTGGCGCTTCTAATAACTCAATACTTGGAAGTTTAATATTGGGTCCTCTTCTAATAGTAGCCTTATTATCATCCTCAGTTGGTGTTTTTACTCCACCTAATTGGTTACCAGAAGTTTCAGGTTTGAGAACTGGTTCTTGTACATTTTGCTTATGATTTTCATTTTGTTCAGAAGGCACATTTGTCATATCTGACTCAGCACTTTCAACTGACTCTTGTTGTACATTAGACTGAGTTGAGTCATTTCGATTATAATCATCACTATAAGAAGAAGCATCCGTTTCCGGTTTAAAGTCACTCTGTTCATCAATCAAGTCATGTGATAAATTCGTTTCGTTTTGGTTGTCATCAGTTACAGTCAATGTCTCTGAAGCAGGTTCATTTGCTAATTGATCATTATTCGACTGTGATTGTTTGTCGCTAATATCGGATGACGTATTATGTTTAAAATTATCTACATTATTTAATTGTATGTTTGACTTATTTTTTTCTTTTTGTGCATCTAACATACGCTTTTTATCTGATGGTGTCATCACGACATTGAAAGGTTTACTACCTTTCTTGATAGATGTAGCCTTTTTATACGTTTTAGTTTCGTCGGGTTGCTTAATATGATTTCCATTATTATTATCAGTACTATCAGATTGCTCCAATTCAGACCTTTCATCTAATATTTCATTTTGGACGTTAAGCGATTCATTTTCATTCATACTTTCATCAGATTCTAGCTGTGATGCCTCTGATGGTGCTGCATCATTTGAAGTTACATGATTATCGATAATATCGGACTCTGAATTTTCAAAACCATGGTCTGGTTGTGATAATGACTCTGACAATTGCTCATTTTCACTTTGTGAATCTAATGAATCAAAAGCTAATGATTCTTTGGATTTAGGGTCTGTTTCAGATAATTCTCTATACTGCGCATCATCCACGTCATTCTCATCTAAATAACGCTCAAATGATTTCTCTAAGATGTATGTGCGCTCATTTTCTGACATATCACTTTGACTAGACTCTATTGCAGTGTTGTTCTCATCGTTTTGATTTTCGAAATCACTGTTAGGTGTGACCTGTTCAACTTGATTTTGATTTGCTTCAATTGCGGAACTGTCATTTTTAGTATTTACATTAACCTGTTCATTATTAATCGTATGAACATCGCGTACATGATCTAAATCAACTTCTTCATAATTAAATGGTGTATTTGAATCTTCTTCAATATCTTCACTATTCGTCGATTCTGTTTGTTGCTGATTTTCTGCACTTTGACGTGATGTTGACGTTTTCGATTTGGACATATTCATTGCGTTACCATCTTCATCTAACGAGCTTTCACCTATGTAATTCCGCGCTTGTTTTGCATACATTTCGTCAATTGCTTTTTGTATACTATCTTCTTGTTTGTCTTGATTATCATGACGTTTTTGTTGAAGTGCCTTTTTAAATTGACGCTTCTGTAATACTTTACGTTCTCTCTCTCGTCTAATTTCTTCAACAATCTGAGAAGCATAGATGTTTTCTATTTTAATCGTATTATCTTTTTTATTTTGACTTGTTACTGGTTGATCCAGCTCAACTTCTTCACCATTTTCCTCAACATGTTGTGCGTCACGGCGCTCTTTGTTATCAGATAGATCATATGCAGTATCATTTGAATTTTCATGATACATATGTGCTTCATTTTGAATATCTGTTGAATTACTATCTGAATCTTTTACTGTTTGGTGTTTCTGTTGAGATGATTCATCATTATAATTACGATGATTCGTCTCATTTTCCGCTTGCGTACCTTCTTCTGAATCATCTTGACGTTTAATGACACCATTTTCTAAAGGACGGGGTTTTTTAGTACCAAAAATCGCTGAAGGCACTTCACTCGCTTTAAAATCGCTATGATGAAAATTTGACGTCGTTAGTTTGTGTTTTGACGAAGCATTTGCTCGTAAAACATCCGTTTGAATCCTCATTCTTTTGCCTTTATGTGTTCTAGTCTCATTTTCAGTTTGGTAATGATCTTGTTGTTGCGATTGTTGCCCAACTGAATCACTCGAGTTTATATTTTGAGTTGGTGTTTTATCATACATATGTCTACGTCTTCTTTGTTGATGATGTGCATTCCCATGACTCACATCATTATGTACATCATGGGAAGTTTTATGAGATGTAGACGCAATATCAGAATTCAACTCATCATCTGTCTTCAAACTGTCATTTGCCTCTTCTAAAACACGCATAGGAAACCTGAATTTCCCTTTGGGTCTTTCATAAACATCATTATTTTGAGGAAGTAATGAATCATGTTCTTCTTGTTGTGTAGCTTTTTGACGTCGTTGGCTTCTTTTATTAAGATAATTATCTGTTGATTCATTATCTTCTCCAAATAACTTGTCGAACCAGCTCATACTACATTACCTCCTTTTTATACTTCAAAAAATGATTGCCCTACAGTGTAATCATCACTTAGAACCATAATACCTTTTTCTTGTGGTGCATTTGGTAATCCTAACTCTTTCATCGAACAAATCATACCACTTGATGCAACGCCTCTAAGTTCTGCATCTTTAATAACCATACCACTTGGCATAACTGCACCAACTTTTGCTACCACCACTTTTTGTCCAGCTTCAACATTCGGTGCCCCGCAAACAATTTGTAGTTTTTCAGTTGCAACATCAACACTTAGAACACTTAATTTATCTGCATCTGGATGCTTGTCTTTTGTTTCAACATAGCCCACTACAAATTTAGGAGTAAAGTCTGCGTCTAATTTATAAGTAAATCCAGCAGCTTCAATTGCTTTTTGAAACGCTTGAACTAATGTTTCAGTCAACTTAATATGTCCATTACCTGTTAGTGTTGCTTTGTTTGATGCATTAAAGATATTGTAACCAACGACTTCTCCGTCATTCTGTATTTCAACTACATCCCCTTGAGTGACGTAGTTATATTCACCTTCTGTAGGATTAATTTGTAAAAATGCAACATCGCCAACAGCTTCTTTATTATAAAATAAATTCATAACTTCATTACTCCTTATTTCTTATCTTTATTTTCATATTGTTTTCGTGTAGCTTCCAATCTTTGAATCACATTAGGATCTCTTTTTTGTTTATTATTTTTACCTAAAATAAAGATTGGTTCAAAATGCCCTTTATCATAACCTAAAGATAATGATGTTATTGGCACTAATCCTTTAGTGAAAAACTCCATAGTTAAATGCGCCATCACATCGTAACCCGTCTTATTGCGGATATCTGCAATGATAAGCACATCTTGATGAGGTACCGCTACTAACATTTCACCTTCACATTGTGCTTGTATTTCATTTAAAAATGACGTATTTAAAATTCTACTTGCATCATAACCATCATTTGAATTCACAAAGTAAAAAATATTACCTTTAACTTCGTCAGTTGTATACTTATTTTCTAATTTGCGCACATTAAATAGCGCCATTTCTTTTAATTGTTGCTTTGTTAGCTTTAATTCTTCTAACATCGCTTCATCAATTAGACGATATGACTTACCTAAATCAACTGCATAATAAATGTTTGTTTCTGCTGTATGTGCATCGATTACAAATGAATTACCATTTTTGTCTTTTTTATCAAAGCTAGGAGATCTTAAAACCGGCATAATTTGGATATAATCCGTATTTTCCAATGCCTCCCCTTTCATTTGCTCGACTGCTTCTTCAACATAATACACAATTTCATCGACTATTTTTTCTTTTTGAGATTTATATTTAGCTACTATTGGATTAATTTTAACGGTAACGCCTTTACCATTATCTATTCTTGAGATACGTAGTGTTTCATCTTCTCGATTAAAACTAAATTTCACATCAAGATGATTCAATCTATCTTTTAATTTATCTCTCATTTGAAAGACATTCATTATTAACACTCCTATTTACGTGCCTTACTATAGTTTACAATAAATATACCCTTAGGAACAGAAAAAATGTGCGCTCTAAGGGTATATATTTTTATAATTTAACTTTAATTTAATCCTAAATTAATGCCACCTACAAAGACGCTAAAAATTGGTCTATTTGTTCTTTGGATTTTCGTTCTTTTCCAATATAACTGCCAATTTGATTCCCGTCACGGAATACTAGAAAACTAGGTATACCCATAATGTCATAATTAATGCATATATCAATAAATTTGTCTCTATCAACTGAAATAAATTTATAATTAGTATATTTTGCTTCTAATTGAGGTAAATCTGGTTCTATAACTTTACAATCTGGGCACCAATCTGCTGTAAATAAAAACACTGTTTGTTCATTTTTCAGATTTTCAAATTGCTGCTCACTTTCTAATTGTTGCATAATACCACTCCTAATTATTATTTATATTGTAATATTTTTATTTGGTCTTCATTTAAATGTCTAACTGATTGTTCTAACAGGCTTCTGGCAGCTTCATAATCTCTAATATCAAACACTGCGTTTGTACTATGAATATATCGTGCGCACACACCTATCACAGCGGTTGGGATACCTAATTTTGCCTTGTGTATTTCTCCACCATCCGTACCACCTGGAGAAATATAGTATTGATGTTTAATATCATACTGCTTCGCTAAATCAAGCAAATAATCTCTAAAGGTTGGTCGAAGTAACATTGTACCATCTTTAATTCTGATTAATGTACCTCCAGCTAATTCCCCTGATAAATTTTGCTTACCTTTCATATCATTCGCAGGCGAACAATCTACAACAAATGCTACATCAGGATCGATTAACTCTGCCGCTGCACTTGCTCCTCTTAATCCTACTTCTTCTTGCACATTTGCACCGACATATAAATCAAAGTCCAATTCAGTATTTTTTAATAATTCCAGTAGCTCAATACCAATTAAACAACCATAACGGTTATCCCAGGCTTTACTGGCAAATCGATGCTCTGATAACTGTGTAAAAGGCGTATCAGGTGCAATCGTATCACCAATAGCAATACCACGTGCCGATACATCTTCAGCATTTTCTGCACCAATATCCAATAATAAATCTTCTATTTTAGGTGCTCCTTCATTTCCAGTTCTAAAATGTTTCGGAATATTAGCTACAATACCTGTAATCTCATCATTATTTCGCGTTCTAACTTTTAGCCTTTGGCCTTGCCATATATCGTTTGCAACGCCACCTAAATTAGTAAATTGTAGCATACCATTTGACGTGATATTTGTGACCATGAAACCAATTTCATCCATATGTGCAGCAACCATGATTCGTTTTGGATTACTTGATTTCGAACGTTTAACACCGTAAAATCCGCCCATACGATTATAAACAAATTCATCCACAAATGGTTCCATTTCTGCTTTCAAATATGATTTTACATTTTCTTCAAAACCTGCTACACCATGTAATTCTGTTAATGTTTTCATTCTATTCAATGTTTTACTTTTATCTATGTTCAACGTCTCTCACTCCTTAATATTTATTATATCATCTTCATTATGGTAAACTATAAATATGACTTTATTGGGGGTAGATTATGTTATGTTAAATAAAAAAAATTGGTTCATCCTCTTATTATTTTTCCTAACTACAATTGCAGGATCAATTTATTTTTATAAACGTCGAAAACATATCCAATATCGAGATCCTGAAAAAATCACTAAAGAAGTAAAAACTTATTTTATGAATGTTATAGGATCATATATATTAAAAGTGCCGATGACGTATACAAAATCCGATTCAAAAATCATTGCTTTTCAAGGTGGCATTACGACACGAAACCATAACACACTTACATATTATGACTTTTATGCTGATGCCAAAACAGGTGAAATATTAGATATCATTGAATGCAAATGATAGAAGGTTAAAGCCATAGCGACACGATGACAAACATATTCTAACTCAGAATATCTTCTTATTCATGTGCCGCTTAGCTTTAACCTTTTTAATTCCTAGAAATAAATGTATCAAATTCAGTTATATTTTGCTTATCAAATTTCACCGCAAAATAATTTACATCATGATAATATAAAAACCAATAATTTTGATGAATATAATACGGTACTAAACGTTCTTTTTCTCTAATTGATTGCATAGGGTAATCATCATAAGCTGTGACCCATAATGGATTTCTATGTGCAGTTGTTGGAAAAATATCACCCATATGCACCGCTTTTTCATTCTGACTTTCAATTGTAATGATTGCATGACCAAAACTATGACCGCCCGTATGAATCATTTTAATACCTGGCACTATTTCGATTTCATTTTCAAACAATAGTAATCGTTTTTTAAAATCTCCATTATTCTTTGGCCAATATGTTGATTTACTGCGTATATTAGGGCTTTGAAATTCATGCCATTCATCTTGTTGAATCACATGGATTGCTTTATTAAAAATTGAATTACCCTCATTATCTGTTAATCCAGCAGCATGATCGAAATGTAAATGTGTCATTAATACATAATCAATATCTGCAGTCGTTAAATCTAAAGCCTTTAAGTCTTCACTAATTTGGCTTTCATAATGAGCTCCAAAATTTCTACGTTCTTTATCTGTTAATTTTCCTGAACCTATACCTGTATCAATGATAATATTATAATCGTTCGATTGTATTAATATTGGATGCGTTGGTAATGGAATTTGATTCTTATCATTCACTTCATATTTTTTAGTCCATAACGCCTTAGGCACCACGCCAAACATTGCGCCACCATCAATGTGAGTGATACCACCATTTAAATAATGTATACGAAAATCCCCTAATTTCATCTACTTATCCTCCTCGTAAAATATAAACACAATAACTACTGAACATTAATAGTAATACAAACAATGTTCTAGGTAAAATAATGGACATAAATACATTTAAATTAGCACAACTCTATTTACATTAAATTATAAAAATCTTAATTTGGACATAAAAAAATTGATAGAACCTATGTCCTATCAATTGAGTGCGTAATTATATTTAATGAAACTTAGCTTCCATACGATAAATTCTTGAACCTTTATCAGAAAATTTTCTTTCGTATTCAGTCTCAATATTCTCTTCATCATCTTCTTCATGCAAATTCAGGTTGATTTTTGTAAAATACATACCAAATTGAGACATACTTTCTAAACTATATGCAAACAGACCACGATTGTCTGTTTTAAAATGGATTTCACCATCATCTTTTAAAACTTGTTTATACAATGCTAGGTATGTTTGATATGTCAAACGACGTTTAGTATGTCTTTTTTTAGGCCATGGATCTGAGAAATTAAGGTATAATCTTGATACTTCTCCATCTTTGAAATAATCATTAAGTTCAATTGCATCATTACAAATTAACTTGATATTTGTTAAGCCTTGTTCAATAACTTTATCTAAGACTTTTATCATAACACTTTTCTCTCTTTCCATAGAGATAAAGTTTATTTCGGGATGTTTTGCTGCAAGCGTAGTTATGAATTGACCCATACCTGATCCTACTTCAATATAAATCGGTTGATCATTATCAAACCATTCACTGATTCGCCCTGCATGACTACCATCGATATCAACTATATTCGGTTCTTTTTTTAAGTAGTCCTCTGCCCAAGGCTTATAGCGCATTCTCATTTTGATAACTCCTTATATAAAAGCATTATTATTCATCACTTGATTTAAAAAAGTTAGCCACATATTCATATCTTTGTAACGTTTTTGTTCTTCATACCATTGAACCATACCGATAGATTGTACAACGGTATACCACTTCATACGTTTTTGTAAATCCATTGAATCTTTTGTACCATACAAGTTTAACCACTCTGGCCATTTATTTTCTGGAACGTAATTGTACAGCAGCATACCTAAATCAATTGCGGGATCAGCAATCATTGCACCTTCCCAATCAACGAGATATAGCTCATCATGATCTGATAACAACCAATTATTATGGTTAACATCACCATGAACAACTGTAAAGAAACGAGGATCTAAGTTAGGCATGTGATCTTCCAAATACGTTAAAGCTTTTCTAACCACGTGATGTGTCAGTACATCTCTTGATAACGAAGCATTTATTTTATTTAATAAAATATCTGGCGTGATAGGTTCCATTTCCATACGTTTTAGCATGTTTAATAATGTCTTCGAACTATGAATTTTTTTCAATAAATTCGCTACACGTTGTTCATGCATTTCATTGAAAGTAAGTTCTCTACCATTTTTCCAATGTTGTGCTGTTACAACTTCGCCAGTTTCAATGCGTTTCGTCCATACAAGTTTAGGCACAATACCTTCAGCTGATAATGCAGCTATAAATGGATTTGAATTTCTTTTTAAGAATAATTTTTGTCCATCCTGTTCGGCCATGTACGCCTCACCCGATGCACCGCCTGCTGAGTCAAGCGTCCATCCCAATTGATAAAACTGCTCCAACACGTTCACCTCACTTTCAATTAGAAAATGGCTCCTGAAAAACATTTTTCGAGAGCCATATATAATCATTTTCTATAGCAAATTTTTTTAAACTTCAACCATAATTTATGCTGTCTCAAGTGTTATGACTAGCATAATGTCCCATGTGGCTCAAGTTAATTTTTAAAATTATAAATAACTGATTTTCAAATTATAGTAACTTTTATAGCATACCATAAAAGAAACCCAAACAGAGCATATTTTTTAATATTTCTCTATCTTTTTTCAAGAAATTTTTCTCGTTCAATTTCAAGACTCATAAAAGATTTTATAATGTTTGGGTATGAATTTCAACCAATAATGAGAAACAAAAAGTCACTTTTTACTTTCTTATTTCTATTAGTTTCTTTCAAACGGCTCAGTTAGCATTATAACATAATTTAATATGAATTTTTGTTATATTTTCTATCTATTTATTGAAAATATTAACTATGTGTATCAATGTATCTGTTAAATCCTTCTTGCAATGATTTTGTTATCGAGCCAACTTGACCATCACCGACATTTTCACCGTTTAATTTAACAACTGGCATAACCTCAATTGAAGTACTTGATACAATGATTTCATCCGCACTTTTCAAAAAGTCTAATGTAAACGTTTCTTCATTAAAAGGTATCCCTTTATCTTCAGCAACAGATTTAATTACCATACGCGTAATACCATTTAAAATATAATTATTTACAGGATGTGTATAGATTTCACCATCTTTGATTGCATACACATTACTAGAAGAACCTTCTGTGACAATATCACCACGATGTTGTATTGCTTCTTGAGCATTATATTTAACTGCATATTCTTTAGCTAATACATTACCCAACAAGTTTAAACTCTTAATATCGCATCTTAACCAACGAATATCTTCAGTAGTGATCGCATTAATACCTTCTTCTAATGATTTGTAAGGACGATCATATGATTTAGTGAAAGCCATAATATTGGTTTCAACAGAAGGTGATGGAAAGGCATGATCACGCGGTGCGGCACCACGTGTAACTTGAATGTAGACACCACCATTAATCACACCATTTGTTGATAATAACTCCTGTATTAATTCTGTAAGTTCCTCAACGCTATATTTTAATTCAAGACCAATTTCTTTTGCACTACGTAAAAGTCTTTCAAAATGTTCCTTAGCAGTAAATACACTATTATCATATACTCTAATATATTCATAAATACCGTCGCCAAATACATAACCTCTATCATTATAAGGCACATTTGCATCTTGTTCATCAACGAGTTTTTCATTTATTAATACTTTTGTCATATTTATTCCTCCACACACAATTTATATAATGATTCTAAATAGATACTTGTCGCATTGAATAATTGTTTTTTAGTTATATATTCATTTTTTTGATGCATTAAATCTTCAGAATCACTAAACATCGCACCAAATGCAACACCTTTATCTAAATTTCGTGCATAAGTACCGCCACCAATCGTATACGGTTCTGTATCATCACCAGTTTGGTTACGGTAGGCTTGTACTAAGCTTTGTACGAATGGGTCGTCTTTTTCTACATAATGTGGCGTTTGATTTTTACCTAACTCAATTGAAAATCCTAGTGATTGAATTTCTCCCTTGAATCTTGTTAACGATTCTTCAAATTCAAAACCTTCTGGATATCTTAAATTAATGCCGAATTTGCCACCATCTTGATTATCATAAGTGATAATTCCAACATTAGTAGTCACGTCGCCCATAACATCTGTGTGGAATTTCATTCCCATTTTTTCTCCAAAATGTGACTCAAACAAGTATCGTTCGCTAAACGCTACGAAATTTGCAGCAGTTTTATCTAAATTTAATGTTGCAAGGAAATTAAGTAAATATAATCCTGCATTGACGCCTATAGATGGATCCATCCCATGAACCGCTTTACCTTGTACTTTAAGCACCAAGACACCGCTATCTACAACACTTTCACCTTCAACGTCATGCTCGTTTAAGTATTGTTCAAAATTTTGGATAACATCTGTCATATTTTCTTTAACAACTACATTGGCAATCGCTTCATCAGGCACCATGTTATATCTTTGTCCTGATACAAATGAACGCAATTCATATTCAGGCTCATCTTGATCATCTGCTTTTTCATTTTGAATTACATCAAACGTGCTTATTCCTTTTTCACCATGAATAGCAGGAAATTCAGCATCTGGAGCGAACCCTAATTCAGGCATTTCTTCTGATTGGAAATAACGCTCAGTACATTTCCAATCAGACTCTTCATCTGTACCAATAATAATATGTATACGTTTCTTCCAGTTTACATTCATTTCATTTAAAATTTTAACTGCATAATAAGCAGCAATGGTCGGCCCTTTATCATCTAACGTACCACGAGCAATAATTTTATCATCAGTTACTACTGGATTAAACGGATCTGAATCCCATCCATCGCCTGCAGGTACAACATCCACATGGCATAAAATACCAAATACATCATCGCCTTTACCCGCTTCAATACGTCCCGCGATATGATCAACATCATGTGTGCCAAAGCCGTCACGTTCTGCGATTTTATACATGTAATCTAAAGCTTGTCTAGGTCCAGGTCCTACTGGATTTTCAGCAGAAGCTTTATCGTCTTCTCTTACACTTTCAATTGAAAGTAAACCTTTCAAATCTTCTAGTATGAAATCCTCATATTCTTTTACTTTGTCTCTCCACATATACAATCAACTTCCTTCTTATAACTTATATATTTAATATTTTACATGAAGTCGTAGAGAAACTACAGTGAGATGTAATCATAAAACAAAAAAATCAACTGTTATGCTTTATAATAAAACAGTTAAACCGCTTACTTTTACTATATATATAAACTGTATTAATATAAAAAAACCTAGTTCCAATTGCGAACTAGGTTTGATATAAAATCATGACAACGTATTACTTACCGTCATGTTTATTGCTATTATTTTTTAACTCTTCTTCAGTTACAACTCGTAAATTGTTTGAAGGATTGGCTGCACCTTCATCTGTAAATCTTGCTTCTTCAACGTGCTCTTCTTCTTGTTCAGACACATTAGAGAAACGATCTTTTTGTTCATTAATGAAACCTTTAGGATCTTGTTTTACTTTTGAAGCATAACCTTTAGGATCCTGTTTTACTTCATTATATGTTTCGCCAGCTTTTGAACTGATTTGATTAGCGATATCTTTTGCATTTTGTTTGTATGATTCTGGATTAGATTTGTATTTACTGTACTCATCTTTTAATTTATCTCTATTTTCTTTTTTGGAAAGCACTACTGCTACAGCTGCTCCCCCTATGCCTACGATTGCTTTAAATAATTTTGACATAATATTTACACCTCTTCTTTATTTTAATCCTAATAGTTTAAAATCTTGCTGAGTTAAATGACGATATTCTCCTGATGCTAATGTTGAATCAAGTTGTAAGTCGCCAATACGAATACGTTTCAAAGCTAAGACTTCATTATCTATAGCATGAAACATTCGCTTCACTTGATGGTAACGTCCTTCATATATTGTGACAAACGATTTGTTTAATTCATCACCTTGGACTAATTTTGCAGGTTTCGCCAATCCCTCATTTAATTCAATACCCACTTTAAATGCATTTATATCATTTTTTGTAATGTTTTTTTGAGAAATCACTTCATAAGTTTTAGCGACATGTTTACCAGGACTCATTAATTCGTGATTAAATTGTCCATCATTGGTAATCAATAAAAGTCCTTCTGTATCTTTATCTAATCGGCCGACTGGAAACAAATCTAAGTATCTATAGCCCTCTATTAAATCGAGCACTGTCTTGTGCTGTTCATCTGTTGTAGCTGATATATAGTCCTTAGGTTTATTAAGCATGAGATAGACTTTGTTAACAAAGTCTATCTTTTGGTCATTGACTTTCACTATTTCTAGTTCTGGATTGATTTGCTTCTTAGGTGACGTTTCTACCTTATCATCAATTGTGACTTGCTTCTTTTTTAAGCGTTGTTTTACTTCTGTTCGAGTGCCAACACCCATATTTGATAAAAATTTATCTAATCTCATTTAATAATACCTAATTTGCGTCTGATTTTATTTGGAATTTCACCTAAGAATTGATCAGCAAGTCTTGTTTTCATTGTCATGCTACCATAAATCAGCATACCTACCACAACACTTATAACAAGAATAATTAGAGAACCTATTTTATGTTCTGGAGAAATAAACATTTGTAATATGAAGAATGTCAATTCAACCCCAATCATCATAATAAATCCATACATAAATATTTTTCCAAAGTGTAACCAAGTCTCAGAAAAGTTAAATTTCGCATACTTTTTAAGAATATAAAAATTACATAAAACTGCAAATAATAACGCGATTGCCGTACTTAAAATTGCGCCTGCCGTATGGAAAGTAACTATAAGCGGCGTGTTTAAAATAATTTTTATTACTACTGCTGCTAAAATGACAAATACTGTTAATTTTTGTTTATCTATACCTTGTAACATTGACGCTGTCACACTTAATAACGCGATTAATATTGCAACGGGTGCATAATAAAATAATAAATGGCTACCGTCAATATTATAACTATAGAAAACTGTATACAGAGGTAAGGCCAATGCCATAATACCTAAACTGGCTGGCACTGTTATGTACATTAATACACCTAAAGATGTGCGTATTTGTCTGTGCATTTCATGTAACTGGCCTGATGCATAAGTCTTTGTAATGAATGGAATCAAACTCACAGCAAAACCCGCTGATAAAGATGTCGGAATCATCACAATTTTGTTAGTTGTCATATTCAGAATTGAGAAAAAGTAATCATGCAAATTGCTTGGTACACCTGCTAAATTCAACGCAGTGTTATGTGTAAACTGATCGACTAAATTAAACAGCGGGAAGTTCAAACTTACAATAACGAAAGGAATACTATATGAAATAATCTCTTTATACATCTTGCCATATGAGACATCCATACCTGTATGATCCGTTGCAACCATGCGTTCTATGTTGCTCTTTCTTTTTCTCCAGTAATACCATAAGACGATGATTGCTGCGATTGCACCGATTGCCGCTGCAAACGTCGCAACACCATTCGCTACAAGTACACTACCATTAAACACATTAAGCACTAAATAGCTTCCTATTAAAATGAATAAAATACGTGCAATTTGTTCTATGACTTCTGATACCGCAGTTGGCCCCATAGATTTATAACCTTGGAATACACCACGCCACGTCGCTAATAATGGAATAAAAATGACCACGATACTAATAATTCTTATAATCCAAGTAATATCATCAACAGTCCAGCCACCATCTACATGACCTTTATTGGCTAATGTAATACCAGCTATGCTTGGAGCTAATAAATATAATACTAAAAATCCAATAAATCCTGTTATGGTCATAACAATAAAACTAGATTTATATAGTTTTTCACTAATTTTATATGCGCCTAACGCATTGTATTTCGAAACATATTTTGATGCTGCCAATGGCACACCTGCTGTTGCGATGGCAATGGCAATATTATATGGGGTATACGCGTAGTTGAAAGGCGCCAGATTTTCTTCTCCACCAATTATGGCGTAGAATGGAATAATGTAAATTACACCTAATACTTTAGTAATTAAAATACTTAGCGTAATTAAAAAGGTCCCTCTCACTAACTCTTTACTTTCACTCATTCAGATCTTCCTATCTCAAATTAAATTTTACACTCGTAATCTTAATAATAACGTGATAGCTACTTTTTTTCAAAACTATATTACTATAAAATAACACTATACGCTTATGGGAGGCAATAAAATGTATCAAACAATTATAATCGGTGGCGGTCCTAGCGGGCTAATGGCAGCTGCTGCGGCAAGTCTCAATAATCATAATATTTTATTAATTGAAAAGAAAAAAGGACTCGGTCGTAAATTGAAAATTTCTGGAGGCGGACGTTGCAACGTAACAAATCGCTTACCTTATGATGAAATCATCAAAAATATACCTGGTAATGGGAAATTTTTATATAGCCCTTTTTCTGTTTTTGATAATGAATCTATCATCCATTTTTTCGAATCTAGAGGCGTTCTTTTAAAGGAAGAAGACCACGGTCGTATGTTCCCCGTCTCTAATAAAGCACAAGATGTTGTTGACGCACTCATCAATACTTTGCAACAGAATAACGTAGAAATAAAAGAAGAATCCACTGTATCATCAATTGAATACACGGACCAACATACTTTCACCGTAACATTAAATGATCAGCAACAATTTTCAAGCAATAGTTTAATTATTGCCACCGGTGGCACAAGCGTCCCTCAAACTGGTTCAACAGGTGATGGTTATAAATTTGCCGAACACTTGGGACATTCCATTACTGAATTATTTCCAACTGAAGTACCCATCATTTCTTCTGAAACATTTATCAAAAACAAACGTCTCAAAGGTTTGAGTTTAAAAAATGTTGCGCTATCCGTTTTAAAAAAGAATGGTAAAACACGAATCACACATCAAATGGATATGTTATTCACTCACTTTGGAATTAGTGGACCCGCTGCACTAAGGTGTAGTCAATTTGTATATAAAGAACAAAAGAATCAAAAAAAACAAGATATTCAAATGCAACTGGATGCCTTTCCTGAACTTACCAAAAATGAACTCGAACAAAAGATTAGACGTTTGTTAGAAGAAACACCTGATAAATTTGTTAAAAATAGTTTGCATGGCTTAATTGAAGAGCGCTATTTGTTATTTTTAATTGAGCAAGCCCATATCTCAGATGATTTAACAGCGCACCATATTGCCAACGCACAAATTAATCAACTTGTAGAATTATTAAAAGGATTTACCTTTACGGTTAACGGCACACTTTCTATTGAAAAAGCCTTCGTTACAGGAGGTGGTGTTTCATTAAAAGAAATACAACCCAAAACAATGATGTCTAAGTTTGTACCTGGTTTGTTTTTATGTGGTGAAGTACTGGATATCCACGGTTATACAGGTGGATATAATATCACAAGCGCCCTTGTCACAGGTCATGTAGCTGGCACTAATGCAAGCCTTTTCTAAATTGATTATATATAGTAAAAGATAACATTGAAATCCAATAGTTTCATTAATATTTGATAAAGTAGCAGTGCATCATTCACTGTAAAGCCATTACTATATGGACAAATAAAGCATTATAAATAAACTGTTGATTACCTTAAGAAAGCCGAGACATATGCTTATGTCTCGGCTTTTAATTAACTACTTATTTTATAATTAAATACTTTTAATATCTAAACCTTCATCACCAAATTCATCCATACCACCTTCAACATTCACTGCATTCACGCCATTTTGTTCAAGGTATTGAACGACTTGCGCACTTCTGCCACCGGCTTTACAGATAATATAATACGTTTCATTATCATTAAAATAGTTTAGATTATCTGGAATACTATTCATTGGAATGGTTTCAGCACCTGGAATGATACCCATCGCTGTTTCTTGATCAGTTCTAACGTCCACAATGTTAACTGGGTTTGCATCCAAAATTTTCTCTTTTAGTTCAGTTACTGTGATAGATTCCATAATTAATTCCTCCTGTGTTTATTTAGCAACGATATTAACAAGTTTTTTAGGAACTGCAATAACTTTTTTAATATCTTTACCTTCTATTTCAGATTTAACATGTTCATTATCTAGTGCGATTTGCTCCATTTCTTCTTTCGCAATATCTTTCGATACATTAATTTTAGCACGCACTTTACCATTTACTTGTACGACAATCTCAATTTCGTCATCAACAAGTAACGCGTCATCGTAGGATGGCCATGGTTGATAAGTGATTGTTTCATCATGGCCTAAACGTGACCACAATTCTTCAGATATATGAGGTGCAATCGGCGCTAGCATTTTAATAAAGCCTTCGATATATGGTTTATAAATTTCTTCCGCTTTATAACAATCATTAATAAATACCATAAGTTGACTAATCGCTGTGTTAAAGTTAAGCGAATTGTAATCTTCTGTAACTTTTTTCACTGTTTGGTGATAACTCTTATCTAAAGCCTTACTATGATTGTTTACCACTTTATTAGAAATTGAACCATCTTCTGTAATTAATAAACGCCAAATCCTATCTAAGAAACGTCTCGAACCATCTAAACCATTTTCGCTCCAAGCGATAGCGGCATCAAGCGGTCCCATAAACATCTCATATAAACGTAACGTATCCGCACCATGAGATTTTACAATATCATCTGGATTAATTACATTACCTTTAGATTTACTCATTTTTTCGTTACCTTCACCCAAAATCATACCTTGGTTGAATAACCTTTGGAATGGTTCTTTTGTTGGTACCACACCTAAATCAAATAATACTTTGTGCCAAAATCGTGCATACAATAAATGTAATACAGCATGTTCTACGCCACCAATATACAAATCTACAGGCAACCAATGTTTTAATTTTTCAGGATCTGCTAACATTTGCTCATTGTCTGGATCAATATATCTTAGATAATACCAACAGCTACCTGCCCATTGTGGCATCGTATTTGTTTCACGGCGGCCTTTCATACCTGTGGCTTCATCGACAACGTTTACAAATTCATCAATATTCGCTAACGGTGATTCACCTGTCCCTGACGGTTTTATTTCATCAGTTTCTGGTAAAAGTAATGGTAGTTCATCTTCAGGTACTGTCGTCATTGAGCCATCTTCCCAGTGAATAACTGGAATAGGTTCGCCCCAATATCTTTGTCTACTGAACAACCAATCTCTAAGTTTGTAGTTTACTTTACGCGTACCGGCATTTTTATTTTCTAACAATTCAATCGCTTTTTCTATAGCTGCTTCATTGTATAATCCGTTTAGTTCACCAGAATTAATATGCGGTCCGTCGCCAGTGTAGGCTTCCTTGCTCATATCTCCGCCTTCGATGACTTCTATAATTGGTAAGTCAAATGTTTTAGCGAATTCATAATCACGCTGATCACCACTAGGTACAGCCATGACCGCACCAGTACCGTAAGTGGATAGTACATAATCTGCAATCCATATTGGTACTTGTTGCCCTGATAATGGATTAACAGCATATGCACCAGTGAATACACCAGACTTTTCTTTTGATAAGCCAGTACGTTCTAAATCAGATTTCTTAGCCGCTTCTTTTTGATAAGCTTCTACATCATCTTTATTATCTTCCGTAGTAATCAAATCTACAAGCTCGTGTTCTGGGCTAAGCACTAAAAATGACGCACCGTATATTGTATCAGGTCTAGTAGTAAATACTTCAATTTGCTCATTATAATCTTTCACATCAAATGCCACTGATGCACCTTCAGAACGGCCAATCCAGTTACGTTGCATATCTTTCAATGACTCTGGCCAGTCTAATTCATCTAAATCTTCTAACAATCTGTCTGCATATTCGGTAATTTTAAGAACCCATTGCTTCATTGGACGTCTATATACAGGATGGCCGCCACGTTCTGATACGCCATCAATAACTTCTTCATTCGATAATACCGTACCTAATGCTGGACACCAATTCACAGCCACTTCATCTACATAAGCTAAACCTTTATTATATAATTGTATGAAAATCCATTGTGTCCATTTGTAGTATTCAGGATCTGTCGTATTCACTTCTCTATCCCAGTCATAACTGAAACCGAGTTCTTTTATCTGACGCTTAAAGGTCTGAATATTTTCTTTAGTGAACTCTCGTGGATCATTACCTGTATCTAATGCATATTGTTCAGCTGGTAAGCCAAATGCATCCCAACCCATTGGGTGTAATACGTTATAACCTAACATACGTTTATAACGAGAGATGATATCTGTAGCAGTATACCCTTCTGGGTGACCAACATGCAGGCCTGCTCCTGATGGATAAGGGAACATATCTAAAGCATAAAATTTCTTTTGCCCTAAATTGTCGCTCGTTTTAAAAGTTTTATTTGCTTCCCAATAGTCCTGCCATTTCTTTTCAATTTCATTATGACTGTAATTCACTACTTTTCCTCCTATTCAATAAAAAAACACCCCAAACTATTATTTAATTACAAAGGGACGACTTTCGCCGCGGTACCACCCAAATTCACATTAAATGTGCACTCATTTTAACTAATAGTAAGAGATGTCATAAATTATCTTTAAGTCCTGGTAAGTTCACTTTAACTTAACACTAGGTTCCACCAACCCTAGTTCTCTGTAGATAAGTTTTAAAGTTACTACTCCTATACATTACTAATAATATTTGAAATAACTATTTATTTCAAGAGTAAAACCTGATTTAACAGGAAACATACTTATTTACTACATATGATAAGCATGTATAACTAAAAAATAAATTATTATATAAATTAGTGAGACAGAGACCAACGTTTTTCACAGTGATTTCATAGACCCACGCCCGCAAGGATAATTAAGGTTCATGCTTATACAAAAGGCACACTTCTGTACAAAGCGCTGACGATACATTGACTGCCAATTGAAAACGAGCCTAAGATATTTATTTATATCCCAGACTCATCATATATCTTACGTATCTTTTGGTAATTTTTTATCGTATATTAACAGGAATACCAGTGCAATAAGTAATAATACAATCATACTTAAAAACATAGCTTGCATATTAAACGAATCTACAACAACACCGCCAATTAATGGTCCAAAAGCTTTTCCCACAGTTGCAGCAGAATTAACATAACCTTGGAATGAACCTTCTTTCCCTTTAGGCGCTAATTGATTCGCTATTGTTGGTACGGCTGGCCAAACAAACATTTCTCCTAAAGTAAGTATAATCATAGCTACCATGAAAATTGAAAATTGTTCAGCAAAACTTGTCACAAAGAAAGAGAGAATAAAGATGACAATCCCAACAAGCATTTGATATTTTAGGTTTCCTTTTAACAATCTAATGACAGGTAAGATTAAAGGTTGCGCAACTAAAATCATAATGCCGTTAACTGTCCATAACAGACTGTACTGACTCATTGAAATATTGATTTCTTGAGTAAACGAAGCTATCGTACTTTCCCATTGAATATAAGCAATCCAACAAATACTGAACATAACGCATAATAGCGTTAGCGCTATAAACTGTGGTCTATATGCTTTAGATAAAAGACTCATTGCATCCGTTGATTTCACTTTAACATCTAAATTAATTTTGAATTGTGTCACGGCTACAATTGCAAATGCGACATACATTAATAAGTTCGCTATAAAAATATAATTAAAACTTAATTCTGCTACAAATCCACCTGATGCAGCACCAATGGCTACACCTAAATTTTGAGCCAAATAAATTGCATTAAAAGTTTGACGACCACCTTGTGGCCACACGGCGCCAGCCAATGCATAAATTGCTGGAACAATCATACCGCCACCAAATCCTAGTGCTACTAGCCATACAGCATACCATGGCCAACCATGGAAAAAATTAAGCAGTGTTGTACTCATTAAACAAATTACTGTTCCTATAATAATAGTAAGATAACCACCTAATTTATCAAAAAGCATGCCCCCTAATAA
This sequence comes from Staphylococcus sp. LKG3-1, assembly GCF_048568385.1. Lineage (NCBI taxonomy): Bacteria > Bacillati > Bacillota > Bacilli > Caryophanales > Staphylococcaceae > Staphylococcus > Staphylococcus sp. LKG3-1. The sequence goes on from NZ_CP183796.1 coordinate 875,918, forward strand.
GTTACCTATGACCATGCCAAATGAATTGATCATTAGTACTAATCCGGCGATAGTTAGACTTTTATCTAATTCTTCATTCATATAAATTGTATTTAATGGCCATAAGAAACTTGAGCCTGTGATATTAAATGCCATACCAATTACTAGCCACCACACTGATTTAGGCATATTCATAACATTAAGCTCCTTTCTACATCAAAATTTCTTATTTTACTTTAAACACTATATCATTAAAATATGTTAAAATCTTTAACTAGAATGAATTTAGAAAGGAAAATGTTATATGGGACAATTCTTCCCTTACGCATTCGAGAATAAAAGATATCATACATGGAATTATCATTTAAAAAATAAATTTGGACAAAAAATATTTAAAGTTGCAATTGATGGAGGATTTGATTGTCCAAATAGAGATGGTACCGTTGCACATGGTGGCTGTACATTTTGTTCAGCAGCTGGTAGCGGTGACTTTGCAGGTAATCGTGTAGATCCAATCGATGTACAATTTAAAGAAATAAAAGATAGAATGCATGAAAAATGGCACGATGGCCAATACATCGCCTACTTCCAAGCTTTTACAAATACACATGCACCCGTAGAGGTATTGCGTGAAAAATATGAAACTGCATTAAAAGAGCCTGGTGTAGTTGGTTTATCCATAGGTACACGTCCAGACTGTTTACCTGATGATGTAGTCGAGTATTTAGCAGAATTGAATGAACGTACTTACTTATGGGTTGAACTAGGTCTTCAAACAATACACCAAGAAACATCTGATTTAATCAATCGCGCACATGATATGAAAACTTATTATGAAGGTATTGCCAAACTACGCAAACATAATATAAACATTTGTACTCATATTATAAATGGTTTACCTGGTGAAGATTATAATATGATGATGGAAACTGCACGAGAAGTCGCTCAAATGGATGTACAAGGTATAAAAATACATTTACTTCACCTATTAAAAGGAACGCCAATGGTTAAGCAATATGATAAAGGCATGCTAGAATTTATGTCACAAGATGAATACACTAAATTAGTGTGTGATCAGTTAGAAATCATACCAAAAGAAATGATCGTTCATAGAATTACCGGTGATGGTCCAATCGATTTAATGGTAGGTCCTATGTGGAGTGTTAACAAATGGGAAGTTCTCAATGAAATTGATAATGAACTTGCTCGCCGAGATTCATACCAAGGAAAATATTTTGAAAGCACAGTTAAGTCATGAAACTTGAACGCATTCTCCCTTTTGCTAGAACATTAATTCAACAACACGTATCAGATGACAGTATCGTGATCGATGCTACATGCGGTAACGGTAATGATACACATTTTCTTGCCCAACAAGTTCCAAACGGTAATGTCTATGCTTTTGATATACAAGATGAAGCTATTAAGCAGACACAACTTAAGATTCATGATTTTAACAATGTCACTATCGTTCAAGATAGCCATGCAAATATCCAATCATATATTCCAAATTATCAACAAGGTAAAATTGACGCAGCGATTTTTAACTTAGGTTATTTACCAAAAGGAGATAAATCCATTGTTACACAAGCCGAAAGTACAATTGCTGCCATAAATGCAATATTTAATATTTTATCCATAGAAGGCATCATTATTCTTGTTATTTATCATGGCCATGATGAAGGCAAATTGGAGCGAGATGCTATTCTAGATTATTTGGAACAATTCGATCAAAATAAAGCACATATTCTAAAATATCAATTTATCAATCAACAAAATAATCCACCATTTATTTGTGCGATAGAAAAAAGATAAATTCTATCATTTAGTTTTCCTAAAGCACACGCTTTAAAAATAAAAAAAGCTGCCAATAAAAGTATTTAAACTTTGTTGGCAGCTTTTTTGTGTAAATTACACTGTAAAATTCATAATTCCTATAGATTTAAGATAGATTTAAGACTGTTTTGAATAGTAGATGAGTTAGAATCAATTTCTTCTTTAAAAAAGTTTAAAAGACTTTCCCTTTGATCTTTTAAATCTTCATTAAAATGGATAATAACTGTACGTTCGTCGTTTTGTGGTCTTTCTTTAATAATCCACGCTTTTTCAACTAAATCATTGTACGTACGTGTACGTTTGTATGATTTAATATGAACAAAGTCATCCATTTCTTTTAAAGTCATTGACCCTTCTTTCCAAAGTGTCAAAAGGATTAAAATTTCTTCTTTTGACATTTTATATTGCTTTTGAACTTTGTCAAAAATATCCTCGATATCTTTCAACACAGATTCTAATTGCAAAACGCCATCCACTTTTTCAGTAAATGTCTTCCCCATAGTGTAATCCCCCAATCATAGTATAAAGTTTAAACATGTAAAATTAATTTCAAAAAATCATCAATCACTGTAAAATAAATTCTACACTGAATAAATATTAGAATTTTTAATAAAATTAATCTTATATACAGTTTAAATTTAAACTATGAATTATGCAATTAAATGAGATATTTTATTTTGCATTTCTTTCAAAATACCAACAGAACGGGTAAATAAAGTTTTTTCTTCATCGTTTAACGGTATTTCAAAAACTTCTACCGCACCTTGTCTGTTAATTTTTGTAGGGACACCTATATAGACATCTTCTTGACCATATTCACCTTCTAAACGACTGGATACGGTAAGCACTAAATTTTGATTATTTAAAATCGCTTTAGTTATATGCACTAATCCCATAGCAATGCCATAATATGTTGCACCTTTAGCTTGAATAATGTCATAGGCTGCATCTCGTGTATTAACAAATATTTCTTCTATTCTATGTTGTTTTTCAGGATCATCTTTTAACAATTGGTATAATGGCTGTCCTGCAATATTTGCTTGTGACCAAACAGCTAGTTCAGAGTCTCCATGTTCCCCAATGATTTGTCCATGAACACTTCTATCAGAAACGCCAAATTCTTCAGCTAATTCATATTTGAATCGTGCCGTATCTAAAATCGTACCTGATCCAATTACTTTTTCTTTAGGTAATCCAGAAACTTGTTGTGTTACATAGGTAAGTACATCAACAGGGTTAGTGGCTACTAAGAAAATCCCATTAAATCCAGATGCCATAACTTCAGAAACAATCGATTTAAATATTTTTGTATTCTTTTCAATTAAATCTAATCTCGTTTCTCCTGGTTTTTGAGCTGCTCCAGCAGTAATCACCACTAAATCAGCATTGTGACATGCTTTATATGAACCAGCTTTAATTTTAACAGGTGAACCTCCATACGGTGCCGCATGGTTTAAGTCCATTACATCACCTTTCACTTTGTCTTCATCTAAATCTATAATAACGAGTTCATCTGCCACACCTTGAGCTACTAATGCAAATGCATAACTTGATCCAACTGCACCATCACCAATTAAAACAACTTTATTACTTTTTATATATTCCATCACAGAACGCTCCTCACATGAAAATTAATAATTTATATTGTGATTTATTTCACAATATAAATATATCAGTTCCTCCGAGCATTTGCAATAGTTATTTGTAATTTATTTCACAAAAATATTAATTATAAGTTACAATAAAAATCAAATATAAAAAACGGTGAAATCATATCCTTTTAAAATTAGGATACAAATCCACCGCTTTTGCCACATACTGTATTATCATTGTATTCAGGTACTATGAAACTTCATTTTCATCATGTACTATAAACCCATTGTTACTTGCACTATTATTTAAAAACGCTAAAATATATCGCATGACTTCATCACGTTCAGGCTCGTTATGAATTTCATGATATAATCCTTCCCACGCTTTAAAATAAAGTTCTTCTGTCATTATTTTATCTTTTATTAAATCCATTGCGCTTATATCTGCAACTCTATCTTCTGTACCGTACATTAATAATAACGGCAATGATTTTACATCTTTTAAATGGTTGACTGTCTCTTTCATAATTTCAATAATCTGTTTATACCAGTAGTAAGTTACTTTATTTAACATCAATTGATCTTTATTCGTCTCTTCTATAACTTCTTCGTTTCTTGTTAAATCTTCAACTGTGATACCAACTTTAAATCGAGTATCTTTCGCAATTTTACCTATATTAGAAATAATTTTATCTTTTCTAGATTTATTACTTTTCTTAAATTCTAAAAGTGGTGAAAGCAACATCAGGCCTTCAATCGGCACTTCTGTTTTTTCTAATAAATTTAAGACAATCAAACCACCAAGACCTATACCTAGGACATAAGTTGGAATTTTATATTCATTTGCGATTCTAATCCATTCAAGTATATGCTCATGATATACATCAAAATTATCAATTTGACCTTTATTTGAACGTGATGTTTGCCCTTGTCCTGGCAAATCGCCCATAATAACATGATATCCATTTCGGCGAAGCATCGTAATCACATATGCATATCTTCCAGTATGTTCAAGCATGTTATGTGCAATTACTACGACACCTTTTGCTTCATTTTCGGTTTCCCATTTCCACATAATCCATACTTCCCCTTCTACATTTAAATTCATTACGCTTATTGTATCAAAATACGCTATGCTTTTTCCATTTTAAACATATTAAATAAACATAAAACTAAATTTATTTCCCACAATAAATTTCTTATTTCTGTTCAATACATATCTCATGAGTGTATATTGAAATTTAAAGTGTAATATATTTTATTGCAAACGATTTCATTACTATTAGATTCATGCTACACTATTATTGAAACATAGCTATAAGCGGAATGGGAGGAATTAATATGCCAATTGTGAAAGATTTCTTTATCGGATTATCAAATAATTCGTTTTTAAATAAGACTGCCAAGGAAGTAGGACCCATGTTTGGGGCGAATAAAGTCGTTGCGGGTAATACGATTAAATCCTTGATAGACACAATTGAACGTTTAAACAACAAGGGAATTACAGTGACTGTTGATTGTCTTGGAGAGTTTGTCGTAACTGAAGGTGAAGCTATCCAAGCTAAAGATCAAATTTTGGAAGTCATGTATGCCATTTATAATCATAGTTTAAATGGACATATGTCTGTGAAATTAAGCCAACTAGGTTCAGAGTTTGATATAGATCTTGCTTACCGTAATTTACGAGAAATATTATTGAAAGCAAATGAATTTGATAATATGCATATTAATATCGATACTGAAAAGTATGATAGCTTGTTTGATATCACTCAAGTATTAGATCGATTAAAAGGTGAATTTAAAAATGTTGGTACAGTCATTCAAGCATATTTATATAAAGCCGATGCGCTCATAGATAAATATCCTGAACTAAGATTACGCATGGTTAAAGGTGCATATAAAGAAAATGAAGTTATCGCTTTTCAAACAAAAGAAGAAATCGACGAAAACTACATACGTTTAATAAAAAAAAGATTGTTAAGTGCTAAAAACGTTACTTCTATCGCTACACACGATGATAAAATCATTACACAAATCAAACAATTTATTAAAGATAATAAAATTGATAAAGATCGTTATGAATTTCAAATGTTATACGGCTTTCGCTCCGATTTAGCAGAACAAATTGCCGGCGAAGGCAACAATTTCTGCATTTATGTGCCATATGGAGATGATTGGTTCAGTTACTTTATGAGAAGATTAGCTGAAAGACCACAAAATTTGAATTTAATGTTTAAAGAATTGTTAAAACCAGATATATTGAAAAAAGTAGGCACTATTGCTGGCATATTTGCTGGCGTTGTAGCTACAGGTTCAATACTATATAGAGTACTTAAAAAATAATCAATTCAATGTTCAATATATAAATAATTATTTTAAAACAATTCACTTTTTAAACACTACATCTAAGTAATCATACGAGCACAAATTTTAAGTTCAATGATGTTTAAAAAGATTTACATATCCGAATTCTAATTTAGATAGTCATTGAATTTATTATAAAAACAAAGAACGCCAAAGCTGTCATGTCTTTGGCGTTCTACTAATTTAATATAATTGAAAAACGATACGATATTAAAAATTGATAAGCATTAGACAAGTTTAACTTTATATTTCTCTTAATAAATTAGCCATTTCTATCGCACTTACTGCTGCTTCTGCACCTTTATTACCTGCTTTCGTACCTGCACGTTCTACTGCTTGTTCAATATTTTCTGTAGTTAAAATACCGAATATGACTGGCGTATCAGTAACATCATTCGCTTTTGAAACACCCTTGGCTACTTCGTTACAAACGTAATCGTAATGAGACGTTGATCCTCTAATAACACAACCTAGAGTGATAACTGCATCATAATCATTTTTCTTAGCTAATTTTTTAGCTACTAAAGGAATTTCAAATGCTCCTGGTACGTATGCTACATCGATATTAGCTTCCGGTACTTCATGTCTAATTAATGTATCTTTTGCACCATCTAATAATCGATTAGTAATAAAATCATTAAATCTACTTACAACAATCGCTACTTTTAAATCTGAACCTACTAATTTACCTTCAAAATTCATTGTTCATTACCTCCTATATTAAGTGACCCATTTTTTCTTTTTTTGTATTCATATAATCCTGATTGTATGCATTGGTTGGTACGATGAGTTCAATTCTCTTCGCAATATGAATACCATATGATTCTAAACTTTCAAATTTTTTCGGATTATTACTTAATAAATTTACACTGTCCACACCAAAATATTTTAATATTTGGGCAGCATTTTGATAATCTCTTAAATCTTCTTCAAATCCTAATGCAATATTTGCAGAAACTGTATCATAACCCTGTTCGATTAATTCGTAAGCTTTCAACTTATTAATTAAGCCTATGCCTCTACCCTCTTGAGGAAGATACAGTATCATGCCACCATGCTCTGCTATATATTTCATCGATGCTGCTAATTGTTCACCACAATCACATCGTTGACTATGAAAAATGTCGCCAGTTAAACATGCTGAATGGATTCGAACATTTTCAGTTTTATTAATGTCGCCATTAGCGATAACAACAATATCTTCTTCGCTATTATCTGTAGTAAAGCCATACATATCAAAGTTACCGTATTCTGTTGGCATCTTAACTTTTGCTTTTGCATCTAGTTTAGAAATTGAAGATTTTCGATACTTTTCTAAGTCTTCAATAGAAATCATAACTAAACCATGCGTTTCTTTAAATGCTTCTAATGACGCTCCTTTTGCCATTGTCCCATCTTCATCCATAATTTCACAAATTAATGCTGCTGGTTTAGCGCCAGTTAATTTAGCTAAATCCACAGACGCTTCAGTATGACCACGTCTTGATAGCACACCATTATCTTGTGCAATTAAAGGGAATAAATGACCCGGTTTATTAAAATCAGATCCAGTAGCTTGCTCATCGATCAATGCTCTCGCTGTCATTGTTCTTTCGTCTGCACTAATGCCAGTTGTTGTTTGTATGTGATCAACACTTACCGTAAACTGTGTGCCATAAACATCAGAATTATGCGTGACCATAGGATTTAGATCCAACTTTTCAGCAATTGCATTACTGATTGGTGCACAAATTAATCCTTTACCATAGGTCGCCATAAAATTAACAGTGTTGTCATTCATCCATTCCGTAACAGCTACTAAGTCACCTTCATTTTCTCTATTTTCATCATCTACGACTATGATACTTTCACCTTTTTTTAGTGCTTCCAGCGCTGTATCGATACTATCTAATTGCATATGAGCCCTCCTTAAAATCCAAATGCTTTAAGTTTATCTGAAGTTAATTTAGCATTATCATTTTCAATAATTTTTTCAACGTATTTAAATAACATATCCGTTTCTAAATGAACTGGATCACCAACACGCTTTTGATTTAATATCGTTGATTTTCTTGTCTCAGGAATGAGATGTATATCGAATTCTGATTGCTTTAATTGAAATATCGTTAAACTCACACCATCAACTGTAATTGAACCTTGACTAACCATTTGTTTTATCAATGACGTTGACGGTTGTATTGTTACAATTTTAGAATTATCCGATGACTGAATGCGTTTAATTTTCGCTACTTCATCTACATGACCAAGTACAAAATGTCCACCAAATCGACCTTGACCACTCATCGCTCTTTCTAAATTCACTTCAGAAGATTGACTTAATTGATTTAAATACGTTTTATTTTCTGTACCTTTTATAACTTGTACTGAAAAAGTGTGATTATCAAATTCTATTACTGTTAAACATGCTCCGTTAACACTGATTGAATCACCAATATGCATGTCAGTTAAAATCGTTTGACATTCAATTTTCAAGTTAACTACAGACTGTTGTGTTGATATTTTTTTAATTGTACCTATTTCTTCAACAATTCCAGTAAACATGTTTAATCACTTCTTTCGTAATTCTAATTTAAGATTTTGCTCAAGCATTTGTGAATCAACAATTTCAAACTGTGGGACTTCTGACAAATCGATGATTTTATCCGTATGGAAAAATTGATATTTGCCTGAACCACCAATTATTTTCGGGGCATAATATATAATTAGTTTATTTGTATAATTGGATTGAAGAAATTCAGAAGTAACTGTGGGACCTGCTTCTACTAACAATCTGCCTATACCTTTTTCATATAAATTTTTCATAATATTTTCTACTGAACAATTTGTAAGTTGAATAATTTCAACATGTTCAATGTCCGTTACTAAAGCTTCATTTTGTGTATAAATCCAAATCGGCGTATTCGTATTTTTAAAAATGTCTAAATTAAAATCTATGTTACCGTTTTGGGCTAGTATCACTTTAATTGGGTTTTTACCTTCTTCAATTCGAGTCGTATATTGTGGATTATCTGCATTTAACGTGCCACTACCAGTTAGTACCGCATCGTGATGATGTCTTAATTTAAAAACATCTTTTTTCACGAGTTTATTGGTAATCCATTTACTTTCACCAGTATCTGTCGCTTGTTTGCCATCTAAACTACAAGAAACCTTTACTGTTACCATTGGTACAGATTGTCGTTTTGTAATAAAGAAATCTTTATATAAGTTTTCAGCATCAGGTTGATGTCGAAATTCAACATCTATCCCTGCTTCTTGTAAAATACTGTCACCATTGGAAGGTAATGTAGTATCTTTAACTGCATAAACAACACTATTAATGCCTGCCTCAATAATTTTATTGACGCAAGGTGGTGTAGAACCAAAGTGTGTACAGGGTTCTAATGAAATATAAATGGTTCCACCTTTCGCATTGTCTTTTGCCATATCTAGCGCCTGCACTTCTGCATGTTTGTCACCTTTTTTTAAGTGTGCACCTATACCTACGATACGTCCTCGATTCACTACTACTGCACCAACTGGAGGGTTTAAACCTGTTTGTCCCTCAACCATTTGTGCAAGTTGTATAGCATAGTTTAAATATTGACTCATCTCATCACCTCTAAATAATAAAAAAACACCTGAAATGAACATTTCAGGTGTGGGATCTATTGATATAACATTATTAGCAAAAATTAGACACACTTATACATAAATTTTAAATTTATGGTATGCCAAATAGACACTTAAAAAGTGTTGTTTTGTTATACTTCATTCTTTCTCCCATCCAGACTTTACTGTCGGCTCTAGAATCTCACTAGATCAGCCACATTTATACACATAAATGCAGGTCGCAGGCTTAATTTACTGCCGGTTGGGAATTTCACCCTGCCCCGAAAGAATATCTATGAAATTGTTAATTGATGATTGAGTCATGTAACTGAAACTTAGTTACAAAATCATCGTACTACATTTTTTGAGAAATGACAATTCTTATTGCCTAAGTCGGCTTTATTTTTCTGATAATTAATACAATTACATGGAGAAATGAGTCAAAAAACGAACTATTTAAAGCGTCTAATCCCATTTATTAAATAATACGTTAAACGCTCACAGATGTTTAAAGCAACAAACCATTAGTGATACTTTAAATCATTTATTTGATTCAAATAAATGATTTATTACACTTACCGCTTGCCTTACAATCATCATGACGCCATTTCTCGATTGATTAATACCATTTGTTAACTGACCTAATGCATACATATTTTTAAGCGTGCCATACCTTGGACTTATAATTTGATTTGTTTCAGCTACAATTTGTATACCACCAAGTGGATGCGCTTGTACTACTTGTCTATTTTCTAAATTCAACACAAGTTGATCATCACTATCAAGATCTGAAAGTTGTGTTTTCGAACCTGTCGCATTAATGACTACATCACTATTTTCTACCGAACCGTCTTGAAATTCTAATTGAAATCTATGTTGACTATGTTTAACAGATTCTAAGCCCTTCTCAATTTTAATTAAGCCATTATTAATGTGTTCAATGAGTAATTGTGCAGTCTGTGGAGGCATTGGATTAGAATTTTCTTTTAAAATACCATGATAATTTGATAAAAAATGTTTTTGGTCAGTACGACTCAAACTATTCCATATCCAATTTAAATTTTCTTTGGCAAGCTCAAGTATACTTTGGAATTTACCTAACTCCTCTGCATGTTCTAAATCGTAAGTTAAATCTATAATCGGATCATTTGTTCTTCGATGCACAAGTGTTTCTACCGGAATTTCATAATGTGCACAGTCTTTCATAAATAACCGCATTGCCTCATCTAATGGCACATTTCCAAAATGTTTCTCTTTAATTTCATTAAAATTTTCAGGAGTTAAATATTTAAATTCAATATCAGGCATCTCACCTCTAACACTCGGTAAGTGACCCTTACGACTTGTAACCGTAATTGGTAAATTAGGATGATGCGCTGTTACATAGCGAATCACATCAAGACTTGCTAGTCCAGTACCAATAATAGAAATTCTATCTGTATCTTTAACATTATCTAACGTATTATATGTAGGATACGGTGTTTGTATATATCCTTTCGTGCCTTTCAATTTGTATGGATCATGATAAGACAACGTGCCTATAGCTAAAAATACTACATCATACTGCTTTCGATTTTCTATGTTATTTGCAGTACAAACATTATATTGTATATCTGTTTGACCTATATCTGAGTCAATAAAGACTTCAGAAACTTCTTCACAAATTTGGTGAATATTATCATACTGATTGATAAATTGTTGCAAATAATCTTTCATATAATGTCCAAAAATAAACCTCGGCAAATACTTCGGATTTGAAAACTTAAATGTTGATTGATTTTCATACCATTCATAAAATTCCCGTTCATTTTCTAAATTCAATGACATCTCTTCTGCAGGTAAATTAATTAATAATTGGTCACTATCGTTTTGAAACGGCACACCTTGCCCCATGTTTTTAGGGTTATCATATACATCGATAGCTAATTCAGAAAAACGTTCCTGTTTGACTAATTCCTTTAGCAAACTCACACCTGCCGTACCCATACCTATGATTGCAATCCTCATAGTTCACATCCTAACTAAACTTATTTAAGCTTTATTATACCAATGATTTATCTTACTTTACACATTAATGGTTTACAGTTGTTTCATCCGTTAAGTTATAATGTTTTATTAAATATGTTATTCTAAATATATTGAGAAATTTATTTTTTTGTATTTTAAATAAGGAGTATAATAATGAAATTTTTAAAACGATTTGTCATTTTGGTTTTATTTAGCACAATTTTTTTAGCAAGTTGTGAATTACCTGGCCTTGGTGGTGGACAATCAAAAAGCACTGTAAGAATATCTGCATTAGCCACAAGTGAATCCCAGATTATGGCCTATATGTTAAAAGAGTTAATTGAGCACGATACTGATGGGAAAGTAAAAGGTTCAATCATTAATAATTTAGGTTCCGCAACCATTCAACATAATGCATTAATGAATGGTGATGCTGATGTATCAAGCACACGATATACTGGTACTGATTTAGTAGGTGCACTTGAACAGAAACCAATCACCGATTCTACCAAAGCTATGCATGTTACAAAAAAATTATTTAATCAAAAATTTGATCAAACGTTTTTTAATTCATACGGTTTTGAAAACACGTTTGCCTTTATGGTCACAAAAGAAACAGCCAAAAAATTCAACTTACATACTGTTTCAGATTTAGAAAAAGTAAAAGACAAAGTAAATGTTGGCACAGATACCACGTGGATTAAACGCGGTGGCGACGGTTATGCCCCATTCCAAGAACATTACGGTTTTGCTTTCAATTCTATAAAACCTATGCAAATCGGACTTGTTTATGATGCATTAAAAAACCAAAAACTAGATGTTGCACTTGGCTATACTACAGATGGTAGAATTGCAGCATACGATTTAGTGGTTCTCAAAGACGATAAAAACTTCTTTCCGCCTTATGATGCCAGTGCAGTAGCGCCAAATAAACTTTTAGCTCAACAACCAGAACTAAAAAAAGCAATAAAAAAATTAGAAGGTCAAATCAGTACAGAACAAATGCAAAAATTAAATTATGAAGCTGATGGTCAAGGTAAAGAACCTGCCATTGTTGCGAAAGAATTTTTAAAACAACATCATTATTTTGATAAAAAATAGTATTGATTTCTACCTCTATATGCTTTGTTATTTTCAATGCACCTATTATCTTAGGTACATTCAAATATGAATTAGGAAGTGAAATAATGAAATTTATATTCAAAGTTTTCATATCTGCTTTGTTATTGTTTTTGCTTATTGGACAAAAAAATAAAGCACAGTAAAACACAAACGCATCTAAAAAGAGCCTAAGGCATCTATTTATGTCTTAGGCTCTTTAAATTATTGTTTATGTTTATTATCATCTTTATAAACAAAATATTTATAATACTTACCTTCTGTTTTCATATCTTCATAAAAGTGTGCCATTAATGAAGCGTTACTTTCTGCCCATTTTATGTCAGTAGCATATTGATGTTCGCCTGGATTTTTCGGATTCCATCTCATACTATATAGCGTATTTTGATCTTTATTTGATAAAAAATGTCCATGAATAAAGTTAGCACCGCCACTAATTGCTTTTTGTGGTGTATCCCATCCATGTTTCTTGGCATATTCAGACCCTGTTTTAATAGGATCTTCATCTAAAGCACCTACACCGAAGAAATTATAGTATTTTTTACCATCAATCTCTACGCCACTTGAAAGTTCACTTTTAGCAGAACCTGTTTCAAGCAATGCGTGTGAAATTAAGTAGACCTCATTTACATGTTTGTCTTTAGCAGCCTTTATAAATTCATCAGAATGCTTAAGTAATGTTGGGTTATCAATTAACATACGTTTGATTCTGTTATGGTCAATACCTTGATATTTATCTAATTCTAAAAATTGGTATTTTTGCGTATCACTCTCAATAAACTTACTACTATCCATCGCAGCTTTTATTTCAGTTGACGATGCGTCTCTCCATGTTTTGTTATCTTTACTTGAAACTTGTTGGCTTGTGTAGTTATCTATTTGCTTTTTAGATGCTTTATCTAAAGTTACTTTTAAATTATCAACTTTTTCTTGTTCATCTACTTCTTTAAAAAAGATTTGATCTGAAATCATTGAAAATACAATAATTGCAGCTACACCTAAGATTACCAATAAACCTATAATTGATAAAATTGAGCCTTTTTTATGCTTCGTCATGTTCCACACCTCTTAGGTAATAATTAGGAATGAGAAGTCTCTATCATTTATGTATCAATGCGCTTGAGACTATCTGATAATAAATTCTAACACTAAATAGTTAAACGCACAATTTTATCTAAGTGTTGTTACATATTCATAAAAAAAGTAATGAAATTTTAATTTCATTACTCTTGACTTTTACGATATTCCATTATGATAAAGCTCGATGCTTGTGATCTATTTTTATAATAATAACGATTCAAATCAATCGTACCTTCAATTTCTCCATCACGATACATCATTTCATTTGTTAAGTTATTTATCATTACAAAATCTGATTTATCTTTAATCATATCTAAATCATTATGTTTAGCAAAAAAATGCTCTAAATTTAAATGTGCGTAATCCATATAAACCTCCTGATAATTGTCCGAAGATAATAATACATCTTTTAGTGTTATATCTCTAAGTTGAATACGCGTTCATGTTATAAAAACTAAAATTTATTACTCTTATGTTATCTATTTAACACCTATTATCTATATTTAGCAAATGAAATTTATTATTTGTCTTTATAAAATGAATTTATCCGGAATTACAAGTTGTATATACAGCAATAGGAGGCACCAAATGCACTTTAGTAAAATTTATAATAAATCAAAACACATCATATATGTTCTTCTAAAAAAATACAATATTAAGTACAATAATGATGAATTTGTACAATTACTCACGATTAAATTATGGGAACTATCCAGAAAGTATAATGCCCAAAAATCTTCTTCATTTCAATCTTATTTATATACACGGTTAAATTTCTATTTAATTGATTTATTTCGTAAGCAACACAACACTTATGAAATATGCGAACCATTTGATGAAGTACGTTGTCATCAAATTCCTAGCATCTACCTTGATAGTAAAATAGAGGCTCATCATTTCTTAACAACGCTTACAACACAAGAACAACAGTGGTTACAATTAAAATTATATGGTTATAAACAAAAAGAGATTGCACAACACCTAAAGTGTTCAATATCAACCATAAAAAATATACAGCAACGTGTTCAAGTAAAATATTCTAAATACTATAAATTTTAATGAGGTGAATTTAATGAATAACCTTGCTAAACTATTATATTTCAAAACCGTTATCGGTCCCGAATTACTTACCATTTGTCAATATACAACACATCAATTTACGTATCCATCTTCCATTAATCAAACATTAAAATATATCCTTGAAACCAACCATCTTTCTTTACCCATACAAATTAAGCAAGCTAAGGACATACTTAAAATACGAAAACTCATCCCCATCTATATTAATAACCATACGATCGTCTTCCCAATTAAAGCAAAGCGCTCCCCAATACAATATTTTATCAATGCATTAGCAATTAATGGCTTAAAATCACAAGGTGCACAAACAGTTATTTATTTTGATAATGCAACTTTTATCATAGTTGATGTAGCATATATCGTTGTACATAAAAAATGGCAAGAAAGTTTAACACTTTCTCACCTAATAGATAGTTAGTATTTTATTACAATGCTTTGTTATGCTTATATTCTAATAATTTTTTCGTAAAGTAACCAGTGACCAACCTAATTAAATACAAACTAACAATAACAAGTAATAATGCTCCAATAAATGTTAATATGACTGTCAGTGTCGATAACTGTACTTCTGGTTTTATAAAATATTGTACAGCAGTTAAACTTGTAATAAAACCAAACAAGAAAATACCTAATAACATAATATATGTAAATAAAATACCTAATAATAAAGCAAATAACTGCGTAGACGATACTACTTTTTCTTTAAAAACATATTCTTTTAAAAATTGATTAGAAAATGCAATAGGTCGATTTAAATGTTCATTATCATGCTTTTCAACTACGCTTTCCAAAACAGAATCCAATTTACTTTTTTCTTTTTTATTTAAAAACCATAACTGCTTTTTAACTTTTTGCTTAAAAATATTTGCTTTCATTTAATATGTACTCCTTTAGCAATTTCGCCATACATCTCTTTCAAATAGTAATGAAATTATCTCAATGAATCAATTATAATTGAACACATTTTTTACAAATTATGCATCAACGACATCTAGTCCCATTAATGTAGCGAATTGAATTGCTTGTTCTTTAGATACCTTACACCCAACTAAATCTTCTTTATTGACGACAATTGTTTCAAATTGTGATGTGCTTAAATCACAACCTTTTAATGGCGTTTGATGTATTGTTACGTGGTTCATGTTTGTTTCATCGAATGTAATTTGTTTTAATGTTGATTCATAAAAAGCACCATGTTCAAGTTGACACGTATCAAATAGTAACTTATCCATTTTAGAGTCTATAAAACTAACAAAATTAGCTTTAACTTCACAAAATGAAGTATGACCCAACCTCATTTGTTTTAAATAAGTCCCTGTCATACGACAATTTTTAAATATCACTCTATGTAAACTACCATGTTCCATTTTAACATTAGAAAAATCACAATTTTCAAAAATCACGTCTGTAAAATTTACACGTCCTATATCAGAATTAGTAAAGTTGCAATTTGTGATGCGTGAACCATATATCAATAACCTATCTAAAGTTTGATCAACGAAATTTGAATGATTAATAGCTGCTTGCTCTAAAATATCGTCTTCATCATCAAAAACATCAGTAAGTATTTTATAATCTAAACTAACATTTATTTTGGGCTGTTGCAGTTTCTTTATTGTATCTCCTATTCAATCAATCTATTTCACTATATATTAGCAAATACGTAGGTGCTCTGTACATGACTTAATATATAATTTAATATTTATGTATAAGTATAATGGGCTTGCTAATGACTTAACTATTTTTTAACAAAAAAATTGAGTCTGAAACATCTATTGATGTCTCAGACTCTTTTTCAATTGAATAGTAGACGTAAGGTACCATTTTCAATATAAAACTACATTCATATTTTACATGAACTTGTCGTCACTATGAATAAGTTTTAGCTCAGGTAAACCTCTATCATCCCATCCATAAAAAGTGGGTGTACGTAATCTTTATTGTAAAATTCGTTTGTTATCCCACTCATAATTAAATTCATTCTAAAGTTTTATAGAATAGATAAACCAGAACTTTGGATGTCTTTAGCAAATCCTTGTACAGTGTCTACTGATAATTCACTAATATCACGACCAAGATTATTATTTACTTTTTTAACAACATCTGCTGGACATGTGATAATATCTGCACCGACTTCGTCTGCTTGAATGACATTAATCACTTCACGACAGCTTGCCCATAGTAATTTAACGCCTTCTTTACTATGCGTTACTTCTGCTGCTTCTTTCATCAATGGAATAGGATCTACACCTGTGTCAGCAATACGACCAGCGAAAACTGATACATAAGTTGGTACACCTTCTGTTACAGCATCAGTAATTTCTTTAACTTGGTCTAAAGTATAAACAGCAGTTACATTTAAACGAACGTTTTCTGCTGATAATTTTTTAATTAGAGAAATTGTTGATTCACCTTTAGTGTTTACAACTGGAATTTTAACGAATACATTGTCACCATATTGTTTTAAAATTTCAGCCTCTTTTGCCATAGTTTCTAAATCATCTGCGAATACTTCAAATGAAATAGAAGCATCAGGAATTTCACGTACAGCTTCTTCAGCAAAAGCTTTATAGTCCGTTACACCCGCTTTTGCCATTAAACTAGGGTTAGTTGTGAAACCATCAACCTGTTTGTTTTTATAAGCTGCTTTCATTTCTTCAATATCTGCACCATCTGCAAACACTTCAACATTTAAATTTACCATTACTAATTCCTCCTGACTTAAATAAATAATTCAATTAAGAATTATTTTCTAACGGTTATTAACCATACAGTTTATTTATACCATCAATATTAGAAAAATTCTAATTTTTTGCTTAAAATCTTATCATTCAATACATCTTCATAATCAATTCACATCAGTCAACGATTTAATTTGACGCACTTTTTAAAACTCAAATATCAGAAAATAATATAAAATAGTAAATTTCATTAAATATTCTTATATTTATGGTATCATTGTAAAATGAATTGCACTAGGAGGTAAATATGGCACGTTCAAAACTTTATTTTTATTTATCTAGTTTATTAGTAATTATAAGTCTTTATTTTAATACTAGAAATCCTCTACTAAGCACACATTTTAGTTCAATGATTAAATTAATATTTGTGTGTAGTATCATTAACGCTATTATTTTAATTATTTCAATTATATTTGCAGATAAAGCTATCAAACATTTACATAATGATTCAGATTGGATTAGAATAGCCAGCAAAATCTTGCCATACATTATTTTGGTGGTATTAATCATTCATATCATTGCTTCCCTATCAACGTTTGGTATTATTTTCTAGTTTATAGTAAGGATGAGATGTAGAATGTATTTTAAATTTTACTCAAAAATTTCATCTACCAACTTTAGTAATAGTGAAATATAAAACCATATTATATGTTTTAACACGTAAACATTAATTTTTATCAACTTCTACCAATATGATTGACGAAACTGGGGCATTTTTTAATTATGTTCCAGTTTTTAATTTTAAGGAAGGACATACATTAATATGCAATATTTATTTATTTTTCTAGGTGGTGCTGTCGGTGCATTACTAAGATATTTACTTTCATTTATAAATACATCTTTTGAAATGCCTATTGGCACATTTATTGCAAATTTATGCGGTGCATTTTTGATGGGGTTTCTTGGCACTCTAGCTATCCAATACTTTAATAATAGCCCAATGCTCAAAAAAGGTATCACAACAGGTTTTATAGGATCACTGACTACCTTCTCGACGTTTCAATTTGAACTTATACAATTTTTTGAAAGCGGCTCTTTTATTTTACTCATTGTATATGCATTAACGAGTTACATCTTTGGTATCTTACTATGCTTCTTGGGTGTTAGATTGGGGGCTAAAATTTCATGATTCAATGTATATTAGTTATGCTAGGCGGCGGCATTGGTGCGGTAATTAGAGGATTCGTCACAAATGTATTTAATCAGAAATTTAATACTTCCCTTCCTATACCTACACTTTTAGTAAATGTAGTAGGCAGTTTTTGTATCGGACTACTTATGGGTATGTGTTTAAATATAAATTGGATTAATCCTTTTATTATCGTAGGCATACTGGGTGGATTAACTACATTTTCAACTTTGTCTTCCGAACTCGTTAAATTATTGACAACACCGAAACAAATCAATTTATTTATACTTTATTCTATTTTACAATATGGCGTTTCATTCGTAGCCTGCTTGTTGGGTTACTATCTTTTTTAAATCTTCTTAGCAACATACTAGATAATCTTCCATCCATAAATAAAACAGTCTGAGACCTTTAATGATGTCTCAGACTGTTTTTGATTATGATGTAAGTATAAAGCAACACACTTTATACTTAAACATCGATTCATGTATTCCAATTAAAGTAGCAGGACTTATACCTAAACTTCAGTCAAAGTAGCCCTCTATACTACAATCCATGTTTAGTGGAGCTAAGTCATCTTTATTAAAAAATCGGTTTCCACCTTATTTTTTATTTCATCGACTTAGTGACCATTGTACCCTATTGGATCTGGTCCAATCCTTTTATCTTCATTCAGGCTATCTAATTTTTCAATTTGAGTTGGTGTTAAATTAAAATCAAAGACATTCAAATTTTCTTCAATTCTAGACGGTGTAACTGATTTTGGTATCACTACTACACCGTGTTCAATATTCCATCTTATAATGACTTGTGCTGGTGATTTTCCAACTTCTTCTGCTACTGATTTAACGGTTGCATCCTCTAAGATTTGTGCATTCATTAATGGTGACCACGATTCCATATGAATATTTTGTACTTCTAAATATCTTCTTAGTGATTCTTGTAATAAGTATGGGTGAAATTCAACTTGATTAATGACTGGTTTTATAGAAACCTGTGCCAATAATGCTTCTAAATGTTCAACATTAAAGTTACTCACACCAATATTTTTCACTTTATTATCTTTATATAAATCTTCCATCCCTTGCCAAGTGTCAATCATTAAAGCTTCATCAGTACCTGGCCAATGCATTAAATACAAATCAAGATAATCTAAGTTAAGTTTTTTTAGACTCGTTTCATATGCAGTTTCAACATTTTTGCGACCATAATCATCTAACCACAATTTTGATGTAATAAACAAATCACTTCTTTTCAGTCCTGTAGAAGCAAGACCTTCCGCAATACCTTCGCCAACTTTATCTTCATTTTCATAAATCATGGCTGTATCGATATGTGTATAACCACTCTCAATCGCATGTTTAACCGACGCTTTACACTCATCGTTATTTTCAACACGGAACGTTCCTAAACCTACTATAGGCATTTCATTGCCATTATAAAAACTAATATTTTCCAAGTTAAAGTCCCCTTTTAGTTAAGTTAATGTTTATATTAATGAATATTATCAAAAATATAAATAATAATGCTTATAAATTTAAAAATATCTATTCAGGATACTTTTAATTAGAACAATTTAAAAAGTCGAAATATTATTATATATGACAAAAAGCTACAGACAAAAGTGAACTAACTTTGTCTGTAGCTTTTTTATATCTCATAATATTCTAATTAAATGATTCGATTTCATCCATTACACGTTGTAAGTCTTCAACATTGTATTGAATGCGACCATGAAAGACAAATTTATTAAAGAATTCGTCTAATTGTTCTGGTCCTACTAAAACTTTTGAATTTGAACTTTGTGCATAATTTGTAATCGTAACATCGCCATCATTTTTAGGGTTGAAGTATAAGATAGTTGTTGGTGTAAATTTTAAATTTAATTCTGTTTGGATATCACCAGCAAGTCTTTCAATTTCATTTAAATGCGTCGTGTAATTAACAAATGATAAAGCATCTTTATCTTCATTTTGATCTAAGACAAGTGTTTGTGGAACTTGACCATCAAGATCTAATGTATTAAATACTTGTTCCATCATCGGCTGTTCTTTAAATTGTGCAGCACTTACGCCATTATACACATGACCTTTAAGCAATTGTGAATCAATGATATATAAACCTGTACGTGTTAGGACTAAGTGACTGATACGTTGCACATCACTAAACTCATTCCTTGGTAAAAAGATATTTGCCATAATATGCATATCTTCTGGACGAATTCTTTTCTCATTTACAAGTCGTTCGCGAATACCTATTAATCTCATATCAGTTACATATTCACTTTGATTTTTAGAGAATAATTTTAATGCATCAATTTCTCTATCTTTAGAATTAACCGCAGCCGTATATTCTTCTTTTTGTTTTGTTACCGTTTTTTTATTTTCAATTCTTTCTTTTTCTAGCTCTTCTTCATGCTCATCGCTCAGTTGTTGCTCTCTTGATTTATATTGCGCTTCAACTTTTTCTTGCGCTTTTTTCTTACTTTTTAAAGCAACAATAAATAAAATCAAACAAATGACTGCTACGACAATTGCCACGATTAAACCAATCTCTATTGGTCCAAATGAATTCATAACAAAAACGCTCCTTTATGTGTTCAGTAACTTAATTATAATAGATATGCGCATCGTATTCGATAGTAAAGTTTAAAATTTAAACATTTTGTCTCAGTTTAAGCTTTGACACTATCTTTTAATAAGTTAACTTTATCTAATTTTTCCCATGGTAATAGCACATCAGTACGTCCAAAATGACCATATGCAGCTGTTTGTTTATAAATTGGATGTTTTAAATCAAGCATTTTAATAATTCCGGCAGGTCTTAAATCAAAATGTTTTCTTACAGCTTCTACTAATTCATATTCACTGACTTTACCAGTACCAAATGTATCTATTGAAATTGAAACCGGTTCAGCAACACCAATCG
The DNA here is from genome assembly GCF_048568385.1 of Staphylococcus sp. LKG3-1. Lineage (NCBI taxonomy): Bacteria > Bacillati > Bacillota > Bacilli > Caryophanales > Staphylococcaceae > Staphylococcus > Staphylococcus sp. LKG3-1. The sequence continues at coordinate 897,364 of NZ_CP183796.1, forward strand.
CATACGCTAATTGTACTTCACATTTTTCAGCCAATTGAGCTGCAACAATATTTTTAGCTACATAACGTGCAGCATATGCAGCTGAGCGGTCAACTTTAGTTGGATCCTTACCACTGAAGCATCCACCACCATGACGTGCATATCCACCATATGTGTCCACGATGATTTTTCGACCTGTTAGTCCTGCATCTCCTTGAGGACCGCCGATTACAAATCTACCAGTTGGGTTAATATAAAATTTCGTCTGTTCATCTAATAATGACTCTGGCACTGTTGGATAAATAACGTGTGTTTTAATATCATCTTTAATTTGATCCAATTCAATATCTTCAGCATGTTGCGTAGATAAAACAATAGTATCTATTCGAACTGGTTTATCTTGTTCATCATATTCAACTGTCACTTGAACCTTTCCATCAGGACGCAAGTATTTTAAAATTTCATCTTTACGTACGTCAGATAAGCGTTTAGCTAACTGATGTGATAAGAAAATGGGTAACGGCATATACGTATCTGTTTCATTAGTTGCATAACCAAACATCAAGCCTTGATCTCCTGCACCCGTAGCTTCAATTTCCGCTTCAGAAGCTTCGTCGCGATATTCTAAAGCTGTATCTACACCTTGTGCGATGTCAGAAGATTGTTCGTCAATTGCTGTTAATACAGCCATCGTTTGGCTGTCATAACCGAATTTCGCACGTGTGTAACCTATTTCTTTAATTGTTTCTCTAACTACTTTTGGTATATCAACATAAGTTGTTGTTGAAATTTCTCCTGAAATTAAAGCCATACCTGTGGTTACAGTCGTTTCACAAGCCACACGTGCATTTGGGTCATCTTTTAAAATTTCATCTAAAATCGCATCCGATACTTGGTCAGCAATCTTGTCCGGATGCCCTTCTGTTACAGATTCTGAAGTAAACAATCTTTTATTATATGTCATAATTTGCTCCTTTAGTTTTAAATTACGAAAATTCTCTCTCTGTTGAGCTCATTAAAAAAGGCCTTCTACACTATAGTAAATAGAGAGAAGGCCCTTTATACGTCCATTCGCTCTTATCGTTCAGACGCTATTTGTCTGCAAACGGTTTGGCACCTTTCTTCAATTAAGAAGAGGTTGCTGGGCTTCATTGGGTCCATGTCCCTCCGCCACTCAGGATAAGAGAATCCGTTAATCTATATAGTACCTAATCTAACATATAATGTCAATTTTACATTTATTAATATTTATTTAAAATTCCTTTGAAATTGGTGTGGACTATTAATCTATATATGTTATACTCTGTAATTGTAAAGGCTTACATCAACTAAATAGTGTGGAGGGATCAAGTATGGCGGTAGATACATACACTTATACAAGCAAAATTGAAAGCATTTTAGACAAGCAATCTTCATTATTTCAATTATCTACAACTCAGTTGTATAATAAAATTTTAGAAAATAATGAAGGCGAACTAACGGAATTAGGCGCCATCAATGCAAAAACTGGTAAATATACTGGTCGTTCACCAAAAGATAAGTTTATTGTCACTGAGCCATCTTATAGAGATGACATCGATTGGGGCAACATAAACCAACCTATCGAAGAAGAAAAATTTCTAAATTTATATGATAAAGTATTAAACTATCTTGATAAGAAAGATGAGCTTTATGTTTTTAACGGTTATGCAGGTAGCGATGAAGATTCACAGTTAAAACTCACTGTTGTTAATGAATTGGCTTGGCATAATTTGTTCGCTCAAAACATGTTCATCCGTCCAAGTACAAATGAAGAAGCTCAAGAAATCAAACCAAACTTCACTATTATTTCTGCACCTCACTTCAAAGCAGACCCATCCATAGATGGTACAAATTCAGAAACCTTCATTATCACATCATTTAAACATAAAGTAATCCTAATAGGTGGAACTGAATATGCTGGTGAAATGAAAAAAGGAATCTTCTCCGTAATGAACTACTTACTGCCTAAAGATGACATTATGAGTATGCATTGTTCAGCAAATGTTGGCGAAAAAGGCGACGTAGCTCTATTCTTTGGTTTATCAGGTACTGGAAAGACAACACTTTCTGCTGGCCCTACACGTAAACTCATCGGTGATGATGAGCATGGATGGAATAATAACGGTATCTTCAACATCGAAGGTGGCTGTTACGCAAAAGCAATTAATCTATCACAGAAAAAAGAACCACAAATTTATGATGCTATTAAATACGGAACAATTCTAGAAAACGTTGTTGTTGATGAAGAAGGCGATGTTGATTTTGACGACAATCAATACACGGAAAATACTAGAGCTGCATACCCTATTCACCACATTGATAATATTGTGACACCATCTAAAGCAGCGCATCCTAATACAATTATTTTCTTAACTGCAGATGCATTTGGTGTATTACCACCTATTTCAAAATTAACCAAAGACCAAGCGATGTATCATTTTTTAAGTGGTTTCACTGCTAAATTAGCTGGAACAGAACGAGGCGTTACTGAGCCTGAACCATCATTCTCTACTTGTTTTGGTTCCCCATTCTTACCATTAAACGCTAAAGTTTATGCTGATTTATTAGGTAACTTAATAGATAAACATGGCGTTGATGTTTACTTAGTTAACACGGGTTGGACTGGCGGAAAGTATGGCGTTGGACGTCGTATTAGCCTAAATTATACAAGACAAATGGTTAATCAAGCCATTACAGGTAAATTGAGAGATGCAGAATATGTGAAAGATGATATGTTCGGATTAGATATTCCTGTTGAAGTAGAAGATGTCCCTCAAACATTGCTCAATCCTATCAATGCTTGGAGTAAGCCAGAAGCATACAGAACACAAGCTCAAGATTTAATTAATCGTTTTAAATCTAATTTTGAAAAATTTGGAGAAGATGTTGACGAATTAGCCGTCAATGGCGGATTTGAATAATTTAAAATATTAGAAAAGTAGCCATGTAGTCTTCTATTACAATAGAAAACTACATGGCTACTTTTTATTTGTAAATACTTTATATCTATAACATCTTATCTATCATATTGGTCTTTAAGCTTGTTCTGTTCAACATCATCCATCCACTGTTTAATTGCCAGTAGCGTATCTTTGAGCGCAAATGGTCTTGGTACGTGTCCCTCCGACATTTGGTAATAAGTACGAAATGTCGCACCAATCTTTTCAAGTTGTTCCACTAAATAGTAAGCATTATGAATACCTACTTGTTTATCCTTACCCCCATGAACTATAAATATGGGCGGGCTTGTGTTTTTAATTTGAGCGATAGCATCACGTTGTTTATAAGCTTCTATATTCTTTTTAGGATCTCCAATCATACGTTTAAGCATTCCCCTTAAATCAACGCGTTCTTCATACATCAGATTTATGTCTGAGACACCGCCCCAAATAATATAACTCGTCACCGGTAAATCTTGAAATGTTAATAAACCTTGAAGTCCACCTCTAGAAAAACCAATCATGTGAATGGGAATACCAGGGTACTTTTGATTTAACAAACGTATCGCAACTGTAACGTCATGCAGATCCGAACCATAAAACTCATCTTTGCCTTCGCTACCATTATTACCTCTATAATAAGGTCCAAAGACCAATGTATGTTCATCCGCAAATTGCATCAATCTTCCCGTTCTCACCTTACCTACTTGCCCTTTACCACCTCGTAAATATAAAACAATTCTCTGCACTTTTGCATGAGGTGTCATCAGCAGCCCCTTAACATTTAAATGATCTACTCTATAGATTACTTCATCAAATATATGGCTATTTGATTCAACCGGCATTCTCTTTTTATGAATAAAATCCAAGTTCAATCACTCTCTCTAAACATTGTAATATTGCTGGATCTTTCAATAAGTAACTTTTTTTATCTTCTGGAATCTCAGATAATGATTTATACAATAGTGGTCCATCCGTTTCAAAATAATCTGGTTGCTCAGTGATAGCTTCTATCTCCACCATAAAGACATCTTTAGTAAAGGACATTCCAATTTGACGATCAACCTTATATTGCGCTATGTATTCACAGTATTTAATCGTTGCGCCAGTTTCTTCAAAGACTTCTCGTGCTGCAGCAGTTTCACTCGCCTCACCTTTTTCTCTTTTACCACCCGGAAATTCAATACCACGTATTTTATGTTTTGTGAATAACAAGCTACCCTTATATTTAGGGATTATAAGTACATGATTACCGTTGGCATAATCTGCTTTCTTTTTAAATGTTAGGTACACATCGTCATTTTCTTTGTCTTTAAACTTCACATACATCACTCTTCCCCTTATTATGTTAAACTAGCTATGCTAAGATTTTTGTTGGAGGCAAAATTATGAAAACTATATTTCTAGGACTTATCCATATATATCAACGCTTTATATCACCATTAACCCCTGCAACTTGTCGTTTTTATCCAACCTGTTCTGAATATACTAGAGAAGCCATAGTAGTGTATGGTCCCTTCAAAGGCACATGGTTAGGTATTAAAAGAATTTCAAAATGTCACCCGCTTCATAAAGGTGGCTTTGATCCCGTACCGCTAAAGAAAACAAAGCATAAAAAAGATAAAAACATTAACAAATAAAATTCAATATCTTATGATTTACCACTGGAGGCTCAAAATAAATTGAGCCTCCTTTTAATATACCTGCCTGATTAATCATATCTACCTCGTAGTAATAACCTTCTGGTGTAATATCACTAGGATAATCAGCATATTGTGCTAACATCGCTGTAAAATACCTACTTAGGCCATATTCATACATACCACCTATCACGATTTTCACATCTAGAGTATTGAGCATTTTTATCAAATCCATCACTTTATCTATGCCACCCAATCTAAATGGTTTTAACACAACGACATCAATGCCAAAATCATTAATAGCTTGTGAAATAAGTGATTTAGATGTCGCTTTCTCGTCAATCGCAACGGGTGGTAGTTCATTTTTTTCAAAATGTGTTAAATGTTGTAGTGACTTAAAAGGTTCCTCAATATATAATATTTGCGCTTCACTTAGTGTTTTTAATTTATCATAATCTACTTTGCTTAATGATTCATTCGCATCGATGGCTATATCAGGTCGAAAAGCTAATTGTGACACCTTTTCCACATCATCTAAGATATCAGCATTCCATTTAAGCTTTACGCGTTGCGGTTGCGTTTGAACAAGTTGTTGAAAATTTCTTGAAGTCATGCCATTAACTGTCGCGCCATAAGGCACATTCAATGATTCTAAAACATGAAACATTTGATAACAAGCCATCACCAACATGCTACGTGTTGCAGGATAATTAGATAATTGCGTTAATGCATCTTGAATTTCTAAAAAAGAATGAAACGTTTTACCCTGAACCTGTTGAAACCATAGTTTTGAAAAATGTTTTACATCCTCTATTGTTTCATTTGCATACCAATTCGTTTCAAACGCATTGCTTTCACCAAAATATGATTTACCTTTATCTGTTATTAATTCAACGAAAATCGCTTTGCGCGTATTCATTTTTACTTTAGGGGTAATGACAGGTGTTTTAAATTTTGCATTATAATCATACAAATGCATGTTAACTATTTTCATATGTACTCCTTAGTTAAGATTATAAACGCGTTCTTTGAAGTTTACCAGTTGACGTGTAAGGTAAACGAGATACTCGTTGAAATTGTTTAGGTACTTTATATTTTGCAAGTTTTTCTTTAAAAAACACAGTTAATTGTTCTTCTGCGATATCTTTATTTGCAACATAATACAGATAAGGTACTGAACCCCAAGTATCGTCCTCAACACCGATACACATAGCATCTTCGATATTAGGGAATTGTTTGGCTACAGATTCTATTTCAAATGGGTATATGTTTTCACCACCGCTAATAATTAAATCTTTTCTACGATCGTATATCATGACGTAGCCTTCCTCATCTATTTCCGCTATATCACCAGTTTTAAAATAACCGTCTTCGAATGTATCCATTTTTACTTTAGGAAAAAGATAACCATCCATTACATTTTTACCTTTAATCAATAGTTCTCCATGTCCATCTATATTAGGTGATTTAATTTTAACTTCAACATCATTACTCGGTTTGCCAACAGTATCAAATCGATGTTCAAGCATTTCAGGTGTCGCCGTTAAAAATTGCGAGCATGTCTCTGTCATGCCAAACGAATTATATATTGGTAAATCATAGCTTAAAGCTTGTTGAATTAAGTTACGAGAAAGCTTAGCCCCACCTAACAGTATTTTCTCAATATAGAATGGACGGTGTAATCCAGCATCCATTAACCATTTTAATGTTTGTGGCACTAGCGATACATGCGTTGGCGCTTCATTTTTTATGATATTTAACATTTGCTCCGTATTAAATTTTGATTCTAACCGTAATGTGAAGCCTTCAATTAATGAACGTAATACGACACTTAATCCTGAAATATGATATATCGGTAACACAGATAACCATTTTGTTTTCTCATTAAAACCCAAGCTTTCTCGACATCCAAGAGCACTCGCCAAATGATTATTGAATGTTTGCGGCACTGCTTTTTGTGGCCCTGTAGTACCGGATGTAAACATAATAGATGCTATACGCGTTAATGAAAATATCTCTTCAAAATACTTATCATTATTAACTGAAATAAGCTCATTAAAAGGCACAACTTGAATATGTTCTAATTCAAGATCATGCATGGAAATTACTGTATCAACATTTATTGAATCCATCTGTGCTATCATCTCATTTCGAGTTAACCGAGTATTTATCATAGCTGCTTCAATCCCTGCCAGCCAAGCAGCATTAATAAGCAAAACAGATTCAATAGTATTATCAATATAAAAGCCTATTCTCTTTTTATTTAACTGATGTAAAGTAAAAGCAAGTTTTGAAGCTCTGTCGTACATTGTCGCAAACGTGACTTGCGTTTCACCATCATCAATAAATATATGTTCACCCTTTTGTTGCGCCTGTTGTTTTAACCAAAAATCCACTTCATCATTCCTCCATCTCATACTCATTATAACGTGTTTAGTCTTATTTAACAGTGTCTGCACATCAACAACAAATAACCTATTAAACTCAAATGTTATAATTAAAGGTAAACACGTTAACATTACCCCGATGACCACAAAATAAAAAAGCATCCATAAATTGCCTGGATGCCTTTAATCCTAAGACTTACTATATAAGGTGTTGATTACCCATAGAAATGGATAGTCTATTCCACATATTAATTTGATTAATAATTAATACTAAATCTGTATATTCTTCTTCAGAGAATAATGTACGTACCTCATCATACAGTTTATCGGGCACACCATTTTTAGAGATATATGTAATTGCTTCTGCTAATTTAAATGCTAACTTTGCTTTTTCAGAAAAAACATTCGTATCATCCCAAGCATTTAATAAATATATTTCTTCTTCTGAAACCTTCATTTTTCTAGCATCTGCAGTATGCATGCCAATACAAAATGCACAACCATTGATTTGTGAGACGCGTATTTTAATCAATTCACGTAGTTTTCTATCTATCGATGTTTTTTCAATTGTTTCTCTAAATCCATAATTAACCCAAGTTCTTCTTTTGCGATTTCATAATAGTCTATTCGATTATCCATGAATGAACCTACATATCTTTTTAAACGAAGTGATTTATCTTTAAATTAATTAAAAATAAAAAATAATACTTGCAATCGTTGATATTTTACCACTATTAAAGCGTTGACAAACTTATTTTGGATATCTGCTATAAATATACAAGATTTGTAAATCAGACCCTAATTTTATTTTCGTTCAACTCATTATTTAAACTAATAAAAAACCTCGTTATTCAACACTTTAATAAATGTAGAATAACGAGGCATCTATTATTAGCGGAGAGTGAGGGATTCGAACCCTCGAGACGCTTGTGGCGCCTACACACTTTCCAGGCGTGCTCCTTCGGCCAACTCGGACAACTCTCCATATAAAAAAACAGAAGCGATAATTCACTTCTGTTTGTATGACCCCGACGGGACTCGAACCCGTGTTACCGCCGTGAAAGGGCGGTGTCTTAACCGCTTGACCACGGGGCCATGGCTCCACAGGTAGGACTCGAACCTACGACCGATCGGTTAACAGCCGATAGCTCTACCACTGAGCTACTGTGGAATAATTAAAATGGAGCGGGTGATGGGAATCGAACCCACAACATCAGCTTGGAAGGCTGAGGTTTTGCCATTAAACTACACCCGCACTTTAACGATTATGGGGCGGATGATGGGAATCGAACCCACGAGTGTCGGAACCACAATCCGATGCGTTAACCACTTCGCCACAACCGCCAAAGTATAAACTTTAAAAGAATGGTTCAGGACAGAGTCGAACTGCCGACACATGGAGCTTCAATCCATTGCTCTACCAACTGAGCTACTGAACCATAATAAAAATGGCGGTCCCGATGGGATTCGAACCCACGATCTCCTGCGTGACAGGCAGGCGTGTTAACCGCTACACTACGGGACCTATTTAAAAAGTTGCGGGAGGCGGATTTGAACCACCGACCTTCGGGTTATGAGCCCGACGAGCTACCGAACTGCTCCATCCCGCGTTAATAATATTTATGACGCCTACCCAATTAATATATCATAAACATTTACTTAATGTCAACGTTTTTTAAAATTAATTAACATTAACTTAATTCGAAATTAAAATTCAAATGCGATAATTGATGTTTGCACATCTCGTATCAATTAGGACTTACTCAGTATATAAATTTTTCACATGATAGTCAATGGATTCCAGAAATTATTTTGTGTAAAAATGGAATATAACTATAATATTTTATATTTTGTTTCTTATTTATACAAAAACCTATCGCCCTTTATGATTGATACATCAAACAAAGCTTTTTACTAATTAATTTATCCTCCCATTTCTCGACTATAAATCTATAACAATAATAATTTCGATTACTCACTCATAATGCCTTGCATTTTACTTTGTAGCTGTGTAAATGTCGTGAAACCATCATCTTCCATAAAATGACCGCCAAATTCAGTTACTTTACATGTCCCTCCAAGCGTATCCATTAATCTTTTTGTTTCTTTGTAAGACACATAGGAATCATTTTTGGCACATAGACCATAAAATGCCTCTACTTTTTGTTTAACGTTTTCGTAATCTATATGAAAGTCTTCAATTTGATTGGTTTCGACAAATGGTATGACATCCTCCATGAATCCAGAAATACTAAATAATCCTTGTATAGTATTAATTTGTGATTTCTCTATAAACTTTAAAGCTGCGAGTGTTCCAAAACCATGCGTTACAAAAAACGTTTCATACTTAGTAACACAAATTTGATTTTTCATGTTACTCATCCAAGTATCAATATGATCATTTTCATCAACCGGCAAGTTAAATAAAGTTACATTATAACCTTCTAGCGTGAGGTTACTGGCTAACCATTCATACCAATGATTTGATGCATCACCTTGTTTTGAATGTACTATAATTATATCCGTCATATAAATCCCCCATTAAAAATAACTTTCTAATATATATATATATCATTTTATCATTTATATAGCATGTCATCGTTTTTAATGCTACATAAATAATATCAATTAAAAAACGAGGCAGAAACCAAAATTGTATTTGATTTCAAATCCTCGCTCCGTATCTTTACTCGCATATACTCTATAATTCATTTAATAATTCTGATACTGCATTTTTACCTTGTAAAATACAGTCTGGCAGGCCAACCGCTTCAAATGAAGCACCGGCTATTCTTAACCTAGGATAATTATGTTTAATATGCGCTTGAATCGCAGATATGTTATCCATATGATCCACACGATATTGCGGCATACTATTAGGTAAACGATTCACAATACTGAAATCTGGTGCGCCTTTAAAAGTCATCATTTGTGTTAAATCTCGTTTAACAATATCTACAAGTTCTTCATCTGAATGATCTTTCACAACCGTATCACCTGGTTTACCAACATAAGCACGTATCAGCACCTTACCTTCTGGTGTAGTAAAAGGCCATTTTTTACTTGTCCATGTACATGCTGTGATATCGGTTTGGCTCGTTCTTGCAATCACGAAACCCGTACCGTCATAGGTATTTTCAATATGCTGTTCATCAAATGCTAGTACAACCGTTGCAACGGTTGTAGATGGCATTGTTTTGAAATAATCAAGGGCTGGATCATTACCAAACCATTTCATAAAGGTTTGATGTGGTGTGGTAACAAGCACACTGTCGTAGATATTTTTTTCATCATCTACAACAAGCTCATAATTCGTTTGTGAGATGACGATATCATCTATAGGTGTATTAAATCTGATTTTTACACCTTGGTTTACGACATAATCAGTTAATTTTTCAATAAAAGAAGTCAGCCCATGCCTAAATTGTTTAAATTGGCCTTTTGGTGCTCCTGGATATAATTGTCGTTGTTTTTGACGTTGCATTTTTTCGTATCGCATACCTTTAATTAAACTACCAAACTGTTCTTCTCTTTCTTTAAACTCCGGAAAAGTAGACATTAAACTTAATTCATCAATGTTTGTACCATAAATACCACCCATTAAAGGTTCAATTAAATTTTCTAAGACTTCATCTCCTAGACGTTCACGAAAGAATGACCCAACAGAAATATCGCGTTCTATTTGAATAGGCTTTTTTAATAAATCTAAACCAGCACGTAATTTACCTTTAGGCGAAATCAATTTTGTTTTAATAAAAGGTTTAAGGTTAGTTGGCACACCTAAGATAGATCCCCCTGGAATAGGAAACAGTTTATTTTTAGCATAAATATAAGATTGTCCTGTTTGATTAGTGATAAGTTCATCTGCTAATCCAATATCTTTAGCAATGTCTGTCATAATCTGTTTGCGTCCTAGATAAGATTCTGGACCTAATTCAATCGTATAACCATCTTTTCGATAGGTTTGAATCTTACCGCCAGTTCGATTAGTCGCTTCATATATCGTCACATCTATATCTGGTCGTTGTTTTTTTATAAAATATGCACTAGATAAACCTGTGATACCAGCTCCGATAATAGCAATACTTTTAGTCAAAATAAGTCACGCTTCCTTTAATAAACATTTTTTATCTCTTCAACAATTGCGCCAATAAATAGCGGATCAGTATCTGGCATTTTTGGACGATGATAATGTACACCTAATTCATCACAAATCACTTTACATTCATAATCGTTATCATAGAGTACTTCTAAATGTTCACAAACAAAACCCACTGGGGTATAGATAAAGTGTTCATATTTATGTTCATTGTATAACGCTCGAGTTAAATCTTGAACATCAGGTCCTAACCAAGGTGTACCCGTATTCCCTTCAGATTGCCATCCTTCAGCTACATGTATAATATTTGAATGTTGTTCTAATAACTGAGCAGTTTCATGTAACTCATTAGGATAAGGATCGTTATTTTTCTCAATTAAGCCTTTTGGCAAACTATGAGCTGAAACAACAAGAACTGTTTTGTCATGTTCATCTTGTGGAATATCTGCTAATGTTTCATTGATTTTCTCTGTCCAATATTGAATGAATTTAGGTTGTTGATAGTAATGTTCAACATGTTTAAACGTGATGCCGTATTTATCTGCTTCTTTTTGTGCACGTGTATTGTAAGAGCCAACTGAAAAGCTAGAATAATGTGGTGCTAATACAACTGTAACAGCTTCATCTATACCGTCTTCATGCATTGATTGTACAGCGTCTTCAATAAATGGGTGAATGTGTTTTAAACCGATATATAGTTTAAATTCAACGTCGTCATAGGCTTGATTGAGCGCATCACGAAGTGACTCTGCTTGTCTATTTGTCGTTCCTGCTAACGGAGATAAACCACCAATAAATTGATATCTATCTTTTAAATCTTGTAGTTCCGCTTCAGTAGGTTTTTTCCCATGTCTAATATCTGTATAATAAGCTTCTATATCGCTTTCTTTATATGGTGTTCCATAAGCCATAACCAATAGGCCTATTGTTTTTGTCATTTTAAGATCATCCTTTTGTATTATAATTTTTAGATGCATATGACATAATTATTTGTAATTCGTGATAGTCAAAATTTATGTCGTACTATCTCTGTGTGTAGTCATGTACAAATGTAGTCACACGTTTTAATGTTTCGGGCTTCACCTCTGGAAATACGCCATGACCTAAATTGAAAATATGTTTGCCATGCGCTATCCCTTGGTCTAATATTGCTTTCAGCCTTTCTTCTATTACATCCCATGGTGCCAATAATAGAGATGGATCTAAATTCCCTTGCAATGTCTTATCAATGTTCCTTGAACTAGCTTCTTTAATTGATAGTCTCCAATCCAATCCCAATACATCTATAGGTAATGTGTTCCATTCATCTGCTAAATGGCTAGCACCAACTCCAAATAGAATAACAGGTACATTATACTTCTCCTTAATACCGCTTATCAATTTATTCATCGCAGGTTTAATATAATAGCGATAATCTTGAACGTTCAATGCACCCACCCAAGAATCGAATACTTGGATAATTTGTGCACCTGCCTCTATTTGTGCAGAAGTATAAGTTATAGACATTTCAACTAAGTGATCCATTAATGCAAACCATGTCGCTTCATCACTATACATCATTGCTTTTGTAAAGTTATAGTTCTTAGAAGGACCACCTTCAATCATATAACTTGCAAGTGTAAATGGCGCACCAGTAAATCCAATCAATGGCACATTCAACTTTTCTTCAGTTAATAATTTAATCGCATCTAACACATAAGGTACATCTCTCTTTGGATCAATGTGTCCTAATTTTTCAACATCCTGTATCGTTTTAATTGGATTATGAATCACTGGACCTATGCCAGATTTTATTTCTACATCCACACCTATTGGCTGTAGAGGTGTCATGATATCTTTATAAAGTACCGCTGCATCTGTATTATAGTTATCTACAGGCAGATGTGTTACATACGCACACAGTTCTGGTTGGTGTGTAATTTCAAATAATGAATACTTTTCTTTTAATCTTCTATATTCTGGCTGAGACCTGCCAGCTTGACGCATAAACCAAACTGGTGTGTGCGAAACCGACTCGCCTTTTATCATATTTAGGATCGTATTGTTTTTATTATGCACCTTTTAATCCTCCTAGATTATAATCATTCTTGTCTATAATACCATATTGCTTAATTACGCGTATTTTATTGTTCTAAAATGTCATAAAAAAGACAAACAATCTCATTTTAACAGCTTAATTATTTGACTATTGTTTTATAATAAAAATCAATTATAATGTTATCAAAGCCTATTTTATATTTATTTGAAAAAGTAGATATTTTTATAGTAAAGTGAAATAGTTATTTATACTTTCATATACCAAGCAAGGGGGACAATCTTATGAAAATTTATGCATCTTATGGAACGTTTGGTTACTTAAACCAGATTAGGCTAAATAATCCTGACCATAACTTATTACAATTTTCAGCATCTGATTCTTCAGTCATTCTTGAAGAAACTGACCAAACTTCTGTATTAAAACAACCTTTAGTCTATGATGTACTTAAAGCTGAGGGAGATTTAAATGAAAATTATTTTTATTCGGTCATATTTGTACCTACATCAGAAGATCATGCTTATCAACTAGAAAAAAGATTAGAAAATATTACTGCTGACTTTAAACAATTTGCGGGTTATCGAAGCTATCGTTTCCTAAAACCTGATCAAGGTTTAACTTATAAGATTTACTTTGGCTTTGAAAGTAGAACGGCTTATGAAGACTTTAAAGCATCATCTATTTTCAAAGATAATTTCGATAAATTAGCATTAAGTCAATTCTTTGGTTCTAGTGGCCAACATTCTAGTTATTTCGAAAGATATTTATTCCCTATCGATGATAATTGATTTAATGTAATGAACTTAAAAACACTGTTTATGTCAAAGCAAATGACATAAACAGTGTTTTTTTAATCTCGCAATAACGTTTCTTGATATTTTAATTTTTTAATTACATTTCTAATTGTTAACCAACCCACTATTAAGAATAATAAGCCAAAATAACTGTATAATGGGAAAGATATCGCATATACGATAATAAATAAAATGCCTATCATAAACATTAATCTATATAAAAATTGTTCATAACCTTTAATCACTTTTGATTCTGGTGTTGGCCAAACTTGTGGCCATAAACCATATGCCTGTTGTGTATAAAATTGTGCCATTTGAAGCAAGATAATATACATAAACAAACTTCCTATGATCAAAGTGATTACGGGTTGATGCAACCAAAACATAAGAATGAGCGCAATAATAACTAACCTTAATATTATATTAAAAACATCTTTCCCTCTTGCGAAGCTCCTAGCGAATAAATATAAATACATATAATTCTCATTGAATTTCTTAAACTTAGGAGTTCGTAAAATAGGATCCAAATAACTTCGTCGAACCGATGTTTCTTTAAGGTGTTTGACATCTGTAAACATATTTACAAATTTATAGTAATTCATATGATGTTGTTGCTCTGACTTAATCATTCTTTCCCAAGGAAACAATTGATGCTTATTTTGATATTGAAGTAGTAGTGTTAAGCCTATAATAATTAATATCGAAGTGATACTTGCAAATGATTTGGCATCTAATGTCACATAATAGCCTGATGCAAGTACAATAAAAAGTAATGTATGCAATGACCAACTTTCCAATTTATACGTGTACCATTGCCATTTTAATAATAAGCCTACAAATGGCATGATTAACATTAATAATGCAAATAATATATAAAAGCCAAATGTCTGGTCATTAATCACATAAAACAATGGAAATAATACAATCATAATAACAACTTGTAAGCCAATACGTGAAACATAGCTATAAATCAAACTTTGCTTAATATAGTGATTCATATTGCTTTCGAATGGCAATAAAAATAATTTATCTGCATCTTTAAGCAACGTACGTAATGGAAACATTGACGTTATTGAAACGAATATACTAACAATAAGTGAATAATTAATATGTTTCGGTATTGATTTAAGCCAATCACCGTAGCCTAATATAAATGCACCTAACATAATAACTAAAAACAAAGAAAAATGACCATTAAAAATAAATTTATTATAATATTGTTTTTCTTTACTTATTTCACGTTTTCTAGTTTTAAATAATTGTTCTGCATCTCGTGTCATGAATTTTGGCCACCTTGCGTGACATGGATATAGATTTCATCTAATGTCTTACCTTTTAGCCCTGTTTGAGCACGCAACTCTTCCAAGTTTCCAAAAGCAACTATTTCTCCTTCATCCATGATTAAAAATCTATCACAATAACGCTCTGCAGTTGCTAGTATATGTGTACTCATCAGCACTGTACGACCTTCTTGCTTTTTTTCCACCATCAAATCTAACATAGATTGAATACCTAACGGATCTAAACCAAGAAATGGTTCATCGATAATATATAGTTCAGGATTAACTATAAATGCGCATATAATCATCACTTTTTGTTTCATACCTTTAGAAAAGTGACTTGGAAAAATATTTAATTCATCTTCTAAACGAAACGTTTTTAATAATGGACGCGCACGTTCCATAGCAACTTCTCTGCTAATATTATATGCCATTGCTGTCATATAAATATGTTCTTGTAAAGTTAGTTCTTCATAAATAACTGGTGATTCTGGTATATACGATAACTTTCTTCTATATGTTTCAACATCTTGCTTTATATTTATATCAGAAATAGACAAGTTACCTTCCATAGGTGTTAACAATCCAAGCATATGCTTAATCGTTGTACTCTTACCTGCCCCATTTAATCCTATAAGTCCCACAATTTCACCTTGTGTTAATTCAAAATTTATATTTTTAATTACAGGTCGTTTTCCATAACCACCTGTTAAATGTTCTACTTTTACTGTCATATAGCACCTCCACAAAATATATTGTATCAAAAATCTTTAATTAGTCATAAATTTACTGCAAAAACTGACGTAAATAATACAGTAATGCTATAATAGGCAATAACAATCTTACAAGGAGTGAAGATTTTATGTCAGAAACAATCTTTAGTAAAATTATAGATGGTGAAATACCAAGTCATAAAGTATATGAAGATGAATATGTCTATGCATTTTTAGATATATCACAAGTTACCAAGGGTCATACACTTTTAATCCCTAAAAAAGCATCTGCTAATATTTTTGAAACTGACAGTGAAACAATGAAACATATTGGTGTCGCACTGCCAAAAGTTGCTAACGCTATTAAAACAGCTTTTAACCCAGATGGACTCAATATTATACAGAATAATGGTGAATTTGCCGATCAATCTGTCTTTCATCTTCATTTCCATTTACTACCAAGATATGAAAATGATGTCGATGGTTTTGGCTATAAATGGGAAACACACGAAGAAAGTATCGACGATGAACAAAAGGCTGAAATTGCACAAGAAATAGCCGCTCAATTCGATTAATCATGCTTACCTTATTACATATGGGGTATATAAAAAATATTAACGGATGAGATACTACTAGAAATGAGGAGAATTTTTATGAAAACAGCTCAAATATTATTAGGCCTAGGCGCTGGCGTTGCAACTGGCCTCGGTGTAGCTTTAATGAATCGTGATAAAAAAGATTCTAGCCTAAATACTGCACGTGCTAAAAAACCAACTGGTGCTGAATCAGAAGTAGATAGAGAAATAAACACAATTAAGCAAAGTGTGAATGACATAGCCAACTATATTTCACAAATCAAAACTGAAAGTACTGAATTCGGTAGTTCTATCGGTGACGAAGTAAAAACGATGATTGGTGATTTCAAATCTGATATCAATCCAAATATTGAGAATTTGCAATCACATATTGAAAACCTTCAAAACCGTGGTGAAGAAATTTCAAAAGCATTTGATAAAGATGAAAAATAACCACTAATTAAAGTATCAATTATTGAACTGTTATCTAACATTTAAACTAATGCTAGATAACAGTTTTTTAATTGAAAATACTTTTATGCATGCTATAAACTTACCTACTCAAATGATGGAATATATCTTGACGTTTCACATATTAAGATAGATAATACATAAGCATATATCATATGACTTTAGTTTAAGAGGAGTGAATAAACAATGTATCTCTGTACAAGACAAATCGATATCAATGCTCGATTTGGATTACCAAGGATTGCATTTCTAAGTTTAGTTACAACCATTATTACATTTCTCCTTGCTTATGAAATACTCTATTTTTTTTCTAACACAAAACTAACTGATCAATATTTTTTAATCTTTTTACTACTCGTGGTTATTTTGTACCCTATCCACAAAGCCATTCACCTCATATTTTTTATTCCATATTATAAATCGTTTAAAAAATATAAATTGTTACGGCATAAAAAAATACCATTTTATAATACGTATGTGAACACACCAGTAAATAAGTATTATTTTTGTTTTGATTTAATAACACCAGTTATAATCATCACTGTAATTTGTGCTTATTTCAGTACACTGTTTCCACAATACGGTCATTATCTGATGTTTTTAATTGCTTTAAATATGGGTTATTCAGTTATGGATTTTCTATATTTAAAAATCATTTTATTTTCAAATGAAGGTGATTATATAGAAGAACATCAAACAGGTATTAATATATTAAATAAAGTTAATACGCATTATGAGAAAAAAGTATAGTCTTGTTTCATAATGATTTACTTGTATGCATAGATAAATATTACAGAGGTGAACATAAGTAATCTAACAATAGGTTACGATGTCACCTCTTTTTTGATTAAGTTATATCAAAAGTCACAAAACACTAATACTATAGTCGTAGAAATTATGTTTCTAATTGGTGAATAATCAATAATATGTTATATTTACGTTGTTATTCTTACAAAAGGAGTTTCCAACTATGAAAACATTTAAAAAAGTTTTACTTCCTGTTACAGCTAGTGCATTGTTATTAGGCGCATGTGGTAACAGTGCAACAGATTCAAAAGAAGATACAATTATTTCTTCAAAAGCTGGCGACGTTAAAGTCGAAGATGTTATGAACAAGATGGGTGATGAGCAAATTGCTAATACATCATTCTCAATCATGTTAAACAAATTGCTTGCTGATAAATATAAAGACGATGTAAATACAAAAGATATTGATAAAGAAGTTGAAAAAGAACAAAAACAATATGGTGGCAAAGATCAATTTGAAAGTATGTTAAAACAACAAAAAATGTCTATAGGCGATTATAAAGAACAGAAAAAATTACAAGCTTATCAAAAAGAACTACTTAATGATAAAGTGAGTATGTCTGACAAAGAAATTAAAGAAAATACCAAAAAAGGCTCTCACATTCTAATTAAAGTTAAAGAAAATAAAGATGATAAAGAAGGCTTATCTGATAAAGAAGCTAAAGCAAAAGCTGAAAAAATCCAAAAAGAAGTTGAAAAACACCCAGATAAATTTGGAGAAATTGCTAAAAAAGAATCAATGGATAAAGCCTCTGCTAAAAAAGATGGTAGCTTAGGTTATGTCGTCAAAGGTCAAATGGAAGACAAATTTGAAAAAGCATTATTCAAACTTAAAGAAGGTAAAGTATCTGACGTAGTTAAAACAGATTACGGTTACCATATTATCAAAGCAGATAAAGAAAATGACTTTGATAAAGAAAAAGGCAAATTAAAAGCACAATTAATTCAAACTAAAATTCAAAAAGATCCTAAGCTTTTAACTGACGCTTATAAAGAATTATTAGATGAATATAAAGTTGATTATAAAGATAGAGATATTAAAAAAGCGATTGAAGACTCAATATTAGATCCAGAAAAAATCAAACAACAGCAGCAACAACAACAGCAACAACAATCTATGCAACAAAGTGGTGCTGGCATGTCAACTGGACAATAATTTCATAAATGAATCAAGTGGTATAGAAACCTATTCAATTAGATTTCTATACCACTTTTTTCGAAAATGAAAAAGGTTCGAGAACATCCACAAATGTCTCGAACCTTTTAATATTATATATCCAACCTAAAAGACCTTCATTATTAATCTAGCGATTTAGGATTGTAAAATTGTCTACCATCTAATCCAAAAATACGTTCTGTAAATTGACCTTTATCAGTTTTCTTATAAGCTTTTTCAAACATATTCATTTTCGCATCTATATTATCAATGAAGAATAATATTTCTGCCTCTTTCATATGAGGTAATTTCGGCGAACCAAATTCCATTTTACCATGATGCGCTAAAATCATGTGGCGTAGCAATAACACTTCTTCACCTTCAAGATTCAGCTCTCTTGCCGCTTCTGCGACTTCATCACTAGCAATTGAAATATGCCCTAATAAATTACCTTCGACAGTATAGGAAGTAGCTACTGGACCACTTAATTCTCTAACTTTGCCTAAATCATGCAAAATAATTGCGCTATATAACAAACTGCGATTTAACAATGGATAAATATCACAAATTGATTTTGCAACACGTAGCATTGTTAACACATGATAGCTTAAACCACTCGCAAAATTATGATGATGTGTACTAGCTGCTGGAAAAGTAAAAAACGCTTCTTGATGCTTACGTATCAAATGTCTCGTAATACGTTGTAACGTTGCATTTTCAATGTCCAACATATAATGCGATATTTCCTCTTGAATTTCATCTGGAGTAAGCGGCGCCCCATCAACAAAATCTTGCGTTTTCATATTATCATCTGGTGTAGCTAATTTTATCTTGTTTATCTTCATTTGCTTACGACCACGATAATTAATTACATCACCAGTAACATGTACGATTTTCTCAGGTTCTAATATTTTCATATCTTCTTTACTCACAGTCCACAATTTGGCTTCTATATCGCCACTTTTATCTTGTAAGTATAGTGTCATATAGTCCTTACCTTGAGCAGTAACACCTTGTGTCGCTTTATGGATTAAGAAAAAATGATCTACTGAATCACCTGGATTTAATTTTTCTACATTTCTCATTATTTACCGCCTTCCTGAATTTTATCTAAAGTAATAATTTGTTTTGAAGGCACACTATTATCTTTCACACATGTAAAGTATAGGATTTGATAACTGTTAGGCATTTGTCTCAAATAATTCATCATGATTTCTTTTCTTTGCTTATCAAAATGAACAAACGCATCGTCTATGATAATTGGGAACGGATAATATGGCTTTAATGTTTTAATTAAACTTAAACGCAATGCAATGTATAAGATTTCTTTTGTTGATTGGCTTAATTCAACGGGTTCATACATTTGACCATTAACTTGTTTAACCATTAAATTATCATTTGCATACGTAACTTGAACATAATGACCATTTGTTAAATGCGTAAAGATATCTGTTGCTTCATTTATCACTTGTGGTAAACGTTTATCTTTAATTTGTTTAATATGTCCTTCTACCAATGCTTGTAAATAACTTAAACTTGCCCAATCTTTCGCTTCAGCATTCACTTTATTTTTCAATATGTGGAATCTATGTCTTAAATCAGCTAAAGTCTTATCTGTTTCCATATCTGTGATTTTGGCATTTAAGTCACTTACTTCAGATTGCATTTCTAAATACTGATCATTATAATCATCAACTTGACGTGCTAATACTTCATCTTCGTTAGTAAGTTGTGCAGATGTTTTCTCACTTAAACTTGAACTTGTATCATAATTATAATTTTGATTTTCCAGATATTTTGATAAGTCATTAAATCTCGACATATTTTGATGATAATTTTGATATTGAACATGATGTTGATAATATGATTCTTCATCGTTAACATTAACAAAATTGAATAATTGGTCAATCACACGGCTATTTTCATTTAATCTACTATTCAGTTGTGAAACTTCACTTTCAATTAATTTGATTTGTTCATCATTACGTGTCCATTTTTCCAAATTACTTGTTTCTTCTTTAAGCCATTGTCTTATATCGTGGAATAGCGATAATTCATTAAAATACGTAAATTGGTTTTTAGTTACTTCTTGCGCATGTTCGTAAAAATCATTTAATTGTTGTTTTAAGGCTTGTACCTGTGTTTGCAAATCATCGATATGCTTTTCATGTGTTTTAATTTTATTCATTGTTCCAATACTATCTATGATTAATTCATCTGACATTTTATCAGATAAATATAAATCAGCTTTCACTTTATCAATGTTTTGTTGCGCATTTTGATATTGTTCCTTTGCCTGAGTTAAAGTATTGGTTAAGTATTCAGCCTTCTTATCTATTGCTTCTTTTGTTTTGATTGTTGTTTGTAGCTGTTCTCGTACTCTGTACTGATCATCCAAGTCGAAGTCAAGATCATAGTTATCTTCAAGTTGTGTTACTTGCTGTTGCAAATCTTCAATTTCTTTAGAGAAAGATTCACTATGTCCGACCTCTTTCGTTTTAACAAAGAATATACCGACAATAAATACGACTGATAGAATAGCAAAGATAATCCCGAAAATGATATTCGCAGATACAAATGAGAAGACTGTCAGTCCAATGCCAATAATAGCCAATATAATTAAACTTATTCGCATTAAATTTTGTTTCTTCTCATTCTCTCTTTGCTCTTTATCAAATGTTTCTTTCATTTTTTGATAAAGATTGTTTTTCTCTTGAAGCTCAAACACTTGTCTATTATATTGTTTTTTCTTTTCAAAGTTCTCTTCTGGAACAATATCTGCTTCAAGCGCATTCATTTCTGCGTGATTTGTATCATTATCAATTTTATTTTCTTCAATATTACGTTCGAGTTGTTGGATATAAGCCATTTGTTCTTGTTTATCTTTTATTTGATTACTGACATGACTCTTCATAGCTTCTGAACCATCGACTTCATGATGAACAGTTTGCCATCCAATGTTTGACTTCAAGCCTTCTTTTTCACGTTCTTTATCTTGTATTTCTTTATCTAACGCCTTAACTTCATATTCTTTTTGTTTTATTTCATTTTCTTGTTGATGTAAATGATTAAATGCATCAATGTCACTTTGCCTTGGTACTGTTATTTTTTCATTTTCGGCTTTAAGATGTGCTAACCGTTCTGTTCTTAAACTGATATCACGCTTTAAATTTTGAGTTTGTAACTTTGCCGATTCATAACGATCTATACCTTGTTCTGGAAAAACAACAGGCTCTATATTCAATTGGGTTTCCAATTGTTTCCACTCTTGAGTCTGTTCAAGTAAAGCGAGTTCTTTTTGTTTACGTTCATGCATTTTAGATAGCTGTGCTAAATTTTGTTTTAAATTATTAAGTCGTCTTTCTGCTTTATCTTTATCATCTACTAATCGCTTATAAGAAGTTAATTTTGCTTCTTCTTCACGAATTTGGCCTTCTAATTCTTTCAGTTGTTCTATTTGTTGATTGATAATTGGATTGCGACCATTTTTTTTATAAAGTTCTTCCTTTTTAGTATTTAATACCTCACGCATAGTCGTAAATTCAGTAGAGCCTAAAGCACCAGCATGTAAAAGATAATTTTGTAATTGTGTTTCATCCATATTTTTATGAATATCTTGCAACCCTAAAACATCGAATGAAAAAATCCCTTGATACGTACGTTTCGAGATAAAATTAAGTTCTTTTTTTAACCAACTTTCATCTTTAATGCTACCATTAGGCAAATAAACTTTCACATCACCAGTCGCACTGCCTTTAATACGTTCTACTTCGACGAGCGAGCCGTCATCTTGAATTAATGTTAATTTACCACCGTATTGATTACCTAATCTTGGTTCTAAACGTGGTTCGTTCTCTTTTTTTGTAGGAAATCCAAAGAGAATTGAATGAATAAATGCTTGTATTGTAGATTTACCCGTTTCATTTTCACCATAAATCTGAGTAAATGATTCGTCAAATTCAATTTTTCTTTCAATAAATCTACCGTATCCATAAATCTCTAATGATTTGATTTTCATATTATTCACCCCTCATATCTGACTTCAATAATTCTTCAGCATGTTCAATTAATGCTCTTCTATCGAAATCACTATAATTTTCTAGATATTTAGACGCTTTGGGATTTAAATACAAATCATTCATAGCACCGTCATAAACAGTTGTATCATCTATTAATTCAGGCGAGAATTCTTTAACTAATGTATTTTGATCTTCATATTTGTTTTTAATTGAGAGTTGTTCTACAAATACAAAATCATGCTCATTTTCTTCAAAATCACTTATCATTTCATGTACTTGCAAAATATCTTGTTCAGATATCAATTGATCTGAATTTACAACAACATTCAGTTGATAGATGGCTTTTCCATTTTTTCTCACTTGTGATTTAAAAGATTGAATGTCATCAAAAAGACCTTGCTTCGATGTTTTATCCGATTCTATAGTTGCTTTTTCAAATCTTATAAATTGAGTAGGAACAAATTGCGCGTTGAGTTTTAAATCGTCCCCTTCAACTAACAAGCATCCTTTTTCACCCAGCTCTTTAAAATGTCTGCCTTGAATGTTACCAGGATAATGAATTTGTGGCATATCACTCAGTTGTTGACGCTCATGAATGTGGCCTAAAGCCCAATAGTGATATAACTTATTATTTAAGTCTTCTAGTCTGAATTCAGTATATCGATCATTGGTATTTGATTTGCTATATGTACCATGCAAGATACCAATATGTATGCCTTTTTGACCTTGACTTGAAGGATATGCATCTAATTTATTTTCATAACTTGCATCATTTTGATAACTAAAACCATGCAAATAAATCTCTTCGCCATTTTTAGTGATTGTTTGATAAGTTTCAACATTTTCAGAGAAAACGGAAACATTATCTGGCCATACTGTGCCAATACTTGCTGATAATGGATCATGATTTCCGTGACATAAATAAACAAATATTTGTTCTCTCTTTAATCGTTCAAACTGTTCCTTTAAGAATACCTCTGCACGTAGCGTGCGGTTATGTTGATCAAATAAATCACCAGAAATAATCATAAAATCTATTTCTTCATTTAATGCTAAATCTACTATTTTTTTAAAACTTTCGTAAGCACTTTTTTGCATATCATCAAAAATAGACTGACTAAGATAACTTCTAGATTTAAAAGGACTATCTAAGTGTAAGTCAGCGCAATGAATAAATTTCACCATACAGTATAGTTCTCCTTTATTGAAAGGTTTATTTGTACTTATGCATATACCACAATTAATTAACATCTAAGTTATTTCTGTCACTTGTTAAATTGTATGCATAACAATCCTTTTATCTCTATATTTTACCATATTGTTTATTCACCAGTCGATAAAACTAAGCGAGCAATCACTTTGTTTCTCTAATATCTACCTTATTAGTAAAAATCCCTTTCAATCAGTAGCCAAAATATAATCAATCTATATATTCACAAAAAAATAGACCAAGACAAATATATGTCTCGATCTATTTAACCATATAGGTCGCATCGGTATTGAACTACTACAAAATCAAATTTATAAAAGATAGGATTACTGTTTTATTCTTTAAACGACTATATTATTTAAATAAAATTCATTTATATTCAACTAAAAATTAGTCAGCGTAAATTTCATCTAAAGGTTTAACAATGATTTGGTTGATTTCTTGGAATACTTGGCTCATATTTTGTTCAGCAGCCATTAATTCAGAAATGTTTGAATCATTTTCGATTTTTTGAGCTTGTTCTTGTGCTTTTTGTAGCTCTTCTTCACCGATTTCTTCACCTTGCATTTGTTTTTGTTGGAAACTTAATTGTGTTTCACGGAATTCATCAAATAAATCTTTTGATTCTTGATTTTCTTTAACTTTTGCATAAGCATTTTGAATAGCTTGATATTCATCACTTTCTCTTAATGCTTGTTCTAATTGATTTGCATGATCGTATAAATTTACTGCCACTATGCTTCACTCCTTTTTTGTATATGTGTGAAAACCACATCGATATTACAATAACATAATTTAATATGTTATACAAAAATTGCAATTACACCTTGGAATAAACCGATTATGCCACCGAGTAAAAATCCCAAAAACATGATTAATTTCAATTCTTTATTAGCGATATCAATGATTAATTTTTCAATATAAGCTAAATCAAATGTATTAATTTGTTCTTCTACCATTTGTCTCAAGTTTATTTTTTTCATAATTGGAGATAGATGTTTTGACGCATTATCAATAATTACATCGGTTAACGTCTTAGATACTTTTGTTTCTAAGAATGAAATAAAGCTTGGCATAATGGTATGCAATGGTTTATGTGAAGTTTGTTCTAAGTCCACATATCCTAATGCTAATTCTGTCACTGATGTTTTAAAAGCTTGATATTGCGTTTCATTTATCAATTCATTCAACTGTTTCGATTTCATTGTTGCATATTCATTTTCAATAATCTGCGTAGCAATTGCTTTTGCTTTATGATGACTCGTTAATCTAATGAGTTCATGCTGTATTCGCTCTGCAATGCTTTCTTTTGTCATGAACATTTGTAACATACCAACAATTTTTCCTTTTTCGTTGAAGAATGTATCTAACATAGAAGCAATATCTGCCCCACCTTTTTCTGATTTCAAGTATACGCGTGCTCTATCAAATAACAACTCAGGAAGTAGCGCAATTTTATCATCTATACTACTTTCAATGTCATTAGGAATAAGTTGCTGGATTGGCGTATTTTGATAATCTAAATAAAAGTTATCCATTTTATCTGAAATTAATTCATCTAATTTTTGATTTGCTGTTTTAGAAAAATCAATATCTACAATGTCTGCTAATGATTGTATTGTCGTATGATTCTCTTTCAATTTAGCGATTTGCTTAAATATAATCTCTTCAATTGCATCTCTAGAAGTTGGTGCATTTAACTTAGCTTGAATAACTTCTTCTGTAAGTAAGTGTTCTTCAACGACTTGACCAATTTTATCCGCAATTTCTTTTCTTCTTTTAGGTATTAATCCTGGAGTGAAAGGCACTCTCTTTTTGAAAATATAATATGTTTTAAACGGGTGAAACAACATTTTAACAGCAATGACATTGGTTACCCCACCAATCAGTGCGCCTATAACCATCATAAAGATGATAACTAAAAATGTCTGCATGTGTATGACTCCTTTGTTTGCTTAAATAAATTTCAAATTTTCTTATAATCATTTTTACATTGTATAACATATAACGATTCATTGCGTAGAAAAACATTCCAAAATTTTACTTATAACATAAAAAAAGACCTAAATCTATGTTTAGGTCAAGTAGAGGTAGAGTGACTAAATCATTCATATATAATATCACTTCCCATGACTGATAATTATATAAATAATGATTCTTCTATCACTAATTGAATTAATATTATACGTGCATTAATTCTTCTTTAGAAATTCTACCAAAATAAGTTTCAGCTTCTCTTAATTTTGAAGTACCAAATATCGGCTGTGTCTCTTGATTTAGCACACGATAGATATCACTCACTTTGTTACTTTGTAAGATGAAGCCATTACGACTATCAACAGTGTTCCAATAGATATCACTTGTTGTAGAATGGTTAGGATATGCACAATGATTACGAGAAATCGTTTGTACCATTTCTAGAGGATCACATCCAAATGTACTATTTAACACATCTGAATCTCTAAATAATGCACAAATTGACACACATGTTGTCCAGTTAGGTAATACTCTCTCTTTTTCTATTTGTACCAATGTCTTTTTAGAAAGACCTATTGTTTGGGCCATCGTATCTTGCGTATAACCTGCTTCAATACGTACCATTTTAAATTTTGTTTGAATTAAATCTGTGAAACTCTGTCTATCCATTACTTTAATCTACCTTTCATAAAAGAATATTTTATCCGGACACAAGAAATTGCAATAATACACGCTTCTTGAAACACAAATTACATCATAATACAATTTTTAGGAAAATAAAAGAGTGAAATGAAATTTTCATTGTTAATTATCATTGGCGCAATTATCAAAATAATCAATCTTATATCTTATAATATTTTAAAAACAAAAATCACTTTGTTTGTAAGCGTATTATTATTGTGAAATGTGTTATCAACTCAAATTACTTATTACTCTTTTAAGATAAAAACACTATTTATTATTATAGACCATTTTTCTTGTTTACGCATAGATAAACTACAAATTTCTCTAAATTAATTTAAATGATAGCTTTTGTTTACATTATTTAGAATTTTCATTATAATCTGAGTTACTTTTAAAATTTTGAGGTGCTTAATATGAAAAATACATATATATTACTAGCTAGATGTACAGACAGCGTAGGTTTAACGTCATTAATTACAACGATTATTGCGGATCATGGATCTAATATTTTACATTTAGATCATTTTACAGAGTATGAAAGCAACCAATCTGAAAATGGTAAATTATTTTTACGCTTAGAATTTGAACAAGTCACAGAACTTAAAGAAGCATTAGAATCGACTTTAAATCAATACGATATAAAATTTGAACTTTTCGATAATAATGATAAAACGAAAATCGCATTATTTGTTTCTAAAGAAGATCACGCATTTAACGAAGTGCTATTAAGAATACAACGAGGTGAATTGCCTGCAGAAATTGTATGTGTCGTAAGTAACCATGAAACAAACAGACATTTTGCTGAATCTTTGTCTATTCCATTTTATTATGTGCCAAATAATAAAGAGAAACAAGAAGTAGAGCAAGAGATACTTAATATTTGTAGCCATCACGAAATCGATCTCATTGTACTAGCAAAATATATGCAAATTTTAACTGATCATTTTGTAAGTCATTATCCAAACCAAATTATAAATATTCATCATTCATTCTTGCCATCATTTATCGGTGCAAATCCTTATAAACAAGCTTGGGAACGCGGTGTTAAACTTGTAGGCGCTACAAGTCATTATGTTACGTCGGATTTAGATGAAGGCCCAATTATCGAACAGGATGTCACACGCATAAATCATCGCTATAGTGTTCAAGATTTAAGAAAAATAGGACGTCACGTTGAATCAACCGTGCTAGCACAAGCAGTCGAATATCACGTACAACATAAAATTATTGTAAATGATGGAAATAAGACGATTGTCTTTAATTAACAAATATTTTTTGTGTACTAATCACTGTTTCAGAGATAAAAAATAAAATTTTTAAGAATTATATATTTTCTAAAACCTACTATTATAAATAGATACATTTAAAGTTATCTGAAACTCATTGTATTGACTTCAGATAACTTTATTATTTATATATAGTTCCACTTACTCCTGTAATATACTTCTTTAATTTACTTATATATCGTTCAATTCTGTTATACAACAGAATCTGACGATTATAAAATGATTTTGCGATTTCATTAATTTTTTTAAATTTTAATAGACTCGAAATACCAGTATATTGGAAAGCAATGATCTAATCGCACTATTCAATAATCTATTTTTATTCTCCCTATCATATGACTCAAAATATTCTATGTATCACATGATAATTCATTTACTTACATTCCAAAAATAATGTATAATTATTTTCACTAATATTAATAAAAACTAAATATGAAAGCGTGATATGTTCAAATGAATTCAGTATGGTTTATATTAAAGGAACAGTTGACGAACCTGTATTTAATTAAAAGACTAGCAGATTTCCAATTACGAATTTCTAACCATAACAACTATTTAGGTGTAGCTTGGGAAATCATTAATCCAGCATTGCAAATTGCAGTATATTGGTTTGTATTTGGTCTAGGTTTACGGAATAATGCTACTCATGATGGGATACCTTTTATTTATTGGCTTATTGTAGGTATAAGTATGTGGTTTTTTGTAAATCAAGGTGTTTTAGAGGGTACAAAAGCGATTGTATCAAAATACAATCAAGTTGCAAAAATGAAATTTCCATTATCTGTCATACCTAGTTACATTGTATTTAGTAGATTTTATGGACATCTCGGCTTATTGTTGATTGTGTTAATCATTTGCTTTTCGGGTGGATATCACCCTTCTATTTATTCATTACAATTATTAATTTATGTACCTTATGCCTTAATATTAACGACTATTATCTCAATATTAACATCAACTTTGGCCGTATTGATTCGTGATACGCAAATGGTTATTCAATCGTTAATGAGAATCATATTTTTTGTATCTTCCATATTATACGCACCTAAAAATGAAATTGTGGTAACAGTCATGAAATTAAACCCGATTTATTTTTTATCTGAAGGATACCGAGCCGCCCTATTGCACAAAGAATGGTATTTTATTAATCATTGGCATTTAACTGTTTATAATTTTGTACTTGTCTTGATTCTTTTTATCGTAGGAGCTGTCGTGCACATGCGTTATAGAGATCATTTTGCTGATTTTATGTAATTTATCATAATAAAGCCCCCTTACATTGATAGAACTACTTTTTCATTTTATGAAAATAAGGCATTCCTATACATAAGCTCTAGCTTTTGTATTCTATATAAAGTGTATCCGGGGCTTTATACATGTGCATTAGCTTAAATGTACATTATTTTCCACTTCTCAATTTAACCGCCCTTAGCTAAACGATGTAATCATTATTGAAACTCCACCATTATCCGACATTTCATATATGTAATTTGTAATAGACTATTCTCATGTTATACTCAATTAAAATAATTTATAAGTAAATGTTTTATCAATATATGACAAATAAACTTTAGATTGGGGAATTAATTATGCAAGTAGATATCAATCATCCCGTCATTGTTATAAGTGCTTCGTTAAAATTTTTTCAATTACAAACTGTTTCAGGGCAACTCATTTTGCTAGATGATCGTATCATCTTTAAATCTCTAGAGACAATGCAAATTGGAAATATTAAGGAGACATTTTTATTTACAGATATCAAAAGCTTGAAGACAGGTTTCTCACTTTCACCTTTTAGAATTACAATAATGGACCATGATGGTGAAACATGGATATTTGATCAAGTCCATCGTAAAGATGCAAAAAAATTTGTAGAACTGTATCATGCTATTACATAATACCCATTTAGCCTTCATCATTTTTAATACAAGTTACTAAAAAAATGTTTGTAACAGACAACTGATTATCAATTAAATTTGCCTATCAAACGTGCAACTTACTTATGTTATTGCACATATATTGCATCTAATTTAATCGGCTGTCAATACTTATCTTTATCATCTTTTCTGCCAAAGAAATAATCAATAATTAAAATGATAAAAGGTATAGATAATGTTATGAATACTGAATAATGACCTCTGTTTATAAAAAAGTATGTGCATATCACCGTTATTATTAAACAAATTGCTAAGACAATCAGTACATATAATTTATTTTTATTCATATGCATAGTGCTCCTTCAAATTTAGTTCAATCACAAGATAACATATGATGCAAATCACTTCTAATTTGATGATATCCGTGTTTCAGTGTTTATGATTATTAAAAATACGAACCTATTAAAGCATATCAGTACGCATTAAAAAGTCTGAGACAAAATAGATGTCTCAGACTTTTTCAATTAGGCAGTAGATGATTGAGTTGAAAATATAAAGACTCACTTATTTATAAAAACTATTTTTCCATTTTTATAGAAACAAATCGTTCTTTTGCATAAGCTAAAGCTTAGATATGCCACATAAAAATGCTAGTGAGACTTATGTATGCACGTTAGCTCAGGTAAAGCTTTATTCTAGTCATCTTTGCCTTGATTGCATAGGTAGGACGACGTAATCTATATTAGAAAATTTGATTTCTATGCCCTACCCTTTATTAATCTATATTTATTCATTAAGTGTACGTTCTTTTGCTAACTTTCTTTCTTCAGCATTTGAAATAACTAAAGCACATGCTGCGTCGCCTGTTATATTGACTGATGTTCTTGTCATATCAAGTAATCTATCAATCCCTAAAATAATACCGATGGCTGCTGGATCTAGTCCTACTGCATTTAATACCATTGCGAGCATAATCAATCCCACGCCAGGAACCCCAGCTGTACCAATAGATGCCACAACTGCTATAACGACAACTGTTATAATTTGCGAAACAGATAAAGTCACGCCAGAAATTTGAGCGATAAATATCGTTGCAACACCTTGCATTATGGCAGTACCATCCATGTTAATCGTTGCGCCTAAGGGTTGAACAAATGAAGCAATTTCCCGTCTAACCCCCATTTTTTTCGTGCATTCTAATGATACAGGTAAAGTAGCCGTAGAACTTGAAGCACTAAAACCTAATGTGATAGCTGGAATAAAGTCTTTGAAAAACTTTAATGGACTTGATTTTGCCACAAATTTAACGGCAGCACCATATACCACAAAGAAATGAATCCCTAACCCCAGTAAGACAATAAAGAAATACATACCTAATTGCTGGATTGCCCCAAATCCAGCACCAGTAAAGGCATGTGCTACAAGACCAAATGTACCAATTGGTGCAAAGACACTCATAATCATTGTTACAATATACATGAGTACATCATTGGTTTGTTCTAAAAATTTATGAACCATTTGTGCCTTTGAACCCACCATGATAATACCTACACCAATGAAAATAGCAAATGTAATAATTTGCAACATATTTTCATCCGTCATGGCTTGCAATGGATTTTTAGGAAATAAATTAATTAAAGTTTGATCAAATGTTTGTTTGGCGGCTGAATCTTGTGAACTGTCTTCTTTCTCTAATGTTTGTTGATAACTGGATACATCATCACTATTTAATAGTTCTGATTTTCCAGCACCGGGTTGTAATACTAAAGCCAATGTAATACCAATGATAATTGCAATCGCTGTCGTGGTTAAATAGAAGGTAATCGTTTTTATACCTATGCCCCCTAATAATTTTGGATCACCTACACCGACTACCCCTAAGACGATGGAAACAAAAACAACTGGCACTACTAACATAAAGATTAAATTCAGAAAGATTTGTCCGATAACATTAAATAGGTATTTATCTACGTTTTCTACAAAAGCTGTATTCGAAAATACATTAAAGATAGAACCAATTGCAATACCTAATACTAACGCGATGACAATCTTTAATGAAAGATGCTTCGTTTTCATAGCAATATCCCCCTTTTAGTTATTACTATTTATTATATAGTATTTTTATATAAATTAAAGTAATAATTCACCAAAATAGATATATTGCCATGCCATGCCATTATTTATGATCGTTTTATTACACACTATATTAAATTGTTTTGCATAGCATAAATTGCCGCCTGTGTACGATCCGTTACTTGAAGTTTACTAAATATATGGCTAACATGCGTTTTAATTGTTTTCTCTGATACAAAAAGTGTTTCTGCAATTTCTTTATTTGTTTTACCTTTTGCCATTTCCGTAAGTACTTCTGATTCCCTTTTTGAAAGCTTGTTTGCATAATGTGGCTTTTTACTTACTGTTTCAATGACATGTTGTGCTTGAGGATGAATAATTTTTTCTCCTGCAAGAACATGTTTTATTGTTTTTATTAATTGCTCAGGCTCTACATCTTTCATCTCATAACCATCTGCACCTTTATCAATTGCAGAAATAACATGTTCATCATCAATATAACTTGTTAACACTAATATTTTTACATTTGGATATTTTTTCTTCATCCATTCTGTAATTTCAATACCATTCATTTTTGGCATTACTAAATCTAATAATACAATATCGGGTAACGTGTTGTTTTCTAGATAATCTAAAAAGGTTTGACCATCTGAAAATCCACCTATAACCTCTAAATCTTCTACCGTTGATAATAAAAATTCTAATCCTTGCCTAACAATATGATGATCATCTACAAGTATAATTCGACTCATAACTTTCTTCCTTCCTATAACGACAACGGCACGCTTATATATATTTTAGTACCCTTGTTTTCAATTGATTCAATATCTAAATTACCATTTATCGCTTTCGCACGTTGTCTCATATTATTGATTCCATGTGAATAATTAAAATTTAATTGATTCATATTAAAACCTTTACCAAAATCTTTAATTTCCACGATTAAAGATTGATGATTTTGCGTCAATTTCACATTAATCTCATTTGTATTCGCATGTTTCTTAGTATTATTCATAGCTTCTTGGATAATACGGTAGACATTTTCTTCTATTAAACTTGGTAAATTAATCAAACCTTCAACTTTTACACTTAACTCAATTTGTAAAATATCACTATAGTTATTTAATGCATTTACTAATCCTTGTTCTAATCCAACAGGTTTAAGTTGCCAGATCAATGACCGCATCTCATTCACGGCTTGTTGACTTGTATCTTCTATTACATTAAACGCATTCCGTGATACTTCCTCTTTCGTAATACCCTGGGCAGCATGTGCAGTCAGTTTCACAGAAAATAATAATTGATTCACTGAATCATGTAAATCTCGAGCTAATCGATTTCTTTCACTGATACGAGCAGCTTCTTTTTCTTTATTTGTGAGAATAATTCGTTTGATAGCAGAACCTATTTGAAAAGCAACTGACTCTAGTAATTCTAAGTCCTCTTCACTGTAGCTTGTTTTATAAGGTGTCGCCACATTTAATAATCCAAACTGTTCTTCTCCTGAACGTAATGGCACCGTTGCATGATGTGTAATACCATTTGTTTCAGCATGATGTGCACGATTAGCTAAATTAATGCGAGAGCAATTTATAATATTTGATGCCTTAGTTAACTTTTTATTTTGATATGCTTGAACACACCAACACGTGCCTTCACACATGTATTTACAATTGTCTTTGGCTAACGCTCCTGGAAGCTCAAAATGCGAGACTAATTCATGTTGCCCTACATCATCTATAAAGAAAATCCATCCAGTAGTAAAATCCGTTCCTTCTATAAGATATCTCAACGCGCCATCCATCATGCTGTATGTTTCTGTTTCTTCATTTAAAAATTCAGCTATTTCTTTAAGTAATGCAAGTCTTGTCGGTTTTTCCATTTAACCATTCCATTCCGTTACTACTTTAATATATATTATACCTTCTTCATGTTAAATTTTAAAATGTTGCTTCTACAACATTAATAAATGCATTCATTTAAATTTTAAATATAGAATTCATTTGACTAATATTTTTAATACTTTCTTTATGGTATGATAATAGTTGATAATCAAGGAGGATACTATGAAATTTGAAATCCCTAATAAATATAATCAATTAACATTAAGAGAAATTTTTCAACAATTGCACTTACCAAAAAAAGATTTACACACTTTAAATATGTCGAAAGTAATTACCATTAACGAATCGCCTGGAACGCTCATGACTAAAGTAAATACTGGCGATAATGTTTATATTCCAACACCAGATGAAGTGAGTAATTACTTACCTAGTTACCGCTTCGCTCAAATTTATTATGAAGATGATGACATAGCAATTGTCATGAAACCAAAAGGTGTGAAAACACATCCAAATGATTTAAAAGAAAGTAATACATTAATGAACCATGTCATTTATACAATAAAAAGTGATTATGTAGAACCTATTCACCGATTAGACCAAGAAACAGTTGGTTTATTAATCGTCGCAAAAAACCCATTAATGAAAAAAATCTTAGACCGTATGCTAGAGGAAAATGAAATAGACCGTATATATAAAGCAAATGTACATAGTTTATTACCTATCAAACCTCAGACTATCGATATGCCTATTGGTAAAGATAAATTTCATTCTAATAAACGTCGTGTCTCTTCTACAGGTCAATCTGCAATCACACATATTTTAAATTCAAAAATGATTAAAGAAGACGTCTGTGAATTAGAAATAAAATTAGATACCGGTAGAACGCATCAAATTCGTGTACACTTAGCAGAAATTGGTCACCCAGTTATTGGTGATCCATTATATGGTAACTCTACGTTAAGAAAATTAGAATTAAATAGTCACAAAATAGAATTTATTCATCCACTCACACAAGAAAGTATAACTGTAAGTTTAGACGATGAAGTTTAATCATATAAAATAATTGCAATACCTTATCTCTATTAAAATAAGCTAGCATACTATTAAGTGTAAAAAAACTGTTGCATTTGATTATTCTGTAGTCAATTGCTAACGTTCAACGCATTAAAGTATAAAACAAAAAGAGCTAATCCATATGATAGGATTAGCTCTCTTAATTTAAATATTTGTATTTTCAGTGCTCTATGGAGTTTTATTTAGGTTCAACCATATCTTCTGGTTTAATCCATTGTTCGAATTGTTCTTCTGTAACATACCCTGAATTAATTGCTGATTCTTTTAAAGTAAGCCCTTCACGGTGAGCTTTTTTAGCGATACTAGCTGCTTTTTCATATCCAATGTGTGGATTCAAAGCAGTTACGAGCATTAATGATTGGTTTAAATAATTATCAATATTCTCTGGAATTGGCTCAATACCAACTGCACAATTATTATTAAATGTGTCCATACCATCTGCTAATAAATAAATTGACTGCAAGGTATTTAATAAAATAACTGGTTTGTATACATTGAGTTCAAAGTTACCTTGTGAACTTGCAATACCAACTGCTGTATCATTACCCATTACTTGAACTGCAACCATAGTTAACATTTCACATTGCGTTGGATTAACCTTACCAGGCATGATAGATGAACCAGGTTCATTCTCTGGTATGGAAATCTCAGCAAGACCCGCACGAGGTCCTGAAGCTAACCATCTTACATCATTGGCAATTTTCATTAGATCTGTTGCAAGTGCTTTAAGTGTACCATGCAATTGTACAACTTCGTCATGTGCTGTTAATGCATGGAATTTATTTTCAGATGATACAAAAGGATAGCCTGTATTTTCAGCTATAAATTTAGCTACTTTGTCACCAAACTCTGGATGTGCATTAATTCCTGTACCTACTGCAGTACCACCAATAGCTAAGTTTAAAATATGCGCTTTTGATTCACTTAACAACGTTTCACATTTATCTAACATATAACGCCAACCACTAATTTCTTGACCTAGTCGAATCGGTGTAGCATCTTGTAGATGCGTACGCCCAATTTTAATAATATCGTGATATTGTTCTTCTTTTTGTTTAAACGTATCTCTCAGTGTTTTTAATGCAGGTTCTAATTTTGTTTCAACTTCATTGTATAATGCAACATGCATTGCTGTTGGGAATGTATCATTAGAACTTTGAGATTTATTTACATCATCATTAGGATGAATAGACTCATCGATACCTTGCTCTTTTAAGTAAGTATTGGCAACATAACTTACAACTTCGTTTACATTCATATTACTTTGTGTACCACTCCCTGTTTGCCAAACAACAAGTGGGAAATGTTCATCTAATTCTTTATTTAATACGCGGTCACATGCATAGACAATCGCATCTTTTTTGGCATCTGATAATTTACCTAATGCATGATTAGCTAATGCTGCTCCTCTTTTTAATTGCGCAAATCCGTATACAACTTCAATTGGCATACGTTCTTTACCCACTGGAAAATTACGTTTACTTCTTTCTGTTTGTGCACCCCAGTATTTATCTGCAGGTACTTCAATTTCACCGAATGTATCATGTTCTATTCTTACTGACATTTATAATTCTCCCCTTCATTATTCATTGTTCGCTATTAGTATAGCATTAAACATTTTATAGGAGCAATCGTATTATATAGCGTTTTCATAATTCAATTGATAATTTTAAAATACATAAACAACAACACATTGATATTTTTTCTTTTATATAAAAAGGTAGCAGGAGAGTAATCAAATTTTTTAATCGTTTGTTTAAATAAGTGAGATTTTACCTTTTCAATTCAGTCATCTACTGCCTAAATGAAAAAAAGCGTCTGAGACATCTACTTTGTCTCAGACGCGATAATTGGAAATACAATTAAAATTTTTATATTAGATGAATGAACATAGTGACGTACATTTTATTAATCTTAAAAGCTCTATTATTAAAAATTGTCTTAACGCTCTTTAGTGATATTAACACTTTTAAATTGATTTTTTGCCGCTTGAATCACGCCAACTGCAGTTAAAATTAATAAGATCGCACCTATCACTAATGTAACTGGACTAATTGTTATTAATAATCCTAGGAAACCATCTAAATTATCATAAAAGCTACCTAAAGGCTTAAATAATAATACAGTTATAACAATACAACATAACACACTAATAATGACGCCTGTTTGATTACTTTTTACAAAAGTTGATGCATTCACTTGATCTACTAAACCTTGTGATAAATTAATTTGTAATTTAATAATTTTGAATAATACTGGTAAATAAAGCGCTCCAATTGCCATTGGAAAACCTTTTATAGAAATTAAATTTACAATAACAGCACTTATCATGATATATTTCCAATATTTGCTTAACATTTATATAATTCTCCTTAAATCAATAATGCTTTAATAATAACACATTCACATTTAACATGGCATTTCTTTTTTTACCACATGACTTCGAAAATAATCGTCATCACAATTACACAAAAAACCTTTGTGAACCATAATAATTCACAAAGGTGGCTTAAACTATTCATTTAAATCGGAACGTACTGCTGGGTCATGTGATTTATCTAATTTATCTTCATCATTTTCTTCAGAGATTTGTTCCATTTCTTTTCCTAATTCTACGACATCCTCTAAATCATCAACCATCGCGTTTTCTGACTCTAATTCATCACGATGTAGATTATTTTGATTTTTATCTAAACTCATTGCAATCACCTCACATATAAATTATGCAAAACGTGCAGTGAAATAATGTCTAACATCTTCTGGTAAACCTTCAGCAGCCGCTTCATCTAAAATAACATTAACCATACGGTGCGCTTTTAAATCTGAAGGTTCAA
Source organism: Staphylococcus sp. LKG3-1 (assembly GCF_048568385.1). Lineage (NCBI taxonomy): Bacteria > Bacillati > Bacillota > Bacilli > Caryophanales > Staphylococcaceae > Staphylococcus > Staphylococcus sp. LKG3-1. The sequence continues at coordinate 935,138 of NZ_CP183796.1, forward strand.
AACTTGTTTTACCATTTTCTTCATAAAGTTTATGAACGACTTCTTTTTTATTGCTACCTGTAATAATTAAAATAACTTCACGTGACGAGAATAAACCTTGATTCACACTTACATCTAATTTACCATTTGTATCAATAGAAAGTACTTGTGTAATTAATTTCCCTTTATTTTCTTTAGTTTTGATTTTATCTTTAATAAATGATTCCGTATCTTCACCAAATGAAACATTGAAGATTTGGCCTTCTGGAACACCAAGTGCTTCAAAGTATGATTTATTGTTATCATAATCCAGAATATTAATTTGACTAAAATCTACTGCATGTTTATCAACATTTTTCTTTAATTCATCCAATACTGGTGCATTGTCACTTGAAAGGTGTACACCAGCAATTGTTGTTGGATTGTTGTTAAATTGTTTTCTTAAGATATCTGCAGCATATTCCGCTACAACTTGTTCATTTTCTAAAACTTTAAAGTTCATTGCCATAGTAATTACACTCCTCTTTCTCTTTGTCTATTAAGACGCGTTCTAGCATTATTTTTATTATTACCCTTGTTACAGTAACCATAAACTATTCACTTAATTTAACTTATGATTCTTCTGATTTAAATTATATTTAGGCTTAACTTCATTATACAAAGCTTTAACTATAATTTCATTCATTTTAAACAATTAATGTAACCCAGGGAAACTTTGTTGTCTTAAAGCTTCGTATATAAGTAATGAAGCTGTATTAGATAGATTTAATGATCTAATATTATCATTCATTGGTATTCTTAAGGCAGTTTCAGCATAAGCATCTTTTACCCAATCAGGTAATCCAGTTGTTTCTCGTCCAAATATGAAAAAGTGGTCATGTTCTGTATCTGTGAAATCAAAATCTGAATACGTCTTTTTACCAAATTTAGTCAACAAATAGTATGTACCATCTGTGTTTTCAAAAAATGATTCAATGTTTTCATAATAGGTAATGTTCACAGATTCCCAATAATCTAAGCCTGCACGTTTTAACATTTTATCATCTGTACTAAAACCTAATGGCTTAATTAAATGTAAATGTGTATATGTACCAGCGCATGTTCTAGCAATACTGCCTGTATTACCAGGTATTTGTGGCTGAAATAATACTATATGGTTTGTCATGCTTTTATTCGCTCCTCATTTCAAGTCCTTTTATCATTTCTACTTGGACTTCTTCTATTTCATCATTATAATGTTGTTCTATAAAAGGCCTTGCCGCTTCACCTTGAATTTGACCTATTGCCCAATATGCAGTACCACGAATCATGGGTCTAGGATCATTCAAAGCTACTTCTTGTAATTCTGATATTGCAGTTTCATCTTTAAAATGCGCTAATGCGACGATAGCATTCCGCTGTATCGGTTTCTTCCCTCTCCATGCACCTGCTAAATGACCATAAGTGTTTTTAAATTCCTTATTACTCATTTGCAACAAAGGCACCAACCTAGGTTTCAAAATTTCTGGTTCTAATACGATATCATCTTGTTGAGTATTGATTCCTTTATTTCTTGGACAAACTTGCTGACATGTATCACAACCATATAAACGATTACCAATTTTATAACGATATTCATCAGCTAAATACCCTTTAGTTTGCGTTAAAAAGCTGATACATTTTTGACTATTTAATTGTCCATCACCAACAAGTGCTCCAGTTGGGCAACGATCAACACAAATGGTACAATCACCACAACTATCGATTAACGGATCATCTGGTGGAAAAGGTATACTTACAAGCATTTCACCTAGATATGTCCATGTACCTAATTCTGGATTAATAACAAAACCGTTTCTACCTACGTAACCTAAGCCCGCGCGTTCAGCAACTGCGCGATCTGAAAGTACACCAGTATCTACCATTGATTGTATTTCTACACCAGGTACTTTTTCTTCTAAATACGCACCTAATTTATCTAGGCGTTTCCTCATAATCGAATGATAGTCTTGTCCCCACGATGCTCGTGCAAACATACCACGGCGATCACCACGAACACTTTTAGGAGCGCCTTTCAATTTATTAGGATAACCCACTGCAATTGCAATGATTGATCTAGCTGTCGGCAGCGATAACTTCGGTTCAGTTCTCAATTCGATATCCGATTCTTCGAAACCAGATGCATAGCCTTTCGCATGATAGTCAGCTAACTTTTGTTTCAACTCATCAAAAGGATCAGCTGTAGTAAAACCAATACTATCGATACCAATTGTATGAGCATAATCTATGACATCTTGTTTCAATTGGTTTAAATCCATTTAATTACACCCCACATTAAAAACATACATTCCATAGTTTAACACATTCCGAAGTGTTTAGCGTATGACATATTTTAGTTTTTCATGACAAAATTAAAAACCAAGTATCTAAAGTTACGATTATTAATTAATCTAACCTTAAATGCTTGGTTTCAACAGCTTATAGTACTCTACTCAAGAAGTTTTTAGTTCTTTCATGTTGTTGATGATCAAAAATATCTGTTGGCGATCCAGATTCAACAATCACGCCATCTGCCATAAAGACCACTTTATCACTTACATCCCTTGCAAAGTTCATTTCATGTGTGACAACGACCATTGTCATACCTTCTTTTGCTAGATCTTTCATTACCTTAAGCACATCACCAACAACTTCAGGATCAAGTGCTGACGTTGGTTCATCAAATAATAACACTTCAGGATTCATTGCCAATGCTCTAGCAATTGCAACCCTCTGCTTTTGTCCACCAGATAATTGAGAGGGATAAGCGTCTGCTTTATCTGCTAATCCAACCTTTTCAAGTAATGATTTCGCCTGTTGTTTTAAATTAGCGATATTATCTTTTTTCAATAAACTTGGCGCTAATATAACATTATCTATGACCTTTTTATGAGGAAACAAATTAAAATTTTGAAATACCATCCCCATTTGTTGACGTAAGGTTTCTAACTCAGTGCTGTTATGAGTTAAATGTTGTTCTTTAAAAATAACTTCCCCACTAGTCGGTGTTTCTAACAAATTCATGCAACGAAGTAATGTACTTTTCCCACTACCAGAAGGACCAATGATTGCGACGACTTCACCTTGATTAACCGTTAAATCAATTCCTTTGAGCACTTCATTTTTACCAAAAGATTTATATAAATTTTTAATATTAATCACTAACTTTCATTCTCCCTTCAAAGTAATACATCACTCTAGATAATGTAAATGTAAGAATAAAGTATAGTATTGCAGCAACGATTAATGGTGTAAATGGATCAAATGACGCACCTTGTACAACTTGTGCATTGAACATTATTTCACTAACACCAATGACTGAAACAATTGACGATTCTTTAATTACCGTTACAAATTCATTACCTAAAGCCGGTAAAATATTTTTAATAGCTTGTGGTAAAATAACTGACTTCATTGTCTGACCATAAGTTAAACCTAAACTACGTGCTGCTTCAGTTTGTCCACTATCAACAGCGTTAATACCTGCTCTTATTATTTCGGCAATATATGCTGAACAATTAATTACTAAAGCAATCATACCGCATATAAGCGCTGATATATTTAATCCAAGAACTGCTGTTGTTCCAAAGTAAACAAGGAATACTTGAACTAAAAGCGGTGTCCCTCTTAGGAATTCAATATAAGCTGAAGCAAGCCAACTTAATAATTTAATTTTGCTTAACTTAAGTAAAGCAATACCAGCACCAAACACTGTCCCTAATAGAACACCAACAATGGAAATTAATATCGTGTTCTGAATACCTTTTAAGAAGAAATTACCATACTTAGTGAAAAAATTACCGTCATCTTTTTTCATTGCTTCTGCCGCAGAAGCTTTATAATCCTTAATTAAATTATTATCTTTAACATCTTTGATAGATGCATTCAATTTTTCCATTAATTTTGGAGAATGTTTCGGAGCAGCGATTGCTGTACTTTTTGTACCTTCATTAAATTTAACATTTTCAGCAAATGTTAAATCTTTATTTTGTTTCAAATAAGCTTCAGCTACTGGTCCTTCGATGACCATTCCTTTTACCTTACCACTCTTTAATGACATGATTACTTCTGGAACTCTAGTCAAAGATTGTACCTGTGCATTATCAATTTCACTCTGAGCAATTTTTTCTTGTTGTGTTTGTTTTTGAACACCTATTTTTTTATTTGCAAAATCATCAATATCTTTTAAATTATCTGCATCTGATTTTTTTATTATCATTTTTTGTTGGACTGTCATATATGGGTTAGAAAAATCTACTTCTTTTTCACGCTCTGGTGTTGGTGTCATACCAGAAATAATTAAATCGACTTTTCCAGTCTTAATTGCTCCCAATAAACTGTCAAATTGCATATTTACAATTTTTAATTTCAGATGATTATCTTTAGCTACTTTTTTAGCTAAGTCAATATCGATACCTGCATATTCCGATTTACCATTTACATTATGCTCAAATTCATATGGTGCATAATCTGCAGATAAACCTACGCGTAATTCACCACGCGCTTTTATTTTATCCCATTGATCCTGTTCCGCTCCATGTGCAACAGGGCTAATGTAAGTTAATATACCGCTACTAATTAAAATAACAGTCATAATCAATTTAATCATGTGTTTCATTTTCTAACCCCTTTCTATATAATTCATTATTATACATAATTACGAAATAATATTCAATATAATTTTAGGAATCTATTTAAACTTATATAAACAGCTAATTACCTCAAATTCTGTCCCTTGAGTATAAAAAAAGAGAGCCTGGGACAAAACTAGATGTCTCAGACTCTTGTTCAATTAGGCACTGAATGACTAAATTGAAAATGTATAGCCTACTTATTTTAAAGAAACTATTTTTCCTATTCTTATGGAAAAGAGTAGTTCTTATACATAGGCTAAATCTTATATATAATTCTAGTGAAACTTATACATGCACGTTAGCTCAGGCAGACCTTTATCATAGTTATCTCTGCCTTGGTTACATAGGTGGAACTACAAAAGACCCACTAGAAAATTTAATTTCTGCCCTATGCTTCATAATCAATTACAGGTTGCTGTCATGCTTGTTAATATACATTAATTTATACTCTATACCTTAAAGTAAAATATATAGACATAGAAAATAATATTGACACTATAATAAACTTAAAGTTTTAGATTTTTAGACTTAACTACACCTATACAATACCTTGAAAATGTATAGATATTCATTTTCTTAGATAACCAACTGCCATACACAAATTCAAAACACTTTATTGTTTTGGTATTTCAAATCTATATATGTCATCTGAATAACTGCCTATGAATTTTTTACATAATTCATGTACAAAAAATGCTGCTACAAATGGAATAATAAGATAACCAAAAATTAAAAGGATAATATTTATTACTGGATCACCATCCATCCGATTAAATGCGTTTATTGGCCCTACTAAACCTGTATAACCAAAACCAGCAGACATTGGTGTCCCTTGAATTCCTATGAAATAAGCAATTAACCCTCCTATGATACCATTAATAACTAAAGGCACCGCGATGATTAAATGTTTAAAGTATACTGGAATCATCATTTTAGCTGCACCAATAATTAATACAAGATTGACACCTGCACCATTCACTCGTATTGAACCGAATAAAAATGTTACACAAGCTGCTACAATACCCATATTAGCTGCACCACTTCCTAAACCAGACAAACCAATTGCAGTGGCAATTGCTACCACAGATATGGGTGTAACCATTAATAAAGAATATGTAACACAGATAAGGATAGACATCAACATAGGATTCAGTTCTGTAAAAGAACTCACTAAATGTCCAATTCCTTTCGTCACATTCGATACATACCCTAGTGTATAAATACCTATAATGCCACTTACAACCGGAATCACTACCGGTAAAATAATCATTTCAAGCGATCCTAATTTGTTTTGAAGTATTAAATATAAAAAACAGGCTACCATGACTACTAATATCGTATTTATAATATCTCCAATACCATTTAACATAAAACCGTTTGATGTTATTTTTACTGCCCCACTACCAAGCATTGCAGAAACGCCAACCATCGTTGCACCAGCACCACTAAATTTAAATTGATGCGCTGCTAATACTCCAATAATAAAAGCCATAAATGATTGAATTAATACAACCAATTGATACACTGATTCTAATAATTGATTACCTTCTTTGAAGAATTTTAATAACTCTCCTAACAATGCATTCGGTATTAATGCAATTACAACACCAGCACCCACAGCTTGAAGTATGTTGCTAAAAAATTGTTTACTACTATTGTTTTTAGTTTTACTCTTAGACATTCATTTTCCTCCAAATAAAGCATTAGACTCATAATATTATACTTTCTTAAAAACCACAATATAAAGTTATAATGGTAAATATAATATCAATGATTTATATTCTTTTTTTAAATTTAAAACAAAACGTATATTTGACATAAAAAAAGAACCTCGTAGATACGAGGTTCAAAAACAAACAGAGTCTGTTTATTACTATAGTTATACCGGTGGTCGGGATCGAACCGACACTCCAAGAAGGAACGGGATTTTGAGTCCCGCGCGTCTGCCAATTCCGCCACACCGGCTCAATAAATAATTGAGCGATCACTTATTTTACAAAAAGTAACCGTTTATGTTCGAAACAGCATAAATACATTATATAACTTAGAACTTTTGTCGTCAATAGATTTCTTAATAAAGAGCGTAATCACTAGCTTTTGAAAGAAAAACACCTTACTAAAAAAGTATAAATTGTCACTATTCATAATATCTTTGCCTTATAAATAAATTAAACTAATTACCACGTCTTAATTTAAATAAATTCATCATTTTTAATTAGAATCAAATTATTAAGTACAAATCAAATTAACTATTTACTTAAAAATCAATCTAAAATTATTTCATTTTCCTTTTCACCAATCATTTGTGTTATTTGGTTAAATTCATTCATTACAGCTACTTTAGGTACGTGATTTATAAGCTCAGTTTCATTTAATTGAACATATGTCATAATAATCACAACATCGTCTACTTCTACTAACCTAGAAGCAGCTCCATTTAAGCATATCTTACCACTTCCACGTTCTCCTTCAATAACATAGGTTTCAAAACGTGCACCATTATTATTATTTACAATTGCCACTTTCTCATTGGGTAATATATCTACTGCTTCCAATATATCTTTATCAATCGTAATACTACCTACATAGTTTAAATTAGATTCTGTTACTCTTGCTCTGTGAATTTTTCCATTCATCATTGTACGTATCATAGAAATTATAGCTCCTATAGTTCAAATTTTTAATTATACATAAATCAAGTATTAATTATTACTTCATATAACATAACCACTTAATAATACCACATTGATTAAGACGTTAAAATAATATTTACCTCAATATAAATAAACAACAATCCAAAGTGATTATTAAATTTATATACTTAAAAAAGTGTAAAAAAAAACTTCCTTAATGGAAGAATAAATGGAGCGGAAGATAGGACTTACACCTATACCTCATTCCGGGAAGGAATGTGTTCTAAAAGTTGAACTACTCCCGCAAAATAATATGGAGCGGAAGATAGGACTTACACCTACACCTCGTTCCGGGAAAGAACGTGTTCTAAAAGTTGAACTACCCCCGCATGGGATATAATAATTTAATATGGAGCGGAAGATAGGACTTACACCTATACCTCATTCCGGGAAGGAACGTGTTCTAAAAGTTGAACTACTCCCGCATATTGTTGAAGGCGGCAACCGGATTTGAACCGGTGATAAAGGTTTTGCAGACCTCTGCCTTACCACTTGGCTATGCCGCCAATAAAAAACTGGGCTAGCTGGATTCGAACCAGCGCGTGATGGAGTCAAAGTCCATTGCCTTACCGCTTGGCTATAGCCCAATAATACTAAGGGCGGATGATGGGAATCGAACCCACGAGTGTCGGAACCACAATCCGATGCGTTAACCACTTCGCCACAACCGCCATGGCAGGGGCAGTAGGAATCGAACCCACATCAAAGGTTTTGGAGACCTCTATTCTACCGTTGAAATATGCCCCTATTAAATTAAATAAATGGTGGAGGGGGGCAGATTCGAACTGCCGAACCCGAAGGAGCGGATTTACAGTCCGCCGCGTTTAGCCACTTCGCTACCCCTCCAAAAGATGGTGCCGGCCAGAGGACTTGAACCCCCAACCTACTGATTACAAGTCAGTTGCTCTACCAGTTGAGCTAGGCCGGCTTGCATTAAAAATGGTTCAGGACAGAATCGAACTGCCGACACATGGAGCTTCAATCCATTGCTCTACCAACTGAGCTACTGAACCATAATAAATGGCGGTCCCGATGGGATTCGAACCCACGATCTCCTGCGTGACAGGCAGGCGTGTTAACCGCTACACTACGGGACCTTTTAAAAATTGCGGGAGGCGGATTTGAACCACCGACCTTCGGGTTATGAGCCCGACGAGCTACCGAACTGCTCCATCCCGCGTTAATAATATAAATGGCGGAGGAAGAGGGATTCGAACCCCCGCGAGCCGTTAAGCTCCTGTCGGTTTTCAAGACCGATCCCTTCAGCCGGACTTGGGTATTCCTCCACAAATATTAGCTAAAAATAAATTATATTCAATTATTATAAAGATGGCGGAGGAAGAGGGATTCGAACCCCCGCGGGCCGTTAAGCCCCTGTCGGTTTTCAAGACCGATCCCTTCAGCCGGACTTGGGTATTCCTCCAAAATTATATGGACCTTGCAGGACTCGAACCTGCGACCGAACGGTTATGAGCCGTTAGCTCTAACCAACTGAGCTAAAGGTCCTAAATATAATTTACAACTAATAATTAGTGGCGGTGGAGGGGATCGAACCCCCGACCTCACGGGTATGAACCGTACGCTCTAGCCAGCTGAGCTACACCGCCGTTGTATTTTAGTTTGTATTAAATATGGTGGAGACTAGCGGGATCGAACCGCTGACCTCCTGCGTGCAAAGCAGGCGCTCTCCCATCTGAGCTAAGCCCCCATATACAAATTTTCAGGGAATCGGGAAGACAGGATTCGAACCTGCGACCCCTTGGTCCCAAACCAAGTGCTCTACCAAGCTGAGCTACTTCCCGTAAATTAGTGCGCCCAATAGGGGTCGAACCTATAACCTCTTGATTCGTAGTCAAGTACTCTATCCAGTTGAGCTATGGGCGCATAATTTTTATAGGATGATGCCGAGGACCGGAATCGAACCGGTACGATAATCACTTATCGCAGGATTTTAAGTCCTGTGCGTCTGCCAGTTCCGCCACCCCGGCAAAATAATGGAGCAGAAGACGGGATTCGAACCCGCGACCCCGACCTTGGCAAGGTCGTATTCTACCGCTGAACTACTTCTGCATATGCGGGTGAAGGGAGTCGAACCCCCACGCCGTAAGGCGCTAGATCCTAAGTCTAGTGCGTCTGCCAATTCCGCCACACCCGCGATATTAAAATGATAATGGTGAGCCATAGTGGGCTCGAACCACTGACCCTCTGATTAAAAGTCAGATGCTCTACCAACTGAGCTAATGGCTCATCAAAATGGTGCCGGCCAGAGGACTTGAACCCCCAACCTACTGATTACAAGTCAGTTGCTCTACCAGTTGAGCTAGGCCGGCTAAATTAAATAAATGGTGGAGGATGACGGGTTCGAACCGCCGACCCTCTGCTTGTAAGGCAGATGCTCTCCCAGCTGAGCTAATCCTCCATATAAATTGCCTGGCAACGTCCTACTCTTGCGGAACGTAAGTCCGACTACCATCGGCGCTAAGGAGCTTAACTTCTGTGTTCGGCATGGGAACAGGTGTGACCTCCTTGCCATTGTCACCAGACAATGAAATGTATGAAATTATACATTCAAAACTAGATAGTAAGTAAAATATGATTCAACCAAACAAAACATTTAAAATTTGATTAAGTCTTCGATCGATTAGTATTCGTCAGCTGCACATATCGCTATGCTTCCACCTCGAACCTATTAACCTCATCATCTTTGAGGGATCTTATAACCGAAGTTGGGAAATCTCATCTTGAGGGGGGCTTCATGCTTAGATGCTTTCAGCACTTATCCCGTCCATACATAGCTACCCAGCGATGCCGTTGGCACGACAACTGGTACACCAGAGGTATGTCCATCCCGGTCCTCTCGTACTAAGGACAGCTCCTCTCAAATTTCCTACGCCCACGACGGATAGGGACCGAACTGTCTCACGACGTTCTGAACCCAGCTCGCGTACCGCTTTAATGGGCGAACAGCCCAACCCTTGGGACCGACTACAGCCCCAGGATGCGATGAGCCGACATCGAGGTGCCAAACCTCCCCGTCGATGTGAACTCTTGGGGGAGATAAGCCTGTTATCCCCGGGGTAGCTTTTATCCGTTGAGCGATGGCCCTTCCATGCGGAACCACCGGATCACTAAGTCCGTCTTTCGACCCTGCTCGACTTGTAAGTCTCGCAGTCAAGCTTCCTTATGCCTTTACACTCTATGAATGATTTCCAACCATTCTGAGGAAACCTTTGAGCGCCTCCGTTACTCTTTAGGAGGCGACCGCCCCAGTCAAACTGCCCATCTGACACTGTCTCCCACCATGATAAATGGTGCGGGTTAGAAATCCAACACAGCGAGGGTAGTATCCCACCAACGCCTCCACGTAAGCTAGCGCTCACGTATCTCAGGCTCCTACCTATCCTGTACAAGCTGTGCCGAATTTCAATATCAGACTACAGTAAAGCTCCACGGGGTCTTTCCGTCCTGTCGCGGGTAACCTGCATCTTCACAGGTACTATGATTTCACCGAGTCTCTCGTTGAGACAGTGCCCAAATCGTTACGCCTTTCGTGCGGGTCGGAACTTACCCGACAAGGAATTTCGCTACCTTAGGACCGTTATAGTTACGGCCGCCGTTTACTGGGGCTTCGATTCGTAGCTTCGCAGAAGCTAACCACTCCTCTTAACCTTCCAGCACCGGGCAGGCGTCAGCCCCTATACATCACCTTACGGTTTAGCAGAGACCTGTGTTTTTGATAAACAGTCGCTTGGGCCTATTCACTGCGGCTCTCCTGGGCGTTAACCCTAAAGAGCACCCCTTCTCCCGAAGTTACGGGGTCATTTTGCCGAGTTCCTTAACGAGAGTTCGCTCGCTCACCTTAGAATTCTCATCTTGACTACCTGTGTCGGTTTGCGGTACGGGCACCACAATTCTAGCTAGAGGCTTTTCTTGGCAGTGTGAAATCAACGACTCGAGGAAACAATTTCCTCTCCCCATCACAGCTCAATCTTAAGAGTGCCGGATTTGCCTAACACTCAATCTCACTGCTTGGACGTACAATCCAATCGTACGCTTCGCCTATCCTACTGCGTCCCCCCATCGCTTAAAACGAATAATGGTGGTACAGGAATATCAACCTGTTATCCATCGCCTACGCCTATCGGCCTCAGCTTAGGACCCGACTAACCCAGAGCGGACGAGCCTTCCTCTGGAAACCTTAGTCAATCGGTGGACGGGATTCTCACCCGTCTTTCGCTACTCACACCGGCATTCTCACTTCTAAGCGCTCCACATGTCCTTGCGATCATGCTTCAACGCCCTTAGAACGCTCTCCTACCATTGTCCTTACGGACAATCCACAGCTTCGGTAATATGTTTAGCCCCGGTACATTTTCGGCGCAGTGTCACTCGACTAGTGAGCTATTACGCACTCTTTAAATGATGGCTGCTTCTAAGCCAACATCCTAGTTGTCTGGGCAACGCCACATCCTTTTCCACTTAACATATATTTTGGGACCTTAGCTGGTGGTCTGGGCTGTTTCCCTTTCGAACACGGACCTTATCACCCGCGTTCTGACTCCCAAGTTAAATTGATTGGCATTCGGAGTTTGTCTGAATTCGGTAACCCGATAAGGGCCCCTCGTCCAAACAGTGCTCTACCTCCAATAATCATCACTTGAGGCTAGCCCTAAAGCTATTTCGGAGAGAACCAGCTATCTCCAGGTTCGATTGGAATTTCTCCGCTACCCACAACTCATCCGCTCACTTTTCAACGTAAGTCGGTTCGGTCCTCCATTCAGTGTTACCTGAACTTCAACCTGGTCATGGGTAGATCACCTGGTTTCGGGTCTACGACCAAATACTCAACGCCCTATTCAGACTCGCTTTCGCTACGGCTCCACATTCACTGCTTAACCTTGCATCAAATCGTAACTCGCCGGTTCATTCTACAAAAGGCACGCCATCACCCATTAACGGGCTCTGACTACTTGTAAGCACACGGTTTCAAGTTCTATTTCACTCCCCTTCCGGGGTACTTTTCACCTTTCCCTCACGGTACTGGTTCACTATCGGTCACTAGAGAGTATTTAGCCTTGGGAGATGGTCCTCCCAGATTCCGACGGAATTTCTCGTGTTCCGTCGTACTCAGGATCCACTCAAGAGTGAACAAACTTTCGACTACAGGATTATTACCTTCTTTGATTCATCTTTCCAGATGATTCGTCTAGTCTGTTCTTTTGTAACTCCGTATAGAGTGTCCTACAACCCCAACAAGCAAGCTCATTGGTTTGGGCTCTTCCCGTTTCGCTCGCCGCTACTCAGGGAATCGATTTTTCTTTCTCTTCCTGCGGGTACTAAGATGTTTCAGTTCTCCGCGTCTGCCTTCAGATATGCTATGTATTCACATATCGATAACACGACATAACTCGTGCTGGGTTTCCCCATTCGGAAATCTCTGGATCAAAGCTTACTTACAGCTCCCCAAAGCATATCGTCGTTAGTAACGTCCTTCGTCGGCTTCTAGTGCCAAGGCATCCACCGTGCGCCCTTAATAACTTAATCTTTTTTGACTTTCAACACGAACAAGTCGGTTGAAAACCCAAAATGTTATTAATCTGTGAGTGTTCTTTCGAACACTAGCGATTATTTCTTTTTGAATTCAAAGCTTGTTAAAAAACTCTAATTCACTCGGTTTTGCTTGGTAAAATCATAAATTTTACTTACTTATCTAGTTTTCAATGTACAAAATTTTTCATGGTGGAGACTAGCGGGATCGAACCGCTGACCTCCTGCGTGCAAAGCAGGCGCTCTCCCATCTGAGCTAAGCCCCCATAAAAACTTATTAAAATCAATGGTGGGCCTAAGTGGACTCGAACCACCGACCTCACGCTTATCAGGCGTGCGCTCTAACCAGCTGAGCTATAGGCCCATTCACGATGTGAATACTCCAATGAGCATTCAAAACTGAATACAATGTGTCAATGTTATTCCTGCATCTTCATAAGAAGATGTTCCGAATATATCCTTAGAAAGGAGGTGATCCAGCCGCACCTTCCGATACGGCTACCTTGTTACGACTTCACCCCAATCATTTGTCCCACCTTCGACGGCTAGCTCCATAAATGGTTACTCCACCGGCTTCGGGTGTTACAAACTCTCGTGGTGTGACGGGCGGTGTGTACAAGACCCGGGAACGTATTCACCGTAGCATGCTGATCTACGATTACTAGCGATTCCAGCTTCATGTAGTCGAGTTGCAGACTACAATCCGAACTGAGAACAACTTTATGGGATTTGCATGACCTCGCGGTTTAGCTGCCCTTTGTATTGTCCATTGTAGCACGTGTGTAGCCCAAATCATAAGGGGCATGATGATTTGACGTCATCCCCACCTTCCTCCGGTTTGTCACCGGCAGTCAACCTAGAGTGCCCAACTTAATGATGGCAACTAAGCTTAAGGGTTGCGCTCGTTGCGGGACTTAACCCAACATCTCACGACACGAGCTGACGACAACCATGCACCACCTGTCACTTTGTCCCCCGAAGGGGAAGGCTCTATCTCTAGAGTTTTCAAAGGATGTCAAGATTTGGTAAGGTTCTTCGCGTTGCTTCGAATTAAACCACATGCTCCACCGCTTGTGCGGGTCCCCGTCAATTCCTTTGAGTTTCAACCTTGCGGTCGTACTCCCCAGGCGGAGTGCTTAATGCGTTAGCTGCAGCACTAAGGGGCGGAAACCCCCTAACACTTAGCACTCATCGTTTACGGCGTGGACTACCAGGGTATCTAATCCTGTTTGATCCCCACGCTTTCGCACATCAGCGTCAGTTACAGACCAGAAAGTCGCCTTCGCCACTGGTGTTCCTCCATATCTCTGCGCATTTCACCGCTACACATGGAATTCCACTTTCCTCTTCTGCACTCAAGTTTCCCAGTTTCCAATGACCCTCCACGGTTGAGCCGTGGGCTTTCACATCAGACTTAAGAAACCGCCTACGCGCGCTTTACGCCCAATAATTCCGGATAACGCTTGCCACCTACGTATTACCGCGGCTGCTGGCACGTAGTTAGCCGTGGCTTTCTGATTAGGTACCGTCAAGACGTGCACAGTTACTTACACGTTTGTTCTTCCCTAATAACAGAGTTTTACGAGCCGAAACCCTTCATCACTCACGCGGCGTTGCTCCGTCAGGCTTTCGCCCATTGCGGAAGATTCCCTACTGCTGCCTCCCGTAGGAGTCTGGACCGTGTCTCAGTTCCAGTGTGGCCGATCACCCTCTCAGGTCGGCTACGTATCGTCGCCTTGGTAAGCCGTTACCTTACCAACTAGCTAATACGGCGCGGGTCCATCTATAAGTGATAGCAAAACCATCTTTCACTTTAGAACCATGCGGTTCCAAATGTTATCCGGTATTAGCTCCGGTTTCCCGAAGTTATCCCAGTCTTATAGGTAGGTTACCCACGTGTTACTCACCCGTCCGCCGCTAACGTCAAAGGAGCAAGCTCCTTATCTGTTCGCTCGACTTGCATGTATTAGGCACGCCGCCAGCGTTCATCCTGAGCCAGGATCAAACTCTCCATAAATGAATTATGATGTTTGATTAGCTCATAAAATACTAATTTGTGTTATCTCTAACACTTGTTTTGAACCAACAATTTAATGTTGCGTTCGGAATTAACGTTGACATATTGCAATTCAGTTTTCAATGTTCATTAATACGTTACAAGAATTTATTATAACATTAAGTTTTTGTTAAGTCAACAATAAATTTTTGTTGTTTTTTATTAAGTTTGTTGCGTTTTTTAACTCAACATTTAATATTGTATTATCTTTCAACTATATTAACAAGTGTCAAATTTACACTTTTGATAATTTCTGTTGATTCGATTTATATTGCAGTGCGTCGTGTTTTGACGACTTTTATATAATATCAAGATTATTTATAACCGTCAATAAAAAATACAGATCTTTTTAGTTTAATTTTACTACGGATATTACCAAATATCGTTTAAATGTATTTAAATTTTATTTTGTGTAAATAGATTGTGTAACCAATTTCACATTTTGATTACTTTATTACCTTTTCTTATTATCATTAAGTTAAATTCATATTAGTTAATGTTGAAAAATTAAATTCACCTTTTTAAAAATGCACTTTATTAAATCACTTACTTCTATAATAACTAAAAGTGAAAGAAGGGACTTACTGAATAGTAAGTCCCTTCTTCATGATTAAAATTGATTTTAAAAATAGCTTTGCTTAATTATTTCTCATCATCAAGTTTATTTATCTTGGCAATCTTTGCATAACCCATATATTTCCATACGGTGATGCGTTACATTAAAGTCTGTTACGTGTTGTGCTAACTGTTCCACTTCATCTAGTTGTGGATAATGGAAGTCAACGATTTTACCACATTGTTCACATATAACGTGATAGTGATTGTGTGTACTAAAATCAAAACGACTCGAAGAATCTCCATAAGGAAGTTCTTTAACGATACCAATATCTTTAAATACACGTAAATTATTATATATAGTAGCAACACTTATATTTGGAAAATCAGGTGAAAGTGCTTGATAAATTTCATCTGCTGTCGGATGAGTATGTGAAGCAATTAAAAATTTAAGAATTGCCTGTCTCTGTGGAGTGATTCTTACACCATTATTTCTCAATGAAGTAATCGAATCCTCTAATTGATGCTCTATCGTTTCCAACTCTGCACTCATTCCCCTCACCATCTTTCTATTTAAGAATTATTATTACTTAATATTAATATAACTGTTCACATGGGGAAATGTCAATAAACAAAGCTATAAACACATCAATAGCCATTCAAAGGATTTACGACATTCTCAATTAGTTCATTGTTATTGAGAATGGATTTTAAATTTTTCTCAAATATACCTGTCACTTCGCTTTTATTTTCATTACCATTACCTGTAATATGCGCTGTAATCGTTACATTATCCAATTGATATAGGTCATTACTCGGTTGCAATGGTTCATTTTCAAATACATCTAAGTATGCATGTCTAATTAATTTTTCTTTTAAAGCTTCTATTAAAATTTCTTCTTTAACTACTGTGCCTCTGCCTACATTGATAAAAAGACAATTATGGTCCATACATTCAAAATGCTCTCTTTCAAGTAGATGAATTGTACCTTTGGTTTCTGGCAAAGTGTTTATTACAATATTCGCTTCCTGCAACGCTTCTTTCAATTCATTGATTGGATATATCTCACTAAACCCTTCAATAGTATGTCCAGTTGTATTAACACCCATCACTGTCATGCCCATAACATTTGCAATTCTCGCTGTTTGTTGAGCTATGCTTCCTGTTCCTATAAACAATATCTTTTCTCCACTTAATCTTAATCCAGTTAACGAAGAATCATAATATTTATTTTTTTGATTTATGTAGGAAGTTCTCATCTTTTTATAATCATCTAATATGTACGCAAATATAAACTCCGACATCTGTTTTGCATGTACACCTTTAGCGTTCGTTAGTTTAATATTATGCTTGCTTATGTATTCTAAAGGCAAGTTGTTTACACCTGTGGCATACCAAGCAATCCAATTTAAATTAGGACATTGTTTTAAAAACGATTCATCCAATTTACCATCATAACCAAATAATATTTCTAAAGTTTCTCTGTCCTTGTCATCTATATCTGAGAGACCATTGCTAAACACAAAGTCTACATTTGGAAAGTGTGCTTTCAATTCATTTTCTAAATCGCCCAATTTCATTAGACTGACTGCTTTCATTTATGCTCACCCCAAGATTTGTTTTAATTCATCTATTTGCGTTTTCACTTTAACTTTTTCAATTATATCAATAATTTGACCAGTTTCATCTATTACAAAGGTTGTTCTCACTATACCCATGGATTCTTTTCCAAATGATTTTTTCAGTTGATATACACCAACCGCTTCAGATAATTTATAATCTGTATCTACAAGTAAGTCAAAATTTAGATCTAATTTGTCACTAAAATTCTGATGTTTCTTTTTGCTGTCACCACTAATGCCATAGACACTGGCATTAAGATCATTAAATAAAGCGATATTATCTCTAAAATCGCACGCTTCTGTAGTACATGTTGGTGTATTATCTCTTGGATAAAAATACAAAACTGCCTTTTTACCTTTAATCGTCTCATTCGTGATTAGCTCACCATTTTGATTTTCTAATTCAAATGAAGGAAATTGATTTCCTTTTTTCAACATATAACTCACCCTATTTCTTTTTATGATTAATTTTATGATACGATAATAAGCGAAAATATTAAATTAAAAGAGGTTGATAATAATGAAATTTACTGAAAGTGAAAAACTTCAGAAATTATCTGATGAATACATTTTGGGTGGCGTTAACTCTCCATCGCGTTCTTATAAAGCAGTAGGTGGTGGCGCACCTGTAATGATGCGTTCAGGTAAAGGCGCTTATTTATACGATGTGGATGGTAATAAATATATAGATTATTTACAAGCATATGGCCCTATCATCACTGGTCATGCACATCCACATATTACAGAAGCAATACAAGAACAAGCAGCGTTAGGTATACTATATGGCACGCCAACTGAATTAGAAATAGAATTTGCAAAAAAATTGCGCGATGCTATTCCTTCCTTAGAAAAAATCAGATTCGTCAATTCTGGTACTGAAGCCGTTATGACGACAATTCGTGTAGCACGTGCTTATACAAAACGTAATAAAATAGTTAAATTTGCTGGTCAATATCATGGACACTCTGATCTTGTTTTAGTTGCAGCTGGTAGTGGCCCATCACAATTGGGTTCGCCAGATTCAGCAGGTGTACCATTGAGTGTGGCTCAAGAGGTCATTACCGTTCCATACAATGATATAGATGCTTATAAAGAAGCAATCGATTATTGGGGAGATGAAATTGCCGCTGTTTTAGTTGAACCTATCGTTGGTAATTTTGGTATGGTTGAGCCAAAACAAGGCTTTTTGGAACAAGTTAACGAGATTACACACAATAATGGAAGTCTTGTTATTTACGATGAAGTCATTACTGCTTTCCGTTTCCATTATGGTGGCGCTCAAGATTTATATAAAGTTTACCCTGATTTAACTGCTTTCGGTAAAATTATTGGCGGTGGACTCCCAATTGGTGGTTATGGTGGCAAACAAGAGATAATGGAACAAGTAGCACCATTAGGTCCGGCATACCAAGCTGGAACAATGGCTGGTAATCCCCTTTCAATGAAAGGCGGTATTGCATTATTGGAAGTATTAGAACAAGACGGTGTTTATGAACAATTAGATGCACTAGGTAAACGATTAGAAGATGGTTTACTTTCTTTAATTAACAAACACAATATAACAGCAACAGTCAATAGAGTATACGGGGCACTTACGCTATATTTCACAAATGAAACGGTTGTTCATTATGACCAAGCGGAAAATTCAGATGGAGAAGCTTTCGCTAAATTCTTTAAACTAATGTTAAATCAAGGTATAAACTTAGCACCTTCTAAATTTGAAGCTTGGTTCTTAACTACTGAACATACAGAAGAAGATATCGATTCTACGTTAAAAGCTGTCGATTATGCTTTTAGTCAAATGAAATAAACTTGAAATTTACTGCTAATAATTGTATAACAAGTATAAACACAATTATTATTAATATATTAAGGAGCGGTACATTTGAAATTAGGAGCCCGTATTCTCAAGACAGGTATAGCCATTATACTTGCTTTGTTTATCGCTTCTCTACTACCTAATGAAGCTGGTTTGAAAGCAATTGCTGGGGTCAGTGCGGTTGTTGCAATGCAGCCTAGCGTATTTCGATCAATTAAAACTGTCTCTGACCAAGCAATAGGTAATGTTTTTGGTGCATTACTTGCTGTAGCAATGGTTACGGTATTTGGAGATAATGTTGTAATTATGGGTGTAACCGTAATATTATTAATTGCTGTACTTTTCCGCTTTAATTTAGCACATGTTGCTACCTTAGCTAGTGTGACAGCATTAATTATTATGGGACAACACACAGGAGATTTTTATGTTTCTGCATTTTATCGTTTTGTGCTCGTTATGATTGGTGTAATCAGTTCTTCAATCGTTAACCTAGTATTCTTACCACCAAAATTTGAATCAAAAATTTATTACAACTCTTTAAATATTTGTTCCGATATATTTGTTTGGTTCAAATTAGTCTTAAATGATACATCTGAATACCATCATATTAAAGAAGATAGAGGCGTAATTAGTGATAGAATTAAAAAACTAGAACAAACATTTGTTTATTATGAAGAAGAACGACCTTTAACTAAAAAACAAAGGTATGCCCAAAACAGGAAAAAAATACTTTTTAAAGAAGTGGTTAGAAGTACGCGTCATGCCTATGACGTGCTGAAAAAAATGAATCGCTACCAAAACGATTTACACAATTTGAATCATGAATTGCTATTACAGATTAAATTAGAAATTGATACGTTGATTGCATATCATGAACAAATATTTATTAGCCTTTCTAAAAAAGCAAAGTATGACGTTGGCCAATTTGAAAATCAAATTGAAAATCCACAAAAGAAAGAACTAATGGATGCCTTCCAAAAGGAACTTATTAGAAATCCTTATCAAACGATGTATTCATACGCAAATGTCATGCAAATCATTTCAGCTATTGAAGAATATCGTTACACATTAGAACATTTAGACAGATTACGTATTAGTTTCTTCTCATACCATAACAATGACAATGAAATTGATATTTTAGACGAAGATTTTGATTTATAACTAATTATCGCATAGTGCAGCTAACATAAGCTGTACTATGCGGTTTTTTTATCAAGCGTCATTCCACAATGATATGCCATGTTTAAAATACCTTATTATCTAGTTAACAAAGATAAAACGAACGATTTTTGTGTATAAAAAAGCGAGACAAATATCAAAACTGATTCAGTTTGATTAGTTTGCCTCGCTTTTTTTAATTTTTATAAACATCATTAACATAATTAAATATAACTTATAGATTTAATTGTTCACATATTAATTGATTATTTCGAATAACGAATATTTATAAATTTTGAATACTATATAAATGTTCGTAAGCACCTTTTTTAGCTAATAAAGCTTCATGGGAACCCACCTCTACAATTTCACCATTTTCAACTACCACTATTTTATCTGCATGTGTGATCGTCGACAATCTATGTGCAACAATTAATGTTGTTCTATTTTCACTCAATACTGTCAATGCATCTTGAATGATAGATTCACTTTCTAAATCTAATGCACTTGTTGCTTCATCTAGGATAATGATTGGAGGATTATTCAAGAAGATACGCGCAATGGATACACGTTGTTTTTGTCCTCCTGACAATTTAACGCCTCTCTCCCCGACTTCAGTATCGTAACCCTCAGAAAGTTCCATAATAAAATCATGTGCGTTAGCCATTTTCGCTGCTTTAATAACCTCTTCATCCGTAGCATTCGGTCTACCCAGTAAGATATTTTCCTTAATTGTATCTGAGAATAAGATATTATCTTGCTGTACTAATCCAATTTGATTTCTCAAACTGCCAGTTAAATAAGATTTAATGTTCGTACCATCTATCTTAATTTCTCCGCCTGAAACATCATAAAATCTCGGAATAAGATTAATTAATGTCGATTTACCACCGCCACTCATGCCAACGAATGCAACTGTTTCACCTTTATTAATCTTCAAATTAATATTATTTAATATAGTTGCTTCTTCTAAATTATACTTAAAGCTCACATCGTTTATCTCGATATCGCCTTCTTTAATTTCAAGCGGAAGTGCGCCTTTTTTATTTTTAATATCATAACCTTCATCCATCAATTGAAAAACACGATCCATGGATGCGAAACTTTGCGTTAATGTAGTAAATGATGACACTAATCTACGTAATGGACCAAATAATTGTTCTAAATATCCTACAAACGCAGCTAAAGTACCAACCGTGATAGATCCATTAATAGCTAAGAAAGCGCCCGAACCAATAACAATTAATGGGCCAACATCTGTCACAGTATTAATTGCTGAAAATGAATACGCATTCCAACGCGTATGATTAAACGCTCTCTGCAAGAAATTTTGGTTATGTTTATCAAAATTTTGTGCTTCATTATCTTCAATTGCAAAGCTTTTAATTACTGACATACCTTGAACACGTTCATGTAAGAATCCTTGAACTTCAGCCAACGCCTGTGATCTTTTTCTGGTTAAATTTCTTAAACGCCCAAAGAAGAAATATACAGTCAATATATACACAGGGAAAATAACTAATGCTGCTAACGTCAGTTTTACATTTAAATAAAACATAATCGTCAATGCGATAACTATCGTTATACAATCTAGCCATATATTCATTAGACCAGTTAATATAAAATCTTTTGTTTGCTCTACATCATTAATCACTCTTGAAATAACTTGACCTGCTTGATTATTAGCATAGAAACGTGCGCTTAATGCTTGTAAATGATTATATAATCTTTTCCGTATATCATATAAAATTTTGTTACTTGTCCATTGCGCCAAATATTGTCTTAAAAATTCAATTGGTGGTCTCACAATTACAAAGATGAATACTGCAATGCCCAATGCAATACCTAATCTAGTGAATTTTTCCTCCGCTGTAATCGCTCCATTATTTATGATATCGTCAATAACGTACTTTATTAATAATGGAATTAACATTGGAATACCGAATTTTAAAATTCCGACAAGAATTGTAGCAATGATTCGCCATTTATATGGTTTTACAAATTGTAAATATCTTCGAATCATAAATTTATTTCCTCCCCACACTTACTCGCAAATGAAACAGCCTGCGCTGAATTTCAACGAGGCTGCTATAAACGGACGATCTTTAATTGTTTATGTTCATTTGCCATACCATTTTTCAAATAAAAGATTTTGGTTGCTATTAATTACACGCATACCACTATATAGGATAATTTAATTAAAAACATTAAATGTGCTTAATAATTTCTAATTTTTTTATATCGTTCACGCCAAACTTTTATAAAATCAGGAGCAAATGGACCTTTTTTCTGTTCAATCCATTGTTGTAAGATATCTACATTGCGCCTTAAAATGACATCAATATCTGAAGAATAATTCATCTGTCTCATATGTTGTTCATATTCATCTTCATCTAATAAATGATACTTACCATTTGGATATACTTTAATATCTAAGTCATAGTCAATATATTTTAACGCTTCATCATCACACACAAACGGTGAAGATAAATTGCAATAATAATAGACGCCATCTTCTCTAAACATACATATCACATTAAACCAAAATTCTGAATGGAAATATACAATTGCTGGCTCACGCGTAATCCAAGTACGACTATCACTCTCTGTGACAAGCGTATGATCATTTCCACCTATTACAACATGTTCCGTACCTTTTAATATAGTAGTTTCAGACCAAACACGATGAATATTCCCATCATGTTTATAACTTTGTATTTTTATTGTCTGACCTTCTTTAGGTATGGATTCTTTTACCATGCTCCACACCACCTTTTCTTAATTTCACATTATAAATTATAACATAACTAAGTAGACTACACCGAGTCTATCAATGCGATAATAAAAATTTATATATTTTTGTCATGCTCACTGGAAAATTATAATCTTCTTTTTCATCTAAATTCATCCACTTCATATTGTTAGGTAAACTTATTTCATCTTTGTTATTAATTTCCTGGTCTGCTAAATAAACTTCAATGTCCCAAGTTAAATGTGTAAATTGATGTTTCAATTTATAAGCTGGTTGTTCTGAAAATTGGATATTTGTATTTAAAATTGAATTAATTTGATGTTCCGCTTCCGCTTCATACATCGGAAATTCCCACATATTATTCAATAATTTTTGCATACGTTTTTCAATTAATACTTCATTATCTTGCGTTTTAATGATGTAAACATGTTGCTTAATATGTTTCTTTTTAACTTTAGTGGTTTTCACAGGTAATGTTTCAACTGTACCGTTTAAAAATGCTTCGCAATGCTCTTGTACGGGACAAAACATGCACAGCGTATTTTTCGGTGTACAAACCAATGCGCCTAATTCCATCATAGCTTGATTAAATGTACCAGCGTCACTTTCGACATAAGACTGTAACTCTTTTTCAAATGCCTTTCTAGTAGATTGTAATTTAATATCTCGTGTATCATTATTTAGCCTCGACCAAACTCTAAATACATTGCCATCTACCGTTGCTAGAGGTAAATCAAATGCGATACTCATTACAGCAGCTTGAGTATATGGCCCTACACCTTTCAATTTCCCGAACGTTTCTGGATGATTCGGTACTTCTCCATCAAAGTTATGATGTACATCTTGAATGGCAGTATGAAAATTTCTAGCACGACTATAATAACCGAGCCCCTCCCAATATTTAAGCACTTCATCCTCCTGTGCATTACTTAAATCTGCAATAGTAGGAAATCGATCAATAAATTTATGATAATAGTCTATTACCGTTTTAACTTGTGTTTGTTGGAGCATAACTTCACTTAACCAAATATAATATGGATTTGAGGTTTCTCGCCATGGCATCTTTCTCTGATTTTTATTAAACCAGTCAACTAGATTTTTTTTGAATTTTGGTTCATTAAGCATAAAGCACATCACTTTCTATTTTCTAAAATTTTTCTATATGATATATAGTGTGTTATTTTTAATATTGGACGTATTAGATTATAATGAATATATTATAGACATGAAATGAGTGAATACTTATGGATACAGGAACACATATTGTCATGGGTATCGGACTCACAGCATTAGCGACCCAAGACCCTGCCATGGCGGGATCTTTTGCAGCCACTGCTACAACTTTAATAGTTGGTTCATTAATTCCGGATGGTGACACCGTTTTTAAATTAAAAGATAATGCTACTTATATATCAAATCATAGAGGCATCACACATTCAATCCCTTTTACAATTTTATGGCCTTTGTTCATTACATTATTAATATTTACATTCTTTAAAAATGTAGATACGACCCATGTCTGGTTATGGGCGCAACTTGCCGTATTTCTTCATGTATTTGTGGATATATTTAATTCTTATGGTACACAAGCACTTAGACCCATTACAAATAAATGGATTCAACTCAGTGTTATTAATACATTTGATCCAATCATATTTGTATTATGGTGTATAGGTATATTACTGTGGATTGTTGGCGTACATCCATATCTCGCATTTTTCCCAATCGTTGGCATACTTGTTGTATATTATATTATTCGCTTTAGAATGCAAGCGATTATAAAACAACAAGCATTGCGACAAATTAAACAAGAACACAATCCTGTAAAAGTATTTGTTGCACCAACAATAAGGTTTATGCAATGGCGCGTCGCAGTACAAACGGAAATGCATGATTATGTTGGTCGTAGCTATGGAAGAAACATCGTATTTAGTGACAAATCGAAACGTCAATCATTCCCAAGTGATGATTTAATGCAATATGTAAAAGACGATAAAAATATTAAAACATTTCTTAATTTCTCGTCAATATATCGTTGGCAATCACGCAAATTAAATGATAATACCACAGAAATTAGATTAATCGATTTACGTTATCTAAAAAATGGTCATTACTCATTTGTTGCAATTGCACATTTAGATGAACATATGGTTATCGATCATTCTTATATTGGTTGGGTTTTCAGTGAAGATAAATTACAACGTAAATTATTTGCTAAATAAAGTAATTAAAAACTGGAGGTACGCGTTATTAGTAACGTAAACCTCCAGTTTTTTTATCTTTTAAGTAACTAACATTATTTATTTTCATCTGCTTTATCTTCTAGATTTTCAGAAGTTTCGTTCTCTGCTTGTTGCTTATATGAAGCAACATATGAATATTTTTTATGCGCAATACTTCTATATAATGCATAAATAATGACACACACTATTGCTAAAAATAATAGGAAGTATATATGCTGTGGTATATTATTTAGACTCAGCGTTCCTAATACAACCGACTGTGAAATCCCTTCAATTATATAATATAAGGGATTGAGCATTAAAATATGCGACACTAATGTCGTATTTGTATTAGGTATGAAAATAATTGGAACAATGAAAAACATGACTGCACTTACAATATAATAAATTATATTGATTTTGTTACTCACAATTGCTATTAAACCTAGTACTGTAGAAATAACTACAATAAATACTAATGACATAGCAACAAAGAATAATGTAGATAGCACCGAACTTTCAATATTTACGGGTGTAGCTAAAATTATCATTATAAGTGAAATGAACATCACCAAACTAAACAATAGCGCTATGATAATATTTTGAAAAATTGGATTGATATTAAATAATTTTCCAGTAAAGTAATCACGTTTAAATGTGTTAAAACTTTGATATATCGCAATCCAAATATATGCAAAACTCATCACCGCTGCTAATCTAAAAAAGCCTCGTGCTTGTTTAATTTCTTCCGTACCATTCATTTTAAATATCAACATCATTATTAAGAGTACTAACATACTTACTATAAAGGGTATTACTAACCACATCCATTGCGATTTCAAACGCTGGTACGCATGTTTAATGAGATGTGGTGTATTTATAAAATAGTTAATCATACTATCAATCATTTTTCACACCTACAATTCGATATAAATCCATTTATTATTTTTCATATCTGCCATAAAATACCCATCACCCGATTTTGTTATCCAAAAATTAGTTTCAATATTAAATTTTTCTTTTAGTTTTTGTTTATCTTTTATAGGAATCGTAAAACCAACTAATTTATTTTGATCATTAAATAACATCGATATCGGTTGTTGAACGATGGGTACAACAAAACGGTCATCTTTACCACTTTCAGGTACGAGCGAATCGGTCACCGTGCTATGTTTTTTATGCAAATGGCTATTAAAGAACTCATTATAGTTACTATAATTTTTATGCATATAGGGTGCTAATGCACTTGCACTATGTTCTTCAAACAAGCTTGCTGGATCAAAATAGCGTAACTTGTTCTTTGCAACTTTATAGTTATTGTTATCAATTTCAATACGATAATTTTTTGTGTTTTCACCTGTTATCGTAACAAAAGCATATTTATCTGCTTTTATTTTTTTACCATTCGACATATTTTCTAAACTTATCGCATCTTTTAAAACAATGCCATATGCTAATTTTTCTTCATACGGATTTTTTTGTTGGTTTTGTATTGTCGTTTGATCATCATTTTTGCCTATTTCAAGCTTACCTAAATCATTAAACATTAATAATGCCATGATGACCATACCTAATAAGAACACAATAAACAATGTCCAAAAACGGACAAGTGCTACTGGTGGCTTAGCATGATTATAGCGTTCAATACGTTTGAAATTATAGGTTAACTCAGGGATTCTTGTTCTGCTTTTTTTCCAATCAACGTCAAAATTAGATTTTTCTTCTTCACTCGTCAATGATAGCCGATCTTTTTCATGTTCTCTAAAAGCAGGTAATACTTGGTTAAGCGATCCATCCATTCTAAGCTGACCATGTGAAATCCACGCAATATAATTACTCGTTCGTGAAATTCGTTCTATATTGTCATCGATAAGTATTATGGTCAAATTTTCATTTATGTATTCGTTCGTTAGTTCAATCGCTTTTTCAAAGTAACTTTCATCTAAATAACTCAGTATTTGGTTCATTACAATAATACTGGATTTTGATGTTCTCGCTAATGTGAATTGCAATCTCGCATAGGCTTCATCCGTCAAACTTTTAATAGGTGTATTTATATCTTCTTGAAGATGGGCAAACTTAATAATCTGTTCTACTTTATGATCAGATGTTTTATAAGGAAATAACGTGGTTACATTTTTCACATAATCTATCACCGTCGTAGATTGAAGCAATTTATCTTCGATATCTGCAAAGAATATATCTTTCTTTCTAACAACTTTACCCTTATCTGGTTTCATTTCACCACTTAATAAACGCCCTATCAAAGATTTTGAGGAGTCGCCTTCACCAATAATACCTAGTGCTTCTCCCTGATAGATATGTAGATTAATATTATTCAATTCAATATCTTCTGCATCATATCCAAATGGTAAATACCATTTTTTAGATTTTTTATTTTTATAATAATGAGTTACATTGAGTAACTTTAATATAATTGAACTACCCATCTATCGTCATCCTTCTATAATTTTAATAATGCAATTGGTAAACCTTCTTCAGGTTCTGCACTTTTTATTCTAAAGCCCCAAGCAAAAACACCTTTTAATCTTTCAACTTTAAAATAATTCTCAGTCCCGTCATTTAACTTATAAATTCTACCGATTTCTATTTTTGTTCTATCTACCAAATAGCTCTCGGCAATGATGACCTTACTTTGATAAACATCATATTCATTAAATATCCCATTCATCTCTGCTTTTCTCATTTTTTCTTTGTAACCTTGAATTTCGTGACGTAACTCAACCTCACTCATTTCACTCAATTTCTTCTGTTCCATCTACAATACCACTCTCTTCCAGTTTAGCTTTAATTTTATCATATTTATAGCCTTTTCTCATAAGACCTTCTATTGTTTTATTAATTAATTTTCTGCCTGAAAATTTTCTTGAATATTTATTGTAAACCTTCTCTAGTTCTTGTTGTAACAAACCGTCTAATTCTGCTTCAGGTTGTGAGAAGTCCATTTCATCCATCACTACTTTTATTATTTCAAAGCTATAACCTTTTTGCATCAAAGCTTGCGATAGTTTTTCTTTCCTTTTAACTGTAGGACCTTTTTTTTGTCTTAATATTTTATTTGCAACTTTAATAATATCTTCCATTGGTTGTTCGTTCTCATAACGCTCAGCATATACATCAATAATTGTTTGTTCAACACCAGCATCTCTCAATTTTTGTCTGAAAATACCTGGCCCCTTATCTGTAGTAAGTATCATAGTGTTTTTTAAACTATTAGCATAGTCTTCATGATCGATTAGTCTTTGCTCATGACAATAGTCAATGACACTTGCTATAACAGATTCGGAAATTTCTTTCTTTTGTAAATGTTGTATCACTTCATAATCTGTTCTTTTTCTATAAGATAAAAATTGGATTGCTACATTCACTGCTTGTCTATATTGGTCATACTTTTGGATTTTTTCCATGTCAGCAGCATCAACGATTTGACCTTTTTTTAAATTGAAATGTACATAAGTATCCATATCGATACCCATTTCAAATTCCTCATCTAAATATAAATTAAAACGCTCTTTATTTTTCTTTTGTACTTCTATTTTTGTAATTTTAGGCATTATCCTCACTCCACCTCTAAGAATAACGCATATTGTTTGGTAATGGAATCATAGTGACTAGCTTAATTAAAATGCTTAAAGATTTATTAATCTAAAAAGTGTGAGGATACAAAATCAATCACTCTTTTTGATTTCGTACCCTCACACTTAGTTATTTTTATTTTTTTAAATCTCTCTTATAAATACCATTAAAAATTAAGCGCTATTTTGATATTAAACACCTAGTTCTTGAATTGCATTCTCGTATTGACTATTTGAAATATAACCTTGCTGCTTCATTTTTTCTAAATTTGTTTTAACACGGTTAGTAAAATTATCTGACATGTCATTGATATTATATACACTTGGGGCATTTATCTTGCTTGCTAATATAGCACTTTGTAATACCGTTATTTGTGGTAAATTTGGATTGTTTTTATCAGTCGTTACCCCAAAATAGTGATTAGCAGCAGATTCAATCGTGTATTGGTCACTCCCATAATAGATGTTATTCATATAAAAACTTAAAATTTCATTTTTATCATATTCTTTCTCTACTCTATGTGCCACGAACAATTCTTTAATTTTTCTAGTAATTGACTGTTCATTATCATAGTAATAGTTTTTAACTACTTGTTGGGTAATGGTACTTCCACCTTGGACACTTTTGTCACTCAATGTTGAAAATAATGCACGTGAAGTTCCTTTCACATCAAAACCATGGTGTTTATAAAAGCGTTCATCTTCCATAGCAATGAAAGCACCTTTTGTATAATCTGGCATATCTGATGCAGAAACAAAAGATTCTTTTTCTGTTATATTCTTCAACTCATCTGTATCAGCACTAAGTGATAATGCATACATGACGCCGATGATTATTCCAATAATAATTAAGATGGGAATGAGTAGTTTTAAAATGATACCTTTACCTTTTTTCTTTTTCTGCGGTTTATTCACAGGTTTAAAATACGTATTATGATGTAATTGATTTGAGTCATTTGAGTCGTTTGGTTTGTTGTACGTTTTATAACGATCGCTTCTTTTCATGCGGTAGCTCCTTTACGTTGCTCTCATATCATTATAAGTGAGTGTATCAATAGTTTAAATGTTTATCTATAGCTAATTGCAAAAATCGGTCCAAGGGTGTATGAATGTGTCCACATGAAGTTTTACAACAATGCGTTTTTGGTTATTATGTCTAACTTAGACAACAAAAAAACTGGAAAACGACAGGTATTTTATACTACCTATCGCTTCCAGTTATGAAACTAACTCACGAAAAACTATTTTAATTACTTACCTATACATATTAATCGTTTAATTGATTTACAATTTCTCTATTAAAATCATCTAAATCATCTGGTGTACGGCTTGTAACGATATTTTTATCTACTACAACTGATTCATCAACGACTTGTGCGCCAGCGTTTGCTAAGTCTTTACGCACATTTAATACTGCAGTTAAAGTACGTCCATTTAAATCATCTGTATCAATTAAAATTTGAGGTCCGTGACAAATTGCGAATGTTGGTACATCATTTTTAGTAAAGTATTTCGCAAAAGTACCATATCTGCCTTCAGCATCGCCACGTAAGTGGTCAGGAGAAAAGCCACCAGGAATTAATAAACCATCAAAGTCTTCAGGTTTTGCGTCAGCAATACTAACGTCTACCGCAACTTTTGTGCCATGTTTACCTACGACTTCACTATTCGCTTGATCACCTATAACAACTGTTTCATGTCCCGCTTCTTCAATCGCTTCTTTAGGACTAGTTAATTCAATATCTTCAAATTCATTTGTTAAAATGATTGCTACTTTTTTAGCCATTAATAATCACCTTTCTCTATTTATGTTCTACGTTATATATAGACTAAAACTTGAAAGTTTAAACATCGGCCTAAGATAGCATTCAATTAACTTATTTATCTTCTGATGATTTTGAAACAGTTTTAACTTTTTCTTCAAGTTGATCGAGCAAACCAATCCACTCATCTATATCTTCTACGCGCACTTCGTCCGGATTTACGTGATCGATATCATCAATAAATTTTTCTAATCTTGCTCTAATTTGATCAATTGTTTGATTTTCATTCATTTTAAAAATGACTCCTTTTTATAAGATAGTATAATCCTAACATGGATTTGACAAAATTTGGTATAGTCTTAATAATATTAAGGTGAAATATTAGATGTGAGACACATACGATTATTCATAAATTTGTATACACCGTTCCCTATACAAATAAAGTTTAGTATATACTCATAGCAGATAAAAGTTAAAAAAGGAAGTTTTAATTATGTTGAATTTGTATGCATCAAATGTTAAGAAACCAATTTCAATTCATAACGACCCGTGGGAAGCATACAATGATATGCAAGAACACGATCGTTTGACGTTAAGTAATATCGAATTTACGACGACGAATTTATGTAATATGCGTTGTAGTCATTGCGCTGTCGGTTATACATTGCAAACCACAGACCCAGACCCGTTACCTATGGATTTAATTTATCGCCGTTTAGATGAAATTCCAGACCTTAAAACCATGTCTATCACAGGTGGCGAACCTATGTTTTCAAAAAAATCCATAAGAAATGTTGTAAAACCCTTGTTAAAATATGCACATAGCCGTGGTATCTATGTTCAAATGAATTCTAATTTAACTTTACCATTAGATCGTTATTTAGATATTGCTGAATATATTGATGTCATGCATATTTCACATAATTGGGGAACAATTGATGAGTTTACAGATGTAGGATTTGGTGCCATGGACAAGCAACCTCCATTAAAAGCAAAACTGAGACTGTATGAACAAATGTTATCTAATTCCAGTACCTTATCTCAACAAGGTATGTTTATTTCTGCCGAAACGATGTTAAATCAAAGCACTGTACCCCATCTTGAAAAAATACATAATGAGATTGTCCATGATATGAAATGTCAAAGACATGAAATTCATCCCATGTACCCTGCTGATTTTGCTAGCCAACTAGAAGTGCTTTCTCTTAAAGAGATGAAAACAGCAATCCATCATATTTTAGATATTCGTGATCCAAATTTATGGATGCTATTTGGTACATTACCTATTTATCCATGTATCAAAGATGAAAATGATCAAGCCTTATTGCAAAGACTGAGAGATACACCGAATGTAACGATGAGAAATGACCCTGATGGACGCAATAGATTGAATGTGAATGTTTTTACAGGTAACGTCATAGTTACTGACTTTGGTGATGAAAATGGTACTATTTCTAACATTAAGCATGATAAATTACCAGACGTATTTAACCATTGGCTTGCGACACCTTTAGCTCAATCACTTAATTGTCATTGTTCCGAATTTAGTTGTCTTGGACCCAATGTACTTGTTAAAAACATGTACTACCCTAATACGGATTTTAAAAAGAAGGAGAAAATCATGCACCGTTGAAATGCAACGTATAACTAAAAAAGCGAAAGTTGTTATTTAATCTAAAGTGATTAACTGTACAACTTTCGCTTTATTTTATTCTATATTTTGTACATTGGATAAAAATTCTATCGTTTCTTTACTTTCTTGTCTGCGCTCTTTCCTACGTTTTACCCTAGCAAGTGCTGTGTCATGAAACCATTTTTCTGTTTGTGTTTCTGGATATACTTGTGGGACTTCTTGTGGTTTCCCATTTTCATCTAAAGCAACAAATGTTAAAAAGCTAAGTGCCGCTAAATGACGTTCGCTCTTAACAACACCTTCAATAATGATTTGTACACAAACTTCCATCGAAGACTTACCAGCATACGAAACCATTGCTTCGTAAGAAATGATATCCCCTGTTTTAATAGGTTTTAAAAAGTCGACTGAATCTGTTGACGCAGTTACCACTTGTGAATTGCTATGCTTCGTCGCCGTAATAGCAGAAATCTCATCTACATTAGCCATCAATATGCCACCAAACATCGTGTGAAGATGGTTCGTATCTTGTGGGAATATTTGTCTTTCTTTTATACTTCTAGATTCCGACATTGATTTGCTTGCTACATTTCCCATAATTTTAGCTCCCTTTTCAATTCTCAATGACATAAACTAAGGAGTGAGTCCGAAATCAGCATAATATAGATTTCATATCCTCACTCCCAATTTAAATAACATCAGACTTTATCATTTTTTGTAAATGTATTTAATATGATTTAACACCTATGCTTACTTTAATCGCTTATTAGCACTTATTTGATTTATAAAATAAAAAATGTTTCCATTACATTATTTTGACCAATTACCATTTTCAAATACAAGTTCTTTTTCATCATCTTGTGTTATTCCATAAATAGTTAGATCAGGGCTTCCAATCATAAAATCTACATGAATTAATGAGTCATTCAACCCATGCGCTAATTTTTCTTCCGTAGTCATTTCTGTGCCACCTTCAACATTAAATCCATAAGCTGAACCTAATGCAATATGACAAGATGCATTTTCATCAAATAATGTATTGTAAAAAATAGTGTTACGATTTGAAATTGGCGAATCATCAGGTACAAGTGCGACTTCTCCTAATCTTCTTGCACCTTCATCGGTATTTAGTAAATCTCTTAATACATCTTCGCCTTGATCAGCTTTAAAATCAACAACCTCACCATCTTTGAACGTTAATGTGAAGCCGTCAATGATATTACCATTATGACTAAGTGGCAACTTATTTGTGACATGACCATTTACATTTAAGCGATGTGGTGCGGTAAATACTTCTTCAGTTGGGATATTAGCAACAAAAGCTTGGCCTTCACTCGTATAACTCGTAGCATCTTCCCAAATATGTCCTTCCGGTAGTCCAATAACTAAATCCGTACCTTCTGAAATGTAGTGCAGTGCTTTATAATTTTTATCTTGTAATTTACGCGCGTGAATACTTAAATTTTCTACATGGTTTTTCCAATTTTTAACTGGATCATTACCATCTACACGCACGATGTCTAATACTTCATCAATAAATTTACTATATGCTTCTGTTTCAGTCAGGTCAGGATATACGCGTTGTGCCCATGCTTTTGAAGGGAATGCTGCCACACACCAAGGGAATTGATTCTTTTGACTTGCTTCCATATAACCTTTATAAGCAGTAGAATATTGTCTTTGATATGTCGATAACTTTTCACTATCAATACCATTCAATAGATCTGGATCTTGTGTAATGAGTGCTAAGTTGGCTGCACCACGTTTCACATAGTCCATACGTTTTTCAACTTCATATGATTTCACAGCGTCTTTCTCAAAAAATTCAACAGATTCATATTCAAATTTCAAACGCGATAACTTGTCATCGCTATATTCTACTTTAACGTCGGAAGCGCCACGTTTATATGCCGCTTCAACTATGTAATGTGTTAGTTCTAATGCATCGACACTAGAGCGAATAAATACTGGTTGATCCTTTTGAACATTCATGCCCACACCAACTAATAGTTCGGCATATTGTTGAAGTTTATCTTGTAATTCTGTCATATGGTAACTCCCCCTATTTACGAATTTGACCAAGTGCATCAGCGATTGCCGATGCTTCACTCGGTGTAAATGATGCTTTTGATGTTACATATTCATGAATTTCACGAATTTCTTGTTCATCTGCTGATTTATAATTATCTGGATCAATCAAACTTTGATTCACAAGATTTAATCTATCTCTTATTTCTTCTATCATTTGTTCTATACTTTTTGCCACAAAATTCACCTCTTTTTCAATTTATTTTATCAAATTTACCTATCTTGTAAAACTTTTATGGCAATTACCCTTTTGAAATGATTAAAAAAGCTTTAAAATGGGAAAGAGAAGTATATAAATTTGGAGGTACACAAATGATTACAGTAGCATTCGTATGTTTAGGAAATATTTGTCGTTCACCTATGGCAGAAGCAATCATGCGACAAAAATTACTTGATAGAAATATAAATGATATAAAAGTTACCTCTAGAGGCACAGGGCAATGGAACTTAGGTGAGCCACCTCATGAAGGTACACAAGCCATTCTATCTGAACATGACATACCTTTTGATGGTATGATTAGTGAACTGTTTGAATCAAACGATGACTTTGATTACATTATTGCAATGGATCAAAGTAACGTTGATAATATCAAACAAATTAATCCTAATATTAAAGGTC
The DNA here is from genome assembly GCF_048568385.1 of Staphylococcus sp. LKG3-1. Classification (NCBI taxonomy): domain Bacteria; kingdom Bacillati; phylum Bacillota; class Bacilli; order Caryophanales; family Staphylococcaceae; genus Staphylococcus; species Staphylococcus sp. LKG3-1. The sequence continues at coordinate 969,893 of NZ_CP183796.1, forward strand.
AATTGTTTAAACTATTAGAGTTTAGCGATATGACTGAAACAGACGTTCCAGATCCTTATTATACAAATAATTTCGAAGGCGTCTATAAAATGGTACAATCATCTTGTGATAATTTAATCAATTTTATAATTAAAGATGCAAATTTAAGAGAGGAGTAACACATCATGCAAAACAAACTCATTCCAGGAATTTTATTAGGTGCCGTAATTGGAGGCGCAGCAACATTAGCTGATAAATCAACACGTCAATCTTTAAAACAATCTATTAAAGACAGAAAAGAAGGTACGCGTTCTCAAAAACCTTCTGCAATCAATAACATTAAAGACGAAGTGTTATATTGGAAAGACGTTGTAGAAGAAATCAGACGTAACAATCCAGAATTAGAACGTTCAATCAAAGATGCAAAAAATACTTTTGTAGAGCGTAAGAATAATCGTTTAAACGGCTAATTCTACTTATTTTTGTATTTCAAACATAAGCTTCAATAAATGATTTAAGAGCCTGGGATGTATGACATATCTCAGGCTCAATCATTATGTTAACTTTGCTTTGTAATATCAATTTTGTGTTTATATACGAATTTACAAACGGTTGCATGCATTTATATCATTGTCTTAATATTATGTAGGTTTAATTATTATGATGCATTACCGTATTTTCACATTAATAACACTTCATTATTTACTTAGGTTTTAACATTCATTTGATACTTACGCATACACATATGCATTATTCTATTTTTTTATTAATCTAATTATCTATTTTTCCGAAAGAAAATAGCGTCACATATTTACCTAAACTAGATTTTAAAGTATATTAAAATGTATATTGAAAAATATCAATACATAAGGAGATTAGATATGTCTAAAAAAGATAAAACAACTTCTAACTTTTTGAATGAGGCAAAAAGTGTAGAAGAAAATGACAAACAGTCTAATGAAACAAATGGTCAACAAATCAAACGCGACCGCACTTACATCACACCTGATGAATTTAAATCTAAGTCACCTAAGAAAGATAACCAAGCATTCTTTGTTTCACGTATCAATAAACCAGCAAAATATACTAAAGATTCAAATTTTTTCTCATATCTTGTATATAGAATTGGTAAAGATGACGCATCAGGACTGTCAGCACAGTTATCTTATTATTTCATGCTTTCATTGTTCCCAATGCTACTATTCTTACTCTCTATCGTACCAGTTGTTGGTGTGAAACAGTCGACGATAAGAGATTTAATAAAAGATCATGTGCCATCTGATTATGCACCTCAAGTTTCAAGTATAATTGGTGATATTATGGACAATGCGAGCGGTGGATTACTATCTATCGGGTTAATCGCAGCATTATGGTCCGCATCTAACGGAATGACTGCGCTAATGAATGCCTTTAATGTTGCTTATGACGTTGAAGATAGCCGAAATTTTGTAGTTGCTAAACTTTATAGTGTATTATTCACGCTTGCCATGATTATCGTTATGCCAGTTGCACTCGTGTTACCTACATTTGGGCAACAAATTGGTGATCTGCTATTCGGCCCGCTAGGCCTTGGAGATCAAGTAAAGTGGCTGTTTGATACAATACGTTTTGTATTACCTGTAATTGTTGTTCTTATAGCATTCATGGTGTTATACACATTAGCTCCTAATGTTAAAATTAAATTATTGTCTGTTATTCCAGGCGCTATATTTGCAACAATCGTCTTCTTAGGTGGGTCATATTTATTTGGATTTTATATTTCAAACTTTGCTAATTATTCTAAAACATATGGTAGTATTGCCGGTATTATCATCTTAATGTTATGGTTATACATCACAGGTTTCATCATCATCATTGGTGCTGAAATCAACGCCATCTTCCATCAACGTAAAGTGGTACGTGGTAAAACACCTGAAGAACAAACCTTGGACGATATCGAACATAATAGAAATACATCTATTGCAGATAATCAAGATTCTGAAAATAAAAATACTGATATTACATCATCAAACAAAGCAGTTAATGATGTAGATACATCGAAAAATAACGGATTATATTAACTAATCCCCCTCAAACAAATGAGATGTCATTGTTTGAGGGGGATTTTAATAAATATAAAAGCTTTTATTGTTGCATAAAAATTAAAAAGCTAAAACAGCGTGTATGTCTACCATACGCGTTTGTTTTAGCTTGCTAAATTTATATTCCCTTTATTGAATTAAATTGTGCTGGAATGCATATATGACGGCTTGAGTTCTATCTTGAACTTCTAATTTACTTAGGATATTACTTACATGCGTTTTCACTGTTTTAATCGTAATATGTGAAGCGCTGGCAATCTCTTGGTTAGAGTAACCTTTAGCAATCAGTAATAAAATCTCCATTTCACGTTCTGTGAGCATTTCATACAATTCAGCTCGTTGTTTCATCCTATTTCTCATTTTAACTAGGACTTCTGCTTCAAATACTGACTCATTATTGTAAGTCTTACGAATCGCTTCAGCAATATCACTAGCACTTGTTGTTTTCAATATATAGCTATCTACACCGGAATCAAGTGCACGATAGACTTCGTTATCTTCAATATAACTCGTAAGCATGACAACTTTAATATTTGGCAAGTCTTTTTTAACTTGTTCAGTTGCTTCGACACCATCCATATCGTCCATAAGTAAATCCATTAAAATTAGGTCCGGTTTCAGTTCATGTGCTTTTTCGATTGCATCTTTTCCTGACTTACCTTCCCCTACGACATCTATATCAGATTGTGTGGATAAATAACTAGAAATACCTATTCGAACCATTTCATGATCATCAACAAATAATACTTTAATCGGCATTTGAATCCTCCTTATTTAATGGTGCCTTCACTTCAATTCTCGTACCTGCATCAGGCAAAGAAACGATATGAAATGTTGCACCTATTTCTAGTGCACGTTCGCGCATATTTTTTAATCCATAACTTTGTTCTACCTTATCATCTACATTAAACCCTTTACCATTATCTTGTATACGCAATAACAAATATTCTTCCCTATTAAATAATTCAATTGTGACCTTCGTTCCTTTAGAATGTCTTAGCGTATTAGAAATGGCTTCTTGCGTAATACGGAATAAATGGTCCTCGATACCTTTTGGTACTTTGAATTCTTCAATATCATGTACCACTTTCATTGGTACTTTTTTCTGTAAATCAACGACTAAATCTTTAATACCCTCACCTAAAGATTTATCTTTCAAACCAATAGGTCTTAAGTGTAATAGTAGTGCTCTCATTTCTAATTGGGAATCTTGAATCATTTTTTCTAATACTGGTATTTGTTGGTCCAATGGGGCCTTCAATTCTGTCTCTTTAATTGCTGATAACATCATACTTGCTGCGAATAATTGTTGACTAACTGAATCATGTAATTCACGCGCTAAACGTTGACGTTCGTCTTCTATAATTTTCTTAACTTTAACATCATTGATATTATAAGATTCATTCGTCAGGTTCTGTGTTTTCATTCTTAATTTATGTACTTCTTGATTTAACGGCACAAGCGTTTGATATAGTTCGATTGTTTCGTTGTATAATTCAATATTTTTATCATTGATACCCACTGTTTGACCTTCTATTGAACGTTCAATTTGATCTTTTAACCAATGATTTTGCTGATTGATTTTATATGCTAAGACAGAACCTACAATAATACAGAGTAAAATCACCATTAGATTTAAAAAAAGCAGTACAGGTATGCCAAATATTTGAGTATAAAACATACCTTGAAAATACATTATATTAACAAACACTTTATCAATAAAGAATATGGCAAAAAACGTACTATATACTAATATCAACATGGACCCGATCGCTCTAAAGTAGTGATTCATTTATAAATCACCTCAACATCACCTAAAAATGAAGAGACATAAATATTTACAGCATAGTTCTCTGCTTTTGTTTCTTCTACTACCTTAATATTATTATTCTCAACTTTATAAGAGGTTTCGTTTACATAGGCATTCCCGTATAACGTTGTGAAATGTAATATAATATTATAGTTAAGTGGTACCACGATTTGAACTTTTCCAATGATATGTCGAATAACGATTGTATTATTTTCTTTAATGTTTGCTGCTTTAGACATATCAATATGAATATCACCAATGCCATGTTGAATTTGTAAATCTTCCCATTTATAAACATATACAGGTGATCGTTGCTCGCCAAACCATTTTTGTTTTATAAATTCCGGTGAGTCTACTTCTTCTTCTGTTGCAGTAATTTTTAAAGGTTTAAATTTATAAATAATATATCTAACGATGAGTACTATTAAAAATATAAATAATATGATAATCGTATACTTATTAGATAATAAGGTAAATGCTATTAATAACGCACCAATCCAAAAAGCTAATAAACCACGTACTTTATGAAAATAGATATAACCCACATAAACTAAAATACAACCCAATAATAACACAAGTAAAAAGCCAATTTTTTCAAAGAAAATATAATAAAAATTGGCAATAATCATTAATGCTGTAAATACGATAAGCATCTCTGTGGATATATATTTATGAGTCATGTTTCGCCACCTTTCTTTAAGCGACTAAACTGATACGTTCGATTAAATCACATTCAGTTTCAATGTTTGCACGTTCAACTGCCTGATGAGATAAATCGGATTCAATTCTCGCATAGTCTGCTTCCATTTCGTTTAATTCTTTTTTAATTTTTTCTATTTCAGAATGTTCTATTTCTTGAGCACAGTAAATGTAATATTCATCTATCATATCAATATATTTATTTTCTAGCGTTAAAGTTAAGCTGTCTATTAATTTTTCAACATACGCTTTTCTTTCAATTAAATATTTTATGTACATTTCAATGCTTCTCATTTTTTTATCTAAATACTGTCTATATTCTACTAAACTTGTATAAAAAGTGTTTTTAGTCATTTTGTCTAAATAAGTCGTAATATAATTCATAGAATCACCTCATGATTGATTAGATTCCATTATAAAAAATTTCCGGAACCATTGGTATAGGCTCCGGAACCATCTTATATTAGGACTTTAGACCGAAACAAGATTAATCTATTTTAGTAGTTAATAATGGTCCATCTTTTGTCACAATAACCGTATGTTCAATTTGAGCAACAAAACTTTTATCGTTTGTTTCAAATGCCCATTCATTTTTACCTTCTGTTACAAAAGTTGCCTTTGTAGAAATGAATGGTTCAACAGCGATTACTGTGCCTTCTTTTAATAGTGTTTTATCTTTAGGTTCATAATAATTCATAACATGGCTTGGCGCTTCATGTAGAGATTGGCCTACGCCATGACCTGTTAGGTTTTTAATTACTGTAAGGTTATTTTTTCGTGCAGTCGCATGTACTGCTTTACCAATTTGGCTTAATTTAGCACCAGGTTTTACACGTGTCATTGCGGCTTCGAATGCTTCTAATGCCACATCACACACTTTTTGTTTTAATGGATTGTCCGGTTCACCAACAACAAATGAAATCCCTGTGTCTGCATAGTATCCGTTTTTAAGCGCAGACACATCTATATTCACTAAATCACCTTCACGTATTTTACGTTTACCAGGTATACCATGAGCTACTTCTTCGTTTACACTGATACATGTTTGACCTGGAAAGTTCTCATCATGAATTGGCGCTGATATCGCTCCATGCTTTTCAAATAAGTCCTTTGCAATATCGTCTAGTTCTTTTGTTGTAATTCCTGGCTTAGTTGCTGATTGCATTTCATCTCTTACTAGCGCGCAAATATAACCAATATCTTTTAATGCTGTTAATTCTTCTTCTGTTTTTACAATCATATTATCCCGTTCCTTTTTGTAATTTATATTCTTTATTATTATAGCAGACTTTTTTTGATATAATAAATTAGAAAATTTTATCAACTATAGTTTAACATTTCACAGATATTAATAATACGACTACTCACCATTTTGAGCAGTTATTTGACTATACATCACATTAGGAGTTTTTAAATGAATGATAACTGGTATAAAAAAATTATCGGTGCTCGTACAATTAAAACGGGTCTAGCCACATTTCTGACTGCATTATTTTGTTTAGCTTTAAACTTAAATCCGATATTTGCTATATTAACGGCTATTGTGACGATTGAACCTACAGCTAAAGCTTCATTAAAAAAAGGCTATCGTCGTTTGCCAGCAACCATTATTGGGGCATTATTTGCAGTCATATTCACATTTATATTTGGGGACCAATCCCCTTTCGCATATGCATTGAGCGCTACGTTCACAATTATTCTATGTACCAAACTTAATTTACATGTGGGTACTACGGTAGCTACATTAACAGCTATGGCTATGATTCCAGGTATTCATGAAGCCTATTTCTTTAATTTCTTTTCTAGATTATTAACTGCTATCATCGGACTCGTAACAGCTGGATTAGTAAACTTTATTATTTTACCTCCAAAATATTATGATCAAGTTGAATCATCTATTAATTTGACTGAATCAAAAATGTACGAACTCTTTGAATTACGTATGCGTCAATTATTACTTGGTAAATTTACAAAAGGCGCGCCTTATCGTCAATTAAATCAATTAATCGATTTAAATCAAAAAGTGGAAACCTTACTTTCTTATCAAAAAGATGAACTAAGCTATCACAAACACCATGATTCAGAATGGATTCAACTTAAAGCACTAACTACGCGCGCGCATACTAATAGGTTGTTTATTACCCATTTATCTAATTTAGTTTATTTACCGAAAGATACGATAATTACTTTTACAAACGATGAAAAATTGGCGATTTTAAGTATCGCACAAAGTATAAACAATATATATTCGACTGGACACTTCGAGCGTAAGAAACAACATGCCTCTTTACTAAAAATGTCTGTGAAAGGTTTAGATGAGTTTGATAGCAATCAACTTAAAAGTCATGTCATTTATGAAATTCTATTGATTTATCGCATATTAGATCATCGTTTTGCATAAATCTAAATTTATTCTTAAATAAAAAGCACACTCCTATAAGCATACATTGATGTGCACCCCTAAAAGTTAGATTTTTAGTCCAACTTTTGGGGTGCACATCAATATTCATATCGCTTTACGAGTGTGCTTTTTTATAATTTAATTTTTAGCTACGCGATCAACAATAACTTGTTTAGCAGCTTCTTCTTCAGTATTATCTACTTGTTTAGGCTCAAAAGCAATGCCTTTACGTTCACATGCTTTTTCTAATAAATAATCAGTAATTTCATGGTTTTTTGGTAAAATTGGACCATGTAAATATGTACCTAATAGATTTTTATAATGAATACCTTCTTTTGCATCTTCATCATTATTTCCATATCCATGTGTAACGTGACCTAAAGTACCAAACTTATGATATGTACGGCCACCATGATTTTCAAAACCAACTATTGTTCCAAAAGTTTTACTTTCAATCACAATATCGCCTGTAAGACGATTTGTTTGTGACTCAGTATAAAAGTCTAAAATATTTAAACCAGCTAATTCTGTACCATCTGGTGTAATGTATTTACTCCCCAAGAACTGATACCCACCACAAATTGTCAGACCGGGCATGCCTTCTTCAATGGCATCTTTCAATACCGTTTTTATTTTGCTTAATTCTTTCGTAGCCAAGGCTTGTTCTCTATCACTGCCACCACCAATGAAAAATATATCACAGTTATCTAGCGTGATACCTTCTGTTTCATTGATATCAACTACATTTAATTGGATATTCCTCAATTTAGCACGTTGTCTTAACGCAAAGATATTACCAATATCACTATATAAATTTAATTTATCAGGCATAAAATGATAAACAGTTAATTCATTCATTTCGCTTTGACCTCCTCAAAAGAGTGGTTTAATTGTTCTAACATAGGTGCGAGCGAAGTATAATTTGGAATTGCTACAGTAAAGCTCTCTTTATATTCCATAGATTTAGCAGTCGCTTTGTAAATATCGCGCTCTAAGATAACAGGTACTGTAACACCAGCCAATTTTAATCTTAATTGAAGTTCTTCTGCTCTAGTTCCTGTAACAATAATTGTCTCTATTTGTTGTCTTGTTAATTTTTCAAAATCTGCATCATATATCCACGATGTATCTCTACCATCTGCAGCATTATCATTTAAACTGATAAGGTAAACCTTACTACCGCTTAATTGTTCACCTACTGAGAGACTTGCGTTCATCCCTGCAGGATTTTTGGCTAAGTTTATCATAGCTTCTTTGCTATCTTGTTTAAAATATTGCATACGGCCGTTGTCTGATGTATACGTTTCAAAACCTTTTCTGATGCCGTCATCATTAATGCCTAACTCTCTTAATACAGAATATGCAGCAATCGCGTTATAAGCATTAAAATCACCAGCTATTTTCATATTAAACGTTTTAGAACCAATATTTAAGTTTATAAACGGTGTCAGTGTAAATGAGGATACTTCATATTGTGTATCCTCACGTTTAAAACCACATTCACAGTGATAATGACCAATTTGGTTATATTGGATATAGTCATAATGGAGTAAACGTCCGCAGTTTGGACAATAACGGCTTTCATTCATTGTACTTTGTTCAAATTTGTGTGCGTGTGCCTTCATGCCATAGTAAACCACCGTGTCACTCGCAATTTTCAACCTACTCACAAATGGATCATCTGCATTCAATAATAATTTAATGCCTTTATTATTAATCGCCTTTGCTATGTTATTAACCATAATATCAATTTCACCAAAACGGTCCATTTGATCTCGGAAGAAATTCGTAACAACCATCATCGTTGGTGTTACTTCGTTAAGCACTCTCGGAATAGAGCCCTCGTCAATTTCAATGACTGCGATTTTTGTATTTTTCTTATTTTGCAAAATAAAAGCAGATGTAATACCTGCAGCCATATTTGCGCCTTCATTATTATGTATGATTTCTATATCATTAGCTTTTAATGTATGACCGATTAGGTTTGAAGTGGTTGTTTTCCCGTTCGTACCACTTATAAAAACAATCTCATCAACTTGAGATGCTAACTTTCTTAATATATTTTTATCTACTCTTCTAGCTACTTGACCGGGCAAGTCTGTGCCTTTTTTGCCAGCAGCTTTACTTGCTTGCCTTGCCAATTTTGCTAAGCGGGTTGCAGTCCAGTATCTCATTTAGCTCCTCCTCTACTCTTCACTCAAATATTATAACACGATTATGTTGTATTCCAAACAATTCTCAACCCAATTTACATGAGTCTTTTTCAAATAAAGTAGCGTATAATTTACTACTAAGTCTAGTTTTGCTATACTGAAAAAAAGTATAGGAGGCTTATTAATTATGTTAAACAAAGAACTATTAGATGCTTTAAATGAACAAATGAATCATGAATTTTATGCTGCTCACGCTTATATGGCTATGGCTGCCTTTTGTGACGACAATTCTTACGAAGGTTTTGCAAATTTTTATATTCAACAAGCTAAAGAAGAAAGATTCCATGGTAAAAAAATATATGACTATATTAACGACCGTGGAGAGCATGCTTTATTTACAGCAATTCCTGCACCAAAAACAGAGTTCAGCAGCATCTTAGAAACGTTTGAAGATGGTTTGGCTCAAGAACAAGACGTTACACGTAGATTCTATAATTTATCAGATTTAGCTAACAAAGATAAAGATTATGCTACGATTTCATTCTTAAATTGGTTCTTAGACGAGCAAGTTGAAGAAGAAGCTATGTTTGAAACGCATATCGATTACTTAAATCGTATTGGTGATGATAGTAATACACTTTATCTTTATGAAAAAGAGTTAGCTGCACGTTCATTTGATGAATCAGAATAATTAATAGGTAATACTCATGAATTTATATATCAAAAAAGTCTGGGACATCAATAAATGTCCCAGACTTTTTTGAATTAGGCAGTAAATGTTAGTTCAATCTCATTAACTTGACTGTCTTTCATTTATTCTATAAAGTCATAACATATTCAATTATAGAAAGGGAACTTGCTCCATGAGTAACGATGCATTTATAGCTTTAGATTTTGAAACTGCCAACGGTAAACGTACAAGTATTTGTGCTGTTGGTATGGTTAAAGTAGTCAACCACCAGATAACAGAATCTTTCTATACACTTGTTAACCCTAATGACTATTTCTCACAACAAAATATCGCAGTCCACGGCATACATCCTGAACAAGTTGAAGATGCGCCTACATTTCAAACAGTATATCCCTATATGTTGCAATTTATCGGGGATTTACCCGTCGTTGCGCATAATGCAGCATTCGATATGAACGTTCTACATGAAAGTATTAGTGCATTTGGTTTTGATACCCCTAATATGACTTACTTTTGCTCTTTACAACTTTCAAGAAGAACAGTAGAAAATCATCGCTATGGTCTAAATTACATGATGCAATATTATAATTTAGATTTTCATGGACATCATGATGCGCTCAATGATGCTAAAGCATGTGCTATGATTACGTTCCGTCTCTTAAAACATTATGATGATTTACCTAGTATGTTAAATATCTACGGCAAGGATTTAAAAGATAAAGATTAATTCTATTTCCTTGAGATGTCTGTAAAATAACTTAGCTAATATAAATCAATTTCTATCTTATTAAATATAATCGTATATTGTCATATTTTCATATGTCGCTTTTTCAAGATTACCAACAGTCACCCCTACAAGACGAATAGGCGTTTCAGGATTTTTTAATTCTGTATATAAATCATAAGCAATATTGTATATGTCAGTTTCTGAGCGAACCGGGTCTCTAAGACTACGTTGTTTCGACAAAGATTCAAACTTAAATGTTTTAATTTTTACTGTTATTGTTTTTCCAGATTTTTGTAATTTAGCTAGACGTTCTGCTGTTTTATTACTTAATTCCCAAATTTTTTGTAAAATTTCTTCATCCTCATTCATATCTGTGGCAAATGTTCGTTCTGTACCAACAGATTTCCTGATTCTAGTAGGCTTTACTGGATTATGATCTATCCCCCTCGCTTTATTGTACAAGCCATGTCCACGCTTACCAAATAGTCTAATAAGGTCCCGTTCACTTTGATTATATAAATCCTGTCCTGTATAAATCGCTTCTTGATGCATTTTTTGTTTTGAAGCTTTACCAACACCAGGAAAATCTCCAATGTCTAAGCCCATTAAAATATCATGAACATTTCTATAGTCAATAACTGTTAAACCGTTGGGCTTGTTCATACCACTTGCTAATTTAGCTAAAAATTTATTATATGATACACCTGCTGACGAAGTAAGCATTGTAGCTTCATAAATATCTCTCCTGATATATTGAGCGATTCGAGAGGCTGGTAAATCAGGTCTGACAAGATGTGTGATATCCAAATATGCTTCATCCAAAGACAAAGGTTCAACAACCTCTGTATAACTTTTAAATATATTCATAATCTTTTCCGATGCAGTTTTATAAGCTTCGAATCTTGGCGTCACATAGTACCCGTTAGGACATAATTTATGCGCTTGTGCAGTGGGCATCGCAGAATGTACACCATATTGTCTTGCCTCATATGATGCCGTTGATACGACCCCTCTTCCACTAGCTTTACCACCAACAATGACAGGTTTTCCTTTTAGTTTAGGGTTATCCCTCATTTCTACTTGTGCGAAAAAGTAGTCCATATCCACATGTATAATCCGTCTTTCTGACAATGCCCTCACCTCCTGTATTCGATATAATTTATAATTGTGTTGTTTTTATCTTACATCCTCCATCATCATTTTTCTTTGAATTTGCTCAATAAAAAAAGGAACAGTACACGTTTAAGTTAATCAGTTTGAATTTAATATTCAAATGATCATTTACTCAAACGGAGCTGATCCTTTATCAAAGTTACATTTATCATATTATGATTTCAATTCAGTTCGAAATTCTTGAGCAGGGGCATGCGCTTGTGTATAAAATTTAATCCCTTCTTCTGTATCTTCAATAAGTTGTACATGTTTATTTAATAAACCTGTAAGGAAATACATATCCATTACGCAATATCCTATGTGAAAACATGCAATAAAGATAATAGATGAGTAAGCAAAATACGAAAATATTACTAATAATACGCTTGTGATAATGACTAAAGGGGCTAACATAATTGTCATGTATTGCCATTTTTTAAAATAAACATTTGGCATATGTGTTGTAATCAAACCTGATTTAATACGATATGTAGGTTTATTACCTTTTGACATTACTCTGAACATTATATTATGAATAAATTCATGCAAGAAATACACTGCTGCAAAACCAACAATACCAAAAATAATATTAAAAATTATGTTTTGTTCTATAATATGGGTCATAGAATATGCCATTTTATAAGAAATCAAAATGCTAATCATCACAATAGTTAATTGAAATAAAATAAAACCTTCAACTGCTTTCTTATTAGAAAACAAATCAATTTTAAACATTAGACGCCCTCCTCGTCACTCGTTATTAACTAGAGTATACAACGATTATCACCACTATGAAAGGGGTTAAAATGAAAGTAAGTTGCTTGTAATTGAATTTTAACAAACTTACTCATTTTGCAATATTTTGCAATGTTTAGCAAACAAATTATTAATTATTTTTACACAAGTCATATATATAAAACGTATTTAATTATAAGTAATACAGTCTTTGCATCAATGCTTTATATACGTTCAAATTGTGCCACTGTTTCAACATGCGTAGTATGTGGAAACATATCAACCGGTGTAATTTGTGTTAACTTATATTGGTTTGCTAATAATTGTGCATCACGCTGTTGCGTTGATGGGTTACATGATATGTAGACAATTTTTTGAGGATTTAGCTCTAATAATGTCTTCAAAAATGTTTCGTCACAACCCTTTCTAGGTGGATCAACCATTACAACATCTGGTCTTATTCCTTCTGATTTCCATTTTAAGATAACTTCTTCTGCCTTACCACAGACAAAAGTAGTATTTTCAAATTGGTTTATAGTCGCATTTTGTTGAGCATCTGTAATGGCTTCTGGCACAACCTCAACACCATAGACATGTTTTGCTTTGGGAGCCATATATAAACCAATGGTCCCAATACCGCAATAAGTATCCAACACTGTTTCTTCTCCCTGTAGTTCAGCATAATCTATAGCACGTTGATATAGTTTTTCTGTTTGGATAGAATTAATTTGATAAAATGATTGGTCATTAATTTTAAATGTCACATCTGACAACGTATCGACAATCTCATCTTTACCATAAAGTGTATAAGAATTTTGTCCCATTATAACGTTGGAATGTGTATCATTTACATTTTGTTTAATACTCACTATTGCTGGAAAATGTTGTTTTAAACGTTCTGTTAGGATGTCACCTTGTTTAAATTTTTTGCCATTTGTTACAAAAATGACCATGAGTTCTCTAGAATGATGCCCTGTTCTTATTACAACATGACGCATCATGCCTTGCTTTTTACGCTCATTATAAACACTGATGTTTAGTTCATTGAACCACGCTTTTAATTTATTTATAACTTCTTGGTGTAGTTGGTCTTGAATCAAACATTCATCCATATCAATAATATCGTGGCTACGTTGACGATAAAATCCTGTTATAACTTTATTCTCATTGTTTTTACCCACTGGAATTTGTGATTTATTTCTGTAGTACCAAGGATTTTCCATACCAATCGTGTCATGAATGATTGTATCTTTAAATCCAGCTTTACGTTGAAATAAATTCACAACTTGTTCTTTTTTCATATTTAACTGCGCTTGATATGTCATGTGCTGCAACTGACAACCACCACATTTATAATAATATATACACGGTGGTTCTACTCGATCAGTACTTTTTTCTTTAATTTCAACCAGCTTACCAATTGCGAAGTTCTTTTTCACTTTGATTACTTTAAACGCTATCACTTCATTAATGAGTGCATTGGGCACAAAAATTGGATAACGATCAAATTTCACAACACCATGACCTTCATGTGTTAAATCTATCACTGTTCCTTCAATTACTTCATTTTTTTGTATCGCATTCATTACTTCACCCCACATTAAAAGAGGTTAGGATGTATGTTGACTGACCTAACCTCGTAGTTTAATCTAAATTGTATTTTTATTTGTATCATTGTTCTATAATTTCTTCATTTTTAATATCATTTGGTGTGAATACTTCAATATGTTGTTTCAAGTTTAAAAAATTACCAGGTAATTTGCCTCCATATTCACCATCTACATTTAATTGCATATCGGTGAATGATGAAACGCTAATAGATTTGGCCTTCTTGTAATGTACTTTAGGATGCTTGGTATGTTCACCTCTTGATGCTAACGTCATAATGTGGCCTAATTCAGCTAAGTTAGCTTTTTCAACGATAATTAATGTAAAATAACCATCGTCCAATTTAGCATCGGGGACTAATTTTTCAAACCCAGCCATTGAATTCGTAAGCCCTAGTAAGAATAACAAGGCTTCTCCTTGGAATACTTCGTCATCATATTCAATACGAATATCCACGGCTTTCATTTGAGGTAACATTTCAAAACCTTTGATATAATACGCGAATGGTCCTACAATGGATTTCAACTTACTCGGAGTTTCGTATGATACTTGAGTTAGTTGTCCACCTGCAGCTAAGTTAATAAAATAACGACTATTCATCTTACCAATATCCACACGTGTCATATGTCCCTCAATAATGACATCTATCGCACTCATGATATCTGTGGGTAAATGTAATGCACGACCAAAATCATTCACAGTGCCCATCGGTATAATACCTAAACTTGGTCTATTTGGCTTTTCAGCAATGCCATTTATGACTTCATTTAAAGTACCATCTCCACCAGCTGCAATCAGTACATCGTAATTTTGTTCTAAACTACGTGCTGCTTCTGTAGTTGCGTCGCCTACTTTTTCTGTGGCATATGCACTTGTTTCAAATCCAGCTTTTTCTAATTTAATTAAAACATCTGGTAATGTGCGTTTAAATAATTCCTTTCCAGATGTTGGATTATAAATGATTCTAGCTCTTTTTCTCATAATTTATCCCTCTACTTCATATACTCAATACCTATATTATATGATTTACATAGATGTTAAAAGCATTTTAGGTTAAATTCCAAAGAAAATGTTTAAGGCACATCGCATTTAAAAGACCCTGTAGCATAATTTGAGCTACAGGGTCTAGATATATTGAATTATCGTTTATCCAATTCTTGTTTTAACAATTGGTTAACTAACTGTGGATTAGCTTGACCTTTAGAAGCTTTCATAATTTGTCCAACTAAGAAGCCCATAGCCTTACCTTTACCATTCTTATAGTCTTCAATAGATTGCTCGTTATTATCCAATGCTTCATTTACAAATCTAAGCAATGTTGCTTCGTCAGAAATCTGCACTAAGCCTTTATCTTCCATAATTTGTTTTGCATCCCCGCCATTTTCAGCTAGTTCAGGGAATACTTTTTTAGCTATTTTACTACTCATTGTGCCATCTTCAATTAATTTAATCATACCCGCTAAGTTTTCTGGTGTTAACTTAGTATCTAATAAATCAATTTGATTTTTATTTAGATATTCGTTTACGCCACCCATTAACCAGTTAGATGTCAATTTAACATCTGCACCTTCTGCAACTGCACCTTCGAAGAAATCAGACATTTCTTTTGTCAGTGTAAGTACGTGTGCATCGTAGGCAGGTAAACCATATTGATTTACATACTTTTCTTTTCTTTCATCAGGTAATTCAGGAATCGTTTGACGAACGCGTTCTTTCCATTCTTTATCTACATATAAAGGTACAATATCTGGTTCTGGGAAATAACGGTAATCGTCAGATCCTTCTTTAACACGCATTAATAATGTCTTACCATTAGACTCGTCAAACCGACGTGTTTCTTGTAAAATTTCTCCACCATTTAACAATTCTTCTTCTTGACGTTTTTCTTCGTATTCAAGACCTTTACGAACATATGTGAAGGAGTTTAAGTTTTTCAACTCAGCTTTTGTACCAAATTCTTCTTGACCATACGGACGTAATGAAATGTTGGCATCACAACGTAATGAACCTTCTTCCATCTTACAATCTGAAACGCCTGTATATTGAATGATTGAACGTAGTTTTTCTAGGTATGCGTATGCTTCTTGAGGAGAGCGAATATCTGGTTCCGATACGATTTCAATTAATGGTGTACCTTGTCTATTTAAATCAACTAAAGAATAACCATCTTTATGTGTTGATTTACCAGCATCTTCTTCCATGTGTAAACGCGTGATACCAATGCGTTTTGTTTCACCATCAACCTCGATATCGATATAACCATTTTCACCAATTGGTTGATCAAATTGTGAAATTTGATAAGCTTTTGGATTATCTGGATAAAAATAGTTTTTACGGTCAAATTTAGATTCTGTAGCAATTTCCATATTCAATGCCATTGAAGCTCTCATGGCCCAATCAACAGCACGTCTGTTTACAACTGGTAATACACCTGGATATGCTAGGTCGATAACATTTGTGTTTGAGTTCGGTTTTGCTCCAAAATGCGCTGGCGCTGGAGAAAACATTTTAGAATCTGTTTTTAACTCAACGTGGACTTCTAGTCCGATAACTGTTTCAAAATGCATGATTTCCACTCCTTATAGTTTTTCGTATTCATTATGAAAATTAAATTTTGTTTCATATTGGTAAGCGACACGATATAGTGTTTTTTCATCAAATGGTTTACCTATAAATTGTAAACCGATTGGGCGGCCATTTGATTGTCCACAAGGAACAGAGATACCTGGTAAACCAGCTAAATTAACTGGCGTTGTTAATAAATCGTTCGCATACATTGTAAGTGGATCATCTATTTCGTCACCTAAATTGAAAGCTGTTGTAGGTGTAGTTGGACCAACGACAACATCATAATTTTCAAATATACGATTGAAATCATCTTTGATTAATGTTCTAACTTTTTGTGATTTTTTATAAAATGCATCATAATAACCTGAACTTAATGCAAATGTTCCCAAGAAGATACGGCGTTTAACTTCCTCACCAAAGCCTTCACTTCTAGACATTTTATATAATTCTTCTAATGAGTTCGCTTCTGGAGAATGATATCCATATCTAATACCATCGAAACGAGACAAGTTAGAAGAAGCTTCAGAAGATGCAATTACATAATAAGAAGGAATCCCATACTTCGTATTCGGTAATGATACTTCTTCTACAGTGGCACCAAGACCTCTTAAAGTTTCGACTGCTTCTTTTACAGATGCTTTGACTTCATCAGAAACACCTTCACCTAAATACTCACTTGGAAGTGCGATTTTCAATCCTTTAATATCTTTACCGATATCAGAAGTGTAATCAGCATCTTCAACTGGCGCACTTGTTGAATCATTTTCGTCTACCCCAGTAATTGCTTCCAAGACTAATGCATTGTCTTTAACTGTACGTGTCAATGGTCCAATTTGATCTAATGACGATGCAAAGGCTACTAGACCAAAACGTGATACACGGCCATATGTTGGTTTCAAACCGACAATTCCACAATAAGCTGCTGGTTGACGAATTGAGCCACCAGTATCAGAACCTAAACTGAAAGGAACTAAACCAGCTGCAACTGCTGCGGCAGAACCACCCGAAGAACCACCAGGTACTGCAGTATGATCGAAAGGATTTACAGTTTTTTTGTAATATGATGTTTCAGTAGAACCACCCATAGCAAATTCATCCATATTTAATTTACCGATAAGCACTGCTTGTTCATTTCGTAATTTATTCATCACAGTTGATTCATAAATTGGTACAAAGCCCTCTAACATTTTACTAGCACATGTTGTTTCTACACCTTCAGTAATAATGTTATCTTTAATACCCATTGGAATACCAAATAACTTGCCTTCCATTTGGTCTTTTGCTTGTAATTCATCTAATTCTTGTGCTTTTTTAATAGCATTTTCTTTATCTAATGCAAGAAACGATTTGATCGTTGGATCAGTTTCTTCAATTGCATCGTAAATATCACTTACAACTTTAGATGGTGTAATTTCTTTGTTTTTGATTAAGTTGATCAAATTCTCAACAGATTCATAACGGATGGTCATCTTAAGCGTCCTCCTCATTCATGATAGATGGTACTTTAAACTGTCCATCTTCCGTCTCTTTAGCATTTTTTAATGCAAGCTCTTGAGGGATGCCCTCGATTGCTTTATCTTCACGTAATACATTTTGTAAATCTAGTACGTGATATGTTGGTTCAATTTCACTAGTATCCGCTGTATCTATTTGATTAGCAAAGTTTAAAATGCTTTCTAATGTATTTTGCATTTCAGTCGTTTCATCTTCAGTAATTTGAAGTCTTGCTAAATTTGCTATATGTTCAACTTCTTCTCGTGTAACTTTAGCCATTAAATAAAAGCCTCCTTTTTACTCATTCATTACAAAATTGTACCAAAATTTCGTTGAAAAATCTAAGTTTTTCAATAATAACAGTAAATTAAAACTTTAAATTGCTATTATTTGCTTGTCATTCATACGTTAAAAATGGCCATTGTTTAAATTTTACCACCTAAATCACGCACGATTTATTTTTTAAAATGCATAATCAATCATTGCACTTTATATTTCATGTAACTATACATCATTTAATGGAAGCGCTTAACAAAGCATGGCTAAAATGTATTTTTTCATTAAACTAAAATAATACTATTCTATTTATAAATTACATTGTATAATAATTCATGTAGTACAATAGAATCATTTAAAACAAAGGGAGATGAGGACGATGCTGATATTAGGCACTTCATTGGCCAACCAAGTACATGCAAGTTGGCAAACATATATAATGATCATCATATATTTCATTATATTATTATTTATCGGTTACTACGGATACAAACAAGCTACAGGTAATTTAAGTGAATTTATGTTAGGCGGTAGGAGCATCGGTCCTTATGTGACAGCACTTTCAGCAGGTGCATCAGATATGAGTGGCTGGATGATTATGGGGCTACCTGGATCTGTTTATAGTACTGGGTTATCTGCTATGTGGATTACCATTGGTCTTTCATTAGGCGCCTATGTAAATTATTTTGTCGTTGCACCTCGTCTACGTGTCTATACAGAATTGGCTGGTGATGCGATTACATTACCAGATTTCTTTAAAAACAGATTAAATGATCACAATAATTACATAAAAATTATATCCGGCTTAATTATTGTTGTTTTTTTCACTTTATACACACATTCCGGTTTTGTATCAGGTGGTAAATTATTCGAAAGTGCCTTCGGTTTGAATTATCATTGGGGATTACTAATGGTTGCATTTATAGTCATATTTTATACATTTTTCGGTGGTTATCTTGCTGTATCTATCACCGACTTCTTCCAAGGAGTGATCATGTTAATCGCTATGGTGATGGTCCCTATCGTTGCACTTATCGATTTAAACGGCATCGATACGTTTAAACAAGTAGCAGAGATGAAACCAACAAATATGAATCTATTTAAAGGCACAACCGTTTTAGGTATCATTTCACTGTTTGCTTGGGGATTGGGTTATTTCGGACAACCTCATATTATTGTTAGATTTATGTCTATAAAATCGCACAAATTATTACCAAAAGCACGAAGATTAGGTATTAGCTGGATGGTGATTGGGTTATTAGGTGCTGTTGCAGTTGGTTTAACAGGTATTGCCTTTATTTCTGAACGCAACATCAAGTTAGAGGATCCTGAAACTTTATTTATCGTTATGAGCCAAATTTTATTCCACCCTTTAGTTGGAGGCTTCTTATTGGCAGCAATTTTGGCAGCCATCATGAGTACAATTTCTTCACAATTACTGGTAACTTCAAGTTCCTTAACGGAAGACTTTTATAAACTCATTCGTGGTGAAGATAAAGCTAAAGCACACGAGAAAGAATTCGTAATGGTTGGTCGTTTATCTGTATTAATTGTAGCGATTGTGGCTATATGGATTGCTTGGTCGCCAAACGATACGATACTAAATTTAGTTGGTAATGCTTGGGCAGGATTTGGTGCCGCATTTAGTCCATTAGTTATCTTCTCACTCTATTGGAAAGGTCTATCACGTACTGGTGCACTTGCAGGCATGATTACCGGTGCATTGGTCGTAATTATTTGGATTGTTTGGATTAAACCATTAGCTTCTATCAATGAGCTATTTGGTATGTATGAAATTATTCCTGGATTCTTAGCAAGTGTGATTACTACTTACTTTGTTAGTAAATACACTAAAAAACCTGGTTCATTTGTGACACATGACCTAGATAAAGTAAAACAAATCGTAAAGGAATAGTTTGATATTATAACTGTTAATTCAATACAAAACGCCAAACTGGTATATCATTATAATTGATATCAGTTTGGCGTTATTTTTTGTCTATGCAAGATTGTCATTATCTTGGTTAATTGTTTCGGTTAATTGTTGTTTTTATAAATATGAACTTGTGGTTCTTTGTCGTCTTTCGTTTTACTTATAAGTGCTTTCGGATTATTACCATCTTTAATATGAATTTCATATTCATCAATACCATCAAAATATTTATCAGCTTGTTCTGTTACATATTGAGTGATACCAATCGTTTCTGCTTTACCGTAATAATCTATAGGTAAATCAACGGATAGTTGTTTCGCTTTTTTATTATCAAATTTAACTGTACCCACTGCTTGTGTGAAATTATTAAAATAGGTTTGTAGGTTGTCATTAAATTGTTTGAAATCGGAATTTAAATTTTCATCAAGCTCTCCCGCTTCTTCAGAAGGTAATAAGGCTGTTTTTTGATTAATATCTTTCCAATCATTAATACGTGTCTTACCATCTTCAACCGTTGTCCCTGCAATAAACTCACCTGGAACAATTGAATTTTCACCAGATTGTTTATAAATAGCAAAATGTATAGGTATTTCTTTCAAATCCTTATTTTCCCGAATTCGAGAAAGTAATTCTTCTGCCATTTGTTTACCTTGTTTTTCAATTTCTTTATCGTCGAGGTCTTTGCTATAGGTTTCACCGTCTTTTTCTTTTTGATAATAATATGTACTATTCATAGCTAAACCTATTGTCATACCTTTTATTTTTTTACCTTTTGTATCACCACTCGCATAAAAATCTTGTTCTAAAATATTAGATAAATATGCAGGTGATTGTTCAGCAATTTTTTCAGGATCTGTTTCACCTTTATGAGATGGATTTAGCCCCAAGTTTTCATTTGCTTTTTTCTCTTTTCTATCACTTTCATCCATTTTGTTAACTTCATCTTTAGTATACTTTGGATTTAGAAAAGCATTAATCATATCTTTATCTAAGTATTGTCCATCTTGATATAAGTAGTCATCCGTTGGAAATACACTTTTACTTAAATCTAACAAACCATTTTCAAAGTCTTCACCATTGTAACTGTTCGCCATGTTATCTTGTAATAATCCACGTGCTTGGCTCTCCTTAAATGGTAAAATCGTTCTATAATTATCACCTTGCACATTTTTATCCGTTGCAATTTCTTTTACGGAACCTGACTCTTTTTGTTGCTCTTTTTCATTAGATTGTTCTTTTGATTTTTCATCATTATTTCCACAAGCTGTTAATACCAAAATTGCTGAGATGAATAGTATAATCGTTCGTTTCATGCATTATCTCCTCTATCCCTCTATTTCATTTTGTTTCTGAACAAAAGCTTTTTCTGACCAAATTTCTGTACCAAATTTTTCTGCTTTAGCTAGTTTAGAACCAGCATCTTCACCTGCTATGACCAAATCGGTATTTTTTGTTACGCTATTGGTTACTTTTGCACCTTGTAATGCTAACCAATTGGATGCTTCATTTCTTGTCATTTGATATAACTTACCAGTTAGGACAATTGTTTTATCTTTAAAATCTGGGTGTCCTTCTAATTCTGTTGTCTTAACACCTTTATAAATCATATTAACATTTTTTGCTTTTAATTTATCAATTAATGCACGTATATCTTCATTTTCTAAATAAGTTACTACAGATTGAGCTAGCTTATGCCCCACATCATGAATATCCATTAACGCTTCTTCCGTCACATGAAACAGTTCATCTATCGTTCCATATTTTTCAGCAATCACTTGGCTAGCTTTAACGCCTAAATGTCGAATACCAAGACCAAATAATAATTGTTCTAATGAATTCGATTTAGCTTTTTCAATAGCATTGAGTAAATTATCTACTTTTTTCTCGCCCATACGGTCCAGTGGTAAAAGATCTTCTTTCGTCAAATAGAAAATATCAGCTACATCTTTTATTTTCTCATTTTCATATAACTGTTGGATTATTTTAGTTCCTAAGCCATCTATATTCATCGCTTGTCGTGAAACAAAGTGAATTAATCCTTCTACTAATTGCGCTTGGCATTTAGGGTTAATACAACGCAATGCCACTTCGCCTTCTATTCTAACTAATTCATGTTCACAACTAGGACAATGTGAAGGCATGTGATAGATTTCTGCATCATCAGGTCGTCTGTCTAATACACTTTTAATTACTTCAGGTATGATGTCGCCTGCTTTTTTAATTACAACGCTATCACCTATTCTTATATCCTTATCATGGATTAAATCTTCATTATGTAGTGAAGCGCGAGAAACGGTTGTACCTGCTACCCTAACTGGTTCAAGAACAGCTGTGGGTGTAACAACACCTGTTCTACCAATACTCAATTCAATATCTAATAATTCCGTAACCACTTCTTCAGCGGGAAATTTATATGCAATAGCCCAGCGCGGTGATTTTTGAGTGAAGCCTAATGTTTCCTGTTGTTCTAAAGCATTGACTTTAATAACAATACCATCAATATCATAAGGCAAGTTTTCACGTTGTTCTGTCCATTTGTCAATGTAAGTCATAACTTCTTCTATCGTTTGAACGCGTTGACGTTCTTGGTTTGTTTTAAAGCCTAGTTGGTCAAGTTCATCTAATGCTTCACTTTGAGTATCTGCATTAAACTGGGTAAAATCATTCACACTATATAAGAAAACGCTCAGTTTACGTTTGGCAGCTAACTTTGAATCTAATTGTCGTAATGAACCAGCTGCTGCATTTCTTGGATTAGCAAATGGCTGTTCTTCATTCGCAGCTTTCGCTTCATTTAAATTAACAAAAGACTTTCTAGGCATATACGCTTCGCCTCTGACTTCAAAAGTTCTACTTTCATTAATTTTTAATGGTATCGCGTGTATTGTCTTTAAATTTTCAGTAATGTCTTCGCCCGTGGTGCCATCCCCACGAGTTAAACCTTGAACAAATCGACCGTTCTCATATTTTAATGAAACTGCAAGTCCATCAATTTTCAATTCACACATGTACTCAACATTTCCTATATTATCACGTATACGCTGATCAAATTTTCTTAAATCTTCTTCGTTAAACGCATTACCTAAACTAAGCATAGGCGTATCATGATTCACTTTTTCGAATGTGGACTGCGCACTACCACCTACTCTAACTGTAGGTGAATCCGCAGTACGATATTCTGGATGTTGCGTTTCTATATCTATCAATTCATGGAGTAATTTATCATACTCACTATCAGGTACTGATGGATTATCTTTCACATAGTACTCATAGCTATATTGATTTAATAATCTATGCAACTCATCTACACGCGATTGTATATCAGCCACTTGTTACTCCCCCTTTTTTTCAATAGGTGCAAATTGTGCTAGCAAGCGTTTTGGTCCTTCAGATTTAAAGATAATATCTAATTCGACAGAACCATTTTTTTCTTTTACATTACTTACCATGCCTTCGCCCCATGACTTATGCATTACTTTATCACCAACATTCCAATTGGTAGCTGATTGCTTTTGTTTTGTTGCAGTAGCACGTTGGCTATGCGCTCGTTTAGCAGGTTGTTTGGTAGCATTCTGGAAACGATTGCTCGTTGCCTGTGCTTGAGATTTTGATTTACCTTTAGATTCAATTTCCAATAAATCTTCAGGAATTTCTCTTAAAAATCTCGAAGGCATATTGGATTGAGGACGACCAAATAACATTCTAGATGTTGCATGTGTTAAGTATAAGGTCTCCTCAGCACGTGTTATTGCAACGTAACAAATACGTCTTTCTTCCTGCATTTCATGTTCATCATCACTCTTAATCGCTCTGATATGTGGGAATAAAGATTCTTCCATACCCATTATAAATACAATTGGAAACTCAAGACCTTTGGCAGAGTGCATCGTCATGAGCGTAATACCATCTTCAATTTGAGCATCATCAATATCAGCAACCAGTGATAAATCAGTTAAAAAGTTAATTAGCGATTGCTCTTCTAGGGGTGTGTTTTCTTCATAATCTTTAGGTACAGACATAAATTCATCGATATTTTCTAATCTACTTCTAGATTCGAGCGTTTGTTCACGTTCTAACATGTCTCTAAAGCCTGTCTTAGTCAATACTTCTTCTACAATCTCTGTAATTTCAAGAAATTCTTGTTGTTTAATTAAATTTTGCATAACATCATAAAAACTAATACATTCTTGCGTCACTTTTTTAGATAGTCCTATAAAATCAACCTCTGCTAATGCATCAAACATACTTAAATCATTTTGTGCCGCATATGCTTGAATTTTATCTACAGATGATGGACCGATGCCGCGTTTAGGAATATTGATTACTCGACGTAAACTAATGTCATCATTACTATTTGCAATAATACGTAAGTAACTTAATAAGTCTTTAATTTCTTTTCTGTCATAGAACTTTTGACCACCAACCATAGTATACGGTAAGTTCGATTTCATAAATGTTTCTTCAAGTACACGTGATTGTGCGTTTGTACGATATAAAATGGCCATATCTTGATACTTTTTACCATTTCTTTGGTGTTTCATAATTTCACGCACGACGTATTCAGCTTCATCTCGCTCAGTCGTAGCTTCATAGTAATGAATTTTATCGCCACTCGTATTACCAGTCCATAACCCTTTCGGTTTACGTTCTGAATTATTTTTGATGACTTCATTCGCTGCATTTAATATATTTTTTGTAGAACGATAATTTTGTTCTAAGAAAATCGTTTTGGCTTCTGGATAATCTTCTTCAAAAGAAAGAATATTTTGGATATCTGCACCACGCCAACCATAAATTGATTGATCTGAATCTCCAACAACGCATAAATTTTTAAATTTAGCGGCAAGTAATTTAACTAAAGTATATTGTGCTTTATTCGTATCTTGATATTCATCGACATGAATGTATTGAAATTTATTTTGATAATAATCTAATACATCTGGTACACGTTCGAATAATCGAATCGTCACCATGATCAAATCATCAAAATCAAGTGCTTCATTTCTAGATAATTGTCTTTGATAACCTTTATAAACGGTTGCAACCATTTGTTCATGATAGTCATTTGCTTCTTTTTGTGCATCCTCAGGTGTTTTCAATTCATTTTTAAGGTTACTTATCGCCCCGATAAACATTCTAGGTTCGAATTTTTTACTATCTATATTTTCATTTTTCAGTACATCTTTAATCACTGATTTTTGGTCAGTTGGATCAATAATTGTAAAGTTACGTTCTATACCAATACGGTCTGCATCTCTTCTTAAAATCCTCACGCACATTGAGTGGAATGTAGACATCCACAATACCTGAGCTTGTTCTCCAACTAATGTTTCAACACGTGCTTTCATTTCTTTTGCTGCTTTATTAGTAAAAGTAATCGCTAAGACGTTATACGGAGACACGTCTTTTTCATCTAGCAAGTATGCGATACGATGGGTTAACACACGTGTTTTACCTGAGCCGGCACCTGCCATAATTAGTAGTGGCCCCTCTGTCGTACGTACTGCTTGACTCTGTTCATCATTCATCTTGTTTACTAATGCATTCATTAATGTGTCTCCTTTACTTTAACTGTTTTTAATGCTTTGTTTATATCTTCGTATATAATATTTCCGACAATGATTGTATCTGCAATAGAAGCCATCATTTCTGCTTCTTCGTAGTTACTAATACCGCCACCATAAAATAATTGTGTTTCCGTTAACATGTCTGCTGCTGCCTTTACCAAGTTAGTTTCGCCATACACACCACTATACTCTATATACATAACTGGTAATTGATACATATCATTAATCATTTGTGCATAAGCTTCAATATCTTCATCATCTATCATCGTGTCAGCTTGCGTTAATTTGGCTACCTTGCAATCTGGATTAAGTACCACATATCCTTCGAACACAACTTCATTAAAATCTATCAATGTACCATATGACTTTAACGCTTCTAGTAATAAACCATTATGGTATTTTACATCTCTACTGTTTAAAACAGTTGGAATAAAATATAAGTCAAAGCCAGGTACAACACTTTCAAGATTAGATAATTCAAGTACTATTGGTAATGAATAACATTTAACTTTATGCATTAAGTGCGCAACATTTTCTTCAGTGATGTCATCCGTTCCACCAATCATAATTGCGTCCGTATCTGATGTACAAATTTTCATTAAATCTTCGTCACTGATGGGCTTTGCGGGGTCCAATTTAAAAATATGTCTCCACTTATTCATGTCAGTCATGATATGTTTCTCCTTCTTTTAGCATACATATGATTATATCATTTTTATGTCTCGAGTTCTAAAATACTGAAGAAAAAATCACCCCAAATTTCTGAGGTGATTTTGCATCATCTTGATATTACTTATTAAGATGGTAATAGCTTTCTAAATTTGTATTTTTCTCATTGATTGTTTTTGCCAATTGAGGTCCTACATACCTTAAATGCCATGGTTCATAAGCATAGCCAGTTTGTTTTGATTGGTTCTTAGGATACCTAATAATAAAACCATAATTGGCTGCATGTTTAGCTAACCATTGTGCTTCTTTAGTTTTTTCAAAATCTGTATGAAAATCATTTAATGGTTGGCTTGTTCCTACATCAAATGCTAAACCTGTTTGGTGTTCAGAATGTCCAGGTTTAGCAGCATATTTAGTTGTCTTTTGCTTACCATCCTTCTCAACAAAAGTATCTACCACTTTTTCTTGATTCTCAAAATTTCTATATCCACTTGTCATGGTCAAATCTAAATTTCTTTTTTCTGCTTGCTTCAATAATTTGTTTAGTTGCTTTTTAGCTATTTTATTTTCGCCTGGTTTATATTTCGCCGGAAGTGCAAGTTGTTTATTCACAATGACATGACCATTGACATAAGTTACACCATTGTTTTCATATTTGAGTGGTAAGGCATTCTTGGGTTTACCAATATTGTCATTAGTTGGTTTAAAATTATTAGCTGATAGAATCATAATAAAAATAACAATAAGACATAAACATACTAAAGTGAACAGAAAAAGCATCACTTTTTTTGACATAGCTCTCTTCCTTTCATTCTATAAAAACCATCGCCTATTTTAAAATGGAATTCCATTTTCATAAATGTCTGCTACATATTTCATTACCCTTCTTCAATGTTATAAACCGCAAAAATAATACAAAATGCCAGACAATCACATCGTTATAATATCTCATATTTTAAAATCAAATCCATCATTGTATAAAAAAATGACGACTTTGGTTACTATACCTAGTCGTCATTTGATAAAATTTATGGTTTAAATCATTAATCGGCCGTTTCTATATTCATACGATCAAGAATCATCGTGTAAGCATCATTACCCCATTGTAGTGATCTCTTCACACGAGAAATTGTGGCTGTTGATGCACCTGATTCTTGTTCGATGGTTGCATATGTGTAACCTTGTTTAATCATTTTTGCAACTTGTAATCGTTGTGATAATGATTGGATTTCGTTCACTGTACATAAATCATCAAAGAATTCATAACACTCTTCTCTATTTTCAAGTGTCAATATTGCATCGAACAGTTCATCTAATGCTTTTCCTCTAAGTTTTTCTATTTGCATTTAAAACAACCCCTGTATTTTTCAATATAATCTTATTTTAACGTATTAGTACATTAAAGTGTAACGATTTCACTTGAAAAATTTTATTATTCTAAACCAGCTCTTTGGAAAATTGTATCCACTTGATTTAGATGATGCTTTGGATTGAAACACTCATCTAAATCTTCTTTTGTTAGTAAGTCTGTAATTGTTGCATCTTCTTCAATTAAAGTTCTAAATGGTGTTTTTGTTTCCCAAGATTCCATAGCCTTTGGTTGTACTTTATCATATGCAGCTTCACGTGCCAAACCTTTGTTAATCAATGCTAATAATACGCGTTGAGAGTATATTAAACCAAATGTTTTATCTATATTCGCTAACATATTATCTTCAAAGACAGTTAGTCTTTCTACAATATTTGTAAACCTGTTCAATCCATAATCTAATGCAATGGTTACATCTGGTAACATAATTCGTTCTGCAGATGAATGAGAAATATCTCTTTCATGCCATAATGGCACGTTTTCATATGCTGTTGTAACGTATCCTCTGATTACACGTGCAATACCAGTGATATTTTCTGAACCAATCGGATTACGTTTATGTGGCATGGCAGATGAACCTTTTTGACCTTTTGCAAATGCTTCTTCTACTTCACGTGTTTCTGTTTTTTGTAAATTACGAATTTCTACAGCAAATTTTTCCATTGAAGTGCTAATTAAAGCTAATGTTGCAACATAATATGCGTGACGATCACGTTGTAGTGTCTGCGTAGACACTGGTGCGGCATCTAATCCTAAATGCTCACACACATAGGCTTCAATTTCTGGAGGAATGTTCGCAAATGTACCAACTGCCCCGCTCATTTTACCAACTTCAATCTCTTTTCTTACTTGTTTAAAACGTTCTAAATTACGTTTCATTTCTGTATACCATAAGGCCATTTTCACACCGAAAGTAGTTGGTTCAGCATGAACACCGTGTGTACGTCCCATCATCAAAGTATATTTATAGTCTTTCGCTTTTTGTGCTAATACATCAATAAAACGTTCCAAGTCTTTTTCAATAATTTCATTTGCTTGTTTGATGACGTAACTTAATGCAGTATCAACTACATCTGTTGAAGTTAAACCATAATGGACCCACTTGCGCTCTTCACCTAATGTTTCAGAAACTTGTCTTGTAAACGCAACTACATCATGACGTGTTTCTTGTTCAATTTCTTGTGCGCGAGCGACGTCTACTTTAGCATTTTCACGTATTTTCTTAACATCTTCAGCTGGAATATCACCTAATTTGCTCCATGCTTCACATGCAAGTATCTCTACCTCTAACCATGCCTCATAGCGATTTTGATCCGTCCAAATATTAGACATTTCTTCTCTAGAATAACGTTCAATCATTGAAATAAGCTCCTATCATACATAAATTTAGTTTGATTCCATTAAAACATGTACATTAATAAATAATTCAGACTAAAAGTTCGTGTTTACCTTTTCAGTAATAGTTTAACAGAATTATATTAAAAAGTATAAGGCTTTTAAGTCATCTTTATAAAATATTTACACATTCCAAAAATAACCGCTACGGATACGATGATCCATAACGGTTCATAAATTATTGCTCTATCATTTTTCCTACAAATTCAATTTCTTGCTTCAATACTTCTAAACTGCCATCTTTATTCTCTTTATAAATTGGCTTTTCGAACCGTTTGACCGGCGCATACCCCGCTTCACGCATACGTTGTAAGCAATCTTGAATCGTCTCGTTATCTGCGACTTTAAATTTTTGCTGTTTTTTCATATACTTTCAACTTCATCCGTATCGTATTGCTTAAGTTTTTTACTTCTAACACCTTTCGCCCAGAAACCACCGTGTATTTGACGTGGTTCATATGCCACAATAAATGCTTTTTCATCGATTTGCTTAATGGTATCTATTAATTTAAATTCAAAACGTCTTGGCGTTAAAATTTGTAATATTAAGCGTTTGCCATCTCGACCATATGCTGTATTGTGGGTTACACCATAACCTAAATCTCTTAATTGTCTTGGTAAGTCTAACTCATATTCTGATGATGTCACATTTACAACAGTGTAGCCAAGCGCAAGTTTTTCTTCTATCTTCATGCCTACTATGATACCAATTGAAAATCCAAAAGCGTATGCGAACACATTTTGAATTTGATCTAAACTAGACATGACCATACCTAATCCAACAACATATACAAGTACTTCTAAGAAACTGACAATGGCAGCTACATAGCGATATCCTTTAAGTGTTAAGATTGTTCTCATTGTAAGACACGTCACATAAGCAACGTTTATAATAAAAATTGCTAAAACCATTAACCATGGATTAGATGTTATTACTGACATGACCATTTTCCTTTCTCTTACATTAAATTCAAGTAATTTTATCAACTACGATTTCGTTTGTCACTAAAAAGTTATCGGAATTAAATTAATTTTTAGGCCATGTGTATCTTGTATAAGCTAATTCTCGTTTATGCGCATTTTTTATATAATGATTTTCTATTATTTCTTTAGATTCACTTGGTACAGATTTGCCTTCTAGATAATCATCAATATCATCATAACTTACACCCAATGCTTCTTCATCAGGCAATTGTGGTTTGTCATCTTCCAAATCAGCGGTTGGCGTTTTTTCATACAAATGCTTAGGCGCTTCTAAATACGCTAAGAGCTGTTTCCCCTGGCGCTTATTCAAACCAAATAAAGGTGCAATGTCTGCAGCCCCATCACCATATTTTGTGTAAAAGCCTGTGACATTTTCAGCGGAATGATCCGTACCAACGACAATCCCTTTTTGGTTAGAAGCAATAGAAAATTGAACTTTCATCCGTTCTCTTGCTTTTTCATTGCCTTTTTGAAAATCTGTTAGATTCACACCAGCTTCTTTCAACGACTGAATACTTTGATCCACAGCTGGTTTAATATTTACAGTTATAATTTTGTCTGGTTGGATATAAGTTAATGCATCTTCTACTTCTGCAGCATCTTTTTGCTCACCATAAGGGAGTTTAACAGCTATAAATTCACAATCATTGCCGTCCTCTTTTAGTTCGTTTACTGCTAATTGACATAATTTACCTGCTAAAGTTGAATCTTGACCACCAGAAATACCTAGTGTTAAAGATTTAATAAACGAATGCGATTGAACATAGTTTTTTATAAATTGGATAATATGTCGTGTTTCACTTTTACTTTCAATCGATGGTTTCACTTTCATTTCTTTCACAACTATATCTTGTAAATTACTCATTTTCTTCCTCCATCTCTTTAACATGTTCTGCAACTTCAAAGATACGTTTGTGTTTATTTTCCCAACATAACGTACTTAAATCAACCGGATATTCCTGTGGGTTTAAGTGACGTTTATTCTCGTCCCATAAATATGCGAGACTATCTTTCAAATAGGCTTGTGCTTCATTTTCATTTGGTAAATCATATACAAGTTCTCCATCTATGAAGATGTCATGATGTAAGTCTTTAGCAATAAATGATTTTATGAATTTCATTTTATATGTGTGTACTGGGTGGAATAATTTCAAAGGCGATTCATCGTATGGATCTTCATGTTCTAAAGTAATGTAATCTCCTTCTGCCTTATTCGTTTTTTTATTTATTATGCGATACACCTTTTTCTTACCTGGTGTCGTTACTTTTTCTGCATTATTTGATAACTTAATGCGGTCAACGTATGATCCATCACTGTCTTCTACAGCAACGAGTTTATAAACAGCACCTAATGCTGGTTGATCGTAACCCGTGATTAATTTAGTTCCTACACCCCAAGAGTCTACTCTAGCGCCCTGTGATTTTAAACTCGTAATCGTTTGTTCATCTAAGTCATTAGATGCAATAATTTTTGCATCAGTAAATCCTGCTTCGTCTAACATACGTCGTGCTTCTTTTGAGAGGTAGGCAATATCACCTGAATCTAGTCGAATACCAACAAAATTAATCTTATCGCCTAATTCTTTAGCAACTTTAATCGCTGTTGGCACACCAGATTTTAATGTATGGAAGGTATCTACTAGAAACACACAATCTTGATGTCTCTCAGCATACTTTTTGAATGCTATGTATTCATCACCATATGTTTGAACCATCGTATGCGCATGCGTCCCTGAAACAGGTATCCCAAATAACTTACCAGCGCGTACATTACTAGTTGAGTTAAAGCCTCCTATATATGCAGCTCTAGCTCCCCACAATGCTGCATCTGCTTCTTGCGCTCGGCGCGTACCAAATTCCATTAACATATCATCATGTGCAACTTGTCTAATTCTGCTTGCTTTTGTCGTAATTAATGTATGAAAATTAACAATATTTAAAAGCATTGTTTCTATCAATTGAGCTTGGATGAGTGGTGCTTCTACTCTAAGCAATGGCTCATTTCCAAAGCAAAGTTCTCCTTCTTGCATTGAACGTATGCTTCCAGTAAAACTCAAGTTTTTCAAATAATTTAAGAAGTCGTCTTGATACCCTATTGATTTTAAATATTCAATATCTGACTTTGAAAAATGAAAATTATTAATATATTCGATAACACGTTTTAATCCATTAAACACTGCATACCCACTATCGAATGGCATACTTCTAAAATATAGATCAAACACTGCCATACGCTCATGGATCCCATCATCCCAATAACTTTCTGCCATATTTATTTGATATAAATCATTATGCAACACTAATGTATCATCTTCATATTGGTACACAACCATCTCTCCAATCAGCTTTTCCATCATTTTAGCATAAATGAAGTATTGTTAGCACTTTAAACAGGACTGATTTACGAATTCAAAATAGAAGTAAAGATATCAGTTATTTATTTAAAATTTGTTTAAAATGTGACATGGTTAACGACAAAGTCATGACAGTTATATGTTTTATCATTTTATAAATTTAAAAATGATATATAATATTTATGAGGTGTTTTTAATGCTAAATGAAGCTAAGTCTTTTATAGAAACCATGTATAATGAATTAAATTATGATAAAAATAAAATAACAGAACGAATTGCTGAAATTGAGTCAGCTATCCTTTCTACTGGCACTTATGAGCATACATTTGAAGAATTGAATTATGGAGCCAAAATGGCATGGAGAAATTCCAATCGTTGTATCGGACGATTTTTTTGGGATTCTTTAACTGTGTCTGATGCAAGACACATACAAAGTGAAGATGAATTTATAGAAGCAATTGAAAACCATATTGACATTGCGACTAATAATGGAAGAATCAAACCTTACATCACAATTTTCTCAAAAGATAACCCCCCGCAAATTTATAACAATCAATTAATTAGATACGCAGGGTACGAAACATGTGGAGATCCAGCTGAGAAAAAGATTACCAAATTAGCACAACATCTTGGATGGCAAGGTCAGTATACACATTTTGATATTTTGCCCTTAATTTACAAAATGCCGAATAGCAAAATAAAATATCATGAATACCCTAAAAATTTAATTAAAGAAGTATCTATTACACATGACAGATTCCCCAAACTGCAACAACTCGGTTTAAAATGGTATGCCGTCCCTATTATTTCAAGTATGGATTTAAAAATTGGTGGCATCACTTATCCTACTGCGCCATTTAACGGTTGGTATATGGTAAATGAAATTGCCGTTCGTAATTTTACTGATGTCTATCGCTATAATTTGTTAGAAAGTGTTGCAGAAGCATTTGAATTTGATACACTTAAAAATAATTCTTTCAATAAAGATCGTGCATTGGTTGAATTAAACGATGCTGTGTATCATTCTTTTAAAAATGCTGGCGTCTCTATCGTCGATCATTTAACAGCATCTAAACAATTTGAAAGATTCGAAATGAATGAAACGAAACACGATAGAGAAGTTACTGGTAAATGGTCTTGGTTAGCACCCTCTTTGTCTCCCACATTGGTGCCCAATTATCATCACGGATACAAAAATGTGATGAAAGAACCTAATTTCTTTTATAAAAAAACCGAAGACTCAGGTTGTCCATTCCATTAAATGATTCACTATATTTAGATAAACAAGGGGTTACATTACATGAAACTTTATTATTTAGGACCAAAGGGCACATTTTCTTATTTAGCTGCGACACAATATAAATCAGAATCAGAAATTGAATTTGTTCCAAAATCTAATTTATACGAAGTCGTCGCATCTGTTTCAGAAGATAGTCAAAGTATTGCTGTTGTGCCTATAGAAAATTCAATAGAAGGTACGATTAATATCGTAGCCGACGCATTAACACAACAGAATATATATACACAAGGTGAACTTCATTTAGATATACAATTTGCTTTATATGGTTCAGAAAACGCAACCGTAAATGATATTTCAACAGTATACTCAATTGGGCCTGCTATTAGTCAAACCAGCCAATATATACAAGCGCATGGATTTGATATTGCTTATGTAGACAGTACAATTAAAAGTTTAGATAAAATTTCACAAAATGTTGGTGCAATCGCACCTTTAGGTAGCGGTGAAGCTTATGGCTATACATCAATTGCACAAAACATTGAAGATTATCCACATAACGTCACTCGTTTCCTAGTCGTCAGTAATCAACCAAAACACATCGAACAAGCAACCGACACGATGTTATTAATTACACCGAAATTTGATAAACCAGGTCTATTAGCCAGTATATTAAATACGTTTGTATTATTTAATATTAACTTGTCTTGGATTGAATCTCGTCCATTAAAAACGCAATTAGGTATGTATCACTTTTTCGTTCAAGCAGACACACCTATTTCCGAAGACCTTTCAAAAGTGATAAAGATACTTAATACTTTAGACTTTCAAGTCACGATTATAGGTACCTTTAATAAACTCAATTAATTCTTGCTAGTAACTGTCCCATACAACTGTTTAGATGTTTTCATAGCAAAACTTCATCTTGTTATCATGTTGAATATGAAAAGAAGCGTTTGTAACAAAGTTTTGTTACAAACGCTTCTTTTATTTCAATGGCAATGGTTGTGTAACATCTATACCTAAAACAGGTGGCACTAAGAAGTATACAACCAACACGATTACGACAATACTTAATAAATTCACCCAAAAACCAACCGATGCCATTTTTTTGATACTGATTTTGCCAGTGCCAAATACAATGGCATTCGGAGGCGTTCCTACTGGTAACATATATGCACAATTTGCTGCCATAGCAGCAGGAACCATGAGTAACAATGGGTGCACATTAACTGCGACAGATAATGTGGCTAAGATCGGTAATATCATTGTAGCTGTAGCTGTATTGGATGTGATTTCAGTTAAGAATAAGACAAAAATTGTAATTACAAGCACAATAACCAATGGGCTGACACCTTCAATTAACTTTAATTGTTCTCCTAGCCAATTCGCTAAACCACTTTCTGAGATACCTTTTGCTAGTGCTAAACCGCCACCAAACAAAATTAATACTCCCCATGGTAAATCCTTAGCTACTTCCCAGTCTATAATACGTTTATGCTTTTCTTTATTTTTAGCAGGAATTAAGAATAATAAGACAGATATAAACATGGCAATCGTCCCATCAGCAACTTCTGAAGTGAATGTCCAATGCTTTAATAAAAATTCTCGTGTTATCCATAAAAAACTAGCAAGTAAAAATACAATCAATACTACTTTCTCTTCATATTTCATTTTTCCAAGTTCACTTAATTTTTTTCTAATTAAATCTTGCCCACCTGGCAATGTTTTCATATCATGTTTAAACGCAATGTAACGAATATATATCCAAACTAAAAACAGTAAGACGATGACTGTTGGTACACCAATAATCATCCATTTTGCAAAGCTAATTTCTTCACCAAAAGCTGATTGATATTGCCCCTTTAATATAATTAATGGCGGTGTTCCAATTAATGTACCTAAACCACCAATCGTACCTGCATAACCTATCGCTAAGACTAATGCTTGCTCAAATTTAGAAATACTTTCAGGTTTTGTATCTCCGTTTTTCAATTCATTTGCTTCTTTAATAATTGCTAAACCAATAGGTATCATAATCATAACCGCTGCAGTGTTCGAAACAAACATGGATAAAAAACCGGTTGCTATCATAAAGCCTAATAATATGCTTCCTGTACTCGTACCTAATGTATTAATGATTCGGAGCGCTACCCGAGTATGTAGATTCCACCTTTCCATTGCAATAGCTAGAATAAAGCCCCCTAAAAATAAGAAAATAATGTCATTACCATATTGAGCAGATACTTCTTCTGGATTGAGCACATGACCAACTGGAAGTAATATCAAAGGTAATAAACTTGTAGCAGCAATTGGAATCGCTTCGGTAATCCACCAAGTGGCAATCCATAATGTGATAGCTAAGACAAATACACCTTTATCAGATAAATTGTCAGGTTGAAATAACAACAATGTTAGTACAAAGAGCAAAGGACCTAAAATTAACCCTACTAATTGACCAACATTATAAGATTTATTCTCTTTTTTATTTGAGAAAAACATCAAATACTGCGACCTTCTCATATCCCCTTTATTTAAATTATTCATCAAGCTCCCCCTTTAAATTATTATCAGAATATTCGTAATAATTTATTAGAGTATAACATAATATATTTCAAATTGGTTTATAATTTTAAATCGTTTACATCACCATTATTTATTATTCAATTTACAAATGATAATCAGTCTATATTTACTTTTTTGAATCTGATATCGGCTTCGTTAGATATGTAAAGATGTTTGATATCCTTTAAATACACGCTTTGTGACTCATGATCAAATTCATTTTTTGCTATAACGATATTTTCATGTTTGATATTATTATAACTTTGAATACGTATAGCTTCTTTACGCATTTCACCTATAAATTGATTTTGGAAAATATTTAAATTGTTTCCTGCTTGTGTCCCCCTTTCATTACCTTTCATATCTTTCGCATTTTTCCCATCTTTTACAGCTAAAAAGCGTATACCGCCCTCACAATTTTTAAAAACATTATGGTGAATATACGTATTTTTATTTTTCAATGGTGTGAGTGCATATTGTTTCATATTTTCAAAAACATTATAGCGAATATGAATATTGTCATAGTATTTATGATAACGGCTTGCATGAGAACCAATTGCTCGGTTCCAAGGTTGCATACCGGGTGTTTCTGAATTACCAAAATAGCAATTTTCTATTATGACATTCTTCGTAATTGTCCCATCAGTTGCACCAAATTTTGGAAAAGCACCTGAAACTTGTATATCTAACTGCACCGCTTCAGAAAAAAATCTTGTGCCATCCGGATCATTGAAACCTAAGAACTTGCATTGATTGATGTACAAACCGTTCACTCCACATGCATCCAAACAATGTCCTCCAACCACATCTTTAAAAGTAACATCTACAATTTGAACGTCACATGCATGTCCCATGCACATCGTCGTATTATTATAAGGGTAGTCGTACCCATTCATATCAAACGTGCCACCTGCTATATGAATATAACTATTTCCGTTATAACCATAATACGATTTAAAACGACGTCCGTTTTTCAATAATGTATCTTTACCGCATCTTTTTAAAATTGCTTTATCATCTAAAAGTAATGTTGTTGCCTCATATATCACAAGCGGCTTGCGAATATGATATTCTCCTTGAGGCACATATATCGTTGTTCCTTTATTTTTCTTTGCATAATTAAGTGCTTTTTGCATTGCACGTGTATCTGCCCATTTGTGTTCCCCTTTTAAACCAAATTGTTTTGCATTAATAATCATAGGCCAGTTCCTTTCATCGTTATTACTTAATAATTAACATAAATATGTTTTTTAAACGCGTTTACTATATCTTTAATGATTTATCATCTTAGTATATAATTACTATTATATTTAATATTGGGAGTGTAACCATAATATGAAAAAAAGTGCGTTAATTGTAGTAGACTATTCAAATGATTTTGTAGCTGAAAATGGAAAATTAACTTGTGGACTTCCAGGTCAACAAATTGAAAGCTACATAGTGGAAAGAATCGAAGTTTATAACAAAAAGCAATCTGATATCTTTTTTATGATGGATTTGCATTATGAAGAAAATAAATATCATCCTGAAAGTAAGTTGTTTCCACCACATAATATCATCGGTACATTTGGTCGTGAACTTTATGGTAAAGTAAATGATATTTATCAAAATATTTTATTTAACGATCATATCCACTATTTAGATAAAACACGTTATGATTCATTTTGCGGTACACCTTTAGACTTAATGTTGCGTGAGCGAAATATTAATCATTTAGAAATCGTTGGCGTTTGTACGGATATTTGTGTACTCCATACTGCAATCAGCGCATACAACTTAGGATATGGTATTTCCATTTCACATAGAGGTGTCGCTTCCTTTAATCCTTCAGGTCACGAGTGGGCATTAGGTCATTTTAAAAATTCACTAGGTGCTGAAGTAGAATAACAATGCGAAATCATGCTAGAATAACATTAACTACTTAAAATAAGGAGAATTTAGATATGGCAAAAACTTATATTTTCGGACATAAAAATCCAGATACAGATGCAATTTCATCTGCTATTATCATGGCAGATTTTGAACAACAAACAGGTAATGCTGAGGCTACTGCATACCGTTTAGGCGAAGTAGGCCCTGAAACACAATATGCTTTAGATCATTTTAATGTAACTGCACCAGAGTTACTAAATGATGATTTAGCCGATCAAAATGTCATTTTAGTTGACCATAATGAATTCCAACAAAGTGCTGATTCAATTGCTGATGCAGCTGTTCAACACGTTGTCGATCATCACAGAATAGCTAACTTTGAAACTGCAGCACCTTTATATTACCGTGCTGAACCAGTTGGCTGTACTGCAACAATTTTATACAAAATGTATAAAGAACGTGGATTTGAAATCAAACCTGAAATTGCTGGTTTAATGATATCTGCAATTATTTCAGATAGTCTATTATTCAAATCACCTACTTGTACTGAGCAAGATGTACAAGCTGCAGAAGCATTAAAATCAATTGCTAATGTTGATTTAGAATCATATGGCTTAGAAATGTTAAAAGCTGGTGCTTCTACAAAAGATAAATCTGTTTCTGATATTTTATCTATGGACGCAAAATCATTTAATATGGGAGATTTTGTTACACGTATTGGTCAAGTAAATACAGTAGATATTGATGAAGTATTTGCACGCCAAGAAGAATTAGAAAAAGAAATGCTTGAAGTAAGCGCCAATGAAAAATATGATTTATTTGTATTAGTTGTTACTGACATTATTAATAGTGATTCTAAAATTCTTGTTGTTGGCGCCGAAAAAGATAAAGTCGGCGTTGCCTTCAATGTAACACTTGATAATAATACTGCCTTCTTACCAGGTGTCGTTTCACGTAAAAAACAAGTTGTACCACAAATTACAGAAGCATTAACGAAGTAATACATCTTTATTAACACAACACTTCGTACAATTTATTTAACATATTAAGTTTTTACAATTCATTATACTGGGACATAGTTGATATGTTCCAGTTTTTTATCAATATAAGTATATTGGACACCCATTCGTACTAGGAGGAATACATTTGAATTCAATAGAACAAACTTTCCATAATAGTAAACAATATTTTAATACACATGCGACCAAGGAGCTTAAATTCAGAAAAAAACAACTAAAGCTCCTAAGCAAAAGTATTAAAAATCATGAAGATGCATTATTAAATGCTTTTCAAGAAGATTTAGGTAAAAACAAAGTAGAAGCCTATGCAACAGAAATCGGCTTTACTTTAAAAAATATCAAAACGGCTCGTAAAGAATTAAAAAACTGGGCTAAAAAGAAACAGGTTAATACACCGCTTTATATGTTTCCTACCAAAAGTTATATTGTTAAAGAACCATATGGCACAGTACTAATTATTGGGCCATTTAACTATCCATTCCAATTGCTTATTGAACCGCTTATAGGTGCTATAGCTGCAGGCAATACTGTAATCATTAAACCTTCGGAATTCACGCCACATGTGTCAGCAGTTGTAAAAAATATTATTGAAGATGTGTTCGACCCTGAATACATCAGTATTTGCCAAGGTGACGCCGATACTACACAGTCACTGATTCATTTACCCTTCGATTATATCTTTTTCACCGGAAGCGAACGCGTTGGAAGAATTGTTTATCAAGCAGCAAGTACCAATTTAACACCTGTCACTTTAGAATTAGGTGGCAAATCACCTGTCATCGTAGACGAAACCGCTAATATCAAAGTCGCTAGTGAACGCATCAGTTTTGGTAAATTCACTAATGCTGGCCAAACATGTGTCGCTCCAGATTATGTTCTTGTAAACCGTAAAGTCAAAGAAGACTTGATTAAAGCTTTAAAAAATACAATAACAGAATTTTATGGTAAAGAAATACAAGCAAGTCCTGACTTTGGACGTATCGTAAATCAAACGCATTTTGACCGTTTAAACGATTTATTAGGTGTACACAAATCGGAAATTGTTTTTGGTGGCCATTCTGATTCAGCTGAAAACTATATCGGACCTACTTTATTAGATGGTATTACATTTAATGATAAAATTATGGAAGGTGAAATTTTCGGTCCTATACTACCAATTATTACTTATGACGATTTTGATGAAGCGATTGATTTAATTCATACGAAACCCAAGCCACTCAGCCTTTACCTATTCAGTGAAGATGAAAACGCAACAGAACGTGTTCTAAATGAAATTTCTTTTGGTGGCGGTGCTATCAACGATACATTGATGCAATTAGCAAATCCAAACTTACCATTCGGTGGTGTTGGTGCTTCCGGTATTGGTCAATATCACGGCAAATTTAGTTTTGACACATTCAGTCATGATAAATCTTATATATTTAAATCAACTCGATTAGAGTCAAGCCTACTCTTTCCACCTTACAAAGGAAAATTTAAGTATATTAAAACATTTTTCAATAAATAATAAACACCTTTTTATAGGCTTGGACTATAAACTGTAGCTAATGAGAGTGGAACAGAAATCTTTATTTTATAATTTCTGTTCCACTCTCATTTATGTTATATAGTCACTACTTAAGTATTGGCCTGGATGTTCTTAAGCATATTATTTTCTATTTCATGATTACTTTCCTATTTTATGTCATCGACGATTTTAAACAAACGATTCCCTTTTATCTTCTATGGTTAAGATGCTACAAATGATATAATTGAAAAGTCGTCGTTCTACTTCTGTGCTGATTTTAGCATGGAAGGAGGTGACATCATGTTCAGTACACTATTTGTAACGTTTATAGCACCTATCGTAGTAGGTGTTATTGTCACATTATTTTCTTATTGGCTGAATAATCGTGACTGACGACTGACGACGGCAGCGCCAATACACCAAAAAGAGCCCGATAGCTATTCGTAGTAGCTACCGGGCTCGGTGTTTATCATGTTAGTACACTATTTGTTAACTGCATTATAACACCATTCATAATAAAAATGCAAAGTATATTATCTTAGAAACTGTACACAAACACCTTCTGGTGCCGTTTCTTGATTATCAACGATTTCTATGTTTCCAGTAACTTTATCACGTTTAAAAACGGTCAGAGCATAATCGCCTTCTTGGTGTGCACAAACTAAATAATCATCAGATTCAGTTATATTGAAGTCACGTGGAAATTCTCCACCACTTTTAACGATGTCTACTAATGAAATTGTTGCACCCTCGTCTCCTACTTTAAATATAGCAAGACTATCATGACCGCGATTACTTATATATAAGAAATTTTGATCATGCGATATTCTCACTGCTGCCAATTTAGTATCACCATCAAAGTTTTCTGGAATTGTTAAATGTCTTTCGATTTCAGTAAAATGACCATTCTCATATTTTAAAGTACTTACGATATTTGATAACTCATGTACAACGTAAGCATATTTTCCATTTTCATGGAACGTAATATGTCTTGGGCCATCTCCAGGCTCAAAATCTATAGTATCGTATACTTTTAAACCGTCATCTCTATATTTGTACGTAATCACTTTATCTGTACCTAGATCCATTGCCACAACATATTTTTCATCTGGTGTTGTGTTGAGATAATGGACATGTGGTTGCTCTTGTCTTTCAGAAGGACCAGTTGGATAATCATGCGCTAATTCTTGTATTAGACGAACAATTTCTCCTGTTTCTGGATTTGCTTCATAAATTCTTGCTAAACCAGCACCATAAATTGCTTCGAATATATATTTTCCATCCGGTGATGCAGATACATAGCAACCATTTCCAGCAGTTGACGCTAGACATTTGTTAATCAGACTTAATGTACCATCTGACTCTATTTTCAAACTAGCAATACCACAATCATCGCCTTCTTTAGTTACAGCATATAAAAAATGATTATGTTGATTTACATATGTTGATGCTTCTAGTTCATAGCCTGTTTTAACTTCCGTTATCTTGCCAGTTTCTTCATCTAGTTGAAAACGGTAAACCCCTTTACCTTCTTTTTTTGTATATGTTCCAATATAACCTGTTGTCGTCATGTAAACCCCTCCATATTATTATACTCATATTTTAATAAAGATTTTGGGCAAAGACAATATAATGATTTAACCACTTGGAAAATAGAACGTATGTTCGTATAATGGATATATACTGATTGGAGTGATAATAAGTGAATGACTACAAGAATCAAGAAACAGATTATAGAAAAATACCTAGAGAACAGTTGAATCCCAACATACCGCAAGGCCGTGGCATGGTCAAATGGGCGCCCTTTGCTACTTTACCTGAACAATTCGAAAGTATTCAACAATATTTAATAGATCAAAATAAAATTGATCGTCCAATACTGTCAGATGACCAGCTAAACGAACTTAATTTACAACTCCATCAAGCCTTACATTCAGATACTTTTGTACATGTTGAATATTATAAAGACGGATGGCTAGAAAATATAACTGTTAAAATTAAAAATATAGATATGACGCAAATGTTTTTAGAAGGATACCTTTTAAAAACTTCAAACACAATCAAATTGTCCCTTTTTGATATTACAAAAATCACGATAGATAACTAGTTAGCCAACCATATTTAAGCATAGTCAAGTATTCTATAGGGCATACAAGCGATATGAATAGCATAAAAAACTGTCGATAACATTATCGACAGTTCAAAGTAAAAAACCTATTCATTTTCAATCAATTAATTATTAGATTCGATATCTGAAATAATTTCTTTTGTTTTGCTTTCGATATCTTCAAAGTCTTTTTTGAAAATATAAGCAAATACAACTGCACCAATGCCTGCTGCTAATGATACAGTTAGGATTGTACCGAATACAAATTTAAATAAACCTTTAATAAAATTCCACATTCTGTTTCACCTCAATAAATTATTAACATCACTATTATTAATGATAGCATATTTGATTACATCAATAAATATATACCCACTTTTCATTAATTTAAATCAACATATGAAAGTCGTATTTTTATGATATTATTGTATTAATGCTTCAACAAAACATAAAAAAATTGTTATCTACCAAAGGTTCTTACTACTTTAATATTCAGATAAACATGCGTATTACGTTTATAAGCATTTAAACATAATCATGAACATGAAAAAATTCAAACTTGTTTTGCTTTTAATATATATAGATTCATAGACATTCCAGTGATTATGCTTAATTGATAGAAATTTGCGCTATCACTATCATTGAAGGTGGTTTAACCAAAAAAGAGTGAGCTGAATATATCAGGCTCACTCCCATCGTAATTTGATTTATCTCCACCAAGTGGATACTGCATCTTTAATAGCATCATAATAGTTAGCCATTAACAATCACCTCATTAAAAGTATAATTCCTTAATCAGTCGTCGTTGTTATTCTTAATGATAAGGTCTAGTACCCTGTAATGCAATTAACACTACGTTACATTAAAGTTACAATTTTGTAAGACTACACTTTAAACATAGGAGATTTTGAAATGCAAAAAGTAAAATCTGATATTTTAACGCATCGTGGTTCACATTTCGACCTAGGTGTACAAACTGCACAATGGATGCAACATACACCACTATTAAAAAATAGAGAACAAGAATGGAAAAAACGTATGCCACGCTTTGATATTCACATCAAAGAGACTTATGATATTTTTCAAACTTACGCACCTCAAATCTGGGAAGAAATCAGAGGTATGCAGGAAGTGCTTAATTTACCTACACGTCAAATGATTTTAAATTTTGCCCATTACCGCTTTACACCTTTGAAAAATAGCGGTTGCACTGTCTATTTAGGTAACGATTATATGGTACGTAATTATGATTATCACCCTGCCACATATGATGGTCGCTATTTATTGTTTCAACCCAATGATGGTGGTTTAGCTCAAATTGGGCCAACATCTCGTGTCACGGGTAGAATGGATGGCATGAATGAGGCTGGATTAGCAATGGGGTATAATTTTATGCATCGTAAACATCCCGGTGACGGCTTTGTATGCTACATGATTGGCAGACTTGTATTACAGTACTGTAAAGATGTTCCTGAAGCTATTAAATTATTAAAAGAAATACCTCATAGAAGTTCATTTAGCTACATTGTTATGGATAAATATTTAAACCACGCAATCATTGAAGTTACACCACGTTCCATCGATGTGCGTTATGATCATACTTGTACAAATCACTTTAAATTATTAACGCATGAAAATAGAAATTATACAAAAGAATCAACAGAGCGTTTAGATAGGTTAATTAAACAAACACCTGCTCAATTAGGGAAAATGGATGCTTTCAAACTTTTTAATAACCCTGAATTTGAAATTTACAGTAAATTATTTAAAAGTTGGTCTGGCACGATACACACAAGTATGTATGAACCTCAATCGCTAACCGCTCATATTACTTTAGGTGAGAAT
This sequence comes from Staphylococcus sp. LKG3-1, assembly GCF_048568385.1. Lineage (NCBI taxonomy): Bacteria > Bacillati > Bacillota > Bacilli > Caryophanales > Staphylococcaceae > Staphylococcus > Staphylococcus sp. LKG3-1. The sequence goes on from NZ_CP183796.1 coordinate 1,014,690, forward strand.
AAGGCACCTGTGGAAATTGACTTTCAACAATGGTTGAATGGTGAATCTTTGAACATAAACGAACTCACAGGTCAAATTGATACCGAATTAACCTTTGCAACATATTAATATCAAAAGGAAAAAAAGAGTGGGATTAAGAAATCTTGCATACTTTGATTTCTATCCCACTCGCTCATTTAATTTATATAAATATCCCCATTTAATGTATAGAATTCCAATACATGATTACCAGCGCCTACTCTATCATTTGCAAAAGTTTTGTTATTAACGTTGGCTTTCCCTTTTTCTGGGTTTAATTTCAGCAAAGTATTATCCGGTGCTTGATTGTACGACATCTTTATATCCCCATGTTGTGTTGACGCTTTAAAAGCAGAGTCAATATCCATATCACTTAAATTGATATTACCCTGTTTCGCAGATAGTACCGAATCTTTAATTAGAGATTGCTTTCCGATAATACTGGCATTTTTAGTTTTTATATCTGCATTCAAGATCTCACTGCTATTAAAGTGAACTGTGGATTTTATACCTCTGTATATTAATTTTTTAATTGATGAATTCTTGATGAAAACACGTGCTGCACCAGTTTCAGGCATTGATAAATTAGCACTTTCGATATCTAAGTTCTGTATATTCACTTCATTAACTCTATTAGAAACATACAAATCATCCATTTTTTCACTTGGCATTGTGATATTAATTTCAGCATGTATCTGCCTAAACGGATTAAAATTCAAACCGTACTTATCTACTTTTTCATTGGTTTCATGAACACTTAACTCATTACCTTCTTGATTGATATCTACCTTATTTTGCCCCTTGTAACGCACTGTAAATTTGTCACCTTTTGTGATATTAACTTTAGTTGATATCCCTTTTATATTTAAAGAGTCGATCGATTTATCAGTAATGTTTTTATCTATGGTATTAATTTTATTATTTTGTTTTTCAAAGCCAAACCACGTTATACATCCTAGAAGAAAACAGACAATGAACAAACTCAAACCACTCAAAAATAATTTCTTCATTCTTCTGCACTTCCTTTAATCGTTCTAATATTCCAGCGTAAATATTTTAATATTAATCGATACACCAGTTCAGCCAACTTCGCAATAATTACAAATAAGACAATACCTAAACCACTAAATGCAAATGCAAATAAATAATTACTAATAGCCAAACTAAACATACTGTTCAGTAATCCATGTATGATTAAGAGTAACGGACTTATAGCTAAAACCATTGCAGCACATAACAATATCAACATAAATCCACCGACAAATATCATTGGAATCAGTATAATCACTAAGGATAAAATGCCCATACCTAACGAAGCCATGATTGCTCTTAAAATTGTCCTAGCATTGGTCCGGTATTCAGCAGATACAATTGCACTTCTAGCATTTATTTCTTTACCTATTTTTTTTGGTGGTTCTAAAGCCCCAATAATTTGATATTCATTTTTACCTTCACTTTCTTGCTCAAAAAAATATTGTTCATATTCATACATCACTTTATCTCGCTCAGCCCTAGGTAAATTATCGAGCTCTTGTTCAAGTTCATTTAAAAAAGTGATTTTATCCAAAATATCTACCACCATTCAAATTCTAAAGTCTATTTCTTAAATTATGTAAAATTAAAGAATGGTAATTATCCAATAAAATCACCATTCTTTAATTATTATTTTGAGTAAACTTCAATCTTTTTTATTTTATCATGTTTGTATATAATAGATAACTTTATATGATTATCTTTATCATAATATATCATTAAACGATAGGCATCGCGTAATTTCTTTTGTTTATAGCTACTTCCTAAATGATGTACAACATCTTGAATATTCCCTTCAATTTTCCCACCAAAGTTTGTATAAACATCAGTGTTTTTAATTAATGTCATACCCTTTATTTTTGAATTACCTTTATTCACTTTAAATACTAAATTAGGTTGATTATGTTTAGTGTATAAATTGTGTTTTTTTAAAAGAATTTCGTCATCTTCTATAAATTTATCTTTGTCTATTTTTGCATTTAATTGCATGTCATCAATGGTAATACGAGATAAATCTGTAGTATGTTCATTTTTTATGTAACTTACAATGAGTAATGTAGCTATTCCCATTAACATAAAAACACTCCATACTAGCCATTTATTTATTTTATGAAAATTCACTTTCCTTCAACTCCATTTACTTAATCAATATAGCATACACAATAGTCTCTTTCATCTTAAAAGAATGTCGTAAAATGCATAACTTTTCAAAGTATTTAAAATTTTCTTTCATATAAAATAATTGATATAATAATATCTAATAAGCTAAAGGGGGAAATATTATGACAAGTTTAGAAACATATTTCAAAAACAGTCAACCACTTGATCAATATATCGAGGTCATGACTGAAAACAAAGAGAATGTCTTATCTATTTACAATTCTTTCTCTTTACCATTAAATGATGATCGTATTAAAAAAATTAAATCATTAAATTATTCAAAAGTGTTAGTTATCACGGAAGATTGGTGTGGCGATGCCATGATGAATCTACCTATCTTAAAACATATTAGTGAAGCTTTAAATTTAGAAGTTCGCGTTTTCCATCGTGATGAGAACACTGATTTAATTGATCAGTATTTAACAAATGGTACTGCACGTTCAATACCTATTTTTGTATTCCTTAATGATAATTTTGAACAAGAAACGGTTTGGGGTCCCCGTGCTAGACAAGTTCAACATTTTGTTGAAGATACACGTTCAGATGTCCCTTCAAAAGATGATCCTACCTTTGAAGATAAGTCTGCAGAAGCACATAAAATTATGACGAATCGTTATAAAACAGATTCTCAACTTTGGAAATATGTATATGACTCCATTTTAGATAAATTAATCATTAAATAGTAAAAAGACGTATGAATGATGCTGAGACTAACCGCAAATTCATACGTCTTTTATATATTGACTTACTTATCGGTTATTATTTTAAATATCTTTCTTAGAAACATAGAAAATATTTACAATAAATAAAATTACAATTGAAGCTGAAGTAATAAACCATTGCCAACTTGTGAATGTATAGTCCCCAGAAGTTGTTTTTGAAGTTAAATAACTAAAAGGTATATACTTTAATGAATCTTGAATATTATCACCAATTTTAGGAATCATTGGTAAAAATGGTTCTGCGAAAGGAACAATTAATACTAAAAATATGCCTAGTGTAAAAATAAGTGCTGTCTTAGGCACAATAAGTGAAAATAAATAAAGTAATAAACCAAAGAATAAATGGAACATTAAGAAGAACCATAGTAATTCAAAAGCTTTACTAGTAGTAATGTTCTTCCCATCAACTACACCTTGCACAATATGTACAAATCCCACAAGAACTGCTGTAATCAGTATCGCAATAAGTATGATAGAAATTACTTTAGCTATTACATAACCAATACGGCTTGATGTTTTATTCATATAAAGCTGAATTGTACCTTGTGAAATATCACGCGTAATTGTTTTTATTACAAATAGTAAGCCCATAATTGAAAAGAACCAACTACCGATAGAGAGTAATGTATTACCATTCATTTCATCTGATTGTTGAACAAATAATATTGTAAAACCAATCAATGGTAAAATTGTTAAAAGTAATGCTAAGTAAGTTAATGGACTTTTAAAAATACTATACATATCATATTTTACGAGTTGTAAACTATTCATTATTGGCCACCTTTCTGATTAATATTGAAGTAAGTATCACGTAACGAACTCTTACGCGTCTCAATAAATTTAGGGAAAACAGATTCACTTGCTAAACCTTTTAGTACTTCTTTATAGCTGCGTTGTGCATTGATAATCACTTCGCCACTATCTTCTTGGGTTTGTACTACATTATATTGCTCTTTTAAGAAGGCTAATCCAGCTTCAAAATCCTCATTTTCAAATATAATGACTGTAGAATCAGATGCTGTGCCCTCTTTCATATTTACATCTTGCACGAACTTACCATCACGTAAAAATACGGCTCTATCACAAATCAATTCAATATCTTCAAGTTTATGACTAGAAATTAAAATTTTCATATCTAAGTCTTTAACAAGCGATTGTATTGTTTTAAGCACATCAATTGAACCATCCGGATCCATACCATTTGTTGGTTCATCTAAAATTAAATACTTTGGTTTATTCATTAATGAAACTGCTATGGCCAATTTTTGTTTCATACCCATAGAGTATTTTTTAACTTTCTTTTTAACATAGGGTCTCATACCAAATGCATCGATAATTTGATCTGCATATTTTTTATCAAAACCATTACCAAGGACATTAGCAAAAAGTTTTAAATTAAATAAACCTGTTTTATTATCATACAATTTAGGATGTTCAATTAAGTAACCAACATTTTGCTTATTACCTAATTTGACGTCTCCTTTATAATTGATAATATTTCCATTCATGACTTTCATTAAGGTTGTCTTTCCGACACCATTTTTACCAATCAAACCAACAATCTGACTTTGACCAAAATCAAAATCAATATGGTCAAGCACATTATTATTTCCATATGTTTTTGTTATATTCTTTAATTGCATAAATGCGCCTCCTTTTAAAGTTAATTTACTTTTTTATACTGTATAAAATAATTAGCTATAAGAAAAATGATACTTAAGCCTAAAAAGCCATAATTAAAAACTGGCTCAAAATAATCAAGTGCAGTTAACTTAATTTTGAATATGAGTAATACTGCTAATGTTATAAGCACTGCAACAATTGGAATAATGAGTAACATCACAAGCAAACACATTAAATAAGAAATATTTTCAGATTTTTGTTCGGAATATTTTTTAAATGCGATAGGTATAGCAAAGAAATTAATTGCGATATATGAATAAGGTAAAGTAACATCAATACTAATGCCACTAGCAGCAAAATTTGAATTAGGAATATGGAAAAGTGATAATATTCCAGCCCCAATCAGTGTAAATAAAATTAAGGTTACATAGTTTGCATTAAGCATATCCTTTTTGGATACTGGCAAACTACCAAAAAAATCATACGCATTTGAGTGGCCTAACTTACTATTCAGTCGAAATACATGTCCTGAATCAAGGACAGAAACAAATAGTAAAATCATAGCAACTAAAGAATAAAGTATTCTTGTAAGCAATGAATGATTTTCGATTATTAATTGTAATGGAGATATTAATAATAATACGGCATAAATAACGATAGTCCATTTACGTAGTTTAATATTTCTAATTAGTAAATTCTTCATCGAATGGCCTCCCCACTATATAATTCCATCACTATACTGTTTATGTTTTCGTTGCCCTTTTTCGAGGTAAACCATTAGTTCTTCGATGGTTGGATTCGTTATTGCCACATCACTACCAAATAGTTCTTTAAACACATTAGCATGTGTCGTAAGTGCTGTAAAACCCGTATGATTATATTCAATGTAATGCGTTAAATCAATCAATTCATTATCTAGTTGATTTGGGTCGCCTTTAACAATTTGATATTGATTTAGAATATCATCTAAAAAGTGGTTCAAAATGATTTCTCCATCCTTGATATAAACCAGATAATCAGCAATTTTCTCCAAATCTGAAATGATATGTGTAGAAATAAAAACGGATTTTTTTCATCAATTAATTCTTCTTGAATGACATCTAACACTTCATTTCTAACAATTGGATCGAGACCAGAGGTTGGTTCATCAAGTATAAATAGCTCTGCATGATGACTAAATGCTATTGCATAAAAAGGCGCAATATAAGACTCAATTTTTTTAACATTCCACTTATCATTTAAATATAATTCTGAATAAATAAAACCAATTTTATTTTTTATTTCAACTGCATGACGATCCATTCTTTTATCAAATAAGCGAATTTCACCTTCATCTGGTTCTATAAGATCCATAATTAATCTAATGATTGTCGTTTTACCAACGCCATTAGCTCCAATAAATCCAGTAACAAATCCTTGAGGAACTCGAAAAGAAACGTCCTTTAGTTTGAATTCTTTATACTGATAATTGACAGCATTCAATTCTATCGCGTTCATTCTTCGCCCTCCTCAAAAATCAGCTCAACGATTTCTTGTAATTCAGATAAAGACATGCCTATTGTCTTAGCTTCTTTACTCATTGATTTAGCTAATGACTCAATAACAATAAATTGTTTTTCTTTTAAAATCGAATTATCTTGTTCCTTAACATAGGTACCTTTTCCTCTAACAGTATAAACAAAGCCGTCTTTTTCTAAATCTTCGTATGCACGCTTTGTTGTTATCACGCTAACACTTAAATCATGTGCTAATTCTCTCATAGACGGTAAATGCTCACCTGGTGCAACATAGCCCTTTAAAATGTTTTCTTTAATTTGTTGCTTAATTTGTTCATAAATAGGTCGTTCACTACTATTTTTTAAAAGTATTTTCATGGACGTCCTCCCCCTACAACTGTATATACACAATATATACAATATATACACGTTTGTAAAGTGTTAATTTATAATTAATTGCATATACTTTATTATTTTACTTGATAATGCAATTCGTCATTAGTCATTTTGCGTTTTAAAATAAAAAAATATAGCTAGTGCTTTGCTAAATTCGACTCAGCTCCACACTAACTATAGTTTTATTGACTCTATTTTCGATTTTGATTTCTCTTCTTACGTCTATTATTGCTTCTATTAATAAAAGCACAAATCATAAACATAATTGCAGCAATAAGTAATTTAATTCCAGAATCTTCTTGTCCTGTTGCCTGTAAATAATAACCAACGATGAACAAGACGATTGCAATAATTACAAATATCTTTGTTAAATGTTTCATCTCTTCACCTCAAACAATGTTATTGTACCAAATTTTACCAATAATTACTAAAAACCTATAATTGAGAACTTATATTTTTTTAATCATAAGTTATGTTAACTGTAAAATAAATTGATTGCAGTATTTCGTTCTGGATGATAAACTTGTAAATGTATCCACGGATTATATTACACAACCCCAAGTCTGGGCCAACAGACTTGGGGTTTTTTGTGTAAGGCCACCTATTTGTCATTCCATTTATTTTCTAACCAAACACGAAAAACAACAAGTAAGCTACCTGTTAATAAAGTTGTAATTATTTCTTGCCACCACGAGATCATATTACACCTCCCACAGAAAAAAGTACCATGTAGGAATTCGATGGCCTATCCACATTCTAACACAAAACAGAACGTGTGTTCGTATAAATGTATAGATTTTTTAAATTTTAATTTAATATAGCCACTAAGCTTTAATTTTAAGCTATTTCAAGATAATATAAAGGTATCATTGAAAAAGTAAAAGAGAGGTTGACCCACATATGAATCCTTTAGCTTTAGATTTAAATGAACAATTATCTAAATCAAACCCTGAAATTGCAGATATGTTATCTGACCTAGGAAAATTAATGTATTATCCAAAAGGCATTTTATCTCAATCTGCTGAAGCAAAATCTACTCAATATAATGCCACAATTGGTATGGCAACATATAAGCATAGCAAGATGTATGCTGACACGCTTAATGACGTTTTTACAAACTTAGAACCAGATGAAATCTTTCCATATGCCCCACCACAAGGTATAGAATCACTACGCGATTTATGGCAGCAGAAAATGCTAAAAGAAAATCCTGATTTAAATGCAACTGATATGACAAGACCAATACTTACAAATGCGTTAACACATGGTTTATCACTCGTTGCAGATATGTTTATTGATAGTGGCGATACGATTTTATTACCAACGCACAATTGGGGAAATTATAAATTAGTTTATAGTACGAGACATAGTGCGGATATCGAAACTTATGATATTTTTGATGAGTTAGGACACTTTACGACAGAAAACTTAATTGCAACTTTAGAAAATTATACAAAAGATAAAGTGATGTTAATTTTAAATTATCCAAATAACCCAACAGGCTATACACCTACAAAAGATGAAGTAAAAACAATTGTTGAAACAATTCAAGCATTAGCTAAACGTGGTACCAATGTAATTGCTTTAGTAGATGATGCTTATTACGGCTTATTCTATGAAGATGTTTATACACAATCATTATTTACTGCACTAACAAACTTGCATTTAGATAATTTATTACCTATCAGATTAGATGGTGCAACGAAAGAGTTCTTCGCTTGGGGATTACGTGTAGGTTTTATGAGCTTTGGTGTATCCAATGAAACAACAAAACAAGTCCTAGAAGCAAAAGTTAAAGGACTAATCAGAAGTAATATATCTAGCGGACCTATGCCTTCACAAAGTGCAGTGAAATATGTATTAGAGCATCCTGAAACTTTCGACAAAGAGATTCAAGAAAATATTGATACGCTACAAGCGAGATATGAAGTTACAAAAGCAGTGGTTTATGACCCACAATATGCATCCTACTGGAAAGCTTACGACTTTAATTCTGGTTATTTCATGGCTTTAAAAGTTTATGATGTAGATCCTGAACAATTACGACTTCATCTTATCAATAACTATTCTATCGGTATCATCGCACTTAACGATACTGATATTAGAATTGCATTTAGTTGTGTTGAAAAAGATGATATTCCACATGTATTTGATTCTATTGCAAAAGCTATTGCTGAGTTACAAAAATAATATAGTTAAAAAAATGGAGCATGTCACATCAGACACGCTCCATTTTTTTATTGTTGTTGTTTAAGTACACGCGACATTTCTTCTATTTTTCCAGCGTGTAACGGAATATGAATCGCATTGAGAACTAATAATTCATTTAATGTACTACAACCAGCTATTGTTTCAGTAAGCTCTTGTTCTAATTGTTCATCTGTAAGTTTGCGAGCACGTTCAGGTAATGTTCTAATGTGTTTAAATATTTCATCAATTGTAGGTACGTCACTATCTCCCCATTTTTCAGGTGAAGAACCATATCCAAATAAATTTGTATACTTAGCAATATCAACTTCATTTTGTTCACATAATGACAATACACTTTCAAAAATCGTTAGCACATGCCCATATTGCCAGTGAATTGTATTAGGAAAAGCGTCAATTTTATCGTCTAATACCTGTTCATTACTCCAATTATCGTAACCTGATAACAGATAATTCACTCCTGAATCAAGAACCTCATACACTGTTGGTTTTGTCATAATTTAGCTCCTTTTCTTATAAAATATTAGAAACTTATCACACTTGTATAAGAACCGTTACTAATTATACCTACTTACTTTACCCAAATCGTTAAAAAATTATTCATATAACAAATGTAATCCCTTATCTTATATATTGAAATTTTATTTTCTTAATATGAACGATACGACTCATTGACACTTAATATTTGTTATATAACCAAATTTCTATACATATTTTTAATATTTGATGGAAAATAGTTAAGGTGCTAAACTATTTTTAATTTCAAAAATTCAAAAATAAAGTGAGGAATCATTAATGTATCATTTCAGAACTGTGGCTATGCGTGACTTGAATACTATTTTACAAATTGAGAATAAGGGTTTTTCATCTGAAGCCGCTTCAAAAGAAGCACTTATTAATAGAATTAATGTTATCAAAGATACATTTATCGTAGCAGAATATGATGGTGAAATCGCTGGCTATGTCAATGGTCCTGTTATTAATCAAGCTTTTATCACTGATGATTTATTTGATGAAACTACAAAGAACCCTCCCCATGGCGGCTATATCGCTATTTTAGGGCTGGTTGTAGGTGAAAGTTATAGAAACCAAGGTCTTGCAGGAAAATTATTGGATCATTTAGAACATCTTGCAATAGAACATGAACGTCAAGGTATAACATTAACTTGCAAAGCTTCTTTGATTTCTTTTTACGAACAATATGGCTATATAAATTATGGCGTTTCTGAATCAAAACATGGCGGCATACAATAGTTTAATTTGGTTAAAAATTTGGATTAATTGTAGTGTCTACTTTTAATATATAGGTTAATGATTTCGTGTATCATTTATTAAATAATTTAAGTTTTCACTTATCATGTTTAAAAAATGCTCAATGTTTTCAAAATCTTTAGTATCATATGTTTCTAGTTTTTCTAAATAAGTGTTATAAACGTTACTATCTAATGCCTGATGATATTGAAATACTTTTTCGCCTTTATCAGTTAATTCGATACTGACTTCTCTAGAACTATGTGTACTTTTATTTTTAACAACTAAGCCTTTTTGAACAAGCCTTGTTATTTTTTGTGAAGCCGCGCTTTTAGTTCTATTCATTTGTTTAGCAATTTCAGATATATTCATTACCTTATTGACACCAATCAGATTAATCATATGTGCTTCGACCATATACAATTCATCATCTGTACCATATTTTCTCGGTATATTTTCATATTGATTTAATAAGTGTGCGGTTTCATAAAGTTGGTCAATCGCTTTTAAAAAAGTTGTTTTTCTAGTCATTACGTCGCTCCTAATAATCATTTGGGTTTATTTTAACATATGAAACAATCACACCATAAATCATTATTCAAACTAAAAACGCTTCCCAAAAGTGTAAAACTTATGGAAAGCATAAATAAAATAATACATTAAATTTTTAAAGTTAAATGATAGTTATCAATAAACATACAAAGGTTATTTAAAAATGGATGAGTTTTACATTATTTCTACTTTTATTGATATTATATGACTAACATTTATATATCTGCCACTATCTTTTAAATAAAAATAACGATGTTTTCTAATTGCTTTTTCAAATCGTTCCAAAGCTAATCTTTCATCGATTTCTAAAACATTTTCTACATACTCGCGAAATACATTCCCATCATTCGTTTCTATTATAAAAACAAAAATTTCATTCATCTATATTCACCCTATGTAATCATTATATATATAATTATCTAACTAATTACTTTTCAATGCAACACAGACACATGCACGACATCATTTTAATTGATATTGATTTAGTATTATTGAAATACATGGACAATTATATCACAAGGATTAACCGAAAATAATCAACGTCCGTTTCAAATAACAATTAGGAAACTAAAAAGACGCTTTCCAAAGGGTTGAGTGCCCTAATGGAAAACGTCTCTAATGAATTATTTTAAATTTTTATGTCAATATGATGTTATTCATGACTTTTAAATGCCTTCAAATCAGTGTTTGAATGCTATTTTACATCATACCTGGCATTCTGTATATGCACAAACTACTATAAATACGTTAACAAAAGACTGTTAAATCAATGTTTTATAATTTCACATATGCCATTATTTTTAGTTTTTTCATTCTGTTATGACCAAATTATGACCACTGATCACAAACTACTATTGTACTTATAATATCAGTTTTAACATATAAAATTTTATTCACTCTTTTTTTGTTCTGAAATTATAATAACAGTCTCTGCAAAATAATGAACGACCGAACTTTATGTAAATAAATATAAAAAATACAGGTATTAAAATTGCCATTACAAACGGCGCTATTAATTCAAAAGGTGACCTTGCAAAATCTCCCGACATAAACATTCCAAAGATTGACATAGCAGCGAACAATAAAGATATCAACGCTAGTTTAGATAAACATCCACTAGATCTTTGGACCACCCTACCGGAATTGCATCTTGGACAACGACTCCAACGCATTATGTATCACTTCCTTATATTCTTATTTTATCTTTATCCCTTTTAAAATACAAATTGTATTTTCTTACAATTTCAAAAAAAAGAATTTATATATTATATTTCAATTTAAAGTATTATATACCAACGTTTACAGTTCTTTATATTCAAGTGTAAAATGTTAAAATTGTAAAACAACATAAATTTTTGCACTCTAAATATCTTTATATATGTTTAAAATATTAATCTGTGATCAATTTTTATATCTTCTACTTTAGTTATTTTTAATTCATTGTAAATATTAATTATCTTATTCATTCTACTTAGTGTATATCGAGTAGGTTGATATACACTTTTTTCAAGTTTTTTCTCAGAAGATTTACTTCTTGTTTTATTATATTCTTCAAAAGCTTTTTTTATTTCTAAAGATTCACTTATATCATTTAAAATAATTTTGATTTCTTGTGAAATTTCAATAATATCATTTAGCTTTATTTCATAAAATTTATTCTCAGTGACATCAATTGTATTAGTCGCTTCACGAAATAAGTCGCAATTTTTTTCACGTAAGTTTGATATAAACATATTACTGAAGCAGTCATTATCTTTATACTTCACATAATCATTGCTTAATTTGTTTAAAATAGGATTCACTTTTTCTTCTAATATTTTTATCATATCATAGTTTTTCAAGTAAAAATCATATTCTATTTTCGCATTAAGTTCGACTTGTGACTGTTCTCTAGCTTTATCCCCTGATATTTTTGCACCTAAATAAGCACCACCAAATGTGGCAAATAAGCCAAAAATACTGATAATAATTGGTAATATTTCTTTTACATTTTGGAAACCTATTAGTGCATCAATAGCGAGGTAAAAAACTATTAACACTAGATTAATAACTACTATTAATACTAAAATTGGAAATTTATATTCTTGGTTATTCTCTTTGTTTTTCATTTCTTATACTCCTGTATAATATTTAATAACAAATGCTTATTTCTCTAATCACTATATTTTAGCATATTTTATTGCTATTAAAATTTTTATAAGCAACAAGTTTCACTATTTCTCTAATTTCACTGATTATTTAACACTCTGACATTCACTCTGTGCTGCATCGAGAAATAAATTAACGTATAGTTGTTCGTTTGATTCTCACAATAATTCTTCCTATTCAAAGATAAATAAACAACCCACCTATTCATTTAGGTGGGTTTGTTTTCTTATACTGTCATTTTTAAACGTTTAGCTTTTGTGCCAATTGCTATATCTATAACAGAATCATCATAAAGACCTTTAGGATTATGGATATCTAAATAAGCCTCACCATTGCCTGTTTTTAAATAAGCTTTAGTTTCAACAAATTCTTGTTGCTTTCCAAAATTATATATAGATGCAAGTAGTTCTACATTAGATTGACCATACACATGATCTGCTGTAATTGGAATTCTGATAAAGTCGCCAACATTCTCAGCTTTAGTTGTTTCTAAAGTTGCAAAGTCTAAGAAATTCTTAACGGTTGAATTCAAATCAATCGATAATAATTCTGATGCGTTTTTATAAATTAGATAAGTGTTTCCGTTTATTATCGCAGTGTGTTTGAAATCATCTGTACATGCAATGGCTCTTTGTGAGAAGAAATCTAAATATGAAAATCTAGTTGCTAAATCATATGGCTGTTGTTTATCAATATCATCTTGAATGAAATCGTCTAAACGTAAACCAAATGTTAATGAACCTATAACTGTATATCCAGTTAATGAAGTATCATAATTAAAAACACTTTCTCGAACATGTTTTAAGTCCCAAGTAGTTCTCGTTGTTCTACCTTTTAATGCAGGCAGATACATATTGTCCGTTGCATCTATTTCATGATATTCAGTTAATTCTTTAGGTAATGCTTTTTTAACATCTTTAGGTAAATTTAATTTAGGTGATTTTGGCTTACCTTTAATTTTTACATCACTTTTTTCATCATTTGTAATTTTAGCTTCAGTTGTAAATATGATTTCATCTTTATCAAATGAAATATCTTTAATGTAACTTCTAGCAGTGATGTTTGCTTTTGATTCAGAAAAAGATATAGCAAGTTCTGGTTTGTTGAGTTCTAATATTTTATCTAAAATTTTACTTCTAGTGTCTAACTTTTCTATTACTTCATTAGTAACATATTTTTCTTTCCACTCTTTTGCTTTTTTAAATTCAACTTCTTTTGTTGCATCTTTCTTCTCGTGGAAATTTTTTCTAATAGCACCTAGCACACGTGAATTGTACCAATGAGTAATCATTGTGATTTTATCTTTTTCATCTAAATGCTTATTGAAAAATTTCGCTAAATTGTTTAACTGCAACCATTTATAGTTTAAGTCTTTTCCGAATCCTGCAGATACGTTTTGTTCACGCCAATGATAAATTGGGTAATCTGCATAGATACCTATTTTAGGGTTTTTGCTATATACAAGGCATGAGTACATAACATCTTCCCACCATACCTTTTCCCCTTCTGAAAAATAAAGGTCATTAGTAATTAGGAAATCTTTTTTATACAATTTAGGTACCGTCATTGGCCCCATAGAATTTACACCGTCTTTTTGTGCATCAATCTTATTCTCTTTGTATTCTTCCCAACCCCAAGACCAGCCTTTCGTTCTTACTACTTTAGGGTTTACTACATCTAAGTTATTCGCCTCTGCGAATTCATACATACGTTCTAAGGCTTGTGGGAAAATTGAATCATCATCATCACTGAAGAATATGTATTTTGAATTAGCTAAGTCTATCCCTTTGTTTCTAGGTCTACTTGACCAACCCGAAGGTGAGATTCTGTGGACGAAATAATTTTCATGAGATTTTGCTTTTTCTTTCAATCTTTTATAAGCAGCAAAATCGCTAGACCCATCATCTATAAAAATTACGTCAAAATCATTTTTATCCATTGTTTGTTCATTTAATGAGTCAAGTAATCTTTGTAATACTTTTTCTTCATTATTAAAACTAGGTATGACTACACTTATTTTTTTCATATAAAATAAACCCCTTTACACATTTATTTAAATATTATCACATTTTATGTTTTATTTACACAAAACAACCCACCTATTCACTTAGGTGGGCTTTTCCATATTGGTATAGTTTTTCAGCATTCTTTAATGATAGATTGTCTAAATCACGTTTCCCGTTTCTTAAAGTAGAAATTATAGCTTGATTTATAAGTGTGTTCTTATATATTTGATAACCAGTTATGTCACTTTCAATTAGTTTTTTGATTACCTGTTTGTATTCACTCATAATTATCACGCTCGTTTTTTATTTAAATAGTGGAAGGTTAAGATAGCTAGTTTCCGCTAGCTAAAATCATTATATACTATTTATTTTTTGTGAAAAAATTTATGTTAAGTAAATTTACATAAAAATAACAGCCTGTGGGGGCAGACTGTTAAAAATATATCATTTTACAAAAGGTGAATTGCGCTAGTTTTTCACTAGCTAATTTTAATATACAATAATAAGATTAATTAAAAAAATCTATGTCAACTTTAATAACAATAATAACTACTCAACGATATGCTCGGGCGGACTGATGTGTTTCTATAATAGCTCCCTTATTTTATCTCCACAATATCTTTTAAATTCAATACACTCATTCCAGTATCTTCATACATGTGTAGTGTTTTTGTATGCACATCTACTTTATGAATATAACCTACTTTAGTTTTAATATATCCATTTTCGAAGTAACGCAATTCAATAGATGGGTCGTTATACATTTTGAAAATTAATGTGTTATTAAGTTCATTCAATTGATCGTCGTCTAATATCGGTCTATCTATCTTATTTTGGTCTTGTATGTATTGTTCTAGTTGTTCGTATTGTTCGGGCAGGGTCTTAAACGCCTGCCACTTAACAATTCCACGCCCTTTTGGTATACGTGGATTAAGATATTCTCTAGGTATTTCTCGGTAATCACTTGTGTATTTATATTCATCTGGTACATCTGGATTGATTGGTTTCATATAATCACCTCATAAATATAATAGAACACTTGTTCGTATATGTAAATAAAAAAATAACCACATCAATTAAGATGCGGTTACCCAATGAGAGTCACGTACTTAAGATACGCTTAGAAACCATTCGACTTACTCATTGCTAAAACAGGCGTAATGCTGTTAAATATATTATAACATTAGTGGTCATCCTATTTCAACATAAAAAGGACTTTTAGGACTGTGAAAATAGCAATTATCAGGAAGTTTTAAGCAAGATTCTTCTTTTAAGAACTCTGAACCACATTTTTCATTACCTCTAAACCGTCTATATTTAGTATTAGCAATCAAGTCAGCCACCTGTATTAATCTATCATGTTTAGAATCTAAATATTTTATAGTAAATTTGCTTTGTATGGAAGGTATAAAATCCCAATACATATGTTGAGACATAAACGTCCCTGGTTTTGACCAATATTTGTTTAAATATTCAATAAAATTTTGTAACCCTTTATTACTATTAAATGCTTCGTTATCAATTTTTATATTTACTAAATCCTTTTTCCCTATGTAACCTTTTCTAAAAATTTCTTCTATTACTCTTCTGATTGTGAATTGTTTGTAAAATTTAACTCTTTGCGGATTATCAAAGTCCATTCGTTTCAATTCTTCATTTTTCACTATAACAAAAAATTGATGTGCACCATTTATTTCGGATAAAATAGTCAGTAACTTTTTTCTCTCCCTGATTTTTAAGCAATTACCTTTTATTTCTCCCTTAATATGTCTACTTCGACAAAAAGAATTAATTTTATTATTAATCTCTTCGACTGTACTTTTATTTTCTGCAAAAAGACACCCATACAAAAAATATTCATGTCTTCCATTGTTACTTAATTGACCCGAATCGTCTATGTATAAAAATTTTTCTCCCATATTTTCTACTTCCTTTTAGAATATAATATTTTTATTATAATCTATTATGAATAGCGAACGTATAGGCGAACATAAAAAAAAGACAGCCGAATTAACGACTGCCTATACACAATAAGGAAGTTTCTCTGTCTAAGAAACTAACGAAACTATATCATACAAACATAAAAAATAACCACCCAGTGACATGTGTGGGTGGCGTAGGTTTAAATAAGTATTTACTTACAACTACTTTATATATATTATACCATAAAAAAATAGGGCAAGCACATAAGTGCCTACCCTTTTAATTTATTGTTCCAACTTATCCAACAATCTATTCAACATTTGCTTAGCTCTTGCCTCTTTAACACCAAATATATTTCCAGCCTTTTCAAAACTCACACCATTACAAATTAATAAAAACAAATTATGTTCTTTTTCAGTCGCTACTCTTTCAATAACAGCTTCTAGTTCATTATAGAATATCACATCTTCAATGTTGCTATTATCTATCTCATGAGTTTCTACTTGATTGTTAACATTAAAAAAGTCATCAATCCCAACATCTTCATCACATGTATAGCTATTATCTTGTATCTTGTGGTAGTTTAATATGAACTCTTTTACAGTTGCTTTGTCATACCTCATACATATTCTACTGCCTTTGCTACACGCTTTAATATAACCTCTCTAGCATGTCTTAAAGTGTATTCTGTGATACCTATAACACTTGCTATCACTTCATCTGTATACTTCTTATCTTTCCACCATGTGAGTTTAATAATCTGTTGCACTTTAACTTCACTATCGTTATATACTTCTGTAATCCCCTTTACAATTGATTCTAGGTTCATATACTTTAATTCGTTCACATCACTAGGTTTATTCTTATAAGTATCAACCATACTATGATAATTGCGCATGTATTTTTCTAATATTGGATAATCTACTTTATCTAATCCTCTAATCACACAACCAACTCCTCACGCTCTTTATTTAAGCTTTCTTTCACTTCTACTACAAAGTTTTGATATATAACTTCATTCTCTTTTTCACGCTGTTCATTGCGTTCTATACGTTTATTGTGATGTATCTTATATAAATCTTCCTGTAACTTATCAATTGTCTTATAAGGCTTGTTACTCCCATTAGATTTGAAATATCTCATCACTTCTTTTTGTTCCTTAGGTGTATAGTTACTGATAAGTTTCTTCAATAAATTGAGTTTCTTGGTACTATTAATTTTAAAACGATTCAATTCATCTTTTTGATCAGTTATCCATATAACTAATTTATCTAATGGATATGAAACTGTAATAACACCAGCGATTTCATCACACACTGTATGGGATGTATTAAGATGATACATTGCATTGATTTGTTCCTGTATTGCTCGAATCTTACTATTAATGAATTGTGGATTGTAATTAGTTAGCAACTCATATTCAGTAATTTTCATTTCTTCTTTATACCACAAAACTGATTTACAACGTTTTAATATCATAGTAGCCCTCCTAGACACTTATAATGAAACAAATTTATTAGTCGTCATCATCCACACCGAATATGTCATACACCGTTTTATTCCTACCTTTACTAGCAAGCATTTCAGCCAATGCATCGTCTTGTGGTTTTGGTGCTTTAGGTTCCATGATTTTTAATCTTGATTCAACAGTTAGCCCTAACTTAGGCGCAATACTATTTAATTGTGATAGTGAATCCCTTTTAATAGCATGATTCTGATTAAGCTTTGTGCCACGTTCTGTTTCTATAATTGCACTTTCATTCTTCATTCTTATAGTTGCATTGATATAGTCTGAATACGCTGTGCAATATGCAGAAACAAGGGCTAAATCTAAACTTGCTATTGGTAATTCTTCTAGTAACGGGAATATTCTATGCCATTCCTTTGTAGCTGTATCATCTAACCATTCAGGTGGTTCTGGTTGTAATTTAGTAAGTTGTTTCAATGCTTCTTCTGTAGCTTGCTTTGTTTCCTGTGCTTCTGTAGTTAGTCTAGACTTTTGATGTGACAGTAACTTTCTTTGAGCCATTTTATTTCCCCTTTTCATATAATTTTTAGTATTTAACCTACGTAAAGCTTCTGAACTTTACACATTTTCGACTTTTATTTTCAACAATCGGTCAAGATTAAGAGTCAATCGATTTAAAAAAATTAAAAATATAGTGGGCGCCTATAGGATGCCTCCCTTTTTAATTACTCCTATTCAATTGGTAACATCCGTACTAATATAACGTGCATTTATTATTTATAACGCCTTTATCACACTGTTGTTACATGCTCTGAAACAATCTTTAAATGGCTTGTATGAAGTATGATTTCCAAGTGTTTCATCGTCTTATTCATCATGTAACTTGCTATTTATTATGATTCTATTTAGATACGCAAATAAATACATTATATGATTCTTTCAACTTCTAAATACATCATACTTATTGAATAATTTATAACCTTTGTATTAGCAAACTATTTGCTATAAAGCTATTAACACTATTAAGCATTCAACCTATGAATTAGTATGAAGATACTTCTTGTATTCATGTTCATGTTGAATGTTTATTTATAATTTTTTATTATTTTTTTTATTTTTACTTTTATAATTTATTTTAAATTTAATTTCAAATAAAAGAACAAATCATTTATCTTTTAAATATGTTCATCAAAGTTATTTACTTAATCAATCTTCTATTGATATTGTAAAAGGATTTAATATGATCTAATCATTTAGTTGAAATACATTTACTTATCTCAATATCATTGTTGATGTAATTACTTATTCTTTATCATCATTGAATCAATATGTTATTCATCATTCAATACAACTTATAACTTATAATATTCTCTAACTTGAATACTTCTATTATTAATATCACAACAATTTATAATCTTTCTCTTGCTTTAACAATGTTCAATATCAATATATTAATCACACATCAATCATAAGTTATATATGAAGAATGAATGATCTATTGAATATATAAGTATGCACAAACTCTTGATATTAAAATAGCCACCACCACAAGTACAAGAGCAGGACAAGTGATGATGGCGTATAAGGAAACGTGCAATTTACAAGAACAAGCTATTAATAAATTGTTACCAGAAGAATTAACTGAATGATTTATAAAGCATTCAATGGTAGATTTCTACCTACTTACATTATACTACATAAATAATATTATAACAATACTATTTTATAAGTAATTTATTTTGTATTAACAGATATTAATTCTATCTTATCAATGTTCCCTATCGTTGTATTATCCATCCCTATTTTACTTGCATAGCTTTGTACTGATACAGATTTCTTATTCTTGGCTATATCTACTAATTCTTGTAATCCTTCGCCTTTATCTTCAACCTTATCTACCTGAATACCAAAGCCAATATATTCTTCATTAATAACAGTAAGCACGCCCTTATCTTTACTATTAGCAACGAATGAGTTTTTACTGTTATTCAATACTATGTTTATACCGTCAGTGTCTTTAAAGTTTTTGAACACCCTTCTTGTAAGTGAACCATTCTTATAATTAATACTAGAATTTGCAACACCATCGGACGTAGCTATTCCAACTTTCGTATTTGAATATAGTGGTTTTAAAATAATAGTATTTTTCTTTTCATCAAACCCTAATGCGTAATCTTGTTCTAATGGACTTAAAACTGTGTAACTCATTTAAATTCCCCCTACCATTTTTTATTTCCGTTGTTAAATTCTGAATCTGCACGACCGTTAATGTTAAATAACTTTTCCTTAAAACTATTGGCTAATGTAGTTGGGTCAGTATTCGTTCTAAATGGATCATCAACTAAACTTGTATTACGTTGTAAACTTAATCTCCATTGGTCTGGATTGCTTATTGCTGTGTTCAAATAATTGCGTCTTGTTGCTCTACGCATAGCTTCCACTTTGTTAGCTGCAATCTTTTCATATACTTCATATGCACCATTTAATTTTTCATTGAACTCTTGAATCAATTTATCATTCGTATTACGTAATTCATTTACTTCCTTATCATATGCATCGTTAAATGATTTAATATCTTCATCTAACAATTTGTGATTCTCATCTTCACTTTGTTCATGTAATGCTACAATTTCATTTTCTAGCTTTCCTTGTTCCTTTTTAAGTGATGCAATCATTGTATAATCGTTTTCAGCACGATAGTGAGACATTTTATAATCGAACTCTTTAAGCTTGTCAGTCACTTTAATCTTTTCCAGTGCCACATGTTTTTTATTTTCTACCTTTGGTTCAATTACCTTATTGAATACTTCGATTGATTTTTCATTTACTTTAGCCATTAAAAAAACTCCTTATTTTTTAGTTATAAAATCTTTGTATGTTTTAATTTTCTTGCTACTTTTCAAATCTTTGATACTTTGTTTAATTTGATCAATATCATCTTGTTTAGTTACATAACGCTTGATTACTGTATCTAAATAACTATCTGATACATTACTTATATTAGTTGGTAGTCTTGCAACAATTTGATTAACCACGTCTCTATACCACATGTGCAAATCCCCTTTAAATATTATAGATATAGAAAATCTCTAATATCTTTAATTAATTTAGAATTACATAGAATTAAATGAATATACTATTAAAGTTGCTTGATACTACGTTCACTTATTGGATAAAACCAATTTAGATCATCAGCATTTTTAGGCTTAAATCCTGCAAGTGCCATGACTTCTTTCATGTTTCCGTTAGATATATAAAAGCCATAAGGCTCACGTTCAAACATATGCTTTAAGTTGTAACTGGAATAGTTTTCATTAACTGATTTTATAGGCTCTAATTGTTTACACCACATTAATAGTGTTTCGAGTTCCAGCATTGTCATATCGTTAAAATCAATTGCGTTAAATCCTAAATCGTTATATGACATATATTGATATAGTTCTTCATCGTTAAAGTAAAATACTTCACGAGGATATTCTGTAATCACACGATGTACATTATTATTAGTTACTACTGTTCCATATCTGTTGCCACTATTGTATAGGTATCTCATTTTCTCATTCTCCTTTTTGTCCGTTGTTTATTTGTTTCGTTACCAAAAACGCCATTTCATTCCCACCATTACCAGTTCGTTACCACTGATTTTTCTTACTGCCACAACGGGTTTAGTAGCTTACTGGTAATGAAAGAATGAAAATAGAGAAAAAACTTCTTGTATATTAATGTCCTACTTTTTAGTTATTTTATATATTAACTTCTTAAAAATTGAAATTCCATTCACACTTTTGTCTACAAACCTTGTCGTACCAACACTTAAGAGGTGGTAATGAACAATAATATTTCGTTCACAGTAGTTCATATAAATGTGATTGAATGTACTATAAACGCCGTAATATCAACATTTAATAGGTGTGAATGAAATTTCTATTTATACATCTTTTCATTCACACTTTCATTCACACTACTTTCAAATTAGTATTTATATACGATTGCTTTTGTTCCCCGTGTGGTAAAAGTGTAGGGTCAAAATGTCCTACTTTTGCTTGTAAGTCATTCACTGAATAATATCTAGGTTTATCTACTTTCCAATTTTTACCAAGATATCGTTCAAAACTTTTGCAGAATTTCCTTTCAGAAAGAGGTTTATAACCACTACGTTCACAGAAAACTTTATATCTGTAATAAACAACTGTTTTAGGTACTTTATCAACATTCCATTTATCAAACTCTGTTACTTTAAAATCATATACTGGGTCATTATCTTGAACATATTCTTCTAATAATTCAGCTGACACTCTAGGAACAATAAACTTGTTAAAATTTAAATTTATAGCTTTGTGAAGTACATATTCTAGTACCTTTTTATCAGTAAGATATTTTTCTTTAATATCTGGATTTTCTTTTGTGCCGTTAAAATCTGCGTTAAATGGCACTATTAAAAGTCGTCTGTTTGTTCCACCTGTTTTATTTTTAAATCTAGGCATGCCATTAGTTGACTGAATCACAGTAGTTCTGAAAACAGTGCGATATGGTTGTTTATTCTTTATATTTACAAGCACTGGATCACCTGTTATAACACTGTTGAAATTTGAGCTATCTTCAATATTCACACCTACAGGCACATCATCACCAATCACAAGTGTTTTACCTTCCAGTACGCCTAATTTAAACTCTTGGTCAAATTCATTAACTTTAAGACTTGCTACATTATCAAAACCGATTAAGTTAGTAAGCAGCGTTTGGTAGCTACCTTTAGCATTGTTTCCATCACCAACAAGAAATATCGCTTTTTTACGTGTATAGTTTCCGTTTAATGAATCATTTATAACTTGCCATAACAATGTGAATACTTCTCTATCACCACAAGCAACTTCATCTAGCCAGTTATCAAAACTCCAGCCGTTTATCACAGGTGGTTTAGGATTCTCAATATAATTAGTTGAAATCTTAGTAGTAAACACATAGTTTGGTGTAAAAGATTCTAATTCCATCGTTTTTCTGTTAAACACACCATTATTAACTGGAATTAAATGAGGTTCGTTTGTTTTGTCTACAACGTCTACCATATTAGTTAAATGATATATAACTTCTTGTGCTTTCTTCTCATTGTGTCTAGGCTCTAACCAAGAAATAATACGTTTAATAATCGCAGTATTTTGTGTGTAAATACCTTTATCACTTTGATACATTGCAAGTTTTGTATTTTCTTCTAAATCGAATATCACGAATTTTATTACATCATTAAGTAATACGGCGCATCTGTTTGAGCTAATCGTTTGTGGTGGTCTACCTGATGCTTCGCCATTTTCTTTTGCCTTCTCAAACTCTGCTTTCATAAATGCTAACTCTTCGTTTCGAATCAATGATATTGTGTATCTAAGCGATTGCCCTGTACCTCTCGAATTAGGCTCGTATATTGTTTCTTGGTTTACAATAGCTGTATCCAATTCGTTATTTCCCCACGTTGAATTGCCACGCTTTTCGTCCCATTTGTCAGTAAGATTATTGTAGGCTAAAAATATTCGTTCCATTTGTAACTTATCTCTACCAGTATAAAAAGCTAATACTCTTAATAGACTTTGTACTGCTTCACTAGGACTTTCAAAAATATCTTCGTAATCTCCAGCAAGTAATTTTTTATATTTACTTTTCTTAGTAATCATTTTAACGATTTCATTATCTGTAAAAATACTGCTTCCAGTTTTAGTAATTGTTAAATTTTGTTTTTTAGGTTCTGCTTTAAAATACCTTTCAACAATATTATTAATAGTTTCTTGGTCATCACAAATTTCACTTTGCCCGATGGTGTGACCTGTAACAGTCATAAAGCGCCCTGTGTCATACAATTCAATATCTAAGTCAGTACGTTTCTTTTTGCGTTCATCTGGTAATGTACCTTTGAAGAAACAATGTAAGCCTGTTCCACTCGGTGATAATTCACAATAAGTTAATTCAGTCATTTCTATTGCTAGATCAGTTTTTAATTGACCAGTGTCATGATTGACTGCATCATCTATATCCAAACAAATGTAATTATCATCATCACTTAATACAAAGCCAATGCCATTATATTGTTCATCACTATCACAAAGTGAAACGACATCTTGAAATTCAAGCCATGTACTAACATTTGTAGAACTTGCTTTATAACCTTCTGTGCTATATGGGACTTTGCTATATACTTGTTGTTTTTCTATCCATTCAGCACTCCACAGTACCCATTTATCAAGTTGTTTCAATTCTTCTGGTATTTCTTCTTCGTTTACTTCTATAATTTTATCTAATGTTGTTATAGCCACATAAAGCCCCCTTTTCTCTAAATTTGTAGATACTTTCCGTTGTATTTGCTATAATTAAAAATATATAAAGTTTCTTAAATATTTCTGTTAAGCGTTATCTGATTCTGTCGCCAAACATTCATCAGTAGCGCTTTTTTCTTGCTCTCTTTTAACTAGCATTTCGATTTCATCATTCATACGTTCGTTATCTTCTCTTATGCTTTTTAAAATTGATAACGCAACATAATGTGATTTCCACGCACTATTTATTTCTTGTTCTAACCTAAATTCATTATTTTTGATTGCCCATTCTCTAGTTCGTTCTATTTCTTCTATTTCTGTACCTACATAATCTATACAAGATTGAATTTTATTTCCTAAATCTGTATATTCTAATATTTCTATAATTTGTTTACCTAAATTCATTTTTAATAATTCCCCTTTAATAATTTAATATCTAACTCTGCACAAATTAATTCTGCTTTCAAATTTGCATCGGGCAATAGATTTGCCATTAAATCAGGCGATATGTTCGCAATAAATTCGCCATTGCGATATATGTTGTACCATTTAACGATGGTACGTTTGATTAATACTTGTGATTTCATTGTTCTATACCTCGCTTAATTTTTAATGCTTTCAAATCATTATTAGTAATGTCCATTTGATTAGTTATCATTTCCATAAAATCATCTACATCTGACTTTTTAAAACGATAAGTTGAACCTACTCTGTAATAACGCATTCCATTTTTAATTAACAAATCATCAATAGTCGGTTTAGACAAATTAAGATAATCTGCTAGTTCCTTATAGGTCATAAAGTATTTTTCTTTTGCTAATTCTTCGATACGCTCGTCAATTGCTTGTTGCAGCATCTCACGTGCTTCATCTTCATCAATGCCGATATTAAACATTGGTTATGCCTCCTTTTGTTCAAATTCGAATAGTTCTTGTATCTCTACATCTAATACATCCGAAATCTTTTTGGCTAATTTTGCACTAGGATTTCTTTTACCATTAATTATCAAACTCATGTATGAAAGGCTTACTTCAGTTTCAATTGCTAATTGCGATAAGTTATAACCTCTTAAAAACATAACTTTTTTTAAATAATGATTTTTAATGTAGATACTCATAGTTTTATACCCCCAATCTAAATGAATTTAAATCGTTCAAAAATTTATATTTTCGAATGATTGCTTTACAAATACAATTAAACCATATAAACAAAATAAGTGCAAGTTTTTTTCAATATTTGTGGATTTTTGTAAATAAATCATTCATAATGATGTGAGAGGTGAGAAAATGATTATATGTACTTTAAACAAATTAATGGAAGAAAACGATAAAACTCAAAGTGAAATTGCAAACGCCACTGGAATAACCAGACCTACATTATTATCATTGATTAGAAATGATAACCAGAGCATAAGATATGAAACGATCAATCAATTATGTAAGTATTTCGATATAGATATGAGTGAGTTATTAGTATACTCACCAGTTGATGTGAAATTAAAAAATATTTTGTTAGAAGATGTACCAATGACAACTGATTTTGAAGTTAATGAAGAAAACTCTAGTGTTGCAGTTTCTTTAATTTACGATATTGATGGAATAGAACTTGAATTTGATACAAACCTTGGTGTTACAAAAACAAGTAATACACTTAAAAATTCCGGAAAATTCTTTTTCAACAGTTTAATATACGAAGATGAATTGAATGCGTTGGAATCTAAAGGATTTAAACATAACTTTGTGAAAACTTATAATAATTCTATTGATTTAGAAAATGTTATTAAAGAAAAATTAACAGAAGCAAATCTTGATACAAATTTTAAAATTAAGCATTATGAAATTGGAATACAAGGAATGAAACGCAATAATCCAAATGAGAATACGTTCGGTGATTTAGTAGAAGAATTAAAATCTTTAGTTGATAGTATTCCATTTGAAAAAGAAGAAAAAGAGAAAATGTTTAAAAAAATAAACGATATAAAACACTCGAATACTAATAGTGACGGTGATTAAATGGCAAACTATGAAAAACGTGGCAACAAATGGCGTTATCGTATATCACTAGGTAAAAATCCTAATACTGGTAAATATGAATATATATCTAAGTCAGGTTTTGCTCGCAAGTCTGATGCTAAGAATCATGCTGAAATGGTAGAAAGACAAATAAGAAATGGCGAGTATATTGCACCGTCTACTCATACATTTAATTATGTAGCTGATGAATGGATTAATCATTATAGTCGAAATGCAAAAGTGAGTAGTGTTAGAGCAAGAGAAAAAGCCATATATCACGCTAAACAACAATTTGGTAATAGAAGTATACAGACTATAACTAAGCGTGACTACCAAGCGTTTGTGGACGATATAAGTACTCAATTTAGTAAAAATTATGTTGATAGTATTGTAAGCTCAACCAATCTTATATTTAAGTATGCGTTGGATATGAAGATAATTGCTAAGTCGCCTATTGAGGGAATTAAGAGGGCTAAATTTAAGCCGACTGTTGAGGATTTGGAACAGAATAGCTTACAACAAAAATTTCTTGAAAAAGATGAATTATTTGAGTTTCTAAGTGTTGCTAAGAACCACCATAAGCCACTGAATAGCTTTGAAGTGTTCGTAAGTCTTGCATATCTCGGATTACGTGCTGGTGAATTACTGGCGCTTAAATGGTCTGATATCGACTATGAAGAATGTACTGTAAGTATAACCAAAACATATTATAATCCGAATAACAATAAGAAAAATTATCAGATACTCACACCGAAAACTGAATCATCTATCGGTAAAATTTCAATAGATCCTAACGTTATAAAATTGTTGTTAGATTATAAAGTGAATGTGCAAGACAAATGGAAAAATGAGTTGTACGTGGATAATAATTTTATATTCACAGACAATAACGGCTACCCACTTGTCATTAAGAAGCTGTCACAGTGGATTCAGGCAATTATGCCACAGACTGAAATTGATAAGAATATCACGACGCACTCGTTCAGATACACTCATTGCAGCCTTTTAATAGAAGCTGGTGTGCATATTAAAGAGATACAGGAACGACTACGCCATAAAGATATACAAACAACTATGAATATTTACGCAAGCATTACAAAATCATACAAAAAAGACGCTTCCCAAAGATTTAGTAATCTCATGGAAAACGTCTCAAAACAATTATTTTAAATTTCTATGACCAAATTATGACCATCGGACGAACGATATACTGTCATATCAATGTTCTATGGTCTTTTTACATCATACCTGGCATGCCACCCATACCTGCTTGTGCATCATTGTTACTTTCTTCTGGAATATTAGCAACAACTGCTTCTGTAGTAAGGAACATAGCTGCCACACTTGCAGCATGTTGAAGTGATGAACGTGTCACTTTCGTTGGATCTACGATACCTGCTTCTAACATATTCACCCATTCATTTGTCGCAGCATTAAAACCAATACCTATATCAGCATTCTTTAGTCGTTCAACAATAATTGAACCTTCTAGTCCAGCATTTTCAGCAATTTGACGAACTGGTGCTTCTAAAGCTTTTAAGACAATATTAATACCAGTAGCAATGTCGCCTTCTGCTTCAATTTTAGCTACTTTTTCATAAATATTCATAAATGCAGTACCACCACCAGCTACAATACCTTCTTCAACTGCAGCTCTAGTAGAGTTTAATGCATCTTCAATACGTAATTTACGTTCTTTTAATTCTGTTTCACTTGCTGCACCAACTTTAATTACTGCAACGCCACCAGCTAATTTAGCTAAGCGCTCTTGTAATTTTTCTTTGTCAAATTCAGAATCAGTTTCTTCAATTTGAGCTTTAATTTGGCTCACACGTGCATCGATACTGTTTTGATCTCCATCACCGTCAACAACTGTTGTGTTGTCTTTCGTAATTTCAGCTTTATTTGCAGTACCTAACATATCCATAGTCGCTTCTTTTAATTCTAAACCTAAGTCATCCGTAATTACTTGTGCACCTGTTAAGATAGCTAAATCTTCTAACATTGCTTTACGACGATCGCCAAATCCTGGTGCTTTCACTGCAACAGCAGTAAATGTGCCACGCATACGGTTAAGCACGATATTAGTTAATGCATCGCCTTCAACGTCATCAGCAACAATTAAGATAGGACGATTTGATTGTACGACTTGTTCTAATAACGGTAAGATGTCTTGGAATGATGAAATCTTTTTATCAGTAATTAAAATATATGGTCTTTCAAGATCAGCGACCATTTTATCTGAGTCAGTCACCATATATGGTGATTGATAACCTCGGTCAAATTGCATACCTTCTACTACTTCTAATTCTGTATTAAAACCACTAGACTCTTCAATAGTGATGACACCATCGTTACCTACTTTTTCCATTGCTTCAGAAATGTATTTACCAATTTCTTCATCTGCAGCTGAAATAGAACCAACTTGTGCAATTTCATTTTTATTATCTACATTTTGTGAAATTTCATGTAATGCCTCAATTGCTACTTCTACAGCTTTATCAATACCTTGTCTTAAACCAACAGGATTTGCACCACTTGTTACGTTTTTCAAACCTTCTTGAATCATAGCTTGTGCTAGCACTGTTGCTGTTGTCGTACCGTCACCAGCAATTTCATTTGTTTTATTTGCTACTTCTTGAACTAGTTTCGCACCCATATTTTCATAAGGATCTTCTAATTCAATTTCTTTAGCAATTGTAACACCATCATTAGTGATGAGTGGTGATGTATATTCTTTATCTAATACAACATTACGCCCCTTAGGACCGATTGTAACTTTAACGGCATTTGCTAATTTATCTACACCTCTTAGCATTGATTGACGTGCATCTTCAGAGAATTTTAAATCTTTCGCCATATTTTATATACCTCCATGTTGTTTCTATGATAATTATTGTTTATTTTTAAAATTTTTTTATATTAAGATTCAATTATTGCTAAAATATCTTCTTCATTAACGATTAAATATGTTTCGTCTCCTCGTTTAACTTCAGTTCCAGCATATTGTTGGAATACTACTTTGTCGCCTTCGTTTACTTCAGGAGCAACACGAGAACCATCTTTTAAAATACGTCCTGCACCTACTGCAATTATCGTACCTTCGTTGGATTTCTCTTTAGCGCTATCAGTTAATACGATACCACTTTTAGTTGTTTGCTCTTGTTCTGATTTTTGAATAATTACTCGGTTACCTAATGGCTTTAACATTTTTCGTTCCTCCTCAAAAGTTTAAATGTTAGCACTTTAAGTTAATGAGTGCTAATGTACTTTCTATAATAATCAAATTTAGTCAACTTTTCAAGTTAAAACCATTATCCTCTTAATTTTGTACAAACGATGATTTTGCGATAAAATAAAGTATCATTTAATTTTTGGAGGTTCATTATGTCTCGTTTATGGGTATCCATATTGACATTAGTTATTTATGGTTTAGCACAATTTGGTGTTATTTTATTACATATGGCTGGCCTATTTAACAATCTAAGTAGCAAGGAACTTGTCTTTGCTAACATATACACACAAGTTGGTTTATTTATAATAGCTGCTATTTTAATAATTATAATCAATAACTTTATTTCTAATCCTACCCGATTAGAGCAACAAGCAAAAGAAAAGAAACGTTACGTTATTGTTTGGGCAATTGTTGGTTATTTCGTTGTTATGATTTATCAGATACTTGCAGGCATGATTAATATGTACGTATTTGGTGCACCTCAATCAAGTCCAAATACTGAGCGACTGATGAAAGTTGCACAAGAAATACCCCTATTTATCATATTAATTTCAATTGTAGGACCAATACTTGAAGAGTTTGTTTTTAGAAAAGTTATTTTTGGTGAAATTTACAATTTAATTAATGCAAATAAAACGATAAAATTTTTAATTGCTGCCATTGTAAGTTCCATCATATTTAGTGCAGCACACGCAGATCCATCATTTTTTATAATTTATTTTGGTATGGGCTTCATTTTTGCTGCATTATACGTATATACCAAACGAATTTGGGTCCCTATCTTAGTGCACATGATGCAAAATGGATTTGTTGTCATCATACAAGTACTTATTGGACCAGAAAAAATAAAAGAGCTACAAGAATCAACATCATTCATATTTAATCTTTTATTTTTAATAATGTAAATATATAAAGGGAAGTACGTATGATTCATTTAGTACGTACTTCCCTTTTATTGTTTTTATTTTAATTTGTCATTCTTGCGTCTAACAAAGTAGCCAATAACCACACCAACAAAAATAATAAGCATTGCTGTGATTAAAGCAAATAAAGTTCTTTCAAATTTCATTTGAATCGTATCACTGGCTTCTTTATCTTTCGTATGTGTCATTTCTTCATCACTACTTGTATGATATTCATATTTACCTGTAGTATTTTTATTCTCTGGTTTTTTCAAATCTGGCATAGAACCAATATCACCAGTAATCAAAGCCAATACTTGTTTATCTAAATTTTTATAATAATCTCTTGATTTCAATGGATTAAAATATTGGAATTTAAAATAATTTGTATCTTTTTGTAATTCATTTAAAAATGCATTATCCGCAAAATTTTGTTTTTTTAAAACTGCGGAAATTTCACTATCAGAAACTTGTTCTTTATTACTACCTAATTGTTTAACTTGATTTAATACAAATGGATTGTATTTAAAAGAACCGGTTGTCATTTGATTAAATCGATTCATTAATTGGTGTTCATTCGATTCCCTATTTTGGTTATTTTCTGTTGTTTGATTCATAGACGGCTGATCTATATTATTCGAATTCGAGCTATTTTCCCCATTATTTGATTGACTATTTGAATCATTTTGCGTACTTGAGCGATGTGTTCTATTTACACTGTCACGATTATTTGTTTCTGTGCTCGATGCGTTGCCAGTCTCATTACTAGATTTATTTGAATTACTTGGTGTATAAGCGTTGCCACCTGAATTATTAGGTTTCTCTGGCTTTTCAGTAGTTCCATTGCCCTTGTTTGGCTGTTCTGGCTTTCCATTTCCTTCACCATGGTTATTGGGTTTTTGTGGTTTTCCTGATCCACCACCACTGCCATTTGGTTGTTGTGGTTCTTCGCTCCCTCCACCATCTTCATTTGAGTTGTCTGGCTTACCTAATCCGCCACCACTACCGCCTGAGTGGTTCGGTTCTTCGCTTCCTCCGCCATCTTCATTTGAGTTGTCTGGCTTACCTGATCCGCCACCACTACCGCCTGAGTGGTTCGGTTCTTCGCTTCCTCCGCCATCTTCATTTGAGTTGTCTGGCTTACCTGATCCACCACCACTACCGCCTGAGTGGTTCGGTTCTTTGCTCCCTCCACCATCTTCATTTGAGTTGTCTGGCTTACCTGATCCGCCACCACTACCGCCTGAGTGGTTCGGTTCTTTGCTCCCTCCACCTTGGTTATTGGAATCCTCTGAATCTCCTGTTTCTCCATCACTGCCATCTTGATTATTTTGCTTATCTGGATCTTCTGTTGATTGTTTATCTTCTTTTCCATTTTGTTTATCTGGATCTTCGGCTGACTGTTTATCTTCTTTTCCATTTTGTTTATCTGGATCTTCGGCTGACTGTTTATCTTCTTTTCCATTTTGTTTATCTAGATCTTCGGCTGACTGTTTATCTTCTTTTTCGTTTTGTTTATTTGGATCTCCGGTTGATCGTTCTTCGTCATTCACTTCACTCGTGTTATCTGTTTGTTCAGTTGCTCTAGTTTGACTATCAGATACTTTTTGATTGCTAGGAAGTGACACATTATTAGAACGGTCTACATCACTGCTTTGATCATTTTTATTTGTATTTTTACTATTTTTAGTTAATACATCATTATCATCCTTAATAACTGATGAACTATTATTTTGCGCATTTTTATCTAATTCATTTTCTTGCTGTTCTATTGCTTGTGTCGGGTGCGCAACTA
The DNA here is from genome assembly GCF_048568385.1 of Staphylococcus sp. LKG3-1. Classification (NCBI taxonomy): domain Bacteria; kingdom Bacillati; phylum Bacillota; class Bacilli; order Caryophanales; family Staphylococcaceae; genus Staphylococcus; species Staphylococcus sp. LKG3-1. The sequence goes on from NZ_CP183796.1 coordinate 1,046,937, forward strand.
TAGACGTACTTAAAGCAATAGCAAAACTTGATATCACAAATTTATGAGCATTATACCGCTTCACATCATCACCTCCATTAAAAAACAAATATATTTATGTACAGTATATAGAAAATACTATACTTTTTCATTAAAAGTTGGTTTTTGAAAGAAAATATTAATACTTTTGAAATTTTATGTAAAATCTATTTACAAATAAAGATATAATAATTATACTAGGTATATAAAATAAATTGACTTGAAGGAGATTTTTCACATGGGATTATTTACAAAAAATGCTTCAACATTAGAAACTTTTCAAAATGCAATTGAAACAAGACGTTCTATTTACAGTTTAGAAAAAGAAATTTCTATATCTGATAAAGAAGTTGAGGATATTATTGAACATGCCATTAAACATGTACCATCTTCATTTAACTCACAATCTACACGTATCGTTTTATTATTAAATGATAATCATGATAAATTTTGGGACATTACTAAAAGAGAACTTAAAAATGCAATGGGTCCAGATCGTGAATTCCAAGCAACTGCTGACAAAGTTGATAACTTCAAACATTCGCACGGTACAATTCTTTATTTTGAAGACCAAGACGTTGTTGAAGGATTACAAAATCAAATGCCAAACTATGCTGAAAACTTTGCTGTTTGGTCAACTCAAACAAATGCAATGCACCAATTTGCTGTTTGGACAGCATTAGGAATAAAAGGTATCGGAGCATCTTTACAACATTATAACCCACTGGTAGATGTTGCAGTTACAGAGGCTTTCGATATTCCTAAAACTTGGAAACTTGTTGCACAAATGCCATTTGGTAACATTCGTGACGAAGCTGGAGAAAAAGCATTCCAAGATGTTAAAGATCGTTTCTTAGTTAGAAAATAATAAATTAACCTGCGATTCATCGTTTTCTATAAAATTAACGAGGTTCGGACATAGATGATATTGTCTAACCTCGTTTTTTTTATCAAATAAATTATTCAAACAGTGCTTACTTTGAGTTATCAGAATTTTTTTAGTATATTGGGACAAACAGCTTTTAAGGGGCGATGAATATGAATATAGAAATTTTTCAATTTAAAGTAGAACCAGCAAATACAGAATTAAATGAAGAAACAATTGCTACTTGGTTTTCTAACTATGTTACATCACAAACAGATGTCGTTGTATTACCTGAAATGTGGAATAACGGATATGCCCTACCACAACTTCAAGCATTATCTGATAGCCGATTGTCTCGTAGTTACGAGTTTATTTCTAAACTTGCAATAAAGTATCAGGTTGATGTTATTGCTGGATCTGTTTCAAATGCAAAAAGTAATGAAGTATATAATACTGCCTTTGCCGTTTCAAAATACGGAAAACTTTTAAATAACTACGATAAAGTACACTTAGTACCCATGTTGAATGAACCTAGCTTTTTAAATGCAGGTAATGCTGTGCCTGAGCCATTTAATTTATCGAATGGTGCGAGAGTCACACAAATCATTTGCTACGATTTACGTTTCCCCGAATTATTACGTTATCCAGCACGTAAAGATGCACAAATTGCTTTTTATGTTGCACAATGGCCATTAGTCAGATTAGATCATTGGATTGCGCTATTAAAAGCACGTGCTATTGAAAATGATATGTATGTCATTGGATGTAATGGATGTGGAGATGATGGTCAAACGGAATACGCAGGTAATTCTATCGTCATTAATCCTAATGGCGAAATATTGTCACAATTAGGTTATAAACCTGACCACATAACTTGCGAAATTGATTTGGAGGAAGTTGACAAGCAAAGAGACACTATTCCAGTGTTTAAAAATTTACGACCACATTTATATAAATAATAAAAAACCGTGAGCTTGGGAGGGACTCACGGTTTTTGTAACTTATTATTAAGGGAATGTTTTTACAGTTATTTCTCTATCTATTTTTGGGGATGTTATTAATTATGAAAAAATTTAGTGAATTTACCGATTTAAAATGATAAATTGAATGATGTTTACGATAGCTTACATGTTAAAACTTTAAATTGTCTCTGTTATAGACAATGTTAAAATGATATTTGAATTGAGACTGGGAATGTTCTACAAATTCAAATTAGGGATTGCTTAATTTGCTTAAGCGCGTTGTGTACCTGAAAGTATTATTTTACGAAATCACTAATTACTGCTGAGAAATGGTTTGTCACTACATCAGCCTCCTCTTGTTTGTAACCAATTAATTGAAAAAACGAGTACTAATTGTGTAACTATAACAACTATACGAAGAAAGTACAGTTACAAAGATTAGTGTGTTCATTAGACCCCTGCTCAAAAGTCTAACCAACTTCATCATTCAAACAAAAATTTCAAACAAAATTTGATTAAATGATTTGTAAAATGTAATCACTTCTTTGTGATACAAGTACATTTAACCATGATTTTTCTACTTAGAGTTAAAAATTCCCTAACTCGACAAAATTCGTGCCTAAATGTTTTTAAAAATATGATAAAATTAGTCAGATAAGATTTTCAAACAGTTAGGAATTCAAAATATACAGTTAAGCAATAAGACGCATAAAACTTAATTACAATTGTATAATACGAGTAAGGAGAGAAACCAACATGGTAAAATTTATAGATGCTAAAATAGACAATTTTGCTAAACAACTGCAACAACGAAATAACTTGGACCGTATTGAATATTTAAAGATGCGTTTAGGTATGCAAGTTGTCGTAAATAATTTCTTTAAAACAATTGTTATTTATGGTGTTTCACTCCTTTGCCATATGTTTTTATACACACTAACTGTTCATTTAACATTTTTTTTAATTAGACACTTTGCGCATGGCGCACACGCTAAGAATTCTTTACTTTGTTATATACAAAGTGTAATTTATTTTGTTTTACTACCTTGGATAGTCGGGTATGTACAAGTGTCATCTCTAATTATGTATACTTTAGCACTAGCTGGATTAATCATAATTAGTATATATGCACCTTCTGCTACTAAAAAGCAACCTATACCTGAACGACTAAGAAGAGGTAAAAAAATTAAAGCAATATGTTTAACATTAATCTTTTTATTAATTTCGCTCTTTTTAAATGAGCCCTACCAGCAATTAATGTTATTAGGTATTGTGATTATATCTATTTTGCAGTTCCCGATATTTTTCCCTAAGGAGGATTATTAATAATGAATGTTATAAAATCTATTTCAAAATCTATTTCAAAATCTATTTCAAATTATTTCGCTAAAGTCTTTGCTTCTATAGGTTCAATATCTACTATCAATCCTTGTTTTGGTTATACTGATGAATCTGAAATTCCAAAAGAATTAACAGATCTTTACGAATAATAGTTATGTAGAAAGTGTGTATAATATGACATTTTTTTATTCTTTGTTTTTCTCATTATTACAAGCAATTATTATATTTTACAATATGAAACTTATTAGCGGCATCCGCTATACTAAAAGGGATTTTATTTCAATTATTGGAATAATAATCCCTTCAACCATTTTGTTTTTTATTTTTTCTTCTGCATCTGTTATATTTTTATTTTTTACAAGTACAATTCTTATGTATTATAAAAACAAATTTATAGGAGTTGTTACTTCATTAATCTGTTTTTTCATTTTATACATGGCTAACTTTACAAGTTTATGGTTAAGTAGTGTGATTGTAAATGCAATTGGTATTGATAGTGTTTATATGCTATTTGTAGCTATTTCATTCACTATATTCTCCATAATTTACGCTTATATAGCAAAATTCTTTATTAAACAATTATCAGTTTCAGACTTATCGTTAAATAAAATATATTTAACATTAGTTAGCCTATTTTTATTAACTATCTTAGGTCTAATTTACTTTTATTTACCTAATAGAGAGATGTCTTTTGGTGATGCAAAATTCATTTCGATTATGTATGCAGTTGTCATTATCACCACTGCTATTCTTATCATTACAATTTCTTTTAGCATTATTCGCCAAATACAATACAAACGTAATATGCAAGAAATTGAGAATTATTATAAATACACATTACAAATTGAAAAAATTAACCATGAGATGCGCAAATTCAGACATGACTATGTCAACATCTTATCTACTTTATCTGATTTTATTAGAGAAGAAGATATGGATGGACTTAGAAAGTATTTTCGATCTGAAATACTTCCAATGCAAGATAGCATGCAAATGAATGCAATTAAAATCAATGGTCTTGAGAACTTACATATTCGAGAAATTAAAGGACTGCTAACAACAAAGATATTACAAGCACAAGAAAAAAGTATCCGTATCAGTATAGAGGTACCTGACCCAATTGAAAAAATTGAAATGCCAACGATTAATTTAAGTAGAATTATTGGTATTATATTGGATAATGCGATAGAAGCTTCAGAAAAAATTGAAGATGATCCATTGATACGTATCGCGTTTATTAAAAACGAAGATGATTCTGTTATGTTCATCGTTATGAATAAATGCGAACCAAATATGCCAAAAGTTCATACCCTTTTCCAAGAAAACTTTTCTACAAAAGGAAAGAATCGTGGTCTCGGTTTATCTACTCTGAAGGAATTGACGGATTCCACAACAAATGTTTTATTAGATACAACCATTGATAATAACTACTTTATCCAAAAGGTAGAAATTTTAAATTCTGATTCATAAGGATGTGTAACTGTGAAAATATTCATTTGTGAAGATGATGAAAGACAACGTGAGCACATGGTTTCTATTATTAATAACTACATCATGATTGAAGAAAAGCCAATGGAAATCGAAGTTGCCACTGCTGATCCTTATGACATCTTAGAACGCTCTAAGAACCTCAATGATATTGGGTGTTATTTTTTAGATATTCAGCTTGAAGCTGATATTAATGGTATCAAACTTGCTAGTGAGATTCGTAAACATGATCCTGTAGGTAATATCATCTTTGTTACAAGTCACAGTGAGTTAACTTACCTAACATTTGTCTATAAGGTAGCCGCGATGGATTTCATTTTTAAAGATGATCCAGATGAATTAAAATCAAGAATTATTGACTGTCTTGAAACTTCAGAATCAAGATTGAAGCTTCTTTCAAAAGAAAGTAGTGTTGAAACAATTGAATTAAAACGTGGAAGTAATTCGATTTATGTCCAATATGATGATGTTATGTTCTTTGAATCATCTACTAAATCGCATCGATTGATTGCACATCTTGATAATCGTCAAATTGAGTTTTATGGCAATTTAAAAGAATTAGATCAACTTGATGAGCGATTTTTCAGATGTCATAATAGCTTTGTCGTCAATAGACACAATATAGATTCTATTGACTCTAAGTCACGTGTTGTCTATTTTAAAAATAATGAACATTGCTATGCATCTGTTAGAAATGTCAAAAAAATATAATATACATAAAAAAGCCAAACCAATAGTCATTACTGACAAATGGTTTGGCTTTCTTTTTTGATTGCTTCAACAATTCCTATTTAATATTTAATGCTTCTTTCACTTTGTCTAGTGAAGGGATACTTTCTATTGCACCGTATTGCGTCGTGACGATAGCAGCAACATAATTACTAAATTCTAGGATAGCATGCCCCTCACTCTTCAGTAACTGGATTATATCTCGCTCATTACTATCCAATAATCTACTAATCACCGCACCAATAAATGCATCACCAGCACCTGTCGTATCAATCGCCTTCACTTTATAGCCTTGCTCAACAATTGTTGTTCCATCCTTTAAGTAAATTGCAGCACCTTCTGCACCTTTGGTATAAATAACCGCTTGGACATGTCCTTGAAATAGCCATTGAATTGCTTGGCTCTCATCTTCATATCCTGTCACAAATGACAGTTCTTCATCGGAAATTTTGATGATATCTGAAAAAGGTACAAATGCTTGAATTGCTGATTTACAATCCGCTTCACTATCCCATAACGGTAAACGCACATTAGGATCAAATACAACTGTCCCATTAGCATGTCTAACTTTTTCAATTAGGGCTTTATGGGCCATTTTCATCGGACTATCTACGAGGTCTACTGAACAAAAGTGTAGTATATCTTGTTCCGTTACTTCTATTTGACTCACTTGTTCTTCATTATATAGCATATCTGCTGAAGGCTTACGATAAAATGAAAAATCCCTTTCTCCCTCTTTAGTTAAACTTACAAATGCGAGCGCAGTATTCGCTTCAGATGAACGTTTCAAATATTGCGTACCGACACCCAAATCTTCTAATGTTTCTACGATAAGATCACCGAAAGCATCTTCTCCTAATTGGGTAATCATTTCTGCCTGACCACCTAATTTTGTCGTAGTACAAGCAACATTACAAGGTGCCCCACCAACTTGTCTCGAAAATCCTTCTACATCTTTGAGTTTAGAATCTGTTGTATTAGGTATAAAATCAATTAGTGCTTCACCTATTGCGAGTAGACGTCTCATTGTGTATCACCTTTCAAATCATATTTTGTAAATCGTAAGTATACTTGTCCTGATTCTGTTGATGTTTTAATGCCAGTTGCATCTTCTCCAGAAAATATTCTAGAGGACATCACTCGTTCTCCATCGTTACAGAAAATTTCAATACTTGAAGTATCTACATATAACTGTAACTGCGATAAAGGTGTATCTAAATAAGTACTACGAGACGTACCTTCTACAGGATTAGGCAATGGTCCACTTTCACTTCTATCAAATGTTAATTTTTGTTCTTTAGTATTATACGTAATTAGCGACGTCTCCGTTTTACTCGTTCTCACTTCAAAGTATACTTCTGTTGCTTCATTTTCCAAAATATCAATAATTAATTCAAACTGTTTACCTTCATATGGATGTAACTGTTTCGTAAATTTATTAGCATATCCCAAAGCAGTTTCTTCATTTGAACGTAACTTTTCTAGTGCTTTAATCGGACGTTGTTTTAAATTACCTTCCTCTACTGTAAGTACACGTGGAATAGTTAAACAATGTGCCCATCCGTCTTCATCAGTTGGATAATTAATTTCTGGTAAGCCCATCCAACCAATGAGTATACGCTGTCCTTGTTCATCTAAAAATGTTTGTGGCGCATAAAAATCAAATCCATGATCTAACTCATGAAAATCACCATGATTCATAGTTAATTGATTCATATCATATTGTCCCATGATGTAGCCTGATTGATAAATATTTCTAAACTGATCCCCTTCAGCGTCAATACCTTGTGGACAGAATAATAACATATCATATCCATTTAAATTGAAATAATCTGGACATTCCCACATAAAACCAAAATCATCTAAATTTGTTTGTATTTCACCTTGGAATTCCCAATTAACAATATCTGAGGATCGATATTGTAAAATACGACCTTGCTTGTCAATATTTTGTGCAGCAATTACAGCATAATATGTACCATCTTTTTCATAAACTTTCGGGTCTCTAAAGTGTTGCGTGTAACCAAAAGGTGGTGCTGAAATGACAGGCTTTGGAAATTTTTTTATTTCTCCATTCTTTGTCATTTTTGCTATCTGTTGGGTAGAAATTCGATGCCAATCTTCATCGCGATGATTCGCAGTATACATATAATATAAATGCTGGTTATATTCAAATGCACTACCACTATATACACCATGACTATCGTCGTTTGTATCTGGTTTGAGTGTTGGTCCTACTGCATTAAAATGAATAAGATCTTTACTCGTATATGTATACCAATATTTTAGTCCATGCACTGGTCCTAATGGGAACCACTGATGTGATATATAATAATTACCATTAAAATATATCAATCCATTTGGATCATTAAGTAAACCTGATTTAGGTTGTATATGAAAAGTTTGTCTGTATTTAGATTGATTAACACGTTCTGTTAATTCAGCTAAATATTGTTGATCTGCGTCTTCATATTTTTGATAACGTGCTTCCTTTGTCCACTCTACCATTTCGAGCTTCCTCCTAGTTTCAAGTAATTCATTGTCATTTTTGGTACCGGTTCCATTTATTCATATTTATAATATCATGTTTCGTTTAATTTTTAAACGAATGGTCAATTTCAATAGTGATTTGTTTTTCTACGTCTTTATGTTGTATTAATTGATTTAATTTTTCCATAGCAACTTCTCCTGCATAATCAAAAGCATATCTCACCGTATGTATAGATGGCGAAACAATTTTTGTAACTGGATCTCCACCAAAACCAACGATATATTTAGACATATGATGTTCCGAATTATATTTATGAACAGCTAAAGCTATCGAATCAGTCGCCCCTACGATGGCATCAAAATGTGGATATTTTTGTAATACGCTAGCTACGTCTGGTTTGGCTTCTTGATAGTTAAAAGATGTTATCGAAATACTGGGCTCAATACCATGAACTTTAAGTCCATCGATAAATCCTTGCTTTCTATAGATACCTACAGCCGTATCTGTCTCCGTAACACCAAAGAATTGAATATCCTTATAGCTCTGTTTTCCCAGTGTATCTCCAACAAGATAACCAGCTTGATAATCATCGTGAACAATACAATGTAATTGTTCATGAGTTTGACCAACAATGATCACAGGTACATTGATTTTATGAATCACTTCTAAATGTTTATCTGTAATATCTGTGGCCATAAAGATAATCCCGTCCACTTTACTTCTGTAAAAAGTCTCTAGTGCATCTAGTTCTAAATCTGAATTCAAATTGGTGTAATTAAGCAATAGCCTATAATTTTGTTTATCGCATATCGTTTTAACACCTTTAATCGTTTCATCAACTGCAAACGAATTCATTCTTGGTATGATAGCGCCTATCATATTTGTACGATGTGCTCTTAAGCTTTGTGCGAATTGATTCGGCTGATAATCATGTTCTTGTATGATTTTATCTAATTTTTCTTTTGTTTTCATACTTACCGAGCCATCATTTAAATATCTAGAAACTGTACTTTTAGAGACACCGGCTAGTTTTGCTATATCATCAATATTTTTCATAGTTTCTCACTCTCATTACTTCACTATTATGAACAATATCAATTCTATCATAATGGAATCGCTTTAAATACTATTTAAATTAAAAACCAATTTGCTTCAATCAAGGTATACTACCTTAGATTAAACAAATTGGTTTAATGTATATTTAAGCTTTTTGAATTGTAATCGTCCATGAAGCATCGTCTAATTGTTCGTAATTCGTTACGGGGTAACCTTGCTCTGCTGCCCAGTTAGGTAATGCTTCTGTTGCTTGTGTACAATCGAAGTCAATTTTTAATTCTTCACCATTGTCTAATGTATTCATTTTCTTTTGTGCTTCTATTAACGGAAATGGACAAACCATTCCAACTGTACCTAATTCATGTACCATATCGTATTACCTCCATTTTAATTATGATGTTTGCGTTTGTGATGAAACTTTCGTGTTTGAAGTTTGGCTTTGTGCTTTTTTCATTGGTCTAATAAATACAAAATAACTCATTGTCCATGCGCCTAATATCATTGAAGCAAGTGCAATCCAGCCTTTCCATGACATTGTCGCTGTCTCAACTAAACCATTCCCTATAGAGCAACCACCTGCTACAGATGCACCAAATCCCATTAACACACCGCCTATAATACTATTGCGTATTGTTTTTTTATCCGGTAATCTCCATTTAAACTCTTTAGCACCTTTAGCCGCAATATAAGAGCCAAAGAATATACCTAGAACCAGGAAGACACCCCAGTCCAATAATTTCAAGTCACCCGTTACAAAAAATTGTACCAAGTTTGCAGAAGGTGTTGTAATACCTAAACCATACATTCTACCAGTTGATTCACTCACCGGCCATGCGAGCAATGCGATAAGTCCTACTGCGATTGCTGCCACAAATGGGTGATATTTTTTCTCAAATAAATAATGACGTATACCTGTGAATTTTTGCTTTAATTTAGGTACTGCAAATTTTGGTTTTGGTTTACGTAATGTTTTTACTACGAAGAATAAAGTGATTACTATGAGTACAATTACGAAAACCCAGGTTGGAATACCTGTTGTTTGTGACATACTCGTATTTACATTAGTAGGTTTATTTAAACCGTTCATTAATGGTAGTAATAAACCAAATTTTGTTGCGGCGGAAGTAAAAGCATAAGCAATTAACGCCATCCAACTACCGATTAGTCCTTCACCAGCTCTATACCATGTTCCTGTAGCACAGCCACCTGCCATAATAATACCTAATCCAAAAATAAATGATCCAATCACTGTACCAATGATAGGATATGTTGACTCTGGTATTTCAACTAATCCTGTTGAAGTTAATAGCAATAAGCCAATACTTTGTACAGAAATCGCAATTAATAAGGCGTAAAACATTTTGTTACTCTTTTGAATATACATATCCCTAAATCCACCAGCTAGACAAAATCGTGTTCGCTGCATAACAAACCCCAATAGAGCGCCTACGACCAGTCCACTGATAATTAACCATGTCATATCATAACCTCTTTCCCGATAAAATCAATAAGATTAATAATATTAGATTTCGTATAAAATTTCAACCTTACAGTTTCACGAAAATTTATTTTAAAAATCAGCTAGCTTTTAAAATAATTAACAACTCGAAGACAAATAAAAAACTAGCTTTCCATAAATACTTTGTCCACATGGTTATCACATGCCGTATTTATCAAAAACTAGTTCATTACATTTTATTTATGACTATAATTCTTCATAAAGAATAATAAAGATTGCAGTTCTATACCCAAATCAATGTGATGTACTTGTACATCGGATGGCGTTTGTACACGACTAGGCGTAAAGTTCAATATACCTTTAACGCCTGCTTTCACTAATGTATCAGCAACCTTCTGAGCCGCTTCCTCAGGCGTTGTCAGAATAACGACATCTATCTGTTCATGCGATAGTATGTCTGTAATTTTTTCAAATGGACTAACTGTCACTTTCCCTATTTGTGTACCAATGACCTCTTCTCGAATATCAAATGCTTCTGTTATTGTCATTTCATCATGTATTGAGAAGTTATATGTTAATAATGCTTTACCTAAGTTCCCTACACCTACAATTGCAATCTTAATTTCATCGTTTTCGCTTATTTCGTTTTTAAAAAAATGTAATAAGCTATCTATATTATAGCCGTAACCCTTTTTACCTAATTCACCAAAATATGAAAAATCCCTACGTATCGTTGCAGAATCAATGTTTAAGCCTTCACTAATTGCTTTTGAATTAACTCTGTCTATACCTTTTGATTTTAATGTATTGACGAATCTATAATATAACGGTAAACGTTTCAATGTAGCACGAGGAATCTTTTCGCTTTGATTAGCCAAGATCATTTCCCCCTATTTCAATGTCTAATACTGTATAATCTTATAATCACTACAACATTATACATGAATGCATCATAAAAATAAACAATGATAGTTTTAACCACAGCGTGAATACTGTAGAATGATAATTGAATAGAGAGGTGCAAATCGGATGATATTATTACAACTTAATGATTTAACAAAGTCATTCGACGGTGAAGATATTTTTAACAATGTGGATTTCGAAGTCAAAACGGGCGAACGTATTGGAATTGTCGGACGTAATGGAGCTGGAAAATCAACATTAATGAAAATAATCGCTGGCGTCGAAGGGTATGATAGTGGTTATGTATCTAAAAGTAAAAATTTAAAACTTGGTTACTTAACACAACAAATGACCTTAGACACAAATCAAACTGTATTTGAAGAAATGTCTAAGCCATTTGAAGCAATGAAAAAATTAGAACTAGAAATGAAAAAAGAAACGGATTGGCTTGCACAACATGCCAATGAATACGATACAGAAGCATATAAAATACATATTGATCGTTATGAGTCATTATCAAACACATTTGAACAACAAGATGGCTATCAATATGAAAGTAAAATTAAAACGGTGCTACATGGCTTAAACTTCACTGAATCAGATTTTAATAGACCCATTAATGATTTTAGTGGTGGTCAAAAGACCCGACTATCTTTAGCACAAATGTTACTAAGTGAACCAGATTTATTATTACTCGATGAGCCTACCAACCATTTAGACATGGAAACAACTCAATGGCTAGAAAGTTATTTGAATTATTTTAACGGGGCCATTGTAATCATCAGTCACGATAGATACTTCTTAGATAAAATTGTCACTCAAATATATGATGTAGCACTCGGTGATGTACAACACTATGTAGGAAACTATGCACAATTCATAGAACAACGAGATAAGTATTACGAAAAGCGCATGCAAGCCTATGAAAGTCAACAAGCTGAAATCAAACGCTTAGAAACATTCGTAGAAAAAAACATTGCGCGTGCCTCTACGACTGGGATGGCAAAAAGTCGTCGCAAAAAGTTAGATAAAATCGATCGCATTAATAAACCTATGATTGATGCTAAAAGTACAAATATTCAATTTGATTTCGACCGTAATACAGGTAATGACGTATTCCATATAAAAAATCTAGAGATTGGGTACAATACACCTATTACAAAAGGGATTAATATCGAAGTTACAAAGGGTGATCATATCGCTATTATTGGCCCGAATGGTATAGGTAAATCAACTTTAATTAAAACCATCGCTGGTCTACATGATCAATTAGGCGGCGAAGTCACAACGGGTGCCAATTTAAAAATAGGTTACTATGATCAAAAGCAAGCTGAATTTAAATCAAATAAAACGATCTTAGATTATTTATGGGATCAATACCCTACTATGAATGAAAAAGATATCAGAGCTGTTTTAGGTCGTTTCCTATTCGTTCAAGAAGATGTAAAAAAAATTATTAATGATTTATCTGGTGGAGAAAAAGCACGACTGCAACTCGCTTTATTAATGTTAGAACGTAATAATGTACTCATATTAGATGAGCCTACCAACCATCTAGATATTGATTCTAAAGAGATGTTAGAACAAGCTTTGGATAATTTTAAGGGCACAATTCTTTTTGTTTCACATGACCGTTATTTCATTAATCAACTTGCTAATAAAGTATATGATTTAAATTATGACGGTGGCACGATGTATTTAGGTGATTATCAATACTTCATTGAAAAAGTAGAAGAGCAAGCAGCAATACAAGCGAAAAAAGACTCAGAGAATCCTACTTCACCTGAAATAGAAGCATCAACAACTAATTCTTATATTGATCAGAAAGCTCAGAAACGTGAACAACGTCAAATCGAACGCCAAATTGAAACTTGTGAAGCAGATATTGAGCAATTTGAAGCGCAAATTAATGAAATCAATGAGCAGCTCACATTACCTGATGTATATTCAAACCCTGAAAAAGCGAATGATTTAGCAATATCCAAACAACATACCGAACAAAAATTAGAACAGGTTATGTCTGAATGGGCAGAATTACAAGAAAAGTTAATTTAAACGCTCATCCTATTAAAAAATGAAAGTAGAATTTTCTACTTTCATTTTTTTATTTCATGATTCATCACCAAAACTATTCACACAAAAAAACTTATGATAAAAGCTATCCACAAAGTTATCCTAGTTATCCACAAGTAAAATGTAATGTTTATTTCTATATAAAATTCAGAATTCAATCCCTATCCACACCATTTGCACCGACTTATCCACAAGTTGTGCACTATTTGTTGATAAGTACGCACGTTCCCTATTGACATCATTTTTGTCTCATGTAGTCATAGACAAATCTAGTTTGTGAAACAAATGAGACAATGTCATAATGAACAAGTACAAATTTAAGTTATTGAAAGGAAGTTTTGTAACTATGCCTGCAATTTTATGGTTTATTATTGCATTGATATTAGCCTCCCTATTATTAACAATCATCATGCCTATCATTGAAAATAAAAAATTAATGACAAAGATAAAAATGTTATGGTCAGCACAACGACCATTAGAATCATTCATTAGACCAAATCATAATTATAGTTATCAATTCGATACATATAAGCATAAGCATGATAGCGATGAACTACTCGATGATAAAACCTGGTCCGATTTAAATTTAGATAGTGTGTTGCAAAATATGAATTTTAATTTTACAGCAATTGGTGAAATGAGACTTTTTGCTACATTAAGACAGATGTTTGAAGTAAATAATCAGTCACTCATACATCACTTTAAATCGGATAGTCATTTTAGAAATCAACTGTCATTGCACTTAGCACAAATCGGAAAATCTATTTATCCAATTTTTCCTGATCAAATTGCATTTATAAAACGAAATCACTTTTATATGATTTGTACATATATCCCTATTGTAGGTTTACTTTTATCTTTCATATCACCAAGTGTTGGAATCCCATTAATCATCATTGCTTGTATTTATAATATGATTTTGAGTGGTTTCTTAAAACGGACATTTGAGCAAGATTTAAATTCAATGTTCTATACATCTAATGTTATTAAAAAAGCATATGCAATTCAGCAACTTGAACAAACACCTAGTTTAGATGTTAATTTCAAACATTTTACGACAGCACGTCGTTTTAGTGGATTACTCGGGCGCGTGAATACGAATGATGAAACTTCAATTTTCTCAATGCTTTTTAAATTAATATTTATGTTGGATTACCATTTGTTCCATTTAATTCAAAATAGTTTTAAAACATACGAAGATGAAGTAATGGCCTGTTATGATTATGTAGCAAGTATCGATAATCATTATGCCGTTGCTTTATGGCAAGAAACATTAGATGACTATACCATACCTGAACCATCACAGAATGACTCGATTATATTTGAAAATTTAACCCATCCGCTCATCTCTGATGCAGTACCTAATTCCTTAACGGTAGATCAACATATTTTATTAACTGGTTCTAATGCTTCAGGCAAATCAACATTTATGAAAGCCGTCGCTTTGAATATTGTGTTATCTCAAACAATTCATACTGCAACAGCGCATAAATTTATTTACAAACCAGGGCTTGTTTATACTTCAATGGTTAATCAAGATGATATTTTATCTGGAGATAGTTACTTCATGAGTGAAGTTAAATCGATTAAACGCCTTTTCGATATTCAATCACATAAAAAGATATATGTATTTATTGATGAAATTTTCAAGGGCACCAATACAACGGAACGGATTGCAGCATCAGAATCCGTATTAACTTATTTAAATCATTTACAATCTTTTAGAATCATTGCAGCTACACACGATATTGAGTTATCCACTTTATTAGAAGATACTTATTCAAATTATCATTTTAATGAATCCATCACAGATAATGAAATCTCTTTTGATTTTAAAATTAAAGCAGGCAAAGCTGATACCAGAAATGCGATTGAATTATTACGCATAATGGAATTTCCAAATCATGTTTACCATCGTGCTAAAGCTAAAGCAAATCATAATAATTAAAAATAGGAGCATATGACGTAATCAAAAATCACTTTGATTACATGATATGCTCCATTACTTAAAAAACACTTATTGAATATTAAGCGTATTTTATAATTTGATATACGACTTATTCTGCATTAATCATCCATGTAATACCGAATGGATCGTTGAACATACCATAAAATTCAGACCATTGCGTAGCACCTAATGGCATCGTCACTTCACAACCAGCTTCAACAGCTTTATCAAAAAATGCTTGAGCAGCTGCTTTATCCGCTTCATTACTATGGTTAAAAGTAAATGTCACGATGACACCACTATTATCAATCTTTTTATTTTTCCACGTGTCACTACAATAAAATCTTTCTCCAAGTATTTCAAAAGATGCATTCATCGTAAAATCTGGAGGTACTTGAAATTCTTCAGGCATATCATTAAACATCTCATTGTCTCCGCTAACACGTTGAATATTTGTTGCTCCTAAATGTTTTTCATAAAAATTTAATGCTGCTAAGCTATTTTGAAAATTGAAATATTGTACAGCTTTCATTTTATTTCTCATCCTTTAAAAACCTTCATCTCAAAAAATTTTATGTTGTTCAATTAATCTAAAATACCTATACCCTTATTTCATTTGTTTAAATTTAACTTACTAACAAAAAAACTGAGATATAAATATCTCAGTTCTTTTATTATTTTATGATTCAATTGAACATTGTTCAATATCCATATGATTGTAACCATTTAATGCCATATCTGCAGTCACACCAGCTTTAAATAAATAATAACCTGCAGCGCCTATCATTGCTGCATTATCTGTACATAGTTTAGGACTAGGTATGGATAAATTGATGTCATTTGACTCACATGCGGATGCTAAATGCGCTCTTAATCCTTTATTACTTGCAACACCACCAGCTACTATAAGTTGATTCACGTTATAATTTTTACATGCCGCTATTGTTTTACCAACCAATACTTCAACGACACTATTTTGAAAACTTGTAGCTACGTTTGCTTCATTTATTGCTTCACCTTTTTGGCGTAAGTTATGCAATTTATTAATTACTGCACTTTTTAAACCACTAAAGCTAAAATCATAACTGTTTTTATCTAACCATACTCTAGGGAAATCGTAACTATCCTCACCATGAGCCGCTAAATTATCTACTTGAGGTCCCCCCGGATAACTTAATCCAATGGTTCTCGCTACTTTATCATACGCCTCACCAACAGCGTCATCTCGCGTTTCACCGATCACTTCAAAGCTCAAATGATTTTTCATATAAACTAATTCAGTATGTCCCCCTGAAACAATCAGTGCGATTAAAGGGAACTGTAATGGCTTTTCTAGATGATTCGCATAAACATGACCAGCAATATGATGAACTGGAATTAATGGTTTATCATAAGCAAATGCAAGTGCTTTTGCAGCATTAATCCCTACCAATAATGCACCTATCAAGCCAGGTCCTTGTGTTACAGCCACTGCATCAATATCATTCATTGTAGTATTGGCACTGTTTAATGCCTCATCAATGGTTGTCGTAATCCCTTCAACATGATGTCTGCTTGCTACCTCAGGGACAACACCGCCAAATCGTTTATGACTCTCAATTTGACTTAATACGATATTACTAAGTATGTTTTTTCCATTTTCAATAATGCTAACACTTGTTTCATCACAGCTTGATTCTATCGCTAATATCAATGTTGTTTCACTCATTTAAATTCACCCACATCACTATTGCATCCTCACCTTCACCATAATAATTTTTACGTTTTCCTCCATATTGAAAACCTAAATTCGTATACACATGTTGTGCTACATCGTTATCAACTCGTACTTCTAAACTCATCACGTCACATTTTGTCTGCACGTAATTCATAGCATACTTAAGTAATAACTGTCCTAACCCGTATCCTCTATATGTTTCATCAATGGCAATTGTGGTAATTTGTGCTTGATCTATAACTAACCAAATTCCGATATAACCAATAATTTTTTCATTAAATTCTATAACAAAATAATGAGCAAATTCATTTTGCTCTACTTCGTGATAAAATGCATCAATTGACCAACTACTATCATTAAAACTATTTCTTTCAATATCAAATACTTGTGGCACATCATTTAAACCCATTAAACGAATATTTAATTCTTGTTCTGTTGGTCTAACCAATTTCTCTCTGCCTCTGATATTTTAATATAGTTGGGTTTGAATTGATGAATTTCAGTTGGATGATCAATCAGTGCTTTCATTTCTTTTGCTTTTGGCAAATTAGGTATGCAGTCATGGTTTAATAAATCAGCTAATTTTTCTGTATCTGCCCCTACAAATTTAAAAGGTTCACCTTGTTTATATAGCAATTCCTTTAACATTGTAATCGAAAGATACTGATCTTCAATCAATTGTACTAAATGTCCATTTTGATACTGATATACACCTGAATAAACTGCTTCTCGTCTTGCGTCAAAGACAGGTACAATTAAAATGTTTTCTTCCTTTACTGTAGCTGCTAAGGCTTTTAATGAGGACACACCGTATAACTTCGTATTAAGTGCATATGCCAATGTCTTAGCTACAGTCACACCTATTCTTAAGCCAGTATAAGATCCTGGACCTTCCGCAACAATAATTGCATCAAGTTCCTTTTTATCTAATTGACTTTCTTCTAATATATTAGCAATTGCTGGCATCAATTGAACAGAATGGTTCTTTTTTTCATTTGTATTAAACTCACTTAGTACTTTATCATCTTGCATAATAGCAACAGATAAAGGCTGATTAGATGTATCAATCAGTAGATAATTCACGCAAAATCGACTCCTTAATATCTATATAATGCTTTCCAATAGCGTTCAATTCTATGGTTCTTTCTGTAGGGCTTATAGCTTTAATATCTAGTGTTAGTGACGTTACAGGAAGGTATTCTGAAATAAATTGACTCCACTCTATTAATACAATCGCTTGATCTTCAAAATATTCATCAAAGCCTAAATCTTCTTCCGTATTTTCTAATCTATAGCAATCCATATGGTGTAATTTCAGATGACTACCTTGATAAGATTTTATGATATTAAAAGTAGGAGAATTAATATTTCTCTTCACGCCCAATGCTTTGCCTATAAACTGACTTAACGTTGTCTTACCCGCACCTAAATCACCATTTAACAAAATCACATCACCAGCGGATAAATATTTTGTTAAAATGCCAGCAAATGTTTCCATATCTTCTAAATTTTTAATTTTTATCATTGGCCTCTCCTTTTTAAAGCAACTTCACAATTTATTGTGAATAGTTGCTTTTATGCATGAGCTTTTGCTCAAGTATTCTGCTAACATGATTTGGTTAGCGACATTTATGCATGAGCTTCAGCTCAGGTATTCCTTCATTAAATTTATTGTGCGTAGCTGATTTTCTTATTTAATATGAGTTAGCTTATGAATAGCCTTGTCATTTACTAACGGTTTTATATATATCTTAAAATTAACTACTCTAGTTTAACAAATTTTTCCATATAATACTTCAAAGTGAAACAAGTTCCTTTAATTTTGAAATATTTGAATTGACAGAAAAATACAAAAAGTTATTGACACAACCCATTTGATGTAGTAAATTTAATTTATCAAATTTTTAGACATTTCAAACAAATCAGAAAAAATAAACCATTCTATCGAGAGGAGTATAATAAAATGACCAAACATACAACGCAAGCTCAACCAACAACTTCAAATATTTTAGTCATTTTATTATGCTCATAGGACTGGAACTTTAGTAAAGAAACTACTAAACGTTTAAGTCCTTATTCTAGTTGAATGGGACTTTAAAGTGTCCCAATAAATTATTGGGACACTTTTTTTATTTTCAATTTTATGGGGGAATTAAATATGAGAAGTGACATGATCAAAAAAGGAGATCAACAAGCACCAGCAAGAAGTCTTTTACATGCAACGGGTGCATTAGAAAAACCAACAGATATGAACAAGCCATTCGTGGCAATTTGTAACTCATATATTGATATTGTCCCTGGACACGTACATCTTAGAGAATTAGCAGACATAGCTAAAGAAGCCATTCGTGAAGCTGGTGCGATTCCCTTTGAATTTGACACAATCGGTGTAGATGATGGTATTGCAATGGGCCATATTGGAATGAGATATTCTCTACCATCTAGAGAAATCATAGCTGATGCAGCTGAAACAGTTATTAATGCACATTGGTTTGATGGTGTATTCTACATCCCAAATTGCGATAAAATTACACCAGGCATGTTATTAGCATCTGTTCGTACCAATGTACCAGCTATCTTTTGTTCGGGTGGTCCAATGAAAGCCGGTTTATCTTCAGAAGGTAAAGCTTTAACACTTTCTTCAATGTTCGAAGCAGTTGGTGCATTTAAAGATGGATCTATTTCAAAAGATGAATTTTTAGATATGGAACAAAATGCTTGTCCAACTTGTGGTTCATGTTCTGGTATGTTTACTGCGAATTCAATGAACTGTTTAATGGAAGTGTTAGGGTTAGCCCTTCCATATAATGGTACTGCACTTGCAGTAAGTGACCAACGTAGAGAAATGATTAGAGAAGCTGCATTCAAACTAGTAGATAATATTAAAAACGATCTTAAACCAAAAGATATTGTAACCCGAGAAGCAATTGACGATGCTTTTGCATTAGACATGGCCATGGGTGGTTCAACCAATACTGTACTGCATACACTTGCTATCGCAAATGAAGCAGGTATTGATTATGATTTAACAAGAATTAATGAAATTGCTAAGAAAACACCATATCTTTCAAAAATAGCACCAAGCTCATCCTATTCAATGCATGATGTACATGAAGCTGGTGGTG
Source organism: Staphylococcus sp. LKG3-1 (assembly GCF_048568385.1). Classification (NCBI taxonomy): domain Bacteria; kingdom Bacillati; phylum Bacillota; class Bacilli; order Caryophanales; family Staphylococcaceae; genus Staphylococcus; species Staphylococcus sp. LKG3-1. Next base: position 1,067,112 of record NZ_CP183796.1, read on the forward strand.
TTCCAGCTATCATAAACGAATTATTTAAAAAAGAAGGTACATTGCATCCAGATAGAATTACAGCTACAGGTAAAACATTACGTGAAAACAATGAAGATAAAGAAATCTTAAATAGTGATGTTATAAGACATTTAGATAATCCATATGATAAACAAGGTGGACTTTCCATCCTTTATGGAAATATCGCTCCCAAAGGTGCTGTTATAAAAGTTGGTGGTGTAGACCCTTCCATTAAAGTCTTTAAAGGTAAAGCAATTTGTTTTGACTCACATGACGAAGCTGTCGAAGCGATTGATAACCATGATGTTCGTGAAGGTCACGTAGTTGTTATCCGATATGAAGGCCCTAAAGGTGGTCCAGGGATGCCAGAAATGTTAGCCCCTACTTCATCCATTGTAGGACGAGGCTTAGGAAAAGATGTAGCGCTTATCACAGATGGAAGATTTTCAGGTGCTACACGTGGTATTGCTGTTGGTCATATATCACCAGAAGCTGCAGCAGGTGGTCCAATTGGATTAATAGATGACGGAGATGAAATAACGATTGATTTAACGAACCGTACATTAGATGTCAATGTTTCAACTGAAGAATTAGACGCTAGAAAGCAAAACGTAAAACCATTTAAAGCAAAAGTAAAAACAGGTTATCTTGCGCGTTACACTGCATTAGTAACAAGTGCTAATACAGGTGGTATCATGCAAGTACCAGAAAATCTCATTTAAGGAGTGAGCATTATGTCTAAACAAACGGAAACACTTGAAAATGAATTGTCAGAAAATTTTGATTCTTTAGAAGCAGCTGAAGCCGTTGAACCTGAGGTAGAGTTAGAACAACAAACAATAGATGAGATGAAATCCGGGTCAGAATTGTTAGTAGAATCACTTGCAAATGAGAACGTAGACTTTATCTTTGGGTATCCGGGTGGTGCAGTACTCCCCCTTTACGACACATTTTATGATGGGAAAATTGAACATATCTTAGCAAGACATGAACAAGGTGCTACACACGCAGCTGAAGGGTATGCAAGAGTATCCGGTAATACAGGCGTTGTTGTCGTAACAAGCGGGCCAGGAGCAACCAATGCAATTACAGGTATTGCTGATGCTTATAGTGACTCATTGCCACTTGTTGTCATCACTGGTCAAGTCGCTACACCTGGTATTGGTAAAGATGCTTTCCAAGAAGCTGATTTACTTTCAATGACAACACCAATAACAAAACACAATTATCAAGTGAAAAATGTAAACGACATCCCTACTATCATTCATGAAGCGTTTCATATCGCCAATACTGGTAGAAAAGGTCCAGTTGTAATTGATTTTCCAAAAGATATGGGGATCTTATCAACAAACGCACAAGTAACAGAAGAATTAGAATTACCAGGTTATTCCGTACCAAATCAACCTAAAAAAGAAGAAATTCAAAAACTACGTGATTATTTAAAAAGTGCTAAAAAGCCTGTTGTACTTTCAGGTGCAGGTATTAATCATGCCAAAGCCAATAAAGTATTTACTGAATTTGTAAATAGACATCAATTACCTGTCGTTAGTACGCTATTAGGTCTCGGTGCTATACCATATGAACATCCCCTATTTTTAGGTATGGGTGGTATGCACGGCTCATATGCCAGCAATATGGCATTAACGGATTGCGATTTACTCATTAACTTTGGTAGTCGGTTTGACGATAGATTAGCAAGTGATCCAGAATCATTTGCACCAAATGCCAAAATAGTACATGTGGACATCGACGCATCTGAAATAAATAAAATCATCAAAGTAGATTTAGGTATCGTTGCTGACTGTAAAGCAACTTTAGAAGCATTATTAGATTTCGATAGTTATTCAATTAGACATGATGACTGGTTAGAAACTTGTAATGAAAATAAAGCTAAACAACCTTTTGCATATAAAGAAGATGAGGACGGCGTATTTTCTAAACCTCAAAGAACGATTGAATATATTGGTGAAATTACACAAGGTGACGCCGTAGTAACTACCGATGTCGGACAACATCAAATGTGGGTTGCCCAATTCTTTCCATTTAAAAATCATGGTCAATTAGTAACAAGTGGTGGTCTCGGCACAATGGGATTTGGTATCCCTGCTGCTATTGGAGCAAAACTTGCAGCACCTGATAAAACAGTCGTTGCCTTTGTTGGTGATGGTGGATTCCAAATGACAAACCAAGAAATGGCCATTTTAGAAGAATACAACCTTGATATCAAGATTGTCATTATTAACAACGGTACACTCGGCATGGTTAAGCAATGGCAGGATAAATTCTTTAATAAACGTTTCTCTCACTCAGTATTTAATGGCCAACCAGACTTTTTGAAATTAGCTGAAGCTTACAACGTGAAAGGTTACTTAGTTGAAAATCCAAGCCAATTAGAACAAGAGTTAGATGCAGCTTTTCAACATGAAGGACCTGCACTCATTGATGTACGTATTTCACCTATTGAACCTGTATCACCAATGGTACCAAGCGGCAAAGCTAATCATGAAATGGAGGGTCTATTATGAGAAGGACTTTTAGAACAAAAGTAAGAGATAAAGCTGGGACGTTAAATCGCTTAACAAGTATCTTCGTCCGTAGACAGTTTAACATCGTGACATTGTCAGCGACTCCAACTTTAGAAGAAGGTATTTCGGACATTACTTTTGTAGCAGAAGTACCTGATAGAGATGTGTTACGTAATCTACTTCAACAACTAGAAAAACAAATAAACATTATTGATGTTGAAGACATTACTGAAAGTAACACTTACAACAGAGAGTTGGTGCTAGTGAAATTAAAAACACCGACGAATCAGCAAGATTTACAAAATGTAATCAAACCATATGATGCGCTAGTCTCTATATTAAAACATGAAGCACCTTTTACGTATCTTCAAGCTTCAGGCCCACAATATACAATGGACAACTTATTAGATGATCTATCATCATATGAAATTGAACAAGTTTCTAGAACTGGTTCAGCAGCATTAGTTTAACAAAGCTTCAACTATACTTAATTACAAAAATGGAGGATTTTATTATGACAACAGTTTATTATGACCAATCAGTTACGAAAGACGCTTTACAAGGTAAAAAAGTAGCAATCATAGGCTATGGTTCTCAAGGACACGCACATGCTCAAAATTTAAAAGACAACGGTTATGATGTCATTATCGGAATCAGACCTGGACGTTCTTTTGACAAAGCTAAAGATGATGGCTTCGAAGTATATCCTGTAGATGAAGCAGCAAAACAAGCTGATGTCATCATGGTGTTATTACCAGATGAAATTCAAGGCCAAGTATATAAAGAAGAAATTGAACCAAACTTAGAAGCAAACAATGCATTAGTATTCGCGCATGGTTTTAATATTCATTTCGGTGTTATTCAACCACCAGAAAACGTAGATGTATTCTTAGTAGCGCCTAAAGGACCTGGACATTTAGTACGTCGTACATTTGCTGAAGGAAGCGCAGTCCCTGCCCTATTCGCAGTTGAACAAGATCCGAGTGGTGAAGCTAGAGATTTAGCATTAAGCTATGCTAAAGGTATCGGTGCAACACGTGCAGGTGTATTAGAAACATCATTTAAAGAAGAAACAGAAACAGATTTATTCGGTGAACAAGCAGTGCTTTGTGGTGGTACGACTAAATTAGTACAATCTGGTTTCGAAACGTTAGTAGAAGCAGGTTACCAACCAGAAATTGCATACTTTGAAGTATTGCATGAAATGAAATTGATTGTTGATTTAATGTATGAAGGCGGTATGGAAAATATGCGCTATTCAATTTCAAATACAGCTGAATTTGGTGACTATGTTTCTGGACCACGTATTATCACACCGGATGTTAAAGATAATATGAAAGCTGTATTAGATGATATTCAAAAAGGAAACTTCAGTGATCGATTCATTAAAGATAATCAAAATAATTTTGAAGAATTCCATAAATTAAGAGAAGAACAACATGGTCATCAAATCGAAGCGGTTGGTAGAGAACTCCGTGATATGATGCCATTCATCAAATCTAAGAGCATTGAAAAATAATTAGGCAAAATACCATATCTATCGATAAAAATGACATCAAGCTAAGTTCTAATGCAAATCGTAATATTTTGCATTAGCTAACTTGGTAAGATGTTTCAAATTTCTCGATAAATATGATTGTCTAAAATTCATTTATAGGAGATGTTGAAAATGAGTAGCCATATTCAAATTTTTGATACAACACTAAGAGACGGCGAACAAACACCTGGCGTAAATTTTTCATTCGATGAAAGATTAAAGATTGCTAAACAACTTGAAAAATGGGGCGTAGACATTATTGAAGCAGGTTTCCCCGCTTCTAGTTCTGGTAGTTTCAAATCAGTTGAAGCTATTGCTAAAACATTAACTACTACCGCTGTCTGTGGCTTAGCACGTTGTGTAAAAAAAGACATAGATGCAGTATACGAATCAACTAAAGCAGCAGCTAAACCTAGGATTCATGTATTTATTGCAACAAGCCCTATCCATCGTGATTCAAAACTAATGATGTCAAAAGAAGAAGTATTAGCATCTATTAAGGAGCATGTTTCTTATGCTAAACAATATTTTGATGTTGTTCAGTTTTCACCAGAAGATGCAACAAGAACGGAATTACCATTTTTAATTGAATGTGTTCAAACAGCTGTTGATGCAGGCGCTAGTGTAATTAACATCCCTGATACTGTAGGTTTTAGCTATCCTAAAGAATATGGTGAAATTTTCAAAACGTTACAAGAATCTGTTCATGCTGATCATGATGTGATTTATAGCGCACATTGTCACGATGATTTAGGCCTAGCAGTAGCAAATAGTATGGCAGCAATAGAGAATGGCGCAAAACGTATTGAAGGCACGCTTAATGGTATTGGCGAACGTGCTGGTAATACAGCTTTAGAAGAAGTTGCACTGGGCCTTTATGTTAGACAAGATCATTATGATAATCAAACTCAAATTAATTTAGAAGAAACAAAACAAACATCTGATTTAATTGCTCGATTCGCAGGTATTCGAGTCCCAAGAAACAAAGCCATTGTTGGACAAAACGCATTTAGTCATGAATCAGGTATACACCAAGATGGCGTTCTTAAAAATCCAGAAACTTATGAAATTATGACACCTCAACTTGTCGGAGTTAAAACAACAGAATTACCACTTGGTAAACTTTCTGGTAAGCACGCTTTTGCAGAAAAACTAACTGCCCTAGGTTACGATGTTGATCCTGAAGAACAAAAAACTTTATTCAAACAATTTAAAACGGTCGCTGATAAGAAAAAAGCAGTAACTGATCGTGACATCCATGCTTTAATTCAAGGTACGGAACATGAACAAAATGCAATTTATAAAGTAGAGACACTTCAATTACAATTTGTTTCTAATGGTTTACAAAGTGCTGTCGTTGTAATTAAAGATATAGACGGTAATACGTACCAAGATTCAAGTATTGGAACAGGCTCCATTGTTTCTGTATACAACGCTGTTGATCGTATCTTTGATCGTAAAACAGAACTTATTGAATATCGCATAGACTCTGTTACTGAAGGCACAGATGCTCAAGCTGAAGTACATGTTCAGATTAAGATAGATGATCAAATTGTTACTGGTGTAGGTATTGACCACGATATCTTACTCGCTTCTTGTAAATCATATGTTGAAGCGCATGCGAAATATGTAGCTAATACAAAAGTGGAAGAAGGTATTCATTCATGAGTTATAAGATTGTAGCCCTTCCTGGAGACGGAATTGGACCAGAAATATTAAATGGTTCATTAGAAATATTACAACAGCTAAGTAAAGAATTTCATTTTGAATATGAATTAGAATCACATGACTTTGGTGGTATTGCTATAGATAATCATGGCAAACCACTTCCAGATTCCACATTAAATGCTTGTAAAAATGCAGACGCAATCCTATTAGGTGCTGTGGGGGGACCCAAGTGGACAGATCCAAATAATAGACCAGAACAAGGTTTACTTGGCATTCGTAAAGCTTTGGGTCTGTTTGCAAATATACGCCCCACTACAGTTACAAATGGCACAAGCCATTTATCCCCTATTAAAGAAGAACGTGTCGCAAATACAGATTTTATTTTAGTAAGAGAATTAACCGGTGGCATCTATTTTGGTGAACCAAAACAATTAAGTGAAAACGACGCACTGGATTCCTTGACTTATACTAGAGATGAAATCGAAAGAATTGCTAGAGTTGGTTTTGAATTAGCTCAAAAGCGTCATAAAAAGTTAACTTCAGTTGATAAAGAAAATGTACTTTCATCTAGTAAATTATGGAGAAATGTAATAAATGAAGTATCTCAATCATATCCTGATGTTGAGGTAAACCATTTACTCGTCGATGCTTGTGCCATGCACTTAATAACAAATCCATCACAATTTGATGTCATTGTGACAGAAAATTTATTTGGCGATATTTTAAGTGACGAAGCTTCAGTCATTCCTGGTTCTTTGGGATTATCACCTTCAGCAAGCTTTAGCGAACAAGGTCCAAGACTATATGAACCTATTCATGGTTCAGCTCCAGATATTGCAAATCAAGATATTGCCAATCCTTTTGGCATGTTACTATCCGTGGCAATGTGTCTTAGAGAAAGTCTAAATGAAGACAAAGCAGCAGATAAATTAGAAAATGTTATATATCAATTAATAAAAGAAGGAAAAACAACCCGTGATCTCAATGGTAATTATCTTACATCAGAAATTTTTAATTACGTCAAAGAAAATCTTTAAAAAGGAGGAGATGTCATATGGGTAAAACACTATTTGATAAAGTTTGGAACAAGCATGTCTTAACTGGTAAAGAAGGTGACCCACAATTATTATATATTGACCTACATCTAATACATGAAGTCACATCTCCTCAAGCTTTTGAAGGATTAAGACTACAAAATAGACAATTGCGTAGACCTGATTTAACCTATGCAACACTTGATCATAACGTGCCAACGGTCGATATTTTCAATATTAAAGATGAAATTGCAAACAAACAAATCACAACTTTACAAAAAAATGCAAAGGCCTTTGGTGTTCATATTTTTGATATGGGATCCGATGAACAAGGTATCGTTCATATGGTTGGCCCAGAAACAGGATTGACTCAACCAGGAAAAACCATCGTCTGCGGTGACTCACATACTGCGACTCATGGTGCTTTTGGTGCAATCGCTTTTGGTATTGGTACAAGTGAAGTTGAACACGTTTTTGCAACACAATCACTTTGGCAAACTAAACCTAAAAATTTAAAAATTGAAGTAAATGGTAAATTACCTACAGGTGTTTACGCAAAAGATATTATTTTGCATCTTATCAATCAACATGGTGTTGATTTCGGTACTGGTTATGCTCTAGAATTTTCTGGTGAAACAATTCGCAGTTTATCCATGGAAGCGAGAATGACAATTTGCAATATGGCTATAGAAGCTGGTGCAAAATACGGTATGATGGCTCCAGATGAAACAACTTTTGAGTATGTTAAAGGACGTCCTTATGCTACAAATTATAAATATGATATTGATGCATGGCGCGAACTATATACTGATGAAGATGCAGAATTTGATAGAGTGATCACTTTAGATGTAACTGATCTAGAACCTCAAGTAACTTGGGGTACAAATCCTGAAATGGGTGTAAGTTTTAATACGCCCTTCCCTGAAATACAAAATGTAAATGATGAACGTGCTTATAATTACATGGGCCTTCAACCTGGTCAAAAAGCTGAGGACATAGACTTAGGTTATGTATTCTTAGGTTCTTGTACTAATGCTCGCCTTTCTGACTTGGTTGAAGCAAGTCACGTCGTTAAAGGGAATAAAGTACACCCAAACATTACTGCAATTGTTGTACCAGGTTCACGTACAGTTAAGATAGAAGCTGAAAAATTAGGTCTTGATAAAATATTTAAAGACGCTGGTTTTGATTGGAGAGAGCCTGGATGCTCCATGTGCCTGGGAATGAATCCAGACCAAGTGCCTAATGGTGTACATTGTGCTTCTACGAGTAACCGTAACTTTGAAGGACGACAAGGTAAAGGCGCTCGTACTCATTTAGTATCACCTGCAATGGCAGCAGCTGCTGCTATTAATGGAAAATTTGTAGATGTTAGAAAGGTGGTTGTATAAAATGGAAATCAAACCAATCACAACATACACTGGTAAAGTCGTACCACTTTTTAATGACAATATTGATACCGATCAAATTATTCCAAAAGTACATTTAAAACGTATTTCTAAGTCAGGTTTTGGACCTTTTGCATTTGATGAATGGCGCTATTTAGATGATGGTTCTGATAACCCAGATTTTAATCCTAATAAACCAGAATATAAAGATGCTTCAATTTTAATTACTGGTGAAAATTTTGGATGTGGATCCAGTCGTGAACATGCGGCATGGGCTATTAAAGACTATGGTTTTGACATTATTATCGCCGGTAGCTATAGTGATATTTTTTATATGAATTGTACTAAAAATGCAATGTTGCCTATTGTATTAGACAAAGAAGCAAGAGAGTATCTAGCAGATGCTGGAGAGATTACAATAGATTTACCAAATCAAACTGTTTCGACAAAAGATAAATCATTTGATTTTCAAATTGATGAAACATGGAAGAAAAAACTCGTCAATGGACTTGATGATATTGATATCACTTTACAGTTTGAAGATGCAATCAAAAATTACGAAGCAGCAAAAACATACTAATTAATACAAAAAGGGTGAAACTAATGACTGTAAAAACAACAGTTTCTTCAAAGGATATAGATGAAGCTTATTTACAATTAAAAGATATAGTTAAAGAGACACCATTACAAAAAGATCACTATTTATCACAAAAATATGATTGTAACGTTTATTTAAAACGTGAAGATTTGCAATGGGTTAGGTCATTTAAACTCAGAGGTGCATATAACGCGATTATTGCTTTAGATGAAGCTGATCGTCAAAACGGTATCACGTGTGCAAGTGCGGGTAATCATGCACAAGGCGTAGCTTATACAGCTAGTAACTTAAACTTGAATACTGTCATATTTATGCCAGTAACTACCCCACTTCAAAAAATTAACCAAGTGAAATTCTTTGGTGGCGACAATACTGAAGTCGTATTAACTGGTGATACTTTTGACGACTGCCTTAAAGAAGCCCTTGTTTATACTGAAGAAAATAAAATGAACTTTATTGACCCTTTTAATAATATTTATACTATTGCTGGTCAAGGCACATTAGCTAAAGAAATACTTGAACAATCTAAAGATAACGACATTCAATTCGATTATTTATTTGCTGCAATCGGTGGTGGTGGTTTAATTTCTGGAGTTGGTACTTATTTCAAAACGCATTCTCCAGAAACTTCAATTATAGGTGTTGAGCCTGCGGGTGCAGCAAGTATGTATACTTCAGTAGTATTGGAAAATCAACTAGTTACTTTACCAGATATTGATAAATTTGTAGATGGCGCATCTGTAGCGCGTGTTGGACAAATTACTTTTGATATTTCTAAAGATATCGTTGATGATTATATCCAAGTACATGAGGGTGCTGTTTGTTCAACTATTTTAGATATGTACTCTAAACAAGCTATTATTGCTGAACCTGCGGGTGCATTAAGTGTAGCTGCACTTGATCAATATCAAGCAGAAATCAAAGGAAAAACTGTTGTCTGTGTTGTTAGTGGTGGCAATAATGATATTAATCGTATGAAGGAAATTGAAGAACGTTCATTATTATTTGAAGAGATGAAGCATTACTTCATCCTAAATTTCCCGCAACGTCCAGGCGCATTAAGAGAATTTGTTAACGAAGTACTTGGTCCTAAAGATGATATTACGAAATTTGAATATCTCAAAAAATCTTCCCAAAATACTGGAACTGTAATTATAGGTATTCAGTTGAATAATCATAAAGATTTGGGACATTTAAAAGCAAATGTTGATGAATTTGATAAATCAAATATTTATATTAACGAAAATAAAATGTTATATTCATTGCTGATTTAAGCATTATAAGAGGCCTAATCCTTACTATATAGGGTTAGGCCTCTTTATATTTAAAATTATTTTGCAATTTTGATCGTACATTACTTGTTAGGTGTATGTTTGCTCCTGTAGTCGCACTCATTCTATTTACTGCAGTAAGTACGTTCATATATAGAGTGTCTTTCCAATTTATTGGATTTAGTTATTCTTACATACGAGTTTTGACTTGTATGTTCATTTAATCAATACCGCTTGTAAGCTCGCTTCGTCTTTTGCTCAGTTCGTCAGCTTCAAACACTTTCTCATAATAGCTTATTTTAGGCTTTTCAGTTCTTCGAACTGGAGAAGTTAAGCCTTTTTTGACATAAAAAAAAGAGACCTCTCGGTCTCGGCTCATCGCATCCTATTAATGCTGCCTGGCAACGTCCTACTCTTGCGGAACGTAAGTCCGACTACCATCGGCGCTAAGGAGCTTAACTTCTGTGTTCGGCATGGGAACAGGTGTGACCTCCTTGCCATTGTCACCAGACAATGAAATGTATGAAATTATACATTCAAAACTAGATAGTAAGTAAAATATGATTCAACCAAACAAAACATTTAAAATTTGATTAAGTCTTCGATCGATTAGTATTCGTCAGCTGCACATATCGCTATGCTTCCACCTCGAACCTATTAACCTCATCATCTTTGAGGGATCTTATAACCGAAGTTGGGAAATCTCATCTTGAGGGGGGCTTCATGCTTAGATGCTTTCAGCACTTATCCCGTCCATACATAGCTACCCAGCGATGCCGTTGGCACGACAACTGGTACACCAGAGGTATGTCCATCCCGGTCCTCTCGTACTAAGGACAGCTCCTCTCAAATTTCCTACGCCCACGACGGATAGGGACCGAACTGTCTCACGACGTTCTGAACCCAGCTCGCGTACCGCTTTAATGGGCGAACAGCCCAACCCTTGGGACCGACTACAGCCCCAGGATGCGATGAGCCGACATCGAGGTGCCAAACCTCCCCGTCGATGTGAACTCTTGGGGGAGATAAGCCTGTTATCCCCGGGGTAGCTTTTATCCGTTGAGCGATGGCCCTTCCATGCGGAACCACCGGATCACTAAGTCCGTCTTTCGACCCTGCTCGACTTGTAAGTCTCGCAGTCAAGCTTCCTTATGCCTTTACACTCTATGAATGATTTCCAACCATTCTGAGGAAACCTTTGAGCGCCTCCGTTACTCTTTAGGAGGCGACCGCCCCAGTCAAACTGCCCATCTGACACTGTCTCCCACCATGATAAATGGTGCGGGTTAGAAATCCAACACAGCGAGGGTAGTATCCCACCAACGCCTCCACGTAAGCTAGCGCTCACGTATCTCAGGCTCCTACCTATCCTGTACAAGCTGTGCCGAATTTCAATATCAGACTACAGTAAAGCTCCACGGGGTCTTTCCGTCCTGTCGCGGGTAACCTGCATCTTCACAGGTACTATGATTTCACCGAGTCTCTCGTTGAGACAGTGCCCAAATCGTTACGCCTTTCGTGCGGGTCGGAACTTACCCGACAAGGAATTTCGCTACCTTAGGACCGTTATAGTTACGGCCGCCGTTTACTGGGGCTTCGATTCGTAGCTTCGCAGAAGCTAACCACTCCTCTTAACCTTCCAGCACCGGGCAGGCGTCAGCCCCTATACATCACCTTACGGTTTAGCAGAGACCTGTGTTTTTGATAAACAGTCGCTTGGGCCTATTCACTGCGGCTCTCCTGGGCGTTAACCCTAAAGAGCACCCCTTCTCCCGAAGTTACGGGGTCATTTTGCCGAGTTCCTTAACGAGAGTTCGCTCGCTCACCTTAGAATTCTCATCTTGACTACCTGTGTCGGTTTGCGGTACGGGCACCACAATTCTAGCTAGAGGCTTTTCTTGGCAGTGTGAAATCAACGACTCGAGGAAACAATTTCCTCTCCCCATCACAGCTCAATCTTAAGAGTGCCGGATTTGCCTAACACTCAATCTCACTGCTTGGACGTACAATCCAATCGTACGCTTCGCCTATCCTACTGCGTCCCCCCATCGCTTAAAACGAATAATGGTGGTACAGGAATATCAACCTGTTATCCATCGCCTACGCCTATCGGCCTCAGCTTAGGACCCGACTAACCCAGAGCGGACGAGCCTTCCTCTGGAAACCTTAGTCAATCGGTGGACGGGATTCTCACCCGTCTTTCGCTACTCACACCGGCATTCTCACTTCTAAGCGCTCCACATGTCCTTGCGATCATGCTTCAACGCCCTTAGAACGCTCTCCTACCATTGTCCTTACGGACAATCCACAGCTTCGGTAATATGTTTAGCCCCGGTACATTTTCGGCGCAGTGTCACTCGACTAGTGAGCTATTACGCACTCTTTAAATGATGGCTGCTTCTAAGCCAACATCCTAGTTGTCTGGGCAACGCCACATCCTTTTCCACTTAACATATATTTTGGGACCTTAGCTGGTGGTCTGGGCTGTTTCCCTTTCGAACACGGACCTTATCACCCGCGTTCTGACTCCCAAGTTAAATTGATTGGCATTCGGAGTTTGTCTGAATTCGGTAACCCGATAAGGGCCCCTCGTCCAAACAGTGCTCTACCTCCAATAATCATCACTTGAGGCTAGCCCTAAAGCTATTTCGGAGAGAACCAGCTATCTCCAGGTTCGATTGGAATTTCTCCGCTACCCACAACTCATCCGCTCACTTTTCAACGTAAGTCGGTTCGGTCCTCCATTCAGTGTTACCTGAACTTCAACCTGGTCATGGGTAGATCACCTGGTTTCGGGTCTACGACCAAATACTCAACGCCCTATTCAGACTCGCTTTCGCTACGGCTCCACATTCACTGCTTAACCTTGCATCAAATCGTAACTCGCCGGTTCATTCTACAAAAGGCACGCCATCACCCATTAACGGGCTCTGACTACTTGTAAGCACACGGTTTCAAGTTCTATTTCACTCCCCTTCCGGGGTACTTTTCACCTTTCCCTCACGGTACTGGTTCACTATCGGTCACTAGAGAGTATTTAGCCTTGGGAGATGGTCCTCCCAGATTCCGACGGAATTTCTCGTGTTCCGTCGTACTCAGGATCCACTCAAGAGTGAACAAACTTTCGACTACAGGATTATTACCTTCTTTGATTCATCTTTCCAGATGATTCGTCTAGTCTGTTCTTTTGTAACTCCGTATAGAGTGTCCTACAACCCCAACAAGCAAGCTCGTTGGTTTGGGCTCTTCCCGTTTCGCTCGCCGCTACTCAGGGAATCGATTTTTCTTTCTCTTCCTGCGGGTACTAAGATGTTTCAGTTCTCCGCGTCTGCCTTCAGATATGCTATGTATTCACATATCGATAACACGACATAACTCGTGCCGGGTTTCCCCATTCGGAAATCTCTGGATCAAAGCTTACTTACAGCTCCCCAAAGCATATCGTCGTTAGTAACGTCCTTCGTCGGCTTCTAGTGCCAAGGCATCCACCGTGCGCCCTTAATAACTTAATCTTTTTTGACTTTCAACACGAACAAGTCGGTTGAAAACCCAAAATGTTATTAATCTGTGAGTGTTCTTTCGAACACTAGCGATTATTTCTTTTTGAATTCAAAGCTTGTTAAAAAACTCTAATTCACTCGGTTTTGCTTGGTAAAATCATAAATTTTACTTACTTATCTAGTTTTCAATGTACAAAATAATGCAATGAATACTCCAATGAGCATTCAAAACTGAATACAATATGTCAATGTTATTCCTGCATCTTCGTAAGAAGATGTTCCGAATATATCCTTAGAAAGGAGGTGATCCAGCCGCACCTTCCGATACGGCTACCTTGTTACGACTTCACCCCAATCATTTGTCCCACCTTCGACGGCTAGCTCCATAAATGGTTACTCCACCGGCTTCGGGTGTTACAAACTCTCGTGGTGTGACGGGCGGTGTGTACAAGACCCGGGAACGTATTCACCGTAGCATGCTGATCTACGATTACTAGCGATTCCAGCTTCATGTAGTCGAGTTGCAGACTACAATCCGAACTGAGAACAACTTTATGGGATTTGCATGACCTCGCGGTTTAGCTGCCCTTTGTATTGTCCATTGTAGCACGTGTGTAGCCCAAATCATAAGGGGCATGATGATTTGACGTCATCCCCACCTTCCTCCGGTTTGTCACCGGCAGTCAACCTAGAGTGCCCAACTTAATGATGGCAACTAAGCTTAAGGGTTGCGCTCGTTGCGGGACTTAACCCAACATCTCACGACACGAGCTGACGACAACCATGCACCACCTGTCACTTTGTCCCCCGAAGGGGAAGGCTCTATCTCTAGAGTTTTCAAAGGATGTCAAGATTTGGTAAGGTTCTTCGCGTTGCTTCGAATTAAACCACATGCTCCACCGCTTGTGCGGGTCCCCGTCAATTCCTTTGAGTTTCAACCTTGCGGTCGTACTCCCCAGGCGGAGTGCTTAATGCGTTAGCTGCAGCACTAAGGGGCGGAAACCCCCTAACACTTAGCACTCATCGTTTACGGCGTGGACTACCAGGGTATCTAATCCTGTTTGATCCCCACGCTTTCGCACATCAGCGTCAGTTACAGACCAGAAAGTCGCCTTCGCCACTGGTGTTCCTCCATATCTCTGCGCATTTCACCGCTACACATGGAATTCCACTTTCCTCTTCTGCACTCAAGTTTCCCAGTTTCCAATGACCCTCCACGGTTGAGCCGTGGGCTTTCACATCAGACTTAAGAAACCGCCTACGCGCGCTTTACGCCCAATAATTCCGGATAACGCTTGCCACCTACGTATTACCGCGGCTGCTGGCACGTAGTTAGCCGTGGCTTTCTGATTAGGTACCGTCAAGACGTGCACAGTTACTTACACGTTTGTTCTTCCCTAATAACAGAGTTTTACGAGCCGAAACCCTTCATCACTCACGCGGCGTTGCTCCGTCAGGCTTTCGCCCATTGCGGAAGATTCCCTACTGCTGCCTCCCGTAGGAGTCTGGACCGTGTCTCAGTTCCAGTGTGGCCGATCACCCTCTCAGGTCGGCTACGTATCGTCGCCTTGGTAAGCCGTTACCTTACCAACTAGCTAATACGGCGCGGGTCCATCTATAAGTGATAGCAAAACCATCTTTCACTTTAGAACCATGCGGTTCCAAATGTTATCCGGTATTAGCTCCGGTTTCCCGAAGTTATCCCAGTCTTATAGGTAGGTTACCCACGTGTTACTCACCCGTCCGCCGCTAACGTCAAAGGAGCAAGCTCCTTATCTGTTCGCTCGACTTGCATGTATTAGGCACGCCGCCAGCGTTCATCCTGAGCCAGGATCAAACTCTCCATAAATGAATTATGATGTTTGATTAGCTCATAAAATACTAATTTGTGTTATCTCTAACACTTGTTTTGAACCAACAATTTAATGTTGTGTTCGGAATTAACGTTGACATATTGCAATTCAGTTTTCAATGTTCATTTAAATTTCTATTGGAGCGGGTGATGGGAATCGAACCCACAACATCAGCTTGGAAGGCTGAGGTTTTGCCATTAAACTACACCCGCATATTTATTCATTAAAGGTATTTGATGCGGCCGAGAGGATTTGAACCTCCACGGGAATACTCCCACTAGGCCCTCAACCTAGCGCGTCTGCCGTTCCGCCACGGCCGCTTAGCCAAACGGTCAATTTGTTTCTCGTTCATTAAGTAACAAATAACATTGTAATATATTCTTAATTATTTGTCAACAACTTTTTAAATTGTATTTAACAAAATTAATGTTTCCTTAACCAAAGTTGCTATTAATTTCGCAACGTTTAATATCATATAATATATTTCGCTCATCGTCAATGAATAAACAAAACTAAAAAGAGTAAATTAACAAGATTAATTAATTAAACTCTCTAATTTGGTGAAAGTACACACAAAATACTCTATTTTTCCCTTAATCATTGCTAAAAATCTTCCATAAAATACATTCTATATATAAATAATGAACGCCTTTCGACTAAATTATCGATAGGCGTTCATTATTTATAAGTATATTAGTTGTTTAATTCTTTCAGTTTTCCATTACATTTTCCACAAACCATTTTATTTGTATCGACTTTTCTTATTCTTGGAAATCTAGACGCACATTTTTGACATTGATATATATAATTAACTCGATCTTCATATTTTTCAATTGCAGAACAAAATCTAGGTGCACCTGTTTGTTGGCACAGACGTTTAAAATCTTTGTCTTTATGTTTGTATCCTTTCTTCTGTAAGTGCAAATGATAATGACATAATTCGTGCTTAATAATATCAATGATAGCTGATTCACCAAACTTAGCAAATTGCTTTTCATTCACTTCTATATTGTGTGAACTTAATAAATAGCGACCACCAGTCGTTCTTAAACGCTTATTGAAATATGCTTTATGTTTAAATGGCATTTTAAAATACTTTAACGAGATTGTCTCTGTTAATTTTTGTAATGCACTGTTATCCATTTGGATCAATCATTGTTAATGATACTTTACCTTTTTTATCATCAATATCTAATATCCATACATCTACAATATCACCAACACTTACAATATCCATTGGGTTTTTAACAAACTTCTTAGCAAGCTTTGATATGTGTACGAGTCCATCTTGTTTTACCCCAATATCTACAAATGCACCAAAATCAACCACGTTCCTTACAGTCCCACTAAGTTTCATGTTTTTAGTTAAGTCTTCAATAGATAGTACATCAGATTTTAAAATAGGAGTTTCGAATTCATCTCTTGGATCTCTATTAGGTGCAATCAATGAGTTAATAATATCTTCAAGTGTCGGTTGACCAATATTTAACTTTTCTGCCATTGCTACAATATCAATTTTGTTCAAGGCAAGTTTAAGTTTTTCCGTTCCTAAATCATGTGTAGTCATTTCAATTTCAGTTAATAATTGATTTGCTACATTATAACTTTCTGGATGAATCGAAGTATTGTCTAAGGGTTCTTTACCACCTACGATTCTCATAAATCCAATACTTTGTTCAAATGTTTTCGCACCTAATCTTTTAACTTTAGCAATTTCTTTATTATGCGTTATAGCACCATTCTCTTCTCTATAATCTATAATATTTTGTGCAATTGTGGGTGTTAAACCTGATACATATTGTAGTAATGAACGTGAAGCAGTATTCACATCAACCCCCACTTGGTTAACCGCAGTTTCAACAACAAATGACAATGCACCTTCTAATGACTTTTGGTTAACATCATGTTGATATTGACCAACGCCGATAGATTTTGGATCTATTTTCACTAATTCACTCAATGGATCTTGTACTCTTCTACCTATCGAAACAGCACTACGCTCCTCAACTTGAAAATCTGGGAATTCATTTCTTGCCACTTCCGATGCAGAGTATACAGATGCCCCCGCTTCATTAACAATGATAAATTGAACGTTTAATTGGTGTTCTTGTATCATTGAAGCAACAAATTGTTCAGTTTCACGGCTCGCTGTACCATTACCGATAGCTATTAATTCGACATCATATGTTTTAACGAAGTCCACAAATATTTTTTCAGCATCTTCTTTTTTATTTACTGGAGGATGAGGATACATGACTCCTTTAGCTACAAATGTACCAAATGGATTAATGACTGCAAGTTTACAACCTGTTCTAAAAGCGGGATCAACACCAAGTATTTGCTTTCCTTTCATAGGTGGTTGTAATAACAAGTTTCTCAAATTTTCACTAAATACATCGATTGCATGATTTTCAGCTTTTTCAGTTAAATCACTTCTTATTTCTCTTTCGATCGATGGCATGATTAATCTTTTCAAACTATCTTTAATAGCATCTATAATGACATAGGTACCATTATGTTCAGATGATATTTCTTTGCTTCTAATAAAATTTTCTATCCCTTGTATATCCATTTCTATTTTAACTGATAAAACCTTTTCTTTTTCACCACGATTAACTGCAAGCACTCGATGATTGGCGATTTTTTTAATCGGTTCGGTATAATCATAATACATAGAAAAAATTTCTTTCTCATCTTCTGCATGCTTTTTCTTTTGCGTTATAATATTGCCCTGTTGAAATGTATCTTTAAGTATTTTACTTCTATATATAGGTTTATCTGAAACAATTTCTGCAATGATATCTTGAGCGCCTTTGATTGCATCTTCTACACTTGTGACTTCATCGTTAATAAATTGTTGTGCTTTCGTTTCAACAGATGTGTCTATATTTGTTTGTTGTAACCATTGCGCAAATGGCTCTAATCCTTTTCGTTTTGCCTCAGTTGCTCTTGTTTTCTTTTTCTGTTTGAACGGTCTGTATAAATCTTCTACTCTTTGTAATTTTGTTTGTTTTAAAATATCACTTTTCAAATCCGAAGTTAATAAGCCTTGTTCTTCGATATTATTAATAACTTCTTCTTTTCTCTTCTGTAGATTTACCATATATTGATATTCATCATCAATTTGTTTAATTTCTACTTCATCCAAACCACCTGTTTGCTCTTTTCTATAACGAGCTATAAAGGGTACTGTATTTTTATCTTCTAATAAAGATAAAACAGCATTAATTTGCTTGGTTGTGAAGCTATATTTATCTCTGATTGATTGAATTAAATTACTATCCATGAAATCCTCCGCTTATCATTATGTAATATTATTTTGTTAATAAATACATTTTAACATATCTGTATTACATGACTCTCTCAGAATCATCAATACAATTAAAAAAGCAGATTCCATAAAATTCGAAATCTGCCTTGTCTATATATTCAATTTATTTATTTGCTGCTTCCTGTAATTTCTTAATCGCTGTTCTCTGCAATCTTGATACATGCATTTGACTTAAGCCAATTCGTTCTCCTGTTTCTTTTTGGCTTAAACCTTCAATAAAAGTACAATGAATAATTTGTCTTTCTCGTTCTGAAAGTATTGGAAGTATTTTTTCCAATATCATCCTTTTTTCTGTTAAATCATAATTATCATCTTGTTGACCCATGATATCTAGTAAAGTTACAGTCGAACCGTCTTTATCTGCTTCAATAGAATGATCTACGCTCAACGCATTGTAGCTTTGACCCATTTCCATTGCTTCAAGCACATCTTCTTCATTCACTTCTAATCGATCTGCAATTTCAGTAATAGAAGGTGAACGTTCGAGTTCATTTGTTAATTCATCTGTAACTTTCTTAATTCGTGGTCCAATTTCTTTGATTCTTCTAGGTACATGAACACTCCATGTTTTATCACGCAAATAGCGTTTAATCTCACCAATCACAGTTGGTACTAAAAAGGCTTCAAACTTTCTATCAAAGGACAAGTCAAATCGATTGATTGCACCGATTAAACCAACCATACCGACCTGAACGAGGTCTTCGTGATGAGATTGACCTTTAGAATATTTATATGCCAAGGATTCGATTAACTTTCTATAATGTCTTACAAGTTGATCTTGTGCATCTGTATTTTCATTGTTTTGATGCTGCATAATCCATTGGTTTATTTGTTCAGGTGATACATCATTAACTGATTTCGACTCTCTCGCCATTATTTCGCACCTGCTCTTTTTTAATATACTTTATCATACTGATTGTCACACCTGATTGTTTATCAACTGTAACCTCATCCATTAAAGATTCAATTAAAAACAGACCCAAACCGCCTTCTCTAAGGAAGTCTATGTTTTCATTTTCTTTATATGGTCCTAATTTTGCTTTTGTTTCTTCATAATCGAAACTATCACCTTGATCAGAAATAATAATTTTAATTTTATCATCGAAGATTTCGAAGCAAAGATTAATCATCCCCACTTGATTGTAATCATCTTTATAAGCGTATTTCACTGCATTAGTCACTGCTTCGCTGACAGCAATTTTAGCATCTTCTATATCATCATATGACGCACCTGCTCTTGAAAATACACCTGATAATGTCAAACGAATTAAACTTACATATTCTGCGGATGCTGGTAAACGCATTTCTATATAATCTTGTTTAAATTGCATGTTATTCGACCTCCGTTCCTTCATTAACATGCATCAAATCTTTTAATCCAGTTATATCAAAAAGACGACTTATTCGATCTGAAACACCTAATATATATAATTCTTTATCGTTTTGGTTTAATGCTTTTAATGTACCTACAAATAAACCTAATCCTGTTGAATCCATGTAACTCACATTTTCTAAATTCACATAGATATCGTGTGTTCCCTCTTGTCTCATTGGAACTAAGACTTCTTCTAATTCAGGAACTGTATATACATCCAGTTCACCGCCAACTTTCACCTCATAATGTGAATCATGAGTTACAGTCTCAATATTAAGCTTCATAACATTACACTCCTAATTATAGTCTCATTAATAACTTTTATACCCTTAAATTTAAATTTTAAATCTAAACACTAAAAACTAATTTACTCTTTTAATGATTAATATCGTTAAATCATCTCTTTTATCTGGGTTTTGTATTTTTAATATGGCTTCATATAATAATTGCACAATATCTTGAGGGTGCATATGTTTATATTTATGAATCATATCTAATAAATGTTGTTTGTCTAAAAAGTCGCCCGCTTCATTTCTGACTTCAGTTACGCCATCTGTAAAAATAATAACTAAATCATCTAAATAAATAGGTATTTCTTGTTGCTTATAACGTGTTTGTTGACTCACACCAAGTACTCTTCCTCGAACTCCCATTTCCTCAAATGTTTCTGTTTCAGCTCGATAAATATAACCTGGTTCATGGCCTGCAGAACTACAATATAATAAATGATTTAATTCTTCATATAAGCCATAAAACATTGTTACGAACATATTTTGATTCACATTTTTTTCAACAACTCGGTTCAGTCGTTTTAAACCATCACTTGGTAATTGTGAATGACCATATGAATCCATTCCAAATTTAATCATACTCATAGCTAATGCAGCTGGGATACCTTTGCCAATGACATCCGCAACAGCGAAACTCATCGTGCCATCTTTATGATCAATTAAGTTAAAATAATCACCGCTTACTTTTTGCGCTGCAACTGAAATGACACCGATTTGTATACTATCAAATTGAGGTATATCTGTTTTTAACATGGTTTGCTGCAGACGTGAAGCTAAATCTATTTCTTTATCGTGATACTGTAATCTGTCCACTAATTGTTTATAGTCTCTATAACTATAACCAAACCCTTTAACAATTTCTTTTAACACATTAAAGGTTTTCAAAATTTGTGCTTCACTTAAATTTTGACCTTTTATATAATCTTTATGTATTTGAACGATATCTTCGGGCAAAATATCTTTTTTTATAACTTCTTCAGTAAAACCTTCACACTTCTTTATTAAATCGCTTGTATCAATCGTGTGTAAGCTTTCATCAATTAGCGCTTTATATTGATTTTTGAATTCTTTCACGCAGTAATTCCTCCTCAAAATGCAAATATAAATCGCATACATTGAATGCAACATATTCAAATGTTCTGTATGTATGTCAATCGCTCCATTGAATAAAACAACTTTAATTGTTAAATATTCATGCATCTTTTATTAAATGTACTTTAGATACTTAAAAAAGCTTTAGGAAACCCTAAAGCTTTTAAATTAGACATCTTATTCAAAGGTCACAACCATTTATTAAAAGCAATCTTGGTTAAAATTGATTAATTCATTAATAAATGATTATTGCATGTTATAGAGAATCAATGTCTATAATTCACTATTTTATTAACTTATTAGGTAAACCTTTGAAAATCAGGATTTGTGACTCCTAATAGTATGTAATCCTAAACTAATATCAATGGCATTATTAACTTCTTTCATTTTTTTATCAGAAAGATAAGTTAATTTTTCTTTCAGCTTATTTTTATCTAAAGTTCTAATCTGCTCTAGCAATATAACAGAATCTTTATCTAATTTATATTTACTTTTTTCTATTTCTACATGTGTTGGTATTTTAGCTTTATTTATCCTACCAGTAATTGCGGCTACAATTACGGTAGGACTATATTTATTACCAGTATCGTTTTGTATAATTACGACAGGTCTTATTCCCCCTTGTTCAGACCCCTGGACTGGTGATAAATCAGCTAAATAAACGTCACCACGTCTCATCATTCATTATTATTCTTGGAGCTAATATATACTTCGTTGCAATCACAAGCTTCACATTCAAACGGAAATGCTTCTGCTGCGAGGGAGAGGTTCAAATCAGCCATTTGAGAATAGCCTTCTTTTAAAAGTTGTTCTATACTATGAATTCTACTTTGGTTGAAACTTGCCATGAATAAAGACCTCCATGTAACTAAAATATAAATCTTCGAGATTGGTTGTTAGATACATGATAACAAATTTTACAAACAGTGACTATACTATTTTAGTAATTCATTACGAATTTCTAGGTCTTTATAACTATGGTAAACACGTGGTAGTCTTCTACTCAAGCGACATAACACTTCATAATTTATGGTTTGTTGCTGATGCGCCAGCGCTTCGGCTGATTGTGGGGTATCGCTGTGATGATCCATTATGATTACTTTATCCCCAACTTGAATCTCATCAGGAATTTTAATAATTGTTTGATCCATGCACACTTTTCCTATGACTTCACATTGTTTGCCATTCACATTCACTGAGAAACCTTTCATCATTCTAGGATAACCATCCGCATAACCTACTGGAATGACACCAATTTTAGTTATTTCGTCAGCCGTATATACACTACCATAACTGACTGATTCACCTGCATGAAGTAATTTCGTCTGTACAATTTCACTTATCCACTGTGCACTTGGTTTTAAATGCACTTTCACATTTGATTTAACATAAGCGGATGGATAATAGCCATATAGGGAAATACCTACTCTAACTGCGTTACAAAATTGTGTGTCTTTCATCAAAGCACCAGCAGAATTTTGTGAATGTATATAATCTGGTTTATCGGCTTGTCCAACGATTTCTTCAAACATTGTTTGTTGGCGGTTCATTGAGTCGCCAGGTTCATCTGCACATGCGAAATGCGTAAATACACCTTCAAATATTAAATGGCTATGGCCATTAATAAGCTCTATGACTTCTTTGTATTCTTCTGCTGTCTTCATACCTAATCTACCCATACCCGTGTCTAATTTTACGTGTATCCATAAATCTTTTTCATTTGATTCTGGAATTTCTTTCACGACTTCTACTAGCCATGATTTTGATGGTACAGTGATTGCAACACGATGTTGAATCGCTTTATTAATATGCTCCGTTGGAATAACGCCTAAAACTAAAATCTTAGCATCAATGCCATGCATACGTAATTCAATCGCTTCATCCAAAGTTGCTACAGCAAAAAACTCAGCACCATTATCCATGAGCTGTCTTGCTACCTTAATACTTCCAAGGCCATAACCATTTGCTTTCACTACTGGCATAACCGTCTTATTTGGATGTAATTTTTGAAAGACTTGAAAATTTGCAACGATTGCATTTAAATCTACATTGACGTAAGTCGATCTATAATACTTATCAGACATAAAGCACGTACCTCCTATATCAGTTCATAACCTGTGTAATAAATATATTATCTTAATTTTATAACAATACAGATAATATATCCAAATTTAATAAACTGAAATCACCTAAATTAATTTAAACCTCTAAAATAACCTGACTCATTGCATAGTGTTCTGTATGCGAAATACTCACATGTACTTTGTACCCCTCATAATGTATGCAAGGCTTACCATCTTCATCATTAACACAATCAATATCCGTGAAAGATACTGTTTTTCCTAAACCACTACCTAAAGCTTTACTAAACGCTTCTTTCGTTGCAAATCGACCAGCTAAAAATTCCATTTTTCGTTGTTCATTATTAAATTGATTAAACTTATGTTGTTCATTTATTGTTAAAATGCGATCAACCAGTTTCGATTGACGTTTATAAAGATTCTTTATTCTACTTATTTCAATTAAATCGACACCTATACCGTGTATCATTTCCGTCTCCTACCTCCCATATAACGTCTTTATACTAACGCTATCTTGTTATATGGCTTTCGTTTAATGATTTGTGTTTTCTATAGCACTATCTTGATTCACTTGTTTTATAGTTTGTTTTAACTTAGCGGCTACCTCTTTATTGACCAGTTTAATTTCAGTATTTCCTCCAGCTGTAGACAATGTTAAACTTGCTAACTGATATTTTCTCATTAAAATACCTTCGTGTGTGTCAACATTTTGTATTCTGAATAAAGGCATCTTCACAACTTTTACAAACCACAAACCATTTCTAACCGTTATCGTGTGATCTTCTAGATTATATTTAAATATTTTATAACGATATTTGGGTACAATAACCAATTCGACAATAATATACATCAATATGATTACTGCACCGATAATTAAAATCCATTTCATTGTTTCTTGTGCAAACCACTCGAGCCACAAATGATTTACTAAATAAAACGCTACTAATAAAACACATAATATCACAGTAACAATTGACGCTGCTATGCGCATGACTGTTTTACCAGATGCGTGCATATACTGATAATTACTCATTCTGTTCACCTCTCAAATACCATGATTGCAAGGATTTAACTCGTTGATATGCATTGAATTTCAACCCAATATGTTCATTACCAGCAGCTTTTGCAATAATAAAATTAAAATTACCTAAGTCACTATTAATTAAAAATGGGGTACGTCGTACTTCTAGTCCTAATATTTTATCTTGTTTGAAATAAGTATTTTTAAATCCAAATAAAGTGACATTACGTACTACAAGTTCATCTTCAACTAATTTCATACCAGAAAATTTAGTCACAAGGTAACTACGCACAATAAAAATTAATATAATAACTCCTGCAATTAAAAAGGCCCATGCCGCCCAAAAATAATTAATTACCGCAGCTACCATGATAAGTAACAAAGCTTGTTTCCAAAAATGGCGATGAAAACCTCTCCACGGCATACCTACTGTTGCTTTTTCAAACGTCATATTCGGCATTAAAGTTTTAATAATTTCAAATGCTTTTTTACGCTTAATGAAAGGAAGTATCATCACATTGCCATCTAAGGATACGTCATCTTTATCCATATCATTCATATCACTTGTTATTACAAAATGAATGGATGTATACCCAAACAATTTTCTAAGAAATGATTGCTTTTCAACGACAGCCTGTACCCTATCTGTGGGAACGGTAATATTTTTAACATTAAATAGTCCATACTTAATATTTAATTGATTACCATGCTTCGTCACCGTGTAATTAAAGTTGCGTACAATAACAATTAATGTCCCGATGATATAACTCGCAATGGCAATGGTCGCAACCATCATTAAGACAATGACAAAAATTGCTTGTGAAATTTGTGAGAACTCATCAGTTATCCAATCCCATGGAATAACTTCTGACAATCCCCCAATTATCGGAGAAAGTGCAGCGAAGGCAACACCAATGGCTCCACTCGTTAATGCCATAAATAACAATTCTTTAAAATTCAATTTATATAAAAACTTAACTTCATCTTTAGCATTTGTTTCATTTGTCGTTACATTGATATCATCGTTCGTCAATTCCGAATCATCGATCTCTTGTGTAGATACAGGATCTACTGCTTGTGCTTTGCTAGTAGATAGTTCATGTTGCTTTTCCTTTAAAGTTTGTTGTATCCATTCGCTCTGTTTTTCAGAAACAGTATCCAAATCAATTCCATCACTTGGGGTTTTAATCTGTAATTTAACACCGCCAACGATTTGATTTATGATGCCTTGCGTTGTATCAAGTGTTTGGATACGTCGTATATTGAGCTCTTTTCTTTCTTTGGTAAAAATACCTGTAGCAAGTACAAAGTGGTCATTTTCAATCCAATATCTTGTGTTATATACTTTTAAAACCTGAGTTATGAATGAAAAAAGAAATAATATGGTTACAATACCTGGGAAAATATAAGCATAAATATTAGTGAAATCAAAATCACGAATATTAAACACTAGAAAAATAATGATTAAAACGATATTTTGTTTGATTGCTTCGATCACACCCGTTATATATGAAATTGGATGTAATTTTTGAGGACTATACATCATAATCAGCTCCTCTCAAATAATCAAGACTTATCGCTTCAAATGTTTCTGCATCTTTAATGCTAAGTAATGGGAATGTTACATGATGACCAGCAGTCACTAATGATGCTTTAGCTAAACCTAACCTTTTCAGTATTGGATTATATTTACGTTCTATATATTGCATACGTTCTAATTTTACGAATTTTTGTGATTTGAAGAAAAAATCATATTTAACTTCTATATCATTTTCACCAATTCGATAATATGTATAATGGTACTTAATCCAAGGTCCAAATGCAGCATAAACTATATCTATTAAGATAAGAAAAATGAATATATAAATTAAAAAGTGCCACCAATTAAAATGGCTCCATAAGAATATTAATACCATCATAACGATCAAATGCACTATAAATTCTAGTCCTTCTGTTAAATAATAATATTTTATAGCTTCTTTTGGACTTTTTTTAAAGAGCTGGTCATTTATCATAAATACACTCCTTCATTAAGATTTCCCCCATTATAACACAGGGTATAGTGCGCATTCATCCTCACTTCAAAATATGTATCAACACAATTAAAATATTAAAGTATTTTATTCTTTCATTCCCATCTAAACTCCATTTAACATAAAAAAATCACCCCAAATAAATGGAGTGATTAAACCTAAATTTCATATATGATAAATCGTTTTATTTTTTATGGTCTGCAAACGTGCGACCTTTCATTGATTTCTTGTTATTGTTTCTGTCAGAAGAAGGTCTATCATTTTTCTTCTTATTGTTGAATCCGCCTTTACCTGAACGACGGTTCTTGTTATCAAACTTGCCGCCACCACGTTTATGGTTACCGCCACGTTTTGGTCCACCTTTACCTTGACGACCTTTACCGCGAGATAATGGTTTTTCAAATGTTAATTGAACATCAACTTCGTCGTTTGATTCGACTAGCTCTTGTAATAATGACGCGATTAAATCCACATCATTATATTCACCAAGTAACTCTGTAGCAATACGTTGTAATCTTGGTTCATTGTCTCTTGACATCCAGTTTTGTACTTTACCTTTAATATCGTTTTCACGTGCTTTTAACACTTCTTTACGATGAGGCGGTCTTAAAGCTGTCATTTGGCGTTTGTTTGCTTGTTCAATTTGACGAATATAATCCATCTCAATTGGATTTACAAATGTGATTGCAACACCCTTTTTACCAGCACGACCAGTACGACCAATTCTGTGCGTATAACTTTCAGTATCTTGAGGGATATCAAAGTTGTATACGTGACTTACACCTGAAATATCAAGTCCTCTTGCCGCAACATCTGTTGCAACTAAAATATCTAATTGATCATTTTTGAATTTTTTCAATACTTCTAAACGTTTAGCTTGAGTGATATCACCATGTAATCCTTCAGCTTTGTATCCTTTTGAGATTAACGCGCTTGTTAATTCATCAACACGACGTTTTGTACGTCCGAATACGATAGCTAATTCTGGTTGGTGTACATCTAAGAAACTTGTAAAAGTATCAAATTTCTCTAATTCTTTTACGATAGTATAATATTCTTCAATTTGTGGATCTGACATTTCATTATTCATCGTTTTAACGATAACTGGTGATTTCATGAATTGTTGAACCAATGTTTGAATTGCTTTAGGCATAGTAGCTGAGAACAACATTGTTTGACGTTGTTCAGCTGGAATTTTGTCCATGATGAATTTCATATCATCAATGAATCCCATATTCATCATTTCATCCGCTTCATCTAAGATAAGCGTATGAATATCATTCGTTTTTAATGTACGACGGTTTAAATGGTCAATTACACGACCTGGTGTACCTACTACGATTTGTGGACCTTTTTTAAGTGCTTTAATTTGACGGTCGATTGGCATACCACCAAATACAGTAACAACTTGAATATTTTGTCCTTTAGCGAATGCTTTTAATGATTCAGCAACTTGCATTGCTAACTCTCTTGTTGGTGCAAGGATTAATGATTGTACACCTTCTTGGTCTGCCACTTTTTCAATTAATGGAATACCAAACGCACCTGTTTTACCTGTACCTGTTTGCGCTTGACCAAGAACATCTTTGCCTTCTAAGGCAAGAGGGATACTCTCTTTTTGAATAGGAGTGGCCTCATTGAACCCCATGGATTGTAGGGTTTCTGCCATCTTATCTGAGATCCCTAATTCTTTAAAATTTTGCAATATAATTCTCCTTTATTTATCTGTATTTCTATACATATATGTTCACTTAAGTTTCTTCAACTTCTTTATAGTACCACCTCAAGTGCATAATCGCAATAAACCAAATTAGAATAAATTGAGTGAATCTCTCGTAATCATCACGTTTTCTCAGCTTATAAACGCCGAAATACATAGGTTGTAAGCGTTTAATTTTATTTTTTCATATTACTTTTTACTTTCTGAAAAAAATTTGTTAATTTATTTATTCTGTTAATGATTAGATTATTCCACTTAATTATTATGACTTAAGCATTTTTATAAAATGATATTATGAAGTATGATTCATAAACCAAACTATTTTCCATACAAATCTTTTAGCCTATGCAAATTTTAAAGAAAATAATAATTAAGCATGACACTTTAATAAAATGAAATTTTTGATTCACCTTATCTTAGTAAAATAATAACTGATTAATATAAAAGCACTTAGTTTCATAAAATATCATTTTATATTTAAAACTGTCTACCGCATTATTCAGTTGATTTGGTCATTATCTCATATAATAAAGAACCCAAGACGATTGTACGTCCCGGGTTCTTTGAGCTCAATAATATATTGATTCCATATTTATGGTAGTTAATCGTTTTAAATTAACGCTTCTACCACTTCTTCTAATTTCATTCCTCTTGATCCTTTGACTAATACTTTGTCATTCGCTTGAACATAACCTTTTAATGAACGAATAAGGTCTGCTTTTTCTTTAAAAGCTTCAGACTTTTTAACGAAAGCTTTACCAGTATGACTAATGTGAGCCGCCTCATTACCAAACGTAAATAATGCGTCAATACCTTTGTCTTCAAAATATAGTCCTACAGCTTCATGCATGATTTGACTATCAGGACCTAATTCTAATACATCGCCAAGGACAATAATTTTTCTACCTTCCATGCCAGAAAGTGTGTCTATGGCCGCTTTCATACTCGTTGGACTTGCATTATAAGCATCATTAATGACAAGTATTTCATCTTTTGTATGATGTTGTTCCATTCTCATGCCAGTAAGCACGACATTTTTCAAATTATTGAAAATAGTTTGGTATGTTAAATTTAATCTCTTACCTACTGCAATAGCAATCGTAGCATTTTTCATATTATGTTCACCTAAGATAGGAAGTTCATAATGTTCATCATGATTAATTGTGAATGCAATACCATGATCCTTGATTGTTTCAATAGTACTTACCAGCGTATTATCAGAATTTTTACCAAAACTTACTAAATCAGCATTTTGTATTTCGTTAGCATAAGGTTCTAGTAATGGTTCGTCACCGTCATAGATAAATAAGCCTCCTGGTTTTAAACCAAGTGTAATTTCTGATTTAGCTTTAGCAATACCTTCTCTTGACCCTAAATCTTGCATATGAGACTCACCAATATTAGTGATTATGGCAATATCGGGTTGAGCTAATTTAGATAATAATTCAATTTCGTGGAAACCTGACATGCCCATTTCAAGAATGGAAATTTCAGTATCAATATCTAATTGTAAAATAGTTAATGGCATACCTATTTCATTATTATAGTTTCCTTGCGTCTTTTTGACTTTGAATTGTGGTTTCAAGACGCTTTCAATCATATCTTTCGTTGTTGTTTTACCATTAGAACCAGTAACTGCAATGACTTGTGGATTAACAAATTCTAAATATGCTTTTGCTAAATGTTGTAAAGCTTCTAATGTGTCATCGACCCAAATAATAGGTCCATCAATATTTTCGTCTAACGGTTCACCTTTTTGATAAAATGCAGCACCTGCACCATCTTTAAGTGCTTGTGCTACATATTTATGGCCATCTACATGTTCGCCTTTAAATGGAATAAATAAATTTTGATTGTGAATGTCACGTGAATCAATAGAAACACCTTTAATACCATGATCCATAAATTCATTTTCTATTTCACATGGAATCCATGTTTTAATTTGTTCTAACGTTACCTCTATCATAATTTATTCGCCTCAGTCAATTTTGTATTTATTTTGTTTTTTATCTTCATGTTTTTCTTTAGCTAACTCAATTAATTTCTTAATTAAATCAGAGTAACTCACACCCATATTTTCCCATAAGCTTGGGTACATGCTAAATGCAGTGAATCCAGGCATCGCATTAGTTTCATTTATAAAAATTTGATTATCGTCTGTTACAAAGAAGTCAGCTCGTAGTAACCCTGCACAGTCTGTTGCTTTAAAAGCTTCAACAGCCATATTTCTTAACGTCATTTGAACCTCTTCGTCTAAGTCAGCTGGAATATCTAATTTTATTTTTCCGTCTTTATATTTTGCCTTATAGTCATAGAAAGCTACTTCTTTGATAACTTCTCCAGGCCATGTCGTTTCTGGATAGTCATTTCCCAATACAGCAACTTCAATTTCACGCGCCTCAATACCCTGTTCGATAACTAACTTGCGGTCAAATTGGAAAGCTTCTTCTATACCGTTTTTAAGCTCTTCTTCATTATTACATTTACTAATACCTACACTAGATCCTAGGTTAGCTGGTTTTACAAATACTGGATATTCTAATTTATCATGTACTAATTTTAAGATGTTACCTTCATATTTGTGATACTCACTTCTTAAAAAGCTAACATAAGGTAATTGTGGTAAACCTCTATGCGCAAAGAGTTGCTTCATTACTAATTTATCCATTGAACTTGAGGCAGCTAAAACGCCATTACCTACATACGGTATATCTAAAACTTCAAATAAACCTTGGATTGTGCCATCTTCACCATTAGGCCCATGTAATAATGGAAATACTGCACTATATGCATTTCCTGTACTTCCTTGACTTAATAATTTTGAAATTTCACCCGCTTCAACATCTATTAAGCGTAATGAGTCGATATCGTTGATCGTATCTACGATGTTTTCTTTCTTTTTCCAAGCACCATCATTAGTTATGTAAATAATGTCTATTTGATACCGTTCCTTATCAATTGCGTTCAAGACATTTTGTGCTGTTAATATTGAAACATCGTGTTCTGCACTTTTTCCTCCGTATACGATACATACATTTTCTTTAGCCATTTTTTAGCCTCCATATACAATTCTTAAACTACATCATATCACGATTTAATATTTTTTTGCATTTGTTAAGTGGTATAAAAAGCATTTATTTTTTGTTCTCTTTTATCATTCGTAAAGACATATCATAAAACTTCATATTTATAATTTTTTAAATCGACACCCTACTTCTAGCAAAATATGTTAAAGTTCGGTAAAATCTATATATAATACTAAAGATAGAGAAATCTAGCTGTTTAAAGGAGTAAGAAATGAGTACTTCACGTCAATTAAAAAACAATCATTGGATACGGCGGATTGACTGGGTTTTAATAGGCATCCTCGTATTATTAGCATTCGTAAGCGTCACGATTATCAATTCAGCTATGGGTGGCGGTCAATATAGCGCTAACTTTAGCATCAGACAAATTTTATATTATGTTTTGGGCGGTGCCATTGCATTACTCATTATGCTGGTTTCACCTAAAAAGCTCATGAAATATACATATTTATTATATTTTATCTTATGTATTGGACTGTTCATATTAATTATTATCCCTGAAACACCAATCACACCAATTATTAATGGTGCTAAAAGCTGGTATAAACTAGGGCCTATCAGTGTACAGCCTTCAGAATTTATGAAGATTGTGTTGATACTAGCACTCGCAAAATTGATTTCTAGACATAATCAATTCACGTTCAATAAATCATTAGAAACCGATTTTAAATTATTACTAAAAATTGTAGGTATTTCGATTGTACCTATGGGATTAATTTTATTACAAAATGACCTTGGTACTACACTAGTTATTTGCGCTATTATTGCTGGTGTCATGATTGTTAGTGGTATTTCATGGAAAATATTAGCACCGCTTTTTATTGCGGGTATCGTAATAGGTTCAACTTTAATATTGTCTATTATTTATAAACCTTCACTTATAGAAAACACATTGGGAATTAAAACATATCAACTAGGTAGAATTAATTCTTGGTTAGATCCTTATACGTACAGTAGTGGTGATGGTTACCATTTAACAGAATCCCTTAAAGCAATCGGTTCTGGTCAGCTATTTGGTAAAGGATTTAATCACGGTGAAGTATACATCCCAGAAAATCATACCGATTTTATTTTTTCAGTTATTGGTGAAGAATTTGGTTTTATTGGCTCAGTAATTCTAATATTAATTTTCTTAGCCTTTATATTCCATCTCGTACGCTTAGCAACTAAAATTGAATTACCTTTTAGTAAATTATTCATAATTGGATATGCTTCACTCATTTTATTCCACGTATTACAAAATATTGGAATGACTGTCCAATTACTACCTATCACTGGTATTCCACTACCATTTATTAGTTATGGCGGTAGTTCATTATGGAGTCTCATGTGTGGTATTGGTGTACTTTTATCTATTTACTATCATCAGCCCAAACAATACTCTGGTGATAAACAACAATTACGTACAACAGAATAATGTATGATGACCTGTCATACTAAAAAAGCTGGGACATCGATGTCCCAGCTTTTTATATGTATACTATATAATTAAACAAATTAATCTATATCCTATGCGTTTTAAACATTTATAAAAGTTTATACTACACTTACACTAATATCTTACCCTTAAAAATTATTTCAATTTTTAAATGTGTATCATTATCTAATGTACCTTATACATTGGCTTTGACCTTTTTTCTAAACTATTATAAGGCAAAATAAAAAGTGACCAGAACAATGGGCTCTAATCACTTGATTGGGTAATTTGACTATTTCAATTCGTTAGCGGCTTTCACAGTCGTTGGTAAAGTGTGCATAACTTCTAATCTTGATTTGGTTTTCTTTATGTTTACCCCTAATGATGATAATAGTTTAACTACATTTTGAATTTTTTCGTTATCCTTACTCATATCATCACTCCTAATCTATTGCTTCTACTACATATTACCCTATTTAAATGTAAAATACCACATTATATTCAATTTTTTATTTTAATTCAAAAAAAACAGAGTTTTTAATGTGAAATTTCACTAATTATAAACTATCCTTTGTAATGTTATATATGAAGAATTAATTCATTACATTTTATATAGTCCTACAATATATATACCCTTTAGATAGATTAATAAATTATTTTATACCCTAAATCGTACACTTCTTTTTCTAAATTATTCAAATTTGCAGGCGTTTCAAAATCTACAAAGATTGCGCCTTCTTCTATATCTATACTAACTTTAAACACACCATAAAGTTTCATTAGTCTTTCTTCAATTTGTAATTTTTGCTTCTCATTATAAAGTTCAGCAATATAAATAACTTTTGATTGCATATGTTTCACCTTACTTAATCCTTCATCAATTTTTGAAAAGTTACAAGTAGTTCTTCCATCGCTTCTTGTTCATGACCCTGTTCAACTTTATCCATAATACAACTTTTCATATGATGATCTAATAATTTAGTAGCGACACTATTTAATGCGGATCGCGTAGCTCTTATTTGTGTAAGCACATCGTCACAGTACACATCTTCCTCTACCATACGATTTATGGCTTTAACTTGACCTTCGATTCTATTAAGTCTTGATTTTAAATTTGCTTTTATTTCTTCTGAATGATGCGCTTTTTGTATTTCAGTCATTTCTCAAACGCCTCCTATTCTATACCCATCATATAATATACCCCTGTTAGGTATTAGTCAAGTGATAAAACATGTTCTCCATGTTACAATAGTGGAGACTTTTACATTATTTAATTACTGTGCTATTTGTTGGAGGTTTAATATGATAGATATCTTTTCAATTATGTTTAATCACACGAACGTCATCATTAATATTATATTAATTGGCGCGTTTATATTAAACCTAATCTTTGCTTTTACAATTATTTTTATGGAACGTAGATCTGCTGGTTCAATTTGGGCATGGCTACTAGTACTTGTGCTGATACCAATTTTAGGATTTATCATTTACTTATTCATTGGCAGACAAATTCAGCGAGACCATATATTTTCCTTAAATGATGAAGATAAAATTGGCATTGAAATGATTGTTAATGAGCAATTAGAAGCTTTAAAAAATGATGATTTTTCAAAAGGCAATCATCAAATTGTGAAATTTAAAGATATGGTACAAATGTTGTTATACAATAATGCTGCGTTCTTAACAACAGATAATGAAATTAGTATCTATACAGATGGCAAAGAAAAATTTGATGCACTGCTAAATGATATTAATAATGCAACAGACTATATTCATATCCAATATTATATATTTAGAAATGATAATCTCGGGAAAAAGATACTATCTGCACTTGAGCAGAAACTCGAAGAAGGCATTGAAGTGAAAATGCTATACGACGATATGGGGTCTAGGGGTTTATCTCTAAAACATTTTAAGAACTTTAGAAAAAAAGGTGGCCATGTTGAAGCATTTTTTCCTTCTAAATTGCCTTTAATTAATCTGAGAATGAATAATCGGAACCACCGTAAAATCGTGGTTATCGATGGTCATATTGGTTACGTAGGTGGATTCAATGTGGGTGATGAGTATTTAGGTCTTAAGAAAAAATTTGGTTACTGGAGAGACACACATCTAAGAATTGTTGGAGATGCTGTGAATGCCTTACAATTACGTTTTATGCTTGATTGGAATTCACAATCAACACGTGATCGCTTATCTTATGCTGAACGTTATTTCCCTGATGTTGATTCAGGTGGTACAACCGGTGTACAAATCGCTTCAAGTGGTCCCGATGAAACCTGGGAACAAATTAAATACGGTTATTTAAAAATGATTGCTTCAGCAAAAAAATCTATTTATATTCAATCGCCCTATTTCATACCTGATCAAGCATTTCTAGATGCTGTCAAAATAGCTGCACTGGGTGGTGTTGACGTAAATATTATGATTCCAAACAAGCCTGATCACCCTTTTGTTTATTGGGCGACTTATAATAATGTAGCTTCCCTTTTAGATGCAGGTGTCAATATCTTCCATTATAACAATGGCTTCCTACATTCTAAGACACTCGTTATAGATGATGAAGTAGCAAGTGTAGGTACAACTAATATGGATCATCGTAGTTTCACATTAAATTTTGAAATTAATGCATTTATCTATGATACATACATCTCAAAAGCATTAAGATCCGCTTTTGAAAGTGATTTACATGTATCTTATCAATTAACAAAAGAAATTTATGAACAAAGAAGTTTATGGATTAAATTTAAAGAAGGTATTTCACGACTATTGTCACCGATTTTATAAAAAATCAGGTCTAACGTAACAATTTCCCTACTGTTGCTTAGACCTTTTATTTTATGAATTTATTTAATATGACTAAACTGAGAGGTGTAGCTAATTTGAAAGAAACTGAAATACTAAACCGTGCATATAATTACATGTGTACATATCATAAAGATGACGCGACTGGCCATGATATTGCACATATTAATCGTGTATTGCGTTTAGCAACTTATATAGCTGAACAAGAACAATCGCAACACATGTTAACAATTCAACTAGCAAGTTTATTACATGACACTATAGATAGTAAATTAACCAATCATGAAAAAGCGTTAACTAAGTTAAAAAGCTTTTTGAAAGACTTACAATTACCTAAAGAACAGCAACAACATATATTACATATAATTGAACATATAAGTTATAGACATGGTCAAAATAATGAAGTTTCATTAACACTTGAAGGACAAATTGTACGTGATGCAGATAGACTAGACGCAATAGGAGCGATTGGTATTGCACGCACTTTCCAATTTGCGGGTCATTTTAATGAACCCATGTGGGTTGAGCATTCAACAAAGCATATAACAGAGACGGATGACGCACATTATGATCAATGGTCGCCATCAGCGATCAAACATTTTTATGAAAAGCTTTTGAAATTAAAGTCATTAATGCATACAGAAACAGCAAAACAATTAGCAGCGCAAAGACATCAATATATGGAAAATTTTATCAATCAATTTTTCGAAGAATGGTATTTTTAGATAAAACATTGTAATCATACAAAAAAGCACAACCTACTGAGTAGATTGTGCTTTTTTAGTTCTTAAAAATAGCTTAACTTATTATTTCTTTTTATTTTTCTTAGAAACAACTTGCGTATTTTTACCTTTACCTGATGCTTCAGCTTTATTTTTCTCCATAGCTTCAATCATCGGTGCAACTTCTCTTTGTGCAAGTTTAGAGTAGTACATATTCGCTACTTGCGTTTGTACAATCAAGAATGCCGCACTGACTGACCAATATAGACCTAATGCTGAAACAGATGAGAATGAAATCCACACAATCATAATTGGTGAAATGACCATCATCATGTAACCCATTTGACGTTGTTCTGCTGGCATACTCTTACTTGATACGTATGCTTGTAAGAAGTATAAGATACCTGCAATAATTGTAATCCAAATGTCTGGTTTCGCTAGGTTAAACCATAAGAAATAAGGATGTTCTGTAAATCCACCGCTTGATGGATATTTCAATACGAAGAATAGTCCCATAATGATTGGCATTTGAATAAGGATTGGTAAACACCCTAACATGCTCTTCATCGGATTCATATCGTATTTTTTATAAACTTCCATCATTTCTGAGTTTGCTGCCATTTTTTCTTCTTGTGTACGCGAACGCTTAACCTTCTCTTGAATTGCATCAATATCCGGTTTTGCAACTTTCATTTTTTCACGCATCATATGACTATTTTTATAGTTTGATAACATGAATGGTAACAATACGATACGTATTACTAACACAAGTACTACGATTGCTAAACCATAGTCATTATTAAAACTAGTTCCCAACCAATGTATTAAATTATCCATTGGCACATAAAACGTATTATAGAAGAAACCGTCTCTATTTTCAGGTTTAGAATAGTCACAGCCTGCTAAAAAGACCATTACACCTAATAATAAAGGTAGTAGTGCTTTCTTTTTCATTTTTCCACCTCTAATGATATATTCACATAGAATTTATTTTATCATACTCAAAGGGAAGTAGAAAACAAAAAAAGAAATATTTATACTTTATTCAACATTTTGTAAGAATTGTCTAACTGTATTTGAAATATTTTCACTCTTTGTAATAGCTGAAATAATGGATATACCGTCTGCACCAGCTTGCATAACTTCCCTCGTATTTTCAACATTTATACCACCGATTGCTACGATTGGAAAATGATTAACATGCGCTCTTAATTTCGTTATCATTTCTGGCCCTACTGGTAAATTTGCATCATCTTTAGATGTCGTTGCGTACATTGGCCCAACACCAATATAGTCCACATGTGCTAAATTAGATGTTTTATATTCATCTATATTACTAATGCTTAAACCAATAATTTTTCCTTTAAATTGTTCAGCAAATACTTTAACATCCATATCATCCTGGCCAACATGAATCCCATCTGCACCAATCTTATTGGCTAAGGCAACATCATCATTAACGATAAATGGTACTGCATAATCATGACACAAAGCTAATAATTTCCGTGCTAAGTCTTCTTTTTCATCTCCAATTAATGCACCGTTACCTTTTTCTCTAAATTGGAACATGGTTATTCCAGATTCAAGTGCTTCAGTCACAACATCTATAATAGTTGTCTTACTTTCAATATCTTGCGTGCCACAAATAAAATACAGTTTCAAATTATTTTTATCAAACATTACTGCACCTCTTGTATATCACTTTGATTTGAATAATCATCATAAGTCACTTGATATAGTGCATCTAATAATAACGTCATAAACGTACCAGGACCTTTGTCTTCCGCAAGTTGCTCTGCCTTTTCCGCAGCGATATTATAAATTGAAGTGGCTTCAACTAACTGGCTGATTGAAGTTGTTTCATCTGTCGGTAAAAAACTAGCTATGACAGCACCTAATAAACAGCCTGCACCCGTTACTTTAGCCAACAAAGCCGATCCATTATTCAGTTGATATATTTGATTGTCTTGAATCACAACATCCTCTTTGCCAGTGATGACTATCGCACTATTTAATCGTTTATGCGCTTCTTTGGCAATTTCTATCGCATTTAAATTATCATCACTGTCCGTTCCTTTCATCTTAGCATCATTATTTATCAACGCTAAAATTTCAGATGCATTCCCTTTTATAACTGCTACATCTACAGTATTCAAAAAAGTTTTACAAAAATCCTTGCGATATTGGGATGCACCAACAGCAACTGGATCAAATACAATTGGCGTGCCTACTTCATTAGCTGTTTTAGCAATTTCTAAAATGTCCTGCTCTCTATCTTTAGTTAAAGTACCAATATTAATGAGCAGTGCATTAGCAGGTGTTAACATATCTATCGCTTCTTCAGGTGCTTGACTCATTGCTGGGCTTGCACCTAAACTTAAAAGTCCGTTTGCCGTAAAGTTCTTTACGACATCGTTTGTGTAACAAATAACGAGTGGATTATTCGTTCTTACATTATTTAAACTATTCATCATCTAGACCTACCTTTTTCATATATGCAAAGTGATTTACAGGTCCTCTACCTTGACCAATTTCTGGCGTATATTTAATGCTTAATGAAATAAATTTTTTAGCTTTTTTCACTGCGTCATAAATCGTTCTACCTTTTGCCAGTTCAGCTGTAATTACTGCTGAAAAAGTACAACCTGTACCATGGGTATGCTGCGTATCATAACGAGGTTCTTCAAACGTATAGACCTCATCTTTAGTAAATAAATAATCTTTAGCAGTTTCTAAATCTTCAGCATGTCCGCCTTTAATAACAACACCCTTACTCCCAATTTCATTAATAAATATGTTGCCTGCTTTATATATCGCTGCCTCATTATCAATCTTTAATCCAGTGATTTCTTCAGCTTCTGGTAAGTTTGGAGTCGCTACTGTTGCATAGGGTAACAATATATTTTGTAAATCTGCTTTCGCGTCATCATCCATCAATGAATCACCACTTTTAGCTAACATAACTGGATCAATAACATATGGTATCTCAGGATATTTCACTAAGTATTCTTGAATTAATTGCATCATTTCCTTTGAAGCAATCATACCAGTTTTAATGGCATGTGGTAATTCGTCATCAAACACACTTGTCAGTTGTTCAGATAA
Organism: Staphylococcus sp. LKG3-1; assembly: GCF_048568385.1. Lineage (NCBI taxonomy): Bacteria > Bacillati > Bacillota > Bacilli > Caryophanales > Staphylococcaceae > Staphylococcus > Staphylococcus sp. LKG3-1. The sequence continues at coordinate 1,106,564 of NZ_CP183796.1, forward strand.
CCACTGTGACTCAAGATTGTGAATATGTTGTACACCTTTAGTGTTTTGCGCAACAATGCTTGTAACAGCCGCCATACCATATACGCCACAAGCATGAAAAGATTTCAAATCTGCCATTACACCAGCACCTCCTGTTGGATCAGTACCAGCAATTGTCAATGCAATATTGGGTTTATTCATTTTTCATACCTCCATATGACCATGATTCTTCATTAAATGACATATTAAAAAAGTTTCTTTCATGTACTGTACTTTGTAAAAAGCATTGTTTTATCTCATTTTTTTCTTTTTCGCTACAATGTTTCGTCAATTTATCCATTAAATTATCAAATACAATAACTAATTCATCCATTTCAGTACTATAAAATTCAAACCATTTAGCTAAAATAGAATCTTTATTTAATTCTTTATCCCTTAATGCTTCTTGAGCAATGACTTGATAAACATAAGGACAAGGTGCCATTGCAGCAATTGTATAAGCGGCATTTTCTTTAGCATACGCATTGAAATACATATGTTTAATATAATGATCGCCACTCGGTGGCCAAACTTTCTCTTGTACGATTTCATTATAACTTTCTTGGACATAATCCGCTAAAATTTCATGTGCTTCCACTTCACCATCTACGATAAATTGAATTTGTTCAACCAAAAATCGAACATCATTTAAGTTCTCCATTTTTGGAATTAACAGCGCGTATATATTCGCAAATTCATTTAAATAAGAAGCATCTGCTCTTAAATAGAATTTGGTTGCTTCAATCGGTAAATTCCCATGTAACATACCTTGTATAAACGGATCGTGGTAGATTTGATTAATAATTGGTTTAGCTTCTTTTTTTAACTGTTCTGAAAATAACACAAAAATCCTCCTATAAATAAAAAAACTACATTCCCGACAGAAACGTAGTTAATTAATAGCGAGGATTTATACCCCAACTTTAGATTAAACTACTTTCCTACGTTGGTATTAACCAAATCAGGTTGTAAGGGTCTGAATTTAATCATCTCAGCCAACTGGCTCCCCTAGTAGCGTTTTTATATTTTGTTTAATTAAAAGATAACAAAATACTGACAAATTTGCAAAATAACTGACTATAAAAAAAGCTGAGACATATATGTCTCAGCTTTAAATATTTATCTTAAGTTCATTACTACACTTAATTTTTTATGCAGTAACCCATTGTGAAGCGCCTTCTGTATCATAAAGTTTTTGCGCTGCTGCGTCTTGTACTGCTTCAGGTGCTTCTGTTGGTGATACACCTTGATATTCAGATGGTGCTACTGAATCCCATGTGCTTTGTAAGAATTGATATTTACCTGCTGCACCTGATGATGGGTTAACAGCTTTAAGGTCGCCGCCTGATTCACGTTGCGCGATTGCTTGTAAATGAGAGTTAACATTTACTGATGAACCTTCTGAAGCTTCACTTGAACTAGATTCATTTGAAGTTGATTCATTTGAGCTTGAAGTATTTTGTGTAGTTGCTTCTTGTTGTGGTTGTTGTGTTTCTTCAGTTTGTGGTGCAGCTTCTTGTGCTGGTTGTTCAGTTGAAGCTTGCTCAGTTTGTTGTGGTTGTTCAACTTGTTGTGGTTGCTCAGCAGTTTCTTGTGCTGGTGCATTAGTTGAACCTTGTCCATAGCTCCAAGTCCAATATTGACCGTCTGATTGGAAGCTATAATCAGTATTATTATAGTTAAAGTTAATGTCGTAAGCACCGTCTTGAACTGGTGCTGCATTTAATGATTCTGAATTACTTTGAGCTTGTTGTGCTAATTGTGCTTTGTCAACGCCTTGTTCTGAAGCGTCTGCTGAATTTCCTGCTGCGAATCCTGTTACGCCAAGTCCAACTGCTAATGTTGATGCTACTACTGTTTTTTTCATTGTAAAAAAGTCCTCCTATAAGGTAATTAAGTTTATTTTTATTTATGATTAATTTGCAAATACAACTATAACATTCAAAAAATCGTTGTAGGTTACAGTGAAATAAAAAAAATCGACCTTTTTTACAATGAAATTACATTTAATTTATCTTTGAATATAATTTTTTATCCCTTTAAAAACTTCTGTGATAGTTTTTAAAGGCTATGAAAAGTAAAATTTCACGTAATATGATTGTAATATATCAGATTATTCAGTTTTATTTAAATTACTTATTAGCGATTTGATTGCTGATTCTATATTAAATAAGCTATCCCTCTTATAGGGATATTTTAAGAGGGATAGCCAATAGAAGTATAATTGATAGTAGGATTTAAATGTATATTAAAGTGGATGATTAGATTAGGGGTAGATTTAGGGTGGGTGGTTTATACAATTTCATATATATCATTATTTTGTACGTTAATGTCTTTAAATACATTTTGGGAATGCTCTAGCGGGAATGGTTCAAAAAGTAAATCATTTTTATCTTTGTTTTGTGGAGACATGAATTTAATTGATTCAATAAGTATTTCTGATACAAAATGCGTCTGACCTTCTTTTTCATATTTATGTGATTGCATTTGGCCTGTTATACCTACAAGTGAGCCTTGCTTCGTATATTTCTCAATGTTTGTTGCCATTTTTCCAAATGCTTTACAAAATAAATAATCACATACCGGGGTTTGATTCTTATCTTTATAGTTCCTTGATACAGCTACACAAAATGTAGCTAATTTTTTCTCCTCCTTATCATATATTTTAGGGTCCTTAGTTAGTCGCCCTACGATAACAATGTTATTAATCATATGTCACCTCCTTTATAACTATATTCTATGAATTTTACACAATACCGTCAAAGTACAATAACACAGAATTCAAAAGATGTTTTAATACTAAATTCTACAAATTTTACCTTTCTCTTTTAAAATTACGTTATAATGATTGTATAATTCGAATAATTGTAGAAGTTAAATTTATTAATTGGATGTGAGAACGATGAAATCATTTAAAGCTGTTCGATTTCAAATCGTATCAGATAGTGGTGGCGTTACAGAATATGAAATAGAAGATGGCGTTATTATCAATAAAGAAAATAGTGGAACTGGTTGGTTATTAGAAATTGTTATTTCAGATTATCATTATGAAACAATGAAACAATATATGGATGATGAAACTTTATTAGATATACGCGTAGTGATTACACGTCCAGCAAATGATCCGGCTCTTTTTGATGCGACGATTAAAAACATAAAAAAACTGGAAAGTACAATCTCCATCGTTTTTGAATGTCATATTTATACATTAAGACAAGTATATGCAGAAAGTTTATTAGAACAACTTATTGATGAAGGTTTAACAGGAGACGAACTTAAAAAATCTTTCAATCGTATGATGCAATCTAAACCAAGATTAAAAGATGAAAAAATAGAAAAATAATTACTATAAAAAAGACCTCAAACCGTTGTATTTACAACTGAGCTTGAGGTCTTTTATTTACTTTGCTTGAATTGCAAACGTTAATTCACAACTACATGCTACTTCACCATCGACGGTAGCTTTTGCGTTACCTTTACCGATTGGCCCACGCATTTTTGTTATTTCAACTTCTAATTTTAAAGTATCTCCAGGAGTAACTTGTTTTTTGAAGCGACATTTATCAATTCCAGCAAAAAATGCAAGTTTCCCTTTATTTTCTTCACTATTTAAAATCGCTACTGCACCTGTTTGAGCAAGCGCTTCTGTAATTAAAACACCAGGCATAACTGCATATTCCGGAAAATGACCTTGGAAAAACGGTTCATTACCTGATACTTGTTTAATAGCCACACAACGTGTACCTACTTCATATTCAACAACACGATCAATTAATAAAAATGGTTGTCTATGCGGTATGATTTCTTTAATTTGGTTATAATCAAAAATTGTTTCCATTGTTTACTTCCTCCATCTTGTTCTTGAATCGCCACTTCAATTGCGAATCATGTATTAAGCTTGTGTTCGTTTTATCTCTGCACCTAGTGCTTCTAATTTACCGTGTAAGTCAACATAACCTCTGTCTAAATGCTTTAATTCTGTTACTTGCGTCGTTCCATCAGCTACAAGTCCGGCTAATATAAGTGCTGCTGCTGCACGTAAGTCAGTAGCTTTTACTTGTGCACCTTGTAGTTCACTCTTACCTTCAATCTTAGCACTTCTGCCTTCGACAGAAATCTTAGCGTTCATACGTTTAAATTCGGCTACATGCATAAATCTATTTTCAAATACAGTTTCAGTTACTACTTTATGTCCTTCAGCTGTTAGTAATAATGCCATCATTTGTGATTGCATATCCGTAGGGAATCCTGGATGAGGTAATGTTTTAATATCTACGGGTTTTAATTCATCTTCTACTCTTACGCGAATTGCGTCATCTTGATAATCTAGATTCACACCCATTTCTTCCAATTTGTAAACAAGACTTGTCATATGTTCTTTTATAGCACCATTTACAAGTACATCACCACGTGTAATCGCACCAGCAATCAGGAGTGTACCTGCTTCAATTCTATCAGGAATAATCGCGTGTTCCACACCGTGAAGTGTTTCTACACCATGGATAATGATCGTATCCGTGCCAGCTCCAGAAACGTTACCTCCCATTTCGTTAATATAATTTGCTAAATCAACGATTTCTGGTTCTCTTGCAACATTTTCTAATACTGTTTTACCTTCTGCTAGTGAAGCTGCCATGATAATATTTTGCGTTGCGCCCACACTTGGGAAGTCTAAATGAATGGTTGTACCTTTTAATCCATTTTCAGTACTTGCATAAATAAAACCACCATCCATGTGAATATCAGCACCAAGTTCTTCGAAACCTTTGATGTGCTGTTCAATTGGTCTTGAACCAATTGCGCAACCACCTGGCAATGCGACTTTAGCATGACCTAAGCGGGCTAATAATGGACCCATAACAAGAATACTGGCTCTCATTTTACTTACATATTCATATGGAGCCTCTTCATTTAATTCTTTCGTTGCATCTACAGTTACTGATTCTTCGTCTTTATCGTATGAAACTTCTGCATTTAATGTTGAAATCACATTATTTATCGTTTCTACATCACTTAATGCAGGTACATTCATAAGTTTACTGACACCTTCTGATGCTAAAAGTGAAGCAGTTAATACTGGTAATACAGCATTCTTGGCACCTGACACTTTAACCTCCCCAGTTAATCTATTTCCACCATTAATTTCTATCATATCCATCTTAAATCCTCCACTTTGCTACTTATATATTTCATTTTAATTAAACTATTTTATGTACTTCTAAATTATTATATCTATAATTCAAAAAGATATACAAGTATTTGAATTATTGTGCTAAATATTTTATTTGCGTTGAGTATTGTAACAAATCCACAATAAAATTACTAACAGCTGTTCCAAGTAATATTGCTAAAAAAATCATACAAATTTGAACTTGTAAGGGATACCCCTTTTTAAAAAACTGCTCTAATCTCACTGCATTTAATGCCCAATAAGCAATACAAATACAAACCACATGTAAGATAAGATGTACAATTGAAAATTGTCCTAGATACTCCATACAATAACTCCTCACTTTAGACTGTCAATTTATTTTACACGAAATAATCATTAAAAGATACTTAAGAACTGCAGAATTTAATTAACTATAATGCTTTTGTTGTTTGAGCACTTCACTTTTTATTTTTGTGTCTACTTTACTATACGAACTTACGTCTATAAAAAAAGAGTCTAAGACATTTTTCATGTCTTAGACTCCTTTTGGAGTGAGTAGTAGATGCCTAAATGGAAAAAGTAACATCCCACTCACCAATGATATAATTTATTGTAAGTTCGCGACGCGAATACGGTTATTCGCTCTTTCTAAAGCACGTTTAGCTCTATTAACGTCGCTGTTATCTTCTTCATTATTCAAATGAGATTCTGCTCTAGATTTTGCTAATTCAGCTCTAGCAACATCTATTTCATTCGCAGGTTCTGCAGTTTGTACAATAATTGATAATTTATCTTGTCTAACCTCAACAAAACCTTCACTCACTGCAATATATTCTGAACCACCGTCAAAATTTATTTTGACATAGCCAATTTCAAGTGCTGCAACTGTTGGAATATGTCCATACATAACACCGATTTCTCCTGCAGTAGTTTGTAATACTGCAAGATTAACATCTTCTCGGTCGTAAACAGAACCATTAGGAGTGACAATATTTAGGCTTAATGTGTTCATTATCTTTACCTCCTAATTTTTAAACTTCAACACCCATATCTTTAGCTTTTGCGATTACTTCTTCCATACTACCTACAAGACGGAATGCATCTTCAGGGATATGATCATATTCGCCATCTAAAATTGCTTTGAAGCCTTCTACCGTTTTTTGAACAGGTACATATGAACCTTTTTGACCAGTAAATTGTTCAGCTACGTGGAAGTTTTGTGATAAGAAGAACTGGATACGACGTGCACGTTCAACAGTTTGTTTATCTTCTTCTGATAATTCATCCATACCTAAAATAGCAATAATATCTTGTAATTCTCTATATTTTTGTAATGTAGATTGTACATCACGAGCTATTTCATAATGATCTTGACCAACAATTGTAGGGTCTAATGCTCTAGAAGTAGATGCAAGCGGATCAACGGCAGGATAAATACCCATTTCCGTTAATTTACGTTCTAGGTTAGTTGTAGCATCTAAGTGAGCAAAGACAGCTGCTGGTGCTGGGTCAGTATAATCATCGGCAGGTACGAAAACTGCTTGGATTGACGTTACAGATCCTTTAGTTGTTGATGTAATACGTTCTTGTAATTGACCCATTTCAGTAGCAAGTGTAGGTTGATAACCAACGGCTGATGGCATACGACCTAATAGTGCTGATACTTCTGAACCAGCTTGCGTAAATCTGAATATGTTATCAATAAATAGTAAAACATCTTGTCCTTGTACATCACGGAAGTGTTCAGCCATTGTTAAGCCTGATAAAGCAACACGCATACGCGCACCAGGTGGCTCATTCATTTGTCCGAAGACCATAGCTGTTTTCTTAATAACACCACTATCACTCATTTCGTAGTATAAGTCATTACCTTCACGCGTACGTTCACCTACGCCGGCAAATACTGAAATACCACCATGTTCTTGAGCTATATTATTAATTAATTCTTGAATTAATACTGTTTTACCTACACCAGCACCACCGAACAAACCGATTTTACCACCTTTAATATACGGTGCAAGTAAATCAATTACTTTAATACCTGTTTCTAAGATTTCAACTTTTGTTGATAATTGATCGAATGCAGGTGCTTCTCTATGAATTGGATCACGTTTGACAGAAGTATCAAGCTTCTCGTCTAAGTCAATTGTATCACCAAGAACATTAAACACACGTCCTAACGTAGCATCACCAACTGGAACACTGATGCTATCTCCGCTATCTCGAACTTCTGTACCACGTTTAACACCATCAGTAGAATCCATTGCAATTGTACGTACGACGTCATCGCCAAGTTGTAATGCCACTTCTAATGTAAGAGATACTGTACCTTCATCTCTTTCAACGTCTACGACTAAGGCATTGTTAATTTCTGGAACTTCATTGTGCTCAAAGCGAACATCAATTACTGGACCCATAACTTGAGTTACACGGCCTAATCCCATGTTTTTTTCCTCCTTTAATAATTATTCAAGCGCAACTGAGCCACCGACAATTTCAGTGATTTGTTGAGTAATTGCTGCTTGTCTTGCTCTGTTATATTGAATAGATAAGTCATCAATAATTTCTGACGCATTATCTGATGCATTTTTCATTGCAGTCATACGCGTAGCATGTTCACTTGCTTTTGCATCTAAAATCGTTCCATATATTAAACTTTCAACATATTGAGGTAAAATGACGCTCAATATTGCCTCTTTGTCTGGTTCGAACTCATATGATGACAATTGACCATGTCCTAAGCTAGAGTCCTCAGGAGACAATGGAAGCACAGTTTTGGTAGAAGGTGTATTTTCTAATACACTTACGAAATGACTAAAATAAATTTTCACCTCATCAACTTCTTCTTCACTATACAAATCTATAGCTTTTTTAGCTATTGCTTGTACTTCTTTAAAAGAAGGTTGATCTGGTACATCTATAAGTGAATCATGTATGTCATAACCTTTATTTTTAAGGAAATCCACACCAGTTTGACCTAATACTAGAATTGAATAATCATCTTTACTTGCATGTTTTTCTTCAATATCTTTTATAAGGTGTTTTAATACGTTTGCATTGTAAGCACCTGCAAGACCTTTATCACTTGTAATCACTAGGTAGGCACTTTTCTTCACTTTTCGTTGTTGTAACATTGGGTGACGTGAATTTTTATCTGCACCTGCAACTGCAGTAATCGCATCTTGCATTTTTTCCATATATGGTCTGAACTGTTTCGTGTTGCTTTCCGCACGGCGCAATTTAGAACTTGATACCATGTTCATTGCTTTCGTAATTTGCTTCATTTTTTTGGTTGATTTTATACGTGTATCAATCTCTTTAAGAGATCCCATTATCTCACCACCTTTTATTTAAGATTAACTATTATGCTTCTGATTTGCTAAAGCTTTTTTTGAATTCTGTAATTGCTGATTCAAATGCTTCATCTTTTGGTAATGCACCTGAAGTTTTAATTTCATTTAATAGTTCAGTCGCATTAGACTTAGCCCAAAGATTTAATTCTTCCTCGAAACGAGTAATATCTTCTACTGGGATGTCATCTAAATAACCTTTAGTCAATGCATAAATAATTAATACTTGATTTTCGACAGGTAGTGGTTTGTTTTTATCTTGTTTTAAGATTTCAACCGTACGTTTACCACGTTCTAATTTTTTAGCTGTAAACTCATCTAAATCTGAACCAAATTGTGCAAATGACTCTAATTCACGATAAGAAGCTAAATCTAAACGTAACGTACCAGCAACTTTTTTCATTGCTTTTATCTGTGCAGAACCACCAACACGTGATACAGATTGACCAGCATTAATGGCAGGTCTTACACCTGAGAAGAATAAATCAGATTGTAAGAAGATTTGTCCATCTGTAATTGAAATAACGTTAGTTGGTACATAAGCTGCGATATCGCCTGCTTGTGTTTCTATAATTGGTAAGGCAGTAATAGAGCCTCCACCTAAATCATCATTTAACTTCGCTGCTCTCTCAAGTAATCTACTATGTAAGTAGAACACATCGCCTGGGTATGCTTCACGGCCTGGTGGTCTACGTAATAATAGTGATAACTCACGGTAAGCTGCAGCTTGTTTCGTTAAATCATCATAAACAATTAAAACGTCTTTACCAGCAAACATGAATTCTTCAGCCATAGCTACACCTGAATATGGTGCAATATAAAGCATTGGAGCTGGGTCAGCTGCTGAAGCAGAAACAACAATTGTGTAATCTAACGCGCCTTCTTGGCGTAGCTTTTCAACATTAGCACGAACAGTTGAATCTTTTTGTCCAATAGCAACATAAATACAAATTGTATCTTGATCAGCTTGGTTTAAAATTGTATCAATAGCAACCGTAGTTTTACCTGTTTGACGGTCACCAATGATTAATTCACGTTGACCACGACCAATTGGTACAAGTGCATCAATGGCTTTAATACCAGTTTGTAATGGTTCATCAACTGATTTACGGTCCATTACACCTGTTGCTTTTTTCTCTACAGGTCTTGTGCTTGTTGTATTAACTGGACCTTGTCCATCAATAGGTTGTCCAAGTGGGTTCACAACACGACCAATAAGTTCGTTACCTACAGGAACTTCCATAATACGTCCAGTACGTTTTACTTCGTCCCCTTCTTTGATATCAGCGTATGGTCCTAAAATAACTACACCGACATTTGATTCTTCTAAGTTTTGTGCTAAGCCTAGAACGCCACTTTTGAATTCTATTAGCTCACCAGCCATAACATCGTTTAATCCGTGGATTAGTGCGATACCGTCACCAATTTGTAGTACTGTACCTACATCAGTAACTGCCATTTCCGACTCATAATTTTCGATTTGTGAGCGAAGTAATGCACTGATTTCTTCAGCTTTAATGGCCATCTATGTCACTCCTTCAAATTTTATTTCACTCTAATAAATTGTCTTTCTAATTGTGCAAGATCATTTTTAATACTTGCGTCCATCACTTTCGTACCAACTTTAACTCTGATACCACCGATAAGTTCAGGATTAATTTTGTTAGTAATCATTATTTTAGAAAGTTTAGTTCGTGCTTTAATAATTTCTTCTATACTTGATAATTCTTCTTCTGACAATTGATATACGGATTCGATTACAGCATAGTCTTGATTATGCTGTTCATTATATAATGTTTCAAACGCGATATATATTTCATGAATGTGTCCTAAATGACGATTGCTAGCAAGTATTGTCAGCATATTCTGCAAGTATTGGTTCGTTTGTCCAAATACAATGCTTACGAAGCGACGACGTTGCTCAACATCTTTTTGTGGATCTGCATCCAATGCTTGTAGCTTTTTATTTTCAGATTGAACTGCTTCATTAATTGTTGAAAATTCATCGTACATGTCGTCAAGTATGTCTGCATCTTTAGCAGTATCAAATAATGCTTTGGCATATTTTTTTGCTATGTTTGCCATTACTTATCGCCTGCCTCTTTTATGTACTTTTCAACTAAAGCTTTTTGATCTTTATCTGAGATTTCTTTTTGCAGTACTTTAGAAGCGATTAAAACAGAAAGCTCAGAAACTTGGTTGTTAATATCTGCAATTGCACGTTCTTTTTCACTGTTGATTTCATTCTGTGCAGTTTCAATCATGCCATTAGCTCTGATATTTGCTTCATGAATAATTTCTTCATGTTGTTTTCGAGCTTGAACTTTAGATTCTTCTAAAATCTTTTGAACCTCATCTTGTGTTTCTTTTAGTGTTTGTTTATTTTGTTCTTCTAACTTTTGTGCATTTAATTTAGCTTGTTCAGCATCATCAATGTCTTTATTAATATCGTGTTCACGTTTATCCATTACATCTTTTAATGGACCCCATGCGAACTTTTTCAATAAAGCTAATAAGATAAGAAAAGTTACAAGCGTAACGATTATTGTCCCCCATTGAACGCCGCTAGTTCCAGCTGCACCAAGTACAAACATATTTGTCGTAGCAGTCACTTACATAGACACTCCTTTCATACATTATAATCATAAGACATTATTGATAAAAACGAACGGCGAAAGTCTTTCAGACTTCGCCATAATAATTAGTTGAATTATAGTGACATGAAAGCGATAACTACACCAATGATAGGTAATGCTTCAACTAAACCGATACCGATGAACATAATACCCATTAATTGTCCACGTGCTTCTGGTTGACGAGCGACACCTTCTACTGTTCTTGAAACGATAAGACCATTACCAATACCTGCACCTAATGCTGATAAGCCGATTGCGATTGCTGCTGCGATTAAATTCATTTATAAAATCCTCCTAGTTTTTCTTTAAAATTTAATTAATTAATGACTGTCCTGAACTTTATGGGACATGTAAACCATTGAAAGCATAACGAAAATATATGCTTGAATTGTACCGATGAATATTGAAAACCCTTGCCAAACAACTAAACCAGGTAACCCGATTATCCAACCCCATGCTCTAGTTGAATCACCTGTTACTAATCCTGCCAATAATCCTAATAGCAATTCACCTGCGAAAATATTACCGTAGAGTCGAAGACCTAACGTTAAAGTTGAAGTGAATTCTTCAAAGATATTAATTGGTAATAAAAAGATTGGTTTTGTATAGTTTTGGAAATAACCTTTTGTACCTTTCATTCTAACACCATAAAAATGTGTTAATAGAATGATGAGTGTTGACAGTGTTAAAGTAACTGTCGCATCAGCTGTTGGTGATTTCCACCACAACGTATGCCCTGAAATTAATTGAAATGGAAGTCCTAGCATATTACTCACAAATATAAAGAATATAAGTGTTACTGCCAAGAAATGGAATTGCCCACCTTTTGACCATGCCATGTTACTTTCAATAATACCTCTTACAAAGTCAAAAACCCACTCTATGAAATTTTGTTTACCAGTTGGTCGTTTTTTGAGGTTGCGTGTACAAATAATAGCAATGACAAAAACAATAACCGCTGTAATAATCAACATCATAATTGATGAAAGATTAAACACTATGTCTAGACCAAATACATTCCAACTGACTAGAGGGTCTTTATGATTCATGCTTTCTCACCTCTTTCGTTTTAAAATTTATTTCTTGTGTAAAAATGGTTTGAAAACAATTAAAACATATGAAATCATTAAACCAATAACCACACCAATGATATTAATTTCATCCTTATAAAAATACCAAATACAACATGCTAGAACCACTATTAAATATCTCCAAACGTTGCCCGTTGAAATATGTATGTTATCTTTTTCTTTTGCCTTTGCTAAATAATATTCGAAAGTAAAAGTATTAAAAAGTGATCCAATTGTACCTATTATAAGCCCTAATATAAATGGTGAGTATGTGAAAATAAACACAATTAATAGTACAACTATACCATATAAATAGTATTGAATGTATCTATTAAAAATGATGTTGAAACGTTCCATGACTATGCCTCACTTCATCTTTTTCATGCAATAATGAGAACCATTTCAATCATACAGTTTTAATAATAATATAGGGGTAGTTAACGTGTCAATTCTATACAAAATGTAGTTTAATTTTTTCTCAAATTGTCACAGAACCGACACATTCCCCCTTTTTAATTATTTGAATGATTCTGGCTTTTTGGAAATTATATGAAAATAATATTTGATATTCTCACAAATTCGTAAAGCGGCATTTCCATCTCCATAAGGATTTCGTGCATGGCTCATTTTGTCATATAACATTTTGTCATCTAATAATTGTTTCGTAGAATCAAATATGTTTTTCTCGTGGGTGCCTACTATTTTAAGCGTACCAGCATTCACACCTTCGGGTCTTTCTGTAGCATCTCTTAACACAAGTACAGGTTTACCTAATGAAGGCGCTTCTTCTTGCACACCTCCAGAATCAGTTAATATCAAGTATGATTGATGGGCAAAATTATGAAAATCCACGACTTCCAATGGTTCCACCAATTCAATTCGCTCGTGATTTGATAAATAAGTTTCTGCAATTTCCCTAACTTTAGGATTTTTATGCACTGGGTAAACCACAACGACATCTTCAAATGCTTCGACAATATCTCTAACAGCTTTAAATATATGCACCATAGGTTCACCAATATTTTCACGTCGGTGCGCAGTTAACAAAATGATACGTTTATCTTTATGCTTTGCTATAATCTCAGAATGATAGTGATCATGTATTGTCGTCTTCATAGCATCTATAGCCGTATTACCTGTCACAACGATTGATTCCTCTGGTTTGTTTTCTGCTAAAAGATTGTGAGCAGCATTATTGGTAGGGGCAAAATTCAAATCTGCCATTACCCCTACCATTTGTCTATTCATTTCTTCAGGAAATGGAGCATATTTATCCCATGTTCTTAAGCCAGCCTCGACATGACCTATAGGAATCTGATTATATAATGCTGCTAAACTACCAGCAAACGTCGTCATTGTGTCACCATGAACGAGTATCATATCTGGTTGTTCTTTCTTTATAACATCCTCTAGTCTCGATAAAATACGTGACGTAATTTCAGACAGTGACTGGCCTTGTTTCATGATATCCAAATCATAATCTGGTGTGATGTGGAAGCTAGTCAGAACTGAATCAAGCATTTCTCTATGTTGAGCCGTAACAACTACGATAGGTTCTAGCGCATCGTCATGTTTCAACGCTTGAATTAGAGGTGCCATTTTTACTGCTTCTGGACGTGTGCCGAAGACAGTCATTATTTTTTTCATTTTTCCTCCACTCCTGGGCGAAACTATTTTGTACCGAATAAACGGTCACCTGCATCACCTAAACCTGGTGTGATATATGCATGATCATCAAGCTTTTCATCTAATGCAGCGATAAATATATCCACATCTTCATGAGCTGCTTGTAATTTTTCTACACCTTCAGGGGCAGCGATTAAACACATAAAACGAATATTTTTAGCACCACGTTTTTTTAATGAATTAATAGCTTCTATAGCTGAAGCACCTGTTGCTAACATTGGGTCTACAACTACAATTTCTCTTTCTTCAATATCTTGTGGTAATTTCACAAAATATTCAACGGCTTCTAGTGTTTCAGGATCTCTATAAAGACCCACATGACCTATTCTAGCTGCAGGTACTAATGTTAAAATACCTTGTGTCATCCCTAATCCTGCTCTTAAGATTGGTACAAACGCTAATTTTTTACCTGTTAATCTTTTAGCAATCATTTTTGTTACTGGTGTTTCTATTTCCACATCCTGTAATTCTAAATCTCTTGTAACTTCATATGCCATTAACATACCTACTTCATCTACTAGCTCTCTAAATTCTTTAGTCCCAGTATGTACGTCACGGATATAACTTAATTTGTGTTGAATAAGTGGGTGATCAAAAACATGTACTTTGCCCATAAATTTATTTCCTCCAATTTTAATTATATAAAGGATGTTTTGAAGTTAAAGTCTTAACTCTTTCTTTCCCTTCGGCTAATGCTTTTTCATTTTCTGGGTCTTTTAAAACTAAACTAATGATTTTCGCAACTTCTTCAAAAGCAGTTTCATCAAAACCACGTGTTGTTGCAGCTGGGGTACCTAAACGGATACCACTCGTTACGAAAGGTTTTTCTTGATCAAAAGGAATTGTATTTTTATTACAAGTTATTCCAATTGCATCTAGTGTTTCTTCAGCAACTTTACCTGTAATACCCACAGAACCTTTGACGTCTACTGCGACGAGGTGATTATCCGTTCCTCCAGATACAACTCTAAATCCTTCGTCAGTCAATGTGTTAGCTAATGTTTTAGCATTTTGAATCACTTGTTGTTGATAAACTTTAAAGTCATCTTGTAATGCCTCACCAAATGCAACTGCTTTAGCAGCAATCACATGCTCTAATGGGCCACCTTGGATACCTGGGAATATCGTTTTATCAATTTGTTTTTTATATTCTTCTTTACATAAAATCATGCCGCCACGAGGTCCGCGTAATGTTTTATGTGTAGTTGTCGTTACGAAATCTGCATATTCCACAGGATTTGGATGTAAACCAACTGCGACTAAACCAGCGATATGTGCCATATCAACCATTAATTTTGCGCCAACTTCATCAGCAATTTCTTTGAATCGTTTGAAATCGATTGTTCTTGAATAAGCTGATGCACCAGCAACAATTAATTTAGGTTTA
Source organism: Staphylococcus sp. LKG3-1 (assembly GCF_048568385.1). Classification (NCBI taxonomy): domain Bacteria; kingdom Bacillati; phylum Bacillota; class Bacilli; order Caryophanales; family Staphylococcaceae; genus Staphylococcus; species Staphylococcus sp. LKG3-1. The sequence goes on from NZ_CP183796.1 coordinate 1,121,863, forward strand.
TGTTCTTTAGCAACTTTTAATACTTCATCATAATCAATTTGCTCATTTTCTTGGTCTACACCATATTCCACAAAGTTATAAAATTGACCACTAAAGTTCACAGGTGCACCATGTGTTAAATGGCCACCATGGCTTAAATTCATACCTAATACAGTATCACCGTGTTCTAATGCTACGAGATAAACAGCCATATTGGCCTGAGATCCTGAGTGTGGTTGAACATTAACATGTTCTGCGTCAAATAATTTTTTAGCACGATCAATAGCTAATGTTTCTGACACATCTACGTATTCACAACCGCCATAATATCTTCTATTAGGATAGCCTTCAGCATACTTGTTCGTTAACACTGATCCTTGGGCTTCCATAACTGCTTCTGAAACAAAGTTCTCTGAAGCAATGAGCTCGATATTGTTATTTTGACGGTTAAATTCATTTTGAATCACTTCATATATTTCTTTATCTTGCTTTTGAATAAATGACATTGGTAATTCCCTCGTTTCTGTATTAGTTATATTTTGCTCTTTCGCCACCAATTTTCTTAGGTCTTGAAGAAGCGATGGTTACAATTGCTTCACCAATTTGCTTAACACTTGTACGTTCTGGAATAGCGACATGCTTGATGTGCATTCCAATAAGGGTTTGACCAATATCAATACCTTTAGGTACCGATATATGTTCAACAACCATTGGTTCATCCATATGCTTGTATGCATAAGTGGCAAGACTTCCACCAGCATGAACATCTGGTACAACCGTAACTTCTTCCATCGTGAGGGGATTGAATTGTGCTCTTTCTATTGTTACCGCTCTGTTTATATGTTCACAACCTTGATATACAAAAGAAACGCCTGTTTCATTTTCGATTACTTTCAATGAATCAAATATTTCTTTAGCTACTTCCATAGAACCTACACTACCAATGCGTTCACCAATGATTTCTGATGTTGAACAACCGATAATGCATAATTCATTAGCCTTGAAAAAAGATTGTGATTTTAATTCATCTAACAATAACTTCAAATCTTCCATTCTTGCACCCCTTTTTATTAATGACATAAAAAGTAATTGAATCTCAAACCGCTTTAAAACATACAAAATTGACTGATAGCAAATTTGCTACACGTTTTTATTATAACGTATTTACTAACGTACTTATACTAATTTCACCAATTTATTAGTTTAATATTTTATTTTTTAAACTATCTATCAGTAAATTTAATTCATTATATATTTCAAGATATGCAGATTTACTCCCACCAAACGGATCGGAAACCTCTCCTATCTTGTCTACATACTCATTTAAAGTAAATACGTGATCGGTGTTATCATACAATTCCTTAATTATGCGCTTATGAGATGAACCCATCGTCAATATTAAATCTGCATTTATATCTGAAGCAGTAAAAGACTGGGCTTGGTATGGCACATTTAAATGACGCTCAAGTAAAATTTCCTTAGTATGATCTGATATCGGTTGACCATCTATAGCATACATACCACGTGACACAATTGTATGGTTAGGTAATTTGGACTGAGCGATACTTTCAGCCATAGGACTCCTACAAGTATTTCCTGTACAAACAAAAATGATTTTCATAAATCTGCTCCTTCAATAATAGATTGATTAGCCGCTTTCATCATTCTATTCATAATTGCCGTAGTGTTATCATTCAAATCAAATCCATAAATAAAGGCATGTTGAATTTGATCGTCTTGGTCTAACTGATGCAATATTTGATAAAGATTATGATTAGCCCCTTTAATATCATTTTCATCTTCGCATAAAGGTATAAATTTCGCAGCTTCTGGTATTAACGCTTGTTTGCTACGAGGTACGATAAACGCTGTTTGTGTCCAATTTGAAGTCGATGTAGGTAACGCATTAAAAGACTTCAATATTTTTACTGGTGTATCAGGTGAATAATGTTTATATTTCATACCTGGAGCAATTGGTTTTTCAGAATCTAATGTACCTATTGTTGTCACACTTTCTGGAATAACCGCTTCTATCATAGATTTTGTGATAGAACCGGGTCTAGCGATTTTAAATGGAAATTGTGTACAATCGAGCACAGTACTTTCTAACCCCTCTTCACTTTGGTCTCCATTCACAATACCATCGATACGCCCGTCCAAATCACGATAAACATGTTCAAATGTAGTCGGTGAGGGTCTGCCACTCAAATTTGCACTGGGTGCCGCAATTGGCATATCAACATATTTTAGTATTTGTCTTCCGATTGGATGACTTGGCATACGCACTGCAATGGAATCTAACCCACCACTAACACTTTCACATAAATAGCCTTTTTTTAATGGAACAATAAATGAAATCGGTCCAGGCCAAAATTCATTCATTAACATTTCAACTTCTTTTGACAGCTTATCTGTAAAAGCTTGTATTTGTTCAACTTTATAGATATGAACAATTAAAGGATTGTCAGATGGTCTACCTTTCGCACTATAAATGTGTTTAATTGCTGCTTCATTACGTGCATCTGCACCCAATCCGTATACAGTTTCAGTTGGTATAGCAATTAAACCGCCATTTTCAAAAATTACTTTTATATCATTCAGTTCATTATCTGTATTCAATTGATTATTAGATTGGCGTAAATCCCATATTTTTGTATTCACTTAGACTCACCCTTTCATCTTGTTATCTATTTTAAAACAAAATAAAAAGTTATGCACTCTCATGATTAATCATGTTTAGCACATAACTTATGATCACCAAACAAATGAAATTATTCGGTCGTTATTATTTATATCTTTAATGATTTGTACATCTAAACTTGGATATTTCTCAATAATACGTTGTTTCAATGTTTGTCCTTGATTAAATCCAATTTCAAACACAACTTTCGCATTTGGCAATAATACTTCGGGTAACTGATCTATAATTTTATCATAGATATCATAGCCATTGTTTTTTGCAAAAAGCGCAGTATGTGGTTCATAGTTTAACACTGTATTATCCATAATAAATGCATCATTATCATCAATATATGGCGGATTAGAAATAAGTCCATTTACTTTGATGCCGTGCTCAATCAGTGGCATTAATGTATCACCTTGTAGAAATCTAATTTCTACTTGGTGCATCTTAGCGTTAGCCTTAGCGACAGATAACGCTGAAGTATATAAATCTGTAGCATAAACTTCTAATGAAGGGTTCAATTTTTTTAATGAAATCGGTATATTCCCACTCCCCGTGCCTATATCTACAACACAATCTCCTGAATGAAGTTGATTATAAAAATGAAGCATTACTTCTTCTGTTTCAGGTCTTGGAATAAGACAATGCTTATTCACTTTAAAAACTTCACCATAGAATGTTTGTTTACCTAGGATATATTGTATTGGTTCATCATTTAGCATTCTTTGTGTTGCGTCATCAAATAAGTTTTTATGTTGAAGTGTTACTTCATCATCCATATGCATTAAGTAATTGGCTTTAGACCAATTAAACAAATCCAACATTAACCATTCGGCACGCGTTGATTCAATACCTTGTTCATTGCATTTCACTTTAGCTTGATTTAATAATGTTTTATAATTCACCATTATTTAATTCTTTCAATTTATCAGTTTGTTCCGCTAAAGTTAAAGCATCAATAATTTCATCCAACTTACCTTCCATAATTTGGTCTAATTTTTGTAAAGTTAAACCAATACGATGATCTGTTACACGGCTTTGCGGATAGTTATAGGTTCTGATACGTTCTGAACGATCTCCTGTACCCACTGCTGATTTACGTTGGGCAGCATATTTTTGTTGCTCTTCTTGTAATTTCATATCAAATAAGCGTGCTTTTAATACTTTTAGTGCTTTTTCACGGTTTTGGATTTGCGATTTTTCTGAAGAAGTCGCAATAACACCGGTTGGAATATGTGTAATACGCACAGCTGAATCTGTTGTATTAACGTGCTGACCACCTGCACCACTTGAACGGTATGTGTCAATTTTCAAATCTTCGTTGCGAACTTCTATTTCAACATCTTCTACCTCAGGAAGTACTGCAACTGTAGCTGTTGATGTATGGATACGTCCGCCTGATTCAGTTTCAGGTACACGCTGTACACGGTGTGCACCATTCTCATATTTTAATTTACTAAAAGCACCATTACCAGAAACAGAAAAACTTATTTCTTTATAACCACCATGATCACTTTCGGTAACTTCTACAATATCTGTCTTATAATTTAACGTTTCAGCATATTTGGAATACATTCTAAATAGGTCACCAGCAAAAATTGCCGCCTCATCTCCACCTGCTGCTGCACGAATTTCTACAATAACGTCTTTGTCATCATTAGGATCTTTAGGGATCAATAAGAACTTAAGTTCTTCTTCTAACTTAGGTACTTTATTTTGAAGTGTTTGATGTTCCTCTTTCAACATTTCAATTTCATCATTATCTTTTGTATCACGTAACATTTCTTCTACTTCAGAAATATCTTCTTTTGTTTGTTTATAATCGCGATAAACGTCCACTGTTTTTTGTAATTCTGCCTGCTCTTTAGAATATTTACGTAAATTATCTGGATTATTTACGACATCAGGATCACTTAACATTTCATTTAATTGTTCATATCTTTCTTCTACTATGTCTAATTGATCAAACACTACATTTCCTCCTTCTCAGTATTGCTAGGCGCTACTATATGATGCGCTCTGCATCTGGGTTCATAGCTTTCATTAGCACCAACTAAAATGACTGGGTCGTCGATTTTTGCTGGGTTACCATCAATTAATCTTTGCGTACGACTTGACGATGCACCGCAAACCGCACAAACTGCTTGAAGTTTAGTTACATCCTCACTCACAGCCATCAATTGTGGCATTGGCTCGAAAGGTTGTGCTCTAAAGTCCATATCTAGACCAGCAGTAATGACTCTATGTCCTTTTTCAGCTAACTGTTCAGCTATATGTACAATACCATTTTCAAAAAATTGCACTTCGTCTATTCCAATTACATCTACTTCTGATAAATCGTGCTTTAATATCTCAGCTGCTGTCGAAATATTAATTGCTTCTATAGCATTGCCATTGTGAGAAACAATCTTATCTTTATGATAGCGGTCATCTATAGCTGGTTTAAATACAACTACTTTTTGTTTAGCATAAAGCCCTCGTCTTAATCGACGAATAAGCTCTTCAGATTTGCCACTAAACATACTTCCAGTAATACATTCAATCCACCCGGAATGATAAGTTTCATACATTATGCGTTCCACCTTTTTTCAAAACATAATCGATTCATTATATCATATTTTCCACTACAAAATAGGATATATTTTCAAGTTACTGCGTTAATTTTATGTAACAATTTGGGATATACAAATAGAACTATCGTTAAATTCTCATTGAACTGCCTACTAACAAAACTGATCCACTTTGTTTCAACATTGTATACAAACTTAAATTTAATGCTATACTTGCAGCCAGTATCGTTACTCATAAAATAAAGGAATTTCAACATTGTTTATGATATCTATTTGTGATTAGGAAGTGCTTTTTAACATAAAAAGGCATTCTCATAAAATGAGAATGCCTTATACCAACAATTATTCGTTGCTTGATTTGAATCCGAATTTTTTGTTGAAACGTTCCACACGACCATCCGCCGCAGCGAATTTTTGACGTCCTGTGTAGAATGGATGTGAATCAGATGAAATGTCTAAACGAATAACTGGGTATTCATTACCATCTTCCCATTCCATTGTCTCTGATGATGTTTTAGTTGAACCACTTAAGAATTTAAAATCTGTAGTAGTATCTAAAAAGATAACATTGTGATATTCAGGATGAATATTTTGTCTCATTATTTTCAGCTCCTTTGCCCTGAACCATCTGGAACAGAGTTTTTTGTGAGTTTTTTACCCAATACTTGATAATTATAATGTCTATAAATATAAAACGCAACCCTAAATCTCATATTGGTATTATATCTATGAATCATTTAGTAATTAAATGATTGGTTTACCCGTTTTTGTGCTTTCTTTAGCAGCTTTTTGTAACTGTTCAAAGAATTCTTGGTTATTGTCTGTTCGTTTGAGTTTACGAACAAATCTTTCTGTAAAGTCCGTTGAATCTGTAAACATATTGCGTAATTGCCATAATGAATCCAGTTCTTTGGGATCAATGAGCAATTCTTCTTTACGTGTTGAACTGCGTCCAATATCAATTGCTGGAAATACTCGACGTTCTGCTAATTTACGATCTAAATGTAACTCCATGTTTCCAGTACCTTTAAATTCTTCGTAAATCATGTCATCCATACGCGAACCAGTTTCAACTAAAGCTGTAGCTAATATAGTCATACTGCCACCCGCTTCAATATTTCTTGCTGCACCAAAGAATGCTTTTGGTTTGTGTAAAGATGCTGGATCTAACCCACCAGATAACGTACGACCACTTGGCGGAATAACAAGGTTATAAGCACGTGCCAATCTTGTTATAGAATCCATTAGTATAATGACATCCTTACCAATTTCAACTAAGCGTTTCGCACGTTCTAATAATAATTCTGCAACTTTGACATGGTGTTGAGGTGGCTCATCAAATGTAGAATGAACTACTTCTGCAGTTTCTACAGATCTTTCTATATCAGTAACCTCTTCTGGTCGTTCTCCTACTAATAATACAAATAATTCTGCATCAGGTTTATTCGTTGCAATTGCATTTGCAATTTCTTTTAATAAAGAGGTTTTCCCTGCTTTAGGCGGTGCAACGATAAGTCCACGTTGTCCTAATCCAATTGGCGTGATTAAATCCATGATTCGAGTTGAAAAATTCTGCTTTGTAGTTTCTAACACAATTCTTTCTTCTGGATATAACGGCGTTAACGCCTGGAAATGAGGACGTTTTTTTACTTCTTCTGCATTCTCATCATTAACAAAATCAACCTGTAATAAACCATAATACTTTTCATTATCCTTTGGCTTTCTAACCTTACCAGTCACTTTATCTCCTCGTTTAATTTCAAAACGACGAATTTGACTAGCTGAGATATAGATATCTTTTTCTCCCTTAGAATAATTAACTGTTCTTAAAAAGCCATAACCATCTTGTTGGATATCATCTAGAATGCCTTCCATATAATAGTTACCATCTTTTTCCATTTGCGCTTCCATAATCGCGAGAACAAGTTCTTTTTTATTCAATTTACTATAGTTTGTTAGCTTAAGAGATTTTGCTTTTTGAGTGAGATCTTTTGTAGTGTAATTTTTGTATAACTCGTGGAACGATTCATACTGAGGTGATGTTCGTACTTTTTCAGGCATTATCTTGCACCCATTTCATAAATAAGTTTTTTAAATAACATAGTAACTACGCTACTACTTTTATAACTATAGCAAATTTCCTATTTAATTACAAAATGTATTTCGATATATAAATTATAAAAAGAGAGTAGAACAGAAATCTAATTTCTCTTAAAAAGATTTCATTGTTCTACTCTCATATAGATTCACATTACCTATTAAATTAACTTATTAATTGTAGTAACCTGCAATTGATTTAACTTCTAAGAATTCTTCGATTCCGTAGTCGCCCCATTCACGGCCTATACCAGATTGTTTATAACCACCGAATGGTAAATCAGGTTTACGTCCAGCTTCGTTAATTTCAACTGTACCTGCTTCAATTGAACGTGCTACTTTATGAAGTGTATCTTTATCACTACCATAAACGTAACCAGCTAAACCATATTTTGTATCATTTGCAATTTTGATTGCTTCATCTAAATCATTATATGTGATCACAGACATTACTGGTCCAAATATTTCTTCTTGGGCAATTGTCATGCTGTTATCTACATTATTAAAAATAGTTGGTCTTGCAAAGTAACCTTTGTCTAATCCTTCAGGTTTACCAGGGCCACCATATAATAATTCGGCACCTTCTTCAATACCTTTGTCAATATAGGCTTGTACTTGGTCAAATTGTTTTTTGCTTATAATTGGTCCAACTTGTGTACCTTCTTCTCTAGGGTTACCTACTTTTACTTGACTGAATTTTTCTTTTACAGCTGTTAAAAAGTCTTCTTTTATACTTGCTGGAACGATTGTTCTTGTACCTGCAGTACAAACTTGCCCTGTGTTGAACACTACTTTATTAGCAGCTGCACTTGCTGCACCATCGATATCAGCGTCATCTAAAATAATATAAGGTGATTTACCACCTAGTTCAAGTGATACTTTTTTGAAATCTTCTGCAGCTTTTTTCATAATACTTGAACCTGTTGGGCCAGAACCAGTAAATGACATCATTCTTACTTTTGGATGTTCACTTAATGGATTACCTACACCTTGTCCATCACCATTGACTAAGTTAAATACACCTTTAGGTACACCCACTTTATCAAAAATTTCTGCTAATATAATAGCTGCAAATGGTGTTTCTTCTGAAGGTTTTAATACTACCGGACTACCAGCAGCAAAAGCAGCAGCTAATTTCAATGACGTTTGATTTGTTGGGAAGTTCCATGGTGTAATAAGTCCTGAAACACCGATTGCTTCTTTGACAACTAAATCATCGCCTCGACGTTCTTCAAATTGGAAATCATTTAATGCATCACGTGCTGCTTCAAAATGATCTAAGCCCATTTGATAGTGTACATTTTCCGCTACAGATAGAGGTGCACCTAATTCGTCTGTAATTGCTTGAATTAAGTCTTCTTTTCTATTTTTATATTCTTGTACTATTTGATCTAATAAATCTTGTCTTTCTTTAACTGAAGTGTGTCTGAATTCTAAATATACGTTATCTGCTGCTTCTACAGCTTTTTCCACGTCTTCTTTATTACCTTTAGCAATCGTACCAGCAACTTCTTCTGTTGCAGGATTAATTACTTCAAGTGTTTCTCCACTTGTACTTTCAACCCATTCTCCGTTGATATATTGTTTAATGAAATTTCTCATCAATAATTCACTCCTTAACTTGTGTTGATAATACCATTTTAACCGAGATTTCATTTTTTTAAACATAAGTGCTCACGCCAAATCGTAGCAAACGTTGTTATAAAGCGTTTTCCATTCATTTTATACAATTTTTTTAACCCATTAAATTTCAGCGCCATTTTGTTATTCAGTGAATAACTACATGTACACTCCAATTCATATACAAAAAGAGACCAAGACATCGATTTATGTCTTGGTCTCTTTAAAAATTCAGAGCAATCGAAAATGATTAAATTATACTTCCACTTTAATACGCTACTTTCCAATCACAACTAATAGAATTGATTGTCTTTAGAAATACCTAATTAAGACTGTGTGCTCCATTCTCTTTTAGTAATATTTTGAATTTCGCTTTTACTTTAGAATTTAATTACTATTTATTTTCGAGTTCAATATAATCTTGAGCCCATTTTTCCATTGGCACTAATGCTGCTGCTAAAGCATCACCTTTATCTGTCAGTTGGTAAAGAATATTCATTGGACTGGTAGAAACCACTTTCTTTTCAACTAGTCCCCATTCACTAAGATCCGTTAACTTTATGCTAAGTGCACGTGGTGTAATTGTCTTTAAATCACGTTTCATATCTGAAAAGTGTGCAGACTTTTCCGTACATCTAGATAAATAATTAATAATAAGACCATTCCAACTTCTACCTACTATTTTAAAGGTTTCTTCTAGATAAGGGCAAACTTTCATGGTCATCACCTCAATATCGATTTATTCTATTATCATTTAAACTAAGTACACTTTGGTTACTAAGTATATTTATTATACCACATTTTCTATACTTCTTCAGTCCAAATGTCTGCACCTAAAGATTTTAAAGTACTAACGATATTAGTATAACCACGATAAATATGCTTTACATTATAAATTGTTGTAACACCTTCAGCGAATAAACCAGCTACAATAAGGCAAGCACCTGCACGTAAATCACTAGCATAAACTTCTGCGCCAGTAAGTTTAGATGGCTTAATTGTTGCTGTACCATTATCTGCCGAAATATCTGCACTCATGTTTTTCAATTCATCTACATGTCTAAAACGTGCTGGATAAATCGTTTCGGTAACAAATGATACACCATCAGCCATAAACAATAATGGGGTAATAGGTTGTTGAAGATCGGTAGCAAATCCAGGATATACAAGTGTTTTAATATCAACACTAGCATATGGTGTACTACGTTTGATTACGGCGCTATCATCACCAACTTGAATATCAACACCAAGCTCTTTTAATTTCACTGTTAATGGTTCTACATGCGTTGGAATAATATTATTAATTGTTATATCTTCACCACATGCTGCGGCAATACACATATATGTACCAGCTTCAATTCTATCTGGAATGACCTGATGATGTGAACCGTGTAAATGTTCTACGCCATTAATCTTAATCGTACTTGTGCCAGCGCCTTTGATATCTGCACCTAAGCTTGTTAAGAAATTAGCTACGTCAACTACTTCTGGCTCTTTTGCAGCATTCTCAATGACAGTTTGACCTTCAGCACGAACTGCTGCAAGCATAATATTGATTGTTGCACCAACACTTACAATATCTAAAAAGATATTCGCACCTGTTAATTTGTCAGCCTCTATCTTCATTGATGTAGAACTTGATTCATCAATTTTAGCACCTAAAGCTTTGAAACCTTTAATGTGTTGATCAATGGGTCTCGGTCCTAAAGGACAACCACCTGGTAATCCAATCACACATTTTTTAAACCTACCTAACATAGCGCCCATCATATAATATGAAGCACGTAACGATTCTACTTTATTATTAGGTAATGGTGCATTTTCAATTTCATTTGGATCAACATTTAATGTCATACCATCTAATTCAGTCTTAATATTTAAATCTCCAAGTAAACTTACTAAAGTTTCTACATCAGAGATTTCTGGAAGGCCTTCAATAGTTACTTTGTCTTCAGCCAAAATTGCGGCTGGAATAATTGCTACTGCACTATTTTTAGCACCGTGGTTGTTCACTTCACCTTTTAGTGTTTGACCACCTCTAATTTTAATCACTTCTTGAGCCATTCGTATGTTCTCCTTTGCCTTTCAATCAATATTTCTCTTCCATAACATCATTTGCATTATAAATTAAATTATTACAGTTTGCAAAGCACATCAGTTTATTAAAATTTATTTCATATAAAATAAAGTGTCTTCTCTTGTATATAATTTTTTTACTATTGTTTTCAATTCCCATTATTTACCAATTCAAATCATAATTATAAGGATTTATTATTAAAATTTTATGTTATCCGTGCTTTCCTGATTGCTTTTTTACACAAACCTAACAAATTATAACATAAAAAAGAGAGCGAAGCAGAAATCAAAAAAATGAATTTGATTTCGACGTCTCGCCCTCATAAATCGATACAACATATATAAAGTATCAAAAGTTATTCGTTAACTTATTTTGCTTGGTTAGATGTACCAAACTCTTTAATTTTACCAATAACAGTAGCTTTAATTGCTTCACGTGCAGGTCCTAAATATTTACGAGGATCATACACTTCTTTATCATTGTCTAAAGCTTCACGAACAGCTTTAGCTGAAGCAATTTGGTTTTCTGTATTTACATTGATTTTAGCAGTACCAAAAGTAATTGCTTTTTGGATATCTTTCGTTGGGATTCCTGTACCACCGTGTAATACTAATGGTAATCCTGTAGAAGCACCAATTTCTTCCATTTCTTTAAATCCTAATTTTGGTTCACCTTTATAAGGTCCGTGTACTGAACCTAATGCTGGCGCTAATGTATCGATACCTGTTTTTTCAACAAGTTCTTGACATTCTTTAGGATCTGCATAGATTACGCCGTCAGCAACTACATCATCTTCTTGTCCACCAACAGTACCTAATTCTGCTTCAACTGAAACACCATGTTCATGAGCATATTCTACAACTTTTGAAGTGATTTCAACATTGTCTTCGAATGAACCATGTGAAGCATCAATCATTACTGATGTAAATCCAGCGTCAATTGCTTCTTTACATTTTTCAAAGCTTGAACCGTGGTCTAAGTGAATTGCAACTGGTACAGTAATTTCTTTGTCATGCATTAAACCTTCAACCATTTTAACAACTGTATAGAAACCACTCATGTAACGAGCAGCACCTTCAGATACACCTAAAATTACAGGAGCGTTCTCTTCTTGAGAAGCTTCTAAAATTGCTTGAGTGAATTCTAAGTTATTAAGGTTATATTGACCTACTGCGTAACCATTTTCTTTTGCATCTATTAACATTTCTTTCATTGAAACTAAAGGCATGAAAGTTCCTCCTTGGTGCTTTAAGCACATATTTTTACAATCTAATTATATCAAAGTCGTATACCTTTTGCATTCTTCAATATATTTGTAAGCGTTTTTATTTTATATTTTTATTCTAGATGTATAAAAATCGCCTAAATTTCAAATTTTAATAATCATTTATACCCCATTTTTATATACATACATTTGAACGAAGCACTAAATAAAAAAAGACACACATCTCGACGTAATAGTTCGAGTATGTGTGTCTTAACATATTATTTAGATTGCTGATGGTTCAATGATGCTTCTATAAATGCTTTGAAAATCGGTTGAGGGCGATTAGGTCTTGATAAAAATTCTGGATGGAATTGACATGCAACGAAAAAGTCATTGCTTGGAATTTCTACCATTTCTACTAAACGACCATCTGGACTTGTTCCAGAAAACACCATTCCGTTTGCTTCGAGTTGTTCTCTATATTCATTATTAAATTCATAACGATGACGGTGTCTTTCTTCAATTTCAGTTTCATTATAAATTGAATTTGCTAATGTACCTTCTTTGATATGACATGGGTATAAACCTAAGCGTAGTGTACCGCCTAAATCTTCGATATCTTTCTGTTCTGGTAATAAGTCGATTATAGGATGTGGTGTATTAGGATCTAATTCTGCTGAATGCGCGTCATCTAGTCCAATGACATTTCGAGCAAACTCAACAGTTGCTAATTGCATACCTAAACAAATACCGAAATATGGCACATTATTTTCACGTGCATATTTAATAGCTGATATCTTACCTTCACTTGCACGGAATCCAAATCCACCAGGTACTAATATACCATCAACTTCTGCTAATATTTCAGCAACGTTTTCATCGGTAACTTCACTTGAATCAATCCATTTCACTTCGATATCTTTTTTGAATGGATAGCCAGCGTGTTTTAATGACTCGACAACTGACAAATATGCATCTTGTAAGCTTACATATTTACCTACTAAACCAATTGTTATCTTGCCATCTAAACTGTTAACCGTATCTAATAAATATTGCCACTCATCTAATTGCGTTTCGTATTTTGGATTTAATTCTAAACGCTTAATCACAATATCGTCCATATCTTGTTTACTTAATTGTAAAGGTATCTCATATAATGAATCAGCATCACGACATTCTATAACGCTTGCTTTATCAATATCACAGAATAGCGCAATTTTATCTTTTAAATCTTGAGTAAGTTCATATTCTGTTCTAACAACAATTAAATCTGGTTGGATACCAAGACCTCTTAATTCTTTCACACTATGTTGTGTTGGTTTTGTCTTCATTTCTCCAGCAGCTTTGATATATGGTAACAAAGTACAGTGAACATACATTACATTTTCGCGTCCTAAATCACTACGGATTTGTCTAATTGCTTCAATAAATGGCAATGACTCTATATCCCCTGTTGTACCACCAATTTCAGTAATAACTACATCTGCATTTGTACTTTCCCCAGCTAATAATAAACGCTCTTTTATTTCATTCGTAATGTGCGGGATAACTTGAACTGTACCACCTAAATAATCACCACGACGCTCTTTTTTTAAGACATGAGAATAAACTTTCCCAGCCGTTACATTTGAATATTTATTTAAATTTATATCAATAAATCTCTCATAATGTCCTAAGTCTAAGTCAGTTTCAGCACCATCGTCTGTCACAAAAACTTCACCATGTTGATATGGACTCATTGTGCCTGGGTCAACATTTAAGTATGGATCAAATTTTTGAATCGTGACTTTTAATCCTCTATCTTTTAATAATCTTCCTAAAGATGCTGCCGTGATACCTTTACCCAATGAAGAAACAACTCCACCAGTTACAAAAATGAATTTTGTCATGTTCTGCCTCCTATGATTAAAACCGTATTTTCTTACAATACGTTTTGATTCGTATCAAATCTCCAAATTAGTTGCTAAATTTTGTGATACAACATTTACATATTTAAATGCTTCATCATTATATGTATTAATTGTCGTAACAAGTACTTTCAAAATATAAAATACTATAAAACTGATATATTATTTAAAACAAAAAAATCGCTCCCTCTCACATGGTTGTAAGGGGGAGCGTATAATATTTATACACGTCGTCCTAATTAAAGGAGCCCGAATAAAATTTTATCATGTTCACGAAAAAAGTCAATTAAATCTCAAAGAATTATTCTTCTGTTTCTTCTTCGTCTTCAAATTCTTCTTCTTCATCTTCTTCGTCTAAATCTTCATCATCTTCATCGATAACGATATCTGTTTCATTAAGATCTTCATCAACATCGTCATCTTCTGGATCTTCTGGATCATTCAAAGTCTCTTGGTCATCTGTAACTGCTGGAATATCATCATCATCATCAGCCTCATCTTCACCAAGTAATTTTAAGTTTTTATCTTCTTCATCATCGTCGTCCAGAATATCAAATTTTTGAATCGTAGGCGCAATTTTTTCTTCAATATCTGCAACTGAATACCAATCACGTAATCCCCAAATATTTTCACCAACATTTAAAAAACGACCATCTGTGTTTAAATCTGTATAGAATTGAACAATTCTATTTTCGATTTCGTCGTCTTCATAATGTCCAAGTGCTTTAAATTCATCAATAATATCATATAAGTTCATTGTGTCATTTTTTTCATTTAATAACGTATATGCCATATCGATAAATGATTTCTCATCAACCATTTCTTTTGTGTAATCTTGAATTCTCATTATTTATTCTTCCTTTCAAAGGCGTTTATCCAAATCAGTACTAAGTTTAACATAAGTAATAATAACAAATGTAAATTATAAATGACAATTCCTGATTTCGCAATCGCATTTAGTAATTTATATATTTTTCAAAGACAATATAATCATCTGCGGCATCTATTTCAACAAAATTACTGTTTATACATAACGGTTTTAATTCATTATTTTCACCATACAAAGTGATTGTCAATAACTTTACACTATCAAAATGTTTACGTACATATGTAGATAATTGTCTCAATGCGCTTTCAGCAATACCATGGTGCCGTTCTTCTTTGTTAACTTCAACCGAAGAGATATTCATTCGATCTTCATGTCTTTCAATAGCAATAAATCCCACTTTATTATCATCTTTAATTAAATCAATGATATGAATATTGAATGGTTGTTCTTCTGTGTTCGGTTTTAATTTTAAAGAAGAGACATGTTTAGAATCTAGATCAAGGTAATATAACCTTTCTTTTCCAATAGGTCCTTCTTCTTTTGTAGCTGCATGCATAAAGCCCGCACGTTCATAAACATTCCAAGCGCCTTTATTTTCAGCGTCGACCACTAAATATAAATGGTTAAAATTTGGAAAAAGTGTCTGTACATACCTAGGCAGATACATCATCATTTTCGTACCATAGCCATAACCTTGAAAATCTTCATTGACTGATAAGGATCTCACATATATAACTTGATTTGGCGTGTCATATCCTTCATGTTGATAATACTGATGCAGTACAAAGAAGCCAACAACTTCACCTTCATCATTTAGTGCAATATTTGGAATTCTATCTTCATCAATGATCGCATCATCCAATACATCTTTAGGTAATGATGAATAAATTTGCTGTCTTTCACTTAATTTGAAATCATATAAAGATTGTCTATATTTTTCTTCATAAACTTGTACCGTAATATTTTCAAAATTTTCCTTTATAAACATGTTTTAATCCCCTATTAAAAACGTAGTCGTTATTTATTCATACCACTTCTGAATCAAATCAACCTATAAATTTACATATAATTTAGAAACATACCTAATTAATTAACAGCCTTAATTGTGAACTATTCTATCAATCCTATTAAATTCATATTTGATTTTCCTTCATTTTATTATACTATAAGTTATAATGGAAATTTTTATTAGGGGGAATACAGATGAAGATAGGTGTCGATGCTGGTGGCACGCTCATTAAAATTGTTCAAGAAAAAAACGGTGAACGAACATACAGCACAAGATTAACTACTGAAATTGAGGAAGTCATTCAATGGTTAAATCAACAAGATTGTAACAACATTAATCTGACGGGTGGGCAAGCTGCCATGATTAATGAACAACTCAATTGTGAATCTCGTGTATTTGTTGAATTTGATGCTGCAGCTAAAGGGCTAGAAATTCTATTAGAAGAACAAGGTCACTTCTTAGATGATTATATTTTCACTAATGTTGGTACTGGTACTTCACTTCATTTTTCAAATGGCAAAGCGCAAAAGCGTGTAGGCGGAATAGGCACCGGTGGCGGTATGATACAAGGCCTTGGATACCTACTCACAGGTATCAGTAACTATAAACAGTTAACTGATACAGCTCAAAATGGTAACCGTGATATTATAGATTTAAAGGTAAAACATATATATAAAGATAGTGAGCCTCCTATTTCTGGCGATTTAACTGCAGCTAACTTTGGTAATGTGCTACATCATTTAGATGAATCATTTACAGATGCAGATAAATTGGCTTCTGTAATTGCAGTCGTCGGTGAAGTCATTTCGACAATGTCAATTACTGTCGCAAGAGAACATAATACAAAAAATGTTGCCTATATCGGTTCTTCCTTCCACAATAACGATTTATTAAAGGAGGTGGTCAAAGACTATACTGTTTTACGTGGGTGTGAACCTTATTATATTGAGCATGGTGCATTTTCTGGTGCTCTAGGTTCTATACATTTATAATGCTTATATTCATTAAATTATATAATGTATAGACTGCTCATTAAGCACGTTTATCTGCCACAATGTGACATATTAAAAACAGGACATTATATGAGTTATCTAAATGAAAAATGATTTTGTAGGATTTTATACAATCATACTGAATGGGTATAAACAAAAAACAGTAATTTCTAGTTTAAAACACTAGAAATTACTGTTTTATTTATAAATATGAAATTGAATAATACAGATACTAATCATGTAACTGTTTAAAATAAGCAGTTGGACTTTACACCAATTGTTTAAATTGACAAAAAGCCTAGACGCCTAATTATGTTCCAGACTTTTTGACATTATCTATTTATGACTCAATCTCTTTATTTCAACTAGTTATTACTCCAAACAAATCTATAACTATTTCGATACGATAAAATTTGTGCTCTAAATTATAAATATTATAAATACATAACTCATAAACAGCTATATTGTTGATAACCTTTAATTAAAATGTTAACTGGTCAATTACTTTTTGAGCAGGCACAACGGTTCCGACTACGCCTGACTTCAAGTCTATTGCAACTGCATGGTCATCATCACGTAACGTATCTAACCATTCAGCAAATACTTCCCCTTCAATCTCAATAATTTCACATTCTTCAAAATCTTGATTTCTCACCTTTTCAGCTCTATTTTTAATACTCCATACAGGCATAATATGTGGTTTTTGGTGTGCTTCATCACTGATCATGATAAATTGTTTTTCATTCTTATTAGTTAATCCAAACACAGCATCTTCTTTAGCAACATCTTTAACAAATTCTTTCAATCTAATACTATCCAAATCAGACATCAATTCATTTGAAGCTGCAACGATACGAACGCGTTCACCATCTTTATGTGAAGTTGGGTTCATCAATACCTCATCATCTTCATCAAAAATATCGTCAATTTCATAAGTTACAAAACGATCAATATCAACCGTTTTTACTTTGTCATATTCAATTTGCTCTTTATTTAAATAACTTTCTGCTGTTGCTTTATCTGTCCAAGCACATATTACATTTTGTTCAGATATTTCTTGTCTAATCAAATGCTTTGATTTAGTTCCGACATAAAAAACTTCATTTATTAAAATATCTTGAAAAAATGAACTTTCTTTGTAAGACATATTTTCACCTTCAATTCATTTATAATAATTACTTATATTTAAAATATAAATGACTGTATGTTTCTAGTCAATCAACGAATGTTCCTTATAAATTTAGAAAGTATTAACAGGAATCAAATTTTTTAATAAAAATTAAAGAATAAAAGTCATTCTCTTCCTTGGCTAATATTCTAATCGTATACATAACCACTACGCATTCGCATAAAATATATCAATAGTACTTTGGATCGCTGGTAGTAATTCACATCTATTGTCCAATTAAAAAATCTGAGACACCTATTTATGTCCCAGACACTTTACATTTTTAGCTTTTAAATTATTATCTACTGAGTAGAACCACTAATTTTAATTCCACATTTTATTTTTCTTGAATCTCTTTTAGAAATTGTTGCTCCAATGTATCAACCGTAGCTTTGTTTTCAGCATGCCATATACAACCAAATCTAGATTGCACCGTATCATTTTCAAACCATTCACCATCATAATAAGAAAGTGGAAATAATACGCCCAGTCGCACATATTTCAAAATTGTCGCAAAAAATTGTTCGTTATCACCAGGCGAAATATAACTATAAAATTTATGATAGCCTTGTTGAAGTATAGGCTCTAACAACAACATACTTGTCGAACCATTTTGTCTAAAATTCAAATCAATCGCATATACATCATTTTTGTCGTCTAATAACAAGTCAAAGCCCGCTACGCCAAAGTAACCTTTAGATACCCCAATTTCCATGATTTCTCTACCAGCTTCTATCACGTGTTTAGGTACATCCGGCGCATTTTCATTTCCACTATAATGGCCGTAAGCATCTGTGAGTTGAGCTGAAGTACCTATATATCGTATGCCTTCATTTTCAGAATATGCAAATTGTACACAATAATTAGCAATCGCTTCTATCTTTTGCTCTATAATCATTGTGTCTGTTTCTGATTGAGCTTGAGCAATTCGTGTTTTTGCTTTTGTTAAATCTTCTTCTGAATAACAAATCATTACACCATACCCGCCAGCAGTTGGTAAGTCATCCCCAGGTTTTAATACAAATGGGAACGACCATTCAGACACCGCCGCCTCAAAATCTTCAATGTTTACAACTTCTCGACGGGGAAGGAATTGATTGTTCGTCCATTCAGGAATTCTTGCTTTATTATTTAATGCAACAAAGATATCTTTATCTAGTGCATAATGCGCTTTAGTTAATATATCTTCACCATGAATATATTGAAAATAAATTTTCTTATTCTCTTCTTGCGCTAACACTTTTAAAGTTTGTTCATAACTTTGTTGATCGTTGAATTGAATGATATTTGTAGGCATTGTTTTCCCTACCGCTTCAAATAACTGCTTTAATTTATCAGTGACGCTCGCTTCATGAACGATTACTGGCATATGATTAGCAATTATCAGCTCTCTACCTGTTAAAAAATTCGATTGGTGTTCTTCAGGTTCCAGCCATGGATTTGAAATATAAGACGGTCTAGAAGTATAGACAACGCGAGAATCGTAAAGATCACTAAGTGTTAATTTGGGTCTATGAGAGCGTTCTTTAGTCATTTTTTATGCCCCTTTATAAATTGATGTTGTTCAATAATCTCATCAAACAACGCTTGATTCGTTAATAATTCTAATCCCATAAGCGAGAGAATCTTAGCACCTCTAATTAACGCTTGGTCCCCATGGGTACTTGCTGCAGCCTCTCTAAATCTATGCGTATGACCTACTAAATTACGTGATCCAATTTTAATATGTGGATGTATCGTTGGTACAACATGACTCACATTTCCCGTGTCAGTAGAGCCATAACCAAAATCATCATCAATGACAGCTTCACCCATTTCTGTTGCATATTTAGCAAATAAATCATCTAGTTTTGAAGATTTTATAAACTCGTTCACGCCATTTTGTATAGGTCCAAATTCATAATCACATCCAGTTTGCAATGCCGCACCTTTAGCTATTTGACCAACTCGTTCAGTTAAAATGTCTAACTCATGGCGACTTGTTGCTCTAGTATAGAATCTCGCATGTGTAAAATCAGGTATAATATTGGCTGCTTGTCCACCATCCAATATAACGCCATGGACACGTTGACTACTTTTTATATGCTGACGTAATTGCGCAACCCCATTAAAATATGAAATCATTGCATCAAGTGCATTTTTCGCTTCATCTGCATTTTCAGATGCATGCGCACTTTTACCAAAAAATTTAACATCTAGTACATCTACAGCCAAAGTATTGATTGTTCTGTATGTTTCATTACCAGGATGCACCATTAAGGCGATATCTAAATCATCAATAATACCTTCTTTAACATAAGTCGCTTTAGCACTACCGTTTTCTCCACCTTCTTCTGCAGGGCAGCCTAATACAATTACTTTTCCGCCGACTTTATCAATGACTTGCTTTAAGGCTATACCCGCAAATGTACTAGCGGTACCAATAATATTATGACCACACGCGTGACCTAACCTTGGCAATGCATCATATTCGGCCAAGTAACCTATAGTTGGTCCCGTTTGTCCTGAATCATAACTTGCTATAAAGCCAGTCGCATGTCCTGCTATATTTGTTTCGACTTCAAAACCATGTTGCGTTAACGTTTCCGTTAACGTTCTAGATGCAAATATCTCCTCATTACCTAATTCAGGTCTTTGATGAATTTGATGGCTCATTTCTAAATATTTATACTTTTCATTTTCTATATAGTCCAATACAATTTGTTTATTCTCCATAATTCAACACGGCCTCCTAAATTACTTGGCATTATGTTTATACTCAATTTATAAAATAAATCAAATGCAATAAGTAATTTATTAAATAACACAACATATGATTCATAATGCACAAAATATGATTTAATTATTACTTATTCTATCGGGTTTATTGAATTCTGTCATTCATTTTCTGAAATTTATAAAAATAACTTTCATACGCCTTTATACCACATTTCAAAAATTGTAAATCCTCTTTTAACTTGTTACAATTAATTTAAGTTATATATGAGGAGGATACACCATGCCAAAAATGAACGTAGAAAGTTTTAATTTAGATCATACAATCGTTGTAGCACCTTTTGTGAGATTAGCAGGGAAAATGGAAGGCGCTAACGGTGATGTAATTCATAAATATGATATCCGCTTTAAACAACCAAACAAAGAGCATATGGATATGCCTGGGTTACATTCATTAGAACATTTAATGGCAGAAAATATTAGAAATCATTCAGATAAAGTCGTTGATATTAGTCCAATGGGTTGCCAAACAGGATTTTACGTTTCATTTATCAATCATGATGACTATGAAGATGTGTTAAATATTATCGAAGCAACAATTAAAGATGTATTAAATGCTAAAGAAGTGCCAGCATGTAATGAAGTTCAATGTGGTTGGGCTGCTAGCCATTCATTAGAAGGCGCCAAAGAAATAGCCCAAACATTCTTAGACAAAAAAGCTGAATGGCATGATATCTATGGTGAAGCACAATAATTTATAATGTGAGTTAGCATTTTATAAATATATAAAATAAGAGAGCACAGCGTCATTTCAAACGCATGTGCTCTCTTATTTTAGTTTAGTAAGTTATAATTTTTTGATTAATTTCATCATCACAAATTGCAATGGAATACGTCCGTATAAAGCCCATTTCGGAAGTTGTTGACCAGCAATTGGAATTTGTTTGCGCGCCATATAAATATTCGCTGGTAAGACCGCCCATAAAAACGCTATGAGTGCATTTTTTTGACCCTTAGTAGGTTGTTTCATTAATAATATGACACCAAACACGATTTCCATAACGCCTGTGATTAACACAGCTGCTTTTCGAAATGGTAAGTACGCTGGTACAATACGTCTAAATTGTTCTTCATCTTTAAAATGGAGTACCCCTGCAACACTAAAGACAATTCCAAATAGCATTCTTAAAATACGCATTACTTTTCAACACCCATTTCTTTCAAATAGCTTTTGCCAAATTCAGGTAATTTCACACCAAAATTATCAGCAATCGTTGCACCTAAAGAACTAAATGTGCTGTCTATCGTTAGCTCATGATAGTCACTCATTTTAGGACTAAACATAAGTACAGGAATGTATTCTCTAGTATGATCCGTACCATCTGCAGTTGGATCATTACCATGGTCTGCTGTAATAATAACTAAATCTTCTTCTTGTAAGTGATTCATAAGTTCAGGTAAACGTTCATCAAAATCTTTAATCGCTTGTGCATATCCTGGTTTATCACGACGATGGCCATAAAGGGCATCGAAATCAACAAGATTTAAAAAGCTTAACCCATTAAAGTCACGTTGCACAGTTTCAATTAATTTATCCATACCATCCATGTTATCTTTGGTACGTATCGATTCAGTCACACCTTCACCGTCAAATATATCATTAATTTTACCAAGGGCAATGACATCATAACCATTATCTTTTAATTCATTCATTACTGTTCTACCAAATGGTTTTAATGCATAGTCATGTCTATTAGAAGTTCGTTTAAATGAACCTGGCTCTCCAATATACGGTCTAGCAATGATTCTGCCTATTAAATATTTAGGATCCTTGGTTAATTCTCTTACTTTTTCACAGATGTCATATAGTTCCTCTAAAGGAATAATATCTTCATGAGCTGCAATTTGAAGTACTGGGTCTGCAGAAGTATAGACAATTAGATCACCCGTCTTCATCTGATGTTCGCCCCATTCATCTATGATTTGCGTACCGGATGCAGGACGATTGGCTACAACTTTACGTCCTGTTAACGTTTCGATTTCATTAACCAGTTCTTCTGGAAAGCCTTCTGGATAGACCTTAAATGGTTGCATGATATTTAGCCCCATAATCTCCCAATGGCCAGTCATGGTATCTTTGCCGACTGAAGCTTCACTCATTTTTGTGTAAAAAGCTTGTGGTTCCGCTTCTTTATCAATAACCGGAAGAGGTTCAATATTACCTAAACCTAATTTTTGTAAGTTAGGTAATGACTGTTCAAATCCTTCGAGCGTATGCTTTAAAGTGTGACTGCCTTCATCATCAAAAGCTTTTGCATCAGGTCCTTCTCCAATACCAACAGAGTCCATGACAATTAAATGAACTCGTTTAAATGGTGTAGTCATAATATTCCTCTCCTATTCAGTAATTATTTTATGAATCAATGTTGGTTCATTACCAGTGTCACTAATCGTAATACTTTGCAATAGTTTATCTTTTACGTTATCAATTTGTTCTTGATTGCTGTGGATTGTTAACAAAGCCTCTCCTTTGTTGACGCTATCTCCAACCTTTTTATGCAATACGAGACCCACACTTAAATCTATTTCGTCTTCTTTAGTTTGTCTGCCTGCACCTAACATCATAGAAGCTACACCGACTTCATTTGCAATAATTTCAGTTACAATGCCTTCACTTTGTGCGGGTAGTTCAATTTGATATTTGGCTTGTGGTAATTTTGATACATCGTCTACAACAGAACCATCGCCATCTTGGTTTTCTAAAAATGTTCTGAAACTTTCTAACGCTGAACCATCTTGAATTGCTTGTTCTAGCATTTTACGTGCTTCATCAAGATTTTGAGCTTTTCCACCGACGACTACCATCTGTGAACCTAGCGTCATAACTAACTCTGTTAAGTCTTCTGGTCCATTACCTTGCAACGTTTCAATCGCTTCTTTAACTTCTAAAGCATTACCTATTGCATTGCCAAGTGGTTGGCCCATATCCGAAATAATTGCCATTGTATTTCTACCTACATTATTACCGATACGAACCATGGCATGCGCTAATGCTTCTGCATCTTCTAACGTTTTCATAAATGCGCCATTACCGGTTTTAACATCTAATACAATTGCATCCGCGCCAGCAGCAATTTTTTTACTCATTATAGACGATGCAATCAGTGGAATTGAATTCACCGTACCGGTAACATCACGAAGTCCATATAGTTTTTTATCAGCGGGTGTTAAATTCCCAGTTTGACCAATGACTGCAACTTTCGCCTCATTAACCAATTTAACAAATTGTTCTTCGCTAATTTCAACATGGAAACCTTCAACTGATTCTAATTTATCAATGGTACCACCAGTATGGCCTAGTCCGCGACCACTCATTTTCGCTACTGACACACCTACCGCAGCCACTAATGGTGCAAGTACTAGTGTCGTCGTATCACCAACTCCACCCGTTGAGTGCTTATCCACTTTAACCCCATTAATATTAGATAAATCAATGACATCACCTGAATTAACCATCGCCATCGTCAAGGCAGCTCGTTCATCATCATTCATATCTTGAAAATAAATCGCCATCGCTAAACTAGAAGCTTGATAGTCAGGAATATCTCCATTTGTATATCCATCAATAAAGTATTCAATTTCTTGTTTCGTTAGCGCTTGACCATCACGTTTTTTTTCAATAATATCTACCATTCTCATATGAGTTGGCCTCCCCTATTTTTCAAGTCAATACATAACTATATTCAGACAAGATTTCAGTTATTTATTAATAATCTGAGTCACTTTCTAAACCTTGTACAATTTCAACGCCTGCACTAGCGCCAATACGTGTGGCACCTGCTTCAAGCATATGATTGAAGTCTTCAAGATTTCTAACGCCACCAGAAGCTTTGACTTCTAAATCATCGCCCACTGTATCTTTCATTAACTTAACATCTTCAGGTGTAGCACCACCACCAGCAAATCCTGTTGATGTTTTAACAAAATCAGCACCAGCTACCTTGCTTAATTCGCTTGCTTTGACTTTTTCCTCATCAGTTAATAAGCATGTTTCAATAATAACTTTAACTGTTTTACCGTTCGCTGCACCTACGACACCTTCGATATCTTTTTGAACGTCTTCAAAGCGTCCATCTTTTAAAGCACCAATATTAATTACCATATCTACTTCTGATGCACCTTTATTAATAGCATCTTCTGTTTCAAATATTTTTGTTTCAGTCGTTGATGCTCCTAATGGAAAACCTATAACTGTACATACTAATACATCTGAACCCTTAAGTTGTTCAGCAGCATATTTTACATGTGTTGGATTAATACAAATCGATTTAAAATTAAACGCTTTCGCTTCCTCGATAATTTTATCTATTTGATTTCTCGTAGATTCCGGTTTAAGTAATGTGTGGTCTATATATTTTGCGTAATTCATATTAAATCCTCCTATTATTTTGTTTATTAGCATATGGTGTTTTAACCCACTCATAATTATATAGTAAAATTTAACATATATGTTTATAAACATTCTCTCTTTACCTCTATACTACAAAAATTCGCAAAAATAATAAACAAATGTTATCTTTAATTTGATAAAGAATTTAAAGGAGAAGATGATTATGACAAAAGCAACACCTCATATTCAACCTAATGGGAAAAAAATAGCTAAAACCGTATTAATGCCAGGGGATCCACTTCGTGCAAAATATATTGCGGATAACTATTTAGAAAACGTTGAACAATTTAACGAAGTACGTAATATGTTTGGTTATACAGGTACATATAATGGTAAAGAAGTATCTGTAATGGGATCAGGTATGGGCGTTCCAAGTATTGGTATCTATTCGTATGAACTATACAATTTCTTTGATGTAGACACAATCATCCGTATCGGCTCATGCGGTGCTTTACAAAAAAACGTTAACTTATATGATGTGATTATTGCACAAGGTGCTTCTACGAATTCTAGTTATGTGGAGCAATACAACATTCCTGGTCATTTTGCACCATTAGCAGATTTTGAATTAATATTAAAAGCTAAACAAAAAGCAGATGATATCGGTGCTACGACACATGTTGGCAATATCTTATCTTCTGATACGTTCTATAATGCCGACCCTACATTCAATGAACAATGGCAACGCATGGGTGTCTTAGGTATTGAAATGGAGTCTGCAGCACTATATTTAAACGCTACTTATGCAAATAAAAAAGCTTTAGGCATATTTACAGTAAGCGATCATATCTTACGTGATGAAGCGACAACTGCTGAAGAACGCCAAAACTCTTTCACTCAAATGATGGAAATAGCATTAGAAATTGCTGAATAACATTTTCTTTAGGTTTCAGATTGATATGTAAATAAGTACATATAGAGCTAGTGTGCTAATTCATAACACTCAGCTAACATTTTTTATAAAGAAAGAGGCCCTGTCTATTTAAATAGACAGGGCCTCTTTTATACGTCTAAGCTATATGCCCAGACACTATTCTCTTTATCTTAAACTGAATGTATTATCTACCTAAATATGATTTTAACATCCAGTTATGTTTATCTATATTTGTTTGCATACCGATGAACATATCTTCAGTCACATCATCATCTGCATTTGAAGCAACTTCAATTGCTTCTTCTAATTGTTTAGATACATTATCGAAGTCTTGTGAAAGTTCTTCAACCATTTCTTCAGCTTTGTAACCTTTGTCTGCTTCTTTGATAATTGAAAGATCTAAACTTTCTTTTAATGTTGCAACTGGATTACCACCAGCAGCTAAAATACGCTCAGCTAAATCGTCAATGTATTGACTTGCTTCGTCATATAATTCTTCGAATTTTGTGTGTAGTGAGAAGAAATTAGGACCTTTTACATACCAATGAAAATTGTGTAATTTGGTGAATGCGACTGTCCAGTTTGCTACTTGTTGATTTAATACTTTTACTACTTCTTCATTACTTTTTGCCATGTAAAATCTCTCCTTTAAATTTCAATATTATCATTAAATGACAACAACGTTCTTGATTACAATAATTATTATATTATAATAATTCTAATCTGTAAAGAATATTCGTGCTCTAAATTAGAATTATTTTAATTTAGATGTCCATTTAACGACCTACACTTATTATAACAAATTGCACACTACTTATTCCAGGTCTTTTCTGTACGGCATTGCGCTTTGTGCACCTAAACCTGTCACTGAAAAACTACCAGCCAAATTAGCAAAATTCACAGCATCTTCCAATGACTTATTTTCAATTAATGCAACTGCTAGTGCACCATTAAAAGTATCTCCAGCTCCTGTTGTATCTATGACTTCCTTTTTATAACCTTCAATCAGTTGTTGCGTATCGCTATAAAACAATGCGCCTTTTGCGCCTTGCGTAATAATAAGTTTACGTGGATATGCTTTAAGTGCTTGTTCTACTTGATGGTCAAATAGTAATTCACTTTCTGATTCGTTCGGCGTTATCCATGTTACTTTTTCGATTACTTCTTTATCCAATTCACGATAAGGCGCAGGATTTAAAATAACTTTGATACCATGCTTTGCTGCATATGTGACAACTGATTGAACCGTTGCTTCAGGAATTTCATGTTGGAGCAAAATAATGTCATCTTCACCAAAGTTTTCCAACTTTGGCAAAACAATATCTGGTGTAATATAGTTATTGGCAGCCGGAACGACAATAATACGATTATCATCTTCAAATAATGTAATGTGTGCTGTACCTGACTTCTCATTGTCAATGATGTCCATATAAGTGGTATCAACATGGTTATCTTTCAAGTTTTCCAAAATTTGTTTGCCGTATGCATCATCGCCCACTGCACCTATCATATACACTTCATTACTTAAGCGTGCAGCCGCTACCGCTTGATTTGCGCCTTTGCCACCAGGATTAGTAAAAAATGAAGTGCCCATTACTGTTTCTCCTGCTTCGGGCAATATATCAGTTTTTACAACTAAATCTATGGATGCACTACCAATTACAATAATTTTTCCCATGTTTGTTTCCTCCGTATTTTCAGTAAAAAATAATCAGTCAATAAAAAATGATTTTTCATAATCATTAGGTTCATGCCAATGGGTTTTCCACATATGATTTCTATTATCAGCAAATAATTGATAACCAAAATCTCTGATTATATTTGGCACGAAACGCAACAATATACCTAACCATTTGTAGTTAGTCAACGATGTGATTAAGGTTGTAATTGCATCAGATTTATATTTCAACTGGTCACCTTCTTGTAAAATCACACTATCGTATTGTTGCGCTTCTGGATAATTTTCTAATAAATTTTGTGCTACATCACCCTGTAATTTGGCAAATTGATAACGTGTAGAAAGTCCGTGTTGAATTAACCAGATCGCATAGTTATAACAATAAACACAGTTACCATCATAATAAATTATTGGCATATACAACGCTCCTAAAATGATATATTTAGTCTACCATTATCATTATATAATGGTACTTATTTTTATTATATCCTAATTTCCTTAAAATAAACCATAAGTGCTTATATCTGCCTATTCCTATCAGTGCTCGTCGATTAAAAACATTATGTCTTTTTTACGCTTCTGTTTTAAAAGTATCCACTATAATTTAAATAATTAATAGACATTTATATTGTCATACTTTGCATAAAAAAATGACCAATCCATTCTTGAAGGATTGATCATTTCATATGCTTTCATAATTACTTATGCTTCATCATAACGTATAAGTTCAATTACTCTAAACTCTTTTTAATCTTGGTTCACTTTAACAATTCTAGTATATTTTAGAAACTGTTCTGTGTATTTTTGTTTAATTTCATTTAAACTGTCATACGTGATAGCGACAATATGCCAATTCGGATTAAAATGATAAAACGAATCTTTTTTTCTAGACCATTTAACCATAGTACCATCTTTATTATAACGTGGTAACGTCATCTCATAGCCTTCCAACACATTGATATATGTTTGAAAAATATCAGGATCTATACGGTTAAAATTATCTATAACTAAATAACTTTTATCTTTTCGAGGCATGAGATTCGTTATAAAACCTTCTCTATAATATAAAGCGCCCGTCTCATTTGGTAAATATTTTCCATAAAGCATGTCTTCTGTGAAATCCGGGTGCCCAGAAGTAATAACTGGATTCGCATTTGTTTTTTGCAATAAGTCTTCTGCCGCTTTTAATCCTTCTCCTTTATCTACTACAAGCAGAATAAATGGTTTCAAATCTTCTGCTGGCTTATCTATCACATTATCGCTTTGCACGGCTTCAAATTGTGGTTTCAAACCATCATTCGCACTCATTTCAAGTATAGATTCAAATTGCGTTTGTGACATACTTGCAATCGCTTGTTTTGCATTTTCCTGTAAGTAGTAAAGATTTTTTAATTTAGGATGCTTATTCAAAGTACTTAATGAGACAGGTTCAATTTCTTTTTCAAAATATACTTCAATAGCCGTACTATTAGTTCTACCAGGAATAGGTGGCTTTTCATGTATATGTTTACTCACTTCACCAACGCCAATGACCGATTGCTCTCGTTTTTTATTATAAAAAACAAGTTGGTCCCCTATTTCTAACTGTGTATAAAAATGATAACCATTTCTTTTTATACCATTATACGTATGTGTAAATATCGTGTTATATGATTCTGGTTCAAATTCTTGTTCCTCAGATATAAAAAAGTATCTAGGTATTTTAGTTTGGCCTTTGCCTAAGCTAACGATTAGTTCATACTCTTCTTTAGTAATTTGATTAAATAATGTTTCTTTCATATTACCCATTCTAAATTCTAACTGTTCACTTCTTTTTAAATAATCAGCTGTTAACGGCTTTAATTGTTCTTGTAATTCAAAATGAACGCGAATTTTATTTTGAGCACCCGTTTGTACACTTGTGATTTCACCAAATCCTAATAAACCAGTGTCCATCTGCACTTGATAAAAGATGACCTGGTCACCAACTTTGGCCTGTTTAAATGAACGGAAACCTTGAGAGGGATTAAATTGTGCACCTGATTCAAATAATGTTGTTTGTCCAACCATTGGTTCATTATGGTTCCAGCGATTATAACCGCAGTTTAACCAAAAATAACTTGTTTCCTCTGCCATTTAGATACTCCTTATCTCATATAAAAATTCTATTTTTCCTATTATATGAAAAATCACCTTATAGAACAAACATTACAATAAGTTGATTAATTTCATAGTGATTAAACTTGTAATAATAACAACGATCCAAGTCACTAAACCAAGTAATATAGGTTTGATACCCGCTTGTCTAAATTGTTTGAAATCCACATTCAAACCAATACCAGCCATCGCCATTGTAATTAAAAATAACGATAATTGTTGAAACATATGAATCACTGATGGTGAAAAATTGAAAATTGTACTTATCAATGATGCTATGACAAACCAAACAATAAACCATGGGAAGATTTTAGCTATGGATGTGTGCGATTGCTTCTCTTTTTCTTTTTTAATAGTTCTATATGTAAAAAATAAAACGACTGGAATAATCATTAACGTACGTGTTAATTTAACAACGGCCCCTGTTTCCAATGCAGTTTTACCGTAATTAGAAGTTGCTGCAATGACACTTGACGTGTCGTTAATCGCCGTTCCTCCAAAATAACCAAAAGTCGCTTGTCCCATATGCATGATATGACCAATTGGTGGGAAGATGAACACTGCTATGAGATTAAATAAGAAAATCGTCGAAATAGCAAATGCAACTTCACTTTCCTTTGCTTTTATAACCGGACTCGTTGCGGCAATTGCTGAACCACCACATATGGAAGTCCCTACCCCAATTAATATACTTAAATGTTCATTAATATTAAACAGTTTCATTAATACATAAACAATTAATGCCGCTGCAAACAATGTAACAAAAATAATTGGTAAAGATCTCCAACCGATGGCGCCAATAGATTGGAAGCTTAATGTAAACCCTAACACGACTATACTATAGTGTAATATTTTTTTACTGCTGAATTTTATACCAGCATCATATTTTTTAGGGATTGTTATTATATTATTAATTAAAATACCTATTATGATTGCAAATATAGCACTCCCAATGATAGGGAATTTACTGCCCATAATTGTAGCGACCATTGCGATTACTAAAGTCATAATGAGGCCTCTTGCTTTATCCAATCTTGCCACCTCCAATTTAAATACTATTTTAACATATTTCAGATTATCTAAACTGTAAATATTGAAATGTACACGGTGTTATAAAGAAAAATTAAACTGATGTTTAAGAACTTTATTGCTAATCACACATTGTCTCTCCATATTTTATAAAATTCATAAAAAAAGTATCATTCACGCAATCGCAAAGATACTCAATTTATACATTGTTAAGTTAACGTTAAAGCGCCCAGAATTGGCATCGTATTAATTAACACACCACCGAATTTGAGCATACCACTTATTTCTTTATCCGGTATTGTAATCAATGCTGCAATAATTCCTATTACACCAAAAATCATTGGAACAGCCATCGAAGGAAATATATCCGTCTTTAAAAATATGCCTGCACCAGATAAAAGACCACATACAAGTGATACATATAAAAACTTAATCATTTTAATGCACTCCCACTTCTATCTCTATAAGTAACTTACAATCAATTCATACTGACCTTCAAATATTGTATCTAAATCATCAGACGTTAATATAAAATTCTGTCCTTGTACTAAATCGAATACTTCACCATCAATAATGACTTGACCTTCACCTTTGAGCACAGAAATCAATACAAACTCTCTTGGTTTCATATAATTTAATGTACCTGAAATGTTCCATTTTACAATTGTAAAAAAGTCATTAGAAACAAGTTGTGTACGTTTATGATTTTCAATGATTTCAGTATCTGTTGGTATATTAATACTTTCATTTGCGATTTCAATTACTTCTTTCGCTTTAACTTGATTTAATTCGCGTTTATCGCCTGAATCTTGTGCACGGTCATAGTCAAACACACGATAAGTCACATCAGATGATTGCATCGTTTCGTAAACAAGTACACCTGCGCCAATAGAATGAATCGTTCCAGCAGGTATAAAATAGAATTCTCCCGCTTTAACTTTCACTTTATTAAATAACGAATCGTAATCCGCTTCATCAATCTTGTCAATTGCTGTTTCTTTCGATTGGGTATTTAATCCATATATAATTTCAGCGTCTTCTTCAGCATCTATAATATACCAACATTCAGACTTACCATATTGTCCATTCTCATTTTCATATGCATACGCATCATCTGGATGTACGTGTACAGATAAAGATTCTCTGGCATCTACAATTTTAGTCATTAATGGAAATTCTTGGCTCGGAAAATCACCAAATAGTTCTCGATGTTCATCCCATACTTGATCTAGTGTTTGCCCACGATATGGTTCGTTTAATATTTCACATTTGCCATTTGGATGTGCTGAAATCCCCCAAACTTCTCCGATATAATCACTGGGTAAATCATATCCAAATTCTTTTAATCGACTGCCACCCCATATTTTTTCATGAAAAATTGGTTTTAAAAATAACGGCATTCATCGCACCTCCAAATTCTTAAGTTGTAATCATATTTAAAATTATATTTTTTAAGTGAATGTTCTCATTTAAATTCATCTTTTTTTACAGAACTAGTGTGATTGTATCACATAATTACTGAGAGTATAAATGACTATACGCGTATTTCAATATATTTAAAATCACTTATTATTATATCAACGACCCATTTAAATTGGTAGTTCATTCTATTTTGTACAATCACATGACGAATCATTTTAATGAATGATTATATTATCGCCGGAAATTTTTCTTGTTTGGACTTGCCAATACAATCTAATTGACTTTATAATTAGATATAGAGTTTTTTACAAACTCTATCTGTTTTTACATATAAGGTATTGTATTAATTTATGATTATTTGGAAAAGCTGATTACTTTTTCAAATTATAAAATTTGCTATTAGGGGTCTGAGACATAAATAGGTGTCTTAGGCCCCTTTTCTATTTAGTAGTAGATGTAAAATACGCTGACTATTGGACACTATTTCATGTATGTATAAGTACCTTGCTCTAAAATTACTAAAATCCACACAACATGATAAAAGCACCTTTTCATATTATCATGTGAAATGGCGCTTTTTTTATTATGTTTCTTTGAAGTTAGCTAATATGGTTTGTTTTACTTCGAGTAAGTGAGATTGCATGGCTTTAACTGCTGTCTTATCATCCTGCTCTAAAATGGCATGATAAATCATCTCGTGTTCTTCGAGTAATTTAGTCATTGTTTTTTGTTTATCATAGATAAATATTTTTCTAGTTTCTTCCATTGAATTTTGCATAAGTTCTGATATGTTATTTAATAACTCTACTAATAATGAATTTTGAGCTGCATGTGCGATTGCAAGGTGGAATTCTAAATCTGCTTTTTCTCCTGAAGTGCCATCAATTACTGCTTCCCCCATCACAGACAATGCTGTCGCTAGCTTTTCTAAATCTGCTTTATTACGGTATCGTGCAGCATTTGCTACTGTTGCACTTTCAACAATTTCTCTGAGTTCTAATAATTCTTTTATTTGAACTAAAGAATTGAATTTGTCCCCAAATTCAAAAAAAGTAGGCTCAATTTGTTTGATAAAAGTACCATATCCTTGTTTCATTTCTATTACGCCTATCGTTCTCAGTGCATTCAACGCTTCCCTCACTGACGCTGTGCTTACTCCAAATTGCTTACTTAATTTTTGGATAGACGGTAATTTATCACCAACCTGATAATCCTCAGATTTAATATTCTCTAAAATGATATCTGCAACTTGTTCATATATTTTTGGGTTTGAAATATTCATATTAACCTC
This sequence comes from Staphylococcus sp. LKG3-1, assembly GCF_048568385.1. Lineage (NCBI taxonomy): Bacteria > Bacillati > Bacillota > Bacilli > Caryophanales > Staphylococcaceae > Staphylococcus > Staphylococcus sp. LKG3-1. The sequence goes on from NZ_CP183796.1 coordinate 1,155,596, forward strand.
CAAGCGATATAATTTATTGTATCAAATTTTCGCTCGTAATTTGCTTAAAAAAGCAATTATTTCTAACAAAAAAAACCAATTTACACCATGATGTAAATTGGTTCTTTATTTAATTATATTTTATTTATTTTTAAACTGGTCTAATGCGTCTTCGATTGATTGTTCACCGCTCACAACTTGAAATTCAGTATTTATATAATCATCTGTTGCAAGTACTTCTTTAATGACTGACGCAACATCTTCGCGTGGAATTGAACCTTTATCTTCGAAAAATGCATCTGCTGCAAATTTGTTTATGCCAGGATCATTTAACAATATACCCGGATGCACAATTGTATAACCTACATCCGCTTGTTTAAGATATTCATCTGCATAATGTTTCGCGATCGTGTATGGTTTCAAATCACCACTTGCATCAAAAGCTTCTCTTCTAGAATCATAAGTAGACACCATGACATATTGTTTTACATGGTTTGCTTCACTGGCTTTAATTGATTTGATAGCGCCGTCTAAATCTACGCTAATTGTTTTATCTGCACCAGTGCTACCACCTGATCCTACTGAAAATACAATTTTATCGAATCCTTGTAACTTTTAAGTTAACGTTTCAATATCATCAGCTTCAACATCAATCAATGTCGCTTTCACACCATTGTCTTCTAAAGCTTGCACTTGTTCTTCTTTTCTAACACCTGCGACAAATGATTCGCCACTTTCTTTTAATTGATTTACTAAATATTGACCTACGCCACCGTTTGCACCTATAACTAATGTACTCATTATATAGCCTCCTTCAATAAAATCTTAAATTCATTTTAACACTTCTACATATTTTTAAAACTATTGTGCTTTGAACATTGACTATTCAACAAAATTATATTAATATATGAACAAATATTCATATATTAATGTGAAGAAATGAGGTTAGTAGATATGGTGGAGTCAATTAATGAACAAACGGTAGCATATGTCACCGATATTTTTAAAGCGTTAAGCGAAGGTAATCGCCTACGTATCATGCACCTTTTGATTCAAGGCGAATGTAGTGTAGGTCACATCGCACACACTTTAAATTTAAGCCAATCAAATGTTTCACATCAATTACGTATTCTTAAACAAGCACATTTAGTGAAATCGAATCGCCATGGGCAATCTATGATTTATCAAATAGATGATACGCATGTGACTACTTTAATAAAACAAGCAATTCATCATGCCTCACATAAATAATAATTGAAAGGTGGATATTCATATGTCAGAACATCACGAACATAATCATGCTCACGGTCATGTACACACTAATAATAAAAAAATATTGCTTATCAGCTTTTTAATTATTGGTAGTTTTATGATTGTCGAAATAATCGGTGGTCTTTTAGCAAATAGTTTAGCTTTACTTTCGGATGGTTTACACATGTTTAGTGATACAATTTCACTTGGTGTCGCACTCCTTGCTTTTATCTATGCCGAAAAATATGCAAATAAAAATAAAACTTTTGGGTATAAAAGGTTCGAAATTTTAGCTGCACTTTTTAATGGCGTAACACTTTTTGTCATTGGTATCATTATCATTATTGAAGCTATTGAAAGATTCTTTAATCCAGTAGAAGTACAATCGACTGAAATGTTTATCATCAGCGTTACTGGCCTGATAGTCAACATCATTGTTGCTTTATTAATGTTTAGAGGTGGCGATACATCGCATAACATTAATATGCGTGGTGCTTTCTTACATGTTATGGGAGACCTTTTAGGTTCTGTTGGAGCTATTATCGCTGCGATACTCATATGGACTTTAAATTTAACGATAGCTGACCCAATAGCTAGTATCATTGTGTCACTACTAATTATTAAAAGTAGTTGGGGCATTACAAAGTCTTCATTAAACATTTTAATGGAAGGTACACCTATCGATATAAATATGTCTGAAGTCATTGCCACTATTAAGGAAGAGGATGCAATCCAAAGCGTACATGATTGTCACATTTGGACAATATCTAATGAATTAAATGCATTAAGTTGTCACGCTGTTGTCCCTCATGAGATGTCAGTAGCTCAAGGTGAGCAATTGTTAAATAAAATAGAACACAAACTACAACACTTGAATATTCAACATATGACGATTCAGTTAGAAACCAAAGATCACCAACATGACGATGAGACGTTATGTTCATCTATATATAAAACTACTGCACACAATCATGCACATGATCATTAAAAATCTTGACCAATTAAACAAATTAAAAAAAGCGAGTGTACGAAAGTCAAAGTCGATTTCGCATGCTCGCTTCTTTAGTATAATTTAGCATTTCTACTACTTCTAATATTAATCACTACTTGGGATTTCATTATTGATAGTCTACCCCTATATACAGCATATATAGGTTTAAATTACGTATTTATAAAAATTTATCAAATATCAGCGCTTTAGCTGGTACTTGTTTCTCGTCAAATCCTCTTATAAATTCTTCATTGTCATATGGGACTTTAACACGTTCAATTGAAAATTCATTTTCATCAATCGTTACAATACCATAAACTGCATATGCACCATTATTAAGACCTACAGAGCCCGGATTAAAATAAACTGTAGATTTATCATCATATAAATGTACAGTGTGGTTGTGACCAAACACGATTAAATCTGCTTGTTTATCTTCAAACAAAGCTTTTATGTTTTCTTCACTAGGTTCCACAATTGGACTATATGGTTGACCATCAATCGGTGTAGTTAATTGTTCATTTGGTATTTCATAATGAATAAACAGCACTTTTTTATGATTAAATGTTTTTTCAATCACACGTGGTAGTTCATTTAATCTGTCGTAATAATCTTCATCTAAATGACTTTCAATCCATTGGTGATGTTCGTAAAATTTGTCTTTTAAGTCTTCAGGATAAGGTGTGTCATTCACTATCGACATCACCGCTTCATCATGATTACCCGCGATGATTTCCATATCATCTCTGTCAAAAATTTCATCAAGTACTTTATTCGTTTCATGTCCAACCCCGATATTATCACCCAGGTTAAATATCTTATTGATATCTTCTCTTCTATCAATATCATCTAAAACAGTTTCTAATGCATCAAAATTTCCATGAACATCAGTAATTATTGCAAATTTCATGATGATATCTCCTTTCAACTTTTTCTCATTAGGACATTTTAACATTTTATTGCCATTTTGTTACCTATTAATTTTAAAATTATCAAATTTTTGATATCGTATGTTTATGACTAAAAAGGAGTGCTTAAAATTTGTTTAAATTTCATAAATTAGCATTACAAAATGCAAAACCCCAAAATGCTAAAATTTTAATGTTCACAATTGTAAGTTTTATAATATTGTTTGCTTTAACAGTCCTGACATTTATGCCAGTACAACCCGCTATTTATAAATTGTTAATGGCAATGGCTATGCAACAATCTATCGGTGGCGCCATATTTTCACTTGTACTTGCAATACTCATACCATTAATCGTATTTATATTTATTGGTTACCCATTAATAGCTGGAACTATCTACACTATAGACAAAGCTTTAAATAAAGACAAGGTAAATTTCAAAGATTTATTTTCAACATTTAAAAAAGGCAAATACTTAAAAGGATTAAAATTTTCTTTATTTACTTTAGTTTTTGTTATTATCGCATTGTTACTTAATTTACTAGTTTCAAAAGTACTAAATTTAGGAATCGTTCAACTATTTTCAGCAATACAAGGACCATTAAGTAGTTCTGATCATGCACTTGGATGGTCTCTTACTTATCAAATTGTCGCAGCAACAATCGTATTATTTATTCAATCATTCATTTACTGGTTCTTAGCGATTATCGCAATCAATTATACTTTAGCTTTTGTTAAAGAACCTAGTAATGGTGCATGGTCATCAGTAAAAAGAGGATTTAAAGGCATTAAAAATGGTCAAAAAACTTGGTTCAAATTCTACCTTGGTTTATTATTACTAAATTTAATCGTCATCCTACTTGCTAATCCATTTAGTCAATTAGTTGCTATATTTACTGGTAGTATGTCTCAAACATTAGCAATGGTAATTATTTACATTGTTACAGTCATTGTGATTATCATTAGATTAATCGTTTACTATACAAATATATTAGCGATTATTCAGTACTATAATCGTAATGATGAAAGCATTGAAACTACAAAAGTTAAGAAAAATAAAAAGTCAAAACAACCTATAGATAATGAACTAGAAAGTAAGCAATCTAAAGCAAGCAACAGTGTAACGAATACAACTGAAAAGACAAAATCGAATGTTACTGAGCAATCTGAAAACATGCAAGACAAAGTCAAAGATGAAACATCAGATTTAAAAAACAATCTAAATAAAACTGACAAGTAATATCATTCGAAAAATAATCACGCAGATGCAAAAAGAGTCTGGGACAAAAATAGATGTCCCAGACTCTTTTTCATTTAGCCATTAGATGACTACCTTATTTTCTCTATGCCTATCATTTAATCTTGTAAGAAACGTGCTTTTAAATAACGTGCTGCACCATTATCTTCATTAGTATCATCAGTCACATCATCTGCTAGAGCTTGAATTTCAGGACGTGCATTTTTCATAGCGACAGTATAATGACCAAATGCAAACATAGCTCTATCATTGTCACTATCTCCAATCACTAATGTTTCTTGTTGCGCGATGCCGAAATGCTCAATCATTTCTTTTATACCCGTCCCTTTATCAATACGATATGCCATCGTTTCAGCATTACAACGTGAAGAATTAGACACACTAATTTGTAACTTATCTTGATCTTTTAATAAGTTATTTCTAAAGTTTGTTATTTTTTCAATATCTGGTGAAAATAAATAAATTTTTGAAAATGATTTTTCAGGTATACTTGTTTCCCAATCCACCTTATCAACGAGCGAAGCTTTTCGAGAAGACCATTCGGAAACACCTACATCACCCGGTGGCGTTGCTGGTTCAAATAATGCATTTGCCCATGCTTTATCTTCCTGTAAAACAATACGATTACTGTCAAATGGGAATATTTCATAATAGATTGCCTCTTGTTGTGCGCGTTGTACAATGTCAATTACAGCGTTGTAAGACAAGCTGTGCTTAAATAAAACGCTATCCTTAACCATTCCTAAAGTACCATTTGAACTAATAATACCATCGACTGCAAATGATTCAGGAACAAGATAATGTATTTCATTATGTGCACGACCTGTTGCTAAAAAGACTTTATATCCCTTATCTCTTAATTGTTGAATAACTTCTGTTGTTTCTAAATCAACACGATTATCTTTATGTAAAATCGTGCCATCCATATCTAAAAATATTGCCTTAACATTATCCATTTTTATATAATCCTCCATCACATATAATCATCTTAAATTATGGCATTAACTATGCTAATGTGCAATCTACACATTATTCATAAATAGTGCGTAGCGTTGATTTTGATAGCGTACATTGACATTTCTATTAAAAAAGTTGCTCATAACATCACTATTTAAAATATCTTTAATATTACCTTGTTTATAATTCTTACCTTGCTTCAGTAAAAAGCCTTTTTGTATATCTTGTGTAATCTCTTCAATAAAATGCGTCACATATATAACAGCTAATTCAGGTTGTTGTTGGTACAATTTTTCGAGCGCTTGTAACAGATCTTCTCGTGCTATAAAATCTAAGCCAGATGCTGGTTCATCTAAAATAAGTAATTTGGGGTGACCCATCAGCGCACGAGCAATAAGTACCTTTTGACGTTCTCCTGTAGATAGATAACCATAGTATTGTGACTCAAAATCACGCATTCCCATTTGTTCTAAATATTGTTGTGCCAATTCAATATGATGTGGTTCTATAGTTTTAAATACACCTATGGAATTAAATATGCCACTAATTACAACATCTCGCACCAATTCGCCATCTTGAAAACGATCCATTAAACTATTTGAAACAAACCCTATGTAATCTCTGACTGTTTCAGCAGAATAGCCCACTTTTCCTGGTTGCATGCCAAATAAGTTTATCGTTCCAGCAGTATTTGGTTCGTAGGCGTTTAATATGTTTAGCAATGTTGTCTTACCAGCACCATTTAGGCCATAAAGCATCCATTTTTCACCTTCGTTAATTTGCCAGCTCACATTTTTAATGATTTCCTTACCTTGTTTTCTACGTGATATATTTTTCAAGTCAATTAACATGTTATACCCCTTTTCTCTTATGCAATTTCTAACATGACTTAACAAATCACCTTCATTCGATCATTTGTGTTGTCTAAATATTTTATCCAATGCCTTTCCTTTTGCCAGTTCATCTATCATTTTATCTAAATATCTAATTTCTTTCATAACGGAGGCTTCCATATTTTCTACACGTACACCACAAATGACACCCGTTATTTTTGTTCGCTCTGGATTTAAGTTAGGCGCTTGATTTATAAATGTTTCATAATCTGTCCCATCCGCAACCAAGCGATCAATCTCTGATTGCGTGTAACCTGTCATCCATCTTATAATTTCATCCGCTTCTTGTTTGGTTCTATCCTTTTTCTCTACTTTTTTAATTAATAAATCGTATACTTTTCCAAAAGCCATAGAATAAATTTTAGGTTTTTCCACTATATTCAACTCACTTTTAAAGTTTATCTAGTTATGATGATAAGCATAATAAACATAATAACATTTTAAAAAGATTTTGATTTATATAATAATTAAAGTTCAAATTTGATTGTAATCGTTATCGTTGATTTATATTAGTGCTACTCATTTAAAACAATACAATTCATGATTAATCCACAATAACTATCATTTAACTACATACCTCAAACATTTAGTTCTCAATATACTGCCTATTGCACTGTATATCACTGAAATATAAATCAAAGTCATATGTTTTTATTATAAAAAAAGAACAAGAATGAAATCAAAACTTTAAGTTTGATTTCATTCTTGCCCTATTTATACAATATATGATTTCATGCATTTAAATTAGATATTACAATAGCACTACTAATTAGCTGTTAATCATATGCTCTTTATTCAACTGTTACTGATTTAGCTAAGTTACGTGGTTTATCAACATCTAAATCTCTGTGTAATGCTGCATAGTATGAAATCAATTGTAATGCAACAACTGAAACTAATGGTGTTAATAGTTCGTGCACATGTGGAATAACATATGAATCGCCTTCTTTATTCAAGCCATCCATTGAAATAATACATGGGTTTGCACCACGTGCAACTACTTCTTTCACGTTACCACGAATAGACAAGTTGACTCTTTCTTGTGTAGCAAGTGCAATAATTGGTGTACCTTCTTCAATTAAAGCAATCGTACCGTGTTTTAATTCACCACCAGCAAATCCTTCAGCTTGAATGTACGAAATTTCTTTTAATTTTAATGCGCCTTCTAAACTGACATTGTAGTCTCCAGTACGACCGATAAAGAACGCATTACGCGTTGTTCTTAAGAAATCTGTTGCAATTTGTTCCATAATATCTGCATCATCTACGATTGTTTCGATTGCAGTTGTTACTTTTGCTAATTCACGTAATAAACTTACATCAACATCTTTACCATGCTCTTTAGCAACGATTTGTGACAAGATAGATAATACTGCAATTTGTGCTGTATAAGCTTTAGTAGATGCTACTGCAATTTCAGGACCTGCATGTAACAATAATGTATGATTTGATTCACGTGATAATGTTGAACCAGCTACATTAGTGATTGTTAATGATTTATGACCTAAGCGGTTTGTTTCAACAAGCACGGCACGGCTATCTGCTGTTTCTCCTGATTGAGAAATGTAGATAAATAGTGGGTTCTCAGAAAGTAAAGGTGTATTATATACAAACTCAGAAGAAACATGCACTTCTGTAGGGACACCAGCCCATTTTTCAATAAATTCTTTACCTACTAAACCAGCATGATAGCTTGTTCCGGCAGCAATGATATAGATACGATCTGCTTCGGCAACATCTTTAATCACTTCTGGATCCATCTTCAAGTTACCCTCTTCATCTTGGTACTCTTGGATAATACGACGCATCACTGCAGGTTGTTCGTGAATTTCTTTTAACATATAGTGATCATAAACGCCTTTTTCTGCGTCTGCTGCATCTATTTGTGCAGTATATGCTTCTCTTTCTTGAACTTGACCCTCTTGATTTTTGATAATGACTTCGTCACGTTTAACAATAACGATTTCATGGTCATGAATTTCTTTATAACGATTTGTAACTTGTAACATAGCAATTGCATCTGATGCAATAACGTTAAAGTCATCACCTACACCGATTAATAATGGTGATTTATTTTTAGCTACATAAATTGTATCTTTATCTTCATTATCAATTAATCCTAAAGCGTATGAACCGTCTAATAGTGAAACAACTTTTGTAAATGCTGCTTCTGTATCAAGGCCACTATTTGAGAAATATTCTACAAGTTGAACAATGACTTCTGTATCTGTTTCAGAAATAAATGATACATCTGATAAGTATTCGTTTCTTAATTCTTCATAATTTTCAATTACACCATTATGAACTAATGTAAAACGTTCCGTCGTTGATTGATGCGGATGTGAATTTTCATAATTTGGCACACCATGTGTAGCCCAACGTGTATGACCAATACCTACATTACCGTCAGTAGCTTCACTATCTGCAACTTTTCTTAATTCTGCGATACGACCCTTTGCTTTGAATATTGAAGTACCTTCATCATTTACCACTGCTACACCAGCTGAGTCGTAACCTCTATATTCTAATTTTTCTAAACCTTTTAATAATAATTCTTTGGCATTATCTTGCCCAATATATCCAACAATTCCACACATTTTAAAATTTCCTCCAATTTAATGGTGAAGAGATAATTGAACTTCTAGCGAATTCGAACCTGTCCAATTTAATATAAACCATCGAAGGCAGACTTATCCCTATATTTATCATATAGAAATTGAAAATACCTTGATGGCAATGGTTATCTCATTCACCGTATATTTTTATATTTAATTTTTGGCTATCTTATTAACTTTGTGCACCAGGTTACCCTAATGTTTTCCTTAATAAGTTAACGAATGAGCCACATCCGGGATAGCATCCGCCGATGGTTCGATAACTACCCTCCTCGTCTACAAACTTCGATTATCGTGTCTATTAAGATTTCTGTTATAAACCTTAAATTACAAACACATAACCTCTTCACTTGTACAGGCGCTTTAATTGAACTAACGCTTAAACTGTCCTCCTTCCTATCAATATTATTAATTGTACAATGTTCTTATTACTTAATGCAAATAATTTATTAACAATTTATTTACAAAATAACTTTGTGCTTAATCAGTGACATTTAACATGTAATATCCATATTTATGAAGTGTCCAGTTATATTCACAAACTTGTCAAAGATACTGTGACAAATTTGATATTACTTTCTATTGTTTATTCCCCTGTCCCCCCATACAATAAAGTTATAAATAAAAAGAGAAAAAGAGGTGCAATTCTATGTCACAAACAGAGACGCAAGAAAACAAAGGTCTTGGACGTAAGGTACAGGCATTTGGTTCATTTTTAAGTAGTATGATTATGCCGAATATCGGTGCATTTATCGCATGGGGCTTTATCGCTGCAATCTTTATTGATGGTGGTTGGTGGCCTAATAAAGATTTAAGTGAATTAGCTGGACCTATGATTTCATATTTAATTCCCTTGCTTATTGCATATAGTGGTGGTCGTTTAATTCACGAAATGCGCGGTGGTATTATTGCTGCTGTTGCAACTATGGGTGTTATCGTAGCATTACCTGATACACCAATGTTACTTGGTGCTATGATTATGGGACCACTTGTAGGTTGGTTAATGAAGAAAACAGATGAGTTTATTCAACCTAGAACACCACAAGGTTTTGAGATGTTATTCAATAATTTCTCAGCTGGTATCTTAGGATTCATCATGACTATTGTTGGATTTAAAATATTAGCTCCAATTATGGAATTTATTATGCATATCTTGTCACTTGCTGTTGAAGCATTGGTACATGCACATTTACTTCCATTAGTAAGTATTATCGTTGAACCTGCTAAGATTGTCTTCTTGAACAATGCAATTAACCATGGGGTTTTCACACCACTTGGTGCAGATCAAGCAGCATCTGCTGGACAATCTATCTTATACACAATTGAATCTAACCCTGGACCTGGTCTTGGTATTTTAGTTGCTTATATGATTTTTGGTAAAGGTACAGCAAAAGCAACATCATATGGCGCAGGGATTATCCACTTCTTAGGTGGTATTCATGAAATTTACTTCCCATACGTATTAATGCGTCCTTTATTATTTATCGCTGTAATCTTAGGTGGTATGACTGGTGTGGCAACTTATTCATTACTTGATTTCGGCTTCAAGAGTCCTGCCTCACCTGGTTCATTCATCGTTTATATGTTGAACGCGCCTAAAGGTGAATTCTTACACATGGTGCTTGGTGTACTCTTAGCAGCAATCGTATCATTTATCGTGGCAGCACTTATTTTGAAATTCACAAAAGAGCCTGAAGAAGACTTAGAAGCAGCTACCGAAAAAATGGAAGCTTCAAAAGGGAAAAAATCAAGTGTATCTTCTAAGCTAAAAGGGAATGAAGATAATAATGCAACTTCAACTACCGCTTCTACTTCAACTTCAGAAAATAATGAAGAACAATCAGAAGAAGCATTGTTAGATAATTATGATACTGAAAATGTAGACGCACATGATTATAGTAAAGTGAATCATGTTATATTTGCTTGTGACGCTGGTATGGGATCAAGTGCTATGGGTGCAAGTATGTTACGTAATAAATTTAAAAAAGCAGGCATCCAAGATGTAAATGTTACAAATACTGCAATCAATCAATTGCCTAGCGATGCACAACTTGTTATCACTCAGAAGAAACTTACTGACAGAGCAATCAAACAAGTTCCAAATGCAATCCATATCTCTGTAGATAATTTCTTAAACTCTCCTAGATATGATGAATTACTTGAAAATCTTAAAAAATAAATAATCACTATATAGAACAATACTGGAGGGTATGGCTATGTTTTTGAGTACACGTGAAAAAGAAATTATCGAAATGTTAATTAAATATCACGGTCAATATGTCACAATTTACGACATTGCTCAAAACTTAGCTGTATCCTCTCGTACTATTCATAGAGAATTAAAATCAATTGAATCGTTCCTATCTAATTTTGATATAGCATTAGAGCGCGTCACAAAAAAAGGCATACAACTCAATACAAGTGAAGGTGCTCTATCTTCACTGAAACATGCCTTATTGCATGAAAACACCATAGATTTATCACAAGAAGAACAAAAAGTAATCATTTTATATGCATTGATACAATCTGATACCCCTATTAAACAATATGGATTGGCACAAGAAATTGGTGTATCGAATCAAACACTAACGAAACTCTTAGATGAGCTCGATGTGGAACTTGATTTATATCAATTACGTTTACACAAAAAACGTGGAGAAGGTATTCAATTACATGGCGCAGAATCTAAAAAACGTGAATTATTAAGTCAATTAATGGTCAATAACCTAAATAGTACCAGTGTTTATTCCGTAATCGAAAATCACTTTGTTTATCAATCTATTAATCAATCCCAACTAGCTATGGTAGATATGGATAAGATTTTCCAAATTGAACGAATTCTTATGGACCATCTCGATCAATTGCCCTACTCATTGACTGAGTCTAGTTATTTAACCCTTACAGTGCATATCGTCTTAAGTATTGATCGGATGTTAAATGGTCAGTATGTTGCATTGAACGACGATATTTATCAAAGTGTTAAAGATTCATTTGAACATGAGGTGGCACAAGCGCTTGCACTACATCTTGAGCATATATACGGGGTTCAGTTTAATCAAGCCGAAGTGACTTTTATTACGATTCACCTCCGCGGCGCAAAACGAAAAGAATCTGCAGAAGTATTTAAAGACAGTAAAGATGAATCAAAAATCGAAAAATTCATACAGTCAGTCACGCATTTTTCACAGCAAACATTTAAAGATACTGAAACTTTAAGCGAAGGTTTAAAATTGCATATCATTCCAGCTATTAATAGATTAAATGCCAATATTGAAACATATAATCCATTAACTGAAATGATTAAGCACAAATATCCGCGATTATTTGAAAGTGTACATCGCGCCTTATTACAAACTTGGCCAGATTTTACATTTCCAGATAGTGAAATTGCATTTATTGTTTTACATTTTGGTGGCGCTATTCAAAGCCAAGGTGCTCACTTATATAATGTGCTGGTCGTATGTAGTAGTGGTATAGGTACGAGTCGTTTACTTGCTACGCGTTTGCAACAAACCTTTAGCGAAATCCAAAAAACTACACAGGCTTCTGTGGGTGATTTAAAAGAAATGGATACATCACAATTTGATGCAATTATTTCTACTGTAGATATCGATATTACAACCCCTTATATTACAGTAAATCCCCTACTACCTGATGCAGATATCAATCATGTTGCAGCGTTCTTAAATACACAGCAACATCAATTTAAGCATCAAGCTATTGAACCGAAGCATCATAATATTTTAAATCCTGAAGACAAACTAAATTATATACGAAAAGGTTTAGAAATTATCGATTCGGTAAATATTGACTACACAATGGTATCAGATTGGAGTCAGTATTTAACATCAACATTATTATCACATCAAATTATTACGGATGGGCCGTCATTCGCTGAACTTATTAAGCAACATATGGACAGTCAAGGGTTTGTTTTAGAACCCTACCCTATCGCTATACCTCATTTAAAAAATGATATCATCAAAAAACCATTCATACTTATAACGATTTTAAATGAGCCTATTGTGCTTAAAAGTAATCAAAATGGCAATCAATCCGTGAGATATTTATTAAATATGTTTGTACCTCCCGATGACACCATGTCTCAATTGGTAAGTGAAATATCTGGAAAAATGGTAGAGCATCTTGATAATATCGATGGATTTATGGAAAGACCCGAACAACTTCAAGTTTTATTGAAGCAAAGTTATCTGATACAATTACAAAATTTATTAAATATGGAGTGAAGACAATGAGCGAATTATTTAGCAATGAAAATATTTTTATTAACCAAACAGTAAAGGATCAAAACGAAGCTATTGAAAAAGCAGGTCATGCCTTAGTATCTAGCGGTGCAGTGACTGAAGATTATATTCAAGCTATGAAAGATCGTGAACAAGTTGTATCTACATTTATGGGTAATGGTTTAGCCATTCCACACGGTACAGATGAAGCTAAAACAAGCGTATTAAAATCTGGTCTAACTTTAATTCAAATTCCTGAAGGTGTCGATTGGGAAGGTGAAGAAGTTAAAGTTGTCGTAGGTATTGCTGGTAAAGATGGCGAACATTTAGATTTACTTTCTAAAATTGCGATTACTTTTAGTGAAGAAGAAAACGTTGATCGTATTATTAATGCATCATCTGCTGAAGAAATCAAACAAGTCTTTGAGGAGGCTGAAGCATAATGAAAGCATTACACTTTGGTGCAGGTAATATTGGTCGTGGTTTTATTGGATATATTCTTGCGGATAACGATGTAAAAGTTACTTTTGCTGATGTGAACGAAGAAATTATAAATGCTTTAGATAAAGAACATCAATATGATGTCATCCTAGCAGATGAAGCAAAAACAACTACACGTGTGCATAATGTCGATGCAATTAATTCAGGTGGCCCTTCTGAAAGCCTAAAACAAGCCGTATTAGAAGCAGATTTAATTACTACTGCTGTAGGCGTTAATATCTTGCCTATTATTGCAAAATCATTTGCACCTTATTTAAAGGAAAAAGAGACGCCAGTTAATATTGTTGCTTGTGAAAATGCAATAATGGCCACAAATACATTAAAAGATGCCATTTTAGATATCACTGGTCCTTTAGGTGATCATATTCACTTTGCAAACTCTGCTGTCGATCGTATCGTTCCTTTACAAACAAATGATAATCTTTTAGATGTTATCGTTGAACCATTTTACGAATGGGTAATTGAAAAAGATGCTTGGTTTGGTCCAGAATTAGATCATATTAAATATGTAGACAATTTAACGCCATACATTGAACGTAAATTACTCACTGTTAACACTGGTCATGCTTATCTTGCTTATGCAGGTAGATTTTATGGCCAACCAACAATATTAGATGCTGTTAATGATGATAATATTAGACATGGTTTAGAAAATGTTCTAAAAGAAACAAGTCAATATATTACAACACAATTCAATTTTACAGAAAGTGAACAAGCTCAATACGTTGATAAAATCATTGGTCGTTTCAAAAACCCTAATTTATCAGACGAAGTAACACGTGTTGGACGAGGCACTATGCGTAAAATTGGACCACAAGATAGAATCATTAAACCACTATCTTATTTATACCAAAATAATTTGAAACATGATGCACTCATCAAAACAGCGGCATTATTATTAAAATATGATGATACCAATGATCAAGAAACAGTTGAAAAAAATGAGTACATTGATAAACATGGTGTAGAAGGCTTCTTGAAATCATTTGCTAAAACAGATGATCAATTAACTTCAGAAATAGTAAAAGAATATAATGTATTGTAAAATTAATCTATAATTAAAAAAGCACGGATAAGCTTAATTCAGCCTATTCGTACTTTTTTATATCAAAATTATTTTTAGAGCCACTTTTTAGAACTACTTTTTAGAACTACTTTCACATTTTATGTGAATTAGTAGTTCTTATGCATGAGCTTAGCTCGTGTAATCCTTAATCATTCTAGTAGTTCTTATGCATGAGCTTAGCTCATGTAATCCTTAATCATTCTAGTAGTCTTATACATGTGCCTTAGCTTATATAATATTAAACTATTTTCAATACAATAACATCTACTACTCTATTAAGAAAGAGACTGAGGCATCTATTTATGTCCCAGTCTCTTTCCTTTAAAATATATTAATTGTCTAAGCCCATTTTATCTTGGACTACTTCAGCAATTGTATTGGCATAACGTTGCGCATCCTCATCTGTCGCAGCTTCAACCATTACACGAACAAGGGGTTCTGTACCTGATGGTCTTACTAAGATACGGCCTTCTCCATTCATTTCAACTTCAACCTTAGTCATTATTTCCTGTACATCTATATTCTCTTCAACACGATATTTATCAGTAACACGAACGTTGACTAATGATTGAGGATATTTCTTCATTTGACTTGTAAGTTGACTCAAGCTTTTACCAGTCATTTTAATGATACTTGCAAGTTGTACACCTGTTAACAAGCCATCACCCGTTGTATTATAATCCATTAATACAATATGACCTGATTGCTCTCCACCAAGATTATAGTTACCACGTCTCATCTCCTCAACAACATAACGATCTCCAACTTTTGTTTTATTTGATTGGATACCTTCATTCTCAAGTGCTTTATAGAAACCTAAGTTACTCATAACTGTAGAAACAATCATATTATTATTTAATTCCTGATTCTTACTCATAGCTTGACCAATAATAAACATAATTTGATCACCATCTACGATATTTCCCTTTTCATCGATAGCAATTAATCTATCACCATCACCATCAAAGGCTAATCCAAAATCACACTCAGATTCTACAACGACTTTAGCAAGTGATTCAGGATGTGTTGATCCTACTTCTTGATTAATATTATAACCGTTAGGATTACATCCAATTGTTACTGTATCAGCTTCTAAGTCACCAAATAGAAATGGTGCAAGTGATGAAGTCGAACCATGTGCACCATCTAGTGCAATTTTCATACCTGCTAAATCAACGTCTACAGTCGATTTTAAATAACTAATATATTTTTGCGCACCCTCAAAGTAGTCTGAGTAATGTACGATGTCTTCACCAACCGGTCTTGGTAAATCAGGGTTATCTTGATCTAATAAATGTTCGATTTCTTGTTCTTGATCATCTGATAATTTAAATCCATCAGAACCAAAGAATTTAATCCCATTGTCTGGTACTGGATTATGAGAAGCTGAAATCATTACACCAAGATCAGCCTCCATTTCACGTGTTAAATAAGCCACACCAGGTGTTGAAATAACACCTAAACGCATAACCTCTGCACCAATAGAAATCAATCCAGCAATTAAAGCAGATTCTAGCATTTCACCAGAAACACGTGTATCTCTACCTACTAGTACTTTAGGATGCTTTTCACCTTCATTATGTGCTAAAACATAGCCACCATAGCGTCCTAATTTAAACGCAAGTTCTGGCGTTAATTCTTTATTTGCAACGCCCCTTACGCCATCTGTACCAAAATATTTAGCCATTATATATATCTCCTTTATTTTAAAAATCTATTTAACTGTTATTTTTGCAGTGGTATCTTTCGGACTAACTTTTGTGACCTTATCTGGAACTTGGAAATCTACCTTTTCCTCAGTTGTATCTGAAATGCCATCCAAATTAATTCTTGCTGTAATTTCATCAATGTCATCTAAGTCGTCTTTGTTACCATAGATTTCAACTTCGTTATCATCTAATTTAATATCTTTAACTTCTTGTCCATTTGAAAGCGAACCAACAGATTTCATTTTCACTTTTACTTTTTTACTATAATCTTCTACTTTAACACTTAAATTGACTTCATTAGGGTCAATTGAAACATCAATTTTGTTTAAGTTTCTATCAAATGCTGTTATTTTCGCAACGTCTGTAGTGTCTTTTGAAACTTTACTTTTGTTTTTATAAGTAGCTTTTAAATAAGCGATTTTATCTAGTTGCTTTTGTCCACCTGTAACTTTAACTGTATCAGGTGAAACGCTTTGTTCACTTATTTTATAGTTAGAATTCAAATCGTTATTACTTACATCTGGTTCAATTTTAAATGTTTTACTTACTTTTTCTTCCAGTGAAACAGTTGTTTCTTTTGGTTTCACTGTGTAATCAATATCTTTGTTTAATCCATTAATTTTAAATTGAGCTGTATGTTTACCAGCTTTTTCACCACTAAGATCTAAAATAGCTCTAATGTTTTCACCATTTTCTGCTTTTAAAACTTGTGATTGTGGTCCAGAAATTTCAACATCTACTTTATTTGGAACTTCACTTGCATAAAGTTCTTTATTATTGTATTTCACTTGAACTGGCACATCTTGAATAGTTTCAGATGATTTTTGACTTAAGTTATCTGCATCAAAAATATTTCCAAACATGTTATTAGCTGACAAGAAAAATAATACAGCTAACATCAATGCGATTAATCTTAAACCCCATTTACTCTCTAACATATTAGTTCACACCTTTCTCATGAAAGTGTGTGCCAAACCAATGTTCAGCTAGTAGTTCTTCAAAAGCTTCATTAGAAATATCTTTTCTCAATTTACCATCAAATGTAACAGAAATCGAACCCGTTTCTTCAGATACAACTACAGTAAATGCATCTGATACTTCTGAGATACCAACTGCTGCTCTGTGTCTTGTACCTAAACTTTTTGCTATTTTTTCGCTATCAGATAACGGTAAATAACATGCTGCACTTGCAATTTTATTTGCTTGAATAATCATTGCACCATCGTGTAATGGCGTATTTGGTATAAACACATTCGTTAATAATTCTTGTGATATTTCTGAATTCATAGCAATACCAGTTTCAATATAATCCTGTAAACCTGTTTCCTTTTCAAAAACAATCAAAGCACCTATACGACGTTTAGCCATATATTGTACAGCTTTTGACACAGATGATATTAATTTATCTTCATCACTATTTAAATTCGTAGAATATCGTTTGAATAAACTGCCTCGACCAAGTTGTTCTAAGGCACGTCTGATTTCTGGCTGGAATATTACAATTAATGCTAATACACCCCATTGAATAACTAAATCAAATAAACGGGATGTTGCTGTTAAGTTAAGCATTTTACTCAATTGTTGGCCAATCACTATCACGACAATACCTTTTAATAGTTGAATGGCTTTGGTACCTTTAAAAACTGTAATGAGAAGATAAAGTACATACCATACGATGAGTAAATCGAGTACACTAGCAATAATTTTTACTGTACTCCAGTCGTCAAAAAAGTTGGATAAATCCATAACATCTCCTCCGGTTATCTGTTCCCATGTTACCTATTATACCAATCATAACACTAACTGTCATATTTAGTATTTATTTTTTATCTAAAATAAACGAAAACGGATGTAGAAGGCATCTACATCCGTTTGCTTTATTATTTATAATAACGTTTCTCCAAAGAAGCTGCCTACAAGCCCAACAGCTTGTTCAGCTGTATCATTATTATGATCTATTAATGGGTTAACTTCTACAAGATCCATTGAAGTTACTAAATTAGAATTATGTAGTAATTCTAACGCAAAATGACTTTCACGATAAGTTAGTCCACCTAATACTCTAGTACCTGTACCAGGTGTTTCAACTGGATCTAAAGCATCAACATCCAGAGATAGATGAATGCCATCTGTTTTTTCTTTCAAGTAGTCTATTGTTTCTTCAATGACTTGTTTAATACCATATCTATCTACTTCAGCCATCGTATATGTTTTAATATTATTGTCTTTAATATATTGTCTTTCGCCTACATCCAAGTCTCTCATACCAATGAGAACGATATTCTCAGGTTTTACTTTGGGCGCATAATTAGCAATGTTGACTAACTTGTCATCCCCATCGCCAGCAAGTATTCTTAAAGGCATACCATGGATGTTTCCTGAAGGTGACTCTTCTGGTATATTTAAATCTCCATGCGCGTCATACCATATAACTCCTAAATTTTCATAATGCTTACTGACTCCAGAAATAGAACCAATCGCAATAGAATGGTCACCACCTAAAATTAATGGAAAATGGTTATTTGATAAACTATTGGAAACAGACTGACTTAATGTTTCAGATGTTTCAATAATTTCCTCTAAATTTCGTAGTCCTTGTTGCTCTGAATTGAATTTATTTAAATTAAGTTCTGGTACATTTATATTGCCAGAATCTTTTACAGTTAATCCAATCGCTTCAATTCTTGCTACTATACCAGCATAACGTATTGCATCTGGACCAAGGTTTACCCCTAATTTCCTTTGTCCAAATGTAGATGGTGCACCTATAATTTCTACTGTTTTGTTCATCTATAAAACCCCTTTGTTGTTATCTTGTTACTAGAATAATCTAAAGCGTTTGAGTTTTCAACCTTGGGTAATACAGTACATTTAGCTATTTCATTTCTTTTTACATATAAAACCACTTTAATGATTTATCATTCAATAAAATGATGATAAACACACTGTTTTTACTATTTTCAATCATAATATTGTATAAAAAGAAAATGATAAATTTAATTTCAACAAAGCGATAATTAATTTAAAACATAAAAAAAGTACTTCTCATATGAGAAGTACTTAAGAGTGAGCCATAGTGGGCTCGAACCACTGACCCTCTGATTAAAAGTCAGATGCTCTACCAACTGAGCTAATGGCTCTAATGGCTGGGCTAGCTGGATTCGAACCAGCGCGTGATGGAGTCAAAGTCCATTGCCTTACCGCTTGGCTATAGCCCATTAATGGTGGAGGGGGGCAGATTCGAACTGCCGAACCCGAAGGAGCGGATTTACAGTCCGCCGCGTTTAGCCACTTCGCTACCCCTCCAAGCTATTCAATTAAGAATGGTGGAGAATGACGGGTTCGAACCGCCGACCCTCTGCTTGTAAGGCAGATGCTCTCCCAGCTGAGCTAATTCTCCTAATATGTATGACCCCGACGGGACTCGAACCCGTGTTACCGCCGTGAAAGGGCGGTGTCTTAACCGCTTGACCACGGGGCCATAATGGCTCCACAGGTAGGACTCGAACCTACGACCGATCGGTTAACAGCCGATAGCTCTACCACTGAGCTACTGTGGAATAATCAAATTGCCTGGCAACGTCCTACTCTTGCGGAACGTAAGTCCGACTACCATCGGCGCTAAGGAGCTTAACTTCTGTGTTCGGCATGGGAACAGGTGTGACCTCCTTGCCATTGTCACCAGACAATGAAATGTATGAAATTATACATTCAAAACTAGATAGTAAGTAAAATATGATTCAAGCAAACAAAACATTTAAAATTTGATTAAGTCTTCGATCGATTAGTATTCGTCAGCTGCACATATCGCTATGCTTCCACCTCGAACCTATTAACCTCATCATCTTTGAGGGATCTTATAACCGAAGTTGGGAAATCTCATCTTGAGGGGGGCTTCATGCTTAGATGCTTTCAGCACTTATCCCGTCCATACATAGCTACCCAGCGATGCCGTTGGCACGACAACTGGTACACCAGAGGTATGTCCATCCCGGTCCTCTCGTACTAAGGACAGCTCCTCTCAAATTTCCTACGCCCACGACGGATAGGGACCGAACTGTCTCACGACGTTCTGAACCCAGCTCGCGTACCGCTTTAATGGGCGAACAGCCCAACCCTTGGGACCGACTACAGCCCCAGGATGCGATGAGCCGACATCGAGGTGCCAAACCTCCCCGTCGATGTGAACTCTTGGGGGAGATAAGCCTGTTATCCCCGGGGTAGCTTTTATCCGTTGAGCGATGGCCCTTCCATGCGGAACCACCGGATCACTAAGTCCGTCTTTCGACCCTGCTCGACTTGTAAGTCTCGCAGTCAAGCTTCCTTATGCCTTTACACTCTATGAATGATTTCCAACCATTCTGAGGAAACCTTTGAGCGCCTCCGTTACTCTTTAGGAGGCGACCGCCCCAGTCAAACTGCCCATCTGACACTGTCTCCCACCATGATAAATGGTGCGGGTTAGAAATCCAACACAGCGAGGGTAGTATCCCACCAACGCCTCCACGTAAGCTAGCGCTCACGTATCTCAGGCTCCTACCTATCCTGTACAAGCTGTGCCGAATTTCAATATCAGACTACAGTAAAGCTCCACGGGGTCTTTCCGTCCTGTCGCGGGTAACCTGCATCTTCACAGGTACTATGATTTCACCGAGTCTCTCGTTGAGACAGTGCCCAAATCGTTACGCCTTTCGTGCGGGTCGGAACTTACCCGACAAGGAATTTCGCTACCTTAGGACCGTTATAGTTACGGCCGCCGTTTACTGGGGCTTCGATTCGTAGCTTCGCAGAAGCTAACCACTCCTCTTAACCTTCCAGCACCGGGCAGGCGTCAGCCCCTATACATCACCTTACGGTTTAGCAGAGACCTGTGTTTTTGATAAACAGTCGCTTGGGCCTATTCACTGCGGCTCTCCTGGGCGTTAACCCTAAAGAGCACCCCTTCTCCCGAAGTTACGGGGTCATTTTGCCGAGTTCCTTAACGAGAGTTCGCTCGCTCACCTTAGAATTCTCATCTTGACTACCTGTGTCGGTTTGCGGTACGGGCACCACAATTCTAGCTAGAGGCTTTTCTTGGCAGTGTGAAATCAACGACTCGAGGAAACAATTTCCTCTCCCCATCACAGCTCAATCTTAAGAGTGCCGGATTTGCCTAACACTCAATCTCACTGCTTGGACGTACAATCCAATCGTACGCTTCGCCTATCCTACTGCGTCCCCCCATCGCTTAAAACGAATAATGGTGGTACAGGAATATCAACCTGTTATCCATCGCCTACGCCTATCGGCCTCAGCTTAGGACCCGACTAACCCAGAGCGGACGAGCCTTCCTCTGGAAACCTTAGTCAATCGGTGGACGGGATTCTCACCCGTCTTTCGCTACTCACACCGGCATTCTCACTTCTAAGCGCTCCACATGTCCTTGCGATCATGCTTCAACGCCCTTAGAACGCTCTCCTACCATTGTCCTTACGGACAATCCACAGCTTCGGTAATATGTTTAGCCCCGGTACATTTTCGGCGCAGTGTCACTCGACTAGTGAGCTATTACGCACTCTTTAAATGATGGCTGCTTCTAAGCCAACATCCTAGTTGTCTGGGCAACGCCACATCCTTTTCCACTTAACATATATTTTGGGACCTTAGCTGGTGGTCTGGGCTGTTTCCCTTTCGAACACGGACCTTATCACCCGCGTTCTGACTCCCAAGTTAAATTGATTGGCATTCGGAGTTTGTCTGAATTCGGTAACCCGATAAGGGCCCCTCGTCCAAACAGTGCTCTACCTCCAATAATCATCACTTGAGGCTAGCCCTAAAGCTATTTCGGAGAGAACCAGCTATCTCCAGGTTCGATTGGAATTTCTCCGCTACCCACAACTCATCCGCTCACTTTTCAACGTAAGTCGGTTCGGTCCTCCATTCAGTGTTACCTGAACTTCAACCTGGTCATGGGTAGATCACCTGGTTTCGGGTCTACGACCAAATACTCAACGCCCTATTCAGACTCGCTTTCGCTACGGCTCCACATTCACTGCTTAACCTTGCATCAAATCGTAACTCGCCGGTTCATTCTACAAAAGGCACGCCATCACCCATTAACGGGCTCTGACTACTTGTAAGCACACGGTTTCAAGTTCTATTTCACTCCCCTTCCGGGGTACTTTTCACCTTTCCCTCACGGTACTGGTTCACTATCGGTCACTAGAGAGTATTTAGCCTTGGGAGATGGTCCTCCCAGATTCCGACGGAATTTCTCGTGTTCCGTCGTACTCAGGATCCACTCAAGAGTGAACAAACTTTCGACTACAGGATTATTACCTTCTTTGATTCATCTTTCCAGATGATTCGTCTAGTCTGTTCTTTTGTAACTCCGTATAGAGTGTCCTACAACCCCAACAAGCAAGCTCGTTGGTTTGGGCTCTTCCCGTTTCGCTCGCCGCTACTCAGGGAATCGATTTTTCTTTCTCTTCCTGCGGGTACTAAGATGTTTCAGTTCTCCGCGTCTGCCTTCAGATATGCTATGTATTCACATATCGATAACACGACATAACTCGTGCTGGGTTTCCCCATTCGGAAATCTCTGGATCAAAGCTTACTTACAGCTCCCCAAAGCATATCGTCGTTAGTAACGTCCTTCGTCGGCTTCTAGTGCCAAGGCATCCACCGTGCGCCCTTAATAACTTAATCTTTTTTGACTTTCAACACGAACAAGTCGGTTGAAAACCCAAAATGTTATTAATCTGTGAGTGTTCTTTCGAACACTAGCGATTATTTCTTTTTGAATTCAAAGCTTGTTAAAAAACTCTAATTCACTCGGTTTTGCATGGTAAAATCATAAATTTTACTTACTTATCTAGTTTTCAATGTACAAAATAATGCAATGAATACTCCAATGAGCATTCAAAACTGAATACAATATGTCAATGCTATTCCTGCATCTTCGTAAGAAGATGTTCCGAATATATCCTTAGAAAGGAGGTGATCCAGCCGCACCTTCCGATACGGCTACCTTGTTACGACTTCACCCCAATCATTTGTCCCACCTTCGACGGCTAGCTCCATAAATGGTTACTCCACCGGCTTCGGGTGTTACAAACTCTCGTGGTGTGACGGGCGGTGTGTACAAGACCCGGGAACGTATTCACCGTAGCATGCTGATCTACGATTACTAGCGATTCCAGCTTCATGTAGTCGAGTTGCAGACTACAATCCGAACTGAGAACAACTTTATGGGATTTGCATGACCTCGCGGTTTAGCTGCCCTTTGTATTGTCCATTGTAGCACGTGTGTAGCCCAAATCATAAGGGGCATGATGATTTGACGTCATCCCCACCTTCCTCCGGTTTGTCACCGGCAGTCAACCTAGAGTGCCCAACTTAATGATGGCAACTAAGCTTAAGGGTTGCGCTCGTTGCGGGACTTAACCCAACATCTCACGACACGAGCTGACGACAACCATGCACCACCTGTCACTTTGTCCCCCGAAGGGGAAGGCTCTATCTCTAGAGTTTTCAAAGGATGTCAAGATTTGGTAAGGTTCTTCGCGTTGCTTCGAATTAAACCACATGCTCCACCGCTTGTGCGGGTCCCCGTCAATTCCTTTGAGTTTCAACCTTGCGGTCGTACTCCCCAGGCGGAGTGCTTAATGCGTTAGCTGCAGCACTAAGGGGCGGAAACCCCCTAACACTTAGCACTCATCGTTTACGGCGTGGACTACCAGGGTATCTAATCCTGTTTGATCCCCACGCTTTCGCACATCAGCGTCAGTTACAGACCAGAAAGTCGCCTTCGCCACTGGTGTTCCTCCATATCTCTGCGCATTTCACCGCTACACATGGAATTCCACTTTCCTCTTCTGCACTCAAGTTTCCCAGTTTCCAATGACCCTCCACGGTTGAGCCGTGGGCTTTCACATCAGACTTAAGAAACCGCCTACGCGCGCTTTACGCCCAATAATTCCGGATAACGCTTGCCACCTACGTATTACCGCGGCTGCTGGCACGTAGTTAGCCGTGGCTTTCTGATTAGGTACCGTCAAGACGTGCACAGTTACTTACACGTTTGTTCTTCCCTAATAACAGAGTTTTACGAGCCGAAACCCTTCATCACTCACGCGGCGTTGCTCCGTCAGGCTTTCGCCCATTGCGGAAGATTCCCTACTGCTGCCTCCCGTAGGAGTCTGGACCGTGTCTCAGTTCCAGTGTGGCCGATCACCCTCTCAGGTCGGCTACGTATCGTCGCCTTGGTAAGCCGTTACCTTACCAACTAGCTAATACGGCGCGGGTCCATCTATAAGTGATAGCAAAACCATCTTTCACTTTAGAACCATGCGGTTCCAAATGTTATCCGGTATTAGCTCCGGTTTCCCGAAGTTATCCCAGTCTTATAGGTAGGTTACCCACGTGTTACTCACCCGTCCGCCGCTAACGTCAAAGGAGCAAGCTCCTTATCTGTTCGCTCGACTTGCATGTATTAGGCACGCCGCCAGCGTTCATCCTGAGCCAGGATCAAACTCTCCATAAATGAATTATGATGTTTGATTAGCTCATAAAATACTAATTTGTGTTATCTCTAACACTTGTTTTGAACCAACAATTTAATGTTGCGTTCGGAATTAACGTTGACATATTGCAATTCAGTTTTCAATGTTCATTTAAATAGTTGCTTCATTACTATATCATTTTTGTTGACAACTTGTCAACAAAAAATTAATATTTTTTAAATGAGTAATTAACATTACTTTAATAATATTAAATTATTATTAAGATTATTTCAAGTATATTTTTTACACTTTTTATAATTTCTTTAAATAATGTTGTTGCCGTTTTTGACGACTTTTAAATAATATCAATTCCTCAATGGAAAGTCAATATTTAATTTAAGATTTTGTGATTTCTTTCGTTCGCTTATTTAGTAGCAATTGTTTGCCACAAGAAACTATTCTACCACCATTTTAAAAAATTGCAATAAAAAAATGGATAGAAATTAAAATAATCTCTATCCATTACTGAAATGACTTATTTTGTCGTTTTATCAATGATTTGTTGTGCCATGGATTGATAGATTTCACCGAGTCGATCATCAGCTTGATAAATTGAAGGTGCAAAGTCTTTTGGATTCCAAGATGGTTGTTCTAACGGGAGATGTCCTAGCAAGTCAGTTTGTAGTTCTTCTGCAAGTTTTTCTCCGCCACCAGTACCGAATACATATTCTTTATTCCCTGTTTCTTTACTTTGGAAATAAGACATATTTTCGATTACACCTAGAATAGAATGTTCTGTATGTTTAGCCATTGCGCCAGCACGGGCTGCGACAAATGCTGCTGTTGGATGTGGCGTTGTCACTATAATTTCCTTACTTGAAGGTAGCATCGTATGAACATCTAATGCAATATCTCCTGTGCCTGGAGGTAGATCTAAGATAAGGTAGTCTAAATCTCCCCATCTAACTTCTACAAAGAAATTAGTTAACATTTTACCTAGCATGGGTCCTCTCCAAATCACTGGTGCATTCTCTTCTACAAAGAATGCCATTGAGATCACTTTCACACCATGACGTTCTACGGGAATGATTTCTTTGCCTTGTACACCTGGTTTCTCATCAATTCCCATCATATCTGGAACACTAAAACCGTAGATATCAGCATCTACTAAGCCTACTTTTTTACCTTCACGCGCTAATGATACTGCTAGATTAACAGCGACTGTTGATTTACCAACGCCCCCTTTACCAGAAGCAATAGCGATAAATTCTACTGGATTATCTTTTGAAAGTAATCCTTCAATGGTTTGATTTTCGTTTTCGCCAGAGCCACGATATTGCTCAACAACATCACTCGGCAATTCTTCAAATCTGATGCCAACCGTGTTTGCTCCATTTTCCTTTAATACTTCTACAATAGCCATTTGCAAATCTAATTGCGGTTGTCCACCTAATTGCGCCATTGCTACTTTAACACTAACGTGTTCTATCTCTTCTTTAATAGTAACTTCTACTATTCCATCTGTTTCTTTTAATGGTACATCTATTATTGGATCTTTTAATTCTCCAACAAGTTCTTTAACTTGCGCTATCGTTAACACAAAGCGTCCCCCTCTTATTTAAATATCAATTATATTTTAACAAACAAAACTAACATTTGCTTTAAATAGTTTAATTTAAGTATAAATATAATTTGTTCAATAAAAAAGCAGTTAGCTCAATCTATTCTTAATATTAGAATAATAAGCTAACTACTTTCACTTTAGATCAATGTATTTAAGTTGTTTGTAATTCAAAATATGCAAGATCTTCCTTATGTTTAAGAATATAATGTTCACTTACATTATTTATTTTTTTGATTTAAATTTTTACTATCCGGATAAAATATTTCTTTACAGATGAATAATACGCCAATAATTAATACAATTACCCAAAAGTCGATGTCGATATAGGTATAATTTATGTGCACTATAAAATAAAACAACAATGTAGTTACTAAAAACGTAATTAATTGAAAGGTAAGTCCTTGAAAGTAAGGATTTTCAGGTAATTTTTTTCTAAAATAATCCATTAAATTTTCTACAATGAATAAATTGAAATAGCCTAATACAATATAACTACCGTAATATATCAAGTTATCGTAAAAACTTTTATTATAACCAAAATATGCAAGATGAAAGTAGATTAAAATTCTACTTAATCCGTATAAACCAAATCCTAAAAAAGTTAAAAAAATCGCACCAGAAATAATAAATACAGAAAGCACAATAAGCGTTGTTAATAAATATCTTAAATATTTCATAGCTTACTGTCCTCCCTTTCTTAATCAATCATTGACTATATAAACATATATTTTCTTATATGTGATATGAATGCATTATATATCTTACCATTATAACTTTATATGACCAAACGACAGAAATTCAACTTACTATATTATCATTTGTTATTCATTTTAAACAAAAACACTTAGCAATGTTAAAACATGTTAAGTTAATGTATCTTGTTTTCGATATGTGATGGACCATAATATTATAAGTATAAACAAGATGACAAAGCTCAAAATTACAATGTTATGAATATGCAAACCAATAATTGGAATAGATAACGCATAGACATAGCCCATAATTGTCGATCCGACTGAATTACCCAGGCTCTTAGTCAAAGTGTATAATGACATCATACGCTTCATATTTTTAGGAGAGGTTTCTTCTTGTGTGATAACACTATCTTTAGTATAAACTGTACCAAAGCTTATACCTGCTAATAACAAACTACAAGCAATAAAAATTGGAGAGTTAGTTCCTATAAATACTAAAATGCCACAAAGCATTAAACATGTAAATGCAAATATATATAATGCCTTCCTAGTCATTTTTGCTTCTATTTTATCTAAATTAAAATTCAATACTAGCCACGCAAACGAAATTGGAAAAATAACAAACCCACTTTGTAATGGAGATAAGCCAAGATCTTCTTGTAAATAAATTGGCATATAGAGGTTATAACCCATAAGTATAATTGCATATGCAAAATCAGTAAAAAATATTAAAACAATTGTTTTATTAAATTCTTGCACTGGTATAAAAGGTGTTTTTATTGTCTTTTCATTTCTATATAACACAACACCGACAACCGTAGCTAATATGATTGAAATGATATTTAAATAAATATTGGCTGTATACATCACTGCAAATATTAAAAAGAATACAAAAGTATAAAATAACGATAAGCCTTTTACATCTAATTTAGCACTAGTTGAAGTACTTTCATTCTCGAAATGAAATGTAATCACTACAAGTATGATTGCAATAATTGAAATTGGAATATTCACGAAGAATAGCCAATGCCATGTAGCAAACTCTAAAATACCGCCACCTAAAACAGGTCCTATAATACTGGATATCCCCCATACACTTCCAACGATTCCCATGATTTTATAGCGTAAAGGTATCTCAAATGCCAGTTTTGGGACAATTTGGCTTAATGCCATCATGACACCTGCACCCAATCCTTGAATAAAGCGAGAGATGATTAACATGGTAAATGTGTCACTTAGCCCTGAAAATAAACTTCCTATTGTAAATAACATAAGCCCTAATAATGTAATATATATAATTTTAGTACGATCTAACAATTCCCCAACAATCGGGTTTGCAATAACAATTGCAATAAAATACACAGCAAATATCAATGAAATAGATGACGTTACGTTTAAATCATTTTTTATAGTTGGCAATGCTAAGGAAACGATTGAAGTTTCTATTGCAGACATAAACATAATTAATATTAACGCAATAATAATGCCTAATGATTTTATATTCATATATAACTTCCTAACCCTTAAATTTTCTAACAATATCAATATCTACTTAACCATTATTTATTTATAAGTTCAACACATTTTTCAAAAACGCTCTTCAGTGCATACAACATTTAAACATGCCATAAAAAAAGCTGCTAACAATGTCAATGAACACTGTTAACAACTTTAATTATCTTACATAAAATACATGATAGCTACAAAGTGAAATACGGATGCAACTACAATGAAGAAATGCCATATCATATGAAAATACGGACGGTTTTTTTGAGCATAAAACCAAGCTCCTATTGTATAGGCAAGTCCACCAAACAATATAAATAACATAAATAGTAAAGATGAATCAAAAATAATAGTTGGCAAAAATAGTACACCAATCCATCCCATAACTAAATACATAATCAAACTTAACTTATGATTAACATTTTTTGCTAACGATTTGTAAAGAATGCCCCAGATTGTAATGCCCCACAAGACAACCATGCTAGACCAGCCAATCCAACCACCGACCAAAGTAAGACATATCGGTGTATAAGTACCTGCAATCGCGACATAAATCATACTATGATCGATTATTCTTAATATGAATTTATGTGATGATTGATTTGGCATGGCATGATATACCGTTGATGAGATAAACATTAAAAAAATACTTATTACATAAACAGAGACACTAAAGGCACCTAACACACCATATTCAAGAAAACTATGTATCGCTGCATAAGGCAATGCACATAATGCTATAAAAGCAGCCACTCCATGTGATACTGAGTTGCCAATTTCTTCCCCAAAAGTCAGGGGAATAATATCTTTAAATGTTTTAACCAGTTTATTATCTTCAGCTTCTACTGAATGAGACATGAGTGTAACCACCTTTTTATATCATATTCATGCGTTTTAAATCAGCCGTAGCCGTTTCAACACTATCTTTACCTTCTTTATTCTTAAGTGGAGAGAATTCTTCCTCTCTAGGTACCTGTAATGTTACAAAACTATGCGCATATTGGAAGATATCAAAATAAAATAGTTCAAACTTTAATGTCGGTAGTTCAATTACACCAAAGTCTTCATCTAATTGTTTTAAGTTTTTAATCGCTAAATGATATGGTAAGTCGTAATCAACAACATTATTGATAAACGCCAGTTTAAATGAGTGGATTCCAATATTAGCATTGTTAAACTCATTAGCTATTTCTGGATCTAATTCTGAATATTCTAGAACCGTGTCTTTTTGATTCGCATTGACTAACCTACCAACACTTTCCCCATCCTTGGGTTGTATGGACTTAGTAGTGATGTCCATACTTTTCTGAAATGTGTATCCTGCAAATAATGGATCTAATACTTTAACTAACACATTATCAATATTATTTAAGAAAATATATTCGACGCCATTTTCAGTCATTTCATCTAAATAACCTGATTTTGCTAATGATTTAAATACACCACCATTACCGTTTGGCGTTTCAAGAATATTACTATCCACATCCAATACCAGTTTACCCTCTTCTGACAAAGCGACAATATTATCTTGCATAAAGAAGTGTACATGATCTCTGTCGTAACCAAAATAATTTTTCGACTCGAAATATAGTTGTGTTTCTTTATCATTAATTTTACTTGTCATAATATACCAGTCGATATACTGACCTGTTTGTTCTTTTAATGCCAATAATTGTTTCGCTTGAATTTCAAACAAACTCGTATCTTCAATTTCAAATGAACCTTTTGGACCTTTGTAGCCTAACCTTGTCCCTTGACCACCAGCCATTAATAAAACTGCAAATTTGCCTTTTTTAATCGCATCAAGTCCAATTTTTTCATATTGTTCGATTTCATCAACTGTAAATTCGCTTTTCACGTCATATTTGACTTCATTAACAGAAGAAACATCATCAATTACCTTTTTATTCAAGTATAAATCATTATATAAATTTCTAATATCAGCTAAATTTAATGATTCAAGTTTTTCAGATAAGTGTTCTTTCTCATTTGAACTCATTAATTTTTCAAACTCAATGAGATGTTCTTGATTAAACTTTTCTAGCGTTTTCTTATCTAACATGCTCTCTCTCCTTAATATCCATTTAATCAGATATAATTTATACCTTTTTTATAATATGGATATATCATTTCACTATATGTACTTTATATTATTATGATTCTTAGGACAACCATAATTATAACCAATTCAAGAATAGATTATTAAAAAATGGCTGAAAAATCACATAAATTGCGCCAATGGTCAATGCACTTGCCAATGAGATATCAACTAGCCCACCAGTTTTAAATACAACTAGGAATTTCACATTAATTGGTATCGGATAAAATAACTTAACACCTCTTGGCGTTAACATATCTAGTATAACATGTGAAAGCAATCCTAGAATAATCGTAACTAAATAGTATGATGGCGTTTGTATGACATATAGTAAACAAACAATAATTGCGATGAATAACAATGAATGTGTGAATGTCCTGTGCCCAAATATCATTTTAATGAAAAAACTAATCAGTTTAAATCGTCTTCCTATCTTGCTTTGGGTATGACAAATATCAGGTACTAAACTTGATATGACTGCAAGCGTAATAACTGTAATCGAAGTAAACAAATCTATATGAAAATATTCTATAGTTAAAGCCCCGACTAATAAGCCGCATGATGCATGTGTTTTACCTGTCATTTTCACTTCTCCTTATCATTAATATTTTAGCATAATCACACAATTAATGCGAACATACTTTCGTAAAAACATATGAGTATAACCTTTTTCGAAAAAGTATCACACAATCGCTTGAAAACGATTGCAATATATTGTATGATATATCTACAAATTATTTAAAGGATGTGTTCGAGTTATGGCAATGACAGTAAAAAAAGATAATAATGAAGTAAGAATTCAGTGGAGAGTTGCAGATATCAAAATTCCAACAAGTGAAATTAAGAACATTTCACAAGATCAAAATATCCATGAAGTACCAAAACTCGATAGAGATAAAGTTTCGAGAATCGGTTCTACATTTGGAAAAACGAACCGCGTTATCATCGATACTGATGACCATGAATACATTATTTATACGCAAAATGATCAAAAAGTTTATAATGAAGTTACCAAGTAATTCATATAATAACTTCACTTAAATAAAATTAATAAAAAGAGGTATAACGAGTAAATTTAAATTTTACTCGTTATACCTCTTTTCTTCTATAACAAATGACCTAATGAGATTTTCACTTTGCTATAAATAGCTTGAACCATTTACCGCCTTTCAATTGTAATCTGCTCGCTAATTAATAAGCGTTCTCAATTACCTTCTTAAATCAACAATGCTATAATATATTTATATTAATGAAAGAAGGTGTGCAGCATGTACGTTGTAACAAATCGAATCGATGTTAAAAAAGGCTTCGCAGAAAAAATGGCATCAAAGTTTACTCAAGGTGGTAAAATCCAAGAATTAGAAGGCTTCCAAAAAGTTGAAGTTTGGCTTATTGATGATGAAGCAGATTACGATCAAATGTATATCAATACTTGGTGGGATTCTGAAGATGACTTTAAAGGTTGGTTGAAGAGCGATGCTTTCAAAGAAGCACATGAAGGTAAATCAAAAACTAAAAGTGACGATTCACCTATCCTAGGTAATAAAGTAGTTAAAGCAAATGTGATTTCAGACCTCTCATAACTCTGACGTTATATTAGCGATACCAGTACCGGTAGTTTTTACAGTTCATACATTATATGACAAATTAAAAATAGCCATAAAGTATCTATATTGATAGATTGCTTTATGGCTTTTTGTATGACAATACTTTAGTAATACAATGTGATATTTAATCTGTAAAGGCGCCTATTAATTGAAATATAAATGTGCCATCAATGAAATAATAGGTAACGCAATGATCGTTCTAATTAAGAAAATAACGAAAAGCTTAAAAATACTCACAGGTATCTTTGATCCTAAGATCACACCGCCTACTTCTGATAAGTATATTAATTGAGTAATACTTAATGCACCAACTATAAATAAAGTAATATCATTACCTACACCTTCAATTAAAATAGATGGTAAAAACATATCGGCAAATCCAATTAATACAGTCTCTGAGGCTTGTACAGCTTCAGGAATTTGTAGTAATTCTAAAAATGGTACAAATGGTTTACCAATAATTGAAAATAAAGGCGTATATGTCGCGATAATTGTAGCTAATGTCCCTACACTCATGACTACTGGCAAAATAACGAACCACATATCAATCACTGTTTTAAAACCTGATTTGAAAAATAATCTAAAACCAGGTGCTTTAATACCAGTTTCTGTAGCCATGTCAAATCCATGTCTTAATGGCGTTTTGTTTTCTGGTAGCTGCTCAGTTCTCATTTCCTCAGAAACTTCTTTTGCATATTCATCTTTAATAGATTTTAAAGGCCAAATCCTTGGTAAAATAAATGCACACACTAAACAAGAAATAATAACCGTTAAATAAAAATAAAAGAAATGGTTTTGCATGTGCACAGTTTCTGCAACAACAATTGCAAAGGTAAGAGATACAACACTAAATGTAGTTGCAATCACTGTTGCTTCACGTCTTGAGTAGAATCCTTCTTCATATTGTCTACTTGTAATTAAGACACCTACCGTACCATCACCAATAAAAGATGCTAAATTATCTACTGTAGAACGACCCGGCAATGTGAATAATGGTCTCATAATAGGTCTAAATACTGGTCCTAGTAATTCCAATAATCCATATTCCATAAGCAATGGTAAGAATAGTGCAGCAAAGAAAAATACCGTAACCAACGTCGGTAGTAAACTTTCAAATACAAGACCACCTGTGTCTGCAGAATATATGACTTCAGTGCCGACTTTTAAATATGTAATCCATACAAATACAACTGCTAATATTCTCAAAATGAGCCATCCGATTTTAACATTAAATGCGTTGTACATTAATCCTTCCGGTGCTAATTTATTTTTCAGTACTGTAGAACATAATACAGATAAAATGCCTGATAGTGTAATAATAATCACAATAATTAAAGGCATTGCACCTCCGATAGTGTCTTTCAAAAGTCCAGCTAAAAATGCAACAGGTAAAGTTGTTTGTTTTTCACCATCTTCAGTCATGCTTATTGGCATTAAGAATAAAATTATGCCAATTAAAGACATGATAATAAACTTAAGTCGACCACGTACAATCTGGGCTTTACTATATTGATTCACTCTATTCACCCCTTAGGTGTATTAATTTGATTTTATTTTTAAAAAACAACAGCTATAATTATAACGTATAATGTATAAATATGTAAATCGGTAATTTTTGTCTATTTACTGTCATTTTAAAAAAGTAGAATCGATTCTATAAGTATAGAATTAATTCTACTTTAAATGAAAGCGGTTACTTTTGCAATTTACATCCTATTTCTTTACTTAATTTAAATTAAATTTTTCTTAATAAAAATAAAAAGTATGGTACACCTACAATTGCCACAATCACCCCTACTGGAATATCAAGGGGCGGATGGACGCCTCTTGCAATACAATCACTGATTGAAAGGAGTAAAGCCCCAATCAACCCTGACATTAGCGTAATATGAATGTGTTTATGACCTACAATTCTTCTTGCAATATGCGGCGCTATCAATCCTAGAAAACTCAATCCACCCACAATTGAAATAGATGCACCGGCTAAAATGACAGCTAATAATAGAAGAATCATTTTAATTTTTTTCACTTTTGTCCCTAATGCCGTTGCAATATCATCACCTAATGACAAAATATCGAGTTGATGACAATAATATAGAATAATCGGAAGTGCGATGATAAACCAAGGCAAAATAACCCAAACATTCATCATACTGTGACCATACAAACTACCTGTTAACCAAACTAATGCCGTATTTGCATCCATTGGATTTCGAATTAATAAATATTGCACAATTGCTGTACAAATCGCACCAATTGCTAAACCTATAAGTGCAAGTTTTGAGCCTTGAACATTAAACTTAGATATCAATACAGTTAATATGATACTAATACACAATGCTCCTGCAAACGAACCAAAAGGTAGTATAAACAACGGTGCAGAAGGAAACAACATAATAATTGTTACAGCAGATAAACTGGCACCTTTTGTAATACCAATAACATCTGGAGACGCTAGGGCATTTCTCACGACACCTTGTATCAATGAGCCAGATATTGCTAAACTACTACCAACAATTATTGCTAGAAACATTCGAGGTATTCTATATTCATTTAAAATAAAGTTATCATGATTAAATAAACTTTTAACCGCTTCAATTGGATTCATAAATACAGCACCGATAGACAATGATGCGATTGCAGAAATTATTAACAA
The DNA here is from genome assembly GCF_048568385.1 of Staphylococcus sp. LKG3-1. Lineage (NCBI taxonomy): Bacteria > Bacillati > Bacillota > Bacilli > Caryophanales > Staphylococcaceae > Staphylococcus > Staphylococcus sp. LKG3-1. The sequence goes on from NZ_CP183796.1 coordinate 1,190,637, forward strand.
AACTGTTACGATGCTATAACGCAAAGTTAATTTACCCATCATAATCTATCGACTCCTTTAATTGTTATTAATAAGAAGTATAGTGCGCCTACAAATGAAGTCACGATACCAACTGGTGATTCAAATGGAAAAGCAATTAATCGACTTAAAACATCAGATAACAATAGTAAATCTGCACCAATCACCATTGTCAGTGGAACCATTAATCTATAATCTGCACGTATATAGTGTTTTACAATATGAGGTACAATTAATCCTACAAATCCAATTGGTCCTGCAATTGAAACGGATGCCCCTGCAAGTACAATGACCAATAAACCAGTGGCTATTCTTACTAATTTAACATTTTGTCCTAAAGACGTAGCTAAATCTTCACCAAGTTCCATGATTGTTAGTTGCTTAGCAATCGCAATGGCCCCTATAAATGCGAGCACAAACCATGGTATGACACCTATAATTTGTGGCCATTGGATTGTAGATAATGAACCCACAAGCCAAAACATTACCGTTGAAGTTGCATCTTCATTTAAAAGGATAATGCCTTGAGTCAAGCTAGAAAAAAATAGATGGATTGCCATACCAGCTAGTGCTAGTTTAACTGGCGTCATGCCCTTAGTGGATCCAGATAGAAAATATACTGTAAGTCCGCCTATAAATGCGCCTATAAATGCAAGTATTGTTGCGTATTCAGATAAAGCAGGTACAATCATAGTGATAAAGACGATAACAAATGAAGCACCGGCATTCACACCAAAAATTTGAGGTGATGCCAATGGGTTTCTCGTCATTGCCTGCATTAACAGACCTGCTACACCCAGGGCAGCACCAATGAATAAGGCTGCCAACATGCGTGGCATACGCACATTATGTATTAAAAATGTTTGTTTCGTGTCGGTATGATGCCATATGTAATCCATGAAATCATTAAACGTAATATGCGACGACCCAACACTTAAATTGAAGTATATAATGACAAAAAGCGCACACACACTCACAATATATGTGAGTGCTGTGCGTTTTCTTGTTTTTTTCTCTATTAATTTGGTTGGGTCAATGCTATTTGATTTAGTCATTTACCTGTCACCCTACTTTTGTTGATTATCCTTTTTTTCCTCTTTAGAAATATCTACTAGTTGCTTAGCAATTTCCTCAGAAGAAATAATGCCACGTGCACGTGCCCATGTATTTCGATCTACTACAGAAACACGATTATTTTTCACTGCATCTAAATCTTGCCAAACTGGATCGTTTTCTTGTTTTTTAAGATTTGGATCGTTTTCACCTTTGTCTGCCATAATAAACATACGTCCAGGATTAATATCTGACAGTACTTCGGCATTTAATTGTAAGTATGGTCCTTTTAAGTATTTAGATAAGTTATCTGTTTTTGTTTTATTTAATGCATTATTAAAGCCTAATTCTTTTAATAATTGACCTACGTATGTGTTTTCAGGGTGTGCAAGTAATCCTGATTTCGCTACTACTGCAGGTAACACGGGTTGTTTTTTATCCATAGTAATTTCTTTACTATATTTATCCATTAATTCATCGTGTTCTTTAAGTCTTTCTTTACCTTTATCTTCTTTACCGACTGCTTTAGCAATTGTTTTAAAGGCTTCTATATTATCTTTATAATCACTATCAAAGCTTGGTAACATAATCGTTGGTGCAATTTTTTCTAAATCTTTTTGAATACCTTTATGTCTATTCGTATCTGCAATAATGACATCCGGTTTTTGGTTGCTGATTTCTTCTAAGTTTGGTTGTTTACGTGCGCCTACAGATGTATAATCACCAATTTCTTTTCGTATTGGTTCCAAAATTCTATTCTTGTCACCATCATCAGCTACGCCTACTGGTTTCACATTTAAAGCAGCTAATGCATCAACAAATGAGAATTCAAGTGCAACAACACGTTTAGGATCTTTGGCAACTTTAGTAGTACCTCCATCATGTTTAATCGTCACACCATCTTTATTGTCATCACCTTTATCCGATTTACTCGAATCATTATCACTGACACTACCACAGGCAGCCAGTATGACTAGTGTTAAAGTTAAAAACAGGATACCCATAATTTTATAACTATGTTTCATCGTTTTCACTCCTTAGATATGTATAATTACATATTTAATTCTATTGATAATGATTATCGGTGTCAATAAAAACTTTTAGTCTTTTTATTAAAGCTTAAAACGATTTGATTTTTCAACATTAAAATTGTTACACAAATTTTCTATGATCTCATCGTGATGATAAGCTTTTTTTAAATTAACCATATACATACTATGGGCTAATGCTTTATAACCTAAACTGAATTGTATTTTATCACCTACTTGATAGTAATCTTGATTCAATAAATCAAGCATGACATGATCACTCGTAGCACCTGCAATGCTTATATGGTGATGTAACGGTTGGATATCTTCAACAGCTGTATCTAAATTTCCTATATCCACAATCGCTTGTAAGTATTGATGTCCGGTAGCAATATTCATTCGAGGTTTAATTTCTACAATTTCCGCTTCTAAGGTTATTGCATTTTGATATAAAGAAGCTATGGATTGATTTGTTGTTGTTTCTACACCTCTAAATAAAGTTTCACCTATTCTTAACTCATTAATTCTGCCAAAATCTCTATAAAGCATTTGGGGAATCATACTCGAATTGCCACCTGAAATAATTGAAAATTTCATATTTGTCTCACGTTCCACTGAATCTACAAATTGATTGATTAAAGCCACATCTTCTTCTGTAGGTATGACTGATTGAAAACACATAAAATTAAACGCAAGACCAACGATTAACACATGGTGCATGTACAAAATTTCATTAATATAATCAATGATGTCATAGGTAAGAATGCCCTCTCGACCGTCTTTCCAATCTACCATCAACAATATTTTATGTTTTGTACCTTTTTCCCTAGCGATATCATTTAATCGTCGAATCGTTGTTATTTCAGTTTGGATACTGATATCCGTTTGCTGCACGACATCGTTTAATTCGCTTCGACTTGGCGTCCTAATCATCATAAAAGATAGATCTTCATTTTTACTTTTAGTAATGTTCTCAATACGGGCATCTGCAAAGTGTGTCAATCCGATTTCTTTGAGTGTTTCTACAATTCTATTATCACCACCAACACACTTAATTACGGGTGTAAATCGTATATGATTTTGATTAAAAATAGACGATAGCACTTGAGCATTGTATTTTATTTTTGATAAATTTATTTTTACTTGCGCCATACGTTACACCTCTTTATATATCGGATTCCTCAAATCTATTGTTACATATTGTTTCACTTTGCTTTCCATTCTCATTCTTAATAAAGCTTTAACAGTAATTGTCGGCCCAAATAGCACATTTCTTAATTTTTGGGCATGTGGTTTATGGGGATCAATTGCTTGTTCTACAATTTCACTTACAATCTCAAATAGCTGTGTTTCTTCAACCCCATCATATTGAGAAAAATGATGAATCAGTTCCGCAATTTGATTTTGAATTACAGCATGTTGAAATTTAGCAATGACTGATTCTATATTTTCTGCTATTAAACTTTTATTTGTAAGCGTGATATTGGGCAATTTTTGTTGTAATGTTGATAAATCAATTCTTGAACCACCTAAATCTCTAATAATAAATTGCATTTGATAATTAGGACCTAAATTAACAATTGTATTTTGCATATGTGCTTCTAACGCAATACCATAATCTTGTATATAGGCTACTAAAGGATCAATCAATGTTTTGGTATAAACACTGAGAAATTTCTTAATCGTACCCTCTGTAATTTCATCATTAATCCAATTCAAATAACTATCTACTGTTATTTGGTTATCAACTGGATTTCTATTGACTAAACTCGCTGTCACTATAGTTGTACCATTATCAGCCAAATAGGGTTGATGTCTGACAATACAAGCCAAATGACGTGCAATATCAGGCTCCGTCTTAGCATGAATACCAAACGGCTCCATAGAAACATGCAGTTGAGGATATATATCTAGCATATCCTGTAATTCATAACTGAGTTTAGGCCCATCTACCGTTGTCACACTAGACACTGTACGTACTGCACTTGTGGCTTGTACATCAACTGGTAACTTGATATGGTAAGGTTTCCCTATTAATTGCATCGTTCTAAATGATAGTGTTGCTTTTGCTTCAACTTCAAAAGGTGTTGGTAATAAATACTTAGATTCAATCCATTCTGCAAATTGATGCGGAATAACCTTTTCATACTGCCAAGGGTGTACAAACATTAAACTATAATCATTTAATTCCAAGTCGTGAACATCCAAGAAGGCTTTTAATTTATAACGATATTCAGGAACAATCTCATCTAAAATGAAGTCCGTATCGTTTTCCATAGATGTTATGACACAATGTTGTTTATGTATAAGCATGATTGGCAAACCAATTATTTTTTCAAATTCTGGTGCATATTGTTTAATCTCTGCTTCTGATAAAGGTAACTTCGTCTTTGATAAAGGGTGTGTTGGATGACCTTCGATGACAAGACTTTCTGAATAACTTAAGTCATTAATTTGTTCAGTATCTGCCATATGTTGAAGCCATGAAAAGAAATTAATTGTTTCAGGCATTTTTGAAAATTTAAGTGTTGCATGAATTAGCGATTGTCTATGATTAAAGTGTTCATACGTTAATGCGAACCCTTCTCTACTGGATAGCAATTCTTCAGTTAATCTTTGACTAATTGGAATATCAAAATGAGTATCCAGTACAGTTAAAAGTTGTTCTAATGAAGCAATCTCAGTCTCTACTTTACCTTTGATATAGGAGATAGCACCATAAAATTCATATCTTTCCATAGCACTCTTTCTAGATTTTTGTAATTTCAACACTTGGCCATGAATTTGCAATTCAACAAAATGCTCATACTCGTTAAAAAACATGTTTTCAGGAAAAATTTGTTCTTTAATAATTGCATTAAAAATACGATATTGTACATTTCTATCTGCTAACTGCCACGTTTGATGCATCATACAATACTGCCTCCATTTTTTCTTTGTCTACTAATCACACTAAATACGAATGCGATGATAAATGTACTTATACCCATGATGACGAAAGTTTCAATAATCCCGATAAATTCTGCCAAGAAACTCATGACCATTGCGCCTAAAGGAATCATTCCTCTGTCCATCATTACGACGCTGAGTATTTTACCTCTATGTTCTGCTTTCACTCGATGTTGGAAGTAAATTCTATTTGTAGTGCGTGCCCATTGGCTAAAAAGACCTATAAAGAATATAGATGTAAATAACAACCAAGTTTGACTGCTAATTATACAAAGCAGTGATACTCCGAATAAAATCGAACTCACGTAATACATTTTCACCATTGATACTTTCTCTAAAATATTAGGTAAAATCATGGTTGCAATAATACCACCTATCGCACAACACGTCATAGCACTCCCAAAAATAGTCACTTGGTTGGGAAATGTTTTATCCGTTAATACTGGTAATAACGTTGTATAGGTAAATCCAGTTGCCATAATCAATAATGACGTCACAAAGATTCTAGATCCTTCTAAATTTTCTTTAAAATATGTCATCACATACTTTATGCTTACATCTGTATTTTCCTTAGCTATTATATGCTCACTAAAGTTCAATGGCAAACAAAGTATGAGTGATACAAGATAGCAAAACGCTTGAACGCCAAAACTTATTTCTGCATTGTAAGTAGCCATGATAAAACCTGCGATGGCGGGTCCAATCGATCTACAAATATTAATAATAAATGAGTGATAAGCAACAGCCTGAGTCGTCGTTAATCTTTGAGTTAAATCTGGTAGCACTGCTTGACGTACTGGTGTTTCTATAGCGCTCATTATTCCCCGCCCAAGCGCATAAATTAAAAATACAACAATAGGTAGTTTTGCATGTTGAAATGTTAAAATACATAGTATAGTAGTTAATATGCAAGACGCTGATACAGTTATTTTTAAAAGATTACCTTTTTCATATTTATCTGCCAAGCTGCCCGCCCCTACACTTATGAGCAAAATGGGTACGAGTCGGAAAAAATTAATTAATCCGAGATAAATTGCGTTATGATATAAAGTAAATACATACCAATTCAGCGTAATTTGTCCAATCCAGTTCCCTAAAAACAGTAAGAATGAACTTGGAAAAAAATACTTTGCCATGTAATTCCTCCTGTTTTTTTAATTGATAATAATTATCATTATCGATAATATGGATTATACAAATATCTTATACGTTTGTAAAATAATTTTTTTAGAGGTGCATTATGAATTCCAAAATAAACGACAACAATTTAATTAATAAACTTACTAATGATGAACAATACGCGCTGTCTTATATACAATCTGTAAACCCTACTTGGGCAGAGGCATTTAATTCTATATTATTAGAAAGTCGAGATAAAATTTCACAAAGATTGATAACTTCAATGCATCGGGAGAATTTAGTTAATTGCCGAGATTACAGTGAAATCATTGATACTAAACAGTTATCTTTCACAATAGCTACACCACATACGAAAGTATTAACAATTTCATTCCCACATGCACAAAGAAAGTTATATGCGCCTATTTTAGGACAACATGCCTTCGACAGAATTAATGTGACAGGGCCATTTTATTTTGAACAAAATAATGAATATCATCGTATATTACATCCAAGTGAAATATTATCGTGTATTTTATTAGAAGCACCTCACTTAGATAATGAGGCAAGTATGCAGTTCAAAGAAGATATGGATAATAGCGTAGCTAATATGGCCATAGCATTAAGTTATCAGGCGTATACACTGACTGATGATAGCGAACCATTGTGTGAACTCATTTACGCATCGGCCGATCCGTATTTAAGGTCTGAGCAAGCAGTTGTCGAAGGTCATCCATTACATCCAGGTGCCAAATTACGTAAAGGTATGACACCTGAAACTGCAATTGCTTATTCTTCTGAATTTGCAAATAACATCAAATTGCAATTTATATTAATTCATAAAAATATCGCTAAAACACATGCTTTAAATAATAATTATAATGACTTAGTCTACAATTGCTTTGATGGTTTACATGATTCAGCAGTTAAAATACTCGGTAATGACAAAGTTGATAATTACTACGCGATGGCTGTACATCCATGGCAATATGATGAAATTTTAAAACAAGATTATATTCAAGAACTTGAAAAAGGACTCATTATCCCTGTTGACTACGAATTAGATTATTTTGCAGGTTTATCATTTAGGACGCTGATGCCTGAATTACCAGAAACATTACCACATATCAAGTTATCCACTAATGTTCACATTACTGGTGAAATTCGTACTTTATCTGAACAGACAACAATTAATGGGCCACAAGTTACAAGAATATTAAATAATATTAAAAGCACAGATAGTCTCTTTAAAAATATTAAGGCAGATACGATTGATGAGCTCGCAAGTATACATTTTTATAATCCGCAAGACGCCGAATCGATACAAACCATTAAAAGTGAACAATTAGGTACACTATTTCGTGAAAACATTTATAAATCTATTCAAAGCAATACCATACCGATGATTCCATCAAGTCTTGTTGCTAACTATATCAATAATAGTGAAACACCTATATGGACATTAATTAAAAAATACAAAAAAGCACATCAATTCGAGAGTTATGATGAGGCGAGTATCCAATGGATGCAATCGTATGCTCAAGCATTAATAGATTTAGCATTACCGTTATATGTAAAATATGGCATCGCTTTAGAAGCTCACTTACAAAATTCAATTGCGACATTTAAACATGATGGTTCTATAGATAAGCTCTATATTAGGGATTTTGAGGGATTACGTATTGATGAGCACTATCTAAATAGCATGGGTTATTCTACCGATACATTTCATGAAAAGTCATTAATATTAACTGATCAATCTCAAACCGTATTTAACAAAGTCTTCTATTCAAGTATCCAAAATCATCTCGGTGAACTCATCGTATCCATAGCTCAGGCTAGTGAAAGTAAAGACTTGGAGACTTCAATTTGGTCTATGATTAGCAATATGCTTCATGAAAAACTTCAAGTAATCTCACAAACTATGGATGATACGACTAGAATCAAATCAATTAAATCCATTTTATTTGCTTCGAAAATTGATTATAAATGTGTAACGACAATGAGATTAGAAGATGAAGCAGACTATTATACGTACATCAAAGTCGATAACCCACTTTACCGTCCGCTAGATTAAAGTAAAAATAGATTGAATGAATGCGTTTATATTAATTTTAAATACGAAAAAAGTACCGATAAAGCCTAGGCTTTATCGGTACTTTTATTAGATTCTCAATTAATTATTGTAAACCTTTGTCCTCATTGTTTGAGCTTTGGTTTTTTTCATTTTTTTGAGACCATTCTTTTTTAGTCATTACATCTTCAACGCGCATATTAACTTCAACTACGTCAAGACCAGTAATATATTTAACTTGTTCTTTAACTAAGTCAGTTACTTTACGGAAGATTTTTGGAGCTGATTCGCCATATTCTAAAACAACTTTTAAGTCAACAGCAGCTTGTTTTTCACCAACTTCAACACTAACACCTTGTGTTACATTGTTGCTGCTACCGAATGAGCTAGAAATGTTGTCGACAAATCCGCCTTTCATTTCTAAAATACCACTAACTTCACGTGCTGCAATACCAGCAATTTTTTCAATTACTTCATCAGAAAATGATAATTTATTAGTGAACTCAGGTTGTTGATTTTGTTGCTCTTGTCTTTGTTCTTGTTCTTTCTCATTTACACCTGTTTGGTTGTCATAAGCTTGTTTAGCTTTGTTGTTATCTACTGCCATAATACATTCTCCTTTGTTAAATAAAATTTATTTTATAAATACTTAATAATCACTACTACTTTGTTACATCATTTTAATAGATTAACTCCATCGATTAAGGAAATTTAAAAAGTCTTGCTTACGGTCTTTAGTGTACCCGATTCCTATTCCAATCAAACATAATACTAAAATTAAAATTGTACTCCAAAAACCTAAAGTTAGGAATAAAATCGCAATGATTAAGAATGTCAAGAAGCCGATAATTCTCCATTTAAAAGTTTTGAAAAAATCAACCACTTCTTGTGTAGAATCTTGTCCATTTTGGTTATTATTGTTAGCCATGATAACCCTCCCTTACAACACACGTTTGCCTGAAGTTTTTTGATCTCTAACGTTAACCTCTAATTTTGAAACAGGTAATTCTGTAAAATGCTCAACATTTTGCTTGATGTCATTTCTAATTTCTTCTGTTAAAGATTTAACCTGAACATCACCAGGAACAAAGAAATCTGCTTTTAAAGCAATGTGAGATTTCTTCTTCTTGTTATAAAGTTTTGCAATGACGTTTGGTTGACGTATTTGATCATATTGTGTAAGTGTATCGTAAGCTGATTTTTCAACCGCTTTTCTAGATACATAAATATGACCATCTTCAAAATCTTTATAAAGTCCAGGTTTTCTATACGTAGGTTTAAACAAGCTGAATACTAAAATGAGACCAATAATAATAAGTAATGCGGCTAATCCAATAAGTGTTGGTTCAAACCAGTTAAACTGAGTAAAATAATCTTGATACTGAGTTATTCTAGAATCTTTAATATACATAAAGAGTAAAAAGCCAACAATTACTACGATTAAAAGGCCAAGGATAAAATTCTTAAGTCGTTTCACCTCGTATGACACCTCCTATGCTTTGATAATATGTACTTGTCATACAGAATACATACCCTTAAAAAAATTCTTAAAAACATTTTTATTGAATTTTATTTTTAACAATTTTGACAAAACAAATTGGGACTCACTATTAAATTTTGCTTATTTACTATTTTGTTCAAATTTATCTTCCTGATTTGCTTTACGATATTGTAAAAGCTTATCATCTGAAATCATTAATTTATTACTAGGCCTTGGTTTTTCAATAGATAATGATTTAAAAAGTGACCAAATCATAAATATAATAACAATCGAGAATGGCAAGGCTGCGATGATTAATAAGTTCTGAATAGATTGCGTGCCGCCAGTATAGATCATAATCATAGCGAATAATGCTAAAATAATGCCCCAACTTAATTTAACAAAAACTGAAGGATTGATACTGCCCTTCGAACTAAGCATACCTAAAACATACGTAGCTGAGTCAGCTGAAGTTACAAAGAAAATCATAATAACGACTAATGTCACTATACTGAGTACAAACCCTAATGGAAAATGTTCTAACGTCGCAAATGTCGCTGTTTCGGTTGCTTCTTTTGCAATATTGGCAATTCCATTTTGTTGTAAATAGATGGCAGACGCACCAAAGACTGCAAAAAATAAGAAACAAACAACTGCTGGTACAAATAGTACCCCCAGTATAAATTCTTTAATCGTTCTCCCTCTAGAAACACGTGCAATAAATATACCTACAAATGGTGCCCATGAAATCCACCATGCCCAATAGAATATCGTCCATTGTTGTAGCCATTGGAATTTTTCTCCACCTGCTTGTGGGATACGTAAACTCATATTAAAGAAATTCGCAATATAGTCTCCCAATGAATTGGTAAACGTATTTAAAATATTCAATGTTGGTCCAACACAAAATAGAACAAGTAATACAATAAAAGCTAAAATCATATTGATATTACTTAGATTTTTGATCCCTTTATCAATACCAGACCACGCTGACCATGTGAATAATACGGTTGCTATCACAATAATAATGACTTGTGTTACAAAATTCGACGGAATATCGAATAAGAAATGCAAGCCTTCATTGATTTGTAAAGCACCAAATCCCAATGTTGCTGCTACACCTGTAACTGTGGCAATGATAGCTAAGACATCTATCGAACCACCTATAGGTCCTCTCATCATTTTAGTTCCTAAAATAGGTGTTAGTGTAGCACTTACTAAACCTGGATAACCTTTATGAAAATTAAAATAAGCAAATACAAGTCCAACTATGCCATATACAGCCCAAGCATGAACGCCCCAATGGAAAAATGAGAATTGCATAGCTTCATTTATGGCGGTTTGTGTACCTGCCTTATGTAACGGTGTTAAAGTGAATGCATGGCTAATAGGTTCTGCAGTTGTCCAAAATACTAAACCGATACCCATACCCGCACTAAATAACATGGCAAACCATGATTTTAAAGAGAATTCAGGATCTTCTCCTTCTTCCCCTAAAGTAATAGATGAATACCTTGAAAATAATAAATAAACACAAACAATCAAAATAAATAATACAAGTAATAAATAATACCAGCCAAAATTGACTGCAATAAAATTCGTAATATTTTGCGTAACCATTTCAAGTTGCTTAGGTAAAACTGCACCATACACCACAAATAGCGTACAGATTAGTAATGCTACCCAAAATACCACTGTTAATTTATTTAGACGCATATCAAATTTACACACTCCCTATACTTTATGTATGATACATACCCTATCTTTTTGCATATATTCGTATACAGCGAACAGTGTTACAGATAATTAAACATTAATAATCACGCTTCAAAATTAAAAAAACATCTTTTAAATTAACCATTGCTAACTGGCCTAATTTAAAAGATGTTTATAATACGTTTATATTGCATGTTTAAATAAAATGACTTTGTTTACACTTATAGTTTAATAACCAGTTTGCCTATCATTCCTTGGTTTTCAAGTTTAACATGCGCCTCGTATAAATGATCGACAGTTAAACCTTCAATCACTTCTGTAACAGTTGGTTTATAAATACCCGCTTCGATTTTTTCAGTTATATCTGTTAAATAATCACGATGTATTTGCATATCTTCTGTTTCATGAATTGGACGGGCTGACATGAATTCATGTGTGAATGTAATACTTTTAGGTTTGAGTAAGTTTAAATCTTGCTTATTGTTAAAGGCTACAATCGTAACTATCGTGCCTCTAGGTTTTACTAATTCAATCATCTTTTCATAGTACATATCCGTATCAAATGTACAGAAGATATAATCTACTTCACTTATTTCATATTTCTTGAATTCTTCAGCTAAATCATTTTTATGGTTAAGTACAATGTCTGCACCCATATCTTTGGACCAATTAATTGTTTCTTCACGTGATGCTGTTGTAATAACATTTAAACCGTAATGCTTTGCGATTTGCGTAGCGATACTTCCTACACCGCCTGCACCATTAATAATTAAGATAGATTTACCTTTGTTTTCTTCTGGATTAAATGAAATTTTAAAAACATCAAATAATGTTTCATATGCTGTAAGTCCTGTTAAAGGCAAGCTTGCCGCTTCCACATTTGATATATTCTTTGGTTTTTTAGCAACTAATCGTTCATCTACTAATTGCAAAACTTGGTTAGACCCTTGATATTTTGGAGATCCAGAATAATATACCTCATCACCAACATTAAAATGGCTTACATCTGGTCCTACGGCCTCAACAATACCTACACCATCATAGCCCAATATGCGTGGTGCATGCTCTACTGGTGTTTTTCTTATTTTTGTATCTACCGGATTCACACTGATTGTTTTAACACGAACCAGTAATTCATATTGCTTTGGTTGTGGCGTTTCAGTATCAAACTCGTAAAATAAATTACCTTCATCTAAATTAAAATTTTTATCTGCACCGATCGCTTTCATAACATGCATCTCCTTAATAATTAGTTATTATCCGAAACTTGAACGACTTGTTTACCAAAGTTATCACCTGTAAATAAGTTTCTAAAGGCTTCTGGTACATTGTCGAATCCTTCCATTACTGAAGTTTTTGTTTTAATCTTATCTTCTTGTACCCATTGCGCAAGTTTTTTACTTGCATTAGCAAAATCATCGGCATAATTTGCCACGATAAAGCCTTGCATTAAGGCCTGTGATTTAATAATAATTGGCTGAATACGTGGGCCATATTCTATTTCTGTATTATTGTAACCTGAAATAGCACCGCACACAGGTATACGTGCAAATTGATTTAAGTGTTTCATTACTTCATCTCCGACAGTACCGCCAACATTTTCAAAGTAAACATCTACACCATTAGGTACTGCTTTGGACAGTGCTTCTGAAAAGTTATCTGCTTTATAGTCAACAGCCTCATCAAATCCTAAAGAGTCAGTTAAGTAGTTCGTTTTTTCTTTGCCACCAGCAATCCCCACTACGTGTGCGCCTTTTAATTTAGCTATCTGACCCACTACTGAACCTACCGCACCTGAAGCGGCTGATACTACAACCGTTTCTCCTTCTTGGGGTTGTCCAATTTTTAATAAACCATGATATGCCGTTTGTCCCGTCATACCTAGTACACTTAGATATAAATATAAAGGGATATTCGTTTGCGTAACCTTAATGGCATGCTTTGCTTTTACATTCACAACTTTTTGCCAAGGGAAAGTACCTGTAACAATGTCACCTTTATTGAACCCATCCGCATTGGATTCAGTTACTTTACCAACGATGTGACCATTCATTGCTTCATTTAATTGGAATGGTGTAATATATGATTTACTATCATCCATTCGACCTCTCATGTATGGATCTACTGAAATATAGAGCGTCTCAATTTGTATTTCTTCACTATCTGGCATACCAACTTCAACTGTTTCATACTTGAATACATCATTAGAAGGAATACCTTCTGGTCTTTTGGCTAATACGATTCTTTCTGTTTTCATTATATTGCCTCCATTCACTCTTTTTTTATATTCTATAGAGATAGTTTTGTTCTATCAATCAAATCGCTTATTTAACCTTATCCGCTCATGTTATGATTTGGCTATATTACACAAATTAAACTTAATATTGAAGATTGGGGAAATCTATTGTGAAACTAAGTATATTAGATTATGTTCCAATATTTGAAGGACGTAGTGCAACAGACGCAATCAATCACGCTGTAGCTTTAGCACAATTATCCGAACAATTAGGTTATCAACGTTATTGGATTGCAGAACATCACCAAGTATTGTCTGTTGCTTCTAGCGCACCTGAAATGCTAATGATGTCTTTATTAGAAAATACGACATCGATTAAAATTGGCAGTGGCGGTATCATGTTACCTCACTATAGTGCCTATAAAGTCGCTGAAATATTTAAAGTTATGGAAGCACGCCATCCAAACCGTGTAAACATAGGTACTGGTCATTCTCCAAGTTATAATAATGTCAATCAAGCACTAAATGAATTTAAATCAGAGCAACCTGACTACTTAACGCAAATTAAAGATTTAATACATTATTTTAATGATGACACAGATAGTAACCACCGTTATAAGGATTTACGTGCCACACCGATAATAGAAACCAAACCGGATATGTTCATCTTAGGTACAAGTAAAACAAGCGCTACACTTGCGGCTAAACAAGGGCTCTCTTTTGTCATTGCGAACATGGGGCAAAATAAAAATCAAATACAATCAGTGATTAATCATTATCGTTGGTTGTTCAAACAATATCACACAGCAAAACAGTCATATGTAATTATGTCTTCTTTCATCATAACAGCTACCGACGCAAGTCAGCGTGAGTCATTAGCACATGCTTTTCATCTATGGTTATTGCGAATTAACTACTTGGATCAACCTAAATTTTATCCGTCGACCTCTTATGCAGCACAACGAAAATATTCGTCCCGCGAATTAGAAAAAATAGAACAACATCAAAATAGAGTTATCGTAGGTTCTCCAGATGAAGTCATCTCAAAATTAAAATTAATGATGACAGATTTTGATATTGACGAAATCATGATTCAACCACACGTATTTGGTGAAGAAAATCGTAAATCATTATTAAATTTATTATCTCAAGCTAATGCTTAAATAAGCCAGTGCTACCAACATGATGATTGGGTAGACACTGGCTTATTTTGTTAATGCTTTTCATTTCCCCATAAAAATGTGTTGATTTTATCTATGACAGTTTGATTATCATGTAATTCACTATGTTCTGCTTGAGGACCCGTCACTTTAAAGGTTTCATAACTTGCTATGTGATCTCCTAGTAAATATTCCAACGATTTTGAAGATACATTTGTTACACGTCCATCTGAATGTGTGCCATCGCCAATATCACCATAAATATTTAACACATGAGCATCTTTAGGATATTCATGCTTCATTGGTAATATATCTTTATAATCTTTTAACATTAAATTAGGTTTTCCTTGATTGTTCAATGTTATATTTAAATCTAAACCATTGATGTCTACTTCGCCGTTAAAATTTCCTGCTAAACTAACTTGTTTATTTAGTTTTGGTAAATGCAGATCATCGCCATAATTCAACATATAATAACTGAAAGATTGATTACCCATGGAGTGTGCTACAAAATTAAATTTATTAAAATGATACTGTGTCATGGTCGCAATGATGACATTTCGAATCCACTGTGCATTTTTGTTTAAATCTTTATTTGTATTATCTTCTAAAATAATGTCAATGATTGGATTTTTCGCATTAAAATTTAAATCCCCTTCAAATGTCACCATTCCATTTCGAGATACCCTTGCACTAACAACATCTTTTTCATTATCTAATTGGTAAGCAGCGTTCACTAATAACTTCATTGAGTTTCCTGTACCTGCATAACCATGTAAATAAAACGTGGGTATATGACTACGATCGTTATGACTAATTTTTCTATTGTCGTTAAATTTAAAAATTGAAATTGTAATGATGACAAATAAAATAATCATCATTACGATAGTTGTATATATCGCTGTTCTCTTTTTCATATTCGTACTCCAAATTAAAAAATTGTGTACTACTATTATAGATTAAATGACTCAAATAAGCATCATTTAGTAGTCATTGTGATATCTATAATAAAAAAAAAGCTCCAGCTTATGCTGGAGCTTTAAAACGATGATTAATTTGAACACAAATTGCTGTTGCAACTCGTGTAGCAAATCTGTAAGCGAACAATAGATTCGCAACAGTTTCGGTAATATTAACGTTTTGAGAATTGTGGTGAACGACGAGCTTTTTTAAGACCTGGTTTTTTACGTTCTTTCATACGTGGGTCACGAGTAAGTAATCCAGCGCGTTTTAAAGAACCTCTGTATTCAGGATCAGCTTCTAATAATGCACGAGAAATTCCGTGACGGATTGCTTGAGCTTGTCCAGTAAATCCTCCACCTTGAACGTTAACTAATACATCATAGTTACCTTTAGTTTCTGTTACATCGAATGCTTGGTTAATGTCTAAAATTAATGATTCGAATGGTAAATAGCTACGTACATCGCGACCGTTTACAGTAATATTACCTTCGCCTGGTACTAAACGTACACGTGCTACTGAGTTTTTACGACGGCCTGTGCCTCTATATTCAACTTGTGCCAATGTAATTTCCTCCTTTTAATTAACCACGTAACTCGTAGTTTTCTGGTTGTTGTGCAGCGTGTGGATGTTCAGCGCCACCATATACAAATAATTTTTTACCTTGTTTTTCACCTAAACGAGTGCTTGGTAACATTCCTTTAATTGAATTTTCAAGTAAACGTTCTGGGTTATTCGCTTTTAACTCACCAGCTGAAATTGATTTAATTCCGCCTGGGTGGTTAGAGTGACGATAGTACATTTTATCGCGCTCTTTATTACCAGTGAAATGGATTTTTGAAGCGTTGATGACGATTACGTAATCACCTGTATCAACGTGTGGTGTATAAGTTACTTTATTTTTACCGCGTAAAATAGCTGCTACTTCTGATGATAAACGACCAAATGTTTTACCTTCAGCATCAATAACATACCATTTGCGCTCAATGTTTGATTCATTAGCCATAAATGTTTGACGCATATAATTGTCCTCCTAGAATGAATAAATGTTTCTCGTTTAATAGTTTATACTTTTTAAAACTTAGATTTCATTTATTTTATTAATTGTTTGTTTCTACGTGCTTCTATATCGTGTTACACAATAAGATTCCGGGGCTTATCGTGGGTGATATAAAACAATACCGTTAGTAATCGTATAATTTTTCTGTCGTTTTGTCAATCTAATTTAAAGATTTTGTGATGATTTTTTTTGATGTATTTTTATATTATTACCAAAGTCTTGAATTAATTCATTGGGTGTTAAATAAATCTTCTCTAAGTACAATCCTTCAGCCGGCGCGGTAAAGGGAACTTGATTACGATCTCTTGCTTCTAATAACTGTGGGACCTCTTGTGGTTCTCTCTTGCCTTTACCCACTTCTATTAAAAATGCAATTAACACACGTACCATATTATATAGGAATCCAGAGCCTGTGACAATATAGTCAAAGCCACTTTCTGTCTTTTCTATGCGACTTTCATATAATGTTCTTATCTTACTTTCAACCTCAGTCTTCTGAGAACAAAAGCCTGTGAAATCATGTGTTCCTATAAAATGTTGCGCTGCCATATTCATCTTTTCAATATCTAACTGTTCAGGCACATAAGTTTTTAATCCACAAAGAAATGGATCTTTATGGGCTGATTGATAAATCTTATAACGGTAAGATTTTCCAACGCAATCATATCTACAATGAAAATCATCATTAACAAAAGAAACATCATTGACATAAATATCATCTGGTAGCGCACGGTTCATTGCATATTGCCATTGCTGTTCTGGAATATTTAATTCTGTATCAAAATGAAAATACTGTTCAATCGCATGTACGCCTCTGTCGGTTCTACTACTTGGATGTATTCTTACCTCATGCTTATGCATGCGTTTTAATATCTTTTCAAATTGCTGTTGAATGGTTCTTCCGTGTTGCTGAATTTGGAAACCAAGAAACTGGCTCCCTTGGTATGAAATATTAACTAAGACTCGCATCTGTTATTACACTCCTAAATATTTTAAACCAAATAATATAATGGCAATGGGTATAATCAAAATTAATGTAATTGTATCCTTAAACTGCCACTCTAATCTGCGATAGCTGGTACGTATTTTTTGAGTATCGTACCCTCTTACTTCCATGGCTATAGCTAAATCTTCTGCTCTTTGGAAAGCTGAAATAAATAATGGGATAAGTAAGGGTATAAATGCTTTGATTCTGTTAATAAGTCCACCTGAACTTATTTCTGAACCACGTGATTTTTGCGCTAAAATAATTTTATCTAATTCATTCATTAATGTTGGTATAAATCTAAGTGCAATGGACATCATCATACTCAATTGATGTACTGGTATTTTAACAATTTTAAGCGGTGATAATAATCGTTCAAACGCATCAGTCAAATCTATCGGACTTGTACTTAAGGTCATAATCGTTGATATCATGATAATAAACATCAGTCTAAGTACAATATAGATACCTTCTAGAATACCCTGTATATCTATAGAAATAAATCCTATTTCAAATATGCGTGAACCACCTTTAGTTAGAAATAAATGCATAAGAAAGGTAAATATTAAAAATATCCATATTGGTGTTAATCCCTTAATTAAGAACCAAAATTTTATATGTGCTAATTTCATAATGCTAATTATCAAAATAAATAACCATAAATATGTTCCAAATGAGTGTGCAAAAAATATTAACACAATAAATAAAAATACAAATATTAATTTAACTCTAGGATCCAAATGATGGATAATTGTATTTAAAGGAAGATAGCGTCCAATTATAAACTTATCTTTCATCTTCTTGCCACTCCTTATACATATCAATAAATTCATCTTCTGTTAATGCTATTTTATTGAAATAATATTGATATTTATCCTCAATATCTCTTTGCAATTTTACAACATCTGGAACATCTAAATGCAATTGATTAACATAATTCGTATCACTAAACAACTTTCTAGGTGAGCATGCTTCGACGAGTTGACCTTGTTTCATTATTTTTATTTCATCCACATATTTTGCAACATCATTCATTTCGTGTGTCACAAGTATGATTGTTTTATTTTGTTCTACTTGCAGTTTTTTAATCATTTTCATTATTTGATCTCTACTTTTTGGATCAAGTCCAGCCGTAGGTTCATCTAATATAACGATATCTGGATCCATAGCCAATATAGATGTTATAGCAATTTTTCGCATCTGACCACCAGACATCTGAAAAGGTGATTGCTGCAATATATCTCTACTAAAACCAAAATCGATTAATAGCTTATATGCACGTGCTTTTACTTCATCTATAGGCATATTAAAGTTTTTTGGACCAAACAATATTTCTCTTTCTACTGAATCTTCAAAGAGTTGTGATTCAGGAAATTGGAACACAACACCGATACGCTTACGAATTTGTTTCAATACTTTATCCTTAGTTTTATGGGTAATGGTTATATCATCGATTTGCAATTTACCGGTAGAAGGTTTAAGTAAACCATTAAAATGCTGGATTAATGTCGATTTACCAGAACCAGTTTGACCTATGACTGCGTAATATTTCCCTTGTTGAAATGTAGTTTCAATATCCCTTAAAGCTACATGTTCAAATGGGGTGCCCTTTTGATATACATAACTTACTTGATTAAATTTGACTGTCATATTTTTTTTACCAGCCCTTCATAAGTTATAAAATCCGTGCTCCCCAACAAAGTACGTGCCATGCGAATAGAAAAAGGTAAATCTAATCCAATTTCCGTCAGACCGTCTCCATCATTAAATACATGTTGCGGCTTACCTGTTTGATATACTTCACCATCATTTAAGACAACTAAATAATCTGCTTCTGCAGCTTCAGTTAAGTCATGTGTAATAGAAATGATTGTAACCTCTTTTTCTTCTTTCAAGCGATGGATTAAACTAATAAGTTCTTTTCTTCCTGCTGGATCTAACATAGACGTTGCCTCATCCAATATAATTACATCTGTATTTAATGCAAGAACACCAGCAATTGCAACCCGTTGTTTTTGACCACCAGAGAGTGACTGTGGCTCATAATCTGCTCTATCTAACATTTCAACGTCTTCCAACGCTTTGGGCACTATACGTTGCATATCGTCATATGAGACGCTATTATTTTCAAGTCCAAAAGCGACATCGAACGCTACTGTAGAACCCACAAACTGATTTTCTGGATTTTGAAAGACAATGCCTATATGCTGTCTCAAACCACTCAAATTTTGTTGGTTAATACATTGATTACGAAAATAAATATGCCCATCACTAGGTTTTTCAATACCGACCATTAATTTTGCAATCGTAGATTTACCAGAACCATTATGACCAACAATTGAAGTCCATTTCCCTTTTGGAATGCCAAAAGATACATCATTTAACGCAAGTGGCTCATCACTATTATATTTAAATCTAACATGGTTAAATGTAATAATATTGTCATGCGTATCCATATCTCTAGCCTCCCAATTAATCATAACGTTTTTTATATACCTTATCTATTTTACATGAAAAGGTAATCTAAAGAAAGTTTAGATAGTTAATCATTGTGACAAAATCAATCCGTATTCTAATTTAAAAACGTGTTTATGTTCCAATAATTAATGTTTACTATTGCTCCGCAATTGCATAAGACCCCCTAAATTCCTTTGGAATTATGGTTCAGTCGATTACTATTGCTCCGCAATTGCATAAGACCCCCTAAATTCCTTTGGAATTATGGTTCAGTCGATTACTATTGCTCCGCAATTGCATAAGACCCCCTAAATTCCTTTGGAATTAAGGGGGTCTAATAATATAAAAAAGCGCGCACCCCATCATCATTTTTGAGTTCACGCTTTAAAGTTTTATTTAGTTTTGATGGGGTACTCTGAGCTAGACAATATTTGTATGTGGCAAACATTATCGTTGCACTCATTTGCTTTATATATAGTAGTACATGTATTTAAATTAAACTAATTCAATAATTACTGATTCAGCACCATCGCCGCGACGAGGACCTACTTTAAGAATACGAGTGTAACCGCCTTGACGTTCTGTATAACGTTCAGCAACTTCACCGAATAATTTTTGTAATGCAGTTTGTACTGTTTCATCTTCGTTTAAGATTTCAACATTACGTAAAGTTTTAGCTGCTTGACGACGTGAAGCTAAATCGCCTTTTTTACCTAAAGTGATTAATTTTTCAACAACACTACGTAATTCTTTTGCACGCGCTTCTGTAGTTTCAACACGTTCACTAACGATAAGTGAAGTAGCTAAGTCACGTAACATCGCTTTACGTTGATCAGAAGTACGACCTAATTTTCTGTAACCCATGAGTTAACCTCCTTTATATTAATCTTCTTTTCTTAAACCTAAACCTAGGTCTTCAAGTTTATACTTAACTTCTTCTAAAGATTTACGACCTAAATTACGTACTTTCATCATATCTGCTTCAGATTTATCAGCTAATTCTTGAACAGAGTTGATACCTGCACGTTTTAAGCAATTGTATGAACGTACTGATAAGTCTAATTCTTCAATAGACATTTCAAGTACTTTTTCTTTTTGATCCTCTTCTTTTTCAATCATGATTTCAGCATTTTGTGCTTGATCAGTTAATCCAACGAAGATATTCAAGTGTTCAGTTAAGATTTTTGCAGCTAATGAAACTGACTCTTGTGGTGTGATTGAACCATTTGTCCAAACATCCAATGTCAATTTATCAAAATCACTACTTTGACCCACACGTGTGTTTTCTACAGTGTAGTTAACACGTTCAACTGGAGAATAAAGTGAGTCGACTGGAATTACACCAATTGGTAAATCACTAGTTTTGTTTTGTTCTGCTAATGCGTAACCTCTACCCTTGTTAGCAACTAGACGGATTTTTAAATGTCCACCTTTTGAAACTGTTGCAATTTTAATCTCAGGATTTAAAATTTCAACATCACTATCATGAGTAATGTCACTTCCAGTTACATCGCCTTCATCTTTAACATCAATTTCTAAAGTTTTATCTTCTTCAGAATAGATTTTCAATGCTAGTTTTTTGATGTTCATAATAATTGTAGATACATCTTCAACGACATTGTCTATTGCTGAGAATTCGTGTAATACGCCTTCGATCTCAATGTACTTAACGGCTGCACCTGGTAATGAAGATAGTAGGATACGACGTAAGGAGTTTCCTAGTGTAGTACCGTAGCCACGTTCTAGTGGTTCAACAACGAACTTACCGAATTTAGCATCTTCACTAATTTCAATTGTTTCAATTCTAGGTTTTTCGATTTCAATCATTTACAAATATCCTCCTTGTTTACGTCGATTGATTTTTACTGTATTTCTCAGTGACCTGCGACAATAACAATAAAATTATACGCGACGACGTTTTGGCGGACGACAACCATTATGTGGTACTGGAGTAACGTCACGGATTGCAGTTACTTCTAATCCAGCTGATTGTAACGCACGGATAGCTGATTCACGACCAGGACCTGGACCTTTTACAGTAACTTCAACAGATTTTAAACCATGTTCCATAGCTGTTTTTGAAGCAGTTTCTGATGCCATTTGAGCTGCAAATGGAGTTGATTTTTTTGAACCTTTAAATCCTAATGCACCTGCTGATGACCATGATAACGCATTACCAAATTCATCAGTAATAGTTACGATTGTATTATTGAATGTTGAACGGATGTGTGCCACACCATTTTCAATATTCTTTTTCACTCTACGTTTACGAGATACTTGTTTACGTGCCATTTAAATTTTGCCTCCTTTACCTATTATTTTTTCTTGTTAGCTACAGTTTTAACTGGGCCTTTACGAGTACGAGCATTGTTTTTTGTTTTTTGTCCGCGAACTGGTAATCCACGACGGTGACGGATACCACGGTATGATGAGATTTCCATTAAACGTTTAATGTTTAAGTTTTGCTCACGACGTAAGTCACCTTCTACTTTATAGTTGTCAACAACTTCACGGATACGACCTAATTCATCATCAGTTAAATCTTTAACGCGTGTTTCTGGTGATACGTTAGCTTCTTCAGCAATTTTGTTAGCTGTAGTAGTACCGATACCGTACACATAAGTTAATGAAATAACAATACGTTTTTCACGTGGAATATCTACTCCTGCAATACGTGCCATAATTATTTACACCTCTCTTTATTAACCTTGTCTTTGTTTATGTTTTGGGTTGCTACAAATTACCATTACTTTACCTTTACGTTTAATGACTTTACATTTTTCGCAAATTGGTTTTACTGATGGTCTTACTTTCATTTTTAAACCTCCCTATATTATGGAGTGACGATTATTTATAACGATACGTAATTCTTCCGCGTGTTAAATCATACGGAGACATTTCTACTGTTACTTTGTCGCCAGGTAGAATACGAATATAATTCATTCTAATTTTACCACTTACGTGAGCTAAAATTTCATGACCATTTTCTAATTCTACTTTAAACATTGCATTTGGTAAAGTATCTAATACAGTACCTTCTAATTCAATTACATCTTGTTTAGCCATTAATTAACTTCCCCCTTTATGAAATAGTCGGTTATCGTCAAAAATCAACTCTAACCATACGTGTCTATAAGTGTTGTTAATCAGTTTAACAAATATAATGAATTACGTAATCGCATTGTCACTCTTATTTAATTATACCTTTGACATTACATAGACCGTACAAAGTTGATCTTATTTTAAATCTTCTAAGATATCAATGACGTCGTTTGTAACGACTTTAATATCTCTAGAACCATCAATGTTTTTCAAAACATTTTTATTATCATAGAATTCTAAGATAGGTTTAGATTGTTTTACATTGACGTTTAAACGATTAGCAACTGTTTCTGGGTTGTCATCTTCACGTTGATATAATTTACCACCGTCAAGATCACAAATACCATCAACTTTTGGAGGATTGAATACAAGATGATAAGTTGTTCCGCATTTCTCACAGATTCTACGACCAGTGAGGCGGTTCATTAATTCTTCTTCAGGTACCTCTATATTGATAACAGCATCAATTTCTCTATCTAATTCTTTCATGATATTACTTAATGCTTCAGCTTGTTCAATAGTACGAGGAAAGCCGTCAAGTAAGAATCCTTTTTTCGCATCGTCTTCAGATATTCTATCTTTAACGATACCCACAGTAACTTCATCAGGGACTAATTCTCCACGATCCATGTACGATTTAGCTTCTTTACCTAAATCCGTTTCATCTTTAATCGCTTTTCTGAACATGTCACCAGTAGATATGTGTGGAATTGGGAATTTCTTAACAATTTCACTCGCTTGAGTTCCTTTACCTGCACCAGGTAAACCCATTAAAATGATATTCATAAATGCCCTCCTACAATTTATCTACCACCAAAGCCTCTATAATCTTTTTGGCTCACTTGAGCTTCTAGACTTTTCATTGTTTCAATCGCTACACCAATTACAATTAGTAAGCTCGTACCACCAACCTGAATAGACTGTGGTAAGCTCATTACTTTCGTTGCAATAATTGGCAGAATCGCTATTACAGCTAAGAATATTGATCCGACAAAAGTTAAACGATAGAGAACTCTAGTAATATATTTTTTGGTTTGTTCGCCAGGTCTAATACCTGGAACATAACTTCCTTGTTTCTTCAGGTTATCTGCCATCTTTTCAGGATTAACTTGTACAAATGCATAGAAGTAAGCAAATGCTATGATGAGTACAACGTACACAATCATACCAATGTTATTCGATGGATTTGCCACGTCTGATACCTTTTGCGCCCAACTTGCGTCAGGGAAAAACAATGTCAATGTTCTTGGTAACAAGAAGAATGCCATTGCAAAGATAACTGGGATAACACCTGCAGAGTTAACTTTCAAAGGTAAATATGTTGCTTGTGAACCTAATCGTTGTGCTGATTGTTTCTTCGCATATTGAATTGGAATTTTACGAATAGCTTGTAGTACATATATTGCACCAACCGTTAATAATATCATTCCAATAATTAAGCCAATTACTTTCAACCAAGCCATAGAAGTATCATCTTGGCCAACAAAGGCCTGTTGATAAAACTGGATTAGTGATGAAGGTAATGAAGACAAAATACCAGCGAAGATGATAATGGAAATACCATTACCAACACCGAATTGAGTGATTTGTTCACCTAACCATATTAAGAATGCTGTTCCAGCTGTTAAAACAACAGCGATTAATAAATAACTAAGAATCGATTGATCCATGATCAATTGACCTTTTAAATAATTATTAAATTGGAAAGCCATCCCAATAGATTGGATAAAAGCAAGTACAATAGCAAAATAACGCGTTACGTTATTAAGTTTCTTTCTACCTGCATCACCTTGTTTTGCCCACTCTGAAAACTTCGGAACAATATCCATTTGTAATAACTGCATTACGATTGACGCAGTAATATAAGGCATTATACCCATGGCAAAGATAGAAAAGTTCTTCAAGGCTCCGCCACCAAATGTATTTAACAAGTCAGTGACACCTTGAGAACCTTGTTGACTGTCAAAAGCAGCTGGGTTAACACCAGGTGCTGGAATATAAGTACCTATTTTAAAAATAACTAACATTGCGAGAGTAAAAAAGATCTTGTTACGAACTTCTTTTGTTTTAAAGAAGCTCACAAGCGTTTCAAACATTAGATCACCTCGTGTGCTCCGCCTTTTGCATCAATAGCTTCTGCTGCAGATGCAGAGAATTTGCTAGCTTTAACTGTTAGTTTTTTATCAAGAGAACCAGTACCTAGTATTTTAATACCAGATTTTTCACTCTTAACTACACCAGATTCTACTAATAAAGCAGGAGTTACTTCAGTACCATCTTCAAATTTATTAAGTTGGTCTAAGTTAACAATAGCATATTCTTTACGGTTGATGTTAGTAAAACCTCGTTTTGGTAAGCGACGGAATAATGGTAATTGTCCACCTTCGAAGCCTGGTCTTACACTACCACCTGAACGCGCTTTTTGTCCTTTTTGTCCACGACCACTAGTTTTACCGTTACCAGTAGCTGCACCACGTCCAACGCGGTTACGAACTTTACGAGAACCTTCTGCTGGTTTTAACTCATGTAATTTCATATCGGCACCTCCTTAAAATTATTTTTCTTCTACTGTCACTAAGTGACTTACTTTGTTGATTTGCCCACGAATAGCAGGGTTATCTTCAACAACTACTGAAGAGTTTGTTTTTTTCAAACCTAAAGCTTCAACAGTTTTACGTTGTGTTTCTGGACGACCTATAACACTACGAGTGAGGGTAATTTGTAATTTAGCCATAACTTATTTTCCCTCCTTAATTGTATAATTCTTCTACTGATTTGCCGCGTAATTTCGCAACATCTTCAGCATTTTTAAGGTTTTTTAATCCATTGATTGTAGCACGAACCATGTTAATTGGTGTATTTGAACCTAAAGATTTACTTAAGATATCAGTGATACCCGCTAATTCTAATACCGCACGAACAGGGCCACCTGCGATTACACCAGTACCTGGTGCAGCTGGTTTCATAAATACACTGCCTGAACTGAAACGTCCAGTAATTGTGTGAGGTGTTGTACCTTCAACACGTGGAACTACAACTAAATCTTTTTTAGCTGCTTCAACTGCTTTTTTAATTGCTTCAGGTACCTCTTGTGCTTTACCAGTACCGAAACCAACGCGACCGTTCTTATCTCCAACTACTACTAATGCAGTGAAACGGAAACGACGACCACCTTTTACAACTTTCGCAACACGGTTAATTGTAACAACGCGTTCTTCAAATTCTTTCGCTTCTTCTCTACGAGCCATGTAAATGTCCCTCCTTTAAATTAAAATTCTAAACCATTTTCACGAGCTGCATCTGCTAAGGCTTTAACACGGCCATGGTATAAATATCCTCCACGGTCAAATACAATTGTTTTTACGCCTTTTTCGCTAGCTCTTTTAGCTACAGTTTCGCCAACTTTAGCTGATAATTCAACTTTTGATCCAGATTCATTTGCTAAATCTTTTTCTTGAGTTGAAGCTTGTGCTAATGTTTTACCATTTACATCATCAATGACTTGTGCATAGATGTGTTTATTTGAACGATAGATGTTCAAACGTGGTTTTTCTGCTGTGCCAGCTAATTTATTACGTACACGCGCATGTCTTTTAAGACGCACTTTGTTTTTATCAATTTTGCTGATCATCTTAATACTCCTTTCTTCTGAAAGTTATTTATTATTTACCAGTTTTACCTTCTTTACGGCGAACGTATTCACCTTGGTAACGAATTCCTTTACCTTTATAAGGTTCTGGAGGT
Source organism: Staphylococcus sp. LKG3-1 (assembly GCF_048568385.1). Taxonomy (NCBI): domain Bacteria; kingdom Bacillati; phylum Bacillota; class Bacilli; order Caryophanales; family Staphylococcaceae; genus Staphylococcus; species Staphylococcus sp. LKG3-1. Next base: position 1,217,779 of record NZ_CP183796.1, read on the forward strand.
CTTACTGAACGAATGTTTGAAGCGATTGCTCCAACTTGTTCTTTAGAAATACCAGCAACAGTTACTGTTGTGTTTTTCTCAACACCGAAAGTAATACCATCATCAGCTTTAATTTCAACTGGGTGAGAGTAACCAACGTTTAAAATTAAGTCATTACCTTGCATTTGAGCACGGTAACCAACACCAACAAGTTCAAGTGTTTTTTGGTATCCTTCTTTAACACCTTGTATCATATTGTTAATTAAAGCACGAGTTGTACCATGTACTGTTCTATCATCTTTAGAATCAGTTGGTCTTACAACTTCTAAAGTGCTTTCGTCTTGTTTATATGTCATTCTTTCATTCATTGTTCTTGATAATTCACCTTTAGGACCTTTAACAGTGATTGTGTTACCTTCAACACTTACTGTTACGTCGCTAGGGATGTCAATAATTTTTTTACCAACACGACTCATGTTATCGCACCTCCTTATTATTTATTATTACCAAATGTAACCTAGGATTTCTCCACCGATGTTACGTTTTCTAGCTTCTTTATCAGTTACAACACCTTCAGAAGTTGAAACTAATGCAATACCTAAACCATTAAGTACTTTAGGTACTTCGTTAGCTTTAGCATATACACGTAAACCAGGTTTTGAAATACGTTTTAAACCAGTGATAACACGTTCATTGTTTTGACCATATTTAAGGAATAAACGGATAACCCCTTGTTTATCGTCTTCAACGTATTCTACGTTTTTAATGAAACCTTCACTTTTTAAAATTTCAGCAATTTCTTTTTTAATGTTTGAAGCAGGTAATTCTAACTTATCGTGACGCACCATGTTTGCGTTTCTTACACGAGTTAGCATATCTGCAATTGGATCGTTGATTGTCATTGATTGTTGCCTCCTTTCAGACTATTTTCTATTACCAGCTAGCTTTACGAACGCCAGGGATTTGGCCTTTATAAGCTAATTCACGGAAACAAATACGGCATAATTTAAATTTACGATATACAGAATGTGGACGACCACAGCGTTCACAACGAGTATACTCACGTACTTGGAACTTTTGTTTTTTTTGTTGCTTAGCAACCATTGAAGTTTTAGCCACTTAATTAGCCTCCTTTAGAGATTATTTGTGAAATGGCATACCGAATTGTGATAACAATTCACGAGCTTCCTCGTCAGTGTTAGCAGTCGTTACGATAACGATATCCATTCCTCGTACTTTATTTACTCGGTCATAGTCAATTTCTGGGAAAATTAATTGTTCTTTAACACCTAAAGTGTAGTTACCTCTACCATCGAATGCAGTTTTAGATACACCTTGGAAGTCACGTACACGTGGAAGTGAAACAGCAATTAATTTATCTAAAAAGTCATACATTCTTTCACCACGTAGTGTTACTTTCGCACCGATAGGCATACCTTCACGTAAACGGAATGTTGCTACTGATTTTTTAGCTTTTGTAATTAATGGTTTTTGACCAGTGATAGCTTGTAATTCTTCTACAGCATCATCTAATACTTTAGTATTTTGAACAGCGTCACCGACACCCATATTTACAACGATTTTTTCTATTTTTGGAACTTCCATTACTGAACTGTAGTCAAATTGCTTAACTAAGTTTTGAGTAACTTCAGAATTGAATTTTTCTTTTAAACGGTTCACAGTGGATCCTCCTTTCAATTAATTATTAATTATTAGATTTGATTTCTTCGCCAGATTTTTTAGCGATACGAACTTTTTTACCATCTACGAATTTATGACCTACGCGTGTTGGTTCATTCGTTTTAGGGTCTAATAACTGTACATTAGAAACATGGATTGCTGCCTCTGTTTCTAAGATTCCACCTTCAGGATTAAATTGAGTTGGTTTTTGGTGCTTTTTAATTATATTGACACCTTCCACAACGACACGGTCTTTTTTAGGTTCAGTTGAAACAACTTTACCTTCTTTACCTTTGTCTTTACCTGCGATAACTTTTACGTTGTCACCTTTTTTGATATGCATGTGTGGCACCTCCTTAAATTTATATATTTATAAATGTTTTATTAAAGTACTTCTGGAGCTAATGATACAATTTTCATGAAGTTGCCTTCACGTAATTCACGAGCAACAGGTCCAAAAATACGAGTACCACGTGGGCCTTTGTCGTCACGAATGATGACACATGCATTTTCATCAAATTTGATATATGAACCATCGTTACGGCGTACACCTGATTTAGTACGAACTACAACAGCTTTTACTACTTCACCTTTTTTGACAACGCCACCTGGTGTAGCATTTTTAACACTTACAACGATAACGTCACCAATGTTAGCTGTTTTACGACCAGATCCACCTAATACTTTAATTGTAAGAACTTCACGCGCACCAGAGTTATCTGCTACTTTTAATCGTGTTTCTTGTTGGATCATGAGTTAAACCTCCTTTATCTTCACTATTTAATTAAATAATTACTGATTCTTCAACAATTTCTACCAAACGGAAACGTTTAGTTGCTGATAAAGGACGAGTCTCTTGTATCTTAACTGTGTCCCCTAATTTAGCTGAGTTGTTTTCATCATGAGTTTTGTATTTTTTAGAGTATTTTACTCGTTTACCATATAACTTGTGTGTTTTGTATGTTTCAACAAGTACAGTTATCGTTTTATCCATTTTATCGGAAACGACTCTACCTACATAAACTTTACGATCATTTCTTTCGCTCACTTTAGTAACCTCCTCTTTCAATTGAATTATTGATTCGCTTTACCTTGTTCAATTTCTCTTTCACGAGCAACAGTTTTTAGACGTGCAATCGTTTTTCTTACTGTGCGAATACGTGCAGTTTCCTCTAATTGACCTGTAGCTAACTGAAAGCGTAGGTTAAAAAGCTCTTCTTTTGAAGATTTGATTTGTTCTTCGATTTCTGAAGTGGTTAAGTCTCTAATTTCCTTAGCTTTCATTTGTTTCACCACCCAATTCTTCACGTTTTACAAACTTAGTTTTAACTGGAAGTTTGTGACTTGCTAAACGTAATGCTTCACGCGCAACTTCTTCGTTTACGCCTGCGATTTCAAATAAAATTCTACCTGGTTTTGCTACTGCAATCCAACCTTCTACTGCACCTTTACCAGCACCCATACGTACTTCTAAAGGTTTTTGAGTGTAAGGTGTATGTGGGAAGATTTTAATCCAAACTTTCCCGCCACGTTTCATGAAACGAGTCATTGCAATACGAGCTGATTCGATTTGACGAGATGTGATCCAAGACGTTGTAGTTGCTTGTAAACCATACTCACCAAATGTTACATAGTTACCGCCTTTAGAACGACCAGTAGTTTTAGGACGATGTTGACGACGATATTTTACACGTTTTGGTAGTAACATTACTATTTTCCTCCTTCACTAGTGTTCTTAGTAGGAAGAACTTCTCCACGATAAATCCATACTTTGACACCTAATTTACCGTAAGTAGTGTCAGCTTCTGCATGTGCATAACCAATGTCAGCACGTAGTGTATGAAGTGGAACAGTTCCTTCTGAATATTGTTCAGCACGAGCGATGTCAGCTCCGCCTAAACGACCTGAAACTTGTGTTTTGATACCTTTGGCACCAATTTTCATTGCTCTTGTAATAGCTTGTTTTTGTACACGACGGAATGAAGCACGGTTTTCTAATTGGCGTGCAATATTCTCAGCAACTAATTTAGCATCTAAATCAACTTTTTTGATTTCGATAACGTTGATGTGTACTTTTTTGTTTGTTAATGAGTTTAATTTGTTACGTAATTTTTCAATTTCTGAACCGCCTTTACCGATAACCATACCTGGTTTACCAGTATGAATAGCGATGTTGATACGATTAGCAGCACGTTCAATTTCAACGTGTGAAACTGATGCTTCTTGTAATGCGTTATCAATATACTTACGGATTTTTAAATCTTCGTGTAATAATGATGCGAAGTCTTTTTCTGCATACCATTTAGCTTCCCAATCACGGATTACACCAACACGAAGTCCGATTGGATTAATTTTTTGACCCACAGTGTACCCTCCTTAAAAAATATATTAAGCTTCTTTAGCTTCTTCTTTACCGTCACTTACGACGATTGTAATGTGGCTTGTACGTTTGTTAATTGCACTTGCACGACCTTGTGCACGTGGACGGAAACGTTTTAATGTTGGTCCTTCATTAGCATAAGCTTCTTTAACTATTAATTCATCAGTGTTCATGTCATAGTTATGTTCAGCATTAGCTAAAGCGGACATTAGTAATTTTTCTACTACTGGTGATGAAGCTTTGTTTTTTAATTTTAAAATTGCAATAGCTTCTCCAGCGCTCTTACCTCTAATTAGATCTAATACTAATCTAACTTTACGAGGTGCGATTCTTATTGTTTTAGCAACCGCTTTTGCTTCCATTCGAATTTCCTCCTCTACCTGTTAGAAATTATCTTCTAGTTTTTTTGTCGTCTGCAGCGTGTCCTTTGAAAGTACGAGTTGGTGCGAATTCTCCTAATTTATGACCAACCATATCTTCTGTTACGAATACAGGCACATGTTTACGTCCATCATATACAGCGAATGTATGTCCGATAAAATCAGGGAAAATAGTTGAACGACGTGACCAAGTTTTGATTACTTGTTTTTTCTCGCTTCCGCTTTGAGCTTCAACTTTTTTCTTTAGATGATCGTCAGCGAAAGGTCCTTTTTTAATACTACGAGCCATAGTGGCGCCTCCCTTCTTATTGTGTGCGTGCAGCTATTAAGCCGCACACGCAAATAAGTTATTTTTATTTTTTCTTACGTCCACGAACGATAAGTTTGTCTGAAGATTTTTTACCACGACGAGTTTTCTTACCAAGCGTAGGTTTACCCCAAGGTGACATTGGAGATGGTCTACCGATAGGTGCACGACCTTCACCACCACCGTGTGGGTGATCGTTAGGGTTCATTACAGAACCACGAACTGTTGGGCGAATGCCTTTCCATCTAGAACGTCCTGCTTTACCAACGTTTACAAGTTCATGTTGGATGTTACCAACTTGACCAATAGTAGCACGGCAAGTTGAAAGAATCATACGTACTTCGCCAGATCTTAATCTGATTAATACATATTTACCTTCTTTACCAAGTACTTGTGCACTAGCACCAGCTGAACGAGCAATTTGTCCACCTTTACCAGGTTTTAACTCGATGTTATGGATTACTGTACCTACTGGAATGAATTGTAATGGTAATGCATTACCTACTTTAATATCTGCTTCTTCACCGCTTTCAAGAACTTGACCTACTTTTAGGTTTTTTGGAGCGATGATATAGCGTTTTTCACCATCAGCATAAACTAATAACGCAATGTTTGCTGAACGGTTTGGATCATATTGTATTGAATCAACTTTAGCATTGATCCCATCTTTATTACGTTTGAAGTCAATAACACGGTATTGACGTTTGTGTCCTCCACCGTGGTGGCGAACTGTCAATTTACCTTGGTTATTTCGTCCCGCTTTTTTCGGTAGCGGTTGTAATAATGACTTTTCAGGTGTAGTTTTCGTGATTTCAGCGAAATCTAAACTAGTCATATTACGACGACCATTAGTAATTGGCTTATATTTTTTTAGAGCCATTGTCGTTTACCTCCTTATTGGTAATGTTTTTTAGTTGAAAAGATCGATTGATCCTTCTTTTAATTTAACGATTGCTACGCGTCTTTTGTTTGTATAGCCTTGGTAACGGCCCATACGTTTTTTCTTTGGTTTGTAGTTAATGATGTTTACATTATCAACTTTTACATCAAAGATTTCTTCAACAGCGATTTTAACTTGTGTTTTATTAGCACGAGTATCAACGTCGAATGTGTATTTGTCTTCAGCCATAGCAGCTGAAGATTTTTCAGTGATTACGGGGCGCTTAAGAACGTCTCTTGCTTCCATTATCCGAGCACCTCCTCAACTTTTTTAGCAGCTGATTCTGTAATTACTACACTGTCAGCGCTTGTGATATCTAGAACGTTTAAACCTTGAGCTGTAGTTACTTGAACACCAGGGATGTTACGTGCTGATAAAGCAACATTCACATCTTCAGATTCTGTTACTACTAATACTTTTTTAGGTTGTTCTAAATTAGAAAGTACAGTTTTGAACTCTTTTGTTTTTGGAGCATCTAGGTTTAATGCATCAACAACAGTTAAGCCTTTCTCTTGTACTTTGAAAGATAATGCTGAGCGTAATGCTAAACGGCGCATTTTCTTAGGCATTTTGTATGAGTAGCTTCTTGGTGTTGGTCCGAATACGATACCACCACCACGCCATTGTGGAGCACGGATTGTACCTTGACGCGCACGTCCTGTACCTTTTTGTCTCCATGGTTTACGTCCACCACCACGTACTGCTGAACGGTTCTTAACAGCGTGAGTACCTTGGCGTAATGAAGCACGTTGTAAGTTAATTGCTTCAAAAAGAACGTTGTTGTTTGGTTCGATTGCAAATACTGCATCGCTTAGTTCAACTGAACCTGATTTAGTTCCATCTACTTTTAATACATCATAATTAGCCATTATGCAATTCCTCCTTTCGTTGTATATTATTTATTACCTTTGATTGATGATGTGATTTCTACAAATCCTTTTTTAGGACCAGGTACATTACCTTTTACTAAAATAACATTGTTTTCAGCGTCAATTTGTACAACTTCTAAGTTTTGAACTGTTACAGTGTTACCGCCCATACGTCCAGGCATTTTTTGTCCTTTAAAGACTCTTGAAGCATCTGATGCCATACCTACAGAACCTGGGGCTCTGTGGAAATGAGAACCATGTGACATTGGACCACGTGCTTGATTATGACGTTTAATGGCACCTTGGAAACCTTTACCTTTAGATACGCCTGTTACATCAATTACGTCTCCAGCTTCAAATGTATTAACTGAGACTTCTTGACCTACTTCGTATTCATCAACATTAACGTTTCTGAATTCACGAATGAAGCGCTTAGGTGCTGTGCCTGCTTTTTTAGCATGTCCTTCAGCTGGTTTGTTAGCATATTTGCTTGATCTGCTATCTTTTTTATAAGCTTGTTTGTCTTCATAGCCTACTTGGATAGCGTTGTATCCATCAATCTCTTCAGATTTCTTTTGTAATACAACGTTTTGGCTTGCTTCTACTACTGTTACAGGGATTAAATCACCGTTTTCTCCGAAAACTTGTGTCATCCCGATTTTTCTTCCTAAGATTCCTTTGGTCATCGAAAGTCCACCTCCTAATTTTTTCTATTATAATTTGATTTCGATGTCTACGCCAGATGGTAAGTTTAAGCCCATAAGAGCATCAACTGTTTTTGGTGTAGGGTTAACAATATCGATTAAACGTTTATGAGTACGTTGTTCGAATTGCTCACGTGAATCTTTATACTTATGCACGGCACGAATAACAGTATAAACTGATCTTTCAGTCGGTAACGGAATTGGTCCAGAAACATCTGCACCAGAACGTTTCGCTGTTTCAACAATTTTTTCTGCTGATTGATCGATTACTCTGTGATCATAAGCTTTTAATCTGATTCTGATTTTTTGTTTTGCCATAATTTTCCCTCCTTATATCGTCTACATTTAAGTGATAGACTTCTCCACGAAAACTATCTCACACAGCGCCATGGCAAAGCGGCCGGGTGTGTCAGTAACCTTTCGCTTCATCGCGTGTTCTTAAAGTCCAACATTAGATATGATACATGATAAACAGTGATTTATCAAGCTTTTCTGCAAAAGTTTTGAAACTTTTTGTCTAACACATACTTTGTTATTGTACTTTATTAGGAAACGCACTTCAACCTCTTTTGTATTTTTTTTAGTTCTTTGTAAAATTTTTATTAATCTCTCTTCATATTATTATTCTAATAGTTTACTTTCCTTTATAATTAAAAACAGTTAGGTGGTGAATTATATGAAACGTGGTATACGTATGACATTGTTAGTATTATCTGTCTTACTCATAGTTAGTGAATTGGTTTACGGAATTCCATTCTTAGGTGGAAGCATTGTTTTAAGTTTTGGTTGGCAACCTTTACTTATTAACGCGCTACTCTACTTTATAATGATGATTATATTAATAGTAGATAAACAAAATTCTATTAAGCCAATGATGTTTATTCCTTTATTAGGTGTGATTGGTTCTTTCTTGGCTTTCATTCCACTTGTTGGTATGGTTATCCATTGGATTTTATTCTTTTTAATGCTATTTTTCATTTTCATTTTATTATCTACACCACTATATGTACCAAACAAATACGCAAAGGTAATTTATACGGAAGATCGACGTAAGGATCATTAATTATTATCGTAGGATACCTGCCCACCTCAAATGTAATTAGCGCAATCCAACGGTATGTGTCATAAATTCTTCTAAGCATTTTGATCTGGTTATCCGCTTAAACTACTATAACTTTAAAATATATATAATGAAGAAACTCGATTTTAGTTATTTATGCAAGAACAAAACTAATTCCTAAACACTTATACTTTCATTCAAATAATAAAATTAAAAGCACATTGTTCAATGTCTAAATGACAGAACAATGTGCTTTTATTTCGTTTTGTTATCCGTGAACAAAGATAAAGTACAATATAAATAAAATCATCAGTGCATACATTATTGGATGTACTTCTTTATGACGTTTTGAAATTAACATTGTAATTGGATAAAAGATAAATCCACAAGCAATACCTGTTGCAATAGAATAAGATAAAGGCATCATAATAATCGTTACAAATGCTGGAACTGCTACTTCGAATTTTTTCCAATCAATTTCAGCAAAGTTAGCTGCCATTAAGACACCTACTACTACTAACGCAGGCGTAGTCACCGCACTGGTTACTACCTCCATCAATGGACTAAAGAAAATAGCTAACAAGAAGCAGAAACCTGTAACCACACTCGCAAAGCCGGTTCTTGCACCTACTGCCACACCTGAGCTTGATTCAATGTATGAAGTCGTCGTAGTTGTACCAAAGATTGCACCAACGATTGTTGCTAGTGAGTCAGAGAACAACGCACGTCCTGCTCGTGGTAATTTATTATTTTTCATAATCCCAGCTTGAGTTGCCACAGCAACGAGTGTACCAGCTGTATCAAAGAAATCAATGAATAGGAAAGTTAATATAACGATTAAAAATTGAACCGTTAATAATTGACTAGGATCCTTAAATGCTTCAAACGCAGCGCCAAACGTCGGTTCAATACTAGGTACTTGTCCAACGATACCACTAGGTGTATGTATCAGCCCTGTGAACATACCTACGATAGATGTTAAAACCATTCCTATAAAAATCGCGCCAGGTACTCTAATAGCATAAAGTATTACTGTCACAACGATACCGAAAATAGTAAGTAATACAGGTCCGTCTGTGATATGTCCTAATGTAACTAGTGTAGAATCATTTTTAACAATTATACCTGAACTTTGTAAGCCGACAAAGGTAATAAATAATCCAATCCCAGCCGAGACAGCCATTTTCATTTGATAAGGTATGGCATTGATGATGACCTCTCGAAGCCCCGTCATCGTTAACACTGCGAAAACTAATCCTGAAAATAATACGCCTGTAAGTCCGACTTGCCATGGTATACCCATTGTTAAAACAACAGTAAATGCGAAAAATGCATTTAATCCCATACCAGGTGCTAATGCAATCGGATACCTTGCTATTAATCCCATAAATAACGAGCCTACAAACGCCGCTAATGCTGTAGCTACAAATATTGCGCCTTGGTCCATTTTCATATTTTCAGAAACACCATCGACGCCGGCTAAACTAAGTACTTGAGGGTTAACAGCTAAAATATAAGCCATCGACAAGAATGTTGTAAGCCCGCCAAGTATCTCTTTCTTATAGTTTGTTTCGTGTTTATCAAACTTGAAGTACTTTTTCACGGTTAGTTCTCCTTTTTTTAAAATACTTACATATTTTAATACCAAACGAACTATTTTACAATAGCAAACACGAACCTTACTTAAAATTTTTAACTATTTGTTCGAATTATTTAGAACTTTAAACCCTTCAAAGCATCTTGAAACGGGTTATTTTCAATACCTTCATCATTATTCATATATTTTTTCAGATCTTTTTTATTTACTTTATCTGATTTTTTATTTTTGTGTCGTTTATCCATTTGAGCTTGTGTTTCAGTATGTCCACAAACACAACGATATACTGCGTCTTTGCCTCGACCAAACAGCGTCATTTTTTTATGACAGTTTGGACAACGTGCGTTTGTTTTACGTTGTACATTTTTTTTAGTTTTACACTGTGGATCCTGACACACTAACATTTGGCCGTTTTTCGTCTTGACTTTAATCATAAATTTGCCGCACGTAGGACATTCAGTCGTTGTTAGGTTGTCATGTTTATAATTTTGTTCACTTTCTTTAATCTCATTGACTACCTGATTTGTAAAAGCTTTCATTTCAGAGATGAATTGGCTCGCATTATATTTCCCTTGTTCTATGAGTAGAAGTTTTTCTTCCCATTCTGCTGTTAATAATGGAGAAGTGAGTTTTTGTGGCGCTAATTCCAATATTTGTTTCCCTTTTGACGTAACTTTTATTTTACCATCACGAGCTTCAATAGCGTTCATATTAAATAGCTTTTCTATGATATCCGCTCTCGTTGCAACCGTACCTATACCGCCAGTATCTTTTAATGTTTTATCGTGTTTTTTATCGCTTAAATCAAAGAATTTTTGTGGGCTTTCCATCGCTTTCAAAAGTGATCCTTCATTAAAATAAGGTGGTGCCGTTGTCTCATGTTCTTCTATTAGAATTTTAGTTACATTAAGCTTTGTACCCTTCTGTAACTGATCTATCTGAGTATTTATACTTTCTTTATTTTCATAAATTGCTTTAAACCCTAATTTAGTAGTTACTTTGTCCTTAAAAGTAAATGTATGCTGCCCTACTTTGAGTTCAATGGCGATTGCTTCGTATTCATGTGGTGGCATTAGGTTTTCTAAATATCTCTGAGCAATCATCATATAAATTTTAGATTCCCTTTGGCTAAGTTGATTGATATCTGGACGCACTTCTGTGGGAATAATTGCATGGTGATCAGATACTTTATTATTATTAACAAATCTTTGTTTTGATGAAAATGTTTGTGACATTTGTGCTTTAGCCATATCTTTTAATGAAGTGGCCATAATCGCTTTCAATCTATCTTTAAGCGTATCAACCATATCATCTGTTAAATAGTTAGAATCAGTACGTGGGTAAGTTACTAACTTATGACGTTCATACAACGTTTGCAAGGTATTCAAAGTTTCTTTTGGTCCAAGATGAAATCGTTTATAAGCATCTTGTTGTAAATCCGTTAAATTATATAATTGTTGTGGATATGCTTTTTTATGTGTCTTGCTAATCGATGCAATGTGCCCGGATTGCCCATCGATTGCTTTTTTTATACTTTCCAAAACAGTTTTATCAGGATGCGACTGTGGCTTAGTACAATGGAAAGTTAAACCAGCCGCATTGAGTTTCATTGTATAATAGGTCTGAGGTTTAAAGTGATTAATTTCATTTTGTCTCATTTGAACTAATTGTATGGTCGGAGTCTGTACACGACCCAATGAGAGTTGTGCATCATATTTTGTAGTCAGTGCACGTGTAGCATTAATACCAACTATCCAATCTGCTTCACTTCGTGCTAAGGCAGCATGATATAGATTATTAAACTTACGTCCATCTTGCAGTTTATTGAAACCTTCTTTGATTGCTTTATTGGTTACAGAACTAATCCATAAACGCTTGATCGGTTTTTTATTATGCGCTTTATCCAATATCAAACGAGCAACCAGTTCTCCTTCTCGTCCTGCATCTGTCGCAATAATAATATCTTTTACTTTATTATTATTAATTAATGATTGCACTGTCGAAAATTGTTTTCTCGTTTTACTTATCACAATTGTTTTCATTTTATTGGGTATAATCGGTAAATCATTCAATTTCCATTCTTTATAACTTGCATCATATTGTTCTGGTGTCGCATTTGTTACTAAATGCCCTAATGCCCATGTAACAATATATTTATTATTTTCAAAATATCCATTACGTTTTTCATTAATGTTTAGCGTATTGGCAATGTCTCTACCAACTGAAGGTTTTTCAGCTATAATCAGTGATTTCATAATTTCGCCCTTTCAAATTCAGTATTATATTTATTGTAACATGTATGTAGCACATCAAAACTTCCATTTACATCGAAAAGTTCTTATAATTAACTTAATAGATCATTATACGGAGGTATTGTTATGAAAATTGTTCAATTAAATAACTATGATCAAATTGTAAAGTTTATAAATGAAGCCGATTACCACTACACATCGTACTTATACAAGCTGCCACAAGCACACGATGATGTTGAAGCAACGATTAGACAATCCTTAGAGGATCCAGGCGTATTTGCACAAGTTGATGACCAAGTACAAATTGAAATGCTCATGCTTGCATTTAAATATGAAGAAAATAAATATAAAGTGCTCGGTCCTTTTGTCAGGAAATCACTTTCACTCACTGAAGAAAATTTTAAAACTTTATTTGAAGCTTTGGTTCAAAGCAAACCGGAGACTGCGAATTTTAATTTTTCATTCGAGGAAACGGAACAAGATTACATGCCTTTTATGAAAGAAATTGAAGCTTCCTATAGTTTTACGGATTATCATCTCATATCTACACAAGATATAGGCAAAATTGATCATGCTCAAAACATTACCACCTACCAACCTGCTTATTATCGACTATTCGAGAAGTTACACCATGATACCTTTAAACACGATGTGATGACTGCAGAAGAAATCATTGAATCGTTAGATAGTCACAATAAATTATTTATATTTATGTCTGAAGGCTTATTAAAAGGTTATCTTTATTTACAAGTTTTTGAAAATACGAAAAAAGCTGAAATCAAATATTTTTCTTCACACACTGACTATAGATTTATGGGTATTGCTTTTGATTTATTATCTTACGCGCTTCAATATACATTTTCAAATTATGATGTTGATAAGATTTATTTCAAAATTCGCAGTAAAAATAATACACTCGTGGAACGATTTCATGAATTAGGCTTCAACATCAATTATGAATATAAAAAATTCAAATACGTTGCTGCACATATTGGCTGATTTTTAATTAAGAAGCAAGCAAAACAAGTTCGTTAATACACAAATAAAATGTATGTTTAAAACATAATAAACAAAGAAATCGTTCTTTTTAATTTAATATTTTTTACTAACGTAATATTTTGTTTTAAACTAGAAGTTCAGGAACAACCAAAGATGGTTATTCTCGAGGGACAATATAATAGAAAGAGTGAGTATATATATGGATTTGTTAATTGCGTTATTGCCTGCATTATTCTGGGGTAGTGTTGTTTTAATTAACGTGCTTGTTGGTGGTGGCCCATATAATCAAATTAGAGGGACAACATTAGGTACATTAATTATCGGAATTATTTTACTACTTACAGGTAATGCAAAATTTGATGACCTCGCCGTCATTATTGTTGGTTTAATCTCAGGTGCATTTTGGGCGCTTGGTCAGGGTTATCAACTTAAATCAATTAGTCTAATTGGTGTTTCAAAAACGATGCCAATCTCTACTGGTTTACAATTAGTTGGTACGACATTATTCAGTGCTATTTTTCTTGGAGAATGGAGTACAGGAATTCAAGTTACATTAGGTTTAGTTGCTATGGTGTTATTAGTAATTGGTATCGCATTAACTTCAATTAAAGGTAAAAATGAAGCTTCAGGCGGTAACAATAAATTCGGCAAAGCAATTCCTATATTGATTATTTCTACAGTAGGTTACGTTGTTTATGTAGTCGTAGCACAAATATTTGGTGTAGATGGAATGAATGCCCTCTTCTTCCAATCAATAGGTATGGCTATTGGCGGTTTAATACTTTCTGCTAAACATGAGACATCAGTAAAAAGTACTATGTGGAATATTATCCCAGGTGTCATTTGGGGAATTGGTAATTTATTTATGTTCTATTCACAACCTAAAGTTGGTGTAGCAACAAGTTTCTCATTTTCACAATTATTAGTAATTGTATCTACACTTGGTGGTATCTTCTTACTAGGAGAAAGAAAAGACAAACGCCAAATGATTGGTATTTGGGCTGGGATTGTATTAATAATCATTGCAGCCTTTATATTAGGTAATTTAAAAGGTTAGGCATCATTTAATATATTACACATCATTAAGTTTAGAACATCGACATAGCGTTCAACGTTAATTATACTATTCCAAATTAACAACACGTCTGTTCTAAACCTTTTTGTAGGAATAACTTTTAAGGAGGCTTCAATATATGTTTACAGATTTAGAAAATAAAGTAGTTGTGATTACAGGTGGTAGTAGCGGTATTGGTAAAGCAATGGCAGAACAATTCGGTAAAGAAAAAGCAAATGTTGTCATTAACTATCGTTCAGAAAGTAGCTTAGATGCTGTTGCCGAATCTATAAAACTAATAGAAGACGCTGGTGGTAAAGCGATTAAAGCATATGCTGATGTTTCTAAAGAGGCAGACGTCGAACAATTAGTCAAAATTGCAGTTGATACATTTGGTACTTTAGATATCATGATTAACAATGCTGGTTTTGAAAAACCAATTCCTACGCACGAAATGCCCTTAGATGAGTGGCAAAAAGTCATTGATATTAATTTAACCGGTGCATTCATAGGTGCTAAGGCCGCTGTTAATCAATTTTTAAAAGAAGATAAACCAGGTATTATCATTAATACATCAAGTGTTCACGATAAAATTCCATGGCCAAACTATGTGAATTATGCTGCAAGTAAAGGCGGTTTAAAATTAATGATGGAAACAATGTCAATGGAATATGCACAGTATGGCATTCGCATTAACAATATATCTCCTGGTGCTATCGTAACAGAACATACAAAAGAAAAATTCTCAGATCCGCAAACGCGTGCAGAAACACTTGAAATGATTCCAGCCAAAGTTATAGGCGACGCACAACAAGTGGCTAATGTTGCAAGATTCCTTGCTTCAGATTTAGCAGACTATATTCACGGTACAACAATATATGTTGATGGTGGTATGACAAACTATCCTGCATTTATGGGTGGTAAAGGCTAATCTCATTGCTATCAACAAAAGACAGAAAGCGAATGCTATCACGCGCTTTCTGTCTTTTTATTTATCTATATATTAATTGCATAAATTAATACTTATTAAGAAACAAAACATGACCAATAATCGTTTTATATTGATCATGTTTCTTTTTATTATTAAATTTTAGAGCACTTTAAACAAACAACATCTGATAAATATACAAGATAATAATACTAATCACGATTGTTAAATTAGTAACCATCCCTACTAGAGGCAATGTTTTATATTTAAACTGAATTGAATAAGGTATAATCGCTACACCTACTGGTAAGAGCCATGCTACTTGTAATGTAGTCTTTATCATTTCATCATTCACTGGCAAGAAAAAGTGAACAAGTAAGCCAGCAATGATACCAAGACCATAATGCGCTACTAAATACTTAATAGCAATTGGTAAAAAGCGTTTATCTATACTAAAATTCAACATTAACCCTAGAAGTATCATTGATAATGGCATATTTGCACCTGATAATACAGAAAAGAAATCAATGACTGGGTCTGGAAAATGAATATTCATCATATTTAAAATAAACATAATAATATATGTCATAAGTGGTACAGACTTCAATAAATTTTTTCCTAAATATTTAAAATCAAAACTGTCTCCACCACTGCTAAAATAGCTTCCTACAAAATAAGTCACACCAAACATAATGATTGCGCCACCAATATCGGCCATACCAAAATAAATCATACCAGTTTCTGGCCAAATCGCCTCAACCAGAGGGTAAGCAAATAAGCCAATATTTAAAGAAGCCATCATCATACCTGTTGCACCACGAATTTGATTATCATATTTTATAAAGAACCATACAATTATTACTTTTGTAATGACACCATATAAAATCATCATAATAGGTAAAATAGATAACGAGACATCCAATTTAGCTTCATTCAAATTCACGATAACTAAAGAAGGCAACGTGACATTTAATACTAATGTCGACAGTACTTGGCTATCATTTGCTTTAAAGTAATTGATTCTTTTAAGCGTATAACCTAATGCAATGAGTAAAATAATTATGATAAATTGTTGTGTCACAATAATCCTTCTTTCACTAAGTTATTTCGTTTTCATTCTATTTTCATACCTTAACATATAAATTGGTTATTTTAGAAGCTTTCAATTTCATGTTATAATTCAATTCAAACTGGTGTAGGCGTTTTCTACCCGCAAAGGAGTGTGCGATAATGGATTTGAATGAAAAATTAGCTGAACTAAAATATGATTATGTTCGATTACAAGGTGACTTAGAAAAAAGAGAATCTGTTAATCAACAAGTCGACCCTTTAGTAAAGCAACTTGAAGAAATAGAAAAAGAAATTGCATCTGTACGTTCAGAAATTAGTCAAAAAGAACATAAATAACATCCTAGTAAATATTTTTTTTACATGCTAAGATTAAAGGCGAACATAGAAAGGATGTAACAATATGCTACTCTATCTTATCTTTTTACCAGTACTCTATCTAATCGTGTGTTACATAAGCATATTTAGAATGGATACGATTATCACGCGTATTTTGCGTATTATAATGGCCTTGCTCTTATTATTTGTTGTTGCAATTACGACATTATCATTCCCTGCAATTAATTGGTGGGTTTTCATCATATTATTATTATTAGTTGGTAATGTTGAAATCACTGCTTTCAAACATAGTAAGAAAGACCCAAAAGCGGTTCAAATCTTAAATATCATCAGTATTATATTATTTATAATCTATGCTATTTTAACATTAGTTTTATATTAATTGGTAATTCTGATACTCAAAAATATTTTAGCTATACGCTGTTTAATTAAAAGAGTCTGGGACATAAATTAGTTGTCTCAGACTCTTTTTCGTTTAGGCAGTAAATGACTGAATTGAAAATGTAAAGTATCACTGATTTAAAGAACTACTCATTTTCATAAATTGAAAAAGTAGTTCTTATGCAAAAATATATGAGGTATGTCACATAAAAATGCTAGTGAGACTTATGCATGAGCTTTAGCTCAGGTAAACATTTCAATCCTAGTCATCCTTGCCTTGATTGCATACGTGGGACTACGAAATCTCTATTTAAAAATTTGATTTCTGTCCCATTCCCTTATTTTTTATTTATTATGTTTTTGTCGATTCACTATTTTACGTTTAAGGGTAAACAATATTTCATATATAACCGGAACAACAATCAATGTTAGCAATGTAGATGAAATTAATCCACCTACAACCGTTGCAGCCATACCTTTTGAAATAATGATTGAACTATCTTCACCAAATAGCATTGGGGCTAGAGCACCGATTGTTGCAAGTGCCGTCATTAAAATTGGTCTGATACGCGTGCCACCCGCTTCTAATAACGCTGCTTTCATTTCAAGCCCTTGTTTTTCCTTATTAATCACTCTATCAATCAATACAATCGCGTTCGTTACTACGATCCCAATCAGCATTAACATACCTATCATACTTGTTACCGATATTGTCTCTCCCGTTATAACTAAAGCCACTACTACACCTATAATGGTATATGGTAATGAAAATAGAATTGTGAAAGGTGCCAGTGCGCCTTTAAATGTCAATACAAGCACTAGATATACAATGATAATAGCGGCTAACATAGCCATCGCTAATTGTGTTATGGCATTGCTAATATCTTCATTTGCACCACCAACGTTAACTTTTACATTGCTTGGTGTATCGATATGATTTACTTTCGACATTATTTTCTGTGATGTACCACCTACGTCATCATTTGTAATTTTAGCTGAAACGGTTGCGATTTCATCTCCAGCCTTCGTTTCAATTTTGTTTGGCGTTGTCGATTCTTCTAACTCAGCAATATCACTTAATTCCACAGACTGACCTGTAGGAGATTGCAACTCTGTGTTTTCTAACTTATCTTTTGACCAATCTGTTTGCTTATCTTCCTTAATTTTAACATCTATGGACTTCCCTTTTTCTTTAACAGTTGTCACACTTTCCTCAGGTGTATTCTGATTCAAGGTCATTGCTAACTGTGAAGCAGATAATCCATAACTTGCTGCCTTATTCTGATCTATTTTAATATTATATTGATCATAGGTTTGTGTTAAATCTGATTTAACATTTGCAGTCCCACTGACATCTTTTATTTCATCTTCAACTTTCTTCACTGAACCTTTAATTGATTCTAATGATGGACCACTAACAGTAATTTCTAAAGCATTATTACTGCCACCAGTACCCATATCTTGATTTGACCACTCACCAGGATGTTTGTATGTTTCAATATGCTGTAACACCTTATCGGGTTCTTCATCAAAATGAGGTGTGTTCGAATCGTACTCAACCATAATCGCCATACTATTAGAGTTACCAGTTGGATCATTAGGTGTTGGACCGCCAACTGAGTATTGAACTGTACGCACTTTATCTTTACTATTCAGATATTTTTGTACTTGCTCTGCATGGTCTAATACCCCTTTTTGCGTTTCTCCAGGTTTAGGCGTATAAGTTAATGCCATATATTTATCTTCACCCGTAGAAATAAAGCTAGTTCCTAGTTTAGCAGCCCCAAGTCCAATACTTGCAATTAATATAATTGTACTGATAATAATGACTATCCATTTGTGATTTAATGACCAGTTCAAAACGGATTTATACTTTCTACCGATAAATCCTAACGATGTTTCCTGTTTATGCTGTATTACACCTTTTTTAAAGAAAGTAGCACTTAATGCAGGAACAATCGTAATAGATACAAGTAATGAAGCTAGTAAACTAAATGCGATTGCCAGTGCAAATGGTCTAAACATTTCTCCTACAGAGCCACTTACAAAAGCTAATGGCAAGAACACGACAATTGTAACAATCGTCGATGACATGATTGGTTTAAATACTTCGCTTGTAGCACTTACAATGAGTTGATCACCTTTAAGTGCTTCTGATTTATCAGATAATCGTCGGTAAATATTTTCAACAACAACGATAGAATCATCAATAACACGACCTATCGCAACAGTTAATGCTCCTAACGTTAAAATATTCAATGAAACATCTGATAATTTCAACGCAACCATTGCAATTAAAATGGACATGGGTATAGATACAATTGAAATGGCAGTCGTTCTGATATTTCTTAAAAATAATAGAATTACGATAATCGCTACAATGGTACCTAGTGCAGCTTTCTCAATCATTGTATACAATGCATCTTCTATTGGTTTTGCTGTATCCATCACTTTTGTAGCAACCATTTTCGGATTGTCTTTTATAAATTGATCAATTTCTTTTTTTGTATCTTTGGCAACTTGAACAGTGTTTGCATCTTGTGCTTTTGTAATTTGAACATTAACTGCATCTTTACCGTTTGTTTTAGATATAGATGCCCGCTCATCGCCTGCAGATACTTGTGCAATTTCTTTTAATTTTACGGATGGTACTTCAGAATCACTTGATTGGCTACTCGATGCTGTAGTTGCAGATTGGGAAGCAGAAGCTTGTTGCTCAGCACCTTGACTTGACGCTCCGTCATCACCTTGAGATTGACTATCTCCTGCTGCTGCAGATAACGGAATTTCTAAATTTTCAAGTGCTTTAACGGATGTAAATTGACCATCAATAACGACAGATTTCTCAGTATCATTAAATTGAAATAGGCCTAGTGGTGTTTCACTTGTAGCACTTTTCAAATACTGTTGAACACGCTCTTTAGTTAACCCACTTGCTTCTAATTTATCTTGGTCAAATTTTATTGATACTTCTCGTGACGTCTGCCCATTAAGTTGCGCATTTTGGACCCCATCAATTGTTTGAAGTTTTGGTAATAACTGATTATTAATTTTTCGTGTTGTATCTTTTAAATCATTATCATTGGTAGTAAATGAATAAGCAACTATTGGAAAAGCATCTATAGAGCTTCTTGTTAACTCCGGCTCTTCAACATTCTCCCCAAATTTTATTTTATCTAACTCTTTTTTGAGGTCGTTCTCTGCTTTATCTAAATTAGTACCTTCATTATATTCAACCGTAACCATTGATGCATTCTGTATAGATTGAGCATTAACATTCTTAACACCTGCCATCGATCTAATTTGATCATCAATCTTATCACTTACATCTTCTTTTACTGTTTCTGGTGTAGCACCTGGCATGGAGGTTTGTACGGTAATCATTGGTGGCTCAACGTCAGGTAATAATTCTAATTTCATTTTGCTACTGGCATAAACACCGCCCAATATAACTAACAAAACCATTAAAAATATTGCAAATTTATTTCCTAATGAAAACTGCAATAATTTTTTTATCATGTGTTTTTCTCCTCTCACATATCCCTTTAACAGTTCTAATTTACCACAAGTATGGTCCTGAAAATATGTAGTTTATTAATTATAGACAATTTGTCCTGTGACATTTAGTTGAACTTTTAAATTTCAACATCACTATACGTATCATTATTCCATGGCAATCATAAAAAATGCGTGCTATAAAGTTGAATCAATGTATTCTAGCTCTATATAGCACGCGTCTATTTATTCTGAAATGCTTTATTTTTTTAATTTTCGAGACAGTTTAATTTTGGCTTTTGTAAGTTTTGGTTTAATATTCTCGATAATTTGATATAAAGGTGCATTTAACACATAGTCGAATTCACCAATTTTTTCACTTAAATATGTGCCCCAAACTTTTTTAAATGTCCATAAACCATAATGGTCTGAATCTTTATCAGGATTATTATCAGTTCCACCAAAGTCGTATGACGTTGCACCATGTTCTCTTGCATATTGCATCATAGCAAATTGCATATGGTGGTTTGGTAAGAAGTTACGATACTCATTTGATGAAGCCCCATATAAGTAGTAAGATTTTTTACCAGCAAACATTAATAAAGCACCTGATAAATAAATGCCTTCTGGATGCGTTGATTCTAAAGTAACCATTTCATCAATGAGTTCTTGAGTTTTGGTTATTTTATTATCAGCATCATTTATTTTATTAAGTGTCTTCTTATCCTGCTTTTTATCTGCAAGTTTTGCTTTTTCAACTTCTAGTTCATGCAATTCTTGTCTTAGATCTTCTAAAACAGGTTTAGGTTCTAACTTCACTAAAAACAACTCAGCATCCCCATCAGGGTGTAATGCATCATATATATTTTCAAAATAACTAATATCTCTAGTTAAAAAACCATCTCTTTCGCCTGTTATTTGCATTAAATTAGCAAATGTTTTCAAACCTTCTCTATTTGAACGTTCAACTGTAGTACCACGTTTTAAAGCTAATCTCACTTTTGAACGATTTCTACGTTCAAAACTTTGAATTAATGCTTCATCCGTTTTTTCTATTGGTGTAATCATAGTCATTCTTGGTTGAATATAATCTTTAGATAAGCCCTCTTTAAACCCTTTATGTTTAAACCCAAGCGCTCTTAAATTAGACAAAGCGTCTGCACCTTTATCTACTTCAACATCTGGATCAATTTTAATAGCATATGCTTTTTCTTCTTTGGCAATTTGCATTGCAGCTTCAAGTAAAGTTTCTAATGCCAACTTGTTACTATAATCTGTTACAAATCCTCTTGAAATATAGCACAGTGTATAAGGTAGTTTAGGTACTTTTTTAAATAGTAGTTGTGCTACCCCTACAATTTCATCGTCTTCTCCAACTGCGATACGTCTTGAGTACCATCCAGTTAATGTTTTAGTTTCTGCCCACTGCGTTAATTGTAATAAGTCACCTTGTGGGTGTGCTTTAACAAATGCATCATGTGCTTGATCTGTAATATTCATTTTTTCCATAAAAACTGATGTCTCCTTTATCAATTCAATACTTTGGTATTATACAATGCTTTTAGCAAACTTTCACATAGAATTCACTCATTTGATATACTATAATAAATTTAGAAATGAGGTGTAACTATGCGTAGTATTATTATTGGATTGTTTTTAATTATTAATTTAGTTTTCGTTATTCAAGCTTTTATTGAACCACTGACAATTTCATATTTAAGTCTAAGAATTATTTTAGCAGCATTAACTTTTGTTATATCTATTTACTTACTGTTATTGCGTACTAATAAGTTTTCCACTTATTTAACTATTTTAACACTTATTATTTCATTGATACACATATTCATTATCGCTCATAGTGCTTATATTTACATTTATTAATCTGCCTCAAATATATAACTTAACCCTCTTATAATTAAAGTATATGGAGAAGTCGTTTTACTATCTTTAATTGTTATTGATTTATATCCTGAGTTAGGACCATCACTTATTTTAAATATCAAATCATCATGTTTTAATTTAAGTATTGTGACTTTCTCATCTTCACTAACTATGTCCATATCAAACCAATGTTGCCATTTTTTCACAGTATGTGCGCGTTCGGTACTATGCAAATTAATGGATTTAATCATAAATTCTTTTTGGCGAAGTGCTTCTAATTTTTCATTCCTTTTTTGCTCGTTCTCATCCCACTGTATAAAGAACGGTGGCTTCACTCTATAGTCTGGATCTGCAATATATAATAATTTCCAGGATGTTTTATCACCTTTAATGTTTTCTCTGTGCATTTCAATCGGACCGATAACATCTATACCTTTTTCTTCTAAATCTTCCTTAAGTTGATTGATGTCAGCCGTACTTAAAGCTAATGTCTTCATTCCTTGACTATATTGGTCTTGCACAATTTTAGATGGGAATGATACACGCCCTTCATCCGATTTCACTATTTTTTGCAAAACTTCCGGTTTATAAACATCCAACAATTCTACGTAAGCATTTTCTAAATAAGCTAATCTATTAAATGTACCAAAACGCTCATGTTGTCCACCTTGGTTCAAAGTTAATAAATGACCTGGAAATTTAAAGTTCTCTAACTGATGAATATAATGGATAATATGATCTAATTTCAAATATTGCATTAATTTCTCTCCCCTAAGCTTCCTTTAGCTTCATCATAACAAATTGCATACGACTTTACTTCTCATAACACATCCATACAACTTTCTTTCATATTAAACTCACCAAATGTCGGCGCTTATTGTCACTTTTCCTCAACTATTTATACATTGACTCAATTACAAATGTGAGAAATGACAAATTTTCTGAAATTCCCACCAGCTTGCCCTCATTTCAATCACTATTTCTTCATTTATTATCAATGCATGATTTTTTATGTTCGCTTAAGTCTTTTTAACATCAAACAGGTTATAACTTGATTTTAAAAATAAAATACTATTGCTTTATCCTACAAAAAGGTTTACAATATTGTTTGTTGTTAAATAGGTTAGCCTAGCTAACTATTAAGGAGGATCTTATGGACTCACAAAGTATATTCAATCATCTAACAGCTATTTATAGACCCTACACTAAATTTTTCCAACCGGTATTTGAGGAATTTGATGTTTATCCCGCACAATGGTTGGTATTAAAAGATATTGCTCAAAACGCACCAACGACACTCGTTCAAATTTCAAAGCGTCGAGCAATTGAAAAACCAACTACAAGAAAGATTTTAAAAGTACTTTCTGATAAATCATTACTTACGATTGAACTTGGAGAAGATAAAAGAGAAAAATTATTATCTTTTTCTGAAAAAGGACAGCAACTTTATGGTGCAATCAATACACGTATATGTGATGTACAGGATAAAATTATTGAAAATACTGGTTTATCAGATGATGAACTTAACTATGCAATACAAGTCATTCAAAAGATCCATGAACAAATTATCAATATGGAGGAATAGTCAAATGAATCAATCCACTTCTCTGAAATCACCGATTTGGACAAAAAGTTTTAACATTAACTTTTTTACTAATTTTTTAATTAATCTATGTATGTATCTACTGATTGTTATTATTGCTAGTTATACAAAATCAGAGTACCACGCCTCAGATAGTGTTGCTGGACTAGTTACAGGGCTATTTATTATCGGCTCATTAATAGGTAGATTTACGACTGGTAAATATGTTAATAAAATTGGTCCTAAACGTATATTACTCATTGGTTTAGGCTTTTTATTAGTTACACAATTATTTTATTTTATAGAAGGTTCTTTAGCTTTCTTAATGGTAACTAGACTCTTTAATGGTATTGCTACAGGTATTACTACAACTGCTACAGGAACAATTGCAGCTTATGTCACACCAAATGACAGAAAGAGTGAAGGCATTAGCTTATTCTCCTTAAGTTTGGTCATAGGTGCAGCAATCGGACCATTCTTCGGTTTATTACTAATCAATAGCTTCCCTATTAAATTATTATTCACAATCTGCTTACTCTGTGGCATTATCAGCTTTATTATTTCTTTCTTTGTTAAATTACAATTTGAAGTAGAAAGTAACACAGAGTCTAAAAAGCAAACGACTCAATCTAAAAAATTCAATATTCACAATTATATTGCAAAAGAGGCTGTACCCGTTGCAATTATCATGTTGATTTCCGGTTTAACCTATTCATCAATTCTTACATTTCTTCAATTTTTTGCCCAAGAAATTAATCTTGTAACAATATCAAGTTACTTCTTTATATTCTATGCAATTGCTTCACTTATTACACGCCCAGTTGCTGGTCGATTAATGGATCAAAAAAACGAAAATGTAGTAGCTTATCCAGCATTCATATTCTTAATCATTACTTTCCTTACTTTAAGTATTACAAACAATGGTTGGTTACTCATAATTGCTGGTTTATGCTTAGGTGCTGGTTACGGCAATATTTCATCTTGTATGCAAGCCATTGCGATTAAAGTCTCACCGCCGGCTAAATATGGTATTGCGACTTCTACTTACTTTATTGGTCTTGATTTAGGTTTAGGATTTGGACCTTATGTATTAGGGTTCTTTACATCAGCTGTGAGCTACGCACAACTTTATGCAATAATGGCAATCATCGTTTTAATCACAGGGATCATTTACTACTTTGTACACGGCAGAAAAGTTAAAAATTTAAGTTCATTTTAATTAAAAAATTAGAGTCTGAGACACCGCTTGATGTCTCAGACTCTTTTTAGTTCGACAGTAAATAACTATAAAGTATATTCCCCTACGATATTAAGTTAGTAGATTTTCTGGATCAGTTAAGGTAATCCACTCCTAGCCATTCCTTATCGAATATAAACCCACAGAACTTTTATGGATATTTGATTGTAATCCTATCTGATTGTTTTAATTTATGTATATCACACTATTGTGCTATTTGAATTTTTTCAATTTCATTGATAATATCATCTAATAATTTACTCTGTATATCATTATAATAATAAAAAACTTGTCTTTCATCCGTTTCTGAACGCACTTTAGAAATGAGCTCTTTTTTATAAATTTTTCTAATAATAACGTCAATTTTACTCGTATCCCAAAGCATTTCAAAATGCAAGGTATCTCTTAACTCTTTACCGCTCATTTTCTTTGCTTCATACACTTTATACAATATGACAAATTCTTCTATTGATAAGCGATGTACAGATTTTAACCAATGTTTTAATTGACTTAATGCTCTTTCAGAATTTATAAAATATGATACTTTACTTTCCATAAAAAATGGCCTCCTTATTGACTACTCTCGTTGTGTTCTATGGCTTTATTTAATGAATAAGCTTCAAAAGTATTATATAACACTTTCTTCATTTAATCTATTATTTTTATTGAAACAGATAAATATTATCTTCAATTGAATATAATTTATATAATCTCAAATGAACATCTTAAAAAAATTTGTATTACTCAATATCTTTAGACATATATTAACAAATTTTATCTATTTTATATTTTGCGAAATTAAATATCATTAAAGGTTAAGCATCCTATCATTTTGACCTTGAAATTTATTAAAAAGGCAATTAAAATTAGGCATCTTTCCATTTTCAATTCAGTCATCTACTGCCTTAATGAAAAAAAATCTGAGACATCTATTTTGTCCCAGACTCATTTCATTTTTTATTATCCACCTATATAATTCATGTTTATTTTTTTACGTTTTCTATTTGCAACTGTTTGTTCAGTTCGTTCATCAGAATAGCGGTCATCTCTGATATTCCATAATGCTTTAAATTGTTCGAATAATTCATTATCAGTTGCGCCATTGCGCATAAATGACTTAACATTAAATCCATCTACAGTACTAAATAAACATCCATAAAACTTACCATCTGATGAAAGACGTGCACGTGTACAAGTAGAACAGAATGACTGAGAAACACTTGTTATCAAACCAAATTGTGCTTTATTATCTTTATGCTGATAATATTTTGCAACTTCACCATAATATTTCGGTGCCACTGGCTCAATATCAAAATTCTGCTCTATCATTTCAAGCATTTCGTCTTTTGACACAACTTTACTAAAGTCCCAACCATTATCATTACCAACGTCCATAAATTCAATAAATCGAATTTGTACATCTTTATCTTTAAAGTATTGCACCATAGGTACAATCTGGTCATCATTTACACCTTTTTGTACCACTACATTTACTTTCACTTGAAATCCTATAGCAACTGCATAATCAATTTGTTGTAAAATCGTAGAAGCCTTAATATTTCTATTGTTTATGGCTTGGAACACAGCATCGTCTATTGCATCTAGGCTGACATTGATACGTCTCAAGCCAGCATCGTATAATTTTTGACCGTGTTTTTTTAATAATAAACCATTTGTCGTTAAACCAATATCTTCTACACCTTCTAATTGATTTAACTGGTATATCAATTTATCTAAATCACGTCTTAGTAATGGTTCCCCACCTGTAATTCTTATTTTTTTCACGCCTAATTGCGTGTATACCTGTGCAATACGTACCATTTCATCAAAGGTAAGCAACTCATCTTTAGGTAAGAATACAAAGCCATCACCAAATATTTCTTTCGGCATGCAATAATCACAACGGAAATTGCAACGATCTGTAACTGACAGTCTTAAATCACGAATCGGACGTCCAAGTTTATCAGTTATTTGCTCTACCATAACATTAGGTCCCCTTATCTATTTAATATATCTTGTTGTAAAGAGTCCAAATCTTGTTGATAATTAATATTTTTGTACCAATAATCTGGTGATTCAATTAAATTTACATCTAACCAATCACTTTT
This sequence comes from Staphylococcus sp. LKG3-1, assembly GCF_048568385.1. Classification (NCBI taxonomy): domain Bacteria; kingdom Bacillati; phylum Bacillota; class Bacilli; order Caryophanales; family Staphylococcaceae; genus Staphylococcus; species Staphylococcus sp. LKG3-1. The sequence continues at coordinate 1,244,999 of NZ_CP183796.1, forward strand.
CACTTTATTATAAACACTTTTCAAACTATAATCGTTTGAATTTAATGCATCATCAATATATGGCAATGTGTGCGGACTATAAAAAGCAATAGTCGGTATGGGTCTGCCCTTTTCCTTAAACCCAGCGATATCTAATTGGTCTTCTATAAGGTGTTCTACCATGAATTGATATAGTTTACTCACAGCTTTTTGAGAAATCATAGGTGTATCAACCGACACAACAAAGAACAGTTCCTCACTTTCATAATGCTGAATGACTGACTGAATACCTGCCAAAGGACCTTTATCCTTATTTTGATCTTCATCAATAATAATATCAGAATGATCAAATTGAGATGCTAATGTCTCATTTGTACTGATAATAACTTGATTAAACATATTTGTACCCTCTAAAACGTCAATAATACGCTTATAAAATGGTTGCGCATTTATTTGAGCAAAAGCCTTTGGTTCGCCGAATCTTTCTGATTGTCCTCCGGCAAGTATAATTGCTTTCATGTTTTTTTACCCTCCGCTAACTGGTGGAATTAATGCCACTGTATCATCTTGATGTACGATGTCATCACTTTTGACGAATTCTTCATTTACTGCAATTTGAAATTGCTTATCCTTGATTTGAGGATAACGTTCAAATAAATCTTTAGTAAAATCATCTACCGTAATATCATAACTTAAATCAATTGTTTCAGTCTGTTTAGCTAAAATTTCTTTTAATTCTGCAAAGTATAGTATTTTCATAATTACTATTCCCCCTCAACTGCATCATTGTGATTCCCATACTGATGCCCTTGCCATTGAGCGCCATCTTCCCATATTTCCTTTTTCCATATAGGCACAATTGCTTTGATTCGTTCGATGGCATATTCATTTGCGCGATATGCATCCTTTCGATGTGGCGAGGATACACTGATAAGTACAGCAATATCAGATATATTCAGTGGTCCAATTCTATGAACAATTGCTGTTTTTGTTCCAGGCCATTTCTGTGATATTTCGTCTCCAATTTGAGCGAGCTTCTTCTCAGCCATAGGAATATATGCTTCATATTCTAAGTATTCTGTTTTAACACCTTTCGTCCACTCTCTTACATGACCTGTAAAAACAACTACCGCGCCTTGATTTTCATCCAAGACATAATCTCTATATGGCTCAGTTTGTATCGGGTCACACTTCACTTCGAATTGCTTCATTTAATGCATTCCTTCTATTTTAAAATAATGAAATAGCCATTGATTATAAAGCGTCAATGCATCTGTTTCGGCCAAATTCACATAGTATTTTACATTCGTTAAATGGCTTAGACTTTGACGTTCTTTCTCATCTTGATAAACAACTACTTTATCGAATCGTGCAGATTTAAAGCCTTCTACGAGTATCACGTCACAATCTATTGTAACAGATTCGCTGATAATTTCCTCAAGACTTTGATTTTCTTTTCTTGTTACCGACTGTTGATAAGACTTACCTTGTACAATACTTTGATCAGCGCCTGCATTAAAATGTTTCATATGGTCAACTTGATCATTTTGTAATGTGATATCCGCTTCTTGATTAACTAATTGGTTAAATCCGTGATGTTTAACAGTTGCCACTGTTAACAAATGTGATTTTAAAAATTGGATTGTATGTGACATTAACGTCGTTTTTCCAGCGTTTTTATAACCCACAATTTGTAAAATCATATAAAACATGTCTTTTCGTATGTTTGTGATTCCGTCAATATGACGTTAACCGTATGTCCTTGACTATAGCCTCTCGTTCCACCTGGAAGCATAATCATAGCATTACTATGGGCTATCGCAACTACAGCGCCTGATTTATTAAACCCTGATGGTACTACCGTCATTTCTTTTCCATTCAACGTCGCTGTGGCACGTATAAATCTTGTAAATGGGTTCGCCTTTTTAAAATCTTCCATTAATGTCGCTTGTATTACTTGAGGATATATTGCATTAGCACCCATCATATGAAGTACTGCCGGTTTAACATATAACTCAAAACCAGTATAGCAAGCCGATGGATTCCCAGATAATCCAAATAGATAGGTTTCATTTGCAACTGCTACAGTCGTAACACTACCTGGTCGCATCGCTATTTTATTGAATAGTACTTCTGCATTTAATGCTTCATATATTTGTGGCAGATAATCGAAATCACCCACCGATACGCCACCAGTCGTAATGACAATATCATGTTTAGCCATTGCTTTTTTTACGACTTGAATACTACTGTCCAAATCATCTTCTTGAATTTGATATGCAATAGCACTTAACCCTAATTTTTGCGATAAGGCTGTAATCATAGGACCATTTGAATTCCTAATTTTCCCTGATTCTAAAGCATCATTCACATCCAATAACTCACTACCAGTAGCTATAACACCTACACTTGGCTTTTTATTTACTTTTACTTGTGTATAACCGTAAGTTGCTAATACAGCAATGGCACCGGAATTAATTAATTGTCCCTTTTGCAGTACGATATCTCCTATCTCTGTTTCCTCACCCTTTAAAGAAACATTTTCATTTGGCTCAAAGGGTTTTCTCAAAGTAAAACTATGTCCGTTTTCAACAGTTTGTTCTAACATAACCACTGCATCTGTACCTTCTGGTAGAGCAGCCCCTGTCATAATCCGAACCGCCTCGAAAGCGCCTACCGTTTTATCAGAAACAGATCCTGCACCAATATGATCAATCACATTAAAGCTTACACGTTGTTCACCACTAGCACCTACCGTATCCTTACTGCGAATAGCAAAGCCATCATAGGGAGATTTATTAAACCGTGGAATTTCATATGTCGCAATGATATCTTCGGCTAAAATATGATGGATACTCTCATTTAATGGAACTTCTACTTGTTGCGTATAAATCGATTGATTGACTACACGTTCAATTGCTTCACTTACAGGAATTGGCGTTCTTTTTTCTACTGGCATTTTAAATCTACTCCTTACATAAATTAATTTCGTGATATACTAAGAAACGATTAGGAGGGATATTTTGTCTGAATTTACGCATATAAATCACCAAGGCAATGCTAAAATGGTAGATGTTTCAGAAAAAAACATTTCTAAACGTACTGCAATTGCACATTCAAGTATCACAGTTAACTCGGAAATTTATAAACAAATTGTCGAACATACAAATCAAAAAGGGAATGTTTTAAATACTGCTCAAATTGCGGGGATTATGGCCGCTAAAAATACTGCAGATATTATTCCTATGTGTCACCCATTACCACTAACTGGCATAGATGTAACATTTGATTGGCAAGAAAATGAACAATCATACACACTTAATATACAGACGATTGTCTCTACTACAGGTAAAACTGGCGTTGAAATGGAAGCACTAACAGCTGCTACTGCTGTTGCCCTTACCGTATATGACATGACAAAAGCATTAGATAAAAGTATGGTAATCGGTGAAACCTATCTGTTATCCAAATCAGGTGGGAAATCAGGCGACTATCAGCGCCAAGATAATTAAAGATAATGACTCCTTGAATTACCCAAAGTAAACTGAAGTCATGACCATCATTTTTTAGTAGAAACTATATAAACTGAGCGCGAAGTGTCGCAATTCTATTAAATAAATCAGAATTCAAGCTACACTTGGCGCTTTTGTTATTTAGTGATTTCATTCACTAGGTGATTTAATTCTGGTTTTATCAACTTGTTCAACGCTAATTTAACAGCGCCTGTTGAACCAGGAATGCTAAAAATCAACTTATCTCCAACTGCGCCTGCAATCGCTCTTGATAAAAGTGCGCGTGTTCCAGCATCTTCGGTATAACTCAAATATCTAAATAATTCACCAAAACCCTCAATTTCTTTTGTGATTAGTGCTGATACAGCTTCTATTGTAACGTCCCTCTGAGCAATCCCTGTACCACCAGTTGTAATAATGACATCTATATCTTCCTTTAACCATTCTTGTAGTTGTTTTTGAATTAAGTCTTGTTCATCTTTAACAATTCGATAATGCTCAGTAGCAATACTTACATTCAATTCAGAAAGTAGTGATTGAGCCAATTGGCCCCCCCTATCCGTTTCATAATCTCTTGTATCAGAAACGGTTAAAATAGCACATTTTATATCTTTGTCTAATTGCACATTTGTATGCACGATGCCCACCTCATTTATCCAAATAATTGATTTATTAATTTAATTGCTTCTTGTGGTTGCTTCATGCCATGTATCAGCATACGTCCACCTTTAAAACTGACGATACGATAACCTTTATATTGAAATTGAATGATATAAGGGTTACGTTTAAATGCGATTTTGTGTTGATTTAAAAATACACCTAGCATTTCCTGGGAAATATTAGGGTTTTCATATTGCACCGTATCTCTTCCACACAAACTAACATACTGACGTTTGGTTTCATTTAAATGGGGATATGTTGGATTTTGACCACAAGTTGGACAATTTGTTCTATATAATTTACTAAATCCAAAGCTAAAATGTGTACCTTCCCATAAATCACCATAAGTCAATTTAGTATCAGGCGTATGTTCTATCAATAGTTTCAATGCATCGCGTACTTGTAAACTTGTCGTCATCGTTACAGCGGGTTGTATAACACCTACCGTATCACACGTCATATTGATGGTTGGCAATTGTGGTACCATGCAATTAAAGCACGGTGTTGTGCCAGGTATAAATGCAGCTTCTATATAAGTACTTTGCACTACACCACCATAAATCCATGGTATATTCTGTTGATACGCATAGTCATTAATTAATTGCCGCGTTTCAAAATTATCTGTAGCATCTAAAATCAAAGAAATATTTGTAGCATGCGCTTCTAAAAATTGACGATCAACATGTGCGATATGACTGTGTATGACGACATCTTTACGAATTGCTAATAATTTTGTTTCTGCAGCAATGACCTTAGGCAATGCTGCATCTGCATCCGCTTCTGAAAATAATGTTTGCCTTTGAAGATTACTGTATTCAATATAATCTCTATCCACAATCGTAAGTTCACCTATGCCAGAGCGCACTAAACCCTCTGCAAGATGTGTACCTAAAGCACCCATACCAACAATAAGTACATGCTGTCTCTTAATTTTATCCTGTCCGTTTGATCCAATATGTTTAAATAACATTTGTCTTGAATATCGATCCTGTGTCACACGAATAACCCTCTCTTCACATCATTATTTCTATTATAAATCTTGGTCTCCAATGTAACAACGGTTTAAAATTAATATTGTTATAAAGTAGTGTTTCCCCTTATCTTTATTCAGCTCTAATGCGTGTTTTTATTTTATCTTTCATTAATATAGACAAGTATTTTCAACATTCTGAACATATCCTATTATCTTAACTTCATGGTACAATGAATCAAATATTATTTTGAGGTGAATTCATGGCGCGATCAAAAAACTTTGAACAACTATTAGAAGAAGCGAAAGATATCGTAATTAACTCTATTGGAGAAACAATGGATCTTTACGGTGTCAATCGGAGTGTAGGTAATCTTTATGGCACGATGGTTTTCGAACAAAAAAGCATGACATTAGATGAAATGCGTTATGAGTTACAAATGAGTAAACCAAGTATGAGTGCCGGTGTTAAACGACTACAAGAATTTGATGGTGTAAAGCAACAATTTATTAGAGGTAGCAGAAAACAACACTTTACAGCAGAAAAAGATTTCTTTACGTTTTTCGGTAATTTTTTCTCGCAAAAATGGAATCGTGAAATCAAATTAAATTTAGAAGCCATTCAACGAGCAGAAAAATTACTCTTCCCTATTATTGATTCTGAAGATGCAGAACCAGAATGGATTGAAGATGCCAATAAAATGTTAGAACAAATTGAACATTCCAAAGTCTATTATGCTTGGCTATCTACACTTTCCGAAGCACTACATTCCGGAGAAATTTTTGATTATTTTCCTATTCCAAATCAAACTAGCGCTTCACAAAGCTGATCAATATTTAACTAAAAAAGTACCCTTCTCCATTTCACTTTGTTGTGTAGGCTTTGAAGGGTACTTTATTAATGGTTGTTGCCATATTTATTCTATTGTAATTTGTAAACCATCGTAAGCAATGGTAGTCAACAATCCTTCCTCTTTTAATTGCTGTTCTAATTGTTCAATGTGTGTTTCATTTAAGTTTTCCGTTGCTTCTATGTGTGTAAAGTAAGTGTGTGTTGCATTGATTTCACGCGCGATAGTCACACTTTCTTGAAAAGTAATTTCACCTAACGCTGCTAGCATACCATTTTCGTGAATTCGTTCTTTGGTAACTGGATTAACTTCATTACTACCAAATGGTAAAATCGCAACATCAACGTTCTTCAATTTTTCTATTGGGTGATAACCTTTAATTTCATCCGGGATAATTAAAATGCGTAATGTGGATGTCGTAATATAAAATCCAAATGCAATGTCTTCTGCTAGCTGAATCCACTCTATAGTCGTTTCACCTATCTTTATTTGACCATTGTTAGGAATAATCTCTTTTTCAATTACACCTAAATCACCTAGATAGTTTAAATGATCCCAATGACCAAAATATTTTTTAAAATCATTTACATGTTGCTCTGTAAGGATTATTTTCGATTTTTTGGATTGTGGTACTTTATTTATAAAATCAAAATTTAATGTTTCCCAAATTCTTATACCCATCGTATGATCAGGATGCCAATGCGAATATATGCCATATTTTATATCATAAATTTCTGAACGGCGTAATTGATAAAATATATCCTCAGAAGTATCAATTAATAATTGGAGGTCATGTATATAAATAGCTGGTCCAGTTCTATGTATTGCTTGTAAATGTTGCGAATGGGACTTATAAAGTGACGGAAACCCACCTGCTGTTCCTAAAAATTCTATCTTCATATATACACCCCTTCTAAAATAAAATGATGCTTATTATCATTTGAATTTATCAAAAAATACATTCATATTATAGATGTTTGTCTTATACTTTTAAAAAAACCTGTATAGCTATTATCTATGTCATACAGGTTTTTAAGTATTGAAGTTTATATTTGGAAAATGATTTTAGCCAATAGTGATGATTTCATGCGCTAGTGAGGTGGCCTCATAATTTGAATGTGTAACAAAGATAATAGAAATTTGCCACTTTTCAAATATACGTTGCACAAGTTGGATACTTTCATGCTTAGTCGAATCGTCTAGACTTGAAAATGGTTCATCTAACAGAATCAAGTCTGGCTTTGTACTCAGTGTTCTAGCTAAAGCCACGCGTTGTGCTTCTCCACCTGATAAACGCATAGGATATTGATCTTTTAGGTGATCAATATTTAGTTGTTTCATCAATTTATCGATATGATCAGAAGGTTGTGCCATGAAAGTAATATTTTGATAGACATTCATGTTAGGAAAAAGTTGGTAATCTTGGAAAAGATAGCCAATATTTCTTTTTTGAATTTTCACATCAATCGCATGTGCTGAATCTGAAATAATACGTTTATTCACTTGTATAAATGCGTTGTCAGGTTGCCTTAAACCCGCTATCATATTTAATATTGTCGTCTTGCCAATACCGGAGGGCCCTTTAATTGCATATATCTTTGGTTTATCATCATTAATTTGTATGCTTAATGGTGTTGCTTTAAGCTGATGTGTCAGATGTATATGTAACAATTAATCTACCTCCCGATAACGATCTTTATTTAATAAATTAATTGTACCTATAACAGTTATCGCAAATGCTACCAATACAATCACCCATAACCATGCTTGATTTTCCTTACCTTGTTCAACCAAGAAATAAATCTCTAATGGTAATGTATTTGTCTTGTTTGGAATATAGCCAGCCACCATAAGCGTAGCGCCAAATTCACCAATTGCTCTTGCAAAGCTCATCATTACACCAGATAATATTGCACGTTTAGATAGCGGTAGAATTAATTTAAAAAATATTTTACTTTCACTGGCTCCCATTGTCCTAGCTGTATTTAGCATCTTATGATCTATACTGCGGAAACCTTGTACAGTATGTTGGTACATCAATGGAAAACTGACGATCACAGAGGCAATGACTGCACCAGTCAATGTAAACACTACGGGTAAGTGTAATACATTAGCAAAAAATGCCCCAATATAACTTCTTGGTGAAAACACTATGAGCAAGATGAACCCCATCACAGTCGGTGGTAAAACAATAGGTAAGACTATGATACTTTCTAAGATTCTAGCAATGATACCATGGCGTCTATATAACCATTTTGAAATGACTACGCCAATTAAAGTTACTATGATAGTACTTATAACGGCTACTTTAAGTGATATCCAAAATGGTGTAATATCTGGCATTGCTAAATCCTCCTATGCATCAAATTGATATTTTTTCAAAATATCTTTGGCCTTATCTGTTTTTAAGAAATCTATCCATTCTTTCGCTAACTTTTTATCTGTTGTAGTAGCTGCTTTATAAGTAATTGGTTTTTTCAAATCGGCTGTATTGATTTCTTTCACTTTACTACTACCATTTTGTTGTGATTGATATAAATCTGTTTTATACACATAACCTAATTGTGCATTACCTTTTTCAACATAGTTTAATACTTGACGCACATCTTTGGCATAAACTAAATTTGGTTTCACTTTATCGAATAAATGATTATCTTTTAAATATTGCTCAGCATATTTACCTGCAGGTACTGATTTTGCTTCACCAATGGCTAACTTATCATCGCCTTGTATATCAGTTACCGAATGATAGTTGCTATCTTTTTCACCAATTAATACTAGTTGGTTTTTAGCATACTCATATGTATTTTGTGCTTTGTCTTTATCAACTAGTCCGTCCACATCTTTTGTATTTGCAGACATAAATACATCTACTGGTGCACCTTTTTCTATTTGTTGTCTTAAAGCACCTGAACCACCATAATTAAAAGAAACGTCTACATCTTTATGATCTTTTTTAAAAGCTTTTTCTAAATCCTTAGTGACATCCGTTAGACTTGCTGCTGCAGAAACATGTAATTCTTGTTTTGCTTTTTCATCGCTTTTCGTTTTACTATTATCCTTATTATCACCATTTGAACATCCTGCTAACACAAGACATAAAACAATAAATGAAATAATTAAATATTTAAATTTAATTTTCAAAATAATCACTCCTATTTTCTTTTATTATATGCTTGTAATCAAGAAAATAAAAGAGCGGAGTGAAGAAATCAATGAGTCCAGTTTGATTTCTTCACTCCGCCTTGAGACAAAAATATTTTCAGTTTATAACATGTCATAAAATATAGCGCGTTTTTAAACATAGCCTAATCAATTCGACATGCGCTGCTTTTATTATAAATGTTTGATAAAGCGTTTAAATGCTTGGCGTCCAGTATCGGTATTTTTAAAAACACCTGCATCTTCTAACACACGTTTAAATTTATAACCGACTTCTTTATCAACGATGTCGTCAACATTTTGTTTATTGATATCATAAGTGCGCTTCATATTTTCAGCCCATTGTTGGTGCATACCTAAATCTAATTGGTTATCACCCACAAGATACGTTTTTACTTGTTGTAATTCCTCTTTTAAGCGCCCTGGTAATATCGCCGTACCCATCACTTCTATTAAACCGATGTTCTCTTTTTTAATATGTTGTACATCCTCATGTGGATGGAATATGCCATCTGGAAATGCTTCGGAAGTTTGATTATCTCTTAAAACGATATCTAATTCATATTGTGATTGTCTATAACGTGCAATCGGTGTTACAGTATGATGTCTTTCACCATCATTACTAAATGCCCTTACATCTATCGTTTCATCTGAGTATTGATTCCACGTATTCATCACATATGTTGCTGCATTAATTAATTCATCGCGATTTTCGCTTTTTAATCGAATCACACTCATTGGCCAATTCAATGTACTCGCTGTTACCGATGAAAATTCATTCATTGTAAACCGCTCTATTTCTGCCGCATTATCCATAGGAAATACATGTTTGCCAGCCTGATAATGATTATGTGATAAAATCGATCCACCAACTAATGGAATGTCTGCATTAGATCCAATAAAATAATGTGGAAATTGTTCAATAAACGCTAACAAATTAACAAATGTTTGTTTATTAATTTCCATAGGCACATGATGTTCAGATAACACAATGCTATGCTCTGGAAAATAAGCATATGGTGAATATTGGAATCCCCACGACTTTCCGTCTAATTTCAATCGTATAATACGATGATTCGTACGAGCTGCTTGTGTAACCGAACCTTGGTAGCCTTCATTTTCAATACATAGTGCACATTTAGGATAATGTTTAGCTGGTTCAGCTTTAGCTTTCGCAATTTGCTTTGCATCTTTTTCAGGTTTAGATAAATTGATTGTAATTTCAATATCATCGTATTCTGTTTCTACTTCATAATTAATATTATTAGCAATAGCATCTTCTTTTACATAATGATTCCGTTTAGTTATTTCATAAAAATAATTAGTAGCTGTTTCCGGTGATTTTTTATAGGCTTCTACAAAATTTCGATTAATAACTGAAGGTCGAGGTGTTATTAAATCTAATATTTGTGCTTCAACGATTTCTTTTTTATATAATGCATCTTCTAGGCAGTTTTCATTAACTGCTTGTTCAATCCAATACTGAGCAATCGCATTTGCAGTGGCATCTTGGTTTAGTGGTGATTCATTATCAACATCAATACCTATTGCATTTAAAATTCGGAGCAGTTGATTTTGAATATAAATGTTATCTTCTTGTTCATAATCACCAAATGCAATTGCCTGTGTGACAAATTGCTGTACTAATTGTTGATTTAATAACATGCCTTATACCTCCGTATCTTCTTGATAACCGTTTGGATGTTGATTATGCCAGCGCCAAGCTGAATCAATAATGTCATGTATATTATCATGTTTTGGTTTCCAACCAAGTATTGATTGTGCTTTATCACTTGATGCAACTAATTTACTAGGGTCTCCAGCTCTTCTAGGTCCAACCTTCGCTTCAATTGGTTTGTTTGTCACCTTTCGAGCCGCTTCTAATATCTCAAATACTGAGTACCCTTGACTACTTCCTAAATTAAATGCGCCAGATTCCCCACCATTTTGTAAATGTTGGTAAGCTAAAATATGTGCATCTATTAAGTCGACAACGTGAAGGTAGTCACGAATACATGAACCATCTTCCGTATCATAGTCATCACCAAATATCGTTAATGCTTCTCTTTGTCCCAATGCAACTTGTAATACAATTGGCACTAAATGCGTCTCTGGACGGTGGTCTTCACCTATAGTGCCCTCTTCTTTTGCACCCGCTACATTAAAGTAACGCAAGGCTGCATAATTAACACTGTAAGCATTGTGACTCCAATGCATCATTTTTTCCATCATTAACTTACTTTCACCATAAGGACTCGTCGGTGTTTTAGAATCTGCTTCAGTAATAGGCACTGTATCTGGTTCTCCATATACTGCTGCAGTTGAGGAAAAGATAATATGTTTTACTTGATGATCATACATGACTTCTAATAACACTTGTAAACCATTCACATTATTGTTGAAATACGCTAACGGTTTCTCAACAGATTCACCTACTAACGAATATGCACAGAAATGGAAGACACCTTCTATTGTTTCAGTTGTAAACACCTGATCTAAAAATGGCTTATCACGTATATCGCCTTCATAAAATCGTGCATCTTTATTTACAGCTACACGATGACCTGTCCCTAAATTATCTACAACAACGACGTCGTAACCTCTACTTATTAATTGATCCACCGCATGACTACCAATATATCCAGCGCCACCTAATACTAAAACAGACATATTCAAAATCCTTTCTTTTAATCATTTTGTATTGCTTACAAAGCCTTAACGCCATCACTTATACCCACATGATAAAACGAAGGTGCATAACCAATTTTATCAATATATGCTTTTGATACTTCATCTTCTAACTTCTGTATACTATTTTTATCCACTAAAGCAATGGCACATCCTGCAAAACCAGCACCTGTCATTCTTGCGCCTAATACACCCTCTACTTGCTGAGCTGTTTCAGCTAAGGTATCTAATTCAATACCTGTAACTTCGTAGTCTTCTTTTAATGATTTGTGTGATGCATTGAGTAATTGCCCAAATTGTTCAAAGTTATTATCAGCCAATGCTTTATGTGCAAGCTTCGTTCTCTCATTTTCTGAAATCGCGTGTTTGGCACGTCTACATACGACCTCATCAGTAATAAGTGATTGGTACTTCTCAAATTGCGCTAAAGATAATTCACCTAAAGATGTGATTTCTAATTGCTGCTGTAATTGTGAGAGTGCGTTTTCACACTCAGATCTACGTTCATTATATTTACTTTCAGTTAGTGAACGTCTTTTATTTGTATTCATAATTGAGATGACATAATCTCCAAATTTAGCAGGTACATAGTCAAAATCAAGTGTAGCGGTGTCTAATAATATGGCATGCTCTGCTTTACCCATACCAATAATAAATTGGTCCATTATACCTGAATTCACACCCATAAATTTATTTTCAACGACTTGTCCTAATTTAATTAACTGTAAGCGCTCTAAATGCAAATTAAATAATTGTTTAATTAGCCAGCCAGTTAGTAATTCAATAGAAGCTGATGACGATAAACTCGCACCATTCGGTATATTTCCTTCAACTAAAATATTGAATCCTTGATTGATATCATTAAATTCTTCTTTTAAATATTTAACGACACCCTTAGGGTAGTTTGCCCAATCGTGTTGCTCATTAAATTCAAGTTCATCTAATGTAAAAGATACAATACCTGTATCTTCAAAATTATTTGAATATAATTGAATGATACGATCCGTTCTTTTAGATGCTAAACCATATGTCCCCAGTTCTATTGCAGCTGGAAATACATAACCACCGTTATAATCAGTATGTTCCCCAATTAGATTAATTCGTCCCGGTGCAAACGCCCTCACATCTGCTTTTACATCAAATAAAGATTCAAACTTTTTGTGCATTTCCTGTAACATAAGCTTGCCACTCCTTTTTCTAAACCATCTCACATACCTATCGGCCCTTTAGTAAACACAATTAAAGTTTACTTGTTTACTAAATGTTTTGTCAATAAAGTTAACTATACTTTAAATGTGTTTCTTGCTTTGAGTTTCGCTTCTACAACAACATGAATTGCGATTTGCCTTGTGTTATTGATACGTTCTTCTGCCATTCTGACAGCAGTTCTCCCAAATTCATCGACAGGAATATGCACGCTACTAATTGAAGGCACTGCATATTGAATCACTTCTAAATCATTAAAACTAATTAATTTCACTTCTTCAGGGATTGCTTTTTTATTTAGTTGCAATTGTTGTAAAATACCGATTGCAATCATATCGTTGCCAGCAATAAATACTTGAGGAAACGCATGATCACTTTCTAAATAAACTTTCACTGCATCCTCTCCCTGTGTTTTTCCCCATCCATTGAGTAACACTATTTCTTCGACGTCATGTTTTTCACACCATGATTGATATGCTTGGTATCTAACATCTGCTGCGTTAGTAGTTGTTATACCATTCAACTCTCGTATTGTATGGTGCCCACCAATATATGCAATTTTCGTTAGACCTTTATCTAAAATGCGATTAAGCAGTTCTGTCATTGCATCATCCAAATCAGAATACACAGCATCAATAGATTTAGGTGTATTTGGATTATTAATGACCACCATGTTAGCGTTGTGCGTTTTCAATTTGTTCAATGCATCTACAGAAAAATTCCCAATTACAATAATGGCGCCTGCATTTTCAATTTTGTTTAAATCGATATGATCTTGTTGCCCATCAATTCTAATTGTTCGCTTAAGGGATAAGTTTAATCTTTTAACTTCTGCTTCTATCGCTAATCGGATTTCTCTATAATATGGATCCGACATTTCTTTCTCTCGAGAAGCGTATGTAATAATTTGGATACGTTTATTTTTTCTAGTAACTTTTTCGTATTGTAACGCTTGTGCGATTTGATTTATGCGTGTCCGCGTTTCTTTAGCAACGGATAAAGTTGGATCATTGTTTAAAACACGTGAAACAGTACCTGGACTTACTTCAGCTTGACGTGCAATATCCCTAATACTTGCCATTCATGTATCACCTCTATTAGTATTGTTTACCTTAAGTTTACTTCTCACTTTATGTTAAATCAATTGTGACGTAACTAAATCTGATTAATCGTTAAAAGCAACTTATAAACAGAATCGTGTAATGATAATACCTTTATAAACCGAATCATTTTTTTACAACTAAAAATAAGCTAAAATAATAATAGAATATGAAATGAGGTGCTTGTATGCATGAAGATGTTTTGACAAATCAAACAATTGTACGCTTTGAAGATGGTAAACTGATAGAAAAAAAAGATCACTATGTTACTGAATTTCCATTAACTATTATGGTGAATGGTGAAGAATTTGCTACAGTTATTTGTAGTCCAAATCATATGGAAGAACTTACACTTGGTTTTTTAGCTTCTGAAGGTGCTATATTAAGAAGCGATGATTTAAAGTCTATTCAAATAGATGATAGTAAGGGGTTTGCGCACGTTGAGTTAACAAAATCCTTAGGAGAACGCTTCGAGTATTCTACTAAACGCATGATTGCATCCTGTTGTGGTAAAAGCAGAGAATTTTATTTTCAAAATGATGCAGCAGTAGCAAAGACGTCAATGTCAAATATTGAATTAAATCCTCAACAAGTACTGAATATGATGACACGTTTACAAAGCGCTAGTGAAGTATTCAAACAAACAGGTGGTTTACACAATGCAGCCATTAGTGATGGAGATACGTTTTTCGAACATCGTCAAGATATCGGACGCCACAACGCACTGGATAAACTTTATGGTTACTGTATCGAAAGACATATACCAGTACGTAATAAAGTACTTATATTTAGTGGTAGAATCTCTTCTGAAATATTAATTAAAGCCGCTAAAATCGGTGTGGGCGTTATTCTTTCTAAATCCGCGCCAACCACGCTAGCCATAACACTCGCACAAGATTTAAATATTACAGCCATTGGTTTTATTAGAGAAGGAAATTTTAATATTTATAGTCACCCTGAACGCATAAAAATAGCGGAGATGTAATTAGTTGATAAATCAACAAACTACGTCTCCGCTTTACTCCTATTATAATAGTATCGTTTGATATTATTTTAAATATGCTCTTTTAGTATTTGATAACAGTAGCTAATAAAGATATAACCTTGCTTTATATACATATCTTTCGCGCTATCCTCACCATCAGCTATCAATATTATCGTTTTGTCTTTCGCAATCTGTGCTACAAATGATTGCATCACACTGCCTATGCCTTGCCTTTGATATTCATCCAACACGCCAAATCCATCTATTTCCATCGCCGATGCGGACACAATTAAATCTAATATACCTACTGGGACTTCACCCTTATATGCTAATATTCTCAATTTATTTTCTTGTGGAAATTGATTACGAATCATCTGTATACTTTCTTGTGCATATGCTAGCCCATACGGTTCAGCAAACCTACGATAAATAGCTATATAATCTTCAAGTGTTTCATCGTTCACGATTGTAACATCTATTTCTGAGTTTATAGCTTGATGGATATGCTGAGGTTCGATAGCGTAAAGCTCCATAATCCCTAACTCAAATTCTAATGCTTTTATTTCATCCAACCATTGTTGATCTAGGTGCTCATTTTCAGGAAAAGTAAATGCAAGGTGGGAAGATCCTTGTTGTTTATGCATAAATTGTTGGTAAGCCATATCTAATTTCCAAGAATTAAGCGTAGGCATTCGCTTATATATCCATTTGTTTGTATCATATACTAACGGTTCCTCAGGTGTTAAATAAATGGTTTTACTATTATCATCTTGATAAACCGTGCCTTGTTGAAAAATATCATTCATAGAAATGACCAATTTATACACCTTCCCTATATGTTTTTACTTCATTAATTGTTTGAATTGACTATGGTTTAACATTGTATTGCCTATTAAACTCGCAATAATCGCTTTTAATAAATCTCCAGGCATAAAGACGAATGAAAGCATTACTGACTTAGATATTGGTAAATGTGTTATCCACCCCATAATGATAGTGCCTACAATATCCAACAGTAATACACCGAACACAATTGTTGTACCTAATAATACAACAAAATTCATTTTATTAAAATATAAATCTCTCACTAAACCAATCAGGTATGTAATCACTGGATACATAAATAAAAAACCTGCTGAAGGTCCTGCAAATACACCAATACCGCCACGGCCGCCAGATAATAATGGTAGACCTGTTGCTACTAGTAATAGTAAAACAATGACACTTAAAGTCCCATATTTACGTCCAAGAAGTATCGCTGCTAGAAATATACCTATATTTTGTAAAACAATGGGTACTGGCATTACCGGCAATGGTATCGCAGGCACAAAGCCTAGTACCGCTATCATTGCTGTCATCAATGCTGTATATACTAATCTTTTTGTTGTCATAGTTATTCCTCCTCGATGAAGAAATTATATCACGAATGTAAACTTTAAAAAATAAAAAGTTTACATTAGGTTGCATTTTTAGTATTTTAACCATTAAATCATCACAAGCATAAGACCACATAAACTCTTTAATAAAATAAATATATTGCACCCATTTTATAACATGCTGATGTTTAATATCATATTATGAATGAAAAACTACATATTTATACCTTACCCTTAGCATATACATGCAGCGCCTTCCTCTTTGAAACTATAAAAATAGCTATGAAAAAATCTATTGTAAAGATTTCTTCATAGCTAATCTTAGAATGTTTTAAAAATGAGTCTTTCTGTCCTAAAGCACTTATTATTTACTACATACAATCAAATTGATTTAGCGTACTGATAATTTAGTTTAATTGTTTAAAAATTTTTCTTTTAAATCTTTTCTCATAAATTCTAATGTGTATGGATCATTGTACCAATATGTCTCAGCTTGAACTTTAATTACATGATCTTGTTGTACCGCTGGAATATTATTCCATAAGTCTGTTTTTTCATAAGCAGGTGTTGATTTACCTTCACTTGTTGAAACAATATAGTCGCCGGCATAATAAGCAATTTTTTCTTGTTTAACTTCTGCCCATCCTTCTTTTTTAACTAAATCATTTAGTTTATCAGGTATCTTCAGACCAAATGCTTGATATAATACTTCGCCACCACGACCCCAGTTAGGACCATAGCTATATAGTTTTTTATCAAATTCATCAAAGATTGAAACAGTAGCATCTTCGCCTATTTTATCTTTTATTTCTTGTCCATCTTTTTTAGTTTGTGATTTCCATTTATCTTCCCAAGATTTTACTTCATCTTCTTTACCTAATAATTTCCCTAATTCTCTTTGTTGATCTAAATACTTATGTTTACCATAGTCATACACAACTGTAGGTGCAATTTTTTCATATTTTTTAATATTTTTATCTGTTGAATAAACAACGATTAAATCAGGTTTTGTTTTTGCAACCTTTTCTACATCATTTTCCCCAATTTTTTCTACACCTTTAAATTTATCTTTAAGTAATTTGCTGTTATCGACTTGTTCATTTACTGCCACAATCTTACCACCAAGATATTTAATACCACCGGCATATGTAGGCGCCACAACGGCAATACGCTCTGGATTTTTAGGAATATCGATACTTTTTCCACTATCTAATTTATATGATTTTGTTTCTTCCTTTTTGTCGCTATTTGAGTCACTATCTGATTTATTACCACATGCGGCTAAAATAAGCATTAAAGCAAGTAACGGAAACAATAATTTTTTCATAATTCTCCTCCATTGAAAATGATTATCAGTACCAATTGATTATATAATGACTCTAGTAATTTTACAATAGTAAAAAGTCAATTTTTAGCTTTTTAAGTTATTAAAAAAATGCATTCAGACACTATGTCTAAATGCATTTTAATTACAACTATTAAATGAAACTTTCTCAAGTCTTTATACTTTCTAAAATCTATCTAATACACTCTTAGCAATATTAGTATATGCCATATCTTCCATTGGTGGATTGTGTAAACCTGCTCTCATATCTCGATAATAACGTTGTAACGGACGTTCCATTTCAAGGCTCTTAGCACCGACAATACGCATGGCAATATCAATTACTTCGAGTCCTTGATTCATGACTAACACCTTACTAGCAGATGTTTCATTCCATATAGCTTTATCTGAATGGGTATTTGAATATAATGATGCTGTACTCCATAAAAAGTGACGCGCAGATAATAGCAAGGATTCCATTTTGCCAATATTTTGCTGAACGGTTGTTATATCTCCTATCGTACCTTCTATACTATTAGGGCTATAAGTTTTAGCAAAGTCAACAGCATAATCTCGTGCTGCTTGCGCAATGCCTAAATAAGTACTTGGGATATGTAGAATCCAGCCGTTTGGTTTTTTACCACCAGCGCCTCTAATTTCTACAAAATTCTGTTCTGGTATTTGAACATCATTTAATATTAAATCGTGACTTTCTGTAGCTCTCATTCCTACCATATTCCAATTATCTGCAATTTCTACGCCTGGTGTATCCTTTTCTATAAGATAAAATCCTACTTGCTCAATCGTTTCATCATATGCACTCACAATAAAATGCGTGAGCCCCTTACTCATAGAAGTAAATGTTTTAACACCATTTAATATATAGCCATTTTCATTTTTAATTGCATTCGTAGCAGGTCTACCACCTCGTGTAGGACTCCCTGTTTCCGCTTCACTTACAGCTCTATTAACCAGTGCACCTTTTCTGATAGATTCCGCAAATTGATTTAACATGGATTCATCCCACATCTTTTGTTCATATAATTGACCCACAACACTAAGATGCCAGCCAATTGAAAGTGCCGTTGCACCATCAATAGAGCCTAAATAGGTTTGAATAATAACCATATCTTCAACTGAGGCACCTTCGCCACCGTATGCTTTAGGTAAAGTTAATAATGTATAACCTTCATTAACTAACCACTCAATATTTTCATATGGAAACCTAGAATGTTGATCATTATAGACTGCATGTGATCTAAATTTATCTTTTACTGTATTCAATTTTGCTATCCATTTTTCTTGAATATCTGTATGTATTAATGCAGAATCTTCCATTTTTTCCACCTCGTCCATTATATTTCTTTCTATATAAGTATAAGTTTAACACTCGATATGGCTTAAATAAAGGTTTCTACCCCAAATCCTTACTTTACCGATAAGATTTATTATGATAATTTATAATTATTGGTATATTGGGGGGACACATATGATTACAGTTAATCATCTTATACATAAATACAATGAGAATACGATACTGAATGACGTCAGTTTCTCACAGGATAAAGGTACAGTCACAGCTATTATCGGACCCAGTGGTTCTGGTAAAACAACACTCTTACGCACACTAAATGCACTTGCTTTAGCGAAATCAGGGACTATTACTATTGGGGATACAAGCTTTGATGCTTCTAAACATAATAAAAAAGATATATTCAAATTACGTCAAAAATCCGCGATGGTTTTTCAAAATTATAATCTTTTTAAAAATAAAACAATATTAGAAAATATTACTGTCGGTTTAAAATATGGGGAAAATTATAGCCATGCTGAAGCCAATGACATCGCACTGTCTTATTTAAATAGAATTGATTTATTAAAACAAAAAGATAAATATCCAAGTCAATTATCTGGTGGGCAAAGTCAACGTATCGGAATCATTCGTGCACTTGCCTTAAATCCTGATGTACTACTGCTTGATGAACCAACCTCAGCCTTGGATCCAGAATCTATACAAAGCGTACTCTCTCTAATCAAATCGATTGCCCAAGAAGGTATGACAATGGTCTTAGTTACTCACGAAATACAATTTGCAAAAGCAATCGCTGACCAAGTGCTATTTATTGATGATGGACACATTATTCATCGTGGTACACCACATGAAGTATTGGAAAACACTAAGTCAAAAAGAATCCAGCGTTTCTTAAATCATGTTGGCACGGAGCGTGATGTTTAATGCTACGACACAAAAAATATTTCTTCATGATGTTATGCGCTTTATGTTTCTTATTGTCTGCTTGTAATGCTACTCATAATGATGATACTTCATCACACAAAAAGGAAATTAAAGTCGCATTGTCAGCAGAAGTTAATCCACCCTACTTATACACTACGAAAAACAACGAATTTATTGGACTCGATATGGAATATATGAAATTACTTGAAAAAAAATTACCACAATATGATTTCAAATATGAAGTAGGCGAAGAAGAATCCAACTTGGTAGGCATTGGTGCTGGAAAGTTTGATATGGGGATTAACTGGTTCTTCAAAACACCTGAACGTGAAAAACAATTTCTATATCAAGATGAGCCATATAGTTATGCTTTACCTTTGCTCGTTGTTAACCGTGATA
This sequence comes from Staphylococcus sp. LKG3-1, assembly GCF_048568385.1. Lineage (NCBI taxonomy): Bacteria > Bacillati > Bacillota > Bacilli > Caryophanales > Staphylococcaceae > Staphylococcus > Staphylococcus sp. LKG3-1. Next base: position 1,265,447 of record NZ_CP183796.1, read on the forward strand.
ACAACGACATACATCATTTAGATGATTTACCAGGGAAAAATATTACACCAATGGCTCCTAGTGGTGGCTTGTATTCTATCTTATCTGAATATAATAAAAATCATACAGATAAGATTCAAGTCAATACGATACAAGAACCTTCGAATGGCGATAATTTAAAAATGGTTAGTCAGCAACGTCGAGACGCCATGCTTTTGAATTGGAACACTTATAAAGCCATACAATCTCAAGTCAAAGAAGATGTAAAAATCGGTGGTATTGTTAAAAAAGAACCATTACACATCGTTTACAATAAAAAGCATCAACAATTACATGATGACATTGACCAGGCTACGATTGAATTGAAGAAAGAAGGCAAACTACAAGCGCTTTCAAAAAAATATTTTGATATTAATGTCTTTGAAGATTTAGATGATATTAATAAGAAAAAATCACAATTGGAGGTGCATCGCTAATGCAATCAGTAAATTGGTTGGATTTATTATATCAAGTCTTGCAACAATTACCTTTGACATTATTGATGATTGTTTTATCGCTCATTTTTGCACTGATACTCGGTTTTATTTTAGCAACCATACGAATACAAAAAATTAAATTATTGTCACCTGTCGTCAAAGTCTATATTTCTTTTATTCGTAGCACACCTTTACTATTACAACTTTTCTTAGTTTATTTTGCTTTACCTCAGTTATTGTTGTTTGTACATATTGATATCAATCATTTCAGTAGATTATTTTTTGTGATTTTAGCTTTCACATTACACACTGGTGCTTATTTATCTGAAATTATTCGCGCAGGTTACCAATCTGTAGACTACCGACAAATTGAAGCAGGTTTATCCATAGGTTTAACATACCCTAGAATATTAAAAGAGATCATCTTACCACAAGCGCTGCGCAATAGTATTCCAAATTTAACAACACAAATCATCGAACTTGTAAAAGATACTTCTTTGGCTTTTACTATCGGAATCATCGACATGATGGGACAAGTCAAATTAATTATTGGTAATAATTATGGTTTAGGTATGTTAGAAGTATATATTGTCATTTCTGTTGTTTATTGGCTCATCGCTTTAATTATCCAAGGCGTATTTACAATCATTGATAAACGTGCCCAAAAACCATACCAAATTTAAGGAGGACAGACCTATGTCATTTATTTTTTATACTATATTTGAAGTACTCAAAGGCGTGCCAAATACAATCATGATTTCACTTGTTGCCATTATCATTGGTCTGTTCATTGGATTAATCTTCGCAATGATTCGCTTAAAACGTATACCTGTATTATCTCAGTTCATTATAATATACAATTCTTTTTTCAGAAGTACACCGCTGATCGTTCAGTTATTCATTGTCTATTATGGTCTACCAGCCTTTATTTTATTCTTAAACGAGCATTTGCAATGGCATATAAATCCTGATATTTTTTCTCCATTAATCATTGCATTTATTGTATTTTCATTACATGCTGTTGCCTACCTTTCAGAATCTATTAAAAGCGGATTGCAATCTGTCGATTATGAACAAATAGAAGCTGCACAATCTGTAGGGCTTACGAGATTTCATATATATAAAGAAATCGTGCTACCTCAAGCATTTGCTTATGCGTTACCTAATATTGAAAATCAATTCATCATGTTAATCAAAGGAACTTCCCTAGCGTTTGCAGTTCAAGTCACTGAAATTATGGCAGTCAGTCACATTATTGCCAATGAAGGATACCGTTTCATAACAGTCTACACTGTTGCTGCAATGTTTTATTGGTTATTAGCAATGATTTTAGAATATATATTTAATAAAATGGAAACAAGCTCATTACGTTATATGCAAACGAATGCGTCATAAAATTTTTATTCCAGAAGTTATATTAAAACGCGCCAGTTGAAATTCGAACATTCAACCGGCGCGTTTTTATTTTATAAGTATACATAACAAATGCTAGATTTTCGTCAATAATTATCTACTACTTGTTACAGATGAATGATTACTAGTTAAATAGGAAGAAACTAGATTTTTTTGTCCTTCAACAATAATCATAGAAGATCAATTTTTTATGAATTATGACAGACCCATAGGGCGTCGTCTCATTTTTCTATAATAATTTCGTGATTTCAATCCCTGTTTTATTATGCTAAGCTTTCTGCACATTGTTTTTTTTAATTTATAATATTGTTTAAGTTTTTTGGGCATTGTACCATTTTGCAATTCGTACTTTGTAATAATTGGATAGTTTTTAAATACGAGTGACCCTAAATAACCACAAATTGCACTGCTTAATGCACACATCAATGCCACTGTAATCACAGTAAGTGCATTGTTAAACCCAAACATTAACATCAGTCCTGCAATTGGCGTAGCTGTTCCAGTTGCTTCATTCACCAAACCAAATGAAGCAATGATTACGCCTGATATTGCGCCACCAACAAAATTTGTAATATAAACAGGTACTGGGTTTGCAGTTACGATATCTGCTTGTGACAAAGGTTCAATTGCAACTGAAATGGTTGTTTTGCGATCACCAAACTTCATTCTTTTGAATAATACAAAATTCATGAATGACGAACCAAACACTGCTAATGCTCCGATAGCCATAGGTGTACCAGTTAATCCAAATAAAGCAGTTAATGCCATTGAACTTAATGGTGCAGTAGCTACAACCGTGATAATACTACCTAATACCACACCCATTAGTATTGGACTCGAAGTTGTAGACTCTTTAATGATATTACCGATTTGCATTAAAGAAGCATCTACAACTGGCGTCATACCCGTTGCAATCAATCTTGTAATAGGTGCGATGACAATGATTGCCGCTATTAAATCAAGCCCATCAGGTAACTTTTCTTCCATCCATTTCATACCAAAACTTGCAATATAAGCCGCAACAAAACCTGGTAACAAGTCCATATTGCCACATGAAACTGCAATAACAAATGCATAAACAGGAGACACACCCATAGCTAGTGCTACTAACCCTGCTGCTGCAACACCACCAAGCCCACCTGCCGCTTCACCAAGTTGACCTAAAAAAGGTAACCCAATTAAATCACCGCCGACATATTTGTGAAATGCTTCAACTAAAAATGATGCAATGGCAGCATTTGCAAGTGCCCCCATCGCTTTACTACCATTTGGTGCTTTGCTTGTGAATAATGTAAATAAGCATAACACGATGCCCAAGAATATAATCCCTATAAGTAAATTCATAATAACACCTTTCCCGCTTTTATGCATGCGCTTTCATTTAACAAATATAAGTATACCACAGTTAATTTGTTTTCAAAAACATATTATAGTACAATATATAACTAATAATATAAAATTGCATTTTCAAAATATTAGTCTTGTTATGGCTTACGCAAAATTTTTCATTTTATAGGGATTCTATCATGATTATAATGAGCGTTGTAATGCTTCAATCATTTCATTAATGCTTTTACGTTGTTGCTCATTCACATAAACTACAACTGTTCTTTCGTCTATTTCACTTCTTTTTTTACTTAAGAAATTCATTTTTATTAATTTTTGCAAAGCTTTCGTTAAATAATACGGTTGTAGTTCTGAGTGTTTTGCAATATCTTTTGCAGTAATTTCATTATCTTCACAATTATAAATATAATTTAAGATAAATATTTCTTCATAATTTAATTTATACTCTCGTTTACTGAACTTAAAAAATTTTTTCCCCTGTTGATACGTAGATATAAGCTCATTTAATGATTTAAATGTTTGTGAATTCATACAACCACTCCTTATGTTTTTTCTTGATGTTAATATCTGTTTTAGTGATGCTTAACAAGTCAAGTCCAGACTCCTGTGTAAAATGCTATACAATGTTTTTACCATTTCTACTTATCAAAATTGATGTATTTTCTTGAAGAATAAATCCATTCATCATGTAGGTCCATAAGAACGGCTCCAATTAAGCGATTGGCTGATGTTTGATTGGGGAAGATGCGAATAATCTTTTCTCTTCTGCGTACTTCTTGATTCAGTCGTTCAATTAGATTGGTACTCTTTAGTCGATTGTGGGAATTTCCTTGTACGGTATATTGAAAGGCGTCTTCGAATCCATCATCCAATGATGCGCAAGCTTTTGAATATTTTGGTTGATCGATATAATCATGAATCAATCGATTTTTAGCCTCACGCGCTAAGTTAATATCTGTGAACTTAAAAATTCCTTTAACAGCTTCTCTGAAAGATTTTGAATTTTTTTTAGGAATGGTGGTAAAGATATTTCTTAGGAAGTGAACTTGGCATCTTTGCCAACTTACGTTGGTGAAGGATTTTCTAATGGCAGAGACTAATCCTTTGTGCGCATCAGAAATAACGAGTTCCGTACCTTGTAAACCGCGTTCTTTTAGGTATTCAAAAAATGTTGTCCAGGTCTCTTCGCTTTCGCCACTTTGAATCATGAAGCCGATAATTTCACGGTCGCCATCTTTGGTTATTCCAATCGCTATATGACAGCTTTTTGAGAGTACTCGATTTTCTTCTCGTACTTTTATATAGAGTACATCGGTCATTAAGTAAGGATAATTTTTTTCTGATAATAAACGATTCTGCCACTCGTTAACCATAGGTTCTAGCTGTTCTGTTAAGCTAGAAACGAAGGACTTAGAGACGGATTTACCACAAAGTTCTTCCACAATTTTTGATACTTTACGAGTTGAAACGCCTGATACATACATTTCCAACATTGAAGCCATGAGGGCTTTTTCGTTTCGTTGATAACGTTCAAACACTGTGGGTGAAAAATGGCCATCACGTGTTCTGGGTACTTTTAATTCTAGCGTGCCTACACGTGTCGTAAAGCTGCGCTCATAATAGCCATTTCGTTGACTTTGTCGGTTTTCTGTTCGTTCATATTCTTTTGCTTGAATATATTCTGTTCGTTGATTTTCCATTAGTTGATTAAATACCGTTGTTAAAATATTTTTAGAAACGTCATCCTTTACAGAATATTCAATAATGCTTTGAATCTCTTCGCTTTTCAGTGTAAAATGTACTTGGGTCATGTAAAAGTCCTCCTGGGTATGTTTTTGTCGTTAAAAACATTGTACCGTAAAAGGACTGTTATATGGCCTTTTTACTTTTACACAATTATACGGACTTTATCGCTTAACAATATTAATACATTAATTTTATCCCATTTTCTAAAACGAATTCAATATGACCAACTATGTGAAATATTAAAATTTCATACTATTTTTTTAATATTTACTTTTCATTTTCAAATTTTATTAAGCTATTCATTCTTTTTATTACTAAAAAAAGAATGTGTTATCCATTGTAAATATCAAATCTTCTAACTTACAAAATGCATAGTGTTTTTGTATGAAAATTTTTCAATAAAAAAAGGCTATTTACTTTTCGTTAAAAACGCAAATAGCCATTAGCATATAGAGAAAAACACTAAATAAATTTGTAGTGAATTTGCCTATTTTTATATTTTTCTTTATATGCATGTGTCATCAATAAACGATCTAAAAAATTTTTCTGTAATACTCAATATGCTTAACTCAAATTATAATTTATTAGCGACATACTAATGATGCGCTAAATGACTGAATTGCTTTTTAATTTATCAAACATCCTATTTTTCATATCCTATCGACAGCAATTTAAATTGACTCTAGTGAGAAAAGCATTAGCCGAAGACTGTTGGCTAAGACCGTACCTTCGGAAAATGGGCATAAAAAAACTGCCAACAAGGTCGGAGACTTTGTTGGCAGTCTTAGGTTATTTATCTTTCATTAAAAAAGTAAGTAACTTCTAGTATCTAGATATACCAATGTATGGTTACATCCTTCACTTTATAGTCAAAAATGAAGCAACTTATTTTTTCTTACAGTCAAATGTGTCTAAGAAGCTTAATGCTGCTAATCCAGTTAAATCTAAAGCATGTTTAGCGCCTGCTTTACCATGACCTGCTTCAAAGTGTTTATATGCTGCTACACCTAATACTGCGATTGTTAGCAATGAACCAAGACGTGATAATCTTTTACTTGCAAAACTTAATACGAAGAATACTGCACTTAACGCTTCAACAGCACCTGCTAATGGTACTGCATTTGCTGGTAAGTTGAATACTTCAACAAACGTATCTTTCATAGATTGGTCACCTTTTATTTTAGGTTTTGCCGCACCATATAATTCTTTAGCTAATTTTAAATTTGTTAAATAACGTAATATCATTACAAAATCTCCTTTTATTTGTTTTCAAAATATTTATCTACAATAGGTTTTACACGTTCAGCCAATAATTTAATCGTATTGATTGTTCTTTCATGAGGAATAGATCCCACTGGGGTATGCAACATAAAACGTGTAATGCCTAATGCTTCAACTGTTTCAATGATTTTATTTGCTACAGTTTCTGGACTGCCAACATACAATGCACCTTGTGATCCAGCCTCACGTTCAAAACTATTTTCATCATACATTGGCCAACCACGTTCTTTTGCCAATATATCATGACTTGCCTTTACTGATGGGAAGAATTCACGTTTAGCTTGTTCATCGGTTTCAGCAATATAACCCCATGAATGTGTTGCAATAGGTAAAGCTTTAATATCATGTCCATAAGATTCTGCTATAGATTTATACATATCTATATTTCTTTTGAACCTTTTTGGATCACCACCAATTATAGCATAAGTTATTGGTAAACCTAACGCTCCTGCTTTTAATGAAGATTCTGGTGTACCACCTGTTGCTATTGTAATTGGTAGGGGTCGATGTTCTGCCCTTGGATAAACACCTAGATTTTCTATAGACGGTCGGATTTGTCCTTCCCAATTAACAATTTCATTACGATTAATGTGCATTAATAAATCAATCTTCTCATTAAAGAGCTTTTCATAATCTTTCAAATTATAACCAAATAATGGAAAAGACTCTATAAATGAACCTCTACCTACCATTATTTCAGCACGTCCATTAGAAACTGCATCTAATGTAGAAAAACGTTCATATACACGTACTGGGTCATCCGATGACAATACAGTTACAGCACTACTCAGTTTAATATGATGTGTATTTGTTGCAGCAGCTGCTAACACAGTAACTGGATCTGATACAGCGTAATCTGGTCTATGATGCTCTCCTAAGCCATAAACATCAAGTCCATATTGATCAGCGGTTTCAACTTCTTCTATTATGTTACGAATTCTTTGCGCATTTGATATACCAGGTTGAGTACCTACTTCTGTGTGCAAATCCATATTATCTGCAAAAGAAGTTAAACCTAATTCTATTTTCATTCATTCACCTCTCAAATTAGTATAATTTTTATACTCAATATCATAATCTCTTCTCCATTAAGTGTCAATATCATTGCTCAAACAAAACTAAAACATTTATTTAGGTACAAATTACATTTAACTTAATATAATTAGTAAATCATAAAATGGTCGCAAAGTAATTTTTTGTTATTTTAAATATATAAATAGTCTCATATTCTCCCATTTGTAATTTTCTGTTATTTTACAGCTTTGTAATATAATAAAGTGCTATTTTACACTTTATTATACTAAAACATGATACCACCGGTCTTTAGTCCTATGTCACACCTCGATTTATTTGTTACATAAAGGGGTTAATTATTAGAACTAAATTACAAAATGATAACAACGCACACAAATCACTTATTTTTTGGTAAAGTAATTCTTGTCGTTGAAACAGCGAATAAAAATTATAAAAATTGTCGTTTAGAGACTGGGATAAAATTAAAACTAAATTTTAAATTATTTACTATTCTTAGGAGGATATTTAACAATGAAAAAAATCGCTACAGCTACTATCGCTACTGCAGGAATCGCTACTTTTGCTTTTGCACAACATGATGCAGATGCAGCAGAAAACAACAATAGTGGGTACAACCCAAATGACCCAAGTTCATATAGCTATTCTTATACTATAGATCAACAAGGTCAATACCACTACACTTGGCAAGGTAACTGGAACCCAAGCAACAGTGACCAAGGTCACACTAGCAACGGTTACAGCAATGCTAACTCAACTAACAATAATGCAACTCAATCATATACAACTAATAACCAAGGTACTGGTGGTAAAGGTGCAGTTTCTCACTCTACTTCAAACAGCAATGTTAAAGTAAGTACAACTAGCGCGCCATCAAATTCAAATGGTTCAAACTCAATTTCTAATACTTCAGGTTCTTCAAACAACTTATACACAGCTGGACAATGTACATATTATGTATATGACAAAGTTGGCGGTAAAATTGGTTCAACTTGGGGTAACGCTAACAACTGGGCAAGCGCAGCTGCTGCTTCAGGTTACACAGTAAACAACTCACCTGCTTCAGGTTCAATCTTACAATCAACTGCTGGTGGATATGGCCACGTAGCATACGTTGAAAATGTAAACAGCGACGGTTCAATCAACGTTTCTGAAATGAACTATGGCCAAGGTGCTGGAGTTGTTACTTCACGTACAATCTCTGCAAGCGAAGCTTCAGGTTACAACTACATTCACTAATTTTAGTGTCATCAAAAAGACAATCCATATGGATTGTCTTTTTTTGTTATCCATTAAACCTTGAACTTTAATTGTTTTTTATCTCAACCACATTCAACAGTACTTTTTTAATATAAAGTGAACAGAAATCAAATCTTCTAATAAAGATTTCGTAGTCCTACCTGCCCCTCAAGAATGACTAGGATTGAAAAAGAGTCTAAAACATCTATTTATGTCCCAGACTCTCGTTTTCATTATATTTTATTCAAGTCTTTATGTTGACGCAGTTGCCATCATATTTATAATAAATTAAAACTATATTTTCTATAATCATCAATCCATATTAACTAAATTTGAAATTAGGATTTCTAAACTAGAAACTTAAATATATGGTCGCGTTAATAAATCGGTTCTATAATGTAATATCGCTACAATATACAGAACAAAACCGATTATAAAATAGATAATAGAAGGATATTTAAAATCTTTATCTACATTAGTAGGATTAACGATGCCCTTTGTATATAAGTAATATCGCTACAATGATTACTATGTACAATTCGGACTCATCTCATCCTTATTTATGTATTGCCTAATTATATATTTTTAAACCTCTTATTTAAGATTCATATAAATAATTGTTCATGTTTTATTAAAAGCAGTCTTTTTATACCCTTCATTAATTTTTAATTAAATAACTTTATTTAAAAGTTATTACTTTCATACAGCAAGTATCATATGGCTACTTATTTATAATAAAAAAACAGCTCGATGACTCACAATATGACATCGAACTGCTTTAAATCATTGCATTTTAATTACCATACTCATATTACATTATTCATTTGGCTGTGCTTTTTTAATTCCTATTCCACTAAATCCATAGAATATCGCAAATACGATACATAGATAACATGGTACTGTCCATATAAAGAATTGATCAACTGTAACACCTAATTGTTGGGTATAATAAATACCTGATGTTCCCCATGGAATTAAAGGTATAATCATTGTACCTGAGTCCTCTAATGTTCTAGATAAATTAGATCTATCAAGTCCCATTTTATTATACATTTCCATCATTAATACACCGACCATGATAATCACTACAGATGCTACGCCTGCAGCAAGTACCATCATAAGTCCACCTAAAACAGTTGCAAGCACTAATTGGCCGACTGTATTAATATTTTTAGATATTTTTTGTAAAATGACATCTAAACAACCTGCCCTTTCGACAATACCAGCAAATGCATAACCACAAAATATGGTAACGATAATTTCGGTCATACTCATAATGCCGCCTTGTTCTATTAAACTCACTGCACTATTCGTTAAATCCCCACTATTCACTGACACCATTTCTTTATTAAACCCATCAAATGTTGCTTTGAAACCGTCGACAATTTTAAATCCATTGTTAAAAGCACCAACAATGATGGCACTTAATGCTGAAATGAGCATCGCTGGTACAGTTGACATTTTCATCAGCAAACAAATAATGATTACAATTAATGGAATCCATACAAAGAAATTAATATTGTATATTTGTGACAACTCTTTTAACAATGCGTTAACTTGAGCTTTGTTCGTATTACCTCCAAATTGTCTTCCAGCAAAGAACCATACGACAAGACCTATAATAGAAGCTGGTACAGTTGTCCAAATCATGGCTCTTATATGAGAAAAGATATTCACTTTCGTAACTAAAGCTGCCAGATTGGTTGTATCAGATAAAGGCGACATTTTGTCACCGAATACTGCGCCAGCAATAATTGCACCAGCTGCCATACCGGGTGTGATATGTAATTGTGTTGCGATGGCCATCAATGCAATACCCGCAGTAGAGGCAGAACCCCATGCTGTTCCAGTCGCAACTGAAGTAACAGCGCAAATAATAAATGCTGAAACTAAAAAGTAGTTAGGATTTAAAAACTCTAGACCATAATAAATTAATGCCGGAACAGTGCCAGAATACATCCATGTACCAACAATAATACCCACTGCTAAGATAATGAATAATGCTGGCATTGCAGTAGATAAACGCTTCGTTATTCCTTCTTCTAAATCCTGCCATTTTAATCCTACTCTTCTAGCTATTAAAGCAGCATAAGCAGATGAAAGTATCAATAGTGGTTGTATCGGTATATCAAATACTACAAAACCTGTAATAACGATAATAATCATTACTAGTATCGTTGAAATTGATTCCAAAAATGTTGGTTGTCTTTTCATACACAAGTCCCCTTTGTCATATGATTCATTATTCAAACCCTAGTTTATCTTTACCTAATTCATCGATTGTTAGACCTTCTTCAAAAAAGTCACGCTCTAATATTGTTGATGCAAGCACAATGATCGCATCAATATTAGGTGTTGCAACGTCAATTTCACGCCCTAGGCTAGACCACAATACTAATCCAAATGCAATGTCTTCAGTTAAATAACGATTTTTCACATGATTTGGGCCTTTAATCTGTGAAAATACAGGACTCGTATTAAATAACCTATTCAATGGTTCGTCTTCATCTTGTCTTTCTAGATAACCTCTTTCAATACGTGCCTCTTTTGCAGTAGATAATTCAAAACCTAGCTTACGCCCTAAAGTTAGTCTTTCTAATTCAACTGCATGTAATAATCTAACCGTATGCTTCGTAATACCTTCTTCATATAAAGCAAAACTATCCGCATAATCGATGCGACCAATATTTAATAAAGTTGGTCCCGGATGTACCTCTGGGTTACCATTCTCTAAATTTGTTTTCCATAAACTTTCTTCTTTGACGATATTTGGATATAATTTTTCAATTTTATCGAAACACTCACTCAAATACTCTTTATCATAGGTTGAAAAATGTACTTTTCTAACATTTAGTGATAAATCTACACGTGCTTCTTCAAAATTAACTCGCGTACCATAAGTTAATGTATTTACTTCTGCAAAATGAGGTAACACGTCTATATGCATATCTTCAAGTACATTCATAAATCGAATAGACCCCATAGAAGCTGCAATATTAAAGAAAATAAGTTGTTCTTTTTTAACAAAAGGTGCCATTGTTTGTGCATAGTGTTCAATGAATGAAGATGGAATAACAATTTGGATCACTTCAGCATCCTGAAGGACATATTCCATATCATCACTAATATCCGTAAATTCAACAAAGCTCTCTTCACCTTCATTATTAAAAGTGAATCCACCCTGTTCAAATGCTTTATCAAATTTATTGATTGATTGGTTTCTACAATATAGCTTAACTTCATGTCCCTTACTAATCATATCTAATGCAGCCGTCACTGCACCATTACCTGAACCCACGATAGCTATTTTCATAATTTACCTTCTTTCTTTTTATTTTTGAATACTGTCCATTTTAGTCATTACTTACAACTATAGCCTATAAGGAAATTTAATAAACACTGGTTTACAATTTAAATTTCCGGTTATAGTTAAATAAGGATGCGATAAATCACATTATCATATTTTAACAAGTATACACATTGCGTTACAGTCATATTTAAAATTAAATGAAAAACTCAAGCGATATACTATTATTTTTCAAAATTTGATATAGTTAATCTATCTATAAGTCTTAGGATAAAGGAGGTTTAACTAATATGGCAGAAACAGATTATAATCAACAAACTTATACAAATGTAAACCAAGAGCCTAATTCAGATGCGAGATTAATGGCAACATTAATTTATGTATTAAGTTTCTTTACTTCTTTAATCGCACCATTAATTATTTGGTTAATTAAACGCGAGGATTCACCGTTTGTCGATAGAGCAGGTAAAAATTATTTCAACTTCTTACTTTCATACGTTATTTGGTCAATAATTGGAACTATCACGATGTTGATATTAATAGGCTTTGTATTACTACCAATTATTGTAATACTGAACTTTATTTTTACAATTGTAGCTGCAGTAAAAGCGTATAATGGAGAAGATTATTTACCGCCACTATCTATAAGATTCTTTAAATAATCTAAACACAATTTTGTGATTCTTTACAGCTACTGTAATAATGATAGCTTTTTGAAATACAAAAAATTTGTAAAAACCTTATATTAACGCGTTTTATTTCGTATTACGACTTGATACGATTCTGTAACCTTACATCTCGTTTATTACAACGATATGTGAGGTTTTTTTAATTGTTTTACAAAAGCGTAACAATCCACACAAAGCTTGATTCATCTGTTAGAGTATTACTTGTCGTTGAAAGCAAACCGCAAAATTAATCAACATTCAAATTCAACACAAATGAATTGAATCACATATAACTATTTATAATCTTTGGGAGGATTTTTTAATTATGAAAAAATTAGTAACAGCAACAACTTTAACAGCAGGTATTGGCGCAGCAATCGTAGGTTTAGATCACGGAAATGAAGCAGACGCAGCAGAACAAACACAACCAACTAACCAAAGCACAACACAATCTACTTCAGGTTCAAGTGCTAACTTATATACAGCTGGTCAATGTACTTGGTACGTATACGATAAAGTAGGCGGAAACATTGGTTCAACTTGGGGCAATGCGAACAACTGGGCTTCAGCAGCATCTTCAGCAGGTTACACTGTAAACAACTCACCTGAAGCTGGTTCAATTTTACAATCTACTGCTGGTGGTTATGGTCACGTAGCATACGTTGAAAATGTAAATAGCGACGGTTCTGTAGAAGTTTCAGAAATGAACTACAACGGTGGACCATTCTCAGTTAGTGAACGTACTATTTCTGCTGGTGAAGCAAGTTCTTACAACTATATCCACTTAAACTAAGTCTTTAAATGACTTTAAAATATAATATTGAATGATGTAAGAGCCCGGGACATTTTGTTTCGGGCTCTTATTTTAGTATTGCGGATAAATGCGTCAATTCAAGAAATATATTTTTCTAATAATATGATTGTAATACAATTCTGCTTTCACATCTTATAACATTGAACTCTATCCAAATATTTGAGAAAATATAATAATTTAGTGATTATAAGGAGGCACATCAAATGCAGTGGTTCAAAGTGATCTTAGCTGGACTCATTGAAATTGTATGGGTGACTGGTTTAAATACTGCCGACTCATTACTTAGTTGGACAGGAACGTTTATTGTAATTATTATCAGTTTCTTTCTTGTTATATCTGCTTGTAAATACTTACCCGTTGGTACCGTATACGCTGTATTCGTTGGTATCGGTGCAGTAGGTACAGTAATTGTAGACATGATCTTTTATGGTGATCCATTCGATTTAGTAAAAATCAGCTTAATTATCATATTAATTATTGGCATCATAGGGTTGAAATTAACTACAGAGGAGGCTGATGGCTAATGGCATGGATTATTTTATTAATCGCCGGACTATTAGAAGTTGTTGGCGTAGTTATATTAAATGAAATTTCACGCACCAAAAAGAAATGGCTTGTCATTCTATTAGCAGTTGCATTTATCTGTAGTTTCAGTACTTTGAAGCTTGCTATGAATGATATACCTATGGGCACCGCTTATGCTATTTGGAGCGGCATTGGTACTGGTGGCGGTACTTTGGTAGGGATGTTTTTATATAATGAGTCAAAAAACGCAAAAAGAATCTTCTTTATTGCTTTAATCATCCTATCTATTGTCGGTTTAAAAATCGTTAGTTAAATCTTTCAACAACCGTGGTATAGCACTATTCTCAGTCCTGTACAATTTGACAGTTTTTAACTATTTAGAGTGGTAAGTTAAGGTCTAATTATATTTTAGTCCTAACTGACACTCTTTTTTATTTATTAAAATGTACTTTAACACCCCTATTATTAAGCGATTTTTTCTATTTAAAGTCGACTTTTTTATAATTCACAATATTATTATTTGTTTGCACAATAGAATTTTACTATACTTGAGTGTAAAGGAAGTGATTATACATGGTAAAAGTTTATATTGCAGGTCCAATACCTGAAGTGGGTCTTAACTTATTGAAAGACCAAGGCTTTGAGGTAGATATGTATGAAGGAACAGGTATCATTGATAAAGAAACACTTAAACAAGGTGTTAAAGATGCTGACGCATTAATTAGCTTGCTGTCTACTTCTGTAGACAAAGAAGTGATTGATGCAGCTAACAACCTAAAAATCATCACAAATTATGGTGCGGGTTTCAATAATGTTGATATTGATTATGCACGACAACAAAATATCGATGTTACCAATACACCTAAAGCATCTACCAATTCTACAGCCGAGTTAACTTTTGCACTTGTACTCGCAGTGGCAAGAAGAATTCCAGAAGGCGACAAGTTATGTCGAACAACTGGTTTTGATGGATGGGCGCCACTATTTTTCCGCGGTAGAGAAGTTTCTGGAAAAACAATTGGTATCATCGGTCTAGGTGAAATAGGTAGTGCTGTTGCTAGACGTGCCAAAGCTTTCGACATGAACATTTTATATACTGGACCACATCAAAAAGTTGATAAAGAGCGAAAGATTGGTGCTAAATATGTTGATTTAGAAACATTATTAAAAAATGCAGACTTTGTTACAATTAATGCTGCTTATAATCCAAGCCTTCATCACCAAATTGACAAAGCGCAATTTGAAATGATGAAACCAACGAGTTACCTAATTAATGCTTCAAGAGGACCTATTGTTCACGAAAAAGCTTTAGTACAAGCATTGAAAGATAAAGAAATTGAAGGTGCCGCTTTAGATGTCTTCGAATTCGAACCGGAGATTAATGATGAACTTAAAACATTAGATAATGTCGTTATCACTCCGCACATAGGTAATGCTACATTTGAATCACGTGATATGATGTCTAAAATCGTAGCTAATGATACAATTAGTAAATTGAACAATGACCAACCTAAATTTATTGTGAACTAAAATACTTCAATCACAAAAAACCCCGAAACAACAGTCAAACTGTGTTTCGGGGTTTTATTTTTATTTGTTTTTCGATTTGTATATAAACTTAGTTTGCGCTGCAACAAGACGATTAGGCATGATTTTAGCTATGCTATTTCTTAATGAAATAACGATTTTATTGCTTCTTTGAGCTAATTTGCCAATTTTTCTAGATCGCTTAATGACTTTTTTGGTATGCTCCACACGGATTTTATCGTATCTTTGTAATGCTGCTTCAAATGGATAAGCTTGTAAACAATTAGCTAGTACGATAGCATCTTCCATTGCTTGACCAGCGCCTTGTCCCATATTTGGCGTTGTTGCATGTGCCGCATCGCCTAATAAAATCACGCGCTGATAGACGAAAGTTTTTAGTGGTTGTAAATCATAAATATCATGTAATAGAATATCTGTTTCACTTTGTTTATCTAACACTTTTCTAACTTCATTTGGAAAATGATTAAATCTAGCTTGTAAATGTGGCTTACCATAGGATTGCATTGTCGCATCATTTTCTTTCGCATTGATTGAAATAAACCAATAAGCTTGATTATTTATTAACGGTACGACACCTACTCTACCTTTTGCAGACCAATACTCTTTTGCAACATTATCAGACTTAATATCGATATCTTCTACAAGACCTCTAAACACCGTATATCCTTGATACTGTGTTTTACTATTAGGTGCTACAGTATGTCTTATGTTCGAATGAAGTCCATCAGCACCAATACATAAATCAAATGCTTCTGCTTCTTGTGCTTCAAAATGCATCACAACTTTTAAAGCATTATTATCAACATGCGTAACATGGTGATTAGTATAAATAGCAGATTCAGGAACGTATGATTTAATTACATCAATTAAACTTTGACGCGTCATTGTTAAATTCACTGTGTTTTTCTTCAATTTTGCTTTACTTAACACATTATCTTTATCATCTAATATTTCCATAACATTGATAACTTGACCTATGTTTTTAATACCTTTTGCTAAATCATGTTTCCCAAGTTTGTCAATGACATTACCACCGATACCAATGCCTGCACCGACTTCTGTAATAGTGCTATTTTTTTCAAAAACTTTAACTTCGTGTCCTTGTTCACACAATAATGCTGCAGCTGTTAATCCACCGATTCCAGCACCCACTATAGCTATTTTCATCTTTTAATTCACTCCAAATTTCCCAATTTCTTCATTATTAATATGACTCTCTTTCAAATGTTTTGTTATATCTTCATTTATAGATAGTAGTCTTTATTAATATGATCTTTTTTTATACCTAGTTGATGATAATAATGTTTCATAAACGTAGCAATGTTCTCATCCCATTCAATATCACTTGCATATTGATGTTCTCCTGGTGACTTAGGATTCCAGCGCATTTGGTACAAGGAGAGTTGATTATTTTCAAAGTAGTTACCTCTCACAAAGCGCGCACCACCCATAATTGCCTTTTCAGGTGATGTCCATTTTTGTTTTTTTGCAAAACTGCTACCTGTATGAACTGCATTCTCATCAAAAGCACCAATGCCGTAAAAATTAAAATATGTTTTACCATCATCTTCAATGCCCTTAGCAAGCTCTGATTTGCCATTTCCTGTCTCAACAAGTGCATGACTTACAAGGTACAAGACATTCACTTCATATTTATCTTGAGCATCTAAAAATGCTTGCCCTTTATTTTTTAAAATACCTTTATCTTTTAAAATACTATTGAGTTCTTCTTCAGACATGGACACTTTTTCAGAAATATCCATATGATTTAAGTTATCTTTGTCACTATTTACATCCATTGCTTTTTCTACATCTTTTTTAGACGCTTCAACAAATCGCCCATTTTTCTCTGTCATATTTAATGTACCAGCACCTACTTGTTTTTCAACCGCTTCATCAAAAGTATGTGTTTTTTCGTCATCAAATAAACGGGTTTCATTAACAATAAATAAGATTGCAAAAACAACTAATATTAAAATTATAATAAACATAGGTATTTTACCCTTTATGTTGTCATTCATTTCGTGAAAAACTCCTCATCTTGCACTTATTTTGTTAATGTAACATAAGCAAATATAATAGCAATTAAAACTATTACAAATGAAATATTGATTATAATTTTCATCGCTGTTCGCTCTCTAAATAATGTATTAAATATGGTTAAGCTTATTGCAAGAGACGCAACAAACATGGTTATTGCCATTGCTATATTTAAAGTGATCAAAAATACTATACCAATCACTAATAATACATTTGAAATAATAGCTAAGATTTTTACCATTTTCGGGCTGATAAGACTTCCACTCCTTGCTATAAATAATTGATTAAAAATTAATACCGACATTAGAAATTGTATCACATTTAGCTTTGTTTCAATATGTCATTTTATAAAACAAAAAAAGGAACGTGCTAGAAACCAAAATGATTATTTGATCTCTTATGCACATTCCTCATTATTGAACTTATAAATTGTAACGCTCATTAAATATCTAATGAATTATGCTTTACAAGGCCCATGGTTAATCTCTAGACATACCTCTTAACATATTTAACATATACGTTAAACTACGGTTCATTTCATCGTCTTTCAAGATACCCATCAATCCAGTAATTGACGTTTTTTGATTTGGATTTGCCTTATTAGCAACACTTAATCCTTTGTTTACTTTATTTAACATTGTTGTTAAATCATCCACATTTAAATCACCAAGTAAAAATACAAGTGATGCCATGTTTGAAATTAAACCAGTGTATTGCTCTTTATTTAATTCTACAGCGAATTTATTGGCAATCACACCTCTACTCTTAACCGCACCAGACATTGCATCTAATAGCTTAGCATCGTCTAGTGTACTAATGATATTGATTGCTTTTAAAATACTATCCTTATTAGCAACAATTGCATCTGTCACTTCAGTTAAACTTTCTTCCTTGAGTTCTGCTTCTGATTTTTGCATGCGTTTAATCTGTGTGATTCTCTCAGCCATTATCTATCCACCTGACTTCCTGGGAAAGTATAATCTTCACGCTTCCATTTATCTTGAACACGAACACTATATTGCGGTTGACGTTGCTTATTAACACGGAAGTTCGTAGGATTCAATGGTGATTTACCTCTACGTGTCTTCACTTCCATACGACAACTTGTACGTTTATATGATGGTGTATCTGTATCTTTATCAACATCACTATTAGTTAATAGATTAATCGCACCATGATCACCATGTGCCATTGCATTGTTATTTAACGGAATATAAATTTCTTTGCCTTTTACTCTATCTGTGACATGTGCTACAAGCTCAACTTCACCCGTTTCAGAAATCAATTTAATTTCTGCACCTTCATGGATACCTCTATCCTCTGCAAGCTCTGGTGAGACTTCAACGAAAGCATTAGGTACTTTATATTCAAGTCCAGGTACTTTATAAGTCATATTACCTTCATGGAAATGTTCTAATAATCTACCATTATTTACATGCAAATCATATTCTTCATTCACTTTAAAGAAATTATCAAATGTTAATGGATAGAAATTAGCTTTCTTATCTTCAAAATTAAACCCTTCAAGATAAAGTATTGGCTCATCCGTACCATCTTCAGCTACTGGCCATTGTAAACTATTGTATCCTTCTAATCTATCATAATTCACACCAGAATAAAGTGGTGTTAGACGTGCAATCTCGTCCATGATTTGACTTGGATGTGTATAATTCCAATCATATCCCATTGCCTTAGCAACTGCTTGTATAATTTGCCAATCTGGTTTTGAATCACCTTTTTGTTCTAGTGCTTGGAACAAACGTTGGATACGGCGTTCCGTATTCGTAAAAGTACCTGTTTTTTCTAATGATGGGCTTGCTGGTAATACGACATCTGCATAAGTAGCAGTGAATGTAAAGAACTCATCTTGTACAACTAGGAAACCAACTTTCTCTAAAGCAGCTTGTACAAAGTTAATATTAGAATCAACAATACCCGTATCTTCACCATATAAATATAATGAATCAATTTCGCCATTGTGGATACCTTCCATCATTTGATGGTTATCTTTTCCTACTTGTTTTGGTAATGTTTCACCATATTCACGTTCGAATTTAGCTCTAATTTCATCATCAGTCACTTTTTGATAGCCAGGGAATTGGTCTGGCATGCTTCCCATATCACTACATCCTTGTACGTTATTATGTCCACGTAAAGGATACGCACCTGAACCTGGTTTTCTGTAGTTACCTGTCGCTAATAACAAGTTAGAAATCGCAGTCGATGTATCACTACCGATATCTTGTTGTGTAACACCCATAGCCCATGCTATAGAGACAGATTTAGCATCTGCAACTTGATGTGCAAAATCAATTAACGCATCTTTAGAGATACCTGTTGTTTCTTCCGCAAATTCCATTGTGTATGGCGCTAATGATTTGTAATATTCATCAAAATGATTTACCCATTCATTAATGAATGCTTTGTCATGTAAATCTTCATCGATAATATATTTTGTCACTGCTGATAACCATACTAAGTCTGTACCTGGTTTTGGTTGATAGAAATTATCAGCACGTTCCGCCATTTCATGCTTACGAATATCAAATACATTTAATGTATTATTATAAAGTTTATGACCACGTTTAATTCGTGACGCGATAACTGGATGTGCTTCAGCTGTATTTGTACCTATCAAGACGACCATATCAGCTATTTCAAGATCTTCAATTGAACCAGAGTCACCACCATGACCGACTGTTCTAAATAAACCTTTAGTAGCAGGCGCTTGGCAATAACGTGAACAGTTATCCACATTATTCGTACCAATGACTTGTCTAGCTAATTTTTGCATTAAATATGACTCTTCGTTCGTTGCTTTGGATGATGAAATAAATGCTAAACCATCTGAACCATGAGTTCCTTTTACTTTATTAAAGTTTTCAGCTACTACTGCGAGTGCTTCTTCCCATTCCACTTCTTCAAACTGACCATTTTTACGCACTAATGGCTTTGTTAAACGTTCATCAGAATCAACATAATCCCAACCAAATTTACCTTTAACACAAGAAGAGATTTTATTTGCTGGTGATTCATGTTGTGGTTGCACTTTTAATACTTCACGATCTTTTGTCCAAACATCGAAAGAACAACCTACACCGCAATATGTACATACAGTTTTAGTTTTTTCGATGCGTTCCTCACGCATTGCCGCTTCTGAATCTGAAACAGCAAATAATGGACCGTATCCTGGTTCTGCTTTTTTCGTTAAATCAATCATTGCCGCTAATGAACCAGGTTCTAGGTCAGTCATATAACCTGCATTACCTTCCATATTAACTTCCAACATCGCGTTACATGGACAAACTGTTGCACATTGTCCACATCCCACGCAAGAAGAATCATTTATAGAAGTATCGTTATCCCATATAACGCGCGGTTGTTGACGTTCCCAGTCAATTGTTAAAGTTTCATTTACTTGTACGTCTTGACATACTTCCACACAACGTCCACACAGGATACATTGATTTGGATCATAACGGTAGAATGGGCCATAATCTTTTTCGTATGGCTTCTCTTTATATTCATATGTTTGATGTTCAAGACCCCATTGGTCCATCGTATTATGAATTTCACAATCACCATTGTTGTAATCACACACCGTACAATAAAGCATATGTTTTTCTAAAATGCGATCTAATGCTTCTTTTTGGCTGGCTTGTACTTTGTCATTTTGCGTATTAACAATCATTGGTCTATCAATTGTGGTACTACAAGCACGTTCCATTTTACCGTCGATTTCTACAGTACAGGTATCACATGTTTGGATAGGACCTAATGATTCGTTGTAACATATTGAAGGCACAAATGTATCTTGTGATTTAATAAACTGTAGTAAATTGGTTCCAGGTTCAACAAGATAATCTTTGCCGTCTAACGAGACAATCAAATGTTCTTGCATAGTCTTCACCCCTATTATATATTTTCGCCCATGTATTTAACTTCATAAGATGTTTTGTAACATTACATCTAAAAGCCCCACACTTTTTAAAATAATGTTAATACTATTGTATAGGTATTTTTCTCAATTGTTAAGGTATTTCATTATATTCTTTATTTTTTTATTAAATAGCACAATGTTTAACAGCGCTATGCATCAGATTCTATTCAATCTACAATCTCATTGATTATTAAAATAGCTTTTTTGTACTCAATTAAAAACGCGTGAAAAACCACTCTGATTTTTAAATCAGATTTGATTTCTCACGCGCTATTCTTATATTAAATACCTAAATTATCTTTTATGTTTGTCTCAATTTCATTTAATGAATTTTCACTAGGTACAAAGTAATATAGTCCGTCATCTTGAATGCCACCTTGGCCTTCTAATTGATGTCTATTTACATTGTCATTTGCATCTTTATAATTACTTCTTACTTTATTTAATTCACCGACTGATAAATCTGTCTTCACATTATCTTCAACATGATTCATTAAAGAATTAAAATGCGTAATAGAACTCACACTTGTAAGTTTATTGGCAAGGCCTTGAATAACGAGTTGTTGACGTTCTTGACGTCCAAAATCGCCACCAGCTCCATCTTCTTTACGACTTCTGATAAACGCCATGGCTTCTTTACCATCCATTTTAGACCGTTCACCTTCAGTAAATTGATAACCGTCATAAGAGAAAGTTGCGTTACTTGTTACTGTAATACCACCAACAGTGTCAATCATATCTTGCATACCATCCATATCAATTGTTGCGTAATGGTCAATCGGTACATTTAATAATTTTTCTAGAGACTTCACTGCCATGTCAGGCCCACCATATGCATATGCGTGGTTAATTTTTTCAGTTGTCCCTTTACCAACAATATCTGCTTGTGTATCTCTAGGTATACTAACGATTTCAGTTGTTTTCTTTTCTGGATTAACGGATAGTACCATAATCGTGTCACTACGTTGTCCACCGCCGTTAGCATTTCTTTCGGCATTAGAATCTACGCCAAATAATGCAATAGTAAATGGATCTCCATCATCCAAATTCACATTTTTATCTCTTAATGATGATTTATCTCTATCAAGAGGGTTATGGATAGATCCTCCAACAGAAAATATTTTATAGCCAAGATATATGACTGCAATTAATGCTAGCATCACTAATATGCCTATAAACCACAAGAAAACTTTTGTCGGTAAGCCCATTTTTTTATTTTTTTCAGAACGATTCACTCTTATCATTCTCCATTTCTATGTCAATTTTCTACTCTATTTAATAATACATTATATAGTAATATAATAAATAAGACATAGTTCTTTAGACCTATTATTTATTTAATAAATAATAAAACTAAAACATTTTTTGTGATTTCCTAATTTTTATATCCATTACCTGAATTAAGTACATCTAACATATGTGTATGACAAGCTTTATTACTAATAATAAACGGACCTGCTGTTGAAAAATCTAACTTTGTATTATCCAATGTGGTCATTTTCAAGCCAAGTTCACTTGCAAATAAAAATTGTGCTGCTATGTCCCATGGCTTCGGATTCGTGTTGACATGTGCACCAAACTGACCTTTAATTACACGTATTGAATCTAGTCCACATGAGCCAATACAACGGTATCCAAATGATGCCTCGTTCAAATCTTGAATCGTTTCATCATTAATTACTAATGGATTATAAGAAATAATCGCATCTTTTAACTCGATATCTTCTGGCGATGATAATGGCTCGCTATTTACATAAGCTCCGAATCCTTTGACTGCTTTATAAAGTTTGCCATGTGGATAATCATAAATATATGACAGCATAGGCTCACCTTCTACAAAATACCCTAAGATAATACAATAATCTTCTTGTTGCTTAACTAAGTTGGTTGTACCATCGATTGGATCCATAATCCAAACATGACCTTCTTTAGCATTGATTTCACTATTAGACTTCTCTTCTGCAAATAACTGATGACTAGGATAATGTTCTTTTAAAAATGACTCGAACTTTTGTTGAATGGATTTATCTACATTGGTCACTAAATCAAACCTGTTTTTTTTAGTACTTGTAACCATATCATTGATTAACTTTGGAATAATGTCATCTAACGTATTAAACCAAGCATGAATTGAATCATCTATTTTAATAAGTTGTTCTTTTTCCATATGAGATACACCTCTTCATTTAAATAATATAAACCGAACCTATATACGCTATATAATTGTTTTATTTTATCACAGAATCCGCATTGAAATACATGTTATTTGGCTACGATTAAAATACAGTTAATCAAAATACCATTTATATACTCAATAATTACAAAATAAAACCGACTAGCGTCGCTAGCCGGTTAAATAGAAAGGAAAGTAAGTAATAAATATTGAAGATGTTTGATTAGTAACTCGAACAAATAGATGTTAACAAAACTATATGTAATAGCCTACCCCTTTGCCATCTATTCGCTACCCCTTTGTTACTAATTATATACTAACATAACCTCCTCATAAATGTAAGCGTTTTCTTTAAATTTCTCGAAAAAATTTTTCTAAATGTCGTCATTGTCACTTTTGTGATATAATAAATGTAATATGTAATCATTTGGGAGGTAACTTTCTAATGAATAAACGCGAAAGACAAAATAAACTTGTTCTAGCTATTCAAGAGAATAGACAGATTACTGCTTCAGAATTAGCGACGGATTTAAATGTATCTAAAAGGACGATTTTAAGAGACATTCAAGATTTAGAAGATCAAGGTGTTAAGATTTTGGCAAAACATGGTAAGTTGGGTGGTTACCAATTGCAAGAAACACCAAATAGTTATGAAATTGAGCTAACTGAAAACCAATTATCTGCTTTATTCCTAGTTTTGAATGAAAGTCAATCTTATTCAACACTGCCTTATAAAGAAGAAATAAATGCAATTATTAAAAAATGCTTAAATTTACCTTATACAAAAATGAGACGTTATTTAAAAAAATTAGATCGTTATATTAAATTTGATCATAGTGAACATCTCAATTTACCCCATATATTCTCAGAGGTACTCATCTACTGTACAGAAAGAAATGTGATGGCCGTGGAATATAATAATCGTACTGATATTGTAACTGAAAATGTTATTTTCATTGGATTACTTTGTGATGAAGGACTTTGGAAGGCTGTCATTTTTGAAATTGGACTTGGTAAAACAAATGAAATACCGATTGTTGATATTCATGATATTTCGTATTCTTTTGGCAAAACAATCAAAACACAAGATATTACCGTCAATAATTATCAACAATTTTTAAATCCAACTGAGTCCTAATGTTCAGTTGGATTTTCTTTATCCATATATTTAATAAAATATAATTATCTATACCTCCACTACTCAGTTAATTCTGTACTCTACTTCTTCTAATTAACCTACTTTTAGACACTACTAAAAACTTCATCTATAATTCTGCCATCGCATTGTAAAATTTTAAAAACCCTTCGCTTATTTATTGTTTATTATGCCACAATTTAACGAAAGGATGATTCTATGTATCACCTAGAATTTCACAACTTAGAAAAACGTATAACCAAGTTACTCAATTTAATCGAGATATATAAATTTGCTTATGTTACCAATCATAAAAAGAAACTTCAATATAAACAGGATGTTCATGATTTTATAGAGCAAGAATATACTGAATTTAAACAAGATGCTTTGTATCAATTATCCCTTTTTCATTATAATTACTTTACTTTTTTAAGCAATCAAATGGAACAACCGCTCGACGAATTAACGATCGGCAATACCACGAAACATATCGAACTTATCCAACAACGTTTAATGCATATCCATCAAGTACTTTCCTATTATTTGTAATAAAATTTCATTTTAAATAAAAATAGAAATTCAAATTGTAATACTTTTTCATATGTTGTACAATGAAACCGATTACAGCATTAAAGGAGTGGTAAAAATGCATGGTTTTTCTATTTATCTTGGTCAATCCATCGATAAATCATATATAAGACGCATGGTTGATTTAGGATACACGACTATTTTCACTTCAGTTCAAATTCCTGAAGACAATGAGAATACTAAATATCGCTATTTGGGAGAACTTTTAGACTATCTATCAAACGATCAGCTGACTTATATGATTGATATCAATCCTTCATTGCTGAATCAATCTTTCTATCAATTCTTGAAGCAATATCAGCAGGCGCATTTTATTATTCGCGTAGATCATAGTACTTCTATTGATATTGTTAATGAAATTATTGAAAATGGATTCCAATGTTGTCTCAATGCCAGTATTGTATCCGAACAATTGTTGCAACAGTTATATACTCAGTTAAATGATTTTAGTTATATATGCTATTGTCATAACTATTATCCTCGTCCAGATACTGGATTAACGACAGATTTTGTTAACGCTCAAAATAAATTAATTTTGAAATTTAATCCTAATGCCAATATCTATGGCTTTATAGTTGGAACTACAAAACGTGGCCCACTTTATAGAGGATTACCAACACTCGAATGCTCGAGATATATGCACCCCCTTAAAAGTGCTCAACTATTACTAGATCAATCAGTAAACCATATCATGGTTGGCGATACACAAATAACACAACGATACGCTCATAAACTCATATCACTTTTAACACAAAGACATTTCACTTTATCTATCACATTAAAAGACTTACAAGTTGAATCCATATTATCAAAACGACATAGCGTCCGTATCGATAACCCAGCAAATGTACTGCGCTCACAAGAAGCACGTCATTATTGTCAATCAGATATAAAACCTCAATTTAATCATATCCGAAAAACAGGCGCTATTACCGTAGACAACCAACTCAATGGTCGCTATCAAGGAGAACTGCAAATTATCAAGACAGATTTACAACCTCACGAACATATCAATGTTGTTGGTCAAATTATTGACGATGATATACCGCTCATTGATTGCTTACGTCCTAATGATACCTTTGAATTTATTATACAAACAAGGAGCTGAAATTTATGAATAATTCTATGACTGAAGCAAGAAATGAAGCAACCATGCATTTAGATGAAATGTCCATTATACAAGCCTTAGAAACTATGAATGCTGAAGATCAAAAAGTACCCCAACAAATTCATGATATATTACCAAAATTAGCAGAAGTAATTAAAGTTACAACGGAACAATTTAAACAAGGTGGTCGCATCATTTATATCGGGGCTGGAACCAGTGGTCGTTTAGGTGTCCTCGATGCAGCAGAATGTGTACCGACTTTTAATACTTCAACTAATGAAGTTATTGGACTCATAGCTGGTGGACAACGTGCAATGACAGTAGCAGTTGAAGGTGCAGAAGATAGTGAGTCGCTTGCGCGTGAAGACTTAAAACATATACATCTAAATGAAAAAGATGTTGTTATTGGTATTGCAGCTAGCGGCAGCACGCCCTATGTTATGGGCGGACTCAAATGTGCTACAGAGATTGGAGCACACACAGTCGCTATATCTTGTAACACAAACACCAAAATAAGTGACCTAGCACAATATCCAATCGAAGTGAATGTAGGACCAGAAGTGTTAACTGGCTCAACAAGATTGAAATCTGGAACAGCGCAAAAGTTAATATTGAATATGATTTCCACAATTACAATGGTAGGTGTTGGTAAAGTTTACGATAACCTCATGGTAGATGTAAAAGCAACAAACCAAAAGTTAATAGATCGTTCCATACGGATTATTCAAGACATATGTGACATTTCATATGATCAAGCGCAATCACTTTATGAATCCGCTGATCAAAACTTAAAAGTAGCCGTCGTCATGCATCTCTGCGATATTAATAAATCTGAAGCCGTTACTCGACTTAACGATAATAATCATATCATTAAAAAAGCAATACAGAATTAATTCACCACGATATCACTAAGCAAATTTATTCAAGAATGATTACCTGTATTCAATATAAGAGGAGGTTATATTATGACAAAAGAGCAAATATTAGCAGAACATATCATTGACGCGGTTGGTGGCATCGATAATATGGATAATATCATTAATTGTATGACTCGCGTTAGAATTAAAGTACTCGATGAAGATAAAATTGATTACGAACAACTAAAATCAATTAAAGGTGTTATGGGCGTAGTTAAAGATGACCGTGTACAAGTCGTTGTAGGGCCAGGAACGGTTAATAAAGTGGCATCTCACATGTCCGAATTAAGCGGTGCCCCTTTAGGAGAAACAATCAAACATAAATCGAAAGACTACCGTGCAAATGCCGAAGCACAAGCCCAAGCAAATAAATCTGAATTCCAAAGTAAACAAAAACGTGGTAAATTCAATAAATTATTAAAGACCATAGCTAATATTTTCATACCTTTAATTCCTGCATTTATTGGTGCGGGTTTAATTGGTGGTATCGCCGCTGTATTAAGTAACTTATTAGCAGCAGGACAAATTTCTGGCGAGTGGGTAACTCAACTTGTTACGGTATTTAACGTTATCAAAGATGGTATGTTAGCTTACCTCGCTATCTTCACTGGCATCAATGCTGCAAAAGAATTTGGTGCTACACCTGGTTTAGGTGGCGTCATCGGTGGTACAACATTATTGACGGGATTAACAGACAAAAATATGATTACTAATATTTTTACTGGTGAACCCCTTCAACCTGGCCAAGGTGGTATTATTGGCGTAATCTTTGCAGTTTGGTTACTCAGTATTATAGAGAAACGTCTACATAAAATCGTCCCTAATTCAATCGACATTATTGTTACGCCTACAATCACTTTATTTATCATTGGTTTGTTAACAATCTTTATATTTATGCCTTTAGCTGGGTTCGTTTCTGACGGACTTGTTACTGTGATTAACGGCATCATCGATATTGGCGGCGTCTTTAGCGGCTTTATTATCGGTGCATTCTTCCTACCATTAGTTATGTTAGGATTACATCATATGTTTACGCCTATTCACATTGAAATGATTAATCAAACAGGTGCTACTTATTTACTTCCTATTGCAGCAATGGCAGGTGCTGGACAAGTTGGTGCAGCGCTTGCACTTTGGGTAAGATGTCGTAAAAATACAACCTTAAGAGACACACTGAAAGGTGCTTTGCCAGTAGGATTTTTAGGCATTGGAGAGCCATTAATTTATGGTGTGACATTACCACTAGGCAAGCCATTCATTACTGCTTGTATTGGTGGCGGTATTGGCGGTGCAGTCATAGGTGGTATTGGTCACATAGGCGCAACTGCAATTGGACCAAGTGGTATTTCTTTATTACCTTTGATTTCAGATCATATGTATTTAGGTTACATTGCAGGACTACTCGCAGCATATGCAGGTGGTTTCATATTCACCTATTTCTTTGGTACAACGAAAGCTATGCGAGAATCTGATACACTAGGTGATTAAAATGACCAACGTACTTTATAAAATTGATAGCAATTATAATCAATTAACTAAAAGCGAGAAAAAAATCGCTGACTTCATACTAAATACACCGCATAAAATGATAAATATGTCTGTCCAAGATTTATCAAATGAAATTGATACAAGTACAGCATCCATTGTTAGATTTAGTAAGAAAATAACTGGAAAAGGATTTCAAGAGCTTAAAATCGCTATATCTCGTTATTTACCTAATAATGCAATTAACAATAATCATCTAGAACTTGTAGATAATGAATCTGTAGATACACTTAAAAACAAAATGTTATCTCGTGTCACTGATACGATGAATTATGTATCTAATCATATTGATGACCAAATGATAGATTACATATGTGATACGATGAAGCGTGCACGTACAATCTTTCTATTTGGCTATGGTGCCTCTCTCGTGATAGTGACTGACCTTTTCCAAAAATTATCGCGCATAGGACTTAATGTTCGTCTACTTCAAGAGACGCATTTATTCATGTCGACGCTAGCTACCCATGATGAACGTGACTGTATTATTTTTGTTACGAATCAAGGTAGTCATAGCGAAATGCAATCCATGGCAAAAGTCGCTAAAGATTATACGATACCTATTATTACAATTTCTAGTTCAAATGATAATCCAGTTGCTAAAATATCAGATTACACCATTATTTATGGTCAAACAGATGAAAATGAATTGCGCATGGCTGCCACGACATCTCTATTCGCACAATTGTTTACTGTTGATATTTTATATTATCGCTATATTGCCTTAAATTACCAAAGTGCACTGGATTCAATTACACAATCTAAAATGGCTTTAGATAATTATCGTAAGCATTTATCTACCATTCGGTTTAAACACTAATTACTTTTTACAAATAAAACACTTTCCCTAATGATCACATTGTATTGTGAACTTAGAGAAAGTGTTTTATTTGTTTTCTTAGTTATGAAATTGAATTAAGATGATTGATCATTTTTGAAAAAATCAAAGATGTTTTTGGCATTATCTGTATTATCAATGTTACCTTGGAATCGGTCACTACCTGCACCAAATGCATAAGTATTTACATCTTCACCAGTATGACCATACGTTGTCCATCCAGTGTTAGACTTATCGTTAATTGGTTTTTGTACTGCATCTTGTAGTTTTTGTAATTGATCTTTATATTTTTCGTCATCTTCATCAAGATCTTTTAATTTTTTAGCTTCTTCATTAATTTTATCAATTTGACTTTGTTTTACATCAAATCCATAACCCTCTTTAATGACTTTCGCAGCGTCTTTACCACTAGCAATTTGCTTTGTCATATAAGAACCTGAATGTTTCATTGAGTGAATGGCATCTGGATTCCAAACGTAGTCTTTACCCTTAGCAATGGATAAACCACCTGTTGAATGGTCAGCAGTCGCAACGACTAGCGTATCTGGATTTGCTTTAGCGTATTGTGTTGCATAGTCAAATGCTTTTTCAAAACCTTGCATTTCAGACATTACGCCAGTAACATCATTAGGATGACCAGATTTATCAATTGAAGCACCCTCTACCATTAAGAAGAATCCTTTATCATTTTGTTTCAATTTATTAACAGCAGTATCTGTCATATCAACAAGTTTTGGATTTTGTTTTGATGCATCAATTTGTAAAGGCATATCATTATCTGCAAATAAACCTAGTATTTGCTTGCTATTAGAGTTTTGCATTTGCGATTTATTCTTCACAATATCATAACCATCTTTTTTGAATTTATCTGTGAGGTTACCATTCTCTTTTCCGAAATATTCAGCACCGCCACCAAGTAGCACGTCCACTTTGTGTTGGCCATTTATTTTATCATTATAAAATTGTTGCGCAATTTCGTCTTTTTTATCACGATCATCAACATGTGCCGCATAAGCTGCTGGTGTAGCATCCGTAAGTTCAGCAGTAGACACAAGTCCAGTTGACTTACCATTTTCTTTAGCTTGTTCTAAAACAGTTTTAACATCCTTTTTATTTTCATCAACACCAATTGCACCATTAAATGTTTTATGACCAGAACTAAAAGCAGTTGCCCCTGCAGCTGAATCCGTTACATTTTCTTTTGGATCATCTGAATTTGTACGTTGGTTGCCTGCTAAATAATGATCAAATGCTGTTTTATCCATTTCTTTTGTTTCAGGATTATCTGCAAAATAACGGTATGCAGAGTTATATGAAGGTCCCATACCATCGCCCACAAGGAAAATCACACTTTTAGGATTTTTAGTATTTCCCATATATGAAACTTCATCATTTTGATTTGAATCTTGTCCTCCGCTTGATGCATAAGTTGGTTGTGCACTCCCCAATGCTGTACTAGCCACAATTGCACTTGCTACAGAAATAGTTGCTAACCTATTGAAGATTTTCATAAATTAATAACTCCTTTAATATGTATTATCGTGCTACACATTCAGTTTAAAACACTAGTTTTGAGTGAACATTTTAATATAGTTAATTTTCTGTAAATTAACTATATTATGAATATAAATAGCTTATTAATAAATATGAAACCTTTTATGTTGAAATTATTTTAATAAAAAAACAAACAGAGCCTGAGACATCTATTTTTGTCTCAGACTCGTTATACTTCAATAAGCATTCAAGCTATTTCTGATATTTACTTTACTTATATCAGTTTGTCTTTACTCAATTTATGATAGCCTTTTAAGAAAAAGAATAATGTCATAAATAATAAGAATATAATACCAATTACAACTGAAACGACGGTTTCTTTATTAAACAACATACCGATCAATACCATTATAAAGAATGCCATCGTAATATAGTTTGTTATAGCACCACCAGGCATCTTGAACGGGTGACCATCTAATTCGTCAGGATGATTTTTTCTAAATCTTAAATGACTAATTAAAATCATAAACCACGGTACCATACCAGGTAAGATTGACGCACTATATACGTAAACAAAAATACTGTCTGCACCTTTAATGAATAAAGGTAAGATAACATTTAATAATGCACCAATTAAAATACCCATTGCAATGGCAAGTACAGTCCAAATTGGAACACCATTTTTCATAACTTTACCAAAGAATTTAGGTAACATGCCTTTTTGAGATAAGTTCAATGTCATACGACTAGCACTGAATATACCTGAGTT
Source organism: Staphylococcus sp. LKG3-1 (assembly GCF_048568385.1). Classification (NCBI taxonomy): domain Bacteria; kingdom Bacillati; phylum Bacillota; class Bacilli; order Caryophanales; family Staphylococcaceae; genus Staphylococcus; species Staphylococcus sp. LKG3-1. The sequence goes on from NZ_CP183796.1 coordinate 1,297,369, forward strand.
ACAACCTGACATTGCTGCAGTCAATACAACAAAGTTAATTAAACCAGCTGCAAAGGTAATACCTACTTTCGCAAATGTTGCTACAAAAGGACTACCTATGTTTCCTAATTCATCCCATGGATAAACAGTAACAATCACAAAAATTGCACCAATATAGAAAATTAATATACGCCAGATAACACCATTAACCGCACTTTTAATATTTTTCTGCGGATCTTTCGTCTCACCAGCTGTAATACCAATTAATTCCACACCTTGATATGAACCAATAACAATTGATAGCGCAAAGAAGAATCCAATCCAACCATTAGGCATGAAACCACCATGTGACCATAAATTAGATAAGCCGATCGCTTCTCCACCATTACCAAGTCCAAAGAAAATTAATCCAAAGCCAGCAACAATCATTAATATAATTGTTACAACTTTAATCATTGCAAACCAGAATTCAAATTCACCGAACGCCTTAACAGATACAAGGTTTGCACCTGCTAATAGCGCAACCACAATAACACCAGGAATCCACTGTGGTAAATCTGGGAACCAGTAGTTCATATATTCTCCAACGGCAATGACCTCACTCATTCCTACAACAACCCATTGGAATATATTACTCCAAGCTGTTAAGTACCCTGCCACTGGATGTATGTAATCACTTGCAAAGTTAGCAAAAGAACCAGAAGTTGGATGTAAGTAAACCATTTCTCCCATTGCTCTCATTACTAAGAATAAAAAGATACCTGCAATTAAATATGCGAATATCACAGAAGGACCTGTCCATTTTATAGTGCTGGTTGCCCCCATAAACAATCCAACACCGATTGTTCCGCCAAGAGCGATCATACGCATTTGACGAGCACCTAATCCCCTTTGTAATTCATTATTTTCTTCCATCATTCAAACCCCATCTCTTTCAAATATAAGTAAATTTCATTTCACTTATTATGTCGCTATTATACTATAAATTCAAAAAATTTAAACAATTATTTTGAATTATGTAAGGGCTTACATTTACCGTCATTAATTGTATGCGATTTTAGTAAAAAAAGCAAAGTCTTTTTTTATTATTTTATTACTTCAATCCTACATTTTTTAAATATAGGTTTTAAACACCTATATAAATAGGTTTTAAAGAAAGCACCATATCACTATCCATCAGTACTTTGCGCATGATATTCAATGATTGAGGTTCATAAGGAAAATTCATTTTATTCAAACATCGCTTAAATACTTTATAGCTTATCAAAATATATTTTGTGAAAATATTCACAATTTAATCACTTCGTAGTATACTATGCTTAATTAAAGAAAGTGAGGATAATAAAGTGAACGAAAAAAATGTTAAATGGGATAAAGTCTTTTACGGTAAATCTTGGATAAATCATGTAGTAGATACAATAAGAACAAAGGATATACTTCAAAGTTTTTATTTCAAACGTTATTTACTTCGCGCCATCATGGCTGGATTTATATTAGGTGTCATCACAGTATTTGTATTACTTATTAAAGCTTCTCTTGATACACATGTTCCTACAGGTGTTATCAATTTAGTGGCTGCTGTCGCATTTAGTTTTGCGCTTGTTTTAATACTATTTACAAATTCAGAGCTACTGACAAGCAACTTTATGTATTTTACTGTTGGTTTATATTATCGCGTTATCAGTCCAACTCGTGTTTTAAAAATCTTCATGCTTTGCTTCATTGGGAATGCCTTAGGTGGCCTAGTTTTCTTTCTTATATTAAAAGGCTCTGATGTTATGACAGTTGATATGTTTACGCAATTAGAGGCAACCATTGAACATAAAACATTATCTTCAAGTTTGATAGCGATATTAATTAAAGGTATTTTTGCAAATTTCTTCATTAATATTTCTTTAGTCATTGCGATGCAAATAGATGATATTTTAGCTAAAATGTTTGTCATGATGTTTGGTGTGTCAATTTTTGCATTTATGGGTTATGAACATGTCGTATACAATACTGTCCTTTTCGCAGGCGGTCTCATTTATCATAGTAACGTATTAGCTTTAACTCCTGCAGTTATCAATCTGATTGGTGCAGGTATTGGGAATTATATCGGGGGTGGTTTAATTATAGGTTTATTCTATGCATATTTAAATGATCACCATCAATATGATCACGAAGTATCAACTAAACCAGTGAAACATTAACTTAAATACGTTGTATGGTATACTCTTTATTAGATTTGATTACAAAGGAGTTTTATATGAATCAACACTTACTGAAACGTACAATTACGATTTCCATCATTTTTGGTGTGTTATTTTTCGTATTAAATTATTTTAGTGGTTCCGATAGTTCCATTGGGCAACTCATATTAAAAAGTATACTTGTCATCGTTGTCTTTGGCATTTTATATTTTGTGCTTTTCTCTATAGTAAATTCACCTGAAAGAAAATATAAATTTGGAATAACCATTCCAATCGCATTACTTATTGCAATACTCATTAGTGCGATATTCTCCGCTCTGAAAGTAGGTATTGTCATTGGCTTAATTCTCGGGATTATTGCTGGTTATGTATGGGAATTTATTGCAAAAAATAAAAATGGTGGTGACAAATCATGAGTATTATCTTAGGCGTTGTTGTTATGATTTTGTTAATCGTAAGTTTGATACCCAACCTTAAAGCTGTTAAAAAATCAAAAGAAACAGGTGAAAAGAATCCTCGTTTTGCCATTATGGTGGGAATCGATGCGATTCTACTTATTCTTGTTATCGTAACACTTCTATTTAAATTTTTATCATAGAAACATAAAAAGGCTGCCGTGTTTTAACACGACAGCCTTTTTTAATATCAAAATTGATTTTGTAAGACAAAATAATAAAGCGCTGCTGCGCCTAATAAATAAACTAAAGTACCCACCATAAACGAACGGAAATGAATATGAAACGGTATCTTTTTATTAAAAATAGGTCCTAGTACTAAATTACCAATCGCTAATACGATAGGTCCACCTAAGAAAAACAATATCAAATAACCATTCATAGTATTAACCCCTATTATTTTCAAAACATAATTTTATAATCTCTTCTGCAGATAAATCTTTTCCTATATAAGCAACCTCATTAAAATCTTGTAATTCTGTCATCTCGTTTGTATTAACAATGACATCTAATCCTGCGGTAACAGCAGCCGTGGCACCATTAACAGAGTCTTCTAACGCAAGACAATTCGTAGGATTGTAATTTAGTTTTTGCACTGCTGTTAAATATGGATCTGGATTCGGTTTAATTGCTGCAACATCCTCACGTCCTACAATAATATCTATATAAGCATCTAAACCTAAGTTTTTAAATGTTGGCAGAATATCTTCTCGATAACTACTTGTTGCGATTGCCATTGATATATGGCGTTGTTTACAATAATCCATTAACTTTTGTACAGATTCAATAATCGGTAAATCCACACTTGTTTCATGATGCTCTTCATAAATTTTATTTTTATTGTCAATACCAAGTACTTCCTCTAAATAATTATGTAATGCGGTTGCAGCACCACCAATTGATTGTCGATAATAGTCTAAGCTAATTTCATTTTGCTTATGCTGTTTTAAATGTTTATTGATGATTTCAAATAGATGCTTTTCTGTATCAATCATCGTACCATCAAAATCAAATACCACTGCTTTATACATGAATATGCCTCCAATAATTGCTTCACAATTCAATAATTTAATCGTTTCTATTTAGTACTAGCTTATCATAATTTCAAGTGTAATTAATTTTCTTTATCTTATCAATTTCACACCAAAAAAAGCGGGTACCTAAATTCACTACTTAAAGTCGTAGTGTCATTTGTGTATCCACTGTTGATTAAGATTTTAACGTTTATTCCAGTATTTTGCTAAAATTGGACCTGTAATATTATGTACTAAACTAAATACTGCACCCGGAACAGCTGCTAGCGGACTAAAATGCACAGTCGCTAACGATACTGCCAGACCAGAATTTTGCATCCCAACTTCAATAGATACTGCTTTCTTGTCTGCTCTCTCTAGTTTAAATATACGTGCTAGCGTATAACCAAGTGTATAACCTACTATATTATGCAAGATAACAACAGCAAAGATTAATAAACCAGTTTCAAGAATCTGTGATTTACTCCCTCCAACGACTGATGCTAAAATTAATGAAATAGCAACTACAGATACAATTGGCAATGCCGTAGCAGATTTGGCCGCAAAATTCTTGAATACCTTTTGTAATATAAAACCAATCAATATCGGTATCAATATAACTTGAATGACTGACCAAAACATACTCATGAATGAAACTTGTAGCCATTCATGCGCAAATAAATATATTAATGCTGGTGTCATAATTGGCGCAAGTAAAGTTGAAACACTTGTGATGGCAACTGATAGCGCAACATTCGCATTAGCTAAGTAACTCATAACGTTACTTGATGTCCCTCCTGGACAACAGCCTACTAATATAACACCAATTGCAACTTCTGGTGGTAAATGAAATAATTTTGCTATTAAAAATGCCGTTAATGGCATAATCGTATATTGTAAAATGACGCCAATAATAACTGAACGTGGCGACTGAAATACAATTTTAAAGTCTTTGGGATTAATTGTTAACCCCATCCCCAACATCACAATACCCAATAAATATGGTACCCATCCGCTCAATGTAGCTAACTGTGCTGGAAAAATAAATCCAATAATTGCAGCAATTAACATCCATACTAAGAATGTGTTGGTGGCAAATCTACTAACTTTTGATAACATCCTAAACACTTCCCTCTATGTATTAACAAAGAAAAATGTATCATACTTTAAGCCCTTAAACAACTGAATTTTCTAAATATTCTAATTTTTAAAATACTAGTGTTTAAATTTTTTTCAACTTCATTCTATAGACCTAGTGCTTACTGTAAAAAAGAGTGGTACAATCTAATAGAAATATAAATATGTAAAAATTTAAGTGTAATAGAATATTATGATTAATAACGATAAAACACTTTATATAGATATTGGGGGTATAATATGTTTTTAGATAAAACTGAAACGTTTGTGTTAAATATTGAAGGTCTTGGTAAGCGCGTGACGAGAAAGCACTTAACAAAACTTTTAAAACAAATTCACTTTTGTAATTCTTTTAAATTCACTATTTTTAAGAAAAATAATTTATATGCTTTAGAGATAAATTTACCGAAACAACAGCTACCATATTTGATTAGCTTTTTAAGTTTTCATAATTATGCCATCTATCAAATACTAGAAAGTGCACATTCAGATGAACTGTTAGCATTAGATCACTTATTATTATCATCGAAACGTTTTGAATTAGTCGTAGATGGTCTACATGATGCATTTATAAAAGATAAAGTCATCGACATCATGAATTTAATCAATCAAACTGACTATATCTCTTATACCTTCAATAGAAACAAGATAAATGTTTCATGTTCACCTTCTATATTTGCAAAATTAATATATTTAGTTGCAACGCATAATATAGATGTACTCGGAGCAGTATACCAACCAAGACTGATGCATAAAGTAAGAATTTCATAAACTTCACATAAATTTGGAATAAGGATGACATATCGTTTTTTCTAAAATAGCATTGACATGAAATAATTCCAATATAACTAAGTAGAGTCTGAGACAAAAATAGATGTCTCAGACTCTTTTTAATTAGGCAGTAGATGACTGAAGTGAAAATGCGCTTATATCAAGCTATTTTCAATCCTAGTCATCCTTGCCGGGGTGGGACCACGAAATCTCTATTAGAAAATATGATTTCTGTCCCACTCCCTAAAATCCACTATACTTTACTGCGATTCATTGACTATATTTTCAAAAGCCTCTCTTACTTGTGGCACAGACATACCCACAACGACTTGTACGTTCTTACCACTCTTAACTAATCCATGCGACATTTGGTTATGCGTAAAATACCCACTATCTTCTACTTTCTCTGGATCATTAACAGTCAATCTCAAACGTGTCGTACAATTAGTAACATCTTTAATATTTTCCGTACCACCTAAGCCCTCTAAATAATAAATTGCTTTATCTTCATACTCATTTCCAGTAGATGCAGTTGTTTTTGTTTCTCCTTTTTTATCTTTATAATCATGTTTACTATACAATTTCACATCTTCTTCATCTTTTTTACGACCAGGAAGTGGAATATTGAATTTTAAAATTAAAAATCTAAATAAGAAGTAATATATTGCTGTAAATATAAGACCAATAATTATTTGGAATACGTATGTTAGCCAATGGTTTTGTGCTAAAGGAATCCAGTTTGTTGCGAAGAAGTCTAAAAGTCCCCCGCCAAAATTACCGACAAGACCAAATCCATACATTAATGTATCCATTGTAGCAGCTAATAATGCATGTAATACAAATAAATAAGGTGCAATAAATAAGAATGTAAATTCTAATGGTTCCGTAATACCTACAACGACTGCAGTTAATGTTGCTGGTATAAGTAATGCTGCAATTTTCTTTTTATTTTCTTTAGGTGTCGTAGAGTACATTGCTAAAGCAATACCAATAGCACCAAATACTTTACCATTACCTTGTAGCATAAAGCCATAAGGAAATTGTTCTTTTAATGGTTTCGTACTCTTAGCAAACTCATTGACATGTTCGAACCATTCGGCTTTCAAACCGTGATTAACCACTACTGGGCCGACTTCAATTGGTGCATAAATGAAATGATGTAGGCCAGTTGGAATAAGCACTCTCTCTAAGAAATGGTACAACCATACACCAATATAACCTGAACCTATGATAAATCCTTGTAATGATGAAATGCCTCCTTGTACAGTTGGCCAAATAATACAAGTAATTAATGCAAATGGCAACATAACAAAGAATGAAATCGTAACAACAAATGTCAATCCTTGGAATACACCTAACATTTCAGGAAGACGTTTACTGTAATAGCGATTATGTATCCAAGTTATGATACTGGAGATGATAATACCGCCTAATATGTTTGTATCGAGCGTTTCAATACCAGCAATCGCTTTAAGGCCTGTTACATTTTCAACACCTTTTTCCAAATTTGCGCCAAATGTATGTGGCCATTGCGTAAGTATTGCATTGATAAATGTATTAAACATTAAGTAACCCATTAAGGCAGCTAAGGCAGCGTGTCCTGGTGCTTTCTTAGCTAATGATAAAGGTAAACCTACTACAAAGACGATTTCCATGTGATTAAATATCGTCCAACCACCTGATTCAATCACAGACCAAATCTTAAACCAATTCGTTCCTTCTTCTGCAATACTCCCCATAATTGATGGATTTTTAAATAGTGTTGCAAACCCAAGTACAATACCGAAGAAAGCAAACATTAATACAGGTACGATCATTGCACTGCCAAACCTTTTAATTGCGTTCATAACTGTGTTCCCTCATTTCCTATCAGTTCAATTTTCAAAAATTTAAAACATCTATACTTTATTATTATATTCAATCGTATTCATTGCTTATGCTTAATATTAAAGGAAACGCTTACATAAAAACAATAGTTTGACGTCATTTGGAATAATTTTGTATAATCAGATTATATTTTCAAAAGTCGAAAATATTTTCATGAAGTGTGAGGTGATTACCATTGTTTTTAGATGAACGCGTCAATAATAACTTTAATAAATTAAACGAAAATGATTTACATATAGCACATTTTATTAATACACATATTAATCAATGTAAAACGATGAAAATACAAGAATTAGCTGCGAATACCCATGCATCCAATGCGACGATCCATCGTTTTACACGTAAGCTTGGGTTTGACGGATACAGTGATTTTAAATCTTATTTAAAATTTGAAACAGAACAATCACATCAGCTGCCTTCCGACTCTATTGAAGGATTTAAACAAGAAATTGAAAATACGTTCACTTATTTAGAGCGCATTGATTATGAACTGATTACCGATAAAATTAACCAAGCCGAAACGGTCTATCTATACGGTACAGGTTTAGCTCAGATGAATGTTGCTCAAGAAGCACAACGGATTTTATTAACAATTCATAAGAATATTATTGTCCTACATGATGTTCATGAATTTAAAATGGTCTTAAATAAAGCAACACCGAAAGATATCTTTTTTATCATTTCGCTTTCCGGAGAAACAACGCAACTTTCAGATATCACTAATTTACTGCAACTGCGTCAAAAATACTTTTTCTCAGTAACTACATTGAAAGATAACACGCTAGCACAAAAAGCAAATTATAATATCTATGTTTCGAGTAATACGTTTTATCTCGTAGATGGTATAGATTACTCTAGCTTTATCAGTTATCATATCTTTTTCGAAACATTGCTACGGAAATATAATGAACGCCAAGAAAAAGGCGAACTCAACACACACTAAAAAAAGGACTTACAAGCAATCAATTCATTTAGCATGCTTGTAAGTCCTTTTTTTATTTGTATTAAAATGATATTTTGTCGTTTTTTATAATTATAATTCCGCTTCAAATGTTTCTAATGCAATTTGTAGTTTATCAAATAACATTTCAAAACCATGTGCAGTAGAATCATGGTATTCTTTTTTCTTTTGCTTATATTCTAATGTTGTAAGTCTACGTTCTCTAGGAACATACGCAATATAATTGAAAATCATTTGTGTGATGCCAGGTGCTCTTTCGAATATTTCAACTTCTATCGTATCTTCAGAATCACTTAGCTCTGGCATACCTATGGTCATTACAATATATTCAAAAGGCGTTAACGTACGATATGATCCTTGAATTTTATTTTCTTTGCCTTTTCTTACATCAATAATCGTATAGTTTCCATTTTGTTCAGCATCTACTTGTATTGATTTATTTGTTCTTTCTGTTGTCATAAACCATTGTTTAAGAAAACGTTCATCTGTCCACGCTTGATATAACAATTCTGGTTCAACTTTAAATAATCGTTCAAGACGTATCTCAACATTTTCATTCTCTACATTATATTTAGCCACGATGGATTGTTCACCTACTTTCACTCTTATTTCTATTCTAACGCATTATACAAGACTTCTAAACTATAATCATACGAAATATGAGTGGTTTGTATGATTTTATCAAACTTTCAACAACTTTATTTTATCGTTAATAGTCAGTAAACGTCAAAATTTTGCATTCTTAAATCTTTAACAATTAGGATTAAACTTAATAAAGCATCCTGTACTACGCCGTTAGTCTATACTTAAAAAAGAGAGTCAGAAATCAAATAATACATAAGATTCCGCACTCTCTCAATTTATATTAAACTTAACAATTTTGCATGACGACTGTTAATCATCCATACATATGAAATATTCACTTCACATGATTGTTAGGGTTTATTTCTTGTCCAATCTCGGCAATCTAAAGGCGATAGCAATCAGACCACAAATCCCTAATATCATCGGATAAATCGCATACGGTACCAATTCAAACGGTGATATAGATGCCACACCTGCTGCTGCAATAAGCTGTGGACTATACGGTAATAGTCCTTGGAAACAGCTTGCAAACATATCTAGAATACTTGCTGATTTACGCGGATCTACACCATATTCATCTGAAATGTCTTTAGCTAATGACCCTGCCATTAATATAGAAATCGTATTATTAGCAGTTGAAATATCGGCCACACTCACTAAGCCAGCAATTCCTAGTTCTGCGCCACGCTTAGATTTCACTCTATTACGCACAAAATTAAGTAACCATGTAATACCACCATTGTGTTGTATCAATGCCACTAGACCACCAATTAATAGTGCAATAATGGCAATATCCTCCATGCCAATAATCCCTTTAGAAATAGAGCTTAATAACCCAATCCAATCAAAGGTACCATAAAATAAACCTATAATTGCCGAAAGTATAATACCGCCAATAAGTACAATAATAACGTTGACGCCGAATAATGCGAGTATGAGTACAAATAAATAAGGTACTACTTTTATAAGATCATAATCGTAGCTCTTAGATGCATCAATTTGTGCTCCATTTGTTAAAAACCAAAGTACAATGACAGTAAATATGGCACCAGGTAACACGATTTTGATATTCACCTTAAACTTATCACTCATTTTTGTTTTTTGAGTTCTTACCGCAGCTATCGTTGTATCTGAAATCATTGATAAATTATCACCAAACATCGCCCCACCTACGACCGTCGCCATAGTGATGGCTGCAGAGACATCCGTTGCTTGGCTTAGTCCAAAGCCAACAGGCGCTATAGCTGCTACAGTGCCCACGGATGTACCCATAGAAAGTGACACGAACATACATATCACGAATAAACCTACAATGATTAAATTCTCAGGAATCAAAGATAGTCCCAAATTCACTGTAGATTTTACGCCACCCATATCTTCAGTTGTTTGCGAAAACGCTCCTGCTAATAAGAAAATGAGCATCATTAGTATAATATTGGAATGTCCTGCACCCTTAGTAAAAATTTCAACTTTCTTTTGAAATGATTCTTTTCTATTTAATACAAGTCCCACAATTGTCGCTACTAGTATCGCAACATTTAGGGGCATTGTAGTGAAATCGCCGGTAATGATACCAACACCTAAAAACATACCCACAAAAATAATTAAAGGTATCAGTGCCCATGCATTACCTTTCTTTGTCTCCTCCATACAAAACCAACTTTCCTTTAAGTTCAAACAGAACATCAATTTTTCTACCATTAAATAAACTTACTCAAATAAAAAACTCTTTCCAATTGAAGAAAGAGTAAACTTTGTACATTTATTCTTATCTTCTAGCATAAATGATGCTACTGGAATTGGCACACGCATAATCATGTTGCCGAAGTATCCACAGGCCAGTCCCTCCACTTCTCTTGATAAGTTATTTAATTTATTTTTCACAGTACAATATTAAATTAGTTTCGTCAATTACTGTTTTAAATTCTTGCTTAAACTTTAACAAATCTTAACAATTAGCTGATGAGCTAATGACTTCAGTCTTATCATTTATAAATTACTCTGTTGGTCGATTAATCGTAAATGATTGTCCTAATGCAGCATAATCATTTCCAGCTAAACGTGCCACAGGCGCTAATGCTTGTGCATCTATTTTACTATCATCAAAGTAAACTGCCTCATCAATGTGATACATCACAACCTCACCAATGATTAAATCTGATCCTTCTTGAGCATCGCCTAATGTAATGATTTGATTTAGTTTGCATTCCATTCGAATTTTGGCTTGTTCCACACCTGGTACAGGCACGACTTCTGATTTCACACATGTCAACTGCGTTCTTTCTAATTCATTTAGTGTTCTGTCTATAGGTGCAGCCGTTTTATTTATTTGTTCTACAGTCATTTCATCTGTAATATGAACTACAAATGAGCCTGTTTCTTCAATATTTAACGATGTATCTTTGCGCTTTCCTTGTGAACGTGCAGTAGAAATCATAATCATAGGAGGTGCGCTGCATACAACATTAAAAAAACTGAACGGTGCAGCATTTAAATTCCCATCTTTATCCTGTGTTGTCACAAATGCAACTGGTCTTGGAATAACACTACCACTTAGTAATTTATAATTCTGTTGTTTCGTTAATGTGTTTGCGTTATATTGTTTCATCCACATTTATACTCCTTTTAAAAATAATAAAAAAGCGAGACAGAAACCAAACATTGAATTTGATTTCTCAATCTCGCCCATATAACGTCGGCTATATGACTCATTGTAATATTCGCTTATCAATCTAGAAGTCACAGCTAATGTGGAGATGATACAACTTTAATGTGATTGAATCATCTCCACATTAGCTGTGACGTTTCATATAACCTAGTCTAACTGAGTACCACCTGTCACACCATATACTTGACCTGTTGTATAACTGGATTCTTCAGCTGCCAAGTGTACATATGTGCCTGATAATTCTACAGGTTGACCTGCTCTGCCCAAGACTTCCTTTTGTCCAAAGCTCGGAATTTTAGATTGCGGTTGACCACCAGAAATTTGTAATGGTGACCAAAATGGTCCTGGCGCAACACAATTCACACGAATGCCTTTCGCACCGAGTTCTTCGGATAGACTTTTCGTTAATGAAATAATCGCAGCTTTTGAAGCAGCATAATCATGTAAAATTGGGCTTGGATTGTAACCTTGAACTGAAGAGGTCAGCGTAATGGTTGCACCAGCTTGTAAATAATCTACTGCTTTTTGAACTGTCCAAAATATTGGATAAACATTCGTCTCAAATGTTTCTGAAAACGAAGCTGTGTCAAAACCTTTTATGCTTTCTCTATATTGTTGATGACCGGCGACGATGGTTACATTGTCTAACCCGCCAAGTTCGTTGTAAGCTGTTTCAACTAAATCGTAATTAAATTGTTCATCTCTAATGTCACCTGGAATTAAGACAGCTTTTCTTCCTGCTGCTTCAATGACTTGTTGTACTTCTTCTGCATCTTGTTGTTCTGCTGGAAGATAATTGATTGCTACATCAGCGCCTTCCTTAGCGTAAGCAATAGCTGCTGCTCTGCCTATAGCTGAGTCTCCACCAGTAACTAACATTTTATAATCATTTAAACGACCATAACCAGTATAGGATGTTTCACCACAATCAGGCTTTGGATCTAACTTACTTTGTAAACCTGGAACTGGTTGTTCTTGTTTTGGAAAATCTTTATTTGAAAATTTAGTTCTTGGATCTTGACCTGCCATTAAGAACACTCCTTAAATTATGAACTAGTTATTAAATACCCAACATTTCTATTGTCTAATCATAATTTAAGTATATTGCCTTAATTTTCATTCAATAATTTTTGTACAAAAGTAACAAAATAGTCAGGTACTTTTTCTAAAATACGTTCATCTGGGTCATATTTTGGATGGTGCAAATCATATTCACTATTAGAACCAATAAAGACAAATACACTTGGATACTTATTAGAAAAACCAGAAAAATCTTCGCCAATCGTCAACGGTTTATCCATAACACTGACATTGTATCCAACTTCTTTGGCAATTGCTATTGCATCATTTGTTAATTGCTCATCATTAACCACAGCACCAGGCAAGCGGTGATAAGACGTTTCAATGTCTACGCCAAATACTTCAGCAAGTCCGCTTCCAATGGCTCTTAATCTTTCTTCAATAAGTACACGTTTATCTTCATCAAAACTTCTCACAGTACCTTGCACATAGGCTTCGTCTGCAATAACATTCCATGTATTCCCACATGATACTTCTCCAATTGTAACAACTGCATTATCAAATGCTGATAAATTTCTACTCACAATAGACTGAACACTATTAATCAACTGTCCCAATACAATCATTGGGTCGTTACCTTGTTCTGGTTTAGCAGCATGCGCACCTTTACCTTTAATTTTAAATTCGAAACGGTCTACAGAAGATGTGATAACCCCCGATTTAACCGCAAATTCTCCAATATCTAACGTTGGATAATTATGATAACCTAACACGGCTTTCGCACCGTCAATTGCACCTGTATTAGCAACTTTCACTGCGCCATAGCCCAATTCTTCTGCAGCTTGAAAAATAATGCGCACGCGTCCGTTGAGTTGATTTTCTATTTCTTTTAATCTCACTGCGACCCCTAGCACACTAGCCATATGAATATCATGTCCACATGCATGCATCGCACCTTCATTGGTCGAAGTGAATTCATGTTTCACTTGCTCATCTATTGGTAGTGCATCAATATCTGTTCTAACTGCAACGAATTGATCACCTTGTCCAACCTCTGCAACTAGTCCTGTTTCTAATGGTAAATCTAAAACTTTAATATCATATGATGCTAAGATGCGTTTGATACGTTTTGTTGTTTCATATTCTGCATCTGATAGCTCTGGATATTGATGAAATGTTCTTCTCCAATTTATGTAGTCTTCGTATTGTGGCATTATATGTCACGTCCTTTCCTTTTATTAAACCCTTGAATCAAATAGTATAGTAAACTAACAAGCACAACCCCGGCCGCTAGGTTATTCGTACTTAAAATAATCAACATTGTAAGTACAACGATCGCCCCATGCTTTATTGGAGATACCTTAACAAATGAAATCGTTCTCCTATCAAATGTATTAAGGGAAATCGTTATTAATACAGTTGCTAGCACTGCCATTGGTATTTGACCGATAATATCTCCAAAAACGAATAAGCTAATGAGTAAAAAAGCACCCGTGATCAATGTTGATACCCTCGATGTAGCTCCCATCGTTGCATTAAATCGCGATTGACCCACAAGTGCGCTACCACCATAGCCACCAAATAAAGCGACAATTGTATTGGCAACACCTTGCCCTATCGTTTCTTTATTTTTATCACTTTTAGTGGCAGTAACTGCATCCATCATCCGCGCTGTTAATGTCGTTTGTACAACAGCAACAATTGCCATTGTCACTCCATACATGCTTGAAATACCAACGATATGCATATCATACATTGCATCTGGAAATGACAGCATCGGTACATGAATATGCAATGATGCTAAATGGTGTACATAGACAATATCTGGTTTAAGCCACCATGCACATATCGTTAAAATAATAATCGCAATCAATGGTGCCGGCATAAATCTGATATATCTTTGTGCTAACCAAATAATTAAAAAAGATGCGACCGCTATGACATAGGTCGCGTTTGAAATATTTAGTATATTTTTTAGTTGCGATGTAAATAACAATACACCTAATGCATTCATAAAACCTATAACAACACCTGTGGGAATATAATCTAATAATTTATTGATTCGGCAAATACCCATCAAAATTTGTATTATTCCCATAATTAACGTAGCCAATATTACAGCGGGCATACCGTGGCTAGACATAAGCGGTGCGACAACTAAAGAAACACCACTACTTGGTGCTGACACCATTAATGTTCGATTGCCGGTCAAACTTATAACTAACATCATAAGTCCAGTACTTAGCATACCTATGGTTGGACTTACACCTGCAATAAAGGAAAAAGCAATTGCACCGGGTAGTAACGCGAGTGCCAACAAAATACCTGCAAGCATATTGGTGACTAATGCCCCGTGCCACTGATTAAAATAACTTATGTGACGCACATTCATTGTCACCTCCAAATTGCTTTAACCATATGGTATCATAATTGTCGAAATATTTAATCAACTCTGCCTAAAATAATACAAAAAAAGCCAAGTCAATTTGACTCAGCTTTAACTATTCAAATTATTGTTCTAATTTGATACGATTATCAATCAACACTTTACCATCTTTAATGACTTTTTCAGCGTGGTTAATACCATAGTGATATGGAATATATTCATGGTTAGGCGCATCCCAAATAACAATATTAGCTTTATCTCCTTGATTAATGGTACCAGCATCAATGTCAATGGCTTTAGCCGCATTAACAGTCACTGCGTTCCAAATTTCATTTGGAGATAATTTCAATTTCAAGGCAGCAATCGACATCACAAGTTGTAAGTTGTTTGTGACACAACTACCTGGGTTAAAATCTGTCGCAATCGCGATTGCGCCATCATTGTCTAACATACCTCGCGCATCTGCATAAGATTCCTTGCCTAAATAGAAAGTCGTACCAGGCAATAACACCGCGACAGTGTCACTATTTTTTAGTTTTTCTTTACCTTCTGTACTTGATGCTACAAGATGATCTGCAGAGATTGCATTTTCGTCGATAGCTAACTCTAAACCACCCAATGGATCAATTTCATCTGCATGGATTTTCACATCAAAACCTAATGCTTTTGCCGCTTCCATATATTTTTTCGATTCTTCAACCGTAAACACACCAGTTTCACAGAATATATCTGCAAAATCAGCATACGGCTTAACTTCTGGTAACAAATCAATCATCTCTTGAAGAAAAGCTTGATTAGACTCAGCATCTTTAGGTACGGCATGCGGACCAAGGAATGTGTGTTTCATGTCTAAGTTATATTTTTCAGCCAAACGATTAGATACACGTAATTGTTTTAGTTCATTTTCTTTATCTAGACCATAGCCACTTTTACTCTCAACAGCTAAAACGCCATGTTCCATCATCGTCAACAAATTCTTTTCTGCCTTTTTAAATAATGCTTCTTCAGTAGCTTTACGTGTAGCTTCAACTGTAGATAAAATGCCGCCACCTTGTTCAAGAATTTCTAAATAAGAAACACCTTGTCTTTTAAGTGACATTTCATGTTCACGTGAACCACCATGAACAAGATGTGTATGTGCTTCAACCAAAGCTGGTGAAACCACTTTATCTGTTACATCAATTGTTTCAGTTGCTTCATAGGCATCTGAGTGCTCTCCTGCGTAGACAATTTTGCCGTTTTTAACGACAACCGTTCCATTTTCAATAATGTTAAGTTCGTCTAACTCTTTTCCTTTTAATGGACGTTCAGTAGATTTTGGTAAAATTAGTTCTTTAATGTTTTGAATAATTAAATCGTTCATTATTTGTCTCCTTTACCTGTAATCATTGGGATTTTGATACCTTTTTCTTTTGCAACTTTAATCGCAGATTCATATCCAGCATCCGCATGTCTCACAACACCCATACCCGGATCTGTCGTTAATACACGTCCTAATCTTCTATCAGCACGTTCTGATCCATCTGCTACAACAACCATACCTGCATGTAAAGAGTAACCCATACCAACGCCGCCGCCATGGTGGAATGAAATCCATGAACCGCCTGCTGCTGTATTAATTAATGCGTTTAAGATTGGCCAATCACCAACAGCATCAGAACCATCTTTCATACCTTCAGTTTCACGGTTTGGACTAGCGACAGAACCAGAATCAAGATGATCACGACCAATGACAATTGGTGCAGAAATTTCACCATCTCTTACTAATTTATTCAATGCTAAGCCCATTTTCGCACGCTCTTCATAACCTAACCACGCAATACGTGACGGTAAACCTTGGAAGGCGATTTTTTCTTGCGCTAAATCTAACCAACGAATTAATTTTTCATTATCTGGGAAAATCTTTCTCATTTCTTCATCTGCACGCTCAATATCTTTCGGATCTCCACTTAATGCTGCAAAACGGAATGGGCCTTTACCTTCACAGAACAATGGACGAATATAAGCAGGCACAAATCCAGGGAAATCAAATGCATTTTCTAATCCATCATTAAATGCAACCTGTCTGATATTATTACCATAATCAAATGCAACAGCACCATTTTTCTGAAATTCAAGCATGAGTTCTACATGTTTTCTCATAGAAGTTTGTGCTTCTTTAACATATTGTTTTGGATCTTTTTGGCGTATTGCTTTCGCTTCTTCTAACGAATACCCTTGAGGTACATAACCATTTAGCGGATCATGTGCACTTGTTTGGTCTGTCACAATATCAATTTTAAAACCTTTATCTAAGATTGCTTTATGTGTGTCAACCGCATTACCGACTAAACCAATTGATAATGGTTCACCCTTTTCACGAGCTTCATCAGCCAAACGTAACGCTTCGTCTAATTCGTGTGTTTTAACGTCACAATAACGCGTCTCAATACGTTTATCAATGCGTGTTTCATCGACGTCTACGCCGATAACAACGCCACCGTTCATTGTAACGGCTAGTGGTTGCGCACCACCCATACCACCTAGACCAGCTGTCAAAGTGACCGTGCCATTTAATTTGCCATTAAAATGTTGATTCGCAAGTTCTCCAAATGTTTCATAAGTACCTTGAACAATACCTTGTGAACCAATATATATCCAACTACCAGCTGTCATTTGACCATACATCATTAAACCTTTTTTATCTAATTCATTGAAATGATCCCAATTTGCCCATTCTGGAACTAATACTGAATTAGATATTAATACACGTGGCGCTTCTTCATGTGTTTTAAATACAGCAATGGGTTTACCAGACTGAACTAACATTGTTTCATCAGCTTCTAATGAACGTAATGTATCTTCAATGGCTTCAAATGCTTCCCAATTACGTGCAGCTTTACCTATACCTCCATAAACAACTAAGTCTTCAGGGCGTTCAGCTACTTCCGGGTCAAGGTTGTTATATAACATTCTCAGTACTGCTTCTTGTTCCCAACCTTTACATTCAATGTCTAACCCTCTTTTTGCTTCTATTTTTCTCATGAAAAATCACTCCTTGTTTTTAATAAACTTATCCTTTGTTTAACAATAACTAAAAAATCCATAGTACAAATGGTATGGTAATAAGCAATGTAAGCACGATACTTACACAAAAGCACACCTTTCTCTATATGGACCAGTATAATATGTTATTATATAGACTACCAATATAAATAAACTAATTATTGATAGCTTTAAACTATAAATAACTAATTAAAGGAGCTTTCCTATGAAAATTATACAATTAGAATACTTTGTTGCTGTTGTTAAATATAATAGTTTTACTAAAGCCGCTAACTTTTTACATATTAGTCAACCTTCTCTGACGACAACAATTAAAAAAATGGAAGCTGATCTAGGTTATGATCTATTTATGCGTACGACTAAAGATATTAAAATTACTGAAAAAGGCATTCATTTTTACAATTACGCACGACAACTGATACATCAATATCATCAAACTATCGAAAAAATGTACGATCTCAATATGGGACATGTACCTAAAATTAAAATATCTATTTTAGAATCGACAAACCAATGGCTTTCTCAAGTATTATCGACACATGCTAAACAATTTCCAGATCAAACTTACCTTGTATCTGAAATTCATGATCAAAATAAAATTTTTGAATTGCTCGTTAACTTTGAGAATCATGTTGCTTTCACTAACGAACAAATGAAGCATGATGATATTGAATCTATACCGCTCTATGAGGAGTCCTATGTGTTGATCACTCCTAAAAATGCTTTTCCACATTCACATACTACTTCTATTGCATCCTTGCCATTAATATTGCCAACCAAAAGATCCCAAGTTCGCAAACATCTAGATGACTACTTTAACCGTATGAACTTGCATCCTAATATCATTATTGAAGCGGATCGATTTGAAGCTGCCACGAACTTTGTGCATAGAGGTTTGGGATATGCTGTAATACCTAGAGTTTATTATCAATCATTTAATGCTAAGGATTTAGATGTCTTAGATATTCAACCTAAGTTAGGTCGTTCTATATATATTAACTACCTAAAAAAAAGAAAGCACTCATCACGTGTGCTTTCTTTCATCGAACAATGTGTTAACTATTGGAATTTTAAAGAATAAAATGATATAAGAAATTAGCTGATAATTTTGCAGTTCTGTTATCTACATCATACTTAGGATTTGTTTCAGCAATGCTAATTGTTGGGACTTTTTCATTCGGAATGATGCGTTTAGCTAATTCAAGTACGATGTGTGGTGATAATCCAAGCACACCATTAGCACTCACACCTGGTGCAAACGCGCTGTCAATAACATCCATACATATTGTAAACATGATGACATCATGATCATGTACAAAACGTTCCACCTTATCTTTGATTGGAGGAGAAATTTGGTGAAGCAATTCTTCTGAATAAACATAACCGATGCCTTTAGTTTCTGCATAGTCAAATAGTGCTCGAGTATTGCCACCCTGTTGTATACCTAATACAAGATAATCTGTGTTTTCATCTTCTTCTAGTATTTGTCTAAAACTCGTGCCAGATGTTGAACCTGATTCTTCTCGTGTATCAAAGTGTGCATCAATATTAATGACACCAATAGAAGCGTCAGGATATGCCTCTCTCGTGCCTAGATATTGTGCATATGCAATATCGTGACCACCACCAAGTAAGAATGTTTGATTATGTTTTTTTATAGATTTGGCAACGTAATGCGCAAATTCTTGTTGCGTTTCTTCTAATCTATCATGATTGTGTTCAACGTTGCCATAGTCATATACATTACATTGTCTAATAACTGGTAAATTGGCAAACGTTTTTTTAATTGCATTCGGGCCTTCTTTTGCACCAATACGCCCTTTATTCAATTCAACACCTTTATCTACCGCGTACCCTAGTATACCTACACCATGACGTGATTCATTGTTATCATCTTCAATATTGCGAAAATTTATAGTTTGAAAGTGCCTAAATTGTGATTCATCTGTTTCACTATCAATTCTTCCAGTCCAAAGATCACGTTGTGCTAATTTATACATAATTCTCCTCCTTTAAATACTTACGGTCATTTAAAAGTATACGCTTACATTTTCCTCAATTCAATTTATAATAATATTTACCCAATTCGCATCATTATAAATTCAAAAATTCGTAATAAATATTTCAATTTCATGTTAGATTAACTCAAACTATTACATTTCAATGATAAATCGGGAATTTAATTTATTTCTATCTCATAAATATGTATAATTAGGTACAAATGATTTTTTTGAACCCTATTGGAGGTTACATAAATGAATACAAAACGTATACCAGGTTTTCAATGGGCAATGATGATTTTTATCTTCTTTATTGTTGCTTATGCATTACCTATTATACTTAAAGATTTACAGAGTTCCGTTCCATTTAAAGATTTCGTCTTTGATATGAGTACACTTGCACCATTCATAGCAGCTTTTATCTGTATTGCTATATTTTCACACAGAGGTACTCAATTAGCTAGTTTAAAATTGACTATTAGCTTAAAAGTGATTGAGCGTGCAATTTTAGCGCTTATTTTACCATTAATTATTTTTATTATAGCTATGGTATGCTTTAATATTTTTTCTGATAGTTTTGTTCTTTTACAAACAAAAGATTTATCTGTTTCAATTTCATCTATTATTATAGGACAAATTGTCATGGCTTTTTTAGTAGAACTCGGTTTCCGTTCTTATCTACAACATATTGTTGAAACTAAGATGAACACGTTCTTCGCGTCTATTATTGTTGGTTTTATGTATGCAATATGGAATGTAAACATCGCCTTTAGTTTTGACTTTGCAATATATAGTTTCCTATATTCATTTGCTTTTTCAATGATTATTGGGGAATTAATACGTGCAACGAAAGGCCGTACAATATACATTGCAACTTTATTCCATTTCGCAATGTCATTTGGACTTGTATTCTTATTTAATGAAGAATTAGGCGAAGTATTTGCTATGAAAGTCATCGCCTTATCAACTGCAGCCGTTGCTATACTTTATATTTTAATTAGTTTAATTATTCGTACAATCCTTTATTTCTTTACAAAACGTAATTTAGACGAAGTAGAGGAAAATAATTATCTTGATCACGTTAATGATACTGATGAAGATCAGACAGATGCTGGTGATGAATATAACGCGTCAGAAACAGACGAAACGCATCATTCAGCGAATGTAAATGCCGCTACAGCTGAGACGTCTTCAGAAGTTCAAGATGAACAAGATGTAACTGATCGTCAGCATGAATCAAGTGCATCAGACCAAGCTAATCAATACAATTCGACAGAAGATACTGCACATGAGGACGACAGTCGAGCGAATATAATCTCAGAGAATACACCAAGTCCATCATCAAATGATTCAACGAAAGTGGACACTACACACTCAGATTCACGTGCGAATAGTGCAGTAGAAGCATCTACTGAGAAGGCACATCCAGAATCAGACCAAGATGAATTGAAAGCAAGTTCTCGCTATTCTTCAAATTGACAGTCATCTGTCGTATCTGATGCACGTACATCAATCGATGAAGAAAGTGATGAATCGTCAAGTCATTTAAGTTCAGAAAGTAACGATGTAACGCAACAAGATGATCAAGCTTTAGATACAGCTGATTCATCTAATAATGATTACGAACGCTCACCTTTTGATTTGAAAAGTAAACGTGGACACCGTCGCTAATCATACTCACCATAAAATGATTCAACTGATTTTATGAATTTTAAAAACCAATGCTAAGCTATGTTTCATGACTGATAGCTTTAGTATTGGTTTTTTGTTTTATTACTGTAGCATGTAGCGATATGATATTTTCAAACGATACAAAAAGACATTGTGCTCCAATGAATAAGCACAATGCCTTTTTTAATCTATCAATGATGCTTTATTTTTAATCTTTACTCCATTCGTTGTACCAATAATGGCTTGGTCTGCAACATTTAAAAAATAACCTGTTTCTAGTACACCGATAAGGTGAATCAAAAATTCATGCATATCTGCTGCGTTGATACCTTCATTTAATACAACATCTAAGATATAATTACCGTTATCTGTAATAAATGGCACATCATCAACCATGCGACGTGTTACTTTTAAATCATCGTATGCTTTAATTCGTTTAGCTACAAGTAACCAATTAAATTTGTCCACTTCAACAGGCAACTTAAACGTTTGTCCAAGATAGTCTACACATTTACTATCGTCAGCTAAGACAACAAATCTTTCGGCCATGGCATCTATTACTTTTTCTCTAAATAGCGCGCCACCACCGCCTTTAATTAAGTTTAAGTCGTTATCAATTTCATCTGCGCCATCTATTGCAATATCGATATGATCCACATCATTCACATCAATGATATGGATACCTAACTCTTTGGCTATAAATGCCGTTTTATTAGAGGTACAGACACCTGTGATTTTTATTTGTTCTTGTTCCAGTTTCTCTGCTATTTTTGGGACAAGCAATTCAATCGTTGAGCCAGAGCCAATACCAACAATCATACCATCTTTAATCTGGTCTAATGCATCATTAAATGTTCTCATTTTTAACTGTTTCTTATCCATCATGCTTCCCCTTTTATACTGTACTTTTATCTTTATTGTACATGAGATTTATTAAAATACCTAGACAGAAAACTGATTTTCAAAATGAATTTATACATATACTTGCATAATTAACACATTGTTTTAAAATAATAATCAATCTATTGTTGGAGGTACAAAAATATGATTTATAAATTAGAAGCCATTTCTACTGGCAAAATACAAGATTTACCATATAGTACCAAAAGACCTATGCGTTCTGCATTAAATAAAGAAAAATATTCAGGAAAAATGTGGCTTACACATACTGGATTTGCTGAAGATGAACAAGAATATAAAGGACATGGCGGGCCAAATAAAGCCGTTTGCCTGTACAGTAAGAAAAATTACGAACTTTGGAAACATGACCTACCAGCGTTACCACCCTATGCGATGTTTGGTGAAAATTTAACAGCAACTGATTTAGATGAAGCGCATGTCTATTTTGGTGATCAATTCCAGCTTGGTGAAGCTATTTTAGAAGTTTCAGAAATCAGAGAACCTTGTTGGAAAATACAAGAAAAGTATAAAATCCCTGATTTGATTAAGAGAATGTCATCTTCTTGTAAAACTGGCTTCTATTTTCGTGTGTTACAAGAAGGCTACGTACACGACTCCAATCATTTAAAACTTATCAAATCTGCGGATGCATCAACACGTCTTTCTGTGTATGAGCTCAATGACATCTATTACAATGATAATAAAAATATTAATCGCTTAACCTATGTTTTAAAAAATCCATATTTAACAAGCGACAGGATTAGCAAATTTGAACGCTTCTTAAAACGTGCTCAAAAATAATAGCGTTTGCTGTAATTAAATTAAAATGAAAGGCGGGTATCTCATTTAAGATACCCGCCTTTCATATAGTCTATACTTAATAACTAACCACTCTCCCAAATGGTGTCATAAGTATTGATTCGTTCATTTTTATAATTGCTTTTCAGAAATTTTATATGACGTTTTAGAGTAAAAAGGCTCGTTAGCTTTTAAAATGGATGGTGCTTGATTGCCTAATAAATTAATATCGTTTGGAATACATTGCGTTTCTAATGTAAAACCTGAGTGAGCTTTATAAATATTGAAATCACTTTTCCAACCAGTTGTATCATTAAATGTGTAAATGACAATGTTTGGCATGTCTGTGTTTACTTTTAATATAAAATGTTTATTTTCCACAGTCATTTCATTACCACCAATATCAAATGGATGATCAATACCACCAAAGCGTTGCATTTGTTCTTTAACAATTGCGTCTTCACTATCAAAAATATCTTTGAACTGGATATTTTGTTCTTGGAAGGTATTTACCAAACTTAAAGGTTCCATACTTTTCACGATATTGTCTTCCCCTAATAAATACATATCCAATTTTGAACTTGAAATGCTGTGATTATCAATCACATTGTTGTCTCTGTTCAAGTTAAAATATACATGATTCATCGGATTAAACAATGTTTTTTCAGTTGATTTCGCTTTATATTCTATCGTCCACTTATGGTCGACATTATAAGTGTGAATCACTTCTAAATCAATATCACCTGGAAAGTGATCATCTGCACTTTGAATTGTAGTAGTAAAAATAACTTTCACTTGTCCGACTTGTTCTTCAATTTTATAATCAAAGAAACGTCTGTCTATACCATTGGGTCCACCATGAATATTATGTACACCATTATTGGCATCTAACTCATATTTTTTACCATCTAACTCAAATGTTGCATTTGCAATTCTTCCGCCATATCGACCTACGGTTGCACCAAAATTATAAGGATTCGATTCATAAAACTCATCTGCTTCAACGACATTACCCAGTACAATATTATTATCGTCGTATTTCCACGATACAATTCTCGCACCATAATTTGTAAAAACAATTTTTGTTTCTTCATTATCAATTTTAATCAAATCGATACCATTGCTTTGACTTTCTACTTTTGCAAACATCATTAATGACTCCCTTTCAAACCTACACTTTAATAATAGGTTTTTCCATGAATAAAATTCAATCATAAATGTCGCCTTCGTTATACTTGATTCAAGGGGTTTTGAATAAGTGTGAAGGCAATTATCTAATATAGATTTCGTTTACGAATATAAGATAATCATAATTTCATCATTAAAACACTGAATTGGTGCACACAAATGATCTCTAAAACATATATTTATGGTCCCTCAATCATAAAATATGCTTAGATGTTTAATTAAAAATAATTATGTAACATTTGAATACATTCAATCATTTTTTATATCTTCATATTACTCACTTATATTGTAACAATTTATTCAAATATTTATCTATACTAATCATAAATTCTATCAAACTATATAGAAAATTGTTATACATTTTTCTATTTTTACCTAATTCCCAACAAATTCATCATCTTCCAATCAATAATTATATGAATTAATAACAAAAAAACGAGCTGAGACGTCTATCATGCCTCAGCCCATTTCACAATCTAGTCATGTTATCTAGAGATCACGCAACGACATTTGCTTAGAAAAAAATAATTTTCTATCTCACTCTATTAGGTATTCATGCGTTTAACTTCTTTTAAAAATACGTTTCATTGCATTCATAAAGCCTTTATCAAAACTCAAAATCGTATTTTTGTAACTTCTTACAGCAATCCATAATAAAATAAAAATGGTAATAATGGATAAAATAACACTCACAACAATCTCCCAAACTGCAACATCAGGTGACGCTGAACGTACAAACATTACGAACGGAGACAATAGCGGGATAAAACTAGTGATTTTTGTAAGCATTGTATCTGGATTCATCACACTGAATAACGAGATATAAAATGCAATCATACTGAATAGTGTCATCGGCATCAACGCTTGGTTGATATCTTCAATACGTGCCGTAATGGATCCCAAAATAGCTGCTAATATAATATATGAAAGGATACCAATAATTAGTGAAACGATACCTACAATAGATATTTGCATCGTTAACTCGTTTGGTTCAATTTTAAATCCTTTCAACATATCACTTATATCAAATACGAAGAAACATATTAAGCCTGCCGCTACAAATATGATAATCTGTGTAAATGCCACAGCAATCACACCGGAAATCTTAGCTAAAATATGTGTGACTGGACTCACACTCGTAATAATCATTTCGATAACGCGTGACGTTTTTTCTGTAGCAATTTCCATCGCTACTTGACTTGCATAATTAAAGACAATAAAGAATATCAACATCAGTCCTGCGTATACCATTATTGTGTTAAAGCCTTTTTGCGCTTCACTTAAATTTGAATTGCTTGCTTTATCAGCAATGACTTCTGACGTAACTTTACTTTGTGATTGCAATTGTTTCAGTTCCCCTTGGGACAAATTCAAGTTCGCTGCGACGAGTTGTGTTTGAATTGTTGATAAAGAAGCTTTTAATTTTTGTTTTTGTTGTTCTGAAACTGTATCTTTACTTAAAATTTTTCCAGAAAGTTTATTATCATCTGTCATTTTGATAATGTATGCTTTATCTAATTTTTCGTTTTGAACTTGCGTTTTAGCTTGCTTCTCTGAAACTTTTTTAAATGTAGCCCCCTCGTCCAGTTGATCACCTTGACTTTTTATTACTTTATAAATTTCATTGTCAGATGAAACAACGCCGACTTTATCAGGACCATCATCAAACAAATCAATAATCTTATTCATATTAGCTGCTAAGAGCATTAAGACAATAACCAATCCAGTAAAAATCATAAATGATTTCGTCTTGACTTTGTTCTTGTACGTCAGTGAAAATGTTGCTAAAAATTTATCCATTAACGTCACCTACTTTGTCTATAAATATTTCATTTAGTGAAGGTTCTACTACCTGGAATCGTTTCACAAAGCCATATTGCTTCACTATGTCATAAATTTGTTCTGCGACGGATTCTGTCTCTATCATTGCTTTAATCTCTCTCTTATTTCTGTCTACCTCTAGGACCCCATCTACTTTATCAATTTCTGGCATTTCGTGATCTGTTTCAATGACTACACGTTTGTTGCCATGATTCGTTTTCACTTCATCAATTGGCCCCGATACAACAAGCTCCCCCTTATTTAAAATACATACGTTATCGCATAGTTCCTCAACATGTTCCATTCTATGAGAGCTATATATAATTGTCGTACCTGCATTGTTTAAGTCTTGAACCGCCGACTTTAGCAATTCAACATTCACTGGATCCAAACCACTAAATGGTTCATCAAGAATAAGCAACTCAGGATCATGTAGCATACTTGCTAGTAATTGAATTTTCTGTTGATTCCCTTTAGAAAGTGATTCGATTTTCTTTTCTCTATTTTCTGTAATATCAAATCGTTTTAACCAGTAATCAATTGCTTTTGTAATATCTTTAGATGCCATGCCTTTTAATGTAGCTAAATAACGTAATTCGTCTTCTACTTTCATCTTAGGATGTAAGCCACGTTCTTCTGGTAAATAACCAATACGATTATATAACGAGCGATCGATTACTTTATCATTATATGTGATGCTTCCCTTTGTAATGGGTGTCAATCCTAATATCATTCTAAATGTGGTTGTTTTCCCAGCGCCATTTCTTCCTAAAAATCCTAGCATCTTTCCTTTTTCTAAGGAAAGTGACATATCGTTTACAGCAGTAAAATTTTTATACTTTTTTGTTACATGGTCAATTATTAATGACATACCATTTCGCCACCCTTCTTATATAAATCCTCTATTCTGATGATACCATTTGTCTTTTGAAATATACATTTTTAAATAAATCACACATATTTATATTAATATGACTGTATTTCTCAATAATCCAATATCACAATGATCTTAACTTTACATTATAATATGTAAGCACTATCATAAAGATAAATGAAGTCTCTAGGCTTATTCCACAAACTGATTAGGGGGCAATGCAATCATGACATATAGTATCGGCATCGACTATGGTACTGCTTCAGGGCGCGTATTTTTAGTAGATACAACAAATGGTGAAATTATTTCTACATATATAAAAGAATATCCACATGGCACCATTTCAGAATCATTAAATGGTGCCGAATTACCGCACAATTATTTTTTACAACATGCAGCAGACTACACTTCTATATTGGAGGAAGGCGTTCAGTACGTCTTAAAAGATAGTCAAGTCGATCCTAAGTCCATCATCGGCATTGGTATAGATTTCACCAGTTGTACCATCGTGTTCTTAGATGATGACTTCAAACCTTTACATTTACATCCAGATTTAGAAGATCAACCGCATGCTTATGTGAAACTGTGGAAGCATCATGGCGCTCAAGATGAAGCAACCTACATGAAACAAGTAAGTGATAAGGTAAACCCATCCTGGTTAAATTTTTATGGTCATAACGTAAACAGTGAATGGATGATTCCTAAAATATTAGAAGTTAAAAACAAAGCACCAGAAGTTTTAGAACGTAGTGCCTATATCATGGAAGCTGGAGATTATTTAGTCAGTTTATTAACTGATAAAAATATTCGCTCTAATTGTGGCATTGGATTTAAAGGCTTTTATAACGAAACAGATGGCTTTAATTATTCCTTTTTTGAAGCTATCGATCAGAAATTACCAGAAATTGTTAAAACAAAATGCGAAGCACCCGTAGTCAATATCGGTGAAAGCGCTGGTAGTTTGAGCCCATATTATCAAAATCTATGGGGCCTTACAGAACAAGTACAAATTTCTCCGTATATCATTGATGCGCACTCCGGTGTACTCGGTGTCGGCGCAATTGAACAAGGTGAATTCACGCCTGTTATCGGTACAAGTACATGCCATCTGATGCTCGATCCAAAACAAGAACCCATACCTGCAATTACTGGTTCAGTTAAAGATGCTATCATTCCAGGTCTTTATGCATATGAAGCTGGACAAGCTGCTGTTGGTGATTTATTTAATTATTCTGCCAGCCTCGCACCAAAATCTTATGTAGACCAAGCTGAAAAACAAGGCCTTTCTATCCTTGAATACTTAGAGAAACTGGCTGCTGATATATCAATAGATAAACAGCATGTAACCGTACTCGATTGGCATAATGGTAACCGTAGTATCTTAAGTGATAGTAAGCTAACAGGTAGTATCTTTGGTTTAACACTGCAAACACCATTTGAAATGATACACAAAGCTTATTTAGAGTCTACAGCGTTCGGAACAAAAATGATTATGCAACAATTTGAAAACAACCACATTCCCGTAGAAACAGTATATGCTGCCGGTGGTATTCCTATAAAAAGTGAACTTTTAGTTGATATTTATGCTAATGTGCTAAATAAAGAAGTGGTCGTTATTGATTCAAGTAACGCTACAGCGCTTGGTGCAGCTATGTTGGGTGCAAATGTTGGTGGCGCTTATCCAACCTTAAAAGAAACTGTCAAACATATGAAGCAACCTGTTTATTATCGTAAACAACCAGAAGCTAAAAAAGTTAAACAGTATGCGCTTTTATTTGATCGTTATAAAGCCTTGCATGATTTGCTTGGTAAAGAATATCCACAATTATCTTACATTAATTAAATTATCGTCTTTTTTAGTAGCGTTCTCATCACTAGTGTTAACTTCTTCACTGAAAGCATTCTCTTCACTATTCACGTGTTTCACATTTGTGTCTTCGTGTATAGGTGCGTCTTGATTTGCATATGTGTTAGTAGATGATTGAATATGATTGCCATATTTATGACTAGCACCATATTTATTCGTTTTTCTTTCACTATCAAGACAACAAATCACTAGCATGTAGATGCCAAGTGCTATATAGACAAGGAAAATAATAGCAAAAAATATGATATATACTGGATTATTATATTCAGGATCTTGAATATTCACTACAAATAGCACCGGATAACTTATAACAATAACACCTAGATATATTAATGGCATGAGCATGGTCCTTCCCATATCATGAAATCTTCTGATTAAAAGTGCCCATCCTGGAATTAATGTTGCCAAACTGTATATTAATGCGTAACAAATCGATAAGAATAATAATATAACTCCTATAGCAACCAATTCTTCAGAACTTGATGCTGCGCCTGATACAGTCATTATTAAACCGATGATATACAAAATCAATGCTGGCATCATAAAGATGATGTTCCATAATGCCATGAACCAGTACTCGCTACGACGTGAACGGCCTTTGAAATTAACATAGTTTTTCCAAAATAATTTGAGTGCCTGACCAAATCCAATGCTTCGTTCCATACTTTCCCCTCATTTCATATTCACTTTGTTTTCAATAAGTTTTGTCATATACTAGACTTTAACCAAAAGCATATGCTAATTCCTATTAATCTTATAATAATTAGTGTAACAAATAATCATGTACATAGTAACACAATTTTAAAAATATTTTAAAAACATCTAAAAAAATTTAATTTCATATAATTAAAAGTGGAGGGCATCTAATGGATTTTTTACAACGCGATACCGTAACAATTGCTAAAGACTTACTCGGCGTAAGAATCATCTACCACGATGAACTACAAACCTTTACAGGTTATATTGTAGAAACAGAGGCATATATAGGAACAAAAGATCGTGCTGCCCATGGTTATAACGGAAAGAGAACACCTAAAGTTGAATCATTGTATAAACAAGGCGGCACTATTTATGCCCATGTCATGCATACACATCTACTCATTAATTTCGTTACCCAATTGGAAGGCCAACCTGAAGGGGTATTAATTAGGGCAATAGAACCCGAAGAAGGTATAGAGTTAATGGCTATTAATCGAGGAAAGAACGGTTTCGAACTGACTAATGGCCCAGGTAAATGGACTAAGGCGTTTAACATACCTAGACATTTAGACGGATCCAAATTGAATGAAGGTCGGCTAAAAATTGATACAAAAAATCGTAAGTATCCTAAAGAAATTGAAGCAAGTGGCCGTATTGGCATACCTAACAAAGGGGAATGGACACACAAGCCATTAAGATTCACTGTAAAAGGAAACCCATATATTTCACGAATGAAGAAATCAGACATGCGACAACCAGAATATACTTGGCGCATATAAAAAAATAAAGGACATTCAGAATACGTTTTTAAAACGCATATTGAATGTCCTTTACTTATATAGTTCTTTTCCAAAACATAAAGTAAGTGTCTAATGAGAGACAGATATATTTATGCTATTTTTGCTTTTTATCTCGATCCAATAGTCCAAATTGAATTGTAATGATTGTACAAATTACAAAAATCACAGGATAAAATGAATATTTTAAAACTTCTAAGTAAGATACATCACCGTATTGTTCTACCATTAACATCCCTGAGTCATGTGGTAATACCATTAATGCACAACACGCGAAAATATCTAGTAAACTTGCCATACGTTTTGGTGGTACTTTATACTCGTCACCGATTTCTTTTGCAATTGGCGCAGAAATAATAATAGCCAATGTATTGTGTGATAAAGCTGCTGAAAGCACCCCAGACATTAAACTGATAACATACTCAGCACTCTTGCGCCCTTTTGCTTTTGCCTTCATAGCTGTAATAATCCAATCTATACCACCATAGTAACGAATTAATGCCACAAGACCTGATACTAAGAAAGCAACGAGGAAAATAGTGAACATACTTTCCATACCATCACCTATTGCTTTTGTAAATTGAAATACGCCCATTTGACCTTGCACCATGCCAAGTACGCCAGCCATAACGATACCAATAATTAATACAAGTATTACATCAAGACCAGCAATTGCTGCTATCAAGACGAAAATATAAGGCAAAATATTGATAAAATTAAAACTTAAATCTCCTTCTACTTTACCTGTTCCTCCTACAACAGCATAAAAAATAGCTGTAATAATAGCTGCCGGTAAAGCAATTAAGACATTCATCTTAAATTTATCTTTCATTTTCGCACCGACACCATTTGTTGCTGCGATCGTCGTATCAGATATAATAGATAAATTATCTCCAAAATATGCACCTGCGATCACCGCTGCACCCGCCGCTGCAACACTTAAATCTGCAGCTTGTGCGACTGCAACACCAACAGGAATGAATGCTGCCTGTGCACCAGTTGAAGTCCCTAATGTTAAGGCCGCAAAACCACTCATGATAAATATGCCGGGGATGAGTAAACTTGGTGGAATAACAGACAGACCCATATTAACCATCGCAGCCTTGCCACCCATTTCTGAAGTCACAGTAGAAAATGCACCAGCGAGTAGTAAGATTAATCCTAAATTTACTATGCCTGAATTGCCAGCATGTTCAGTAAAAATTTGTACTTTTTTTGTGAATGCTGTTTTCCTATCATAGCAAGTCCACGCAATCACAATACCTATCATGATTGCCACATGTCTCGGTAACTGATCGAACGCATCCTCTTTACCCATTATCGTGAAAGTAATCCCTACGCCAATATATAAAATTAAGAATATCAGCAACGGCAATAAGGCTAACGCCCCATATTGTTTTTCACTTCGTAACGACTGTTCCATATATATACTCCTTATAACCTAGTATTTTCATACGATATATAGTAAATCAAAAAAGGAACAATGTCATTGAATTGACATTATCCCTTTAAAATAAGCATATTATTTATTTAATTAACGCATCACCCGTATCTGTCTTAATCATGATCACATGATGGCCGTTACCGACTTTTTTATTTTCAAATTGTTTGTCTTCAATATTTAAATTACCAGTATCACTACTATACTCAATTTGACTGTTTTTAGGTTTATCCTTACCATATATTAACTCTACATTACCAGTATCTGTTTTAATTTGCATAGGTTTATCCGCTGGTGTATCTTTCATTAAAATATCACCGGTATCCGTTTTGAAATCACCGTGTTGAAATTGCGTTTTGTTCAGTTTAATGTCTGATGTATCACCAGACGCAACCAATTGATTGAACTTACTATCATTGATGGTCAAATCCATTACATCTGTATTCAACTGTGCTTTATCCGCATTGATATCATTTAAAGTTGTACTACCATCATCTGAATGTACCTTTAAATTTTCTAAATCTTGAGGAACATATATAGTCATATCATTATATCGCATGTCTAAAAACGAAATATCCACATTTGATTGTCCTTTGTGGTCACTTACCGTTAAGTTGCCATTTTTAACTTTTGCATGAATCTTGATTTTTTCATTAGAACCTTTTGATAATACCTTAAACGTTTTACCTTCTTTTATTTTCACATTACTATGTTTTAAATCTAAATCTAATCCTTTAATACTTTTATTATTATAAGTTTCATTAAAATTCGTTGTAATTTGATTTGCTTTTTTATGTTCAATTTTAAATTGTTGAACTGCCCCTACTGCACAAATCACTGTTATGACTAAACCAATAACAAATATCCATATCAATGATTTTTTCATCTCGTAGCACTTCCTTTCACTACATGGATATTCCATTTTAGATATTTAACACAAAGTACATAAAATCCTTTTGTAATAAGATAAGTAATGACGAATAGTATGAGTCCTAAACCAAACATCGTGCCTGTCACAAAAACATCTAATAAGACAACTGCTTCAAACCCTTCTATAGCACCTTTAATTATAATACCTATCGGTGAGAGTATGAGAGATATCGTCGTAATGATTAATGAAATAACCACACTTAATAATATGATAAAAGGAATCGTTATGACGAAAAAGTTTAATATACTTAAACCCATAACAGCTAATGTAGCATGACCCACATCCCCTAATTCATTACTTTTTTCAGCCTTGACTATCGCAGCATTTGCATTTAATTCTTTCGCTAATTGTCTCGGATTGCCTAATTCATCAGCGATTTATTCTTCGGTTTTTCCTTCTTGTAATCCACTATAAAAATGCGTGTCATATTCATTAATAATATCCTGTCGTTCTGTATCATCTAAATTTTTCAAATGTTTATTTAACTGTTTAAGGTATGCTACTCTATTCATTTGATTCGCTCTCCCTTATAAATTGATTAACAGCACCTGAAAAAGCTTGCCATTCATCTAACAGCAGATTTAATCGTTGTTCACCTTGGTTAGTGATTTGATAGTATTTTCTTGCTGGACCTTCCGTCGATGGTTGATAATAAGTTGCTAGTTCTCCACTTTTCACTAATCTTCTGAGCAATGGATACACGGTGCCCTCAGCTATCGTCATATATCTTGAAATATTTTGTACAAGCGAATAACCGTACTGATCATCTCGTTTAATGATTAATAAGACAATTAGTTCGAGCGCACCTTTTTTGAATTGACTGTTCATTGAAGCCCTCCTCATCGGAAAACCAGTACTATGTATAGTACAGTAGTTTACGCTAAAAATATAACATACACTACTGTACATTGCAAGGTAGTGATCAATGTTTTTTCTCCTTTACTATATAGGTTGTTTAAATTGGCAACTATTGTTTTATTATAGGTCAAACTATCATTATAGTTTTAAAGAATGTATAATGATGCTTGTATATTTTTGTAAACGTTTACTTAATATGAACTCATATTTAAATAATTACATAAAGTTAATGAAATAAAGGGGGTCTATTAATGCTAGAGTTAGATGCAATTACCACTTTAGCACTTGCAAGTATTTTATACTTACTTGGTGTATACATCGTCAATCACGTAAATATTTTGAAAAGATTATGTATACCAGCGCCGGTAATCGGAGGACTATTATTTGCAATTGTTGTCGCAATTTTGAAGTCAGCAAGTTTGTTAACAATCAAATTAGATTCAGAATTTATACAGAATTTCTTTATGCTCGCATTTTTCACAACGATTGGCTTAGGCGCTTCGCTTAAACTACTAAAATTGGGTGGTAAAATACTTATATTTTACTTTATCTTCTGTGGCATATTAGCAATTTGTCAGAATTTAATAAGTGTTTCGTTAGCAAAAGTACTCAATATTTCGCCATTACTTGGCTTAACTGCGGGTTCTATGTCAATGGAAGGCGGTCATGGCAATGCAGCTGCATATGGACAAACGTTACAAGGCATAGGTGTCGATTCAGCATTAACGGCAGCATTAGCCGCAGCAACACTGGGTCTTGTCGCAGGTGGGTTAATTGGTGGCCCTGTAGTGAAATTTTTAATTAATAAATATAACTTAAAGCCTGAACAAGCAGAAGAAACTACGCAAGATTATTCTGAAAGTGATAGAAACGAATACTTACACAATCGAATGGCGCCTACTACCGTATTTTTACTACAATTTACAATTGTAGCTATTTGTATGGCCATTGGATCCTATTTAGGAAACACATTTACCGATTTAACAGGTATCAATATCCCTATTTATGTTGGTGCAATGTTTGTCGCTGTCATAATCAGAAATATCTCAGAATACAATAATCTAAAAATAATTGATATGAAAATCGTTGATCGTATCAGTGATGTATCACTTAGTCTATTCTTATCCATTGCTTTAATGAGTATTCAACTTACTGAAATATATCAATTAGCAATACCGTTAATCATCATCGTACTAGTTCAAGTTTTATTTATTATTCTGTTCTCAGTCATCGTATTATTCCGTGGCTTAGGCAAGAATTACGATGCTGCAGTTATGGTAGGCGGTTTTATTGGTCATGGTTTAGGTGCAACTCCAAATGCTATGGCAAACTTAGATGTTATCACTAAAAAATATGGCGCATCTCCTAAAGCATATCTCGTAGTACCAATTGTCGGTGCATTCTTAATTGACCTACTTGGTGTACCAATAGTGACTATATTTATCAATGCCTTTAAATAGATAACTTACAAATAAATTTTAGTAGCACTTATTAAGCTTTTTTGAAATATTTTTAGAAATGACAATTATTTTGTATTGAGCGCTTTTATTATTTGCTTTATTTAATACAATAAATACCAATCATGTTTATTTTATATACTATTACATTGATAGTGATTTATGCCGAAATTGTGAGTATAGTACTTGTTGAAGATTATATGCTAAGACAGTATCCGTGAAAATTATGGGTAAAAAAACTGCCAACAAAATCAAAGATTTTGTCGACAGTTTGTATCAAGTAATTTAAGTGTTTGTATAAGTACTTGTCATTTATACACCAATCCCTTATCACACATTTAAGCAAGCCGAGCATTTTTGCCGTGGCTTGCTTAATTTCGTTTTATTCTATTATTTTGAACTTTTCAAATTATCTGATGTCTAAACCTCTTTGTTCAATCCATGACTGTAATTTAGGACTAAATACCATTTGCGTTTGTTTTAAATCTTTTATTGTTTTGACATCAAGCATGGTCATAATCTTCTTCATATGATCTGTAAATTGTTCAGTATAATTAAGTGTTTCAGTAATACCATAGTTTTCAACTTGATTTAAAAATGGGCGTGACATCCCGACTGCGCTTGCACCCAATGCCAAACATTTAACTGCATCTAAAGGTGTTCTTACACCACCACTGGCTAAAATATCCATATCTTGTTGATATGAAGCACTTTCCAACAGTGATTCAACTGTTGTTTGTCCCCATAATCCTAAATAATCCATATCTTTGTATGTGCGTCTTTCATTCTCAATATCCACGAAATTTGTGCCACCTCTACCGCTAACATCGACGTAACGTACACCGATTTCATTGAGGCTCTTAATAGTTTCCTTACTCATACCAAATCCTACTTCTTTTACAATCACTGGCACGTCTACGCGTGAAACGATTTGTGCTAAGTTTTCCATCCAAGTAGAAAACGTTCTATTACCTTCTGGCATTACAAGTTCTTGTGGAGCGTTCACATGAACCTGCAGTGCTTGAGCATCGAGTAATTTTACAGATTCAACCGCTTTATCTACAGGGACATCTGCACCAACATTACTGAAAATAATACCATCCGGATTCGTATCTCTGACAATACTGAAAGATGATGCCATTTTACTATTTCTTAATGCAGCATGTGTAGAACCAACTGCCATAGCGATACCAGTTTCACGTGCTATTACAGCCAATTTTTCATTGATTTGCTTCGTCCATTCACTACCACCAGTCATAGCATTGATATATAAAGGTTGATCTAGTGTGAAGTCTTTTAACTGACTTGTTAAATCAATATCATCGACATCGACACTAGGAATTGAATGATGTACAAATCGTATTTCGTCAAAATCAGAAATCGTGGCATCTCCTTGTGCCATCGCAATTTCTACATGTTCATTTTTTCTTTGTTCTCTTTTATTATCGCTCATCTTTTGCTCCTACTTTCAATCATTTTATAATGCTTTGATATATTAAATAATGTCTTAAATTACATACTAAAACCATTTTTCTTTTTTAAAATAATAAATACATCCTGCACTAATCGCCAACATAATACCTAATACAATATAGTAACCATAATGCCACTTTAACTCAGGCATATTGATAAAGTTCATGCCATATATACCTGCAATTAACGTTAATGGTAAGAATATCACAGATACTAGGGTCAGTATTTGCATCACACTATTCATTTTAAATGAGGTATAGGACGAATAATTATCTCTTATTTCAGTTGTCACTTCTTGTGCAGTTTTTAAAATACTTTGTTGTTTAATAATATGATCCTCTATATGTTGAATATACATATGATTTTTACTATCTACAAGTAATAGCTTACTTTCTTTAATATTATCTATTAATTCGTTCATAGGGTATATAATGCGTTTCAATTTAATAATGTCACCACGAATTTTAAATACATCTTCCATGATACCTTTAATGGATTGACTGTTTAAATTTTGGTCTTCGAATTCAAACACTCTATCTTCGATGTCATAAATGTGTTTAAAATAATCATCTACCAATTTATCTAAAATATACAGTGCCACATCAGACGTATCTAAATCTTTATTAAATTGATGTTTAATCATTTGTTCTACATCTTCTAATATTGAAAATGGTTTGTGATGGTATGTAATCAAAATATTATCTTTGATAAACAAATTTAACGCTTTATCCCTATTAAAAGGGGTATCCATACTATGAAAGACGAGATATTGATATGTTTCATAGGCCTTATATTTTGCTCTCGGTGTCCCTTTTATCGTATCTTCAATTTCAAGTTTATTAAATTTAAATTGTGATTGTAATACTTCGTTTTCAGTTTCCGTTGGGTCATTAAAATCATACCAAATCAGCGTAGCTTCTTTTGGTATTTCATTATAGTGAGCTACCTGAACGAAAGGTTGTTCAGAAGTTTGATATTTAATCGTTATACTCATTATTCCCCTCCCGAAATCGTTTCCTTTATTTTACCATGAAATAGTATGTGTGTATGTTTTAGATTTATTTCGTTAAGCATACTTTAAAACATGTTAAACTTTAATTATATATTTTCAAACTTTGAGGAGTTGTATTCATGAAAAATCCTTTCACAGTGATTCAGCAAGTGAACGAAGATATGATTGATCACAATGGTCACATGCATGATGCTCATTATAATATGGTCTTTAGCGATGCCATTAACCAATTCAATTATCAACACGGATTATCCCTGGAAGAGCGTGAAGCCTTAAACTATACACTATTTACAGTTGAAGAACACACGGCCTACCTTTCTGAATTAAAGAAAAACGAACGCTATCACATTACCATCTATTTATATGATTATAATGAAAAAAGCGTCCATTTCTTTTCCATAATGACAAATGAACATGGTTCAAAAGTTGCTACGAATGAAGCACTCATGTTAGGTATTGATCGTGCAACTATTAAAACTGCACCTTTCCCAGAACAATTTGCACAAGCAATTATCAATTATTATGATAATCAACAATTAATTGAATGGCCAAAACAATTAGGCCATCGTATTCGGATTTCAAGAAAAGGAGTTTAGATATTACTATGACAAATCATATACATTCAGCAGTAGCATCACAATTGTATGATT
The DNA here is from genome assembly GCF_048568385.1 of Staphylococcus sp. LKG3-1. Lineage (NCBI taxonomy): Bacteria > Bacillati > Bacillota > Bacilli > Caryophanales > Staphylococcaceae > Staphylococcus > Staphylococcus sp. LKG3-1. The sequence goes on from NZ_CP183796.1 coordinate 1,335,905, forward strand.
TATTCGATGATACTAAATATGAATTAAGCGAATTAAATCAAAGTAAGCAACTTGTATTAAACGGACCAGACAATAAATTAATTAAACGTGGTTTAGATATCAGTTATTTACAAGGTCAGAAGAAAGCGATTGATGCCATAGATTCAATATTAAAAAATGATTCTGACGATGCAGCTTTCAAGCTTAATTTTACGGAATTTAGCACTCAAGTCATCAAATCATTCGAATCATCTGCAGCTAAGTTTAAAAGCCTTGCGCTACCCACCGAAGACTATGATGTAGTACTTGCACATCATTATTCATTAATGGGTCAAAAATTAATTATCGACACAGTTCACACAACGATATTAAACCAAACATTTTAATGACATGTGCAACAAACCTAATGTAGCGTAAAGCTATAAAACTATAATCACAACCTAATCACAGGTCGTTGTATGACAACCATATATGCATTTTGATTCGCTATTTCTAGCCATATAGCATTTTATTAATGATTATAAAAAAACAAGCTTTGACATCCATGTTTCAGCTTGTTTTAAAATATTTAGTTATCTGTTCATTCATCTTTTAACGTTTCTACGATTTGCTTAACCACTTTATGAGACTCTCTTATAGGTAATAAGGGGAAAGCATGAATCATTCTTTTATATTCATAAAAATGTATTTCTTGTGATTTATCTGCTAAAATATGTGCAAATCTTTGCATGTCTGGGAGGTAAATTTCGTATGCACCGCCAAACATATATATCGGTGGCAAATCTGTCAGTTCTCCATAAATTGGTGACACACGTGCATCGTCTAATGGCAGATTATGAGACCATATGTTTAAAATGCGTTGTACGCCATCTTTATTAACGATGACATCTTTTTTATCTAGTGATTCCGTGATACCTTCATTATCCAATTGGGCATCTAGTAACGGTGAAAACAAATATAATTTACTTGGTAAAGGGTGTTTTTTTTTCTTCAGTTGTTGCACAAAACTTAGTGCTAAAGCAGCACCAGTGCCATCTCCCATAATGACAATAGCATCACTATCCACTTCAGTTAGCAATTTATTGTACATCTCAAATATAGCATTATAAGTATCTTCTATATGAAACTCAGGTGTCTTTGGATAGATTGGCATGACAACTTCACTTAATGTACTTAATGAAAGCTTATCCATAAATCTCCAATGAAAAGCAGATGGCTGCAATGTATTATAACCACCGTGTATATAGAGTATTTTTCTTTCGTGGCTATGTCTAAAACGAAATCTAAAGACTTGCATATCCCCTAGCATTTGTTTATCTAAATCAGATTTAACATTCAATGTTTCAGGTTGTTTATGTTTTTTTTCATTAATTTTCTCGCGATTATTTAAAAATTGCTCAAAAGCTTCATCTGAACTAAAAATAATAGATCTATGAGGTAAGAGGTACTTATTCACAAATTTAGTTGTCAGTCTTGATTTCATTTATAATCCATCCAATCTAAGTTTATTCTCCAAGTATTTAGAATATTTCATTTTACTTACTAATCAAAATTCATAGTATGGTAAAATTAATACAATGACATAAAAATACAGTTATAATATAATTTGAGTTCCCTAATAATCGAATCTATCAATAACTAGTTATCACAGTTATTGCATATTATAACAAAATAGAAACAAAAGTCATAAAATATTTAGATGTAGCATTCTACAGTAATGAAAGGAGTATCCTATGGCAGAACAGAACCATCAATTTAAAGATTTTGAACATACCCTAACAAGTGAACCCATGCAACGTGGGATGCGTTTTGAAAAAAAGAAAAAGTCTTGGGTAAGTATGCTTATCCAGATTATTGTCCTTATTTTAATGGCCATAACGGGTTATAGCATGTTTAAGGAACCTATTTTTAATTTAGTCTTCGCGCAAGAGACAATCAATTTTCATAAACTCACTAATTTCCAAACTACTATAAATGATATTTCTAACTTAAATATTAATGTCGCCTCAATCGATAATTTACAAACGAGTATCGATCGATTAATCCTAGTATTTTACGTGTTCTTTATCGCCTGTATTTTAAGTTTAGTCTTAACTTTCTTTACTTTACTATTTAACAGAACCGTATTAAAAGTAGTAAATATGTTTGTCATCGCGATTATGTTAGTCATTACATTTGGTTTTTCTTATCTAATTAAAAATATTGCTTCTAGAATTTCAGACTCAATGAATCAATATTATATTTCAGTTAAACCTACCCAAATCTTAACTGAAGCTGATGCAATTCATAATGCTTTTACATTGTTAGGATGTAGTATCGCGCTCGTATTAATTAGCATGTTTTTCAGAAATCGTATAGTGCGTAAATAAGCTTATCGTCATCTATTTAAAAACATACTGTAAAAGAAAAAGCCGCTTCCAACATTTAAGTTGGAGGCGGCTTTTATGTTAATCAAAAAATATGATTTAATTTTCTTTAGACATATAGTGATCTTTACCTTTTAAGAATAAACTTAAAATAAATGCAAGTGCACTTAGCGCTGTTGCAATTAAGAATGCACTATTGACACCATTGATAGAAGCTAGTTTTTGAACAAATTCTAGCACTTGTGAAGTTGCCATTTGTTCGCCGCCTAACGCTTGCGCCATTTCTTGTAAACGATCTTTAATAAATGGGTTCGTTTTATCTAAATCTTGTGCGTAACCTGCAGCATATTGCGTTGTTTGTGTAGACATCACTGTCACTAATAACGCCGTACCAATTGAACCTGCAAGTTGTCTTAATGTATTTGATAAGGCATTACCATGTGCAATTAATCTCTGTGGTAATGCATTCATACCAGCTGTCATAATTGGCATCATAATAAAACTCATACCAAAAGAACGAATAATATAAATAAGCATTAAATGACCATAAGTCGTATTCATATTTAATTTCGTTAATTCCCAAGTAGCATAAGTCATGATTGCAGTACCTACTAATGCCAATGGTTTGATACCAATTGTGTCTAATAATTTACCAGCAATTGGACCCATAACACCCATAATCAAGGCACCAGGTAGTAATAACAGACCTGATTGAATTGGGGTAAAGCCTCTTAAGTTTTGCAAGTAAAGTGGTAAAAGAATCATACCACCAAATAAACTCATTGTAACGATCATATTGATGACTGTTGTTAACGTAAATCCTGAGTATTTTAATACTTCCATACTTAACATAGGCACACGCATTGTAAGTTCTCTGATGACAAATGCAATAATAAAGATAACACCTAATATTAAGGAAATGACTACGATAGGTGAACTCCAACTATTGTTACCTGCTTCACTGAATCCGTAAAGTAACGCACCGAAACCAATCGTACTAAAGATAATTCCTGGTACATCGGCTTTTGGATTTGTTGTTACTTGATATACTCTAAACCAAATATAAGCAATGGCTAAAGATACCAAACCAATGATGAACATACCATAGAACATAACATTCCAATGATAATTTTCAACAATATAACCAGATAATGTTGGACCAATCGCTGGTGCTAAAATCATAGCGATACCAAGCGTACCCATCGCTGCCCCACGTCTTTCAGGTGGGAAAATTGTCATAAATACATTTGTACCTAACGGCATTAATATACCGGCACCAATAGCTTGTAATACACGACCTACCATCATGATTGTAAATGATTCAGACAGTCCACAGACTAAAGAACCAATCGTAAATAATGTCATCGCAACTAAGAATAGCTTACGATACGAATATTTATTAAATAAGTAGGCGCTGACTGGAATTAAGATACCATTTACTAGCATAAATCCTGTCATTAGCCATTGACCCGTATTAGCTGAAATATTGAAATCTGTGTTTATCTTCGGTAACGCTACATTAAGTAAAGTTTGGTTTAATATAGCTATAAACATACCAAAGATCATCGCAATTAATACTTTACCTTGGGTCGTACCTTTACCAAACATAAATGTACTATGCTTTTCTTTTAATTTTTCATTTACTTTAGCTTCTTCTGAATTAGGATTGATCGCTTCATGATCTGAATCATCTTGTTGTTCTACTTCTGTATCATTGATATCAGTAGAAAATGTGTTTAATTCATCATTCTCATCATTATTTTCACGATCATCTTCGTTCGTTGCTTTTGACTCCTTGGATGATTCCTGAGAATCTTCCGTATCGTTCACTTTAAATTTAGATTGATAATTTTCATTAGAAACATGACTTTCATGCTTTGTTTGTTCCACTTGTTGATTTACTTTATTATGTTTTCTTTTAGTTAGAAAAACATTAAGTAACCCAACTAAAATGAGCGCTATGACTACGTAAATTATAATGAAGGTCATTGTCATTTAAAGACCCCCTTAATTTTTATGAATTTTAACTTCAGCGTTCATTCCTGGAACAACATTTTTAGATGGTTTTGAATCGAGTGAAATTTTCACAGGTACAACTTGAGATACTTTTGTATAATTACCATCAGTGTTTGATGAAGGCATCATTGAGAAACTTGAAGCTGTAGCTTTACCAACTTCTTCTACTTTACCTTTAAGTTCAGCGTCTTCGCCGTCAAGTTTTACATTTACATCTTTGCCTTCTTCAACATCTGCAATATCTTTTTCATCAACATTTGCAGTAATGTAAGAATCATCTAAATTATAAGCATAAGCAATTGGAGTCCCTGCTTGCGCCATTGAACCTTCCATACCATCTGTTTTTACGATTGTACCATCTTGTGGCATTTTAACGTCCATGTTTTGTGATTGGCCATCTTCACCTTTAGCTGCAATTTCTGCAACTTTATCACCTTTATTTAATTTTTCATTGTTTTTTACATCGAATGATTTGATTTCACCTGATGCTGGTGCAGATATTTTAATTTGTTCTCCATCTACTTTCGCATTATCAGTACTTACAAATCCTGTAGCTTGATTATAAAAATGGAAACCGACTACTCCTATAATCACAAGAACTACAATGGTAACGATGTTGATTAATACCATTTTTTTCATTACTCTTTCCTCCTATTTGCTTTTAAAATTCACTTTATATATTATAGATACATAACATTTAAAAAAACACCGACACTTCTATAAAATGTGTCGGGTAAGTTATTGTATGCAATTTTTGAAGGAGATAAAATGAAACAGAAAGCTAAAGAAAAAATTATTCGAAATATGATTACTTTGCTAGAAGAACATCCTTTTGAAGACATTACTATTAAAATGATCTGTGCTTATAGTGGCATTAATCGAACGACCTTCTACGATTACTTTGTAGATAAGTATGATCTTTTATCTACGATTCAAACATATCATCTTCAAAAATATAAAAAATTATTAAATGCACTATACTTCAGTTTCGATAAAAATGAAATTAATCATTTTAAACTCTATCAATTTTTCAAAGTCATATTAACTTATATTAAACGTCACTATGGATTTTTCCATGCCATATTTGTCTCACACCCTAATCGAGATTTGTTTACGGATTATGTAAAAATCACTAAAGAGACGTATACGAATATGCTTGTCGATTACACGACAATATTGAAGAAAAAACAATTTGTCACATATGCTATTGGCGGACAAATTGGTATTATATACTTTTGGATACGTGAAGAGTGTATCGAAACACCTAATGAACTGGCACAAATTTTACTAGCAAACGCTATAAAACTTAGACGCTAATATCATATGAGTTATTGCGCATAAGCATAACATTTTAAAATAATTAAAGCGGTCGAGACATGATACGTGTCTCGACCGCTTTAATTATTCAATACTATTTTTAGATGGTATATACTTAAACACAAAATAATTGATACATTGCAAAATAATGAGCAAAATACCAGCTATCATAATAATGGTAATATATGGTATATAACTGTCTTCACCCATCATGCCGACTAAAGGCGAAACAAGTCCACCTAATAAGGATTGAACTAATCCTAATAAACTAGATGCACTGCCGTTACCACCAGTGCGTTCATCCATTGCAATTGAAAAGCCTAATGTCGCCACACCAGTAACTGGTGCTACGAGAATAACAAAACCAATAAATAACAACCACATTGATAAATGCATGACTAGCGTCATCGATACGACTGCTACACCAATAATTTGTATTATGGTTAAAATTCTTAACAAAGTTAGTCGATCTATATAATCAACCATTTTACCAGTCAATTGGCTAGAAATAATCAAACTGATACCTATGACTGCAAACATAATACTAAATTGTTGCGCCGACATTTGATAAATACTTTGCGTAATAAATGGCGAAGCAGATATGTAACTAAACAACATAATAAATGTTACACCTTGAATCAACATTGGTAATACAAATCTGGGCGTAATTAATAATTGCTTGAAATTTTTAAATATACTACCAAGATGTGGACTGTCTCGTTCTTCTAATTCCAAAGATTCTGGTACTTTAAATAGTGAGCCAATGACCATTGAAACACCGAACAACGTTAAAATAACAAAGACCATACGCCAAGTAGCGAACGATAATATAACGCCACCTAGAGCAGGTGCTATGACCGGCGCTACACCATTTACTAGCATAAGTAAAGCTAAGAATTTTGTTAATTGCTTTCCACTATATAAATCACTAGATATCGCGCGTGATATAACTGCACCTGCACCGCCACAGAAACCTTGAACAAATCTTAGAGCAATCATGAGCCAAATATTATCGACGAAAATAATACCTATACTTGCCAATGTAAATAATGACATGGCTACAACAAGTGGCGTTTTTCTACCTATCGCATCAGAGATTGGACCAACAAATAAATTACCTAAAGCGAGACCAATCATAAATAGAGATAATGTTAATTGTGAATTTGAAGTTGTTGTACTAAAATCTGATTGTATTTGAGGTAAGCCAGGCAAGAACATATCAATAGATAAAGCGCCGATTGCTGTTAAAGCCCCTAAAATAATGACAAACAGTAATGATTGTTTGTGCTGCGTTTGTTTATTAGTCATTTAAGTTCTCCTAAAAATAATTCTATTCTTATCATTTTATACATATTAACACCATTATAGCTTTAACCTTACCACTTTTAAATACTTGCTTGTATATTCATTTCTCTATACAAAAAGAACGAGGTTAAAAGCACCTCGTTCTTCCTCATTCCAATTATTTAATATTATATGGTCTTACAATAATATAGACCAATTAAATACCTTTATTAATTACTCTGAATATTTAACTACTTTTAAATTATCTGCATCTCCATCACCTTGTAATTGATAGTCAACTTCTCCATATTGACCATTCTCTTTCAAAGCTTGTCCAGTTACATAAAATGTATTACCTTGTTTAATGATTTCTGTTATTTGTGGTTGTTGTATAAAGAATAAACGGTTTGAATTCACATCACTTTTAGTCGACTTATAGTTATCTGTGTTTTTCTTCAAATAAGATGATACTAAAGAAAAATCACTTTGACTATGTGCACTATTCATCGCTGTAGTGAAATTACCGAAAAAATTAGTCACCTTATTTCTAAAGCTATTCTCTTCTTTTTCTTTTTTATCTACATAGGATTGTATTTCATCATCATCAAAATTTAATGTTACTTTTGTTTTATCTTTTAGATTATCTGTTTTCACTGTCGTTTCAGCTGACTTAAATGTTTTCTTCTTAGCTTCGCCTTCAGCAGAAACAGTAATATCATTTGTTTTTGGATATGGACCAATCTCTTTTGCTTTAGCATAATCGTAAGTTTTATCGTTGATTTTTACTTTTACAGTGTCTTTATCTATTTCTGATGCGCCACTTAATTCAACTTGAATATATGCCTCGTTAAAATCTTCGCCGACATCTATCGTTTCATTATTACTATTATTAAAATTAAACTTTAATTGACCATCAAATTGGCCATTAGCCGTTTCTTTTTTAGTTTCTAGTAAGTAATCACCTGGAATAAATTTACCTATTGCTGTCGTTTTATTTTTTTCAGCAGTGACTGTTTTTTGTTTATCATCAGATTTAAATTTATATGTCGCATCATATTTAGGTTTGACGATAGCTTCTTTAGTAGGAGCCGTAAAACTCATGTTATCAAAAATTAAATAACGTCTTCCATTTTTACTAACTCTCAATACATTTTCTCCATTTTTAGCAGTGACAAAATCCGCTTCTTTGGTCTCGCTCTCATTTAACTTCTTGATTTTTTGATTCACATCTTTTACAAAGTTGTCCATCCCAACCTCATTTTTTATATATTTAATATAAGCGGTTGCTTCTGTCTCATCCACACTATTGTTTTGTGTACTTAGGATTGTAGAAAGCTTTTGTGTATCATTATTATCGACTGCATTTATAAGCAACTCTGATTGTGCTTCAGGCGAATTGAAGTTTTTTAATAAGAAGAAAATAATAATAAGTAAGATAATGATAAAGAATGCAATTCCCCAGGGGATAATTTTACGTGCTTTTATATTTGCGCTTTTTTTATTATCTTTTAATGAACGCGTGAGTTGTTCTGAGTGATTGTCAGTGACTTCATAACCACAATGGCCACACTTACTTTGTTTATCTCTCATATTCCCCCCACATTTAGGACATTTTCGCATTTTATCACCTCTTTATCTCTAAATTCATACATCATCACATTATTTTAACACACATTAAAATGAAACCATATGTAAGCTTGCTGTTGCTACTTTAATTAATCCAATATGCAAACATAAATTGCCTATTTTATTCTACTTACCTTATTATATGTAACGCATGCTAAAAATGATATACATCGTTAGTCCAATAACACGATTAAAGTAGCATTGACACAATAACGTCAATAATCAATATTTAAGATTGCTTTTTACTCATCGTATGTTACGTCAACTAAATTTATGCGTGGTTTTTTAAATTAAAATTCTTTAGTCGACGATCAATAATCTCGAGCACATATCTCGCCTGTTCGATTTCTTCATCTGACAAATCATGCAACATGTCACTTACGATATCGTTGATGATAGATTTACTTTCTCGATTAAATTGCTTACCTTTTTCCGTTAACTTAATATATTTTAAACGCTGATCTGTATGTGCTTCGGCTTTATCCCATTCTACAACTTCAGCTTGTATCAATTTTTTTATTCTTCGACTTACTGCTGCTTTATTAACCCCTTGTTTCTCTGTAATTGCTGTCAAAGTCATTGCTTTTTCATTTTCTAACATCAAAATCACGTTAGCTTGTTCTTTTGAAATTTTATATTCTTCTCTCAATGCTTTCAGTAACTTCGCCATCAATGTATTCACATCATCAATGAACTCTCCCATAAACTCAATATGATTACCTAAATTTTTTACCATACCTGCCACCTCAATGTTCCATTAAAAATCATTTAATTTTTGTTTTTTTTATATTATGTTAATGATATCAATATTTTATTATGTATAAAAGTTAAAACTCGCAACTTATACTTATATTAATTCATATTTTTACTTGGTTACCTTAGTATTAATAATTAAATTTGCTTATTTCGAAAGATTACACTACATTTAATATACTATAAAAATCGGAAGTGAGGCATGGGTATGTTAACTTTGGCTTTATGTATTATGATATTATTTACATATTTGTGTATGTTTTTTAACTTCAAATATTCGGCACATCTTTCAATATATATTTCCCAGGTAATATTAGGTTATGTTGTCATTATTATACATATTGGTGAGCATACGCTACCTATAGATATTCTTGTTGTCATGTCCTTAGGCGCTCTATTATTACACATCAAACATAAGCATTTAATGCAAAATCGCATGAGTGCCCTTTTCTTAAAACGTCTCTATTATGTGGCTTTTAAGCTCGTTGTTTTCACGCTTGCATGCTTTTACATTAGTTTGATTCCTATTGGTATTAACGTTATCTTTCTATGGATTTCAGCTATATCTTTTAGCGCGCTTTTCACTTTTATTTGCTACATGATGTGTTCGTCGAACTTTTTAAATCTGAATATTAAACCTGACTTCAATGTCATACTTGTCCTAGGTGCTGGTATATTTACAGAAAATGTAACGCCTATGTTAGCTAGCCGTTTGGATCGTGCTTTAACTTTATATATACAACAACCAAATGCTAAGTTTATTGTGAGCGGCGGACAAGGTCCCGATGAACCCATCTCCGAAGCGCTAGCCATGAAGCGCTATTTAATACATCATGGTGTTGAATCAAATCGTATTATGTTAGAAGATCAATCCACAAGTACGTCAGAGAATATCCAATTCTCTAAATCACTCATTGAGAGCCACTTCGAATGTGTCCCTAAAATTGTCTGTGTCACAAGTCAATTTCATATTATGCGTGCTTTACGCTTTGGACAAAAATTCAATTTAAAATTAACTGGAGTTGGAAGTCATACACCTTATCATTTTTTTGAAATTGCATTAATTCGTGATTTCTTAGCATTAATGTATCAATATAAATTATTATTAACAGTTTATTTTGCAGCTTTGTTTTTCATATGCATAATCGCATATTGGTTTATTCCAAGTATCCCTTTATAACATATTTTAAATATGAACACTGTATCGCTACGCGTCATTGAGTGAATAAAAAATCTGAGACATCACTAAGTGTCTCAGATTTTTATTTATACTATTTGCGGATGTAATAAATTAAATACTTTAAGTATACATTCCGTTTTATCTTAACGCCCTATTGCATTGCATCTAAAATAACACATCTATCATTTAGGCATTGGGAATAACGCCATCATTTAATTCAATGACTTTATCAGCATATTCAAATAAACGTTTATCATGAGTGATCATGATGCCAATCATTTTTTTACTTTTAATTTGATTTTTGATCATTTCAATAACTTCCGTCGCACGTTCCGCATCTAAACTTGCAGTCGGTTCATCAGCTAAGATAATTTTAGGATGATTCATTAGTGCTCTCACAATTGCCACACGTTGTTTCTCCCCACCAGACAGCATATGAGGAAAGGCAGTCAAGCGATGGTTTAGTCCTATTTGTTTTAGTAAAGTTTCTGCCCTTTGATTAGCTTCTTTCATAGTCATTCCTGCCTCTTTACCAATCGTTGCCAATTGTGCTTTTACTTTTAAATATGGTACTAAGTGAGACGATTGAAAGATAAAGCCAATCTCATTTAACCTTAATTCTGAAGCCTTTCTATCTCTAGTAAATAAAGGTTGATTATTATACAAAATATCTCCACTACTTTGTGAAAGTAAACCACCTAAAATAGTTAATAATGTCGTTTTACCAGATCCAGATGCACCATTAAGAATAACAAATTCGCCTTCATTCACATTGAAATTGATACCTTTTAATACAGGAGTTTCTGATTGGCCATTACCAAATGATTTTTTAATATCTTTAACTTGTAAACTCATTATTCTCCACCTCCAATTGCTTCGATAGGATCTACTTTAAATAATTTGATAAATGATAATATTGCTCCAATTATAGCAACAATAATAAATACACCTACAACTAACAGTAGATTTGATGTTGTGACATGGAATGGCATAGATACTGGCATTAAGAATGACAATCCCGTAATAATAGCAACTGATATAATCACGCCTATCATCGTCGTAATTAATATTTGAATAATTAATGCACTTAATAAGTGTTTTGTTTTCATACCAATCGCTTTTAATATTCCAATTTCTGGTATTTTTTGAATTGTCATAACATAGAAGAATGCACTAAGTACAATCGCTGAAATAACAAACAAACTTACAATCATCATATTTAATGGCGCTTGTTCTGCTTGATAACTTGGAATTTCACTTGTTATGTCATTTTCTGTAAATACTTTCACGCCAGAAATATCATTCACTTTCCCTTGCTCTGATTTTGATAAATCTTTAACTGGATAAATAGTGCTAGCTTGTTTATTTAATGTGTTAAATCCATTATCACTCATCATCACAACTGAACTATGTGAATACATCGTATCATTGAGTACACCTGATACTTTTAATACTTTACCATCTTTAAGTTTAATTTTATCTCCTACGTTAATGCCATCAGCAGTAAGTTTATTATTAATTGCCACTTCATTGTCTTTAGTAGGATAATGCCCTGCTTTTAATTCAGGCTTTTCGTTTTTAACCGTATTGATCATTAAGACGTCTTCTTCATTTTTATCAATCTTTAATGTTTGAGGTGCCATTTTTAATGGTTCTTGACCTGTAATATCTTCAATTTTATTTTGTTGTTCTGGTTTAATAATCGACTTCTCAATTTGTGGTTGCTTATTATCTTGTAAAACATACTTTTCGGATTTCATGTTGTCTAACATTGAGATATTTTCTCTTGCTAATCCTTGAGCTAATCCACTTATAAATAACACCATAATACCTAACAATAATATGATGAGCATGATTAAAATATAGCGAAACTTATAATATTTGATTTCTTGCCATGCTAATTTCATTATTTCCAACTCCTTCTTTAAAACTTATATTTGGAGTTTATGCTATCAATGTGAACTCAATATGAACGCATCTAAATTATTTCATTATTATAAATTGTATCGTCGAAGTGTTACATTTATAATAATCATAATACTTAATAAGGAGACCTTGCGTATGACAACCTGTCTAATTGTCGATGATGACCCAAAAATATTAGAATATGTTTCGAAATATATTGAACGAGAGCATTTCGAAACAATTGTCCAATCTAGTGCAGAAAATGCTTTATCTTATCTTGAAACACATCAAGTTGATATTGCAATTGTAGATGTGATGATGGGAAAAATGAGTGGATTTGAATTATGTAAAATACTTAAAGAAGATTTCGATATTCCGGTCATTATGTTAACTGCACGAGATGCTTTAAGTGATAAAGAACAAGCTTATTTAACAGGTACAGACGATTATGTTACAAAACCTTTTGAAGTTAAGGAATTGATGTTCAGAATTAAAGCGGTACTTAAACGTTATAATGTTAATATAAATAACGAAGTTTCAATCGGTAATCTGACATTAAACCAATCCTATTTAGAAATTCAATCTTCATCAAAATCAATGAATTTACCTAATAAAGAATTTCAGTTACTTTTTTTACTTGCTTCTAATCCAAGGCAAGTCTTTAATCGTGATGCATTAATTGAAAAAATATGGGGCTTTGATTATGAAGGTGATGAACGTACAGTGGATGTTCATATTAAGCGTTTGAGAAAACGACTTGAAAAAATAGATGCTTCTGTAACGATTCATACTGTAAGAGGATTGGGCTATAAGGTGGATGATCATGTTTAAATCACTCTATACACGAATAGCCATTTACACTATCACTGTTATGATATTCTCTGCAGTTGCTAGTTTTCTCTGTACTAATATTATTTATCATAACTACTTAAAAGAAAATAACGACGCTAAAATCATGCGCACATTAAAGGATTCAATTCAATATCAAAAAGAATCAAGGATTGAAGCATCTGCACCCTTTTTCAAACACTTGGGAGAGATGAATTATCAAGTGATGACAATTTCTGAAGATGGCCATCGTACATATTATGGCACTGAATTCAGAAAAGATAATATTAGCAAAAAAACAGCTGAATCTGTATTACATGGTAAGGATTATCATGGTATTAAAAATTTACCCTATAATCCTATTATCACTGGTTTTTTTGAGAATACAACGAAAAATACCATTGGTATAGCTTATCAATCTAAAGGACATACATATGCTGTTTTTATGCGTCCTGACATTGGCAAAACATTTAGTGAATTTAGAATATTTCTTGCGATTCTAATCACATTATTACTACTTTTCTCAATTATATTGGTTATTTCATCTACTTATGCGATTATCAAACCGATACAACAGTTGAAACGTGCTACAGAACGATTGATGCATGGTAACTTTGATGAGGTCATTCATGTAACACGTAAAGATGAATTTGGTACATTACAATATCGTTTTGATAAAATGCGCCTATCTCTCAAACAATTAGACGATATGAGACAACATTTTGTTCAAAATGTATCGCATGAAATTAAAACACCGCTAACTCATATTCATCATCTACTTGATTTATTAAAGTTTGCTAAAACGGATAATGCACGTGAGCAATATATTGAAGAAATATATGAAGTCACAACACAACTTAGTGAATTAACAAAAGCATTGTTACTGTTATCAGAGATAGATAATGGCGCGCATTTAGACTTTGATGATGATATTCAATTAAATCAGTTGATTAAAAAAATAATTAGACATGAGCAATTTTCTGCCAATGAAAAAGATTTAATTTTAATGTCAGACTTAGAAACAATTAGTATGAATGGTAACGAACGTTTATTACATCAAGCCTTTCAAAATTTGATTACCAATGCGATAAAATACTCAACAACGGGTGGCATGGTTGACGTCACACTTTCACAAAACTTAGAGACAATTACATGTACAATTACAGATGACGGCCAAGGCATGTCAGCCGAAACACAAGCTCGTATATTTGAACGATTCTACAAGTCAAGTAATCATGATAATAGTAATGGCCTCGGTTTAGCGATAGCAAAAGCAATATTTGAACTGCACCATGGCACAATAACGGTAGATAGTGAAAAAAATGCTGGAACGACCTTTAAAATCACATTCAAAAAGGTGCCTAAGACAATAAGTTAATTCGATAAAACGATGCCCTACATTTACAACCCATACAATGAATTAGGCCGAGACACATTTTGATGTCTCGGCCTAATTTAATATGAATAAAAGATATACAATGCACAATTTCTACTTCATTAGTTCATGGCTTATTTATTTGTCATCCTTAATCACCAATAACTCTAGTTAATTTTAAGATATTTCGTAATCTCTTTGTTTAATTGCGTATAAAGTGCTTCATTCTCAGATAATTTCATACCGAAAGAAGGAACCATTTCTTTAATTTTTTCTTCCCAACCTTCAAATTCATCTCTATAGCAACGTTTCAATAAATCTAACATAATATCTACCGCCGTAGAAGCGCCAGGTGAAGCACCAAGTAATGCAGATAATGAGCCATCTTCAGAAGTGATGACTTCTGTACCGAATTGTAAGGTACCTTTACCTTGATCAGTATCTTTGATTACTTGTACTCTTTGTCCTGCAACAACAACTTCCCAATCCTCACTCTTTGCGTTCGGTACAAATTGACGTAAATCTTCCATACGTTCTTCGTTGGATAAGGTAAGTTGTGAAATAAGATATTTCGTTAAATTCATCTCTTTAATTCCCGCAGAAAGCATGGTAATTATGTTATTAGGTTTAACAGACTTGATTAAATCCATATTTGAACCTGTTTTTAAAAACTTCGGTGAAAAACCAGCAAAAGGTCCAAATAAAATTGTGCGTTTACCATCTATATAGCGTGTATCTAAATGTGGTACAGACATTGGCGGCGCGCCGACTGGTGCCTTACCGTATACTTTAGCTAAATGTTTTTTGGTAATCGCTTCATCTCTACACACTAAGAAGAGCCCACTAACTGGGAATCCTCCTATATGTTTAGATTCTTTGATGCCTGTTTTTTGTAATAATGGTAAACTTGCGCCACCTGCACCGATAAATACAAAGTCGCTTTCTACAATTTCTATAGTGTTTGTATCAAGATTTTTAACTTTCACTTCCCAAACACCGTCTTTACGCTGTTTAATGTCTTCAACTTCGTGTTTATAATTTAATGCTACATCTTTATCTTCTAAATTTTCAAATAATTTTTTAGTCAATGCACTGAAGTTAACATCTGTACCTGTTTTATCATAACTAATCGCCATGGGGATATTAGACGTACGTCCTTCCATAATTAAAGGCGTCCATTCAGTTATCTTATCTTTATCGTCCGTGATTTCCATATTACTAAATAAAATGTTTTTATTTAGTCTTTCTACACGTCTTTTCAAAAAGTCTACATTTTTAATCCCTTGAACAAAGCTCATGTGAGGCACTGGTTTAATAAATGCTTCTGGATAATCGAGTTGCCCTTGTTTCACTAGATAGCTCCAAAACTGTTTGGAAACTTGAAATTGTTCATTGATTTTAACCGCTTTTTTGATATCAATTGTGCCGTCTTTATTTTCGCTCGTATAGTTCAATTCACATAATGCAGAGTGCCCTGTGCCCGCATTATTCCACGCATTCGAACTTTCTTCAGCAGGTGTTGATAACCTTTCATACATCTTAATTTCTTTCTCAGGAGCGATTTCTTTTAAAATCGTCCCTAGTGTTGCGCTCATGATACCGCCACCAATTAAGATGACATCTGTTTTGCTATGTTGTGTACTCATAACAAATACAGTCCCCCTTTTATATGTGTTTAATAGAAACGTTATCTTTACTTTTATAATACGTTCACTAATTTAGTAAAGCGTTTTCTATAACTTAAAAATAAAAAATTCGTCTTATTGCCATTTATGTATTTAACGCAATAACACAATTACTTCATACCTCTCTAATTATATACGTAATTATCGCATGAAAAAAGGGGTTTCAGTAATTTTACACAAATTTTGTTAATAAGTGTTAACTAGAATATATCATATTTTGATGATTATACTTATTAAAACGAGGTATACTTTATTTATCACAACGTTTTATAAACAAAGAAAATAAAGAAATCCACCACACATTTCGTGATATAATGGATTTCAATTTAAGTAAAGTACGCTTGGAGGTTTTTATGAAATCAATCACTTTTTTTATGCATAATATTTATGCGATGGGTGGAACGGTAAAATCGATTTCCCAAATCGCTAATGTTCTAGCTGAAAAAGGACATCACGTGGAAATTATTTCCGTTTTTAAAGGAGACACATCACCTTATTTTGATATCAATCCATCCATTAAAGTTAAGCCCTTAGTTAACTACCAATTACATCCCTTTAATTTTAAAGATATCTTATTTAATCGTATTACTAAATGGACATCCTTATCGAAACCCAAGTATATTTCCCAACACGAACCTGGTCTTAATCAATTTTCACATTATATAGAAAAGAAAATGATTAAAGCAATTAAACACGTTAATACCGATGTCCTAATTGGGACACGCGCAAGTTTTAATATACTTATTGCTCAACATGCGCCTATGAAATGTGAAAAAATTGGTATGGAGCACATGAATTTTGATGCGCATCCAGAAGCATATCAACAAGAAATCATTAATGCCTATAAAAATCTAGACAAATTAACAACATTAACTGAAACTGATAAAGTAAAATATCAAGATTACATACACATCCCTACTTTTGTAATCCCAAATATTATCAATGAAACACGCTTACAAGAACAAAAAGTTAAAAATATTAGTGCCGCCGGACGTTTAGAATACGAAAAAGGCTTTGATTTATTGATTGACAGTATTAATCTAATTCAAGAAAATATGAGGCAATTTGGATATCAGGTCCACATATATGGTGATGGTAAAGAACGAGACAACTTATCCAAGTTGATTCGTAAAAATAACTTAGAGGATATTGTTTTTCTTCAAGGCGCAACACATCAATTAAATGAAAAATTAGCTAAAAGCGAACTGACAGTTATTCCATCCCGCAATGAAGGGTTTGGCATGGTTATATTAGAAGCAATGAATCAAGGCAGTGTCGTAGTAAGCTTTGACGGAAATGCTGGTCCTGAATCAATTATTCAAAATAATGTAAATGGCTATTTAATTGAACATGGCAATGTAGACGCTTTAGCAAACAAACTACGCCGTCTCATTAACCAAGAATTTAAGGATCAAGTTATTATCGAAAATGGTTATCAAACGGTTGAGACTTATGGGCCAAATGCAATCTATCTTTCTTTTAGACATATGCTTGATACTTAGACATTAGATAAACCGACAATCATAGGATTTTCACCTTACACAATGCAAAAACGCCTACAAAGTAGACATACATATGACTACTTTGTAGGCGTTTGTTTTATAATAAGCTATTAAAAATAAATCCATTTGAAATTAATATCTGTTTTTTCTATATAAATATATTTAATAAGAAAGTCCAAATACATACGAAAACCAGTAAAGCCACACTATAACGAAGTGTCATTTTAAGTAATTCTGATTCTTTACCTACTTGTTGTACAGAGGCTGTTGCAATAGCGATTGATTGAGGTGAAATTAATTTTGCTGCAACACCACCCACGGTATTTGCAGAAACAAGTAACGCACCACTTGCACCAATATTGCTTGCTACCGCGGCTTGAATTGGCGCAAATAAAGTATTGTTATTCGTAACTGAACCAGTTAAGAATACACCAATCCAACCTAAAATTGGTGATAATAATGGGAAAATACTACCTGTTTTCGCAATTCCCTCACCTACTGCATTACTCAAACCTGCATAAGTCATTAATTTAGAAATAACTAAAATAAAACAAATCGTAATGATTGGTAACCATAACTCTTTAAATGCGTTCTTGAATAAACGCACACCATCTTTAAAATGTACTTTATTGGACATCAAAATTGTAATAACAATAACGATTAAAATAGCTGTTCCTGTTTGACCTATGATGTTTAACGGTAATGTGATCGCCTTATTAGCGATTTCACTATATGTACCTGGTAGTGCAATGTTGAACACGAATGATTCTAGCGCACCACCTGGAACAAACAACGCTTTAAAGAAAGATGCACTCCAAATCATTACAACTACTGTTAAAATGACGAATGGACTCCATGCATAAATAATCTCTTTAGGTTGATGTTTGCTGATTTTTGGAGGTTCTTCATCTTTATTAATTCTAAAGATATGTTTTGGCTGGAATTTTTTAGAAAATATTGCAAGTGCCATCATTGCACCTAATGGTGGTATGATATCTGCTAATTCTGGGCCTATAAACACCGTAATGATTGCTTGTAAAACAGTGAAAGTAATCGCAACTACAAGTATCGCTGGTAGTGTTTCTTTAATACCTTTAAATCCGTCTATAATCCATATTAATAAAAATGGAATAAGCATATTCATAAGCACAAGTGTTAAAGCAGACATAGAAGAAACTGCCATACCTGTCACACTATCGTGTAAACCTAATGTGTCTATAACTGTAACTGGTAAACCAATGGCACCAAAAGCACCTGCTGAAGCGTTTGCAATCAAACACAACATGGCAGCTTGCAATGGCGCAAATCCTAATTGTGTAAGTAATAAAGCACAAATAGCGATAGGTACACCAAATCCAGCAGCACCTTCTAAAAATCCATTAAATGCGAATCCAATTAATAGCAATTGAATACGTTGGTCCTGAGAAATGCTCGATATACTATCTTGAATCGTATCGAATTGACCAGTTTCATTCGTAATCTTATAAAGTAAAACTGCCATTACAACGATATAACCAATGGGTATAATCCCTTGGAAAAATCCTTCTACAACAGCACCTGATGCAATATTTACAGGTAGTTTAAAGAAGACGATAGCAATAATAACTGTAACAACAACAGTTGTGATTGATGCATAAATGCCTTTCATTTTAAAAATAGTTAAACATAAAAGAAATAAAACAATCGGCACTGCTGCAACAATTGATGATAACAGGACGTTATCAAAGGGGTTAAACGTATCTACAAACATTTTGACTCACTTCTACTTTCTACATATATTTATGATTGTGTATAAAAACGATTCCTTATTGTGATTTTTTTCACAATTAAATTATAGCATTTTTTCTACCAAATTCAATAAAAATTTAAAATATTATTTTTAAATGCTACAACTCATACCCTATAATTACATTTAATTTACATTGCTGTAAAGAATAAATTTAAATATAGTGAGTTTTGCTCGGGGTTTTTTATTCACGGATATCTTTTGTCTCACGTACGCAACATGGTAAAATAAGATTATTAACTATTAAGTAGAGGGATATTCATGATAAAACAAATTGAAATTACTGCAGTTCATGATTTAGAATCTGAGCTGGAGAAAGCTAGACACGAAGACTGTACACACTTTGTCTTAATAAATGACAGCATAGACATATATCAACCCATGCTTGAGGCTGTATCATTAAAACCGTGTACGATTGTAGCGGACTATACAGTGAAAAATCAATATATCAACGATTGCACATACTTCGGTAAATCAGACATTACATTTAATGATTGGATAGAAAATATTAATCATTTTCCAAATGTGATATATCATATAGAAACAACACAATCTATCTTAAATAATTACGATATTAATAATATATTCGATTTGGCTTTGATATCTTTAATGCAAGATGATGTCATAACAGATAGTCATGTCGTTTTTAACTTTAATTCTGAATTTATAACAAGTAAGCGCATTTGGCATGATATTAAAAATCTAACGCCATTAAATACTACAAAATTCAATTTAAACAAATTAGCTTATACGCATAATCACCCGTTGCCCTTTAAAAACAACGAAATATTGGCTCCTGATCAAATGCGTTTTACTGACAAATGTTTAAATCGCACGCATTTTAAATTACCACATTGGTTATTTAAAATGATTCAAAATCACTTTGTAAAGAAACACCAAAATATGAGCTATATATATGAAAAAGATAAATCAAACATTAAAGACCATATTGTATTCTTAGGTTTTGATTATGGTTTCAGAGGTAATTCTCGCTATTTGTTCAATCACTTTGCAAAACATTTTTCTAAGTTACCCATATATTTCATTACGAATGATGTAAATGGACCCAATTTTATAAAACCAGATGACCCTAAAACCAAGTCTCTCATAGAAAGTGCCCAGGTTGTTATTTTGGAAAGCTATATTCCAGACAATTTAAAACCAAATGGTACCATTATCCAACTATGGCATGGCACACCTATAAAAAAATTGTTTTTAGACAGTATGGAACCGACGCAAAATCTTAACATTTACAATTATCGAGCACGTAAATATAATAAATGGTTACAGCAAGATTATTTTATCAGTGACTGTGCCCCAATTATTGAACACTTTAAATCTGCTTTTCCACAACAACAAACTCATATTTTAAATTGTGGCTATCCAAGAGTTAGATATTTAATGGACAAACAATCTGATAAACATTATATTTCTTTCATCAAACAAGAACTTAAATTGAATCCTGACAAAGAAACACTATTATATGTTCCAACTTGGCACTCACATTTTGATGAAGTTGATTTATTGCCTATAAGTGACGGGTTACTTAACAAATATAATGTGATATTCAAAGGACATATTGAAGATCAATCAGATTATATGCCTGAAAATGCAATCATTGCACCTACGCATATTGAAGTTCAAGATTTATTGTTAGTATCTGATATTGTATTGACTGATTATTCATCGATTATATTTGATGCCCTATCGATAGATAAAGTTGTATGTCAATATACACCAGATCATGAAAAATATGTAACAGAACGTGGTGTATATGATGACGTGATGCACGCATTATCAACTGTACGTTATAGTGATTCAAAAGCATTGTTAAATGATTTAATCAGTCATCAAATGAAAGATGTTCATCATACTGAATTTATTAATAAAGATAATCATGCCTTTGAAACAATTTCTCACATCATTCATAAATGTATTAAATCTAAGTAATTGAGACTATGTCATAACTAAATAACAAACAAAAAAGTGAGCCAGACTTCATTAAAAGACTGGCTCACTTTTTCTAAACCTAAATTCAATATTATTGTTGATAAGCAGGGTCCACTACTCTAACAGTACCTTGTTGATCAACTGTAGCTATTGTATATGTTCCAGGTTGCGCTTGATTTTGGAAACTGAAGATATAGCTATAATTTCCTTCGCTACCTTCAATTGCATAATCATTATATGGATTAGATTGTCCATTTAAACCATTCACTTCAGTTGTAGCATTATCTAAAGCATTTTGGAAATTCGGTAAGTTTTGTAATGCAGCTTGTGAATCAGGTGTACCAGATGTAATATTTTGTGCTACTGGCACTGCATTTTGACCTTGATACGGCGCTACGTATTGCGATGTGTTGGCACTAGAAGCACCATTATTTGCATCTGCACTTGCATTATCATTTGAATTACTACCATTAGTATCATTCATAGTACCATTCTCGTTGCCATTACTTTCTGAAGATGTGGCATTGTTAGCATTGTCATTGTTTCCTGATGCATTATCTCCATCAGCATTTGAACTTGAGCCATCACTATTTGCGTTACTGTCATTGTTACTTGATGAACTATCTGAAACTGACGCATTATCCGAGCTGTTTTCATCATCTCCATTATTGCGATCACTTGAACTACTGTCATCAGATTTACTATCTGAATTTTTGTCTGAATCTGAATTGTTATCTTTGTCTTTATCAGAATCATTGTTCTTTTTGTCATCGTTCTTAGAATCTTTGGACTTATCCTCAGAAGATTGATTGTCTTTTGAACTATCATCCTTTTTACTGCTGTCATCATCACTACCATTTGAACAAGCAACTAGTGCTAATGATAATGTCAAAAACCCTGCTAATAATTTTTTCATATATGAAAACCTCCTTGAATTTATAATACTCATGACCCAAAGGTTACTTAGTATGTATCACGCTACCATTTAGGGTTGATGAGAATTATTATGTTATTCACTATAAATTCAAAAATGAACATCTTTCATCAAAATTCTTTCAAAAGAAAATATAAATTTAACAAAATCAAAAGAATTTTTAAGTTTATATTGATAGATTACACATCTTCGACAATTTAAATCGTTACACATGTCAAATTAACATACCTAGGTCAGATGTCTCTCTCCATTATCAAGTCGGTATCTACAACATTCCCTGTATAAAATTGATGTTCACCTGTCACCGACAATCCTTGCTTTTTATAAAAATTAAAAGCCTGTGCATTATGTTCCCACACGCCTAACCATATTTTCTTTTTATTTAATTCACGCGCTTTCGCAGTGGCAAACTCAATTACTTGTTTGCCCCGCCCACCACCTTGGGCATGTGGTAAAAAGTAGATACGTTGAATCTCAAGATACGCATCCCCCTTTGGTTCAGTTTGTGCTTCATTAATGTTTAATTTAAAATATCCAACAATGTCGCGATTTTCCTTATAGAAATAAGTGAATGAATTGTCATCTTTTAACTCTTGTAGTAATTGATCTTCTGCATAAGCCTCATCAAAGTATGCGTCGAAATCTTCATCTGTATATTCACCATGCTTAAACGTCGTCCTAAACGTAGTGATACTTAATTCTCTTAATACTTTAACTTCATCTAGTTTAACCATTTCTATAGATTGATCCATTCCGCTTTCACCCCACATTATATTTTATTGTCATTATACTAAAGTCGAAGACAGGTTACTATTTTAAAAAGCACCTGACTCAGTTCTAACTTATTCACTTTGTATAGAATAAATCTACGAATTTTATGTAATTTAAAAGTTTTTTTAAATTAAAACGCTTTCTTATAAATACTCTAGGTTTGGCTTATTGTGTAATATTCAATTACATGATAAAGTAGGTCTTGTTTTTTAATTCTTCGTAATTTTTATACATAAGGGAGTGCCATTCAGTAATGACTAACACATTCAAAGCCTTTGTAGTCGATGAACAAGACGGCAAAGTCGTGAATCAATATAAAGATATTTCAGTAGATGATCTACCAGAAGGCGATGTACTTATTAAAGTAAAATATTCTGGAATCAATTATAAAGATGCGCTTGCTACAGTAGAAAATTCAAAAATTGTTTCTTCTTATCCAATGATTCCAGGTATTGATTTAGCTGGTGTTGTAGAACATTCAGATACACATGCTTTCGAAAAAGGCGATGAAGTCATCGTTACGGGTTATGACTTAGGGACTAGCCATTTTGGTGGTTTTAGTGAATATGCACGTGTTAAAGAAGAATGGATTGTACCATTACCAAAGGATTTAACATTAGAAGAAGCAATGATTTATGGTACAGCTGGATATACAGCTGGATTAGCTATTGAAAAGTTAGAACATAACGGCCTTTCTATCGAAAAGAAAGATATACTCGTACGTGGTGCTACCGGAGGTGTTGGTACATTAGCGATTATGATGTTAGATTCAATTGGATTTGATGTTATTGCTAGTACTGGCAAAAAAGGTGCAGAGGACAAACTAAAAGCGCTTGGTGCTAAAGAAGTTATTTCCCGCATTGCTAATAGCGATCAAAAAGCACTTGGCAAACGAACTTGGCAAGGTGTCATTGACCCAGTTGGCGGAGAGAGTTTATCACAAATCGTGAAACAATTGGATTACAATGGTATGGTTGCTGTTATTGGTATGACAGCAGGTGCAAAATTTGATAGCTCAGTATTTCCATTTATCTTGAGAGGCGTAAGTATTATAGGTATTGATTCAGTTTATACTGAAACGAGACAACGCAAACATATCTGGCGCCGTTTAGCTAAAGATTTAAAACCAGATAACTTACATGATATTAAAAAAGTAATCCACTTTAATGATATTGAAGATAATATTAAACAAGTACTTGAAGATAATAATTCAGGTAGAATCGTCATTGATTTTAATGCTTAATCCTTAACATAAACCTTAATTTTCTTTTAAAAAGGAAATTAAGGTTTATTTTTTTATTGATTTAAACGCGTCCCTTTTTTATTCGTATATGAATAAAATGATATCTAATATAAATAGATATGAATAAATAAAAATCTTATATTTTAATATTTACAACCAAAATATGAAAGCGTATACTTATTGATATCGAAACTTATCAGGAGGGTTTTTATGGAAATTAAAGTAGATAAAAAACTCATCTTTTTCCTTGGTGCATTGGGAGGTTTACTCTATGGTTACGACATGGGAGTAATATCGGGTGCTCTATTATTTATAAAAGATGATATACCATTGAATAGTGTTACAGAAGGATTGGTTGTTGCATCTATGCTTGTCGGTGCCATCTTTGGTTCTGGTGCAAGTGGGCCATTATCTGACAGACTTGGCCGTAGACGTGTGGTATTTGTGATAGCTATTGTTTATATTGTTGGTGCACTTATCTTAGCATTAGCACCTTCAATGCCCGTATTAGTTATAGGTCGTTTAGTTATCGGATTGGCTGTTGGTGGCTCTACTGCCATTGTTCCAGTTTATTTATCTGAAATGGCACCTACGGAACAACGTGGTTCTTTAAGTTCTTTAAACCAATTAATGATTACGATTGGTATCTTATCTTCATATTTAATCAACTATGCTTTCACACCTATCGAAGGTTGGAGATGGATGTTAGGTCTTGCAGTTGTACCGTCACTTATTTTATTAATTGGTGTCGCATTTATGCCTGAAAGTCCTAGATGGTTACTTGAACATAGAAGTGAAAAAGCAGCACGTGATGTTATGAAATTAACATTTAAGGACAGCGAAATCGATAAAGAAATCGCAGATATGAAAGAAATTAATAGTATCTCTGAAAGTACATGGAATGTTTTAAAATCACCATGGTTACGTCCAACACTGATTATTGGTTGTATATTTGCTTTGCTACAACAGATTATCGGTATTAACGCCATTATATATTATGCACCTTCTATCTTTAGTAAAGCAGGATTAGGCGATGCTACTTCTATTTTAGGTACTGTTGGTATTGGTACTGTGAACGTTATCATTACGATTGTTGCAATTATGATTATTGATAAAATTGATCGTAAACGCTTATTAGTCATTGGTAATATTGGCATGGTTGCTTCATTACTTATTATGGCCGTATTAATTTGGACAATTGGTATTCAATCTTCTGCTTGGATTATCGTGGCTTGTTTAACGTTATTCATTATATTCTTTGGTTTTACTTGGGGACCTGTATTATGGGTAATGTTACCAGAGTTATTCCCTATGCGTGCACGTGGTGCCGCAACGGGTGCCGCAGCATTAGTATTGTCAATCGGAAGTTTATTAGTTGCTCAATTCTTCCCAATATTGACTGAAGTCTTACCTGTAGAACAAGTATTTTTAATTTTTGCAGTGATCGGGATTTGTGCACTAATATTTGTCATCAAATACTTACCTGAAACACGTGGTCGTAGTTTAGAAGAAATTGAAGCTGATTTACGTTCTAGAACAAATGCCACAGATGCAAATATTCATGAATCAAAATAATTTATAAACTGACACACATAAGGGTGAATCGCCATAATGCGACTCACCCTTTTTTATTTTTTATTGCCATACTATGCTTAAAATTTGATATACATACCACAAGAATGAGGTTCTGTAGTGATAAATCCATATTGTGCGTAAAATTGATCTGCTGGATAATCAGCCATTAAACTAACATAAGTACCTTCTTCAGCTTCATTTTCTACATATGACATGATATGCGACATAATCGTTTTACCATAACCTTGTCCTTGAAACTCAGGGTTTACAGCAATATCAATAATTTGAAATGCTGTACCACCATCACCGATGACACGTCCCATACCTATCAAGTCTGTTCCATGATATATGGTCACATTAAAACATGCATTGCTAATGCCCTTTTCCGCAGCTTTTTGTGATTTCTCACTTAACCCTGCTACTTTTCGCAAATTTCTATAATCAACTACACTAGGTGCTTCATGCTTTATCTCTATCATCGTGCCACATCTCCTATAACTTATGTTTTCTATATTATGATATAGTCTGTAATAATTCTCAAACTATCCTTCAT
This sequence comes from Staphylococcus sp. LKG3-1, assembly GCF_048568385.1. Lineage (NCBI taxonomy): Bacteria > Bacillati > Bacillota > Bacilli > Caryophanales > Staphylococcaceae > Staphylococcus > Staphylococcus sp. LKG3-1. The sequence continues at coordinate 1,362,533 of NZ_CP183796.1, forward strand.
ATAAATAATGCTTTTTGTATAAAAAAATCGACAACGGTTTTTCCGCTGTCGTTTAAAAAGCATCATGTGCTGTAAGCTATAAATATTTTTTCATAACTACCTTATTAGATTCTTTGAAAATCTCATTATGGCTAGAAACATAGCCTTCTGCTTTTGCTTTTGGTTCTATATAAAGTTTAGCTAGGTTAGCTGCATTCGCAGCGTCACTAAATGCACTTGCAATTAAATGTGCTTTAGCTTCATGATAAATAATGTCACCACATGCATATAGACCATCGATGCTTGTAGCAGTATTACCAAAGCCCTTAATGCTATATTCATTAAACATATCCACTTTAGCAGAAGATTGTTCAAGTAATGTGTTCTCTCTATCAAAGCCATGACTAATGATGACATCATCAAATGATTTTACAGTATGTTCCCCAGTTTCAATATTCTCTAAGATGACTTGCTCAATCTGCGTTTGCGTTTCATCACCAATTAATTGATGTATATGTGTATTCGGTAATTTTTTAACGTTTAATTGTTCCAATTTTTCTTTCATGACTTCATAACCTTTAATATCAGCTTTTCTATATATTAGCGTTACACTTTTAGCATAGCCACTTAAATCATTTGCCCAATCCAATGCTGAATTGCCAGCTCCTGAAATCAATACATGTTTGTCTTTGAATTTTTTTAATGACTGAACGACGTAATGTAAATTTGTCAATTTGTATCTCTCTGCATCCTTAATATCGAGTTGCTTCGGATTAATGATGCCGCCACCAATCGCAATAATAACTGATTTACTAGAAAATACATTACCTTTATCAGTTTCAACTTCAAAGTGTTGTTGTTCTATTTTCCTGATATCAATCACACGTTCTTCTAAATTTACTTCTGGTTCAAAATGCAAACCTTGCTTAACTGTATCTTGAATTACTTCAAAACAAGGTTTTGGAGCTAATCCACCAATATCCCAAATAATCTTTTCTGGATATACATGCATTTTACCACCAAGTTTATCCTGGATATCTATAATACGCACACGCATACCCCTTAAGCCTGAATAGAAACTAGCAAATAATCCTGCAGGACCTCCGCCAATTATAATAACATCATCCATAAAGCATCCTCCCAAAATTCAGCTTGTGTCTTTCCTACATTATGCTATAATTGATAACGATTATCAATGAAAACCTTTTAATTTTCAAAATTCTTAAAATTTACGAGCTGTTAATCTGTGAAGAAATTGTTATTAATTTTAATTTGTTTGACATTATTTGTAGGCGCTTGCAGCACACAAGATTCAAGTAAAAAGAACGATAGTGAAAATAAATCCACTGAAAAATCTTTTAAGGATGATACAGGTAAAGAAGTTAAAATTCCTAAAAACCCTAAAAGAATTGCTGTTTTACACCCAACTTATATCGGCGCATTGGTAAAATTTGGCCATAAGCCGATTGCCGTACCAGAATTTGTAGAGAAAAACAAAGTATTAAATGATGTTACAAAAGGCATTAAGCGTATTGATAATACCAGTGTTGAACAAGTTACTAAACAAAAACCGGACCTTATCGTAACGACAATACAAGATAAAAATATTAAAAAATTACAGAAAATTGCTCCAACCGTAGCTTTTGATTCAGAAAAATCTACTTATAAAGACCATGCAAAAAAACTTGCCGCTTTAGTCAATGAAGAGTCGAAAGCTAAACAATGGATTAAAGACTGGGATAAACAAATGGCCGACGATAAAAAAGAATTGTCACCATTAATTAAAGGCAAGACTGTGTCAGTATTGCAACAAACTCCAAAAGGTACTATGGCATTTAGTGATCATTTAGGTAGAGGCACAGAAATCTTATATGATGGTTATGGTATGAAGCAACCTAAAGCGCTAGAAAAAGCAACTCAAGACAAATTTGCCACACCTATTAATCCTGAAAATTTCAAAGATTATATAGGCGATTTTGCAGTTATTGCGACAAATGGTGATCAACCTGCACCGTTCGAAAATACTAATTATTGGAATAATCTACCAGCAGTTAAAGATAATCAGGTGATTAAATTTGATGTTACAGAAACACAGTATAATGACCCTATTTCTTTAGAAAAACAACGTGATATTTTTTATAAAGCATTAAAATCAAAAAAATAATATAGTACCATCTCGTTTCATTTTTACTAATACTGTAGATAAAAATTATTTATAAAAAAGCAAAAGCTGCCAACAATGGTTTACGCATTGTTAGCAGCTTTTTAATTAATCCCTTGGGTCTTTCACTATTGCATTTCTTAATAAGAAGAATAATAGTATAAAGCCAGCAGTTAAAATCGTATGACCTATACCTGCATATCCCGCAAAAGATTCAGGCACAGTCATTCCAATGACTTGGTATGTACCTTTGGTAAACATCATACCTATTGTCGTTAATACGCCAATATTATAAACAATAAAGAACCAATTAAATAAATAATAACTACTTAGTTTAAATACTTTTACAACAGGCAATAAAATCAAATGCATAAACATCCCTAATATAAGGGTATGAGTATGTACTACAACGAGTTGTGTATCACCAGTGAAATGATGTGCAAGCGTCAATTCACGATAATAGAAACCACTGAGTAAGCCTAAAACTGTATAAATTAAAAAAGCATATAATACTCTACGCATAGATAATCCTCCTCAAGCATATTATATGACAATTATCTTAAAATTACAGTGACAATTCTTCAAACATATAGAAATACTACGACGTCTTTGCTTTACCTTATATATAACCACGTCTTGTTTATCACATAACTACAAATTAAAAAACTAAGCATCCTATTTTTAGCGCTAGTATAGGATGCTTAGCCTTTATATTATTAATCCAGTTATGTTTTACTTATTTTCACTTTCTTCCACTTTATCGATCTTATCAACTTTGCGCTGTGAACCACCTTCCCAACTCACATTAAGATAAGCTTCAACATTTTTTTTAGCAACTTCAACACCTATAATTTGTGCCCCCATAGTTAAAATCTGTGCATTATTGCTTAATTGTGCACGTTCCGCAGAATAATAATCGTGTGCTAATGCTGCACGTATGCCTTTTATTTTGTTTGCAGTAATTGCTACACCAATACCCGTACCACAAATCAAAATACCGCGTTCGTTTTCACCTTGTTGAATGCTTTTTCCAACTTCAGCCGCTACATCAGGGTAGTCCGTTTCAGCACATTGATGACAACCAAAATCTTCAACTACATGTCCTAAATGCTCAACATGCGCTTTGACCGCTTCTTTTAAATCATATCCATTATGGTCTGCACCAATTGCTATTTTCATTAAAATTCCTCCTTAAATTTTCTTCATACCTTATATAAATGGTTTAAATGTATCTAGCATCAAATAGGCAGACATTGCGCCAGGATCTACATGTCCTTGGGAACGATATCCTAAACGTTTTGATCTTCCTTTATTCGATACAATATCTTTAGTACTTTCCATACCATGTTTTGCTTCACCTAACGCTACTTGAAATGCATCAGCAAACGATTCACCTGATTGTTGTGCATGTTCTAATGATTTGTAAAAAGGTTCAAGTGTATCTATCATCGTTTTATCGCCTATTTTAGCTTTACCTCTATCCTGGATTCCTTTACAAAAAGCAATCAAATATTGATAGAGACCTTCATCATCTAAAGATGTCTCATTTTTAACAGCAACGGCACCTTTTAAATAGCCTGAAGCGTACAATGGTCCGACAGATGAACCGACAGCATCTAAGAAACGCTTACCAACTGCTACACTAATTTTTGAAATATCATCTTGGTCTGCCAATTCATTTTGAATTGTTTCTTTAACAGCTTGATAACCGATATCCATCGTTACGCCATGGTCACCGTCACCAATTTTTCTATCCAATTCGCAAAGTTCGTCTTTTTTATTTTCAAAAAGTTCGGTTAAAGCTAAAATATACGCTTTAAATGATTCATTTGTTAATGTCATAATGCGCTCCTCCTAAATGACTTTGAAATTTGGACAATCTATAGGATGATCTATACAGCGCTTCAATGTATCATCAACTTTCATCAATGTAATTGAAAAGCCACCCATTTCCATTGAAGTAATGAAATTCCCTATAAATGTTAGGTATGTGTTGATATGATTATCTTTTAAAATTGCATCTACTTCTTTATTGATAATATAAAGTTCCATTTGTGAAGTGGCGCCCAAACCATTGATTAAGACAACAACATCATCTTCAGCGTGATAGATGTCTTCTTTTAAAATATTTTGCATAATAACTTGAACCGTTTCTTTAGCTGTGCGAATTGTTGTTTTTTCAATACCAGGTTCACCGTGATGACCTAAACCGATTTCCATCTCATTATCTTTTAAATCAAAGCTTGGTTTACCTGTTTGCGGCAAATAACATGGACTCAAACCAATACCCATTGAACGCGTTTGATCGTTTGCCAATTGCGCAATACGTCTAACTTCTTCTAAATCATAACCAAAGTCTGCAGCCGCACCAGCCGCTTTATAAACTAATAATTCTCCTGCAATCCCCCTGCGATCATCTATATCTTTGGAAGAAGCGACGTCATCATTACCAATCACTGCCTTAGTCACAATATCATCTTCAATTTCCGTCATTTCACTCGCCATTTCAAAATTCATTAAATCTCCTGCGTAGTTTCCATAGATATAAAGTACGCCATGGTCACGATTTATTTCTCTTGTAACTGCCTGTATAGGTATTGGCGAAGGTGAAGCAAAAATATTTCCAACGGCTACACCATCTGCCATACCTTTACCAACATATCCTAAGAATGCTGGTTCATGACCCGAACCGCCACCTATCAATATGCTAACTTTTCTTTTGTCATTTCTCTTTTTGCCTATTAAAGCTCTCTTATGGAGTTCAGAACGTCTAATATATTCTGGATAAGCAATTAGATAACCAGACATTAGTTCCTCAATCACATTATCTGGGTTATTAATCATTTTTTTCATTTTAAAACGCTCCTTTTACGACGTTGTGTTTGACAATATTAATTTATGGTACTAGAACCACTTTTAGCGATTGATCTCCTTTTTTCATCAATTCAAATCCTTCTTCAAAATTTTTTAAAGGTAGTTGATGTGTGACAACGCCATCTGTAGGGAAGTCGTCTTTTTGAATACCATCTATAACCAATGGATAACAATAAGGTCCTAAGTGACTACCCATTAAATCTAATTCTTTACGGTCAGAGATAATACTCCAATCCACCGTGACTGGATCTCCAAAAACAGAAAATTCTACAAAACGACCTAATTTTCTAATTGCACTTAAACCTTGTTCTACAGACTTAGGATGGCCAGTTGCTTCAATATACGTATCACAACCATATCCTTCCGTCATATCTTTAATTTCTTTTACTACATCCACTTTTGATGGGTTCATAACAATATCAGCACCAAATGCTTTAGCTAATTCTAATCGATCATCTTTCATATCTAAGACGACTAATGTTTCCGCACCCGCTTTTTTAGCTGCGCCAACCATACCTAAACCTAGTGTACCGGCACCAGATAAGACAACAAAGTCACCTAATTTAATATTGGCACGTTGAACGGCATGCAAGCTACATGCATATGGTTCAATTAAAATGGCTTTTTCAATAGGCATATCTTCTGGTACTTTGTAATTAATAGCCTCTTTAGTAAATTTCATATATTCCGCCATACCACCGTTAACATTGCTTTGGAATCCATAAAGATCATGTTTTTCACACATCCAATATTCGCCGCGGTTACAGAATCTACAATTCCAACAAGGTACGATTTGTTCTGAAATCACACGATCTCCAATTTCAAAATCTGTAACATCTTCTCCTTTTTCTACAATGCGTGCTATAAATTCATGTCCCGGAATCATAGGTGCTTTAATGTATGAAGGTTGCTTTTCATCACCCCAAAAACTTGGTGCACCGCCATAAGCCTTTATATCACCAGCACATATACCACATGCTTCAACTTTCACAACAATTTCTTTAGGATGTTCTATCGTTGGCGTTTCAACTGTTTCATATTTATATTCTCCAGGCGCGTATGCGACTACTGCGTTCATTGTTTCAGGATAATTTTTCTTACTCATCATTAACAGCTCCCTTATCATTTTTAGAAAACGCTTTCATCTATATGTGTAATTCTAATATACTTTTTTATTTATCACAAATATTTTTTCATTTATTTTCGTTTTGTTTTCTTTTTATTTTCTTATATCGAATTTATGTTAATATAAAAGTAATACTAAAGAGGATGTGAAGCACATGAAAATGTATGCAGATGAACGCAGAGAACATATATATTCGTATATTAAATCTCATAAACGCGCAACAGTAAAACAACTATCTGATTACTTAAGTGTTACTGAAGCAACAGTAAGAAGTGATTTACGGAGACTAGAAAGTGAAAATAAATTAACACGTACACATGGTGGCGCTAAAGTCACAGAAAATATAGGCTCTAAATTTAACTTTTCTTATCGTTTAACACAAAAACACGGTGAAAAATATAAAATAAGTAAGTCCGCCTTAAAAAAAATCAAACCGCAACAATGTATTATGATTGATGCAAGTTCGACTACTTATGAACTCGCCAAATTACTTGCAGAAACTACGATGGAACTGACAATTATTACAAATGGTCTAGAAAATGCCGTACTATTAAAAGAAAATCCACATTTAACCGTTCTCGTAGTTGGTGGTTTTGTTTCACAAGATTCAAACGCGATAACTGGCAATATCGATTCTCAAATTCTAGAAATGTATCACATTGACTATTTCTTTTTATCTGCAAATGGTTTTACGTTAGAAAATGGATTAACTGATTTTTCATTACCTGAAGTACAATTAAAAAAACAAATGGTACAAGAAAGTGAAAACGTCATCGCTCTCATTGATAAAAGTAAATTTGGTGTTTCTTCAACACTTTCCTTTGCGAAAATATCTGATATTAATGAAGTCATTACGGATGAAAAGCCAGAACATAAATGGCTTAAACATGTTCCGTTTTCAGTAACCGTTGCACAATAACAATAATGAAGTTTCACTGAATCGCACATGCATATGGTATATTTTTAATTTCAACATCTTACAAACGTGATCACTAAATAATTCGCGACATATAAAACGCCCTACAAAGTAGACATGCATAAATGCAAACTTTGTAGGGCGCTTTTCATTTCTATAATCCATATGATTCAATTTTCAGTTATACGCCACCTGACCAACCAACAGCTGTAAATATATAAAGTACGATGGAACCAACTACTAGCCATACGATGAATAGTGGTATCATAAATTTGAACCATGAGCCAAAGTTTGCTTTAGCAATCGCAATGGCACCTATCGTAGCACCTAAAGTAGGCGTAATTAAGTTTCCTAGCCCACCACCAAAAGATAAAGAAGTTAATAAAATTTGATCATTAACACCTAATGTGTCTGTTACCGGTTGTAATATCGGTACCATGACACTCATAAGACCTGAACCTGATGGAACTAAGAAGTTAAAGACCGTTGCCACTAAAAATACGATTACAGAAACAATACCTGAAGATGCACCATCAAGTTGTGTTGTAAGTGTGTGAACAATCGTGCTAAGAATTTGTCCTTTTTCCAAAATAACACTTATCGTATTCGCCATGATAATAGCAAACGCAACGACCAACATTGGCTTTGCACCTTCTAAAAATCCGTCGACCATTTCGCTAGGCGTTTTGCTTTTTACAATATAAGCCAATACAAAACTTATTCCGAATATAGTAATAAATACACCATTTCCGTACTTTTCTGGCCAGCTAAACAAACCATTTCCTAAAGCTAAGACAATTGGCGTTAAGACAACTAATGCAACGACGATACTGTCTCTCCAATTGACTTGTCTATCCTCGGTAGCCATTTCATGATGCGCTGTTTGAGTTATATCTTGTCGCCATTCACTTGTGTTCATCACACTTTTACTGGGATCTTTTATTACTCTTCTTGCATACCAAATAACATACAATAAAGTAACAATTAAGAATACGCCATACATAATTGCTCTTCCACCATAACCCGAATATAATGCAACCTCAGGATATACAATTTGTCCTATCTTTGCCATACCGGATGGAGATACTGAAAAAGCCATGTACAATGGTAAAAAGGTAATCGCTAATGCCATGATTGGATCTAGTTTCAATCGATTCACTAAAATGACACCTAATGTTACAAATACAATCATTTGATCTCCGCCAATAAAGAAACCAATAAATGCCATTAATGAAAATAAGCCAATAATAAGTGGCAATGCGCCGGCATGTTCAAAGCGATAAATCATATAATTCGTTAATTTTTTTACAGAATCAAGATATAATATACCTCCCATTGCACCACCGATAAACAGTAATAAGGTTACTGTTTGTGCTGATTGAATACCGCCGTTTAAAATGAGTGTTATAGCATAAATTGGATTCACTGGATTTTGATCAATAGCATGATATGTGCCTTGAATAATTGAACCATCTTTATTAGTATCAAATGCACCTGCAGGAATAATATAGGTCAAGAAACAAGCAAACATCATCATGATTAACATGATTAATAAAACGTGAGGTAATTCGAATTTTTTCTTAGTCTTTACTGCTATATGATCAGAAGTCTGATTTACATTTTGATTACTGCCATTTTGATATGATGTTGTGCTTGATTCTGACATACGGATTCACTCCTTTTATAATAAAAAATAGACACAACTGTATATAACATAGATGTGTCTATCTATATAAGTACGTATATTTAATTATTGCGTTACATGTGACTGACTATATCTATTTTCTTTAAATGGAATACCTATGTGATCACGTAATGTATCACCTTGATACTCCTGAGTATAATAACCTTTTTGTTCTAATATCGGTAAGACATGATTGATAAATTCATCATAAACCGCACCATAAATATGTGGTCCAAATATAAAGCCATCTGCTGCACCATCTTCAAACCATTCAATAATTAAATCGGCAACCTTTTCATATGTGCCCATGAATGGAGAACGGCGGACAGTTTCTTCTAAGGCAACTTCTCGTAAAGTAAGCTGATGTTCCTTAGCGCGAGCTGCGATCGCATCTGCAGTAGCACGGAAACTATTTTGTCCAACTTCGCCAAGCTCTGGGAATGGCGCGTCTAAATCATATTGACTAAAATCATGATGATCATAATATCTTCCTAAATAATCTAACGCCTCATCAATATTAGCTAATGATTTTATTTCCTCAAATCGAGATTCAACTTCATTTTCAGTTTCACCAATAATCGGTGCTAATATAGGGTATACTTTCACTTCATTAGGATTACGTCCAAATGCTTTTGCTTGCGCTTTGATACTATCATAATTGCTTTGAGCGATTTCTTTGGATTCACCTAACGTAAATACTGCATCCGCATATTTAGCTGCGTAAGCCTGACCTTTCGGAGATGCACCAGCTTGGAAAATGACCGGTTGACCTTGTTCAGAACGGCTTGCATTTAGTGGACCTTTGACCTGAAAATACTTACCTTTGTAATCTAAAGTATGCATTTTATCTTTATCAAAATACTCACCTTTTTCCACATCAAAAGTAAATGCATCGTCCTCATATGAATCCCATAAGCCTTGAACTACTTGAATATGCTCTTCGGCAATATCATATCTAATATCGTGTTCCGGATGGTCACCTTTACTATAATTATCTGCACTACCTGCAAGTGGTGATGTAACTACATTCCAACCTGCACGTCCATGGCTAATTCTATCTATTGTTGCTAACTGACGTGCTACTGTAAATGGTTCACTATAAGACGTTGAAATTGTCCCTACTAAACCGATATTTTTTGTAACTGGTGCAAGGGCAGCCAGCAATGTAAGTGGTTCATGTCGATCTAAAAAATGAGGTATCGATTTCTCATGTATATATAACCCATCGGCAACAAATACAAAGCTAAAACCTGCTGCTTCTGCTCTCTTAGCAATTTCCAACTGAAAATCAAAATTTGTACTCGCATCATCAGGCACTTCATTCGATTTCCAAGCATGCATATGACTACCTGGCCCGTTAAGCATAATTCCAAAATCTATTTTCCCTTTAGTCATACTATCCCTTCTTTCTCGTTAATCACATGCTTTGCAGGTGACATTTGTTTAACTGTTTTCATTCGTAATTCATGATTTCGAACCGGTATGTGTAACATAAATTCATCTATCAATCCATCGACATTTAATTGTTGCAATTGTTGTTTTACTTCGCTTGCTGAACCATCTAATACTTCAATTTTTTTAGTTTCAACTTCAAATGTTTCCGTACTTTGTTCTGTAAATGTGTCTAATTGTTGTTTCGTATTGACTGTAATTTTCCGACCGTCTTTGAAATGAAGTGCATAATTTGTGCGCCCTTCTTCTACCAAAGCCTTATCTGATTCACTTTCAGTCACTACTGTAGCTACACCCACGATAACTCTTCCCTCAGGATATTGTGCTTTATATGCTTTAATCGACTGATGTAACACGTCAATATTAGAATTAATAAAAAATGCATATACAAAACCTACTTTTTCGTCAGCAGCAAATTGTGCTGAATTTTCACTTCCTCCAAGTAAGTAAAGTTCTGGTGACGGAATTTCATTATTACGTATAGATGTTTGTAGCTGACTATATGCTTCTTCATCTGTGAAATCATTTTTATTAAAACGATTTAATAAGTGAAATTTTTCGTTAAAAGTTGTTTGCGGAGATTTTAATTCAGATTGTAATGCTTGAGTTGCTAAAGGAAAACCACCCGGCGCTTTTCCTATACCTAAATCCACTCTTCCAGGTGCAATATTGCTAATCAAATGAAATTGCTCAATCACTTTAAACGGACTATAGTGTTGTAACATAACGCCGCCCGATCCCACTCGAATACGTTTCGTTTGATTTAGTAAATGTGTCACTAATATTTCTGGACTCGTTCCAGCGACTTCAGGTATATTGTGATGCTCTGCAACAAAGTATCTTGTGTAATTTTCTGTATCGGCAAGTTGAGCTAATTCAACTGTACGTGCGATACCATCCCTAACAGTTTCATCAGTATCTATTGGACTTTGATCTAAAATACTCATTGATGTCATACATGAACCCTCCCAATCAATTTTCTGAATATTATATTAATAGTAATACTATGCCTGTCTCGCATATTTGTCAAGTATTCCTATCGTTTTAATAAGGATTTAAAATAACAATAATGACAGGTCATTAATTCACGTTCATATCTGATTAATGACCTGTCTTATATAGTTTCATTTATTTATAAATATTGTTGGTTGGTATATTGAATAGACCTTACCAACACTCGCATATATGAATTTAAATAATCTATACTATAACGCTGTATAACCGCCGTCGATTGTAACAACACTTCCAGTCACAAACGATGAAGCATCAGACGCTAAATATAATGCAGCACCTTGTAATTCTTCTGGAACACCTGGTCTACCAAGTGGTGTGAATTTCATCCATGTATCAATCATATCTCCGCCTTGTGCGAAATAATCTTTTGTAAGTTCTGTCTTCATGTATCCTGGTGCAATAGAATTTACACGAATACCATGTTCAGCCCATTCACTTGCTAAACTTTTCGTAAACATAATGACAGCACCTTTCGATGTATTATAGGCAGCTTGAGGTTGTGGCGTATTCACTATAATACCTGACATTGAAGATGTATTAATAATTGATCCTTTTTTCTGTTCTATCATCACTTTACCAACTACTTGTGAGACTAATACCATACTGTTAATATTTACATCCATATTTTTTACCCAACGATCGTATGGCATATCTTCAAATTTAACATGTTCATTAATACCTGCATTATTAAATAAAATATCAATACGGCCAAATGTATCCACGACATCTGTAACCATTTGTTCAACATCCGATATGCTTGTAACGTCTACTTTACATGCGATTGCTTTGTTACCTGTTTCATTTTCAAATTCAGCAGCTGTCTCCTTGGCCAATTCTAAATTTATGTCAGCAATGACTAAGTTTGCGCCCGCTTCGGCTAACCCTTTACCCATAGCTTTACCTAATCCAGAAGCACCACCCGTAACAATTGCCACTTGGTTATCTAATTTAAACTTATCGAAAACACTCATATTGTAACCTCCATTATTTCCTTATGTTATTACTAATTGTAGGATAAAATAATTAATTAAGATAGTGCAAACGCTTACTAAATTTAAAAATAATAAAGTGAGACCGGCATCACAGTTTCTAAAAGTGATTCCAGTCCCACATTCACCTCATTAAACGTAATTTAATGTGACCATTCTAATGCATGTTCCGTCTCTTCATTTGTCTCAATTTCATCGATGTCTATCATTGATTCTGAAATATTTCTCGAATGATAACCGATACGTTCTAATATACCTATCATATCAAGATATAATAAACCACCTTCTGGTGTACACTCACCTGAACTTAGTCTCTTAATATGTTTTTTCCTTAAATCATGCTCTAAACGATAAGACTCATTACTTATTTTCACAATTTCATCTCGTTTGACCCTGTCATAGACATCAAACATATCGATTGTTTTGTCAAAAGATGTCGTTACATGATCATACAATCGATTGATACTCGCTTCTGCTTTTTCAGAAATTTGAACTTGATTCGTTTGTTCTTTTTTCTTATCTAATAAATAAGCTTCAGATAATCCTGCCACTTTCAATATTGTTCGGTTTACATCTTGAAGTACCGTCATTCTTTCCGCATCTTTTTTAGATAATTTCTTTTCAGATATCTTAGTTAAATATTGACGTACATTATCATTCATATTATCTATAGCCGCGTGTTTATGCATGATGTCTCTTTCTTTTTTATCATCATATTCATTTACATTCTTAAGCATAGAAAATGTCATGTGCCCAATATTTTGAATTTCTTCTTGAGCCTCTTGGAGAGCAATGCTCGGTGCTCTATTAATAAGATTTCTGTCTAAATTTCTAGGTTTATATTTTTCATTTAAATCTTCACCTGGAACAATTTTAGTCACTACCCATGCGAGTACAAAAATAAACGGTAATTGTATTAATGTATTGGTAACGTTGAATGTACCATGTGCAAAAGCAATAACCATTTCCGGTTTTAAGTTGAGCAGACTTTGCATCCATTCAATAGCCATTTGATATAGTGGCAGTATAATTAAGAATATAGATGCGCCTATAACATTAAACATGACGTGCACCGCTGCAACACGTTTAGCTGCCAGTGAGCCAGCAAGACTCGCTAATACTGCAGTGATCGTCGTACCTATATTATCACCAAGTAAAACTGGTAATGCGCCATGTAAACTAATCAAGTCATTTGCAAAAAAGCCTTGTAAAATACCGATTGTTGCACTTGAACTCTGAATAACTACAGTCAATATTGTTCCTGCGATAAGGCCATAAATTGGATTAGAAGACATATCCAACATCAATTGTTTAAAACCTTCTAAATCAGCTAAAGGTTTAACTGCCCCACTCATCAGTTCTAAGCCATAAAACAATGCACCAAAACCAAATAGGATCATCCCTATATTTTTCACTTTACGTTTTTGAATAAAGAACATTAAAAATGCACCAATAGCTAAAATAGGAAGCGCATAAGCACCAATGTCTATACCTATAATAAATGCTGTAACCGTCGTACCTATATTGGCACCCATGATTACTCCTATTGCTTGACGCATGGTCATAAACCCTGCACTTACTAGCCCAATTGTAATTACAGTAGTTCCCGAGCTACTTTGAATTAAAATCGTTACAATCATACCGGCAAGTACACCCATGATTGGATTACTTGTAAATGTATTTAAAATGTTTCTAAGACGATCACCCGCAGCTGCCTGTAGACCATCACCCATTTGTTTAATTCCGTATAAAAATATACCTAAACCACCTATAAAAGTAAAAATAATCTCCATTACTGAAGAATCCATCATTACACCTCTTTGAATTATTTGTAAACCATGTTAATTGTATCTAATTTTTGTTAAGTCAATGTTAAACAAATATTAAAATATAAGGTAAGTTAGTCAATAAATTTGTAATCATATTGCAAGGAGATAATAAATTTCCTTAAAAGACTGGCGCAATCGAACTTTACCTTATTGATTATTTTAATTAATATTAAAAATCCGAATCGATTTTTTAGTATCGACTCAAATTTAAAACTTGCTTATTTTTATTGATGCCGCTTTACGTTTATGACTGTCATCATGTTATCAATTGAAGTGACACATAATGATAAGTGCTTTCTCCAATTTTTTACGTAAACAAAAAAAAGAGCCTGGGCATCAATAGATGTCTCAGACTCAAAAATTTATTATATTTATTTTTATGACGGAATTTCAGTACGTTTACCACTATGTTTTCTTATCATAGCAGCACTAATAGAAGATACAATACCAAAGATGATAAATCCTACAAACATCCACATTGTAGCATTCATTTCTAACGGTTGATTCATATAAAGTAATTCTCTTAAGTACTCACCATAGTGTGTAAATGGATTCCAACTTACAATATAATCTTGATAGAACTTAGGTAGCATTTGTTTAGGGAACATAACTAATTGCATACTAAAGAACATTGCAATAAAGAATATTGGTATAGATTTCATACCTAACCAAGTCATTACACCTAAAATAAGTCCAATAAATCCTAACAGTGCAATTGAGACAAATACGGCTATTTTATTAATGTCAGGGAAATCAAACCCTTGTACGGCGGACATAAAGTAAACATAGCCAAAGCCACCAATAAATGCTGTAAGTACACCCACACCTAATTGACCTAAAGATGCAATTAAACGGTGAGAAATTTTAATATTGTCAGATGTTCTAAAGGCAAAGAATAACAAGATTGATGCCACAATTGAACTGATCCACACTGGCATAAACATTAAGAAAGAAGCATTACCATTACCTTGATGATCTTTCACTTTGTGCACTTGTTTATCAGCTACTTTTACAGGATTTGTCAGTGCTTCAATTTCATTAGCACTCACTTTTACATCTTGCTTTTCTAAAGTATCTAAACTTTGTTGCGTGATTTGTTTATTTAAATTGTCACCAATACCTTTTAGTACATTAGATGAAATTTGAGATGCCTGCATATTTGCACCCTTATTAGTTATCGTTTTAAACTCTGCACGTTTAACTTTAATATCTTGAGAAGCACCTGATTTAGCCATTTGACTTTGCATTTGTTTGGCTTGTTCTGGTGGTATTTCACCTGATTTAACTTTATCTTGCATTTCTTGTTTTTTGCTATCCATCACTACTTTTTGAGTTTGACTCATAGCATGTTTTGAAAAATCTTTTTCGAAAATCGCTGCGCCATAATATTTTTGTTCGTCTAGTCCTTTTCGAACGTCTTTTTCATTATCAACCTTCACCCATTTTACTGTATCAGAATCACTATCTAAGAGTTTATCCTCTAAATTTTTCCCGATATTAATATCTTTATTTTGTATAGAAGTACCTTCATCATGATTAACGATTGCTATTGGTAATTACTTAGGTTTTGGATTATATGCTGGATAAAATGCAATTGAAAAAATTGCAAGTATGATTAGAATTGCTATAGGTGCAATCCATAATAATTTACTTTTAAAAATATTCATATTAACTTATCTCCTTCTTAAACACCTTGTTGATTAATAACTGCTTTGTTTATTATAATGAGATTGTTTCAATGAACAATATGCAATGATAACCATTATGTCCGTTTTTGAACATTTTTACTTAAATTGTCTATTAACGTACAAGGAGTTGACAATATATGATTGAAGATCGACGTGTTCGTAAAACGAAACAAGCAATTAAAAATGCATTCATTCAATTATTAAATAAAAAAGATTTAGAAAAAATCACGATACAAGATATCACAGAATTAGCAGATATTAACCGTGGCACTTTTTATTTACATTATGAAGATAAATATATTTTACTTTCAGATATGGAAGATGAGTATATCAGTGATTTAGCAGATGATATGCTTTTCTACAAAGATATGACAAAAGGGCTCAACATTGAAGCTTTCGCTAAAGTCTTTTCAGAGAAAGTGCTAAAAAATATCATGATTTATATCAATAAAAATATCGAATTTTATCAAATTATTTTTAAATTAGAGCGAAAGAGTCATATAGAAGAAAAAATATCAGAACTCATGTTTGAGAATATGTTTAAGAATGTTAATGATGACCATAGCATTTCTGGTATACCGTTAGATTACTTTCATAGTTATGTTTTTGGTGCTACGATTTCTTTTATTAAACACTGGGTTCAAGATACAAATAGAAAGGAACCTGACATTGTCGTTGGCTACTTATTTAAAATTATTTTTAATGGTCCATTGCGCTTAATGGCAAACGGACAATTAAAATAATGAATTGTATGCTTGTCAATATCATGTTTCTTCGCTAACATTAAAAAGAATTTCAAAGAAAGGACATCATTGTCTTATGATAACTGCTTACAAGCATTCACAAACCCAAGAAATTGTTCATACTGAATTAGATCAAACCGCTTCATGGATAAATGTTGTTGATCCAAATTGGGAAGAAATAGAAACTTTAATCAATCGTTATGATATTCCTGAAGATTTCATTCGAGATCCACTAGATTCAGAAGAAAGCGCCCGTGTAGATTACGATGAGGATACACGCTACTCGCTTATCATACTAGATTTACCTGTTGTTAATGACACAAACTTGAAAGTATTGTCATTTATTACGATTCCTTTAGGTATTATTATCGGTAATAAAAAGATTATTACTGTTTGTAATGTAGAAAATGAATTTCTTGATAATTTTGCACGCCAAAATATTAACTTACATTTTCACAGTCGTTTTGCATTAAATATATTATTGACCATTTCAAATCACTATAACAGAAACTTGAGATTACTTAATAAAACGCGTCTACGTATAGAACGTGACCTAAAAAATAACGTCACAAACAAACAGTTATATAATTTAATGGAAGTAGAAAAAAGTTTAGTCTATTTTTTAGCCGCGCTAAAAGGAAACGAAAGCATAATCAAAAAATTATTTAGGTTGCCAGCCATTAAACGTTTTGATGAAGACGAGGATATATTAGAAGATTTAGTTATAGAAAATAACCAAGCATTAGAAACAACAAGACTTTATACAGATATCTTAGAAAGTATTACAACATCATATGCTTCCTTACTTTCAAATGAAATGAACAATACCATGAAGACGTTAACGCTTTTCACAGTATTTTTAACTTTACCAACATTAGTATTTAGCTTTTTTGGGATGAACGTCCCCTTACCAATCAATGATCACAGTTACATCTCATGGATTATTGTGATCGGCATTTCACTTATCATTGTATCAATTGTCGGCGCATTTTTATGGCGAAAACAAAAGTTATGATTCTTAATTAAAATGTAGTAATTAAATACACAATCCTCATTTTCAAATATGATTTCATATGAATATTTAAGTACTTATATGATCAAAAAGGTTCGTTCATTTTTAGAGTAATAAAGAAAACGGTAGTTTCTATTTTATTTCAATAGAAATTACCGTTTTCTTAGTTTATGTTGTCAGTTTTGGAGTTATATGGCACAAATTTTGTGCTTTAAATGGCGCAAAGCAGGTAGACAATTATATAACTGTTTACCTGCTTTCTTTTATAACATTTCTTTAATTATTCTATAAATGGAACTCCTACTTAATCCCGTCATTTGAGCAATTTCTTCACCTGTATATTTATCACTATCATATAGTTGTTTAATATAATACCTTTGGCTTTTTTCAACTTTTTGAGGTCGTCCTCCTTTTCGACCTTTTTCTCTAGCGGCTTTCAAACCATTTGACGTTCTCTCTTGCACTAGAACTTTTTCGGATTCTAGCAACATTTGGAATACTCTAATAAAGTATTGCCCATATTCATTTTGAGTATTTATATTCAGATTAAGTACTTCTAAATGGAGGTTTTTCGATATTATTTCGTTATCTATGAAGTCCATAAACTGTTTTGGCGTTAATCCCAAAGTTTTTAAGTCATTTATAACTAAAATATCATTCTCTTTTAATTCTTCTAAACAACTTTTAAGTTCTATTTGGTTTTTACTATAAATATTTACTTTCTCAGAAAAAACTAAATCAAATCCATTGATTAACAAATGAGTTATCTCAACATCTAAATTTTGGTCAGTATAAGGTACACGTGCATATCCTATTTTTCTCATATACTACAGCCCTTTCAAATTACTCATTTTCTCCTATTAGTAAGCCATCTCTAGCAGTTTCTATCACTTCAACATTTATTTTATTCAATTCGTTAATCTCCATAATTCGTATAATTTGAGAAAATAATCTTTGTACTAATCTAAAATTACCATTCGTAATTTTTATTACCGTATTAATAGATTCATAATCTTCAAAATCCTCATAACTTAAAGGTAAGGAAAGCTCCTCCCACCTATATTCTAAAACGTGTTTTAATTCATCGTTGCTTAATTTTTCAAATTGATGACTAAAACCAATACGGGAATATAATTGAGGATACCTTGACAATCGTTTTTCTATACCTGGCATACCGATTAAAACAACACCAATATCAAGTTGATCATAAATATCTCTAATAATCTCTAGTGTTTTATAATTTAGTCTATCAACTTCATCAATAATAATTAAATCAATTTCATAATTACTTGGTTGTAATCTAACAAGTTCTTCTAATCCGTTAAATTCCTCTTGTCTTTTTAATGATCGATATCCAATTTTCCCTAATGTTAATTCACTAGCCAAGTTTAATAATTCTTTATAAATTCTTGAAGGTCTAACAGGAGGGGCAGTATAAAAAATGGTTTTGCAATTTAGAAATTGATCATCATGTACATTACTTCCTTTATCATCAGCTTTTTGATAATTAGTAATGATTGGGTTTACATAGTCCCAATTTGCATAATATTGTGCAGAAAATGTTTTACCTACACCGGGATTTCCGTAACAAACCCCCATATATTTATACTTAGCGCAATTATCACAAAATTCTTCAAATCGACGGTACTGCTTTGTTTCAACAAAAGTTTTATTAGTCATTTTTATACCTCTTTAGTTTTGACTTTTTAACTTGTTTTGCGTTATTACTTAATTCTTCATTTGATAGTTTGGGACGATTAAGATTTTGAACGAGGTGACGTGTACGAGTAATACTTTTTCCTAACTCTCTTTTTTTATTTGCTCTTAGTCTTTCGATTTCTTTTATACTTATACTTTGGTTTTCTAAATCACTGCAATATGCAATACTTAAAAATTGATTGTTTAAATAGACTCGAATTTCTGAAATATCTTGAGGATCATATCTTATAAAAACTTCTTCTGTTATATAAGCAATGAGGTTAGTAGAAAAATACCTTAGTCCTTTAAAATAGATACCATCTTTGTGTATTTTTCTAGGTTTGCTTGTAGTTAATAATAGTAAATCTAATAATTCTCTAGATTCAGGTAATTGTGGGAGAAAGTCTGGTTGATTCCATTTCTGCATCGGTTTTTCTTTTGTTGTTCCATGTTTACGATAATGATATTCGTTTATTATAAAGTGCTCAAACTTATTATTAAACTCTTCCAAAGTAAGATGTTTTCTTGACTTTTTACTTTTTGTATAACCAGGAAGTAATTGAAGAAACATTAAATTAACTGTTTGAAAAAAACGTTCTATTTTTCCTCTGCCTTTTGGTATACCTATTTTGGAATATATCAGTTCTATTTTGAGGTTAGCTGATACTTGTTGCATATGTTCTGAGGTATAATCTTTGCCATGATCAGTATAGAATTTTTCTGGTATGCCACAAATTGGCCAATTTGAATTTCCTTTTTTCCATATTGCTTGTCTTAGAACAAGTGCTGTTCTTTCAGTGTCTGGTGATCCAAATTCTATTCTGAAACCTGCAATTGCTCTGCTATAATCATCTAAAACAATTGTTAACCAAGGTCTTTCAATTTCATTCTTTTCATTTAATACTTCTATATCCAACATAGTATGATCAGCTTGCCAAATTTCATTGGGACGTTGGCACTCACGTAAAAATATACCATCGTATTTTTCAGCATACTTTTTTGAGTTCATATTTGAATAAGCTTTTAAGTTTTCAGGTATTCGCTTAATAATATTATAAACTTGGTAATAACTAGGTTCAGGAATCCTCTTATTGTTACACCACTGCTTTGTTTTGCGATATATAGAAGCTATAGAAATTCCTCTGTTACTGAAATACTCGTTCTGAACAAAATTGATAATATCTCCATCTATCTTTATTCGATGTTTATCTTTTCTCGTTTTATCTGTAAGGCCAGCTAATCCATCATTTTTGTATCTATTAATCCAATTATAAAGCGTACGCTTTGGTATTTTTGCTGATTTGCTAACTGTTCTAACTGATTTTAAGTTTTTTAAATAAGGTTCAAGGACACGATATCTTTCCATAGCTTTTTTACGTTCTTCTTCTGTAAAGTCAGCTAAATTTTGAATCATTTCAGCACCTCCATTAAAAAAAGGAAGCATACTGTTATGCTCCCTAATTTAATTGTTAATGATACGCCATTAACAACAGCCTTTATTATTCTGTTGATCTTTACTTGTATTCTCTTTTTTACTCTCTTTATTTTCTTCAATTTCAACGGAACAACAAGCTTGCTCTTTAGGTTTTAATTTAGAAATAGCTTTTTTAAATGCGTTTTTTTCCATTTTAACACCTCCTTTAATTGTTATTTAGCAACCACATGATGTGTCGCAACATTCTTCTATATCAATAGCTTCTTCATTTTCATTGATAAATTCAAAAACATCTTTATAAGGCGACTGTTTTAATATATTAAATGTTTTTTCACATACAAAAGTTCTTTCTCCACGCTCAAATATATGATCATCATCTTCAATATGTTTAAATGGACCTTTATA
Organism: Staphylococcus sp. LKG3-1; assembly: GCF_048568385.1. Classification (NCBI taxonomy): domain Bacteria; kingdom Bacillati; phylum Bacillota; class Bacilli; order Caryophanales; family Staphylococcaceae; genus Staphylococcus; species Staphylococcus sp. LKG3-1. Next base: position 1,383,538 of record NZ_CP183796.1, read on the forward strand.
TATAACAGATTGTCCTTTATCAATACAAGGACCTTCTTTACCTTTATGAGCTATAATCGTCATGCTTCTAAAATCAATACCTTCTATAGTAGTCCATGTACTTTCACGTTTATCTATTTCTACACCGTAAAATCCTACATTTTCGAAAGCTTCAATAAAAGATTTTTCTTCAATAGCGCCTGAATAACAACCACTCCACAAGTCTTCATCTTGTCTCAATTGTTCTGGTACTTCTACGCTAGAAACAATATCTGAGATAACGGCTTTTCCACCATCTTTTAAAACACGATAAATTTCCTTGAAAAGTTCCTCTTTTTCTTCAGTTGAAACTAAGTTTAGAACACAGTTAGATATAACCACGTCTATGCTATTATCTTTTATCATAGTCATTTCGTTTTCTAAGTAATTAATATATTGATTGATAGATTGATAAGTACCTAAATCTCTAGCAGGGTGCTCTTGTAAATATTTATCTAATACTTCTAAATCTAATTTTAAATTTTGAATCTTTCATTTATAAAAACTTACATTGTCATAACCAATTTTTTCAATCATTTGATTTTGATATTTTTTAGCAAGATTTAACATATCATCATTCATATCTACGCCAATAACTTTACCTGTTTCACCGACAATTTGAGAAACTATATAAGGAACTTTTCCTCCGCCAGAACCTAAATCCAAAACGGTATCTCCTTCTTGAATCTTACCTAAAGGATCGCCACAGCCATAATCTTTTTCTATGATTTCATCGGGTATGATTTTTAAGTATTTCGTATCATACTCTACTGGACAACATAAATTTTCTTCATGATTTTTTGCAGCATTTCCATATCTATTAATTACTGACGTTTCTGGATTCATTAATTTATCCCCCTTAAATTTAAATAATCATATTAACAATTAGTCCTGTAGCAATGGCTACAACTAAAATTGCGATAACGAATGATATTACAAATTTTTTCTTGAATAACTTAGATAGCAATACGACTTCTGGAATACTTGCGCCAGCACCACCAATTATTAATGCTACTACTGTTCCTAGCGACATACCTTTTGATACTAATGCTTCGGCTATAGGTAACATTGTTTCTGGTCTGATATACATAGGGATACCGATAACAGAAGCAATAAAGACCGATATAAAACCATCACCACTTGCATACTTAGTTATAAATTCTTCAGGTATGAATCCGTATATAAAGGCGCCAATAAATACACCAATAAATAGATAAGGTAACATTGGGTATAAAAATGCCCACGCATCGTTTAATGCTTGTTTAAAACGAGATCCTGATTTATTAGCAAAAAAGCCATCACCTTTAACATTGACCCCTTTATAACTTTCAGCTAAATTCATTTTTGAAAACACTAAACCTGTTAAAATACTGAAAATTGCTAGTACTACAAAATAAACAACAGCTACTTTCCACCCTAATAATGCCCATAACATAAATATCATTAATGGATTCATTAACGGTGAAGCAATTAAGAAACTCATTGCTGGACCAAAAGGAACTTTGGAATTTAATAGACCTGCAAGTATTGGAATAGTTGAACAAGAGCAAAATGGTGTAACAGCACCAAATATCATACCTAATATATAATTGACGGCTTTATTAGGTTTGCTCAAAAGCTTTTTAATTTTTTCTTCTGAAACAACTTGTTGAATCAGACTTACTATAAAACTCACTACTATAAATAGTAATAATAATTCAAAAAATAACATCAGAAATGTTTTTATGAATTCCATAATTGAATCTACCATTAGTATAACGCCTCCGAATTTATTTAATCAACTTTTCTTGATATAATAATCAAAAAAAATTGATTAATTCTATGTTAAAAAGAAGATACTTAAAGTATCTTACAGCAAGTATCTTCTTTTAAAACCACCTGTATTTGTTGCTCATTAATTTTATAATAATTCCATGTGCCATGCTTTTCAGCAATAAGAATATTTGCATCTACTAATTTTTTTAAATGATAGGAAAGTTTAGATTGTTTTAATGCTAATAATTCTTCTAGATCACAAACACATAAAGATTTTGAATCACTTTGACGTATTGAATGTAGAATTTTAAGTCTGATTTTATCAGCTAGCGCATTAAACATCTGTTCATAAAAGTCTAATTGTTCTTCCTCAGTTCTATTAGGACTGGACTGAATAATTTCCATTAAATAATCACCTCTCTTATATATAGATATTTCTATTTTTGTTTGAGTTCTTGTATTGCTTGATTAAAATGAGTTTTTGTTATTTTACCATACATGTCAGGTTCACCTTTAAAGAACTCATTTTTCATATATGATATAGCTTCTTTTAAAGAAACTTCTCTTGATATCATAATTAGATTTAAGTAGCTAACAAAATAATCAACAGATAATGTACCTGCATGATTTATTCTCATAAAATCGAACTCCTTTATAAAATACTAAAACAATACATCAATTTTTTTTGATGTATTAACTATAAATTATTAATGCAACTTTTGCAAGTTATTAAATTCTGTTATTTAGGGTTTACCCTAATCGAACAATAAAAAATACTTGTAAAATGCTATTTTCATTTGTATGATTAGGGTGTATGAAAAAGGGGTGCTAAAAATGATAGTTGGTTATGCAAGAGTTTCGACCATTGATCAAAATTTAGATAGGCAAATTGAAAATTTGCAATCTTTTGGTGCTGAGAAAATTTTCACAGAAAAACAATCAGGTAAATCTATAGAAAACAGACCTGTTTTTCAAGAAGTATTAAATTTTTTAAGAATGGGAGATCGTTTAATTGTTGAATCTATTGATAGACTAGGAAGAAATTACGAGGAAATAATTCAAACAGTTAATTACTTAAAAGATAAAGAAGTTTAGCTCATGATAACGAGTTTACCTATGATGAATGAAGTCATTGGAAATCCACTACTAGATAAATTTATGAAAGATTTAATTATTCAAATTTTAGCAATGATTTCAGAACAAGAAAGAAATGAAAGTAAACGTCGACAAGCTCAAGGGATTCAAGTCGCCAAAGAAAAAGGTATATATAAAGGGAGACCTGTTCTGTATTCTCCCAATGCTAAAGACCCACAAAAGCGTTTAGTTTATTACCGAGTTGTTGAATTACTTGAACAGGGTAAATCTATAAGTACTATAGCTAAAGAAGTTGGTATTACACGTCAAACTATATATAGAATAAAAAATAGTAAATAAAATAACATAGACAATAATCTATATAGATGTTAATCTATTTAATGTCTAGGAGGTTTATTCATGTCTTATAAAGAACTATCAACAATATTAAAAATTTTATCAGATCCAAGTAGGTTAGAAATATTAGATTTACTTTCTTGTGGTGAGCTATGCGCTTGTGACTTATTAGAACACTTTCAATTCTCACAACCTACACTAAGTCATCATATGAAGTCATTAGTAGATAATGAATTAGTTACAACACGAAAAGACGGCAATAAACATTGGTATCAACTTAATCATGCTATTTTAGATGATATTATCCAAAACTTGAACATCATTAATACATCTAATCAAAGATGTGTATGTAAAAATGTGAAATCAGGTGACTGTTGATGACTATTTTAGCAATTGTAATTTTTCTTTTAACTTTAACCTTTGTGATTTGGCAACCAAAAGGTTTAGATATTGGTATTACAGCTTTAATTGGAGCTGTTGTTGCCATCATTACAGGAGTCGTAAGTCTTTCTGATGTATTAGAAGTAACAGGTATTGTTTGGAATGCAACTTTAACTTTTGTGGCTGTTATTCTTATTTCATTAATATTAGATGAAATTGGTTTTTTTGAATGGTCTGCGATACATATGGTCAAGGCTTCAAACGGTAATGGCTTAAAAATGTTTGTTTTTATTATGTTACTTGGGGCAATTGTAGCAGCATTTTTCGCAAATGATGGTGCAGCTTTAATCTTAACGCCTATTGTATTAGCGATGGTAAGGAATCTAGGATTTAATCAAAAAGTGATTTTCCCCTTTATTATTGCCAGTGGTTTTATTGCTGATACTACATCACTTCCCTTAATTGTAAGTAACTTAGTTAATATCGTTTCTGCAGATTACTTCGATATTGGATTTATTGAATATTTTAGCCGAATGATCATTCCTAATATATTCTCTCTGATTGCTAGTATTCTCGTTTTATGGTTATATTTCAGAAAATCCATACCTAAAACGTTCGATACAGAAAATCTATCAGATCCTAAAAGTGCAATTAAAGATTCTAAGTTATTTAAGCTTTCATGGATAGTATTAGCAGTACTACTCGTTGGATATCTTGTTAGCGAGTTTATCCAAATTCCTGTATCAATTATTGCTGGTATTATTGCTTTTATCTTTGTAATATTAGCTCGTAAATCTAAAGCAGTTCATACAAAACAAGTGATTAAAGGTGCACCATGGAATATCGTTGTATTCTCTATTGGTATGTATCTTGTTGTGTTTGGACTAAAAAATGTAGGTATTACAACGATCCTTGGGGATGTTTTAACAAACATTTCAAATTATGGGTTATTTAGCAACATCATGGGTATGGGCTTTATAGCTGCTTTCTTATCTTCGATTATGAACAACATGCCAACTGTTTTAATAGATGCAATAGCGATTGGCCAATCCAGTGCTACAGGAATATTAAAAGAAGGCATGGTTTATGCGAATGTCATAGGTTCTGATTTAGGACCTAAAATTACGCCAATTGGTTCTTTAGCAACATTATTGTGGCTACATGTCTTAACACAAAAAGGTGTGAAGATTTCGTGGGGAACATACTTTAAAACTGGAATTATCATCACTATTCCAGTCCTATTTGTAACACTCTTAGGTTTATACCTTACACTAATCATATTTTAAGAAAAGGGGCTTTAATTATGGATAAGAAAACAATTTATTTTATATGTACAGGAAACTCTTGTCGTAGCCAAATGGCTGAAGGTTGGGGAAAGGAAATATTGGGTGAAGGTTGGAATGTCTATTCTGCTGGTATTGAAACACATGGTGTTAATCCTAAAGCAATAGAAGCTATGAAAGAAGTAGATATTGATATATCAAACCATACGTCAGACTTGATTGATAATGATATTTTAAAACAATCAGATTTGGTCGTAACGTTATGTAGTGATGCAGACGATAATTGTCCTATTTTACCACCAAACGTTAAAAAAGAGCATTGGGGTTTTGATGATCCAGCAGGTAAAGAATGGTCAGAATTCCAACGTGTTAGAGACGAGATTAAATTAGCTATAGAAAAGTTTAAATTGAGATAATCATAAACACCTCTTATTTAGTTAATAAGAGGTGTTTTGCCATTTAAAGAACAAAATTTGTGCCATATAACTCCAAAACTGACATATATATATAGATATAAAAAGAGAGTGTACAGAAAATGGTTATTTTCTGTACACTCTCTATAATAATGTATAATATTTATTAAAAGATATCTTGTTAATTATGTTAGTTGAATAATTTTAATACCCGAGGAGTGGAATACTTTGGATGAAAAAATAACAGATATACGTATAATAAAATCAAGAGAAAAGATAGAAAGTGCTTTAGTAAGCTTATTGAATACATATAACTTTGATGAAATATCAGTAAAAGATATTTGTAAAAGGTATTAAAGAAAATTCGGCCTTTCTGGTACGTCCAGATTGTTATGTGTCTGTAACTACTGATGTTCAAAATCTGGAACCAATAAAAAATATGATTCATAAGTATAGTATTCGTCACTTAAACTAAATAGTCCAAAATAGAGAGAAGAGAATTGCAATGTTCAAATTGCATTTCTCTTTCTTATTTATTAAGTAAAAATATTCTCATATATCAAGTAAAGTGGCACCAACGTGTTAGAGATGAAATAGGTAATACAATTAAAGATTTTAGTAAAAACATCAAGTAGATACTTGATGTTTTTTACTACTACTTCACTGATTTCAAACTTAATAAATTAATTGACAAGAGTATTTACACATATTAAAATCGAATTACGATATCGTAATTCGATTTTAAGTAAGGAGAGATATATTGAAAAGTAAAATACAACGAAAACTATTTTTAGGATTTATCTATATCCATATATTACATCATGCAAAAGAAGATAAAATATATGGGGCTTGGATGATTAAAGAATTAGAAGAACATGGTTATAATATGAGTCCTGGTACCCTTTATCCAATATTCCATACACTAGAAAACGAGAACCTTTTAAAAAGTACCACGAAAACTGTAAATGGAAAAAATAGAAAATACTATTCAATAACTCCAGAAGGTGAAAAGTTTTTAGAAGAATCTAGAGAAAAATTAAAAGAGTTAACCAACGAAATATAAGGAGACCTTTATGTATAAATATATAAATATTTTTTTTGTTGCATTAAAACTTGGTTTATTATCATTCGGTGGACCTACTGCCCATTTAGGCTATTTTTATGATGAATATGTAAAAAAAAGAAAATGGCTTGATGAAAAAGAGTATTCTGATTTGGTAGCACTATGCCAGTTTTTACCTGGCCCTGCAAGTAGCCAAGTAGGTATTGGTATAGGAACTATAAGAGCCGGCATCGGAGGAGGTATTATCTCATTTATCGGATTTACGCTCCCATCTGTAATTATACTAATGATTTTTTCAGCGCTATTTACAAATAGTGATGTAAGTTTCACTTGGATGCAAGGTTTAAAACTAGTAGCTGTTGCTATTGTAGGCCAAGCTATTATAGGAATGGGCAAAAAATTAACAAATACCAAAACCACTATTGCATTAGCATTATTTGTTCTTATATTATCGTTAGTAATAAATAATCTTTATATACAAGTCATTGCACTATCAATAACTGGTGTATATGGTCTCATCTTTCTAAAACAAACATCAACAGATAGAACCAAAATAAAAAACAAATCATTTAAGTTACCTAAAAAATTAGGTTTTGTTTCATTATTATTATTCTTTTTACTATTAACTGTATTACCTATCGCTAGTTCTATGACAAATAATCTATGGTTAAAAATGTTTGATAGTTTTTATAGATCAGGTTCTTTAGTTTTTGGAGGAGGACATGTTGTCTTACCTTTATTGAAAAATGAGTTTGTACCATCAGGATTAATATCACCCGATAACTTCATAACGGGTTATGCTGCTGCTCAAGCTGTACCCGGACCGTTATTTACGTTTGCTTCATACATTGGTATGTCTATGGAAGGGATTGGAGGAGCAATTTTGGCTACTATTGCTATTTTCCTACCAGCATTTCTTTTGTTATTTGGAATTTTGCCATTCTGGGATAATATTAAATCTAATATTTATGCTGAAGGATTTTTAAAAGGGATAAGTGCAGGCGTAGTCGGTATTCTTATTGCTGCTTTTTATAACCCAATTTGGACTTCAACGATTAAATCAGAATTAGATTTTGCTTTAGCCAGCTCATTGTTCATATTATTAATGTATTTTAAATTGCCTTCTTGGGCTATTGTTTTGATAGGTATTATTTTAGGTGTTTTATTTTATTAATATAAATCAATGAATATAAACAATAATTAAAATACTTATATTCTATACGAGTCTGGGACATAAATCCCAGGCTCCTTTTATAACTTTATAAACTAAACACTATAGACAATATTAATTTATTTAATATTATTTATGCCATTTAAAGAACAAAATTTGTGCCATATAACTCCAAAACTGACAATGTTTTCAACTTGTAATCTATAACAACTTTTAGCTATTTTGAAATGGCTTTATTCCCTTTTCTATAAGATAGCCCATATGTTAATCCAAATGCTACGATAAAGGCGATTAACATGCCTATCCCATAATGTAACCAGCCATTATGTTGGCCACTTATAGAAATAAAACCAGGGATTCCTGCCGTACCTAACGCGATTGCTTTCACTTTAAAGAAAGATATATAGGCTGCTCCTATACCTGAACCTACTATCGCACCAATAAAAGGATATCTAAGTTTTAAGTTAACACCAAACATAGCTGGTTCGGTAATACCTAATAATGCTGATATACCCGCTGCAGATGCGACGCCTTTAAGTTTTTTATTTTCTTTAACAATAAAGAAAGCTGCTAGTGCTGCTGCACCTTGCGCAATATTCGACATTGTCGCAATTGGGAAAATAAATGACCCACCTGTTGAAGCACTATCTGCAATCAACTGTGTTTCAATCGCAATAAAGCTATGATGCATACCAGTAATTACAATAGGCGCATATAATAATCCGAAAATCAGACCGCCAATCGCACCACCAAATTCATACAGCCATGTTAAACCATCTGACAACCAATAGCCTAATGTCCGTGTAATTGGTCCTACAAATGAAAATGTAACAAATGCAGTAACTAATATAGATAATAATGGCGTAAGTAAATTATCTAAGACAGTTGGTACTACTTTACGTAGTGCTTTTTCAATTGTCGCAAGAATATATGCAGCCACTAACATAGGAAGCACTTGCCCCTGATAACCAACTTGGTTAATGTCTAAACCAAAGAGATTCCAGTGAGGGATTGCCTTACCTTCTTCTACAGCTTTCGGATAATCATAGGCATTCATTAAATCGGGATGTACCAATATCATCCCTAAAGCTGCACCAAGAAAGGCGTTGCCTCCAAACCGCTTCGCAGCACTAAAACCTATTAATATAGGTAACAATGTAAATGGTGCATTAGCAAAGACATTGATCATCTCAGCTAGCCCTTTAAACTGGTTATGTACGTCAATTAATGATTGACCATCATAAAAAATACCTGGTGCTGTTAAAATATTATTAATACCCATTAATAGACCACCAGCTACAATTGCCGGTATGATTGGTACAAAAATGTCCGATAACATTTTGACAAATCGCTGAAATGGATTCATATTTTTATTACCTTGTGCTTTCACTTCAGAAGTTGTAGAAGCTTCTTTACCTGTTATGTTTTCTAATTCATTAAACACTTTATTGACAGTACCAGAGCCAATAATAATTTGATATTGACCACCTGTTGAAAACGTTCCCTTAACGACATCCATATCATTCAATACTTTCTCATCAACTAAACTTTCATCCTTAAGAACAAGTCGTAAACGCGTAGCACAATGCGCCATTGCGTCTAGATTGTCTTCTCCTCCTATTGCATTTAATAGTTCTTCCGCAGACTTTTTATAATTCAATTAAATCCCTCCTCATTAAATGGAACCGGTACCAAAAATCTTTATCCTTATTGTAACCGGTTCCAACTAAGAACGCAATATCCTACTTTAATTATTTATTATTACATCTATGGCAACTACAACATATTACCCTACCGTTTTTAATTCTTCATCTGATATATAACTAGCATAGGACTTAATTCTTTCAATAAAATAATCTTGTAATTTTTGTATCGTTTGCTGATTTGTTTCTACGTTACCTAAATGAATTTTCCACGCTCGTGCAGGACATTCAGTGTCAAAAAATTCCTTATGCAATCTCACTGTTTCACGGTTTATAGGTAAATGATATTTGTTCAATATAAGTGCAGCCATTTTGAAACTAGCTTCTTCATTTCTCATAAATGCCTCATCATCTAAAACACCATTTATTTTAGATTGGCAACGTTCTATACCTACATAATGTGAATTAGCAAATGCGTTACCACAGTGCCATTCTATATATTCAGATGGATGAAACCAATAGCACGTATTAGCGTCTACATAGAGACATGCCCAGCCTTTCTCTAATTCATTTCTATTTATTCTGCGCTTCAACCACTCAATGTATGCTTTAGCTGTATAATTTTCAGCATCATCATGAAGTACTACGCCTAATACTTGTAATTTAGGTTCTGTGATCTTTTCTGTTTGTCTATAAAATTCAGAATAAATATGTTCCATTGTGAATCCTCCTTCGTATTTTTGAATTCATTTTAAAAATTAACTCTCTTCATTCGGAAAAATTATCCAACCTTAAAATTAAATTGTGGTAAATTTAATTTTAAGCTTTAAATCACTTTGTAAGATTTAAAATTATTTATATTTAAAGGATTAAAATTTTCAACTTTTTATAATATAATGTATTTTGTTCAATATATTTATAGCATGTTATTTTATTATCAGGAGTTGCTTTTACGATGGATAATACAACTTTATGTATTCATGAGTATTTAAACACCATTACACGCCGTTGTATCAATCAAGTGATCTTATTGTTTTCACTGAGTAATCATTTAGACATAACTTTAAATGGAAGAAAAATCTCAGCTGGAAATAACATTATTATCATTAACCATAGTGATTTATATCAAATATCGAATGCACAACAAGTAGTTGAAATATGCATACCTATTAGACATTTTATAAAATTAGAAAAACACTTTTTCAATTCCAATTATAATTTTAAATTACTAAATTCTGAACCATATTTAAAATATCAAATTTTGACAATGGCGCAACAATTAAACCAATCATTTACTATTGATACTTCTCTAATGACAGAAATTATCACGAAATTAAACAAAGAAGCCAGAGTCGAATATGATACGCCTTATATTCCAACGATAGACACTGAAAATAGTTTATTAAATAAAATTACTGAATTTATTAAAGCTAATATTTCACTACCTCTTTTATCTAAAGACGTGTCCAAATCATTCTATATCTCGGCATCTTATATTTCAATTCTGTTCAAAAAACATCTAGGCATGAGTTTTAAAAATTATATTACGAGCTTGAAAATTGCCCTTTCACTTTCCGAACTTGTTCAGAATAAGCAAACCATTTATCAGGTTTCCGAACAGTTTGGTTTTAATCATTATTCAAACTATACGCAACAATTTAAACATTTTATGCAAATGACACCAAATGAATTCAGAAAAAATGTTCAATCTAATCCTAAAATGATTGTTCAACTTGTTAATGAAGATATTAGCCAGTATCAAAGTGCTATAGATACTTATACCTCAGATAAACCGCAGACCATAAATCAAATCAACATTGAGTTAAATCAATTAACTTTTAATGATGCTATTAAATCACCTACTGTTTTTATACACGTTGATAATTTGATGGATATTGTGCAATCTGACTACAATACAAAGTTTAGCTTTAAAGATTTAACGAATGCCTATATTTTAATAAATAATAGTCGTAATTTAGCATTAGAAAATCTAAGTCTTACAGGTATGATTGACTTTATCGATGCTTTATTTTCAAATTATGTTGGTATTGCCATAAGAATTAAATCCTTAAATCAGTTTGATGTCATCGAGGATAGTATCTTTCAATTTTTAAAATATAAACCTGAGTACGTCAAACAAAATCGTGATTATAATTTCCTATTGTTACTAGATGCGACACATTTATCTCTAACAGATATTAATCGTTTATACATTAAAATCAAAAATTTCAATGTGAAGCTCAATATTAAAGTTGGCATCACAGTTGAAGGTGTCATAGAGCAGACACACTCATTAAAGAATGCGTCAAAATTATTAAATCGGTTTAATTTTGATTTTCATTTCATCGATATTGAGCAAGACAACGTACAAACATTACTTAACAAAAAAAGTACGCATTTCAATAACTCAATGAGTCATTTTGAATACTATAATAAACTCATCGAAGAAACACAAATTGATGCTTCAAAATTTGTTTATACGAAATTATCTAAAAAAGGTTTTTTACTTTATGACGGAAAACATCCCTTACAAATTACAGATTTAATGTGCCATATGCTTATCATGTTAAAAAGAGGTAGTGGCGTCGGCTATGAATTAATACGTAAAGAAAAATATGATATCGCCTTAATGAATAACCATGGTATTTATGAACCATTAATGTACTTATATCAATTTGTTAAACCTTTCATTAGTAAATATACAGCCATTCACCAAAACTATATTATTCTGCATGAAGATCATTCTATTCATCTTTTATTGTTTAACGCACCATATCAAAGATCATCAACACAAGATGTTCAAAAATTCATTTTAAAAGAAAAACATCTACCAGCTAAAACAACGTTGTTCATTCAAACATTGAACAGAGAGCATGGATTTGTTGATTATGCATTACCTTCTTCATTTAATGACACTTATATTGAAAGATCATTATTACGCTATATTGAAGATTCCACAATTCCTAAAGCTGAAATAAGACACTTCTCTCGTTCAGATTCACCATTATACTTCACTTTACATCATGATGAATTGAAATATATACGTATTTTACCATCTTAGAATCACACTAATGTTAAACTTAACTTAATTTACATCTCAATGAATCTGTACAATTATAGATTATTAACACGGTATCTGAATCATTTCATTTTGAATGGCAATGTTATAGAATGTTATTTGTAACAGAAACAAATAGTTTGAAAAGGAGCGTTGCACATTGAAAAATAGTAAAGTATTTGCTATATCGTTAAGTGTAATCATGTTAGTTATAGCTGTTATATTGATTATAATGATGTTCACAAGTGGACAAAAAGAAACTTATTACGGATATATGAAAGATGCTACGACAGCTGATAAAGTCATAAGTGAAAAAGATCATAAAATTGAGAAGAATGTTAAGTTACCATCAAAGTCTGATTTTTCACCTAAAAAAGGAGACTTTGTTAAATTAGTAAAAGCTGACGGTGACGACACTTATAGTAAGATGGAAGTTGTAGATCATGACGATATTCCACATGGCTTAATGATGAAAATCCATGATATGGGCGGCATGAAGGGTATGTAAATATATTTTCCACATATCAAATTCGATATACTAAAATAGCTATGAAGAAATCTATAGTAGTAGATTTTTTCATAGCTATTTTTACATTTATAGAAATATGTCTCGTTCAAACTAATTATAAAAGCGTGAGAAGTAAAGTCAGTTTAGGAACTAAATGGTTTTCCACAACCGCTTTTTATAATTAAATCGATTTTAAATATGCTTGTCCTTTTTCTTTATCATAAGCATTCTCCCATTTTGCTATAACAATTATAGACAATGCATTCCCCATGACATTTACGCATGTTCTAACCATATCTAATATACGGTCAACACCTATAATTAACGCAAGTCCTTCTGCTGGTAAGCCCATAGATGTCAATGTTGTTATCAATACAACTATAGAAACCCCTGGTACACCTGCCATACCTTTAGACGCTACCATCAAAGTAACCATCAACATGATTTGCTGCCCTATGGACATATCGATACCATACATTTGTGCTACAAATAATGCTGCAATTGATTGATATAATGCTGATCCATCTAAGTTAAATGTATAGCCGATTGGTACGACAAAAGAGGTAATGTCTTTCGGTGAGCCAAAGCGTTCCATTTTTTGCATTATAATAGGTAGCACTGATTCAGAACTAGAAGTTGAAAAAGCTAAGATTAATTCGTTTTTCAAGATTTTCATTAAAGCAAAAATACTGACACCACATATTTTTGCAACAATGCCTAATATGACTACTACAAAAAATATCATAGCGCCTATAACAACTAATAATAATTTTAACAATGGAATTAGTGCTGATGCACCAAACGTCATAATCGTTGTACAAATAAACGCAAACACACCAATAGGTGCAAGTTTAAGTATCTTGTTTATCATCCAAAAAACAGCTTCTAATGTACCTGATAAAAAGAGCTTTACAGGTTTAGCTTTTTGACCTATTGTCGATAAAGCAATACCAAAAAATACTGCAAAGAATATAATTGGTAACAATTCACCACTTGTCAAAGCTTCAAAAATATTGGTCGGTACAATATTGACAATCGTATCTATAAAATGGTTGCCATATGTAGATTGTTCTGCAGCTTTTGCTGAACTTTCATAATGACTTATATCCCCTTTAGGTAACTTATTTGGATCTAAGCCTGCGCCTGGTTTAAAAATATTAGCAAATATAATGCCTAATCCAATAGCAATTGTTGTTATAATTTCAAAATAAAGAATTGTTTTAAAACCATAACGACCCACTGTTTTAGATTCACCAACATTAGAAATAGATAAAGCTAGTGAACAAAATACTACTGGTATCACTATCATTTTTATTAAATTTAAAAAGATGTCCCCAAATGGTTTAATATAATTAGCAACGTCACTATGACCATAGAGCAATAAACCTACTATGACACCTAATACCAAAGCAATCATAACTTGCATTGGTAAACTTATTTTCTTAAATATTGTCATGATGTTTCTCCCCTTTTATAATATCGACTAATTATACCAAATTAAATCTTTTTTACACATCTATTTTTTCTACATTTTAAAACTTTATACACTTAAAATAACTTAATTCATTTTTAATTATTATTTAAGTTACATAATTAAACCTTTACGACAATCAATACAAAGGCTTTAACAATAACATGCTTTTTTTCTTAACTTTAACTCTTTTTAGTATATATAGTAATTATGCGATGGAATTGAAATTTTTCTATTTAATTTTATATTTGAGTAACATAAAAAAACCATACTTCTTATATATTTAAAAGCCAGAAATTCTAACAAAACAGTATATTTACAAAAAAGAACGAATCCATAATAAATGGATTCGTCTTTTTTAAATATTAACTTTTAAGCGTGCTTGATAATCTACAGAAGTAACTCATATAATCATTTGATTTCTGTGTTATTCCTATTTTTAAAGGCTTTCATACTTCAGCTATTTTATGAGCTAATCCTTAGGTTTGTAATCTTGTTTAAATGCATTGTGCTTCGCATCTTTAACATTTTTATTCGTTTCACTATCAAAACCTTGAACTAATATGCCTTTATAAGTACTAATCGGTTGAACAACATAAGTGTATTTTGGATCATCCTTAAACTCTACTTTTTTATAATACAATCCTTTTTTGGCACTATAAAGTGTCTTTTCTGTCTTAATTTTTTCTGTTAAATGCTTTTCGTCCATATAATGGTCAACTAATTCCAAATTTTTATGACCTTGATACGTTCTCATACCAAAGAAAAATACGATAGCAATAATCAGTGATATGACCAATAGCCCTATGATTTTTAAAAATGTTTTCATCATTAAACTCCTTTTATTAAAACATAACCTTCTATAAACAATGATTAATCATAATTGTTGTAACTTTTTTATACATAAAACGATATGTATATATTAAAATCCATAATGTTATTATTATGACTGATTACAATTCATTAATAAAGTATTAAAGCACTTTTGTAACAAAATCTTCTTAAATTCATTACTCATTATAAGTAAATTACGCCCTGTCATTTGTTAAGAATAAATCCTATCAAATGAGTTGGTTTTCTATATATTGTTTTGCATTATGTATTATATATAAAATATTATAACGAGAGTGTAAAAGAGGCGCACAACTGTTGCTTGACAATAGACAACGTTCATAATAAGGTTAACTTTCATAAGGGGTGATTTATAATGGAGGAAAAAGACAACACGTTAGAACGACAACTATGTTTTCTTTTTTATGTTTCTTCTAAAGAGATAATTAAGAAATATACATCTTATTTAAAAGAATTCGATTTAACATATACAGGCTACATTGTTTTATTGGCAATCGGAGTGGAAGAAAAATTAAATATTAAAACACTAGGTGCACGTGTTTTTCTAGATTCAGGTACACTTACACCATTATTAAAAAAACTAGAGAAAAAAGGTTACGTGACTAGAACACGTGAAATTGATGATGAGCGCAATTTACAAATAGCGCTTACAACAAAAGGTAAAGATATTAAAGAACCACTTTCTAATATATCTAAACAAGTCTTTAGCGAATTTGATATGGAAGTTGATGAAGCGATTGACTTAAAAGAAACATTACAAAATTTTGTTAACAAGCATTTCCAACAAAATATTTAATTTACGATGGATAAGTTAAAGTTAGAAGTACATTTTATAATTATTTTTGACTTTACTTATCTTTTTTTAACTACCACTGTATTTCACTATTTTTGCCATATGTAGTTGTATAAATCTATTTACATATATTTATTTAATGAACGCCCTATTACAAGTGGTGTTTTTTTATGTCTAATGCTTTGACTTTGACTTTCTTTGACTATAGTATTATACTGTAGTTGTAAGGTTAAAGGAGAGGTGATTAGAGATGATACAAAATACCAGTAATCTTCCACAAGATTTATTAGAAAGTTTATTATCAAATCATCATGAATTCAAAGTAAACGTTTATCAGTCAGATAATCAATACACAGTTGAAGCTGAGCTCCCTGGTTATCAAAAAGAACATATTTCAATCAATTATGAAGATAAAACACTAACAATTACTGCAAAACATTCAGATGCACAGCAAGATGAGATGACATATCTTATCAAAGAGCGTAGTACTGATGAACAAAGCAGACAATTTATATTCAAAAACATCGATACAAATGCTATTAAAGCCACAATGGATGATGGCATTTTATCTGTTATGCTACCAATCAAACAAACAAAAACACAAATTTCAATAGACTAAATTTTTATAAAATAATATTTAAAGGAGAGATGTACGATGGCTTTTGATATGAGACCGTTTAACAATTCATTTTTTGAAGGAAATCCTGGAGATTTATTTAAAGATTTTGGACGTCAGTTTTTTGAGCAATTCCCAGATAGTACAAGCATTAAATCAGACGTAAAAGAACTAGATAATGCCTATGTCGTGGAAGCTGAACTCCCTGGTTTTCAAAAAGAAAATATTAGTTTACAGTTTGAAAACAATGTTTTAACTATTGAAGGAAAACAAGTTATTGAAAACAATGAGGAAGATGAAGCAGGTCGTCTAATTCATCAAGAACGTAGTACGAGCAACGTCAAACGTCAATACCCATTTGAAAATGTTGATGAAAATGCTATTAAAGCTTCATATGAGAATGGCATGTTAAATGTAACATTACCTAAAAAAACACAAGAAGAACGTTCTTCATCTAATATTCAAATAGACTAACGATAATGAACGTTTACACGAGTTAATTTTTATAGTAAAAATCATAACGGTAGAGTCACTTTATTGGTGACTCTACCGTTTTTCTTTATGTTGATCTATTGGGTTTCCCCTACTTACACATAAGCTAATAATTAAGGACATATAAGCATATTAAAAAACCATCTCCAAAAATTTATGGAAATGGGCAATAACTTTATTTAGCTTATTGGTAGTTTAGACAGCTAGATTTCTATTTTCGGATTCGTCTACGCGCATTAAATGATCAACAATACCAGTATAAAATTGTTCTAATTCTTCACCAGTGCGTTTATAATCTGTAGGATCCATACCAACAAAATCCATATAATCCCAATCCTTTTTAACTGGTAAGACTTGCCAAATACCTTTTTCATTAGCTGAACTAATATCTGTTACATTTTTATAGGCTTGTCCATTTGGATATAAGGATGAAATAGTAGGTACAATACCATCATTTAATCTCAATTGCTGATTCTTATCTTTACCAATGATCCGACTTGTTAAATCCATTAGTGGATATTGTCTAATATTTGGAACATATTTGCCAGATAATGTTGCATGTGAAGCTTCCCCAGCATATGACGTATAAACAATATTAGGGTTCAGTGAGGTATTTTGATTTAATTGTTCCGAACCTTCGGCTGTTAAGTCGGTTAATGCATTATCCTTTGTATCCCATAAAAGACTATTCTTTATACGTTTTGAGTATTCGATATAACTTTCATTTGGATGCTGTTTGAATCCCCATTGACTAAAACCTAAATCTAAATTTGAAAAACGATTACCGCTGACTTTACCAATATCATTTAGTATTTTTTTCGCAAAGTCACGATTACCTAAATTATCAGATGCGGGCGAACCATTATGAGGTGTTACTAAAGTGGTTATAGAAGATATCATATTATCCTTTTGCCCTTTGAAAAGTGGTGAAATCTCTCCACCATGTTCCTTTTGATAAGCTATTTCTTCGGGATTACCGTAACGTAACATTTGTTCAAGTAGACGAATGGTTTGACCACCCATACTATGTCCAACTAAATGAACTTTTTGACCTGGTTGCCATTCTGGCATCACGCCAGTATATGTACGTCCGTATCTATCATGACCATATTTTTCAGCATGTGCTTGACCATAATCTACACGACCGCCTTTGATATAATAATAAAGTTCCGTTGCTCTATCATGGTTACTACTGAAAGTACCAACTGTAGCTTCATGTACTTCATACCCTGACTTTTCAAATTGCTCTTTGATATGGAATTTATCCCCACACCAATAATTAGGGTAAAAAACAGGTCTATTTTCACCTACGCCACCAAAGAAACCGTTTACTAAAATCAGCGGGTATTTGTTTTTATATTCACCTTGTTTTGCAGTTTTTGAATCTTTAAGTAACTTATCCGCTTCTACTTCTTCAGCATCAGCACGTTTTCGAGGTGTAGCTGTTTCATTTTCAACTTTATCTTTTGCTTTATAAGAACTATCTTTCGCGTTTGGATCTAAATCTACTTTTTCTGTATCAAATTTTTTTTTGTTTTTAAATTATTCTTATCGCCATTATTTTCTATACGTTGTGGTTCTTGTGTTGTTTCATCTTCTGTGAGGCTTTGTTGGTCTTGTTGCTCATTTTTTGTGTCTTCTTTTGAATTAATATCAGGCGCAGTTTCTGGTTTAGCTTTATCTTCTGATGAAGTTGGATTCGCTTTTACGTCTGCTTGATCATCTACTTTTTCATTTTTAACATTTGATGTTTCTGTTGAATCTTCTTGAGTTTCAACTTCCCATGATTGACGTTTTTCTTTTTGTTCATCACTTAAATTAGATGAACTTGCTTGATGGTCTATCTCACTATCATTTTCATCAGCCGTTGATTGTTTATCTGCTGTATTTTCATTTAGTTTACCTGTATCAACTTTATTATCTGATGAATGCTTATCAGATGCATTAGGAGTACCCTATTCACCATCTTTTGCTTGAATTTGTTCTATTGATGGATTAAATTCTGTTTTTTCTGAATTTTCATCTTCTACTTTATTGCTATCTTCTTTCTTTTCTTGATTATCATTGTTTTGGTTTGATTCAGGAATTTTTCCGTCTTTATATCTTCGGTCGAATTTTCTTGATTAATTGGTGGTTGTTGAGATTTAGACTCTACTTTTGTAGACGTATTTGAGCTATCATTGTTAGCTTGTGATTGGTTTGTATTTTGAGATTCATCTTGTGGTTGTGCTTGAAGATTTTTTGTTTGGTCATCCGTTGATTTGACATCAGTAACACTACTTGCGTTTTCATTTGTAACTGACGGCGATATTGGACGATTTGACTCGTCTTTCGCTGAAGTTTGTTCATTCTTTAATTCATTACTTGAAGATTCACTTGCAAATGACACATTTCCGCTAGCAATAAAAAATGTAGCCGCTAATACAGATACTGTGCCGATAGAATATTTTCTTATACTGAATCTTTGCCTCGAATTACCATTTTTTTGGATATTGTTTTTCTTCAAAAAATCACCTCTAAATTATTTTTTGTGAAACTACATCCCTTGTTAATAATTTCCGCAAAAATTATAAATAACTGTATATATAAGATAATATATTTTATATTGAAGTAAATTAATTTCTATTATTAATACATTTCTTTAATGCATAATTGATCAAAATCTCATTTAAAAAGCAACTTTTGTATAGTTAAATGTAATTGCTAATCATTGGAAAAATTAAGGTTTATTTCTTTATAAAATTAAAAGTAAACCTAAATGCGATTTCGATATCATTTGTTGTGTTTATCAGTTTTATCTTATATAAAATCATCAAAAAAGGAATCCTCTTATTCAACTAATAAAAGGATTCCCTGATTCATATATTTATTAATGGAATGGTGGTTTTCCCAACACATCTTCATCGAATCTTTCTGGTATAAGTACTTTTCTCATGATAACACCTAAATCGCCATCTTCACTTTCATGTTCATCATAAATTTCATATCCACGTTTTTTATAAATATCTAGAAGCCACGGGTGTTTACGGGCTGAGGTACCTAAAGTTACAGCTGGTACTTTAAGTGTATCTCGTAAAAATGTTTCTTCTACATATTTTAACAATTTACTACCTATCCCTTTACCATCATATGAAGGCTTAGTTGCAAACCACCACACAAATGGATATATGGAAATACGTCGTTTACTTTCCCATGGAAAACGCACTGTTATAGTTGAAATGATTTCTTTATCATCTTCTAATACAAATGTAGTATTTTTTGTTAGATTATCTTTTACCAAAGCTAAATCAGCATTGACAGATGGCCAATCAATTCCCAATTCTCTTAATGGTGTAAAAGCCTCATGCATAAGTTGTTGTAGCGCTTCTGCATCTGACTCTGTTGCAATTCTTATATTGTAATCAGACATGTTGTCACTCCTATCATTCCCAAGCTTATTAAGTCATTAAAATAAAATGATTTTCATAAACTTACTTTTAAATTATATAAATACAATATGTCTTCTTTATAATCGAGTCAATTGATATGTTTTAGAATATAGATCCAATACATACGTGAAGGCAAAGCAATCACACTTTGCTATCATGTTTTCGTGAATCTACGTCAACATTAATTGCTGTTTATAGCGTCACAAGTGTTAAAGCTATTGTGTATACATTATGTATTTGTAAATCAATCAGTTATAGCACTATTGATTAAATTTTAGAGATACTAACTGTTTTCATAGATGCTCATTTTATGATTTACTATGCCAACTATCCCTTCTACCATTCAAATATGCATAAACTAAACCTACGAAAATACCTCCACCGATAAAATTACCAATAAACGCGCAGACAATATTTTTCAATACATGTAACCATGCTACCGCGTCGAAATCATAAAAAACCATACCTGAATACAACCCAGCATTAAACACAACATGCTCGTATCCCATAAATACAAATACAATCACTCCACAAGCGATGAAAAATGCTTTGGATAAACCATCTTTAAATTGAATTGATACATAGATGCCGATATTAATAAAGAAATTACAAAAAATCGCTTTTACTAAAATCGCATACCAACTACTATCAATGGTTTTGCCGTCGACCATACTAGTTAAGCTACTGATCATTTCTGGTGTCATAATAGGTGTGAATTTCATTAATGCAAAAAGTATAAAACCACCGATTATATTAAATAAGAAACAAACCAACATAATACCTAACGCTTTATTCATACCAATGATTTTATAATACCATCCCACTGTCAGATACATAAAATTACTAGTTAATAATTCTGAATTAGTTAACACAATCAACACCAATGCTAAACTAAAAGAAATGGCGCCCATCAGATTCACTAAACCTTCATTCGTTCCTGCAAATTGTGTTTTGATACCTAGCATAAATACTGTAACAATAGCTAATAGAAATCCTGACATAATGGATTTTAGTGCATAGCGTCCTGGAGTTTGACTAAACATGACTTCTTTCATTTGTACTTGATTATTAATATTTTCAATTGTTTCTTTTGACGTATATGTATCGTTTATAGACTTGCCATTATCAACCATAAATCATTCGCACCCCTTATCAATTTTTAAAAAATCAAATTTTCCTAACAATATTATTATAAGAGTTTATACCTATACTTAATAGTCGTTTTAGAACATTTTATTAAATTAATACATTGCACGTTTAAATAATATATCGTAAACTCTACTTGTAACTAAAATTTACACAAGCACTAGCAAAAGGAGTCTTAATCTTGAACACTCAATTTTCTGTGTCCATACACATTCTTACACTATTAGCCACTGAAAAAGAACCAGTGTCTAGTCAATATATAGCAGATAGCATCAATAGTAATGCCACACTAGTTCGTAAAATATGTCGTTATTTAAGAGACGGTCATTATATTCAAAGTAGTCAAGGTATCTCGGGATACAGTCTATCTTCTTCCGCAAATGAGATTCACTTAGGCGACCTATACCAGCTTATCTTTTCAGAAACAATGCATTTCGCAAAAATTCATAAAGATACCAATCAACATTGTCATGTAGGTAAAAATATTAGCCATGCGCTAGATGAAATTTATAGTGAAGTTGATACAACCATAATTAATAAACTAAACACGTATACAATCCAATCGGTCATTGATCATTTTTAAAAATGCTTACGTAACTTACTTTTTAATGGGTTATACACCATGGAGAATCATTGATATTATTTCATTTACAACTGGAGAAATGAAAAAACGTTATGGTCTCATTTATGTAGATAGAGATAATGAAGGACATGGTACTTTAGAACGTAAGAAAAAAGCTTCCTTTGATTGGTACCGTAATGTGATTAAAACAAATGGTGAGTCCCTCAATCAATATGATAAATAAAACAGCCTGAGACAAAATAGATGTCTCAGGCTGTTTTCAATTAGGCAGTAGATGACTGACTTAAAATATAAAGACTCACTTGTTTAAAGAAATGATTTTTCCATTCCCATGGAAACGAGACGCTCTAATGCATAAGCCAAAGCCTATATACCACATGAAATTTCTAGAAAGACATATACATGAGCATTAGTTCAGGTGAACCTTTATACAAGTCATCGTTGCCTTGATTGCATAGGTGGGAGTACGAAATCTCTATTAGAAAATTTGATTTCTGCCCCTCCCCTTTTTGGTTAAACAACTATAGTATTATTGTTTAAATTTACTTAAAAAATGTAGACCATAGGCAAAAATACCATATCCAGCTAATGTACGTAAGAACCATTTAAATGTATGACTACTTAAGGTTTTTTCATTTAATAATAGTGTAGGAATTAATGTACTAAATGAATACAAACCAAGTACTTTCATGTAACGTTTATTCAATACACACACCTCTTTTCAATACTATTATATCGAAAAACGCTAAATGATTACTATGCCAATTCCAACATTTTTTTGAAGTTTTACTGTTATAAAGTTTCTAATAATGTCTCTAAGTTATCAAACGTACTATTCATACCTTCTTCGACACCCATATCTAATAATTGTTGTGCCGCTTTAGGGTCGGGTAATACAGCAACTGAAGTAAGTTTTGCTACACCATTATCGTTATCTTCAATATGAATCGTATTGTGCATACCAGCCATTTTTTGATCAATATTACCATCTTTATCTGCAAAATAATCATTATAATCAATCAGCGTGGGTTGTATCACTTCGTTATATTGCGTTACAGTATAGCTCGTACCTTGTGGTGCGCGTATAGCAAAAAAGGCATTCCCACCCGTTTGTACATCAAATTCATACACTTCTGTAGTGGCACCTTGTGGGTGAAACCATTTTTCAAATAAATTTTGGTCTGTATATGCTTTAAAAATTTGTTCTGCAGTAGTTTTAAATTCCCTCGTAAATATGATGTTATTTTCTACAATTTTTACACTCATTTATGATTCTCCTTCATTCATTATTATATATGATGTTATTGATTTAACTTTGGCATCTTTACGGTGACTTGTAAATTCAAACATATCAGCAAAATAAATCGTTGTACCATTTTCCAAAATCTGCGTACCATGCAATGCACCAGATTTACCGTGACTTATATTCATTTTCACATCTATGGATACAATAGTTTCTTTGTGGTCTTCAAGCTCTTGATAAAATGCGTCAAATCCAGTTAATTGAAATGCGTCTACTACTTCCCATTTAAAGTCCTCTGCAACGATCGCTTGCAATTTGTCTTTATCCACAAGTGCTGAGCCAATTAAAAAATCTAGCATGACTCTTCTCTTAGGTGCGTTATCACATTTCAAATCACCAGTTAAGTTAAATGGCACATCAAATCCAATATCCTCTTTAAAATTCATGTTATGTTTTTTCAAATTATCTTCCAATATATCCATTGCTTTCGGTCCTACACCATGTATTGCTAATAATGTCGTTCTATCATATCCAGCAACATCTTCTAATGTTTTTACCCCTATATGGTGTAATGCATTCGTCGCTGGTTTCCCTATTTTAGGTAAATCTATCGTCATTTTATCAACCCCTTCTTTTTAATAGCTATACCCAATTTAAAAAGTGATTAATTTTTAAACAACTATCTTTTATTGAAAGATAGTTGACCTTAATCAAAATTTATACTATCTTTTATTATAAGATAGTGAAAAGAGGGATTATATGTCAATATCTGATCAAATGATGAAAGGATTGTTAGATGGAGCTATTTTAGGTTTAATTGCACAAGGCGAAACATATGGCTATGAAATATTAGACAAATTAAAATCACAACAATTTCCAGAAATCAGTGATGGCAGTATTTATCCAGTATTATTACGCTTAAATAAAAAAGGTTATGTTACAAGTGTTTCTAAAAAATCGATGACTGGTGGACCTAAACGTAAATATTACTCAATTACTGATACTGGTAAAAATGAATTAAATCAATTTAAAGCAAATTGGCATTATTTGAATAATGGTATGAATAATTTGATGAGGAGTGTAAACGATGTTAACTAAAAAAGCTGAAGATTTTTTACTAAAGCTGCGTATCGAATTATTATTTCGTGGTAAAAACGAAAAAGATGTTAACGCGATTGAAGAAGAATTACGTGACCATATTACCACTGCTGAAGCACAAAACGAAAATGTCGATGACTTATTGAATACACCTATAAAAAACTATGCCGACACATTTTCAAAGGAACTAAATTTAACACAAGGTATTTATAAATATATATTTTATTTCATTTCTTTCATGATTATTATGGTAGTCATTCCTAGGATGCTTGATAACTCATTTTAACTAACGTTAGCGCTCATGCTTTATATACTATTTATATTTATAGGTTCTTTCGTACTTATATTATTTGTCATTAAAAAATTAATTATGACATGGGGAGATAGTAAAAAGACTTATATTGCTGTTGGTTTTTCATCAGCTATCGTCTTCGGTATTTATATATTAAGTGAGTATTTATTACGACATTATCCAATATTTATTTTTTGGTCACCTAATCAAACTACTAATTTTATTATTGCATAATACTTTTATTACTAACAATGGCCATTTGCTTGCTATTAAAGAAAAAATATTTTGCTGGTCTTATTTTAATCTTATGTCTGCCTAACATAATAAGCAGGATATTTACTGGCGGCGATTACTCTAATAAAAATTTCTTAATCATTTCATCTATTGTATTAACAATTATCTCTTTATCTTTCATTGCTTATATTGTTGTACAATATTATCGTGACAAAAAATCAACCGACAATAATTAAATATAAAAAGCTACTCGATTAACAATTTGTTTCAAATATAGACCAAGCTACTACATTAATTTTGTGTTAGTTTGGTCTATTTTTATATCGTTTGCGTAATTCAATGTAATAAACATTATGGCTTTTTAATTTAGATATTCTCATGTTTTTAATGTATTGGCATTTATTTGGACCGACTCCTACGGGAAAAGCACTAGCCGAAGACTACAGGTTATGGCAGTGCCAACGGAAAGCGTGCACAAAAAAACTGCCGACAAAGTCAAAGACTTTGTCGGCAGTCTGAACCTACTCGATAATCTAGTAGTTTTTTATATAGTTTAGTCTTCTAATGCGAATTCTAAACTCACTTGGAATTTCACATCTTTACCAATCATTACGCCACCAGTTTCAAGTGCTTGGTTGAACGTGATACCATATTTTTCGCGGTTAATTGAACCGTTAACAATAAATCCAACCGTTGTTGCACCGTTCATTGGGTTTTTACTTTGGCCTTCATATGATAAGTCAAAAGTTTCTTCATTCGTTTCGCCTTTAATTGTTACATTACCTGTGATTGATTTTTCATCTACTTTAGTAATTTCAAATTTGATTTCTGGATTATTTTCTACATCTAAGAAATCTCCACTACGTAAATGCGCATCACGATCATCTACACGTGTATCAATAGAGCTCGCATTAATTGTAAAATCACCTTTAATTGTACTTAAATCGTTAATGTCGCCATCAATATTTGCATCAAACTCTGTAAATCTACCTTTAATATTTGAAATCATTAAATGTTTTACTGAAAATTCTACTACTGAATGTGCTGCATCGAAATTAAATTTTGTCATTATCACTATACCTCCAAAGTATTATAAGTTTTATTGATACATTTATTATACCAAGTATATAAAATACATCAAACAAAAAGCTTAAATATTTTCTTCTAAATTCATTATTCCCATTTCTGAATAAAGTATTCATTTGAAGATTCAAACAATTGTGAAGGTTTATTGAAAATTATCATTCTTAATGAGCTAACATTTCCTCTTTAATTTCCTCGCTATTTAACGAATTTGGATAATATGTTGGCCAATTATCTAATTCTTTTAAAATCTTATCTTTATTATTGCCCATAAAAATATGGAAATGTGCAGCTTTTTTCGGTGCAATATTATGATCACTGAACTGTACATATTTAGGTAAATGACTATTTTGATCTACTAATTTAAAAGTATATCTCACACCTCTGTTACCTTTTTCATATTTTAAAATATCTTTGCCATCATATACATATTTCCCAGTTTCTTTTTTACCATCTTTTTCAAACGTTATTGTATCGTTTGAAATAGTAATATGACTTATATCTGTTTTATAACCTTTTTCATAATATGACTTATATGCTTTAGCAGACATGGAATCATCATCTTCTGCTTTATGTTCCATAACTTCATCCAAAGTACCATCTTTTAAGTAAGGATAAACTGATTGCCAGTTGCCTTTATAATCACCCAATGTTCTATCTTTAACTTGGCTATCTTTAAAATAACCGTCAGAAATCGCTTTATCATATTTACTCTGTTCCTTATCGTCTTCAGTTTGAATAGAATCACTCAATGCTTTATCCATATTTGTAATATTTTTCTTCATCAATGATTGATAACTCAACTTATGATCTTGTTGCTGCGATTTATTTAAAGATTCCATATTATAAAATTTTAAAGGTTTTGCCTCTGTTTCTTTACGTATTGTGTCTGTCACTTTATTTGATACATTATCTTCATAAAAAATGTATTTAGCTCCAGAATCTTTAATTTCTTTCACAATGTTCGACAATGATTTTTGTGAAGGATCTTCAGCATTCATATTTTGTACACCTTTTTGAACAAAATCATATCTTTCTGCAAGATATCCAATAGATTCATGAGATATAAATATCGTATTACCTTCTTTATTTTCAGTAATAGATTTCAAATCTTTATCTATTGCTATTAAATCTTTATTTAATTTTTCATAGTTTTTTTCATATGTTTTCTTGTGTTTAGGATCCTTCTTAATTAGTTCATCTTTAATCTCTTTAGCAAATGTCTGATCAAATTTAGGATCTAACCAAACATGAGGATCGTATCCGCCATGATGGTGATGTTCATCATGGTCATGTCCTTCTTCCTCATGACTATGTTGGTCCGTAAGCAATTGAGATTTATCTAATTTATCTTCAAGTGCTAATTTTTTATCATCTTTTTTAATTGTACTTGCTACTTTTTTAGCAACTGGATCTAAATTATCACCAGTATATAGAAATAAGTCCGCTTTTGATGCATTAATTATATCTTTTTGTGTAGGTTCGTAATTATGTAAATCTGTTCCAGCTGGGTAGATAGAATTCACCTCTACGTGTTTACCACCTATTTGTTCAGCAAATGACTTCAAAGGGAAAACAGTTGTATTTATTTTTATTTTTTCATTCGATTTTGTATTATCGGACTCTCCTTTTCCACAACCGGCTAGAACTACCATGAATGCCAGAACCATAATACTAATGTATGTAATTTGTTTCAATTTTAAAACCTCCTAAATAGTAATTGTTACGATTTATAATTATATGCTTTCTTCCCCATAAAAACAATACTAAATATAAAATTTTCGTAATTATTACGATTTAATGCCGAGAAAAAACACAGACAAGTAAAATCAAAAATGTGATTATACTTGTCTGTGCTCATTTCAACTTTTAGTTAAATTTCTACTCTTTTTCTAATATTTTTTTGTAATTCTCAAAATCATAAGGATCTTCTACTTTTTGGCCATGGACGAAAACAGTAGGCGCTGTTTCAATATGGTTATCTTTATATTGCTTTTGATCCTTTTTTGCAGCTACCCAAGATTTACTGTTTTCTTGTTTATAGTCGTCTTTGATTTCTTTTTTAAGCGTCGTATTAATTTTAAGTTTATCTATTTGTTGATCAACTATTTGATTTGTAATCCATGCTTTTTCTGAATTAGGTTGTTGTTTAAACATTAATTCTTGAAATTTTAAATATTGTTCTGGTGCTAGCCTTTGTACAGCATGACCTGCTCTTGAACCAATAATAGAATCATCACCTAAAAATGCCATATTAACAAATTGATAGTCCACTTTATCTGTATCAATATAGTGCTTTTTCAATTTTGGCATTACATTTTTTTCGACTTTTTTACAATATGGGCACTTAAAATCTCCATACTCAATAATCTTTATTTTCCCATCAGACGTTGTTTTATCATCTTTATGTGTATCTTCTGGGTTGGTACAAGCAGTTGCTAATACAAGTGTAAGCACTAGCACGATTGATAACCATGCTTTTTTCATTTATTACACCTCAATTTCATTTACTCGTTATTCGTCTAAATCCATATTTTCTTCTTTATAGTCTGGGTCATGTTTCTGTATATAGCCTTTTGAATTAAAATCTTTTTTAAATGTTGTTTTACCATCTTTATATTCATAAGCATAATAATGAATCTCTTCATCATTCTTAATAGGTTTATAGGCAATGATTACAAATTTGCCTTTTTCATATACATATATATTGGCATCTTTTTTGTCAAATTTGCGTTCAATATCACCTTTGTGTTGTTCTGCAAGTTTTTTCTGATAATGTTGTTGTTTATTTACTGCTTTATCTATTTTATCTGCATATTTACCACTACTACACCCAGCAATCATTAATGTAGAGATGACAATTAGCGTTATAATCTTTTTCATACTTTATTTCACTCCTAAAACAATCCTCTTTTTAAATTAAATACTTTGATATACATTATAACCGTAAGTAATATCATACACTGAATTAGCAAAATGTACTATAGTATTTTTAAAGTATATAGCCTACCAATGTGATACACTATTTAATAAAAATATTTTTAATATTACAATCTGTTTTTTTGTAAAACATGGTATTTAATAGTAAATTTGGTATACTACTTATAAGTTGTCCAACTCAATTTCAAAATAAACGTTGCCATTTAAGGAGGCAAAATATATGTTCTTTGTGAATCTTACCCCTGAAGAATTCCAAACATTCACACAAAATCACTTTTCACATTACACACAATCACGTGTTAATTATGAAGCTCAATACAATGCACACTTGTTAGGTGTTAAAGACGACAATGGCGAAGTCATTGCTGCTGGTATGTTTACAGAAGCACGCGCGCTAAAATTCTTTAAATATTTTTATAGTCAACGTGGACCTATCTTAGACTATACCAATTTGTCACTAGTTGATTTTTACTTTAGCGAATTAACAAAATATCTTAAACAACATAATTGCCTATACGTATTACTTGATCCGTATATCTTAGAAAACTTGAGAAATGCTGATGGCGAAATCAAGAAATCTTACGATAATCGTATGCTTATAAGCACTTTAGAAAAACTAGGTTATAAACATCAAGGTTATCCTGTAGGTTATTCAAAAACGAGCCAAATACGTTGGCTATCTGTCTTAGATTTAAAAGACAAATCAGAACAACAATTACTTAAAGAAATGGATTACCAAACGCGACGTAATATCAAACGTACTGAAGAAATGGGCGTTAAAGTACGTCAACTTCCTATAGAAGAAACCAATCGCTTTTTCAAACTATTTAAGATGGCTGAAGAAAAACATGGCTTCAGCTTCCGTGACGAACCATACTTTGAACAATTACAAAAAGATTATCAGAGCTTTGCTTCAATACAATTAGCATATATTGATTTAAGCGAATACGTTAACGGCCTTAAACAAAAACTAGACACATTAAATCATCAAATGAAAGACGTGGAAGCTGCATTACAAGAAAGTCCAAATTCTAAAAAACAAAAAACGAAACAAACACAACTTAATCAACAAATTGTCAGTACACAACGCAAAATTGATGATACTAATAAGACAATTACGACGGATGGCCCAGTCTTAGACTTAGCAGCTGCTATCTATATTTATAATGATTATGAAGTATATTATTTATCTAGTGGTTCTAATCCAGACTATAATGCCTTTATGGGTGCTTATAAGCTGCAATGGGAAATGATTAAATTTGCAAAGAATCACAATATCGATCGTTATAATTTTTACGGGATCACTGGTGACTTTAGTGAAGACGCCATTGATTATGGCGTTCAACAGTTCAAAAAAGGCTTCAATGCAGATGTTGAAGAATATATTGGAGATTTTGTTAAGCCAATCAAACCATTACTCTACAAACTAGGAAAACGAATTGGAAAATTATAGCCTCATTGTGTAACTATGAAATAAAAAAGGTTTAGGACATGTTTTAATGTCCTAAACCTTTTTTCATGTACTAAGTTATGCTTTTACAAAATACATTTCTCTATTATGGAACTAAATGTATTTCAATTGCTAATGCACCCAAATGAAGTTCGTCAGTTTGATTATATATTTGATAGATAGATGCTAATTTTTGAGATAATTGCATCTCATCACTAAAACCTACTTCTTTATTTGAATAATGTTGTAGTAATGCTTGGAACGAATCGTACACTTTAACATTATCCACTTTCACCTTCACTTGTTCACCTGTTGCTAAATTAGTAAATTCTATGAAATCGCCTATTTGCACTGCTTGTCTTTTCTCATCATTCAATCTAACTTCTACAGTTTTTGTACTATTACTTACTAACCGAAATGGTTCTTCATATAAGCCCATCGAATGTTCTATAAAGCCTTTCACCCTTTTCCTATAAATCTTATGATGTAACATTAAAAATACCATAATCCTGTCATTTAAAACACTAAATTCGTCTTGCTCGATAATAATATAAAAACTGTCGGCAACATACACGCTGCAGACAGTTTCGGTCTTTTAATAATTATTTGCTTTGTTGTTGTTCGAGTTCTTGTTGCTCTTGATTTATTTTACGTTTACTTTTAAGCATAAATACACTGATTAAACTGATAATAGAAATGATTACAGCAAACCAAAATGCTGCGTGATAACCGCTTAACAATGCTTCATGTTGTATTTGCATTGCCATTTCTTTTTTACCCATTCCTTTATAATCACTCATATTAGGTGAAAAGTCTTTTGCTACTTGACTCATAATTGTTATTAAACCTGCCGTCCCTATGGAAGCTGATATCTGTTGAACTGTATTAGTCATAGATGAGCCATGCGCATTCATCTCTCGTGACAATTGGTTCATTGTATGCGTCATAAGTGGCATTAAACCAAGTGCTATACCAATCATTCTAATAGCGTAAATTGTCGCTAATATAGCTGATGATGTGTTTTCATCCATAAATATAAAGTATGAACTTGTTACAACGACAATCAGCATACCTATAAATGCAAGTATTTTTGCACCATATTTTTCATATAGGAAACCTGAAGCTACTGACATAATACCCATCACAATTGCACCAGGTAATAATATTAAACCAGACTGTAATGCTGTATCTTTCATAATATTTTGCACAAACATTGGTAATACTGTTTCCGAACCTATCATAGCAATCATCGTAAAGGCCATGATAACAATTCCCACTGCAAATTGACTATTTTTAAATACTGAAAAATCAAGTAACGGGGTTTCTAATCTTGTTTGACGGAAAATGAATAACACGACTAATATTAAGCCGCCAATAACTGTTGTCAGTACAACAGGATCATTCCATCCATCTCGAGATAAAGAACTTGTCCCATAAAGTAAACCACCAAAGCCTAAGACTGACAAGGCTATAGATAATATATCAATAGGCGCTTTCCTGTTGGTACCAACATTTTTCACAAATTTTATCGCACCAAGAAATGTTAGCGCTGCAATCGGCGCAACGACATGAAATAGTGAACGCCAATCAAAATACTCCACTAAATAACCTGAAAGCGTTGGACCAATGGCAGGCGCTAAACCGATAACTAAACCAAAGGTACCCATGTATTTACCACGTTCATGTGGTTCGAAAATATCTAAAATTGTAGTCATCATTAATGGCATCATAATACCTGATCCCATTGCCTGCACAATTCTTGCACATAATAAAACCGTAAAATTCGGACTAAATCCTGCAATGATTGTACCGATAAAGAATATAAAAATTGCAGTTAAGAAAACTTGTCTTGTTGAAAAACGTTGTATAATCATTGCTGATAACGGAACAACAATGCCGTTTGTTAATAAAAAGGCAGTTGTAAGCCATTGTACTTGCGTATAATCTATATCAAAATCTTTCATTATACTCGGTAATGCCGTTGTTAACAGTGTTTCATTTAATAGTCCAAAGAAACCACCAAACAACATCATTAGAATCATAATTATTTTTGTTTTTTGAGTCATTTTTATCTCCTATTTACACATTCGTCTTTAGCACATTTATTTGTCGCATTTATGCATTATACATATAAAATGTTTATCTGACATTAAAATAACTCAAAAAAATGGTGATTTTTACAAATTAGGTTATTAGATAAAAAATTAATTTTAAATCGTAATAATTACTATTTACAAAACGTACTTTTTAATTCATAATCAATTTCTATAAAGGAGGTTTTATGTATGAAATTAGACTTACAAACAGCACGTAGAAATTTAAATAGTCCTAATATCAAAACACGTAAACGCGCACGCAAAATTATTCAACAACATAAGCGTAGTAAATAATTTATCTTCATAGCATGTCGCTGTCATTTTAAACATGCCACGTTATTTTTAATATCCAACTATTTTTTCCACAATTAAAAGAGTCTAAGACATCTATTTTTGTCTCAGACTCTTTTAAACATATGCATAATAATTATCTTCCTTTAGATAACCTATTTGATTAGCTATCCTTGGTACCCTACTACTACAAACTCTTATTAAAATTATTTTTTCTGACTGGTTTGCTTTTTAAAGGCTATTTACTATTACTTTCAATTATAAGTAATATTTGTCTATAACTTGTAAGTCATCTGTAAGTTCATATATTAATGGTGCACCTGTTTTAATTTCATATCCAACGATATCTTCATCAGAAACATTCTCTAAATACTTAATCAATGCACGTAATGAATTACCATGAGCTGATACTAACACTGTTTTACCATCTAAAAGTTGTTGAGAAATTTGATCGTTCCAATACGGTATCACTCTTACTAACGTATCTTTTAGGCTTTCAGATTCAGGCATGACACGTCTATCCAAATGTTCATATTTACGGTCATTTAAATAACCTTCTCGTTGTGCTTCATCTTGTTTTGGCGGTGCAACATCATATGAACGTCTCCAAATATGTACTTGATCTTCACCAAACTTTTTACGTGCATCATCTTTATTTAGTCCTTGTAAACCACCATAATGTCTTTCATTTAATCTCCAAGATTTAATTATAGGAATAAATAATTGATTAGATTCATTTAATAAGTGATAAGTTGTTTTAATCGCACGTTCGAGTAGAGATGTATAAACTATATCGATTTCAATGCCTTGTGCTTTTAATTTTTCACCAGATGTTATGGCTTCATTTTCGCCCTGTTCTGATAGATCAACATCTGCCCATCCTGTAAATAAGTTTTCTGCATTCCACACACTTTGTCCATGTCTACATAAAATTAATTTTGGCATAATATTCCTTCTTTCATTAAGTGAAATTAAATTTTTTGCGATATTTACAGTAATATTACAATTCGCATATGCACAACATATCCCATAAATACTTTAATAATCGCATTTATGCTGTCGTCTTTGCTTTGATATATTAAAATTATAACAATTTACAATAGCTTTTGAAATAATTGTAGTCCTTTATTCACAAAAGATACTTTCTTTTTATTTTACTGTAACCTACGTTATAAAATTAGGTGTTATAGTTGTAATCGTTGAAAAAAAGCAAAGCAAATAAGGCAGTAAATTAAATAAATAGTACTTTAAACAAATTAGAACACAAACCTGTTCATTATATTAAAACAGACAGGTACATTCATTAGGAGGATTTTTAAACTATGAAAAAATTATTATTAGCATCTTTCGCATCAATTACAATTGCAGCTACTGGATACGGCGTAACATCAACAGCGGATGCTGCAGAAACACCAGTACAACAATCATCTCAATCTAATAGCGATGTATACAGCCAATTTATCGAAGCTGGTGGAACTAAAGCATTATGGGACAATATTGTAATGCCTGAATCAAGTGGTAATCCTGATGCAGTAAATGAATTAGGATATAGAGGTTTAGGACAAACGAAAGAAGCTTGGGGAACAGGCTCAGTTGAAGAACAAACTAAAGGTATGATTAAATATGCTGAAGACCGTTATGGTTCAATAGATGCAGCAATTGACTTCCGTTTAGCTAACGGTTGGTGGTAAGTATCATGTCACGAGAGTGACTTTAAAATAAATAACTTAGACTAATGAAAACAGCAATTTCTATTTTATTACAATAGAAATTGCTGTTTTTTTACGATGACATCAAATCATTATTGATTCTAATTAGGCCTGTATTTAAAGCTACTCACGAATGCAATAAATACCTTTGTAAGAGCATAACTGATTTTGATAACATCATTTTTATATACAAAATAACTGATAGTTAAAATATGAATATTTAGATCTCAAACGCTTTTACAGTCAAGTCACATATTGACACGCTCATTTTTCATTGTATGGAAACAGGTTCTGGATGTACATAAACTGAAGAAATACCTTTTTCATGCATGTGATGTTCTACTTTGTCACAAATATGATGAGCTTCTTCCAAAGATAAATCAGATTCCACTACAATAGTGACATCTACAAAGATGCTACTGCCATGATATCGACCTTTAATTGACTGAACATCAATAACCTCTTCTATTTCTAAGACATAATTTTTATATGCTTCTAATTCTTGCTCATTGAATCCATCGCTCAAAGTGAAGATAGATTCTTTAAAAATTCCAAAGCCTGTATATATTATAAGTAGGCCTAAGATTGTCGCTAATATGATATCCACAATTGGAAAGCCGATTTGTGTAAATACTAAGCCAATAGCCGTACCAATACTGACCAAAGCATCAGACAAGTTATCTTTTGCTGCAGAATTTAGAGAACTACTATTTGTACGTTTAGCTAATTTTTGATTAATAAAGAAGACTATGATCATGATGACACCACTGATAACACTGACATAAATCGTGATTGCATTTGGTGTTGCATGTGCTCCTGAAAAAATTCGAGGGAAATTTTCTATAACAACTTGAATACCAACAAACATGATAATAAATGAAACAAGCAGTGTGGAAATATTTTCTGATTTTAAATGACCGTATGGATGATTTTTATCCGCAGGTTTTATTGAAATTTTCAATCCTATAATTACAGCTAGCGAAACGATAATATCCGTCATATTATTTAAACTATCCGCTCTTACTGCTGCTGAGTCATATACATAACCAACAAAATACTTTACTATAGACAGAATGATATAAACAATTAAACTAAGATATGCGCCTTTTTGAGCGATTTTTAAATTCTCACTTTGTGTCATGTCTGTTTCCACCTTAATTGATATTGGATAATATATTATGACGCATCAAAACAACATTTACAACATTTTTATTATAAAATTATTTAATATAATTATTTTAATTATTTATTTAGCCTTTCCTAAAAATCACTATCAAATTGCATAAAAATAAAGGAAATAATCAAGAAATTAATTATTAGAAATTGATTTCTTGGTTGTTTCCTTCAACTAAAAAGATTAAATAAAGTTGGTATTCCCTTTTATAACAGGAACTTTGTATCACTCGTCTCTTAATATATATTTTGATAAGACAAAGGTAATTGGAATCGTGATAATTAATCCAGCAAACGGTGCAATGACCGATGATATATGAAACCATTGTACAAATACGTATAATAAACCTGTTTGCATTCCCATATTTACAACCTGTGTCAACGGAAATTGTATAAATTTTCGCCATGTAGGTTTTACTTTATAAACAAAATAGCAGTTCAAATAATACGAAATAATAAAGCTGACTACAAACCCACTTACATGACTGACTAAATAATTAATACCTAATAATTTTAATAATATTAAATAGACCACATAATAATTAAACGTATTTATGCCACCTACTATGATGAATTTAATTACTTCATATTGTGTTTTACTTAAGCTCATTCATTTACTCCTTTATAACCAAACATTATCTATCTTGTATCTCAATTGTGCGATTTAAATGATTCGTATTGTGATTCATTGTAAATATGCTACATTAAATTTATTCATAATCTATTGTATTATATAACAATGTTGATATCATGCAACATACATTGCATTTCGACAAGAAATTTTTCCATTGCATTTATCTTTACGTATGGGATAATAGTCTAGTTAAGAAATTATCCGCTTTTTCACACTATACTTTAATCCGATTTTTAAGGAGTATTATATATGGACAAAACTTCAAATCCCCGATTACCCATCATGGTCATCATTATGTTGGGAATCATGACTACCTTTGGTCCTTTAACGATAGATATGTATGTGCCATCGCTTCCAAATGTACAAAATGCTTTTGACACAACGGCTTCACAAGTACAACTCACTCTTTCATTTGCAATGATTGGTCTTGCAGTTGGACAATTTATCTTCGGACCATTATCAGACGCTTATGGTCGCAAAAAAGTAGCATTAATTATTATTTCATTATATGTCATCGCTTCATTAATAGCCGTGTTCACGACTTCGCTGTCTATCTTACTTACACTTCGTCTCATACAAGGGTTAACTGGCGGTGGTGTCATCGTCATTGCTAAAGCATCCATTGGCGATCAACATAAAGGAAAAGCGTTAGCTAAAGGCTTAGCGTCTCTACTTGTTGTTAATGGCATTATCAGTATCATTGCGCCATTAATTGGAGGATATGCACTAACTATCGCAAATTGGAAAGCAATATTTTTAATATTAACCATTATAAGTTTTGCAATTTTGTTATTTGCCTTTTTTAAAATGGAAGAAACAAGAAGTACACATCTCTCAAAACTTAACTTTTCAGCTATTTTTAAAAATTTTGGTTCCTTATTAAAGAAACCAGCTTTCATTATACCTATGTTACTACAAGGGTTAACGTATGTGATGTTATTTAGTTTTTCATCAGCTGCGCCTTTTATCACTCAAAAAATTTATGACATGACGCCACAACAATTCAGTATTTTATTCGC
This sequence comes from Staphylococcus sp. LKG3-1, assembly GCF_048568385.1. Lineage (NCBI taxonomy): Bacteria > Bacillati > Bacillota > Bacilli > Caryophanales > Staphylococcaceae > Staphylococcus > Staphylococcus sp. LKG3-1. The sequence goes on from NZ_CP183796.1 coordinate 1,420,905, forward strand.
AATTAACGGTATCGGGTTAATTATAGTGAGTCAGTTAACCGCTACATTAGTTGAATATATAAATCGTTATTTGTTATTAATACTACTAACCCTGATTCAAATAGCTGGCGTTATTCTAATTTGCTTTACGCTTATATTCCACTTACCACTTTGGGTATTAGTCATTGCTTTCTTCTTAAATGTTTGTCCTGTTACTGGAATCGGACCTTTAAGTTTTACTTTGGCAATGGAATCTAGAACTGGCGGTAGTGGCAATGCATCAAGTTTACTTGGTTTATTCCAATTTATATTAGGTGGTATAATGTCGCCACTTGTGGGATTAAAAGGAGAATATAGTGTCATGCCTTATATAATCATTCTGATTATAACGACGATTTTCATTGTATTACTCGAAATCTCATTAAAATCATTTACCTTCAAAAACAGTTCTAATTAAAAATTCAAATAATGAGAGGCTGCGACAAACATAGATGTCCAGCCTCTTTTTATATTAGGTAATAGATGACTGAATTGAAAATGCAAAGTCTCACTTATTTAAAGAAACGATTTTTTCATTTTATAGAAACGAGTCATTCTGATGCATCAGCAAACGCATATATTGCCACATAAAAATGCTAGCAAGATTTATGCATGAGCATGAGCGTTAGCTTAGTTATACCTTTAACCAGGTCATCCTTGCATTGATTGCATAGGTAGGACTACGAAAACGCTATTAGAGACTTGGATTTCTGTCCCACTTGTGATTACTTTCTATTTTATTAAACAATAGGTAACCATATTTCTGTGACATAGTCATCTTCTCTAATGGCCCCTTCTTTGTATAATTCAAAAAATGGTGCATGTCTTATTTCATAATCCAATTTAGGTAAAATATCTTTGTTAATTTGTTGCATCGCTTTTTTAATTGACTCTGGTACAGGTCCTTTAGCATCAAATACTAAGTATCTGCCACCTTCCAATTCTATGTTTCGCCATTTGTCATCTTTATGTTCACTGGTTACGCCTATCAAATAATGCATCTCTCCACTATCATGGGGCTTGCAAACACCAAGTAAGCCCGGCAATTGATTATTTCCTAGCTCTAGTAATTGATCTTTTTTTCCACTATCATCAAATTCCATCCAAAACATAAAAATATTTTCTTGTGCTTTTTGTCCAGTGGCATATATCTTTTTCTCACCAATAACAGATAACGTTGGCAACTCTTCAATTCTATAATTCATTCGCATTCCCCACCCTCTTTTTTGCTATTATAACCAAAACATATATAGAATACCCATGACAAACTATTACTTCGAAATTCAAGCATCTTAATAGGCAATCTTTATGAATAGATATATAATAATAGCAATTAACTTCATTCACACTTTTGTTGAGTAAAATTTACTAGGAGATTTTCATCATGAATTCAAATATTTTATCAGTAAAACCCATCAGTCAATTGTTTCCAATTCCGATGATCATGGGTTGTGAGGGTGTTTCTGCAGCAATGATTTTACAATTTAACCACTTTAACATACCAGCCACTGAAATTATGCGTCACTGGCCGAGACATAGAAATAACCCCTATAAAGGATACGTAGGACATCATTTATGGATAAAACTAGGTTATCATCAGACTATTTTTCCAACTGCTCTCGTTCCACATCTTAGACGCTATTCAAATCATGTCGTTGATAGCACTGGTCAATCCTTAACTGATTTATGTCACATTATAGACCAAGGACAACCCGTTGTTATTTATCATACCGTACTGGGTAAAAGACCTTACCGTCGTACTTATAAATTAGATAACCAACCAACAAAGTTAGTAGCTAATATTCACGTCACCGTTCTCGTTGGTTATGATGCTCAACACTATTATTATATTGATCCCTTGTGGTCCCACTTAGGAAAATCATTTATCTTACCAGCTATAATACCAACCAAATATCAATTGATGAAAATCAAAAAATCAAAATTAGAGCAAAGCTATGATGCGCCTGGCCGCATGAGTTTTCATTTATCATAAAACTGCTAATAAAACGAGCGCCCAATCAAACATAAAATGATAAAATCACTTATGGTTGATCGGGCGCTAGTTCTCTTTTTTTACTAAACGACAATGAAATTAAACTCATTATCCTATTTATAGTTTCTGCATGTTTTAAATCTGAATGATATTTAGCGCATGATCTATTTCACGAGTCACATCATCTGAACGCCACTCTCGTTGATATCCAAGACACGGACAAATATAAGTGACACCTTGTTCATCAAAACGATTTCTAAAATGTACATGTCCCATAATACTATAACGAATTGGATACTTTTTATAAATTTCATCAAAATCAGATGTTCCAATAAAAGCATTGAAATAATCAAATAATCGATGTGGCATCGGCACTGCAAACTTTGGATGTGTCACAATATGGGTCATTAAAATAATTTGCTTATCTTTGACTTTTTCTATATCTTTAATGGCTTGATTTGCTGCAATTCTCGATAATTTTCTATCGTCCATGGGCCAATCAATTTTCACCTTATCTTGCCACGTTGCACCATAGTATTTTCTACGTGCAATGCGTTCAAGTGAAAATTCTGGACTTGCATATGAATAATCATACCACCCCGTATTTCCCACTATTGCCCAAGCGTCATTTAAATGGTATGGTTTACCGATTAAACAGGCTTCCATCCCCATATACTCTTCTAAGATTTCAGCTGATGTAGCATTCGTATCAGCAGACCAGAAATCATGATTGCCCGGAATAAATAAAACTTTTATTTGAGCTTGTGCTTCTACTGATTTAATAAAAGCTTGAGTTAACTTGTAATTATTCGAAATATCTCCAGCAATTAATAATAATTCTACTTGATTACGCTGTATTGCCTTGATGAGTTCGTCTTCATAATCCTTTGGCTTTAGAGATTTATGCCTATCAATATGTAAATCCGAAATAACACCAATGTTCATATTTATCACATTCCTCTATTAACTTAACATCACCATTATGACATATTCCGTTAAATAGTATTAAATGATGCGCCTAATCAATCCTTTGAAATACTTATTAAATTTAGTGACATTCTATTTATGACTATCTATGATTTTTATATAATGATAAGATATAATAATCAAAAAAATAACTAGGAGTCTTTATGCTATTACTAGAAGCTTTTCTAATCTTTATTATTGCTGTGATAATCAGTTCAATTATTCACAATAAATTCCCTAAAGTGCCAATGGCATTTGTTCAAATTGCGTTAGGTGTATGTCTTTATGTCCTTCCCATCCCCTTGCATTTTGAATTTGATTCAGAAGTATTTATGATGGCTGTCATCGCACCATTACTATTTGTTGAAGGCACACATGTATCAAGAACTAAGCTGTTAGAATATCGTAAACCTATCATTTTGATGGCTATGGCACTTGTATTTACTACCGTTATTGGCGTCGGCTACTTTATCGCTTGGATTTGGCCGGAACTTCCTATGCCAGCAGCATTTGCAATTGCTGCAATCCTCTGTCCAACGGATGCCGTTGCAGTTCAAGCAATCACTAAAGGTAAAATCCTACCAAAAGGGGCACTATCTATACTTGAAGGTGAGTCTCTGTTAAATGATGCTGCTGGTATTATTTCGTTCAAAATAGCAGTAACTGCTTTAGTAACAGGCGCATTCTCTGCATTTGATGCAATTGAACAATTTATTATTTCTACAATATTAGGGGTTGTAATAGGGGTTGTTATCGGCATGTTAATTGTACGTTTGCGTATTTATTTATCAATGAATAAAGGGCTTAAAGATGGTAATACAATGATTTTCATTCAATTACTGACTCCCTTTGCAGTCTATTTCGTCGCTGAAATGTTACACGCATCCGGTATTATCGCAGTAGTCATCGCTGGTTTAATTCATGGATTTGAAAGAGATCGTTTGATACGTGCTCAAACAGAGTTACAAATGAACTACAATCAAATTTGGAGTACATTAAGTTATGTGCTTAATGGCTTTGTTTTCGTAGTGTTAGGTTTCATCGTGCCAAAGGTCGTTTCTGAAATTATTAATAAAGAACCAGAAAATATTAAATTTTTAATTACGACAACGTTACTTATCGCTCTAGCCATTTATGTATTTCGTTTTATTTGGGTGTTCATCTTATTCAAACAATTTTACTATCCAAATAACATTCAATCCTATTTAAATGACAATCAAGAAACACCGCCAAAACGGCTGCATTACGCATTTATCATGACAATGTGTGGTATTCACGGTACGATTTCGCTATCTATGGCACTAACCTTGCCCACTTTACTAGCACAGCAACAAACGTTTACTTATAAAAATGACTTACTATTTATTGCCTCTTTGATGGTAATTATTAGTTTAGTCATGGCACAAATCGTTCTCCCAATAATTACACCGTCTGAACAACGCAAAGCATCAACTTCTATGAGTTATGTTGCTGCCAAAGTCTTTATAGTTCAAAATGTAATTAAACACTTTAAAGTTAAATCTAAAGAAGATGAGTCTATAAACTATAACACTGTTATATCAGAGTATTTTGATGAATTATTCTTTTTACTGCAAATGTCACCAGAAGATAATAATGCTAAGGAAATGAAGCGTCTTGAAGATATTGCCAATGAAGAAGAATCTGAGACGTTGGAACGCTTAGTATCTCAAAACAAAGTAGACCGTCAAACTATTTTAAATTACCGTTCTGCATTAGAAACTTCTAGACAATACAAGGACTCATCTGCACTTCATAAATTCAAAGTGGTATTACAGATGCTCATTTTGAGAATTAGAGCTAAAAAACATGCAGACACATCACAGATAAAACAATTTAAATCTAATTTCCAAGAAGTAAAAAAAATCATGCGTATTGTAAATCACAACGTTGCATTACGCTTAAAGTCTGAACAAACAAGTGACAACGTATTAGAAGTAAATATTGTTTTAAACCAGTATTACAATAGATTATACAGAATTAGAAAAAATCAAAATAAAAACAATCAAACACCCGCTTCTATTACAGAAGCGCACAAACTTGAAGGTTTGTACATGCAAAGAGCATTCTTAGATAAACTTGTACAAAATAATAAATTGGATGCACATATCGCTTCACAAGTTCGTGAAAATATAAATTATAATGAGATTGTTTGGGCATCAAAATAAAGCGATGGAATAGAAATCAATTTTTTTAAACGATTGCTTAATTAGACGCTCGTAGATAGATAGTGTCACAACATTAAAATCATCTCTATATGCTGAATGCGTTCTAGTGTAGGTTGTTAAGTCCTCGGTATCAACTTCACACTTAAGGTACTACTTTAATTTAGTCATAAGGCTATACTAAAGTGGTGCCTTATTTTTATACTTATGGATAAATATAATGCTTCCTATTTTTACTACTTTAAAAATACTTAAAAATCTCATTCAATTGTGTTAAATTTATATTTATATCAACACTAATTTAGAGGGATGAATGATGCGTATAAAGTGGCTATTCTTATTATCGATCCCCCTTTTCCTAACTGCATGCAATAAGTCACAACAAACTCATAAGCATGATCAAGGCATTTTCAATATGATATTCGTACAACCTATCGATAAGTTATTACATGCCTTAGGCCATTTGTATGGAGAAAATTATGGTTTAGCAATCATTACCATTGTTTTAATAATACGTGTGCTCTTACTCCCCTTTATGGTATTGCAAGTTAAAAATATGCACATGATGCGTGAAAAAACTGAAGTGGTACAGCCTCAAATTGATACATTGAAAGAAAATGTAAAGCTTGCTAAAACTCAAGAAGAAAAACTAGAAGCAAATAAACTTTTGATGGATACATATAAACAATATGATATTAACCCTTTAAAAAATATGCTTGGTTGTTTACCTATATTAATTCAGTTGCCTATCTTATATGGTTTAATTATCACTTTAAAATTCCCGAGTGATGGAGGCATTGACAGCCATCCACATTTTCTTTGGTTTAATTTAACTGAGCCAAATCTATGGATTTCTTTAATTGCAGCAGTGGTTTATTTTTTCCAACCTTTAGTAAATGCCATTCACTACCCAAAAGATCAGCGAAAAACGCACTATGTTTTAATGATACTATCTCCCGTATTTATCACTTATATTTCGTTACAATCTGCTTCCGCTTAAGGACTTTATTGGACAGTAGGTGGTTTATTCTTAATCATACAAATGCATTTTGCACATGCATATTATGGCAAAATTGCACGCAATGAAGCTTCATTACTTCAAGATGAATTAAAAGAAGAAACGAAATCATAAAATCGTTTATACTTTAATACAATGTATCTCCCATTTCTAATTACATACAATTTTGAATTGAAAAATTTCTTTTTCAAAAATAATGATGCTATAATAATATCAATTTAGTATGTAAGGGAGGCATTCTATGGAATTTACAATCAGAGCTTTAACTGAAGAAGATCGACATAGCAAAGCAAATGTCCATTATGAAAGTTGGTTGAGCACTTATAATGATATATCTGTAAATGACTATCTAGAAAATCTTGATAAAGCACAATTTATTAAGAAGTCCTCCTTGCATAACTTACCTACGTTAGTAGCAATTGTTAAAAATGAAATCGTAGGTTTTATCACTTATGGTAAAACAGAATCCATTTCAGAATCAGATGACTGGAGCGAAATTTATGCATTATATCTATTAGAAGCTTATCAGCGTCATATGATTGGTTACGCTTTAACGCAACGTGCATTAGAATTATCCTATCCTGATAATGTGACGCTATGGGTAGTTGAAGAAAACACAAATGCCATTCATTTCTATGAACAAATAGGCTTTAAAGCAACTGAGCATAAAAAGCCAACATACTTTGGTAAAACCTATAATGAAGTCCGCATGGATTATACACGTACAGAACATGATCATTAAAAAAGCGGCGCAAAATCATTGCTTGATCTACTTTTCCAATAAACAAATAATGAGACCGGGGCATCTATACATGTCTCGGTCTCATTATTTGTTTATTTTATTTAGTGTGTTTCACCTAAAGCGACTTTTATATCTTCTCCTGATTCAACAATTGCTTCTAAAGCAGCATATAAACCAATTCGAATCGTTTCTAATGACATAGACGGCTTTTCTGGTTTATCAGTAACTTGTTCAGGAACAAATGGTACATGAATAAAGCCAAATTTTATTTTTGGAAACGCTGTTGCCTGTAAATAACCTAGCTGATATAAAATATGATTACAAACAAAAGTGCCAGCAGTATTAGATAACCTTGATGGAATACCTTGTGCTTTAATCGCTTCTGTTATTCGTTTGACTGGCAAATTAGAAAAGTATGCTGCATTTCCATCAACTTGTATCACTTCATCAATCGGTTGATTACCTTCATTATCGGCAATGCGTGCATCATCCACATTAATCCCAACACGCTCAGGTGTTAATTCATATCTCCCACCAGCTTGTCCTATAGCCAAAACGATATCATATTCGTAACGCTTCATTTGAGATAGAATGACATCTTTACTTTTGTGAAAAACAGTAGGTATTTCTAACTTATCTATCTTATGTGCGCCAATTTCATCAGGTAATAATTTCACAGCTTCTAATGCTGGGTTAACACGTTCTCCACCAAATGGATCGAAACCAGTTATTAAAATTCTCATATAAATGTTCCCTTCTTAACCTTATTTTTTCTAAAACGCCCATACATACATTAAAGCGATATGTACCATAATCATTATTATTGCAATGGGTCCTTGCGCTTTAATCACACCAAACTCTTCTTTCATTTCTAGCAAAGCTACGGGTAACGTATTAAAATTAGCTGCCATTGGCGTTAATAATGTGCCACAAAATCCTCCTGTCATTGCTAATGCGCCTGCAATAACTGGATCACCACCTTGTGTAATAACAAATGGTATACCAATACTTGCAGTTATCACAGTAAATGCTGCAAATGCGTTCCCCATAAGCATGGTAAATAACACCATGCCTAAGACATAGGCTGTTGCACCAATTAAATGATTACCTTCTGGTAGTATTGTCGAAATGCCTTTAGATATCACATCACCCACACCACTAACCGTAAACAGCACACCTAAAGCTGCAAGAAATTGTGGTAGTATGCCCACCGTGCCAATTTGTTGTGTTAATCGATCGCTATCATAGAAAATATATTTCACTTTAGGTTTAATCACCATATATGCTGCAATTAGTCCCAATATAGAGGAAATGCCCAAACCAATTGCGCCACCCAATGGCGTCCAGTTTGAGACAGCAATAGCAGCAATCGCTAATATAAGTGCCGGTATAAATAATTTATTACCATATTTTTGTGCACCCATATCCCCTTCTTTTTCTGTAACATCAACGATATTTTTAATGGTCACTTGTTTAAATAAAGTCAATGCGCCCATCATTAATATGAATATGCCGTTAAAGACATTAGGTATATAAGGGCCAGCGATAAATATAATTGCTAATAAAATCCAAAATAATGCCGTACCATACTTTTTATGATGCTTAGAAGATTTAAGTATTCGAAAAGCAGTATAAAGTAATTGGAGACCTATTAATATGTAAAAAATTTCTAAAATATGATTTAAAATACTTTCACTCATCCTTATTCACCCGCTTTGTACCATATTTCTTATCTAAATATTTATCAAATCGTATATTATTTATCCATACAATTAAAAATACGATAATGGATATCGGTACAGACGCTAATACAAGTTGAACTGCGTCCACTTTAATACCTAAGGATTGAAAAGTACCAACCATCAATAATATACCAGCTGCACCAACAAATAAATTTTGACCAAAGAAATTACCATAGTTTTCCATTGCCGATGCCTGAGCTTTTATTTTCTCAATATCTTTGGCATCAATTTCTGTTTCATTTAAATTATAACGCGTCCTTAGTGCGCCCTGTACCATTGGATTTATCAATGGACGTACGAACTGTGGATGACCACCTATACGAATTGATGCTACTCCAGCAAGTTCCCTAATAATTAAATAAATCGTCAGTAATCGACCACTGGTCACTTGCTTAACCTTGCCAATCATATTAGAGGCTTGTTTCTTCAGTCCAAATCTTTCAATAAGTCCGACCATCGGCAACGTCAATATAAATAATGTAACTAAACGATTATCTACAAACGCTTTTCCTAATGTATCTAATATGGCATATAAATCTAAGCCTGAAACAAGTCCTGTCACGACAGCTGCAATTAAAATAACTGCAATGGTATCTATTTCAAGTAAAAACCCTAAAATGATAATTATAATACCTATTAATTTTAGCCATTCCATAAAATCCCTCCTTCAGTTATATGATAGTTTTCTTTTGTCTAAAAACAATGAATTTTCTGATTTTTTAAATGAAAAAACATGGAGATAGGAATCACATTTCATCATTATGATTTCCATCTCCATGCTTTATATTTTATAACCATTTTAATTGTGCATCTTCTACATTTTTCGAAGGTAGTAGTGTTTCTATCACTAATATAATAGTACAAATTATTGAAACAATGTTTAAGAAGACTGCTATACTGTCAACTTGGATAATATCAAAGATAATATTAACCACCACAGATAGAATAATTAATATGATCGCTGTTGTCCGCTTTCGACCAGCATCATAAAATCTACGCAAGGTCACTGCAGCCATCGGGACAATGTTCGCTAATCCAAACAACCCTATTAAAGCTGACAATACTGCTGCTACAATGAATATACCGACAATAAAACTAAACGCACCAATCAACGCAATGATAAAAATACTGATAATATGTACCAATACTGGCGTCCAAAATTCTAAACGATTCGATTTACCTTTAAAATCTATATATCTTTTCCAATAATCTTTATACGCCTCTATCATAGCATTACCTCTCTAATTTAATTATATGGTTCCTCATTTCTATATAATCTTAATATATCGTAATACCCACACCACACTCAACCCATAGATGATAATCGGAAATTAAATATATGATTTTATGAGTTTCTCTAACACAAATGGTAATTCTTCAAAAGCACTTTTTTTATGCAATCGTTCACTCAATTTATGCGCATCTTTGCCAATAGGACCACAAAGTAATGTCGGCGCACTGATTTCTTTAATCGCCTCAAATGGAATCGTATACGTTGCATTAAAATTCGGTGTGTTCTTTTCGTAAGTTATCATTTGAGACATATCTCCAGCAAAATTTAAATAACTACTATCACTGATACCGTTAAAATAATGTATACGTTTACTCTGACGTTGAAATTTTTCTTCAAACGTCTCTTTAACTAATGCGATGGTTTCCTCAATTTTTTGATTGTATGAAACATTTACAGCAGGATAATATGGTGTCGCAAAAAATGTCACAACTGCAGGTGCGATATTGCGACAAATTTGCATTAAGCGGTCTGTCACACGAATGCTCTGCATATGAAGCCCCGGCGTTTCTTTGATAACCTGTTGTATTTCTTTATCGATGCGTGATTCGCCATATTGTTTAATCGCATATTGTTTTAACTGATCAAAGGTGAGGACGTTGATTTTTGTTTCAAATTCAATGTCTTCGTTCTCTAATATTTTTAACCAATCACTTTCACAACGCTCTGTCGCACGAATGACCGTATCTATAAATTGTCTATATAAATCCGCTGGCTTTTGCTTAAATAGAAACATGTTATATAACCCCATTGTCCTAAATGGCGTTTGAACATCATACGTTTGTTTAATATCTTTCGTCATAAGCGAAACAGGCAATGGTGTCGTTTCATTTTCAAATTCTTCTTTAAATAAATAGTTATACTCAATTGCTTGATTCATATAACTCATCATAAAATTAGAACTCAGACCATCTAATGGGTTACCTACATGTGTTTCTTTTCCGTAGCACAATACCCCAGGCATAATTTTACCTATAGAGCCAGAATAGATATAATGTTGTTCATCTGCACTTGCTTGTTGAAACGTTGGCTCACTATTCAAATGTAGTTGAATTTCTAATTGAAATGTTTGTTTTATTGAAGCTATCGTTTCCACTGCTTTTCTCATACCTGATGAATTTACTTCTTCATCTGGCACAGTTACTAATATCAAATTGATATCCCATACTTCTATACTTGCTAATTCGATTAATGATAAATGCAACATTAACCCAGCCTTCATATCCATCACGCCCCGACCAAAGAGGTAGGTGTCATTTTTTAAATCTTCAATAGCATCTGTACTTAAATAACTGCTGTATTGTGTGAAATCATATTTTAGTTTATCTGGGTCAAACGCATCTTCACGAAATGAGCCATAATCATCTACATCTACTGTATCGAAATGACTAATTAACACAATCGTTTTAGTTGTCGTGGGCGCCTTATAAAAGACTACAACGGCCTCTTTATTATCTTCTGTAGTCTCAAGTAAAATTTGTGACTGATTTTTTTCAAAATAAGGAATCTGTAATAATAATTGCTTTATAAAACTCGGAAATGTTAATTCACCTTCCGTATTCGTCACAGTTTGATGATTTACTAAACGTTTTAATAAAATCAATCTGTCTTCATATGTTTGCCATAATAATTTAGTCAATTGATCACCTTCATATGTAAGCGTTTACTAGATTATAAACCGTTTTGAATTTCATAATCAATGCATTTAGTATTAAAATTTTTCAATACACTTATTTAACTATTAATTCATAAATTTCCTTGATAATAAAAATAGAGCGGAACAGCAATCAAATCTTCTAGAAATGATTTCTCTGTCCCGCTCTAATAACAATGACGTTCTATGAAAGATAAGCTTCCAGGATCAATTCATATCCCAGTTTGCATTCTATTTTAATTATTAAATTGATGTTTAGGCACGAGTAATAGAACAGCTAAAAATGCAATAATAGCTAATGCTGCATTAAATAACAAACCATACATGGCACCTACATGTATATTCGCAGTGGTTGTCATAACCGTAAATATTGTTCCTGACAACGCAACACCAAACGAATTACCTAAAGAGGACGCCATTTTATAGACACCAGAAGCGACACCTACTTTGTCATCAGGCGCTGTCGTAACAGCAGTGTCTGTGGATGGCGTTGCATACATACCTAACCCGATACCATAAATTAAGTAACCAAGTATACACATAACGATATACATCGGTGTAGGTAGGAATGTGAGTGAAATTAGAATAATACCAACAGCATTTAAACCCGCACCGATTAACATTGGACGTTTAGGTCCAACGTGTTGAAGTATTTTTTCTCCGACTCTAATCATTACAAGTACAGCCACAAGATAAGTAATCGTCATTGCGCCAGATTGGAATGATGTAAAATGAAGGCCTGATTGAAAATAAGTATTCGCTACAATTAAAGTACCGGCAACGGCATTTAATAAAAAGTTCGATACTGTTGCACCCGTGTAACCTTTATTTTTAAATATCCTAAAATCAATCAGCGGATTGTGTATTCTTGTTTCATAAAATAAGAATCCAATAACTGCAACAATAAAAATGAACATCAATGACAAAATGAGTGGTGAAAATAAACCATAATTTGAAGCTTGTGTAATAATCAAATTGACACTCAACATTGCAATAATTAAAATAATAAGTCCAATCGTATCAAATTTGGCACGTTTCGTTTCTTTTGTTTGAACCGCCTTTGTTTCTGGCGCATGCTTCATTAAATACATCGCTGCGAGTGCCACAATAATAGAGATAATAAAAATTGATCTCCAACCTACAAAGGTAGACAACATGCCACCGAATAATGAACAAATACCTGTACCGCCCCATGAACCAATAGACCAATAGCTCAGGGCGCGTTGACGTCGGCTTCCTATGTAATACTCGTTAATGATTGCTAACGTTGATGGCATAATACACGCAGCAGATAAGCCTTGTATGGCTCTACCAACTACTAACAATGGTATAAATCCAGGAATAATAATAAGTAATGAACCGACAATACTTAAAATCAATCCTATATATGTCATTTTAACTCTACCATAGCGGTCAGCTAGCCCACCAGCACCGACAACAAACAGCCCACACAATAATGCTGTGATACTAACTGCCACGTTAATAGTGCCATAATTTGTATCAAACGATGACTGAAGATCTGGTACGATATTTACAAGAGATTGTGCAAATAACCAGAATGTAATAACTCCTAAAAATATACCTACAAGAAGCCTATTATCTCCTTCAAATGATTGTGATGACTCCATATTCTTTTTTCCTCCTATGTCCCCCAAAAAGCATTGCATCACTTCAAAAAAGATATACACGTTTTTAAACTCAAATTAAACATATTCTAAAAAAGTCTATATCTATTTCAAAATGAATCTTTTAAAATGAAATTAAGCTTTATTTATTTGTGAAAACATCAGACAATTATTTATTATATAATTTCTTTCGTTTTCACAAAATATTTAAAAACCCAATATTAACAAAATAACACTTAGCTATAGATATTGCTAAAAAACAGCGTTAAATGTGTATTTGTAAACTTAAAGAGTAATGTTCTCTTTAAAATTCATCGAATTATACTAAAATTTTATCGCTTAAAATGATAATTACTTTTCTGCAATAACATATAGCTAAAAAATTTCTGTATACTATATTAAGACAAACTATGATAAGGGTGCATTATGTTAAATTTATTTATACTACTTCTTGAACGTGTGGGCTTAATCATACTTATTGCCTATATACTAATGAACATCAACCATTTTAAAACAATGATGAATGAGCGCGAGAAACGACGTTCACAATGGCAATTAATTATTATTTTTGGTTGCTTCTCTATGATTTCAAACTTCACTGGTATACAAATCCGAGGCGATGAAATAATTAATGGAACTGTTTATAACCATCTAGACTCTGATGCTTCTTTAGCAAATACACGTGTTTTGACTATTGGCGTATCAGGACTTATCGGTGGTCCATTTGTAGCATTAGCAGTTGCCGTCATTTCAGGTATGTATCGTGTTTACATTGGTGGTGCTGATGCATATATTTACTTGATTTCATCTATTTTCATCGCTTTAATTTCTGGCTATTTTGGCTATAAAGCGATGCGTGCTAACCGTTATCCTACGATAGTCAAAGGTGCGTGCATTGGTGGTACAACAGAAATAATTCAAATGCTTTGTATTCTTTTATTTTCTGATAATACTGAACATGCATGGACATTAGTAAAACTCATCGCTATCCCTATGATTTCGATTAATTCCATCGGTACAGCAATATTTTTATCTATTATTTTATCTACTATTAAACAAGAGGAAGAAACGCGTGCGATACAAACACATGATGTGTTACAGCTTGCTAACCAGACATTGCCTTATTTCCGCTCTGGTTTGAATGAGCAATCAGCGAAAAAAGCAGCAGAGATTATACTTAATTTAATGCGCGTATCTGCGGTAGCAATTACCAACCGTAAAGATATTTTGACTCATGTTGGCGCAGCGAGCGACCATCATGTTGCCCAAAAAGCAATTATTACTAATTTATCTAAACGAGCCATTCAATCTGGCACTTTAAAAGAAGCATATTCTAGTGAAGAAATCGGTTGTAACCACCCAGGATGCCCTTTAGAAGCAGCAATCGTAGTACCTCTACGCGTCAAGAATGATGTTGTCGGGACATTAAAATTATATTTTACAAATAAATATGATGTTAACTATTCAGATAAACAATTAGCAACTGGACTTGCTGAAATATTTTCCAGTCAACTTGAATTAGGTCAAGCCGAAACACAAAGTGCCTTAATACGTGATGCTGAAATTAAATCACTTCAAGCACAAGTTAATCCACATTTTTTCTTTAATGCAATTAATACCATTTCTGCATTAGTACGTATTGATAGTGAAAAAGCACGTGAATTACTTTTACAACTCAGTCAATTTTTCAGATCTAATTTACAAGGTGCGCGTAATAACACGATTTCTTTAGAAAAAGAATTACAACAAGTAGAATCCTATTTATCTCTAGAACAAGCTAGATATCCGGACCGCTTCAATGTGTCGTTTGACATAGATCGTACTTGTTACGGCGCATTTGTACCGCCTTTTGCTATACAGATACTTGTTGAGAATGCCATTAAGCATGCTTTTAAAAATAGGAAATACAATAACGAAATTATCGTAAAAGCACACAAAGCTCAAACAGGTTTAGTCATTTCCGTATCCGATAATGGTCATGGTATCCCTTATGAAAAACTTGATAAAATTGGTAAAACCAGTGTCCATTCAGAATCTGGTTCAGGCAGCGCGTTAGAAAATTTAAATCGCAGATTAGATGGATTGTTTGGTTATGAAGCAAGTCTTCAAATTCATTCCGATCACCAAGGCACACAAGTGAGTTGTACGATTCCGTACCATAATTTAGAGGAGGAAAAAATTGAGAGCAATCATTGTAGATGACGAACCCTTAGCACGTAATGAACTTCACTATTTGCTAAATCAAATAAACCATTTTGAAAAAATTGATGAAGCAGAAAATGTTTCTGAGACATTAGAACTATTACTTTATGATGATTATGATGTTATTTTTCTTGATATTAATTTAATGGACGAAAGTGGTCTTGATCTTGCCAATAAAATAAAGAAAATGAAACATGCACCTTTTATCATCTTTGCCACAGCGCATGATACTTTTGCTGTAAAGGCTTTTGAATTGGATGCCATCGATTATATCCTTAAACCTTTTGAGCAACAACGTATTGCACAAGCAGTTCACAAAGTAGAATAAGCTTTGGGGCAAACTACCGAACATCATAGTGATAGTTATACAACAGCTTCTATGGATACTCAAAACAACGAAAAAACAAAAACAAGTAAAGTGCTCCCTATTGAGGTAAATGAACGCATTCATATTATTAACTTAGATGATATTATTGCAGTTTCGGTCAACAATGGTATTACTACAATCAATACAACACTCGACGATTTCGAAACTTCAGAGCCTTTGAGTCATTATGAAAAGAAAATTGAAACGCAAAATTTCATGCGTATCCATCGTGCAACATTAATTAATAAATCCCATATTCAAACCATTGAACATTGGTTCAATTATACGTATCAACTTACCATGACAAATCAATTAAAGTTTCAAGTTAGCCGCTCCTATATGAAAACTTTCAAACAAATGATGGGGCTTAATTGATAGTCACATTTCAATTTATGCATTTCAGCTCTAACGTGTCGTAAGTCACATCAAAAACGCCCCATCGTAATCGCTTTCATTTTATAATTAACTCAAGATCATTTTGGGAGGCAATTTTAAATGGGAGTAGAAAAAGAACAACGCAAAACGCACAATAAAATCTCTAAAACATATAATTTTTTCCATCAAGCGCTTGTTATAGCGATTATTATGTTTATTTCAAACATCATCGAAAGTTTCATGCCGGTGCCAATGCCAGCTTCAGTAATAGGACTTGTCCTATTATTTATTGCTTTATGTACTGGTATTGTAAAACTTGGCCAAGTAGAAACTGTTGGAACCACATTAACGAATAACATTGGTTTCTTATTCGTACCAGCAGGTGTTTCAGTCATTAATTCATTAGGCATATTAAGCACAAGTCCAATCCTAATTATATTATTAATTATCATTTCAACATTGCTCTTGTTGTTATGTACAGGATTTTTATCTCAGTTGCTTATTACAAAATCCTTTATTCCGAAAAATTCAAAACAAAAAAATTGGCGGAGGATAAATTATGATTGAACATTTAGCGATTAATACACCTTATTTTGGTATTCTACTATCACTTATACCTTTTATCATCGCAACTTTTTTATTTAAAAAGACAAATGGCTTTTTCTTGTTCACACCATTGTTTGTCAGCATGGTCGTCGGCATTGCCTTTTTAAAATTAACTGGTATTGATTACGCAAATTATAAAATCGGTGGCGATATCATTAATTTCTTCTTAGAACCAGCAACAATATGTTTCGCTATACCTTTATATAAACGTCGCGATGTCTTGAAAAAATATTGGAAACAAATCCTAGGCGGCATCACATTAGGTACAACTGCTGCACTTGTTTGTATCTATCTTATCGCCGAAGCATTCCAATTTTCTAATGGCATCATAGCATCTATGTTACCTCAAGGTGCGACAACTGCCATTGCATTACCCGTATCTGCAGATATCGGCGGCATCAAAGAGTTGACATCACTAGCAGTTATTTTAAATGGTGTGATTATATATGCTTTAGGATCTAAATTAATTAAGTTATTTAATATAACAAATCCTATTGCACGTGGTTTAGCACTTGGTACAAGTGGCCATTCGTTAGGTGTTTCTTCTGCACAAGAATTTGGTGAAACTGAAGCATCTATGGCATCTATTTCTCTAGTTATTGTTGGTGTGATTGTTGTAATCGTAGCTCCAATATTAGCAACATTACTATTATAATTTAATAACCCGCACACGTATAAAGTTAAATGACGTGTGCGGGTTTATTTTTTAAAAACTTAAATCTATACACGTATATTTTATTACCTTACTGTACCCATTACAATTTAACCGCTAACTATATACTATTTTTATAATTTATCAGAAAATTTAAATTACCTATTTTCATATCCTTGTAATCTGATAAGGTTTATTGTATTATACACCTACTATTAATATTTGGAGGTTAAGATTTATGACATTATTTTTACTAGAAGCAAACGATTTGGCTTTTGCCTCAAATAAAAAAGAATTAGAAGATAAAGCTGCTCAATTAACAACTGGTGATGTACCTACTTTAATTGAAGTTCAAGCTACTGAAGACTTAACACATGGTTACTTTATTGTAGAAGCAAATAATGATACTGAAGCAAAACAATTTCTAGAAGATGCTTCAATTAATATAAATTTAGTTAAAGAAGTGCGTCTAGTTGGTAAAGAACTGGATGAAGTTAAAAAAGGCGATCCTAAAATTGACTACCTTGTAACTTGGAATATCCCAGAAGGTATTACAATGGATCAATATTTAGCACGTAAGAAGAAAAATTCAGTTCACTACGAAGAAGTACCGGAAGTACAATTCCAACGTACGTATGTTTGTGAAGACATGACAAAATGTATTTGTATGTACGATGCGCCAGATGAAGACGCTGTACGCCGTGCTCGTAAAGCTGTAGATACACCAATCGATGACATCGAAAAAATATAAAGAACTACTTTCTCAATAGAATTGAGATTAGTAGTTCTTATGCATTAGCTTTAGCTAATGTAATCCTTATATATTTCTCAATAGAATTGAGATTAGTAGTTCTTAGGGAGAGGGACAGAAATCATTTGTTTTAATAAAGATTTCGTAGTCCCACCCCGGCAAGGATGACTAGGGTTGAATAAGCTTAATATAAGCGCAATTCAATCCAGTCATCTACTGCCTTTTTACAAAGTGATTAATCACTAGATTTTCTAAAAAGTAAATTCATAAACAACCACTTCACGGGCTATGTACTTGCATAGCCCTTTAGTGTAAACGCAATTCTTATTAAAACGATAAGAATAATTGAGGTGTCTACCGTGATTCATATTAATCGAGTTCATCATCAATTTGGAGAGAATACTGTCATTAACGATTTCGAACTAAATATAGATAAAGGAGAAATCATCACTTTTATTGGGAAAAGTGGATGTGGCAAATCAACTTTATTAAATATTATTGGAGGTTTCTTAACACCCTCATCTGGTTCTGTTAATATCAATGGTCAAATTAAACAAACGCCATCTCCAGATTGTTTGATGATATTCCAACATCATAATCTTTTTCCATGGAAAAATATCTATGACAATATACGCATTGGTTTAAATAAGCGTATGAGTAATGAAGAAATTAACCATCATTTAAAAAGTGTCGATTTAAATAATAAAGGCTCAGCATTCCCTGAATCATTATCTGGTGGGATGAAACAACGTGTTGCACTTTGTAGAGCACAAGTACATCAACCGAAAGTTATTTTAATGGATGAACCACTTGGTGCTTTAGATGCATTTACCCGTTATAAACTACAAGATCAATTGATTCAATTAAAGCATCAAACTGACGCTACTATTATTCTTGTCACACATGATATAGATGAAGCATTATATCTTTCTGACAATATTATTTTACTTGGAGAGGGTTGTGAAATTATCGATCAATATAAGATTAAGCAATCACATCCTCGTAATCGCAATGATAGCCATTTATTAAATATCCGTAATACTATCATGGAAAAGTTTGCCTTAAATCATTATATGGCAGAACCGGAATATTATTTATAAGGAGGCAGCATATTGAAAAAATTATTAATCCTTTCTCTAATATTCCTAGTATTACTTTCTGCTTGTACACAAAGTAATAGTCAAAAACAATCCGATAAAAAAGAAACTATAAAAATTGGTTATTTACCTATTACACATTCAGCAAACTTGATGATGACCCAACAAATACAGCAACAAACCAAAAACGCGAATTACAACTTAGAACTAGTAAGATTTAATAATTGGCCTGACCTGATGGACGCTTTAAATAGCGGCAAAATCGATGGTGCATCTACCTTAATCGAACTTGCGATGAAATCTAAAGAGAAAGGTTCAAATATTAAAGCAGTTGCTCTAGGCCATCACGAAGGTAATGTCATTATGGGACAAAATAACGAAACAATTTCAGACTTCCATAATCACGAAGATTATAGCTTTGCGATACCACATCGGTATTCGACACATTACCTACTATTAGAAGAAATGCGAAAACAACTTCATTTAGACTCTGATACCTTTAGTTATCATGAAATGGCGCCTGCAGAAATGCCCGCAGCTTTAAGTGAAAATCGTATTTCAGGATACTCAGTAGCTGAACCTTTTGGTGCCTTAGGAGAAAAACTAGGCAAAGGACATACGCTAAAACATGGTAGCGATGTGATACCTGATGCATATTGCTGTGCACTTGTGCTCAGAGAGGATTTAATCAATCAACACCATCATACAGCACAAGCTTTTATGACTGATTATAAAAAAGCTGGTTATAAAATGAACAATAAAAAGCAAAGCGTAGAAGTCATGAGTAAACATTTTAAACAAGATAAAAAAGTTTTAAAACAATCAGCAGATTGGACTTCTTATGGAGATTTAACAATTGAAAAAGAAGGCTATAATAAAATCACTCATTTAGTCAAAGAACATAAATTATTTAACACACCTGACTATAAAGATTTTGTTGATCCAACATTATACAAGGAGGGCTAGTACGCATTGACACATGCATTAACTAAAAAATTCACTTTACCTATTATTAGTTTCATCATTTTCTTATTTATATGGCAATGCGTGATTTGGATAGGAAATTATCAACCTATCCTCTTACCTGGTCCTTTACTTGTTGCTAAGAGCATTTGGCAGTTCATCATTTCCGGGGAAATATTTTCTCATTTGTTTATTAGTTTATTTCGTTTCATAGTCGGATTTGTTCTTGCCATTTTAATAGGTGTTCCTATCGGATTTTTATTAGGTCGTGTAAATGCACTATTCCATGCCATCGAACCACTTTTACAATTAATTAGACCTATATCACCTATCGCTTGGTCACCTTTCGTTGTACTTTGGTTTGGTATCGGTAGCTTACCAGCTATGGCAATTATTTTTATCGCTGCTTTCTTTCCGATTGTTTTTAACACAATTAAAGGCATTAGACATATTGAACCTCAATATTTAAAAATCGCTTCAAATCTTAACTTAACAGGTTGGCAATTATATAAAAATATCTTATTCCCTGGTGCCTTCAAACATATTATGGGTGGTATTCATATGGCTGTAGGTACGAGTTGGATATTTTTAGTTTCTGGTGAAATGATTGGTGCCCAGTCTGGATTAGGCTTTTTGATAGTAGATGCAAGAAATATGTTGAACTTAGAAGATGTATTAGCCGCAATATTTTTTATTGGTTTGTTCGGCTTCATTATAGATAGATTTATTAGTTATTTAGAAAAATTAATTCTAAAACGATTCGGAGAATAAAGGAGACGTTATTTTGAGTTTACAAACACTTATCGAAAATGAATTAGATCCATATTTAATTGAAATAGATGAAGGTACACACTATCCTAAACAATTTATTCAAACTTTATTTAAAGAAGGTTATTTTAAAGAAAATGATTTGAAAAATAATTTAGAAATTATTGAAGAAGTATCCAAATCTTGTCTAACTACAGGATTTTGCTTATGGTGCCAACTCGCATTCTCAACATACTTAGAAAATGCTGACCAAGCGCATTTAAATCATGATTTACAACAATCATTATTAAATGGTGATATATTAGGCGCAACTGGTTTATCAAATCCTATGAAATCATTTAATGATTTAGAGTCTTTCAATTTATCTCACCATTATCAAGAGGGAAAATTTTACGTAAACGGTAGACTTCCAGCAGTAAGCAATATCAGTTCTGATCACTACTTTGGGGCCATTTCAAAGTCTGAAACTGATGATGAATTAGTAATGTTTATTGTACATGCCAATCAAGATGGTATTACACTTGATGAGAAGTCGAATTTCTTAGGTGTCAATGGTTCAGCAACATTTGCGATAACGATGGATGATGTACTGATTCCTGACACGCAAATCATCACGCATGACGCAAAATCATTTGCCTCAGATATTCGACCAAAATTTGTAACACTACAAGTGCCTATTGCCCTAGGTTCCGTTCGTGCTTCACTTGATTTAATTCATAAATTCTCTGACGCACAAAATGGCATCAATAAATATTTAGAATACGACATTTCAGATTTTGAATCACGCTATAAACAGATCAAGCAAGACTTTTATAACCTTGTTGCAAAAAATGATTTGGATAATCAATTTGGCGAACTTATTCGACTTAAAAAAGAAGCTGGATATTTACTATTAGAAGTTAATCAGGCGTCTATGGTCAATGGTGGTTCAAGAGCATACTCTCCTAAAGCACCACAAGCACGTAAGTTGAAAGAAGGATTTTTCTTTGCAGCATTGACACCTACCTTAAGACATTTAGGTAAATTAGAAGAAGAATTTAAATCATCTAATTATACTGTAAATTAGTTTAAATTTTTCTAATATACGTAAAAAAGCATCCCTCTATGGGGATGCTTTTTTTGACTCATATCATTCCGATTTGATTTTCTATATTCCTTCTATGAACCACTTGATTGCACGTTGTATCGCTTTATCCCAATATGCGTAATCATGTTCACCAGGTCCATCTTCAAATATGTTTGGTATTTGGCGTTTATTTAAATATTGTACAAACTGCTGATTGTCTCGGTATAAATCATCTTCTGTACCACACATGATAAGCAATTCGGGAATTTCTTTTTGTTTCTTAATCGCTTCATCCACTAAATAATACGGATCTAAGTTTGTATTTGCTACTTGTGCATTTGGACCAGCAATTGCAGATCCAGAATAATCATACCAATCATAATCAATCAAACCTTGTGCGTTAAATGCAGCAGATAAAGGACAAGCTTTCGCAAAACGATGACCTTCTAACAGCGCATATTTGATTGTGCCATAGCCACCCATCGAATGTCCCGCAATAAAATTGTCCTCTTTGCTAGTCGAGAGTGGTAATATTTGATGCGCATAATCCAATACTTCAAGTATATAATCATAATATTTATGACCATACACCATATTACTATAACCACTATGATCTGCATTCGGCATGATTACTGCTAATTGATGCTCATTTGCATACCGTTCAATACTCGTATAACGCATATACGACGTTTCGTCACTTGAAAGTCCGTGTAAAAGCAATAACGTTTTCAAGGCTTTCGGTTGTGCATTTGAATCAAAATAAGTAGCGTCTTCAGGTAAAATCACTATAAAAGGATGATGCATACCAATCGTCGTCGAATTATAGTTTATTGATAATATTGCCAAAGTCAGTCACAACCTTTATTAATTAATACTTTGTGGTTCGTGTTTTTTCTTCTTATGCGTTTTATTAGATGGATCTAAACGTTTTTCCAAAAATCTTAAGAAGATATCAATTAAAATTGCAATTAAAGCAATTGGAATTGCACCAGCTAAAATAAATGTGGTTCCGTCTGTTGCATTTGTACCTCGAATAACAATGTCACCTAAAGTTGGCGCACCTATGAATGAGCCGACTGCAACAACCCCGATGGCTACAACAAGCGCAATTCTCAGTCCACCAAGAATGACTGATAAAGATAATGGTAATTCAATCATACGCAAGACTTGATTGCGCGTCATTCCCATACCTTTACCAGCATCTTTAATATTTTCATCGACACCAACAATACCAGTAAATGTATTTTTTATAATTGGTAATAGTGCGTATAAGAATACCGTTACCACTACAGTTGTAGGACCTAGTCCCATCACTAACATTAATATTGCTAACATCGCAATAACAGGTACAGTTTGAATGATGTTTGCAATGGTAATAATTGTCCAAGACAATTTTTTATATCTTGCAATGACGATACCAATAGGAATACCTACAATAGCTGCAAATAGAACACCATAAACAGACATAAGTAAATGCTTAATAAATAAATCCCATAGGTAGCCAAAGTTTACTGAATAATATTCAATTAATTGTTGAAATAAATTACCTTCCATTACTAATGACCACCTTTCTTATCATTTTCAAAATAGTTATGTGCTTTTAAGAATTTTTCAGCGACGACTGCAGGCTCTTGACCTTCACCATCAGCTTGATAATTAAGTTTCTGCATTTCACTCGTTGAAATTTTATTGTGTAATTTTTCTATTGTTGGTTTTAATTCTGGATGCTGTTTTAATAAATTATTTGTCGCCACTGAACTTGCGTCATAAGGTGGGAAGAAATGTTTGTCATCTTTCAATACTTTTAAATCATATGCGGCAATTCGACCATCCGTTGAATACCCGACTGCTACATCTAAATTATTCGAATTCAATGCATCATATACTAATCCGATTTGCATTGGTCGTACTGTATTAAAATCAAAGCCATATGCTTTCGTAAATCCTGGATAACCATCGCCTTCACGGTTTAACCATGAACTATCGACACCTAGTTTCAATTTATCGCTATGCGCTTTTAAATCAGACACAGTTTCTAAATTATATTTTTCAGCAGTTGCTTTAGTTACCATAAATGCATAAGTGTTTGCAAATCCATATGAATCAAAAAATGTTTGATCAAATTTCTTTTGGAAACCATCTTGTGTCGCTTTCATAGCTTTTTTTGGATCTTTAATAGGATTTTCATTTAATGCACCTGTTAAATCCGTACCATTATAACGGGCACCTGATAAGTTTGCATCACCATTTACGAGTGCGTTATGTTGAATGGTACTCGATCCTAAGTTGTTAATTAATGATGGTTTGATTTTTCCTTCTGTATCATGTTCTATTAATAGTCTCAACATATGAGACATAATTTGTGACTCGCTCGTTGCAAGTGCTGTGATTTTGACCTCGTTGTCTGAGCTATTTCCACCTAAACCGGGTAAACTACATCCAGATAACACCGTCAGACACAGTACAAGCGCGATACAATACTGTTTTATCTTTTTCATAATGTCCTCCTTAAATTATCTGGATACTTTTAATCCTTTGGGTACTGCCCATTTTTCTACTAATGATAATAGTACATCCACTATTAATGCTAATGCTGTAACTAATACAGCTGCACTCACAATCATTAATGGGTCATATAAGTTCAATCCATTAAATACA
The DNA here is from genome assembly GCF_048568385.1 of Staphylococcus sp. LKG3-1. NCBI lineage: Bacteria > Bacillati > Bacillota > Bacilli > Caryophanales > Staphylococcaceae > Staphylococcus > Staphylococcus sp. LKG3-1. The sequence continues at coordinate 1,445,642 of NZ_CP183796.1, forward strand.
AAGTCACCTAAGCCACCTGCACCTACATAACTTGCAAGTGTTGCCCAACTAATGACATAAATAGATGATAATCGTATACCACCCAAGATTAATGGTAAAGCTAATGGTAATTCAACGTCTTTCATTAATTGAAAGCGTGTCATCCCCATACTGATTGCTGCTTCTTTAAGATTACTATCAATATTCTTAACACCTAATACTGTGTTATTTAATATTGGTAGTAGTACATAGATAAATAATGCGACAATGGCCGGTAATTTTCCAACACCAAAGATTGGTATCATTACAGCTAATACTGCTAATGTTGGTATCGTTTGTAATACACCAGCAATTGTGAGAACAATGTTTGAAGTTCTTTTCATTTTGGATAGTATAATACCTAATGGTACTGCGACTACGATTGCAATTAACAAAGCGATCATTGAGATATAAAAGTGTTCGACTGTTTTGGAAATCAGTTGCCCACCATATTGCTCTATGAATTGTTTCATTACTTATCAGCTCCTACATTATCGGGCTCAACAATTGCGTCTTGTGTAGCATCATCGTCTTCATCTGTTTCTCCCCAGATACTGTCATACACGATATCTACTAAGTTTGCTCTCGTAACCAATCCAATTAACGTTTCTTCATCACTATCCACTACAGGTACGTTTCTTACATTTCTTTTCAATATTGTACGAACTGAATCTTGTAATTTACTATCTATTCTTACGCGATAGATATCGCGTTGCATTGTATCAATCAGTTCTTTATTTCCACGTAAACCTTGATTGATATCTTCAATATCTAAATATCCAAGTAATCTACGATTGTTACCCACAACAAAGATGGTATCAACACGACGATCTCTCATAATCTTAACTGCTTCATTTAATGAGCTATCCGCATGAACTGTTACAGGTTTAATCATCGCATCTTTAACTGTACGCATGTTAGGTCTATCTTGAATCAATCTATTTTGACCAATAAAGTCTCGTACGAAATCGTTTTCAGGATGTCTTAAAATATTGTCTGGCGTATCAAATTGTATGACACGTCCCTCAGACATAATGCAAATTTTATCTGCCAGTTTAATAGCTTCATCCATATCATGTGTAACGAAAATGAAGGTCTTACCTAACTTTTGTTGTAGTTCTTTAACCAAGTCTTGCAACGTATCTCTCGTAATTGGATCTAACGCGCCAAATGGTTCATCCATTAAAATGATATCTTGTTCTGCTGCTAACGCACGCACAACACCGATACGTTGCTGTTGTCCTCCTGAGAGCTGCGATGGATATCTATCTAAAAATTCTTCTGGTAAATCCACTAATTTTATCAGTTCTTTAGCTTTTTTCTCTTTCTTTTCTTGAGACCATTTTAAAAGTTTAGGTACTAATACGATATTTTCTCTAATCGTCATATGTGGCATCAATCCAATTTGTTGTATCACATACCCAATTTTTCTACGTAGCTCAACTGGGTTCATTTTGCGAACATCTTTGCCATTTATAGCTATTTGCCCTTCAGTTGCTTCAATCATTCTATTGATCATTCTTAATGCAGTTGTTTTACCACTACCACTTGTCCCTATAAATGCAATAAATTCACCGGCTTCAATCTCAAGTGAAATATTATCTACAGCTTTCTTTCCTCCACCATAGACTTTAGATAAGTTTTTAATACTTAACATGAGTCAATTCCTTTCTATGTACATATTCAATTTCAAATATTTCATAATAAATATAGGACTATCTGTGGATGTTATACAAATACTAAAAAATAAGTAAAAACATGAGCACACATAGCCCTACTTTATTCGTGTGTAAACAATCAAAACAGAATAATCAATTTAGCTTTGATTTTATCATCCTATATATAACAAGATACATTAATAAATAACATTAAACAATTTATAACCAAATATTTGGTTATATAAAATATTTTTAACACCTTTTTATTCAATCGTTTCAAACTCATTCAAAAATTTTATTTACGTTTTATACCAATAAGATGTCCAAGTTCTTTGGGTTGTTTTTTTATTGAAGCATGTTGTGCATAATCATCAATTGCTTTTTGTATATCAGTAGGAAAAGCATCAGGCTTATGCAATTTAGTATTCATTCCCATTAACATAACCTCATAAGTTGCACACTTATCATTTGCTTCATCACTTAATGTCATAAACACATGTAATCTTTTGGTGTCGTAATCAAATAACTCAACTGTAGCAGTAATCGCTTCATTTACTTTAATTTCTTTTAAATACATAACGTGGTTTTCTAAAGTAAAGACAGTGTAGTCCAACGTTTCAATTGTTTGCACATCTAACCCTAAAAATGCGAGCCATGCATCCGTTGCATCACTAAATACACGATTATATTCTGCGTCATTCATATGCCCATTATGGTCGACCCAAGCTTCATTTACATGCGTCTTGTATTCATATAATTTGTTTGTCATTTTATTTCACCGATTGTTGTGTTTTCTTTTTCATAGAGGGTGTATCTTCTGGCCAATATGACTCAGCAAGTTGTTTTACTTTTACTAAGAATTCATTACGTTTTTGGTCAAGTTCCGCCATTGTTTTTCCTTGAGAAGATGATTCACAGCCATTGACTACTTCGTCATACAGGTCCTGTGTTAATTCTGGTGCTACTAATTTAGTCCATGGTTTTTTTAAAGCTGGACCAAATTGTTTCAGCATGTGACGCATACCGCCTTCACCACCGGCCAAATGGAAAGTCATGAATGGACCATATTGTGCATAGCGCAAACCAGCAGCATGTGTAAATGCTTTATCAACTTCTTCCGTTGTCGCTATACCATCATTAACAATGTGCAATGCCTCTCTCCAAAGTGCTTCCATTAATCTATCTGCTACATGTCCTTCAATCTCATGTCTAACATGAAGTACATCCATACCAATGCTTTCGTAAATTTCTTCAGCTTTTAATGTTGTTGCTTCCGTTGTTGCTTTACCAGGAACGATTTCAACGAGCGGTAAAATATAAACTGGATGAAATGGGTGCGCTACAATCAATCTCTCAGGATGTTGTAAATTTTGTTGCAATTCTGATGGCATAATACCAGAAGTACTCGAACCAATCGTTGCATCTGTTTTCGCATAAAAATCAATTTCTGTCAGCACTTGATCTTTTAAAGATTCAATTTCTGGAACATTTTCTTGTATATGATCTGCATCTTTAACCGCTTCTTCCAAATAAGGTGTAAATGTTAAATTATCGATTGCAGCGCCTTCTGCTAAACCTAATTGTTCTGCATATGGCCAATTTTGTTTCACTTGTTTTAACATTCTTTCATATGCGCCTTCACTTGGGTCTGTAGCAATGACTTCATGCCCATGAGCTAACATTCTAGTAATCCATCCACTTCCGATAACGCCTGTACCTACAACTGCAAACTTCATTATGCTCCTCCTTGTGGATCTCTTAATTGATATTTTTTACGTGCTTCTGCCGGGGTCATTGGTTCTATATCTAATCCGTTCAATATTTCGACAGCTTTTTCAACTAATTGCTCATTTGTTGCCTTAACACCTTTGGCTAAATATAAATTGTCTTCTAATCCAACACGAACGTTGCCGCCACGCTTTGCTGCTTCTTCAACCGTTGGAAATTGCATTCTTCCAATACCAAATGCTGACCAGTGGGCATGCTCCGGTATACGCGTTTTAAAGTATTCTATCGTTTCTGGATCATTTTCAGCTCCCCAAGGTATACCTAAACAAAATTGGAACATTGGTTCACCATCAATTAATCCTTCACTGATTAATTGCTTAGCGAATGAAATATGACCACTGTCAAAGCACTCTAATTCAGGCTTAACACCAACCTCTTTTACAAGTTGAGCTTGTTTTCTTAACCAATCAGTTGGACTTAAATAAACTGTATCTCCCATGTTGACACTACCACAATCTAAAGTACACATTTCAGGTAGTAAGCTGCCTATCGGTTCATGTCTTTCTTCTGGTGTTTGTATATCAGATCCTTCTGCAGCGAGATATGGATCTTCAAGGTTTGGAATAAAATCTCCGCCACCACCTGACGTAATATTTATAATAATATCTTCATCTGCAGCTCTAATAAGTCGTACGGCTTCTTTGAAAAATTCAACATCGTGGCTAATACCACCTGTCTCTGGATCTCTCGCATGAATATGTGCAACTGTCGCGCCTGCTCTTGCACATTTTATTGCTGATTCAGCAATCTCTTGAGGTGTTACAGGAACACACTTATTCTTTGCTGTAGTATCTCCAGCACCTGTTAAAGCTGCTGTTAGCATCACTTTTTTCATTGATTATAAACCTCCACAGAGTTATTTAACACATCGATAAGTGTACCAACCAGACGGTTTAGTTTCAAGTTTTATAAATATAAAAAATAAGGATAAACAACATTCAAAAGTTGATTATCCTTATACTATCAGTGGTTTACATGAATTAAACATTTTATTATTTTTTTATTAATTTAGAACATTTAGCCATTGCTTTCTTGATTTTTATTGGGGTGCGTATATTCGGTTAATCTATTCAAAACTTGTTCTCTCATGTTTTCATCAAGTCCATCTAGTCCAAATATTTCTGAAAGCCACAAACCATCCACTGCCAGACGAATAATTGTAGCGTCTACTTTGTCTAATCCATCATTTTCAATATTAGTTTGCCACTCTTTATAAGTGTCCTGTAAAGGTAATAACAAATTGCTATTAATACCTTGTGCAGCAAGCATTCCTGAGGTAATCGATCCATTTTCTGAACGATGAGATCTCGTCGCTTCAATAAACGCCCGTGCCCATTTCCCTTGGTCTTGTTTATCTGCATGTACATGTCCATTCACATTTTCTCTATATAATTCATCGGCATGATCAACAAGACCTTGAATTAATGCAAACTTGTTTTTAAAGTGATACAATAGCCCACCTTTACTGACACCTGCCTTTTTGGCAACGGCATCTAGCGTTAAATATTCACTACCTTGCTCATCTACAATTGCTGCAGCAGCTTGTAGTAATTGTATCCTCTTGGAAACTCTCGGCATTCATACACCTTCTTTCTCAAAATACGTTTCAAAATATGACTTAACCGTAGTTTTATATTCGAGCAAACTATATACGATATATGATAAAGTTGCAACTTCATTTTTGGATGCTGAACTAAAATGTGTGCTATTTTATCATAACTCAAGCGTTAACCTTCATAAGGCAATCCGCTTTGTATTTTTGCATACGTCGTTCACATGATAACTTCTTTTACTTGTACAAATGCTTTCAAGTATTTAATCATTCATGCCTTTGCCATCCAATATATAATCAATATATTTTTCTACTCGATTTTCACGTGTTGCCGCTCTCTTTGCCTGACCAATATGATACATATATTGCCTTTGTCTACCAGGCGTTAAGTTATTGAATGCTTCTTTTAATTCTGGCATTGCATCTAATTTTGCTTGTAATTCTTCAGGCATATCATAGTCTTCAGTTTTTTTCATAGGTACTTTCTCACCTGATTTTTCTATTCTAATCGCTTCTTCAACATACCATTTAATCTCGTCTCTACGTTGATTAACTTCATCTAAACTTTCGAAACGTAATTGTCTTGCTGCTTGTACATTTTTAGTTTGTTGTATAAGTGATTGATAAGGATCTTCCATAATAGCACCTTTTTCAAAAAGTAATGCGCAATAATGCTTAAAGTCTTGTATGATAACGACATTTTTATCATCTAACGTGTAGCAAGGATGCATCCATTTATAATCTTCAGTTAATTCCGTTTCATTTATAATTTAACGTAAAATTTTAAATTCCTCTTGCCATTGTTTCAATCTATCAATAAATGCATTTACTTTAATATTTTCTTTTTCATTAGTCATAAAAATTACACCTCTTAATAATTTTTTTATTAACTTTATTCTACTATGAAAACCTTTGATTTATCTATAATTAGCTTTTTCAAAAACTTAACTCTTGTTTTCCGATAAGTTTACTATGAATTAAGGGATAATTATGTTATAATTTTTTTATTATTTTTAAAAATACATATAATTTAGAGGTGATTGAATGCAACAAGCAACAAACTTAAAAAAAGTATTAGGCTTTACGGATGTAATGGGTATTGCTATAGGTCAAATTATCGGTGCTGGCGTCATGTCGCTAACAGGCATTGGCATACAAATGACCGGAAGTGGTATCACACCCGCATTTATCTTATCCGCAATCATTACATTACTAACGATGTTCCCAATTGCCATATTAGGATCCACATTACCTACGACTGGTGGTATGTATCAGTATACAAGTCGTTTATTGTCCCCTAAAATCGGGATATTTTGGTTATTATTATTCATCTTTTTACAGGTTACATTATCTTTATATGCTTTATCATTCGCACAATACTTAGAAGGACTCTTACCAGGTATTCCTGTTAGACTTGTTGCTTTTGCCTTACTTACCATTTTATTTATTGTTAATATCATTGGTATTAAGTCAGCATCTATCATTGGTAATTTAATGGTTGTCATTCTAATTATTGCTTTGTCTTGTTTTATCATTTTCGGTCTTCCACATGTGGATTTTGGTGTTTTTAATATGCATGCCATGCTTCCGGATGGATTCACAGGATTCTTTACTGCCGTTGGGCTTGTTTCGTTTGCAACTGGTGGCGCGCAAGTTGTTGCTGAATTAGGTGGAGAAATGAAAAATCCAAAAAGAGATATTCCAATAGTCATTATCATTGCAACTATATTTGTAGGTTTGTTATACGCTTTTATCGCTTCTATTGCTGTAGGGGTACTCCCAATTCCAGAGGTTTCTGGCAGACCATTAACGAGTGTTGCGCAAGAAGTCTTGCCGACCCCAGTATTCATCTTCTTCATGGTTGGGGGCGCAATGTTCGCATTAGCGACTACACTCAATTCAACGTTTACTTGGGTAACTAAAAGTTTATTAGTTGCAATACACGATGGTTATTTACCTAAACGTTTAGGTAGTGTGAACAAACGATTTGGTACACCTCATTGGCTTTTATTACTTTTCTACATTATTGGTGCATTACCTATTATTACAGGTATGTCACTAAATGTTGTAGCACAGTTAGGTACTGGGATTTCATTAATTGTTTTTGCTTTTCCAGCTTTAGCTTCTACGCAACTACCCAAAAAATATCCAGATGCTTATAAGCAATCGCCGTTTAAAGTACCCTATCCAATACTTGTAACGATGGCAATCATTGCTATTATTGTGCTATTGTATCAATCTTATTTATTAATTTCTGATTTAAAAATAGGTTATATTATTGGTACATTAATTTATATTTTACTTTCCGCTATTATTGCGCAAGTTTCTAATAAGAAAAATAAAATTGCACTTAGCGATATTCATTTTAATACAGCCCAATCAATAGAAAAATCAACTTTATAAATTAAAAAAAGGACTTACATCCTCTCTTCTACATTGAGAATGTAAGTCCACTTTTATATACAAAGCACTGTTCATTTTATAAGTGTAATTGATTTACCTTAGGCTCTATTAAATTTAGTCATTTGCTTTAGACTAATGATTAAAATAAAAGCTACGAATGCGATGGCTGCAGTGAAGTACGTAGTTGCTAAAACATCTATTTTAGAAACAACTAGACCACCGACAATACCACCAATGCCGATACCCGCATTTAAACTAGACATATTCCAACTCATCACTTGGCTTGTATCACCTTCAACATGTTCTATAATACCACTTTGAACAGCTGGATTTGTACTCCATTGCATGATATTCCATATGAAGATAATCATTAATAATACGCCTGTCACTGATAAGAATAAATTCAACAGTAACATCATCGTGATAAATATAATAGTGGCAATCGTTAGCCAACGTTTACTCGTCAATTTATCTGAAAGGAACCCACCCATCGATGTTCCAATAACACCTGCAACACCATTGATTAATAATACAATCGATACGAAGGATAAGTCATGACCACTTGATAACATAAGTGGATTAATATAAATAAATGTCACAGAATTTGCAACTAGCAATAAGAATGTGATAGCTAAAAACTTAGCGACTTCTCCTGGTCTAAGTATTTTAGAATAATTACTTTCACGCTGCTTAGTACTAGACTCTGTATTTACCGTTTGATATTGAGGTTGTGGTACATAGAAATACATCAATATACCTACTAACACACTTACAAAGACAATAAATAAGAATGTATATCTCCATCCAACTAAGTCACCGATAATTGTCCCAATTGGTACACCAAGTACATTTGCGCCACTAAAGCCTGAATAAACAATACCTATCATTTTCCCTCGATGTTGTGGCGCAGTTAATAAAGCTGTTAGCGCTAATATTTTAACCACGATAAGTGCTGCTGCTGCAGATGATATGATGCGTCCAAATACTAAAATAGAAAAATTAGGTGCAAAAGCAATGATCATATTTCCGACAATAAAAACAAGCAATGCATATAATAATACAGGTCTTGGAGAAAACCGATTCGTTAATTTCACTAATATAGGTCCTGCAATGGCAAATGTGATGGCATAAAGCGTCACTAACTGTCCAATAATCGCTTCCGAAACATGCAAGTCAATGCTCATCAAATTCATAATCCCTGCAACCATCATTTCAACCATACCTACGATAAAGATACTCAAAATAAAGGTGGCAATTCTCATAATCGACATCTTTTCACTCCTCCCTTAAATTAAGATGTAAATTTTTACATAACTATTACATTATAAACCATACGTCAACACGTTTGAACACTTCTGAATTTGCTCTCACAGCAAATATCCAACCATACAAAAAAAGAACCTGAGACATCAATAGATATCTCAGATTCGTGTTTATATTGAAACATAACAATAAAGCTCTGCTCAATTCTTTTTAAAATTTTTATTAAAATGCTGAACAGTGCTTTATATACTCGCCGTCTATCCAATATTTATGCGTCTTCTTGGTTTAAATGTCTACTTATCAGTTGATCGCGGTGATTAAAGAATTGTTTATAACTTAAATAAGTCGCAATAAGCGCAGACATAATCGTCGCAGTTGTGTGAATAAAGACAACCATTAATTGAAATTTAACAGCTTGTAACGGCTCTACGCCTCCAATAATTAAGCCGGTCATCATACCTGGTATCGAAACAATGCCATACGTTTTAACGGAATCAATTGTTGGTACAATCGCCGTTTTCACACTATTACGTATCGTTTCTTTAGAAGATAATTTGGGATTCGCACCAAGTGCTAACTTAGATTCAATTTGGCTCATTTCTTTCACAAATTCTCTATCTAAATTTTGATAGGCTAAATTTATAGCAATTAAACCATTACTACCTAGCATACCTGCAATCGGTATCACTTCATTAGGCTTAAACTCTATCGCCCCTGTTAAAACGACACCAACTAGAGGTAACGCTACACCAACAAAAATGGAAACAAACGAAATCCAAAATACATGATGCATTACTGGAGATGCTCTACTAATTGTATTCCACGAAGCATTAATAATAATGACTAGTACAAATACGATTAATAGCCATGTTTGATTCACACCAAATATAAAATGCAATAGAAAGCCGAGAATAATTAATTGAATAATTGCTCTAACCGTCGCAATTAATAAATCTTTAATAATATGTAATTTTTCTTTGTAAGAAACAATAATCGGAAAAAGTAAGAGGAGACCCGTTAATGCTAGTGCAGTTGTACTCATGATAAACGCTCCTCCTTATCGATTTTGCCATCCACAATTCTAATTTTCTTTTTAAAATGTCTATTACTTTGATCATTACTATGTGTAATCCATAAAATAGCAACGCCTTCATCAGCCAATTTAAAGATTAAGGATTCTATTTTTTCACTATTATGCACATCCAAAGCACTTGTCGCTTCATCTAGAAGCAATACCTTTGGTGTGTACATGAGTTGTCTCGCTATCGTAATACGTTGTCTTTCACCACCGGATAAATGTTCAACACGTGTATTAAAATTATAATGACCTAAACCTACTGTTTTCAATAAACGTTTAGCTTGTTTACGATCGAATTTATCTTGTCTAACTTCTGCTGGAAAAGCTAGATTTTCTCCGATAGTTCTATCAAATAAATCACTTTCTTGTAATAGATAACTTACATTCATACGTAGTTGTTCTGGGTTTATTTGTTCGTAAGGCTTATCATTTAAATATAGTTCTCCTTTTGTTGGGCTAATCAAATTACTAATCAAACGCAACAATGTACTTTTACCACTTCCGGAAGGCCCTACAATTGCTATCGTATCGCCTGCCTCAATTTTTAAATTTATATCATTGATAATATCCCGGTTATCTATCTTATATGTTATGTTTTTTAGTTCTAACATAGAAGCCCACCTTTTTTAATTTCTCGCATTACTATTCCCTAACTTTTCAATTTTAATAGCTTGTTTCATCAATAAGCTCAAAAATCATTTATTTTAAAATAACGATAGCTATAAATGATATGAGATTATTTAATGCATGTAATGTTATTGAAACGGCCAAATTCATTCCGCTCTTCACATATACAAAGGCTAAACCAGCCCCAATGATGAGATAACTACCGATTTCAAATAGTGATGTTGCACCTAACACATGCACACTTGCAAATAATATCGTTGAGAGTATCGAGGCAACAGTATATGTTATCTTTTTGCCTAACTCATGAATAATTAAATGTCTAAATAATAGTTCTTCGATGATTGGTGTGAGTATGACAATATCTATAAATAGAAATGGTAACATCCAATTATTTTCAAACATTTTTTCTAAAAGCATTTGATTTTGAGTTTCTGTATATTGCAATCCTTTAGGTAAAAATTCCATCATCCAATCATATAAACTATTTAATCCAAGTGTGACAATATAAGTCGCCACGATGATAAACAGATATTTAGGGATTGCAAGAATGCGTTGGTTGGAAATCGGTATTAAACGATCTTTTAAATGCATTGCATAAAAACTAACTAATATAACGATTTCGGCAAGCAAGCCACCCATAATTAGTATGTTTTCATCAGTTACAAAAGTTTCATTTTTAAAATTAAATACTGAATAGACAATATATATAGCAGCAAATAACAAGAGTGGCATGATGTTATTCGCTAATAAATAAATTGGAATAAGCCAAAAATCTCTTTTTACAATTTTTTTGTTATCCCAAACACTTATATCTTGCTGATTATTATTTTTTAATTCGGTTGATTTCTCAGTCATATGACACCTTCCTAATTCGTACATATACTAAATATATCATGTCTACTTATAGTGTATATACAAATTATTAAATTTTTTATCAACTTCCTTTCTAAAATATTATAATCTCAAATAACTTACTTATTCAACTCACTATATTATTGTAATATGTTCATTTTGTTGTACTATATAATTAACATAAGGGGGGGCTGATTTTTATGACTATATTAACTACCTTGCAATTTATCGTTAATATTATAATTGTATTCTTTTTATTTAGTGTTCTGGTAATGGGGGCAGTGTTACTTTTTAAAGATAAACGACAAAAGCAACATAGTGTGCTACGCAATTATCCACTACTTGCACGCATACGTTATTTTGGAGAAAAAATTGGGCCTGAATTACGTCAGTATCTATTTTTGGCTGATACCAAAGGTAAACCATTTACAAGAAATGATTTTACAAATATTGTCGTTGCGGGTAAATATAATTCTAGAATGACAAGTTTTGGAACACAACATGATTATGAAGATGGTTTTTATATACAAAACACGATGTTTCCTTTACAAACAGCTGAGTTACATATCGACCAATCACCTATGATTTCTTCTTTTATTTATAAAATTGATAACGAACGCTTGTTTAACCGTGATGAACATAGAACAAAAGTTGAAATAGATCCTTACTATTTATCAGATGAAGACCAAATTATATTAGGTGCTCAACTTAAGCATCCATTTAAAATAAAACGTTTAGTAGGTCAATCAGGTATGAGTTATGGCGCTTTAGGTAGCCGTGCTATCACTGCCCTTTCAAAAGGGCTGGGTCAAGCTGGTACATGGATGAACACGGGCGAAGGTGGTTTATCGGAACATCATCTATCTGGAAACGTTGATATTATATTTCAAATTGGACCAGGCTTATTTGGTGTTCGTGATAAAGCAGGAAAGTTTGACCAACAAGCCTTTATCGATTTATCCCATAATCAACATATTAAAGCATTTGAAATCAAATTAGCACAAGGCGCCAAAACACGTGGTGGCCACATGCAAGGCAACAAAGTCACAGAAGAAATCGCTTCTATAAGAAAAGTAGAACCTTGGGTGACAATAAACTCACCTAACCGTTTTGAGCATATCGACAGTCCAGATGCCTTATTGAATTGGGTCCATGAATTACAACAAACCGGACAAAAACCTGTTGGCTTTAAAATGGTCATTAGCAAAGTATCTGAAGTAGAAAACCTTGTTCGTACAATGGTTGAAAATCAGCAATATCCTAATTTCATTACCATCGACGGAGGAGAAGGCGGTACTGGTGCAACATTCCAAGAATTAGAAGATGGTGTCGGCTTACCTCTATTTACAGCGCTTCCTATTTTAACAGCATTATTGGAAAAATATGGTATTAGAGATCAAATTAAAGTTTTTGCATCAGGCAAATTGATAACGCCAGATAAGATAGCTATCGCATTAGGACTTGGCGCAGACTTGGTAAACATCGCCCGTGGCATGATGATTAGTGTTGGGTGTATTATGAGCCAACAATGTCATATGAATACTTGTCCAGTAGGTGTGGCAACGACTGATCCTAAACGTGAAAAAGGATTAATCATCGATGAGAAAAAATATCGTGTCACTAATTTTATTACAAGTTTACATGAAGGCTTATTTAATATTTCTGCAGCTATAGGCGTAGATTCCCCTACAAAAATTACAAAAGAACATATTATCATTAAAAATAAAGATGGTGGTATCCAATCTATACAGGACTATAAATTAAAATTAATTGAACACGCTTAACTGATTAAGTTCGCTAAAGTTAAAGTAAATAATAAGCATTGAACTACTCAATACTTTTGCAATTCACATGATTTAATCCAAGCTAAGCCAAAAAAATCTCAAGCGTTAAAGTAATCACTTTAACGCTTGAGATTTTTTTATTTTATAGATTACTTTAATTTAGAAATAGCTTCATTTAACAATGACTCAATTTTATCTTGTTCATCTTTTAACGGGTTAAATTCAAATTTTTTGTCATTAATAAATACAGTGGGTATCCCTTTAATACCGCGTTCAAAAGTTTCTTCATTGATTGCTAAAGAGCGTTCATCTGCATCTTTTTGAGGTGTTAAATTAAATTCATTTGCCATTTTATCTTCAACAGTGGCAAAACTTGCTTTCCATTGATCTTGTGTATCGTATAATTGGCGAATAATTGCTAATGTTTCTTCAGGATTGTCATAATTTAAATGAATGTTTGCAACTGTTCCTTTTAATAATGCTTGTTTTGTTTTATCAAAATGTTTAACGACATGTTGCACTTCACCTGACTCAATATAAGGTGTGAGTGCATGATCTGCTGCTTTAAAATAGTTCTTGCAGAACGGACATGCAAAATTGATAAACGACTCAATTGTTATTGGCGCATTTTTCGAACCAAATGTTAGATGTTTAACTTCTGTCATAATTAATCCCTCCACTTTATCTATAATACTATTGAAACATGACACATTACATATTGCACTCATTTAGTCTTAGTATTTTAGTAAGGATTAACAATCATTGTTGTTTCTTATGATTTGAATTTGTATTCAATCAAAAAACTATATTATTAAATTCTAAATGGTAAAATATAGATACACATTAATTTTTAAGGGGGAATTCTTATGAATGATTCAGTAAAATTACTAAAATCACTAACGGATGTCGATGGCATTGCTGGACACGAAATGGCAGTCAAAGAATTAATGAACGATTATTTAACACCCGTAAGCGATGAAATTATCGAAGACAATCTTGGTGGTATTTTTGGTAAAAAATCAGCTACTAATGGAGATAAAACATTAATGGTTGCAGGTCATCTAGACGAAGTTGGTTTTATCGTTACTAAAATTGATAACAATGGTTTCTTAAAATTCACACCCATTGGCGGTTGGTGGAACCAGGTCATGCTTTCGCAAAAGGTAACGATTACAACAGATGAAGGTAAAAAAATCAGAGGTATCATCGGTTCAAAACCCCCTCACGTATTATCACCAGAGGAACGTAAAAAAACAATTGATATGAAAGAAATGTTTATTGATATTGGTGTTAAGAGTAAAAAAGAGGCAGAACAATTTGGCATCGAAATCGGTAATATGGTGACGCCATACAGTGAATTCGAAACATTGGCTAATCAAAAATACTTAACTGCTAAAGCATTTGATAACCGCTATGGCTGTGCACTTGCCATAGATGTATTACAAAATTTAAAGAATGAAGCAATAGATATCAACTTGGTGGCTGGCGCAAATGTACAAGAAGAAGTCGGTCTGCGTGGCGCCAAAGTTGCTGCCAATAAAATCAAACCTGATTTGGCAATTGCCATTGATGTTGCCATTGCTTATGATACGCCAGGTATGTCAGGTCAAGTCAGTGATACGGCTATTGGTAATGGGCCGGTTGTGATTATTATGGACGCATCCAACATTGGTCATGTTGGTTTCACAAAACATATTAAAGACGTAGCTAAAAAACATAATATTACTGTTCAATTAGATACCACTGCTGGTGGCGGTACTGATGCCGGCAGCATTCATGTCGCTAATGAAGGCACACCAACCGTCTCTATCGGGGTTGCATTGCGTTACATGCATTCTAATGTGTCCGTTTTACACACAGATGATTATAAAAATTCGGTAGCGCTTGTAACTGAGATTGTAAAATCATTAAATAATGATGTTGTCGATCAAATTATCTGGTAATATTCGCTAACCTAATTATAAATTAAAATCCACACAGAGACTGAGTTTAATCAGTTACTGTGTGGATTTTACTACATTTCACATTCGTTCATAAAAACAGCTACCAAATTATTTCGTTGTATTTTTCCAACTATCATCACTTAACATTTCTCCTGGCCATGTATACGCCATAACACCACCATCTATTGTGATAGACTCACCCGTTATAAATGAACTGTCATCAGACGCAAGGAAGGCTACAAGTTTGCCAACTTCTTCAGGTGTTCCTAATCTACCTAATGGTGTAACCCATTTTTGATTATCTCTAAATGCTTTACCCGCTTCATCTTCAGCCGTACCTGTTAATTTATCTACAAGTGGTGTTTCAATCGTACCTGGTGAAATAGCATTTGCTCTAATATTTTCACGACCATATTCAATCGCAGTCGAACGCGTGAAATTAATGACCCCACCTTTGGCTGCATTATAACCTGAACGATTTAAATCTGCAGCTAATCCAGAAAATGATGCCGTATTGATAATCGAACCGCCCTCATCCATCATAAGCGGTAGTAAAAATTTAGTCATTAAAAATGTACCTCTTAAATCAACACCTAATATCTTATCGAATACTTCAACTGGATATTCATGAATACGCCCCGCCGCATTATCAACACCAGCGTTATTAAAGAGCACGTCTATTTTTCCATACTTTTCTTTAATTGCTTGAGCAAAGCGTTCAACTGCGTGCGCATCGGACACATCGACGATATAACCTGAAGCTGTATTGCCTGCATTATTGATTTCTTTGACAGTGTCATGCACTTTTTCTGAAATATCCACTGCCAATACATGCGCACCTTCATTCGCTAATACTTTTGCTGAGGCAGCACCAATACCTGTACTTGCACCTGTCAAAATAGCGATTTTGTTATTTAATCTTCCCATCATTCATCACTTCTCCTATCTAAAAAATGTATTTCCAGTTCTGTAAAAAACGTTTCTTTATATAATTACCTTTTCTAGAAAATTGAAACTTGATTACGCTTTTTGATACTTTTTTACATGCATATGTGTAAATTTTTTCTTAAGCACATATTTATTTTCAGAATATTTGTTCAATTAAAAAGATTATTCTGATATACTTACGCTAACTTAATTAGGAGGTAGTACATATGACTTCAAATACAAAGCATAAACCGACACTCGTAGATAGATTTTTAAATATTGTAGAAAAAGTTGGTAATAAACTACCTGATCCTAGTATTTTATTTTTCTTGATGTGCTTAGGACTTGCTATTATCACATGGATTGTTTCACTATTTCACATCACCGTAAAACACCCTGGTACAGGAGATACAATTGCTATTAAGAGTATTTTAAGTAAAGACGGTCTAATGATGATATTAAATGATGCTGTGAAGAATTTTTCTGAATTCCCAGCTCTAGGTCTCGTATTAGCTGTTATGCTTGGTGTAGGTGTGGCTGAAAAAACAGGTTATTTTGACAAATTAATGGTTCAAGTTGTACATAAAGCACCTAAAAAATTTATCGTTCCAGTCATCATACTTATTGGAATCTTAGGTAATGCAGCTGGTGATGCTGCACCTATCGTTTTACCCCCGTTAACTGCCATGGTATTTATTAAATTGGGATATCATCCTATTGCAGGATTAGCGATGGCATACGCATCAGCCATTGGTGGGTTTTCAGCAAATATCATGATCGGTATGTCAGATGCCTTATTATATGCATTTACTGAACCTGCGACTAAAATTGTTTCTGACAATGTTCATGTCAATGTGGCCATGAATTGGTATTTTATTGCTGCAAGTGTACTTGTTTTACTCCCCGCCGTTTATTGGGTAACTATGCGCTTTGTTATTCCAAGATTAGGTTCATACGACGACTCAAATTCTGATATTCAAGTTGATGATGAAAATACTGGACTGACAACAGAAGAAAATCGCGCTGTATTTTGGGCAAATATAAGTTTTTTCATCATGATTGCGTTACTTATTATTTTAGCTATACCTCAAGGCAGTTTTTTAAGAAATGCTAAAACAGGTAGCTTACTTAACGATGCCCCTATTATTAATGGCGTTGGGCTAATTATCCTTGTTTTATTCTTAGTACCTGGTTTAGTTTATGGTTTAATGATGAAGGAATTTAAAAACTCTAAAGATTTAGGTAAAATGTTAGCTGATTCTATGTCGTCGATGGGTTCATTTATCGTCATCGTATTTTTTGCAGCACAACTACTAGCATTTTTAGAATGGAGTAATTTAGGCGTTATCGTTGCTGTTAAGGGAGCCGCCTTATTACAAGGTCAAAATGGCATCATACTTATCTTAGGCATTATTTTGTTAAGCGCAATCATCAATTTATTGATTGGTAGCGCTTCTGCCAAATGGGGCATTTTAGCACCTATTTTTATACCTATGCTCATGCTTGTAGGTTTCCATCCTGCTTTCACACAAATGCTTTATCGCATCGGAGATTCAATAAGTAATCCGATTACACCGATGATGCCCTACCTACCACTGTTATTATCATATGCACAAAAATATGATAATAACATGAAGTTAGGTTCATTATTATCGAGTCTAATGCCTTATACAATTGTGTTAAGTATCGTATGGCCTTTATTTATGATTATCTGGTATTTATTAGGTTGGCCATTAGGTCCAGGCAGTCCTTTACAGGTTAAATAAACGATTATAACCAAGCATACAAGTAGCGATGTTACTGTATGCTTGGTTTTTTTCATCATTATCATTCAAACAATTGACTTATTTGTATTTACATTGGACAATATGAAAATTTTTAATCACAAATTTTATTTTTTAATGTAATATATAGGAAAGAACAGGGTAAACAAAATAGAGCATATGATAGAACCTCATTTTTTACATAGGAGGCAAACATGGAACGTATAGGATTAATTGATATCGGTTCAAATACAATCAGGTTAGTTATTTTCGAATTTGATAAAAAAACAGGTCTAAACGAATTATTGAACATTAAAACACCAGCAAGGCTAAGCCAATATTTAACAAAAGATTTGGCGATGAACAACGAAGGTATTGAAGTATTAACTAAGACATTAAGCAGTTTTAAAACTGTAGCAGATAAGTTTGAAGTAACTGAATTACATCCCATTGCTACAGCGGCAATTAGACAATCAACAAACAGAAACAAAATTATTGAAAACATCAAAAAAGAACTGAATATAAAAATCAAGTTAATACCTGAAGAAGAAGAAGCATTTTATGGTTTTTATGCCATTACTCATACCACAGACATCCAAGATGGTGTTTCTGTCGACATCGGTGGTGGTTCTACAGAAGTTACACTTTTTAAAGACAAAAAGTTAATAGAAGCACACAGTTTTCCATTTGGTGTCGTCACTTTACAGCGTAAATTCTTTGACGGTAAAGATCATAATGATAAATCTTCAATCAAAGATATGGAGAAATTTTTATCTAAACAATTTGATCAACTCGCTTGGTTAAAAGACCAAGAAGTCGCTTTAGTTGGGATAGGCGGTTCAGCTCGTAATGTTGCACGCATCCATCAATCTGAACATTCATACCCTATTGGCGGTGTCCATAATTATACAATGACGGACGATAATATCGATGAGGTATATTCTATACTTAAAAAAAGTTCTCGTGATGAATTGAAAGACATCGATGGTTTAAGTAGAGATCGTGTAGATATTATACTGCCTGCTGTCTCCGTCTTTAAAGTACTGTTTAATAAAATAGAAGCTTCGCAGTTTACATTTTCTCGTAAAGGTTTACGCGAAGGCTATGCCATGAATATTATTAGTGAGCGTTATCCAACAGAATTTAAAAAAGAAAACATTAGAAAAGATGCCCTTTTCCACTTAGCTAATGAATATGGCATAGAGGAATCGAGCGCAAATCAACGTGTTAAATTGGCACAGTCTTTATTAAAACAACTTATCAATTTAGATAAAATTGAGGTATCAGATGACGAAAAAACATTATTTGCCGAGGGTGCTTACCTGTATTACTTAGGTAGATTTATTGATTCAGATTCTAGTTCACCGCACACATATTATATTATTGCTAACTCTATGATTGATGGTTTCAAACATGAGGACCGCGTTAAATTAGCATTGCTTGCAAGTTTTAAAAATAAATCACTGTTAAAATTCTTTAGTCATGAGACGGAATGGCTACGTGGTAAAGAATTGGATAATGTTCAATCACTTGGTGGCATTATAAAATTTGTTAATGCGCTCAACATCTCTCATACAAGTGCTGTTGAGTCGATAGATTTAAAAGAAAAAGATGGCGAGTATACATTATACGTTTACTATAATGGTGCACCAATTGCTGAAGAATATCAGTCACTTCGTCAAAAAAAACATATTGAGAAAATTTTAAAAGAAAATCTTTCTATTATCTTTACAAAATCTTAAAATTCATATGATACGGTATACGTAGCAAAATATGTATTTTAGACTACAACGAGGTGTATAAAGCGTTATGCATAGAAATTTGGGAGATAAAGACTTAAATTTACCGCAATATTATAATAATAGAGAGCTTAGTTGGTTAGATTTTAACTACCGTGTATTACAAGAAGCACAAGATAAGAACAACCCACTATTAGAACAACTTAACTTTATCTCTATATTTAGTTCGAATTTAGATGAATTCTTTATGGTTCGCGTAGCGGGCTTACAAGATCAAGTCAAAATGGGATACGATAAACCTGAAAACAAAGCACAATTAACACCTAAGCAACAACTCGATCAAATTAAGCTAAAGAACAAGGAAATTGTTGATTTACAATACAAGCGTTATAACGAATTAATTGATGACTTAAAACAATATCAAGTAGAAATCATAAAACCAGAACAACTACCTGACGATTTATTGCCTCAACTTGAATCAGAATTTAAGTATGGCATCTTGCCAACACTAACGCCCTTAGGGATTGATGCTTATCATCCTTTCCCTAAATTAAATAATAAAAGCTTGAATATTTTTGTAGATATCGATACAGAAGATGATATTAATTCTGCTATCGTTCAAATACCTTCACTTATTTCTCGATTTTATTCATTTAACAAAGGTGATAAACAATATATCATTTTGATTGAAGATATTATCACCTACTTCATTAACGACTTATTTTCAGGATATACGGTCTTGAACACATTTACGTTTAGAATCACACGTAATGCTGACTTAACTATTCATGAAGATGGCGCAGAAGATTTATTAATAGAAATTGAGCGCTTCTTAAAAGAGCGTAAACGTGGTACTGCTGTACGTTTAGAAGTAGATGGCCGACAAGCGACACATGAGGATATTGTGTGGATTATCAACCAACTAGATGTGCACGATAATGAAGTCTATTTTGTAGATGGGCCTCTCGATTTAACCATGTTGACTGATTTAGTTGACCACCTATCCAATAAGCTGAAATATTTGAAATATAATAAATATGTCCCACAAATACCTCAATCTCTAGGAAATCACAATATTTTTGATTTATCTTTAAAAAGAGATATCTTCTTCCACCACCCATATGAATCATTTGAACCTATTGTTGATTTTATACGGGAAGCAGCTGAAGATCCAAATACTATTGCAATAAAACAAACACTCTATCGTGTAAGTAAGGATTCTCCTATTATTAATAGTTTGAAAAATGCAGCTGAAAATGGCAAACAAGTCACTGTGCTTGTCGAATTAAAAGCACGTTTTGATGAGGAAAACAACGTACATTGGGCAAGAATGTTGGAAGATGCAGGTTGTCATGTTATTTATGGTATGACACATTTGAAAACACATAGTAAAATTGCACTCGTTGTTAAGCGAATGAATAATAAATTAACTTCATTCATTCATTTAGGTACTGGTAACTATAATGATAAAACAGCGAATATTTATACCGATATGGGACTGATCACAACGAATGCTGAAATTGCTGAAGATGCGATTAATTTCTTCAATTATTTAAGTGGCTATTCAGTAAAACCTGAATATAACAAATTGATTGTCGCACCTTTCGATATTCGTGATGTCTTTTTAGCTAGAATAGATAACGAAATCAAATCACATCGTGAAAATGGTAACGGTAAGATTATCATGAAAATGAACTCATTAACGGATAAAGATATCATTCTTAAATTGTTTGAAGCATCCTGTGCAGGAGTAAAAGTTCAATTGATCATTCGTGGTATTTGTTGTCTCAAGCCAGGTGTTCCAGGAATCAGTGAAAACATTGAAGTCGTAAGTATCGTTGGTAGATTCCTAGAACATTCACGCATCTATCATTTCCATAATAATGGCGACGACATCATATATCTTTCTTCCGCCGATGCAATGACTAGAAATATGATTAAACGTGTAGAAATTTTATTCCCAGTTGAAGATAAAGATATTGCGAAACGTTTATTAGATTATATGAACTTACAACTCTCAGATAACCAAAAAGGACGTTACCAAGATGAATTAGGTCAATATCATTATATTGAAAATAATTTATCACCTTTAAATTCTCAAGCATTTCTAATGAAAGAAGCTATGGATTATGGCCAACAATTAAAAGAGGATAATACACGCCCACAAGTTATGTCTGTTAACGAGCGTAAAGGCTGGTTTACTAAAATACGTAAGCAATTCAGAAAGTAATTTGTTAGTAAGATAGCTTAGACAAAGCAGTCATTTTAACTAGTCCACAAAGAGTCAGGAACATTCAAAGTTGTTCCTGACTCTTTTTTGTTTATATTTCATCAATCATTTTTCTAACTTACAATTAAAATAAGCAATCACGCTAATTTGTAAAAATATTATCGTTCACTCTGTGTAAACCCATTTTTAAATCGAGTCAATGGTTCTAACTACAATAACCAATATCATCATATTATATCGGCGAATCAGGCGATTTCATCTATTTCTTGTTATAATTAATGTAGCGTGAAATTTATATTTCGTACTGTTATTAAAATGATACGGAGGTATTAATATGAACGATTTAGCAACACTTAAAAAAGATTTCCCTCTCATAGATAGTATGCAAAATTATAAGCCTATTTTTTGGGAAAACACAAATTTTCGTAAACCAGCGTCATTAGCGTTTACTTTAAAAGATATGGAAGACGCTGCGCAACGACTTGAACGATTTAGTAGTTACATAAGCACTGTATTCCCAGAAACGGAAAATAATCATGGCCTTATTGAATCACCTTTAAAACACATACCTTTTATGCAAAATACTTTGACAAACTTAGAGTCCTTACCCACTGAAGGTAAGCTATGGCTAAAATGTGATAGTCACCTCGCTATATCTGGATCAATTAAGGCGCGCGGTGGTATCTATGAAGTACTTAAATTAGCTGAAACGATAGGGATGCAAGATGGCGATTTAAAAGAGACAGATGATTATCGTGTACTGGCTGAGCAAAAATATCAAGGTCTGTTTAGTAAATATAATGTTGCCGTTGGTTCAACCGGTAATTTAGGATTAAGTATCGGTATTATGAGTGCAAAACTGGGCTTTAAAGTGACGGTTCATATGTCTACAGATGCACGTCAGTGGAAGAAAGATCTTTTGAGGTCACGTGGTGTGGAAGTCATAGAACATCAGTCAGATTATCAGTACGCTGTAGCAGAAGGAAGAAAACATGCTGAAAACGATCCTACCTGTCATTTTGTGGATGACGAAGGTTCATCTGACTTGTTTTTAGGATATACAGTCGCTGCATTAAGATTAAAAGCACAATTAGCTGCTGAAAATATACAAATAGATGCTGAACACCCTCTATTTGTCTACATACCTTGTGGTGTCGGTGGTGGCCCAGGAGGAGTGACGTTCGGTCTAAAACAAGTCTTTGGAGAACATGTTTATTGTATTTTTACTGAACCAACACATGCCCCTTGTATGTTATTAGGTATGATGACGCAATTACACGATAAAATTTCAGTTAAGGATATTGGCATTGATGGAAGCACAGATGCGGATGGTTTAGCAGTTGCACGTCCATCTCGCTTAGTCGGGCAAATTATGAATACGTTACTCTATGGTATACAGACTGTATCTGATAGCGAAATGTATCGTTATCTATATCTTTTAAGTGAAAAAGAAGATATCTTTATTGAGCCCTCTGCCGCGTCAGGGTTTGCTGGCATTAAATCAGCAATAACATTAGCCAAACAACAGGGCGTCCAAATGAATCAAGCAAATCATATTGTATGGGCAACTGGTGGTAATATGGTGCCTAAAGAAGAAATGCTAAAATATGTTAATCATGGTAAATCTTGCTTATAAGTATTAATCCCTTGCACTTTTTTAAATGCAAGGGCATTTTTATACCGCTTAACCAAAAACATTTTCAGAATATTTATTGAATTCTAAAAATAAATGTGTTAAAGTATTCTTTATTAATTTACTTTAGTTCGGTAGAGAAACAAAGTATATGCAAAGGATGGTTTTAATATGGATGCAGCAACAATCATTAATAACAAAGAAAAAGAACTTAACTTTTTAAAGCATTTTCAACAAGCTGACTTTAACTTAGTAGATTTTAGCTTTATTGAATCTCTAGCTTGGCAAACATTGAATAAAGATGATTTACAGCAAATGACTGAAAGAAGTTTCTGGCAACATGACCATCATATCTTTGCATTACGTAATGATTTCACCGACCAATTATTGCGTTATTACAGTAATTATCCTCCGCGTCATCAAAAAGTAGTTTATGCGGGACCGATTGTTCGTGATAACCATGTCTATACGCAATTGGGTATCGAACATTACAACCCTACCATAACGGATATGCAGGAAGATTTTATGACGTTTTATAAATATATACAACAATATCTTAATGACGATATCGATTTTGTCATTTTAGGACATTATCAACTTATCGATTTACTGTTAACTACTAAAGAACAAACAATAACGATTTTAAAATTAGTACAAGAGCGTAATATTTCAGAACTTTCATCCGAACTTGGCACTTCTCATGCGCTTGTTCAATTATTGACAACAAAAACAACGGATCAATTAGATTTACTAAGTCAACTCTTTCCTTACGATCATCGTACAATACAAGCTTTGCGTCGTTGGGAACAGTGGTTTAAGTCATTAAATGTAAAAGATATACATTTAGATATCACACCACAACCGCCTCGTTCATATTACAAAGGTGCATTTTTAAAATGTTATCTAAAAAATGATAAAAACCACCAACTTACGGGAGGTTTCTACAAAGGTGAATTAGATGGTTTTGGATTAGGTTTTATATTATAAATAAAAGGAGTTCTTATTATGCTTACAGTAGCTATAGCCAAAGGTCGATTATTAAAAAGCTTTATTACTTATTTAAAACAAGCTAATGAACAAGAACTAGTAGATGCATTAGAAAAACGAGAACGTCAATTATTAATTTCTGTAGGATCTATTCAAATCGTATTAGTTAAAGGTAGCGATGTCCCTATTTATGTAGAACAAGGTGTAGCTGATGTCGGGATTGTTGGCAGTGATATTTTAGAAGAAGGAAATTATACAATTAATAATTTGGTGGATTTACCATTTGGAGATTGTCATTTTGCTTTAGCTGCTAAACCAGAAACTTCTTCTTTCAATAAAATTGCTACGTCGTATGTAAAAACTGCACGTGCCTACTTCGAAGCACAAGGTATAGATGTAGAATTGGTAAAACTATCAGGTTCTATTGAATTAGCTTGTCTCGTAGAAATGGTGGATGGAATAGTAGATATTGTACAGACTGGTACAACACTAAAATCAAATGGCTTAGTTGAAAAAGATACGATTAAACCCATTAACGCGAAACTTATCACAAATAAGCAATCCTATTTTAAAAAATCATCTGAAATTGATGCTTTTTTATCAACACTGGAGGTGTCACTCATTGATCATAGATAAAACGCTATTTTTGAAAAAGTATTTAAACCAATCTTCCTTAAATGAAGACCTATACCCCATCGTAAAGGATATTTGCGAAAACGTCAGACTTCACGGAGATGATGCCCTCAGAAATTATAATCAACAGTTTGATCAGGTAGAGACTTGCAATTTAGAAGTCGCTTATCAAACTTTAGAAAATGCCTATAATCGCCTAGACAGTGATTTACGTGAGGCCTTACAACAAAGTCACGCGCGTATTCAATCTTACCAAGAATCCATTAAATGGACTAAGCAACAAGGCACATCAGATTGTTATGAATTGTATCATCCTTTAGAACGCGTTGGCGTATATGTACCAGGTGGTAAAGCCAGTTACCCATCAACCGTCTTAATGACAGTAACACTGGCAAAGGTAGCTGGTGTAAAAAATATATCTGTAGTCACGCCCCCACAACTAAATGGTATACCAGATATCGTATTAGCCGCCTGTTATATCTCAGGTGTCGATAACGTTTATCAAGTTGGAGGTGCTCAAAGTATTGCTGCCCTAGCTTACGGTACAGAAACATTGCCAAAAGTTGATAAAATTGTAGGACCTGGTAACCAATTTGTTGCCTATGCTAAGAAATACCTCTTTGGTCAAGTAGGAATTGATCAAATCGCGGGCCCTAGTGAAATTGCATTAATTATTGATGACTCTGCTGATTTAGACGCCATCGCATATGATGTATTTGCACAAGCAGAGCACGATGAACTTGCAAGAACTTTTGTCATTAGTGAAGATGAAGCATTATTAAAACAACTTGAACAAAAAATACAGCACATACTTCCTCAAATTGAACGTCAATCAATCGTTCAAGCAAGTTTAAATGATAACCATTTTTTGATACATGTGAATAACTTTAGCGAAGCGTGTGATTTAATGAATCTCATTGCACCAGAACATGCTTCAATACAAACAGTTTCACCACATGATTATCTAAATCATGTCCGTTACGTGGGCGCACTATTCTTAGGTTATTATTCACCTGAAGTTATTGGTGACTATGTCGCTGGCCCAAGTCACGTACTGCCAACCAATCAAACAGCTCGATTTACCAATGGTCTATCTGTTAATGATTTTTTAACACGTCATTCAGTGATAGATTTATCAAAAGATACATTCGATACCGTAGAACTGACTGCGCGTAAATTAGCCCATGTTGAACAATTATATAATCACGAACAATCCATAGAAATTAGAACATCAAAGGAGTTTAACGATGATAAGAATTAACAAAAATGAAAGCCCACTTCGCCCTTTAACAGAAGCACAACTCACATCGATTATACATCATGCTTCATTTAACTTTTATCCAGATGAAGAATATGAACGATTTAAGGCAGGTTATGCGCGTTATTATAATCTATCACCAGACCAAATTATTGCAGGTAATGGTTCTGATGAATTAATTCAAAAATTAATGCTTATCATGCCAGAAGGTCCAGCATTAGCACTTAATCCAGATTTCTTTATGTACCAAGCCTATGCCGACCAAGTTCATCGACCAATAGCGTTTGTAAATGCAGATAACGACTTAACATTTAATCTAGAAAATATATTAAGTCGCATTGAAACAGTGCAACCCGCATTCTTTATTATGAGTAATCCACACAATCCATCTGGCAAGCAGTATAATCTAACATTTTTAACTGCAATTGCAGATAAAATGAAAAATATTGGTGGTTATTTTGTTATTGATGAAGCTTATTTAGATTTTGGGGATGCCTACACGCTTGAATTGCAACCACATGTTCTTCAAATGCGTACCCTTTCAAAGGCATTTGGTATTGCCGGTTTACGTTTAGGCGTGTTAATTGGAACACCTGAGACGATTCAACTTATACAAAGTATTGAACATCCTTATCCATTAAACACACTCACTTTACACATTGCACTTTTCATGTTTGAACATATTGATAAGACACGCACATTCATTGAACATCAGCGTGCATTAGCTGTTAGATTAAGACAAATGTTCCAAGATAATGTTAGCGATATAATGAAAGTCTTCCCTTCATCAACTAACTTTGTCTTAACAAAAGGATCCGCAGCGCAAAGTCTTGGCCTTTATATTGAAGATCATGGCTTCTTACCTAGACGTTATGACGAACCAAACATGAACGATTATGTAAGATATTCCATCGCCACAGACGACCAGTTAGACCAATTAGAACAGCTCATTAAATCATGGAGGTCACAATATGATATTTCAAAAGAAACGTAAGACTGCAGAAACAGAGTTATCAATCATTTTAGCCGATGACAAACGAACAAGTGAAATTAACACAGGGGTTGGTTTCCTAAATCATATGCTCACACTCTTTACGTTTCATAGTGGGCTGTCAATTATAATTGAAGCAAATGGAGATACCGATGTAGATGATCATCACGTAACAGAAGATATTGGCATCGTACTAGGTCAGCTATTATTAGACATGATTCGAGAACGCAAATCTTTCCAAAGATATGGTGTGAGTTACATCCCTATGGATGAAACTTTATCTCGTGCTGTAGTTGATATTAGTGGACGCCCTTATTTATCGTTTAATGCCACTTTGAGTAAAGAAAAAGTAGGCACATTTGATAGCGAATTGGTTGAAGAGTTCTTCCGTGCTTTGATCATCAATGCACGTTTAACTACGCATATTGATCTACTTAGAGGCGGCAATACGCATCATGAAATTGAAGCCATATTTAAATCATTTGCCCGTGCATTAAAAATGGCACTTTCAGAAAATGATAATGATAACATCCCTTCATCTAAGGGTGTGATTGAGTGATTGCGATCATTGACTACGGATTAGGTAATGTAAAAAATGTTCAACGCGCAGTTCAGTATTTAGGATACGATGCGATATTGACCGATAAGTATAACGAAATTGCAAATGCTGATGTCGTCATCTTACCCGGTGTAGGTCACTTTAAAGATGCCATGCAAGCAATTAACGAGCGCGGTTTAGCAAATATAATCACATCCATTACGGATAAACCAGTGATTGGTATCTGTCTCGGTATGCAACTATTTTATCATTGGAGTGCAGAGGGTGATGTCAAAGGGTTAAATATTTTCCCGGGAAATATAATTCCAATACAGTCCCCTTATCCTGTACCGCATTTAGGATGGAATAATCTAATAAGTAAACACCCTTTATTATTACATGATGTTTACTTTGTCCATGCGTATCAAGCTGAAATGTCACAACATGTGGTTGCTTACACAGAATACGGCACAAAAATCCCAGCAATTGTGCAATATCAAAATTATATCGGCATTCAATTCCATCCAGAAAAAAGTGGTGATGATGGATTAGCAATACTTAATCAAGCACTGAAAGGCGGATTTCAAGATGATCAAACTATGGCCGGCAATTGATTTAATCAATGCTACTAGCGTGCGACTTACTGAAGGTAAATACGATTCAGAAGTTAAAATGGCGCGTAGCGCAGAAGAAAGTGTACTTTTCTACAATCAGTATCAGTGTGTAGACCGAATTCATATCGTCGATTTAATTGGTGCAAAAAATCAAGTATCCATCGAGAGTGACTATATCAATCAATTACGCTCACTGACTGATAAACCTATGGAAGTTGGCGGTGGTATTAGAGATAGAAATACCATTGACACTTACTTTAATAATGGTATTGATTATTGTATCATCGGCACCAAAGGTATAGAAGATTTAGCGTGGTTATCGCACATGACACAAGCATTTCCAAATCGTTTATATCTATCCATTGACGCTTACCGTCGACAAGTCAAAATTAATGGCTGGGAAGAAGATGCTGGCCTCGATATCTTTGATTTATTACAACAAGTAGAAGCTCTCCCACTCGGTGGTATCATTTACACAGATATTTCTAAAGATGGCAAACTCGAGGGCCCTAATTTCGAAATCACACAACAATTAGTCCAAGCAACTCAAAAACCAATTATTGCTTCTGGTGGTATTCGTCATCAACAAGATTTAGCCCAATTAGAATCCATTGGCGTTCATGCAGCCATTGTTGGCAAAGCTGCACACAACGCTACCTTCTGGGAGGGATTGTCATGATTAAAAAACGCATTATTCCATGCTTAGATGTCAAAGATGGTCGCGTCGTCAAAGGCATTCAATTTAAAGGCTTGCGTGATATTGGCAACCCTGTAGATTTTGCACTTTATTATAATGAACAAGGTGCTGATGAACTTGTTTTCTTAGACATTTCACGTACAGAAGCTGGACATGATCTTGTACTTGATGTTATTTCGGAAACAGCAGAAAAACTTTTCATTCCATTGACAGTTGGCGGTGGTATTTCAACCATTGACGATATCTCTCAATTATTAAACCACGGTGCAGATAAAGTATCCTTAAATTCAAGTGCACTTAAAAATCCAAGTTTTATAAAGGAAGCCAGCGAAAAATTTGGACGACAATGTATATGTATCGCCATAGATAGCAATTACGATAGCGAACTAAATGATTA
The DNA here is from genome assembly GCF_048568385.1 of Staphylococcus sp. LKG3-1. Taxonomy (NCBI): domain Bacteria; kingdom Bacillati; phylum Bacillota; class Bacilli; order Caryophanales; family Staphylococcaceae; genus Staphylococcus; species Staphylococcus sp. LKG3-1. Next base: position 1,475,015 of record NZ_CP183796.1, read on the forward strand.
TTTTTGTTACACACACGGTGGTAAACAGCGAACGGATAAACGCGTTTATGATTGGGTTCAAGAAGTTGAAGCCCTAGGCGCAGGTGAACTTCTCATTACAAGTATGACGCACGATGGTATGAAACAAGGTTTTGATGTCTCACACTTACATGAAATTGAAAAACTTGTGAATATTCCCGTTATCGCTTCTGGTGGTGGCGGAAATCCTGAACATTTCGTTGACTTGTTTAAAGAAACAAACGTTTCAGCGGGACTTGCGGCAAGCATATTACACGATAAAGAAACAACTGTGAATCAAATTAAATCATCAATGAAACGAGGAGGTATTCCAGTAAGATGACTACTCAAGAGCCTGATTTTGACAAAGGACTTATCCCTGTTGTATTACAAGATGTACGTAACAAGCAAGTGCTCATGCTAGGATATATGAATGAAACTGCCTATCAAAAAACACTCACTGAGGGAATTGTTACATTTTACTCTCGCTCAAAAGAACGTTTATGGACTAAAGGTGAAACTTCAGGTCACACTCAAATAGTGAAACATATCCATCTGGATTGTGATCAAGATACATTGCTTATTGAAGTACTTCCAAACGGACCAACCTGTCATACAGGTAATCAAAGTTGTTTTAATACGTCCGTACCTTTTAATGTGCAACAACTTGAACAAACAGTTGCAGCAAGTGCGCAGGCAGATAAAAGTAATTCGTATACTCAATATTTATTAAAAGAAGGACTTGAAAAAATAACTAAAAAATTTGGTGAGGAAGCATTTGAAGTGGTGATTGGTGCAATGAAAGGCGACGTTGAAGAAGTGACGAATGAAACCGCCGATGTTATGTATCACCTTTTTGTATTATTACATGCTTTAAATATTAAATTTGAAGAAGTTGAAAAAGTACTAGCAAAACGTCATCAAACAGCTAATAATTTTAAAGGCGAACGAAGTGATATTGATCACTGGTAAGCGTCAAAATAAAATAAGCACATCATAGATATCAAATTATATAAATTCGATGACTATGACGTGCTTAGTTTTTACTTATGCTTTAAAAGTTCTTTTTTAAATAGTTCAGCTTGTTTCTCTACTGAAATTAAATCTGCATAAATTGCTTCATCCATAGAATAATAAATAACATTACCGTTTTGAACAGCTTTATTATTTTTCCAAGTATTTGATTTCACAAAATCATTATTCGGTTTCTTACCATCTTTAGTAGGAAGGAGTAAATAATCTCCCGAATACGTATTGAATTTCTCTTTTGAAACTTTCATAAACTTCTCTTTTGGCATTGCTTGCTTAGCTTCTGGGTCCTCTTTCAACTTAAACCCTTCATATATAGCTTTACTTCCGCGGCCGAATCTAGGGCCAAATTGATCTAGGGCCAAATTGATAAATATCTTTTGCTTGAATATCCATAATTGAAAAAGTATTATCTTTACCAATTGCTTTCTTAATTTCTTTACCATCTTTAGCTAGTTTTTCTCATAGTTTATCAGCTTGTTTTTTAGCTTTAGCTTCTTTGTTTACTAATTTCCCAATTTCAATATGTGTATCTTTATAGTCCATATCCTGTACTTTAATAGGTACTGTCGGTGCAATTTTAGCTAATTTTTTATTATTCTTGTTCTCTTTATATGTAATAATTAAATCTGTTTTTAATTTTGCCGCCGCTTCAACATTTTCAGGATTAATTTTTTAACCTTACTCATATCTATATATTTAGAATCTGGAAATACATTTGTGATAGCGACAGGTTTAACACCTAATTTTTAAAGTTTCCATAATTAGCGGTTAACACAAGTACCCTTTTTGGATTTTTAGGTATTTTTACTTTACTACCATCATCTGTAGTATAAGTCTTTGTATCTTTGTCATCTTTTGACTCTGAATTTTTCGAACCATTACCGCAAGCTGCTAAAAATAATAACAAACATAACATCAAGCATAAAAATTTGTTCAAAACGATAACCTCTTCTCTTGTTTATTACTACTATTTTAATCGAAAACGATTATCAATTGCAATAGAATAAAATGAACTTTTAAAATAATTAGTTGCTTCTAATTTATAAAAAATAATTTACCAAATACTTTTATAGTTATATTTTTGCTATTATATATTAAAGGAGTTGTTATTTATGTTCAATCAATTTTTAGGTATTGATCATGTTCAGTTAGCTGCACCACCTCACAATGAATCGTTAGCAAAGGCTTTTTATTCTGATAAATTAGGTTTTAAAGAAATAGCAAAACCCTCCAATCTCGCGAAAAATGGTGGCGTTTGGTTTCAAGTTGGTGACCAACAACTACATATTGGTGTTCAAGATGACTTTAAACCAGCAACAAAAGCCCACCCAGCGTTTTTAGTACAGAACGCTTCAGATATACGGAAAGAACTTGAAGCTAAAGAAATTGAAATCATCTATAGTGATGAACTTGAAGGCGCCAATCGTTTTTATATCTATGACCCATTTGGTAACAGAATTGAAATTATAGAATGGTTATGATATTTCAAACTAAAAAACCAGAACGAGACATAATGGTGACTCGCCCTGGTTTTTTTATGTGCACCCATAAGTTGAATACGTGTTATTTATAACAACTACACTTCAAGATACATTAAGTCTTCATCATAATACCTATGACCATCAAAGATTGATTTAGGTTCCCTACCATAACGCTGAAACCCTAATTTTTCATACAAACGAATGGCTTGTGTATTCTCAGATAATACACATAAGCCAATGATTTTCACAACACCAACCACACTAACATCGTTAATGATATGTTGTATCATTTGAGCTGTAATACCTTGACCTCTATATCGGGGATCACAATAGACAGTCACTAAGTTACCTTTATGTTTTACCTTTTCCATTCTCTCACTATAAAATGTAGCGATACAAATAAGCTCCCCACTATCAAACGTGCCTATCGTAAAATGCGTATCATTTAATTTAAGCCGTGCTTTAAATTCATCTTCCGGCAATGATTTTTCACGTTCATATGTTGATACAAATCCCTTTGGATCCGTCTGTAACGATTTTAATCGAATGGCTCGGTACTGTTTTACATCTCTTTCGGTAAGGTATCGCATTTCCATTTTTCTCACTTCTTTCACGAATACATTCAAGCTAAACTATTAGAAAAATGAACAAAATCAAAAAGTCCTGATAAAAATTTCATAGTCTTCGCTCTTATTAAATAACGCGTTAAATGAATCTCATTTGCGTAATACATGAGCTAGCGTTTTTATATTTGTAACTTAGCATGTAGATTACAGTCCATATAAATTAATTTGGCCGAGACACTTCTTATTAATGTCCCAGCCTTCTAATATTTCATTTATGTTTAAACAGGTCTCACTGTCACTTCATTCACATTGACATGGCTTGGTTGCTGTAATGCATAAATTGCTGCTTCTGCAATATCTTTAGGATCTAATTTTTTGCGTGCTCCCCAATCTGTATCTCCACTTAATGGTGTATCAACCATCCCAGGAGAGATACTTGTCACACGTACGCCTGTTTTCGCTAATTCTTTTTCTAGACCTTGTGTAATACTGTGTACAGCTGCTTTGGATGCACTATAGAGCGTGCTTTTTTTAGTAACTTCAAATCCAGAAATTGAGGCAATATTGATAATGTGACCACTAGACTGATTTAGCATAGATGGTAGCACAGCATTAATTGTATATAAGGTACCTTTGATATTCACATCAATCATTGCTTCCCATGCTTCAACGTCACCCTCAGTTATTGCTGATGATAACATTAAGCCAGCACTATTCACTAAAATATCAATCTGACCAAATTTTTCTTTTGTTTTTTCAACTAATTCTGTTACTTCTTCTTTGTGTGTAACATCCACAATACTTGTCTCAACTACTGCTTGTTTATTATCTTGTATACGTTTAGCCACTTCTGCTAAGCGCGACTCATCTCGTCCTGTTAAGACAACTTTGACTCCTTGATTAGCTAATGTTTCGGCTATACTTGCACCGATACCACTACTCGCTCCTGTTACGACTGCCACTTTATCTTGTAATTCAACCATGTATATCTTCCTTTCTATTTATACTTCTCTATATTTATTTAAATATTTCCCTAATTACGATTATTGTATCATGGCGTTTTCATTTTCTTGAAAGTTTTGCTTTTGATCAGCTTGTCAATATCCATATTTCAATATAAAGTGGGTATATAATAAAGTATATATTAATAATGTTTATTGTAGCGTTAAGGGAGGGGCATATATATTATGAATCTTGATGAAAAATTAGAAGCATTAAGAAAATCAATAGATCGAACAAGTTTCCAATTTCATTTTGAAGATTTATTCGACAAAGATGAATGGATTCAAATGCCTATATTAGAACGACAACAATTAGAAAAAACTTTCCGTAAATATGTAGCACAACATAATCACTTACGCATTCCTTATGCATCTGAAGAACATATTCGTATGCGTATGTACAACTCTTTATATGATTTTAATGAAATCAAGCATAATTTTAAAGATTATGTTTAATTGTCATCATTAAATACTATAACTAAAAGTCTATGTTACTGGATGGACAGTAAACATAGGCTTTTTAAAATACTTTAGGGCGTTTCAAATAAATCATGAAAGTTAATACGAGGGAGAAAAACTTTAAAAATAATACCCGTTTGCTATATTAATAGATTGTGAATACAACAAAACTTTTTAATTACTTGATGCATACAGTGTATTAATGATTAACTAATAGCGTCTTTTTCAATCCATAGTTGTATAACTTTTCTGCATCAATATAAGCTATATAGTCAATACTTCTGTATCCATCTTTAATATCATTAATAATACCTTGATTTACACCTGTATGAGTGTAAATTTCATAGCTGCTTTCATTTGAAAAAATAACCTTTTCAATTACTTCTCTCATATGAATCACTCCGTATTTTTTCTTTCGCAAAGCTTGCGTCATTTATTACATCTTTATCTTAATTCATAAGGATACAAATTGGAAGTTTTTTGTGATTAATTTCACAAATTTATCACTTTTGCCTTTCTCCGGTTAATTTCCTTAGTTTTAAAATTGACAATATAATCAATACAGCAATTTTAACTTCTGTTAAGATACACGAAGTTTTTAATTTCAATCTGTACAATCGAAACCAATGAGATCTTATTGCTTACTGAAAAGTGCATTAATACAACCTTTTTATATAAATAGATGACTGTTAATTTATTTTGTTATTTACTTAACCTTTTTATAATAAATTCAACCTAAAGTGATTATATTGTGAGTTATATCACATAATATGATTGAATCCTATAGTTTTTTTGAACTTGAAATGCTAACTTTAATAGTATAAAGAAAGCGCTTTATTTTACACTCTGCTTTTCTTTTATCTATTTTCATTTCAACACTCAAGCTCTATAAACGATACATATCGATTGTTTAATCAATCAATTTATTTCGAGAGGAATTTTTAACATGATCGAATCATTAACACAATACAAACCACATTATAAAAAATTAATATGTGTTGATTCTGATGGCTGTGCTATCGATTCAATGACTATTAAACATGAACGTGCATTCGGCCCTGCGCTTGTTAATGAATGGCAACTTGATACCTATTCCGAAAAGATATTAAACCATTGGAATGCATTTAACCTCTATGAAATCACAAGAGGTATCAATAGGTTCAAAGGTTTAGAAAAAATGTTAGGCGAATTGGTCTCTGAGGGGATTGAAATTGAAGGTTATAAATACATTAAACATTGGGTTACAACAACCGATTCATTTTCTAATCCAAGCTTAGAACAAGCTATTACTGCCTCTCCAAATCAAATAGGCTTACGCAAAGCACTCTCTTGGTCTCACATGGTAAATAGTCGAATTAAGTCATTACCTAGTACCGGGCCATTTAATTATGTGCTTGATACATTAAAACATGCTGCAACATTCGCCGATATCGCCATCGTATCTTCGGCCAATCTATCTGCAGTACAACACGAGTGGGAAACCTATCATCTAACACCTTATTTAAATGGTATGTTCGCACAAGAAGCAGTTACGAAAGAACATTGCTTAGATATTTTAATATTCGCTTGTTGTAGCAGTTCATTACAACGTTGTTCATTGGATCGCTGTTCCATATATGGGCCTATAATGTAAATCTGTTTATATTTTTTAAATTTAAATATTAAGAAGTTCACATCGAAAACATTGGTATAATGGTATATTTTATTACTGCCCATATTGATGATAAAATGTTTCAACTCATTTTTGAATTGTTTACGTGACGTATTTGTAAATGGTGACTTAATATGATTGCTGATCCCTTTTAAGTCATCCATATCATAGCCTTCTAGTTGAATCCCCAATAATTGCAACGCATTCGTCTGTAAAATTTCTAATGTTTCCTCGTTCATAAAAAAACACCCCCTATTCCTTTATTTTATTATAACTAAAAATAAGGATAAGGTGTGTTTCGAAATTAATTTTATATACATAAATGTCAACAAGCATAAACAAAGTTATAGATTATAATAAAACTTTTATATATCTTTCTTGCCAAACTTCAATTTAAAAGGTGCATACAACAATACAAAAATTAATACAAGGCCTAGGTAGCCGATTAATGGGTAGAAGATTGCTACTAAATCTGTAAAACCAACAAAACTCAGACATAGACCTACAATAACGGTAACAGCATAGAACAGTTTGAAACGTTTCGTATCTACAACTGTAAACCTTGTAGCAAACGCATAAAACATACCTAAACCCGTATTAAAGATCATTCCAAAAATAACAATAGCCATAATGACTCCAAGTATAGGTGAAATATGATTCACAATACCTAACATTGGCATTTCCATATTTCCAACGATATCTATTTGTGTGAATATAGCCAAATGACTCAATACAATCATGACGCCTAACGCGAGTCCACCAACTAGTCCGCCAATAGCTGCTACTTTCGTATTCTTCTCTGAACCTCCCATAACAATGGCCATTGATGCACCTACAGCTGTATTAAATGATGCGTAGTTCACACCTGCTACAAACCAATTCGGTAATGTTGAAGGTTTCGCATCAGACAAAGTATTTAACTGTGAAAATGAACTATCCGTTGTCATAAAACTATAAACTGAAATAATAATTATAAAAATGATTAAAAACGGCGTAATATTTCCAATTACTTTTACAACACCTTCAACTTTCAGCATACCCGCGAGAATGATAAGTACAGTCATCAATAGTGTGCCAACGATAGATGGTAAGCCAAACTGCTGATTAAGATTTGAACCTGCACCTGCAATCATGACAACCCCTACACCAAATAATGTGAATATGATGACTAAATCAATCACCCATCCCAATAATTTTCCAAACATTGACTTACCCGTGATACGATAAATGACTTCTTTATGAGAATCAGTTTCAGACTTACTTCCCAGCCAAACTAACATCATTCCAACATATGTAAATAATGCGGTCGTTATCATTGCGCCGAATGTTCCCATCATGCCAAAACTTGTGAAGTATTGGAGCACTTCTTGTCCAGAAGCGAATCCTGCACCAACAATGACGCCAATAAAAGCACTCGCAATCAATAATATCCTTTTCATTTTCCAACCCCCTATAGCGATATAACTACTTCCTTTACAACATACTTCCGTTTATCTCAATACTTTAATCTAGCATCTAAATTATACATTCCAATGCATTTTCAGTAAGTTCAGACAATAGTAACTTCTCTATTTTATCATTTTAAAATTAATTCATGTTGTAATTCAATGGTCTCACATTCAAACAAACGGCATTGATATCAACATTATTAAATTTGTTTCATTAAAAAATCGGACAAAAATGATTTTGTCCGAAGCATCTGTTTATCTATTATCTTAGTAAATAACCACCATCTACTGGTAATGATATACCTGTTACATAATCTGAGGCTTCACTAGCTAGAAATATAAGTGGACCCATTAAATTTTCCGGAACACCCCATTGTCCCGATGGTATATGTCCTTTAATTTCTGGCCCTCGAATTGGATCTTCTTCTAGCACTTTCGTCATATCAGTACGGATATAACCAGGAGATAATGCATTTACTTGTATATTGTATGGTGCCAAAGCATCTGCATAGGCGCGCGTAATGCCAACTACACCATGCTTACTCGCTGCGTAAGGAAAGATATTTTTTCCAGCGCGGTATGACTGCATAGAACCTATATTAATGATTTTACCTGAGCCTTGTTCTGTCATCACTTTAGCCGCTTCATGAGCCATATAATACGTTGCATTTAAATTAATATCTATGACATTTTGCCAATCTTCATCTTTATAATCTAAAATATTATTTCTAATTTGAACACCTGCATTATTAACTAATATATCAAGTGATCCCCACGTTCCAACTGCATTTGTGATAACCTTTGCTGCAGAACCCGATTCGGTTAAATCTTGCTGAAGGAAGGATACATTACCCTCATGCTGTTTCACATATGCTTTCATTTCATCCCAGGCATTGGTTGAAGAACTAACTACAGTTACATTTGCCCCATACATTGTTAAAGCAATGGTATAATATTTGCCTAATCCGCGTGCACCGCCTGTTACTATCGCATTTTTACCTTTTAAAGAAAAACTTTCTAAACTAAATTTTGTTATTTTCAAACTCCTTCACTGACCCTTTTACGTTAAAACATTGTCCAAGTATTCATTCAGTAAGCATTTGTACCATGCTATAAAATAAACCAAACTCAATAATTAACTTAATTTAAAATAAGCTTAATCTAAGCCTTTAAAAATTGAAGTTATGTTAGTGAGTCTGGTCAAAAAACATCTACAATGTAAACCGTGATCCCATTCAATCTTCTATCGTTTTCACTGCTATGATTTCGTTTTATACAAATATACTTAAAATCAAGATAAAGACAAGACCTGAAACTGAGATAACTGTTTCTAGTAATGACCATGTTAGGAAGGTTTCTTTAACTGTTAAACCGAAATATTCTTTGAACATCCAGAACCCAGCATCATTAACATGAGATAAAATAACACTCCCTGCACCAATTGCTAATACCACTAATGCAACGTTAACGTCTGATGCTTGTAATAACGGTAAAACGATACCTGTGGATGAAATAGCAGCTACGGTTGATGACCCAAGTGCAATACGAAGCACTGCAGCTACAATCCACGCAAGTAATATCGGAGACATTTCTGTACCTTCAAATAATTTAGCGATTGTATCACCGACACCGCCATCAATTAATACTTGTTTGAAAGTACCGCCACCACCAATAATTAAAATCATCATTCCGATTGGATAAATCGCATTTGAAACTGAATCCATAATATCGGCATTTTTACGTCCTTGTTTGATACCCATTGTAAAAATCGCAAATAAGACAGCGATCAACATTGCAGTTGCTGCAGTACCAATAAAGTAAATAAATGATTCAAAACCATTCGTCGCTGATTCATGTCCTGTTACTAACTGTACAATTGTTGATAATAACATTAAGATAACTGGAGACACAGCTGTCAAAAAGCTGATGCCAAATCCTGGCATTTCTTCTTCAGTAAATTCTTTTTGTGCACCTAAAGCTGATATGTCGCCTTCACGACGATAAGCTGATGGTGTGATTTTTTGTGCAATTTTATTGAATAATGGTCCAGCAATTAATGTCACTGGTATTGCAATAATAATACCGTATAGTAATACATGTCCTAAGTTTGCTTGTAATTCTTTTGCAATTACAACTGGGCCAGGGTGTGGTGGTAAAAATCCGTGTGTTACAGATAGCGCCACTACCATTGGTAAGCCTAATTTTAATTGTGAAACATTAGCTCGTTTGGCAATCGTAAATACCAATGGAATTAATAAGACAAGACCTACTTCAAAGAATAACGCAATACCTACAATAAATGCGGCAACTAACATTGCCCATTGTACGTGCTTATGACCGAATTTCTTTATAAGCGTATCAGCTATTCGTGTAGCACCGCCACCGTCCGCAAGTAATTTACCGAGAATGGCACCTAGACCAAATATTAAAGCAATGTGACCTAGTGTACTGCCCATGCCATTTTCGATTGTTTCTATGATTTTATCTAAAGGCATTCCTAGTAATATAGCAGTTACAACTGATGTAATAATAAGTGAAATAAACGTGTTTAATTTCAAGAATATGATGAGCGACAATAATACAATGATACCGATTACCACAGTGATCAGTGGCCAAATTGTTTCAAACATTTCCGTTCTCCCCTTTCAATATCAAGATTGAATTTCAGCTAATTGAAATCGCCATTCAATCTTGGTAACGCTTTCTTAATTACGTAAAATTTTTATTCCTAATAATATGACACAGGTAAGGTAACGTCATGATTAAAAATACATTGTTTGTTTAATCATGACATCCGTTATACCTGCTCTAATATTTCATCATTCGTCTCCTGTCATATGTTCGCGTTGGAATGCTGCTATTTCTGTATAACGTGCTTCCAATGAACGACTTAAATTAATAAATATAGATACTAACTGTTGATACGTTCTTACATTATCCTCATTAGGATGATGTTTGTTTGTTGTTCCAACCATATCTTCTATAATTGAAAAATCATCAATTTCACCTAATGCCTTCATACCTAATACGCAAGCGCCTAAACAAGAACTTTCGTAACTTTCTGGCACAATTAAATCTGTATCAAATATATCTGCCATCATTTGACGCCAGACTTCACTTTTAGCAAAACCACCAGTCGCCTTGATTGTTTTAGGCGTTTCATTCATCACTTCAATAAGCGCAAGATACACAGTGTATAGATTATAAAGTACACCTTCTAAAGCGGCTCTTATCATATGTTCTTTCTTATGTGATAGTGTTAAACCAAAGAATGAACCTCTTGCATCAGCATTCCATAAAGGCGCACGCTCTCCCGCTAAATAAGGGTGGAAGATTAGTCCATCTGCACCGGGTTTGACATTATTAGCAATCTTGGTTAAGACATCATAAGGATCAACGCCTAAACGTTTAGCTGTCTCTACTTCACTAGCTAGTAATTCATCGCGTAACCATCTCAGTACAACACCACCATTATTAACTGGACCACCAATAACATAATGGTCTTCTGTCAGAACATAGCAAAATATTCTACCTTTATAGTCTGTACGTGGTTTGTCAATCACGGTTCTAATGGCACCAGAAGTTCCAATGGTCACTGCAACTTCACCTTTTTTAAATGCGTTCACACCTAAATTTGAAAGTACGCCATCGCTTGCACCCACTACAACTGGCGTATTTTCATCGATACCCATTAATGCTGCATATCTACGTTTCATACCTTTTAAGATGTGTGTCGTTGGTACAATTTCAGGCAATTGAGCTTCAGTTATACCTAAAAGCGACAAGGCTTCTTTATCCCATTCCAACGATTCCAAATTAAGCATCCCTGTCGAAGAAGCCATTGATTGATCAATCACAAACGTTTCAAAAAGTTGATAAAAGATATAGGTCTTAATATCCGCAAACGTTGCAGTTTGATTGAATATTTCTTGTTGTTCATGTTTCATCCAGAATATCTTAGACAATGGCGACATTGGATGGATAGGTGTCCCTGTTCTTTGATAAATCGCATCGCCATTATGCTTGGTTTTAATTGATTCTGCATATCGACTCGCACGATTATCAGCCCAAGTTAAATTCTCTGTTAAACGTTGATGACTTGCGTCCATTGCAATTAAACTGTGCATTTGTGCACTAAATGAAATTAATTTGAGGTCTTCTTTAGCTATGTCTGCTTCTCTCATAACATATTTTATGGTCATTAACACGGCATCAAATAATTCATCTGGATTCTCTTCTGAAACTTCAACATTTGGTGTGTGCAATGGATAACCAATATTATGTTTCATTATAAACTGACCTTTTTCGTCATAAAGTACTGACTTTGTACTTGTTGTACCAATATCAACACCAATCATGTATTTCATGATTTCGCCTCCTACAATCTTTACTGCATTAAATTGCTAAGTTAACCAAAAACTATCGATGTCTTCACCAACATCATCAAAGTTTAAATGGAATGCTTTATTTAATTTCTTAGCATCTTGTTGTTCTATCGCTTCTATAAATATCTCATGGTTATGATGAATACGTTCAAAATCTTCCGGATTCTCATTCATTCTTTTACGCATAGATAATAATATGAGTGATTCCATCACTGGTCTCAAATTATTCCAGAATGTTTTTAAATATTGGTGCTTTGAAGCCATAATCGTTAATTCATGAAATTTCATATCATGTTCAGTGAAGGCTTCTGCATCTTCAAATTGCACTGCAACTTTCATCATTTCAAGCTGCTTTCTCATTTCTTTTACAATTTGCTCATGATTTAAGTTTTTAATTCTACTAAAAGCAAAGGACTCTAGCATAATTCTCAAATCATAGAGTTCCTTTTTCTCTTTATCTTCAAACGGTAAAACTTCTGCTCCCATTCGTTCAAGATGAATGAGTTGGTCTTGCTTTAATAATTTAAATGCATCTCTCACTGGTGATCGACTTACATTATATTCTTTAGCAATTTGGTTCTCCGTTAATAATGTATCTGGTGCTATTTTTCCATCTACAATTCTCAGTCGAATTTCTGCCGCAATCATTTCGCCCTTTGAAACACCTTCTAACCATTGTTCTGGGTAATCGTATTTCACTAAAACATCACCTCGATAACTTTACGATATACTTGTATACAAGTATATTAAAACACAAGTACCCAATTTGCAAGCGCTTGCAATTATAAATATCGTTTTTCTTAAAGTAAAAAAACCGATATGTCAGGTTTCATCCCTCACACATCGGTTTCAAAAATTTTTTTATTCATATGAAATTTGATTAAGATTGGACAATTGCTACACAGTGATGATCTTGGTCACAATGTGGACATTGTAATTTTCTCGTTTTAGGCGTATGTGCCGAAAACATCCATTGCTTTAAATTGGGTTTAAATGTTGCTTGGCAATTTGGACAAACATAGCTTAGTGTCGTATAAGTAAATATTGTAAAATTTACAGCATAGGTAAACAATATAGGTAAGGTAGATAACAATGGCCACCATTTTTTAGTGACCATACTTACTATTAAAGCAGTATATTGAAATATACCTATAGGTATGATGCGATACAATACAGATTGTTTAAATTGTTTCATTTTTGGTTTTTGATTTACGTATGTTTTTGTTTCTAATAGTTTTTCTAAAGGCGCTTCAGAACGTCGACCAATATATTGTTTAAATTGTCGTATCTCTGCAAGCAAAGTCTTATGGCTCTGCATTTCCTTTTCTATATCTAATTCTTTTTGTGCTAACATAACACGAACCGTTTTCAACTTATTTTTTTCATTCAAGATTGTTTTAATATCTTTCAAGGAGAAATTAAAAGCTTTTAAAATTAGAATGATTTCTAAATCTTGTTTGCTTTGTTCATCAAATATACGCCGCCCATTTTTTGCTGTTTGTACCGTTTTTAATAAACCTTTTCTATCATAATATTGAATGGTCCGAACAGAAACATTTTTTAGTTTCGCTAATTCACCTGTTTGATATTGGCTCATGTAATCACCTCCTGAGTCTAATCATAGTTGATGACGCGACGTCATGAGCAAGCAAATTGTTATATTGCATTGTTATTATTTAATTATCAAATACTTCAGAATGTATTTCCTGCATTTTACTTTCTACTGATGTAATGTCTGTTGCATATTGTTTCAATATCGCTTTATATTTTTCCGTATTTTCTGTGTTTTTATAACGTATTTTATGCTCTAAGCTCGCCCACATATCCATTCCAATCGTTCTTATTTGTATTTCTACGGGGACTATTTCAACAGAATGCGCTAAATAAACTGGGATGGTTACAACAATATGTAAACTTCTATAACCATTTTCTTTCGGATGTTCGATATAATCTTTACGTTTAATCAATTTCACGTCTTCTTGTTTTAATAATAATTTTTCAATAACATATATATCATCAAAGTAATTACAAACTACTCTAATACCCGCAATATCTAATATGTTTTCTTTGGCTGACTCAGTGCTAATAGGGTAACGCTTTCTGTCTAATTTTTTAATTAAGCTTCTCATCTCTTTCACACGACGTTCCATGTGATGAATGGGATTATGTTTATACATCTGTTGAAATTGATCATCTAAAATATCTAACTTTGTACTAATTTCTTTAAGAGCCGACGTATAAAGTTGCTCTAAAGCAACAAAGCCTACAACCATATCTAATGCTTCTTCTGACGCGTTTATATGATCAATACTTTCCTTAAATTCAGCTTTCAAATCGTCAATGTTTACCGAGGGTTTACGTTCTATATACATTTTGTCTTACCTCCAATAAAAAACTTCTTTAAAATTCATTATAGCTTATTATAATTGACTTATTAAATTTAAAAGCTATTCAAATTTTACGCTTCTAAAAGATTCAATTTGTGTTTTAAGTGGTTATTTTCAATACAGAAAAGCAACCCAATGCCTTCAATTTATGCATTGGATTGCCCTTTTAATTATTTTTAATTGTTCTAGCATGCTTAATTTTATTCATCTTTTTTATGTTCGATAATTTCAGTTCTACGGTTATCAGCGATATTACGTGCACGTTTCATGGCATCTTCTTTTTTATCGAAACTATCAGATGCCTGTTTCGCACCATCTGATTTAATCTTCCATTCATCATCTTCATAATAAACATGTACATCTTTCTTGTTTAATGCAGGATCTGCTGAATCATCTTTTTCATGTTTAGTAATTTTTTTGTTTTTTAAGGATTCCAATTCTTTTTCGGATGCATCTTTATACCAAGATTCTGCTTGCTTTGTAGCAATAGGTATCACGTTACTCTCCTCATAACCATCTTTTAACATGGCATTGCCAATATCAATGGCTTTTTTTCGTTCAAGTTTATCCATATTTTTCCAACTTTGAGGGTAATCTTCCATTGTCCAAGGCATTATGAGCACTTCCAATCTGTTTTGTTCTTGTTATCTATTTACCACCAACATTGAATAATAAACGCGCGCTAGCGCTTGATATTTTGTACTCTTATAAAATGGTGCATGATTAATACTGGTCATAAAGGGAATTATAAAACAGTGGAAATTTAATCACATACATAGATTGGTGGTGTTGTTTATGGCTAATATCACCGTTGGTTTAATCCCTTCACCCGATATGCCACATAAAATTATAAATAAAATATATACTGATTTACCGAATGAAATCCGTCATCATACAGGGGGAAATGATGAATGGCACATTGAAAAACACATTGCTTCAATTGTAGGCACTGCTGAGCACATGGATAAAGCAATGGATATCACGACGAATATGAAAAAACAAAAAGCATGGGACTATGCTATTTGTATTACAGATTTACCTACTCTTTCTAACAATAAAACCGTCGTATGTGACATAGACTTAACAAATAATATTGCCTTGATTTCATTACCAGCATTAGGTGCAATAAATTTAAAACAAAAATTACGCCATTTTATTTCATTTGTCATTCAATATATGCATAGTAATGGTTCAGATAATAATCTCTTGAATAGTCAACATTTTAAATTAACGAAATTTACCACAGTTACTCCAAATGAAGAAGATAAAAATAAAAATCATTTACGTATTATTTCAACATCTACCTTCATAGGTTGGTTACACCTCATATCTGGCATGACTTTTGCTAATGAGCCATGGTCAACAATTTTTGATTTCAAAAAAATCATTTCTGTCTCCTTTGCGACAGGTACTTATATTTCAATTTTCTCTACTCCTTGGGATATAAGCTTAGATTATGATTATTGGCGCTTCATTTTACTTATGTTTATGTCCATTTTCGGCATGGTTGGTTGGCTTATTTATTCTTATAATTTATGGGAACGTAAAAACCCAAAAACACAAAAGTTATATAGATATATCTATAATTTTACAACGTTGACCACATTAACTGTAATTACGCTTTTTAATTTTATAACCCTATTTCTATTACTAACCATTAGCACATTATTATTTGTACCTCCGGAATTGTTTTCCAACTGGACTTCGCTTGGTAGTAAACAACCCACTTTAATCAATTATATTAATTTGATATGGTTTATCACTTCTTTAGGAATCTTAGCAGGTGCAATGGGATCAACCGTAGAAAATGCTGACAAGATTAAACGTGCTACTTATTCATTCAGACAATATTATAGAAACAAGCAATTAGAACAAGAAAATGATGCGGATTATAATAACGATGAAGAATCAAATGATTATGCAGGTCGAAAACAAACGCACAGAGAGGAGGAAGAATAATGTGCAATCACATTATCAAGATAGGTTTAGTAGCTGCACCTGGTGTGACTGAAACAATAGCCAACCATTTGCAACAAGAGCTACCTTCATTGTTATCATCTACTATAAATTCAGAAGTTGAATGGCAAATTGATACAATGATTGACCCACTTACTGGTTCTGCTGAAACGGTGCAAAAGATATACACTAAAATTTCTGATAATCAAAATGATAATGAATGGCAATATACGATTGGTTTAACTGATTTACCAATTATTAAGAACAAGCATGTTGTCGCATTTGATATCAATAGTAAAAATGGCGCAAGCTTAATTTCATTACCTGCATATGGTTGGCGCCCCATAAAAAAAAGAATTAAGCATTCCATATCGGGCATTATTAAAGCAATTGACGAAAATATGAATCCAAACCAATCGTCTACTCAACATCATAGTGAAGAACAATTAAATTCACAGTTCCCCTTTTCAACTTTAGAAACACATACTGAGTACTTTGAAGATACAGACTCTCAACATACTTTATATTATGTATCTTCGAATACGAGAGGCATGATACGTTTAATTAGTGGGATGACTTTTGCTAACAATCCTTTTAATATGCTCAAAAGCCTCAGTAATGTAGTTACTATTGCCTTTACAACTGGTGCCTTTGGCATTGTCTTTACAACAATGTGGAATTTAAGTTTTGTTTATTCTGGATGGCGCATGTTATTAATTATGCTGGTCGCTATTTTAGGCATGATGTTATGGATTATTGTTGCACATGGTTTATGGGAATCTACTTCTGAAAGTAATGATAGACAAATAACAATATTATACAATTTAACTACAACTTTAACGTTAACTGTATCCATTGCTTTTTATTATGTCATATTGTTTTGTCTTTTCTTGTTAGCCACACTCGTTGTATTGCCACCAGGATATTTAGGGCAAGCACTACAGTTACAGGGCTCGGCTAACTTTATGACTTATATTAATCTCGCTTGGTTTGCAACATCCATTTCTACTGTTGCAGGTGCAATTGGTGCTGGATTAAATAATGAATCACAAATACTAGAAAGTACATACGGTTATCGCCAAAAACAACGTTATCAAAAAATGAATGAAGATAAACAAAATGAAGCAGAAAAAGAACAATATGCGCAAGCTGCCATTGAAAAGAAAAAACAAGAAAGTGAAGCAAAGGCTAGACAAGAACGCAGCGATGATTGACACTTTCAAGTGGCGGCAGTCTGCCCTAAGACAACCCGCACACTACCTATCTCAATATACTCAAATATTTTTAATAAAAAGGCCAAGACATTAATAAATGTCTTGGCCTTTTTTCAAATCACCATATTTAATTAAGAGATAATTTAACTTCTTTTCGAGCATTGACACAGTTGTTTTGTATACTCATTAAAGCTGTTTTTATATGTGTATATTGCGGTAATGCAGCCATTTCTTGAACTTGAATATTCGTGCCTCTTTCAAAATGTTTGGCTATATTTTCAAAGACGACTAAATACTGTCCCATCGTTTCATCGTCAATATGATATCGTTTTTCATTACTTAGTGCTCTTGTTAACATAAAGCTGATTTCTTCTAATGCGTAAATGCTTGGATAATAATACTGTATAACCATTTTATTACTGAATAGTTCACCGTTTGCACTGTTATACACTTGGGTCATATTATTCAATTTCACACTTAGTTTTAACATTTCTTTTTTATCTTGTTCTCTAGATGCATATTTGTTACTTGAGAATAAGTAATGAAATAATATGGATTCGTCTCTCGCTACGGCTGCTAATGTACCTGGCAACATAGAAGATGCTGTTTTTCTACCGATCACTAGCAAGCAAATCACTGCGATGATAATTCCTACAATTACATCAATAATTCTTGGTAATGCAATGAGTATGGTTAGATGATTTGACGCTAATCCATTTAACAAGATAACTTGTATCGTGATAAATATAACTGCAAATGAGTAATTTGCACCTACAAACATTTCTGTCACACCGGCAGCTAAAGCCAATAAAACAATGGCTACTGGTACAGGCGGTGTTGTTAATAAGATGAGTGATAACACCAACACCCCGAAGATCGTGCCAACGCCCCTTGCCCCAGCTCTTTCAAAGCTATGCAGTGTTGTAGAGCCTAGTAAGACTGTATGTGTACTCAAAGGTATCCAGTAGGCTTTTTCAAAATCAAACATTAAAGCAATAAAAATAGAAATTGCCATAATGACTGTGTAGCGTATTGTATTTCTAAATATAAAAGAATCTAACGTCAAGTTTTTCAACATGCGATGTCCATAGATTGGTACACGAATATCTATTTCATGTTCGACTCTATCATTATTTGCATTCATAATTGCGTCAACTTTAATGATACTATCTACTAAACTTTGATACTCTTTATCGAAATCTACTTTTTTAGTCCACTGTTGGGTTGACTTACCGAGTGAATAAACACGTTTAATGACAAAATCCGTCATTTCTTTTATTTCCGTTGGTAACGGACGTGCATTACATTCATTTAGTTCCAATAGTTCGGAATGAATACCTTGCGCTGTATTATGCAATAATAATAAGCGTTGAAATTCAGGTGAGGTTTTCGATTTTGGTGTACTTGACGTAATCAATTGATTATCCGAATTTCTGAAAGCTGTTACTGCAAATTGTGATGCTTTCGCAAACGCTTTGGGATCATCAAAGTTATAGACCAATTGTTTAATAATATTATAATCATTTTTAATGGCTTTGATTTCTGTAGATTCTTTAGATAGTAGGATTACAGCGATTACAATCAGTGTTGCTAATAATCCACCTACAAACATTGCTAGACCTCTAGTTAATGCTTCTTCTGGCGCTACTGGTAAATTAATTGGCAAACTGAAGGCAACGATAAAGAAGGTTGAAGATGGCCCTGGGATATTTAATGAACTAAAGATGTAATATGGAATAACAGTTACTAATAGTAGTAACACACCAAATATAAGTGGTTGATTAACTGTGAGTGTCCCTAAAATCATCGCAATGGATAAACCTAGCGATGAAAATAAGACAATGCGTAACTTAGATCTCTTAGGACCACCAAATACATAAATATGCGCTAGCGTCCCTGTTGAAATGAGTAATCCCTTAGAAAAGTGACCTGTCAAATAGCCAACAAGTAACGGAATGAGCATGAGAATACATTGTCTTATACCTTTAGCAACATCGATTTTCATCGAATTGAAACGTATTAATGACTTTAAATATTTAATCAATGTTGTCATGCATCTCCTTTAATTTTTAATATTTCGTATTTTATTTCATTTATTGTCACCATATCAAATGACATTTAAAAATACGTTACTCATAAATAACGTATTTTTCAGAAAAACATATAGGTAAAGTAAACATCAATTTACTTTTCATTTTATAAAATCTATATCTTCATTCTAAAATATCCGCGCATAAATTCGTAACAATACCTTACTATTTTAACACTTTTTTTAAATTCTTCTAGTGGCGATGTCTTTAAAATAAATTTACCTCCATATCATTGTCTTTATATTCACATACATACGTGCTCATTTAATTCTTCTCAAATCGCTGTGTAAATCATGGCAAGTGCTATATAGACAGAGTTCATGACTAAATATTCAAATTTAGCTATTTATCCATCTAATACGTTATGTAATGACATTATATTTACACAATAACAAGCCCATTTTTTTCTCTCTTATCACACTATTCAAAAAAACCCTGAACTCACAGTTATTTGTAAGATCAGGGTTTAATATATTAATTTGAACTTAGCACTTTAATTTCAGGTTCTTCAACTAAGTATTGTTTAACTTCGCTAAAGAATTGTTGAAAGTGTTCTGACTGATTATGCGCTTCCAAAGCTTGTTCATCTTTATATCGTTCAATAAAAGCAAACGTATTCGGTTCATCTGTATTTTCAAAATGTTCATAGTATAATGCACCTGCTTCTTGATTTGAAGCGCGCTTTAATGGGTCTATTAAAGCTAAGTAATTATCACGTTGTGCAGCATCCACTTTCATAATCGCATTAATAGTAATCATATCATTTCCTCCTTTATAAGCATGATGTTTAATAATTACCTAAAAGTTAATAAATTAAACATTACAAGTCTTCTTTTTCTACGATAAGTGGTTGGTCTGGTTTTACAAAGAACCACATAATAATTGCGAAAACAACTGGGATAATCACAAGTTCTAACGTTACTGTCCAACCTACAATATCAACCATCATACCAGCTAATAGTGGACTTAATAACGCACCAATGTTCCCCCATAAATTCATCCAACCTGATACAGAACCTGAGAAGTTACGTCCTAAATCTGTTGCTGCTGCCCAGCTCATTCCAGTCGCAATACCAATACCACCTAAACAAAGCGATAACCAAATAACATTTGTTACTAAATTATCCGTTTGTATAGACATGAAGAGTGAAATACAGAATACAACAAATCCTGTGATAGCGATAGAAGCACGTGCTATGAAACGTGACATACCACTTTGTAATAATTTATCTGAAATAGCACCACCACATAAAATCAATAAGAACATTGCAATCCATGGTGCACCGGCTGCCCAAGCCATGTCTGGATCTGTTAATTTAACGTTATACTGTTCCGTTAGATAGGTTGGTAACCAAATCAAAAATAATGAGACGACGAATTGTACTACAAAATATTGAGCTGCTAATGCATAGAAACTAAAGCGTTTTAAAAATATATTCCATGGCGCATTAGATTTCTCAGTTTTAATAATGTCTCGATTTTCCATAATATAGCTTTTTTCTGCTTCATTAACCATTTTATGTTGTTCTGGCAAGTCTTTGGCAATAACCATCCATAATATAGCAATAATAAAACCAATAGCACCAAAAATATAGAAAACGGCTTGCCAACCAAACATATTTACGATTGCAATGGTTACTACTGGGGCGATGACTGGGCCAAAATAGGACCCAGCTAATAACGCACTAGATGCGCGTCCTTTCTCACCTTTCGCAAACCAGTTCGTATTAAAAACTGCGTTAGAAGGATACATTGGCGCTTCACCAATACCAAATAAGAAACGCACCGCATATAACATCCCGTGATTCTTCACAACACCTGTCAATATTGTAAAGGCACTCCACCATACAAGTGCAATGGTTAACATTTTTTTAGAACCAAATTTCTCAGCTAAAAATCCAGAAGGCACTTGCATCAGTGCATACCCCAGTGAGAAGAATGACGCTAATAACCCAAATTGTGTCTTATTCAAATGTAAATCTTCCATCATCGGACCGGCTATAATCGATATGTTCGAGCGGTCCATATATGCAATAACCCCTATAATGAAAAACGCTATGGCAAAATACCATCTAATATTTGTTCTTTTTTGATCCATGTTTTCTCCAACTTTCTCCCAATCTTTTATAGTCATCATATGACCTATTGTTTATAGATAGTATCACAATATGAAACCGCTTACAACGACTTTTTTCAAAATTTACTTATTTAAAATGTAATATACTTCCTATAATTTGATTTACACAAAAATCATCCTGTAGACCTATAACATAACAATGCATATTTATTGTTTTTGGACTATAATAAAAAGACATGTTTTAATTAACTACTAAGTTACATTTTAAAAGGAGCACATTGCAGAATTATGGAACAGATACTCACTGATTTTATTAGTACATGGGGCTACGCCGCAATCACTATATTAATATTACTTGAAAATATATTACCTTTTATCCCTTCAGAAATTATATTAACCTTTGCCGGACTGATGTCCGTCAAATCTGACTTATCCATTCCCGTACTCTTTACAATTTCAACCATTGCCTCATTAATTGGTTTACTTGTGCTTTACTATATTAGTAGGCTTGTTTCTGAAGAACGTTTGTATCGTTTTGTAGATAAATATGGCAAATGGATTAAACTTAAAGGTAAAGATGTTGCACGTGCAAACGATTGGTTTAAAAAATATGGCGCAATTGCTGTTTTTATTTGTCGCTTTATACCTGTCTTACGTGTACTGATTACGATTCCAGCGGGTATTAATCGCATGAATGTGATGCTATTCGCGATCTTGTCTTTAATCGGGGCTACGATATGGAATTTTGCACTGATCTACCTGGGTAAAATGTTGAGCGGCAGTTGGGATATGCTAATGAATGGTCTCCATACATATTCATATATTATGTATGTCATCATCATTCTTGCAGTGATTTTCATCGTATATAGATTATTCAAAAAGAATCGCGCTCAATAAATAGATTCAATTCCAAACAAACAGGGTCTGACATCAATAAGTGTCAGACCCTGTTTTATAATAATATAAAAAGACTAACTCCCCCTTGAAGTTAGCCTTTTCTCTATTTAAAAATTTCTCCCTTTTGATAACAGACATAGCCAATTATCATTTTCTACATTAAATCATAATTTAAACCCCTTTTTAAATTATGATTCTTTTTGATCTTCACCAGTTTTAACCAGACGACGAACATCTGTTAAATCTGCTTTAACATCAATTTGTGGTTTCTTCGTGAATTTACTTACTACAACCGTAACGATTAAACTAGTTAAGAATCCAGGTATAATTTCATATAAATTAAAGAAATCATTCACATCGCCTAATGGCTTAACAAATGCAATCCATATTATGACTACAATGGCACCTGATAACATACCACTTACAGCACCTGTTCTACTTAACCCCTTCCAATATAAGGATAAGAGTACAAGCGGTCCGAATGCGGCACCGAAACCAGCCCATGCATTACCTACTAGACCCAAAATGGTATCGTTAGGTGACCAAGCAATCCAAATCGAAACAATCGCTACGATGATGACTGATAATCGACCTACTAAAACAAATTCTTTTTCATGTTCCTTTGCAGCTTCCTCACCACGAATTAATTTGTAAAAGTCTTCTGTTAATGAACTTGACGTTACTAACAATTGTGAAGAAATTGTACTCATAATCGCAGCTAAAATAGCAGCAAGTAAGAATCCACCAACTAACGGATGGAATAAAATTTGTCCCATTAAAATGAATAGTGTTTCAGGATTTTCTATATCTGTACCACTTTGATTAATAAACGTAATACCTGTCAATCCGACACCCACTGCGCCTAATAAGCTGATTGCCATCCAACCGATACCAAAACGTCTTGCCGTTGGTAATTGTTTGACAGATTTAATTGACATAAAACGTACAATAATATGTGGTTGACCAAAGTAACCTAATCCCCACGCAAAGAATGAAATAATACCTATAAACGTCGTTCCTTTAAACAAGTCTAAGTTTGTCGGTTTTAATTCTGCTGTTTGCGTAAAAGTATCAAGTCCGCTTAATTGCAACATAGCAACTATTGGTACCATAACCATAGCAATAATCATCACTACACCTTGGAAAAAGTCTGTTAATGATACTGCTAAATAACCTCCGAAAAATGTATAAGCAATGACAATCACAGCGACAAGTAACATACCAATGTGATAGTTAACGCCAAACGCACTTTCCAATAATACACCGCCTGATACCATTCCAGAATGCGTATAAAGTGTGAAAAATACAACGATAATGGCACCTGAAATAATTTTAATCGAATTAGATTTATCATCTAATCTATTTTTAAAGAAATCAGGTAGTGTAATTGCATCTCCGGCTTTCTCTGTATATACACGAAGTCGAGGTGCAACAACAATATAGTTTATGTATGCGCCAAGTGTTAATCCAATCGCTAACCAGGCTGCTGATAAACCGGTAGTATATACTTCACCAGGTAATCCCATAATCATCCAACCACTCATGTCAGATGCGCCTGCAGATAATGCAGTTACATATGGACCAATGTTTCTACCGCCCAGCATATATTCACTGACGTTACCGGTAGATTGTTTAAAGCCATAGTACCCAATCACTAGCAATACCACAAAATAAACGACAAGCATGATATATGTTTGCCAGTTTGGATCGACTTGACTCGATAATGATGTCCCTAATGTAAACATGAAACAAAACGCCCCCTTATAATTTTGTTACATGCATATATTATACAAAAATAAATTATAAATTAAACAGTAAATCAATAATTTTTTTCAAATAAAACCAATAAAATACAGCTTTATAGCGATTAATCATTGATTTAACAGTATTTTCAAGCTCCAAAATTATAATGGTAAAATTACTACACAATGTTAATTATACAATAAATAACATTCATTAAAATGTATGTTTCCTACAACTTTTATATAAATCCCCATTTTATTATATTTGAGTAGCATCATTTCCTTTTTCTACTTTTCTAACATATGCGCTTACTAATAAACCTTAAATTTTTCAGTTAGTAATATACACTCAATCCATTTTTTAGAATTTAATTTAACTTCATAATATAATAAGAAATAGACAAAGGCGTGCCAATTAATGCTACAATAAGAAACATAATTTGGAAGCGTTTTATAAAATGCATTTCATAATTACGATATTTTTACAACTGGAGTGACATAACCATGCAGAAATCAGCAGATAAGAGCCTAAAAGATAGATATTTAGATTTACTTTCACAACAATTTAATACTAAAGAAGAACTTGCAACAGAAATTATTAATTTAGAGTCTATTTTGGAACTCCCTAAAGGTACTGAACATTTTGTGAGTGATTTACACGGTGAATTTCATGCCTTTCAACACGTATTGCGTAATGGTTCAGGCAACGTTCGTTCAAAAATTAATGATATCTTCCAAGATACTTTGACACGCAAAGAAATTAATGAATTTTCTGCGCTTGTATACTATCCTGAAGAAAAACTTAAATTAATTAAAAACAGCTTTAGCTCAAAATCCGAGCTCAATGAGTGGTACATTACAACGATTAATCGTCTGATAAAACTAATCACCTATGCTTCATCCAAATACACGCGCACAAAGTTACGCAAATCTTTACCAAAAAATTACGTCTTTATTATAGAAGAACTGTTATATAAAAGTAATAAATATAATAATAAACATTCTTATTATGAAACATTAATTAATCAAATCATAGAGCTAGAACAATCAGATGATTTGATCATTGGCTTATCTTTCACAGTTCAGCACCTTGTAGTGGATCACCTTCATGTTGTTGGCGATATCTACGACAGAGGACCAGAACCTGATAAAATTATGGAAACACTGATTGATTATCCTTCAGTAGATATTCAATGGGGAAATCATGATGTCCTTTGGATTGGCGCCTATGCAGGTTCCAAAGTTTGCCTTGCAAACCTACTTCGCATTTGTGCACGTTATGATAACTTAGACATTATTGAGGATGCTTATGGTATCAATTTAAGACCCTTATTAACCCTTGCAGAAAAACATTATGATGGAAAAAACAAAGCATTCAGACCTAAAAATGCTGAAGGCTTAACTGAATTAGAACTTGAGCAAATCACAAAAATTCATCAAGCCATCGCCATCATACAATTTAAATTAGAGGCACCAATCATTAAACGTCGCCCTACTTTTGAAATGGAAGAACGATTGGTATTAGAAAGTATTAACTATGAAAAAAATGAAGCAACACTCTATGGAAAAACATATCCATTAGAAAATACTTGTTTCCAAACGATTGACCCAAATGATCCAAACAAACTCACAGACGAAGAGTCAGAAGTGATGGATAAACTATTATTATCTGTCCAACAATCAGAAAAATTGAAACGACATATGACCTTCCTTATGCAAAAAGGCACGCTTTACCTGCCTTATAACGGTAATTTATTGATTCACGGCTGTATTCCAGTAGATGAAAATGGTGAAATGGAATCAATGGTTATCAACGATGTGAAATGCTATGGCAGAGATTTATTAGACCATTTTGAAGATTACGTCAGAGAAGCTTTTAATCACAAAGATATTCAAGACGATTTAGCCACAGATTTAGTATGGTATCTTTGGACTGGTAAATACTCTTCACTATTTGGCAAACGCGCTATGACGACTTTCGAGCGTTACTTTATTAAAGACAAAACAGCGCATAAAGAAACTAAAAACCCTTATTACCATTTGCGTGAGGATGTTAATATGTGTAAAAAAATGCTCAAAGATTTTGGCTTAGACCCTGAACAAGGGCACATTATCAATGGGCATACACCTGTCAAAGAAATTGATGGTGAAGATCCAATTAAAGCTGAAGGAAAAATGATTGTGATTGATGGTGGCTTTTCGAAAGCTTATCAGTCAACAACAGGTATCGCAGGTTATACATTACTTTATAATTCATTTGGTATGCAACTAGTCGCACACCAACATTTTAATTCCAAAAAACATGTTTTACTGAATGGCGCTGATGAACTTTCTATACGTCGTGTCGTCGATAAGGAATTACAACGACAAAAAATAAGACATACAAACACCGGACAAGATATTCAAGAAAAAATCGATATTTTAAAAGAACTTATGCATGATCGTTATGTTAACTAATCAGTATTCATAAAAAACCCCGTTCACACATGATTTTCAATCTGTATGGACGGGGATTTTTTATATATTCGAATGTAAATAAGCATCTTTTAAATAGCCAATCATACCTTCTTCTGAATTTGTAATATTTTGATTATCACGTTTAAATGTGACTTCGTTATTATCATCAATATGATAGAGGACCATGTCATAAGCCGTTAAATTATCCTTACTCGAAACTGGCATTTCTAAAATATTATGTTCGACGATATAGCGATTAAACCAATGCGACGTAAAATTAGAATCAAATAGTATGTGATTTCTAATTGGTCCATCTAAGTTACTTCGCGCATGTTCATCACTAAAAGAAACTGGCATCATGTTGACATTTTTCAAACCAAACTCAGGCACTAATTCATTAAACGCCAAACTATTGAACACAAAAGATTGAGTCATTAATAAACATTTATTGTAACGTGTCATATCGGCATATATACGATCATTACTAGATAATAAATTGCCTTCAAATACTTCAAAATCTAATTCCTGTGCTCGTTTTGATGTGTTATTAAATAAATTAAAAGTCATAACTGGAATGTGATGTTCCCTCAATTTCGCACCTAAATGAAATGAAAATTCACTTTCTCCAACAATAATGACGCCAGGTGGTTCCGTACTTGAAAGGTGCATCATTTTGCTTAACGGTAGAAAACTAAAGCCATAAATGACCACAGTTATAAATACTAATCCAAATGTAACAGGCGTGATGTATTCTGCCATGGGTGTTCCTTTTTCTACAAATAAGCCTCCAAAGAACTGTGCAACAGTAAGTACGACAATACCTCGTGGTGCCATCATTGAAACCATAGCTCTTTCCCGTTTAGAAATCTCAGTATTCATCGTAGATAACAATATAGAAATAGGTCTGACTAATATAATCATGACTGCACAGAATATAAATAGTTTCCACGATATAATACTTTCTAACACATTTAAAGTTAACGAAGACGTAATTAATATAAAGACGGTAGAAACCATAATAGAAGATGCATTTTCAATAAAATGATCTGATTCTTTAAAGATCAAATCATGACGCTTCATACGTGCCATCATTAACCCAAATATGGTTACCGCAAGTAGCCCTGATTCATGCAATATTTCATCACATATTGCAAAAATAAGTAAAATAAATACCAATTGGATAGGTGGCATTAAATTTTGTGGAATGAGATCTCTTTTAATGAGCAACATAAATAAATAAGATGCGCCAAAACCTATAACAATGGCAATAACAAAACGTAAAGCAAAACTTAAAATAATTTGAATCTCAAAACCTTGCTCTACGATTTGAAAAACATAAAATGCACCTAACGCTAACATTGGTCCAATAGGATCAAGAATAATACTTTCCCACCTTAAGATGGAATCTACACTTTTCCTAACTTTCGCTTGTTTTAATAATGGTTGAATCACGGTAGGACCCGTAATTAAAAATAAGCCACCTAATACAAGTGATATCGTTACTGAGAAACCTAATACAAAATGTAAAGCCATGGATCCTAAAATCCAAGCAATCACTGCCCCCATAGTAATGATTCTTATAACTGCTTTAGAGATACCTTTTAACTCACGAAAATCTAAGTTACTGCTACCTTCAAACAAGATGATTGCAACTGCCAACGAAACGAGTGGGCTAAACACCTCTTGACCCAAACTTTCTTGAGGGTTAATCAATCCAAAAATAGGGCCCACAAGCAACCCTACAATAGCCATAACAACGATGGATGGCCATTTTATTTTATCGGCGAACCATTGGCTAAAAATACCCAACGCTAAAAAGATAACAATGAGTAATGTTAGTGGTAAGTTTAATAAAGTCACTTTGTTCCCTCTCTCTTATACAGATTAAATTTCGTTATCTTCCAAATCACTTTAAACATTTATCACATAATAAAAAAACATACTATCAAATTTTTAAATTTAACGCATCCAAAGAACCTTCATCATTTACCCACTTTGATAAACCATTAATCTAAATACGTTTATGTGCGCACTTTTAAGTTCTCTCTAAAAATACAATTGTTCTTATCAAAAATACTTTTTCTTTTCAATTTATTTTATTTTAAGCTAAAATAATAAATTGTGAGTTTATATATATGAATGACATTTATATTATCTACACCATTGAAAGGATTTATATGACTATGACAAGTTTAAAAGAAATTATTATTGTGGCATTTGCTTTTGTTGGTGTGGTTGTAGGCGCTGGATTTGCTACAGGTCAAGAAATATTCCAATTCTTTACCAGTAATGGCAATTACAGTATCTGGGGCGTGATTATAACGGGTTGTATTGTCACTCTAGGTGGCATTTTTGTACTCCAAACTGGCTATAAATTAAATGCACATAATCACACTGGACCTATAAAGTATTATTTACCCAAGCGTATTGCCACTTTATTTGATATCATCTTAACTTTATTTCTACTTGCACTCGCTATGATTATGACGGCAGGTGGGGTTTCAACGATTCATGAAAGTTTTAATATACCATATGCATTGAGTTCTGTACTTTTAATTTCAATTATTTTAATAACATTATTCTTAAAATTTGAACGCCTCATCGCAATTCTAGGTATGGTCACACCTTTTTTAGTTATTATCGTTACTATTATTGCTATGTATTATTTAATGACCGGTTCACTCAGCTTTAGTGATCCCAATCAATACACGAATACCGGGACTCGTTCTGATCAATGGTGGTGGTTCGATGCAATTAACTATGGGAGCTTACAAATTGCAGCAGCGTTCAGCTTTTTATCTGTAATGGGAGGTCGTTTAAAATTTAAATCTTCCTCTGTTTACGGAGGCATGATAGGTGGCTTAATCATTACTTTCTTATTGCTTATGTTAAACTTAGGCATGGTATCGCAATTCTCTCACATAAAAGATGTCGCACTGCCATCACTATTATTAGCAAAAGAAATTTCTCCTATGATTGGTTTATTTATGTCTATCGTTATGATATTAGTTATTTATAATACTGTCGTGGGTCTTATGTATGCATTTGCTTCTAGATTTACAAGACCTTATAGCAAACATTATTATATTATGATTATTTGGATGGCAGTCCTTACCTTTGCTACGACCTTCATTGGGTTTATTGATTTAATAGGAAAAGTATTTCCTGTTATGGGGATCTTTGGTTTTATATTATTATTTCCAATTTTGATAAAAGGTATTTCACGTAAATAACCCCCATTTAAAAATGCTAAACTATTGCTTATTACAATAAAATATCTCTGTAAATGGCAACATCATTAACTTATACGCTATAAGTTAATGATGTTGCCATTATTTTTCTAAAAGCTAGCTTTACATAAGGTTTTGACAGAACTATAATTATTATGAAAAATCTTATAATAAATTAATATGATGTTAAATTTAGTGTGGTAAGCGCTTTAGTTGCGTCTTCTACGCTAGTTTTCTTAAATACGATTTTAATATCATATACTTGTACTATATTTAGTTTTTTATCAAATAAAAGGACAAGAAAGGTGCATCATAATATGAATAGTGACATCCACTACAGAAAATTTATCTTTCCCATATTGATTGGTATCATTATCTGGCTACTTACCCCAATTAGACCAGAAGGCTTAGATGTTGGCGCATGGCATATGTTTGCAATTTTTGTAGCAACAATTATTGGTTGTATTACACAACCACTTCCAATAGGCGCCGTTGCAATGATTGGTTTTACACTCGCGGTATTAACGCAAACCGTTAAGATAGACACGGCAGTTTCTGGATTTGGAAATAGTAGTATTTGGCTTATAGCAATGGCATTTTTTATTTCAAGAGGATTTGTAAAAACAGGTCTAGGCCGACGCATCGCCTTACAATTTGTTAAATTATTTGGTAAGAAAACTTTAGGCTTGGGCTATTCATTGATTGGTGTAGATTTAATCTTAGCACCTGCCACACCAAGTAATACAGCACGTGCTGGTGGTATTATGTTTCCAATCATTAATGCACTTTCCCGTTCATTTGGATCAAAACCTGAAGATGGTACCCAACGTAAAATGGGTGGATTCCTTATCTTTACAGAATTCCACGGCAACCTTATTACAGCTGCCATGTTTCTTACTGCTATGGCAGGCAACCCTTTGGCTCAATCTTTAGCGAAACATCAAGGCGTAGATATTACCTGGATGCAATGGTTTATTGCAGCACTCATCCCTGGTATCATATCGTTAATCCTTGTGCCATTAATTATTTATAAAATGTATCCTCCAGAAATTAAAGAAACTGCTAATGCGAAATCTTGGGCTCAAAACGAGCTTAAAGATATGGGTAAAATGGCGACCAGTGAAAAATTTATGGTTAGCATCTTTCTCGTTGCACTTGCACTTTGGGTATTAGGTAGCACGTTAAATATCAATGCGACATTAACCGCTTTTATCGCACTATCCTTATTACTCATTACCGGTGTCCTTACTTGGAGTGACGTACTCAAAGAAACTGGTGCTTGGAATACATTAGTATGGTTCTCAATATTAGTAATGATGGCTAATCAACTTAATGAACTGGGCTTTATTCCTTGGCTAAGTAAGTCTATCTCAGGTAGTTTAGGAGGTCTTAGTTGGCCAATCGTGTTAGTACTATTAATCTTATTCTACTTCTATTCTCATTATTTATTTGCTAGTTCAACCGCGCATGTAAGTGCTATGTACTCAGCATTATTAGGCGTCGCTATCGCTACTGGTGCACCACCACTTTTCAGTGCGTTAATGTTAGGTTTCTTCGGTAATTTAATGGCATCTACTACACATTATAGTAGTGGTCCTGCACCTATTTTATATTCAGCAGGCTATGTTTCTCAAAATCGATGGTGGACGATGAATGCCGTACTTGCGATATTTTACTTTATTGTATGGTTAGGTATCGGCTCTTTATGGATGAAACTCATCGGCCTTATGTAACTATAAAGCCCTATGTTATGATTTCAACGACATGATTAATGCTAAAGTCATGTAAATGTTTGAAATATAACATAGGGCCTTTATTTTTATTTTAACTGTTACACCATGCTTCTGCTGTTGTCACATCTGCATAACGCGTTAATATTTTGTCGATTAAAAATTGATGTTTTTCTACATCTTGATCGGCCATTGCATCTGATAATAGCGTTAGCTTATAATCTTTGTCTGCCGCTTCAACTGCTGTAGATAATACGACACCGCTTGTACTCACACCTGTAAGTACAAGATGATCAACTTGCAAACCGCGTAATAACACCTCTAAATTACTACCAGTAAACGCACTTAATCGATGCTTCGTTACAAGGGGTTCCTTTGCTTGGCGATTCAACGCTTCAACAATTTGAGTTGATTCATCTTGTTTATTCATAGGCACGCCTTTTGCTTTCATTTGCGAAAACATTTTATTATTTGGTGAAACTTCCATATATTCCCCTGTAAACGCAACACGTACAAAAATGACTGGCATACTATTACGACGTGCAGTCTCAATTACTTTTTGATTATTAGCTATTATATTTTCTTTTTGCTGCAAACCATTTACAATACCATTTTGCATATCCATCACTATCAACGCTTGATGATTCATTATGATCGCCACCTTTTCTATTATCCATATATTATAGTCTAGATTGACTTCATTTTCTAAAATTGAAATCGCCACAAGCCATCTACACTTTGTATCATGTATAACAAATGGTGACTTATATTGGGAAATTATTTAAAAATATTATTTAATAAGTCTCGACCCGCTACCACACCTGCTTGAGTCATTTCGTGACTATTCACCCAAACTTGCGTGACATTTGCACCACGGTTTTCGAATAAATCAATGACATTTTGACTATCTTTGCTTGTAACAATTGGGTCATGTTCACCCATTGAAAGTAATACATGCATACCACTTAAATCTTTATCATTCGCATCATTCACCGGATAAAGTGGTGCATATAACAGTGCTGTTTGAAATGAAATGTCCTGATGTAAAATCATGCTGATTGCAATATTAGAACCGTTTGAAAAACCTACAGGAATTGCTAGCGATAAATCAAAACCATAGCGTTCAGCAGCTTCTTTTAAAAATGCAATGAGTCTATCTGTTCGAAAGTTTAAATCCTCTATATCGTATTGTCCTTCACCGTGACGTTTGAAGAAACGGTTCATTCCATTCTCAGATACTTCACCTCTTATACTTAACACATTATACTTAGGGTTAAGTAGCTGACTTAATGGTAATAAATCACTTTCATCTCCACCTGTCCCGTGTAGTAAAATCAATGTAGGTGCATTTGCTTCACCTTCTCTAAAAATATGTTCCATATCAAGTGTGCCTCCTCTTATATCTATTTTCTATATACGAATAGGTGGTAGCAATTGAAGTATCGTTTCTCTTCTGTCTTCAAATTGAGGTGGTAATACTAAATGCGTACCTAATGTTTCAAATCGTTCATCCACTGTAAAACCAGGGCCTTCTGTCGCAAATTCAAAGATAATGCCACCCTGCTCTTTCATATAAATAGCTTTGAAATAGTTGCGATCTTTAACGTCAGTCACATGATAACCTTTACCAGTCATTTTAACTAACCATTCTCGTTGTACTTTATCAGTTGGAACTGACCAAGCAATGTGATGAACAACACCAACACCCCAACGAACATTCATTTGAGCGCTTTCTTTTTTGATAATCACATGATGTTGCCAATGGCCTTTTGTTTCAACATGTACCACATTGTCATCTTCGTTCACTTTATGAAGACCCATATCGTTTACTAGTGTATTCAACGTTGCCTTAGGATGACTAGATAATAAAGTCACCCCATGAAATCCAATGATACTCTGTGCGTCAGTTTGGTCGTTATCGTCATCTGCTTCAACTAGTGCTAAAGGTAAGTCATGTGTATCGTTAAATTCTAATGTTTCACGATCAAACAATCTAGTTTCTACTACTTCAATTTGATGTGCTTGTAAATGTGCTTTCCAAATATCCCTTGAGTTTTTAGGTATTCTAAAAGCAATGCGTTCGACTTGCCCATTTCCTTTACGACCTTTATGTGCATTTGGCCAATTGAAAAACGTTAAAATCGTACCATTTTCAATATTTCCATTTGAGAAGTAAAGATGATAAGTGGATGGATCATCATAATTAACCGTTTTTTTAATTAATTTTAGATTTAATACATCTCTGTAAAATCGAATATTTTCTTCTGGATTACCTACAATTGCCGAAATATGATGAATATGTTGAATTGCTTCCATAAAATTACCTCCTTAAATATTTGAATTTAAATTTCCCTTTATATCTTATGCTATGGTGGTTTACTCTAACCAAAAGTCCTTTTATCTGCTTGTATCAAACGGACGTATTTCTGATTCAATATAGGCTCTTTGTGGTTCTAGAAATGGTGGTAAAGCTAGACTTTCACCCAATGTTTCATAAGGCTCATCACCCATAAATCCAGGTCCATCTGTAGAAACTTCAATTAATATATGTCCTATTCGTGCATATAACGCTTCAAAATAAAATCGATCTACTAAACCAGAATTACCGATACCTAATGTTTGATATTTTTCTAACCATTGTACGATTGTTGCATGATCTTTTAGTCTAAATGATACATGATGCACCTCACCATAACCTTGTCTTGCTTCAGGTCCATCTGTATCTTTCCTTAAGATAACTTGACCCCCATTACCCCCTTCACCGACTTCTAAAATGGCTACTCCGTCTTCTTTAGTTAAGACTGTCATGCCAAATACATCTTCAAGTATTTTCATAAAATCTTCAAAATAACTCACGGTAATTTCGATAGGACCTAGACCATAGATTGCTTTATCCATTGGTACTGGACCATTTTTCCATGGTTTACCTGGTGCCACACCTTTATTATGCTCATCAGACACCAGTTGGTAACTTTGACCATCTACCTCTTCAAACGGTAATACCTTTGTACCAAAGAGTGATTGTATACCCTCATGTTTAATATTAAATTCGTCAAATCGTTGCTCATAATATTCCAACGCTTCATCGTTTGGCACTCTAAATGAAGGACGTGTAATTGAATTTGTACCTGCTGCCCCTTTAGGAATATTAGGAAAATCAAAGAATGTCATATCCGTTCCAGGCGAGCCTTCGTCATCCGCAAAAAATGTATGATACGTATAAATATCATCTTGATTTACTGTTTTCTTAACGAGTCTCATACCTAATACTTCTGTGAAAAATTGATAGTTTCTTTCCGCATCATCTGTCATTGCTGTGACATGATGAATACCTAATAATTGGTTATTTGTCATAATAAACGCCTCTCTCTTATAATTATCTCGATTTCGAAGTAATTTTTGATAAAAATTTTAAGTGCCCTTTTATTCAATCGGTTGAGCACTTAATTTTTTTAAAGCTGTTTGTAATACCGTTATTTCTTCATCTGTTAGTACTGAAAAAGTAGATTCTAATGTTGATGCATGATCTGGGAATATTTCATCCATCATACTACGTCCCTTATCGGTTAAAGATGCATTCGTCACACGCTTATCTTTCTCATTACGTTGTCTAACTACACAGCCTTTTTCTTCTAATTTATCTACGACATACGTAATACTACTACTTGCTATTAATACACGATTACCGATGCGTTGAATGGGTTGGTCACCTTTATTGTAAAGCAGCTCCATTACAGCAAATTCTGTTACATTTAATCCATAACGTTGCACATCTGTTTTAACGATTTTCATTAGATGATCTAAGGTTCGATTTAAACCAACAAATGTATTTAAAGATATTTGTGTACGATCCACTTTATTCACCTAATCCCTAAATTTATTTCGAATTCGAGATAAATTATAATGGGCTATTCACTTTCTGTCAACATATAAGTATAAAAAATATATCACCCGCTCCAAATTTAGCATTAGTCCGTTTTAAGCACTTTCAGTTGGACATATAAAATAATATATTGAATGTACGTTTCAATGAAAATCAAGCGTTCGGTTTTTCAACATTACTTAAGTGTTATGTATATATTGTGGAGGTGTCACAATTGAATCAATTATTTATAAACAATGAATTTATAGCAAGTAAATCTACTGACACAATGGATGTTATCAACCCTGCAACAAGAGAAAAAAATAGATACGATTACATTTGCAACGGAAGCCGAAGTCAATGATGCTGTAGAAAAATCCAAACAAGCTCAATTAGAATGGGAAAAAACACCAGAGCCTACACGCGCTGATCATGTTAAATTGCTCATTCCATTATTAGAACAAAACAAAGATACATTAGCTGAACTTTATGTTAAAGAGCAAGGTAAAACCTTAGCTTCAGCAAAAGGTGAAATTGATAGAGCTATTCAATTCATTGACTATATGACTGGATTGAGTATGAATAATAAAGGAGAAGTTTTACAAAATAGTCGTGAAAATGAAACCATTTTACTAACGAAAAACCGATTGGAGTAACTGCAGGCATTGTACCTTGGAATGCGCCAATTATGGTCTTGATGAGAAAAGTGATTCCTGCTGTTATTACTGGTTGCTCTGTTGTCATTAAACCAAGTGAAGCAACTTCTTTAATTACATTAAAAATCGCAGAATTACTACGTGCCTCAACGATACCTGCTGGCCTAGTACAAATATTACCAGGTACAGGTGAAACTGTAGGAACGCAACTAGCACAACATCCTGATATCCAACTCATTTCATTAACCGGTAGTATGCGCGCTGGCAAGTCTGTCTATGCTGAAAGTGCCTCTACAGTCAAAAAAGTGAACTTAGAGCTTGGAGGTAACGCGCCAGTTATCGTTACACCAAATTCTGACTTAGATAAAGCCGTTAATTATATTGTTACAGCAAGAATAAATAATGCTGGTCAAGTTTGCACTTGTCCTGAGCGTATTTTTGTCCACCAAGATGTTCACGATACATTTATCGACAAATTGAAAGCTCAAATGGAACAATTAACAGTCGGCGATCCGTTTGATGAATCTACAGATTATGGTGCCATTATTAATCAACAACAACTTGACAGTATAGATGACAAAGTACAAAATGCTGTATAAAATGGTGCTCAATAAATCACTGGTGTTCATAAAATTAAGCGTTCTGGTTTCTTTTATGCTCCTACTATTTTAGATCATATCAATCCCGAAGACAGTGCGTTCAAAGAAGAAATATTCGGTCCTGTTTTACCAATTGTGACATATTCTGAATTTGAACATGCGCTTAACCAAGCCAATGATACGAATGCAGGCTTATCATCATATATCTTTTCTGAAAACTTAAAAGAAATTATGTTAGCTACTGAAAAACTTAAATTTGTTGAAGTTTCTGCCAATTGTGAAGCCGAAGAAGTAGTTAATGGTTTTCATGCTGGTTGGAGAGAATCTGGCTTAGGTGGCGCTGATGGTATTCATGGCTTAGAAGAGTATTATAATACAACTGTTTCTTATATTAGATATGATTAACTAACTTAGACCATGCCTTTTGTTAATACCGACTATTATTTTTATAATATAAGTTCATTAGATTGATACTGACGGAAAAGTGCTCAAAATAAAAAAGGTGCACATAGCTTATTTATGACAGTTCATAAATGGTTATGCGCGCCTTTTTCTAATTAATGATTTAATGCTTTATCCAATGATTTAATATTTTCTTTCATAAGTGATTGATAGGTTATATCTTTATCATTCATTTCTTTTTTAGATAGTGTAGCCATATTGTGCAAGCTAAGCGGTGTTGTGTTAGATTCTTTCTGAATAACATCTGTTACTTTAGAAGAGATGTTTTGTTCATAAAGCACATATGGTTGTTTTGTATCATCAATGCGCTTAACAATAGCCATTAAATCCCTTTGACTAGGTTCTTCATTATTCATACCACTGACACCTTCTTGCTTAAATCCATAACGATTGGCTAAATAACCAATAGAATCATGCGAAATCACTACTGTATCTCGTTTAGGATTTGAAGTAATATCTTTCATTTCATGATTAATATCATCCAAATCAGCAATAAGTTGTTTATAACGTTTTTCATAATATGCTTTATGGCGTGAATCTTTTTTCACTAAGTCATCCTTAATCGCTTTCACCATCTTTTTGTTTAGAACTGGGTCTAGCCAAATATGTGGATCTTTGCTACCCTCTTCGTGATCATGCCCTTCATGTTCATCGTGTTCTTCATGCGCTTCGTGTCCTTCGTGCTCATGGTCATGTTCATGATTTGATAATAAATCAGCTTGCTTTAAATTCGCTGCTACAGGTAATTTTAGATGCTCATTATTGATTGAGCCCGCAATTTTTTTAGCGACAGGATCCATATCTTGATTAGAATAAATAAATAAATCGCTCTTAGCAATATTCACCATTTCTTTTTGTGTTGGCTCAAAAGAATGCATATCTGCGCCAGGCGGATAAATTGATTCAACATCTACATATTTGCCACCAATTTGCTCCGTAAAACTTTGAAAAGCAAAAGCTGTTGTATATATTTTAAGTTTATTATTTGTACTGACGTCTTTTTTCTCACTTTTATTGATGTTACCACACGCACTTAATGTAATCATCATTACACATGTCAGCATGATTATTATACTTTTCTTCAAAAAACGCCCCTCCAAATCGAAATTATTTCGTTAAAACTATAAACTTATTTTTGCAATATTTCAATGCTTTTAACTCAATCTATTACATTTCTTCTCATTTCATTCAATCACAAATTGTTTAATAGTCGCTAAAATGTGATATTTAATAACTATAGACAAAAATTAAGGAGCGATATTATGGCTGAAATTAAACAAGGTACAAACAAATTTTACATTGGTGATGACGAAAATAATCCACAAGCTCAAATTACTTTTAACCAACAAAATGATAATCAAATCGATATTGACCACACTGGTGTACCAGAAGAAATGGGTGGCCAAGGTATTGGTTCTCAGTTAGTTAAAGCTGTTGTTGATTACGCACGTGACAATAATTTAAAAGTATCTGCTACATGTCCATTTGCTAAAAGCGTTATTGAAAAACATGATGAATATCAAGATGTGTATGTCGGTTAATCAAACATTGGACCTATTAATATAGGCATAGGACATCGAGTTTCACACTCGTCATCCTATGCCTATACTTATATTTAAATTAATTATGATAACAGTTTTATCCATTCTGTAATAAATACATATTATGATAAATACCTTTTTGTGCTATCAATTGTGCATGCGTACCACGTTCAACAATTTCCCCTTTATTTAATACAAATATTTGATCAGCATCTTGAATTGTAGATAATCGGTGGGCAATCGCTAATGTCGTACGGCCTTTTCTCATTTTATTCAAAGATTGTTGGATTTGTTCCTCTGTTTCTGAATCTATATTCGCTGTGGCTTCATCTAAAATTAGGATTTTAGGATTTGTTGCAATTGTTCTTGCAAAAGCAATCAACTGTCTTTCACCACTTGAAAATGCGCTACCTTTCTCAATCACTTTATGTTGATATTGATTTGGCAGTTTTTCAATAAAATGATTTGCATGAACAAACTCTGCTGCTGCTTTCACTTGTTCAAATGTCATTGAAGGATGATAAAGTTTAATATTTGAAGCTATCGTGCCATAGAACATAAAGGCATCTTGTAAAACCAAGCCAATTTTTTCTTTCAATTCTGTTTTTGGTATCTTTTTAATTGAATTGCCGTCTATTTTAATATCACCGCGATTGAATTCATAGAAACGCATGAAGAGATTGATGATAGAACTTTTACCAGAACCTGTATGACCGACAAGTGCAATCATTTCTCCTGGTTTCGCGGTCAAACTAATGTTTTTTAACACGTCTGTTTCTCCGTCATAACTAAAGCTCACATTGTCGAACTCGATTTCACCGGTCTCAATAGCATTGTCATTGTTTGCTTCTTGTTGTGGTTCATACGTATCATCATCGATGAGTGCAAACACTCTACTTGCTGAAACCAGCGCTTGTTGCAGTATATTTAAATTTTGACTTACTTGATTGATAGGTTCAAAAAAACGTTCCATATATTGTACAAAAGCAAACACCACACCTGCAGTGATGCCAGTAGTAAAGCTGATTACTCCAAAGTATCCAAGAATCATTACAACCGCAAAAATTGAAATAGAACTGATTGCAGGGCGAAGTAAAAGACTATCTAATTTAACAGTTTTTAACATATATTGATAATGTTCATCATTAATCTTATTAAATTCTTTATTTAATCGGCGTTCTTGATTAAAGGCTTGGATAATTTTCATGCCTTCTATAGATTCCGCTAACTTCGAATTTAAATCAGATAACCGTTGTCTTGACTTTGAAAATAAAAAAGCAGAATACTTTCTATAACTTGCTAATATTATCATTATGATAGGTAAAAAAATGAGCGCAATTAAAGCTAATTTGACATCTAACACAAACATCATGATGTAACTTGAAATCATCATAAAGAATGCCATTATAAATGTGGAAAAAACACCTACAATCATATCAACAATCGTTTCTGTATCATTTGTAAGTCGAGAAACAATGCTACCACCAGGTACTTTATCAAAGTATCTCATACCTAATTTACCCAGCTTATTAAATGCATCAATCCTTAATTGTTGAATTACTTTAAATGCTAAATATTGAAATAAATATTGGCTAAAGTAAAGGGTGATAGCGCCAATCAACTGTATGCTAATAAAAATAACAATCAACCATACCATTGTCTCTTTAGGAAAATGGCGTGGTGTTAAATAATCATCGATGAAAATTTTCACCATATAAGGTGTCATCATACTAGCAATCGTTGATAATATGAGCGTAATAAAGGCCAAAACAATAATCCATTTATAGGGTAAGGTGTATTTAAATAACCTAATGAGTGCGCTACCTTGATCTTTTGCTGTTAGATTAGCATTTTCAGTCATTTTCACCATCCCCTTTCGTTAGACTATCCAAGTTGCGAGACAGTTGCTCTTGTAATGCTTGAGCCTGGTAAGTATCATAATACCAACCTTTTTTACTCATCAGTGTTGCGTGATTACCACGCTCGATGATACGGCCTTCATTCATTACTATAATTAAATCGGCGTGTTTTACAGCACTCATTCTATGTGCCGTTATAATATTGGTCTTACCGCTTCTCAGATGTTCCAAATTTTCTAATATGGCTTCTTCTGTTTGTGCATCTACTGCTGATAATGAATCATCTAAAATGAGTATTTCTGGATTAACGAGTAGCGCACGTGCAATAGAAACACGTTGCTTTTGACCACCTGATAACGATACACCACGTTCGCCTACTACGGTTTGGTAATCTTTAGAAAATTGCATGATATCATCGTGAATGTGACTAAGCTTGCTAGCTTCAAATATTTTCTCATCGTCAATCGTTTCATTACTAAATGCAATATTATTACGTATGGTTGTTGAAAATAAAAAATGTTCTTGTGGCACATAACCAAATTGAGCTCTTAATAACTCAACATTGTAATCACGAATGGGATGTCCACCAAATTCAATATCTTGAGCGTGTTGTGTATCAAATTCTCGTAATAATAACCTAATTAATGCACTCTTACCTGAACCTGTACGACCAACAATACCAACTGTAGAACCTTCTTTAATTGTAAAATGAATATCATAAATACCTTGATCCTCATTACCCGGGAAATGAAACTGATTTATATTAAACCTTATATCCCCTTGAGGACGTTCATCAATGACATATGAAGTATCGATATCATTAGGTAGTTCGCCAATTTCCTCAATACGTTCATATGATGCTTTAGCTCTTTGGACAATATTAAAAAACAGGCCTAGCGCTAGTAAAGGCCATACCAGCATGCCAAGATATGTATTAAATGTGATTAACTGCCCCAAGCTGATATCATTATGAAAAACCATCTGCGCACCGAATGCAATTGATAAGAAATAACTCATACCTATGACTAAAGTAATCGTCGGATCAAAAAGTGCATCTATTTTTGATACTTTCAAATTTTTCGCAACAACATCATCACTTAAATGCTTAAAATCCGCCTGATCACTTGGTTCATAGCCAAATGTTTTAGTTACTTTGATACCTGCCACACTCTCTTGTGTCTTATCATTTAGTTTACTAAACGCAGCTTGTGCTTTTTTAAATCCTTTACTTAGTAGCGAACCATAAATGCTGGTAAGCAATACCATAAATGGAAGTGGAATCATGGCAATTAACGTTAATTTCCAACTGACTGTTGTTGCCATCGTGATAATGACTGTGCCACCAGTTATCAACGAATCTGCAATCATTAAAATACCTGCACCTGCAGCATTTTGAACAGCTCTGATATCATTCGTAGCATGTGCCATCAGATCACCCGTTCTTCTATTTTGGAAAAAGATAGCACTCATTTCTGTATATTTTTTATATAGATAGGTCCTTAATATCTTACCTAATTTTTGACTTGTTCCAAATATAGATAATCTCCATACATATCTGAGAACATAAGTTAATATTGCAGTAATAACAAGTATGAATAAATAAATGGCTAATAATCGAGGCGTTAATCTATTAGAAGTCATCTCATCAATTGTACGACCAATGATTTGAGGCGGTACAATTTCAATTAATGCGATTAACAATAAGGTGCCTAAGCCTATGAGATAACTCGTTTTTTGTTGTTTAAAAAACCAACCTAATTTCAA
Organism: Staphylococcus sp. LKG3-1; assembly: GCF_048568385.1. Classification (NCBI taxonomy): domain Bacteria; kingdom Bacillati; phylum Bacillota; class Bacilli; order Caryophanales; family Staphylococcaceae; genus Staphylococcus; species Staphylococcus sp. LKG3-1. The sequence continues at coordinate 1,517,558 of NZ_CP183796.1, forward strand.
GAATACTTTCATAACACCACCTCCATACAATCATGATTTAATACCAAATCTATCAATTATTATGGACATCCATGCTTTATATCAGTCCATACAATACGTGTCTCATATTTTACCACAACTTAACATCTGTAAATAGAATGGATATATTACACACTAACTATCCACAGATTTCCATTGAATTTAAAAAATGAACTTGAGACATTTGCCATATCTCAAGTTCTAGCTTTGTATTATGCTATTGTTAACCTAGTTTGCATTTTTACGTTGTTTTTCCTGAAATTCATAAAACACTTGGAACAATAGTATTAACATAGCCGGATGATATGTTTCCGTTTCTATATACACATCGTGCATGGAAGCAAATTTAAATCGCTCTGATTTTGTTTGCATAATTTCTTGATTACGCTCTGTCACCTTTACACTTCTCGAAAAAAATCCTGACTGAAATTTTATTATACCTCCTTGAGTCTCTTCAAAATACATAGTTGGTTTGAGCCCCATTTTTGAACGAAATAGGCCTATGGGTTGATTATTCTTTTCAACTGTCCAGACTGTCTTAAAAGGTGTTTTAATAGCACCCTCTTGCAACACACGATAGGTATCTTGACCATCTGTAATCTCAAAGTTCTGCTTGTTATTACCTAAATATGCCATTGTTAGTTGTACAGCCGACGTATAAAACAGTTCGATGGTAAACACTACATCTTCTTTATCATTATAAATTTCTATCGCTGATCTAGAAGCATTGAAAAAGTTTTCTTTAAAATAATAGTGTGTCATCTATAACATCCTATTCTTTTGGATTTAAAACATTGTGTTATACCCATTTTACAAAAATGAATATTTTAATGCCACCAAATATATTTTTATACTTTCCAAGCTTTGTGTATTGACTCAGTATATTTTTTATACTAGAATTCAACTTGTAATAATTATAAATACATGCAATGAATAAGGAGCTAAATTATGACTTTCCACGATAAAAATGCAACGCAAGTAACAAATATCACATTAAACGTCTCAGATTTGAAAAATATGATTAAATTCTACACACAAATTTTAGGGTTAACTATTAAACACGAAACAAATCATGCCGTTACCTTTAATGTCGGCGCACATGGACATACGCTAACACTAAATGAAATAGAAAACGGACGTCGTCCCTCTATGAGAGAATCAGGACTATTTCATATGGCGCTCTTATTACCTACGCGTCAAGATCTCGGTAATTTCTTATATCATGCTGCAAGTACAGGTGTTCAAGTTGGCGGTGGCGATCACCTTGTCAGTGAGGCGCTTTATTTTGCAGACCCTGAAGGTAATGGGATTGAAATTTATTATGATAGACCTAAAGCAGGTTGGATTTGGAATGACAATAAAGTGAAGATGGACACGCTCGAAGTCGATGCGAATGACTTAGTTGAACAAAGAAGTGAAAATGGATGGCAAGGTATGCCAGATGATGCAAAAATTGGTCACCTACACTTAAAAGCTGCTGATATAGGTCAATCCCGTCATTATTATCTCGACGAACTCGGCTTAGACCACGTTTCTGATTTACCACAGGCTGTATTTATGTCAACTAATCATTACCACCACCACATTGCTTTTAATACTTGGCAATCCAATATATTACGCCAAAACAATAGCCAAAGTTTAGGCTTAACACATATAGAAATATATAAACCAAATGCACAAGAAACACAATTTATTGGACCAGAAGGTTTCGAAATTTTAGTTCATAGCAATACACAACTCGTTGCTGATAAAGACTAATTGATGCTAGGAAGATGTTATGACATTGATTGCAAAAGCAGTGTTCATTCAAGTTGAATGCGCACTGCTTTTTATTGTTTTCAGAAACGATATCGGCGTTTCTTTTTGACTTATGATAAACATCTACTCTATATTAAATATATAATCATTTTTATTACTAAGTTAATAAATAAGGGATGTTATATTTATTATGAAAATTACTAAAATACTGAATAACAATGTGGTTATTTCAAAGATTAACAATGAAGAACGTATCGTCATGGGAAAAGGGATTCCCTGTGGCAAACAAAATGGTCAAGAGCTAGAAAAAGACAAAAGTGATAAAGTTTTTAGACTCACAAGCGAAGAACAAGAACGTATGCTTACGTTACTTAATGAAATCGATCAAAATGTCTTATTAACGACTCAAGATATTATTATCAAAGCCAATCAGCTTTATGAAAAACCTATGTCAGAATCTATTTACCTATCACTAACGGACCACATAGATTACGCTATTAAAAGAACCAGAGAAGGTCACATTATTAAAAATCCATTATTATACGAAATCAACAGACTCTATCCTAAAGAATATGATTTATCAATAAACGCAGTTGAGACCATTAACCGCCGCTTTGATATTCAGTTACCTAAAGATGAGGCTGGATTTATTGCTATGCATATTGTCAACGCAAGTATGGATGAAAATATCGCAAATATATATGAAATCACAAAGATTACCAAAAGTATTTTAGATATTGTGCGCTATCACTTTAATTTACACATTAATGAAGATGCCCTAAGCTACTCCAGATTTATGACTCACCTCAAATTTTTCAGCCAAAGGTTAATTAACCATGAGTCACTAAACGAAGTGACTGATGAATCATTGCTACAAGTATTGCAACAAAAACATGTGAAATCCGATGCATGTGTAGATAAAATATCCTTACTTAGAAGCATCCCATTGGGGCTGGCAAATCGATCCAATCGGACTCAGAATCGTCTTAAATGAATTGTGGGACCGTTATAATAAACCGTTATTCATTGTTGAAAATGGGTTAGGTGCAAAAGACACTATTGAAGATGGCCAAATTCATGATAATTATCGCATTGATTATTTACAAAAACATATTGCTGAAGCAAAAAGAGCCGTTGAAGATGGCGTTGATTTAATGGGTTACCTTGCATGGGGGCCTATTGATTTAGTATCAATGTCAACGAGTGAAATGACTAAACGCTATGGCTTCATTTATGTAGATCAAGATGATTACGGTCAAGGTACTAAAAAACGTATTAAAAAAGATTCTTTTGACTGGTATAAAGCTTTAATTCAATCGAATGCACGTGATTTATAATATAAAAAGCTTGGTGCAACTGCATAAGTAGTTCAGTTTTGGAGTACAAAAAGTGAAAATGTAAACCTAAATGAGTATCAAATTGCAACTGAATTTGATACTCGTTTTTTATTGTTAAATCAACGTTTGTTGTTAATTTACACCACAAAATGTAAGTTAAAATGTATATAAAAATGCGAACGTGAAATAATTATTGTAGGAATGCAAATTGGTGTGTTAAAATGGTTACAATTTACTAAGCAAAAAGGGGTGCATTTTCCTATGCAATTTCTTGAGCCAAAAAATAAGAACGCTAAGTCTGTGGATTGGGAAATATCAGAGCAAGTAAGGGTGATAGTTAAGCAATACGCTGAATATGCAGAGCGTACTGAAAGCGAAGCAGTGGATGAATTCTTATTGAACATTTTAGACGATAAGAAGTTTATTGAATGGATTGCCAACAAGCGAAGTAATAAGCGGATTGTTGAAAAAATGGGTATCAAAGATAGAGTGGGTTGATAGACAATGACCAAGCTTAAAAGATTAGCCACGAAGGAAGATGAAATTGTAGATGTTAAAATTCCGATTTCAAACGAAGAATTAAAAGATAGGGCTAAACAATATGATTTATTAACTCCAAAACGATTTGCAACAAGGTATAACAAAATGTTGTTCTTGCCAACGTCTTTTAAATGGAACGGTTCTGAATATCCCATTCAATATAATTACTGCATCAATCCGTTTTGTTGTAATTTTGGGAAAGAACAGCACAAATTCAAAGATGTAAAAGGGAAACCAAGTCGATATAAAATGACTGGTAGTTCCAAAGATAAAGGTCATAAAGGTATGTACTGCAATGACAATCCTATTGGCAGAGGTGTATCGCAAAACTGTACAGTAACCCCTTTATCTAATTGGTCTGTTGTTGAAGAAATTAAACGCCTTATAGAAATCAATAGCATCCAAGATGTTGAGCCAGATTATCAATTTCATAAAGAAGGCTGCTCGGAAGAAGAATCAACCCCATTCAATGAGCCGAAGCAATTTTACAAAAGGGGGAAAAGTAGGGGCAAATCTCAACGCTATCAATGTAAGGCGTGTAAGAAGTTCACTAATGTTCTACCAAAAAGAGAAGAAACCACTACTTATCACCAACAAAAGAACACCATTCTTCCAATGTTCGCTAAGATGGTTGTTGGAAGGGTTTCAGTCAGTCGTACTTGTGATATTTTAGGAATTGGAGTTGGAACCTACTATCATAAGCTGGAGTGGCTGTATAGGCGTTGTTTGGAGTTTTTAGAACGATATGAGACACAACCCCTTCAAACAAAGAAATTTAACGAGATGTGGCTTAATACGGACAAGATGCACTACTACCTAAATAACGTCCGTAAGAAAGGACAAGGTTCAAAGAAATATACGGGGTTTGAAGACCTTAATATGCAAACGTATATAGTTGTATCTGCTGAGGTCTTATCAAGATATGTGTTCCGTTCTGATGTTGCCTATGATTGGAATATTTCAATGGATGAATTAAATGAAGATACAAGAAAATTCAAAGAAGACCATCTCAATACTTTTAGTCGTAAAAATGATAGGTTAGATTGGTCTTATTATCCACAAGAACCATCCGCTAACGATAGCGAAAATAGGAATGCTTATCTTCACGAATTAGGGAAAATTACTAATAGGAGTAGATTTGTCGATGGTTTAAATGTTGATGCTCCTTATACTACAACTGCTCACTATTGGTTAATTAAACAAATGGTTAATGCCGACGAATGGCGAATGATTAGTGATGATGACTTCTCTATTAGAAACGCCTTTTATAGAGTATTCACGAAAGAATTAAGGTTGAGCGATGCACATCATTTTATTTGCCAAGTTAACAAGACGAAAAGCAGAAAACAATGCTTAAAAGAATTCGGACAAGCAAAAGCAGAACTGCTCGATTGGGGAGATATCAGAGGATTCAAAACAAAGTTTCTACGGACTTTGGCATCTCATTATCTAACTGAATTACTAACAAGTCATCAATTCCACGAAGAGGCTATTAGTAAAGATGGAGAAAGATATCGCAAATATGCCGATAACCCTATCAAACATCCATTAGCCACTAAGGATAAAGGATTTTATTCAGTTGATTGTAGAACGGATTTATCTGCTCTGGAACCAAACGAAATCGCAAAGATGCTATTAAATGTTAATGACCATTCGACCAATAGCTTTATTCAACAGATAAGACGTTATATATCATCTCTTGAAAGACCATTAACAACAGCTCGTGGTGATAAGAAGAGCTATATTTACGCTAACTTCAATCCGAAGTATGCTCAATTTGCGATTACAATTCTAAGAACTTACTACAACTTTTGTCGCCCTTTTAAATCAGCGGATAAAAAGGTTTTGACACCTGCTCAAAGATTAGGGATTACAGATAAACAATTTGATTGGAAAGATATAATTTATTTCAAATGACAAAAAGAGCTTGGAGTAATCCCAAGCTCTTGTGCTTTATCTTTACTGTTCTTCTTCAATTAACGCACCCGTTAACTCAATAAGTTTTTTCTTTCATATACATGAAAATAGTAGTTATACGGATTTTTATCATTCTTTATCCCTTTTTGGGCAAATACCTCATTCCATTCCTCATAATTCACTTCTGGAAAAAAAGTATCTCCTTCGAATTCATGATGTATTTTTGTGATGTACATTTTCTCAACATAAGGGAAAAACAAATTATAAATCTGTTCTCCTCCGAAAATAAAAATTTCTTCTTCGTTTTTACATAACTCAAAAACATCTTCTATTGAATGAACAATTTCACAACCATTAAAGGTAAACCCCTTATCTCTCGTCAGAATAATATTTCTTCTGTCAGGTAAGGCTCTTCCGATTGATTCAAGGTTCTTCCTACCTAATATTATCGGATGTCCCTTTGTAGTATTTTTAACATATTCCCAGTCCTTGGGAATCCTCCAAGGAATGTCATTCTCTTTGCCAATCACTCTATTCTTATCCATCGCAGCAATCAAAGAAACTTTCATTTATAACACAGCCTTTTTAACTAATTTACCATCTAATTTCTTATTTCTATCAAAAAACCTTTTCTCATTATCCTGCCCGTTAGTTGAATAAGCAATTTTTTCTATAAGTTATATTATCATAATACCACAAAATCACAAATTTTCATTCAATTATCATTTTCAATTGCATTTTATAAATCATTTTGTATGTAATTTGGTATGTAAGTTAAAATGAAAAAAGTAGTCCATTTTGAAGTACATTTTGTCATTTTGTACTCCAAAACTGAACTACTTAGCAACTGCACCAAGCTTTTCTTCATTTATTCTAACCATTCTACGATATCATCTTGTGTTTGGCGTACTTTATCTTTCGGTTCCGTTTCTCTATAACCAAAAGCCACCATAACAGATGGCGCAAAATGCGCTTCGTCTATAATGCCTTCATCAGTTAAAAATTGTGTGACCGCATCTAAATCAAAGCCTTCTATTGGACATGAATCGATATTTAATAATGCTGCACTTGTCATCATGTTACCCAGTGCAATATAAGTCTGTTTTCTCGCCCAATCTAATAAAGATTGGTCATTGTCATTAATGTGAAAGTTAGTTTGAAAATCATCAAATTTCTTTTCTGTAGCTGGAATGCTCGCTTCACTATATTTTTTTACATTTCTTATCATATGTTGTACGTAATCTGATTGTGAAGTTACATTTTTGCGTGCTAAAATTAATACAAAATGACTTGCTGTATCAAGTTGCCCTTGTGCACCCCAACTGATTGCTTTAAGTTTATCTCTAATTTCACGATTTTGAATAACTACAAATCTCCAAGGCTCTAAGCCTAGTGAACTGGGTGAAAGTCTCCCCGTTTCTAAAATTGTATTAAAATCACTCTCTGAAATTTTTTTGTTTGCATCAAAGCGTTTTGTTGCATGTCTAAAATTAAAAGCATCTAAAATCGTTTGTTGCATTTGAGTCATCACTTTTTGAAACCTACCTTTCAAATTAATCATTTATATATGTAGTGTAGCAATTTTGAAATTCGTATTAAAACAATATGTTTTATAACACAATCAAATCGGTTTGTTTAATACTTCGGATTCAATCACGCTTAACACACCTTGCTTATCATTCGAGGGTGCCACATGTTTTGCTGCTTCAAACAACGAATGATCTTCACTATTCTCCATCACATAACTATGCTCGGCTAATAGCAACATATCTAAATCATTATTTGCATCACCAAACGCCATTAATTCTGACGCGTCGAGTTGCCATGTGTTCAATAAACGTTTTAATGCGTTCCCTTTTGTTACACCAGGGATAATGATATCAATACTATCATGTCCACTAGATACAAATTCTAACTTACCATTAAAACGCGCTTTAAGATCCTCATCAAGTGTAGGATGCGTCTCACGGTTTATGTTAAATGCTATCTTCACATACTCATCTTCGGGTAAGTGTTGTAAAGAATGAATTTCTTCTAATTGACGATAATAAAAATGTGCATCTTTTTTAAACGACTCAGGATTTTCCTTTAAAATATAGGCACTACTTAATCCGCATACAATTAAGTTATTGATACCTCTTTCAATATTTAAATAATCTACCACTTGCTGATAAAAGTCTCTATCGAATGTTTGATAATCATATAATTTATCCCCTTCATAAATAACCGCACCATTTTCTGCCACAAAGTACATCGCTCGTTCTCCGAAAATTGATTTCAATTTCGCATATTGGTTACCACTAGCAGCTATAAACTTAATCTGCTGCGTTTTTAATTGCTGAAATATACGTTCAAATCGTTCTTCATCGTATGTTTTTTGCGTATTTAAAAATGTACCATCCATATCAACTGCAATTGCTTTTATCATAGTGTCCCCTCAAATCTTTCAATTTATATGTTTATCTATTATTATATCGATATTGTAGTTTGATTCAAAGTAAATCCCTTACATAATAGCTGAATTCATAAAAAAACAGAGTCAAACAGCAATCTCTTTTAATAAGATTTCGCTTGTTCCACCCTGTAGGTATGAAACCATATTATAAATACCTATACTTTACCGCTTCAATTCAATCATGTTAAATATAACCATAAACGAAAAAATTTGTCTTAGATTATCTTTAATTACTTGTTTAATGATTGAATAAAGTTCAAATAATCTTGCGTATTCTCTTCTAATTGACTAGGCGCAATAGTAAATGCACTGTATAGCTTATGCGCACCAACATAGTTTGCAGATACAAATCGTGTCGTTGCAATCATCGGACTCACTAATTCATCAATTGTAAATTTCACATTACCTTCTGGTGTATAGGCTTCTGCTATTGACCCAATAGAAATCGCCAATCCTATATTCTTTCCTTTTAAGGCGTCTCCTTTAGAACCATATGCCCAACCATGTGTAAAGACTTCATCTAAGTACTGTTTCATTAATGGTGGAGAACTATACCAATATAATGGATATTGAAAAATAATATGATCATGCGCTTCTATCAGTTTTTGTTCTTTTTCGATATCAATTTTGCCATGTGGATATTCTGGATAGATTTCATGTACTGTGACAGACTCACCTATCTTAGAAAGTGCATCTCTCCAATGCTTATTCACAGTTGAATTGCTAATATCTGGATGTGCAATAATGACTAATGTAGACATTTGGTCAGTACCTCACTTTTTTAAATTTAATAAGTATATATTAATCGCATATGACTCAAATTGAAATTTTTTTGCCTAATTTAACTAAATCTTTTTAAAATTATTTATTTTTTCATATTTATTTCAAGAAAAAAGTTCATCTACTGTCACATCAAATAACTTCGCGAGTTTAAATGCTAATGACAATGAAGGGTCATATTTATCATTTTCTATAGCATTGATTGTTTGCCTTGATACTCCCAATTTTTCACTCAAATTTTCTTGAGAAACGCCAGTACGTTTTCTATATATTTTAATTTTATTTTTCATTTAATCAATCCTTAAAAGTGTACTTTGAACGCATAGTTAAATAATTAAATAGTAGTAGAAATAGACCAATAACCAAGAATATAATTTCAGGATATGTCGATATTAATGCTCCATCCATATCAAACCAACCAAAGGTTCTTAGTATAAATATAAACAACAAACAGTACACGAGCCAAATAAAACTTTTAGCTAGTATTTCTACAAACATTTTACTTTGTCTTTCATCATATTTCGATCTACCTTTGTGTTGGTTTAAAGTTTCTTTTGGTAAAAATTTATTGGTAAACCAAGTCCAAATAGTAGAATATTCATATTTAACAATCCTAAATGTCAAAGGTTTTTTACATTTTTAATATAACTATCCTACTAGAAAATGTCAAATTTATTTTACATTTTCTATCTTGAGATTCTTCGCATATTTAATTGCTAATTAAAAAATAAATTACAATAAAAAGCTTACCAGTGTGTACTACACTGATAAGCTTTACTTATCTATTTCTTCACATGTATTTTAGAAACGTAATTTGATTTTTCTTTAATATCAAAAATAGTTAAGCCAACAATATCTTTTTTCTTACCAGGTATTACAATACTGATTAGATAAGAGAAGATAAATGCAACTAGGAATGAAATAATGGATACAAAGAATGGCGAATTGCCACCGCCAATACCATTGAAGATATAAGCGAAGATAATACCTAACGCCAAACCGCATATAACGCCTAGGGTATTTGTTCGTTTCGTAAAGATACCTACAGCAAATACACCCGCGAATGGCACACCTACAAGGCCCGTAATTAATAGGAATAAATCCCATAAGTCATTAGAATCTGAAGCAATTAAGTAGATAGACATACCAAATCCAAATAAACCAGAAAGTATAATCATCCATCTAGCAAAAGTAACTTCGTCTTTCTCTTTACCTTTACCGAAAAATCTATGTTTGATATCGACAGATAAACAAGCTGAAATTGAATTTAAGCTTGATGAAATTGTAGATTGTGCAGCTGCAAATATTGCTGCAATAAGTAATCCGGCAATAAATGGTGGCATTTCTATCAGTATGAAATAAGGTACAATCGATGATGTATTAAAACCTTCTGGCAAAGCACTTTCATGTGTGTAGAAGGAATAAAGCATTGTCCCCATATCATAAAATAATGGGGCTGAAATCAATGCCAAAACACCATTCATCCATAATGATTTCTTCGTTTCAGACATGGATTCAGATGCTTGATAACGTTGTACAACATCTTGACTTGCAGTATATTGATGCAAATTATTAAATATATTCCCTAAGAAAATAATAGGAATTGCTGCCGCGGCAGTATTAAACTTCCAATTATTTGCACTGATTAATTTTTTATGATCTAGCGCGTCCGTCACTACAGTTCCCATACCACCTTTGATATGTACAATACCCAAGATAATGATTGCTGCAACACCACCTAATAGGATGACCCCTTGAATGAAGTCACTCCATACCACACCTTCAAAACCACCAAGGAATGTATAAAGAATACACAATATCCCTACTAGACTCGCTACGACATAAGTATTTAAATCAGAAACCGCAGTAATCGCTAGCGTCGTTAAATAAATCACAATAGCTACCCTTCCTAAATGGAACAATACAAATAGCAACGACCCAATCACACGGACACTCGGCCCAAATCGTGCTTCTAAATATTCATAAGCTGATGTCACCTTTAATTTTTTTAAAGAATGGTACATAAAAATAAATTAACAATGGAATAATAGCTACAATAGTGATATTGCCAGCTATGTAAGACCAATCTGTTAAAAATGCTTTTTCTGGTGTCGACATAAATGTAATCGCACTTAATGTCGTTGCATAGATAGAGAACCCAACTGCCCACGAAGGCAAACGGCCACTAGCTGTAAAGAAACTATCTGTGTTTTGACTTGCTCGTTTTGTAAAATACGCACCCACCAATAACATTAATACGAGATAAACTATTACAGCTACCCAGTTCCACGTCCCAAAACCTACTTGTTGCATTTACTTCATCCCCTTACGCGATGTCTTATAAATTATAGTCTTTAATCAGTTTGTCTAATTTACTTCTGTTTGCTTCGTTAAATGGTTTAAATGGACGTTTAGGTACGCCGCCGTCAATACCACGTGATGCTAAAATCTCTTTTAACGTAGAATAAATCCCCATAGATAATACATTTTCGATAATATTATTGGTTTCGTGTTGAATTTCATAAGCTTCCGCAATATTGCCATTTTGCGCTTTTTCAAATATTTGTCTTGCACGCACACCATTGACATTATAGGTTGAACCAATTGCACCATCTACGCCTGATACTGCTGCTTGAACTAACATTTCATCAAATCCTGATAAGATTAATTTATCTGGAAAAGCTTTACGAATTCTTTCTAATAAGAAGAAGTTTGGCGCTGTATACTTCACACCAATGATTTTTTCATGGTTGAAAAGTTCACCAAATTGTTCAATCGAAATATTTACACCCGTTAAATCTGGAATTGCATAAATAATTAAGTTATTTTGTGTAGCTTCAATAAGTTCAAAATAATAGTCTTTAATTTCTTCAAATGAAAATGGATAATAGAATGGTGTGACTGCAGATATCGCATCATACCCAAGTTCTGTAGCATACTTACCAAGTTCAATCGCTTCATTTAAGTCTAATGAGCCAACTTGCGCAATCATTTTCACATCGTCATTGACCGCTTCTTTTGCGACTTTGAAGACTTGTTTCTTTTGTTCTTTACTGAGCAAGAAATTCTCACCTAAACTACCATTAACATATAAGCCATCTAATTTTTCTGTCTCAATCGCATTTTTGGCAATTTGTGCTAACCCTTCTTCTTTCACTTATCCATTTTCATCAAATGGTACTAATAATGCTGCATATAATCCTTTAAATTTATCTTCCATGAAATAATCCTCCGTTTGCTTTTATGAGTATTCTTCTGTTAAAAACCCTGTGTTCCTTTATCCAAGTTGAAAAATGTTTGTTTAATACTATTTACAGTTCGAATTGTAAACGCTACCATAGAGTGTATCAATAGTATTTTGAAAAAATTCATCATTTATACTAAATTTCAATGAAAATATTTTTCAAAGTTATTATAGCTACACTTTTAAATTTAAAAATGATACATATATATTTGAATACATTACAGGAGGCAATATAAATGACGGATTATAAAGTCGCAATTGATATCGGAGGCACTGATATCAAAGCTGCTGTTTTAGATAACGGCTTAAATTTTGTAGATTATCAAAAAATACCCACACCGAATAATATAAATGAATACATCGTTGACAAAGTTTATGACATTGTTAAACATTTTCAAATGACCTATAAACTTTCACCACTGCATGTAGGCATTTCCAGCGCAGGTGTAATAGATGAAACCAATGGCGTGGTTGATTATACTGGCCCTACCATTCCGAATTTTAGGGGCACAAATTTCCCCAAACTGTTAGCATCACTCAATGCGGATGTCAAAATTTACAATGATGTTAATGCGGCTTTATTAGGAGAACTTTATTTTCATCAATATGATGTAGATAACATTTTTTGTCTTACTTTGGGAACTGGTATTGGTGGTGCTTTTTATAATCAAACTTTAGGTTTATACAATGGCACACGTCATCGTGCGAATGAGATTGGCTACCTATTATATCGCTCTGAAGATCAATTAACATTTGAACAACGCGCTTCTACAACAGCACTTAAATCTTTAATGAAATCCAAATCATTTCCTTATAGCGATGATGTGCCAATGCTATTTAAATTGGCGGATCAAGACAATGAACTCGCCTTAGATATTCTAAATGAATGGAGCTTTAATGTTGCAGAAGGCCTAGCACAAATACAAATCATATATGATCCTGGTTTAATTCTGATTGGTGGAGGGATTTCTGCTCAAGATCAAACTTTACTTAAATATATCGTTCCTAAAATTCAGAATTTCCTTCCACCTGAATATGGTCATGCCGAAATTAAAACGACACACACTAAGAATCATGCTTCACTATTTGGTGCAGTTTCACAATTTTAATAATTTAAAAAAAGTGTCGCTATTTGTGTATTGACAAATCTTGAATCATTGATTCTTGATTGATCCGTAGTAATTAATACCAAGTCTGCACATTCCGTCAATGTACTACCTTCGTAATTTGTTATAGCAACCACATAGGCCCCACGCGCGTGTGCCACTTCAGCTGCTGCAATTAACTCAGCAGTTTCCCCACTATTTGAAATGGCAACAAATGTATCAGAAGTTGTTAATAATGATCCAAATATTTTCATTTGATGCGCATCTGTCGATACACTACCTTTTAATCCCATGCGCATCATTCTGTAATAAAACTCTGTCGCAGATAAACCAGAACTACCTAAACCCGCATAAATAATTTGTCTACTTCTCATGATTTGATTTACAAAACTTTGAATTTTTTCATCAGATATAAATTCACCAGTTTGTTGGATAATATCTTGATGATATTTATGAATACGCTGAATCAACGGACTATTTTCTATCACTTTATCCGTCATTTCTTGCTGTAAATTAAATTTTAAATCTTGGAAATTATCATAGTCTAATTTATTACTAAAGCGCGTAATCGTTGCTGGCGATGTTCCAATCGCATGCGCCAATGAATTGATTGTTGAAAATGAATCATCAAAATGATTACTTTGAATATATTCAACAATTTGTTTGTCTGTCTTTGTAAATAAATGATGATAGCGTTGAATGCGATTCTCAAATTTCATATAATCCCCTGCTTCCAAATTTTGATTTCATTATATTATAAATGAAAATATTTTTCATAACAACGAAATGTATCGATTAATATTTTCTTAGTGTTATATTGAAAATACAAATCTAATACAATATAAATATTCAATTAAATCTACTAAAGTTATGGAGAGTGCAATTATGTTACCACAGGGATTAATCGTATCGTGCCAAGCATTACCAGATGAACCATTACATTCATCTTTTATTATGTCTAAAATGGCCTTAGCAGCATATGAAGGTGGCGCCGTTGGTATCAGAGCGAATTCTAAAGCAGACATTATTGAAATCAAAAAAGAAGTCGACTTACCAGTAATTGGAATAGTAAAACGTGATTATGCGCATTCTGACGTTTTCATCACGGCTACTAGTAAAGAGATCGATGAATTAATTGAAAGTAACTGCGAAGTCATCGCATTAGATGCAACCAAACAAACTCGTCCTAAAGAATCATTATCAGAGCTTGTATCCTATATAAGAAATAAAGCACCAAACGTTGAAATTATGGCGGATATTTCTACACTTGAAGAAGCTAAAAATTCAGACGAACTTGGTTTCGACTATGTCGGCACTACGTTACGTGGGTATACGTCATATACAAAAGGTCATATTTTATATGAAAACAACTATCAGTTTTTAAAAGATGTCTTGGCTCATGTAAATGCTAAAGTCATTGCTGAGGGTAATGTAATTACACCTGAAATGTTTAAAGATGTAACAGATTTAGGTGTTCATTGTACTGTTGTAGGTGGCGCGATAACAAGACCGAAAGAAATCACAAAACGTTTTATCAATGCTTTTGATAAATAATACAATAAAAAAGACCTTATCTTAAGAATGATCTGTATCGTGTCATCATTTCTATGATAAGGTCTTTTATTTAAACTTATACCGCTTCAGCTATAAATATTTTACGATCTTCCCAAGTATTTGTTTGTTCATTATAGTTGTCACAAGTAATTAACGTTAATTGTTTTTTACTAGACTTGTGTTCATCTAAAACTTGCACATCTTCAGGTTTGACATCAAATATTTTTGTGATTTTATAGACATTGTTCTTATTGCCTACTTTAAAGCGCACTTCACTGCCTTTTTTCGCTTCTTTTAAATTAGAAAATTGATAATCAGACGATCCGATATTAGTATGACCAGCAATGGCAATATTCTGATCATCTAGCGACTCATCCGCTTCTGCAAAGCTAACACCTCTATCTAACAGCTCAGGCGTTGCCGGTCCTGGATAAACAGGCGTCTTTATTTCTGCATCTGGGACTGTTAAGTATCCCACCATCTCAGATTTATCTTTTGGAATTTCCTGTTTGTTTTCTTTTTTATTTGCAGCATCTTTATCATACGTTTCTATTTTTTCTTCGCTTTCTTTTTCATGTAAATACTGGTCAATATGCGGTTTAGCGAATAAATAAATCGCTGCTAATATGAATAGCATACCAATTAAGGTAATGAGTCGATTCCCCCATTTTTTCATACACGTGTAACTCCTTTTCCAAATCATCTTTTCTTCAAATATTATAAATAAGTATAGCACAACTTATAATGTATGATGTACCTTAATCTAACTATACCAAAAGAAGTATAATGCTACTAAATGTTAACTTTTATAACATACATTTGCTAAATTTTGCGCTGAGGTGTTTAATGATTTTATTATTTAATTTGAAACATAGTAAAAACAAAGGATGGTCATATAATGATAAGACATGCTACTAAAAGTGATTTGCCAAATATTTTAGATATATATAATGATGCAATTTTAAATACAACTGCAGTATACTCGTATAAGCCACAGACCTTAGCATCACGTGAAATTTGGTTTGAAAATAAATCTCAAAATAATGAACCCATTTTTGTTTTCGAAGAACAAGGTGAAGCTGTTGCATTTGCTACTTATGGGTCTTTCCGTGATTGGCCTGCATACCAATACTCAATTGAACATTCTATATACGTAAATGAACATCATAGAGGTAAAGGCATCGCTTCACAACTACTCAAACAACTTATAAATCATGCTCAGGTTGAAGGTTATAAGACACTCGTTGCAGGTATTGATGCTACAAACGATAATAGTATTTATTTGCATAAAAAATTCGATTTCCAACACTCAGGTACGATACAAAATGTTGGTTATAAGTTCGATAAATGGTTAGATCTTGCATTTTATCAACTTGACTTAAGCAAATAAAACACGTCATTACGACATCAACTCACTTCTCCTATGCGTTTTAAAAATGCATGTTAGTGGTGTATAGTACTGTAATGTCAGTATTATCTAATGAAGAACGCGTGAAAATATTATCAGATATCATTGAAATTCAATCCGTAAATGAAAAAGAGTTAGATGTTGCACATTATTTACAAAAACTATTTAAACAATATGATATTAATTCCGAAATATTAGAATTAGAAGATGAATCTTCACGTGCAAACTTGGTGGCTGAAATTGGAAGTGGCAAACCTGTGGTTGGAGTTTCAGGACATATGGATGTCGTTAAAACAGGTGATACAGAGCAATGGAACTATGATCCATTTAAATTAACAGAAGATGATCAGGGTAGATTACACGGGCGTGGTTCTGCTGATATGAAATCAGGGTTGGCAGCACTCGCTATTAGTTTAGTAGAAATTAAAAAAGCAGGTACATTAAATCAAGGTACCATTCGCTTTATGGCAACTGCTGGTGAAGAAGTAACGAGTAATGGAGCTGCTTTATTGCATGAAAAAGGTTATATGGATGACGTTGAAGCATTATTAATTGCTGAGCCTTCGCAAGATGGTATTGTTTATACTCACAAAGGTACGATGGATATCCAAGTGATTTCAAAAGGGAAATCCGCACATAGTTCAATGCCAGAACTTGGATTTAATGCTATTAATCCACTCGTTGATTTTATTCACTATTTAAATGTTGAATATAATAAAGTAGATGTTCGTAGTAAACTTTTAGGTACACCTACAATGAATTCAACGATTATCAATGGTGGCGATCAAGTGAATTCCATTCCTGAATACGCAGAATCATTATTTAATATGCGTACCATTCCTGCATATGATAATAAAAAATTCGAAAGCTTATTCAACAGTATAAAAGAAAAAGTAGAAAAAGAAGATAACGCCGATATTACTGTTAATCCTTATGTTAATCGTGATCCAGTATATACGACTGGTAACAATGAATTCTTAAAATTAGCAAAATCTTTAGGCGATGAATATTTCAACAGAGATTTAGATGTTACGTCTTCTACAGCAACTACTGATGCGTCTTATTTAATGAAAGATAAAGGTGAAGATTTCTCATTTGTTATGTATGGTCCAGGTGAAACAGGACAAGCGCATCAAGTTGACGAATATGTATATAAAGATACGTACTTAACATTCATTGATCTTTACACACAAATGCTTCCACAATATTTGAATGACTTTAAATAATCTAATATATTGTTTTTAATACAAGATGTACTAAAAGAGCTTGGGACACAAATAAGTGGCTCAAGCTCTTTTTCTATTTGGCAATGGGTATAGAGTTTATTTCTTCTTCAGTCAATATTAAATTCACTTATAACAACTATCAACATAAAGTAATCCAAAATTTTCACTAAACTTCAAAATGTTATTTTATTATTTATTCATTTCTAACCATTTAACTAACTTATTAAGATTGCTCACAGTCATCGTAGGAGATTGGCCATTATAATCGAATTGTACTTTGTCACGATTTATCCAAACGGTATCAAAGCCAAAGTTTGCAGCACCTGTAATATCCCATGAATTTGAGGAAACAAATAAAATCTCTTCTCTAGTCAAATGATAATAATTTAATATTAAAGCATAGCTCGCAAGACTTGGTTTATACTGTTTAATTTCGTCCACACTCATGACAGTGTCAATATATTCACTGATTTTCGAATTATCAACTAAAGGCATTAACATGCTATCATTACCATTCGATAGCACACCTATATCTATATTTTTAGCTTTTAAATCCGAAAATACTCTTGGTATTTCTTTAAAATAGTCTAGATCTAAAAAAGCATCAAACAATTGATTAATATCTTCTCTATTATATTGTACTTTGTGTTCATCTAACGTATATCGCAAAGCATCTTTAGTTAAATCATCAAAAGTGATATAACGTTGCATAATTTGTTTTAAAAACATATGTTGTAATTGTGTTTTTCTCCATAATTGTGAGATAGAAGATGCTTGCGCTTCATCAAATTGGTCCATATGCTTTTCAAGTGAAGATATATCAAAAATAGTGCCATACACATCAAAAATAATCGCTTTATACATCATTAACCTCCCCTTCATCCAAAAATCAAACTCACTTACTATTTATCACCAATTTAATCAATCAAAACCGTTTTTACTCAAATTCTATATATAGCTTACTAAACCTAATTAATTAAATTTTTTAATGTCTTCAATCATTCGATTCATATAAACACTTTAATTATAGTTATCATGCTAAATATTAAGAATTTATAAAATTACACTTATGTAGATTATATAATCTTAAAACGGTTATAGCATAGTAAAAAGGAGGCTGGTTGATATGAAAAAACTTTTTCTGGTAGATTTATTAAACTTGTTCTTCATAGCACTGGGTTATTTAATAATCATTGCAATCCTACTATTTTCATTCGACTTACTTGAAATTAAAACAACCGGTTCTGTTTTTCTAATCGCCCTGAGTCAGATTACTTTTGTTAATATTTTTAGTAATTCAGTATTCAATGGATTATTCACTTTATTTTTAATCATTTCTTCTCTAATCTTCATATATAAATCAATCGATTTATATATATAAAGCAAATAAACGTGCACTTAATGATAATGCGACGTCATCATGAATGACTTTATAGCAGTAATTAGTATTTATCGCAATTAAAATCGTTTTATCTTTAAAATGTTTTTGATTTAATATTGTAAAGATACATTATAAGTTATATAATATCCATATAGAATGTGTGTGTTTATATCGAGGCTTGTGATGTGCCGTTAATTATCATAGTTATATTCCATTCCCAGAATTAAACTTTATGCACCCATTTTAATCTATGATATAAAACTACATTCTTAAAATGTGCGCTTAATTGTGTGTGCATTAAAAAGAGAACTAAAGTCACATTCAGGCTGTGACTTTAGTTCTTCTATTTATAATCAATTTATTCAGGTTTACCATTAGGATAAACCATTACTTTTAATGATCCACTCTTATTCGTTCTCGCCTGTTCCATCGCTTCTTTTGCCTCATTTAAATCATAAGCATCCGTGAACATCGTGTTTAAATCTGCTGATGTGGACGCCAACATTTCTAGACCCATATCATACGTATTTGCGTATCTAAAAATACCTACAATATTGATTTCATGATTTGCTATAAAAGGAATGTTTAACTCAATATTTTCTTGTTGAGGTAAACCAACAATAGCTAATGTACCACCATTGTTTAAAGCAGCTAAAGCATTTTGTAGAGCAATTGGGTTACCCGCTGTCTCAAATGCATAATTAACACCTTTACCTTTTGTAATTTCATTAATTCGTGTAGCCACATCTTCTTCTTTAATATTAATTGCATGTGTTGCACCTAATTTTAATGCTTCGTCTAGACGTATTTTTTCAAGATCAGATACAATAATTTTTGTAGCACCAAATGCCTTGGCTGCCACAACTGCCATGAGCCCTACTGGTCCCATTCCCATAATAACCACTGTTGAGCCTGGTTGAACATTGGCTCTTTTACAAGCTTGCACACCTACAGAAAATGGTTCATTAAGGGTTGCCTCTTCGTATGATAATGCTTCTGGTATATGGAATAAAAAGCCCTCAGGATGGCTGATATATTGACTAAATGCACCGTCAACTGGCGGTGTTGCAAGAAATTCTACATCCGGACATAGATTGTATTTCCCTGATTTACAATACTCGCATTCACCACAAGGCACACCAGGTTCAATCGCTACTCTATCCCCGACTTTAAATCTTGTTACATTACTACCTACATCGGTCACTACACCTGAACACTCATGCCCTAGAATGAGAGGTTTTTCAACTACAAATTCACCTACACGTCCGTGCTCATAATAATGTACGTCTGAGCCACATACCCCTACAGCCATAACTTTTACCAAGACATCTGTTGCGCCTATCTTCGGCACTTTAACTTCTTTCATTTCCATATCAAATGGCTTATTTAATAATGAGATATTCATTGTTTCTGGTATATTTTTTTCCATAATTGTACTCCTCCTATATTATTTAATAGTTAATAATTGTTGCGTTAATGTCTGTGTTTGTTCATAAATTTGTCTATAAACGTTATAATACTGTTCATATTTTTTATGGTTTTCCAAGTTTGGATAATACGTTTTATCATATTCAATAAAAGCATCTACACAGTCTTCCATAGATTTAAACCAACCCAATCCATAAGCTGCCAGCATTGCTGCACCCATACCTCGTCCCTCTTCATATTTCAAAGGTGTGACCTCTGCGTTAAAGACGTCAGCTTGAAGCTGTAACCAAAAATTACTTTTAGATCCTCCACCAATCGAAATAACACGATTACTGTTACTGTTCGCTTGCATCATGTATCGATACGATTCATAAAGCGAGTATGTGATCCCTTCAATTGTTGCTCGTGCAAAATCAGCCTTAACTGTATTAATACTTAAACCAATAAAGCTGCCTCTTATATATGCATCACCATGAGGTGTACGTTCACCTTGTAAATATGGGGCAAATAGTAAACCATTGGCACCAATTTGAGATTCGGCAGCCTGTTGCACAATATCATCAAAGGATTCATCATCAAACATTGCACGTTTTAACCAATTCAAGCTATCTCCTGCACTCAAAGTCACCCCCATTGTATATGTCATTTGAGGCAATGCATGATTAAAATAATGTATATTGTTTCCTAATGATTTTTCATTTTCTTGTGAGCAAGTTAATACAACACCAGACGTTCCTATACTGCATAAAGCCTGTGCTTCATTTATAACCCCTGCTCCTAAGGCGCCACAAGCGTTATCAGCTCCGCCAGCAAATACAGCGACATCATTATCAAGCCCTAATGCTGCTTTTACATCTTCTGTTAAATTACCAACAAAATCATGCGAATTAATTAACTTAGGATATATATCACCTATTGCTAATTGTTCACCTACTCGTGTATCCCATTGCTTTGTATCTGTATTCAATAATAACGTACCTGCAGCATCACTATATTCCATTGAAATATCACCAGTCATTTTGTATCTAACATAATCTTTAGGTAGTAAAAACACATCTAATGCTTGCCAATGTGTTGGTTCATTCTCTTGTAGCCACAATAATTTAGGTAAAGTAAATCCTTCTAGTATTGGATTTTTCAGCAATGTTTCTCCAAACTGATTTTTGATTGATTGGCATTGTTGTGTCGTTCTTGTGTCATTCCATAAGATTGCATTTCTAATTGGTTCTCCTTGGTGATTCAGTGCTACTAATCCATGCATCTGTCCGGAGAACGATGCGCCAGATATTTTTTTATTTTTCAACTCATCTAACTTAAGCAGTTCTTTAATGCTTTTCATAACCGCTTCAACCCACGAATCTGGATTTTGTTCATTATAACCAGGTTCAGTTTGAATTAATGTCAATGGTTCACTCATTTGACCAACTACTTGCCCATCTCTATTAACTGCGATTGTTTTAACTGCACTTGTACCTAAATCGATACCTAGAACGACCTCTTCCACTAAAATCATTCCTTTACTAATTAGTTCGTGTTTGTTTATTCATTTCAGTTACTTTACGATCATCTATACCCGGTTGATGTACTTTTATAAAGTAAGTAATCACTGCACCCACGAAATAACAAATTGCAAATGCCCATACGACACCAACTTCATTAAATATTGGTGAGAACAGTGTTGCAATGGCTGGTGCAGCAAAATTACTCAAACCTGCAGCTAAATTATGTGATGATAACGTTGCACCAATATGTTCAGGTTCTAATGCAGTAAAAATTGCAAAAATTGGAACAAATGCTGACTGCGTAATACCAAATAACACTGCACATAAAATAGCAATAGCAAATATATCTCCACTCAATATTGGTAAATAATAGAAAAGTAACGTTGTAATGCCACATCCTATACAACCAAATAACATGACTTGGCGTTTCCATCCAATCTTATCCGCTACAATACCCCATACGACATCTCCTACAATACAAGTAATATGCATCGTTCCCCATGTCCATAGCCATTGTTGCATTGTAAAACCAATCGTATCTGTAAATAAAACAGGGAAAATAACGACTAATCCAAATAGAGAAAGCTGATTAATAATCCTAACTACAAACACTTTAATAATATCTGGATTTTTATAGACAATCCCCACTTCTTTAAGTACTTTTACATATCTTTCTTTAATAGGCTTATCCACATTAGGTTTAATATTTCTCTTGCCAACGACATAGAATGCAATTAATCCACCTACCCCAATCCAGATGACAGACATCCAAAGTGTGCCCATAAATCCTATATGAGGGATAGTAAAGCTTGGTAAATATGTACCAATCACACCCATACCTACTGAGAACATTGCCCAGAACCAACCTATAGCAGTTGCCAACCGCGCTTTATTCGTAATATATGTTACCCACACTAAAAATCCATATAAGAATAAAGGATAACCTAATCCTCTAATACCGTACATGAGCAACATCATACTGTAATTTTCTAAACCAAGCCCAAAAACTAAAAATAATATGTGAAATACTAACCAAATAACTGTTCCTAGAACCATCACTTTTCTCGGACCATAGACATCTGATAAAACTGCCGCTAACCATGAACCGACGACTACCATGACACCATATAACGTGAATACAAGTGATGCTTGTCCGCTTGAAAAACCTAAATCAACAATGTTTTTTGATAAAAATGCTTGTTCGATGCCATCACCTGTCATGAAAATGAATATTGCAATGAGCGCTGCAAATATGATTCTCGGTACTCCCATCCAAGTCTTTTCTCTCACGCTATTACTTGAAGTATCCAAATTAATTCCCCCCCTTTATGATTAACCATCTTTTAACTTAAACGTTTAAGTTAAATTCAATAAAAACCCATATAGTCATGGATTTTTTAAGTTTTATTAAATGAACACGATTCACGGATAATCAATTTTGTCGATAGTTTGATTGACGTTACATCCTTACCTTTAATCAATTTATAAATCATTTTTGCTGCAACCTGACCCATTTCTTTAACTGGTTGAGATATTACTGTAAGTTTAGGTGTATAAATTTCATTCCAATAACTATCATCAAAACCCACGATAATAACATCTTTTTTAATTTCTTTTTCACTTTCTTTTATGGCTTGTAACGCGCCTAACAGTAATAAATGATTCGTAGCAACAATTCCTTTAATCCCTTTACTTAGCAAAGTCTTCGTAGCTTCGTAACCACTATAGATTTGAGCATTTGTCCCTAATTGTTGATCACTATAATGAATTAATGACGGATTAACATTTAAATCAAACTCGGAAATAGCCTTATTATAGCCATTTTTCCTGCCAATTGTAGTGCTAATATTAGGATTCGCAAGTAGTAAGCCCACTTCTTTACATGTACTTTCTAAAACACGTTTTGTTGCAATATAACCCGCTTCTTCATTATCAACGGTTATAGACGGTAGGCTTGTAGATTCAAGCTCTCTATCCAACGTCATTATCGGTATTTTCAACCACTCACGCTTCATATGAAATTTTGATTTCACTGGCACAAGTATAATAGCGCTTACATTTTGTGATACAAATGTTTCTATTAAATCTTGTTGTTTGTCTTCATTTTCTTCTGAAGATGCAACGGCAACATGTAGATGATGTTTTTGACACTCGTGGCTTATCTCAGTTAACACTTCTGTAAAAAATGGATTTTGGTCTGGGACAATAAATGCAATAATATTGGAACGTCCTGTCTTTAATCCCCTAGCAAATTGATTAGGTTCATAGTTCAATGTTTCTATGGCATTTAGCACCTTATCTTTGGTTTTATCACTTAATTCAGAACTTTTATTGTTCAACACGTTTGATACTGTGGCAATGGATACACCGGCCACACGAGCTACGTCATGCAAAGTAGGTTTATTATTTTTCATCTCTCTCACCTTAAACGTTTAAGTTATACTGTAGACTTTTACAAGTCAATATATACATTATAAGAACTAATCTTTGTTTTTGCAAACGCTACCAAACAAATTTTGAATTTCCTCGCTTCAAGTTTTCTTAGACATCTTTTTATTAATCCAACACCCCAACTTTTTAATACCATCTGTACAAAATCTAAAATATAAATAAATTCACCCCTCATTAATTATTTCAAATAGTCTTTATATTAATAAATTTAGATATTCAACATTTTCAAACAATGAAGTTGTACAATAATAATATTATTATCTAAATCAATCGTTATTTATCTAGGCAAAGGTGATATTTGTGATTAGTTCCTTATCAATTAGAAATCATTACACAACTGAATTAAAAAGATGTATAAACAAAGTTATTATACTACTCCCCTTAAATAAACCTTGTAAAATCAATTTAAATGGATCAACGATTACCATTGAAGACGGGATCATCATTAACAACGCTGATCTATTTCAAATGTTCGATGTACAAGATTTAGTAGAACTAAGTTTGCCTTTACCATTATTTTTTGAAAAAGATACCTGTCTTTCAACCTCTTACTTTGATTTCAATCACATCAAACTTGTAGAACAGTTTAGAAATTTAATACTAGAGAATTTGCACTTACCCTTACAAGATGAAAACACTGCAAGTCTTTATATTTCAAATATCATTGACTTTTTAATTAAAGAAGCTAAAGTAACCTTAAATACAGTCTATATTCCACCACTTAATACCAAACATCCGCTATTGCAGCAAATAACTGAATATATACATCACAATATCTATCATAAAATAAGTACGAAGAATGTATCTAAAGCATTTTATATTTCACAATCATATATCTCAATATTATTTTCCAGTATTCTAAATATGAACTTTAAGCATTACACTACTTCATTAAGAATTGCTTTATCATTATTTGATTTAATACAAAATGATCAAAGTATTTATGATGTGGCTATCAAATATCAATTTACAAATGTAAGTACGTATTCAAAACATTTCAAACATTACATTCAGATGCCACCCAAAAAATATATTTATAATTTTAGGCAAGAATACTATAACGAGCCCAAACAAATTGATATAGATCAAGCTAAAACGATTCACTATTTTGCACAAATTCAAAAGTCAGCTAAACGTGTAGACCACATTGCAAAGACACTCAACTTATCAACATTATCTTTTAGCGATACTTTTAATGAACCTCATACATTCATACAATTAGAAAGACTTGATGACTTAGTACACTTTGATGCTATGATTTCAGAACAAAATGATATCCTTGTATTTCCAAAAGTAAATATATCTATATTAGATACGCAAATCATTCATTTAAATGCCTTTAAATTACAACAAGTATTAACATCTATACACCAACTCATTGATAGAAATTATCACATTACGCTTAAAATTACGTCTAAATTTTTAACAAATCAATCTAGTACTTTTTTGCGTAAATTATTGCTTGAATTAAAAAATAACTTAAATCATATTACATTACAGTTAGATTTAACTTTTAATGAAGCTAAGTCGATGACTGAAACGATTAACAATATCAAACAGTCTTACCCACAAATAAAAATTGGTGTGATAATTGATAAGATTATTGAAAACAGTGCTAATATACTACAAATTCGTCGCTTTATGTCATTGTTAGAAACTGATTTATATTTTATTAACTTAGATTTAATATCTTTAGCAGAGTTAATCACACAAAAAATCTCACCTATACAACAGGACCTTGATTTAAAAGCACGTATCGTATTGTTTATTCACAGTTTAGGTTCTAAGCATGCTAAAAAATTGATATTCAATCACCTTACCCATAGTGCAATAAAAAGTTGCTATCACTACTCTAAACAAGAAACACATGTCGCAATAACTCAATTTCTTATTGAATTTAATCAACTTATTGGAGGATTTGGTTATCCTTACTATTCTGATGATTATGATCGCATCATGTTGTTCAATCAATATCAAAGTGCTATGCCAGTGGTTCATATTTACGGTTTGTTATCACCTTATTATAAGCAACCAATTACAACACTGCCTTATGCTATCGTCACAAAAACCAAAACACACTATCATATATTACTTTTTAATAATCTTAGCGAATCAACGATTTCAGTTAATATCAATCATCATTTCATTAAGTCATTTCCAATATTTTCTAGTTTAATCAATAGTGAATATGGTCTGATTAACAATTTAATACCTCAAAATATAAACCAAACCTATATAGATAAATCACTATTAAAACAAATAAACAGAACGAATTATCCACGTTTAAAATTAACAATGCATTATTTTAAAGATCCTTTGATTTTCAAGCTAACAAAATCTGCTTTACTTAACATTATGATTTCTATCAATTAACTCAAAAAAGAACCTGAGACATCCATTTATGCCTCAGGTTCTTTTGCATGCGCACTAGCCCTAATATTCACTTTATATCCTAGTCGTTCATATGCGCTACTTTATCCATACACTCAATAACTTTATATTTCAAAAAATGATTGTAATTTCCCTAAATTTGCATCATTCATTGTATATTGATCTTTAACGTGCCCATTTTCTAAATGTAAGATTTCATCGGCACATGATAGTAATAGTTCATAGTCATGAGTAATCACTATAATGGTATGCCCATTAGTTGCTAAATCGTCGATGATTCCACTAATTTCTCGCATACGCTGACCATCTAAACCACTTGATGGTTCATCAAAAATAAGTATATCACGGCTTGTTTCTACTGCACTTGCAATAGCCAAACGTTGTTTTTCTCCTCCTGATAATGATAAAGGATGCCGTTCAATGTGCTGAGAAATACCATAATATTGTAACTGTTTTTGAATTGTTTCGTCATCTAAATCAGCATGACTTAAACGTAATTCTTCACCAACACTTTCTGCAAAAAGTTGATTATTTACATCTTGAAACACCAAATAGACATTGTTTAATCTATGTCCCCGCTTCAAAGTAACTTCATCATTATCAACTTTCCCTTTGAATTTACGTTCCACACCTGTTAAGCATCGTGCAAATGTAGATTTTCCCGAACCGTTTTGCCCTATAACTGCTGTCACTTTACCTTTATTTAGTTCAACTTTAGGTATATTAATTGATAAAGGTAATCTAGGTTTATATTTAAAATTAAAATCTTTCAACGTTAACGTACCACATGCGACATTGTGATGAACTTTAGGTTTCATTTTATCTAAATGTGTTGTTCTCAATCCTAACTCTGCCAATGTTTCATGACTCAGTTTATTAAATGTATCCTTGTCATATTGTTTACGCATTGTACCTTGTGCCAATATGATAAAGCGATCAACAACATCCATTAAATAATGTAAACGGTGTTCAGCTATAATAATGGTTTTACCTTCTTGCTTCCATATATTTAACATTTTTCGCAGTTTGCTGATTGTTTTGAAATCTAAATTTGATGAAGGTTCATCTAAAATAATGATATCGTGACCACTAACTTGAATCGTCGTACATGCTATTAACTGTTTTTCTCCACCAGAAAGATTAAATATACCTCTATCCAATAAATGTTCAATATTAAATTCATAGGCGCTGTTAGCAATTTGTGTATTAATTTCGTTTGGCTCCACACCAAAATTCTCAGGCTCAAAAGCAAGTTCACTTGTTGTATTTAAGCAGAAAAATTGTGAGCGTGGATTTTGAAAGACTGAGCCACTTACTTGTGAAACCTCATAAATAGATTGTTTAGTAATGTCTTTACCATTCACAATGATACGACCATCTATCTCTCCATGAAAGAAGTGTGGTATCGTCCCATTCAATAATCGTGTTATGGTGGTTTTACCGCAACCTGATGCACCAGTTAAACAAATAACCTCACCATCATTAATAGTAAGGTTTATATCGTTTAAGATTTTTTCGCTATTGTCATAATTAAATGATACATTTTCAAATTGAATCATATTTTAACCTCACACTATATAGTAAGTTATACATAAAAGCAGTGTGCCAACTATGAATAACCAATCAAGCCAACGTATTTTCAACGTCACAATAGAACTTCTTTTATGTGTCAAATTCAATCCACGAGTAATGGATGCGATAGTCAATTCATTCCCTATTTTAATCACACTATTTAATAAAGGTACAATACGATACTCGATATATTGCATTGGTTTTTTAGACGCAAACCGTAAAGAAATCCCTCTCATTTTCATTGCATCCTTAATAGATGCTGATTCCATTCTTATTGTGGGTATAAATCTAAACATAACAGCAATTGGGATAGTTATTTTTCTAGATAACTTCATGCGTTCTAAACCTAAAATAAGCACTTCTACTTGTGTTGTCTTAAATATATAGTAACCCATGGCTAAAGAAGGCAAAAATCTTGTAATAATTCCAGAAGGTACAAACACGAGTAATGTTGCAACTTGGCTTTGTTCAATAGACACAAATGCTTCACCATACCAAGCAGCTACGGTTAGCACAATACAGGCAACGCCAATCTTATATTTCCCTATCACAATCAATAATAAGACGGGAAGCACCATTATAATCAATCTGATAAATATGCCCTGACCCGTTACGCCACCTGTTAGTGAAATGAGTGAAATAATTAGCATGAGTCCAATTTTTATCCTTGGATCAAAGTTAAATATATGATTTTGACTTAATACTTGATTATACATTTTATATAATACCTGCCCGCTTAAAATGCTTTTTCAAAATGCCTTTAGCAATGTATGCACCTATCCAAGCACCAATAATTGTAGTGATAAGAATAATGGGAATCATACCAATAGAAAACAATCCTTCTACTGTCGCTTCATAATCTGTACCATATTTGTCTTGAATAAAAGCTAAATATGAATTTCTCATAAAATAAAACGGTAGTAAATTACCTATTGGCCAAAATGAAAAAATAATATAACCTATACTATTTAATTTCCAACTTTTATATTGGCCCATCGCCATAACCATATCTGCAATCACAATCACTGGCACGCTTAAAATCAAAGCCATCCAAGGATGCCCCATGATTGCTAATAATAAACTTACGACAACACCACAAATCGTTAATGCACCAAATTTCTGCGTTTTGGTAATAAGTAACATCACAGGTATGCCACCTACTAGCCCTATCATTGCAGGAAGTAACAACATAAAGATAGGTATAATACCTAAAATACCCGGTGGTGCTATAAAAATGAAGTATACTGCCGTAAAGAGTCCTATATTAATTAAATCTTTAACATCTATTTTACTTTTTGTCATCGATAACTCCCTCTTCACATGAATCTAAAAGACAATCTATATATAAATTAATTATTATTAAATTAAGATATAAAAATCATTCATTTCAAACATACTATAATTGAAAATCATTATCAATAACATTCGATTAAAAAAATAGTAAGTCAGCTAATATTTCTTTAACTCACTTACTATTATATACCAACTAGTATTTTAAAACTAAATGGGGCGTTTCAATTTTGAAGTTCTTTTTCAGATCTTTATCTTTCACTTTTTCTCCAACAGACAGATGATAAGTAAGTGTGTCTTTTGTAGTCACAGACGTTAAATAACCATACGTAAACATATGAGGTAAGATGACAGCTGTCATCCCTTCAGATAGAATATAGTTAAATTCTAAGCTGCGTAGTTGTATTGTCTGTTTGTCCTTAATTTCAACAGCTAACATTTCATTTAATTTGTTGCTCGTTATATAAAATGATAAATTATCGAAGTCTTTCGTAAAATATGGTGTAAATCGATAATACTGATTGTTGTATTGGGTAATTGTGCTCGTTTCCTTACTATACGGGTACTTAACACGCTTATTGCCAATACGTTTCTCAATGGTCATATTATCCACACGCATCTCTAGATGTGCATCCCAGACTTTTTCTTTTATGAGATAAGGCATCAAATCATTTAAATCTGCCTTAAACTTAAATCTAGTCTGATCATTCATAGTTAAAGGTATATAAATAAATTCTTTTTTATTACGTGATAATAATTTGAGTTGAATCATTGAAGCAACATGGTTGGGATTAATAATAGAACTAATAAATTCTAACTCCAGTTCAAAACCTTGATCGTTAAATTCGAAATGTGACATTCTAACATCAGGCTTCACTAATTTTTTGAAGACAAAATACGGTTCACCTTCATCAAATTGTATTTTTAACGTTCCTTCTTGAGCACTGTAGCTATGAAACTTCCCATTTTTATAACTTTCTTCTACCATTTGGTAATGCTTCATGTCTTTTAGACGAGCGTAATGTAATAACGGTTTGAATGAATCATTCACTAATTCATCTACAGCTGTTGGTACTTTTTGAATAAAATCTCCTAACGCATCCATCCACGCTTCTTTTTTATCATCTGCAATTTTAAGAGAAAAGTTATTTGTTCTAGAGAATGAGAAATGTCTATCTATAAAATATCCTAGCACTTCATTTTTATTTTCTAATGGGCTGTTTAATATTTCTTCAGTAATTAATGACATCACTTTATAAAAATCTTCGGGTGAGACATACGCAGAACTCATATGTTCTCCCTCACGTTTAGTTGCATAATAGTAAGGCTTATCTGCAAGTACAGCGATTCGTTTCGCATTGACATATGCCTTCATTGTAAATAATTGATCTTCTGCACTTCTTAAGTCCTCTGGAAATTCGATTGCGTGATCACGTAATAATGAGGTTCTATAGAACTTAGTTGGGCTAAGTGTATAAATAATTCTAGAATTGGCTAATGTGACTGCATCACTCGTTTCTTTAAACATGGATTTCGGTACACCACGACCATTCACGCCTTCCATTTTCACCAAGACCACATCTGCATGATTTTGATCAACAAATTTCGACACATCTTTTAATGTATCTTTATTAATGTAATCATCTGAATCTACGAAAAATACATATTCACCTTGCGCTAATTGTAAAGCCGTATTTCTAGGTTTACCTGGTCCGCCTGAATTTGTATCAAGTTGTTTTATTATCAAATTTAATTTATTTTTATAAGCTTCTACCACATTTAAAGTATTATCTGATGAACAATCATCTACCAAAATAACTTCAAAATCTTTTTTATCATAACTTTGATTTTGTAAACTGTTTAAAAGTTCTGCTATATATTTTTCTGAATTGTAACTTGGTACTATAATTGAAAATTTCATTATACTCCACCTTGTAAAAATGAGTTAAGTACAAATCAATATCAGCCGTTCGGCAATCTCAATTACAGGATCCCGTTCTATATCTAACGCTGAATATATATTTTTGTAGTTAACTCATTATGTTTTAATTGGTATTTCTATTCACTTAATTTAGCTGCCAAAAACATTTCTTACTAAACGTTCACTTGAACGTCCATCTTGATATTTAAAATGTTTATCTAAAAATGGCTCAACTTTTTCAACGTCAAAATCTTTTTGATCCAATGCTACAATTAAATCGTTAAACGATTCAACGATTTTACCAGGTACAAATGTTTCATATGGTTCATAAAAATCACGTGATGTGATGTAATCTTCTAAATCAAATGCATAAAATAACATTGGTCGTTTAAATACAGCAAATTCATATACAAGTGATGAATAATCACTAATTAAGATATCCGTAATAAACAAAATATCATTCACTTCTCTAAAATCAGATACATCTACAAAGTATTCTTGATATTCTCTAGGAATATTCAATTTATTTTTAACAAACGGATGCATCTTGAATAGCACAATTGCATTATTCTCACGGCAATAACGTGCAAATCTTGCAAAATCAATTTTGAAAAACGGATAATGCGCAGTATGATGGCCACTCCCTCTAAATGTCGGTGCAAATAATATCACTTGCTTTCCTTTAACAATTGGAAGTGCTTCTTCCATATCTGCAACAATGGCTTTTTCATAGTCTTGATCAAATAATATATCCGTTCTTGGTACGCCAGTTGGAATAATATTTTGTTCTTTTATACCAAACGCCTCACCATAAAATGGAATATCCGTTTCTGATGATACAAATGCTTTGGTGTAATTCCTATGGTTTACTGAGTTAAAAAATGGTCCCCCTTTTTTACCAGTACGGCTATAGCCTACTGTTTTAAATGCGCCTACTGCATGCCATACTTGAATAATTTCCTGACTCTTTCTAAATTTCACAGTATAAAGTAATGGATGGAAATCATCTACAAATATGTAGTCTGCTTTACCTAATAAATACGGAAATTTAAATTTATCAATAAAATTACGTCGTACAGATATATTAGATTTAAACAATGCATGTATTTTATATTTTTCATCTAAATTTTGACGTAACATTTCATTGTAAACATACTCAAAATTACCTGACATTTCCGCTCTAGAATCAGAAGTGAAAAGTACTGTATTCCCCTTTTTCAGATGGAAAAATTTAGTAATCTTGAAAATAGACTGAAAGATGAAGTTACGGACATTAAATGAATATTTATTATATTTTAGTTTAAGGTCTGTAATCCTTTTCTTAACTGGATTCATTTTAGGCATAGGTGCTTTAAATATAATATTCAATACAAATTCGTTCACTTCACTCGAAATCATAGGCTTTACAGTATATTCTGTTTTAGATGATTTACCTCCCTTTTTAAAGGTAAATGTAAAGTGGTCTAATAATAAATTATTTTTGCCATTTTGAGTCATTTCATCGCTATATTGTTCGAGTGCTGTTTCTTCTAATTCATAATTATTGGGATCTAACAATGTTTCATTTATATTGGCAATATAATCAAAATCGCCTTTATAAACAATTAAGTACTCACCTGATGGTAGATAATTACCGTCATCTAATATGGCAACATTAAAACGTGCCTTAAATTGGTTGCCTTCTACTTTCACATCGTTTGCTTTTAGTTCTTTGGTTTCAGTCAAATTTCTCAATACAAAGTTTTTCTTATTAAGCTTTATATCTTCAACATGACCTTCAATAAATAATTGAATTCTTTCCCAATATATATTATCAATTATTATTTTAAATTTACTCAATTTTAAAAAATCCTCTCTTCATTCAAGTTGATAGGTTTTTATTACTAATTAAAAAAGCGAAAATGCCTTACAAATTTACATTGTCCATTTGATAACCGTTTTACCCCATGAAGTGGATAAATCTGTTTCAAATGCATTGACCGCATCGTTGATTGTTTTGACATCAAACTCATTACCTTTAAGGAGCGCTAATTTTTCTACAACATCTGGATTATTTTTATAAAATTCAGCAATTTCTCTAAAGTCTTGTGCGCCACTTCTACTACTACCAAACATCGTCAAACCTTTTTCAAGTACTAAACGTGTATTGACTTCAATTGGATATTCACTGACACCAAGTAAACTAATCGTTCCTTCAGGTGATACTAAGTCAATAATCTGGTTAACTGCGGATTGGCTACCTTTGCCACCCACGCACTCAAAAGCATGATCAAACGTGACATCTGCAGGTACTTCGTCAATATGATAGATGTGCTCCACAAACGAAAAATGACTTAATTTATAATCTGTTTTACCAAACACATAAATTTTAGCTTGAGGATACAATTTACTTAACAAAATAGCTGTAATATAACCTAAATTCCCATCTCCCCATACACCAAAACTATTTTTATTGGAAATTGATTTACGTTCAAATCTTTGTAATGCGTGCCAACTTACACTCACTAACTCTGAATAAGCAATCGTACTTAAATCTTCAATACTGCCGTCTATTTCAACGACGCGATCGTGATCCATAAAAACGTAATCTTGCATAAATCCATCGAAGCCACTAGATCTAAATTTACTACTAGGTAAATAGTTTTCTGCTATAACATCATCTTTTTCAACTGGTGTATTAGGAACCATAATGACCCTTGTACCAATTTCATATTCACCTTTACTGTCATAGACGACTTCGCCAACACCTTCATGAATTAAGGACATAGGTAATTTCTTTTTCAAAACTTTTTCATTTCTACTACCTGTATAATATCTTTGATCAGCAGCACAGATAGACAAATACAACGGTCTGACAATCACTTTGTTACTTTTAATATCTTCATTATTATAGGTTACTTCAAATTGTCTTGGCGCAACGAGTTGATAAACTTGATTAATCACTCAACATCCCACCTTTTATGATTGAGTTTGCCACTTTAAGATCATAAGGTGTCGTTATTTTAATGTTATATAATTCTCCCATTACCAATTTCACTTGTTTACCTGCTACAACTAAAATCTTACATGCATCTGTCATGATTTGTTTATCTTCATCAGATAAATCATTGTAGCTATTTCTCAATAGATTTACATTGAAAGATTGCGGCGTTTGTCCTTGATACATCTCACTTCTCACCGGTATCGATTGAATTGAATCACCATCTGCCGATGTGATAATCGTATCAGTTGCTGTAATAACAGTATCTACTGCGCCATATTTCAGAACACTTTCAATATTTTCTTTAATTATTCTGCGTGTTAAAAATGGTCGTACCGCATCATGCGTTATAATAACATCATCATCAGAAATACCATTTTCTTTTTCTGCTGCACTAATAATATTCATAATTGTTTCATTACGATCAGAACCACCTTGAACAACTTCAACTCTGTCATCTGTAATGTGATGCTTACGTAATGTATCCTTTGTGTGAGAAATCCATTTTTGAGGTGTCGCGATAAATATCTTATCGAATTCACTTGTCAATAAAAACTTCTCAACCGTATGTACTAAGATAGGTTTTCCATCTAAATCTAAAAATTGTTTTGGTAGTGGTACATTGCCCATTCTTGAACCAATGCCACCCGCTAATATACCTGCATAAATCATATACATTCCTCCATTAAAGTTCTAACTCATACTGTTGTTCAACTTCGTTACTATTTATTTTCATGTTTAATTAACGCTATATATATTTCCTGAATTTTGTTATAGATAAAAATATTATTTTATAAGAACAATATTACCAATTATCCCTCACTTTTTCTACTTATTACATTTTTCACAGTGTCCAACCATTTCTCAAATCAATGCTATTTATTAGATACAATATTTTCAGGATTAATTTCATCCACAGAATATTTGTGTCAAATTACACATAATGAGCGTTATTCAATTTTAATTTTTCAGAATATATTTACAATTCTAAATTTTCTTAGTATATTCATACGTATCAACGATTATTTGGGAGATGTCATAATGCATGCACTGTGGCGTATAGTAATCATTTCTATTTAGAAATACACTAGCAATTAATAGAGTGCCAATCACTATTTTCAATCCAAATCTGCATCAATCATGCGCACTATCTTATTTTCAATCATTGGGAGGCACAAATTATGAACAAATCAGAGCAACTTATAAATGAGGACAGTCAATACTTCGCAAAACCAGGACGCATCAAATATTATCCTTTAGCAATTTCTCATGGATATGGTGCGACACTTGTTGATGTTGAGGGCAATACATATATTGATTTATTATCAAGTGCAAGTTCACAGAATGTTGGACATGCACCTGAACAAGTTACTGAAGCAATTAAGGCACAAGTAGACCAGTTCATTCACTATACCCCTGCTTACATGTATCATGAACCCTTAGTTAAATTAGCAAAAAAATTATGTGAAATTTCACCCGGCCAATATGAAAAACGTGTCTTATTTGGACTATCTGGATCAGATGCCAATGATGGTATTATCAAATTAGCACGTGCTTACACCGGCAGACCTTATATCATCAGCTTTGTAAATGCATACCATGGTTCAACCTATGGTTCACTTTCAATGTCTGCTATTAGCTTAAATATGCGTAAACATTATGGTCCAATGTTGCCTGGTTTTTATCATATTCCTTTTCCAGACAATTATCGTGGCATGTTTGGCAGCAACCAGCCCAATACCGTTTCCGAATATCTAGCACCACTTAAAGAAATGTTTGAAAAATATGTACCTGCAGAAGAAGTGGCCTGCATCATGATTGAAACAATACAAGGAGATGGTGGTTTGCTCGAACCAGTAGATGGCTATTTCGAAGCCTTACAAGACTTATGTAAAGAACACGGTATCTTACTTGCTGTTGACGATATTCAACAAGGATTAGGACGCACAGGTAGCTGGAGTTCTGTCTCACATTACAATATTGAACCTGATTTGATTACATTCGGTAAATCATTAGCAGGCGGTTTACCAATGTCTGCAATCGTAGGGCGTTCAGAAATCATGGATTATTTAGAAGCACCTGCACATCTCTTTACCACGGGGGCTAATCCAGTGAGTTGTGAAGCAGCATTAGCAACCATCGCCATGATTGAAGACCAGAATTTATTACAAGCAAGTACAGATAAAGGTAATTATGTGCGCAAACGTATTGATGCTTGGACAGAACAATTCAATACTGTGGGTAACGTTAGAGGAAAAGGATTATCCATTGGTATTGATATCGTTTCTGATAAAATTAATAAAACACGCGCATCAGAAGCAGCACTAAAAATTTGTAACCGTTGCTTTGATAATGGTGTTGTCATTATTGCAGTAGCAGGCAATGTACTACGCTTTCAACCACCACTTGTCATTACCTATGAGCAACTGGACACTGCGCTTAACGTTTTGGAAGCAGCGATATCAGATTTTGAATCGGGTAAACTAGATAACTACGACACTGCAGGTCAGGGTTGGTAATAAATGAGTAAACTATGACAACCTTCTTGAATTTAAATAAACAACAAAAGTTAGATTTTAAAACTACAGTATAATTAAAAAAAACAAGAGTCTGGGACATAAATAGATGTCTCAGACTCTTGTTCATTTGTGAAGTAGATGATTGCGTTGAATAAGGATGGGACTACGAAATCGCAATTGGAAAATTTGATTTCTGTCCCGCTTCCTTGTTTTGAATTATATATTACGTTTCATACCCCTTTGTATGAAGATATATGGATTATCTATTACCAACATCTTGTCCTATTTCTACTGTTTTATCATTTTTATTGTAAAGTGCAGCTTGGACACTACCAAAGTTTGGATCATTGCGTTTTTCTTCAATTTCGAATCCTAAACTTTTGAATATATCTACATCTTGTTTACTAGTTGCATTTTCATAGAATATTTTTCCCCCATCGTTGTAAAAGCGTGGTTTATCTATAGACTCTTGTAACGTGCCATCGCCTCTTAAATAATCTACCAGTACTTCATTCAGTGTTGTTGGTATTTTATTACCACCCGGTGTTCCTATACCCATATAATAATCAGGGCCTACAACAATACTTGGTGCAGTAAATGATCTCGGTTCTTTGTGTTTACCACCATAGTTAGGACTGGCTGGATTCGATGAGAAGTTACTTAAAGAGTTATTCATATAGAATCCCTCTTTCATGAATTTACCAGATCCAAAGAAACTCGCGAGTGTATTGGTAGTACTTGTTAATTTTCCATCTTTATCTATGACAACAAAATGCGTTGTGCTCGTATTATCAACATTATTCGTATTAAAGTTACTATTAAAGTTAACCTCGTTTAGTCTACCGAGTAAATAATCTTGTGATAAATATTCATCATAATCTTCATCTTGTCCATTGATAATATCTCTATTTCTATACATCAATGCTCTAGATTTTAAGATACCTGTTATGTAATCTAGACGATTATCTGGTGCTGCTTGGTTATCAGTAGCTTCATCTATTTCCAATCCTTGAAGCATTAATGTACCACCAAGTGGGTTAGACGCAGAGTAAACTTTATTATTCAAATAATCTGTACCTACAGGTTCTTTCTTCTCTGTTTTATAACTTTCAAAATCTTTCTCATTAATTTCATCATCTACTTGTTTAGAAACACTTTCACCAATTTTATCATAGAAATAATCTGATCCTTTGTCTCTAATCCCTTTGATAGTAGAAGCTAGAGCTGGTTGTTTAACAACATCGCCTTCTCTTTTCGTTTGTTTTCCATCAAAAAACGGTGAATTTCTATCGATGTCTGAACCGTATAATTTTAGACTTCGCTCGAGTTCTGAATCTACTTCAAAACCATCTTCAGCTAAAGGAATAACGTAATTCAGGATTTTCTTTTCATCCATTTTCCCTGCTTCTTTATGTGCATCATGTATGCCTCGAACAAAACCAGGTGTACCGATTTCATCCTTTTGTTTAAAGTTAAATGACGAAATATCTTTATATTGCCATTGTTTTGGTGCAACGTTCTCTTGACCATCATAAGATAACATTGCACCTCCACCACCTAAACCGGATGAATGCGGTTCTGTTATAGCTAAAGCATAAGAAACACCCATGGATGCATCTACGGCGTTACCACCATCTTTTAATATTTTTTCACCAACGCGCGTAGCAATTGGGTTATTTGAAGCGACACCGTAATTTTTATCTGACTTATCTTGGTTATGATCAGCTATTTTATTCTCATATAAATCATCTTTATCGTAATTATCTTTTTTTGTAATCATAAAAAAGATAAACGAAATAATGATTGTTAGGAGTAATATTACGATGAGCGATTTCTTATTGTAAATACTCATACTTAAGCTCCTTTAGACAAATATTGGTGATGAGAAGTCTCCAGTTCATTTTTTTCATATTGATCTAAGCCTTCATTCGCTCTAGCAAATACAATTAAAAGAAAAATAACCAATACGATTGAAATGATTGTAATACTTACCCAATGTTGTTTAATGTTCATAAACGTAGCCTCCATTCTCTTTTTTAAGATCCAAGTTTTTACCTTCTATATTGTTCAATAACTTTCTCTCTTCTACTACATTTGGTGATGACTTCGTCACTTTACCACCTTGCGATTTAATTGGTGTAATCATAAATTTAGATTGTTTACCATTCCAAGTTTGCTGAACTGCTAGACCTTGTTTATTTTTTGATAAGAAATCTTCGGATGTCGTATTGCCTAAGCTGTAAAAAATATCTGTATTTTTATATTTTTCAATTTCTTGAACAACCGAATTATGGCCAATAATCACATCAGCACCAGCTTTAGATAATGAATGTGCATACTCTCGTTGTCTAGTCGTCACTGAACGTTCATCGGTAATCCCCCAATCAACATTCACGACGACATAATCGTTATTCTCTTTTAATTTTTTAATTAATGGCATATAAATACTGGGTTCTAAACTAACTGATGTTGTATTTTTCAATGTATCCGTGTAATTTGACTCAACATCTGTAAATGAAACATTGGCAATTTTTTTACCCTTTATAGTTTGTTGTACCGTCTTACTATTTATCGGATTTGAACCATTTCCAGTTAGATAATTATATCCAGTTTGAGCTTCTACTGATTTCATAAAATCACGCGCCGTAATATTATCGGTAACTTGATTGATCACATTCAAACTTTTTAAATTGAGTCCCTTTAAGAACAATACATTTTCCAAGTTTTTGGATATATTCGTTTTCCTGTCATCTGAGAACTTCGTCATTTCTAAACTCGCAGTAGAATAATCACTTCCCTTTAAGATTTCTTTAATGGATGCAAAAGCATCATTAAGATTGTTCTTTCTGATATGATTATTTAATTCAATGTTTCCTAGATATGTCATACTTATCTCATTTGGTGCTTTTCCTATTGCTTTTACTGGTTCTATTTTTTGTGAAGTCATGGCAAATACTAAAAGTATCAATGCTACAACGAAGATAATACCGGTGTATATTGAATTCCTTTTTTTATGCCGCTTCGTCCACTTTAGTATGCGTTCTTCCATTGAAAATTTTTTAGAATTCTTCATAATCCAAGCTCCTTACTAGTTGATAAAGCTGTAAAAGAATAAGATGACATATGTAATACATGTGAGTAACATACAAGTTGACAAAGTAATTATGACACCTTGTTTTTGAATCGTATTAGCTATGATGCCCGGTATTACAACACCAATGCCTGACATCTCTACCATTTGAAATGGACTTAACGGATAAATTAAATCAAAAACAAATTTCAACACCATACCGGTTAGTATCATCGCCGCAAATTTTCTACGTCCATATAAAATAACGATACGACTAATACCATGGTTAACGATGAAGTATGTAATACAACTAATAATCAGTACGGATAATAACATGATCGGCTGATCAAATATTAAAGCTAAATATCCTGGTACTACTAAACCAGCAGGACTGATACCAAATTTTTCGGCAAATATTAAACTTAATACGATGCCTACAAATAATGAAAAATATAACTCTGAACCTATCATATTATTTGATCCCTTCTATATACTCTGCTATTTGTTTACCTGGTCCGTGAATATTCCCTACACAGAACATCAAGGCATTTTGAGATTCATTATAAACTGCGCGTTCAACCTCTTTTATGTCTTTACCTTCAAAGTTTAAATATTTCTTCTCGGGCAATCCTTTCATTACGTCCGTTACCATCTGTGTACTCTTTCCTGTACATATCAATGTATCGAATTCAACATCCGTAATAAAGTCTTCACAGAACTGTCTCGTTCTATCAATTCTGTCTGAACGACAATTTAATATAAGAACAATTTTATTGTAAGGGTAATTATACGTTTCAACCTTATTTAAAATTGATTTTGTAGACTGCGGTTCATTGGCAGCAAATGCATTTACATAAACATTTGTTGAATTATTCGCATTATAGTATTTCACTTCTACTGCGCCGACATCTGGTGGTGCATTTAACATGCCTTGTAACGCAACGTCTCTGTTGATGCCAAGTGCTTCAGCCACACCCATTGCAATTGCAACATTATCTGGAAACACGATATACCCAAATTTCCTTAAGAATGATTCAGGCACTTCTTCTTTATTAACGACAATTAATTTAGTCTTACGTCTTTTGGCTACTTTAGCAAAAAAGTCGGTGTAATCATCCTTCATTACAATAAGATGACCTTTGTAAGGAATTGTCGCTGTAAATGCTTCAGCTACCTCGTCTAAAGTAGGTCCTAAGACATCCATGTGATCTTCCATGACATTAACGATAACGCCAATATTAGCTTTAACCAATTCTTTTTGAAAGGTTATCTGATAATCAGGATTCACTGCCATACACTCATTTACAAGCGCGTTCGCCTTTTGTTTAACAACCTTCTTTATAATGTCGCGTTGTTCACCAATATTAGCGCCTTGAGGCTTTCTATAAACTGGATACTCTCTCGGTGTAAACCAATACATCATACGAGCGTCTGTACCTGTTGTCTTGCCTATTACACGATATTGATCTTCGCGTAAAATACTATAAATCAATCTTGTAATTGTTGATTTACCTCTAATACCATTTATATTGATGCGTATAGGAATTTTTTCTAATCTATCAGAATGCTGTCTTTTCTCAACAATTCCTAACCATAGAATCAAACCTACACAAATAATGATTAGTAGCAAATTTTGTCCCTCTTTTCACTTCAGACTATTAAATTTTATGTATAAATGCTTAAAGGCAAAGCACATGAGTCAACCACACTATACATACGATGTTTGAGACTATGTATATTCTTCACCATTCAATAAAGCCATCCTAACACGGAGTTATTGATTTAATATAAACACTTTGAACTAAGTGTTAATCAAATGTAAATTCGCATTTACAATACATGTAAAAAAGAATTTTTTTCAATCAACAAATCCTATCACAACAATGTTTTAATTTTTTTAAAAGCAAATATTTTTTTGATTATTTTTTAAAAATATTTTTACTCATCTCAAACAATTTTCAAAAAACAAAAATATAATATTTACTTCAACTTTACATGATATTAAAAATCAAATGTTATCTTGTATGTATTAAGACATATACGAATAAATGATAAGGAGGCAGTTTATGAGTAAGTCAGTTAAATTAGTAGTTTCAATTTATCTTGCAGTAGTTGTAATTATTTGTTGTAGCTATCTAATTATGATTCTAGTTGGTAGTTTTCAAGGAAATGATATGAGAGGTTCTGTGCTAGATACGGATAACACAAAAAATATTGAAAATGTAGACTATATTAACAATACTTTAAAATCATCAGAATCAAATGCATCTCCTTCAGATAGTGTTCCAAAAAATTCACAATCTAGTATCGATACAACTTCAAATAAACTGTCTTCTATACAAGACGCTCATCATACATGGTCTTTAGATAATTCAATTTCTAAAAACCATGTATGATTTTTTTATTTCTATATATAACAATGATTGAAAGCCCTTTTTGATTTAATACGTCATGATATCCAATATTCAAGTTGAACATTCAAATGCAAATACCTTCCCTTTCTGAATTTATGCGATGCCATCTTTAATATATTCGATATAATTAAAATAACTCACATAAATTGTTTATTTATTGAAAAGGGGTTTTTAATTATGAGTAAATTTACAGAAGCTGAAAAAGTTCAAATTCTAGAAGATTTAGTTGCGATTAAATCAGTTAATGACAATGAAATGGAAGTTTGTATGTATTTAAAAGACTTACTATCGCAACATAATATTGATGCTAAGATTGTTAAAATCAATGACACGCGTGCCAATCTAGTTGCTGAAATTGGTGAATCAGGACCAGTCTTAGGTATTTCAGGACATATGGATGTTGTGTCAGAAGGCGATATTAAAAAATGGACATATGATCCATTCAAATTAACTGAAGTTGACGGCAAATTACACGGTCGTGGTGCTGCAGATATGAAATCAGGTTTAGCCGCTTTAGTATTGAGCCTTATTGATATTCATGATCAAGGTTTATTAGAATATGGTAGAATCCGTTTACTCGCCACTGCAGGTGAAGAGATTGTTGGCGAAGGGGCTAAAGCTTTCCAAGAACAAGGTTACATGACAGATGTAGAAGCACTTGTCATCGCTGAACCTTCACAAGACCGCATCATCTATGCACATAAGGGTTCGATGGATATCCGTGTTATTTCCAGAGGTAAAGCATCACATAGTTCAATGCCACAACTTGGTTTCAATGCCATTTCACCACTCGTAAAATTTGTTTACAAAGCGGATGAAGGCTTTAAAAGTTTCAATAAACGTAACGATTTATTAGGTGATGTACTAATGAACGCGACTATTTTCAATGGTGGTAATCAAGTGAATTCAATTCCAGAGCATGCCGAATCTGAATTCAATATACGTACGATTCCAGAACATGATAATGACCAATTCATCACTTATTTTAATGAAATTTTAAAGCAAGTTGAAACCGATAAAACAGATATAGAAATTGACACTTATATGTCTAGACCTCCTGTATATACGACAGGTGAAAATAAATTAGCTTCATTAGCGCATGATTTGGGTAAAAATATTTAAATTCCGATTTACCTCTTGAAGCATCACCTGGCGTAACCGATGCATCCGATTTATTAGTTGATAAAGATGAAGACTTTTCATTCATTATGTATGGACCTGGATTAATACATCAAGCACACCAAGTTGATGAATATGTTGAAAAAGATGTTTATCTTACATTTATAGATTTGTATACAGAATTTTTCCCTACTTATTTAAAAAACATGAAATAATTTATTAACAAGTAATCCAATTACTCAACTTTTATAATACACTTTATAAAAACGACACTTCTGCAAAAGTCGTAACAGCAATATACGCGCTACAAATTTTCACTTATCAGTGTCTATTTTGTAGCGCGTATATTATTTATGTAAATATTTTCTGTTTGCATATTTGATGCGGTTAATTTGTATGATGATATTTTTGGTATTGCTTTGGCGTCATACCGTAGCGTGCTTTAAATACTTTTATAAAATAACTCGTAGTTGAGAATCCACAAGCCATAGCTATTTCTGTAATAGTAGATAAACTATCTTTATCGAGGATAGATTTACTTTGTTCTAGTCTGTATCTCAACAGATATTCAAATGGCGTTTGTTTTACATATTTTTTAAATAATCTTATCGCTTCAGCTTCGCTTAAATAAATATTTTGACTCAGAGGTCCTAGAGTGATTTTATCTTGAAAATGTTTATGTATATAAGACATCATTTGCTTTACTCTATAATCAAAATGGTATGTTAATTCCGTAGGTTGTTGTTTCATATATTGCATGAGCCATTTCACTATCTTATAAAAATAGGTCATGATATCCAGCTGAAAATATGCCTCTTGTTTCTGATATATTGTACCAACGCTTTCAATACATGCTAGTAATGCATGATGACTCAAATTTTTGTGAGATAAATATGTAAGGTACAATTTCAGCTTGTTGTGATATATAACTTAAATATTTATACTCCATATAACTCGAAATATTTGGTATTTCAATATTCCAACAATAAAACTCACTTATATGTTCAAGCCCCTGTATCTCGTGCACAACATTCGAATTAATAAATATGCCATCACCTGTATTTAACACGATGTTTTTGTCACTAATGCGAATAGTCAATTTACCACGTAATACAAATACAAATTGCAATGCACTGTGCCAGCGTATGGGTATCTGTTCCATAAACGCTTGATCTAACCTTGTTTT
Source organism: Staphylococcus sp. LKG3-1 (assembly GCF_048568385.1). Classification (NCBI taxonomy): domain Bacteria; kingdom Bacillati; phylum Bacillota; class Bacilli; order Caryophanales; family Staphylococcaceae; genus Staphylococcus; species Staphylococcus sp. LKG3-1. Next base: position 1,562,125 of record NZ_CP183796.1, read on the forward strand.
CAACACAATATGTCACCAATATTCATCAGGGTATTGAATGCGCTCTTCTCCATTATCTTCAATAATTATCCCTTTATACATAGCCTATCACCTCAATATATTGATAATTTTAAACCATTTATTTGTATTATATCAATATTAAGTGCGTTATATTTTAATATATTAATACATCGTAGGTGATAAAATGAAACAACAATCTCGTTTTCTCGGCATTATATTGGCAATATTAGGCGCATCTTTTTGGGGTTTAGGTGGCACAGTTTCTGATTATTTATTTAAACAGCAAAATATCGACATTAACTGGTACGTTACTGCACGACTCTTAATCAGTGGCTTTCTACTGTTAACAATATTTAAAATACTTAACCCTAGGCAGTCCATATTTATAGTATTTCGTAATGTAACCAATACAATACAGTTACTTATATTTTCAACTTTAGGTATGCTACTTGTTCAATATGCTTACATGGCATCAATTAACTATGGTAATGCTGCCATTGCTACCTTATTACAATACATTGCACCTGTTTATATTATTTTGTGGTTTATCATACGCAAAAAAGAAACCTTTAAATTATTTGATGTTATTGCAATATTATTAACACTCACAGGAACATTCTTATTATTAACCAATGGTTCCCTTGACAGTTTAATGGTTTCAAGCTCGAGTATGATTTGGGGTATCATCTCTGGTTTATCGTTAGCCTTCTATACTATTTATGCCAGTAATCTATTATCCAAATTTCCAGCAATACTCGTCGTTGGTTGGGCAATGCTCATTTCTGGTATCTTAATGAATTTCAAAGCACCTATTTGGCAATTCACTATATCTCAAATAGATATAAGTGTGATTTTGTATTTAGCCTTTGGCATTATTTTAGGTACCGCAATGGCATTTTTCTTCTTTATTAAAAGTTTAAATTATTTATCTGCCAAAGAAACTACACTTTTTGGGACAATAGAACCTGTAATGGCAATTGTTGCGAGCGCACTTTGGTTAAAAGTTGTTTTCCTACCATTTCAACTATTAGGTATCGTGCTCATTATTATTCTGATATTAGCACTTTCTTTAAAAAAGGATAAAGAACGATAAATATGTATTGTACATCAATGTAAAACATTAAAACACAACTACTCAATCTTATACTAAAGAGGACTCATCCATCATATACGGACGAGTCCTCTTTAGTTGAGGCAATCATACGATTTTGAAGGTGCATGCTTGCTTAGAACCTAGAGCATAACTTGAGTTGTCAATCTCTTACTCATACTCATACAATGCTCCCTCGGTGACAACAGATTATGAAGTCAGTGACACTACCTCTATCATGTATATTTAATGTTGTTTAATAATTTTGTTGATCTTAGCGATAAATTGTTCTTTTTCTGGTATTGGGAAAATAGGATGTATATGAAATAAATTATATCCTGGCATAAAATCATGTTGAATATTTCGAGCATTCAACATATTTGATAATTTCACTGCGTCTGGATATAACGTTTCTTTCGTCCCTATTGAAATTGTTATATGGCCCAGCCCTTCAATATCACCAAATATAGGAGATACGCGCCAGTCTGTCAAATCAAGGCCATTCGCCCATAATTTTATAAAATATTTACTTCCGTCGATTGCAAGCATTGGGTCTATTTTTTCATAAATTTTTGCTTCCGGATTTGAAAATGTTGCGTCAAGCACTGGAGATATTAAAACGATGTTACTTGGTTGTGCTAAGTTTAACGTTTTAATATATTGTGCAAATGATAAGGCTATTTGGCCTCCTGCAGAGTCACCCATTATTGTGAGTTGATGAGTATTTTCGACTTGTTTCAGTAATTGTGTATATAATGTTTCCAACAATGTGAACGTCTCTTTATAGGTTGCATGTGGTACTTTAGGATATATAGGCATGATTACTTTAGCACCTAGTTCGCCAGCCAGTGAATCTATAAAATCAAAGTGATATTTTAATGGATTTTGGAACCAAGCACCACCATGAATATACAAGACAACTGGTTGTTGTCTATCTTTGTTGTCATTCACAATATATACTGTAGACTCTTGAACTGTAGTCGTTTGGACATTGTGATTGAAATAATAATCCGTACCTTCATATAATGCTTTCGTTTCATCTTTAACCTTCTCTAATGCTTGTTGCGCATTTTCCACATTTAAAAATGAACTTTTCATTTTTGTTGCTCTAATAATGATTTCTTCTAAAAAACTTTTGTAGCTACGTTTTTCTTTAACTTTTGCATATACGTATGATGTGGCAACACCTATACCAACAATAGTGGCTATTTTTCTAATCACGTTAATTATCCTCCTCGCACTTTCTTATACATATATTTTATAACAAATTGAGCAATCATTTTAAATAAAAGGTACTATCTTTATAGTAGATTATAAAGTATATACGCAATTTCCTGTTTATAGAAAATTCTAATGCATCATGCTCAGATTTGTTAAGCGTTAAATTTTAATCTTGGTTTAGCATCATTGCCATATATAATTCATCAAAATAATGTTCTTCCATAAAAACAGATTCATGCTTAATTCCCTCAATTTTAAAACCTAACTTTTCATAAAAGTTAACTGCTGGTTTATTCGAAGTAATCACCGTTAATTCTAGCCTCCTTAATCCTTTGCGTTGTGCCCATTTGATTGTTTCATTAAACATTTGCGTCGCTAAGCCTTGTTGATGTAAGTCATTGATTAAGCCAGTCACAATATATCCAATTTGTCTAACTTTAGCTAACATACTGATATGGACAGATAAATAACCTAATATTTGATTATCGTCCGTTTTAACACCTATGTAAAAATTCCTTTTTATATCTTCACTCAGTTTATCTTTATCAAAACTTCTTTCATCAGGCAAATAAAGCATATATTGCGTTTTTTAATCTATCTTTTTCATACAATTATAAAGTGCTTCTGCTTCATTTGGACAGATACTTTCGATACGCATAAACATCCCCTTTAATGCTATAAATTAACTTTATCATACATTACTTTTTATAATTGAGATATAATTTATCTGATTTTTCTTGTTTCAATTTAACACAACTTTTTTAATTAAAAATAAAAGCATGGAAGTGTGACAGAAATCAAATTTTTTAATAGATATTTCGCAGCCCCAACTATGCAATCAAAGCAAAGATGACGAGGATAAAGGTTTACTTGAGCTAAAGCTCATGCATAAGTCTCACTAGCATTTTTACGTGGCATACATAGGCTTTTGCAAAAGAACAAGTGAGACTTAATATTTTCAATTCAGTCATCTACTGCCTAAACGAAAAAGAGTCTGAGACAACTATTTATGTCCCAGACTCATGCTTCGTTATATCAACGTGATGGTTGTATACATTTTTTATATATAGTTAATACAAATCTTTCTGTTATACCATGCTTTTATACATCAAAGTCAGTTGATGTTCAAATTGTTGCATATCAATAAATCGACCTTGACGATGCATTTCTTTACCATTAAAGTAAATTAAATCTACAGGCACAGTAAAGATAGATAATTCTCCTGCAATCTCCTCTAATTCACTTTGATTAATCACACCTAATGGAACATCAGGAAACTCATTCACTATACCCGCAATTTGAGGTAATACAGCATGACATACGCTACAATGATCTCTCATGATATGAATGACTACAAGCCTATGCTCTGCAATAAATTCATGAAACGCTTCTATCGATGTTAATGTTTTTGGCATTTTGAACACCACCTCTACAACATAAATTGAATATCATTATGTACTGTATTGCTTTGGACAATCAATTATTTTGCTCACTGTAATATCATATTTACACTTTTTCACATATTATGATTAGCTTAAAATCGTTTGAAATACTTCCGGCAATCTCGTTACTTTTTTCTTTTGTAAATCAAAAAATGTCCCACTTTGTTTGCCTATACAATGCACTGCATCCTCTGATTCAATTTCAAACTCAAATTCCCAACGTAGTTTACTTGCTTTTACTAAATAACAACGTCCTACGGGTTTATCATGTATGGTAATGGGTGTTTTGTATTCTGCTTCTGTATTCATTAGAATAGGCGATATTTGTTGATTCATCATATCAGAATATGGCATATATTGATTAATAAAGTCAGTTCGTAAATCTTCAAACCATCTTATATATACAATATTACTTACTATGCCCATCGCATCAATATCATATCCATTTACTTCAAAGTTTCTTTCAGCCACTAATTTTCTTTCAGTCATAATCCTATTCGCTCCTCAAACAACCTTTAATTTATCTATCCTCTATATTATAAGTATATAACTAGCAAATTGCATTTGTTTGAGTTTATTGTTAAAAATGCGATTATTCTTTGTAAAAGTTAAATTTACTTTAATAATGAAAGATCTATTTTATGCAACATCGTTTGCAAACGTAAACGTTTCTCTTGCGTATAGCCTTGTAGTCCACCCGTATGTATAAATAGAATGTTGTCTTGATTATCATACGCACCGGATTTTATTTCATGAACTAAACCTCTAAAAGCTTTTCCAGTATATGTTGGATCTAGTATAATGCCTTCTTTTTGTGCAATATCGATATAAAATTGTAATTCTTCGTCAGTTGCTTTACCATATCCCAGTCCAATATAAGCATCGTTTATCGTAATTGTCTCGTATGATTGAATTGTTTCATCTAATTGCTTTATTATCTCTATCACTTTATTTTTGAATGCATGTGCATTTTGGTCTACTGCATAACCTATAATTTGCGTAGTTTCACAGTTAATCATTTGCCCATACCAAAGACCAGCATACGTACCACCAGAACCAACAGCAACATTGATTAAATCAAAATGTACTTTCAGCTCATCCTGTTGCTTTATGATTTCATTATACGCATTAACGTAACCATGTGTTCCTATCCAATCCGAAGCACCCACTGGAATTAAAAATGGTGTTTTCCCTTGTCCTTCTAATGTCTTATATAGCTTATCCATCGCATCTTCCCGAGAACTTGTTGGTTCGATGATATGTATATGCGCACCTAACATTGCATCTAAAAATAGATTCCCTTCATATTCTGCCATCTCTCCTCTTAGAACAAGATGACATGATACATTACACTTAGCACACAAGGCAGCTGTAGCACGTGCGTGATTCGATGTAATTGCTCCGGTTGTTATAATAGTGTCATATCCATGATCTAATACATATTGCATTGTATACTCGAGTTTACGCACCTTATTACCTGATATTTCTGATCCAGTGTAATCATCTCTCTTAATATAAATATTTTTTCCTAATGCATCACTTAACTGATCTAATTTTTGAATTGGTGTATTTAAATTGGCAATATCTAATTTATTATGTAACATCCTTTAATCTCCTTCATACGTGTCAAATCGCTAACGCTTTATTTTCCGGAAAATATTTTTCATGCTTTTCGTTCCGCTTCGATAATATATTTTTACTTAAGTAATCATCTGTAATTATTATGCATTGATTTTAAAAGAAGTAGTTCTACCTGCGCTTAAAAATCTCTTTTCAACAGTACATAGCGATTCATATCTCTAAAGCGTTCACCATTAAACACATCTTCATAATCTGTTGCAACAAATTTAAAGCCCGCTTTTTCTGCTACTTTACAACTCGCTATATTGTTAACATCCGCCATAATAGTTAATTTATTCAGTGATAATGTTTCAAAAGCGTAATGGCATAACTGTTTAACGCATTTTGTAACAATTTGCTTCCCTGTATAGCCTTCTGCTATCCAATATACAACCTCTGCTTTGTAATTAGCTTGATCAATATGATGTAAATCTATCGTACCAATCATCGTTTCCTCGTAGTAAATCATAAATAACCTAGCCTTATTTTCTGCATGCTGCTGTATCATCATTTTCAAATATGCTTTTTCATCTTCAACGGTTACATCTTCCTTAATAAAATCTAAAAATGGAGATAAATGTGAAAAATTACTTTTAATCAAATCATATAAAGTTTCCGCCATATTTAACTCTGGCGGTATTAGCGAAACATTGGGCATTACATTCATTTCTGGTCTATAATTCATACGTTCACCTGCGATCATTTATTTGTTATCTCTCATGATATTTATATTTTCAGAATATTTCAATACTTTAGACAAAATAAAATAGGAGTAGCTTTGAAATCTATGATGAGATCTCAAAATTCTACTCCTATACTATATGGATGAACTCAAGTGTTTCATCCTAGTTTACAACATTTATTTGTCATCTATCACTTTAATGATTAATTGTTCTGCTGTTACATCTTTGACGTCTTCTACAGATAATTGTCTATCCTCTAAATTAGTAATAATTAATGGCGTAACCGTACTTGGTGCATGGGCTGTTATATAATCTAAATCAATTTGCATCAGTACTTGTCCTTTATGGACTCTATCATCTGTTTCTACAAAACTTTCAAAACCTTCCCCATTCAACTTAACCGTATCTATGCCTATGTGTATTAATAATTCAAGACCTTGATCTGATTCTAATCCAATGGCATGCTTTGTCGGAAAAATGGTTTTCACTGTACCATCGAATGGCGCAACAATTTTACCGTCAGCTGGTATAAACCCAACACCATCGCCCATCATTTTTTGCGCAAAGACTTGGTCTGGCACTTCAGACAACGGTATAACTTGACCATTTCCTGGCGCATAAATGTTTACTTCAGACGCACGTTCGATATGAACTACTTCTTCACTTTCTTCTTCCGTAACTGTCGTCTCTTGAGGTTTTGTAATTTCACCTTTCATTATCAAGGACATGTCGTGTTTAATTTGATCTGATTTAGGACCAAAAATGGCTTGCATATTGTTTCCTACTTCAAGCACACCTGATGCGCCTAATGCATTCAATCCTGCTACATCAACTTTATCTTTTTCTTTTACTTCCACACGTAATCTTGTAATACATGCATCTAAATGCTTAATATTTTCTTCTCCACCCATTGCTTTCAATACATTAAATGGAAGTTCGCTTGCTGATGAATTTGTAAATTGTGCTTGTTTATCTTCGCGTCCCGGTGTTTTATACTTGAATTTTAAAATTAAGAATCGGAAGACAAAGTAATAAATAAAGGCGTACACAATACCTACAGGAATCACTAACCACCATTGTGTCTTGTTTGGTAATACACCTAGTAAGACGTAGTCTATAAATCCTCCTGAGAAGGTATATCCCAAATGTACATTTAATAAATATAAAATTAAGAATGATAAACCATCCAATATTGCATGCACAAAGAATAATACTGGCGCTACAAATAAAAATGAAAATTCTAATGGTTCTGTAATCCCTGTTAAGAAAGAAGTTAATGCAGCTGATCCCATTAAGCCAGCTACGACTTTTTTATTTTCAGGTTTTGCTGTATGATAAATGGCTAAAGCTGCTGCAGGGAGACCAAACATCATCACTGGAAATTCACCTTGCATAAATTTACCTGCAGTTAATTTACTACCTTCACGTATTTGTTCAATGAAGATACGTTGATCCCCATGAATCATTTCTCCAGCTGCATTTTTCCATGCACCAAATTCAAACCAGAATGGTGCGTGGAAGATATGATGTAACCCAAACGGTATCAATAATCGTTTAATAAATCCAAAGAGAAATACGGCTAATCCAGTATTCGAGTCAAGTAAACCTTCACTAAATGCATTTAAGCCTGTTTGAATACTCGGCCATATCCATGCCATTGGAAACGCTAATATGAATGATGTTGTTGCCATCATAATAGGTACAAAACGTTTACCTGCAAAGAAACCTAAGTAAGACGGTAACGAAATATTATAGAATTTGTTATAACACCAGGCTGCTAGTGCACCAATAATAATACCGCCAAATACACCTGTTTGTAATGTTGGGATACCTAACACACTTGCGTAGCCACTCGCTGCATCATTTACATTATCAGGAGATACATGTAAAAATGCACCCATTGTTTTGTTCATTACAAGATAACCTACAAATGCTGCAATAGCTGCAACTCCATCACTACTTGCTAACCCAATTGCGACACCCATCGCAAAAATCATAGGTAAATTATCAAATATAATACCTCCGCCACCGGTCATCATTTCTGCGACACTTTGAACCCCCCCATTTTGAATAAATGGTAAGTAGTGTTGTAACGATTCACCTTGCATCGCAGTACCAATTGCTAATAATAGCCCGGCAGCGGGTAAAATAGCGACTGGTAACATTAATGCTTTACCAATACGCTGTAGCTGTCCAAATAGCTTTTTAAACATATAAAAACATCCCTTCAAAAATTTAAAATTTTATCAAAACCACCAAAAAGCGCACAAAAAAAGACATGAACAAACAGACTATCTCAGATAGTCATTATGTTTGCTCATGCCTGCCTAACCAGTAACACGCAATTTGACGATTATTTTTTTATATTATATAACGCTTTCATTAAAGATACAATAACTAATTGCAAATTTATTTTGTTTTTTTGATCTCAATCTAAATACCCTTGTGATTAGTAACCTACAATTAATGCAATCGACATACCAATACAACAGATAAGTACCCAAGTTAAAATAATCTTCCAAGCAAACTTCAACCATTGTGTATACGTGATTTTACCGACCGCTAAAGCGCCCATTAAAATAGCCGACGTAGGAAATAATACATTACTTATTGCATCACCATATTGAAATGCTAATACAGTGATTTGACGATTAATATCTAATAAATCCGATATCGGTACCATAAGCGGCATGGTCGTCAACGCTTGTCCCGATCCAGATGGAATAAAGAAATTTAACATGAATTGTAAAATGAACATTCCGATGATGACTAATGCTGATGGAACACCATTTAATAATGTCGTCATACCATAGACAATACTGTCTATGACTTGTCCGTTTTCCAAAATAACAATAATCCCCTTAGCAAATCCTACAATCATTGCCCCAAACAAAATATCTTTCATACCATCAATCATTGCATCAAATGTACCATTTAAACCAAGTCCACCAATAAATCCAGCAAGTAAACCTGCCAATATAAAATTCGCACTCATTTCATTGAATGACCAACCATATGAAAAAATACCGTATACATTTAAGATAATTGCTAGAACGATTAAACCTAAACCACATGCTTGTCTTTTGGTAAAGCGAGCTATATGCATGGACGTAACCGTATGTCCTTCAGATTGTTCTAATTCATAAACATAACTTTTTGTTTTATCATGCTTAACTTTACGCGCATATAACATCACTGTAGTGATAGCGGCAATTAAAATGAAAATATAGATGATGGAACGTAGACCCCATCCTGAAAACATCGGTAATTCTGCTACTGTTTGAGCAACACCTACAGTAAACGGATTTAACATACCACCCATAAAACCACTCGCTGCGCCTAATATAACCATAGCAGCACCAGTAAGCGCATCATAACCTAAAGTACGTGCAATGATGATCCCAATAGGTACAAAAATAATTGTTTCTTCTGCTAAACCAATTGAAAAACCTAAGATTGAAAAAATCGTCATCGTCAATGGAATCATCAGCACTTTATATTTTCCTAATGATTGCATTGCTTTATTTACACCATTTTCAAATGCACCCGTTTTATGTACAATGCCAAACGCGCCACCTACAAGAAAGATATAAAATACAATTTCGCCACCACTCATCAATCCTTCTGGAATTGCACGAAAAATATCGAAAAATGAAACACCGTGCTGTTGTACTTGTTCATACGAATCTGGAACGACAAGCGTCTGCCCATCTTTTTTCTCCCTGGCATATTCTCCAGCAGGAATTAAATATGTTAATATGCTAGAAATAATGATGATCATGAGTAACAGTGCATATGTATGTGGTGTTTTTATACGTAAATGCCTAAAGCTATGTTTCCCCATATTTTAACTTCCTCTCCCAACTATAAGTACGCTTTAAAATGTTCATTTATTTAAAATTTGTATAAGTCTTATTTTTATATTATGCCATTTACATATATAATTATCAGAATATTGCGCTTACTCTATTATCCCATAGTCCTAATTTTAATCAATACTAAAGCGACAAAAAACGAAAACAAAATACAAATAGCAGGCCGAGATATTATTAAACATCTTGGCCTGCTATTCTAATAGAAAATCAATAACTAAATTATTAAATTATAGCAACCTAGTTATCCATTTTTAAATATTATTTTAGTCAAATAAACACGTTGCTACGTTCCGTTTTAACTATTAGAAGAAACGTTTAACGGCAGTTGACATTGGAGGGATTTCATCTAAATCTAGTTTTTTATCTTCTGTAATAGATCTGTATGCCCATTTACCATAATTAATTGCTTCATCTTTAACAATTTTACCAGGTAATGGTGCAGCATTTGGATCAACATAAACATTTACTATTGTTGGTTTATCTTGAGACATTGCTTCTTCCACTACTTCGTCAATTCTATTTGGATCTTTCAATGTATAACCAACACCGCCACAGCTTTCAGCAAATTTTGCTAAATCCATATCTGTGAAATTAATTGCATATTCTAATTCGCCCGCTGCTTGTTGTTCATATTTAATGAATGATAATTCTTGGTTATTTAATACAAAAATTGTCATTGGTAAATCATATTGAACGGCAGTTGCAAAATCTTGCATAACCATTTCGAAAGCACCGTCACCAGCAATACCGACAACTTGGCGATTTGGGTAAGCGCGTTTTGCTGCAATAGCACCAGGTAATGCACAACCCATTGTACCTAACCAACTTGAAACGATAAATTTGTTATTTACAGTTAAGTTTAAATAACGCGTAGACCAAACAGTTGAAGTACCAACATCAATAGAGAAGATGGCATCATCTGTTCTAACTTGATTGATAGCATCCATGAGACGTTCAGGGCGGATAGGCGAACTGCTGTCTGCCATATCTTTTGCCATCCATGAATCCCAAGTCGCTTTTCTTTCAAGTGTTTTATTTAAGAAATCACGATTTTTAACGTGTTTTGCTGAATCAGTTAGTTGTTGTAACGCTAATTTACTATCACCAATGATACCAGCATTTACATCGAAACGGTGTCCAATATTTTCAGGATTTGTATCGACTTGAATTGCTTTAATATTTTTCTTAGGTAAATAATCTACATAAGGGTAGTTCGTACCTACCATAATCAATAAGTCTGCATCTTGAATTGTTTGATAAGATACTTTCGTACCAATCTTACCTAAATTACCTAAGTTATAAGGGTGGTCATCTGCAAGAATCCCTTTCGCAGGTAACGTAACAATTGTTGGGATTTTAAATGCTTCGATAAATTCACGTACTTCATCTTTAGCGTGTTTCGCACCTGTACCAAGTAACATCACTGGACGTTTACTTTTATTTATTAATTTAGTTGCTTTTTTAACACTACGAGGTTTTGGCGCAACTCTTGCTGGAGGTGCAGTATCTACACCTTTGCTTGTAGTATCTTTAACTTTATTATTTAATAAGTTGTTTGGAAGAATTAACACCGCAACACCTTTTTTCTCATAAGCTGTGCGAATCGCTTCATTCACGATACCAAATACGTCTTTATCATTTTCAGAAATTTGATGTTTATATACAGCAACATCATCAACCATGTTACTAATATCAGTTTCTTGGAAAGCTTTTGTACCTAAAGCAGTACTATCTGTTTGTCCTGCTAAAATAAGTTGCGGTACGTTATCCATTTTGGCGTCATACATACCATTAAGTAAATGTACAACACCTGGACCACCAATACTTAATGCGACACCAATTTTACCTGTTAGTTTAGTATAACTTGCAGCAGCTAAACTTCCGACTTCTTCATGACGCACATGTACAAACTCAATATTATCTCTTTCCGTTCTTAATCTATCAACTACTGCATCTATTGAGTCACCTGGAATACCATAAATATGATCAATATCCCATGCTTGTAATGCTTTTACTAATGCTTCATTTGCTTTAATCTTGCCCATTATTAAAAACTCCCTTCATTTTTTAAATCGACTTCAATCGAATTTTTAAAGCTAATTTTAAGATAGATGTGGAACAGTAAGCTGATTTTCTAATATCTTTTTTTAAATAAAGGAGTAGTTCTTTAAAATATTTACATTAATTTCATTTAACTCCAGCTCACTGATACCACATCATTACTTAAATGTACAAATTGATTATAACGCATACCTATTTAGTATAAAAATAGTATGAGTATAGGTAAAACAATTGAACTTAGAACTGCTGTTAAAATCATACCAATTGAACTATAAGCACCAGTTTCTGAATCAATATCAAGTGCTTGAGCAGTACCAAAGGCATGTGATGCGTTACCATAAGTCATTCCTTTAGCAATTGAAGATCTAAATCTTCCTAATCTTAATAAATAAGCGCCTAAAATGCTACCAATCAAACCTGTCGTTATAATAAACATAACCGTAATTGTATCAATGCCACCTAGTTGATGTGACACTTCAATACCTACTGCAGCCGTCATTGATCTTGGTAACATCGTTACAATAGTTTCTTTAGAATAGCCAAATAATTTTAATATACTAAATACAAATACAAAATTTAACATGACCGCCATCAATACACTACTAAAAATAACACGCGCATACTTTAAAATTTTATGACGGTTTTGATAAAGTGGGAAAGCTAAACAAACCACCGTACAATTCAATAAATAATTAATCCATTTTCCACCGAGCATGTAAGTCTTGTAATCTAGTCTAAATAATAATAGAACAATAATAATACCAATAGATGCTATAAGTGCAGGATTCAAAAATGGAGTTTGAAATTTTTGTTGTAGCTTTTTCGCGCCAATATACATTGCTATTGTTAAAATAATCATTATTATCGCTTCTAAAATCAACATCTAATTAACTCCATTCCCGTCTTGTTTATTTTTAACCATTTTTTCAGCTATAAAGCCTGAAATTAAAGCTACGCAACATGTACCAAGAAGAATCATTGAGAAGAATAAAATGAAATTCAAATTAATCATTGGTACAACATCCATGATTCCTACTACTGAAGGTACAAAGAAAAATACCATTGTCGTTAGGAAAAAATTTGACCCTTCATTTACCCATTTTGCTGGAATTACTTTAAATTGTAATAATAAGAAAAATAATAATAATCCTACGATACTGCCTGCAATGGGTATATGCATATAACGTTGAATTACATTACCTAAATAAGTAATCCCCATAATCACTAATACTTGAATCAACACTGTTATTATCTTTTTAAATTGTTGCAATAGTATCATTCCTTAATTGCATTTTTTTCTACTTGCTTTCCTGATTACAATTACTAGTATAGAATGATTATTCTTATAATAAAAATATTGAATTTTTATATGACCTATTATGATTATGAATGAAAGCGGTTTGATTAATCATTTCAGATAATAAATCCTCTTATTCTAATGAATTACGCATAAAAACCGAAAAGAAATCTTATTTAATGTAAGATTTCTTTTCGGCTTTTATTAAGTGTATACATGTTTATCTTTATAATCTTTCTTTCATAAAATCAATCCACTGTTTCGTTGCATGACTTAGGTACTTATCTTTTTTCCAAATCACACCTAATTCCCAACGCATACTTGGATCTTCTAATGTTTTGTTACTAAAACTACTATCTAATAAATGTACAATATTTTCGGGTAATATGCTGACTCCTAAATGGGCGTTCAATAAGTTTTCGATAAAATTCCACTGTGAAATTTTAGAAATCGTATTAGGAATAAATCCGGCATTTTTCGCCGCTTCAATAATTTTGTCGTTCAAATAAAAATCTTCATTAAATAAAATGAAGTCTTCATCTTTTAACATACTCATATCAACATGCGCTTCATTCGCTAAATGATGTTCTTTATTTAATACTAATTTTAAATCTTCTTGATATAACGTCACAGAATGAAAAATGGACTGATCAACCGGTAATGTTGTGATGCCTATATCGATTTCATCATTAATTAATTGTGTTTCTATCATTTTCCCGCCATTTTCGACAAGACTATAGGTAACATTAGGATATTTTTGATGAAATTCACCTAAAATATTAATAAATTGGTTCATGTTCATCACAGCAGACAATCCTATACTGATATGCCCGGTTTCCAATCCTAAAAGGCTATTGATTTCTTTCGGCACATCATTATATAACGTTAAGATTTCCTTACATTTTTTATAAAAAATCGAACCCGCATCGGTTAAGACAAGTTGTCGCTTACTGCGATCAAACAATGTCATATCTAATTCTTGTTCTAAATCTTTAATCGCTTTACTTATTGTCGGTTGAGCGATAAATAAATGTTTTGAAGCATTCGTCATACCTTTGTGGTCAACAACTTCAACAAAATATTTCATATGTTTAATGTCCATGTATTCACTCCTTTGCATATATTTATTTAATATTATTCAGTATACGTTGAAATTTCAATAATTCAATAATATCGTAGGACTGAAACCTAAGTTACTATTAGGCTTACATCCCACTTTAGACATTTCAACTAAAAAAATGAATACAGAACATATATTCAATACATTTTATAAACTATCATAACACGTACAAAATAAAATTATTTTCTTTTATTTATTAAATTCGTTTCAGTTTTAAGCATTATTCGCATCATTTGTTTGTGTTAATTTATTTGGTTGATTAGTTATTTCATTATCTTGATTGCTAAGTTTAACAATTTTAAATCCAATATAACCAAATATTATTGAGATGATAGGGACTGTATAATTCAATATCGCATAGGGTGCATATTCTATTACTGAAACACCTAAGGTAGATGCAATAAATACGCCGCATGTATTCCAAGGTACAAATACAGAACTTAATGTACCGCCATCTTCCAGTGCTCTCGAAAGGTTTTTAGGATGCAATTCCTTCTCCTTAAAGGCATTAATATACATGCGAGAAGGTACGATGATTGATATGTATTGCTCTGAACAAGTAATATTTGTGCCGATACATGATACGATGACCGATGCTATTAATGTACCTGTAGACTTTGCAATTTTAAGTATCTGAGTGATTAAAGCCTTTAGCATACCTGAGTACTCTAATACGCCACCAAATGTCATCGCTACTAATGTTAAAGAAATTGTGTAGAACATAGATTCTAATCCACCACGGTTGAATAATTCATCTACAAGTTTATTACCTGAATCAATCGTATACCCTGTTTGTAGCGCGGTTAATGCTTCTGTAATCGTACCACCTTGTACAAAGATTTGTGCAAAAAATCCAAGAACAATCCCCATACAGATGGCTGGAATCGCCGGTACTTTTAATACAACTAGAGCTATGACGATTAAAGGAATTAATAATAACCATGGCGTAATTAAAAAGTGATTTTGCATGGTTTCTAGAATGGCATTAATGTTTTTTGCATCAAAGTTTTTCGTCCCAAAACGGTGACCAATAATAAAGAATGCAACCAGTGAAATGATTAAAGCTGGAATCGTTGTATAGAACATATGTTTAATGTGCTCAAATAAATCAACGCCTGTTAAGCCAGAAGCCAAGTTCGTGGTATCAAAAAGCGGGCTCATTTTATCACCAAAATATGCACCACAAATGACCGCACCAGCAACCATACCAGCTGAAATCCCCATACTGATTCCAATGCCCATTGATGCTACTCCCACCGTTGCCATCGTTGACCAACTACTGCCAATCGCTAACGCAACAATACCGCACAAAATAATAACTACAACCAAGAAATATCTTGGATCTATCAATTGCAACCCATAATAAATCATAGTCGCAACCACACCACTACCAATCCATGAGCCGATTACTAAACCAACTAATATAATGATGACAATCGCTGGTAAAGCATGTCGTATGCCCTTATACATCATTTCTTCTACTTCACTGAATTCATAACCATGTATTAAGGTAACTAAAATAGCCACTGCTGTACCAATTAATAATGGGATGTGTGGTTCTTTTTCAAGCACAGCCACTGTTATAAGCATTGCTACAATCATGGTAATTAAAGTAAATAGCGCTGCACTGAAACCTAAAGTCTTTTTCGCTTTGCGTCTACTGCTATTATTGTTCGTTTTTCTACTAAAAATAATAGCCACCTCCTTTGTTAATAAAATCATACTCGAAAACGGAAACGCTTACAACACTTTACTTATTATTTAATTATATAATTAATTTTTATTTTTTTAATGATAGTTGGACAATTAATGATATTGATTTGTGATATTGACTTTTAAATATGCACTTATTCAGATGTCATATTACAATTGTGTGGCATATATTTCTTCCTTGTTAAAGTTATTTGTAATAATTGTTTATATTATTGTACTTTTTATTTCTCAACCTTATTATAAAAATACAATTTTAAAAATGACTGGAGATATGTATGAATATTAAAAAGAAATTAGTAAATGTATTTATTGCAACTACGCTATTAATGACAGGGACAGTCACTTTTCAAGCGATTAATGAATCACAAACTACAAATGCTGCTGTTAACTATTACTATAAAAACCAATGTACTTGGTATGTATTTAAAAAACGTGCGAGTGTCGGTAAAGCTGTACCAAATGGTTGGGGTAATGCAAAGTACTGGTACAGTAAAGCTAAAAAAGCCGGATATCGTTTAGGAAAAAAACCAGCAAAACGTGCTGTCATGCAATCTACTAGTGGCACATACGGTCATGTAGCATATGTAGAAACCGTTTATAATAATGGTAGTATTAAAGTCTCTGAATATAATTACAATCGACCTTTAGCCTATGGAACAAGAGTGTTAAGCAAATCCTCTGCAGCGAAGTACAATTACATTTATTAGTTTCTATTTAGACTAAATAGATGCAAATCATAATTGCCATAGAAATCTTTCTAGATTAGCCAGCGTTTTATATAACTGTTACAAGTACGCCATAGATGACGTCTTGCTGTTTAATTCAAGCCAAAACGCATACCTAAAAAAGTGGTGGCTCAATGTTTTCAGTCATCTGCTGCCAAATAAGAATAAGCGTCCGAGACATCTATTCATGTCTCGGACGCTTATTTTATATATTAATGAAATTGATAACTTTGATGACCTTTAGCAAATGCTTTAACAGTGTATATCCATGATCCCCCATCATTTTCGATGTCATTTGCACAAATGATAAGTTGGTCTGTACCTGGTATAAACGCTGGATGTGTCGATCTTAACATGTGACCTTGATCGCGCCCTGGCATTAATATCTGACCAATAGGCGAACCTTTTTTATTAAAAACGAGAACTTTTCCTTGACCATACATGGCAACATACAAATTATCATCGCTATCAATACAGCACGAGTCTGGACCCTCATGACCTGTAAAATAATATGGAATGGAAGCACCAAATGGCGCAATTGTCACCCCATCCTCTAATAAATCGATACGGTGTAAACGATTGGCATTCGTTTCTGTTACCCACAATGTTTTTTCATCTGTGCTTAAAGCTACACCGTTAGCAACTGCAAGATTTTGTATGACTGGTGTAATTGATTTAAAATCTGGCGATACATAATAAACGCCACCTTTGAGATTAGTAGAATAACCACGGAAATCAGTAAAATAAAACCCACCTTTACTATCAAAGACAAGATCATCAATACAGTATTCAGTTCCAATATCTGAAACGATATCTTGCGCGTCATTACCGTCAGCATCTACCATGAAGATTCCTCCAGTGCTCTCAAAATCCCCTAAATAGCAGACAAATAGTCTGCCATCTTTATGAATTTTGACGGCTGCTGGGTTTTGTTTATGCGATTTAAATAGTTCAGTGACTTTTTTATCTGATAAATTCACATGAAAAATCGTACCACCAAACACTTCACAAAGTAATAAGTTACCTTGTCTATCAAAGCATAATCCTTCTAACTGTAATCCTTGTTTAGATATTTCTAGCCAAGGTTCGGCAGTGACTGTAGGTAATTGTTGCTCATGTGCAGGTATTGGTGCGACACTATTTTCTCCATCTTTATAAGCTAGTACTGGCAATTCATTTGAATCCATAAAGCTCCACCCCTTTTTTAATTACTCATCTTCTTAATTATATCCAAAGCCTTTCATAAAATAAAATAATTTCATTTCCTGAATCGTGCGTATATATCTAACGCTTATAATAAAAACCCCTTTTAATGAGAAATTAAAAGGGGTTAAATAATTAATAAATGACTCTATTATAATCATTCGTATTGTACTTATTGTTTTTGTAATCTTAATTCGTCTAATAATTGTTGGGCAACAGCTGTATTCGCTCTTGGTTGTGTTTTTAACATATCCGCAATTTGTGCTATTTCCTCACCTTGCGCACCAACAACGATTGCTAAAGATTTATATTGTAAGCTCATATGTCCTTGTTGAATACCCTCAGATACAAGCGCACGACAAGCTGCAAAGTTTTGTGCTAAACCAACTGCCGCAACAACATGACCAAGTTCTTGCGCAGAATCTACTTTCATTAAATCCAGAGATGCTTTTGCAATAGGTAACACTTTCGTGCCTCCACCTACCGTTGCAAGTGTCATTGGTACTTCAATTGTTCCCACTAAAGTTTGTCTTTCTTCATCATATTTCCATGTTGCTAAACCACGATATTGACCATCTTTACTTGCATAAGCATGCGCTGTAGCTTCTGCACCTCTAGTATCATTGCCTGTTGCGAGTACAACTGCATGTATGCCATTCATGACACCTTTATTATGTGTAGCTGCACGATGGATATCAACTTGAGCTAATACAGAAGCCCGTTCCATTCGCTTAGCAACTGCTTCGCCATCTCGATCACCTTTAGATAACGCATCAACTGTAATTTCACCTTGTACCTTTACTACAGAAGCTGTGGCATGATTCGACAAGATACTCATTAATATATCAACATCTTTTAATTCATTTTTAAGATACGCTGTTATACCTTCTAATATGGTATTTAACATATTCGCACCCATTGCATCTTTGGTATCTACGGATACTTTTAATGATAATAACCCTTCATTTGGAAAAGTATCAATATCTATTTTACGATAGCCGCCACCTCTTTCTATAATAGAAGGATACACTTCATCCGCAATTTGTTTAATTTGCGTTTCGAGATTATATATCTGTTGTGATAGTATCTCAGTATCGGATACTCCATCAAAAACGATTTGACCAATCATTAGACGTTCACTAGAAATAACTTTAAATCCACCTGTCTGATTGACAAGTTTTGCACCGTAACTTGCCGCTGCTACTACAGATGGTTCTTCAACCATCATCGGTACCACGTAAGATTTATCATCTACTATAATTTCTGGCAATAAACCGACAGGTAATGTTCCTTGCCCAATGACATTTTCAATTAAACTATTCGCAATTTCTTCAGGGATTAAAGGATTATTTAACAAAGTATTTTTATTTTCCTCATTTAACCAACCTTTTTGAACTAACGTGTTTAACTTGTCTTCAATTGATAAATGACGAAATGATTTGTCTAATGCTTCCATTATTAAACCTCTCTTTCTATAGCAATAGCGATACCTAAACCGCCACCAATACAAGCAGTAGCAATGCCTGTTTGTTTATCTTCTTGTGTTAAAATATTTACAAGTGTTGTAACTAAACGCGTACCACTTGCACCTATAGGGTGTCCCAAGGCAATCGCTCCACCATATAAATTGAGTTGTTCTTCAGCTATACCTAGATTTTTACTTACTGGTATACTCTGCGCCGCAAAAGCTTCTGTCATTTCAACCACATCAAAGTCTTCTATCGCTTTATCAGCTTGGTTTAATAATTTTGTAACTGCATGATATGGTGCATAACCCATTAACTCTGGATCACAGCCTATTTCTGCATGTGCTCCAACAAATGCTAATATTTCAAAACCATTTTCTTTGGCATAAACTTCATCCATCAAGATAATTGTTGATGCCCCATCATTAATGCTTGAAGCATTGCCACCTGTCACAGTACCGTCTTCTTTAAAGATTGTTTTTAGTGTACTTAATTTTTCAACACTACTATTGCCACGAATACCTTCATCTGTCGTCATCCACTCTCCGTTTACATCTTCTAAAGGTACAATTTCATTTTCAAATTTCTTAGCTTGTGTGGCTTGATGTGCTTTCAGTTGTGATTCATTAGCAAATGCATCTTGCGCTTCACGTGTCACATCATATTTTTCAGCAATTTTTTCCGCTGTAATACCCATAGGTACATTCATAAAGGCATCAGTAAGACCATCATGCATAAAGCTATCAACAGGTGTTTCACTGTCATTTAAAATGAGTTGAGGCGCATTCGTCATACTTTCAACACCGCCAACTGCTACGACTTTGGCTTCACCTAATTGTATTAATTGTTTTCCTAAAATAATGGATTTCAATCCTGAACCACAGACTTCATTTATTGTCATAGCTGGTGTTGTATTAGGCACGCCAGCATTAATAGCGATTTGACGTGCTGGATTTTGTCCATTGCCAGCTTGTAGTACATTACCATATATGACTTGCTCAATATTTTGTGAATCTAAATTTATAGCTTTTATAGCAGCTTCCAATGTTTTAGTGCCAAGTTCTACTGCTGAATAATGACTTAACTTTCCTTTAAATCTCCCTATCGGTGTACGCTTAGCACTTACAATTGCGATTTTATTCATGTTCATTCTCCTTTATATCTCTTTTTCAAATCATTGTATTTTATTGTCACGATTTGGTATGATACAATTGCTTATTTATATATAGAAAGGTGTCGATACGCTTTATGACAGTTGGTATTGATCAAATTAATTTTTATGTTCCAAGATTTTATGTAGACATGGCTAAGCTTGCCGAATCCCGTCAAGTAGACCCAAACAAATATTTATTAGGTATTGGCCAAACTGAAATGTCAGTAAGTCCAATGAGCCAAGACATCGTTTCAATGGGTGCAAATGCTGCCAAAGCGATTGTTACAGATGAAGATAAAAAACAAATTAGTATGGTTATTGTTGCAACTGAATCTGCCATTGATTCAGCTAAAGCATCTGCAGTACAAATACATAACTTGCTAGGCATTCAACCATTTGCTCGTTGTATTGAAATGAAAGAAGCTTGCTATGCAGCTACACCTGCCATTCAATTAGCTAAAGATTATTTAGCACAACGTCCAGATGAAAAAGTGCTTGTTATCGCTAGTGATACAGCGCGTTATGGTTTACATTCTGGCGGCGAACCAACACAAGGTGCTGGTGCAGTAGCTATGATGATTTCACAAAATCCACGCATTCTTGAACTAAATGACGATGCCGTTGCATTTACAGAAGATGTCTATGATTTTTGGCGTCCAAGTGGACAAGCTTATCCACTTGTAGATGGTGCTTTATCTAAAGATGCTTATATTCGTTCATTCCAAGAAAGTTGGCAAGAATATGCACGTCGCTACAACAAATCATTAGCTGATTTTAAATCTTTATGTTTCCATGTACCATTTACTAAAATGGGCAAAAAAGCACTTGATTCTATTTTAACAGATGACATTGATGCTGAAACAAAAGAACGTTTAACTTCAGGTTACGATGCAGCCACTTATTATAATCGTTATGTAGGTAATATTTATACTGGCTCACTTTACTTGAGTTTGATTTCTTTACTTGAAACACATGATTTATCTGCAAACGATACGATTGGCTTATTTAGTTATGGTTCAGGATCTGTTGGCGAATTCTTCAGTGGTAAAATCGTAGATGGCTACCAAGATGTACTTGATATTCAAGGACATAAAGATTTATTAAATAACCGCGAAGAAATTTCAGTCGAAACTTATGAATCATTCTTTAACCGTTTCGACAATTTAGAATTTGATCATGAAACTGAGTTAGAAAATGAAAAAAATACTATCTTCTACCTTGAAAGTATTAATGATCATATCCGTAATTATAATACCTTAAATTAGATTTTAAATCACTAAATCTTATCACCTACGAACGACATCCTTTAAATTGTCTTATTTATTGTATACATTTTAATCAAATGTCCGTTGTTCGTTATAAATTCAAGTTCAAAATTATTAATTAATAATGAGCGCTTTCATACTTCAGTTTCACTGATGTAATGAAAAGCGCTTTTTATATTCAATAAACAAATCCACCTCAAAAATTGTTTGAATTCTTTGAGGCGGATATAGGTTTAACCGTAATAACAACAAATGTTATTCGTATCTTTTTCTATTTTCTTCTTCAATCAATTTTGTATATGTTTCACTTCGTTTTTCATTTATTTTTAATGTTAATCCCAAGGCTTTTCTCTCACTATTAGCATCCTTATAGAAGGAAACCATCATTAGAAAAACAACAACACTAAATGGAAGTGCTGAAATAATGGCAGCTGATTGTAAAGCGCTTAGTCCAGTATCTCCACCTGCTAACAATAATACATAGGCAATAGCTGCTAAAGCCAAACCCCAAACAATTTTTATAAAACCTGAAGGATTTAATGTTCCATATGCAGTTTGCATTCCCAGTACATATGTCGCAGAGTCGGCAGAGGTAATAAAGAAAGAAGCTATCAACGCTAATGCTACAATTGATAATATAAATCCAAATGGCAATTCATTAAAGATGCCAAACAGTTGCGTTTCTGGTGGCATTTTTAAAATGCTTGAATGCGATTGGCCCACTGTAATACCTGTAGCACCAAAAGCACTAAACCAAATAATACTTATAACAACTGGAACACCCAAGACTGCAATGATGAATTCTCTAATACTTCTCCCTTTGGAGATTCTAGCAATGAACGTACCAACAAACGGACTCCAGCTCATCCACCAACCCCAATAATAAATAGTCCAAGATTGAAGCCACTTACTTTTCTGTTCGTTCAACGGCGCTACGTCTAAACTATTAAATACAAGTGAGTTTAAATAATCACCTGTACCACTCGTCATCATGTTGAGGATAAGTAATGTTGGACCAACGACAAATATGACAATTAACAATATCGCTGCTAGAACCATATTCAAATTACTTAAGTACTGTATGCCTTTACTTAATCCACTCCATGCGCTGTATAAAAACAATACGGTAACGATTGCAATAATAATACCTTGTACAACTGAATTACTTGGTACACCAAATAAATAATGCAAGCCACCATTAATTTGAATCGCACCGACACCTAAAGAAACAGCAACACCAATCACTGTTGCAAATACAGCGAGTATATCAACGATGTTACCAATTGGCCCATCTACTTTATCACCTAATATAGGTCTCAATGTTCTTGAAATAAGACCATTTTCACCTTTACGAAACTGAGAATAAGCAAGACCTAAGGCAACAATACCGTATACTGCCCATGGATGAAATCCATAGTCAATAAATGACGACTTAAAAGCTTCAGCCATAGCCGCTTTTGTTTCTGGATCTGCTGTTGGCGGTGCCATATAGTGGGATATTGGCTCAGAAGCACCGTAAAATACTAAACCGATACCCATACCAGCACTAAATAGCATAGCAAGCCAGGAAACTGTTTTAAATTCTGGTTTATCTTTTGGTTTTCCTAACTTTAACTTTCCTATTGGACTGAATAATAAGAAAATACAAAATCCTAATATAGCAGTATAAAGTAGCATATAGTACCAACCAAACGTCTCAGAGACCCATGTTGATATATTGCCACTAACTGTTCCGAATTGTTGTGGAAAAATTGCACCCACAATCACTAGCAAGCCAATTACTGCTGTAGAATATAAAAATACACTTGAAAATCCCTTTTTTTCCTTTAACAGAACACTCACCATCCCTAAATAATTAAATAAAGACGGTTATCACGATATCATACTGAGCTAATTAATCAACTCTATTTAGAAAAACTTTACAATCAGTAAATAGAAAGTGCAAAGCTCAATACATGTGGGTGTTCATTAGACTGCATCAAGGTTTCGTACTGTGCTTGGGTCTATAAAATACATTCATGTCTAGACCCTCTAATTTTAACAATTCTATTTTGGTATCTATGCCACCACCATAACCAGTCAAGCTTCCATCTTTTCCTACAACTCTGTGACAAGGAATGATAATAGAAATCGGATTACTACCAACTGCGCCACCAACAGCTTGAGATGACATCTTAGCTTCACCTCTTTTCTCAGCAATTTTTTGAGCAATTTCTCCATAGGTCCATGTTTCACCCTGTGGTATTTCCAAAAGTATTTGCCATACTTGTTCCTTAAATGATGTTCCAGTTGCTTTTAAAGGAAAATCTATTTTAGGATTATTTCCTGAGAAATACGCATCCAACCAACGTTTTGCTTTATCAAAAATTGGCAAATCAGCTGTCATTAATTCATCTTTATACTGTGTTTCAAAGTCTTTATGATTAGGTAGCCATAAACCCGTTATATTTTCCCCATCTGAAGTGAGTGCGATTTGACCAATTGGCGATTGATAATTACTTTTATAATGCATGGTATCCCCTCTTTTCCTTACTCATTTATTGGTTATAATCTTAATGCTTTCATCATTTCGTGTAAACTCGTAAGATGATATATTATAATATTTTCATTACTTACTAAAGGAGGACTGTACATGTCTAAATTCAAACAATCATCTAAACACTTAAATTTAAGTTTCCATCAAATCCAAGCATCTGACCGCATAACAGCCATTTACAAAGCACTTTACCAATTCAATGATGTCGTACTCGGCTTAGTTTTTCTAATTGGTAGTATTCTATTTTTTAATAGTTCAACTGTAACAAATGGTACGATATTATTTGTTATTGGTAGTATTCAAATGACTATAAGACCATTAATTGCCTTCGTACATGATTTACATCTTGCTTTTAAACGAAAGCAATAATGAATCTTGTTAAAGGATTTCCTAAGTTAAAACACAATTCCAAGATAAACCTGGCCAAACCATCTAATTATGCAGCGACCAGGTTTTTTATTTTCATTATCCTTCTGTCACTTGCCCCTTTTCGCCTTGTCTCACTTTTCGCGTTGGAATAACCAGTGCACTTGCACATACGCCGCCTATAACCAAACATGTTCCAACTACAAACCCAATACTAGCAGCTGTATCAACTGTTTGTCCGCTTTGTGAAACTCCAGTAAATATGGGCGTCATAATCGCTATACCAAAGGCTCCACCAAGCGTTGAGCCCATTTTAAAAATACCAGATGCTACCCCAACTTTTTCTGCAGGAGTTGTTGAAACTGCGGTGCTTAAAGCCGGTGTAGCAAACAAGCCAGTACCTCCACCAAAGAAAACCGCAGCAATTAATGCGACTACTACATAAATTGAAGTATTAAAGAAAGTTAAACTAAATAACAATATACCTGTCGCTGTAAAAATAGGTCCAACAACCATTGCGCGTTTTGCACCAAAGCGCTTGATACTTTTTCTCCTAATCGAACTACAAGTAATAATGTAATTAAATAGGGTAGCGTTAACAAACCAGCTTGAAAAGCACTGAATTTCAAGCCACCTTGTGCATATATATTAAATAAAGCAATAACGCCTACACCAGTATTCAACAAAAAGTTAGCAATGACTGCACCAATAAAAGGTTTGTTTTTAAATAACTCTAAATCAATAAACGGTGATTGCTTTGCTTTTTCTACTTTATAAGAAATAAAAATACAGATAATAAATACGGCACTCAATATTAGCGTTGCTGAACTTAACCATCCTAATTTATATCCTTGTGTAATTACAAAACTGATACTAGCAATCATAATTACAAAGATAGTTAGACCAATATAATCAAAATGGTTAGATTGTGCTTTGACTTGTTTGCTTTCTGGCAGGTTTTTTACCAACAGCAATGCAACCAAGGACAAAAGTATAGAGAGTACAAAGATGGATTGCCACGATATAAACGTAGCCATTGCACCTGCAAAGAATGATGATAGGCCGGTCCCTCCAAATGCACCTATAGACCAAAAACTTAATGCTTTTTGTCTATCATCCCCTTCAAAGAAATCATTAACGATAGAAATGGTTGCTGGCATAATAATCGCTGCTGAAAAACCTTGTACAATTCTTCCCAAGAGCAACAAAGTGACATTACCAGAAATAATAAGCATCAATGATCCAATAATACTCAAAATTAGAGCAATACGCGTCATCTTAACCTTCCCAATTCTATCTGAAATGTTACCTGCTACAACCATAAAGACGCCAGTAACAAATGATGTCAAACTTACTGAAATGTTAACAATATCTGTTCTTGCTCCAAAAGTTGCCTGTATCTTAGGTCCAATATTTTAAAAAGATTGTGCAAATAGCCAATAAGTTAAAATAGATAAGACAATTCCTACCAATAACTTATTGTCTGAAATTTTAGTAGTACCTTCTGTCATAAAAAAACATCCCCTATGTTTAAACTAATACGAAAATTCAGCTTAATATTTTTAAAATCATATATCCAACTTACTGCCCAAAACGTCATTTTACACATTATGGCTAAGAGCGGTATATTTAAAAATGATTTACACTTTGAATTTTAGCATTTTTTAACATAAAAAGGATGAATCCACTTATTTTTTGCGAATTTTCTGACAATAGTCGTATTTCTTTTATCTGTCGCTACTTAAAATAATTTATTGATTGCTCTATTAAAATATTTCTTAAAATAATATTGGCGGTGCAGCCCTTTTCTATTTGTATCAAAATAAAATACGGATGTCTGTGATACTAGCAGTTCATTCAAAATATCTACTGCTGCCTCTGTTTGTGGCACCATATATTGGTTTAAGTGATTACTTTGTTTCCCTTCAAGTTGGCCGACATACCAGTAAATATGATGTGTTGAAATAATAATCGGTTGGGATTTCATAAACTTAACAAAGTCAGGGTACCAAACTGAAGGTGAAATTAATATATAATGCCCAAACGTATCTGCGTGTTTAAACAACGCATATAGCGATACGAGCCCACCGAATGAGGCACCTGCAATACCGATGTCTTTTCTATCCTGAGAAATACGGAAACATTTTCTTAAATACGGTATTACCGCATCAGCCACCCAAGTGATATACGCATCCGCTTGACCACCATATTCAATATCACCAACAACACTTTTCCAGGGTGTATAATCTTTTTTTCGATTATTCGGCACGATACCAACAAATATAACGTCTTTTTTTACATCTTTAAATAAGTAGTCTCCATCTTGAACTATAACTAAAGGATAAGACTTACCGTTTGTCTTAAAATAATTCTTCGGTAATTTAATTTTTATTTCTTGGTGATGAAAAGATAGACTGAGTTCTCTTATACTCATAACGATCACCTCTTTCTATAACCAACTTAAAATGAACTGTTTTTATAAGAAATTATAAAGGTTAATATCGTTTTCTTTAGCATACTCTAAAGCTAATATTTCCAATATATTAATCATTGATGGATTGCCTTTAACTTTAATAAATTGAAATTTTAATCCATAATTTTCAGCTTTAATTTCTTTTGTTTCAGCTTCATCTAAGCTATTTTGTTCGGCAAATACTCTTCTGAATCTTGCAGTACCAGAGTCTGATTTCACATTAAATTGGCCTAATTTATCGTTTAAATCTTTTTGTGTTATTTTATAACCCGTCATATAAGCGCCTGCTTGGCCTACAAAGATAGGTT
Organism: Staphylococcus sp. LKG3-1; assembly: GCF_048568385.1. Taxonomy (NCBI): domain Bacteria; kingdom Bacillati; phylum Bacillota; class Bacilli; order Caryophanales; family Staphylococcaceae; genus Staphylococcus; species Staphylococcus sp. LKG3-1. The sequence continues at coordinate 1,589,742 of NZ_CP183796.1, forward strand.
GCTTATTATTAAAAATAACAAAAATCCCTTTTTGACCTTCAACCTTGCTTCTGCTCTCTTTATCAAAAGCACATGCATTTGATTTATCATATTTAAAAAGCTTTTTTAGTGGTTTTTTATAATTATCAAGCAGTTCACTTATTTTTTTGTCACCGTTCATTTTAATCATCCTTTATCATTTTATTATCACTCTTTATATACACTATATCGTACTTTCATAAACTTACGGTAACATATATGTTTTTTGATTAATTTTATACAATACAAATAGAAACAGAATGATGATAAGCTACTTTATATAGCTATCTCATTCTGTTTCTATGTTTACAATAAAAATAAATGAACTTTATCAAAATGAATACTAGCATATATCTCTATTCTTCATAAGGTACAAATGCTTTTCAATCATTGGGCTTATATTTTATTTTAAATAATTCATGACTGTAACACCTACAGCCTCTGCTGAGACACGTAAGGCTTTTTCACTGATATTGAATTTAGGATGGTGATGTGGATAGATGTTACCATCTTCTGGAGCAGCACCCGCATATATAAACGTACTAGGCAGCGCTTTTGCATAATACGCAAAATCTTCTGATGGTGGCTGAGCTTCACATCTTTCTACTTTTTGAACGGCATCCGTATCAGCACTTTGAATTGAGTCGACCACAAATTGCGTAAACTCTGGATCATTGTACAACGCTGGATAATCGTCATGATAATCTAATTCACATGTTACACCAAACGTAGCTTCTAAACCTTCTGTTAAACGTTGTATTTCTTTCTTAATCGTATGTTTCGTGTCATCTGTCAGTGCGCGAACGTCTCCTTCTATTTCGATACTGTCTTTAATAACATTAAATTGTCCTTTACCATCAAATGAGCCGATAGTAACAACACCTGTTTCAAATGGATTTAATCTTCTTGAAACAATTGTTTGAACTGCATTGACGAAATATGCGCCAGCAACAATACTATCATTGGCTGTATGTGGTGAGGAACCATGTCCACCTTGGCCATTCACTTTCAATTTAAAGAAATCCCTACCAGTTTGAACATACCCTTCACGATAATAAATATTACCTGCTGGCATGTGACTCATAACATGTACGCCTAATACATGATCAACGCCATTTAATACACCATCTTGAATCATTGCTTGTGCACCACCAGGTGGTACTTCTTCGGCTGGTTGGTGAATGATGACTACTTTCCCTTTGAATTGTGATTTTAATTCAATTAACGTTTCTGCAAGTATGAGCATATATGCTGTATGCGTATCATGACCACATGCATGCATGACACCATCATTTTTAGATGAAAAAGATAAACCTGTATCTTCTTCGATTGGTAAAGCATCAAAATCTGCACGAATTGCAATTGTTTTACCCGGTTTTCCACTATCAATCGTTACTTTCAAACCATTTGGTCCAACATTTGTCTCAACTTCACAGTCTTTATCTTTATAAAATGCTTCAATATATTTAGGTGTTTCTTCTTCGTGAAATGATAGTTCTGGATGCTCATGTAAATATCTACGTATTTCAATCATACGTGACTCTTTGTTTTTTAATATATCTATTAATTGTTTAACCATTATTATTCCTCCTAATAATCCTTTGTTTAATAACATGATACACTTTCTAGTTTCTCTATATGTGTTAAAACATTTATAATTGTTTTATTTTAACCCTTCGCTTTTGTTTTAGTAGCTGGCACCATAAACATGATAATGATTAAAGATAATAGTGCCATAATGACATTTAACCAAAGACCTGCGAATGCACCAATTTGAACATTTGTTGCACTTGCTATAACACCAAAAAGCGCGCCTGATAATGCAATACCAAATGCACCGCCAAGTGATGATGCCATTTTATATATACCTGAGGCAACGCCCACTTTATCTTCTGGAGAATTAGAAATTGCCATATCTGTAGACGGTGTCGCATAGAATCCTAAGCCTAAACCATATAATAAATAACCAATAATACAAACTACTACATAAATAACACTAGGTAAGAATGTCAGCGATATGAGCATAATACCTACCATATTAAAAAGTGTCCCTAATAGCATCGGCTTTTTAGCGCCCACCTTTTGCAATACTTTCTCACCTACACGGATCATTAATAACACAGTTATTAAGTAAGTAATGGATAACAGTCCTGTTTGAAATGCATTAAATCCTAGTCCTTGTTGTACAAATGTATTAGCAACTAAAAGTGCACCTGCAACACCATTCAATAGGAAATTAGATAATGTGGCACCTGTATATGCTTTATTATTAAATAATTTAAAATCAATTAATGGATTACCCACCCTGTTTTCAATTTTTAAGAATATGATTGTTGCTACTATAAATACAATAATAAGACCTAAAATCAATGGCGACTTGATACCGAATGTTCCACTTTGCGTTATAACAACGTTAATACTCAACATCATAATCACAAATAATATCAGTCCACTATAATCAAAACGTTGCTTCAGTGTGCTTTCTGATTTTGTTTCGGGTGTTCCTTTGATTAAATACATTGCTAATAATGCAATGATAATAGATAAAATATATATCCAGCGCCATCCCACAAAAGTAGCAACCATACCTCCAAATAATGATGCTAGTCCTGAACCTCCCCAAGATCCTATAGACCAGTAACTTAACCCACGTTGTCTCTCTTTTCCTTCAAAATAAGTTTTCATAATTGCTAATGTTGATGGCATAATAGCAGCCGCAGACAATCCTTGAATAACCCTTCCGACAATTAATAATAGTGGTAAATTACTGATAATGATTAATAATGACCCAATAATACTGAGCCATAAACCAATATAAGTAATTCTTACGCGTCCCACTTTATCAGCAAGACTCCCCGCACCTACAACAAACATACCTGAAAACAAAGCTGTAATACTAACTGCAATGCTAATTGTTCCAATATTACTATCAAAAGATTGTTGTAACGTTGGGACCACATTAAGTAAAGATTGTGCAAATAACCAAAACGTAACAACGCCTAACACAATACCTAATATGAGTTTATTATCCCCTTTATAATTTTGTGTATTTCCCTGTTGTGTCATTATACTTCCTCCTCTATCCAATTTAACTAATGACCATTAGGGAAGATAAGCTTTCATTGTAAATGCCCTTCATAGTAACATTTTCAACTCTATTAATTCGCTATCCTCTCTATCTCAAGTGTAGTGATTATCAATTAATAGCAATATATATTATTTGCTATTTTAACTATCTATTTATTGCATATGTATTATTTCTTCGACTGACCACAAAAATAGATGTATCATTTTTGTCTTTTTAACAACATACCTTTCAAATTTTGATAAATAGAAAGAGGCTATTACAACAAAAGGTGCCTCCCCTTCGTTGTAATAGCCAATTCAACATAGATATTTTTTAAACTCTATAATTTGGACAGCATTCGTTAGCAATTTCAAGTGATATGTGATTGTATCATTGACTTTCACTTCACTAATGTCCATTTTCGGATATGAGATGCGATTAACATAAGCAATGGTTTCTTCATCCATACCATATCGCGTATTATAATCTTGCCAAACTGTATATAATGCCCCGTTATTTTTATCTAAGGTCATATGCTTAATTTTGTATGTTCCAGGATGTGCATTGATGATATTAATCTGATATTCCTTATGATTTAAATATTGTGCATGATGATTCAATATATAATATGGATTATAATGTTCTGCATCCCACATGACAATTTGAAAATGGTCAGTCGATCCAACAACCATACAATTTTCACTTTGATATAACACTTGATCGAACAGTTTTCTATAAAAGGCACTTGTAAAAAAGGCCGGCCTTTTTCCATCAAATTGATGATATAACTCAATACCAGTGAGTTGTGCACTTGAATCTTTTAATTTAAATTGTTCATGCAGCTCATAATTCAGCCAATAACCGATCATTTGAATTCTGTCATTCATTTCAATTAACTGTTCAAATATGATACCCGCTCTAAAATACTCTCCATTCGTTAAATGTGTATCTCCAGTCAACGTATTCCAATTTAATAATATAAACGAGATAGAACTTTGCTGAAGCTCTAATGTTTCAACAACCTTATTAAATTGTTCGTAAATATGTCGTTTCGCTAATTCATATTGCTGACTTTCTATAGATTGAAAATCAATCATATCATTCTGATTGGCTGAAAAAGCAATGCGATCAACAATACTGTCTGATTGTTCTAAAATTCGTTTCGCTTTATGAGGCGCTTCTAATTTCCCTATGTCCACATTCAGCACAATTTCCACATTTGTAAAATAATATTTAAAAAGAGCAACCAGCTGATTAAATATTGAATCTTGCTTACAATCAATATAAACTACAAATTTCAATAAATTATTATTTGGTAAGCCATTAAAAATATGTTCTAAAAGGTAAGTCAATTCTTGATAATATTGGGTGAAATTAATCGTACTTCTAGGTGGCGTAAGTTCGATGCCTAAACCAATTTGATGTTTTATTAAAAAATTAATTGATTCATCCACTTGCATGTAAGGATGTATATTGGGAATCATTTCATCACTCTCAATTTCCGAATGATTGATATGTCCCTGTTGAATGGGATCTTTGATAAGTATATGGTCTAATCCTAACATGGTCTTCACTTCAATTAACTGTCTCCTAACGCGATGTGTCAGGATTGTTTCGAGATAACCAACTTGAATAACGTGTTGATAGCGGGAAATGGATTTCCCGTCATTTTGTAATGTGATATCAATTACTTTTTGTGCATCGGGTGATTGAACAATATCTCCTATATTTTGATCAATCAATAAAGATAAATAATATAAATAAGATTGATACGTTGTTGTGGTAGGACAATCATCTACTTTTATATGTTGTTCTTTCATTTGAAATTTAAGTCGGTAGTTCGATGGCGTGTATGTTGTTTCAGCTTTAAAGTACTTTAATAATGCGTTAGAGTTACTAAAGCCATTTTTATAGGCGATTTGTGTAATGGGTTCATTCGTGTAAATTAAATCATTTTTACACTGTTCAAGGCGCACATGATTCACATATTGATTAAATCCAACGCCCTTTTTTTGCTTAAACAATTTAGATAAATAAGCATCGCTAAGTCCAACCATGTCTGCCATTTCAGTAAGTTTAATCGATTCAGTATAATGTTTATCAATATATTCGCAAATATATGCTAACCTGTCATCTGCTACCAATGGCATTTGTGCTTGTATATTGGTAGTTGGTAAATACCGCATCATGATAAATATTAAATCTATGAGTTGTTGTTCGATATATAAACGGTAGAATTCACCTTTTCTAATATAGACAATGCCTATTTTGGCAACTGCATTCACAATTTGTTGGTAAATGACTTCTTGCAAAGTATTTTTATTTAAAATAAATGCTTTATCTTTATAATCATTCATATACTGTTTTAAGTATGATTCCGTTAAATGAATTGAAAGATATAATGTATCTTTATGAGTTGAAAATCGACATGACGCTCTATGATTAATCAGAAATACTTCGCCTTTTTGATAGGTTGTCACAGAGTCTCCATTAATCACTTTCATCATACCGTTTAGTACGAGCACAATGCGTAACCCTTCTTCTAAATCTGTAAGGCTATTAAAATTTTTATTAAATTCCACATTATATAGTTCTCTCATGTTGCACCTCTTATTAACTTATACTTCGTGTACGAGGACTAATTAATACTTTCATTTTAGCAAGATTAGCAAATTTTTGACAGTGACGCTTACGCAATCACGAAACAATTTGGTATATAAAAAAACGTAGGTATCACAGCCTAATGGCTATGTACCTACGCTTAATTCAACAATCGAATCTATTATTTTTTAACAAGTTTTTCTATCAATGCATTTAATTCACTGATATTGTCACTTTGTTTTGATAAGAGTGACATCAATGCTTTATCTTGTAGCTCTGAATCTTCATTTAATTTAGAAGTTGCTTCATGACATCTATCAGCATCATTATCTGCCTTACCTTGATAAGCTTTTAATGCTTCATATAAGAAATGTTGATTCGTAGACTGTTGAGCAATTTGATTATATAAAGCTTTTGTTTGTGCGTCAGTAGTAATCACATTTTTGTTGTCACGGTTATCATTTGAAGTTGCAATACTAAATGAACGATCATACTGTTCTTTCGATGCATTTTGATTTTGTTTCGCTTCTGGTTTTGAAGGCATTTTATCTTGTAATGCATGTCCTTCAATATCAACATGCGGTAAGATTCTATTTAACCAACCAGGAATGTACCAAGATGCTTTACCAAACAATTGTGTTAATGCTGGTATTAATAATAAACGGACGACAAATGCATCAAATAATACACCAAATCCAAGTGCAATACCCATGGATTTAATCATCACGTCATCTTGGAATACAAAGGCGATAAACACACTGAACATAATTAATGCGGCAGCGACAACAACTGGGCCACTTTCTTTAATACCAACTTTAATTGAGTGTTCATTATTGCGTGTCTTACTGTATTCTTCATGGATACGTGACATTAAGAACACTTCATAGTCCATTGCTAAACCAAATAACAGACCTATAGTTATAACAGGTAAGAATGCAAGTAATGGTCCAGTCGTATCCACACCGAATAAGCCTGACATAAATCCTTCTTGCATAATTAAAGTTGTAAAGCCTAGTGTTGCAACTAATGAAAGTACAAAGCCTAATACCGCTTTAAGTGGAATAATAATTGAACGGAATACAATCATTAACAAGATAAACGCTAATGCTACGATAACACCTGCAAATAACGGAATCGCTTCATTTAATTTTTGAGACATGTCTATATTGATGACACTTTGTCCTGACACTTCTGTCTTGAAACCATATTTATCTTTAGCATCATCATTATAATCTCTTAAATCATGAACTAAATCATTTGTAGATTCTGCGTTAGGTCCTTTTTCTGGAATTACCGCAATTAAGGCATAATCTTTGTTTTTACTCAATTGTGGTGGTGTCACCATATCAACATTATCTTTTTTATCGATATCTTTCGTCATATCTTGTAAATCTTTTTGTAATGCTTGTGGGTTATCATTCTCATCTTTAACATTCACAAGCATGGCAATTTGACCGTTATAGCCTTCGCCAAATTTATCAGATACAATATCATACGCTTTCTTCTGCGTACTATCTGCTGGTTTCATACCATCATCTGGAATACCCAATCTCATGTTACTAATTGGTATTGCAGCTACGACTAATATAATAAGTCCTATAAGTACAGCAGCTAATGGTTTACCGACGACAAATTTAGACCATTTTGTGTCTACATCGTTGTCAAATTCTGATTTCGTTTTTTTCGGTTTGATTTGTTTATGGAAAATACTGATTAAAGCTGGTAACAATGTCAACGCACTAATAACCGCTACAAGCACACTGATTGAGGAGGCATAACCCATGATAGCTAGGAAATCAATGCCAACTAACGATAAACCACAAACAGCTATAATTACAGTTACCCCAGCAAAGATAACGGCACTTCCTGCAGTACCTACTGCTAAACCAACTGCTTTAATATGATTCGATTCCGTCTTAACAATCTGACGGTATCTAAATAATATAAATAAAGCGTAATCTATACCTACAGCTAAGCCAATCATTACCGCTAATGTTAATGTTACATTAGGGATATCGAAAGCATATGTAAGTAACGAAATAATACCTACACCTGTACCTAAGCCAAGTAATGCACTAATAATTGGCATACCAGCCGCAATAAATGACCCAAATGTAATGAGAAGCACAACAAACGCTACGATAATTCCGATTAATTCAGAAGAACCGCCAATTTCTGTGTTTTCCATACCTGTACCCATCAATTCAACTTGCACATTATGGTCATCTTCTAATTTATCGACTTTATCTTGCACATTATCCTTGCCATCTTGTGTCATAGACGTCGCAGAGATATCATAATTAATATCTGCAAATGCTGTCGTTTTATCTTTACTTATTTGTCTATTTTCGTATGGATCGGTAATGTTTTTAATATCTTTGTCATCATCTTTGATGTCTTTCAATGTATCCTTGATATCTTTTGTCATATCTTGTTTAACGATGCCATTATCGGCATCGCTTTTAAATACAACCCTTATTTGAGCCTTCTCGCTGTCTTGATTAAATTCATCTTCAATTTTATCGTTAGTATCAAGTGATTGCAAACCATTCATTGTGATATCATTATCAAATTTAGGTGCACTTACTGTAAGCGGGATAATAATTGCAGCAAGTATAATAACCCACGCAACGATACTCCACCATTTATGTTTGGCCACAAATGATCCTAACTTGTATAAAAACTTTGCCAATCTATTGCCTCCTCAGATAATCAACGTTATAGTTTAATTGTATAGTGTAGATTATTTATATTAACACAATAAACGCTGTGTACAATTAATAAAAGAATTAAAAACTGTAATATGCCTATTTAAACTACAGATTAGGAGAAATGTAGAATGAATGAAAAAGATTTACGAGTCATTAAAACCAAACGCGCTTTATCCACAAGCCTATATGTCTTGCTTGAGAAACATGCATTTTCAAACATCACGGTAAACCAAATTTGTAATGAAGCACTCACACATCGAACGACATTCTATAAACACTTCTATGATAAATACGATTTGCTTATTTATTTAATTACAGAAATCACAAAAGATTATTTTTCTATGGATATTAAAGATCGTATCAATAATCCCTTTAGTGTTATGGAAAGAACTTTAAATGATATTAACGAGTTGAAACGTGTTGGTGATAAACAATGCGATGATAAAGAATTCGAGCGTACAATCAGTAATTATTTCATCAAAATATTGCAAAATGATATTAAGGAAAATGAACATGGCATTTCAGTAGACGCAAGCGTTCCAACAGAATTGATATTTTATATTTATGGAACGAGTTTATATGGTTTTATGAAATGGATACGAGATAATGATATTAAACTAAGCGCACATGAAATCGACGTACTCTTCCAAAAATTAATCAATATCAAAGTTGAAGATGTTTAATCATTGTTGAAGTATTTTATATGATATGTCATTTCCATAATCTTAATTATAATGCCCTTTTTCAATGACATTAAAACTTATTACACTACAAAAAGGCGACGCCATTTTACTGGCATCGCCTTTTTCAATTTAAAGATCGTGTTATATTGATATGCTTTTAATAAATCACTTTATGCGATTTAAAACATTTCTGAAACTACTTTTTGTTCTAAGAAGTTTAATAAGTAGTCTGGACTTCCTGTTTTAGCATCTGTACCTGACATTTTGAAACCACCGAATGGGTGATATCCAACAACTGCAGATGTACAACCACGGTTCAGATATAAGTTACCAACATCGTATGATTCAACGGCTTCTATCCAGTTTTCGCGATTATTTGTAATCACAGCACCTGTTAAACCATAATCTGTATCATTCGCAATTTCTAATAATTCTTCAAAGTCTTTACCTTTAACAAAACCTACAACCGGGCCAAAGATTTCTTCTTGCATAATTTGGTCGCTCGATTTAAGGTCTGCTATAATAGTAGGCTCTACAAAGTATCCAGTAGCATCATCTGTACCGCCACCTTGTTTTAACTTGCCTTCTTTACTACCAATTTCAATATAATTTTTAATTTTATCGAATTGTTTTTGATTAATAACTGGTCCCATATACGTGTTATTTTCCGTATTGCCTACAGTTAAGTTTTTAGTTAATGCAACAGCTTTTTCTAAAACTTCATCATATACATCTTTGTGTACAATGGCACGTGAACAAGCTGAACATTTTTGACCAGAGAAACCAAAAGCAGACGATACGATTGATTCTGCAGCTAAATCTGTATCAATGTCTTTATCCACTACAATAGCATCTTTACCACCCATTTCAGCAATCACGCGTTTTAAGAATTGCTGTCCGTCTTGTACTTTGGCTGCTCTCTCAAAAATTCTAGTACCTGTTGCACGAGAACCTGTAAATGTAACGAAATGCGTGTGTACACTATCAACAAGATAATCGCCAATTTCTTTAGGATCACCTGGTACAAAATTCACAACACCTTTTGGTAATCCAGCTTCTTCTAAAATTTCCATTAATTTATATGCCGTTAATGGTGTATCTTCCGCTGGTTTTAAAAGTACTGTATTCCCTGCAACTACAGGTGCTAATGTTGTTCCTGCCATAATTGCAAACGGGAAATTCCATGGTGGGATAGTTACGCCTGTACCGATAGGTTTGTAGAAATATTTATTATGTTCTCCTTCTCTATCTAATACTGGTTTACCATCAGCAAGCTCCATCATTGATCTTGCATAATATTCAATGAAGTCAATACCTTCTGCAGCATCGCCGACCGCTTCATCCCATGGTTTACCTGCTTCATAAACCATTACTGCTGAGATTTCTTCTTTACGACGTCTAATAATAGCTGCAACTCTAATTAAAAATTCAGCACGGTCTTTGTGTGACCATCGTTTCCAAGATTTATAAGCTTCATTAGCTGCTTCAAATGCGTCATCCACATCTTTTTGAGTTGCTTTTGAAACTTCTGCAATCACTTCAGTTGTATTTGCAGGATTGATAGACTGATACGTATCTTTTGTGAATTTCTCTTCTCCATTAATAACTAAAGGAATTTTTTGATTTAATTCACCTTTAACTTTCTTTAATGCTTCTTTAAATGATTCAACATTCTTACTATCTGTAAAATCTATGCCTGGTTCATTGTGATAATTGACTACCATTTTTCTACCCCCATGTGAGTTTGTAAATAGAAAACTAAATGGAATCTTCCATTCTTAATGTCATTGTATATGTATCACACAATAAATGCAATCGCTTACATAAACTTTCCTAAAATTGAGTCGCTTCGAATCTATTTCCGTTCATTTTGCCACACTTTATATTATATTCGATATTTTTAATTGTGTAATGTTTATATTTTGTATTTTAAATTTAATAATTTGTTACTTAAAATTCGTGATTAGGTTATATTCTTATGTTATTATTTTAAATTATAAAACATTCGCTTTTATAATTATATTAAATTTTAAATTAAATGAACAATCGAGAGGTAAGCTATATATGAAAACATATACGTCAGTTATATTTTGGATGCGCACGATAGCTTGTTTAAGTATTGTTCTCATTCATTCTATTACAACTACATTTAGCAAAATGGATTTTGTAGGTCATGGAACTGCAATCAGAGTATTTCAATTAATGCTTATGTTCAGTACCCCATTATTTGTATTTATTTCTGAATTCTTATTAGCTAAAAATTATCACGTCAAAACAAAACCAGGATTTTTTAAGAATAAATTAATTTATTTAGGTATCCCCTATATAATCATTAACATTGGTATTGCACTATTCTATTTTGAATCCAAAACATTCGATCAATTCATGACACATCTGGGAGACACAATGTTCCATGGTGGTGCAGTGACATATTTCATTGTTATTATTTTCCAATTCTATATATTACATATACTTTTTGCAAAATATCTCATTAAATGGAAACCTGTCCCAGTGATTATTGGTGCCGTTATCTTTGCTACAATTTATTGGGCATTTAGACAATATGCACCACAGTCAGAACATCCAATCCTTGGTCTATTCTGGGAAAGAGAAGGCTGGATGCTCTTTTTAGGATGGATTAGTTACTTCTTACTTGGCTTTTACACTGGTATCTACTATGAAACTTTCATGAAGAAGATTAAAAAATATACTTGGCCAATTATTATTGGCGCAATAATAGCAACTTCTATATTAGTCGGTAACTATTTGTTTGGCATAAGCACGTGGGTAGAATCAAAACGCTTTGATATTCCTTTTTATGTAACGATGGTTATCCTAGTCTTTTTCTTATTCGCTTCATATGTTAAATATGTACCAAAATCCATATTATTTATAAGTAACTATTCCTTCTGTATCTACTTAATACATTACTTCTTCGTCCATGACTTAGGTTTGTTAAGAGCAGATAGTTCACTTAGAAATATTGCTTTCAATTTCATTATCACGTTAACCGTGTCCATTTGTTTAGCCTATATATTCAATTTGTCAAAATATGGTAAGTTTATCGTTGGTGGTATTGGCCATATAAAATATGACAAAGTATACGAAAGTTATAAACACGGTAAAATGGATTAAGCTGAAATGTTAATGTACGTCAATGCGCATTTACTACTTTCATTCAGTCATCTACGCTCTAAATTGGAAATAGCCTGAGACATCTATGTATGTCTCAGGCTATTTTATTCGCTATTTTTTATAACGTGATTTCCTACTTAATTGTGTTGGTGCTTTATCTTGTTCTTCTGATTTATAATCATCCACTTCATGATATGTAGTTTTAGTATTACGTTTTTGATTGTTATGATGATGCTTTGCTTGTTCTTTTTTTCTATTTCCTTTAGCTGGTTGATAGCGATCATAAGATTTTTGTTTTTTTCTTACTAATAATAATATACCTGCTACTAACCAAAGTATAGCTGTTATCCAATTGAGTGTAAGAACTGTCACAAGTCCCAGTAAAATAAATATAATACCAACAAATTTTGGAAGTTTATTTGTTAATATTGCAAATATAATGGCAATCACTGTACAAACAATAACAACAATTAAAGCTAAAATAAATAGATTACTCACTAAGTCTACTATATTAGCTGGATCCATCTGTGATGCATTTTGATTATAAATATTACTCTGGTTTATTACTTCTATTAACTCATTTTTCACACTGACATCATTAAAAAATGGTGCAACGATAGCCATTAAAAAAATTAAAATAAATTGTAGAATAATACCAATCCATATGAGTATTTTTTCAGCATTCCTTTTCATATGTCTCCTCCTAACATCATCTATGTTGTTTTCATACCCTGCTTTTCAATAACTTATGCACTGGTCTGTATGCCATTCAGTGACACGCGTTCAAGTAAATTACTTTAAAAGTATTTAATCCCTATTTGATTACATTTTTTGTTAAAATAGTAATAATACATAGTTAAGGGGTGGTTTGATTGAACCTACAAGATGCGCAACCTAGCACTTTAAGAGAAATGATTACACAAGGGAAACTAACTGGTCACACAAGCGGGATGGCAAAAGGCTATGTACAAGCTAACGTAGTCATACTTCCATCTAAATATGCTTATGATTTTTTACTATTCTGTTTTAGAAATCCCAAAACATGTCCACTCTTGGACGTATCTGAAAAAGGAAATAAATCATTTACAAAATATGGTGTAAATGCAGACATTAGTACTGAAGTAGCTGCTTACCTTATTTATCAATATGGTGAACTCATTGAAACACGTGCCAATGTGGACGATTTATATACTGATGATATGGTTAGCTTTTTAATAGGCTGTAGTTTTACATTCGAACATGCTTTATTGGAAGCAGGCATACCGATTCGACATTTAGAAGAAAATCACAATGTCCCTATGTATGTAACTAATATACCTGCTAATCCAAGTGGGCAATTTAAAGGTAACATTACAGTGAGTATGAGACCCATGACCATGACACAAGCAATTAAAGCTACAGAAATTACGACGCGTTTTAAAAATGTCCACGGGACACCTATTCACATTGGTAATCCTACAGAGATAGGTATCACAGACCTTGCTCTACCAGATTTCGGTGAATCCGTTACTATTAATGAAAATGAAGTTCCTGTATTTTGGGGATGTGGTGTAACGCCTCAGTCAGTTGCACTGGATGCTAAACCCGATTTAATGATTACACATGCACCAGGTCATATGTTTATTACAGATATACCAGATAGTCAATTAATCGATTAGTCAAAAACACTTCGATGCCTTAACTTTTTAGCATCGAAGTGTTTTACTATCTTGTTTCTATATCCTCTTTTGAGACAATTGGATAGTTTTTAAATAACACTGAACAAACATAACCAACTATTAAACCTATTAATCCAATAATCGCACCATAGATAAATATTTTTATAGGATCATTAAAACCGAACATAACCAAGAACCCTGCCAATGGTGTCGCAGTACCTGTAGCATCATTTATCATACCTGATGATGCAATCACAGCACCTGCCAATGCACCTCCAATAAAATTAGCTGTGTATATTGGTACCGGGTTCGCTGATACAACATCAGCCTGAGACAAAGGTTCAATACAAACTGCAATTCTAGATTTACGATCTCCCAATTTTAATTTATTGAACATTGTGCCATTGATAAATGATGATGCAAAGGACACCATCGCTGCAATGGCCATTGGCATACCAGTTAAACCGAGTAGCGCTGTTAAAGCCATTGAACTTAACGGTGCAGTACCTACTACTGTAATGACACCACCTAAGATAATACCCATAATAATTGGATTGACCTCAGTAGAACTTTGGATAATATCACCGATTTTTAATAATGAATTATTGACTAATGGTGTAACACCTACGGCTACTAACCTCGCTAAGGGTGCAATAATTAAAATACCAACTATTAAATCAACACCATCTGGTACTTTACGTTCTGCATATTTCATTAAATAACCAATAACATAACCAGCAACAAAACCAGGTATTAAATCTAGTCCACCACATGAAGCAGCAATCGCTAATGCATAGACCGGAGATACACCAATTGCAAGTGCAACTAAACCAGCAGCTGCAACGCCACCGAGACCTCCGGCTGCATCACCAAGATCTCCCAAAAATGAAATGCCTAATAAATCTCCACCGACATATTTGTGAAATGCCTCAACCAAAAAAGTCGCAATCGCTGCATTTGCTAAGGCACCCATAGCTCTCATACCCATAGGTGCTCGATATGTAAATAGTGTAAAAAGTGCTAACACTACAATTAAAAACAATGTTCCAATCAAAATATCCATTTTTTCGAATTCCTCATTCCTATTCTAGAAGTAGTTAAATTAAGTACGGAAATAATTTTTCAACCATTTGCTAAGCAGTATAGACAAACATTTTATTAATTATTACTCCTACTATTTCACTCATATTTTATATTAACACAAATTCGTTTTATATTCCGAACAATTTTATTAATTTTTATTTAAGCTCCGCGGAACATTTTGATAAATGGTTTTAATTATTTTTAATATATTACACAATTTTATATTAATTTTCTTTCAAAAAGCCTGAATATTTGTTTTGTATATTTTATATGTTTAACTTTTACTGTACTAAAAAAACGAGTATACAAATCTAAAAAACAACTTTAGCATTTGCACACTCGTCTTTCGGAGCATTATTATATTCTTCTATATAAAACAAGAAACACCTTGTAAATTACTTATAGCTAAGCAGCATGTCAACATACGATTAGCTTAAATTTATTGATTTTTGATATCGC
The DNA here is from genome assembly GCF_048568385.1 of Staphylococcus sp. LKG3-1. Taxonomy (NCBI): domain Bacteria; kingdom Bacillati; phylum Bacillota; class Bacilli; order Caryophanales; family Staphylococcaceae; genus Staphylococcus; species Staphylococcus sp. LKG3-1. Next base: position 1,605,157 of record NZ_CP183796.1, read on the forward strand.
TGACCGGTTTGGCTGGTGTACCTAACGCTAGCACATTCGGCGGTATATCTTTAGCCACAGTACTACCAGCGCCTATTACTGAACCTTCACCAATTGTTACTCCAGGTAAGACAACGACATTGGCACCTAACCAGACATTAGACTCAATTCGAATTGGTAGTGCTTGTTCTAACCCAATATTACGTTCCTTATATTCTAAGGGATGCACTGCTGTATATAAGCCACAACTTGGCCCGATGAACACATCATCACCAATAAATATCTTGCCACCATCCATAAAATAGCAGTCATGATTAATAAAAATTCTTTCACCTAAAAAGATATTATATCCATAATCTGTTTGGAATGGACTTAACAACTCTAATGCTTTCGGTTCATAATTTAATAATTTTGTAAGTATTGTATGACGCGATTCTTTATCACTAGGTTTGATATGATTTAATTCAAAGCACAAATCCTTAGCCTTCATTCTCTCAGCATCTAATGATTCGTCAAAATTAGCATCATACCAATCACCTGCTAACATTTTTTCTTTTTCACTCATCGTAAATGCACCTCCATATTTTTTATATTCACCCTAAATAAGTTAAAAGTTGATACATTAACGTTCCTGCATAATTTCCAATAACATAACCTAATGTGCCAATGATAAGTATAGGGCCAACCACCTTCGTCCAACCTTTGCCAATTCCTAATGCGGCAGCAGTTGTTGGCCCACCAGCAGTTGCGTTACTTGCAAGTAAAATTTCTTCTATTTTAAAGCCAAAAATTTTACCAAAGATTAAGCTTAGCCCTAGATTAAAGACAAGGATAATTATAACAAAGATAAACAATAAAGGCGCCGTTGTTATTATCGTAGCAAATGAGGCAGGTGTCCCAATAACCACAAAGAAAATATAAATTAGAAATGTACCAATTTCTGAAGCACCTGCTAAACTTTCAAAGAAGTCTCCCCAAACTGCAACTACAATTAAAGTTAAAGTGGTTAACAATAAATAAGGATCTCCCAAAAAAGAAACAATCAATGTAAGAACTACATTGTGTTGCGGCATCCATTGTTGAATGAGATCAGCACCTTTGAAACTGACTGCTACAAGCGTCACAGCACTTGCAATCGAAAAAGCAATATCTAATAATTGTATTTTTTTTGGCTCCCAATACGCTTGTTGAGATTCTGGAGTACTTTTTGATTCATAGTCACTTTTAAATTGTTTTTTAATTAAAGGCAATGAAGGTAGTGCGATTAATAGCATAAAATAAAGTGCCATGACGCTATTATCTGCTACTACAGTAGATGAAATCATTTCACTTGGTGTCTCAAGTTTGGAACTCAATGCCGCAAAGTTAACGCCTCCTCCAATGTAACTTCCAGTCATCATGGCTCCTATTTTATTTAAATATGGAATCCATTGATTTAAGATCATAAATCCTACCGTTGTACCAATCATAGTACCTATAGAGGCTACAAAAAATATCACTAATAATCTTCTACTTTCTTTCCAAATCTTCAATATATTAGAACTAAAAAGAAGTAATGGAATAGATAAGGGCACAATATAATCCCACACAGTGTCATATACTGGTGCGCTCATTGGAATCACTTTGAAATTCGATAGTAACATTGCCCCAACAAGTGCAATAATCGCACCCGAAATGGTACTCGCCCATCGATAACGTTGTTCTAAAAATAAACTCACCGTTGCCCAAACAATAATGATTGCCCATAATAACCATGTATCATCTTTAGCTACTATTGCACCTATTAGCATAAATAATCCCCCTTCGACAATCTACAATTTGTTAAATTCATTCTACCAGTTACCTCGGATTATTTTTACAATTTTCTGAAAAATGAATTGTTTATAAAGTTTTAAATTGATATTCTTACTGGTACAGGGGTTATAAACAAGGGGGATTTACATTTATGAAACAAAAAATCGGATTGATTTTAGGACCATTACTTTTTATTATCTTTTATTTTATACCTGCCATTACAGGTTTAGCAGACGCACCTAGAGCTGTGTTAGCAGTTACATTATTCGTAGCAACATGGTGGATTACAGAAGCGATTCCAATTCCTGCGACTTCATTAATTCCACTTATTCTCCTACCACTTACAGGTGGTACAGATGAAGTGATTGCAGCAAGTGCCTATGCGGATCCCATTGTTTTTATGTACATGGGCGGATTTATTATTGCGCTAGCGATTGAAAAATGGAATTTACATAAGCGGATTGCGATGACAATCATTTCCATGATGGGCACAAGCAGTAACCGCATTATATTAGGAACAATGATCGCCACTGCCTTTATATCTATGTGGATATCAAATGCTGCGACAGCACTGATGATGTTACCGATTGCCTTAGCACTTATTCAAGAAATTAAGGATGCACAATTTCTCAAACCAGCATCTGCAAGTAAGTTTAGTAAAGCGCTCTTACTTACCGTTGCTTATTCCGCTTCTATTGGTGGACTAGCTACACTCATTGGTTCAGTACCCAATGCAGTCTTTGCTGCCGTTGCATCATCAAGTCTTGATCGAAAAGTATCATTCGCGCAATGGATGATTTTCGCAGTGCCATTAACAGTTATTTTATTAGCAATTCTCTACTTCCTCTTAACAAAATGGCTATTTAAAATTGAAGACGCTGACCAAATATCCTCAGATTTTGCCAAGAAAGCTTTGCATGATTTAGGTCCGATGTCTAAAGAAGAAAAATTAACAGGCATTGTCTTTTTACTCGTTAGTTTATTATGGATTTTCGGAGGGCTTTTACCTGAAACATTGCACATCACAGATACGATTATAGCAATGTTTGGCGCTGTGTTGTTATTCCTTATTCCAGCCAAAAATGCTAAAGGCGGATTACTGGTATGGGACGATATGAATAAGTTACCCTGGGGAATATTACTACTATTTGGTGGCGGTTTGTCTTTAGCTGCAGCATTTGAAGATTCAGGGTTAACAAAATGGTTTGGTGGTATGTTAGGTATTGTGAAGCCACTGCCATTCATACTCATTGTAATTGTATTAACAACGGCCATCTTATTCCTAACAGAAGTGATGTCAAATACTGCCGTTTCAAATATGTTAATGCCTATCAGTATTGGATTTGCAGCAGCTATCAGCCAAGATCCCTTTATCATTATGGGTATCGTTGCCTTATCTTCTACTTGTGCATTTATGTTGCCTATATCCACGCCACCGAATGCAGCCGTATTTAGTTCCGATGAGTTAGAAATGAAAGATATGGTCAAGGCTGGCTTTGTACTTGATATTTTTGCAATTATTGTTATTTCACTCTTTGCGTATTTCTGGCTACCTATCGCATTCGGTTTATAGCTGGATGCTTCACAATAAACGATCGATACGTGCTATACTGCTAAGGTATGACACAACATCTATACTAAGGACGCATGTTAAATTGAGCGAAACAGTATAAACTAGGTATATAAACTTATAAAAGGAGTCAATAATTATGAAATTTTTAATTAAGGGAGCAATTGCCGTGGTCATTATACTTGGTGTCGTGAAGACTTTTGAAGATCATGATGTAACTGCCGAGGCAACAAATTACTATAACCAAGTTAAAAACGGTGAAATACTACAAAGCATTGAAAACCTAAATTTTGACGGTATAAAAAATTTGGATTTCGAAAAGTTGATTCCTTCTGATTTCTTTTAAAGTTTATAACCTCATCAAGACATGACACATAAGTATTTAACATATGCTATACGTTATCTTGAGGTAACGCTATGCATATACAAATTGGATTTACTGTATCGGAATAACGCAATTGCAACAAATAGATTTTCTAAGACAACCTTCAGACTGAAGCAACGGACCGCTTATTTAAAAGCGCCGTTGCTTTTTTGTCGTGAATTTTATTTTCCCTATAGATTATAGTGAAATATTATAAATAATTATTTATAATATAATTAAATTATAAAAAGGAGGTTTTCTTATGAAGAAATTCATTGTAAGTTCATTGTTGCTTGTCTCATTTTCCTTAAGCACTAGCCCTATACTCAAAGCCGCTACTGTTTATACTCAAGGTGCCGTTTGGAATTAAAGTATAGGTAGTATTGTCGTTATTAGAAAGTACTCATTTCATTAAAATAAAGGAGCTATCATCATGAAAAAAAACCTTACTCATTATCGTTATCCTTTTCGTACTATTGACAGTTGCCTTCTTCTCATTTGATAAATTTGACAGATTTAACCCATTATTAAAAAAAGAAACCTCTTATGCCATCGTTAAATTAAACACGCAATACTATCAAGATTTATCCATTTATTCTAAACAAGGAGAAAAACGCAGTTATAAAGTGTCATTTAATGGGTATAACCCTTCTGAACAATATGTAAAACTAAAACATAAAGGTACATACGTTGAACATATAGAATATATCAGCAAACAATCTTTCCCATCATTAAAATGATTAAAAATAATATTTCCAATAAAATATTTAACTTTAACAAAAGGTACTTCTCCACAGTTTTATCAATTAAATATAAGTTTCCAATAACATTAAGCAATCAAAATGAGTCAGAAATCAGATTTTCTAATATAGATTTTTTAGTCCCATCCTGCGAACGATGACTAGAAAATGAAAAAGAGTCTGAAACATTTATGTTTGTCCCAGACTCATTGTCTTATTTTTTCCATTTCTATATTTATGAAGTAATATAATCTCCACCATTAACATGAATCACTTGGCCAGTGATATACGAACTATCCGCATAGGAAGCTAAAAATACATAAGAAGGCGCAAGTTCTGCTGGCTGTCCTCTTCTTTCCATTGGTGTTTCTCCACCTTGATTTTCCACTTTATCTTCAGAAAATGTAGCTGGTATCAGTGGTGTATAAATAGGACCTGGTGCCACAGCATTGACTCGTATGCCTTTGCTCATTAAAGTTGTCGCTAGTGAACGCGTAAATGCAACAATTGCCCCTTTAGTAGCTGAATAATCAATTAGGTGTGCAGATCCTCTATAAGCTGTAACACTCGTCGTGTTAATGATTGCGTCACCTTCTTTTAAATGTGGTACCGCTGCTTGAGATAAAAACATCATTCCAAATATATTTGTTTCAAAAGTTTCTTTGATTTGTTCAGGTGCGATATCTTCAAAATGATCTTGTGGAAATTGAACACCACCGTTGTTTACTAAAATATTCAATTCTCCGAAATCAGCAACGACCTTTTCAATTAATTTTTGTGAATCTTCGACTTTTTTTAAATCATGGGCGTACGCTTTTGCAGTAACACCTAAAGATGATATTTGTTCAACGACCGCTTCAGCATCTTCATGCTCATCATAGTATCCAATCGCTACATTAGCACCCTCTTTTGCATAAAGCACTGCGATAGCACGTCCTATACCAGAGTCACCACCCGTTATTAATGCAACTTTACCTTTTAACTTGCCACCACTTTTATAACTTTCCATTTCCGTTATTGGTTGTGGGTTCATATCTTTCTGTATACCTGGCTGTCTATCTTGTGTGTATCCTTTTATTTGCTTATGAAATTCTAATAAATTCATTAATTATACACCTCTCTGTTATAATCTCTATCCATTGATAGATACCACTTTATTCTTATGACAAACATGAATGGCACAACATAAATTCTAGACAGACTATGTGCGTTATACAAAAAACACTGTAACGATATACGCTACAGTGTTCTAAATAAAAACCAATGCTATTATATTTAAATTGAATGTCTGACGATACGGCTTGAATGTACAAAAGCCATTACTGCAAAAATACCATAAACAATTGAATAGGCAATCATGACGATATAAATAGGAGTCATCGTTGAACCACCCATAAGAAACATAAAGGCTTTTGCTGCAAAGTAAGCATGTAATAATGAAACAATGAGTGGTAGACCAAAGTTGAATATCACTTTAAGTCCAAGCCCTTTCAGCATATCTTGATGTGTATAACCAATCTTACGTAGAATACGGAAGTTAGGAATTTCATCTTCGGTTTCATCCATTTGTTTGATATAAATGATACATCCTGCCGCCACTAAAAATGCTAATCCTAAAAATGCAGTAACAAATAGTAGAATTCCTACAGAATCATTCATATCTTGTCGCTGTGTTTTTTGAGATTGTATGTCTGGATTAATGGATTTAGCAATTTTATTTGCCGCTTTCCAATCACTTTGTTTTTCCAAATTATATCCATATTGATGTTTGGTTTCTACAGCACTTTGTTTCAATTGATTATATTTATCTTCACTAACAATAAGTACCGGTCCAGCATAGCTCACTTCACTACTGAAATGGACATCTTCATTACTGTCTATAACCTTAATTGATTGATCCGGTTTACTTTTCAGTTTAATAATACCTTGATCATTATGTTGTGCAAATCCACCTGCAGCTGCTAAATTAGTTATCTTAGCTTTGTTTCCAGTAATGTCTTTATCTTTAAAATATTGATTACTCGTAATAAACATTTCAGTTGGCATCATATTGCCAGTGCCTCCACTTTCCTTGAAAAAGCTATCCTTCATCACTTTCACTCTCTCTAATTCTTTATATTGTTCATCGTAACCAATATGCGCCTTATCTAATTTATTTTCGAACGCTTCTGCTTGTTTTTGTTCTGTGAAATTAAAATCTTGTGGAGAACTCAACTTCACATTGTCATCAATCGTTGCTTTGCTAATTGCACCAAAGCATAATACTGTCACTGTCACTGCAGATATTGTGGCAATAATTGTTAAAGATAACGCATTCTTTTTCATTCTATGCATAATTGAAGAAGTAAATACAACATCTGTAATGGACACTTTACCATGTTTAGCATTTTTGATTGTTTTAAAAATAACTGATACTGAACTTCTGAAGAATAGATATGCGCCTACAACTGTTAAGAACAGAATGATAAATGGTGTGAACATCATACCACTTGCAAATTTACCAAACATTTCTGTAGACATATAGTAACCAAAGATAATCATAGCGATACCCAAAATACCAGATATGACTTCAGCAATTGAAATATTATTTTTAGTTGCTTCTGATTTTGAACTATCGTTCATCATTGATAAAATACTGCGTTTTCGTAAAAAGATAAAACTTTGTATCATAATTAAGCACATTGCTACAATAACGAGTAATACAGTTTGTGTAACTGCTGGAAATTGGAATGTTAATGATACGCTTGTACTAATATCCAATATTTTAAGTACAATCATCAGTAGAATTTTCGATCCAAAAACACCTACGATAATACCGATTACACTTGTCACTAAGAACATAGCGATTTGTTCAATCAAAATCATGCGTAAAATATTAGATCTCGTAAGCCCAATGAGTTGGTATAATGCAAATTCACGTGTACGTCTTTTAACAAATAACTGATTTGCGTACATTAAAAAGACGATAATAATAACGAATAAAAAATATGAACCAACGACAGAGCCTTTTTTAATGATGCCTATAGAATTCGCGTTATTGATACTATCTGTATATTTTAATGTAACAAAGCTAAAATATAATACAATACTCACAATGAGCGAAAATATATACATCGCATAGTGACGTAAATTTTGTCTTAAATTTTTAAGAACAATTTGATTAAAGCTCATGTGCCACACCACCTAAGGCTGTTTGCATATGAATGATATTTTTATAAAATGCTTGATTCGTATCTTCACCTTGGTAGACTTCTGAATGAATATTGCCATCTTTCAGCATGATTACTCTATTTGAGTAACTCGCTGCAACAGGGTCATGTGTCACCATAACGATTGTCGCATTCATGTTTTTATTAAGATCTTCAAGTCTATGCAATAAGTCTTGCGCACTTTTAGAGTCTAACGCCCCTGTAGGTTCATCCGCGAAGATAATTGCTGGTTTATGGACTGATGCACGCGCTGCAGCAGTACGTTGTTGTTGACCACCAGAAATTTCATTAGGATATTTATCTCCAAGTTCTTGAATACCTAATGCTTCTGTCACTTCTTTATAATTTTTTTCTTTTTCTTCTTTTGACATTTTTTGAATTGATAGAGGCAACATAATATTTTCTTTAACTGTCAGTGTATTTAAGACACTATAATTTTGGAAAATAAAACCGACTTCTTTTTTTCTAAAGTCTGCCAATGCTTTATTACTCATTTCATTCAATTTGTGACCATTGATTTCAACTGTTCCACTGGTAATATAATCAATAGAACTCAATACATTTAACAAAGTTGTCTTTCCTGATCCAGACGGTCCCATAATAGAAACAAATTCACCTTTTTCTATTGAGAATTCAATCCCTTTTAATACTTCTTGTTGACGATGTCTGTTTCCGTAACTTTTCGTTAGTCCTTCTACTTTCAATATAGACAAGCCGCTCACTCCTTAATTACTGTATAGTCATAGCTTAACGAATCTCAATTCTTTTTTCGTTTGTTTCAACTAACAAATATTTCCATTTAAATGACAAACCTGTCACATATATAAAAAGTATTTTATTCAAATCTTAAAATGCTCAATTATATCTTATGATATAATAGCTAAGTTCAATTTTAAATAAGGAGTACAAGAGATGTTAAATAAATTAAAAAGTGAATGGCTAACTGCACCAGGCACCAATGTTTTAGCTGGTATTGTTGTTGCATTAGCGCTCATTCCAGAGGCCATTTCGTTCTCAATTATTGCTGGTGTAGATCCCATGGTCGGTTTATATTCTTCATTTATTATAGCAGTGGTCATTTCCTTTGTAGGGGGCAGACCAGCTATGATATCTGCTGCTACCGGTTCTGTCGCATTAGTAATTGTTCCTTTAGTCAAAGATCATGGCGTCCAATATTTGCTTGCTGCGACAATACTAATGGGTATCATACAAATCATTTTCGGTATTTTAAAAATAGGAAGATTAATGAAATTCATTCCAAATTCTGTCATGATTGGATTCGTTAATGCACTAGCTATTATGATTTTCATGACCCAAATCAAACATATCTTTGGTATTTCTATCCCAACTTATTTATTTGTTATCTCTACCCTACTTATTATTTACTTGCTACCACGCGTATTTAATAAAGTACCCGCACCACTTGTTGCAATTATACTACTAACCATAACGTATTTAATTACCGGTGCAAAAGTTGAGACTGTGGGTGATTTAGGTGCAATTAATCGTTCATTGCCACAATTCTTTATTCCGGATGTACCATTCAACTTACAGACATTACAAATCATTTTTCCATACTCATTATCTATGGCGATTGTCGGTCTGGTAGAAAGTTTATTGACTGCTAGAATTGTGGATCAAGCAACAGATACATATAGTAGTAAAAATCAAGAATCACGTGGCCAAGGTATTGCTAATGTAGTAACTGGTTTCTTTGGCGCAATGGGTGGTTGTGCGATGATTGGTCAATCTGTCATTAATGTTCGATCAGGTGCAACGACAAGATTATCTACTTTTACTGCCGGTATATTTTTAATCATTTTGATTATCATCTTTGGCGACTGGGTTGTTCAAATTCCAATGCCTATTCTCGCTGCAATTATGGTTATGGTTTCAATTGGTACATTTGATTGGAGATCTTTTAAATTTATTAAAAAGGCACCTCGCACTGATGCATTTGTCATGATTTTAACAGTTGCGATTGTGCTAATCTCTAATAACCTAGCTCTAGGTGTTATCGTCGGTGTCGTTGTGAGTGCACTTTGTTTTGCAACAAAGATTTCAAACGTGGTTGTTACCTACGAAGAAGAGGACGACACCATTCATTATTATATTACTGGACAAATTTTCTTCGTATCTATTGATTCATTAATGAACCAACTTGATTTAGAATTAAGACATAAAACAATTTACTTAAATTTTAAAGATGCACATTTATGGGATGATTCTGCAGTAAATGCCATAGATACTTTAATAGATAATTATCATAAAAAAAACAATACAATTTACGTTCAGTATCTAAATAAAGATAGCCGTAAAATCGTAAATGAATTAAGTAAAGTGAATCAACAACATCTTTTATAAATATTTTCCAAGACTGAAGCATGATATACCTTAATTGGCATACGATGCTTCAGTCTTTTTTTAAACATTGTGTTTGACTTGTATACCTACTAGGGGTATATTATAAATATAAAACAAATGACTTAATCGTATATATCCAGCCATTTTATTTTAACTATAAGGAGGTCACAGCATATGACTGAACAGAAAAAGACGACCATTGGCATTACTGGAATGACATGTGCTGCCTGTGCCAATCGCATTGAGAAAAACTTAAATAAATTAGATGATGTAGAAGCAAATGTGAATGTTACAACTGAAAAAGCTACAATATCTTACAACCCAGAATCAACATCCGCAGATGATTTAACAAAAACCATAGAAAAAACAGGTTATGGTGTGTTAAATGAAACAGCTGAGTTAGATGTTATTGGCATGACGTGTGCAGCATGTTCTAATCGAATTGAAAAAGTATTGAATCGTACAGATGGTGTAGATCAAGCAACAGTCAATTTAACAACTGAAAATGCTACGATTTCCTATAATCCTAGTGCAACGTCTGTTGATGCATTAATTAAAAAAATACAAAAAATAGGTTACGATGCACAACCCAAAAAAGAGGTGGCCGAAAAAAGTTCACAAAAAGAATTAGAATTAAGAAGCAAATTAGTTAAATTAATCATTTCTGCAGTGTTGGCCGCGCCACTCTTGCTAACAATGCTTGTACATCTTTTCGGTATACAAATTCCATCTATTTTTATGAATCCTTGGTTCCAATTTATATTGGCAACACCGGTTCAATTTATTATCGGATGGCAATTTTATGTTGGAGCTTACAAAAACTTAAGAAATGGCTCAGCAAATATGGACGTACTCGTTGCATTAGGTACAAGTGCCGCCTATTTCTACAGTTTATACGAAATGGTCAAATGGCTATTTAATGCTAATGTGATGCCTCATTTATATTTCGAAACAAGTGCCGTATTAATTACACTTATTTTATTTGGTAAATATTTAGAAACTCGTGCAAAAACACAAACGACAAATGCATTAAGTGAATTATTGAATCTTCAAGCCAAAGAAGCGCGCGTTTTGCGGGACAATAAAGAACAGATGATACCGCTAAACGATGTGGTTGAAGGCGATTATTTAATTATTAAACCTGGTGAAAAAATACCTGTAGACGGTAAAATCATTAAAGGAAAAACGTCTATTGATGAATCGATGCTAACTGGTGAATCCATGCCAGTTGAAAAAGTGCAAGATGATAACGTTATCGGTTCAACTATGAATAAAAATGGTTCTATCACTGTTAAAGCTACGAAGGTAGGAAAAGATACTGCCCTCGCGTCTATTATTAAAGTTGTTGAAGAAGCACAAGGTTCGAAAGCACCGATACAACGTCTAGCCGATGTTATTTCAGGTTACTTTGTACCTATCGTCGTTGGTATCGCAGTACTCACTTTTATTATATGGATTGCATTCGTTCAACAAGGTCAATTTGAACCCGCATTAGTTGCCGCAATTGCAGTACTCGTCATTGCGTGTCCTTGTGCACTTGGTTTAGCAACACCTACATCAATCATGGTAGGAACTGGAAAAGCTGCAGAAAACGGTATTTTATTTAAAGGTGGCGAACACATTGAACGTACCCATCAAATCGATACCGTCGTACTTGATAAAACAGGTACGATAACCAATGGGAAACCAGTAGTCACTGACTTTGATGGTGATGAAGAAGCTTTGCAATTATTAGCTAGCGCAGAAAAAGGTTCAGAACATCCTTTAGCAGATGCCATTGTAAATTATGCCCAAACGATGAATATTAAATTATTAGATACAACTGATTTCGAAGCGGTACCTGGGCGCGGTATTAAAGCAAATATATCTGGCAAAAATTTAATTGTTGGTAACCGTCAATTTATGAACGACGAAAATGTCGATATAAAAGATTCAGAAGACATCATGACTCAATTTGAAAAATCTGGTAAAACAGCAATGTTAATTGCAATCAATCAAGAATATAGAGGGATGGTTGCCGTTGCAGATACAGTCAAAGACTCAACTGCTGCTGCAATTAAACAATTACATGATCTCAATATTAAAGTCGTCATGTTAACCGGTGACAATGAACGTACAGCACAAGCTATTGCCAATGAAGTTGGTATCGATACAATCATTGCCCAAGTATTACCAGAAGAAAAAGCAGCAAAAATCAAATCACTCCAAACCCAAGATAAAACCATTGCGATGGTGGGTGACGGCGTTAACGATGCACCAGCACTCGTACAAGCCGATATTGGTATTGCTATTGGTACTGGCACAGAAGTCGCTATTGAAGCCGCAGATGTTACAATTCTAGGCGGTGACTTATTATTAATACCTAAAGCCATTAAGGCAAGTAAAGCAACCATACGCAATATTCGCCAAAACTTATTCTGGGCATTTGGTTATAATGTTGCAGGTATACCTATCGCCGCACTTGGTTTGCTCGCACCATGGATTGCTGGTGCAGCCATGGCTCTAAGTTCTGTTAGTGTAGTAACAAATGCGTTAAGATTAAAACGTATGAAATTATAAATGATATATAATACAATCATACGACTTTATGAGGAGGTGATTTATATGGCTACAGAAACAATTCAAGTAGAAGGCATGAGCTGTGACCATTGCAAACATGCTGTAGAAACTGCATTAACTGAGCTTGATGGTGTATCAACAGCTGACGTTAGTCTAGAAGCCGGTAATGTTAAAGTAGATTTTGACGATGACAAAGTTACAATGCCTCAAATGAAAGACGCAATAGAAGACCAAGGTTACGATGTTAAATAAATATAAAAGAAGGGACGCTTAGTCATTTAAGCGCCCCTTCTTTTATATATTTAATTTACTCTTAAACGCGTGTCACCTGTTTTTATGACTTCCATCGTTGCATCTAATGCATCAACAATTAAATTTTCGACAGCGGCATCTGTATAAAATGCAATGTGTGGTGAAACAATGACATCTGGTCGTTCAATCAATTGCTTTAACATATCATCATTAAATGCTGTATGACGTTGATCACTAGGGAACAAGCCTTTTTCACCTTCATACGTATCTAATGCTGCACCTTTTATCAAACCTCGATCTAAAGCATCGATTAATGCACTTGTTTTCACAATTGTACCTCGAGCACAATTAATAAATACAGAACCTGGTTTAAATTCATTGAATAAAGTTTCATCAAACAAATAATCATTTTCCTTACTAGCTGGAATATGTACTGTTACGATATCTGCATTTTGGATTGCTTCATTGATGGTACTTGCATAAGTTAAAAAGCTTCTATAATCATCATTAGGTGCAATGTCATAAGCCGTTACTTCAGCGTCAAATCCTTGCGCAAATATCTTAGCAACAATTGAACCAATGCGACCTGTTCCAATGACAGCAACTTTCAAGTCTCTAATAGAACGTGATAATATATCCGGTTGCCACCTAAAATCATATTCAGCAGTTTTTTGTTGAATGTCATTATAATTACGAACTAGATTGAGTGCTTGTGACACAGTATATTCCGCAATTGAATGTGGTGAATAAGAAGGTACATTACTAATAATCAAATTATATTTTTCCGCCAATTCAAAATCATAAATATCAAAGCCAGCACTACGTTGAGCAATTTGTTTAATCCCAAAATCATGTAATTGCTTATAAATGGTTTCGTCCAATGGTATTTGTTGCGAAATAGACACACCATCAAATCCTTTTACACGTGAGACAGTTTCACATGTTAATAAATCTTCATCTAAATCGACTTCTACTTTATGCTTATTAGACCAAGCTTCAATGAAAGCTTTATCCTCATTTCTAACGCCAAAAAGTTTTATACGCGTCATGTTAGCATCCCCTTTAAAATTAATGTTATTCATACAGATGTCTCAGAGATTGGATTCTCTCGGCAGCTACTTTCAATTGCTCATCATCAAGCGCTAATGATATACGCACATAGTTTTTACCATGTTCACCAAACGGAATACCCGGTGCAACAAGTATGGATTGCTCTTGTAATAAATAGTCAACAAATGATTCCCCATCAAAATTTGGCGGCGTTTTTAGCCACAAGAATATACCACCTTTCATCGGTTCAAATTGAATATTTTCTTCCTTTAACTTCGCTTCAAAAGTATCCCTACGTTGTTTGAAAATATTACTTTGTTCGTCCAAGAAATCATCATAGTGATTCAATGCATAGGTCGCTGCATCTTGTAACGCACCAAACATACCCGCATGCGTGTGTGTGTGATATTTTTTCAACGCTTGAATCATATCTTTATTGCCTACTGCAAATCCAACTCTAAAACCGGACATATTATATCCTTTAGATAATGAAAATACTTCAATCGCTAAATCTTTTGCACCTTCTGTTTGTAAAATACTCGGATTTTTATGATCAAACCCAAATGCACTGTACGCAAAATCATGAACTATTTTAGTCTTTGTACCTTTAAATTGCGCTACAGCCTCATCAAATACAGCTTGTGTAGCTACTGATCCAGTAGGATTATTTGGATACGTTAAATAGACTAATCGCGTATTTTTCAATATATCCCTATCCACTTTATCCCATTGAGGCAAGTAATATGGTGGTTCTAATACGAGCGGTTGTGGATGTGCATCAGCTAATAAGACACCCGCCTTATAATCTGTATAACCTGGATCTGGTAGTAGTACATTTTCACCAGGATTAACAATACAAGATGGTAAAGCTACCAAACCATTTTTAGTTCCGTACAAAATACAGACTTCATCGTCTTTATCTAACACGACATCATATTGCCTTTGATAAAAATCTACAATCGCTTGTTTAAAAGTCTCTTTACCATGAAATGCTACATACTTTTGATTATTTGGCTCTCGCAATGCATCTGTAAAACAATCAATAATCCCTGTTGGTGTTTCTCCATCTGGTATACCTACCGCCATATTAATTAAAGGTAACGGCCCATGTTCAACAGGCTGCCCCATCGTTTTTGCAAAATAACTATCTGGTACTTGTGCTAATCTATCCGAAATCACCATCAAAGTCCTCCTAATAAAAAACTATATACCTACGAAAGTGGCATATAGTTTACATGTCACCTATCTTTCAAGTAGTGTTACTTGTTGGACGAAGCACAGTACTTCTTTACAAAGTCTGTTGCTGAAGCTTCACAGGGCCAATTCCCTCAACTTCTCTGGATAAGTTTTGCTTTTAAATTACTATTAATTTTATCAGAATATTCAAACATGTCAATGCAAAAAAAGGGAGTAGGACAGAAATCAAATTTTCTAATAGAGATTTCGTAGTCCTACCCCGGCAAGGATGACTAGGATTGAAAAAAGCTTGATATAAGTGTATTTTCAATCCAGTCATCTACTGCCTAATTGAAAAAGAACCTAAGACATTAATTTATGTCTCAGGCTCTTATATTTATACCACCAAACCGCGTGTTCAGTGCTATAAATCCTACCACCAACCGTGTGAAGCACGGAAAGATAACGCTGCGTCTACTGAACCATAACGTTGTTTAGCGTAGTTTAACATACCTTTAGTTTGATCAGCTACTGAACCAGTACCCCATGATTCTTTAGTTTGACCTAAACCTCTGTATCCAGCTGAGTTAACAGCGTTTGGATTACCACTTGATTCAGGTAAAACGATTGAATTCCACATAGCTTCTGAACCACCAGCAGCTAAGAATTGAGCTTTAACTGATCCACCAGTTGAAGCAGCTGAAGTTTGAGCAGCTTTATAAGTTTTTACTGCAGCACTTGTTTGTGCAGTTTGAACGTTTGTGTTAGATGAAGCTTTAGGCGCTTCAACAGCTGCTACTTCAGTGTTGCTTGATTGTTGTTGTGTACGAACTTCGTTAGCTGAAGTTTCGTTAGTGTGTGTAGTTGCTTGAGCAGTTACATCTTGGATAGTGTTAGAAGATGCACTTTGAGCACCTGCAGTTGTATAATTCCATGACCAAGTTTGGCCATCAGAAGTGAAAGTATATTCGTTTCCACCTAATACGAAATCATAGTTATACGCACCAGCGTGTAATGGTTTTTCATTTAATTGCTCTGGGTTGTTTTGAGCTAAGTCAGCTAAATGCGCTTGGTCGATATTTTCTTCTGATGCATGCGCTTGATTGTGATCAGCTGTTGCTGCATATCCTGTTACACCTAATGCTACTGCTAATGATGATGCTAAAATTGTTTTCTTCATAATAAAAAAATCCTCCAATTAATTTCTTTTTAAGTTAAATTATATTTTCGTTAAATTATTTATCGTATGTGCTGAAATCTTTTAAATTTAATGTCTTATCTTTTCGCCACAAATAATATACCATAAATTTCGTTCAGTTATATTACACTTCCTTAACAAAACGTTACAAATCAAATTCCACTTTGTAACATTACGACATATTTGTTTTATTTTGTAATGCTAAATAACTATTGATAGATAAAAGGATATTATATGAGTATATGATATAAAGCGATTAAATAAATTTACATTTAAGAAAATCATATATTCTGAAATATTACAAATCACACTTTTGTTACATAACTGTAAAATAACAAAAAGACAAAAAAATTATATTTTGGAGTAAAACTTGCAAATTTTTTTGTTTAAATTAAAAAAAGACCACTGATGGGTGGCCTTTTTTAATCATTTTATATTTTTTTATGTAACGACAACCTTATGCTTTATTACAAAATATGACACACATTTTAAGCAAATTGTGTAACCTTACGCTAAGAACTTGAAGATTTCTCTATCATATATTTTCAATATCTTCATATATAACGTATTAATTAAATACCCCATAACAAATGGTACGACAAAAAATGCAATAAACACAAAAACTAAATTCAATATTATTGAATGTTCCATAAATCTAAAAGCACTGATCGGTCCAACTAGTCCGATAATACCAAAACCAGCTGATTCCTTTGTACCTCCAATACCAATTAACCCACCAACTAAACCTGTAATAAGCGCATTGGTAAAAATAGGTAACAATATAATAGGATGTCTGACCATATTCGGAATCATCATTTTGACGCCACCTAAGAATATCGTAAGTGGTACACCCGCTCTATTTATTTTAAGTGTGCCTGCTACTAATGCACCTTCACACGCAACAATACCTAGTGAAGCTGAACCTGCAGCTAAGCCATTGATACCAATAGCTAAAGCAGTCGCAACTGTGGAAATTGGTGAAATAATAATAAAGCTAAACACTAATGCAATGAGCATTGACATAAGGACTGGCTGCAACTCAGTAAAAGAATTTACTAAGTTCCCAATACCTGTTGTAATCATTTGGATATATGGTAAGGTAAATACACCAATTACACTTGCGATGACCCCCACAATGGTAGGTAAAATAATTAATGTCAGACTGCCAAATTTTTCTCCTACTAATAATATTAAAAATACTGCAATCGCTGCAGTAAGCATTGTATTAATTAAATCTCCAACTCCAACTAATAACCACACGCCATCTTTGAATTGTGCTGCGCCGCTTCCTACAAATGCAGAGCTAGCTACGACTGCAGTTGCTAATGGGCTTAGTTTGAAACGCATGGCAATTAAGGCACCTACTAATAAAGGAACTGTAAATTGAATACTTTCCACAACTTGCAATAAAGTTGTAAATACTGAAGATTTTGGTGCAAAAAGTTTAAATAATTCTCCCAAGATCGCATTAGGAATTAAACCTGCAACAATAGCAATTGCTACACCTGACAGAACATTATATAGAAATTGTTTTGGACTTACTTTAATCATAGAAGTTCCCCCCTAAGCTGAAATAGAATACTACCATATCATATTTTCTTAATTTTCAGAATATTTATTTTGTATTATTTTTCACTTTTACTAAATTCATCACAGGGGTGATTTCATTTAGTAGCAAACACAAAACATTGGAGGAACTCGACTTTCTAAAAATCGCATCTTATATCAAATCAATTTTAACGATATTCTAAAATGAGATATATCAAAATAAAGAGTCTAGGACATAAATAGTGGTCCTAAACTCGCTTACATTTAGGCATTAGCAGATAGTTGAATTGAAAATATGAAGTCTCACTTATTTAAAGAAAGTATTTTTTTCCATATTTATGGAAACGAGTCGTTCTGATGCATAAGCTTTAACTCAGGTAAACCATTATCTTAATCAGCCTTGCCTTAATTGCATCGGTAGAACTAAGAAATCTCTATTAGAAATTTTGATTTCTGTTCTACTCACACTTTTTATATCGTCATTTTCATTTATCCATTAATTCTGTTGTTAACACTAACCCCTGTGTATCCGTTTCAAAAAATTCTAGCTTTTGTAATGAATTATTTTCAGGTAAGTGTTTATTAAATTGATGCCAAATCCAAATCGCAATATTTTCTGCTGTTGTATTCATCTCTGGCAATGTTTCATTCACAAGTTGACCATCAATATAAGGCGCTATTTCTCTTTCATACAGTTTATCTACTTCATTAAAATCCATAGCTAGACCATATGCATCAATGCTAGATAATATTTCTATGTTGAACTTATATGTTTGGTTTTCTAAATCTTTATGCACAGTTTGAGTAAAATAAATTCTATTATCACATGTAAATTCATAATAATTTTTTATTAACACTTCACCCTCTTTATATCGAAAATGGTCAGGTGGTTGAATATGATCAAATTTAGACATTATCATCACTCCTATTTCCCTTTTTATTTATATACCCATTCCTGTTCCTTCTATAATATAACTATGTTTTCAAATTTCATTTAACGGTAATAATATGATTGATACTAAATGATTTTCAGGGAGGCAGTAGCATGACAATTCAAATACAACGCATTTATGAAAATAATCAGAGCGAAGGTACGCGTATACTTGTAGATCGTGTTTGGCCTAGAGGCATATCAAAAGAAGACGCAAATTTAGATTTTTGGTTAAAAGAGCTAGCGCCAACTACCGAATTAAGAAAATGGTTCAATCACGATCCCAAATTATATGCTGCTTTCAAAGAAAAATATGCCAAAGAATTACGTGACAATGAATCACAAAAAGAAGCCTTTGAAAAATTAAAATCTATCATTTCTAATACTAAGCATGATGTCATATTATTATTTGCAGCAAAAGATGAACAGCACAATCAAGCAGTTGTGCTTCAAGACTTATTAAATTAAGAGGTAATTTATGAATACATGGCAAATTTCCGTTCAAGATGCATGCGTACAAACGCTAATTAAACAAGATGCCACACTTGCGCATTTAATTAACCAGATAGGAGATTTACAGATCCAGACGCGCCCAGACCCGTTAAAATCCCTTATCCGGTCTATCATTGGACAGCAAATTACAGTAGCTGTAGCGCAGTCTATTTTCCAAAAATTATCCATCGCCATTGACGATCACTGGACGGTAAATCAATTATCACAACTAAGAGAATCCGAAATGAAAGCGTTAGGTTTATCTCAATCAAAAATAAACTATATCCAAAATGTACTATTTGCAGTGCGCAATGGACAATTGAATTTTGAACAACTCTACAAAATGGACGACAATAGTGTTATTAACGCACTGACTCAAATTAAAGGGATTGGTAGATGGACTGCCGAAGTTTTTCTTCTATTTACATTACAGCGCAAAAATATATTACCTATATACGATGTTGGATTGCAACGTGCTGCTCAATGGTTATATCAAACAACCAAAGCCGAAAGAAAGAAACAACTCACTATCTGTAAGGAACAATGGCAGGGTTGTGCTTCAATTGGTGCATTCTATTTATGGGAAGCAATTCATCAAGATTTATTACAATACGATTCTATCTATGATATACCAAAAGACCATAAAAATTAGGGCGAGGCAATGAAATCAAACATTATCATTTGAATTCATCGTCTCGCCCTATTCACGTTATCTCAAAAGCTATTATTTTTTCATAAACCCCATTTTTCATTACTTCTTGTGTTATTTGGTATTAATAGTATGAAAAACTCTAACTTCTAGAATCTCTTTTATTTAATATAGCGATTTACTCTACTTCAAATAAACTTTCTTCTCCATTTGGCAAATCTTCAACATAATCTTTAGGGTCTATCGCATAATCGTTACCAACGCCACCTTCCATACGTTGAAAATGCAAGTGTGCGCCAGTCGTTTGTTCACCGGTATTACCTGACAGTGCAATCGTATCACCTGCTTTAACGTCATCTCCTACTTCCACTTTAAATTCATTAAGATGCATATACCACTGATGATATTCACCATTTGACTCTGCTATCTGAATTACTTTACCACCTAAATCATCATCGAATGTTCGCGTCACTTTGCCATCAGCAGCCGCTTTGATTGGCGTATCTTCAGGCAAATGATAATCGATGCCGTAGTGTTTACCATCAAATTCACTAAATTTATATTCCCCAAAATTTTCTGTTTCCCTACTGCCATCGAAAAACTTACTAAAAGAACCTTCACTTTCACCTTGGTCTGCGTCCTGATTTTGTGTAGTAAATGTTTCATTCATATTTTCTTTTATATCATTTATATTCAGTATTAACCACGTTAGTGGAACAATAATAAGCATTAGTAAGACAATCCACTTCATTATATTTTTCACTATTTGATTCACCTTTTAATCATTTTAAGTATTGGCTTTTCAGTATACTTTTTATAGTGATAAATCTCTAATAATTCGCTTGAATTAGCGCTCATACTTTAGTTGTAGCAAAAAAGGAGCAGCACTATGAAATCTTTATAGTAAAATCAGATTTCTGTACCACTCCCGCTTATAAATGTCTGCTTGTTAATGTGTATGCTTCTCATAACTTGCTAACATATTTTCCATTAATGTCCATACACTCGCTACATCGACCGCTGTAGCAAAATAGGCATTTTTCTCTTTATTCATAATATCATTTAAATCTACTGACATCGTGCCATATGTCAATGGACTCTGGTGCTCTATATCGATATGTGTATGTTGCATTGTAAATAAATCAGGTTGCATCAAATAAAGTACCGTACAAGCATCATGTATTGGACCACCATCCATGTCAAAGTGCGTTTTATACGTAGATTTGAAAAATTCTAGAAGTTCTACAACAAAGTTTGCAATTGGATTCTTAATCTGTTTAAATCTATCGATAACATGATCTGTGGCTAATACTTGATGCGTCACATCTAAACCAAACACATTGATACACACACCACATTCAAAGACGCGCTTAGCCGCTTCTGCATCAACCCAAATATTAAATTCTGCAGTAGGAGTCCAGTTCCCGAAGGTGCCACCGCCCATAATTGTAATAGATTCAATATGTTGTGTGATATTTGGTTCCTTAATCAGCGCCGTAGCAATGTTGGTTAATGGACCCGTTGCAACAAGCGTGACTGGTTCCTTGCTTTGCTTCAATGTTTCGATAATAACATCGACTGCTTGTTTTTGCGTTGGTTTTAGTGCTGGGACTTCAGGCAGTTTCGGACCATCTAACCCACTATCGCCGTGTATTTGTGAAGCAAAGGATGCTGGCTTAATAAGTGGACGCGTAGCACCAACAGAGACACTAATATCATCTCTTCCCATCACTTCTAATACATTTAAAGCGTTTTTGGTATTTTTTTCTACCGATTGATTCCCTGCTACCGTTGTCACAGCTAATATATCTAATGGACTGTTTTGTGCTCCTGCTAAAATTAATGCGATTGCATCATCATGACCCGGGTCACAATCCATAATTATTTTTTTACTCATTTTAATCACTCCAATATAAAAATTCACAACCTATGCGTATTCATGTTAAAAGCACGCATTACTCAGCTGTATGCTTTTTGTATTGTCTATACATTAAAGCAAGTACAATCAACCATAAAGGTGCTAAAATAACCCCAATACGTGTTTCTGGGTTAACAAATAATACCCCGAAAATAAATACGAAAAATGCAATAATACAAATCGACATAATTTTTCCGCCTGGCATTTTATATCTACTTTGTTTATGTAAGTCCGGACGTGCTTTGGTGTACCTTACATAGGCAATCATAATAATTGTCCAAATAAAGATATTTAATACTGTAGAAACTGTACTGATATACACAAATACAGTCGTCGCATTTGGAATAAAATAATTCAATAATACTGCAAATAACAATAATGCACACGTTACAAGAATTGCGACAACTGGTACGCCTTTACGGTTTGTTGCTTGAAACTTCGGTGGTGCTTGTTTTCTATCTGATAATCCGAATAGTGTTCTACTATTAGCAAATATCCCACTGTTACACGCTGACGCTGCAGCTGTTAACACAACAAAATTAATCATGCCTGCAGCAAATGGTATCCCCACTAATGCAAACACTTTCACAAAAGGACTGCCTTCTGGATCTAGTTCATTCCAAGGTATAATAGAAATGATGACTGCTAACGCACCAATGTAAAACAATAAAATCCTAAGCGGCACATTATTAATCGCCTGAGGAATTGTCTTATGAGGATTTTTTGTTTCTCCGGCTGTGATACCAATCATCTCAATGCCGACAAATGAAAAGATTGCCATTTGAAACGACATTAAGAAACCAGACATACCATTAGGGAACACCCCACCATGACGATAGATATTTGATACGCTAGCATGACCAAATGGCGTTTTATAAGCCATGATAATCATTACAATGCCGACAATAATCAATGCCACAATAGTTACTACTTTGATTATTGCAAACCAAAATTCTAATTCGCCAAATAATTTCGTACTTAATAAATTAAACGACATAAGTAACAATACACATGCCAGTGCTGTTAACCAGTTTGGAATATCTGGATACCAAAAGGATACATATTTAGCTACTGCTGTCACTTCTGCCATCCCTGAAATAATCCATGTTAACCAATATGTCCATCCCGTTATAAATCCAGCTAACGGCCCTACATATTCATGCGTGATATCCGCAAAAGAATTAAATTCAGTGTTTGACAATAACATTTCTCCCATTGCCCTCATGAACATAAACAACACAAATCCAACAATAATATAGGTGAGTAAAATGGATGGTCCAGCTAAGTGAATAGATTGTCCAGCACCTAAAAACAATCCGGTTCCAATGGCTCCTCCAATCGCAATTAACTGTATATGCCGATTACTGAGTTCTCTCTTTAATTTATCTGCCATTATTTCTACCCCTTATTCGAAATATTTGCACATTTTTATCATACTACTTTTTCATGATAAGTATCAAAATACTTTTAACACAAATGAAATCATATTGCTTTACGCTTATTATTGCCTATAAATATATTTACAAACTTACTAGCTTTGCTAATTTTTAAATAAATGTTAAATTAAAAATATTAATTATTTTCAATTACAGTGTTAAAGGGTGAATCGTATGCGTGCAATATTAATTGGTATTCTTGGTGCATTATTTTTTTCTGTAACATTTATCTTGAATCATGCAATGGCTAAAGATGAAGGCAATTGGCTATTTAGTGCTTCATTACGCTTTTTATTTATGTTCCCCATACTTTTTATAATTATATACATTAAAAAGAACCTAACTAAAGTACATCATCATATTAAAACGCATTTTGTTCCATGGATGATTTGGAGTACCCTAGGATTTGTATTTTTTTATATGCCAATTACATTTGTCGCTAATTACAGTCCCGGATGGCTTATCTCTGCAACATGGCAATTAACAATCATTTGTGGTCTACTCCTCGCGCCATTTTTTATGAATATGTGCAAATAAATCATCAACAAATAAAAGTAAGAGAGCGTATTTCTTGGCGCTCTGTAGGTACCTCTAGCATTATGGTCTTGGGTGTGGTACTTGTCCAAATACCTCAAGTTTCTCATATTGAAATACAAGTTTTTATCATGTCGGTACTTCCTTTAATTATAGGTGCCTTTTGCTATCCTTTAGGTAATCGTAAGATGATGATTCTTGTGGATAATCAATTAAATACACTTGAACGTATTTATGGTATGACGCTCGTCACACTACCTATATGGGTGGTTATATTTATATGTGGTGTATTGAGGTCCGGTCCGCCTTCTTCTAATCAACTTTTACAGACATTTATCGTAGCCGTATTCTCTGGGATAATAGCTACGACACTCTTTTTCTATGCAACCAATATGGTAAAACATAACCAAGCAAAACTTGCAGCAGTCGAATCGACACAAGCGACTGAAATCATTTTTACATTAATTGGTGAAATGCTCCTTTTGGGCTTACCGCTTCCAAGCACAGTTAGTATGATAGGGATCATCATAATTACATTAGGTATTTTCATCTATAGTTTCATGAACAGCATAATTAAGGAAAACAATAACATGACACTGTAATTCAAATCACAAAATATTTTGGGACAAAGTTTTATAGTAAGGTTTTTAAACGTATTCCTTAATTTGTAATATATGCAGTTCAAATCATTCACATTGACATCTCGTTATGAAAGCAAGATAATTTGTTTGAATACATAATCGTTTTATAAATTAGAGGAGGTATGAGGTCAATGACTACAACACATGTTGACCCAAGAGTAACCAGAACTAAAAAGTTGTTGATGGACGCCTTTCGTGAAATTGCTAAAGAAAAAAAATTACAAACTATAACAATTAAAGACATTACGGAACGTGCAACGGTAAATCGCGCTACGTTTTATGCTCATTTTTATGATAAATATGACATTATGGATTATACGCTCTCAGAAACTGTATTAAAAAATTTAAATGATGCATTAGATGTTTCTTCAGAACTTAACGAAACGACATTATCTTCCAGCTTCATTACAATTACGAGTTATATTCAAGAAACACATAATGAATGTAAATTAAATAGCGAAGCCTATGGACAAGTTGTTGAAAAAAGAGTCAAAGAAGAGTTAGAGGATATCTTTTTAACATTGCTTGTCCAACAACATCCAAATGAAACAAGAGAATCTCTTGCGGCAAGTGCGAGATTTCTTTCATGGGGGTTATACGGTACAGCTAAGCATTGGTTTCATAGTAGTCAATTATCAGCAAATGATTACATTGAGGGTGCACTACCCTTTCTAATGAAACAGATTTTAAAATAAAAATCCACGTCAGGACTTATTAGGTCTCTGTCGTGGATTTTATGCTTGTACCTTTTATTAACTTTTATTCTTATTAATAAAGCTCAATACATCATCTGTCATAGCTACGGCACTATTACTTTCCCCTTCAATACCACCTTGGTGTATACCAATCACTTCATTATTTTCGTTAAATACAGGAGAGCCAGAATTACCTCCGAATGTACTCGCATTATATTCAAATTCAGTAGTGTTCGTATTCAGTATTTGGCCCTTACTCTCCCACATTGTAGCCAAGGACTTATCTCCTGGATAACCCGTTACGGTAATCGACATATCTTTTGTTACCGCTGAGGCATCTTTTAAAGTCGCCGGTTGAACTACATCTCCAACTGATTGGCCATCTTTATTTTTATTTAAATGTATAAGCGCTAAATCTTCATTTCCTGGGTACACTTCAATTTCTTTTTCAGAAAATGTACCATAAGACATCGTATTTTCATTTTGGGCAGCTGGTGAAAAAGTCATATTCCCTTCAGAAAGGTTGGCAACGTGTTTATTAGTTAACACTGTATTTTTATCAATCACAACACCCGTCGCAATATTATCTCCAATACTAATATAGCCAACAGATTGATAATGACCATTTGTTGTATTTTCTATTTGTGTTCTATCGTCATTAGGTAAGACGACTCTTGTCTTAATTTGATTGGTACCGACTTTAGCGTCTTCAGACTGAGCTGACTGATCAGTCGATTGATGTGTTTGCGTTACAGCATATGTATTTCCATTTATCGAGATCACAGTACATAATAAAGCTATTATGAATATGAGACCACCTCGTAGTTTTCTTTTAAGCATAAACAACCTCCATCAAAATTTGTTCTATTTCAATTTAATGAATTTTCGGATAATAATCAAATAATTGTATTATCGTTTTAGAAATTTAGCTTTTAAAATAATAAATATCATTTAAATTCAACTGACTTTTTTAGTGAATAAACAACACAATTTCATTTTTGTTGTTTAGACAATATATGCATAAACATGTTGTTTGCATTAGTTAACAAATCAGTATACAATGCATTTATACAACAAGTGTTAGTTAGTTATCAAGTGTTGTAAATACAAGTTAAGGAGGGATAGACGTGACAACAATTCAAAAACACAATGGTTTCAAACGGACTTTTCAACAAGGCCATTTAACTTTGGGTTTAATGCTGCCTTTTGATAATTCTGAAAACATCGCATTGTCGTTTGAAAATCAAGTTGATTTAGCACAGTATGCTGAAAATCTTGGATTTACAAGCCTTTTTGTGAGAGATAATCCACTTTATAGTCCACATTTAGGTAATGTAACGACAAACTACGATCCGTTTGTATTTTTATCTTATTTAAGCGCTAAAACATCGAAAATCGCTCTCGGAACATCTAGTATTGTTGCTACATTGCGTCATCCAATTCATACAGCTAAAGCTGCAACTTCTCTTGACTTGATATCAGACGAGCGATTTTTATTAGGTTTAGCAACAGGAGATCGTCCATTTGAGTTTCCAGCTTTCAAGATAAAAGAAACGCAATTATCAAAGCAATTCCAGGATGCGATCTATGCAATGAATGATTTGTGGCAATCACATTCGCCAAAAATATCAAATTCAATATTTGAATTATATGAAGATTCAGGTCTTCAAATATTGCCAAAACACAATCATATACCCATGTTTGCTACAGGATATTCGCGACAGGAACTCTCCTGGATTAAGAAAAATATGGATGGCCTTATGTTTTATCCACAACCATTTCAAAAACAAAAAGCTTTATTAAAAGAATGGCATAACAATGATGTATTCAAACCATTTATGCATCCATTAGTTATCGACTTATCTTTAAATCCTAATGAACTCGTTAAACCAATTAAAGGTGGCTACCGTTTAGGTAGAAATACTTTATTAAACATTTTAAAATCATATGAAAAAATCGGTACAAATCATATAATGTTGCATTTAACATCTAATGATAGACCATATAAATCACTATTAACTGAGGTCGGCGATTATATTATTCCACACTTCCCACCTCATTTATCACAGGAGGAAAAAAACAATGACATTACTAGACAGAATTAATGAACTTGCAAATAAAGAAAAAATAGAAACGTTAAGCATTGAAGAAAAAGAAGAACAACAAACTTTGAGACAAGAATATTTGAAAATGATACGTGGACAAGTAATCCATACATTTTCAACGTTAAAAGTAGTCGATCCTTTAGGTGAAGACGTGACACCAGACAAAGTTTACCAATTAAGAGAAGAAATGGGTACACTTGATATAGATTAATTTAAATGAATCATCTAGAGATACTTGATTGTTATGAATAAGAGCCTGAGACATAATTAGATGCCTCAGGCTCTTTTTCGTTTAGGCAGTAGATGACTGAATTGAAAATGTAACGTCTCACTTGTTTAAAGAAACGATGTTTTCATTTTTATGGACACAAATCATTCTGATGTATCAGCTGAAACTTAGCTATGCCACATAAAAATGCTAGTGAGATTGATGTATGAACGTTAGCTCATGCAAACCTTTATCCGAGTCATCCTTGCCTTGATTGCATAGATAGGCATACGAAATCTCTATTAGAAAATTTGATTTCTATCCCACTTCCTTATTTTATTGATTTAATATTTTTTGCATTGAACGATCAACACTACCTGCATACATTTCACCAAATTTAACTAGATGTACCATTAAAAGATACAATCTATAAAATTCTAAGCGCACATCTGCTCCCTCACTCAGTGGATAGTGCTTATGATAAGCGTCATAAAATGCTTGCGTAAATCCTCCAAACACTGAAGTAATGCCTATATCAAATTCTCTATCCCCATATAATGGTGCAGGATCGAATAGCGCTGGTGAACCATCTGTTAAAAACATGTAATTACCGCCCCATAAGTCGCCATGTAATAACGAAGGTTTGCTATTATGACTTTCTAATTCATTTACAATCACACGACGTACTGCCTGATATTGAGTGACATCTGCGTCTCCCCATAATCCTTGTTGCACCAATCTATCTTTGAGCTTATCTAAGCGTTTTTCTACAAACAAGGTAATCCAACTATCCGTCCAACTATTATCAAATGAAATATCGCCACCTTCATAAGGTAAATCAAAACCAAATTGATTATCTGCTTGTTGCTCGCTATGCATACGCGCCACAAGTTGTCCTAATGCTTCTTGGCTACCTGACACGCCTTCATCTAAATAAGTTAATAGTAAATAAGCGTCATCTTCAATTTCTCCACTATCAATGACTCTCGGTGCAGTAATACCGACTTTTTCAAATAAATTGAGCCCTGCAATTTCGGCATCAAAAAAAGTTGACTTTCTCTTACGTTGTACTAGTAGAAAATAATCTTCCTGATCCGTTTCAATACGAAATGCATCATTAACATCTCCACCACTTACAGGAACGATATTTTTAATATGACTTAAAGGCAATTGTGATTGCCACGCTTGATTCATGAATCATCCCTCCACTAATCTCTTAAAATTAAGTTATATATGATTATTTCCTTTTTCTCATCTACTTAATCATACAAACCTACCCAATGATTTCTGTGAAACTTCTATTAATTATTTTTATTTGGTCTAGGCATATATTCCGTAAAATGCTAGTCTATTAAAGACATCATTTTCAATTCAGCTTTTTTACATATTGAACTTAAGATACATAAATATTTTTAATTAAATTTGATAAATGGAGCGATCACTATATGTATAAACTCATCAAACCAATGTTATTTCAATTCGATCCTGAAAAAGCGCATGGAATGACGATAGACGCGCTTAAATTTGTTCAAAACCATCCAAAATTATTACCTGTAATTAAAAAAATCTTTCATTACGAAAACGACTCATTAAACCAAAACCTCAAAGGCATTCACTTTGCGAATCCTATTGGTTTAGCAGCCGGCTTCGACAAATCTTGTGAAGTTCCTAAAGCTTTAGAAAATGCAGGATTTGGATCAATTGAACTTGGTGGTATAACGCCTAAACCACAACCAGGTAATCCAAAACCGCGTATGTATCGTTTAGTTGAAGATCAAGCACTCATTAACCGCATGGGATTTAACAATTTAGGTATGAATAAAGCTTTAAGTTATTTACGCAAGCATCGTTATCAAATTCCAGTCGGTTTAAATGTTGGTGTAAATAAATCCACACCTTATGAAGCGCGTTATGAAGACTACATCAAAGTGATTGATACGTTTAAAAACGACGTCACATTCTTTACTGTCAACATCAGCTCACCTAATACAGAAAATTTACAAAGCTTCCATGATAAAGATGAATTCTCGCAATTATGCGAAGCTATTCAGACATATAAACATAAAGAAAGCCTTAATGTTCCTATTTTCATAAAATTAACTTCTGATTTATCTTTAGATGGTCTTGGTGCAATGTTAACACCAATTACGCAAACTTTTGATGGCATTATACTAGCCAACACAACACAACAACGTGAAGCACTGCATTCAAATCATCGTGAAGAAACTGGCGGTTTAAGTGGCAAACCACTATTCGAGCGTAATCTTAAACTCATTTCTTATGCTTATAAACAAACAGATGGCCAATTTTTAATTATCGGAACTGGTGGTATTTTCAACGCAGAAGATGTCATAAAAATGATGCGCCAAGGTGCATCACTAGTTCAAATTTATAGTGCTTTAGTATTTGAAGGTCCAGGACTAACTCAGAAATTGAATAAACAATTAGCACATTATCTTAAATCAAATGGCTACAACAATGTTAACGAAATTATCGGTTTAGATGTAAAATAACGCTATGCTAACAAGCGTCATCCTATTTATTTAAGCAATCACTTAATCATCAATATTAAATTATTACTTTATTTTTAATAGGGTATATGAATAAAAAGGAGGCGCTATCATGTATAAGAAAATATTATTAGCTTACGACTTTGATAATTCGTTCAATAACGTCCCTAAAGAATTGGAAAATTTAACCAATGGCGTTGAAAATGCTGAAGTTACAGTATTTAATGTTATTCCAGAAGGTGAACTTGAAACGTCGGTACGTTACGATAATAAGCATTTTGAAGATTTAGCAAACGAGAAGAACGAAGTGCTCTCACCTTTCATTCAACAATTAGAAGCACTCGATTTAACTGTCACGGTTAAATTTAGCGCAGGTTATGTTAAACAAGCGATTTTGACTGAAGTGAAGGAAAATGCATATGACATTATCGTAATGAGTAATACGCGTGAAAAATCTGATATCAAGAATATACTTGGTAACGTTACACACAAAATTGCAAGTAATGTTGACATACCTGTATTAATTGTAAATTAGCAAATAAAAACTCAATTTCAGTTATAATTCGCCTCTATTCATTGGCAGGTATAACTGAAATTGAGTTTTATTATTAAATGCCCTATTGTTGAAGATATCGTTCAATCACTTGTAAAACACCTGATTCATCGTTAGACGGTGCCCGATGTTTTGCAATCGCTGCTAATTCATCACTGCAATTTGCCATAGCATAACTATGTATGGTTAAACCGAGCATTTCTAAATCATTATTGGCATCACCAAACGCGAGTAATTCGTCCTGCTGTATGTCCCATTCTTTTAACAATTCTTTGATTGCAACGCCTTTATTCACACTAGGTAAGATTAAATCCACACTGTCATTTCCACTTGTCACTGCACGTATCTTCCCTTTATAACGTTGTTCTATTTCGTTAGTCACTTGCTTAACCAAGTCTTCATCTTTAATCCGTAAAGCTATTTTTACAAAGTGATCCTCTGTGATTTCATTAAATGAAGCTACTTTTTTGATATCATAGTAATAATTTCGTATAAAATTTAGGAATTCGTCGCTACTCTCATCACTTACATATGCTGAATGTATACCACTTAAAACAACATCACTGATATGATACGTTTGATGAATCATTTCTAAAACTTCAAATATGAGTTGTTGGTCAAAATAATGTGCTGTCAACAATGCATCATTTTGATAAGTTACCGCGCCATTTTCTGCTACAAAAGTGATATTATCTACCTTGTCAGGAAAAAATGAGCGTAACTGTGCATATTGATTACCACTAGCTACGATAAATTTTATATTTTGCTGTACAATTTTTTGATATAAACGATCAAAATATGCTTTGTCATAGGTATGGTCAGATTTAAGAAATGTACCATCTTTATCTACCGCAATTGCTTTTATCATACTGATACTCCCTTCAATACTGTATATAAATGTTTACGTTATAGTTTAAATTACATTGCGATAATATTAAATAAGTGTCCATCAATATCGCTAAATAGACCACCATAAAAGCCTTCATGTTTTGTACCACGTTGAAGTACTTTTCCACCTGCTGTTTCAACAAGATTTAATAAGTCATCTACCTCTGCTGCCTCTTTTACAGAAACTGAAACCAATGCTTCATGTCTACCTATATCAGATTGTTGCGCCACTTTTTCAAATTGACCTTGCTCAATTAACATAATGATTTTATGATCTGCTGTTTCAATACCTCTCATTTTGTCTAAAACAGCTTCATTCTTTTTAATCGTAAACCCAATATTTTCAAAGAAAGTCGCACTCGCTTTTAAATCTTTTACTGGTAAATTAAGCCATGATGATTGTATATTCATCATAAATCCCCCCTATTTCATTCAATCTCAAATTTAATATTAGCTTACCATTTGCACTTGAATAAAACTATAAATCACTGTTTTTAATATAAATAAAAATACATCCTTTAAGTTAAGACCATGTGCCTAACTTTCGGGATGTATAAATTATTTTTCATCAGAGCATTCTATTATAATGAGGCTAAATAAAAATACTTTTTGAAAATATTAATGCGCTGCTAAAAGTATGTGTTAATTAGCTTTATTATCACTTTTCTAAAAATTTCTAGGTAATTATCTACTGGTATTAAACACTGCTTAACAAAGGTTCACATAAAAGTGGTATTTTGTGTATATTTACACATATTTTTATAATATTTTTCTGAATATTTAGATATATATGTGCTATGATATACATTATCATAAATTAGTTATTAAGTTTTACGATATAGTATTCATTGGGAGAGGTTCATTATGAAAGGTTTTTTTAATAAGATTTTAAAAAGAGAAGATCCTTCCGTCTATCAAGTGAAGGATGCACATTTAAATAGAACATTACGTGTAAAAGATTTCCTTGCTTTAGGTGTTGGTACCATTGTTTCAACTTCTATTTTTACATTACCAGGTGTAGTCGCAGCACAGCATACTGGGCCAGCAGTTGCACTTTCGTTCTTATTAGCTGCAGTTGTAGCGGGTCTCGTATCTTTTGCTTATGCTGAAATGTCATCGGCAATGCCGTTTGCTGGTTCAGCATATTCTTGGATTAATGTCGTATTTGGGGAGGTATTCGGTTGGGTTGCCGGTTGGGCATTGTTAGCTGAATACTTTATAGCCGTCGCCTTTGTTGCCTCTGGTTTTTCGGCAAATTTACGTGGTCTCGTCTCACCATTAGGGATTGAATTACCCAAATCATTATCCAATACATTAGGGACAGATGGAGGCATCATTGATATCGTTGCCGCTGTGGTCATTTTACTTACTGCTTGTCTCTTGTCATATGGTGTTTCGGCAGCAGCACGTATTGAAAATATACTCGTTGTAATTAAAGTTTTAGCTGTTTTACTATTTATCGTAGTAGGTTTAACCGCTATTGATTTAAGCAATTATGTACCATTTATACCTGAACATAAAGTAACTGAAACAGGTTCCTTTGGTGGTTGGCAAGGTATTTATGCAGGTGTATCAATGATATTCTTAGCATATATTGGTTTTGATTCAATTGCAGCAAATTCGGCTGAAGCAATTAATCCACAAAAAACAATGCCTCGCGGTATCTTAGGGTCATTAGCAATAGCTGTCATTCTATTTGTCGCAGTATCACTTGTCCTTGTAGGTATGTTTACTTATTCAGCTTATGCTGATAATGCTGAACCTGTTGGTTGGGCCTTAAGACAAAGTGGTTTTGGTGTTGTGGCAGCTATTGTGCAAGCAATTTCTGTTATTGGTATGTTCACAGCCCTTATTGGAATGATGTTAGCTGGCTCACGTCTACTATATTCCTTTGGTCGTGATGGTTTATTACCTTCTTGGTTAGGTAAACTAAACAAGAAAAATTTACCTAATCGTTCATTAATTATTTTAACCATGATTGCAGTTATCATTGGCTCTATGTTCCCATTCGCCTTCCTTGCGCAGTTAATTTCTGCAGGAACCTTGGTCGCATTTATGTTTGTTTCCATTGGCATTTTTGGGTTACGCCCAAGAGAAGGAAAAGATATTCCGATGCCAGCTTTTAAAATGCCATTCTACCCTGTTATGCCAATCATCACGTTTGTCAGTGTCGTTGTTGTATTCTGGGGCTTAGGTGCTGAAGCAAAATTATACACACTCATCTGGTTTATTATTGGGTTGCTCATTTACCTTCTATATGGTGTGAAGCATTCTAAAAAACGTCAATCTTAATAATACGAATAAAAAGGGCTAAAACATGCATACGTGTTTTAGCCCTTTTATTTATAAAACACTCGTTTTATCATTCAACCAAATATTTATACTGCTGTTTATTTATCAACACAGCTATCGTTATAGCTTACATACACCATTAATCTATACTATCTATTTGAGAAAGCTTACGAATATTAGAAAAGCTCACTTTTGAGATCAGACTTTCATACGTGTTCAAAGCTTTTTCAGTAATGTCCTGCCCTTCCTCAGTTAAATAAATATACATCGCCCGGTGATCTTCAAGACATTCTTGTCTCACTACTAATGCTTTCGTTGGCTTTTCTATTCTTACAATTAAACGTGACATTGCACTTTGGCTTAAATCTACAATTTTAATCAAATCATTAATTTTATATTTTTTCCCTTTAGCTTTGTAAATCTCATACAACACATAAAACTCTTTTAAACTCAAATTGTATTCTTGCTTCAATTTTTTCTCAATCATCGTATCGATATAGTTTACATATTTCGTGAGCTGTACCCAATTATCAATTTTCTGTTGTTTTTTCATCGTATCCTCCCAAAGATATAAGCATCGTTTTAATACAATGTGATTTTATTTATGTAAATGATAACATTTATTTAATTAATTCTATAAATACATTTTTTGTCTTAATATAGGATGTCACCTTATAATGTTTAGCTCAAAAACTATGACATATGCATCTTTCTTTATCATCTTAGCGCTGTTACCAAAATAATGACCATTGATACACATTGACATACTCAATCAAATAGAAAAACTGCCGCAAAGTTTAACAACTTTGGCGACAGTTTTAAGTTTACTTCACTAACTAATTTGTTTTAAATGACTAATGATTTAATAATTTTTCTTTTAAGTCTTTACGTTCATAGTCTAATGAATATGGATCATTTAACCAGTAGATACCTTCATCCACTTTAAATGTTTTACCATTTTTAACCGCTTCTGTATTTTTCCAAATATCTTTATTTTCGAATGATAAATCTGCACCTTTGGCAACTGGTGTAACAACATAATCTCCTAACATTTCAGGAATTTGTTCTTCAGATATATCAGCTAAATCATTTTTCTTAGTCGCTTTTTCTACTTTTTCAGGCATTTTCAAACCAAATGAATCATATAGAATTTCACTACCGTGACCATATGTTTTACCTAATGCATAGATTTTTTTGTCGAAATCTTTAATGATAGATACAGTTGTATCTTCACCGATGGCATCTTTAATTTCATTACCATCATCTTTTGTTTTTTCTTCCCAGTCTTTAATCCAATCTTCTGCTTTATCTTCTTTACCTACGATTTTACCTAACTCTTTATGCTGTTCTTTATAATCATGTTTCATATAATCAAAAGCAATAGTTGGTGCAACTTTATTTAATTTTTTCAAATTCTTGTCAGTGTTGTATGTAATAATCAAATCTGGTTTAAGTTTCGCTACACTTTCAACATTTTCAGCATCTACTTTATCAACATCTTTAAATTTGTCTTTTAACACTTTACTATCATCTACAATGTTTGCGACACCCACGATATTTGCATCAAGTTCTTTCAATCCACCTGCATATGTTGCACCTAACACTACGATACGTTTAGGGTCTTTAGGTATCTTTACTTTTTTACCTGAATCTTGTGTATACGTCTTTTCTTCTTTATCCTTTTTCGAAGCGTCATCACTTGAATTATTGCCACACGCCGCTAGTATTAACATCAGTGCTAGCAACGGAAATATTAATTTTTTCATTTATCTTTCCCCTTTTCTCATCTTATTCTCAATTATACATTATTATATATTAATCTCAATCATATATCACGCATTATTTTTGAAATTTAAATATATTTTATTATCGAAATTTAAATATATTTTATTATCGAAATTTAAATATATTTTATTATCGAAATTTAAAAAAATACTACTTTCTAATAAATAGAAAGTAGTGTTTTAGTATATTCATGACGCGTAACATTAAATAAATCTTTAGTTTCAAAATCATCTACAATTTCACCATTTTTCATTACAATGAATCGATTAACAATTTGATTTAGAAACGCAAGATCATGTGATATTAATATCATGCCTTTATGTGTTGTTTTATAATAATGCCTTATTATATCAATCATACGTTGTTCTGCAATGACATCTAAGCTTGCTGTAATTTCGTCACAAATAAGTATGTCAGGTTCTAACATTAATGTACGTATCGTATTAAAACGCTGCAATTGGCCACCACTTAACTCTTCAGGCAATCGATCCATCAATTTTGTATCTAATTGCATATAGACCATTAAATCAGACAAGCGTTGCGCCGCCTTTTGTGATTCCCCTCTACGTTGATACTTTATTGGCTCTTCCATAGATTTTCTAATTTTAAATTTAGGATTAAAGCTATCTACAGCATGTTGAAATATTGGTAAAACGCGTTCCTTATGCGTGATAACTTCACCATGTGTTGGTTGAAGTAATCCGAGCATTATTTTTGCTAGTGTCGTCTTACCAGAACCACTTTCACCAACGATTCCGACAATCTCGTCGGCTTGTATGGATAATTGAATCTTTTTTAAAATAGCTTCATGTTTATAGCTAAAGCTAACGTCTGTTAAATTAAGCATGGTAATCCCCTTTCTTTAATCGACTACGGGAATTAAATAATTTTAAACTATACGGTTTAACATCATTATTTTTAAAAGCATCAATATGATTGGACTCTACCATTTCACCATTTTTAATGACATGAATCCAGTCACTAAAATCTAATACATGCGATAGATTATGTGTTATTAACAGCAAAGTCACTTTGTGTGCTTCAGCCAAATGTTTAATCAAATTCATAATACTCACGCCTGTAACAGCATCTAATGAAGCTATTGGTTCATCGGCAATAATGACCTTAGGATTGAGCATTAATACGCTAGCAATTTGAACTCGAGCTAATTGCCCTCCAGAAAGACTGAAACGGTACTTTGACATCATTTGAGAAGGATTTAATTCGACCCATGATAGTGCTTGTTCCACAATTTTTTGCGCACCTTTTTTATCTGTATTGTAATGTTGTCTATATATAGAAATCAATTGTTTCCCAAGTTTCGTATGATCGTTAAAGCTGTGTGTATAGTTTTGAGAAATAAAACCAATTTCTTTACCTAAAAGATTGTGCATATCAGACATCTCACTATGTTCATAAGTCATGCAATCGTATTGCATATCTAGTGTGTTCGGTATCTGTTGGACCATTGCTCTAGCTGTTAAACTTTTGCCAGAACCACTCTCACCAATTAAGACATTCACTTTACTTTTTTTAAGACCTAAATCCACGTGTTGAATCAGCTTATTACCAAAACGATCTGCTATAGATAAATTTGTTATTTCTAGTATATTAGTCATTCACATCACGTTGTCCTTTCAAGAACCTGTCTCTCAGCGCGTCGCCTGCTAAGTTAAATAATAAAATCGTAACAGTAATTAAACAGGCTGGCACAATAATCAGTAACGGGTAGGAACTAATATAATCTCTGCCTGCATTAAGCATCGCGCCCCATTCAGGAGATGGTGGTTGTGCACCTAATCCTAAAAATGAAAGTGAAGAAATATATAATATAATTTTCCCAAAATCTACAGTCATTAATACAATAATAGATGGCATCACTTGCGGCATAAAATGTTTAAAAATAATGACATGTGTCGGTACATGAAATAATCTTGCCATCTGTATATATGGTTTATTGATTTCACTACTAACTACTGACCGCGTTAATCTTGTATAGGTCATCCACTTGATAATTGTAATCGCAATGACAAGGTTCCAAATACTCGGTTTGAAAAAACTAGCTAATGCAATCATTAATACAAACTCAGGAATGCTTAACCCAATATCAATCAAGCGCATAATGAACGTATCTACGATACCTTTCTTATAACCAGCAAGCAGACCTAATGGCACACCAATGATAACTGTAATAAACAGCGTAATTAAACTTATGATTAATGTATATCTAGCACCGATAATCACTCTTGAAAATAAATCACGTCCGTAATCATCCGTACCTAACCAATGTGTTAAATTTGGCGTTTCCAAACTACTGCCTAAATTGACTTCGTATGCACTATGAGACGATACAAAAAACTGTGCAATGATAAGTACAACAAAATAAACCGCAAATGCATAAAATATCATATTTCGTCGGTTAATCTGCTTCATAATGACTCACCATCCTGACGTTTCATGCGTTCAATATCCGTTGGCTTGTTATATCGTCGCTTGGGATCAATCCATAATAACAGTAAATCACTCATTGTATTTGCTAATACAACAAAGAAACCAATCATGATAACAGCACCTTGAACAACAGGGTAATCACGTGCTCGAATACTATCTACAAGAAAATGACCAATCCCTGGTATACCAAATAAATTTTCTATCACAACAGTACCACCGATTAGACTGCCCACAGACATACCTAACACCGTAATGATTGGAATAATTGCTGGTTTAAATAAATCTTGCCATAATATATAACGTTCAGACATCCCTCTTAATCTTGCTGCTTCCACTTCTTTTGATTGGTAGAGTTCGACTAAATTTGAACGCATTAACCTTACGTAATATGCACTCATACCAACGCTTAATGCAATGACTGGTAATATATAGCCTGCCATTGTATCAAGACCAGAGGACGGGAGTAGATTCCACTTTTGCGCAAACACATAAATCAATATCGTACCCAAGAAGAAGGACGGTATACTTACTGTAAAAGATGTCACACTTCTTATTAAACTGTCTAACCATGTATGATAGTACTTTGCTGCAATCATGCCTAATGGTATGGCTACGACAAACACGACAACTATTGTCATCACTGCGATAAATAATGTTGGCGGTGTATAGTAAATTAATTCTTTGATAACGGGTTCACCTGTTTGATAACTGGTCCCAAAATTTAATTGGATAATTTGCCCGAGCCATTGCACATACTGAATGATTACGGGTTGGTCTAGCCCCAGTTTTGCTTTAGTCGCTTCTATTTGATCACTTGAAACATTTGCTACATCCAAATGTAATATTTTATCTATAGGATCTCCTGGCGTAAGTTTCATTAAAATAAAAGTAATAGTAGAAAGGACAAACAATACAATGATCATTTGTCCAATTCTAGAAAGTATATTTTTTAATATCATTTCGCTTTATCAACCTTATAATCAATGAGATAAATGCCTTCAGGCGTTGCTTTTAAGTTTTTAACTTTTTTATTCATACCGACAATATTATCCATATAAGTAAGATAACTATTGGCTTTATCTTTATCTGTAATATCGATAATTTCATTAGTTAGTCGATTACGTTCAGTTTTATCAACTGTTTTATTGAATTGATCAATCAGTTTGGTTACTTTCGCATTGTCATATCCACCTGCATTGATTGCACCCTCAGGCTTATACGCTTGATTAAAGAAATAACCCGTATCACCTCTAGGAATCGTTCCAAAGCTATACATTGATGCATCCCATTGGCTCTTGTCTTTAAGATAACCCTCTATATCATCTACGTTACGAATCGTAATATCAATATTTGCTTTTTTAGCATCTGATTGAAGTACTTGAGCCATTTTTGGAAGCTCTGGACGTCCGTTATATGTTGATACCGTTAGTTTTAAAGGATGTGCTTTCGTGTAGCCTTGCGCTGCCATTATTTTTTTAGCTTCATCAATATCTTGCTTTTGTACCTGTTGTTTATCAATAAAATCTAATTTTGTATTAAATGGCCCAGTGGCAGGTGTCGCATGATTCTTGGAGACATTTTTAGCAATGCTTTCTCTATCCACAACTTTGTCAAGGGCTTCACGCACCGGTTTCGTCATTTTTTTACTTGTGTGGTTATACATGATCAAGGACGTTCTAAATCCAGAAACTGAAGATGTTGTCGTTTTATCACCTTGATTTAATGTTTTTTCTTTTTCGACTGGCACATCTGTGATGACATCGGCTTTGCCTGAACTTAGATCACTTGAACGCGCATTACCATCTTCTTGATATGTAACATTTACATGGTCTAATTTTGGTTTACCTTGCCAATAATCCTTAAATTGATCTAGTTTAATATTTTGAGATTGTTTGTAATCTTTAATTTGGTATGGTCCCGTACCAACAGGCGCTTTCGTTACATCACTATCCGCTTTTGTATCGTAAATAGCCGAAAATGGACTAGCCAATTCAGATACTAATTCAGGATAAGCCTCTTTGGTAGTGATACTTACATTTTGGCCATCTACTTTAATTTCTTTAATTGGTAATGAGCCTTTAACGAGATCACTTTTTTTTATACTTTCCTCAAGACTCGCCTTTACAGCTTGGCCCGTTACTTTTTTACCATTTTGAAATTTAATGTCATCTTTTAATTTCAAATCTAATTGCGTTGGTGATTTCTGGTTATACGTATCTACTAAAAGTTTTTGTACTTTACCATTCGCACCTGCTTTAAATAGTGATTCTGCTGAGCCTATCTTAACAGGTACATCTGTTTCGTAAGGTGCTATAGAAGTTGTCTTTAGTGGCAATTCGACATTCAATGTTTTACCTTTTGATTCATTACCTGATCCACTGCAACCTGCCAACACAATCGCTGTTGTTGCTAATAGTGCGACCATTTTTTTCATTCATATTCCTTCTTTCTAATAAATTATTAATCACTTAGAAAATATACTTATGACTTTATCTTGCATAACATTCATTATTAATAACCTATGATTATATTTCTTGCGCTTTCATTTGATTACCCGCAAATAGCATTATCCACGTTGCGATAATAAACGGCAGTGTAAAGACAGGGAGTCCATAGGGTGTTAATAATGTCGTCATACCTGCATGGATGACCACAGTCAGCAATATACCTAAAACGATACTAATTGGTCGTTGTATTCTAGTTCGAAACGCTATGCCTAGCGCTAACACAGTGAGTATCACATTATAGCCGAATAAACCTTCATTAATTTGATCATGATTTGCACCTAATACAATCACTGCTAAAAATCCTATTAAATTGGCTACTATCGCATAAACACCCGCTTTTCTAGATGCTATAAAAATGCCGATTAATATTAACGTGCCCGCTAACACACTTTTCAATAAAAATATTTCACTAAATCCGGATAAAAAAGCATTGATAAATTGAATATGATGACCCGAAAATTGAATTTCCTGTATCGCATTGGGAAGAATATTTACATCAGCATTTACGAATTTAAATTGAAATGACATGAGTAAAATGAGCCAACTTACGAACACATAAGGCATCGTTAACATAGGTACACCAAAAGGTTTAAAGAACTCTCTAAATGCAGAACCGATTGGCATCGTAATGATGATTGCAACTAAAATAATAATTAAGCTGTACCATTGTGGTACTAAAAATAATGTCAATGCAATTGCTGTTAATACTGGATTAAAACCTGATAATCCTGTATTGATTTCTTCTTCTGAATAATTAGTCCTTTTTGCTAGTAACAATGCAATGACGCTCGCTATGAGTGCCATCACACCCACCTTCCAGCTACCTATAAATAGCCCTAGCAAAATCAACAATCCCGTCCATGCATTATTTAGCAGTAGTACTTGTGAGATATTCTTCAATACAATTCGAATCGCATCCACATTGTCACCTGATTTCTATATATTCTGACTTAAACAATAATATATGAGAAATACAAAAAATTAAAGCAATATATATCATGATTTTATTTAAATATTTTTGAATTTTGTAAAATGTAATGGGTTATTCTTGTAGTTCTAAATTAATCGTCTTATTATTAAGGTGCACATATAATTTTTTATGTACACAATTCAATTTGTCGAAAGGTAGTGAGATTGTGCATTTTACACAACGTGAACAAGATAAACTGATGTTGGTCATCGCAGCAGATTTAGCTCGCAGACGTCAACAACGAGGTTTGAAATTAAATTATCCGGAAGCTGTAGCTATTATCAGTTTCGAGTTACTCGAAGGCGCTAGAGACGGAAAAACAGTTGCCGAACTCATGAGCTATGGTAAACAAATATTAAATGAAGATGACGTGATGGAAGGCGTTGCAGATATGTTAACTGAAATGGAAATCGAAGCAACGTTCCCAGATGGTACGAAACTCATTACTGTCCATCACCCAATCGTTTAGAGGAGGATTAAAATTATGAAACCTGGTGAAATTATAGTCAAACGTACAGAAATCGAAGTGAATCAAGGGCATAATGCAACAATCCTTAATGTTAAAAATACAGGCGATCGCCCTATCCAAGTTGGTTCACACTATCACTTTTTCGAAGCTAACCCAGCGTTACAATTCGATCATGAAAAAGCCTATGGCAAACGTCTAGATATACCAGCAGGCGCGGCTGTTCGTTTTGAACCTGGTGATGAAAAAGAAGTACAACTCGTAGAATACAGTGGTAAACGTAAAATCTACGGTTTTCATGGTGACGTAAATGGTTCCATCGATGAGTCACGTGTTTATAAACCGGAAGATGATGGTACTGCAACAGAAGTCATTGCAGAACAAGACAAAACGAGTAAAAATGCTAACAAAGGAAGAGGGTAAAAAGTATGAGCTTTAAAATGACGCAATCCCAATATACAAGTCTGTATGGACCCACTGTTGGTGATTCTGTAAGATTAGGCGATACAAACTTATTTGCTCGCGTAGAACGTGATTACGCTACATATGGAGATGAAGCTGCATTCGGCGGTGGTAAGTCTATCCGTGATGGTATGGCACAAAATCCAAATGTCACACGTGATGACAAGCAAGTTGCTGATTTAGTCATCACAAATGCGATGATTATTGATTACGATAAGATTGTCAAAGCCGACATCGGCGTTAAAAATGGCTATATCATGAAAATTGGTAAAGCTGGCAATCCAGATATTATGGATAACGTAGATATTATTATTGGTGCTACAACAGACATTATTTCTGCTGAAGGTAAAATCGTAACTGCGGGTGGCATAGATACACATGTCCATTTCATTAACCCTGAACAATCGCAAGTTGCATTAGAAAGTGGTATCACAACACATATCGGTGGCGGTACAGGCGCGTCTGAGGGTACGAAGGCGACAACTGTCACACCTGGACCATGGCACTTACATCGTATGTTACTCGCAGCAGAGTCATTACCGTTGAATATTGGCTTTACTGGTAAAGGGCAAGCTGTAAACCACACAGCTTTAGTCGAACAAATTCACGCTGGTGCAATCGGCTTAAAAGTACATGAAGACTGGGGTGCAACGCCTTCAGCACTTGATCATGCTTTACAAGTCGCAGATGACTATGACGTACAAATCGCGTTGCACGCAGATACGTTAAATGAAGCTGGTTTCATGGAAGAAACAATGGCTGCAGTAAAAGATCGCGTATTGCATATGTATCATACAGAAGGTGCTGGGGGTGGTCATGCGCCCGATTTAATTAAATCTGCTGCGTATGCTAACATTTTACCTTCTTCAACAAATCCGACGTTACCTTATACTGTAAATACAATCGATGAACATTTAGATATGGTTATGATTACCCACCATTTAAATGCATCTATCCCTGAAGATATTGCGTTTGCGGATTCACGTATTCGTAAAGAAACCATTGCAGCTGAAGATGTACTTCAAGATATGGGCGTATTTAGTATGGTAAGTTCTGATTCACAAGCAATGGGACGTGTCGGAGAAGTAATTACCCGTACTTGGCAAGTTGCTCACCGTATGAAAGAACAACGTGGATTATTAGATGGCGACAGTGAATACAATGACAATAATCGTATTAAACGCTATATAGCTAAATATACGATTAACCCAGCCATTACACATGGTATCTCTGACTATGTAGGTTCAATTGATGAAGGTAAATTAGCCGACATCATTCTTTGGGAACCAGCATTCTTTGGCGTTAAACCTGATGTCATCGTTAAAGGCGGTTTAATCAATGCTGCAATCAACGGTGATGCGAATGGCTCTATCCCTACTTCAGAACCTTTAAAATATCGTAAAATGTATGGTCAATTAGGTGGAAATCTCCAAAGTACATCGATGACTTTTGTTTCTACAACTGCTTATGAAAACGATATTGGTAAACTTTTAGGCTTAAAACGCAAATTAAGACCTGTGCACAATATCCGTAAATTAAGTAAAAAAGATATGAAAAACAATAATGCAACACCAGATTTAGACGTTGACCCACAAACATATGAAGTTTTTGTTGATGGAGAGAAAATTACAAGCGAACCTGCTACAGAAT
The DNA here is from genome assembly GCF_048568385.1 of Staphylococcus sp. LKG3-1. Classification (NCBI taxonomy): domain Bacteria; kingdom Bacillati; phylum Bacillota; class Bacilli; order Caryophanales; family Staphylococcaceae; genus Staphylococcus; species Staphylococcus sp. LKG3-1. The sequence goes on from NZ_CP183796.1 coordinate 1,649,103, forward strand.
TACCATTAACACAACGCTATTTCTTATTCTAGGAGGTAAATCATGATTATCGAAGAAATTGTAGGTAATATCGCTAATCTTTCAGATAGTGAAAAAGGTAAACATATGGAAAAGGTATACCTAGAAAATTCAGATTTAGTAAAAAGAATTCAACGCGTTACAACAGATCATGGTAATGAAATAGGTATCCGTTTAAAACAGCCTATTGATTTACAATACGGCGATATATTATATAAAGATGATAAAAATATGATTGTTGTTGATGTAAATTCTGAAAATTTACTGGTAATCAAACCACGTACATTACAAGAAATGGGAGATATCGCTCATCAACTTGGTAACAGACATTTACCAGCACAATTCACAGAAACTGAAATGCTCGTTCAATATGACTACTTAGTGGAATCTTTATTAAAAGACCTAGGTATTCCTTATGAACATGAAGACCGCAAAGTTAACAAAGCATTCAGACACATAGGACATTCACATGATTGATCATGCACACCTACGCCTGTTTCAATTTTGCGATTCGCAATTCCCAACAGGCGCATTCAGTCATTCATTTGGACTTGAGACATATATCCAGCGTGATACTGTCCATGACGAAGAAAGTTTCCAACAATGGCTTGTGTTATTTTTAAATGAGCAATTAACATATGCAGATGGTTTAACAATGCGTTTAGTGTATGATGCCCTAAATGAAAATGATACAAAAGCAATATTGAAATTAGATCGTATTCTTTTTGTTCAAAACTTACCAAAAGAAACGAGACAAGGTTCAAAACAAATGGGAAATCGCATGGTTAAACTTGCGTCTGAATTATATGATAGCGATTGGATTAATTGGTATCATGCCCAAATGAAAGATAAAAAAGCATCCTTGCATCCTGCAATTTGCTTTACAATGCTTGGTCACCATCTCGGTGTCGATATCGAAACCATCATTGACTATTATCTATATCAAAATGTGTCCAGTCTCACTCAAAATGCCGTTCGTGCAATTCCATTAGGACAAACTGCCGGACAGCGTATTGTTCATAAGATGATTCCAATCATGAAAGAAACAAGAGACCATATCATGACAATTCCTGCGTCACAGCTCGGTATTACAGCACCAGGTTTGGAAATCAATCAAATGGAACATGAAAACGTAAATGTAAGAATTTTTATATCTTAGGAGGACAAGCTTTATGACAGATACAATTAAAATAGGTGTCGGCGGCCCTGTTGGTGCAGGGAAAACGCAACTTATCGAAAAAATTGTCAAACGCTTAGCGAAAGACATGAGTATCGGTGTAATTACAAATGATATCTATACTAAAGAGGATGAGAAAATATTAGTGAATTCAGGTGTCTTACCCGAAGATAGAATCATCGGTGTAGAGACAGGTGGTTGCCCTCATACAGCAATTCGTGAAGATGCGTCAATGAACTTTGCAGCGATTGATGAATTAAAAGAGCGCAATGATGATATTGAACTTATCTTTATAGAATCAGGTGGCGATAACTTAGCTGCTACATTCAGTCCTGAACTTGTCGACTTTTCAATCTATATTATCGATGTTGCCCAAGGGGAAAAAATCCCACGTAAAGGTGGCCAGGGTATGATTAAGTCCGACTTTTTCGTCATTAACAAAACAGATTTAGCACCTTACGTTGGCGCATCATTAGATCGTATGGCAGAAGACACGAAAGTCTTCCGTGGGAAACGACCATTTACTTTTACAAATCTTAAAACAGACGAAGGCTTGGATGAAGTCATACAATGGATTGAACAAGATGTATTTCTTAAAGGATTAGCCTAAATGTCTAACAACAAACAAGCTTGGACAGGACAATTAGATTTATCCGTTTTTAACAATGGTAAAAAATCTGTTGCTAGAGATGTCTTTTTTGAAAAAGCCTTAAAAGTCATGCGTCCAGTCTATCTAAATCAATCTGATATCCCCACCTTCTATATCGTCAACGTAGGTGGCGGATACTTAGATGGTGACCGCTATACGATGAATTTTAATATTGATTCTGATGCTAAAGTTATATTAACTTCACAAGGTGCCACAAAAATTTATAAAACATTGAATGATCATGTCGAGCAATACCAAACCTTTAATATAAAAAATAATGGTTATGCTGAATATGTTGGTGATCCCATTATAGCCTTTGAAAACGCTAAATTTTATCAACACAATGTATTCAATTTGGAATCAACTGCTTCCCTATTCTATACAGATATTCTTACGCCAGGCTATTCCAAATCAGACAAACGCTTTAGTTATACGTATATGCACTTACTAAACGAAATATATGTAGATGATGCATTGGTAACGTTTGATAATATGTTACTCGATCCACAGAAACAAAATGTAGATGGTCTAGGTTATATGGAAGATTATACGCACCTTGGTTCTTGTTATTTCATCCACCCTAGCGTAAATCAAAAATTTATTGAACAAGTTTATGAGGAAATTAAACACTTCCAACATAAATATGACTGTCGTTTTGGTATCACACATTTACCAACTCACGGTTTCAGCCTTCGTATCTTATCTAATAAAACACAAGTGATTGAAAGTATCATAACTGCAGTTCAATGTTATGTCGTCAAACAAATCTTTGACCGTGATGTAGATTTTTTAAGAAAGTATTAGTTTTAAAAAAAAGGGCTGGAATCATTTCCAGTCCTTTTTATTATGAATATGCGTTCAGTTATATTATTAACGTTCAAAGTCTATTTCTTAAATCAGGTTAAGTAGCCAAACTAAGCTTGCTACAAATAATACAATGGTAATGAGATAGATGGTTAACTTTTGTCCTTTAGTTAATGCTTTTTCTTCTTTTGTAAACAAACTAAACATGGTACCATCTTTGCCCATTAATAATGTAATAGAATAAATAAGAAAGACAATAGAAATAATGAATAATATTAAGGCAACCAATACCATATATGTCCCCCTTTTCCAGTTGTAAATTTTTCTAGTAAGCTAAATATCATACTATCTTACATTATGGATTTTATAAAGAATTAACTATTTTTAAGCCTCGTAAAACAAATTGTTAACTCTGTTCATACATAATTGATACAATAGTACAGGCTTATAAAAAATAAAGGAGTGATTTTTGTGACAGATGAATATATCTATAAAAATACGGTACAGCCATCTTGGATAGACAATAATAATCATATGCATGATGCGCAATATTATTCCATTTTCAGTGATGCTGTTGTAGGCTTTTTTGAATCTATCGATTTCTCTACAGATTATCGTCATAGTCAAGATGTGACAATGTTCAGCATAGAAGCGCATATTTCATTTTTAAAAGAACTTTTACTCGATGAATCCTTCTATATTAAAGTACATATTTACGATTACGATGCCAAAAGAGTACATTTATTCTTAACAATGTATAATAGCAACGATGAACGCAATGCAACATATGAAGCCATTATGATGGGTGTTGGCAATGAAACAAGACGAAGCATGGACTTTCCTAAACCCATCCAAGAAAAAATCAAACACTATTTTGATCAACAAAACACTTTCGACGTACCTAAACAACTCGGACATGTCATCGGCATTCCAAAGAAATAGCTACGCTTAGTTACGACAACTAAATCATGCAAATATCATTCGACGCTATTAGTAAAGCTCAATACACTTTATAATCAGATAAGTGTATTGAGCTTTACGCTTTTTTTGACATTCTCATTGTGCGTTGCTAGAATTAAATAGAATGACCATTCTACTTTGAAAGTGTGAGATATATGTCACAAAAGAAACAAGATATCTTGAGTGTAGCAGAACGCCTATTTTATGAATATGGTTTTAAAGGTGTAGGTTTGAAGCAAATTATACAAGAAGCTAATGTCGCAACGATGACGCTATATAATCATTTTGAATCTAAAGATAACTTAGTGGCTCAAGTACTGAAACAGCGTGAAACACGTTATTGGCACTATCTAGACAGTCACGTTGAACAACATCCTGAAAAACCTTTTATATCAGCAGTCACGGCGCATTGTCAGTGGTTAAATGATTATTCGTATAAAGGTGATATGTTTATGCGTGCTATTGAGGATTATGCAGACACGGATAATGAGATTGAAAGTACAGCAAGAGGTCACAAAGAAAGACTGTTACATTATTTAGAAAAACTTGCTGATGATGCTGGTATTGAAAATGGTTATGATTTAGCCGTTCAATATACTTTGCTTTTAGAAGGTACAACTTCTATGACTGCTTTATTAGGTTCTAAAGATGCGACTTCGCATGCTATCACAATGGCCAAGTTATTATTAAATGAAGCACATAATCAATAATTCCAAACGAGTTTGAAGTATTTTAATACAAAATGCACTTACTCGTTATCTTTAGCGCAAAAGTAGAATGAACATTCTATATATTTTTTGGTTCTAAGTAGAATGAACATTCTATCTATAAAAGGAGGTTCCTATTAATGAAATTTTCAAAACTTGTATTCCCTGGTATTGCTATGATCGCAACGACCTATGGATTAGGCCGTTTTAGTTTTGGTCTCTTTTTACCAGACATTACTAATGATTTATCTTTATCTGCATCTCAAGCTGGTCTAATTTCGTCTTTATTTTATTTAGCGTATTGTTTTACAATCGTTTATTCAACTTTACAGACAGATACGATTGGTCCAAAACGTATGATTATACTTGCTGGCATCTCTGTAGTCATTGGTTTGATTACTATTGGCGTATCAAGCAATGCAATCATTCTATCTATCGGTGTTATTTTTACAGGTGCAAGCACCGGTCTCGTTTCTCCTCCGTATGGCTATACCATTTCGTTGTGGATTAATCTTCAAGATCAAGGTAAAGCAAATACTTGGATTAATTCAGGAACGAGTATGGGTTTAATGTTTACTGGTATAACAGCAATGCTTGTATTTTTAGATTGGCGTCATACTTATTTAATATATGCTTTAATTGCATTGGTTGTTTTATTTTGGAACTATATCGTCATACCGAAGCTTCAAAAAGATATTAAAATTCATACAGGTAGTCTTAATATTAGAGATATTTCTGCGAGCACACGTATCGTCACTGCCTCTACACTGCTCGGTATATCTACAGCACCATTTTGGACTTTCTCAAAATCCTTTGTCCAATTAACAGGCAATTATTCAGATATAGCACTCTCTATTTTTTGGATTTTAATTGGCATATTTGGTGTAGTTGGTGGTATTTCTGGTTCAATTATCGATAAAAAAGAGATTCATTTCGCGTTTAATTTTGGCGTTATTGCATTAGCATGCGCTAGTGTATTATTAGCATTCACGCCAAGCATTTGGTTACTGCCATTTGTTGCGTCATCACTATTCGGCCTGAGTTATATTTTCTTAACCGGTGTTTTACTGGTTTGGGGAATCAAACTGTTTGTCAAAAATGCTTCTCTTGGCATAGGCATACCTTTTTTACTTCTAGCGGTTGGACAAGTCATAGGTTCATCTATCGCTGGTATTGTAATTGATATACTTAATTATCAATATAGCTTTATCATTTTTGGCATTATCGGACTGATTCCATTACTCATTTATCCTAAAGTAGAGGTTACAGAAAACAAAATACCGAAAGGTCGTTATAGTAAATTACAAAAAACTAACTCAGATATACTTAACGATACTTACGCACAACATCAAACTTCAAACTCAAATAATGATGAATATAACCATATATAAAAAGGGAATAAGCCTGAAATCAATAATTCTAAATTGATTTCAGCTTATTCCCAACTTATGCCTATATGCATATCATTTCTTTTTGAAATTTATACTATTTATCTAATGCGTTTAATGATTGTTCTAGATCCTCGACTAAATCTTTTGTATCTTCAATACCTACTGATAAACGTACTAATCCGTCGGCGATGCCTTCTTTTTCACGAATATCTTTAGGAATTGAAGCATGTGTCATTAATGCAGGTACTGAAATTAAACTTTCAACAGCACCTAAACTCTCAGCTAAAGTGAAATAATGTGATTCACTGATTACTTTTTTAGCACTTTCTATGTCAGCGACTTCAAATGCGACAACACCTGTATGGCCCTCGGATTGTGCTTCATGAATATCATGATTTAAATGATCTGAGATACTTGGATGGAATACCTGTTTCACTGCTGAATGTTGTTGTAACATATCAATGATAGCAAGCGTATTACGTTGGACCTGTTCCATGCGTAATCCAAGCGTTTTTATGCCACGAATCAATAAATAACTATCTTGAGGTCCAAGCACGCCACCAGTTGAGTTCTGAATAAATCCTAAACGTTCAGCTAATTCAGCGTCACTTGTTGCTACTAATCCAGCGACAACATCGCTATGACCACCAATATATTTTGTTGCTGAATGTAAGACAATATCAATACCCAATGTTAATGGATTTTGGAAATATGGTGTCATAAATGTATTATCGACAACCGAAATTAAATGATGCTTTTTAGCAATTTCTGCTGATTTTTTAATATCAGTGACACGTAATAAAGGATTAGACGGCGTTTCAATGTATAACATTTTCGTTTCAGGTTTAATATATTGTTCAACAACTTCTATATTTGTCGTATCGATAAACTCAGCATCAATACCAAATCTATTAAACACTTTTGTTAAAGCTCTATAAGTACCACCATACACATCTGAATTGATGAGTAAATGGTCACCTTTATCTAATAACATAATAACTGCTGAAATAGCTGCCATACCTGAACCAAATGCAAAACCACTTTCACCTTGCTCTAAATCTGCAATCAACCCCTCTAAAGCACTACGTGTTGGATTTGCCGAACGTGAATATTCATATCCCTGTCTCATATCGCCAATACCATCTTGCATATACGTACTTGTTTGATAGATTGGCGTTGTAACTGCACCTGTATACGGATCTGTTGTTTGTCCACCATGAATTAATTGTGTTTTTTTATTCATTTGATTGTCTCCTTATAATTTAAAATTTGTTTTGACATATATCGATCACTGCCATCTGGAAAAATGGTTACAATGACACCTTTATTAATATGTTTTTTAATTTCTAGAGCGCCTTGCAATGCTGCTCCAGAAGAACTACCTACTAAAAGACCTTCTTGTCTTGCTAATAATTTAACATTTTGAAAAGCGGCGTCATCACTCACTTTTATAATATCTGACACCAATGCTCTAGGTAGAAACGATGGCCATTTTTCTGAACCGATTCCTTCAATATCATGACTATGCGCATTACCGCCACTTAAAATAGAGCCTTCTGGTTCTACGATGACACTTTCGGTACGATATGATGCTGCTAAATGTTCAGCAACACCAGCAAAAGTCCCTCCTGAACCAACACCACCTACAAAATAATCAATATCTTTAAGCTTATCTGTTATTTCTTTTCCTATTGTAGATTTATAGGTCTCAGGATTGCGATAAGATTCGAATTGATTTAAATAATACGCACCAGTTTGCAGTTCATAATCACGTGCGGCCTTTTGTGCACCTGCCATGCCTAAAGTTTGATCTGTTCTGATGACTTCAGCACCTAACGCTTTTATAATTGATATCTTTTCTTCAGAAAAACCTTCAGGTGCAAAAATCACAGCACTAACGCCATAATGGTTAGCAGCAATTGCAACGCCAATCCCTGTATTTCCTGCAGACGCCTCTACAACGACATCACCTTTTTGGATTATATTCTCTCTTATTGCTGTTTCGATTAAATGTTTTCCCAATCGATCTTTCACACTACCACCAGGATTATACTGTTCTAACTTGGCATAAATTTGTACATCTTTATTACTAAATGACTCCAACAATACTAATGGCGTATTTCCAATTAAATCAAAAGCAATCATTATTTCCCTCCATAATGCCTTTCTCTCCACAATACCTTACTATACCGATAAGAATTATAAATCCTTTTGTTCTTATTTGCAATCATTTCATTTTCAAGATAATAAAGTATAATAATATAATTCCTACTTTTTTAGTAAGCATACTTGAAATAGCCAATTAGCTCTTGTATAGTTTTAATTATCAGAAAATTTAGAAATTATATGGAGGTTTTATCATATGACTCAAACCCCTTGGCATTTAGATACTTTAGCTATTCATGGCGGGCAAGTAGTAGATGATTTTTCAAAAGCACGTGCTGTACCAATTTATCAGACATCTAGTTATGTCTTTGATAATACTGAACATGCGAGAAAGTTATTTGCTTTAGAGGAAGATGGCAATATTTATACAAGAATTATGAACCCTACACAAAATGTTTTTGAAGAACGGATTGCAGCATTAGAAGGTGGTGTAGGTGCTTTAGCTACATCTTCTGGACAAGCAGCCATACATTTAGCACTTTTAAATATTGTAGAAAGTGGCGATGAAATTGTTGCTTCGTCAAATTTATATGGAGGTACCTATAACCTTTTAAATATCACCTTTAAAAAACTAGGTATTAAAGTCCATTTTGTAGATCCTAGTCATCCAGATAATTTCAAAAATGCAATAACAGATAAAACAAAAGCAGTATATGCTGAAACCATTGGGAACCCACGCATTGATGTGTTAGATATTGAAGCTGTAGCCGATATCGCACACAATCATAACATTCCTTTAATTGTTGATAACACATTCCCAACACCTTACTTATTGCGTCCTTTTGAATTTGGAGCAGATATCATAGTACATTCAGCCACTAAATTCATTGGTGGCCATGGTACTTCCATTGGTGGCGTAATCGTAGATAGTGGAAAATTCAATTGGGATAATGGAAAATTCCCAGGTTTAGTAGAACCCGATGAAAGTTATCATGGTATTTCTTATACTAAAGATGTTGGCGAAGCTGCCTATATTACTAAAGCACGTGTACAGTTGTTACGTGATTTAGGTTCTGCAGTATCACCCTTTAATGTCCATGAATTCTTAATAGGTTTAGAAACACTACACTTACGCTTAGAACGACACTCTGAAAATGCTTTACGTGTCGCACAATATTTAGAACAACATCCAAAAGTAACTTGGGTCAACTATCCAGGTTTAGAAAATAACGCTTATCATCAACTCGCTCAAAAATATTTACCTGATGGCCAAGGTGCTATATTGACCTTTGGCATAGATGGTGCGGTAGACGATATCGCCAAATTTGTTGACGGTTTAAATCTATTTTCCCACTTAGCGAATGTAGGTGATTCAAAATCATTAATCATTCATCCAGCTAGTACTACACATTTACAATTATCACCAGAAGATCAAAAAGCTTCCGGCGTAGTACCAGAACTAGTTAGATTGTCTGTAGGTACCGAAAACATTAATGATATTATTGCTGATCTCGATAACGGTTTTAAAGAATCACTTGGAAATTAATGTTAAAAATTTCCTTAGTGATTCTTATGCAAAAGATTTTCTTTTGTATTCCTTAATTTCACTTGGAAATTAATGTTAAAAATTTCCTTAGTGATTCTTATGCAAAAGATTTTCTTTTGTATTCCTTAATTTCACTTGGAAATTAATGTTAGAAATTTCCTTAGTGATTCTTATGCAAAAGATTTTCTTTTGTATTCCTTAATTTCACTTGGAAATTAATGTTAGAAATTTCTTTAGTGATTCTTATGCAAAAGATTTTTTTTGTATTCATTAATTTCACTTGGAAATTAATGTTACGAATTTCCTTAGTGATTCTTATGCAATATTACTACGTTTATGATGTAACGCTAAAGTGTGACATCACACATACTCATAAAAAAGGCAGGGCCATATCACTATGGCCCTGCCTTTTTTACACGTCTCAGAATACTTACCTCACACAAACCGAAGCCTAACCTCAGTGTAATTTCCTACAACCTTCTATTCATCGCTATATTTAAGTATATTGTAGCCATTACCGGATTGATAAACAGGATAAGCATTTATTTTAAATATAAAAAACACGCATTCAAAAGAAAATATCTAATGAATGCGTGTTTGAATGTTTTAATCGCTATTGTTGTGCTGTATGAATCGTTTGTCTAATATATTCATATGCTTCTTTAAGTTGGCGTTCTTCTTCTTTGTCTAATGTTATCGCAAATCTTTGAACAATACCCTTTTTATCTATTAATGTTGGTAAACTAAATGCACCATCTTCTAAGCCATATTCTGCACTCAGGGAAGTCAATGGTGTAATTGTTCTCTGATCCAATGCAATGGACTGTATCAAAAATGATGTCACTTTTGATATCGCTGCGTTGGTCCACCCTTTTTGATAAAAAACATCCATCGACACTTCGTTGATAATGGACGAGATGTGTGACTTATCAATTGCTGGACGATCACTTAATGCCTCAAATTCCGATAGTTCCATACCATGAATATGCACTTTACTCCATACGGGGATTGCATGTTGACCATGTTCCCCAATGACAAAAGCTTCCACATTATTTGGATCAATTTGATAATGATCGGCTATAATTGTTTTAAATCTTGATGTCTCTAGAGCCGTACCCGTACCAATAATTTTATGGGCTGGGTAATCTATTTGATTTGCAAAGTAAACCATAGAATCTACAGGATTAGATATCAGAATCACAACCGCCTCTTGCGTCACTTCAGCTATTTGGGACATTATGCCCTTAATGATGCCGTGATTTCCTTGCGCTAATAATGTACGGTCACCATTATTTTTATCGGTTGCTTCACTCGCAGCTATGACGATAAAGTCTGCATCCGTTAAGTCTTGATAGACACCGCTACGAATCTTGATATGTGCAGTATTTATCAGTCCTTGCGAGTGACTATGGTCAAGTGCTTCACCACTTGCCACGTCCGCTCTATCATCAATTAAAATAATCTCTGAAAACAAATTCAGTTGCTGTACATCTGTAAGTACTTGCGTACCCACTTTTCCTAAACCAATAATACCTAGCTTAGACATAATCGAATCACCTTCCTCTTCAATCTATATATTACATGATTATTTATTTTTCATACGGAATAACATCTTGTCCATATTTATCAGTTATAAATTTCTTCATCTCTTTAGATTGTAAAACTTTCATAAGTTCTTTGAATTTTTTATCGTTTTTATGTCCTTCTTGTACGGCAACAATATTTGCAAATGGTGATGATTTTCCTTCTATAGCAATTGCATCTTTATGTGGTGTTAGACCATTATCAATCGCATAATTAGAATTCATTATCACTGCTGCGCCTTCTTTACTATTATAAGTTTTAGGTAAGAATTCCGCACCTTGCTTGTTATTAAATTTCAAATCTTTTTTATTTTCTACAATGTCATCAAACTTAGCATCTTCAATACTGACACCTTTTTTAATTTTGATTAAGCCTTTATCAACAAAGAATGACAAGAAACGACCTTCTTCAGCAGGATTGTTTGATACATAAATGGTAGAACCTTTAGGGATATCTTTAATGTCTTTATATTTTTTACTATAAACGCCCATCGGTGTCGTGAACACTTTCCCGGCTTCTTCTATTTTATAATTATGGTCTTTCTTTTCTGCTTTAAGATACGGTGTATGTTGAAATGCATTCGCATCAACATCTCCTTTATCTAATAATTTATTAGGAACCTTATAATCATTAACTGTTTTTATTTTTAAATCATAGCCTTTCTTTTTCATTTCTTCTTTTGCATGTTCAAGTACGACGCCATGGGGGGCTGGCGAAGCAGCAATCGTAATTTCCTTATCCTCTTTTTCACCATTCGATTTACCACATGCTGCTAGTATAATCGTTAACACAAACAATGAACCTAAAATAAACCATTTTCTCATAATACTTTCACTCCTTAAAAATTTGTTTCAACGTACTTATATGTATAAAAAAACTTTCTCTTAATAAATCAAGAGAAAGTTTGCACTTTCTCTCATCTCCAAAAGTTAAATAACTTTTTGTGACTTAGCACCATTTCGAAAAATCGACGGTTGCTGGGTTTCATCGGGCACATCCCTCCACCACTCTTGATAAGAGTCAATCATATGTATGTTTAGTGGTTTAATCCTAGCATTATGCTCAAGATTAGTCAATGAGTTTTTAGAAAATTCTAAACACTAACACGATAAAATATACCTGTCCTTCACAAAGAAGACAGGTATATCACTAAGAATTATGTAAATTACATGATAATCATGAAAATATACGCTAATAAATTATTCAAAGCATGTAACGCAATGGCTACAGCTAAACTACGCTGCGATTTCATATATACATATACAATACCAACTGCTATGGCAAGATACATCACAATTTCTAATGGAGATTTAGCTTCTGTTACATGTAAAGATGCAAACACAATAATTGAAATAACAGACATAACATAGAAATTTAATTTCTTTCCTAATTCGCCAATAATTAAATGTCTAAATAAAAATTCTTCTGTCATTGGTGCAATAATTACAATTGAGAAAAAAGCTAATATGGTTGATACAGGCGTAGCAAACATTTCCTCCACCATTTTGTCATTTTGTGTTTCTTCAAATTTCCAATGTTCTGGTGCGAATGCATTTACTAAATATGGATAAATTTCTTTAAACACTATAATAACGATAAATGTAATGACAATGAGTTTCCAGTGTTGCTTAATATTTTGTAGCCCCTGTTTCCACGATTGTCTAAATGAATGTCTATGGAATAAAATCCATAACGCGAATATAATTATAAAGGCAATCATTTCCATTAATATGCCTGGCGTACCTGAAAAGTTAGCATTAAAGTTAGCGTTATTTTTCCCTTGCGTTTCATTGATTCCGATAATGATTGTTAAGATGACTATAGATAAACAAAAATTACCTATCAAATAAATAAACGGTAGTAGAAAATCTCTCCCTTGTATATCTTTCCACTGATACTTATGATCATTTTTAAACGACATTGGAACCCCTCCATGTTTGTAATTAGTGAACACTTATTACATTGCACAACCTTTATTGATTTCAAACATATATTTAAAAATAAAATATATTGTAACAACTACATCTATTGAATTATTTGAAAATTATTTTCATATGCGTATATGCCCCTCAAATGTGGTATATATACATCAATTAACAAATCAACACACATAGCGTATAAGGAGTTGTATTCAATGCGTATATTAGTATTAGGTGCTGGCGGTATCGGAGGCTATTTTGGAGGCAGATTAGCCGAAAGCGGACAGAACGTGACATTCTTAGTAAGACCCAAACGCAAGTCATTTTTAGAAAGAAATGGATTAGCCATCCACAGTGAGCAGGGAGATTATCATTTCAATCCTCAACTCATTACAAAAGACGATCGCGTAGCGCCTTTCGATGTTATTTTACTTTCTTCTAAATCCTATCATTTAGAGCAAGCCATGACAGATTTGAAGCCATTTGTCGATGGTCATACTGCCATCATTCCATTATTAAACGGTGTCGCACATATTCCACAATTACAATCTATCTTTGGTAGAGACAAAGTTATGGGTGGCTATTGTGTGATAGAAACAACATTAGATAGTATGGGAGAAATCATACAAACAAGCCCTTTTGATAAACTCTTTTTTGGAGAACTAGATGGAAGTAAAAGTGAACGCGCACAAAAAATTGCACAAGCATTTTCTGAAACAAAGGCAGAATTCAAATTAAGCACTTCAATCGAGCAAGGCATGTGGCACAAATATTTAATGATTACTGTGTTATCCAGTATCACAACATTAATGCATGCGCCTATTGGTCCTATTCGAGACAGTGATGGTGGCATTAACTTCGTTCGCTCTTTATACAATGAAGTCGCTTCGATAATGCGTGCACATCGAGCGCCACTCGCAGACGATATTGTATCACAATATATGACATCATTTGATCAGTTATCATACCATTTTAAGACTTCTATGCAACGTGACATGGAAAAAGGATTAAATATTGAAACAGATCACTTACAAGGTTATTTATTAAACTTAGCCGATACGTACCAAATTGACGCCCCATTACTTAAATGCGTCTACCAAAACCATAAAGTCTATAAAGAAATGCTTAAATAATATAAACAGATCACACATCTGAAATACAACAGCGCATGTCATCTTTATTATGAGATGACATGCGCTGTTTAAAGTTAAGTCGATAAATGCAATATTATTTTAGTTTTGACATATATTGATAAGCTGTTACGCCATATCGATATTTAAATACCTTATTTAAATGCGCTAAATCTACGAAAGCACATTCTGCTATAGCAAGATATACATCTTTACTCTTTTCTATGATATGCTTAGCAACTTCAGCTTTATAATTTATATAGTACTGATACGGTGTTATCCCTGTTTGTTGCTTAAAAAATCTTATAAATTGATACTTTGATAAATTTAATTCGCTACAGATGAAATCTAATTTAAACGAAGTTGAAACATTATTTTTAATAATGTCTTTTGCTAATTTTAATTTAACATTATCAACATTAAATTCATCATAATAAGTATCTATTTTCAAACCATCCACAAGGTTTTGAAAATGTTCATAACAAATTACATCATCTGATCCATTAAAAATAGAATTAGCTAATTGCAATATGTTTTGTGCTATTTTGTTATTATAAACAATCGGCTCTTTAAATTGAACCATATGTTTTTGATTTGTAGCTTCTAATAATTGTTCTGGTTTGATATAGAGCATGATATACTCCAAGCCTTGTACACCATTAGACATACCATCGTGGTTTTCTTCTGGATTAAAAAACATAACCCCATTTTGATAGGACTGTTTTCGTTCTCCTTTTAAATGATATCCTTGAATGCCTTTTAAGGTCACACCTATGCTATATTCTTGATGTGAATGCTTTTTATAGGTGAAATCATCCATTTTGACCTCTAAGGCCGTTATGCCAATTGCATTTTTAAAATTAAATTCATTCATCTAAACACTTCCTAAACATCATACCCACACTATAATAGCTGCATATAATAAAAATAGTGCCATGGTTATATTAACAATCATTTCATGTTTCTGTATAAAAGTCTTAAGCAAAGTTCCAAAAAATATCCAAAAACTAAATGAAATTAGCGCAATGATTGAAGTCATAATAACATAAATTGAAATCATTAGCGTGGACGGCTGATTCACTAATACAAAGGTGGGAATGACAGTCATTGTAAATGTCACCACTTTGGGATTTAAAAATTGTAAAGCAAAGCCTGAATAAAATGTTCCAATATCATTTTCCACTTTATTTTCGCTATGCTTTCTGAAAAGCGTATAAATCAAATATAACATATAGATACTACCGATTAATTTCATAAATAATAAAAAGCTAGGCATCTTTTCTGATAAAAAAATGTTCACAACAGTAGATATGATGAGTAAAAAGACGAATGCCGTAATAGCACCATAGGTATATTGAATGCCACCTTTCAACCCTTTATTTCTAATCGTATTCAAAATATCTATATTAGTTGGACCTGGAGTCATTGTTATCAAAAAAGTATACATAATGAAAGGTAATAAATTCATTACTAAACGCACCTCACTAAACTAATTATGCATACCATTATATTGATGCTTCAGGTTACAGATATAGTACATTATTGCAATAAGCATATGCATTATGGTTACTTACACTTTAAATTCCAATTATCTTTGCCTTATCGTTGAACTGCATTGATTGCATCTATCAGTGCATGTCTAAACCCATTTTTTTCTAATGCAGCTACTGCCTTATTGGCTCAATTGCAGCAAGATGACATTGATTTAGTCATAGGTGAACAAACAGAACTTCAAGAAGGCATCTGCTATGAATATTGGTTTGACGAACCATTCGAACTAGTATTTTCAAAAAATCACCCTCTAGCTCAATCAGAAACAATCAATTTGAATGATTTGTAGCAACAACATTTTTATCTATTAGAACCTCCAGGTGATACATTTGATTTTAAAAAGAACCAAATTGACCCAAAACAAATGGATTTGTCCTATGTTAAAGATAGAGAGTCTATCATGAACTTTATTGCAACAAGTGATAGTGTGGCCATTTGCCCACAATCCTATATGAAAAAAGTTAACAGTGATATTTATACACACATTCAATTACCTAACGCCTCGCGCACCATTGGTATCTATGCCAAAAAGCAATATCATATTGATAATTTTTTTAATATCCTTCAAATTTCTAAATAAAATATGATGTAAACGCTTTAATTATAGGGTATAGCATTACATGAGCTTAAATAATTGGAGGAATTGATAATGTCATCTAAACATAATTTTGATAAAGCGACAGAACTCACAATACAATCCTCAGGTGTTTATCGTGGGCAAACATCTGAGTCTTACGCCAATATGGTTGGACCTTTTGGTGGTGTCATTGCTTCTACATTATTACGTGCTGTATTAGATCATGATGAAAGATTAGGAGATCCTATTTCATTAACAATCAACTATGCTGCCCCAGTAGCGAATGGCGACTTTAAAATCGTTGCCACACCGAGCAGAACCAATCGCTCAACACAACATTGGTATATTGAACTTACACAAAATGAACAAATCATAATTACTGGTACTGCAGTTACAGCAAACAGACGTGATACATGGTCTTCTACAGAGTTATCCTTTCCAGACGTTCCAAATCCAGATCAAATTGAACCAACACCTTTAGATAGTGCACCGCCATGGGCATAAAATTATGAAATTAGAATGATTAAAGGCGCACCACTTGCAATAGCGACAACGGATTATCCTGATTCAATTACCTTACAATGGATACGAGATAACCCTAACAGAGACTTAGATTTTTTATCTCTAGCTGCAATTTGTGATGCTTTTTTCCCAAGAATTTATGTATGTCGCAAAGAACTCGTCCCAATAGGCACCATCTCACTGACAATTTATTTCCATGCCGACGCAGAAACACTCTTAGCCAACGGAAGCCGCTCAGTACTTGGACATACACGTTCACTTAAATTCTTTAATGGCTATTTCGATCAAACTGGTGAAATATGGAGCCAGGACCATAATTTATTAGCAACCACAAGTCAAATCGTATATTATAAATCATAATAATTAAGGGGTGAATGAATAGATGAAACCTATGTCAGACATCACTGTATCCACTTTATGTTTCATAGATGATGGGACAATACCGAATAATCCCACCTTACCTGTTTTGATTTATCACCATGTATTAGGTTCACATGAACATTTGGAAAAAACCATTACCTCTAATCAATGGGGCAATACTTGGACTGGTGGTGTATTTTCGTATCATCATTATCACAGTAACGCGCATGAAACACTCTTAGCGATCAGAGGAGAGGCCAACTTGCTTATTGGCGGGCGCAATGGTTCAACAATTAACGTCACAGCTGGCGATGTGCTGATATTACCGGCTGGTACTGGGCACAAATTATTAAATGCCAGTCATGACTTTATCGTAATGGGTGCATATCCTAACGGTCAGTCTTTCGACATTTGTACTGGAGATAAAAATAACAGAACGCAAGATATCATGAATATCGAAAATGTGCCATTACCTGAAACAGACCCACTATGGGGTGAACAAGGCCCATTACTATTGCATTGGCATTAAATGATGACAAAATAAGCGCCCAAAGCAACTATTACTGCATTGGGCGCTTAATCTATTTCATTTTGAAGTGATTGTGTTGTTATTTATTGCTCTTTTACTTCTTTAGCAACTGTTCTTTTTTGTAAAATAATGGCGAATGCAGCTACAACGATCACTAAAATAATGATACCGATTAATCCAAGGAACTTCGCAACATTACCAAAAACAATACCTACGACTAAGAAATCCGTATCTGAGAATGTTGTTGCCGCGCCCCCTAAGTCTCCTAAAAATGGTAAGAATAACAATGGTAAGAGCGTGATTAAGATACCATTCAATGCGGAGCCAGCTACAGCACCTTTAATACCACCTCTTGCATTACCAAAGACGCCTGCGGTAGCACCGAGGAAGAAGTGAGCGACAACGCCAGGAAGTATAACCACTCCTCCGAATAAGAATAAGACAAACATGCCAATGACGCCTACAATAAAGCTAACAAAAAATCCAATGAGTACAGCATTTTGTGCATATGGGAAGACAATCGGACAGTCTAATGCAGGTTTCGTATTGGGTACGAGTTTTTCTGAAATACCTTTAAATGCTGGCACAATTTCAGCTAAGATTAAACGTACCCCTGTCAAAATGATAAACACACCCGCAGCGAACGTGACACCTTGTATGAGAGAAAATACAATAAAGTTCTGACCGTTACTAATTTCACTATGTACATAGTGTGGCCCTGCAAACAGTGCAGCTACAAAATATAATAAGGTCATCGTTAACGAAATACTAATCGTACTTTCTCTTAAAAAACTTAACCCTTTTGGGAAATTAATTTCTTCTGTTGATTTTGATTTACCTTTAAATAGCTTTCCTACTTCACCTGCTGCCCAATAACTTATCGTACCAAAGTGTCCTAAAGCAACTTGGTTATTACCCGTTATTTTTTTCATTGTTGGATGCGCTAATGCAGGTAGTATCGCCATAATCAGCCCCAAAATAATCGCACCGATGACAACAGTTAGCGTTCCAGTAATATGACCGACTGATAATAATATAGCTAAAAAAGCAGCCATATAAAATGTATGATGACCCGTTAAAAATATATATTTCAAATTAGTAATACGCGCTATGATGATATTAACTATCATGCCAAACACCATAATTAATGCAGCTATTGTTCCATACTGTTCCAATGCTATTGAAATAATTGCTTCATTGTTGGGCACGACACCTTGCACGCCAAACGCGTGTTGAAATATTTTCCCAAATGGTTCAAGTGATTGCGTTACTACATTCGCCCCAGCACTTAATACTAAAAATCCCAGTATCGTTTTGATCGTACCTGAAGTGATATCTGTTGCTGATTTTTTCTGCATGATCAATCCTATAAATGCGATTAAAGCAACTAGTATTGCAGGTTGGCTTAAAATATCAACGATAAAGTCTAAAATCGGTTTCATTTTATTACCTCCTTAGGCGTTATTTATAAAAGATTCAACTCACTTAATTTTTCACTTAATTTATTTTGAAGTTCTTCTTTATCTAAAATATTATCTAATACAATGACGTCGCCTAAATTTTTAGTATTTTCTTCTAAATCTCTCCCACAAATGAATAAGTCTGCCATATCAGGGCTTGCACTCATTACATCGCTGTGTTCTACTTTTATATCAGATGGTGCATTTAAATTTTTCAAAGCTTCCTGAGCATTCATTTCTACCATAAAGCTACTACCTAACCCGTGACCACATACAACTAAGATTTTCATTTTCATCATTCTCCTTTAAATATATTTAATATGTCCTTAACTTCTTGTGCTTTCAATAATTGATTGACCACTTCTTGATCCCCTAGCGTTGTTGCCAAATGCCTTAGGATCTCAAGATGTCCTTCATTGTCTACTGCACTAAGTACAAATATAAGTGACGCATAGTGACCTTCTTCTGAAAAATTAATGTGTTGATTTAATTTCAGTAAACTCAGTCCTATCTTGTTTACTTCATCATTGGGTCTCGCATGTGCAATTGCGATTTCTGGCGCAATAACAATGTACGGTCCTAATTTCTTTACACTGTCAATCATTGATGTAATATAACTTTGTTCAAAGTAATCTTGGTTTAATAATGGTTGCGCAGCTAAAGCAATGCCTTGTTCCCAATTATCAACCTGTTCCTTTATTTGAACTTTGTCAGCTGACAGAATTTCTAAACTCATTTAAAAGCACCTCCTTATTCCTGACTTACCTTACTAATAGCTTGCATTATTGCTTGTAAATCTCCAGAAAACATGGTTGCTCTATATGTCTCATCCATGATTAACTCGCTAAACTGACGTAACGCATTTAAATGTATTTGAGGATGTTCTGTTGCTAATGTAATTATTATAAAAACAGGATCATACCCATCGTGCGAAAAATGAATACCTTCTTTATAATGTATAAGACTAAAGCCTACCGATTGTTTAACATGTTCATGTTGAGCGTGAATGAGTGCAATATGAGGACTAACCACCATATAAGGTCCAAACGTGTCTAACTGCTTGATAATATCTGTAGCATAAGCTGGTTCCACTACACCATCCTCGACAAGTAGTGCCACACTCTGCTTGATTGCTTCATCTCTATTTCGCGATGCTTGCTGTGTTTTAACTCTGGATTGTGGCAAGACTTGTTCTAACGTTGGACCTAATCCACGCAACTGAATTACATATTTTTCTCTAGATTGATTGATTATTCTATTTAACTGCTCCCGATCATGTTTATCTAAAAATGGAGAAACCTGAATAACTGGGACGACAGTTTCCTTAAAAGGCACCGTAGAGATAATGTAATCGACCCCTTCATGTTTCAATATCGTTTCATCCACTTCATATATTGAATAGGCATCCATAATTTCTAACTCTGGGTAAATGTGCCTTATTTTACTTTTTAATAATTGTGACGTTCCAATACCCGATCCACATAGTAATACGACTTTAATTTTATTTGTCTTAATCGTTGATATTCTTTCAATAGCAGATGCAAAATGTAATATCATATAGGTCAATTCGTCATTGTTAAATACAATTTGATAATTTTCCTCAATAATCCAAACATGCTTTTTAATTTCATCTATTAATTGAGGATATTGGCTTATAATTTCATCTTTCAATGGATTTTCGTGTGTCATATCAAATTTCAATCTATGAATTGCTGGTCTCAAATGTACAATTAAGCCATTGCGTAATTTAATATCTGTCACCAAATCAAGTCCTAGCGCGCCACTCATACGTTCAATCAATTGCTCCGTCAGAAGTTCTAACGTATCAATTTCTTCATTTAACTGATTCTTTTCTGAAGTTTTAGCTCCGAGTAAATGCAATGTTATGAATGCCGCTTCACTTTTTGGAAAATGAATCTGGAAATTGCCTTCAAGCCTTTCTTGAATTTGTAGCGCAATTTGAAACTGCTCTGTTTCCTTCAATTTCAAATATGCATCATCTGGAATTTTAAAAATAAAATCTTCATTTATTAGATGCATCGCGATGAGTATATGATAAATCAAACCGTCTATTGCACTTTGTACTAATTGATAATTTTTATTTCTCAGCACAGTTGTAACACTTGAACGAATGCGCTCTAATTCATGATTTGAAAATAAGTCATGCCCCATCTCATGCGTATACATTTTAAAATATTCACGCACCATTTCTGCGTAAGCTTTGCGATATGCATTTTCTGGGCCTTGAATGACAAATCCTTTATTTTTCTTATATTCAAGCCTTAAGTCATGCTGCTCTAACCAATTTTGAACGCTTTTCAAATCTTCCACAATCGTTCGTCTTGAAACAGATACGGTGGTCGCAAGCACTTGTGATGATGTCGGCGTATTGGCTTCAAGTAATTTTAACGTTATATATAACAAGCGCTCTTCTTTTGCATAATGTATTGTATGCGTTGTCGATTTAGGTGCAAAGCGCTTTAACTGTTCTGGTGTTGTGGTTATTTTGACCCCCTCTTGCTTAGTCCTTTGAATATTTAAACCTAGGTTACTTGCCATATCTTCAATGTATTCAAGATCGTACTGTATCGTTCTTTCTGTAACATTAAAGTGCGTTGCTAAATGATGAATTTGCACAAAAGTTTCACATTCAAGTATGAACGTTAAAATATGATACTGTCGCTTACTTAACATATTAGCAACCTCCTCGCCTCTTTATTGTAAACGCTTTCTAAAGATAATAGATGTGTAATCTCTTTCGTCTTTAAATGCGAAAAGTTGCACATCAAATAAAAAATCATTATATTTTTAAATTATAAAGTTCAAAGTGCATATATGATATCGTTTTATAAAAAAAAGCCCGGACATAACTAAATGTCTCGGACTCACCTTATTTAGGCAATCATATATTCTATTGAAAATACATCGCTATCACTTTTTAAAATGCTATTCTTCAGACTGCCTAATCATCCTTGTCAGTATATATAACAAGGCAATCGTTTTATCATAATACTTTCGCTAAATTTTCTTTCAACATTAAACTTCACGAATCATATTTAAAAATCTTTGTAGTTCAGCGCTTTGTGGATGATTAAAGATTTGCTCTGGAGGCCCAGATTCTCCAATTACACCATCATGTATAAATACAATCTTGTTAGATACTTCTTTAGCAAATCGCATTTCATGCGTCACGATAATCATTGTCATACCTTCATTAGCTAGGTCCTTGATGACACGAAGCACATCATTAACGAGTTCTGGATCTAACGCAGACGTAGGTTCATCAAACAGCATTACTTTTGGATTCATGGCTAAAGCTCGAGCAATTGCTACACGTTGCTGTTGCCCTCCAGATAAAGCATTCGGTCTTTGATCTTTTACAGCAGTTAAATCTACTTTTTCCAATAAAGCTAATGCTTGTTGCTTTGCTTCATCTTTTTTCGTTTTTTTAACAGTAATCAGACCTTCCATTACATTTTCTAATGCCGTTTTATGTGGGAATAAGTTATAACTTTGAAATACCATGCCCGACTGTTTACGGACTTTTATCTGTGATTTCTTATCTGCATTGCTATAAGTCTCTCCATTAACATACACAGCACCTTCTGTAGGCAACTCTAAAGCATTAATCATTCTCAACAAAGTCGTCTTACCTGAACCTGATCGTCCAATAAATGTCACAACTTCTCCTTGATTAACGTTTAAATCAATCCCTTTGATAACTTCTTTATCATCAAATGATTTTTTTATATTTTTTAATTCAATCATGAGCGATACCCTCTTTCAAGATAAGATTCATAGAAGTTTTGTGCAATTGAAATGATAAAGCAAACCACCCAGTACATAAGTGCTACAAGTAGATAAATAGTTAAATACTCATATGTCGTCGAAGCGACTTCTTGTGCTTTTCTAAACATCTCAGCTACTAATATAAATCCTAAAAGTGATGTATCTTTAATTAAACTTAAAAATGTATTACCTAATGCTGGTACGGATACTCTAATCGCTTGTGGCAAGATAATACGTTGAATCGTTTGTCGATAATTCATACCGATTGAATAGGCCGCTTCTGTTTGACCCTTAGGTATAGACATAATACCTCCACGAATAATTTCAGAAGCATATGCCCCTACATTTAATGATAAACCAATAATTGCTGCGATAACTGGTGCTAACGTCCATTGATTTTCAGAGTTATTTGTCAATAATCTGCCGAGTTCAGGGATCCCGTAAAAGATAATGAATAATTGTACAATCATCGGTGTGCCTCGGATGATTGAAATATAAAAACGAGCAATCCCTCTTAAAATACGGCTTGTTGAAATGCGCATTAACGCAGTGAGTAACGCAATCACTAAACCTAACACAAAGGTTACTAATGTAATAGGTATAGAAAATTTCACTAATCCTTCAAGCATCGGTGCAAATGCTTGACCAGCTGCGTCTAATGCATGTTGCTGTTCAGTATTAAGATTTAGAAACATCTTCGCCGAACCATTTTTTACTTATTTTTGCTAATTCACCATTATCTTTTAATTTTTTCATTGCTTTATTTACTTTTTCAATTGTTGCATCGTCTTCTTTTTTACTAAATGTTAATGCAGATTGACTCTTCTCAGCATTACCTTCAATAATTTTCACATCTGCATTAGGTTTTTGTTTTTTATAATCTAAGTATGAAATATTGTCATTAAATGTACCTTCAACTCTATTAGATTGTAATAAATCCATAGCCTGATTGAAGCCATCTACTTTCGTTAATTCTGCACCTTTAGATTTAGCCAATTTACCATAATTTGAAGTAAACGTTTGAGCCAATTTCTTACCTTTAACATCGTCAAATGATTTTATATCTTTGTTGTTTTTATTAACGACTAATACTGCTTCTGAATACGTATATGGTTCTGAGAATTTATATTTTTCTTTACGTTCATCATTAATACCTACTTGGTTCGCTATCACATTAAATCTACCAGAGTCTAATCCAGCAAACATAGAATCCCATTGTGTTTCTTTAAATTTAACTTTGTAACCCATTTTTTTAGCTACTGCTTTCATTACATCAATATCATAACCTGTTAGTTTATCTTGTTTATCATGATATGAGAAAGGTGCATAGGTCCCTTCCGTACCTACAACAAATGTTTTATTTTCACTTGCAGTTTTATTTTTGTTATCATTGTCTTTTTTGTCAGAAGTACCACAAGCTGCGAGTCCCACAACTAAAAGTAACGTCAGTATACCTAATAATATTTTTTTCATTTCGCGCCCTCTATTCTTATTATTCTTATCGGAATAAAAATATTCTATGCCTAACCCTTCATTAAGTCAATAACTTTTTTATCCAAACATACATTTATTTTTTAATTCCAATTAATTAACATATAACACAATTAAGTTGATTCCCTTGTTTACTCCTTTTTTTACAATAATGAACAAAAAAGTACATCTTCAAATCTTTTGAAAATGTACTTTTTCAATGATACTTAATATATTTATGCTTTCGAATCCATCTTTTTATATAAATCGATCATTTCTGCTGCCATATCTTTGAACGTAATAGCTGTCATTAAATGGTCCTGACTGTGAATGGTTAACAGCGACATTTTTATCTCATCACCTTGCGCTTCTTTGGTTAACATATTTGTTTGAATATGATGTGCCTCTAATAATGAAACTTCTGCAAGTTTTAATTTCTTTTCAGCTTCTTCAAAAGCATTTTTCTTTGCCGCATAGATGGCTTCCATTGCATGACTTTTGGCGTCACCACTGTATGCAATAAGTGACATGGCAAACTCTAAACTATTTTCCGCTTCTGACATTGAACCACCTCTATTTTGTCATCAATTGTTCAGCTGTATTTAATACATTTTCTCCATTCATCGTTCCATAATCTCTCATTTCAATGACCGCTACAGGTATGTCTTTCTCAGAGCATTTTTTAGTATATTCATCTTTTTTAAAGCGAACTTGTGGTCCTAGTAGCAATACATCTATATTGTCACTTTCAATTTTTTGATCTGCTTCTGAAGTGGAAACGGCAAAAATATCTCTATCAAGCTTTTGCTTTTCAGCTTCTTTTTGCATTTTTTGTACCAACATACTTGTACTCATTCCCGCTGCACATACCAACATGATTGTTTTTTCTGCCATAAAAAATTCCTCCTGATTAAAAGCGTAGTTTCATCATTTAACGTTGAATCGATCTAGCTATCATGGATACTGTATGTCTTTCCCCTCTGATTGCCTTACTTAATTCAAAAATATTATTGACTGGTGCAAGACCGCAATAACCAGCATCACCAATGTGTTGAATATCAACACCACAGATTTTATTACGTATCGCAAAATCCCTAATGGTACTTGGATCAGAACTTTCTTGGCTTGTTCCTATTGCAGACATAACTAAACCTTCACGACGGTGTACTGCTTTAACAATATTTTTCAATTGTTCCTCATCAAATCCTGGTACCGTGCCAATTGATGGTACAAGAATAATATCTGCCCCAGCGTCTATAAATTGATCTACATACGTTTCCGTTATTACAGGTTCATCTACACCAGCGCTATGCATTTTCCCCGCTATAATAAGTCCTGTAAAATGCTTTCGTGTCTCTGAAATAGCGTTGACAATTTTATCATTCGTTACACCTGTCCCAGGATTCCCTGTCATACATATAAAATTAATACCTAATTTTTCTAATGCCTTTACCGTTTTCGAACTTGCTTGTCGACCTTCTACAATATTTAGTTTTTCTTCTGACATCGTTGCGGTTTCATCTACTGGTTCTAAATTGACACCAATCGGTCTACAAACAAGACGTCTCAATTCATTGATAACCTGTTTATCTTCATCTACATTAACAACTTTAGGATCAAAGGCATCTAAACCATTTAATAAAATTAAATCTGCGCCAAATGCACGAGCAAGTTCAGCATTTGTAATATCTGGAATGACTGGAGTACGTGTGACCACATTTTCAGATAATACAACACGACCATCGCTTGCTTTAATACTTTGTTTTAATTCTGTGGCTGTCATTTCAACGATTTCAGATGCATTCGCACTTAATAATCTTTTTACCATGAGACAAATCCCCTTTGTTTAGATTTCTTTTGTTTCATCTGCTTCTTTTTGCTCTAGTTGCAAATTATATTTTTCCATCGTTCTGTAAAATGGGTAATACAATAAGATATCAACAATGATACAAACCATTTGTACCAATGAACCACTAACATGACCCGTAGCTAAAAACCCACTAATAATAGGTGGGATTGTCCAAGGCATCGCAGTACCATTAGTTAAATGAACAAGCCCGCTTGCCATGGAAAAATAAGTAATCGTCGCATTGATCATCGGCGCCAATATAAAGGGTACAATCAGCCTAACATTGAGAACGACTGGCAAACCAAACAAGGTCGGTTCATTAATATTAAAAATACCAGGCATCAATGTCAGTGGTGCCATTGTTTTCGTAATTTTACTAGAACGCTTTTTAAAGGCTAAAATGGCAATGACAATCACTAAGCCAATGGTTGACCCACCGCCCCCCATAAATACAAAATTATCTATAAAAGGTTGCGTGATGATATGTGGCAAATCGCCATGAGGATTAGCTTGATATGCAATACGGTTTTCATCTATGTTCTTAAGCCATATTGGCTGCATAACCGCATTTACTACATTTGCACCATGAATACCTACAAACCAAAAGGCACTATTTAGTCCTACTAATATAATCGTACCTATTAAAGTACCTCCCATTAAACTTAATGGCACACCTAATGTATTAACAATAAGGTCATGTATGTTTCCAAAAGGAAGGTTATCTAATGCTATATAGATCATAAGCCACAATAAAATAATGACAGCTCCAGGTATTAATGCGCTAAAGCTTTTCGCTACTGCAGGTGGAACTTGATCGGGCATTTTAATCCTTATATTTCTATTAATAAACCATTGAAATATCAATCCGGAAAAGATCCCTATAATTAATGCTACAAAAAGTCCCTGACTTCCCATATACATTTGAGGTATAGCTTCTTCTGGTGTTTTGCCACCAGTCATAACATTAGGTGTTACAACTAAAAATGCAGCCATGGAAATAATTCCTGCTGAAACACCATCCGTATCATACTGTCGAGCAATACTATGTGCCACACCAAAACTTGCAACTAATCCCATCAATCCAAATGTGCCATTTACTGCTTTCATTAAATAGGGTTGTATGCCTTGTGCTTCCAACCATTCAATCCATCCCGGTATGGCTATACCACTAATGACAAGAAATAGTGATCCAATGATAACCAATGGCATCGCAACGATAATACCATCTCTCAATGAAATTAAAATTTTATTCGATCCCAATTTAGACGCGACTGGTAACAAATACTTTTCTAATGTGTCATTAAAACGACTCATATGAACACCCCTAATCCATTTTCACTACTAAACGTGCCGCTTCACCTCGCGCCAAGCGGTCAAACCCTTCATTAATATGTTCTAAAGGTAATGTATCTGTTAAAAGTTCATTTACTGGTAAACGACCTTGATGATATAAGTTGATGAAACGTGGTATATCACGGTCAGGAACACAACTTCCCACATATGAACCTTTTATCGTACGCTCTTCAGCAGCGAGCGTTACTTGTGGAAATGAAAATTGGTGTTTGGGATCCGGTAAACCTGTTGTCGTTGTCATTCCACCTCGACGTGTGATTTGATATGCGACATCCATGGCAGGTACTACGCCCGCCGTTTCAAAAGCATAATCCACACCACCTTGCGTATATTGTTTAATATCTTCTATTGTATGTGCTTCACCTGAATTAAATACTGCTGTTGCTCCAAGTGATTTAGCCAATGCAAATTTTTCTTCATTAATATCTAGTGCAATAATTTCACTTGCACCTGCGAGGCGTGCACCAAGAATTGCGTTAAGACCAATGCCACCAAGCCCAACAACCGCAACAGTACTCCCTGCATTAATGCGAGCTGTATTAATGACTGCACCTATGCCCGTAATGACTGCACAACCAAAAATCGCCACCTTTTCAAATGGAATCTTTTTATCTACTTTGACAATTGAATTTGTAGATACCACTGCATAATCTGCAAAACCTGATACACCTAAATGATGATGCATTACCTCATCACGGTCAGATTCATAACGAAAGCCACCTTCTAACATTTCTCCTTTTTCATTTGCCGCTGCACCATTTTCACATAAGGCAGGTCTGCCTTCACGACACGGAATACAATGTCCACAACTTGGTATAAATGTACATACGATATGATCACCCACTTCAAATTCCGAAACGTTTTCACCTACTTCGATAATTTCTCCAGCTGCTTCATGCCCTAACACCATTGGCATTGGACGTGGTCTACTGCCATTAATTACAGATAAATCAGAGTGACACAAACCCACTGCGCCTATTTTTATAAGTACTTCATTTGATTGAGGCCCTTGAAGTTCTAAAGTTTCTATTGTTAAAGGATGACTTTCTGTATATGGTGCATCTTTACCCATCTCACGCAATACTGCCGCTCTTGTTTTCATAACATACACTCCTCATTCACTGTAGTGATTTAAAGATACTTTGATAAAATAGCAATTATTCATAATAACCTTCCGTTGATTTTCTAAATCCTTCGAATTGTTCGCCATCATGTCCAAACCAAATTTGAGCATTTTTTTCTTTTGCTAATCTTTGAATTTTCTCCACAGATTTCGTCCATCCAATAGAATCATATAAAATACCTGGTGGCTTCAATGTATCTTCTATACTTTCCTTGGTGTATATTGCGTCCGATGCTAATATAATCGTTCCTAATTCAGCACTCTCAATCTCTAGACCAATGATGCCCCATGCATGACCACTACCATAATTTAAAATTCGAACCCCATCTACTAGTTTCAAATTATCTTCTTCTTTTTTAATCGTTCTCCATTTCAGATTATTTTTCACCCAAGCATCTATATCTGCCCAAATATAAGCCCCTTCTTGTTGGTTTCGTGCATATGTTTTCATTGCACCACTTAATTCATCATCATGGACAATTATAGTTGCATTCGTAAAATATTCTAAACACCCTGCATGATCCAAATGTAAATGTGAAGCAATAACAAAATCGACTTCTTTAGGATCTACATTAATTTGCTCAAGTCTATTAGGTAAATGACAAGCTTCATGAGCAAAGTACGGAAAAGCTTTTTGTGTTGCACTTATCCATCTCCCACTATCTCCCATAGCGTTCGGATTACAAGCTGTATCAAAAAGGATTTTAGCATCTGGGTGATCTATAAACACAGTATATATAGGGAATTCATGCATCTCGTTATTGGCGTTAGGGTCATCTAATGTTGCTTGATTGGAATTAGCAATCATCAAATTCTTATCCATCTTCATGCGTCCGTTATCCAAAACATAGACTTTCATACGTTCTTTTTTCACATTAACCATAACTACACACCCCTTTTAAAATTGTATAATTACATTATAATTGCAAACGTTTACAAAAATCAATTTTTAAATTATTATTTCATTTAAGATTTATACTTTATGTATTTCATTAAAAACGATACAGACTCATTTTTGATTCATTAAAAATAGTATTTAATTATTACAAGACATAAAAATGCGCCCTCCAAAGTTGTCATTTTTAGAATGTCTACTTTGAAGGACGCATATGATTATTTATATCTCACTTACAATGTTCCATCTTCTATGAGTGAAGTAAAAATTTCATCATCAATAATAACTTCTACATTAGGATGTTTGTGCAAAATAGAAGCTGGCAATGCTTCTGACACTTCGCCTTCTAACAAAGCTTTTATTGCTTGCAGTTTATTTTTACCAAATGCTAACAATATGATCCGTTTTGCTTTCATAATAGACGACAATCCCATAGAAATCGCTTGCTTAGGTACGTCTTCTATATTTTCAAAATGTTGACTATTCGCATTAATGGTTGAAGGTGTTAAATCAACAACTCTCGTTACACTTTCAAAAGATGAATATGGCTCATTGAAGCCAATATGCCCATTTTCACCAATGCCTAATATTTGGATATCAGCTGAACCGATTTCACCTAAACGCTGTTCATAAAGTTCACTTTCTAATTCAATATTAGGCGCATCACCTACAGGCAAATAAATATTTTTATTATTCCATGTTTGATTATGATTAAATAAGTGCGCATTCATATAAACATGATAGCTTTGATTATGTTCTGCAGATAAACCTACATATTCATCTAAATTAAACGTTACGACATTGGATAGATCTATTTGATTCACATTTAATAACGCTGCTAATGTTTTATAAACTTCGATCATGGTATTACCAGTGGCTAAACCTAATACAGCATTAGGTTTGGAGATAACCTGTTTCAGTATTTCTGTTGCTACGTATTGGCTTCCAATCGTACGATTTTTTAAGTTGATTACATTCATCATCTCACCAAAACTTTCTTTAATCTTTTAATCATCCTCTAATTGAATACCTTACTTATCATTTTCTAAAAGTTCTTCTACTTCGTTTTTAATGGTAGTAACATGTGGCCCATAGATAACTTGTACACCGTTCCCTTTTTGAATCACGCCACGTGCTTCTGTAGAAGTTAGCATTGTTTTATCGACAGCTTTATCACTGTTTAACGTTACTCTCAATCTAGTTGCACAACAATCAACGACATCGATATTTTCTTTTTCACCCAGCGCTTGAATAATCATTTTAGCACGATCAGTTGCTTCAACTGTTTCTGTTACACCTTCGTCTTCACGACCAGGCGTTTTAAAATTAAATTTCGTAATGAGGTATCTAAATATGACGTAATATAGCACAAACCAAACGATGCCAATTGGAATGACCCATAAGAAATTCGTCTTTTCATTACCTTGTAGTACACCAAACAATAAATAATCAATGAAACCGCCACTAAATGTTTGTCCCACAGTGATATTGAAAATGTCAGCCATCATAAATGCTAGTCCATCTGAAACGGCATGGATTACGTATAGCATTGGTGCAACAAATAAGAAACTGAATTCTAAAGGCTCTGTAATACCTGTTAAGAACGATGTTAATGCTGCAGATAACATTAAAACATCGACTACTTTTTTACGTTCAGGCTTCGCCGTGTGATAAATTGCTAATGCTGAACCGCAAAGTCCAAACATCATTGTGATAAATCTTCCAGACATATAACGTGAAACACCTGAGAAATATTTAGTTACATCAGGATCACCTAGCTGTGCAAAAATATATTTTGCGTTCCTTGAACCATGTGCCCTTTAACTTCTAAAGAACCTCCCAGTGCGGTTTGCCAAAACGGTAAGTAGAAAATATGATGCAAACCAAATGGTCCTAATAACCTCAATATAAAACCAAAGAAAAACGTACCAATAACCCCTGTTTTATCTACTAGACCACCGACACCAAATATCCATCCTTGTACCGTTGGCCAAATAAAGAACATAACCACACCTAGCACTATTGAAGAAACTGCAATGATGATAGGTACAAAGCGTGACCCACCGAAGAAACCTAAATACGCAGGCAGTGATATTTTATGAAATTTATTATGTAACAAAGCTGTCATAATACCGGTGATAATACCTCCAAATACACCTGTTTCTACAGTTTGTATTCCCAATACCATACTTTGACCTTCTTCTGCCAAGTTGCCTTTCGCCAATGTATCTGTGATCGTCAACAAACCATTCATTGATGCATTCATAATTAAAAACCCAAGCATTGCTGCTAGACCAGCCGTGCCTTTTATCACTTTTTGCTAAACCTAATACCACACCCACCGCGAAAATAACCGGTAAATTTTGAAAAACGATATTTCCTGCTGCTGACATTAAAATAAATATATTTTGCAAGAGCGCAATATCCAATACTGGATAGGCTTTGATTGTATTCGGATTACTCAACGCACCACCAATACCTAACAATAAACCAGCTGCTGGTAAAATAGCTATTGGTAACATAAATGATTTCCCAAATTGTTGTGCTTTTTCAAACAACTTACTCATATGCTATAACCTCCTAATTAACATCAATATACAGTCAAAGAAAATATTAATCAATACAATAGAACAATATGAAAAATATTTTCATAAAGTGTTATCATTATCTATTATATGCATCTATTAAGTTATCCAGATGTTGTCCAAATTCATTTTAGATATATACTTTTAACTTCCTTCATTTCAACGAAAGTCACACCTTAATTTCATTTTTAAATTTGAAGATAAAAAAACAACCAACAAATTAAATTTGTTGATTGTTTACAAGTAGAAACGTCGATCTATTTCATAATAAAATGCTAACACTATCTATGCATTAAATTAAGTGGGCCTTGACATGTTCAATTCAGTCATCTACTGACTAATCGTAGGAAAAGAGTGTAAGACATTTCTTTTTGTCCCAGGCTCCATCCTTTTTATAGTAGCATTACAAAATCTCTTCATAATACTTAACATCTAATTTAAAAAATATCACCCAGTGTTACAGCCATAATTGCTTTAATAGAGTGTAATCTATTTTCTGATTGGTCAAAAATGACAGCATGTTCACCTTTAAATACGTCATCTGAAATTTCCATTTCAGTTAAGCCGTACGTTTCGTAAATTTGTTGTCCTACTTGTGTATTTACATCATGAAATGCAGGTAAGCAATGTAATACGATAACATCTGGATTCATTGTGTTGATCAGCATCTCTTTGTTCACTTGATAAGGTAATAATTGATTGATACGCGGTTCTAATACCGATTGATCTTCACCCATTGAAAACCAAACATCTGTGTATATTGCATCTGTTTGATAGATCGCTTGTTGAATATCATCTGTAATCAATATATCGCTCGATGATTCAGCAGCATATTTTTGTGCCATAACTTGAATATCTTCATCCGGTTGTAACGCTTTTGGTGCGGCTACATGTATGTTCACACCTAAAATTGCACCCGTAATAAGTAAATCATGAGCTACGTTATTTCTAGCATCACCGACATAAGTCAATGTTTTACCTTGTAATGTCCCCCAGTGTTCTTTTAATGTGAAAAAATCTGCAATCATTTGAGTTGGGTGCCATTCATTAGTGAGCCCATTCCATACTGGTACACCTGCATTTTTAGCAAGTGCTTCTACATCTTTCTGATGATGACCTCTAAATTCAATACCATCATACATTCTACCTAGAACTTTGGCAGTATCTTCTGCGGATTCTTTAACTCCTAAATGAATATCACCTTGCCCAAAGTATTCAGGATAAGCGCCTAAATCATATGCTGCTACACTAAATGCTGAACGCGTTCTAGTAGAAGGTTTTTCAAATAAGAATGCCAAATTTTTCCCTTTTAAATACGGGTGTGGAATACCACGCTTTTTCTTTTCTTTTAATTCACCAGTAAAATCAATTAAAGTATGTAACTCATCTGCTGAAAAATCACATGTCTTCAAAAAGTCTTTACCCTTGAATAATGCTAGCTTGTTTAATGCTGTTGTGTACGCCCCATTTTCATCACTCCAATGTTTTATAAGATTTATATACATAATAAAGGTATTTAAATGATATTTCAAGTATATTTATACTAAAAAATGAATATTATTTAATTTTATGTACATTGACAGCTTTTTCCAATTTTAAAAAAAGTTAAAGTCTCTTAAACAATAACGTCGAAAATCTCGTCATTTAAGCATTGAAAATATCTGAAAATAAACAGTTGTGAACTTTAAATTTCAAGTTATGCGTTACATATCTTTTATTATCAAAATGGTTGTATATTGGGAATGTAATCATTTATCTCACGGAGGTGAATTATTATGTTTAAAGATATTGTAGCTGTAATTAAACAAATCGTAGCACAATTTGTTTCAGGCGGTTTCCAAGAAAAATAAAGCCTTCATTTCCACTTCACTTCAAAAAATTCCATAATCACCCTTTTAATCAGAAATGAATTTTCGAATCAGTCGTTGATCGTCAATTTCATTCAAAGCCTATGAGATACCCCCTTATATTTCATAGGCTTTTTTATAAATTTCGTTATATTTCAATATCTATTCAATTTATTTAATTATTACCTATGAAAAAAGACCATGACATCTATAGATATCACGGCCTTCTTCATTATATGTTATCCATCGTATTTTAAGTTGCTTCTTTTTCGTTCAAAATACCACGCTCTTCTGGTGTTTTTAAAAAACGAGTCATAATCGCACTTGCTACATAAAGTCCAAATATAAGATACATCATACCTTGTACGCCAATACTATCGTAGAATAAAGCGACTAATCCAGGTCCAGCAAATACACACAAACCTGCTCCTAAGTTCAATATAGCCATTGCCGGACCTTTATCACCATCATGCACTAGTGAAGGCACAAGTGCTGATATAGGAACGAATCCAGCTAAACACATTCCCCATAAAAATCCTACTGTTCCGATAATGAACACATTCCCTGTAAATATTTCAGGTATAAAATACAAGCCTAAAGTAAATACAGCACAACCAACGCCTCCGATATAAGATATTGTATTTTTCCAACCAATCTTGTCGCTTAATGCGCCAAATATAAGATTGAAAATAATATTTGCAATAAAAATCGTACCCCAAATATTTAACCACGTCGTCGTTGCGATACCTTTCGTAGATAAATATATTGGAAGGAACAACGGAAATGCATATTGTGCAGCTTGATTAATAATTCTTACAATACAAGCAACCGCTACGCGAGGTTCTCGTTTTAAAATTGTAATACCAGCGCCCATCTCTTTCAAATGGTTTTTAAAACCATTCCCTTTACTCTCTATTTCAAATTTATCACGATTTACAAATACTGCTAAAAATGTTCCAACAATCACCCATAAAATCGCAGTCCATAAGGTGAATATATGACCAAATATTTGAATCGCCATCGAAGAATAAAATGAACCCAGTACACTCAAACCTCCTGTAAATACAAACCAAAACCATCCTACTGCTGCACCTAAACGTTTCTGTGGAGAACGATATGCTACCCAAACTAAAAATGAATAGGCAAATAATGGATACCCAAAACCTCTAATCGCATACGATGGTATCATTAGTCCATAATTCATGGATGGAAGTGCTAAGCCTACAAATATCATGTGACCAATAATATACAATAGCGTTCCCAATAACATTACTTTTCGTGGACCAATAATCTCTACTAATACACCTGAAAACCAAGATCCAATAGCAATCGTTACACCATAACAAGTAGTTAATATAGCAGTTTGATGTACAGATAGGCCATGATCATGTAAGTATGGACTAATCCAGGCTAGCTCCAAGCCATCCCCCATCATAAAAATGAGTACACCAATATATCCCCATAATAGTGTCGGTGGCATGCCCATTTTAGCTAACTTTTTATTCATTCATAACACCCCTATATCTATAAATTTTCATTCCTATGTTATTTCAAATAATATGCGCTTTCTTTAAAACCCTATGCATTCATTTATTCCAATCAAAAGAAAACGCTTTCATTTATTTCTATTATCTTATTTCATTTTTTCTATTATCGCAAATTTATTTTCGTTTCTTTTCGTTTCTTTGTTTTAATTACTATTAAAAACTGTGTTTACAATTTTAAATTTCCTACAAACGTTTTCACTCTTAAAGTATGTTTTTAAAAATAAATGTCATTTTTAAATGAAATAATTTATTTGTTGGAATTTGAATTTTTACATGAATGCGTTTACAATAAATAATATTTAATCATCATATGACTAGATGATTGTTATTTTTACTTAGGGGGATTTTTTAAATGATGTTATTTGTTGCTTTTAGTGCTGTCATTGTGCCTTTTATTTTTTTAGTATTACTACGTATGTCTGCACTAAAGGGTATGATCATTAGTGCGTTCATTGTCACATTCTTGGGCATCTTTGTTTGGGGAATGCAAGGGCATGTCATATTGGCCTCACTGCTTCAAGGTACTCATAAAACTCTTACCATTCTCTATATTTTATTTGGTGCGCTTGTGTTACTTAATACTTTGCGACAAACTGGTGCAGTCACACGTATTAATGAAGGATTCAAAAAAATATCAGGAGATATGCGTGTTCAAGTTATTATTGTGGCTTTTTTATTTGGCTCATTGATTGAAGGTGCATCTGGATTTGGCACACCT
The DNA here is from genome assembly GCF_048568385.1 of Staphylococcus sp. LKG3-1. NCBI lineage: Bacteria > Bacillati > Bacillota > Bacilli > Caryophanales > Staphylococcaceae > Staphylococcus > Staphylococcus sp. LKG3-1. The sequence goes on from NZ_CP183796.1 coordinate 1,685,269, forward strand.
GCAATGGTCACAGCACCACTCATGGTAGCACTAGGTTTCAGACCGATGATAGCTGTTGTTACCGCTTTGATTGCTGATAGCGTTGCTGTTTCATTTGGTGCCGTGGGAACACCTGTATTAGTCGGTTTAAGTACATTAAATGACGCAGATAGTTCACTGTTTCAAGCTACAGCTGAACGTATTACAACATTAGATTTACTAAGTGGTATTTTTATACCTATTATATTAATTGCTACTTTGATTATTTTCTTTAGCAAAACAAACAAACTCAAATCTATTGTTGAAATGATTCCATGGCTAGCCTGTATTGGTTTCATTTATGTCGCTTCTTCATTTGCCTATGCCTTTCTATTCGGTCCTGAATTCGTTGCAATTCTCGGTTCACTCACAGGACTTATCGTAGCCGTAGTCACAGCAAGTAAAGGTTGGCTACTCCCTAAAAATGAATGGAAAGACGGTTTTGATGACAGTTATGCACCCACAAAATCAGAACATGACATGCCATTATTAACTGCTTGGGCACCCTATTTAATGGTCGTTATATTATTATTACTGACAAGAACTGTACCACTGATTAAAGATTTCACTACACAAGTGTTAGATTTATCTTGGAATCAAATTCTAGGCTTTGAAACAATTTCATCTGATTGGGAATTTCTTTATTCACCAGGCACTATCTTACTGCTTTCTGCTTTATTTGCCATCCTAATACAGAGAAAATCGTTCAAAGATCTATCGCAAGCAAGCGTAGAATCGCTAAATACGATTAAAACCACTGGAATAACATTAGTAGCTACACTTGTGATGGTGCATGTGTTTATCAATTCTGGAATCAATACAAGTGATTTAATCAGCATGCCAGAATATATTGCTGAGAATATGTCTAAATACTTAGGACCTATTTGGCTATTCGTAGCACCTTTCTTAGGCGCATTAGGCTCCTTTATTACAGGAAGTGCAACCGTTTCTACATTGACATTTTCACCTATTCAATTAAATATTGCTCAATCCATTGGCGCAGAACCTTATACCGTCTTGGCTGCACAAATTATTGGTGCAGCAGCTGGTAACATGATTTGCGTACACAATGTCGTAGCTGTATGTGCTGTAGTGAATATGCCAGGAAAAGAAGGCAGTGTAATTAGAAAAACACTCGGCCCAGCATTACTATACTGTCTCTTAGTTGGTTTAAGTGCTTATATCATTACCTCAATATTCTTTTAATCTATAAATGTATTTTTAAAAGGACTAAACCCTTACTGTTGGGCTTAGTCCTTTTATTTAACTTCATAAATACTTTATTATAATTTAATAATTACTTTTGATGATAATTTAGAATCTGCAGCAATTTCAAAACATTTAGGTTATATAAATTCTTAATATTATCATCTTTATTATTATTTTGATAAAGTACTATTAAAATACTTTTTAAAATATGGTTACTACGTGGGGATGGGATATACATATGAAATTTGAAAGTATAACGTTATGTACTTCAGAATTAGAAGAAACGCTACAATTTTATGAGGAAACTTTGGAATGTCCTGTAGAAGTTATTAATCAAGATACTTTCATTGTTCAAATTGGTGAAACACAATTGCAATTTTGTAGGTCTGAAGAAGTTGTTCAACCTTATTATCACTTTGCAATTGATATTCCATACAATCATTTTTATGACATGAAAGAGCATTATCAAAATATATTATTTTTATTAATGGAAGACGGGCACCATACAACTTATTTTGAATCATTTGTCGCACACGCTGTATACTTTAATGATCCATCTGGAAACATCGTGGAATTGATTGCAAGAGTATCCAACATTACAGATGAACCTGAATTTTCTAGAATCAGTGAAATCGGCTTTGTATGTAATGAGACAAATGCTATTTACCAAGCTTTATCGGATTATAAAATCGAAACATTTGAACACGCTCATTTTGAACCTTATGCGTTAAACTTTTTAGGCGATACATCCGATGAAAGCTATATACTACTCACACCTGAAGATAGACGCTGGTCATTTTCTGAGAAACATTCCATTGCGTATCCAATTGATATTAAGACGGAAACATTCCACTTATCGTATGATACGCGTCATCAATGGCACTTAAAGCCATCTTAAATTATTCAAAAATAGTAAATATAAACGTGGAACAGAAATCCAATTTTCTCTAAAAATTAAATTTCTGTTCCACTATTTTTATATCATCCGTTATACTTTATACTTTTTTAGGTTTCGGCCAAATAAAGTAGCTCAGTGTGATTAATAAATCAATCCCTAATATAACTGTCCAAATTTTAATAACATGATAAAGCGCTGCTACACTATCGCCTTGTCCTACAATATTTATAATTAACCACAATAGACCTGTTCCAATCAAATAGGCTAAAACATGTCTTAACCAACTTACAAAATAAGCTTTTGCATAAGCAATACCCGTTTTCTTTTCAGGTAAATTTCCTTCCTTTAAAACATAGTATTTAAAACGTTCGTCTGCCCATTGAATCATTTGTTTTCCAAATGCAATTGAAACGCCAATATATACTGCTGCTATGCCATGAGGAACCGTTGCTTTGGCACCATTTAATAAATCTACACTCATCGTAATAATTAAAATCAAATCAATTACAGGCGTCATTGCAAGTAAAATCAAACCAACTTGTTTCATGCGTAAGACATATCTTGAAATCAAACCTAAAATAATGACAATCCAAAATAATAATTCAGCTGCAATAAGTATCATTAATACCCCGTTCATTATATTACCTCCTTAACCAGGATTTCACTTCGCTCTCTATTAAATGTTCAATATCTTCATTTATCATCTGCTCGGGATTTAACAATTTATGTAATGCTAATCCATCCAATAATGCATGCATTTTCATTATTGCTACATATTGATTTAACGATGTGTCGAGTAAGTCATGTTCTTCTAAAAATGACATCGATGCTTTTACTAAAGTAAAGATTTCATTCCCCATGGAATCTTTACCTACTTCATGTAACTCATATTGAAAGGCCAACCAGACCTCCATATCCGCATATCGTTCTTCATCAAGCGGCATAGCTTTCAACATCGCCTGTATGACTTTATCAAGCGGGCTTAGACTTCCGTCGTTATATACCGCTTTAATTCTTCCTCTAACTTTACTATCTACTTCGACCGATACTGCTTTTAACAAATCATGATGGTTTGGATAATAATAACGTATTTGTCCTGGTGTCATTCGTGCTAACTTTGCAATATTTCTAACTGTAGCACCCTTAGCGCCATTGCTTACGATAGATTGCCATGCATACTGTATAATTTGCTGCTTCTTTTTCTCGTGATCTACTACTTTGGGCATATATCAGAACTCCCTTTTTAATACAATTTTATTAATTAAAAACTAAAAAAATAGCCTTTAAAACTTATTTTATTTACTTTAACATATTTTAATACACCTGTGTTAAAAAAAGCATTTTTAAAGACGTATCGCAATTATTTAGATACGCCTTTAAATCAATATCTTTTATTCTATTACTTGCGCTTTATCACTGACAAACTTTTTTAAAGTTTTATTTAAGCCATCTTTCGCTTCTTGATCATAACCATAAGTACCGTCTTCATTAGATGTAATATGTTTGTCTAAAATAAATCTACCTTTATGAATTGTATCTGCACCCAATTCTTTTATAACTGGATCTAAGCTATATTGAATCGCTAATACATGTGCAAATGTACCACCTAATGCGAGCGGGAGGACTGTTTTACCTGTAAATGCGCCACGTGGCAGTAAATCTAAATATGTCTTCACGATGCCTGAATACGCTGCTTTAAATACAGGTGAAACGATAATTATCCCATCAGCTTCTTCAATTTTTTTATGTGTTTCATTAATTGATTCATTTGAAAAGTCAGCGGTAATCAATGCTTCAGCGTCTAATTGATGTACATGTATGACATCTGTCTCAATGCCTTCATCATTTAAATATTTTTCAGCATATTTTACTACACCTGTTAACCTAGACTGAATCTTATTACCACCTGCGATAATTGCTACACTTGCCATACTTATTGTCCCCTTTCATTGTTAAACACGATATATCTATATGAAGCACTTTAGGGTCATTGTTCGACTCGCAACTTTTCCCCTAAACAACCCACGTTTAATTAATAATTAAGCTTTAATCTTGCCACTTTATAATCTTTCTACACTCTCTACCGTATCATCAATTATAAATGCTGTCATAGTATACGTCTTAAATACCTTATCTTTTTACTCGTATTTATAAACACATATCAAGATTGAGGTATATTTTCTGTAATGACAACCTGATTTTCCTTGTCTATATAGGCACATGTGCCAGCGATAATATCAATATGCCACTTATAAATGCCCGCTCGTGCCATTTCATCGCAAAACTTTGGAAAATCCGTTTCACCTGATTGATGACGCTGCAATATATCTTTTACCAACGCAAGGTGTGTCTGTTGTGCAATGGGTACAGCTACTTTAACACTTTCATCCGTAATTTCAGCTCCATCCTGATGAATATAAGATGTTTCACCTTGTTCTATATTCACTGTATTAACAATGATTCCCATATCTTTAAAAGCTTTAAACAATTTCGGAAAATCTACGCCTGTATATTGTTGGTGTGCTTGATGAATTTTATTTAATGATAACGTCATAATCGTACCTCTTTTACGCTTATTTGCTTACTCTATATCATAGCTTTAAAACTTGTATACAACAAGTTTATTAATCAATTAATCGTACTATTGTAATTATACACAATATATATTTTAAAATTATAAAGTTTTTATTAAAAGTCTTTTCACTTATCAAAATAATTTGCCAGATGTATACTTGTTATAGTCTTTCTAAAGGAGTGGTATGTTATGAGTACATTTTCTGTAGAAGAAAAAGTACAAATATTATCTGATATTGTAGCAATGAATACAGTAAATGATAATGAAATCGAGGTATGTCAATACTTCCAAAATTTATTTGAACAACACGGTATTAAATCAACCATTGATAAAGTTGATGAACGACGCGCTAACTTAATTGCCGACATTGGTGAAGGCAGTCCAGTCATCGGTGTATCTGGACATATGGATGTCGTATCAGAAGGTAATCGTGAACAATGGTCATATGACCCTTTTAAACTTACCGAAGACAATGGTTATTTATATGGTCGTGGTGCTGCTGATATGAAATCTGGACTCGCTGCACTCGCTATTGTTCTTATCGAAATGCACGATGCACAATTATTAACAAAAGGACGCATTAAATTCTTAGCTACTTCAGGTGAAGAGATGGAACAACTTGGTTCACAAAATCTCTACGAAAAAGGTTACATGGATGATGTTGACGCACTCATCATAGCCGAGCCTTGTCAAGATATGATGGTCTACGCACATAAAGGGTCTATGGACTATCGTATTAAATCACAAGGTACTTCTGCACATAGTTCTATGCCTATCCTCGGTGTAAACGCAATTAAACCTTTAATTGAATTTATTCAAGATATCGATAACGCATATCAAAAAATATCTAAAGAAATTAAAGGTGAATCTTTAGACTTCACTCATTTGATCGATCGAATGAAACCTTCTCTACCAGCTACATTTGCTGTTGAAGAAATTGAATCCGCATTACAAGGGCTTGTCATCACTAACACATTAATCAAGGGTGGCGTTCAAGTGAATTCTGTCCCTGAAGACGCTGATGCTGATTTCAATATTCGTACAATCCCAGAATACAATAATGACCAAGTTAAAAATTTATTTAATAATACAATTGAAAAACATAATGCAAATGGCTCAAATTTAGAAAGTGAATTATATCTTGACTTAGATCCTGTACTTACTACTGGTCAAAATAGCCTAATTGACACTGCTAAAACGATTGGCAAAACAGCATTTAATAAAGATTTTGTCGCTGCCCCAATTGGTGGTGTGACGGATGCTTCTAATTTACTACGCGGTAAAGATGAATCTTTCCCATTCTTAGTATTTGGTCCAGGTGAAAAACCACACCAAGTAGATGAACGTGTAGAAAAAGCAATGTACCTTAAATTCATTGATTTCTATAAAGAACTATTAATCACTTATTCAAAAAATTATTAATGGCCTGATTAGCACTAAGCACGATATCCAAGCCATTTATAAAAAAACAACGCATATGCGTCATTCCAGCATATGCGTTGTTTTTTTATTTTCAAATTAACCATTACACTATCACGCCAATTCAATCCTACAATGTAAATAGCAGATGAAAAACACTAACTAATTGCGTTACTTTAATATGTACCACATCGTCTAAAAACAGCGCTATTTCAAGCATCTACCAATTTTGTTTATACTATGACAAAGTCTTTTTTAAATTTTTAATATAGTGATACTTTGATTTAACGATTTCCCAGGAAATTGCTATTATATTATGCTCACAACACAATCGTTGTCCCAATACCTTGCCCAGTTCTTATCCTTTCCACGACATGCGCTTCGTTACCTGCTGCGATAACTACTTTTTGACAACCATATTCAATGGCACTGATCGCATCTTGTACTTTAGGAATCATCCCCCCATATATTTGCTCTTGTTCAATATAATTTTTAATATGCTCTGAATTCAATGTGGCCTTTACTTTATTATCTATCATGACACCTGGTATATCACTCAATAAATAGATAGGTGCGTTTAATGTCTGCGCTATTTTGTACGCCAACGTATCTGCGTTAATATTATATAAATGTCTAGAGGTTTTATGTCTGCCGATAGACGCAATAACAGGTATATATGCTTCTGTAAGATGATCTATGACTGCTGTATTAATGTTGATTGGTTCGCCTACATATCCATATTTTTCGTTTAATGGTTCAACGTCAAATAGCTTGGCATCTATTCCATTTAACCCAATACTTTGAATATTTTCATCATTCATTTTACTTACAAGCTGCGGATTCACCTTTCCGATTAATATCTGACTTGTAATTGACATTACTTCATCTGTAGTAACCCTCAATCCATCTTCAAATAATGAATCGACGCCTTGCTGCTCTAACGCTTGATTGATAAAAGGCCCTCCACCATGAATAATAATCGGATGCAAACCCTGTTGCTTTAACTGTGCAATATCATCAATGGTAGTTTCATGTAATTCGGTCAAGGTACTACCACCAATTTTGATAACTATATAATTCATTGCAGTCACTCCTTAAGTTCTGTACGACGCGTTGATACGTACATATTCATATGATAAATCACAACCATATGCTGCCGCTTCTCCTTCCCCGTTTCCAACAGTCGCTTCAATTAAAATATTATCTGATGCTAATTCTTCTTTTAAACGCTGTTCATCAAAATCTACAGCCATACCTTTTTCCAACACACTCACTTGGCATAACGAAACATGGGTTGCGCTAGGTTCTATATATCGCGATGCGTATCCTATAGCAGTGACAATTCTTCCGAAATTCGCATCTTCACCATGGATAGCGGTTTTCACTAAATTCGAGGAGACAATGCTCTTTGCAATTTTTCTTGCTTCAACAACATCGTGAGCGCCCTTGACCTTTACAGTAACCAATTTAGTTGCCCCTTCACCATCTTTAGCGATGCTCTTGGCAAGATAGTGGCATACAAAATTCAATGCATACACAAACTTATGCCATTCGGGATGTAATGCATCAATTTGTGTATGTTGCGCTTGACCATTTGCCATGCATAGCACCATATCATTTGTACTTGAATCACCATCCACCGTAATCATATTAAACGATTGATCGATTGATTGTTTTAGGCAATAATCCAACGTATTCGCATCAATATTGGCATCAGTAGTTATAAATCCTAGCATTGTTGCCATATTGGGATGTATCATGCCTGATCCTTTTGCAGTGCCACCTATCGTTACTGTGGTACCATCGATTTCAACCTTTACTGACAGATGTTTCGTCATCGTATCAGTTGTTAAAATAGCTTGATTGAATGCTTCACTTTTATTATATTGTTCTTTTAAAACGTGCTGCGTTGCATATTGTATTTTATCCATTGGCAAAAACGATCCAATAACACCTGTAGAGGCAACACCAACAAGATGTTGCTCGATATTTAATTGTTCAGCAATCCAAGCTTGTGTATCCAACGCATCTTGCATACCTTTTTCTCCTGTACACGCATTCGCAATAGCCGAATTCACAATAATGGCTTGTAGTGCTTTATCCTTATTAATACTATCTTCAGTTAGTTTTAATGGCGCAGCTTTAAATTGATTCAATGTATAAACACCTGTTGCTGTAGCTGGCGTCGTTGAATAAATCCAACCAAAGTCCACTTTCTTTCTTCTCAAACCGCAATGTAAACCACCAGCAATAAAACCTAATGGTGAACTCACGTCGCCTTCTAAATCTATATTTAATTGGTTTAATGTATCAATTGTTTCAATGTCTCTCATTTCTTCTCTCCTTTCATCCTACTTTATGGATAAACTGGTGATTGTAGCAATCCAGTGTTTTCTTTCCATCCATACATTAAGTTCAAATTCTGAATCGCTTGACCACTTGCACCTTTAACTAAGTTATCAATCACAGACACGAGAATCGCTGTTTGATTCTCTTCATCAACATAAATACCGATATCACAATAATTGCTACCGTAAACTTCCTTAGTTTTTGGAAATTGGCCTAATGATCTAATTCTTACAAATGGTTTATCTTCATAATAATCTTTAAACAGATTATGTAAGTCTTCATTAGTAAAAGCATGGTTTAGTTTGATATAAATGGTTGATAAAATACCTCGAGTCATAGGTACGAGATGCGGTGTAAATGTTACTTTTACTTCTTGTTGGGCTAATAATGATAAATATTGTTCAATTTCAGGTTTATGCTTATGCTTTCCTATCGCATAGGCGCTTAAATTTTCATTCATCTCCGCGAAATGAACATGTTGTGCCAAAGACCTACCGGCACCGGATACACCCGTCTTCGCATCGATGATAATGTTATCTTGCTTTACAATATCTTTATCTATTAGCGGATGTAGTGCTAACAATGTAGCTGTTGGAAAACATCCAGGGTTCGCAATTAATTGCGTTGTTTGAGCATTTACATTTGACCATTCTGCAATGCTATAATTTGCTTCATTCAAATATTCTTGAGAAGCTGCCGTTTCTCCATAATACGTTTCATAAGTAGCTCGATTAGTTAATCTAAAATCACCCGACAAATCAATGATTTTAATCCTCTTGCTAAGCAACTGAGGAACAATGTGTTTACTCACATTTGAAGGTGTCGCAAAAAATATCACGTCGCATTCAATTCCTTCACTATTTAACGTTTCATAGTGATATGTGAGCTGTTCCAAATGTGGAAATGTTTCCTTTATAGGTTGATCCTGTTTAGAATGCGAAAAGATATATTTTATATTTACATTAGGATGCTGAATTAATAATCGAATTAATTCAATGGCTCCATATCCACTACCGCCAACGATACCAACTTCAATCATTCACTTCATTCCTTTCTGAATATTCGGAAATTTTATATTAAATTTTACTTTTCCAAAACTTCTGTTATGACACGAATTACTTCATCGATTTCATCTTTATCAATAACAAGTGGTGGTGCAATCCTTATAATATTGCCCTGTGTTTCTTTACAAAGCACACCTTTATTTATCATTTGTTCACAATAGTCCTGTGCTGCTACATTTAATTCTATACCTATAAACAATCCCCTACCTCTCACTTCCACGATCAGTTCACTTTCAATTTGTTGCAGGTGCTTTAATAATCTATCGCCTAAGTCTAATGCATTTTGTACTAAATGCTCTTCATTCAGCACGTCTAATGCTGCCATTGATACAGCGCAAGCTAGTGGATTACCACCAAATGTGGAACCATGCGTGCCTGGGGTGAGGACACTCATCACATCTTGGTTCGCTAACACTGCGGATATCGGATATAACCCTCCACCTAGTGATTTACCTAATAAATATATATCTGGCTCTGTATTTTCCCATTCCATTGCGAACATCTTACCCGTTCTTCCAAGCCCCACTTGTATCTCGTCTGCAATTAATAACACATTATATTCGTTACAGAGTTGACGTACTTCTTGTATAAAATGTGTTGGGGGAATATTTACGCCTCCCTCACCTTGTATTGGTTCCAGAATAATTGCAGTTGTTTGATTATTAATTAATTTTTTTAATTGTTCTATATCTCCAAAATCTGCGTAGTGTATATTGTTTAATAACGGTCCAAAACCTTTTTTATAACTATCTTGTGATGATAATGATAATGAACCTAACGTACGGCCATGAAAGTTTCCATTCATAGCAATGATTTCTGATGATGATTCATCAATATTTTTAATATCAGCGCCCCATTTACGAGCCATTTTTATGGCTGTTTCCACAGCCTCTGTGCCAGTATTCATTGGTAAAACATTTTCTTTATTTGCAAGTTTACAAATCTTTTCTTCCCATTTACCTAAATTATCACTATATAAAGCACGAGAAACCATTGTTATTCTTTGGCTCTGCTCTTGAAATGCCTTTATGATTTTAGGATGACAATGGCCTTGATTAACTACCGAAAATCCAGAAATACAATCTATATAACAATTGTCTTCAATATCCCAGACTTTTGCACCACGTCCTTTAGCTAAAGCTAATTTTAATGGACTATAATTTTTAGAACTATATTTGTCTGTGTGTTCATATAAATCAAGCATCAAAACCCTCATTTCATAATATTTATTCTCAAAAATGAATTAATATTCATAAATAATACACTTGTCAGATTAATTAGTCAAAGGTTATTTTGAATTTTTACACTTTAAACGAATTGAAAATGTTGTTTTAATGGGGATAAAAAACATTGTTAAATAATTTATTTTAATGAAATTTACTTTTCCATAGAATATCCCATGCATTTATTTTGCATAAAATGTTGTCCACTGCAATATTGCATACGCTTATTGTCTAAGTACAGTCGCATTATTATAGTCATTTTCTATACATAAAAAAGATGAAGCAGAAATCAAATTGTCTCAAAAAGATTTCAGGCTCCCACTCCATTTAAGCATGATCATTCAAATGATTAACTATGTCGCTATTTATATGAAAAAAGCGTCTGGGAGATTTAACAATGTCCCAGACGCTATATATATTTCTACTCACAGAATTAAATTATTCTTCACTAATGTGTTCTGATTTACGTTTTTCACGTAAATCCGCACGCATATCTTTATTAATCTTTTTAGCACGTTTAAAGTAAACACTTTCAAAGTAACTAGACGTACCTATTTTGTAGAAGATTAATGCAATAATGATAATAACAATAAAATCATAAGGGTAATGAATCCAGTTCATACCTTTAAATTCTTTACTACCGATAAATGATAAGAAGGCAAGCACAATAAGATATAAGATAATCCACAAGCTACCGCCAATTTGTTTTTTGGTATTTTTCCAATTCATTTTATATTCATAGAAGAAGTAAATTGGTAATCCTAGAATAATAATTAAAATAACTTCGGCTGTTGTTGGCCACATCGCCCAATATATCGCTAATGAAGCCATCACAAATGAAAATGGTGCCATAAATTTTAATAAGTTTGCTCTAAACGGTCTATGCATTTTAGGTGCCATTTTACGTAGTGAAATCACTGTCGTTGGTCCTGTTAAATATGCCACTAACGTAGCTGTTGATATTACACTTGCTAAAGTACCCCAATCACGGAATAGCGATACCATGACCATACTTATAATTGCATTAAATATAATGGCTACACGAGGAATCATATATTTTTCATTCATTTTCCCTAAAAATTTAGGAATATGACCATTTTGTTCCATAGCGCGTAAAACACGTCCAGTAACAGCTACAAATGATACACCTGTACCAAATGGTGAAACAACTGCTTCCATATATAGTAATATAGCTAACCAATTTAATCCTAATAGAATAGCCATATCAGCAAATGGTGAGTTAAAGTTAATACCACTCCAACCATTTTCATGCAGCATTTCAGTAGGCATTGACGTAATAAATGTACTTTGTAGTACTATGTACAGGATTGCACTTAAAGTCAGTGAAATAGCTATACCACGTGCAATGTTTTTTTCAGGTTTTTGAATTTCAGATCCCATATTAATAATTGTCTGGAATGCGTTGAATGAAAAAATAATACCTGATGCTGTTGTTGCAGCAAATATAGGTGCTGAACCGTAAGGCATAAATGTTCCAACTGAATGACCATAGTTCCCAGTGTCAAAACCAGAAATAATTAACATGATAATCGTTAATAAAGGCACACCTAATTTAAATACTGAAATTAAACTTGTAAATGACGTCAATAATTTTACTGACCAATAGTTTAATAATGAGAAGATAATAATAATCACAAATACTGCAAATAAACCTGCGTTACTTATTGTAGATCCATCCATTAAACCAGACGTAAATTTCGCCCATTCCCAAGGCCATGAACTCATATATTGTACAGCTGATACTGCTTCAATAGGAATGATAGTTACCAGCGATACCCAGTTTGCCCAGGCAGCAATGAATCCAAGTAACGAACCATGTGTATATTGCGCATAATTACTCATACCACCTGATTGTGGAAACATCGTTCCTATTTCAATATAGTTATAAGCAATTGAACCTATAACTACAAAACCAATAATCCAAGAAATAATTGCGGCTGGTCCTGCAATAGAAGATGCCTCCCATGCGCCAAATAACCAACCAGATCCAATTAATGAACCTAATCCTAGCAATACGAGCTGTGGTAAATTAATTTTACTACTTTCATCTTTTTGTCCCATAATTACTCCTAATATTTTCTCTTTTATATTCATATCAAGAATAAGTGGCTTTTATACACCTTCTTGTATATGGTGTTATTATACTCGTATAACAATTCTAGTCAAATCAACTTTTCACTACCAATAATTGTATATTTTTGTGTTTTTATTCATAATATTAGCATATTACTGTATAAAAACATCGCACAACATAAGTCACTCAAGATAGTGTCATTAATACGCTGAAAGTAGATTTATTCATGTTACTTATTTATTCACATAAAGTATAATACCCAAAACCTTCTAATTTATAATACATATGCTACAAATACCTTTACATCAGTAATCACAAGACTTTGAATCGATGCATTTAAAAATATTTGTAACTTTTGTAACGGTTTTGTGTATTTATACTAAAATAAAGCATTATTCACAAAAATATCTTTAAATACTTTGCAAATAATGCTTTTTATGATGTTACACAAATATGAATCATTGTTATTTTACTTTATTATTTTAAATAAATAGATCCAGAATTAAGACAACCATTAATCCTGTTACAGATGTCGTTAATAACAACGCACCCCATGTCTTAAATGTATCCTTAATAGAAATATTAAAATATTCTTTGAATAACCAAAATGATGCATCATTAACATGAGTAATGATATTACTACCTACAGCTGTAGCTAATACCATAAGCACAGGGCTGACATCAAAAGTGGGTATCAACGGACCAACGATACCTGCAGCAGTAATTGCTGAAACAACACCTTGACCCGTCGCAATACGGATCAGCGCTGTAATTAACCAATCCATAATAAGTGGAGAGATATTGTTACCTTTCATGATATCTGCAATATAATCTCCAACATGTGCTTCTAAAATGATTTCCTTAAAAGCGCCACCCGCTCCGACAATGAATATAATAGTTGCAACACCTTTTAGACCTGTTTCAAATGATTTCATCATTGTATCCATATCTTTACCTTTTCTAAGTCCAAACATAACAATCGCAGTAATAATAGCAATGATAAGACTGATTTCCACACTTCCAATAAATGATACGATTTCATGTAATATCGTGTCTTCGGTAATAAATAAACTGAGTATGGTTGATATTGAAATTAGAATAGCTGGTATTAATGGTACAAATAAACTCAAACCAAAACTAGGCATTTCACTGTCTGCAAAATTTTTTCTTTTTTGTAATAATGGTGGTATAGGATAATCTATGCGCTTCATGAATCTCGGCAATATAATACCCGCAATAATCACACTAGGAATAAAGACGATCATCCCCAAAATATAAACCATTCCCATATCCGCATTGTAAGCATCTACGAGTGCTGTGGGCCCTGCTTGTGGCGGGAAAATACTGTGTGATAAAGTTGTCGCTGCAACCATTGTAATCGCCAATTTCATAAATGGTGTCTTAGCTTCAACAGCAATACTGATGACTAACGGTGCTAAAATCATAAATGCTACTTCATAAAATACAGAAATACCAAATACAGCACCGATGATGATTAAAGCCCATTGAACATATTTAGCACCAAATCTTTCTATAAGTGTTGAAGCGATACGTTGTGCTGCGCCAGAATCTACCATTAATTTACCAAGCACTGCACCAAACCCAATAATTAATGCGAGACTCCCTAATGTAGATCCTAATCCTTCCTTAATTGTATCTAAAATTGCTAACGGCTTCATGCCATTCATAAATACTACAAGCACCGCTGCGAATATGAGCGATAGGATACTATTAATCTTCAATTTAATGTTTAAAAATAGTAATACTCCTACACCAATAACAAACGATATGAGCGGCAAATGTTCCCCTAAAAATGACAAATTCGTGTTCCCCCAATCCCTTAAAAATAATGAAAGCTAATTCACAATTACTCATTATAAATTATTTATCACAAAATAACAACGTTGTTATTATTGTATTAATTTATGTTTCTTCTTTTTCACCTCATTATATACAAAATAATTAAAACCACATCCATCATCACGGAGTTCTCCATGAATGGATGTGGTTCATCGTCTCTATTTATTATTATATACTTCGAATGGCCAATGCTTATCTTCAAGAAGTTCCCTATAGAATGGATCATTACCAATTACTTTAATTTGATCCGCTAATGCTTCAACTTCATCTAAGTGGTGTGTCGTTAATATAATGAGTCGTTCCCTCTTCATTGTATTCAAAAGGTTATGAATATCAAATCTGGATTTTAAATCTATACCTACTGTAGGTTCATCTAAAATTAATATTTGCGGATTACTTAATAAACCGATTAGAACATTTACCTTTCGTTTCGTACCACCAGACAAATTAGAAATTGTCATGGTTCTCTCATTTAAATTGAGTTGACGTGCATACTCGTCTATCAATACATTGGATAACGGTGCTTTGCATAGCGCCTTAAAACATCGAATATTTTCATTAACTGTCATATGTTCAAATAGTGCAATATCCTGTGGTACATAACCGATTTTATCTTGTCTTTGCTTTTTTGACAGTTGTTCTCCAAAATAACGTATTTCACCTTTAGTCAATTGTTCTAAACCGGCAATCATTCTTAATAATGTGGATTTACCAGCGCCGTTTTCACCTAATAAAACGGTTAATTGCAAATTTTCAAATGTCATATCTAGGGACTCAAAGATGCATTTTTTACGATAGTGCTTGCTTAAATTTTTTAATTCTATCATCTTATCACTCCTATAATTGTATAAAGATATATAACACTGCCATCAATAAGGCAAATATGACTGCCATAAAGAGCCTATGACTGAGTGTATTTATTTTGAAAAGTAACCATGAAACTCCTAGTTCATAAACAATAATAATCACTAATGATTTCGCAAAGAACGTAAATGAAAGTTGTTGTTGAAATATGAATGTTGTTATGCCAAGTACAAGCATTAAAATGAGTGTATGAATCAAAATATAAGTTGTGAAAAGTATCAACTTACTGTATTGAAATATAAAAAGTCTTGTTAACGGACCATTTTGTTTCAGCCTTTGATGCAACACGATTTGAACACTACTAACGAATAAGATAATGCCAAACACTAGGCTGATTGATATAGACGTCTCAGAATTGGTATTTACGACATGGTGAACAATGGCTGATTTGGGCGTGTGTTGATTTAATGTATCGGACACCTTTTCTAAGGACGTCTCTTGACCGTCATCATCTAAATGTTTTTTTACAATATACGGAATTTGTTGTTCATATAATGAACGACTAATCATTTCAAATGTAATATCACCAATAAAATCATCTCTTGCATAAAGTGTAAGTGCCAATTTTAATTGATTATTTTTCAATTTATCACTGTAATCTTTAGGGATATGCATCGCTGCAACCGCTTCTTTCTTGCTAACACTTTCATCCAGATATATTGCTTCTTGGTCCAACTTTTCAACTTTAACAAAGTCGTTCTTCTCAATACTTTGAATTAATGTATGTGAAGCTTGGGATTGATCCTGATCTTGAACTGCGACTGGAATTTTAAAAGATTGATTCAGCGATGAATAAGCTGCCCATATCAATAACAACGTACACGTTAAAATAGTAAAAAAAATCACTAATTGCTTCCACTGTTTTAATATAATGATAAATATAAAGGACTGTATCATCGGCGATACCTCCAAACAATGATTACCAATAATATAATAGCTGTTATCACAAAGCTCATATAGAAAGTAATGGGTGTATCTAAGATATAATTATTTAATATAATCTCTAACATTTGATTAGTGACAAAACTAAATGGCTGCACATTAAACATGCCATTCAATAAATGTTTGAAATATATCGTTGGTATAATTTGACCAGAAAATAGAATAACCATAAGTGCAAGCATGATTTTCAGTACGATATTGAACCAACGGAAATTGATCAAATCAATAATGGTTAACCAACCTATAATCATTAGAATATAATAAACTAATTGAATAACTACAGTTGGCCAATTATAAGGCTCAAAAGTATTGGGCAATATCTGTATCATGCATAAGCATCCTAACAAGGTCCACACGCCAGTATAAAATAGCGTAAATAAACTTCTAATTAATGTTAGCTTTTCAAATGAAAAATGGTACATATGTAATCTGGATTTTAATGCCTTAGCTTGGTTCATTTTTAAAATTGAAAATAGTGATAGTGCAAAAATAAATATGGAGGCTAAATAACCTGTCACTACATAATAGCTCGATGTATCAAATATTTGTATCGATTGATAATCAAATCCGCCTGTCCGATTTAAACCGGTAAATAATAAATCCGTCAATAATTGTAATTTATCGTCCTTATTGGCCTCTGGTGATAATGTCGTGTAGGTTAACCCTCCACCCATCGATAACATGAGGCGACTATAAACTGAATCAGTTAACTGATTAATAACTAAACTTTTAGTTGACGTTTGATCATATGTATTAACAGCTATAGGTAAATTACCATGTTTATAAAATGTTTTTGTCATACCTTTTTCAAAAACATAATATCCCTCTAATTTTTGTGCTTTCAATAATTTTTGCGCTTGATTTTGATTGTAACGCTGAATACGAATATCTTTACCTAGATGTGTTCCATTTCCCATTGAATTGAGTATGAGCTGTGTCTCCGCGGAATTATCGTGATCAACAATACCTATTCTAAACTTTGCATCATCTTGATTAACGTACTGAACGACTAGTAAGGCAGTTAAAAAAGCACACATCATCAAAATCAAATAGAAAAAAAGATGCCATTTTTTTAATAGAAAAGAGTGGTAAATGCGAAACAATTGAATTGTTTTCATTTAACCACTCCTCTCTCCATTAATATATTACCTTTTTAAATGAGTTATCTTTATTTTTTATCTTTAATATCTTTTGCGATATCTTTTACAATATCTTCAGTGTTGTTAGATATTTCTCGTTGTAGTTTTCTAAAGTCACTATCAGACATTGTATTTAAATCTTGTGCATTTGCTTTTTTAAATTTAATGTCTTCTTTAAGTTTTGTGTCACCTTTAATATTAATCACGACCGTCTCATTATCGATATCTGTTGATAATGAAAGTTCTTGTTTTTGTGTATTATTTTTAGTGTCTGTGTCTAATTTATTATTGAAATCAATCGTTGTTTTATCGTAGTTAGCATTGATTTCAATCTGACCTTTGTCGTTACGTTTATCCCCATCTTGTGATTCTGTATTTGTTAAAGTTGCATCAGACTTACGGTAACCATTATCAAAAGTTACTTTGTAGTTATCTTTATACTGATCGTCTTTTTTAGTCGACTTACCTTTCAGTGCTACTTCTTGGTCATCATCTGTTGTTAATTTATAATCAATCATTAAGTTATCATCATCAACTTGACTTGTCCCATTTAATTTCACTGTTGAACCGTCTTCATCTTTCATCGTTAAATTACGTTTAAGAATCTGATTATCGTCTTCCCATATAACTGATTTCACACTTGGAAATTCTGCTTTATCTGTATCTTTTACTTCTTTTAATATATCATCTAATTGTTTTTTATAGTCTTTCGCATTAAATTGATCTTCTGCAATCGCTTTAATATCTTTGTCTTTTTTAGCTTTTTCTAAAATGTCTGTTAAAATGGCTTTTGTTTCACCTTTACTTACATTCATTGTTACTTTTTTAACATCTTTATCCTCACCATTGACCTTAATTGTTACATCGTCTTTTTCAAAATTATCATCGTCTAATTTATCTGTAATCACTTCACTATATTTCTTGCTAATTTCATCAATTTTATCTTGAGATATTTGTGTACCAGATAACAACGAATTTAAATTTAATGAGTCATTTGTAATGCCATTATTTGTCCCTTCAACACTCGATGTTTCCCCAGTGATTTTTTTATACACATCGACAAGTTCATTATTCTTCGCTTTGTAAACATCATCTAAAATTGGAGCTGCATAATATTGATTTTGCTTATCGGCAGCCCATTGAAATTCCCCAATTTCATTATCTGCAACTGTAGGTGTTAAAGCTATAACTGAATGCTCTTTATCCGGATCATGTCCCAATTTAAATCCTAACTTCGAAGCATCTGCAACAGATTTTGGTATATCCGATGATTTGAGTAGTGCTTCTGGTACATCTGCACTTGCATTTAAATTAATTAAATACGACTCATCTTTCATCTTATCTTGAAATTCAAATTCATTTTCAAACCTGTCTTCACCATACGCTTTCATTTGCTTTGCTGTTTCCTGTTCACTTAGTAAATACGTATTTTTAGGTGTGTTCTTTGTGAAATAATACGCTGCTGCTCCCCCAATGCCACAAATCAGTAGTACCCCAATAACGACTGCTATAACAATCTTCACTGTCTTAGACATATCGTTCTACCTCCCCTTAAGTTTTAATTTCTTTTATAATAGCACAATATATATATATAATTAATTAACTAATTCTAAAATTCTAACAATTTATACATCTTTTTTAATAATAAATATTATATTTATTATTTGTATAAAAATATAATTATACTCAATGTAGTCCTTCACAGTAGGTTGAGCTTAAATTTTTCAAAAATAAAAAGTAGTTGCCATTTTTGATAATGACAACTACTTAAATATATTTAATCTTTTCTAACTTCATCTTCCCACCATAAAGCATCTTTAGGATTTTTCACTACATGATCATAATCCTCTTGCGTTTCGACATTTGGATAAGAACCTCTGAGTGATTTGTTAGAGGTAGATTTAAACATTGTTATGAAGATAATGAGTCCAACGACATTAATAAACATCAAGTAATAAGATGGTGCAATTTGTTGTCCTGTCGTTTCTACTAAAGTTGAAAGTATAAATGGCGTTAAACCACCAAATACCGCAGCACCAATATTATAAACAAGTGATAATGTACGTAACCTAACCTTTGTATGGAACATACTTGGTAATAAGGATGGCATAACACCTTCAAATGTTGACATAAATAATGCAATGATAAACAATCCAAGTATTACAAATGGAATCATTGGAATACTCATTAACCAAAATGCAAGCACCGAGAATAAACTAAATCCTGCTAAACCAAATATAATGGTACGTTTGTTACCAACTTTATCACTATACCAACCAAAGAAAAATACTGCTGGTATCATAACTAACATGGTTATGGTGCTCAATATGGATCCCATAGTTCCACCTAAGTTGATTGTTGAATTCAAGAATGATGGCATATAGGAAAGTACCATATAGTTGGCAACATTTAAGAAAGCTACGCCTGTAAAACAAACGACGACGTCTTTCCAATAATATTTGAAAATATCTAAATATGAATATTCTAATTCTTCTTGTTCTGCTAATGTAGATTCATAAGCTGGGCTTTCATCTAAACTTGAACGTAAGATAATACCAATAATACCTAATGGTGCAGCAAGGATGAATGGAATTCTCCAGCCCCAATCAGCCATTTGTTGATCACTTAATAATGAATACATCAGCCCCGCTAAAATAGCAGCCATAATATTTCCAGCAAGTGTACCAATTTCTAATCCACTGCCTAATTTACCGCGTGTCTTATCAGGAGCTGTTTCTGCAATATAAGTCATTGCACCTGCGTATTCCCCACCTGTTGAAAATGACTGAATCATACGAACAACAAGTAATAATATAGGTGCCCAAATACCAATTTGATCTTGTGTAGGTAACAGCCCGAGCATCAATGTCGATGCTGCCATAAGTAATATCGTTGTCGATAATACAATTTTCCGTCCATATTTGTCCCCTAAGTGACTGAAAAATATACCACCGATTGGTCTCACTATAAAAGCAAAGGCAAATACTGCAAATGTTGAAACAATTTGCATCTCTTGAGGTAAATTCCCAAAGAAATTTGCACTTAATATCACAGCTAATTGTGCATATAAACCAAAATCAAACCATTCTATTGCATTACCAATCCCTGTGGCTACAACACCTTTTTTGGCTTGATCAGAATCTACTCTGTTAACTTTCTCTTTTTTAAATTTCACAAATAAAAACACCCCTTAAATTGTTTCTATTTATATAACATAACCTATGTATTAACTTATAAACACTTATAAGTTATAATTTATTATTTTTTAATTTTCAAAATCAATAAATTTTAAAATGATTTCGCGAATTTATTAAATGCCATTTTAATTATAGACATTCATCTAATGCCGTATCGTAAACACACACTTCAATCTTTTAGTATTTATATAAGTATTTAAGGCAATAAGTTCCAACATGATATCTCAAAGACGCCGCTTCTTTCTCAACACGATATGACTCTGATTCACTTTTGATATAATAGATTTACAAAATGAAACGGAGGATATTTTATGAAACAAATATATTTTAACCATGACGGTGGCGTCGATGATTTAATTTCTCTATTTCTGTTACTACAAATGGAGGATGTATCACTCATTGGTGTGAGTGCAATTGGTGCTGATAGCTATGTTGAACCTGCAGCAAGTGCATCTCAAAAAATCATTAATCGCTTTAGCAAGCAACCGATTCATGTCGCCGCTTCGAAACAACGCGGAAAAAATCCATTCCCTAAAGATTGGCGTATGCATGCATTTTTTATGGACGCTTTACCTATTTTAAACGAAGCTAATCAAAGCCATTCAAATTTACTTGAACACGATGCTTATGAAGATATTATTGAAAAATTACAAAAGAGTCATGCTCCAGTGACTTTATTATTTACTGGCCCATTAACGGATTTAGCTAAAGCCGTAACAGTTGAGCCTACAATTATTAATAAAATTGAACGTTTAGTATGGATGGGTGGTACATTTTTAGAAAAAGGAAATGTCGAAGAACCTGAACACGATGGTACTGCAGAATGGAATGCTTTTTGGGATCCAGAATCTGTTAAAACCGTCTTTGATACAAATATAAAAATAGACATAGTCGCATTAGAAAGTACAAATCGTGTACCACTGACATGGGATATTAGACAAACTTGGGCAAACGAACGACATTATCCAGGTGTTGATTTCTTAGGAGTCAGTTATGCTGCTGTACCTCCATTAACACATTTCCAAACGAATTCTACTTATTTCTTATGGGATGTACTAACAACTGCATATGTAGGTAAACCTGAATTGGTACAGCAACATTCGGTCAATGCTAGTGTTTATACAGAAGGGCCTAGTCAGGGGCAAACGTATATAGATGATGTACGTGGCAGAACAATTTCAGTCGTCGATGATGTCGAACACGATGCCTTCTTTAAATACATTACAGATTTAGCAAAAAAAGTTGAACAATAACGTGTTAAAAATCGCCCTTTCGTTGTTACACTTCAATACTGTGTAGTAACGAGAGGGCGCTTTTGCACTTTTATATATTTATTTACGCAACATACTAGTAACTCTTTTCATCCAGATATTGTTTATCAATTACATCTTTCGTAATATCTACAAGTCTCTGACGTGATACTTGCATGCCTTTTTTATCATTTAAAGCATGATATTGTGCCTGCTCATCTTTATAATGATCTAATTTATACATTTTAAAATTTTGAGGAGTTGCCTTTAAATAAGGTTCCCCATTTTCATAATGTGTCACCAATGATTTCCATTTAATATTTTTGATTTGTACGCCTTTAGGATTTTTTTCTAAATTAAAACGTATGTTACCACCTAATATATTCTTTTCAGTTCCTGTAGCTTGTCCATTTAGAAAATTTCCCAGGGAATAAGCAACGAGTGTTTTATGATTATCTTTCCCTTTCACCCATTTAACTGGCTGTATCACATGTGGATGTGTGCCTAATACGACATCTGCACCCGCATCAGCAAACACTTTGGCATACTGTTGTTGCGTCTCATTGGGTTTAGTCTTACCTTCATTACCCCAATGTGCGGAGACGATAACTGCATCACTTTTTTCTTTTGCGCTTGCGATATCTTTTTTGATTTGTGCCTTATCAAAATAATTGATTTGATATGGTTTTTCTCTAGGAATATCATTTGTTCCATATGTATAACTCAGCATTGCCATTTTAATTCCATTTTTCTCAATTACAGGAATCGTATCATGTTGCTTTGGCGAATCAAACGTTCCGAAATAAAACACGGACTTAAATTGCTTCCAAACGCGGATTTCATTTTCTAAACCAGCAGTTCCTTGATCTAAAGCATGATTATTAGCTCCATTAACCACATTAAATCCAGTATGTACTATGTTTTGTGCGATTGCCTCTGGCGTATTAAATTGTTTAAATCCTGACAAACCGCGTTCATCACCACCAAGTGGCGACTCTTGATTGATGTATGATACATCTGTTGATTGAACTTCATCTTTTAAATTGTCATACATTGACTCAAAATTGAATTGTCCATTATCTTGCAAAGCATCCTGATAAACGACTGGATGGATTAAATTATCGCCTACTGCATAAAAAGATAACGTTTGCGTTAATTTATCTTTTTCATTTAAACAACCTACACATAAAATTAAAAAACACGAAAACAAAAAACACAAAATAATCCCATATTTCCACATATTTCATAACCCCTATCAATACTCATTAAATTTTATTTTAAATTTGATAAGTCAATATATCAATAGAGTTGTAAAATCGAATACTATTTTTATAAAGAAATAAAAAAGACATTTTTCAATATTAAAAAATGTCTTTCACTATATATTAAACGTATTTAGTCACTGTTTCTGTTGGTAATCTATAAGAACCATGGGCTGGATTTTTAGCTTTACCAATCGCAACAATTACTACGGGTACATAGCGTTCTGAATCTATACCAAATGCATCTGCGATTTGATCACTTTCAAATCCGCCAATTGGATTTGTATCATATCCATGGGCTTTCGCAACAAGCATAAATTGCATTGCGGCTAAACTACTATCAATCTTCACAATGTCATTCATTTGTTCTTTTGTTGCATTATCATATAATGGTATGACTTTTTCTAACATTTCTTGTTTTACTTCTTCCGGCATTAAATCATGTTTAACTGCATTACCATAAATTTCTTCGGCATTTGTTTGACTCTTCATATCACCAAAAATAACGACCATAGCCGCTGATGAATCATTTTGACGTGTGTTAAAACGAATGAGCGGACGTAATGTGTCTTTACCTTCATCACTTTCGACTACTAAGAATCTCCACGGTTGCATATTAACTGATGATGGTGCTGTCGTTGCTTTTTTAATCATTTCGTCCATTTCTGCTTTCGGTATTTTCACTTGTTCATCAAATACTTTTACAGACTTTCTATTCATTAAAATTTCTTCAAAATTATTATTTATCATTTGTTATTTCTCCTTAATCATTTTTTACAAAATCAAATTATACTCAATTTAACTATAATTACAAATCATTTGTTTATAATTAGGAACAAAAAATATTTTACCTCAAACGCCCCACACTATTTACTTTGAGTAAAAACAAAAAAAAGCGAGTATAAATGAACCTCATATTAAAATGATGGTCATTTATACTCGTAGCTTTATTTTATAAGTAATACTTCTTTAAAGCATTCGGAATATATCCATGTAACTTACATAAATTTGATTTATGAAGTTGGTTTCATTTTTTTAATACCTGGTTTAACAAAGCACATCGCAATAATACCGATGACTGCCGCTACTACTGCAGATATAAACATTGATGAATATCCATATGATGTTACAAGTATACCTGTTAACGTTGGCGCTATAATCGTTGCAGAGTTAACAAAGAAATGTGTAATACCGCCATACGTCCCAGTTTTCTTCGGTGCTGTATCAATAATGACAGACCAATAAACAGCATTTGGCAAGAATATACAGGCATTACCTAGCATCATTAGGAACATTATCCAGCCAATTTGATTGGTTGTTGGGATAATTAAAAAACAAATCGCTGCCAAAGTCATTCCAAATATCGCTAAACCTGATCGTGCAATTCTTAGACTGCCTGTTTTCACACGTAACCAATCTGATAATCTTCCACCGAAATATGCTGTAAAACAAGCACCTATCCAGGGAATCATACCAAGATACCACAATGAGTGAATCTCAAAATGATACTCGTCTTGTAAATACTTTGGTGTCCAAGTTAAAATCAAAAAGTTTATGTATTGAAAACCAAAATAACCAACCATATTAAAGATAAGTGTCGGACTTTTGAAAAAGTGATACCATTTTTCATGTGCATTGTGCTCAGTTTCAACTGTTTTTTCACCATGAACCGTTTCTTCTGTGGATCGAATACTTTCAATTTCTTCCTGAGAAACATGTTTATTATCTTCAGGATAATCGGTAAATACTTTATACCAAATAATAATCCATACGAGACCTAATAAACCTAAAATTACAAAAAGCACGCGCCAAGTTGAAATAACTAAGAAACCAGAAACAATCGGTGCTGTGATTATCGCACCCAGTGGTACACCAATTAAACCTAAAGCTGATAATAAACCGCGTTCTCTCGGTGCTGCCCAGTTTGCATTGGTCTTACTGATTGTCGAAAATATTGGACCTTCAGATACACCAAATAGTACTCTTAATAAGCCAAACCCAGCTAATGCAGAACCGCCAAATAAAGCCATGCCTATCTCACCAGCAAATGCCATACCTATTTCAAATAATGACCAAAGTGTACCAGCAATTAACCAAACAAATTTTGGCCCCTTTTTATCTGCTGTAACCCCTCCAAACAATGAACCAAGCATATAACCATATCCAAAATAACCTAATATTGATCCCCAAGCGATATTATCGAAACCAAATTCGTTAATAATATCTTCTTGAGCATAGGAAATAGCGCCACGATCGACATAGTTGATCATTGTCATAATAATAATCATCGTAATGATAAAATAACGATAGTTTTTCATTTTTTAATTTCCCCCACTTGTTTACAACATTGGTAAATATAGAAAAACTTAACGCTAAATGAAAACGCTGTCAAAAATATTTTTGATTATTAAATTTACCTTTATTACTAATAATGTCTAAAACCCTTGCTATTAAAAGAAAAATAAAGTTTTTAAAAATAGCAAATATTCAAAAAAATTATTCTACTACTTTCATAGACATTGTAATATTTCTCTCTTGAAAACCAACTTTTTCATATAATAATCTAGCTTTATTCTGTACATTTACATTTAACCTAACTTCACCAATATGCTGGCTTTTAAAAAAGTCATTAACAAAATATATTAACTTTTTAGCAACACCCTGTCTTCTATAACCTTCAAAGACATATAACTCATAGATAAAACCATAATCTTGTTGTTCAAGGTAATCTGTTTTTTTATCAATAAGCACAAACCCTTTGCATATGTTTTCTTCAATCAACACATAATATTTTGCACCTTGCAATAGCAATTGATTTGACATATCCCGCAATGACGCATCTGATAAATCAAAATTCACCATCATCGCTTCTTTGAATAACTTTGGTATAACTTTGTTAATGAGTTTCAATTCATTATCTTTAGCACATCTTATTGTCATGATAATCATCCCCTGTCTTTAATATTTTTATATACATTTCCAAAACTACTAACTATGCTTTAATATAATAAAAGTAAATAATGTATTTTACCTATAAGTTGAAGTCTTTTGCTTTTCTTTATACTACATAACCATGCTACAATATATGCTTTAGAAATAATATATGCTTATAAATAATAATATATTATTATTCGTACGTTTTATGCACATAATAATCAAAAAAATTTGATTTCAAAGTTGAAAAGATAAAACAAAGTTTGTTAATATTTTACCTTATATAGAAGATAGTGAGAAAATTTAAGTAAAAAGAGGGAACACAATGAAGTCTATATCAGTCATAGTGACTTATTACAATTCAGAAGATTATATCGAAAGATGTTTAATAAGCCTTAAAAAACAAAGATTCCAAGATTTTGAACTCATCTTAGTAAATGACGGTTCAACAGATCAATCGAAACCACTTGCAACACAAATACTTAAAGATTGGGATATTCCAATTAAAGCAATTGATTTACCAGAAAATACAGGACATGCGCATGCTAGAAACATGGGCTTGAAAGAAGTTGAATCTCCTTACTTTATCTTTATTGATTCTGATGATTATTTGGCATCCTATGCATTATCATTTTATATGAAGAAACTAAATCAATTCGATGCGTTAATTGCGCCTATCCATGGGTTCACGTTGGATATACCTCAATACGTTGACCAAAATTTAGTGCGTACTCAATATTTAAATACTAAAACACATTCTAATCAATTTTTAAGAAAGCAAACTGCATGTAATATTGTTTTCAAAACTGCAATTGCACGTGGCCATAACTTACAATTTAATGAAGACTTGAACGTCTTTGTAGATTGGTCCTTTATTTTAGAATTTATTAAATATGCCAATGGATTCGTGCGTGTCAGTCGCTTTCCTTTCTATATTAAAGGGGAAATCTATGACCCGTTTGTGAAACCAGCACTGTCTAAACAAGATTTTGGCATTACGTTCAACGATTATGTATATAGTTTCTCTGATTCTGTTCAACGTGCGCCTTTAAAAGAAAATAAAGTTTTCATAAAAAATAAAATGAAAAATATTTACAAACATTCATTCGAACCATCATCAAGAAAAACCCCTGAGCGTTATAAACATAACAGTGAATTGCTTCCAAAAGTGACAAGAGAATTAATTCCGACGCTTTTCAAAAATGAGAAACCACTCTTTATATTAGAGTCATTGATGCTCATGGTGAATAAACGTAAATCCGCTTTTAAAATAAATAAACTTAGAAAAAAAGCACGTTTAGTAAAAAGTATCTTGTTACGTAGAAAAAATAAAAATCGTGCATTATACCAATTAACAGATAGTGAAGATAAAGTGAGTCCAAATACGATTGTATTTGAAGCATTTGCTGGTAAAAATTACAGTGATAGCCCGAAATATATTTACGAATATATGATGAAACGCCATCCGAATTATGAATTTATATGGGTCTTTAAAAACCCTTCTAAAGTACAAATTCCTGGCTCAGCTAAAAAAGTTAAAAAAGGCTCTAAAGCTTACTATGAAGCATATTCAAAAGCTAAATACTGGGTGTCTAACGCGAGATTACCGCTTTATCTGAATAAAAAACCAAACCAAGTTTATATACAAAATTGGCACGGCACACCATTAAAACGATTAGCAAATGATATGAAAGTCATTCGTATGCCAGGAACTACAACGGATAACTATAAACGTAATTTCAGAGAAGAAACAAGCCGTTGGGATTATTTAGTGTCACCAAATAGATATTCTTCTAAAATTTTCGAGACTGCATTTTGGATGAAACCTGAACAACTACTTGAAATTGGTTATCCTAGAAATGATGTATTAGTTAACCATGCAAATGACAAATCATATATCCAAGAAATTAAAGAAAATTTAAACTTACCTGCAGATAAAAAAGTCATCATGTATGCGCCAACTTGGAGAGATGATGAATTTGTGAAAAAAGGTAAATATTTATTTAATCTACAAATTGATTTAGATAATTTACAAGCACAACTTGGCGATGACTATGTTGTACTATTGAGAATGCATTATCTCATTTCTAATGCCTTAGATTTACGTGGTTATGAAGATTTTGCCATTGATGTTTCAAACTACAGTGATATCTCTGAATTATATTTAATTTCAGATTGCCTTATCACAGACTATTCATCCGTCATGTTTGATTACGGTGTATTGAAACGTCCTCAATTCTTCTTTGCTTATGATTTAGATAAATACGGTCAAGATTTACGCGGATTCTATTTAGACTATCACAATGATTTACCTGGACCTATTCACCAAGATCCATACCAATTAACAGAAGATCTAAAAAATCTAGATCAAGTTTCAATAGATTACAAGGACAAAATCAATCAGTTTTATGATGACTTTTGTTCATTAGAAAATGGACAAGCGTCTAAAGCAATTTCCGATTTAATTACTAAAAATAACAACTAGCCTATTAAATTAGAAATAATTAGTAACAAAAATACTCATTCTGAAAATAAAGCGTCTGGGTCATAAATCCCCAATCTCAAAAAAGAGGACTAATCCTTAGTATGGATTGGTCCTCTTTATATTTAAATTCTAACACTTTCGGGTGTTTGTATTCTACTTTTCTTCCATACTAAAACACAATGTGTGTAAAGTTCTGGTTTAAATGGAATAAAAGCTAAATTATCTAAATTTCTATTCGATGTTACACCTTCAATCACAACAGCTGAACCGACATTATTTCTTACCAATGAAAAAATATTAAATATTAAGTTATACGTTCCAATCACTTGCAAGTCATTGACTGCTATTTGACTCCATTCTGAAATCATTTTTTGATTTTCTGGTCTTCTAGACATTAATAATTTTGTTTTTTCAAATCTCCAGGATGCATTGAGGATTGCCCTCTAAATGGAGAATCTTCAGAAACAAGCAAACCCCAACGCTCTGGTCTCGGTAAAGGTACTTGCTCATATTTTTCCATTGCAATGGGTTCTATTAAAATCGCAATATCCAATAATCCATTATCAAGACGCTCACTGATTTCACTGCCTATACCACTTACGATATGAAAAGTGATTAAAGGATGTTCTCTCACCATCTCTTCTAATATCATGGCAAGCGTGTCAGAATTATCCGCTTCTACACATCCTATCGTAATATGTCCACTCAACGCTTGTTGTTTTTTATTTTCAAATTCTTGTTGCGTCTGATTCGTTAATGACAATATCTCTTCTGCTCTATTTTTTAAAAATATGCCTTCTTCTGTAAGCATAATACCTTTATTTTCTCGATAAAAAGAGCTCTACCCCTAGTTCTAATTCTAAGTCATGCATTTGTCTACTTAATGTAGGTTGCGTAATGTTTAGTACCGTTGCCGCTTTTGAAATCGCATGTTCTTCAGCAACTGTACAAAAATATCTAAGTGTTCTCAATTCCATTGGGTATCCCTACTTTGTTTATGGTTTATTTTACTCGTTATAACAAAATTAAATGATACTTCCTTGTAATATTTGTGGTGTATAAAAGTCATTCATTCAACCACCATAGATTTAACCAAGTCTCCCCGATAAATAATATCTCTCATATTACGTAACAGCGCGTTATGCGTGCGTCTGTCGAAAATGAACTCGTAAAAGCTTTAAGTATCAAAAAAGGCAATGTTAGTCGGACGTGCACAAAAAAACTGCCAACAAAGTCTAAGCCTTTGTCGGCAGTCAGAGATAATAACAAATACATGCCTTACCTCTATATCTATTTCATTTATTTTAAAATATCATAATCAAACATTACTTTATAGTACCCGCATCTTTATCATGTACACCATGACGATAGAAATCAATATATTCTGGATCTAATGGTTTTTTACCACGAATGATGTCTGATGCTTTCTCAGCCATCATTAATACAGGTGAATGAATGTTACCATTTGTTGTACGTGGCATAACAGATGCGTCTACAACACGTAGATTTTCCATGCCATGTACTTTGAACGTTTCTGGATCTACGACTGACATTTCATCTGAAGCTGGTCCCATTCTACAGCTACAAGATGGATGCAATGCTGTTTCACCATCGCGTTTTACCCATTCAATAATTTCTTCATCTGTTTGCACTTCAGGTCCAGGAGAGATTTCTCCTCCATTATAAGGGTCTAATGCTTTTTGGCCTAAGATATTTCTAGCTACTTTAATTGCTTCCACCCATTCACGTTTATCTTCTTCTGTAGATAAGTAGTTAAACACAAAATCTGGCTTAACAAATGGATCTTTTGATTTGATTTTTAAATGTCCACGAGAATTTGAGTACATTGGTCCTACATGCACTTGATAACCATGTGCAGCTGGCGCTTTCGTACCATCGTATCTTACCGCAATTGGTAAGAAGTGGAACATTAAGTTTGGATAATCTACATCTTCATTTGAACGTACAAAGCCACCACCTTCGAAATGGTTTGATGCTGCAGCACCTTTACGTCCGAAAATCCATTGTAATCCTATAAATGGCATTTTTAATTTATTTAAACTTGGTTGCATTGAAACAGGTTCTTTACATGCATGTTGCACATAAACTTCTAAATGGTCTTCAAAATTTTCACCAACACCTGGTAAGTGAATACGTGGTTCAATACCTAATGAACGTAAATGTTCTGAATCACCGATACCTGATAATTGTAGTAATTGCGGGGAGTTAATTGCACCACCTGATAGGATAACCTCTTTCGCATTTACTGTATGTTCTCTACCATTTTTCTTAAATGTAACACCCGTTACTTTGTTACCTTCAAAATTTAATTTCGTCACAAATGCACGTGTTTGCACTTCTAAATTCTTACGTTTCATCGCTGGATGTAAATATGCTCTAGATGCAGAAACACGACGACCATTATGTACTTGACTATCAAATGGTCCAAATCCTTCTTGACGGAATCCATTTACATCTGGTGTTTTATTATAACCTGCTTCAACACCTGCATCGAAGAAAGCCTGAAATAACGGATTATCAGCTGGACCTCTTCTTAGTTTAATTGGTCCGTGATGTCCACGGAATTGATCATCTTTTGTTGCACCGAATGTTTTTTCTAAGCGTTTAAAATACGGTAAACAATGTGCGTAATCCCATGAATCCATGCCTTCAGGCTTCGCCCATTTTTCATAGTCCATTGGGTTACCTCTTTGATAAATCATACCGTTAATCGAACTTGAACCACCTAGAACTTTACCACGTGCATGACCGACTTTACGTCCATCCATATGTGGCTCAGGTGTCGTTTCATAAATCCAATCGTATAATTTATTTCCAGCTGGATACATTAATGCTGCAGGCATCTGTATTAATAAGTCCCATGGATAATCACTACGTCCAGCTTCCAATACAAGTACGTTATTCGATACATCTTCACTTATACGGCTACCAAGTACTGACCCAGCACTTCCACCACCTATAATGATATAATCGTATGATTGCTTCATTGTGATACTGCCTCCTCTAATTTATATACGTTCATTCTCTTATTTAAAAATCTATATTATGCTTTACCAAACCAATTAACTGGTTCTGGGTTTGTATTACGTAATATATGTTTCTCTACTTGATATTCAGCTAGACCTTCTTTACCAAGCTCTCTACCAATACCGGATTGTTTATAGCCGCCCCAAGGTGCTTGAGCAAAGTATGGATGGAAATCATTAATCCAAACTGTTCCCATCTTCAATTTATTAACGACGCGTTCAGCTTTGCCTATATCTTGTGTAAAGACACCGCCAGCCAGACCGTAAATGGAATCGTTCGCAAGTTCTATGGCTTCTGCTTCAGTTGAAAAACCTTCAATTGTTACAACTGGTCCAAATACTTCCTCTTGAACAATTCTCATAGAAGTATCACAGTTTGTAATTACAGTTGGTTCAAAGAAGAACCCATCTTGTAGGTCTTCACGTTCAGGACGTTTACCACCAATAGCAATCGTTGCATTTTCAGCTTTTGCAATTTCCATATAATTTTCAATTTTTTCTCTATGTTCAGCTGAAATCACAGGTCCCATTTCCGTTTCTGAGTCAAAACCATTACCTAATTTAATATTTTTAACTCTTTCAATAAGGGCTGCTTCGAATTTTTCTTTAATATCGTTATGCACGATAATTCTTGCGCCAGCAGAGCATACTTGACCTGCATGGAAGAATCCGCCATTTAATGCTTGATCTACTGCTAAGTCAAAATCGGCATCGTCAAAAATGACATTTGGGTTTTTACCGCCAAGTTCTAACGCTACATCTGTAACATGATCTGCTGCTTGTTTCATAATGTGTTTACCAGTTTTTATGCCACCAGTAAATGACACTAAATCCACTTCTTTATGTGCAGATAACGGTTCACCAACTTCAGATCCTTTTCCTAATACTAAATTAATCACACCTTTAGGGAAGCCAACTTCTTCCATTAATTCAAATACACGAATTGTTGTTAACGGCGTGATTTCACTTGGTTTCATAACAAGCGAACAACCTGTTGCCAATGCAGGTGCAAGTTTCCATGAAGCTTGCAGTAAAGGATAATTCCATGGCGTAATTTGAGTTACAACTCCAATCGGTTCTTTTATTACTTTGCTTTCTGTATTTGGGATTGGAGAATCTATCAATTCTCCACCATCTTTATCTGCCAAACCTGCAAAATAGTTAAATACGTTCGCAATATCATCCATATCTGCGTAAGATTCTTCTAATGTTTTACCTGTATCTAATGTTTCAAGTCTCGCTAATTCTTCACGATGTGTCACAATTAAATCGGCAATAGCACGTACTTTTTTGCCTCTATTTTCACTTGTTTCTAATGACCATTCACCTTTTTCAAAAGCACGACGTGCAGCTAATATCGCACGTTCACTATCCTCATCAGTACCTTCTGCTACTTCAAATATGACTTCTTGGTTAAATGGATTAATAATTTTTCTTGTTGCTTGATTCGAGCTATCTACCCACTCACCATCAATGTATTGACGACGAGACAATTGATTTACAAGTTCCATTAAAATTACCTCCGTTAAGTTTGTTAAATTTTTATTTAACGAATTTTATAGAGTTTATGTTAGCATAGTAAACGAAAGCGTGTCAAACCAGTTCAAATTTCAATTGGCTCATAACTTCAGAAACAAAGCGCTACTTAAATTCTGTTCGTTAACCTGCTATAATTTGAATTCACAATAAAATATTTGGTCGGAGGTGTACTACATGGCACATTCAAACAACCCTGAACATCAATTAGACGAAGCAAAAGATATTGTTATCAATGCGATTGGTGAAACAATGGATTTATATGGTATCAACAGAAGTGTTGGTAATTTATTTGGTACTATGCTCTTCGAAGATAGCATGACACTCGATGAGATGCGTGAACAATTACAAATGAGTAAACCAAGCATGAGTGCTGGGGTCAAAAGACTCCAAGAATTTGATATCGTTAAGCAACAATTTACACGCGGTAGTAGAAAACAACATTTTATTGCAGAAAAAGATTTCTTTAACTTCTTTAGCAATTTCTTTACACGCAAATGGAGTCGGGAAATCGTAATTAATGCCGAAGCTGTCCATGATGCCGTTGCGATACTAAACAAAATTATTAATGACGAAAGTACAGATGCCGCTATTAAAACTGAGGCAAACGAAACGAAACAGCAACTCATCGACACGTTACCTTATTACGAATGGTTAGATCATTTAAGTGATGCATTGGAAAGCGGAGAAATATTTAAATACTTCCCAATACCTGAAAATAATTACAAAGAAGATTAAATATGTGTAAGATAGTTAGCCCAAAATCAACAGAATTTCAAAAAGCGTCCGTGTGAATTTAAATTTCAAACGGTCGCTTTTTTATTTAACAAATAAGCATGACAATTCAACCTTAAGTTAAAGCATAAAAAGGCTGAGACATCGTACTTGTCTCAGCTTTTATTTAAAATTACAAATTATCATCTTCTTTTTGTTCTCTAACTTGTGTGATACGCAATGAACGTCGCTCGACCTCTCTATACTTGTCTGCCCGACTTTCTAGTTTAAGTCGGTCCTCATTAAGTGTCCGCATAAATGCGACCATCATCATAACAAAGACTACAAGTACTGGCACACTCGCCAATAAGGCTGCTGTTTTCAGTACTTCTAACGCTCTCTCGCCACCGACTAACATAAGCGCAAATGGTAATAAACATAACGCAAACGCCCAATAAAGACGGTTTACTTTTAATGGTTCACCAATTACTTTTTTCTGAGATGCTGCTGCTAAGATATATGATCCAGAATCAAATGTTGTCGCTAAGAACAGCAATGCCGAAAGCATAAATAATACAATGATAATATTATGGAACGGTAATTGATGCAATACCTCTATGATTGTAGCTTCCGTACCATGTGTATTCAGATTTTGGATCACATCAAATTGTCCACTAATTTGTAAAAACACAGCATAGTTACCAAAAATACCGAAGAACAACATACATCCTAATGTACCATAGATAATTGTACCTAAAACTACTTCTTTTAACGTACGACCTTTGGAAATACGTGCGATAAACAATCCAATAAATGGTGCATAAACAATCCACCATGACCAATAGAATATTGTCCACTGTTGTGGGAAGTTCGTTTCTTTACGGCCACCAATACCGCCAAATGGTTCTAGCCAAGTAGCCATTTCGAAAAAGTTCTTAATCATATTACCCATACTTGTAATTGTCGTTTCCATAATAAATACCGTTGGTCCAACAATTAACACAAATCCAAGTAATACAAATGACAAAATAACGTTCCAATCACTTAATACTTTTATACCTTTTTTCAATCCAGAATATGAACTATAAGCAAAGATAGCAGTTACTAAAAACAGTATCGCACCACGCATTAACATGTTATCACCATCGATACCAGTCAAGCGCTCTATCCCTGCTGTAATCATTGGTACACCAAGTGCTAATGATGTAGCTGCACCACCTAATAATCCAAAAATGAATATAATATCGACAATCTTACCTACAAGACCATCTGTTTGCCCTTTTAATATTGGACGTAACGTTTGGCTTACTTTATAAATAGGTTTCTTCTTCACGAATAATAAGTAACCAATACACAGCGCTGGTAGTACAAAGGTCGCCCATGCAATTGGTCCCCAATGGAACATACCATACATCGTTGCATAATTAAGCGCACTATCTGTCATACCTTTACCACCATGTGGCGGATTTTGATAATAGAATGCCCACTCGATAATACCCCAATATAGAATATCAGACGCAATACCGGCACAAAACAGCATGGCAGCCCAACTAAAATTATTAAACTCGGGCTTATCTGTCGCTTTACCTAAAGTTACATTACCGTACTTACCAAAGGCTATGTATAAAACAAATATTAAAATAGCGAGTCCGATAAGCAAATAAACTGAACCTAATGTACTAGAAACGGCATCGTTCATTTTAGTAATCACTTCTTGACTTGCTTTAGGAAAGACCATCATAGGAATTACTGCAATCAGTAAAATAACCGATGATCCTATAAAGGTCGTCCAATCCATAACTTTATTTTTCTTCATTATTGAACACCCCTGTATTTATTTTTATAACTATGTAAAAGTCGCTAAAAATAGATAAACATTAGCAAAAATATATATTAATTCACAAATATGAGCCTAACGAACTTTAAATAATAATGCAAATTGCATTCAATATTCTGAAATTAATTATATGAATATTTATATAAAACAGAGAATTAATTTCGGATTATAAATCGCTATAATCACAGTGTTAAGTTTAAACTTAATGAAATTAATGAATCTTACAAACTTTATAATATGTATCTTTATTCATTATTTACGTATAAATATTTGTTTTTATTTTTTTGTATTTTCAGAGAAAAAGACTGTTTTTTTATAAAATATCGCATAAATGTTGTTCGATACATAATTAAATGTATGTCGTTTTTTGTGTGTTTTTAAATAGTCATCACAAACTTTTATACTTAAATATTCTATAATAGTGTAAACAGCAAAATAATTGTAATAAGCGGAGTGAATTTAAATGGAAAAATCAAAGATCATTAATTATTGGGATAAACGTGCTGAATCCTTTAGTAAAAATAAGCTAGCAGAATTAGAAAGTACGCATGCTCAAAAATGGATAGAAGAAATTAATAACATAAACCCGATACAACCTGGTATGAAAATCTTAGATATTGGTACTGGCGCGGGTTTTTTAGCTATTTTATGTGGAAAACTAGGTAGCGATGTCACAGGGATAGATCTTTCTCCTGAAATGATCCAATCAGCAAAACAGAATGCCGAAAGTCATCATCAAGATATTCACTTTCAAGTAATGGATGCTGAATCACTACAATTCAATGATGAAACTTTTGATATGGTTATTTCTCGCAATGTAACGTGGCTACTTCCTAATACAAAGGCAGCTTATCAAGAATGGTTACGTGTATTAAAACCTAACGGTAAACTGATTAATATTGATGCCAATTATGGTAACGATTCATTCACTGACTATAAATCCCTGAATACTGAACATGCACACCACACACTCGGCAAAGATATGCTGGCTGAAAGTGAGGCAATCAAACAAAATATACCCATTAATCACCAACCCAGACCTCAAACAGATATGGATATCTTAAAATCATTAGGATTTGATCATATCCATTTAGACACTGAAATTTATTTACGTATGTACTCAGAACAAGATGAATTTTATAACCCAACGCCCATATTTTTAATTTCAGTTACTAAATCATATTAGCTACAGAAAAAATTTTTTATTAAAGACACAATTTCCAATATATTTTATCGTAAAAAGAGCCTACAGCTTGCGTTATTTTTTAATTTTTATCATACTATAAGAGAATATAGTAAAAGGAGTGGTAAGAATGAATCAAGAACAATTTGACAAAGTAAAAAATGGAAAAGGCTTCATTGCTGCATTAGACCAAAGTGGTGGTAGTACACCTAAAGCGTTACGTGACTACGGCGTTACAGAAGATCAATATGACAGTGAAGACGAAATGTTCAAACTCGTTCATGACATGCGTACACGTATCGTGTCATCACCATCATTTAGTTCAGATAAAATTGTAGGTGCGATTCTGTTCGAACAAACAATGGACCGCGAAGTAGAAGGCAAACATACAGCGGACTATCTAGCTGATAAAGGTGTTGTACCTTTCTTAAAAATAGATAAAGGTTTAGATGAACAAAAAGATGGCGTTCAATTAATGAAACCTATGCCTGAGCTAGATGACTTACTAAATCGTGCAAATAAACATAAAATTTTCGGTACTAAAATGCGTTCTAATATCTTAGAACTAAATAAAGACGGTATTGATTTAGTTGTTAAACAACAGTTTGATATAGCTAAACAAATTATTGCAGCTGGTTTAGTTCCAATTATTGAACCTGAAGTTAACATTAATGCTGAAAACAAAGAAGAGATTGAAGCATACTTAACTGATTCAATTTTAGAAGAACTAAACA
This sequence comes from Staphylococcus sp. LKG3-1, assembly GCF_048568385.1. Classification (NCBI taxonomy): domain Bacteria; kingdom Bacillati; phylum Bacillota; class Bacilli; order Caryophanales; family Staphylococcaceae; genus Staphylococcus; species Staphylococcus sp. LKG3-1. The sequence continues at coordinate 1,723,103 of NZ_CP183796.1, forward strand.
AACTCAACGATGATCAACTTGTAATGCTTAAAGTAACTATCCCTACAAAAGCAAATCAATATCAATCATTAATCAACCATCCAAACGTTGTACGTGTCGTTGCGTTATCTGGTGGCTATAGCAGAGAACATGCAAATGAAGTACTTAAACAAAATAAAGATTTAATCGCTAGCTTCTCTCGTGCATTAATCAATGATTTAAATGTGAACCAATCTGATGAAGAATTCGACAAAATTTTAGGCGAAACAGTTGAATCTATCTATGATGCTTCTGTAAACAAAAATTAATCTATCCTAATACATTTAAATACAATTACAACACTGTCAGTGCGTTTCGATACGCACTGGCAGTTTTTATTTTATGATTGTGAAAAAAATCCCAATATAGTCTAGCCAACTTCACTAACTATCTATATACTAATATTAATTTATGAAATAATTTAATTAAAAAACAAGGAGATTACTTAATGAAAAATCATTTGCATAGGTGGGTTATTGAAGCATTAAGTTTTATGGCTTTGGGTTTGTTTGGCTCTTTAATTATTGGACTTATCTTAGAAACTATTGGCAATCAAACACTCATTCCACAAATAGATTTATCGTTTTTATCAGAAATTGGTAAGGTCGCAATGTCAGTTACCGGTGCTGCTATTGGGGTAGCAATTGCTTATGGATTAGGCGCTAAACCTCTAGTTATTTTTTCGTGTGTTATCGTTGGCACACTAGGTTATACGACGTTTGGAGGCGGTGCAGTTGGTGCCTATATTGCTACACTCATCGTCGTAGAATTAAGTAGATTTTATGCAAGCAAGACTAAAATCGATATCATTGTTACGCCCTTACTTACGATTGTTATCGGGGGCGCTATCGCAAAACTTTTTGGACCTGCGTTAAATGAGTTTATGACTGGGTTAGGTAAAGTTATCATTGTCGCAACTGAACAACAACCGTTGATAATGGGAATTTTAGTATCTGTCATCTTTGGTTTAGCACTTACTGCGCCAATTTCAAGTGCAGCACTTGCACTCATGCTTGATTTAAGTGGTTTAGCTGCTGGTGCAGCAACGATAGGCTGTGCGGCGCAAATGGTAGGCTTTGCTGTAAATGGCTATAAGGATAATGGTTGGAGTGGTATTTTATCTATTGGTATTGGTACAAGTATGCTACAAGTCCCAAATATCATTAAACATCCCATGATCTTAGTACCTCCAACAATAGCAAGTGCAGTTGTTGCTCCAGTTATGACAACTCTATTTCCTATGACAAATAATGCCGCTGGTGCAGGTATGGGTACAAGTGGTTTAATTGGCCAAATTATGACGATTAATACCATGGGTGGTTCACTTCAAACCTGGCTATTAATTATAATCTTCCATATTATATTGCCTGCAGTCATTAGCTTTGCTTTATATAAGTATTTCTTTAAAAAACAGTGGATTATGCCAGGCGATCAACTTATCCATGTCGCTAACTAGTTCAATAACATAACTATTTTCATTAAAAACAGCCGTGCCAGTTAAATTAAACTGACACGGCTGTTTTATATAAAGTGTTACTGATAATCTGATTGCTTGTCTCCTTGTATTGATACATAGGCATCTTCTGTTGTCTTTCTTTTTTGAGTTAAATAAAGTACACCTGCAATCAAATACCAAACTAATACAATTAACCACTCTGATGGCCAAGCTAACGATGACGGCATACCCGGTAAATAAATCACGATAAACAATATGCTCAAAATAACCGCAATGATACCAACAATTTGTCCGTTTTTAATACGGTAAGGACGTTCTAAATTAGGATGCGTTTTGCGTAACTTAAGAAATGAAATTGCAACCAGTAAATAACCTAGAACAACACCAATACCGCCTGCATTAACAATCCACGAAAGTGCTGGTCTTCCTAACAGCGGTGCTACAAAAGCGAGTACACCTAGAAATAAAATACCGTGCGTAGGCGTTTTAAATTTCGGGTGGATATAGGCAAACCATTGTGGAATCATTTTATTTTTAGCCATTGCATACAATATTCTACTTCCACCAATAATAAATGCATTCCAACTGGTGATAATTCCGGCGACACCACCGAGTACAAGTAACACACCAAATCCACTATGACCGAACAGATTAACCATTGCATCCGCCGTTGCTAAACTACTCGTGTTCAGTGCTGAAAGTGAAAGTCCTGTGGCTACCCCAAATACAATCAATAAATAAAATATAACAGAAGCAATGATTGATAATATTAAAATGCCACCAATCTTTTTAGAAGGTGCTTTCACCTCTTCAGCAATTTGTGGAATGACATCAAATCCTACAAATAAAAATGGAATCATCATCAATACGGACATGGTTCCGCCAACACCATTCTCGAAAGGTTTTAAATTACTAAAGTTGCCATTGAATCCAGCACCAAATACAAGCAACAAGCCCACTGCTACAATAAAGATAGTGAACACAGTCTGCATGATGGCTGCTGGTTTTACGCCGAAATAATTCAGTGATGTTAATACAATACTACCAATTGAACCAATTAATACCCATGTTAAATAGACATCCCAACCAGCGATATTCCACATAAAACCATGATGTTTAAAAGGAATGACGTAATCGATGACTGTGGGCAAAGCAACCGCTTCAAATGTAATTACGGATACATATCCAAAAAGTACGGACCAACCAGAAATGAATGCAATACCAGGAGAAAAAGCCTTTTTAACAAATACAAATCCTCCGCCAGTTTCCGGAATAGCTGATGCAAGCTCTGCGTATGTAAGGCCTATAACAATAACTAATAATCCACCAATTAAAAAAGCGACAATACTTCCGATAAATCCAGCTGCTGATACCCATTCTCCTGACAAGACTACCCATCCCCATCCAAGCATGGCACCAATAGCTAGAAATAAAACATCAACTATATTCATTGATTTATTAAATTGTGATTTTTGTGATTTCATTGAACATACCCCATAACATTTTCAATAACGTCAATTAAAGTTGAGAAGCGCGCAGCGTAGCGTTGTATTTATTTCACTTTAATAAACGGCGCCCTATCATATGTGATTAACCAATCGCTTTCCCAATCTTTAATTGACTGATTTTATATTTTCTTTAAGATTTGGTTTATCCTAATGCATTTTTATTCTTGTATAGAAAGATACTTCGTTTCTAAATAAGGTTCTATGCCTTCTACGCCACCTTCTCTACCATAACCACTTTCTTTCAAACCACCAAATGGTGCATGTGCAGCAGATGGTCCACCATCGTTCCAACCAATCACACCATATTCCAGTTCATTAAAGAGTTTTAATCCAGTTCGATAATCATTCGTGAAGAAATATGAAGCTAAGCCAAATTCTGTGTCATTTGCTATGTTAATCACTTCATCTAAATCACTATATGTCATCACTGGCGCAACTGGTCCAAACGTTTCTTCATGCATTGCTTTCATATCTAAATTTGCATTCGTAATGACTACCGGTTTTAAGAAATTACCGCCCAATGCTTGAATATCTTCAATACTACGTGATAGTTGCCCACCTTTTTCTTGCGCATCTTTGATGTGTGTTAACACTTTTTCTACAGCTTGATTGTCAATGAGTGGTCCAATTTTAACCTCTTCTTTCAAGCCATCACCTACAGATAATGCATGCACTTTTTCTATTAATTTTTCGTTATATGCCTCGGCGATATCTTCGTGAACATAGATTCTGTTTGCACATATACAAGTTTGTCCTGCATTTCTAAACTTCGAAGCAATCGTACCGTCTACTGCCGCTTCAATGTCTGCATCATTATGAACGATAAGCGGTGCTAAGCCACCTAGCTCCATCGTCACATTTTTAACTTGTTGCGCAGATGATTCAATTAATGATTTACCAACAGCAGTCGATCCAGTGAATGTCACTTTACTAATCAAACTATGATTTGTGAAAATGTCCCCTGCGTCTTTACCTGAAGCAATAATGTAGGAGATAGCATCTTTTGGAAAACCCGCTTGATGTGCAAGTTCCACAAGTTTAATCGTTGTCAGTGGCGTTTTAACTGCTGGTTTACAAATGATTGTACATCCTGCTGCCAATGCTGGTGCCATCTTACGCGTAATCATTGCTGCTGGGAAGTTCCACGGTGTAATCGCGCCTACGACACCTACTGGAAATTTATCTATAACAATTTTTTTCGAAGGTGAATTAGCTGGTATCGTACGACCATATACACGTTTTGCTTCTTCGGCATACCATTTGACGTATGAGTTCGCATAAGCTACTTCACCTTTTGCCTCTGCCAGTGGCTTACCTCCTTCTAATGTAATCAGACGTGCAAGTTCGTCTTGATGATCATCAATTAATTGAGCCCATTGCGCTAATTTCGCTGAACGTTCGTGCGCATCGACCTTCTTCCAGTTTTGAAATGCTTGATGTGCTTGTTTAATTTGATGATTAATTTGTTCATGCGTAGCATAATCTAAACGCTCTAAAACTTCATTAGTAGCTGGATTAATTACTTCTAACTTTGTCATGGTAACGACCCCTTTTTAAATATAATTATAAAATCCCTTTCATTTATCCATACCCTTTTCGCTTATAAAATATAAATGCTTCTTATTCATTAATTCGTTTGCTTTTCAATGGCCTTTTCAAATACTTCTGTTAATATATTTAGACCTTTGTTTAATTCTTGATCTGTAATAACTAATGGTGGTAAGAAACGAATCACATTGCCTTTAATACCAGCCGATAATAATAATAAGCCTTTTTCGTTTGCAGTTTTAATAATCTTAGCTGTTAACGCTTTGTCAGGTTCACCAGTTTCTGGATCAACGACTTCAAATGCAACCATAGCCCCTAAACGACGAATAGCTTTAACTTGCTCATAATCTTGACTCAATGCTATTAAATATGTTTCTAGTTGATGACCGAGTTGTTCCGCTTTTCCATTTAAATCTTCATTTTCTATGATTTCAATCACTTTAAGTGCAGCTTCACATGCTAATGGATTTCCAGCATACGTACCGCCCAATTCTCCTGGTGATGCGCTATCAACGATTTCTTTTCTACCAACGACACCACTTAAAGGGAATCCAGCAGCCAATGATTTAGAAACCGTAATTAAATCTGGTTCAACATCAAAGTGTTCTATCGCAAATGTTTTACCTGTTCTAGCAAAGCCACTTTGAATTTCATCTGCTACAAAGACAATGCCATTATCTTCACAAATTTGTTTAACGGCTTTTACAAACTGGATATCAGGTATGATAAAACCGCCTTCTCCTTGAACAGGTTCCATGACGATACATGCTACTTCACTCGGATCCACCGTTTCGATAAAGAAATCATGTAACTTATTGATTATATGTTGTGTGTAAAGTTCATCTGATAAGTCTTCAGATTTTTCAGAAATATTAGGGTATGGTGCTTGATAAACTTCCGGAGCGAATGGTCCAAAACCTAATTTATATGGTTTCACCTTACTCGTCATAGACATGGTTAGATTCGTTCTACCATGGAATCCTCTTACAAATGAGACTACGGCTTGTCTTCCCGTATATTTTCTTGCAATTTTAACGGCATTTTCTACAGCTTCTGCACCTGAGTTAAGCAAAATTGATTTTTTGTCAAAATGACCAGGTGTAATTTCCGTTAATTTTTGCGCTAAATTTAAATAACTTTCATACATAATGACATTAAAACCGGGATGTATAAATTTATCCAATTGTGCTTTCAAGTGTTTCGTAATTTCTGGGTGGGAATGTCCGACATTCAAAGTACCAATGGCACCAGCAAAATCAATGAACACATTACCTTCGACGTCTTTAACGGTTGCACTTTGTGCCTCTTCCGCTACATGTAAATTTCCGTTTCCTACTCCACGAGCTACATATTTTTCACGTTGCGTTTTATAATATTCATATTTCTCCGACATAATGAAACCTCCTAGTTTTAAACATTTTCATTGATTGTCTAGAAATTTAAAATATTATTGGTCTTCTGTAAAGTACCAGTTATTAGTTTTTAATGGTACCAGTTTATTCAATAAGTACACTTTTTAAACGTTGAACTGCCTCTGGTATGTGATTTTGTTCTATTTTTGAAAATCCAATAATCAATATTTTAGGGTCATTATTTTTTTGAAGCGCTTTCACTTTAAATCTATTAATAGTATAAAGTTCCAATTTTTGTTCTTTCGCACGTGTTTCAATTTCTTCATATGAATACGGAGAATTCACTTCAATAATAAAATGCAATCCTGCTTGTGTATCTTTGATTTGGATATGTTCGCCGAAAGCCATACTCAAATATGCTATAAGGTTCTCTCTTTTTTTACCGTATAACTGATGCATTTTCTTTATATACTTTTCATAATGCCCTTCTTTTATCATCAAATTTAACGTTAAAGCGTTTAGCATGGAATAATCTGGAATTGTGTTTTGATTTTGTAGTTCAAATTGTCTAACTAATTTTGTTGGTAAAATCATATAACTCATTCTTATACTAGGCATCAGTGTTTTTGAAAATGTCCCTAAGTAAATAACACTCTCATTTTTGTCAAAACTAAATAAAGACGGGATATTATCTGTTTCATATTTAAATTCACTATCATAATCATCTTCAATAATATAGCTATGTGTTTTACTAGCCCAATTTAATAAATCTATACGTCTTGAAACGGGCATAATTGTCCCAATTGGAAATTGATGCGATGGCGTCACAATCACTGCATTAGGTTGAATATCTTTAATGCCCTCTAACGAAATCCCTTTACGATCCAATGCGATTGGCTCCATATGTATACGCGTTTGTTCTAGCAATGTTCTGAAACGAGAATAGCCAGGATCTTCAACTGCAATGGTTATATTTTTAGTCATGAGCTCAATTAATTTGGTTAATAATGCATTGGTGCCTGATCCTATGACAATTTGCTCAGGATAGCAATGGATACCGCGTTGATAGGAAATTAGTTTCGCAATCGATTGTCTAAGTTCCATAGGACCCTTTACTTCAGGAATAGATGATAGATAGTGATCATAATTTTGAAAAACTTGTTTCATCATTTTAGTCCATGTATCTACTGGAAATTCTGATATATCAGTGCTCATGTGTGAGAATGAATATTCAAATTCTGTTGCTGTATGCTCATGATATGTTTCTAATGACGGTTGCTTATCGTTTTCGATAATCAGTTTATCTATGGGTTCGATATAATAGCCCTTACGTTCTTGAGTGTAAATATAACCTTCTGCTAGCAACTGTTCATACGCTGCTTTCACACTATTTATGCTAATATCTTTATGTTTGGACATCACTCGCTTAGACGGTAATTTTTCATGGCTATTATATTTAAATGCTAAGATATCTTCTTTTAATTGTGTATATAGTTGTCTATAAATGTATAAGTTACTATCACGTTGCATAGCACACCTCAATTGTTTTGTTTATCAAATCATTATTTATATTATTAAAATGTTTTTCAATTATTCTAATAATTATATCATATAAAAAATCAGTAGTTATACGATGATAACTACTGATTCCAACAAAATTAATATTAAATTAAATGCTCATTTTGACTTTTATAATATTTGTGAGGCTAATTTGGCGATGGATTGTTTAAATTTAATCCAGTTTGAACGTTGATTATAACGTTCTTCTGTTAATTCTTTTGATACTTTTAAATCTTCTAAAAATGCTGCTTTAAGTTGTTTCGTAATTTGTTCGTCATACATAAAGGCATTTACTTCAAAATTCAATTCGAAACTACGGATATCCATATTAGATGAACCGACACTTGCCACTTCATCATCGATAATCATCATCTTAGAATGAATAAATCCATTTTCATAAGTATATACCTTCACACCATCTCTAATTAATTGCGCAACGCTTGTAATGGTCGCCCAGTATACAAAAATATGGTCTGGCTTATTAGGGATAATTAAACGAACATCAACCCCTGATTTAGCGGCGATTCGCAACGCATTAATATAACCTTTATCTGGTATAAAATATGGACTATGCATGTATATGGAGGATTTGGCATTCATAATCATTTTCATATATCCAAATTCAATTTGATGCCAATTATCACTTGGTGCACTCAGTGCGAGTTGCATTGACACATTACCACCTTGGTGCGCATTATCTGGAAAATACTTCATATTATATTCTAACTGCTCACGCTTAGCCTGGGAGTTCCAATCATGTATAAAACTTAATTGTAAGGCATCAACGCCGTCACCTCTCACTCTCAGGTGTGTATCTCTCCAATAACCAAACTTATCATTTAGACCCAAATATTCATCGCCAACGTTAAAGCCACCAACATAACCTGTCATCCCATCAATGACGACAATTTTACGATGGTTTCGATTATTCACTCTAAAGTTGATTAATGGTATTTTAGCTTGGAAAAATGCCTCCACTTGTCCGCCATTTTCTCGGAATTTTTTAAATTTCGACTTATGTACAGATTTAGACCCTACAGCATCATAAAGTAACTTCACTTCAAGTCCCTCTTCTGCTTTTTGTTCTAAGATATTAATGATTTCAGTACCTAAACCATCTAAATTCAATACATAATATTCCATATGAATATACGTTTTCGCATTGCGCAGATCTTCTTTCATTTGACTGAATAAATCATGACCATCTGTATAAATATCAATATTATTATCATTACTTAAAAAAGAAGGTTCTTTTGTTAAAAGTGTTGTTGCAATATCACGGTGTTTTCTCACAATAGGATTATCAGAATCACTGATTTTATTTGTCGAATCTTGTAGTTGGGCTTGAACTCGTTTCATCCCATCTTCTATCTGATTGTGCGCAAAGCCACGTTCACGTTTCTTACGAATACCTCTTCCGAAAAATATATAAATGAAAAATCCTAAAACAGGCATAACAAAAAGTAAAAATAACCATGCCCATGTTGCAGTAGCATCTCTTCTATCCCTGTCTAAAAAGACTATAACAAAGGCTAATATCACATTGATAACAAAGAAGAATGCTAACACACCCCGATATATGGCACTTACACTTGGATCAAATATTAATTGCATAACTTCACCTCATCATTCTTTCCCTAATATCTAAAAATATTTTCAACTATAATGTTTTAGTTCTAAAATTTTATATTACTTATACATATATTAATTTTAGTATAATTGGCTCCAATGTAATCTGATTTATTTCACATTGATTCATACCCATTATATGCCATTATAGGTATATTTACCATTTAAGCTTTAATCTAAATTCTATAAAATCAAGTTAAACACTTCACTTTTGAAGTGATTGTTCGATTGTTCGATTACGTCCTGCTTGTGAACCAAACAAAGTAATGATAACTGCTGTAAATAGTAATATACTTAAAGATGCAATCCAAGTACCCGTCATATCATGTAGAACACCAAATAATAACGGACCCATAGCGGCAAATAAATAACCAATAGACTGTGCCATACCAGATAATTTTGCTGCCGTTTGACTATGTTCTGTACGTAAACTAAAGAACGTATTAACAAGTCCAAAAGCGATTCCCCCAGCAACACCTATCAATATTGTAGAGATAATGGCCAGTTGAGGTACGCATAACATAATGATTACACCCGCAATAAACAACAATCCTGTCACGAAAGTTAATGTAAATTGCGATTTCATCTTAGTTGCAAATATTGGTGTGATAAAAGTAAATGGAATAATTGAAATCTGTAACACAGATAAATATACGCCCGCTTCACTAATAGACATACCACTCTGCGACAAGTATGCTGGCATCCAGTTGATGAGAGAATAAAATATAAGCGATTGCCCGCCCATTAATATCGTGATTTGCCAAGAAATTGGAGATTTCCACACATTCACACTTTTACGAGGTAACGCTGTAGCCATTTCTTGTTTACCTTTTAATTGAAATGACCAAATAATTATCGTCACTAATGTTACGATACCGATTAAGCTTATTGCTACATTATAATGAAACGACTTTAGCAATGGCGCAGTACCGTATGATGATAAACCACCAAATACATTCATTACAACAGTATAATATCCCGTCATGATACCGATATGTAATGGGAACTTCGCCTTAATGACTGCGGGTGCTAGGACATTACCAAATCCAATACCTATACCAATCAGCACTGTCCCAATATATAACCAGGAAATTTCTGTCATTGATCTTACAATAATACCTATAAAAATTAAACATAAGGCTAGAAAAATCGTTTTTTCTAAACCAAATTGATTACTTGTTCGTGCTGCAAATAATGAAATGACTGCAAAAGCTAATAATGGTACTACCGTAATAACACTAACAGCACTATTCGACATTGCTAAATCCGTTTTAATATCAGGCAATGCGACCCCAATAGAAGTAATAGGTGCTCTTAAATTCGCACCGACAAGTAATATTCCTATAAATAACAACCAATTGAATGGTTTTATTTTTCTATAATTTTCCATAATCTATCATTTACCACCTTATCAGGTCTATTTTGAAAACAACACATTATATGGTACGATATGTACGTTATAATGTAAATAGGAGAGATATATTTGTATAATATTCAAAGCATCGTAGCAAAAAATATTGCCGATTATCGAAAAAAGCATCAATTAAGTTTAGATAAAGTAGCTAATGCAACAGGCGTCAGCAAAAATATGTTAAGTCAAATTGAAAAGGGACAATCTAATCCAACGATTACCACATTATGGAAAATAGCAAATGGCCTTCATATTTCATTGTCGCAATTAACTTCTACATCCAATGATACAATCGATTTTATCGACGAAAGTGATATCATCCCTCTCATTGATAAGGAAGTTTCAATATATCCATACTTTCCTTATGATGAGAACAAGAAATTCGAAATGTTTAAAATGGAAATCCAACCTGGTGGCAAAATGCATTCCGACCCTCACCACCCTGGTTCCGAAGAGTATATTATTGTTAATGACGGTGTATTAGAAATCGAAGTCGATGGTAAACAATATACAATCAATCATCATCAAGCTTTTCGATTTAATAGTGATTTGCCTCATAGTTACTTTAATCCAGGAACATCAATCGTAGCACTAACTTCTACAATGTATTATCAATAACCAACGTAACACCCTCTGAATCATTTATGACAACCCTATACATCATTGTTATGTTTCACATTTTAATTGTGTGGAATATAAATAGTAAAAGCAATTTAGGGAGGTAATATGATGACTTTTGAATTTAAACATGATTTAGGTACAAGTGAATTACCAGAAGATATAACTTCAGCAGTAGCATTAGAATTTTCATTCGTTGATGCATTAGTTGCTTTAGATATAGATGTTAAAGGTATTGCCGATGACGGTGATAGTACAAATTTAACATCACCACTTAGAGAAGCAGTAGGCGATTATGTCTCAGTTGGTACACGTTTAGACCCAGATTTTGAATCTATTAGATCATCAGCACCACAACTCATTATTGGTGATTCTGATCGCCACAAAGAGATTTATGAAGAGTTAAGTGAAATTGCGCCTACCATTCTTTTCAAAAGCTTCGATGCTGGTTATCAAGAAACATTAGAAGTATTCCAACGTATTGGTACTGCCGTTTCTAAATCTAAAGATGCTAAAGAGCGTCTAGATAGACATCAAGCTTTAGTTAATGATTTTAACAATCAAATTTCTATAGATAAAAATAAAGAAACATTAGCTGCAGTCGTATCAGAACAAGGTGTGACGGCGCATTCAAATAGCACGTATGTAGGTGAATTTTTAACTAAATTAGGCTTTGCAACAGCACTTAATGATAAAGTTGCAGACACATTACCTGCTTACAGAGAATCAGATTATTTAGAAATGTCTTATGAACAACTTGCAAATGTTAACCCTGAAAGATTAATCGTGATGGTAGAAGACGATAACGATAAAGATTTAAATAAATTACAAAATAGTAATCAATGGGATGACTTAGAAGCAGTTAAAAGTCAGCGTGTACATTTTGTAAGCAGAGATGACTGGGCTAAATTACGCGGTCTTATCGCTTCAGAAGATATTGTTGAAACTCTAGCTAACCTTAATGAAGCATAAGCAATGAGGTCATAACAATGTAAGCTAACAAAAAAACGACCATTTCTATTAAAATAGAAGTGGTCGTTTTTCTGCTTTTCTTTAATATGATTAAAATTTCAAGGCCGCTAATCCAATATTTTTCCTGTACTCAGTGACTCGTATATTTATCTTAATATCTCTTATTCTCTCTTTTTGAATCATCTTATAAGCATTTTTCAATATAAAAGGCAGATTCTTCAATGGATTTATACTCTGTATTAATAACCGTTGCATTTAATTTTTCAAAAACTTCTTCTGCATGAATTAGCTCTTCTCTGATTCTATCCATACTATTATAGTTTGACGGACCCGATAACCCTAAAATTTTAACGCGCTCATTACGAATATTTAAAATATAGTCAGGACTCGCAGTTAAACCAAATACTTTCAAATGCTTATGTTTAAACACCTCATCTGGAATATCAACCTCTGGTACCAATGGAATATTCGCAATCTTATAGCCCTTATTTGCTAAGTACATGCTTAATGGCGTTTTAGATGTTCTTGAAACACCTACAATCAATGCATCCGCCTCTCCAATATCTGTAAAATGTTTACCATCATCATATTTCACAGCATACTCCATTGCTTCGATTCTCTTGAAGTAATTTTCATCTAGTTTACGTAATGCCCCACTTTCTAGTATGGGGTTACATTGTGTTTGTTGTTGAATAATGCCTATCAAATCAGACATATAATCGATATACGGAATTTGCAATTTTTTCGCAAGCTGTTGACCTGCAATATTGAAATCTGGATTCACTAATGTCGTAACAACAACGGCACTCAACTCTTTAGCTCTGTTTAAAATATGCATCAGTTCTTCATCATTTTTAATGAATGGATATTTTTTTATCTCTATTTGTGAAATGTCAGGAAATTGCGTTAACGTCGCATGAATCATTCGTTGCGCTGTCTCTCCTATAGAATCCGATATGACAAATAATCTCAGCTGTGGTGATTGTTGATCATCAAACATGTAATCGGTCACCTTCTACTTCACTTTGCGCAGTTGAAAGCAATGCACCCGGCACTCTAAATGGCGAACAAGAAACATAATCTATGTCTAATTGATTAAAATATTGAATGGATTTATGATCTCCACCTAGTTCACCACACACACCAATTGTTATGTCTGGATTCGCTGATTTTGCTTGTTGTGTAGCGATTTTTATCAGTTCACCTATACCTTCTACATCTAACGTCTGGAACGGGTCGTGCTCTAAAATGCCTAATTCAGAATAAGTACCAATAAACTTACCAGCATCGTCTCTTGAAAAACCGAATGTTAACTGTGTTAAATCATTTGTTCCAAAACTAAAGAAATCACATTCTTTTGCTAACTCACTAGCAATCAAGCAAGCACGTGGTGTCTCGATCATTGTTCCAATCATATAATGAATATGTTCTCCTGCTTCTTGTTGTAATGTTTCAATTCGTGAAATAATTTGCGCTTTCAACGTTGTAAATTCAGCAACGGTGGAAACTAAAGGAATCATAATTTCTGGTTGGCATGACACACCTTGCGCTTTCAGCTCCAATGCACTTTCTATAATCGCTTCTGCTTGCATGATATAAAGTTCAGGATACGTAATGGCTAACCTACATCCTCTATGTCCAAGCATTGGATTCACTTCATTTAAACTTTCAATATACTGGTCTAATTCCTTAATCGTTACATTCAATTGCTCTGCAACTGTTGCTTTTTCGTTATTTGAATTGGGTAAAAATTCGTGTAACGGTGGATCTAACAAACGAATAATCGTTGGTCGTTCACCAGAAAGTTTTAGTATTTCTTCAAAATCATTCTTTTGGTACTGCTTAATTGTGTTTAAAGCAGCAATACGTTTATCCTGTGTATCAGACAAAATAAATCTGCGCATTTCTATGAGTCGCTCTGGCGCGAAAAACATGTGCTCTGTTCGAACAAGTCCAATCCCTTTAGCACCAAACTGATAACCTGATTGAATATCTTGTGCTGTTTCTGCATTCATGCGTACATCTAATCTTGCATTTTCTTCTGACCATTGCATAAATTTCTCAAAAGCATGACTACGCTCTGCTTGGATTGTCTCAACTTCACCAAAATAAATATCCCCTTTGGCACCATCTACTGAAATGATATCACCTTCATATAGTGAACCACCTTTATAATGTACAACCTTATCTGTAATATTAATTTCTAAGTCTGAACAACCTGTGACACAACATTTGCCCATACCTCGTGCTACGACTGCAGCGTGTGATGTCATACCACCATGCGTTGTAACAATTGCCTCACTTGCAACCATCCCTTCAATATCTTCTGGTGATGTCTCAGGACGCATTAAAATCACTTTATTCCCTTTTTCTGCTTGTTGTTTAGCCGTTTCTGCAGAAAAAACAATTGCGCCACTAGCTGCACCAGGACTGGCAGGTAAGCCGACCTTAGTTATAACTGACGTCTGTTTTAATGATTGTTCATCAAAATTTGGATGTAATAATTGATCAATAGATTTCACTTCAACATTCATGACCGCTTTTTCTTTGCTTATCACATCTTCCTCAACTAAATCAACAGCGATATGAATCGCAGCATTGGCAGTACGTTTACCACTTCGTGTCTGTAATATATATAAGTTTTCATTTTCTATTGTAAATTCAATATCTTGCATATCTTTATAATGCGTTTCAAGTTGTGTTGAAACTTTTACAAATTGCTCATGCACATGTGGCATTTGTTCTTTCAATGTTTCAATATCTTTAGGTGTACGAATACCTGCTACAACATCTTCACCTTGAGCATTCAGTAGATACTCTCCAAATAACTTTGCTTCTCCCGTTATAGGATTACGCGTAAATGCTACACCTGTACCACTTTTTTCACCACTATTACCAAATACCATTTCCTGTATATTGACTGCAGTACCAATATCATGTGGTATTTCATTTAACTGACGATATACACGCGCGCGATCATTATCCCAAGATTTAAATACTGCTTCAATTGCCTCTGTTAATTGGTCAATCGGTTCTTGTGGGAATGGTTTATATGCTTCATCTAAGTAAACTGCTTTAAAATGTTCACAAATTTCTTTTAACCCTTCGGCTGGAATTTCTGCATCGCTTTCATAATGATGTTGTGTCTTGTATTGATCAAAATATGTATCAAAAGATGACATTGGAATACCATAAACAACCTGACCAAACATTTGCAACAATCTTCTATAGCAATCATATGCAAAGCGCGAATCATTTGTTTTATTTGCTAATTTTTTTACATTTTCATCGTTCAAACCTAGATTTAATATCGTATCCATCATACCTGGCATAGAAATTTTTGCACCACTTCTTACAGAAACTAGGAGTAAAGCACCATCATCAGAAAATGATTTCTGTATACGTTTAGATAACGCATCCAATTCTACATCTAACTGTTTCAGTAATAAATCAGGTAGTTTTGAATGGTTATTTAAATATTCTATACATGCTTCCGTTGTAATGGTGAATCCGTCTGGCACTGGTAAACCTAAGCGTTTCATTTCAGCTAGATTTGCACCTTTTCCTCCTAATAAATCTTTCATACTTTTTTGGCCTTCATCAAATGCATAAATATATTTTGTCATACTTAATCACCTCTATAAGTTATTATGTTATACTTATTGTTATAGAGTATGTCACATTAAAAAGAAAAAGACAACCATTATATTTAACATCAATAAAATATATTTAATTTTTTGTCTATTATTTAAACAAATACACATTGATAAACTGTACGTTAAATGACTAAAAAAAGCCTCAGTAACAATGAAATCATTGTTGCTGAGGCCATATTGTTTCACCAGTTTATTGTCCTTTTAAGTGAAAATATCTCCTGACATACTTAAATAATGATATGGGTTGGGTGGTAGTAATCAAAATAGACGCATTTATAAAGGCTACCCTATAAATGATAGCTCACGTTACAATGTTTTCTATTTCAAATCATATGTTCTTTAAACTGGTCCTTAAAAATGAGGAATTAAAAGTAGGTGAAATAGATAAAATCTAGAGTCTATGCATTGGGTTTTATAAATGTATACATTTCACTTAAAAGTGACTGAATACCATAGTATAAAGCGTATTCAAGTAGGTACTGTAATATATAATCATTTGAAAGTGGTGAAAGAGGAATACTTGTTATTAAATTACAACAAGTTTAAGGGTTCACTTCACGTTAATTTTGACGTGATTAGACTGTTTGTTTTGTAGTGTAATTATTTTTTACGCTAAAACTTAGTTACAAAATAAGTCATGTGTCATCATATCATACCCATCATATTCACTCCCCATCTTTTTAAATACATCAAAGTAAGATTGATGTGAGTCATTACTCAATAACTCAAAAAATGGCGCCATTTCTATAACAAGTAAATTCAGATTGGAAACAAAACGTTTTGTATCTATAAAGATTTTTATTCTAAATTTAATAGAATTATTTAGTAATAACTTAATTTTATTATATTGTTTCTCGTGTAATTTGTAAAGCGCTTTTTTGTATTTACTAAAATAACATTTTTCTCGCCTTATCATATTTGTAAAATGAAAACCTCAAAAAATACTGTAATCTTTTTAATTGATTATAGCTATTTTATAAAATATTTTGTACTTAATGTCTATACTATTTAACACCACAAAGCAATTTGTAATTTGATTGCATCAGAATATTTTTTGGGGTTCAAACCTGTTTGTAGTTTACATTTTTCTAAACGATATAGCAGTGTGTTGCGATGAATATAAAGATACTTAGCCGTTTGTGCAATATTCAAGTCATTTTCAAATAAACTTTTTAATGTTTCAATACTTTGATTGTCTAACTCACCTAGTATTCTTTTTTTATATCTCTCCCTTATTTCTTCATTTATCTGATAAAGTAATGTTTTTTCTTCCACATCTTCAAATGAAGCGAAAGATACATTTTCTTCGTTTAACATAAACACAAGTTCACATTCTTCGTAAGCATTTTTAAAATCATTTAAACTTGTAAACACTAAACTAGAAGCAATACGTACATCTAAATTTAAAGATGTAAATACTTGATGAATGCGATATATTTTTTGATTCAGTTCATCTTGTAGCTCATCTGTTGCTAAAATAACAATATGATTATAATTAGTAAAAGCGACTGCGAAAGTCGCCTTATCCATTATTTTAGCTAATCTTTGTACAATACTACTTCGTGAAAAAATTTGTTTCTCCAAATTAATAATGATGCATTTTCTATAAGTTAGAAACGCTACATTTAATTGTTTTGTTAAATATTGGATAAAGGATTGTGAGGGTTCACTTTTCAATAATTCCTCGATTAGTAATTCCTGACTACGTAACTGTCCTTCTAATTCATATGTAAAATAATTTTGATAAAGTAACAACTCTGTGGACATTTTCACCAAATCAGCAACATGCACTAATGCTGATGGATCACCTGTAATACCAATCACACCTACTACGTTATCTTGAAATATAATTGGTAAATTAATACCCGGCTGTGTACCTTGTAAATAACTCGTTTCTTCTTCAGACAAGATCACTATATCCCCACTCGCTAATACTTTGCGCGCACCTTCATGAACTTGACCAATTCTACGCTTATCAAACGAAGCAATGATTTCTCCATTAAAATTCATTATATTAATATTACTATTCGTTCTTTTTACTGTTTCCTCAACGATTAATGCAGCTAATTCATCTGTTAATACATTCATCATTTTATCCCCTATCATTTTCATACAAATTAATAACATCATTTTTGTATATTTTAACCCTATTTTCAATAAAATTAAATCGATATAATAGAATAATACAATAATGAAATCGTTTACAAGGAGGATGGCGTATGAAAATTGTTTTAGCACCGGATTCATTTAAAGGTAGTATGTCAGCTACTGAGGTTGCTCGCTATATGAGTCAGGGTATTTCTGATATATTCCCTGAAGCCGATATACATACCTTACCCGTTGGGGATGGAGGTGAAGGCACCATGGAAGCTTTGGTAAATGCCACGAACGGTACATTCACCACACTCAATGTGACAGGACCACTTGGCGATACTGTCTCTGCACAATATGGTGTACTCCATGACAAGGAAACCTGTGTCATAGAAATGGCTGAAGCGTCTGGATTAAAGCATGTGCCAGACAATGCACTTAATGTGATGCAAGCCACTACATATGGTACTGGAGAATTAATTCTTGATGCATTGGATAGCGGTTATACGCAATTCATCCTTGCAATCGGCGGGTCTGCAACGAATGATGCAGGTGCTGGTATGTTACAGGCACTTGGTGCCAAACTTTTAGATCAGCATCATCATGAAGTTGATCTTGGTGGTGGTAATCTACAAAAGATACAGCATATTGACTTAAGTCATTTTGATGCACGTATCAACCAATGCAACTTTACGATTGCCACTGACGTACAGAATCCATTAATTGGTACAAACGGTGCTTCCTACGTTTTTGGTAAACAAAAAGGTGCAACAAAATCAGATTTAAAACAATTAGAACACAACCTGACACATTGGGCCGATTTAGTAGCCCATAAGAAAAGCATTCGTCTGCATGACTTACCTGGCGCTGGTGCTGCTGGCGGTTTAGGTGGTGCTTTCAAAGCCTTTTTCCCTAGTCATTTTGAAGATGGCATTCAAGTCGTCATAGACTATATCAAACTGGATCAATATTTAGAAAATGCTGATCTAGTTATTACAGGTGAAGGTAAGATTGATTTTCAAACTTTATACGGTAAGACACCTATGGGTATTGCCAAATATGCAAACAGATACAATGTCCCCGTTGTTTTTATAGGCGGATCGATTGATGTCGATATCGATCAATTTAAAGATATGGGGGTAATTGGTGCTTTTAGTTTAACCGATGGACCGATGTCGCTGGAGGAAACAATAAACCAATCAGAAAAATTAGTTAAAAAAACAACCCAAAACATTGTTAACCTCTTTTTTCATGAGTCAGCAATTTTATCTAAATTTTCTGAATAATGTTAAACTAAACTTACTAGTCATGTGTTATATCATAATTTGAAGTATAAGGAGGAGATTATTTTGAAAACAAGCATATTATATGGTAAATCCAATGTCGAAATCGATTTACCGGATCACAGTGTATTGATTGAACCTACTGATATCGATGCACTCGATGATGATACAAATGCAATTCGTAATGCTTTAGCAGATCCTATAGGCACTAAACCATTAAAAGAAATGGTAAGTGCAAACCAAACCGTCGCCATTGTCATTAGCGATATTACTAGACCAACGCCTAATCATATCCTCGTGCCATTGATCCTAGAAACGTTATCACACGTACCGCCTGAGAATTTCGTCATCATAAATGGTACAGGCACGCATCGTGATCAAACACAAGAAGAATTGATACAAATGTTAGGTAAAGATGTCGTCGATCAAATTAAAATTGTTCATAATCATTGTAACGACAAGGATACTTTAAGTAAGGTAGGCCATAGTAAATATGGATGTGATGTCTATTTAAATAAAGACTATGTTGAAGCCGATTTTAAAATCGTCACTGGATTTATCGAACCGCATTTCTTTGCTGGATTCTCTGGTGGCCCAAAAGGCATAATGCCTGGTATTGCAGGTATTGAAACAATCATGACTTTTCACAACGCTAAAATGATTGGCGATATACGCTCTACATGGGGCAATATGACGGATAATCCTGTCCAGGATATGACTAGAGAAATCAACGCTATGTGTAAACCTGACTTTATGCTCAATGTCACTTTAAATAAAGAAAAAGAAATTACCGCAGTCTTTGCTGGAGAATTATATGAAGCACACGATAAAGGATGCGCCTATGCTAAGGCTCATGCCATGTTTAAATGTGATGATCGTTTTGACGTAGTGATTGCTTCAAATTCTGGTTATCCGCTAGACCAGAACTTATATCAAACCGTTAAAGGCATGAGTGCTGCGCACAAAGTAGTTAAAGAAGGTGGCAGTATCATCATGTTATCAGAATGTAGCGATGGTTATCCCAATCACGGTAACTACGCTGAAATACTGAAAATGGCAGACTCCCCGCAAGGCCTTGTGGACATGATTAGCGATCCGAATTTTGCAATGCTCGATCAATGGCAAGTTCAAAAACAAGCAGTCATTCAAACATTTGCTGATGTATATTTATACTCTAAACTGACTGATAAACAAACAACAGATGCTATGCTTCATCCTGTACATGAGATTAATAACACATTAAAAGAACTGGAAACAAAATATGGAACTGACATGACCATAGGCGTCATGCCGTTAGGACCACTGACAATTCCATATGTTGAATCATAATTGAGGAGGAATACTATGTTAACTGAAATGATTACAAAAGAACAAAAATTAGAAACGCTTCTTAAAGATATGAACAGTGTTATTGTTGCTTTTTCTGGTGGTGTAGATAGTAGTCTTGTGCTAAAAAAAGCAATCGATGTTTTAGGACATGATCATGTCAAAGCCGTTATTGTTAAATCTGAATTAACTAGAAATGAAGAATTTGATCAAGCCATTGCTTTAGCTCATCAACTCAATGCCCAAGTAATTGAAACTGAGATAGAAGCTTTAAAGGATCCACATATCGTTGAAAATACCCCTGATAGTTGGTATTACAGCAAACGTCTATTATATTCTAAGCTCGAAGCATTACGCGCACAGCTCAACTTTAACTATGTAGTTGATGGGATGATTATGGATGACATCAATGACTTTAGACCAGGATTAAAAGCAAGAACAGAATTTAATGTTAGAAGCATTCTCCAAGAGGCTGAATTGTTTAAATCTGATGTGAGAGCTATGAGCAAATCCAACCATCTACCTGTTTGGAACAAACCCGCATTATGCAGTTTCGCTTCTCGTATTCCTTACGGCGAACCGTTAAGCATTTCAAAAATAAATAAAATCAATGAAGCTGAAAAATTTATTTTAGCTTTGGGCTTAAACCATGTTAGGGTCCGCTACCATCAAAATATTGCTAGAATTGAAGTCAACGACGCTGATATACCTACTGTAATCCATAACAAAGACCAGATAACCGTCTACCTTAAAGAACTTGGATTCGACTACGTTACGATTGATCTTGAGGGCTACCGTACAGGCAGTATGAATGAAGTGATCGATACGCATCATACACATTAACAAAGTAAAGGTGGCAGTCAAATGGTAGAAAAATACGACGCAATAGAACAATTACTGAAAGCTGTACATGCAAATGAATTATCTGTCGACGATGCAAAAGACCAATTAAGTCACTACGACGAGCTAGGCTTTGCAAAAATCGATCTTCATAGAACACAACGCCAAGGCTTTCCTGAAGTCATTTTTGGTGAAGGAAAGACAAAAGAACAATTGCATGATATCGTGCATACACTTATTAAACATGACTCTATTGTTCTGATTACGAGAATTGACCAAGAAAAAGCTGACCATATTACTGCCAAATATGATCAGCTTGAATACCATGAAACGGCACGCATTGTCTCAACACCAATCAAACATATAGCTAAGACAAATCATTATGCCTCCATCATTTGTGCAGGTACTTCAGATTTACCAGTTGCCGAAGAAGCTGCTATCACCGCTGAAGTCATGGGGATTCACGTTCAACGTTTTTATGATGTAGGTGTTTCAGGTATTCATCGATTATTTGCACATATTGAATCTATTCGACAAAGTAAAGTTTCAGTAGTTGTTGCTGGAATGGAAGGCGCCCTTTCAAGCGTTGTTGCTGGATTAGTTGATCATCCGGTTTACGCTGTACCCACGAGTATCGGTTATGGAGCCAATCTACAAGGTGTAACAACTTTATTATCTATGGTTAATTCATGTGCACCAGGTACAAGTGTGCTTAATATTGATAATGGTTTTGGTGGTGGTTACAATGCTGCTATGATTATTAATATGATTGAGAGTCATTAAAATTGGAGTGGTAAATTATGACAAATGGTCTTTATTTAGATTGTCATGCGGGTATCGCGGGTGACATGTTATTATCCTCTTTGGTAGATTTAGGTGCAGATGTAGATTATGTGCATCAACACTTATTATCACTACCTTTAGATCAATTTAGTTTAAACTTTGCTAAAAAAAATAAACAAGGCATACAAGCGATGGGTCTAACAATTGACTTTGAAGAAGCACATCATCATAGAAAAGCGTCAGACATTTTCAACATGATTAACGAGAGCACTTTACCCAACAGAGTCAAAGAACGTAGCATGCTGATATTTGATGTTATTGCACAAGCTGAAGCAAAAATTCATGGCATGAAAATAGAAGATGTCCATTTTCATGAAGTTGGTGCGATGGATTCCATTATAGATATTATAGGTAGTTGTCTTGCATTAGAAGATTTGGGTATTGATGAAATAAAATCGTCACCCGTACCTACTGGAAATGGCAAGATTAAAATTGCACATGGTATATATCCCATTCCAGCGCCAGCAACCGCTGAAATACTTAAGGATATCCCACTTGCAACATTTGATGTTCAAAGTGAACTGACAACACCCACTGGTGCGGCATTTATTAAGGCTTTAGCAACACATATCGGTCCTTTGCCTGCTGTATCAATGTCAAATATTGGTTACGGTTGTGGTACAAAAGACTTTGAGTTTCCAAATGTCATACGTGCTATACAATATACAGCGACAGAAACGACTCCAAATCAAGTACAAGTATTAGAATGTCAAATTGATGATATGACGCCAGAAACACTTGGTTACTTTATAGAGCAAGTGATAAATGAAGGCGCATTAGACGCATTTTACACACCTATTACGATGAAGAAAAGTCGGCCTGCGACTCAATTAACAGTAATAAGTAGCGTCACACAAGCAAAGGAATTCGAAGATTTTATTCTTAAACACACTACATCTCTCGGTGTGCGCAGTTACGCTGTTAATCGCAAAATTTTGCATCG
The DNA here is from genome assembly GCF_048568385.1 of Staphylococcus sp. LKG3-1. Classification (NCBI taxonomy): domain Bacteria; kingdom Bacillati; phylum Bacillota; class Bacilli; order Caryophanales; family Staphylococcaceae; genus Staphylococcus; species Staphylococcus sp. LKG3-1. The sequence continues at coordinate 1,746,157 of NZ_CP183796.1, forward strand.
TCAATTCCAAACCATCCATACAACATATGGCGCCATTTTAGTCAAACTAGCAATGAAAGACAATAAAATTATAAAAGCAAAACCTGAATTTGAAGATGTTAAAAATGCAGCACTTCACTCTGGACAGTCTTTCACTAATGTATATAATGACATTCAAAATGAAGTCAGAAAACACATTCAAATAGATTAAAATGAAAAAGTGAGAACCTTCATCTAATCAACTAACTAGATGAAGGTTCTCACTCTTTTTTATAGCAGTAATGACTGCTCATCATTTGAAGAAAATCATCTTTAAACGCTTCATGCGTTCTATTTTTGCGATGGTCCTACTTTGATGTTTGCACTATCCAATGCTTGTTCTAATACTTCAATAACTTGGATACTATGTTCTAACTTTTGGGCGGCTAAATCATTATTTTTCTGTTTAATGATTTGGGCAATTTTTACAAATTCTTCATACATGCGGTGATTATGTGGGTTTACTTGATATGACTGTGTGCCACCCTGGTTATATTTTAATTCGAATGCTTTTAATTCATTGGTCGGTCCCTTTATATTAATTGACGCATTGTCACCTTGAATATAAGACTGATTGTCAGAGTTTGAATCTTTAGCCCCTATACATACTACTTTTACATCATTATAATCCAGTTGTAATATGCCTGATGTGTCTATACCCTTTTGAATGTTAGCAAAATATGCAACGCCCTCGGGTTTACCAAATAATCCAACAGCCAAATGTATGTTATAAACATTGATATCCATTAATGCGCCGCCACCTTTAGACGGGTCAAAAGCAGGTGCTACAATGCCTTCTTTGAACTTGTCATATCTTGATGAATACTGTGAATAATTAAATTGTGCAATTTTGCAGTTTCCAAGCTCATTCATAGATTGTTTTAAAACTTCAAAATTACTCAAATATAGATTGGTAATTGCTTCAATAATAATGATATCATGGGCTTGAGCTAAATCTCTTAATTCTATTAATTCCGCTTTTGTTAACGTAAATGGTTTTTCACATATGACATGCTTACCTTGTTGAATCGCTTTACGTGCATAGGCATAATGTAAGTGATTAGGCACTGCTAAATAGATTGTATCTATCATTTCGTCTTGTATAAATTGCTCATAATCATCATATATCGTTTTAATATTAAATTGCTTTTGTAAATTTTTTACATTTTCTGGATTTCTCCCTGAAGAAACAATACTTTGAAATGTAAATTCTGAAATTTGTTCCATTACAGGTAATGCTTCTTTGACAATTTTCCCCGCACCAACGATTCCAATATTCATTAAATTACCCCTTTTTGTTTTATATTTTTTCCAAAACAATATGTATAGGTATAGGACCATTTACATCTCGTTTAACTTAATTCTTTTTCATTTATTAGCTTTATTCTACTTTATCGGTTCTGTGAATTCAAAATCTATCACTTCCTAGATTGGTTAACTATTTTACCAAACTGAAAATTCATCAAAAAAGTCTGAAACATTAATATGTCCCAGACTATATATTCGTTGTATTAACTTAAAATCACATCTGCAATTTCTTCGGCAGTTGTTTTGCCAAAATAATATGTCAAATCTATCTCATTTAAAGCTGCAACAATGTCTTCTTTTACGACACGCACACCCATTAACTGAGCTTCTACATCCTTTATATCACCTTGACCGAAAAAGTCTCCATAAATACGACATGCAGCAATGCGTCCTTTTTCAACTGCAAGTGAAATGTCAATTGTTCCAGCAGTCAATCTTGCATCTCTATTATATTCATAACGTGGAGAACGTCCAAAATTCCATTCCCAATTATGATATTTATTGTCGAGCATTTCATCAATGACTTTCCAATCCACTTCCGTTAAATCATAACGTTTCGCTTCACTTAAATCATCAATGCCTAAAATTTGCTTAACCATTAAATCTTTAAATTCATGAATCGTAACATCTTGGTATTCAGATGCTAAATACGGTCTGATACTACCGACACGAGAACGCACGGATTTAATACCTTTAGATTCTATTTTTTTACGATTTGATTTCAGTACGTTAACCATTGGTTCATAATCTACATCTAATAAAAGTGAATAACCACCGTAAATACGTCCTTTAATCAATGTCATTGCTGCACCAGATATTTTCTTACCATTAGCCGCTAAATCATTACGGCCACTTTGTACAACTTCCGTTGCTCCAAGTTGATGAAGGGCATCGATACCAGGTTCATAGAATTTTTTGAAATCACCATAAATCGTGCCATCGTTTTCCAATATACAGCACATATTCACTGCACCACGGTCTACATAAACTGCACCACCACCAGTATCACGGCGTACAACTTTAATATTGTGCGCTTCTACATAGTCTTGATTAATTTCTACTGCCGTATTTTGAAAACGACCGATTTCCACTTTAGGATCACAATAATACGGGAAAATGAACTGTACCATCTTTACCAATAACACGGGTATCTTCACCTTCATAACGTACCAGTGATTTAAACGCTTCATATATACCTGCTTCTTTAAGTGGGAGTTGTCCTGTATCTGCGTGAATATCCAATGAACCCCCACGATTTTTATTTATCTCCGGTGATTCCTTTTCAAAAATAGTAAAATTATAACCCTGTTGTTGTAATAGCAGCCCTAGCATTAATCCACCTGGACCGCCTCCAATAATTGCTATGTTTTTAATATTTTTTACAGTCATACGATACCTTCTTTAATTAATATAATTGCTTTAATTCGTTTTTAGTTTTTTCAATAAATGCATCAAACTTTTGTTTCTTCTCAGCGTCATTCAATGCTTCTTTATTTTTTTCCATAATTTCTCTGAATAAATCTTATAACTGCGTACGTGCTTCCTTCATTGCTTCAAAATCCATATTTTTAAAATGTTCTAATCGCTGTAACATTTCATTGTTCATATTTTCATTTAAAAATGCATTACCTTCTTCTATAATTGTGTATATCTTTTTCTTGCCGTCCTGAGAAATAGAAACAAAGTCTCTATCTTCTAACATTTGTAATATCGGATATACTGAGCCAGGGCTTGGTGAATAAAAACCTTTAAATTGTGCCTCTAAATCCTTAATGATTTGATAACCATGCTTTGATTCTTCTTTAAGCATCTTGAGTATGACAAATTGTAAGTTACCTTTTTTAAAAAATCTTTCTCTACCTTGAGGACCTCCAAATCTTTCTTGACCTCTACCAAAACCGAATTCAAATCCTTCACGATTTCTCTTTGTATTATGAAAATGTCTTCTAAACATATAAATCACCTTTCTTTATTTCGATATATCGAAATATGTCAACGATATATCGTTATTCTTTAAAATTTATTTATATCTAACGTAAAATAAAGAACGACACAAACCCAAATTTTACCTTCGGATTTGTCTCGCTCTTATCTTTATTAATTATACTGCTAATTATCTAATATATTTTAATGACTGTAATCTTGCATCATTGCAACGATATTAACCATTTTGTTTTGCGAAAGCTTGGCCAATTGCATTTAATTTATGTGGCGCGTCATGAACACCCATCTTAACTTCAATGAAGTGCATTGTGTCTGGTTGCGCTTCTATTTGAAGTAGTACTTTTTGAAATGCTTCACTCGTATTTACATCATGTACTTGAACTTCATCTTTTCCACCAAATACGGTAGGTAATAATTTATAATCCCACATCTTAATATCGTTATACATAGCATTTTCACCATGGATTTTACGTTCTACTGTGTAACCATCATTATTAATCACAAAAATAATAGGTTTAATCTTCTCTCTAATCATTGTTGATATTTCCTGAACCGTAAGCTGTAGTGATCCATCTCCAATCAACAATAAGTTTCTACGACTTGTATCTGCCATTTGTGTGCCTAAAGTAGCTGGTAATGTGTAACCAATAGAACCCCAAAGTGGTTGTCCAATAAATTTATTGTTATGTTTCAATGCTAAATCATACGCACCAAAGAATGATGTACCTTGTTCAGCTAATATAACATCTTCTTCTCTAATAAAATCTTGCATCATTTTGAAATACGTTTCTTGTGTTAACGGCTCATCAGTCAAATCGTAATCATGTGCTTTCGGTTGTTTAAATTTTGGAAATTCACCATTATTCACATAGTTAATGGTATTCAAGCCGTCCAATAAATCTACCAATGATACTTCTGTATCTTTCGTTTCATTCATTTTAAAATGATGATGATTAATCATAACTACTTCGTCAATATCAAATTGATATGAATAGCCAGCTGTAGCAGAGTCAGTTAATTTTGCACCTATATTTAAGATAGCATCACTTTGATCTACGTAATTTCTAATATCTTCTTCGGCTAACGATGCATCATAAATCCCCATGTAGTAAGGAGATGTTTCATTAAATGCGCCTTTACCTAATGAAAGTTGTACAACCGGAATTTGAGATTGCTTTACAAACTGTTCAAGCTTCTCATGTAATTTAAAACTATTAATTTCATGTCCGGTAATAATAACTGGTTTGTCTGCACTTTGTAATTTATCTTTAACCATTGTCATGTACTTCGTTACATCAGTCTGTGGTCGTTGTTCAATTTCAAATGGTGTTGCTACATCAATTTCACTATTTGCCACATCAATGGGTAAATGAATATGCACAGGTCTTTTTTCATAAAGTGCTGCATTGATTACTCTTGGAATTTCACTTTGTGCATTTTCTGGTGTAATATACGCTTGCGCTGTAGTAATGGATGCATACATATTTCTATAGTCATCAAAATTCCCTTCTCCTAGAGAGTGATGTACATATTTCCCAGCGTTTTCAACTGCTCTTGTAGGTGCACCAGTTATTTGAATCACAGGCACACGCTCAGCGTATGAACCAGCTATACCATTAACGGCACTTAATTCTCCAACACCAAATGTCGTAACCATTGCGGCTATACCTTTCATGCGAGCATAACCATCTGCTGCATAACTCGCATTCAACTCATTCGTATTACCAATCCATTCCATGTCGTCTCGGCTAATAATGTCATCTAAAAATGTTAAATTAAAGTCTCCTGGAACACCAAACACTTTATCTACACCAACATCACTGATACAGTCCATTAAATATTGTCCAACTCTTTTTTTCATTTTCATTTCTCCTTTCAAACCATCTCAATTACACTACAAATTTAACTCATTTATTATAAAAGGTCAACAATGTTGACTTATATATTGATAGCGACTTTTTGTTTTAAAAAAGAAAACGATACAGCTCGTTACGCTATATCGTTAGTTAGACACTCATATTTATTTGTTAAAATCATCTTTTAGATATTTCACTTCCTGAAAACCAGTACGGTATGAAGCCAATTCTTCCATAATTGCATACCAATCATTACCTACTTTTTTCTGTATATCTTGAAACATATCATTTTGTTTTTTATTTAACTCTCTAACTAATTTCGTACCTTTATCAGTAGGATATAACGCTTTGACACGCTTATCCGTAGCTGTTTGCTTTTCAATGATGTAAGCTTCATCTTTTAATTTTTTTAATGTGGCATGACTACCTTGTTTAGATATTTCTAAACTTTTCAATAAATCTTTAATTGTAATACCAGGTACTTTCTCAATAAAAAATAAAAAACGATGATGTTGTCTATTCAGCCCATATTTTTCGATAATTTCATCTGCAGTGTTAATAAATGTTTTATAGGCAAAATAAAACAACAAATTCTCATAATCATTGTTATTACTATTACTTTCCATTACACACAATCCTCTGTTTCTTATTTTAATACAATTTTACTAGCTGAAATCCATTTGAGCATTATCCATACGTATATTACTCACTATTTTCTTTATTATAACAGTTCTCATACCACGGATTATCTAATTTTCATATATTAACTGTTGAGATGTCTAATTAATAATAAATGATTACTTTTTTGTTTACTTATTTTCTAAAATGCTTACACACTTAAAAGTGATTTCTTATTGCTAAATCATCATCAGTACCCATTCATTTTTCAATCATTATGGTCTCTCTAAATGAATCATATCGTCAGCATGATCCGTAAAAATACCATCTACGCCCCAATTAGCTAATTGATTCGCACGTAGTGATTTGTTAACTGTCCACACATTTAATGTATAACCTGCATTTTTTATCATTTTCACACGCGCTTGAGAAAGTTTGGCATCTTCAATATTCACAATATTTGATCCACAAAAATCTAATAAAGTTCTCCAATCTCCTTGGAACGCTGCAGATTTAAAAATTAATGCTCTTGGATATTCTGGCAATAACGCTTCGGCTAATTTAACTAAATAGACATTAAAACTTGAAATCAATACTTCTATATTCGAATCTAGTTCTTTTAATTGTTCAGCGACTTGTGTAACCATACTTTCAGATAAGGCCGTACCATTCGAACCACTTACGCCCTTTAATTCAATATTTAGATTTATTTGCGTTTCATTCGCCATCTTGATGACATCTTTAAAAGTCGGCAATCTTTCAGCTTCAAATGCTTTGCCAAACCAACTGCCAGTCGAAGCATTTTTTATGTCCATATAATCTAATTGAGTTACTTCACCTGTCATATCCGTTGTTCGATCAAGAAAATCATCGTGTATGATAACTAGCTGTTCATCTTTCGTAATTGCAACATCTAATTCAATCCATTTTAAACCAGGTATGTCAGCAGCCTTTTTATATGAAGCCAGTGTATTTTCTGGCGCTTTACTCGGTAAACCTCTGTGACCATAGATTGTAAACATCGAACCATCCTCTTCCGTTATCGTTTTCCATAATTATGATATGAACATAGCCATATTTCAAATAATCTATGTAAGATTCATGAAACTATTATTTATAATATGCCTTATTTAAAAATTAAAAACACCCTCAAATATGTACTAAATTCCTAAAATTAGGTTTTCATACCAATTTTCAGGTGCACATCATTGAGCGTGTTTCACTTTTATCATTACTAAAAACTATTTAAAGTATTGTCACTATTTTCGTTAAATACTAACTTATTTTCTAATTAAAGCTAAGATACCAGCAACTAAAATTAAAATTCCTGACAATATGCCAAAAAAGCTAATAAACACGATATTTAAAATGCCACCAACTAATAGCAACACTCCTATAAGTACTCTTTTTTTATTTATTATACAACTAAGCACTAGAGTTATAATACATGTTAAAATAACTGCTATGCCTAATCCTGTAATACTACCACTTTCAGTAGCTCCAAATTCTGCACCAATACCATCAAGCATAATAGCAAATAATCCACCTAAAATACCAAATATACTTCCTAAAATTCCTAAAATCATTTCTGCTACCCTGTTTGTTTGTCTAACCGTTTGATTTTGATTCATATTTATTTACCTCTTTCATTTTTAGTTTATGCTGCGTCATCTTCTGATGTATCTTCATCCGTTGTATCTTCTTCTTCGATTTTCTTCATTTCTTCTTCGTATTCTTTATCTATAGCTTCCATTTCCTCTTCATACTCTTTTTCATCTTGTTCCATTTCTTCTTCTAAAGCTTTGTCTTCTTGCTCCATTTCTTCTTCTAAAGCTTTATCTTCTTCATCCATTTTCTTATCATATAATGCGTCAACACGTGCTTCTAATTGATCATATTCGATTTCTAACACATCATCGTCTACATGATTCATTTTTTCACCATCAGTTAATGCGTTATATTCATCCACTAGTGCGTTATACATTTCTGCTGAATATCCTGTTTCTTCACTTTCAGTATCTTCTGAGTCTTCATCTGTTATTTTTGGTTCTTCGCTGTCTTCTGATTCAACATTAGTGTCTGTTTCCGCTTCATCATTCGACTCATTACTATTAGCTACAGATGCTTCCTTGATATCTGTTTTTTTAATTTCCCATTTAGCTTTTACATTATTGAATTTTGGCGTAGCATCCATCTCTAAAGTATAATTATCACTATCCGGCACATCATAAGTTATGTATCCAGAACCAGTGTTCCCTTTATTTAATTGATGAGAAAAGCCTGTATTCGTATCGTCATTACCAAACCATTCTTGATAATTTTCATTATTTACCTTCATGCTAAAGTCAGATGAATCCATAAGCACCTGATCTTCATTATTATTTTTAAATTTCAAATACACTTTAATAACTTTTCCGTTTTCTGGTGCACTATATTCGTCATAATCATTAACATATTCAATTTTAGTTAATTTCACTTGCACACCATCTGCATCAACAGCCTGTCCAATTTTAAACTTTTTCATTTTGCTAGTTGCTTTTGATTTATCTGAATCTTTATCCGCGCTTTTTGCTTCATCATTTTCAGTACCACAACCAGCTAATACAAACATAACCATTATTACAAAAAATAATAATCTTTTCATATTATCCCAATCCCCCAATTTTATTATTATTATTTATTTAATGTGTTTTACTCCATTTTAAAATTAATTATACACATACTCTATAATCTTATAAAATTTTTAATTAAAATCAATAGTTTTTAAAAGAAAAATTTTACCTTTTAAAATATTTTTGAATTGCGTATATAAAATGACTTAAAATAACAAAATAACCGTACAAAATTTATTTGTACGGTTATTTTGTGTAATTATTTTTGGAATTTTTAATACTAAACGAAAAAGTATGTATCTCATTCCTTTTCATCTTGATTGTGAAGCCACACCAACAAATACGCCTCACTATTCGTAATAATGAGGGAAGCGATGTATAAATGAATGCTTATTTTTATCACGCGTATTATAACACCACAGCAAGTAAGAAAGAAAAATGGAAGTTAACTCAAATATAGTTAATTATTTAAATGATTATGCCTCTATTTTTGTATCTTTGAAAAATATTCAATCAAACTTTCTTTAGTTTTATTTATTATTGGAACCTTGTTACTTTTATTTTTATAACACAATCCTATCGTTCTTTTCGCATCATGATTTTTTATTGGAATTTGTTTCAAATTAGGTAAGCGCACATCCCTCAAATGTGGCAATATAGATACGCCCAGTCCAGAACTGATAAATGTCGCTATTGTAATAACTTCGTCACCTTCAAAACTAATTTCCGGTGTAAATTGATATGCTTTTAATATTTCATCTACTTGTTGTCGTAATAATAAATTAGGCTTTAATAATATGAATTTTTCATTCACCAATGCTTCAATAGCAATTTCACTACAATGGCTTAACCTATGCTGTTCATGTAATGTCACATATAATTTTTCTACAATGAGCGGTTCAAAATGCGTATTCTGACTTGTTTCAGAAATAGTAGTAATAATCATATCCACTTCCCCGTCATCTAACATTGTAATTAAGCGTTTCGCATCATGTTGTATCAATTTCAATTGGATATTTGGATATGCTAAATTAAATGACTTTAAAAATTCTGATATATAGGTCACGCCCACTGAATGTAAAAAACCTATGACTAATTTCCCATTATATACATTAGTAGCATCAAGCACATTACTTTTATAGATATCCATTTCATTGATGATATTATTCGTCGTTTTTAAAAATGCGATACCGTACTTATTCAGTTTAATCGTTCTTCCAACCCTGTTAAAAAGTGGGATGCCTAGTTCCGCTTCTAAGTTCTTTATCGCCCTACTCAACGTTGATTGACTTACGTTTAACATTTTTGCACACTCTGACATATTTTCAGTTTGTGCTAATTGCTTAAAGTATTCAAAGTGATGCCATTCCATCTCAACAACCCCTTATGCATATTGTGCATTCATTAAATGAAAATAATGCATTTTTTATATTATTAATTACATGCTAACATAAATACATCAGATCATAAGCGGGGTTTTAACATTGGACGATTTAAAAAACAACTATGTCAAAAAAGGATCACAGGCTTATATAAAAATCATTGTTGCCCTGTTCATTTCAGGATTCACTATATTTTCAATTCTTTATAGTGTGCAGCCACTTATTCCACATTTTACAAATGCTTTTAATGTAAGCGAAACCGTTGCTAGTTTAGCGCTGTCTGCAGCAACAATCACCTTAGCGATTGCAATGCTGTTCTTCGGTGCACTATCAGAAGTTTTAGGTCGCAAACCGATTATGATATTTTCTGTTATGTCTGTGTCACTTTTAGCATTGGTGCAACCTTTTATTTTAGATTTTAATACTTTTCTAATCGTGCGCTTGATACAAGGTATCTGTTTAGCAGGGCTCCCTTCCATAGCAATGGCTTATATTGGCGAAGAAATTTCTTCACATAATTTACCTGAAGCTATGGGAATTTATATTAGCGGTAATGCTTTTGGTGGTGCTTTTGGGAGGATATTCACTGGTTTTATTTCTAGTATTTATGGTTATCAAACAGGTCTAATTTCAATAGGTATCATTAGTGTGATTGCTGCAATTCTTTTTACATTTCTATTACCTGCATCTAACCATTTCGAAAAACAACGCTTTTCTGTCAAAGCATTATTAGTGAGTTACAGTAAACATTTGAAGAATATTAGATTATTAAAACCATTTATGATAGGTTTTTTGCTTTTAGGTTGTAACATTGCAGCCTTTAACTATATCGGTTTTGTATTAGCGGATGAACCCTATCATTTACATGATAGTGTGATTAGCTTTGTTTATTTATTATTTTTAATCGGTATGATTTCATCTATACTTAATGCAAAATTAAGAGCACAACTTGGGACTTTAAATGCTTTGAAATTTAGTATATTGCTGCTCATTTTCGGTATTTGGATCACACTTCTACCGCCATTACCCTTTAAAATACTAGGTTTAGCATTTAGTGTTTATGCGTTTTTCAGTGGTCATGCAATTGCAAGTGCAGTTGTTACAAGTCGTGCCGAAGATCATAAAGCACAGGCATCTAGTTTATATTTACTTTTCTATTACATGGGGTCATCTGTCGGTGGTACTTTAGCAGGGATTTTTTATGGCGCTATTCAATGGCCTGGTGTTGTATTGATGATTACAGCATTTATGATCATTGCCTTTATCATCGCGCTTACTATAAAACAAAAATAAGAGAATAGAACAGAAATCAAATTTTCTAATAGAGATTTGTTAGTTACATCCCTGCAATGTTGGCTGGGATAAAGGGTTACCCTAATCTAAAGGTCATATATAAGAACGACGCGTTTCTCTAAAAATAGAAAATAGTCTCTTTAAATAAGTGAGACTTTATATTTTCAATTCTGTCACCTACTACCTAATTGCAAACAGAGTCCGAGACAACTATCTATACCTCAGACCCTCATTACTATAATAAAAAGCTAACTCAGAATCCTTATGATTTCAGAGCTAGCTTTTATTTTTGATATTTTTATTTGACTTGTTCCGTTTGTGCTTCAAATTCATCAAGTAATTTCCGAGCATCATCTGTCGTATTCGTACTCATCAATTGATGTCTTAATTCACTTGCACCTCGGATGCCTCGCACATATATTTTAAAGAACCTACGTAATGGCTTAAACTGACGTGGTTCATTTTCAGTATATTGATCGAACAAATCAAGATGTAATCTCAATAGTCCAAGTAACTCTTCACTCGTATGTTCTCTCGGCTCTTTTTCAAAGGCATATGGATTATGAAAAATCCCACGGCCAATCATTACGCCATCAATGCCATATTTTTCTGCAAGTTCAAGTCCTGTCTTTCTATCTGGAATATCTCCGTTAATTGTTAACAACGTGTCTGGTGCAATTTCATCACGAAGCTTTTTAATTTCACCAATCAATTCCCAGTGCGCATCTACCTTACTCATTTCTCTACGTGTACGTAGATGAATCGACAAATTTGCAATATCCTGTTCAAATACATGTCTCAACCAGTCTCGCCATTCATCAATTTCAGAATAACCAAGACGCGTTTTCACACTTACTGGTATACCGCCCGCTTTAGCTGCTTGAATAATTTCTGCAGCTATTTCAGGACGTTGAATTAAACCCGAACCTTTTCCTTTTGTCGCAACATTTGGCACAGGGCAACCCATATTCAAATCGATACCTTTAAACCCCATCTCTGCCATACCGATACTCATTTCTCTAAAATGATCTGGTTTATCTCCCCAAATGTGAGCAACAATAGGCTGTTCATCTTCGGTAAATGTTAAACGCCCACGCACGCTATGGACACCTTCAGGATGGCAATAACTTTCTGTATTCGTAAACTCAGTAAAAAATACATCTGGTCTGCCCGCTTCACTAACCACATGACGGAAGACCACATCAGTAACGTCTTCCATCGGCGCTAATACAAAAAATGGACGCGGTAATTCACGCCAAAAATTTTCTTTCATATATAATTAAACCTTCTTATCTATTATTATCTCGAATTTTTATTCATGACGATATTACCACAAAATGTCAACTTACACAAAAAGATGATAACCAATAAAAAAGACTACACACATATATCTTCAGAAGCCTTTTATAGATATAAATCATTCTTGCTTTGATATTATGATATGCTATACAAAAACACTTTGCACAAAAGTTAATCTGTTACTCTATAGCTATAAAAACTACTTAATAAGCCGATACACAGTATAACTGCTGCAAATATTAATGCTGCATTATAATTACCTGACTCGCCAATTAATACACCTGAAAAAGCAGGTGCAATCATTTGTCCTAAACTATATATGACAGTTAATGAAGCGACTAAATTAATTTTACTAGCACTTTCAAACATCAGCGTTTGTGCTTTAGACATGAATAATGTCGTCAAGCCAAGGAATGTTGCTCCAAAAAATAGCGAACTAATCACCAAACTCATCATACTTCCTGAAAATACTGGCAATACCACAGCAATAATTTGTAGGATAAACGCCAAATATATTGCTTTCGCATGCCCTAGCTTGTTAGCCATCATCGACCACAAAATCGTTGACGGAATTGCACCCAAACCTACAAACATCCAACTTAAAGCTGCATAATCGGCTAATTCGGGTATAGATTTAACGATGGCTACTAAGAAAGTACCCGTTATAATATATCCTGCACCTTCACAAAAATATGCTATTGAAAATCCCCAAATAAATTTTTTCTTTAACTTAACCGCTACATTATTTGTGTTATTTGATGAATTGGAATCTTCATTTTCAGTGATTGGATTTTCACGCATTCCAAATAATACAAAACTTCCCATAATTAATGAAAAAAGACTAAGTACAATCCAAGTCATCTTCCACGTGTCAGCACTAGTATAGATGAAAATAAATATACTACTTGTAAAAATTCCTAAACCTACACCACTGTACAATAAACCTGAAATACCATCTTTCTTAGCTACTCTTAACGCCTCAAGGGCTACATTTGATGCTAAGACAAAAACAGTACCACTTGTTATCCCAGAAATGAGGCGTAATATGGTCCAAACTGTAAAATCGTCCAATAACCCCATCATTAAGGTTGAAATGATATTTATAAATAAATAAATTTTCAAATCTGTAACTTTGTTAACTATAACTAACCACATAGGTATGATAGCACCTATTAAATAACCTAAATAGTTGATTGTTGCCAATAAACCAGCACTTTGATTATCCATATGACCTGTTTGTTGCATAAATGGCATTATAGGTGTGTATGCAAAACGTCCAATCGCCATCACTATAAATAAACAAACCATCCCTAATATGAGTTGTCGGTATGCGTGTTGCACTTTCACCACCACTTTCTAACTATAATGATTCCATTATACGCCTAAGCTTTCACTTTACATATATTAAATTCCAAAAATATATGAATCACTTCTACCCCCTTTTAATTTTCGAATAGTAAGTATACAATAGATGCTATTAATATTTAGAATTTTCTTTATATTCAGATTATTGTAGGGGTGATTGATTTGGAACAACAAAACAACTTATGGAAAGATTGGAGATTACATAGCATCGTTTTGGTCATAGTCATTATTTCCGAAGTCATCGGTGCACATAAAATACCTTTGGGCATGACATCAATCCTCTTATTACCCGTAGTGTATGCTGTACTATTAGGTTTAGCTGTTTATTTCACGCCATTGATTAAGCACAAACAAGCTAAAAATTCTGAACCTATGGTGTTCATTTCTGTAGCTTTACTTATAGCAAAATTTGGTGTAGAAGCCGGACCTGCTTTACCCAAAATTATTGCTGCTGGTCCAGCTTTGATACTTCAAGAAATTGGTAATTTAGGAACCATTGTATTTTCTTTACCTTTGGCGATTTTACTTGGACTTCGTCGTGAATCTATCGGTATGACCCACTCTATAGGGAGAGAACCTAATTTAGCATTAATCACTGAAAAATTCGGCATTGCCTCTCCTGAATGGCGAGGCGTTATGTCCATGTACATATTTGGTACTATTTTCGGCGCTATCTTTTTCAGTATATTTTCTGGCATCATCATTTCAATTCTACCTTTAAGTCCCATTGCTTATGCTATGGCAACAGGTGTGGGAAGTGGTGTAATGACTGCCGCCGCACTTGGTCCTCTGGTAGAAATGTATCCAGATCAGACAAGCACAATCACAGCTTTTTCTGGTGTAAGTAATTTACTCACGTCCGTGACTGGTTTATATGTCGGCATGTTGATTGCACTACCTTTAACTAGAAAATATTATAGTTTAATCATGAACATCAAAAATAAATTTACTAAGGAACAGGAGTGATTAGAATGTCATCAAAAGTGATGAATTGGATACTTACTTTATGTGTTGTCGGTATTATTTCTTTATTAAGTAACTGGATAGGCTATAGCATTATGCCATTAAACGCTTTACCAGGCATTCTTTCACTCATAGCCATCGCATTACTAGGATTAATACTCCGTGACATCGTGCCTTTTAATATCCCTAGTATTGCCTACATAGGCATTATTGGCTTGTTATTAACTATTCCAGGTGTACCAGGTGCAGCACATATAGTTGAATGGACTGAAAAAGTAGACTTATTATCACTCGCAACACCTGTCGTTGCTTATGCAGGTGTTTCAATTGGTAACTCTTGGGCAGATTTCGCAAAGTTAGGGTGGAAAACAGTTGTTGTGGGTATTGTCATTTTAATAAGTACATATATTGGTTCTGCCTTAGTTGCGGAAATCGTATTAAGAATACAAGGGATTGTATAAAATTTTCGTAGATATAGTTTGGCAATGATGAATAGATAGTTCAAAATAGCCTGAGACATAAATAGATGTCTCAGGCTATTTTCCAATTAGATTGATATGAATACTTAAATAACTAACACTAATACCATAAAATTGATATTTTAATTTTCCTATAAATCATCAACTGACTATTCAAAAAAGTTGCCTAAGACAATGCCTTATGTCCCAGGTGCCAAAGTTTTTAAACTATCAATAGATAAATCAATATAATCAAATTCAAAACAAATAATACGATGGCTGGCAGTGCTTTTTTAATAGAGTCTTTCCCAAGGAATACAAGTGAACCTGCACCTGCCAACATAGTTGAAGCTAATAAAATACTCGCAAATATAGCCAATGGTATATAAAAAATACCAACAAGCATTGCTATACCACCTATAAGTTCAAACAGCCCTGTAATTTTATTAAAAATTGGTGGATAACCTAATTTTGCAAATTCCTGTTTCATAGCACCAGATAATATTTTCAAGCCTGTCATTATAAAAAAGATACCTAAAATAATTTCCAATATGATAATAATAATCCCCATAACAAACACCTCATTTCAT
Source organism: Staphylococcus sp. LKG3-1 (assembly GCF_048568385.1). NCBI lineage: Bacteria > Bacillati > Bacillota > Bacilli > Caryophanales > Staphylococcaceae > Staphylococcus > Staphylococcus sp. LKG3-1. The sequence goes on from NZ_CP183796.1 coordinate 1,761,863, forward strand.
TTTATTTACGAGATACCAATCCAGAAATAATATAAGGTGTGACACTTTGAATATATGTCTCAGCTGGAACATCACTAAATCCATGACACCACTTTTCAGAAGCTCTATAAATACTTGCGCTTAACATACTCGCTGAAAGCTGACGAATACTATCATCTTCAAAAGGAACATCTGCTAATAATTTATACAACATTCTCTCGGTATGCTCTTGAATGATACTACCTATTGTTTCAGGATAACTCCTATGATATCTTCTATTTAATGATAATTGAAATTCTGCAATAGCTTTAAAAATACTGGCAATTGTTTCTTCATTCAACTTATTATCTTTAAAATCTTCATAATTTAAGTTAATCAAAAGTTCTTCAGCTAAAACTTTGTCCAATAGATCATAAATATCACTAAAGTGATAATAAAATGTTGCTCTATTAATTAATGCTTCTTGCGCAATGTCTTTTACCGTTATATTTTTAAAATCTTTTTCATCTGAAAGCTTTATGAATGCTTGCATAATAGATTTTCTAGTTTTAATAACTCGTAAGTCTGATTTTGATTCTACCATTCGGCTCCCTCATTTTCCTCCAACATTCGTGTCCGTATATTGAATATCCAACATAATACACATTTTGTTGGTACTTATGATATACATTTATCACTATTATAAAGCTATATACTTTTTAATTAAACTTTGGAGGTTAGGAACATGAAACAAAATATGGTATGCGATATCTATTCTGGCATTTGTACATCTAGTGATGACAACACAATAGAAACTATTGATTTTAATTTCGATACACCTAAGCTAACTTTATACTATGTAACAGATCCAATGTGCTCACATTGTTGGGCATTTGAACCTATATTAAATAAATTATTAGTACAGTACAGTACGGTCATTTATTTAATTTTCAAATGGTCATGGGTGGATTACTAGAAGCATGGGGAGACGGACCATAGACCCCGCTAACGGTATTTATAAACCTGCAGATGTTACACCACATTGGCAAGAAGTCGGTCAATACTCACGTATGCCGATTGATGGTACAATTATGGAAACAGATCCCATTCAATCTTCATTTCCAGCATCTCGTATATACAAAGCCATTCAGCAGTTAGATTCTCCTTCAAAAGCAATAGAATATATCCGTCTTGTTAGGGAATCTGTATTTGTTTTCAATAAAAACATTTCAAATCAAACCGTATTAAAAGATATTGTTCATACTTTATATAAGGATAATCATGATATGGATATAAAACATATTTTCGATTTAGCTAATAGTCAGAAAGGCCACAGACTACTAACAGAAGACTTCAATTTAGTGCGTCAATTAGGTGTTCGCGGATTCCCGATGATTGTTATTATAAATAATGACAACAAAGGAACCAAAATTGTTGGTTCTAGAGCATTAAATGTTTATATCGAAACATTAAAAACACTTGATACTACAACAAAAATGATGACAAAACCACTACCAAACCTAGAATTGTATTTAAAAGAACAACATAGATTATTTTCCAAAGAAATAGAAACAATGTACGATATTAAGGAAGATGAAGTTCCCCAATTTGTCAAAGAGCATATAGATCCTTCACGCTTTAGTGCCAAATCTATACTCGGAGAAAACTATTTCGAAAGTACTTCTACATAAAACATAAAAAAAGAGCTTGGGACATAAATTGAATTGCACCCCGTCAAGTAGACAAATAAATAATTAAATTATCGGTTAATCTCGGTTTATACGAGATTAGCCATTTTTAATGTAATTCTTTCATTATTAAAGAATGTTATATACTCATTGATAACTTGAAACACTTGTTCTATTAGATATATTACCTGCTTTATCTGTAATATTGATAATAAGAATTTCATTACCTAATAACTTAATTTCACTTGGTATGCCTATAGAAAAATCACCTTGTTCATCTGCTTTTCCAGTAATAATTTGTTTATTAGGGAATTGAATTGTCACGCTTGCATGAGGCTCTGTTTTACCTATAATTTGAATATCGTTATTTGTGACATTATCAACTTTTGGTGCTTCTGGCACCGTTTCATCAGCGACATCTTTCGTTGTTTTTGGTGATTCGTTGCCGGCTTTATCTGTCGCTTTGGCGCTAACTTCTCCTCCATTGTTTAGCGCTCCTGTTGGAATATCTACAACGTAGCGACCTTGATTATCGGTAGTCGTTGTCACTTTTTGGCCGTCCGGGAACGTAATTTCAACTGTTGAATTTGGTTCAGATTCTCCTGTAATTTGGGTATCATTACTTGTGAAATCTTTCATTGTTGGCGCTAATGGCGACGTCACATCTTCAACTATGACAGAATTCGAAACATTACTATTAATGCCATTTTTTTCTGCTATTGCTGTTAAAATAGTTCCTGCTTTTAATGGTTTTTTTAAATTAATAATACTTGTAGTTTGTCCATTATTTAATATCGTCTGACCAACAATAACATTATTTTCATCTTTAATAATGATTGTTGAGCCCTCAACACCATTAATTTCAATTTCCTTACTTTGATCATTCACAGGATTTATGCTAGGTTTAAGTATTTCTTTTATATCTATAACTTTGAAAGTGTTAACTTCATCATTAGTATAATTTGGAGATTCGATAGCTATTGTATAAGTCCCTGGTTTTAATTTCGGAACTTGCATACTGAATGTACCATCCTCATTTAAAGTATCTATACTTATTAATGAGCCGTTTTCATCTAGTATTTTCACTTTTTGTTGAGGCGCTAAAAAATCTAAATTTACTTTACCAATTACTGTAGTATCTTCTGTAGTTATATCATCGGCTATAGGTTTTCCTACTAATGGAGAAGCCCATAACGTAATACTTTGTCACCATCATTTTTACGGTCACCATCCGTATCTTGATTAAAGGGATCCGTGTGTGATTTATGAAATTCAAAGTTATCTGTCAAACCGTCTATATCTAAATCTTGAATATAATAAGTAGATGATCCGAATGTATTTTTAATCATCCCACCATTCTTATCTGTCAGATACCCATAGAATGCAAAGTCTTCTTTTACTTTTGTAGTATTGCTAATTAAATTACCATTTTCGTCATATTCAGCATTTCTTGTTAATGTATTATTTGGACTTTGATTATATTTGATAACCAATCTAATGCCCACTGTTTCCGGTAATGCGTTATGAAACACAATTAAATCATTTAAATTACTACTTGTAATTGACCCTCTACCATCTTTATCTATTGCCAAATCAGCGACTTTATTTTTAGGGTAATAGGTTTTATCGAAACCACTCACTCCATAAAAGTCATAACTATGTAATTCAATTGAACCAATATATGGAACAAGTTTCGAATCAATTTGGTAGTGATATCTCCATTGTTTATTTAATCCTGAATCTATTAGAGGGCCACCATAATTAAAAGTTCCATTTTTTAATATTTGTTGGTCTACCGTAATACCACCAAATTCACCAATATCGGAATCAAATTGGATAGCACCACTACTTCCTTTAAATGCACTATTCGCGGCATCAGAGTTTGATGAGACAATACTATTAATTAAAGTTTCAGATGGCGTTAGGAAATAGCCGCTAGTTTCAGAAGTTTTAATCTTTTTGTTTTCTTGTGAATCTTTTACATATATTAAGTAATTTAACTTATCACTATGGTCTTCCATTTTTTCTAATATGTTCCGTACGGTATCGTCCAATTCTATTTTTCCGTTTTCAGCTGTGTACTGACTCAATATTTCCGCTCCACCAAAAAGGCCACCACTAGCTCTAATAAAGTTAACTTGCCAAATATTTGTTGCCTTACCCTCTTTATTTGCCAGTCTTACTAATTCCACTAATGAACTACGACCGGTTGGGTTTACAGTTATTTTCTTAACATGGTTTGCAATAATGGGATCTAATTGTAAATTAATCTTATAAACATCTCCTGAATTTGCTCCTGTTAAATAACTATGTATTTGGAAAGGTATTGTTTTACTGTCTAACACTTCCTTCGTAGTTAATGGTTCTGGCTGAAAAATTAACGTTTGAAATGTATAGTTGTCAGAATAATCCAATGCTTCCAATGAACTATCTTCTGTCATTTCTCTTACACTTTTTGTTACTACAGGGTGATACAAATCATGTTTAGCAAGTAGCTTTCTTAATTTTATAATATCTTTATCAGTTAATTTTTTATAAGCTCTTGATGTTCCAATTATATTTTTATTAGGAGTTTCACTTTTATTTACTGTTTTTATATTTTCAAAATCAGTCGTTGCTCGTTTCACAGTTACTTTGGTTTTAATGTGATTATTGGTTTGAGATTGGTTATTTAGATTCTCTTTCGTTCTTGTTTGAATGGCATCTTCCTGAACCGCATCATTCCCCATTTTTTTATCGTTTATAGTTCCATTAAAATGACCAACATCTTCCGTTTTTATCTCTGTAAACTTTCGATTATTATTTTCATTTGGCTTAAGTTTTTCATCTTGTTGTTTATCTTGTTTTTCATCCTTTAAAACTGCTTCATCGAATTTTTTGTCTTCTACATTATTTCTAATAATATTATTTTCACTAATTTGTATTTTTGATATTTCACTATTTTTTTCAACGTGATTATTATCTTTATTTACCACAGAGATATCGTTCTCATTATTATCCTTATTTTCATTAATAAGGTATTATTGAAATTGTAAAAAATCAAAACTTATTAGGTAAACGTTATTTACTATCTGGAAATACCTATTCTATGGAAGCATTAGCGCAAATTTTATCAGAAGTTGCAAATTCAAATATATCCTATGACCCAGTGACACTTGAAAAATTTGGAAAAATGTATGATGAACCTAAAGGATTCGGTCCTTTACTTGCCTCCATGTATAAAGCCGGAGAAATGAGATTACTAGATCAAAGTAGCAACGATTTTGAAAAACTTACTGGAGGAAAACCAGATACATTTGAAACTTATTTGCATAAGCATTATAAAAATTAAATTCAGCTACAATCTCCCCCTACATACTTTAATACTATGTAGGGAGATTTTTCTATATTGACTATTAGACCATGTGTTCATTTATAAATCTTTACTTCAGACCACAAAAAATCCCCTTGATGCCACAGCGCACCAAGGGGTATATTTTTGACTATTTATGATTTAATTCTAATTCAGCATTACTCGCTTGACGTATTTGTTTCAATAAAGCATAGTCCTCAATTAATGATTGACCATAAGATGGAATGATTTCTTTTAGTTTAGGCTCCCATTGTTTAAGTTGTTCTGGGAAGTTTTTCTCAATAACTTCTAAAGCAACTGACACTGATGTAGACGCACCAGGAGATTCACCTAATAAAGCAATCACAGAGTGATCTTTTGAATTAACTACTTCTGTACCAAATTGGATAAAGCCTCTGCCGTGTTCCTTAGTATCTTTTATAACCTGAACACGTTTACCTGCTTGCATAATATCCCAATCCTCATCTTTAGCATCTGGAACAAAGCGACGTAATTCTTTCATACGGTCTTCTTTTTTAGCTAACACTTCTTGGATTGAATATTTAATTAATGGGAAGTTCTTCGCTGCAGCTGATAACATCGTTATAACATTACTTGGATTGATAGATTTGAATAAATCTAAGTTTGAACCATTTTTCAGGAATTTTGGTCCAATTGCTGCGAATGGTCCAAATAGTAATGAATTTTCATCTTGAATATAACGTCTATCTAAGTGAGGTACAGTCATTGGTGGTGTACCTTCAGGTTCTTTACCATAAGCTTTAACTTCGTGCTTAGCTACAACTTCAGGATTATTACATACTAAGAATTCTCCCGTGATTGGGAAACCGCCTAAATGTTTACTTTCTGGTATACCTGTTTTTTGTAATAATGGAATCGCTGCACCGCCAGCTCCAATAAATAAGTAGTCTGTAATATGATGTTCTACTTTTTTCGTTTTAAGGTCTTTAATTTTAACTTCCCATTTACCATCTTTACGACGACTAAAATCTTGTACTTCATGACGATAGAAAAGTTCTGCATTGTCATGTTCACTTAAATTTTTAGCCATTTTTCTAGTCAATTCACCGAAGTTAACATCCGTACCTTCATCAATTTTACTAGCCGCTACGGTTTCATTTGGATCGCGACCTTCCATCATTAGTGGCATCCACTCTTTTAATTTTTCATGATCTTCTGTATATTCGATACCTTTAAACATTGATAAAGGAGATAATGCTTCAAAACGTCTTTTTAAAAAGTTTACGTTTTTATCACCTTGAACAAAGCTAATATGAGGTAATGGTCTAATAAAGGCTTGCGGATTTTGAATTTGTTTACTTTTCACTAAATGAGACCAAAATTGTTTTGAAATCTCGAATTGTTCATTAATTTCTTTCGCTTTTTCAACATCAATTGAACCATCTTTTTGCTCTACCGTGTAATTTAATTCACATAGTGCAGCATGTCCAGTACCTGCATTATGGCGTTCATTAGAACTTTCAATTGCAGGTTTGTCGAGTCTTTCAAAAAGTTTAATATTCCAATCTGGTGCAAGTTCTTTTAATAATGTCCCAAATGTCGTACTTAAAACACCAGCACCAATTAAAATAACGTCTTTAGAATTCTTTTCACTCACCTTTTTTCCACCTTTCGTATTTACTTTTCAATAAGTCATTTATAATAATTAATAGCGATGTATATTCATATAGTAACTATTTTACGTATAATTTATCTATACCCTATACTACGTATGATTATCATAAAACTATTTTCCTTGATAAGGATCTTCCATATTAATGATAAAACAACCATCCATAAATGTAAAATCTATATTGCAATACTATAAATCATACCATTTATATTTATTCAAGATTAAATAGCGTTATTATCCTTCTATAATAATATTATCAATTAAGCGCGCTTTACTAAATTTGACAGCGAGTGAAATAAAAATGCTGTCTTTGATTTGTGTTTGCTCGACAAGTTCTGGATAACTATATATTGCAACTGTTTCTATCGTTCCACTTGTGTGTTCTGTTAAGTAGTCCCGTGTCGCTTTGATAATTTTTTCGCTATTATGCTCTCCATTTTTATAAAGCGATTGTGCTAGACATAAACTTTTATACAGGTGCACCGCTTCTATACGTTCATTTTTAGTAAGATAGATATTACGCGAGCTTTTCGCTAATCCATCATCCTCTCTAACAATATCTACACCTTTGATTTCAATTGGATGATTGAAGTCCTCTACCATTTTTTCTACTATTGCCAACTGCTGTGCATCTTTTTTCCCAAAATATGCTTTATGCGGACGTACAATATTAAATAATTTATTAACAACCGTTACCACACCATCAAAATGTCCTGGACGTTCAGCACCTTCCAAAACGGATGCAAGTCGGCCTGCTTTTAATTCAATTGTCGGTAATTCTGGATACATTTCTTTAACTGTTGGATGAAAGATATAATCCACGCCTACAGATTCAGCTTTTGCAGTATCACCTACAATATCACGTGGGTAAGAATCTAAATCTTCGTTCGGACCAAACTGTAATGGATTGACAAATATACTAATAATCGTCACATCATTTTCTTTCGCTGATAATGACATCATTTTTAAATGTCCGTCATGCAATGCACCCATGGTAGGAATAAACCCAACTGAACGACGCTGATTATGAAGGTTTGCTATAATACTTCTCATTTCTTCTATTGTTGTAATTAACTGTGTCATTCTGTAACCTCATTCATAATTTGCTTTTTATAGGTATGGGCCTCACCAGGAAATTGTTCCGCTTTCACCTCATTGTTATATTGCTTTAATGCATCAATGCCCACTGAGAAATCACCAAATTGTTTAACAAATTTCGCTCTATGTTCTACAGCATAATTTAATAAATCATGATAAACCAATACTTGTCCGTCTGTTTCTTTTCCTGCTCCAATACCGATAACAGGAATATCTAGTTTATCTGATATTTCTGCTGCTAAATCGCTTGGGACTGCTTCAAGAACTAACATCACAGCGCCCGCTTGTTGCACAGCATAGGCATCTTCAATAAGTTGTCGTGCAGCTTCTTTATTACCAGCTTGCATTTTATATCCCATAATACCAACACTTTGTGGTGTTAATCCCAAATGAGACACAACTGGAATACCCATATTGCTACAATTTTTTATATATTGAGTTAAATGTGCACCTTCTGCTTTGATTCCATTGGCATCTGTTTCTTTATATAGTTTTACCGCTATTTCTAAATCATATTGATCATTGACACCTACTGCCCCGAAAGGTACATCCACGATCACATATGTATTAGGTGCACCTCTTCTAACTGCTTTTGTATGATGGATCATATCTGCTACTGTAACCTGAACTGTACTATCATAACCTAGTACCGTCATTCCTAATGAATCACCAACTAAAATGATGTCTATATCAGCCGCTTCGACTTGCTTCGCACTTGGATAATCATATGCTGTCACCATTGAAATTTTTTCTTTATTCACTTTTAAATCTTGTAACTGATTTAAAGTTTTCATTTAAAATCAACTCCACATTTTGATATATTTACATTGTTATCCATATATTAACCAATCTTTTTAGAAAAGGAAATAAAATAATATGAACAATGTCGCAATTATAGGTCCTGGTGCAGTAGGAAGTACCATTGCATTTGATTTAAGAGACGCCTCATTAAATGTACAATTACTTGGTCGCCGCAATGAAACGCTTCGGTATCATTCAAACAATGATCTTCACCCTACGTATCAACTAGATGTACGCGCACTTAATGAATATCATGAAACTGTAGACATCTTATTTATCGCTGTCAAAATCCCCCAACTGGATCCCGTTTTAACATCGTATCAACATTTATTACATAAAAATACGATAATTATCCTCGCACAAAATGGACACGGCCAATTACACAAATTTGATCATCCTTATGTATATCAAGCTGTCGTATATATTAGTGGCCAAAAAACAGGGAATACCATCACACATTATCGTGATCACAAATTAATATTAGACCAAAATGCACATACGCAAGCATTGCATCAATGTATATCCAATTCTTCTCTTAATATTGAACTTACCACTGATATCGATAAAGCTATTTGGTACAAGTTACTCGTAAACTTAGCAATTAATAGTGTTACAGCCTTAACTCGTTCTACTGCATCAGTATTAGAAGTACCAGGGATAAAAAAACTCTGTGAACAATTACTCTTAGAAAGCATTAACATCGCCAAAGCTGAACACGTACACTTTGAACCAAACATTGTAAATACAATACTTAATATTTATGATGGCTACCCTGCTGAAATGGGCACAAGCATGTACTATGATATAGTTGATGGCAGATCATTAGAAATTGATGGTATTCAAGGCTATCTATTCTATAAAGCAAGAAAACATCATTTAAATACACCTATTTTAGACACGATATACCACCTACTCCTTGCGCAACAAAAATAAATAATAGCACTTTTAATATTCAACTTTAATTAACATAAGCGAGACGGAACAAACCATTTGAAATGATTGTCCCATCTCGCTTTTGTTTCTTTAATAGGTACTCAGTCCTTAATACAAAGAACTCTGTAATGTATATAAGCAAAATGAAATGATATTAGATAAATATGACCTTTGTTATGTCTTTTTTCTAAATTGTTCATATTGTATTCATAAATTAACTTTATATTGTAATTATTAACAAATTGGAGGTACACATTTATGAAAAAATTAATGTACAGTTCTGCTTTTTATACTTTATTAGGTCTACTCAGTGGGCTATTTTACCGCGAAATGTCAAAAGCAGAAAACTTTAGCGGATACTCACAATTGAATATCACACATACGCATTTATTAGTATTAGGTACCATCATGTTCTTAATATTTATGATTATCGAATTTCAATTAAAGTTAACCGCAAACAGACAATTATTTAACTATTTCTTTTATATTTTCCATTTAGGTGTATTAATTACGGTTACAATGCAATTTATAAATGGCATCGCGGCTATGAAAGACTTTAATGTAAGTCCTGCTATCGCTGGCATTGCTGGGTTGGGTCATATTATGATTACGCTTGCTTTTATATTATTCTTTGTTTTATTAAATAAAAGAATCAATGCGTATACTGGTAAAAACGTATAATAATATATAATAAAACCTACTTTCGCTATGATGTGAAAGCAGATTTTTTAATGAGCAAAAATAAGTAACAATCCTAAAAATGCGATAAATAAATATAGCCATTTATCAAAATGATAATCTAATGTGTGGCGTTTGCAGTATTTACCAATTAACACTGAAATAAGTAAAAACGGACATGCTAAGAAAAATAAAGGTAATGTAGCACTTGTCCAAATATCACCTGTATCCCGTCCTATAACAACTAAAATGGCTGTTATTAAAAAATGAGCTTGTATGGTGCTGCTTAATGTTTTTACAGATAAGCCAGTTAAAGTACTATATATCACTACTGGCACACCATGTGAATTATAAAGACTGCCTAGCACACCAGAAATGATACCTGTTAGACCAGCCCATGCCTTTGATTTTAATATCATTTTGGTTTTATTTTTGAAATAAACCTTTCTCAAAAATGCATAAGTTCCATATGAAAATAAAAATAAACCAAGTAACCATTGAACCACACTTGTATTTACAAAATTTAAAATCCATATACCTAATGGAACCCCTAAAAAACTACCTATTAATAGTGCAGCTAATAACCTATATTCAATATTTTTAAAATCTAAAAAAATATTGAAACTCGCTACTAAAATGCCTGCTAAACCGATAACCGAAACGGAAGTATGTATATCTAAACCAATAAGTGTTAGCAACGGCATACTAACTAACGCTTCTCCAAATCCAAAGTATGTTCTTACTAAACCGCCTAAAAATATTGCAAATAGAATTAATACGCTAATTATATCCATATAAATCTCCCAATCATTAGCAAATACCAAGTATTAAAAACATTTTTAAATATGATTCTATTTCAATATAAAATATAACATTGTTTATTAGAACATTCACTAATCATTAAATATACGCTTAACAGGGAGTGGGACAGAAATCGAATTGTTTAATTGAGATGTCGTAGCCCTATCTATGCAATCAAGGCAAGGATGACTGGGATGGAAAAGATTTCTTGAGCTTAAGCTCATGCATAAGTGTCCTAGAATTTTTATGCAAAATACATAAGCTCTGGCTTATGCATACGAACTACTCATTTTCATAAATAGAAAAAGGAGTGCTTTAAAGCAGTGAGCCTTTTCATTTTCAATTCAGTTATCTACTGCCTAAATCAAAAAGCGTCTAAGACATCTATTTTTGTCCCAGACGCTTAATTGGTTATCACTTTATTATTTTAATCTTTTTCATATAGGTTGCCATTTTCCAAATGTATTCTAAAGGACCTAACTTAAAATATTTTAACCAATAGGTGCTAATCAATAATTGAAAAACATAAACACATACACATATCCATAGAGTGTCCACGTGCGTCCAGTGCTTCCCACTGAATATTGAAATCGCTAAATAAATTAACAATGTTTGTCCAATATAGTTTGTTAATGCCATGCTTCCATAATACTTTAATGGAGATAAAACCTTTCTAGCCCAAGAAATATTTAATAATAAAATAAGACTCGATGCATAAAATATACTCATAAACGGTGAGAAAATCGTAATCAAGTGATGATAGTGATCTACATTTTCAGCATAATGATTAATACTTACTTCCGATTTTTGTCGTAATAACTTAAAGTTCGGTACTACATACACATTCTCTAATAAGTACCAACCAATCGTTGAAATAATACCTGAAATCAAAGCAACGACTGACCATATTTTATATCTATTAAATTTAAAAATCATCCCAAATTGCGCACTAGCCAACCCTAAAATAAAATAAGGTAATGGTGTCAAAATTTTAGCATCAAGATATAAGACCATAATCAGTAATAGGATGCCAATAACTAGATTAATAAATTTATTAAGGTTAAAAAATAGTATCAACAATAATCCAAAAATTGAGTATACTACTAATGCTTCTCCTGGTTGAAGTTGCATATGAATCAATCCAAATATAGCTAGGATCAGAATACGGCGCAGATATATAAAATATTTATTTCCAGGTTTCTCTTCTGCTCTTTGCATAAAAATATAAAAACCAATACCAAATAAATATGAAAAAATAGAAAAAAACTTACTTTCTATAAAAAATCTAAAAATTTCTTATATGTTATATCTTGTGACGACTCAGGTATACCAATATTCGCAATGACTGCAATATTCACGAGCATAATACCTATCAAAGCGAATCCTCTCAAAAAATCTAATGTTTCAATTCTTGTGTTTATTTGATTTAAATTCATACTCCTTTTTTCTCTAATATAATAAATAGCCTTACTGCACAGTGCCTTATTTTAGCATTGTGATCTCACTCACCTCCTGCTTTTCACATGAAAAAAGGATGACAAATTTGTTATATAAAAAAACAGAAACATAAAATCTTTTATCGTTAGATTTCATATTTCTGCTCCCCATATATATTATTTTCTACCGTACCATTATATCTAGCACTAAATGCTTACTTTGTTATTTGTAATTAATCACCATAGAAATGAGTGTCATGTCTTCACCATGATTGGTGTAACTATGTGCGATATCGGACTTAAACCTCAAGGCATCTCCTTTACCTAAATCAATGACTTCGTTCTCTAAATGCATTTCTAATTGTCCATCTACAATAATAATTGATTCTTCCGAACCGGATAAGTGTGGTTCTGAGTCTAATGTCGCACCTGGATCTAATTCTACATAGAAAAACTCAAAAGATTTACTTTTTTCAAATGGAAAATAAGGGTACACACGATATTTCCCTTCATCTTCAGTTACCGGTACAACATCTTCTTTATTAACCTGAACATAATCTGACTCCGCTTCACTCATCAAACTACTAAAAGACAGTTTTAACCCGTTACTGATTTTCCAAACTGTATTAATAGAGGGAATGGTATTCCCCTTTTCAATCTCATTTAATGAAGATGTACTGACACCCATAAGTTTTGATAGTTTTTCCAAACTCATTTTATTTTTCTTTCTATTATTTATTTAGTCAAACCGTGATAAATAAGCGTAGACCAGGACTTATTGAAGAACATCGAGAAATTGTTACTGCGCTTTTTAACAGAGATATTGATTTAGCAGTATCCTTATTAGAATCACATTTAAAAAAATGATTTGGAATTCAGTCTATATTATTTAGACTTCAAAAATAATAAATAATATAAAAAAGTACGCGTCTCTATTTCTTCGAGATTCGTACTTTTTTATCATTCCACTGTCTTTTTCTTTAAATGTAATAAATTTGCAGCTTCACATGAATCCATTTATATTATTACTATTAGTATATTTTTTATACTTATTAAGTTTATTTTTGTTCTAAAAGGAAATGATTATAGCAATTATGATATAAATTGCTTTTGGAGGTCTCTTTTATGAATATTATCGGACATCATCATATTTCAATGTATACAAAAGGTGCACAAATCAATAAAAATTTTTACACACAGACATTAGGCCTACGCCTAGTTGAAAAATCTGTAAATCAAGATAATCCAACGATGTACCATTTATTTTATGGAGATGAAATCGGTACACCAGGGACATTGCTTAGCTTTTTCGAAATTCCAAATTTAGGTAAAAACCGTCCAGGTACGAACAGTATACATCGCGTATCACTACTCGTTCCCGATGAATCTGCATTGACTTACTTTGAACGTCGTTTAAATGAACAGCATATCACAACAAGACAAATGACTTATTTAAATCATCATGCGCTGTTATTCAAAGATATGGATGGTTTAGAAATATTATTACTTGCAAATAACCATCGCAACACACCTAACGCTTGGAGAAAAAATCCTTATACAGATATTCCAGAAGCATATCAAATTTTAGGTATGGGGCCAGTGGAACTGCGCTTACGCGACATTCAACCAACACTTCATTTTTTAAAAAATGACTTACGTTATTCGTTAAGAGAAAATGTAGATGAAACTGTATTGACATTAGATTCTGATGGGCTCTATACGGATTTTGTCTTAGTTGAAGAACAAGGTTCACGTGCTCGACCTGGACAAGGTTATGTGCATCATATTGCAGTCAATACGCCAAATGATTCAGATTTGTACGCTGTGTTAGATACAATCAATCATAACCCGGGAAATCATAGTGGCATCATTGATCGCTACTTTTTCAAATCCCTTTACTATCGCCATAATAACATTATGTTTGAATTTGCAACGGCAGCACCTGGTTTTACAGTAGATACAGCGATTAAAGATTTAGGTAAAAAACTGAACCTCCCCGATTTTATGGAAAATCAAAGAACAGAAATTGAAGAGAAATTACATGATTTATAAAGAAGGATGAAAATAACAATCTTAAAAATAAATGCATTAGGTGTTTTGATTTAGATAACATATTTCAAATATATTTAATGCACTTACGTTACACCCTATTTAAATTGTTGTTCAATTTTTTCATCTAAAACTTGAATGATTGCATTCCAAAATCTGACTATTTAATCCCACATCTACCTATTACTTTCAAAAATAAAACGGTGCCAAGAATCCTAAATTAGAAATAGGTTCTCGGCACCGCTTCTGTCTATCATGAAATTTAATTCACGAGACCATTTTATTCATATTTATGAAGATGTATGATTCAATTTATTTGTTACAAATCCTTGGACTGGTTCAAATATTGTCATGTCTTCTTTTAAAATCAAATCTTCTGTTAATTGTAATTCGGTAATTTGATTTGTGTCATACCACTTGAGGTACATTGTGCGAGTTGTTAAATTAAATACCGTTTGATATAACGTATAATGCATATCGCCGTTTTCATCTAAGACAGCGCCTTTAGGTATACTCACACTATCTAATAATTTAAAAGCATCCATCACATCGTATTCTGGATCTTCACTTCCAATTAAATAATTTTTCAAATAAGCTGTTTTAATGAATCGTTCCGGTGACGTATAACCACCAGGCAATCCATAAGTACCACCTTCATTGCCTAAAGAGCCTAATGATTGGCCCATGACATTTTTAGCTTCGGGTTTATGCGGTGTGACAGCTGTATAATTTCTTAAATTCTCATAATGCCAATTTAAATCTGGATTATTTGTCAAAACACCGATTGGATTCTCGTTAATTACAATTTTCCCATCCTGGAAAGTAAGTTCAACTGAACGACCTGTATCATCTGTAATATGATAATGTAATGGTGGGACTTCAGCAATATCATTAAGCACGTGTGCGACAACATTTACTTGCTTACCATTTTCAATCAAGTCATCAATATTTTTATTATAGCCAAGCACCCATGTAATCACTTCATTTTGAGCGATATTCATATATCCTTTACGCACTTCTGTCGCATATGAAGCATAGCCTCTAAAATACTGTATCGATACACCTACACCATGCTCATTTAACCCATCACCAAATAAGAATCCTTCCATGTCACTTCCTGCACCAATGAAGCCATATTGTGTTTTACCTTTATATTCGACACGCGATTCCCAATAGAAATGACGTGGTTGTACTGCAGGTTGACCCTCTAAGTGATAAACAAAGTCCATTGTTCGACCAAGTATCGCCTGCTTACTTTTTGATAAAAATGAAAATCCTGTACACATACATTATCTACTCCTTTACATTATGATGACTTATATTTTGATGATTCATAATTGTTTTGTTTGGATATCTATTTTACAACCAATTCACGCTTATTTCATCTAACTTACATTAATGCCTTTGAGCAAATCATGTATATTATAATTAACTTTTGATATACTCACACACCCTGCGCCTTTGCAATGATGCTTGAACATCGATCACGCGTTGATTCATTGAGCCTTTATACGGTAAATTAGGTCTATATAAATGATTAATAAATGGACCATCTACTAAGACGTCAATGAGCTCAAGCAATGTCTTTCTTTCTGCTGAATCTCGCTCTAAATATTCAAATAAAAAACCAGTCCATACCCATAATGATTTGGTATTTCCAAAACGTTTTCTAAAAGTTTGAGCACACTTCAAAGTGATATCTACATTACAAAAAGGTTCGCCACCAAGGATACTGAGTCCTGAAATATAATTTGGCGCACAGTATGCCATAATTTCTTCTAATGTGTCTTCATGAAATGGCTCACCGTATTTAAAATTTTGAGCCACTTTATTATAACAATTTTCACAGGCAAATGGGCAACCTGAAACATATAGACTGCAACGCACACCTTCACCATCTACAAAGCTTTGTGCTTCTATTTTAGCGATATGGCCTTGCCCATGTCTTATTTTTAAAATATTCATACTGATGCATCTTTCAAATGTTTAACGCGCGCGCACATTTCTTTATGGCGACCTTCTATCGTAGGGCGTTGAACAGGATTGCCTAAATAGCCACACGTACGTTTAACCACATCTACCGACTTAGGATCATCATTGCCACATTGCGGACACTGATAGCCTTTTGCAGTTGTTTTAAAATCTCCGTCAAATCCACATTTTCTGCAATGGTCAATTGGGATATTTGTGCCTAAATAACTTACTTTATCGTAAGCATAATCCCAAACCGCTTCTAATGCCTTTAAATTATGATTTAATTTCGGGTACTCGCAATAATGGATATAACCACCACTCGCATATTCTGGATAATCTTTTTCAAAATCAATTTTCTCAAAAGGCGTCACATCTTTTCTAACATCATAATGGAATGAATTTTGATAATAACCTTTATCTGTGATATCAGCTATTTCTCCAAATTGTTCACGATCTAGTCGACAAAAACGATCCGTTAAGGATTCACTTGGTGTGCTATAGATACTAAACCAAATATCGTATTGCTCTGTCCATTTTAACTGATATGCTTTCATGGATTTTAATATATCTAATGTAAATGCTTTGGCTTTAGATAAACGTTCCCAATGAGGCCCATAAAATACCGTTGCCGCTTCATATAGCCCAATATATCCTATAGACAAAGTTGCACGTTGCCCTTTAAATAATGTCATAATGTCATCTGTTTCTTTTAATCTGTGTTTAAATGCCCCGTTTTGATATAAAATCGGTGCATTCTCTGGCGTAGCTTGTGCAATACGTTCAATTCGATAAACCAGTGCATCGTGCATTATGGCCATACGCTGATGAAATATTTTCCAAAAAGCTTCCATGTCACCTTTTGATTCCAGAGCAATCCTTGGTACATTCAGTGTTACCACACCTAGATTACAGCGGCCATTATTCTCATAATGACCGTCTTTATCTTTCCATGCAGGTAAAAATGATCGGCAACCCATAGGTGCTTTAAAATCTCCTAATAGTTCCACTGTTTTATCATAGTTTAATATATCTGGATACATGCGTTTAGTTGAACATTCTAAAGCGAGCTGCTTAATGTCATAATTAGGATCTGACTCATTTAAATTAACACCTCTTTTAATTGAAAAAACTAATTTAGGAAAAATTGCAGTAATTCGGTCTTTACCTAACCCTTTAATTCTAGTAGATAATATCGCTTCTTGAATCTTGCGGCTATATCGATCAGTTCCTAATCCAAAGCCGAGTGTAACAAAAGGTGTCTGCCCATTCGAAGTGTATAGCGTATTGATTTCATACTCGAGACTCTCAATGGCATCCCCAATGTCTTGCGTTACTCGCTCATCTACATATGTATCAATGACTGACTCATGTACAAATTTTTCTGCAATTTGTCGATGTTTCATTTCATTAAATTTTGCGTATTTACTCAACAATTCATCAACGCGATCTATTGTACAGCCGCCGTATTGACTACTAGACACATTAGCAATAATTTGTACTAATTGTGCTGATGCAGTCTGTATAGATTTCGGTGACGTTACGGTCGCATTACCTATTTGAAAGCCATGTGACAACATACTTTCTGCATCAATTAAACAACAATTCGTGAGTGGTTGGAATGGATGATAGTCTAAATCATGAAAATGAATGTCTCCTGCTTCATGGGCTTGAGCGACATGCTTAGGTAATAAATAATCCAAAGCATACGACTTAGACACTACACCTGCTGTTAAATCTCTCATAGTCGAAAATGTAGCACTATCCTTATTAGCATTTTCATTAACTACAGTTGGATCTTTCGTAATGAGATGCTTTAAATTTTTTTCAAGTTTGTTCATATTAACCCTCATTTCTATATATAGTATATACATTAAATATAAAACACTATATATTGTGTTTCAAATCTGAAGATAGACATTAACAAATTCGTCAAAAGTTTATTAACACTTTGTGAATTTTATTTTGAAATTTTCATTAGAGCGAAAAATTTATTAGTGCTAAAATAATATATGTATTTAATTTATAAGGAGGGATTGTAATGTTTGTAGCAGAAGTTGCTTTTTCGACTAACAAGGAAAATGAACAACAACTATATAATAAAGTAAAGAAAACACAATCCGAGTTGCATAATGTGGCTGGTTTAAAATCATCAGAAGTGTGGACAAAATCTAAATCAGATGATGTTGAATATGTTGTTGTAAGTAAATGGGATGAGAAAAAAGATTTTCAAAATTGGGTTGCTAGACCTTCTCATGTTGAAGAGCATAAGGCAATGCATAAAAAATCTAAAAATGATGAAGCTGACAAGCCACCTTTTCAAAAGACATTACGTCAATATACAGTAGTAGAATTTTAAATACTTGAATCATATAATAAAATCAAAGGTGAACATAAGTGACTTAAAATCATAATTTAATCACTTATATTCACCTTTTTTTAATTTCATGAGCAAGCACATCATGATATAGCTGCTCCTATTAAAATAATATTTTAGACATGTATATCACGATGACAACTGTAATGGCACTTAATAAAGTAGATAAAAAGACAAGTTCTGCTGCTAATTCAGGATGATTATCATATTCTTGTGCGATAACTGAACTATTTACAGACGTTGGCATTGCTGATGCGATGAATAATGTTTGAGCTATGATGCCCTCTATCCCCATGATTTTGATAATAACAAGGGCAATCAAGGGCCCTATAATCAATCTTATAAAAACATACGCATAGGATTTGGACCACTTCAAACTAAATTTGATATTAGATATTTGAGCACCTAGCATTAATAACGCAATCGCAATCATAGCATCGGCAACATAATTCGCTGGTGTCCAAATAAATTCAGGAATAGGTATATGATTGTAATTTAATATAATTGCTAGTAATAATGCATATAACACAGGCATTTTAAAATAACCTAAAAGTGCCTTTAACTTTCCTATATGTAAAGATTGAATCGCAAATACACCATAAGAAAACGTGAATATGTTCTGCAAAGATAACACAATAACTTGAACAGACATTGCTAATGGATCACCTTTGAAAACTAAATCATTTACTGGGACACCGTAGTTGCCCGAATTAAAGAACATCAGACTGTTTGTAAGCGTTGTTGTCTCCCCTTTATCCGTTTTACGGAACATAGACAATAACTTACCAATAAGAAATAGTACAAACATATAGATTACGAAGAAAATGATAATGTAAAACAATAAACTTAACGCAAAATGCGTCTTGTAAAATTTCACAAAAATAAATCCCGGCACAAAGACATAGATATTAAGTTTGGCCAATGTATTTAAATCTAATGTAAATTTCTTTTGCAGTATGTATCCTAAAAATATCATGATAAAAATAGGTAAAAGTACAGTCTGTAGTATATATAACATTTCACTCATAAGCATCCCCCTTTGTTGCGCTTTAGTTATTTATGATTGAAGTTGCATTTTATAACTTTGCTATTTAACCTATATTACTATTAATCATATCAGAATATTAATCGTTTGACTTTAACCATTAATTTAAAATCATTATGTTTCACGTTAAACATTTTATGCATCTCAATAACATCATCCTTATGCCATATCTTAATTTTTTAAACTGCTATAATTTTTCAGTTCACAAGAAAAAAGACCGAAACATCTTTATATGTCTCGGCCTAATTAACCCTAAAATCGTACTACGCTATAAAACGACTTTTCCATTCCTACAGACTAATCATCCTTTTTGCGTAGGCACTATGAAATCTTTCTTTGGAAATTCGATTTTTACTTATATGTGTTCTTACGTTATATACACAAAAAGCTGCATAAGCTTTTCACTCTGATAACAATTATTTATCTTTCTTTTTATTACGATTTCTTTTTCTTTCTTCCAATATGGACATAGTAATAAAACCAACCACCAAAACAGGCAATAGCATGCCTAATGCCATCATCATCTTTCTCACCCCATTTTAATATTTAACTACTTTTAATCTCATTTTATTAAAATATATCACAATTTTTCTAAGTTTATATACATAATTGCTTTAAACATTAGTTTGCAATCGATGTATTATAAAATAGACTAGGCTACATTTAGTAGCCAGTCTATTTAGATATACAAATTAACAAAGTATCATTTAATACTTATAAGGATCTTCTTTCACTTTTTTTGATCTTTCATCTAAATCATCTAAGTTATCTAAATCCGTTTTATTATCATCTTTAGATTGTGAGTAAGCATCCTTTATTGTCTCTTGCTCATTTTCTTTTTGCTCTTCAGATAAAATAAATGAGTTATTACGCTCATTCACTTGAGATCCATCTTTAATATATGGATTTACATCGTCATCTTCTTCTTTGTCATAAATTGGTTCTTTCGGCTTTCTCACTAACAACATGATACCTGCAACAAGCCATAAAACCGCATTTATCCAATTTCCTAAGAATGAAATCACACCAGCGATAATTAATAAAACGCCTGCCACTTTTGCCTTTTTGCTAATTAAAAATACTGCTATAAGCGCTATGATTAATAGTATAATACCTAAGACTAAACCAGTAGTCAAAAGACCACTAAAAGTGCTAAATATCGTATTTCCGTCTTCATACGTGAAACTACTATCTTCTTGCATCATTTGACTAATGAATGCTTCTTTGACCTCGCCGTTACCCATCATAGGTATTAGAACAGCCATTAGTACAACACCAAGTATTTGTAAGACGATACCAATCCACGTCAGTACACGTTCTATTGTTCTTTTCATAACAATATACCTCCTGTAATTTTTAAAATAAATTTATTAGGACAATAATCTTTACCTACAATCTTTTTAAAAATATTTAATTATACAGTAATTATACTAATTGTTAATATTGAAGTACATTTTTTACAAATAATAATGTTCGCTGAATTACGTATGTCTTATATTTTCATAAAAAATGTTAAATAAAAAGTGCCAATATCCTATAGAATCGAATTGGCACTTTTTATATTATAATTCGCACATTTGTAAATGCCACAAGTACATCTATTAACTACTTATGTGCTTTAAACGCAATATCGATATGCGTAAGTTGCTCAACGAAATGATGTACTTCTTCGGCAGTAAATTTATTACCTAGTCGATCTTTTACTGCTTCGGTCATCACTGCAGTCGCTCTCTGTAAAAATGTTTCACCTTCGTCACTTAACATAATCAGTTTAATACGTTTATTATCTGAATAAGCGCGTTGTACATAGCCCATTTCTTCTAATTTTGCGATGCGTTTAGAAGCAGCAGTTTTAAAAATATTTTGTAAACCCGCTAATTCATTAATTGTTACTTTGCCTTCATTTTTTATAATTCTCATCGCATCAATTTGTTCTCTTGAAAGTAAATTACTTAAACCTGTCTCTTTAACAATTTCAACTATCTCTTTATTTAAATGCAACATAACTATCTGAAATTTCGTAATTGCTTCTTCAATTGTTTTATCTACGTTTTCCAAATAAGTCACCTCCGTATTGCACTTATTTAAATTCTATTGAAAATGGTACACGTTGTCTTTTGTTAAACCATAGTAATACTAAATATTGTAAAATCATCATTATGACAATAATACCAACGAGCAATGCTACTACAAATCCAAAGTTAAAGTGTCCTGCATTTGTAAAGATGGCTTCTCTATAACCCTGTATCGCATATGACATTGGAGAGAATGGGTGAATCCATCTAAAGAATTGTGCTGATAACTCTATTGGGAACATACCTTCACTCGCACTTAATTGTAATATGAGTAAAACCATAGATATGAATAGACCAATTCGATCTAATAATAAACTTAAGAATGTCGTAATAGTAATTGCTGCAATTGCCCATAGCAATCCGACTAAGATAAATTTACCAATGTTATCTATAGACATATTAAGTGCAAATATCGCCCAACTACTCATCAATAACGCAGATACCGCACCTTGTACGAGATACAATAATAACTTACCGAATGCTTGTTTTAGTGATGTAACATCTTTAGTTAACATTTTTCTCAGTGGGTATATTGCACTAAATGACACAGCACCTACAAATAAACTAACACTCGCCATATAAGGCACGATTGTTTCACCATATTTATCGGCTTCTGTAGCATTATTTTCATTTACTTTCGTTACATTATTTAACGCTTTTTCATTGTCACCTTCAAAAGCAACGCCGTCTTGTTGCTCTACAGATTGGTCTATTTGCGCTTTTAATTGATCATTATTTTGTTGCAATTGATTAAGTCCATCTGTGACTTGTTGATTGCCTGAAATTAATTGCTGTGCAGGTTGTCCTACTGTTGGTGCTAATTGTTTCAATCCATCCGTTACTTGCTGATTACCATCAATCAATTGTGATTCTGCATCAGACATGTCACCTAATGCATTTGAAGTATCCTTGAATCCAGATTGTGATTTTTTAGCACTAGCAAATAATTGATCTAAATAATTGGTACGAATATTATCCTTAATTGAATTTGTTACCGTATTAATTGCTTTTTGTGCTGATTGACTACCAGTATAACTAGACCCTGGATTGACTTGTGTTTCAATATTTATTTTTTTAGGATTTTTATCTAATAATGTCGTAGCGTTACTAGAGGCATCTTTAGGTATAATGATAGTTCCTACACTTTTACCTTTTTCTAATTGATTAAATGCCTCTTTTTTTGAAACTTCTTGAAAATCAAATTTATCGTTATCTTTTAATTTGTCGACAACATCATCACCTATTGTAACCTTTTCACCATTTAGCTTTGCACTTTGATCTTGGTTTACAATTGAAATTTTCAATTGATCTGTCTTATCATATGGGCTCCACATAGAACCTACGAATAAAGCAACATATAATAGCGGGATAGCTGCTATTGCAATAAGTGCTATGATTAACATTTTATTTCTGAAAATAAATTTAAATTCATTAAACATTTTCTTCTACCTTCCTATTTTTAAATTGTACACCTTGTGTACTATTAGGTTAAAATTAAACCCAAGAACGCATGAAATCCACCTTAGGCTATTGTTTACTATTCAAATTGATGAGGGATAGATCATATCTTTTGAATAGTACACCCCTTATACAGTTATCTATCATACTCTCCTTAAAAATCATTGTCAATTGCGATTTCAAAAATCTAGTAAATCCCTTTTTTTATAAACTAAAAATATATAAATTAAATTGTAAGTAGAATACATAAATTTTTAATAAAACAACTTATTTACTATATTGAACAAATTCATTTTCGTTGTTAAAATTAACTTATATAAGCGTAACATCAACAATTCATATAAATTTCATTAAAACTCTATTAGTTCAAAGGAGGACATTATGTTAAAAATAGATGACCTTTATAAACGTTTTAAAGAAGCCAATTTTAATGTTATTGACGGTGTTTCATTAACCATAAACCGTGGAGAAGTCGTAGGTGTAATTGGAAAAAACGGCGCAGGTAAAACAACATTTATGAAAATGATTGCTAAAACAAAACGACCTACTTCAGGTGCTATATTTTTAAATGACATAGATATTTTCCAACATCATAATATACTTAAAAATGTAGGTATCATGATTAATACGGTTCATTTCAAACACTTTTCAGCTAAAAAGAATTTAACTTATTATTTAAAAGTTAATCATAAAACGCAGTACTTAAAAAATATCGATAATATATTAGATCTCGTAGGTTTATCACATACATATGGCAAAAAGGTAAAAGATTTTTCTTTTGGTATGAAACAACGCTTATCACTAGCTATGTGTTTAGTTGATGAACCTGAAATAGCTATTATGGATGAACCTTTTGTTGGTCTGGATCCAGACGGTGTTAATACACTCATTCACTCGTTAAGAACTTGGGCTAGTAAAAAAGGAACCGCATTACTTATTTCTAGTCATCAATTAAATGAATTAGCAGAAGTCTGTGATCGCTTTGTTCTTTTAAAAGAAGGAAAACTCCAAAATATTGATTTCAATAAAGAACAATTGATAAAAATTGTAGTAAAAGAACAAATATATCCAGAACATCGTCAGGAACTTCTCAATTTGTTTTCTACAATAAAAGATATTGAGGAAAAAGCAGTTATCATGCAGTCAGGTTCTGAAGAATATAATGAAATCATAAATTATTTAGTTAAATACTACACTTTAGAAAACACGATTAATGAACAAGATAACTTATATCAATATTTCGATGGGTTCGAAAGGAAATGATGATATGTTAATTAAAAATATTTTCACTACAGTATCTTCGCGTAACTCTGCAATTATCTTTTATGCAATAGCACTTTATCCATTTTTATATTTAATCACACTTATACTACCTACCAATTTTATGCAAATTGGAGGAGAGACGAATTCACTCTCTGGTTTAGAATTTTATTATGGTATTTTACTTGCACAATCTCAATTTGCCGTACCATTGATTCTTATGACATATTTTGTCAGTTATTTATTTTTTGAAGAATATGAATCTGGTAGATTAATCTTTTATAAAGATATCAGCCGAATACGTCTATATAATTCAAAGTTAGTCGCCTTATTCTCTATGTATATAATATATTATGTAATATTATTTGTGTCTTCTGAAATTTTGTATTTTACGTATATACATCAATATGATTATGCTTCCGGTGCTTTCTTATCGAATGTTCAAGAAACTAATTACAGTACAATATTATGTATCGTCGGTATTTTTTGCATTACTTTAATTGCAATATGCTTTTCAGTCATGTTATCTATGAAATTGTCTACTGGATTTAATATTTTAAGCGTTATTGTTTTACTTATGTTTATGGTTATTGCACCAATGATTCATGGACTCAAATATTTATTTCCAAATGGTTATGATCATGCGATTACGCCTTCAGACTTACTAACAAAACTAGGTTTAATGATATTAACAACTCTATTGTACTCAGTCATTTGCTACTTAGTAGGTTTGAAAATGTTCAAAAAATTAGAATATTAATATAAGAGCCTGCACTTTCTATTTTTGAAAGTGCAGGCTCTTTTTTATTTATCTTGAATTTCATTATTTCTACGTCTTCTAAGGAGTATGATTCCTCCAAGCGCAGTAAGTAATGGTATCAACCCATTATGTTTATCTTCATTACCTGTATCTGGTAATTTATCTTTCTCTTTTTCATAGTTTCCATCATTATTTAGGTGTCTATTTAATGATTCGTATTCACTTATTGACTCACTGGCACCCAACGATTCGCTTTCACTTATTGATTCACTTGTACTAAGTGACTCGGATTCACTTAAAGACTCGCTGGCACTTAATGATTCGCTTTCGCTTATTGACTCTAACTCACTCAACGATTCACTTGCACTTAAAGATTCGCTCTCACTTAATGATTCACTTGTGCTCAATGATTCACTCTCACTTAATGATTCGCTATCGCTCAATGACTCACTCTCACTTAATGACTCACTGGCACTCAATGATTCACTCTCACTTAATGACTCTGACTCACTTAATGATTCGCTATCGCTCAACGATTCGGACTCGCTTAATGACTCACTCGTACTTAACGACTCGCTTGCGCTTAGTGATTCACTCTCACTTAGTGACTCGCTTTCGCTCAATGATTCACTGGCACTCAACGATTCGCTTTCACTTATTGATTCGCTTTCGCTTAATGACTCACTCGTACTTAACGATTCACTCTCACTTAATGACTCAGACTCGCTTAATGATTCGCTATCGCTCAACGATTCACTGGTACTCAATAATCCACTTTTACTTAACGACTCACTCTCACTCAATGACTCGCTGGCACTCAATGATTCACTCTCACTCAATGACTCGCTGGCACTCAATGATTCACTCTCGCTTAACGACTCACTCTCGCTTAACGATTCGCTTTCACTTATTGACTCGCTATCGCTCAATGATTCAGATTCACTTATTGATTCACTTGTACTAAGTGACTCGGATTCACTTAAAGACTCGCTGGCACTTAATGATTCACTTTCACTTAATGACTCACTCTCGCTTAATGATTCGCTATCGCTCAACGATTCGGACCCGCTTTCGCTCAATGATTCACTGGCACTCAACGACTCGCTTTCACTCAATGATTCGCTGGCACTTAACGACTCACTTTCACTTAACGATTCACTCTCGCTTAATGATTCACTCGTGCTTAATGATTCGCTATCGCTCGATGATTCACTGGCACTCAACGATTCACTCGTACTCAATGATTCACTTTCACTTAACGACTCACTCGTGCTTAATGATTCGCTTGTGCTTAATGACTCACTTTCACTTAACGATTCGCTCTCACTCAAGGACTCGCTTGTACTTAATGACTCTGACTCACTCAACGATTCGCTGGCACTCAATGATTCACTCTCACTCAATGACTCGCTTTCACTCAATGATTCGCTGGCACTTAGTGATTCGCTCGTACTCAATGATTCACTCGTACTTAATGACTCACTGGCACTCAATGACTCGCTTTCACTCAATGATTCGCTGGCACTTAAAGACTCACTTGTGCTTAATGATTCACTCTCACTTAATGACTCACTTGCGCTTAATGATTCGCTTTCACTTATTGATTCACTAGCACTTAACGACTCAGATTCGCTCAATGACTCACTCGTACTTAATGATTCACTCTCACTCAATGATTCGCTATCGCTTAATGACTCGCTCTCACTCAGTGATTCACTTTCACTTATTGACTCGCTATCGCTCAATGATTCAGACTCACTTATTGATTCACTGGCACTTAATGATTCACTCTCGCTCAATGACTCACTCTCACTTAGTGATTCACTTT
Source organism: Staphylococcus sp. LKG3-1 (assembly GCF_048568385.1). Classification (NCBI taxonomy): domain Bacteria; kingdom Bacillati; phylum Bacillota; class Bacilli; order Caryophanales; family Staphylococcaceae; genus Staphylococcus; species Staphylococcus sp. LKG3-1. The sequence goes on from NZ_CP183796.1 coordinate 1,789,064, forward strand.
CACTCAACGACTCACTTGCGCTTAACGATTCACTAGCACTTATTGACTCACTTGCACTTAATGACTCAGATTCGCTTAATGACTCACTCTCACTCAATGATTCGCTATCGCTCAACGATTCGGACTCGCTTAATGACTCACTCTCACTCAATGACTCACTTTCACTTAGTGATTCACTTTCGCTCAATGATTCACTCTCACTTATTGATTCACTAGCACTCAATGATTCGCTATCGCTTAATAATTCACTTTCGCTTAATGACTCACTCTCACTCAATGATTCGCTATCGCTTAGTGATTCGCTGGCACTCAATGATTCGCTTTCACTTATTGACTCGCTATCGCTCAATGATTCAGACTCACTTATTGACTCACTCGCGCTTAATGATTCGCTATCGCTTAATAATTCACTTTCACTCAATGACTCGCTTTCACTCAACGATTCACTTGTGCTTAACGATTCACTGGCACTCAATGATTCACTCTCGCTTAATGACTCACTTTCACTTAACGATTCACGCTCACTCAATGACTCGCTCTCACTTAAAGACTCGCTGGCACTTAATGATTCGCTTTCGCTTATTGACTCTAACTCACTCAACGATTCACTTGCACTTAAAGATTCGCTCTCACTTAATGATTCACTTGTGCTCAATGATTCACTCTCACTTAATGATTCGCTATCGCTCAACGATTCGGACCCGCTTTCGCTCAATGATTCACTGGCACTCAACGACTCGCTTTCACTCAATGATTCGCTGGCACTTAACGACTCACTTTCACTTAACGATTCACTCGTGCTTAATGATTCGCTATCGCTCAATGATTCACTGGCACTCAACGATTCACTCGTACTCAATGATTCACTTTCACTTAACGACTCACTCGTGCTTAATGATTCGCTTGTGCTTAATGACTCACTTTCACTTAACGATTCGCTCTCACTCAAGGACTCGCTTGTACTTAATGACTCACTCTCACTCAATGATTCGCTATCGCTCAACGATTCGGACTCGCTTAATGACTCACTCTCACTCAATGACTCACTTTCACTTAGTGATTCACTTTCGCTCAATGATTCACTCTCACTTATTGATTCACTAGCACTCAATGATTCGCTATCGCTTAATGACTCACTTTCACTTAACGATTCACTCTCACTCAATGACTCGCTCTCACTCAATGACTCGCTGGCACTCAACGATTCGCTGGCACTCAACGATTCACTCGTACTTAATGACTCGCTCTCACTTAATGACTCACTTGCACTCAATGATTCGCTATCGCTTATTGATTCACTGGCACTCAATGACTCGCTTTCACTTAGTGATTCACTCTCACTTAATGACTCACTGGCACTTAATGATTCACTTTCGCTTAACGACTCACTGGCACTTAATGATTCACTTTCGCTTAACGACTCACTCTCACTTAATGATTCGCTATCACTTATTGATTCGCTTTCGCTTAATGACTCGGACTCACTCAACGATTCGCTCTCGCTTAATGACTCGCTCTCACTCAGTGATTCACTTTCGCTCAATGACTCACTTGCACTTAATGACTCACTCGTACTTAATGATTCACTCGTACTTAATGATTCACTCTCACTTAATGACCCACTCGTACTTAACGATTCACTCTCACTTAATGACTCAGACTCGCTTAATGATTCGCTATCGCTCAACGATTCGCTCTCGCTTAACGATTCACTCTGTCTTAATGATTCGCTTGTGCTCAATGATTCGCTTGTGCTCAATGATTCGCTCTCGCTCAATGATTCACTGGTACTCAATGATTCACTTTCACTTAACGACTCACTCGCGCTTAATGATTCAGATTCACTTAACGACTCACTCGTACTCAGTGATTCGCTTTCACTCAATGATTCGCTCTCACTTAACGACTCGCTCTCACTTAACGACTCACTGGTACTTAATGATTCGCTCTCACTTAACGATTCGGATTCGCTTAATGATTCAGATTCACTTAGCGATTCGGATTCGCTCAATGACTCACTTGCGCTTAACGATTCACTAGCACTTATTGACTCACTTGCACTTAACGACTCACTTTCACTTAACGATTCGCTTGCGCTTATTGATTCACTGGCACTTAATGATTCACTCTCGCTCAATGATTCACTGACACTTATTGATTCACTCTCGCTCAATGACTCACTCTCACTTAACGATTCACTTGCGCTCAACGATTCAGATCCACTTAACGACTCAGATTCGCTTAATGACTCACTGGCACTTAACGACTCACTTGCACTTAACGATTCGCTTGCGCTTATTGATTCACTGGCACTTAATGATTCACTCTCGCTCAATGACTCACTCTCACTTAGTGATTCACTTTCACTCAACGACTCACTTGCGCTTAATGACTCACTTGCGCTTAATGACTCGCTTTCGCTCAATGATTCACTCTCACTTAATGACTCACTCTCACTCAATGATTCGCTATCACTTATTGATTCACTGGCACTCAATGACTCACTTGCACTCAATGACTCACTGGCACTTAATGACTCACTCTCACTTAATGACTCACTCTCACTTAGTGACTCACTTTCGCTTAACGACTCACTTAATGACTCGCTCGCGCTTATTGATTCGGACTCACTTAATGACTCACTGGCACTCAATGATTCGCTTAAACTCAACGATTCGCTATCGCTTAACGATTCACTCTGTCTTAATGATTCGCTTGTGCTCAATGATTCGCTTGTGCTCAATGATTCACTTGTGCTCAATGATTCACTTTCACTTAACGACTCACTCGCGCTTAATGATTCAGATTCACTTAACGACTCACTCGTACTCAGTGATTCGCTTTCACTCAACGATTCGCTCTCACTCAGTAATTCACTTTCGCTCAATGATTCACTCTCACTTAGAGATTCACTGGTACTTAACGACTCAGATTCGCTTAATGACTCACTTGAACTTAACGACTCACTTTCACTTAACGATTCGCTTGTGCTCAATGATTCGCTCTCACTTATTGATTCACTGGCACTTAACGACTCAGATTCGCTCAATGACTCACTCGTACTTAATGATTCACTCTCACTTAACGATTCGCTTTCACTTAGTGATTCACTTTCACTCAACGACTCACTTGCGCTTAATGACTCGCTTTCGCTCAATGATTCACTGCCGCTCAATGATTCACTCTCACTTAATGACTCACTGGCACTCAATGATTCACTTTCGCTTAACGACTCACTGGCACTTAACGACTCGCTCTCACTCAAGGATTCACTTGCGCTCAATGATTCGGACTCACTTAGAGATTCACTGGTACTTAACGACTCAGATTCGCTTAATGACTCACTGGCACTTAACGATTCGCTTGCGCTTAGTGATTCGCTTTCACTTAACGATTCGGACTCGCTCAATGACTCACTCTCACTTAACGATTCACTCGCACTTATTGACTCACTATTGCTCAACGATTCGCTGGCACTTAACGACTCACTTTCACTTAACGACTCACTCGTGCTTAATGATTCGCTTGTGCTTAATGACTCACTTTCACTTAACGACTCACTCGTGCTTAATGATTCGCTTGTGCTTAATGACTCACTTTCACTTAACGATTCACTCGCACTTATTGACTCGCTTTCACTTAACGACTCGCTCTCACTTAATGACTCGCTCTCACTTAATGATTCGCTTTCGCTTAATGACTCACTCTCACTTAACAATTCACTCGCACTTATTGACTCACTTTCTCTTAATGACTCGCTGGCACTTAATGACTCGCTTTCACTTAACGACTCACTCGTACTCAATGATTCGCTTTCGCTTAACGACTCACTCTCACTTAACGATTCACTTGCGCTCAACGATTCAGATCCACTTAACGACTCACTCGTACTTAACGATTCACTCGTACTTAATGACTCGCTCTCACTCAACGATTCGCTCTCGCTTAACGACTCACTCTCACTCAATGACTCACTTTCACTTAACGACTCACTCGTGCTTAATGATTCGCTTGTGCTTAATGACTCACTTTCACTTAACGATTCACTAGCACTTATTGACTCACTTGCACTTAACGACTCACTGGCACTTAATGACTCACTCGCACTTAATGACTCGCTGGTACTCAATGATTCGCTCTCACTTAACGATTCACTCTGTCTTAACGACTCACTCGTACTCAGTGATTCGCTTTCACTCAATGACTCACTCGTACTTAACGATTCAGATTCGCTTAATGACTCACTCTCACTTAATGACTCTGACTCGCTTAATGATTCGCTTTCACTTAATGATTCGCTCTCACTTAATGACTCACTGGCACTCAATGACTCGCTCTCGCTTAATGACTCGCTTGTACTTAAGGATTCACTCTCACTTAACGATTCACTCTCACTCAATGACTCACTAGCACTCAATGATAGTGATTGGCTTAATGATTCACTTGTGCTTAAGGATAGTGACTGACTTGTTGATTCGCTTTCACTTAGCGATAGTGAATGGCTCAAACTCAATGATTGTGAAGTGCTTAGCGACTCAGATAAGCTTAGTGATTCCGAAGTTGTGTCAGAAACTAAACCAGCATCTATCGTCATATTGTCAGCATCTTTAATAGTAACGTGTGCAATGTATCTTCCATTCTCAAAAACTACATCTGAATCTTTGTCATCTACAGTGTTGTTCGCTTGTGTAGGAATATATCCTTCTGGCATTACGAATTCCACAAGATAATTACCCTTTGTTAAATTATCAAAATTGTAGTGTCCTGTTATATCAGTAGTCGTTGTGGCTAAACGTATACCAGTTGGGTCAAGTAAATTCACAGTAATGCCAGCTGCAGTTGCGTTCGAATCATTCTGAACACCGTCATTATTCTTATCAAACCATACATAACCACCGAATCCACCGAATCCAGCAAGTTCTGCTCTGACAAACTGAATGCTACTTGCGTGTGCTCGTGTGTCTCTTTGGTTTTTATTATTAGTAAATGTGTATTCTGATTTTAATACACCAATCCCCGAAAAATCAGGTAGCGTGTTTGGTTTACTTCTTATTATATAACCAAGTGTTCCAATATCCCCCAGGTCTACAGTTGCTGATCCATCACTATTTATAATGATTTTAGGATTTCTAACTTGCGTTAAGTTTGCATAATCTGGTGTGAAACTATCTCTGAATTGTGAGTTATTTAATACTTTATAAACCTCAATCTCATCAGGAGATGTAAATTTGAATCCTTGGCCACTTAACCTAACTTTTGATCCTGTATTAAATGCTCTATTTTGATTTATATAAGTTGTAAATTCAGCAAAGTCCTTCGTCAAATAATTTATATCTGAAATAACTGGTCTCGTTCTATTACCATAATTGAATATGACATTTTGAGTATAATCCTCTCCAGCAACTGTAATGCCTACTGGGACACTCTGTTCATCAGTAGTAACTAATTCTTTAAATGGCCAACTTAATAAACTAAAAGATCCTCTCACATTATTATAAATATCCACATAATTTGTGAAGGTATATTTCGCAGTATTCGTTGCACTATCATATGATCCAATAGCGATTGTTCTCCCATTAGCATCATGTATGTTATTTACTCGATACGGTTTTCTTGATGTACCTGGATGTATATATTTACCGAAATCAACTGTAAAATAATCTCCTTCAACCACGGAGTCATCTACCGTATAGTCAATCTTAATTTTCAACTTACCATCCATAGTCATAAATACTTGATTGATTTGCTTACCGCCACCTAGTATTTCATATGAAGTGTTTGCAAAGACTAAATGGTTAACATTTCTACCACTCTGATTAGCTGCATAATTAACTACATTCGTTGCTCTTGTATTTGCAGATCTAAATTTACTTGTAGATGGTTTAGCTAAAGTTTTTTCAATATTCGTAGTATTCGTTTCAATACTTAAACTTTCGTTATTTGTTTCCTCACGCTTTGAAGCAGGCACATTGGCTTGTACTTTATCTTTATCCATTTGATTAGCTAGTTCAATTAATAATAATGCGATTAATTGATCTGAATTTTGTTTAGTAAAATCAATGTTTAATTTTTCAATAGCTTTTTTTGCATCACTAGCTGTAGCATTCGTATGTGTTTGGTAATAATTTTCTAATAGAGATTGCTTTTCTGTGTTATTTTTAGCATTATCTAATTGCTTTAAAGAGTGATTTACTGAGTTTATTAAATTTGAGCGGGTTGCATTATCTTCAGTTTTTTCAATAGAGGTACTACTTGAAGTGTTAACTTTATCATCTTTATTAACATTTTCATTTTTAGACTCTAAATTTGTTTCTTTGTTATTTTTATAGACGTTATCTTCTACTTTATTTTCGATACGGTGATTATGGCTTTCTAATTCATTTTTCTTTTTGCCGTTATCTTTTTCATCTTTATATGTATCTTTCTCTTTTTCTAAATCTAAGCTGCCTTCATCATTTTTTTCAGTTGTATTTTCTTTGTTTGCTTCTTCTACAGCTTTACTTTCTTCGGTTGTGCTTTCTTCGGTTGTGCTTTCTTCAGTTTTTCTGTCTTCTATTGACTCTTCTTCTGTTGATACTTCTTTACTTTCTTCTTTTACATGATTTTCAGTAGCATTTTGATTCAAATGAGTTTCATGATGATTTGACGTATCTTGCTCATTTATAGGCTTTTGGTCATACTCACTAGATTTATCGTGGATTGGTATCTCACTATGATTAGAATAGTTAGCCTCGTCATTATCATTAATTATGTTTGTTCTTTCTTCATCATGTTGTACTGAATTGGACTTGTTTGATTCGCTTTTGTAATTATTATCAGTCTGTCCATATACTTCTGATGTTGGTTGCTGTTCCGCTGCATCCGCTTCTTTATCAATTACTGCACCTAACAATATCGTTGATCCAATTAATACTGAAGCGATACCATTTGTAAATTTACGTATAGAATATTTATTTAATCGATTAGGCAAGAAATCAAATCGATGTCTTTTCTTGTTTTTGTTCATATGTTCCTCCTAATTTACTAACCTAAATTTCTAGTTGATTTTTATTGTACTTTATGTTCTTTTAGCACAATACATTTCTTATTTTACCTAATAGTACAAAATAATTCCATAATATTTTATAATTACACAAGAATATTATGCTTTAGTTTATTAAAATCAATGGAAAACCAATAACCCACAATCGCTTTCACACTGAATTTAATTGTATATGTATCATTTCTGTGAATTTTATTTCTTACCGTCAATAAATTTAATTTTGTCCCGTTTTCAAAAATTTTTGCTATAGAAAAAGCTTCTTTTTAAGTTATCACCCTAAAGTGTGTACTTAAAAAGAAGCTTTAATTGAATATAATTTAATAAATTTACCTTTTTATCGTTTCTTCTAAACTTTTCTATAACGCTTAAGACCTACAATATTAAGCACTGTAAATACGAAAATAAATACGAACAGAATACCAATATCGAACCAAATAAATTCGAACCCTTGGCTTTTGATCATAATATTGGTCAATGCATCCCCAGCATAGCGTAATGGAAACAAATAGCCTATCACACTGACCCAATCAGCAATATTTTCAAGAGGAATAATACCTGAAAAGAAAACTTGTGGTATTGCTACAATTGGAATAAATTGGATCATTTGGAATTCTGAATTTGCAAATGTTGATACGAAGATTCCCATCGCTAAAGCAGCTAATGCAATTAAAATATTGATTAATAGTACCCACCAAATACTACCTGCCACTTCAATGTTTAATATGAGAATCGCATAAAATACAATCAGTAGTGTTTGGAGAATTGCAAACAATCCATAGCCAGCTAAATAACCAAATACGATTTCACTACGTTTAACGGATGTAGCTAATAAGCGCTCTAATGTTCCATTTGTACGTTCTCGTAATAATCCAATGCCTGATATTAAAAACACAAATAAAAATACGAAGAAACCAATTAATATCGGAAACATTTTATCAAAATAAGTGCTATCTTCATCTCCATATAAATAATGATTATCTAATTTAACATTTTCATCTTGTTGTGCATTTTTTTGTTTCATATTATTCGGTATTTTTTCAACGATTTTCATCATATCTTGCATCTTATTTTGTTGTATCGCGCTACCAAGTAATTGTTTTGTTGAACCTGTTTTACTAGGATCTTCATTTGCATATGTGACCTCTAAATTAGAACCATTTTTCGTAATGTAACTATCTAATTTAGAATTTACGATTGTATCTTTTATAGAATCAGGCGATTTGATTTTTTCTATTTCTACTTTGTCTGAAGGTAATGCATTCACAATTTTTTGGGGCACATTGTCATCGATGCCTATTTTTAAATCAGTTTCTGAATTTGTATCGAATACAAAATATAATAATGTTAATACTAGGATTGGTGCAAATAACATGAGCGCCAAAGTTCTTTTGTCTCTTAATAATTCTTTAATCACTCTTATGAACACTGCTTTGAATCTCATGATTGCACCTCCGCTTCAGCTTTAATAAATACTTCTTCTATAGAATCTACGCCAAATTTATCTTTTAGTTCTTGTGGCGTACCCATAGTAAATAATCGTCCTTCTACAATTAAACCTATATAATCACAGCGCTCAGCTTCCCCCATAACATGCGTAGTCACAATAACTGATTTTCCTTTTTTAGTTAAATGTTTTAACTGCTTCCATATATCTCTTCTTAGACTTGGATCTATGCCTACTGTAGGTTCATCTAAAATAATAAGGTTTGGATTCGCAAGTAATGTAATAGCTAATGATAATCTACGTTTCATCCCACCAGAAAAAGTATTAACAATTTTGTTTAATTCTCCTTCTAAATTCACAAGTTTCATATTAGTCGCTATAGCTTGCTTTAATTTCTCTCCTTTTAAGCCGATTAAATTACCAAAAAAGACTAAATTTTCATGTGCAGTTAGTGATTCATATAATGCATCACTTTGGCCCATATAACCGATTTCATTTAAAATTTTACGATCTGGTATTTCAGTATCAAAAATTTGAGCATGACCTTCATCTAATTTCTCCATACCCATGAGACATTTAATCGTAGTTGTTTTGCCAGAACCACTTGGCCCGATAAGTCCTAATATTTTTCCAGATGATAACTCTATATCGGTATGATCTAAAACTTTCTTCTTACCATAATATTTCGTTGCATTTGTCAATTTGGCTACAAGTTCAGACATATAAGCCCTCCTTATTAGACACAGTGTCAATTATCGTTCATAATGCGATTATATACCTCTACTTTGCAAAAGCAATGGAAAAATAACCGTTAATGAACATAATAAAATATATGTCTATTAATATTTGGAGTGAGTTTGATTGAATGAAGAAATGATGACAGATTCGCGTATATTAAAAACAAAAAGAAATACCAGAAAGGCATTAATAACGCTGTTGAAGCATAAAAAGTATGATGATATTTCAGTTAAAGATATATGTGAAGTAGCTGGCATTAGTCGAGGCACTTTCTATTTACATTACAAAGACAAGTTTGATTTAGTGGAACAATATCAATTTGAAATTACAAAAGAAGGCAGCAAAAGAGTTCAAAGTTTATTACAAAGTGAACGTCATTTGTTGTATTATCATATAATTAACTTTTGGAATAATGAAGCCGAGCTTTTATTGTTGCTCATTTCGAATAATGGATCACCTGACGTTCAAAATCAACTAAAAAAAACATTACAATATAATGCGGAAAAGAATGTTTTCCCATACACAAAAAATCCCATTTTAGTGAAAAAGAACGACACTATTTTGTAGTTTTCTTGAGTAATGCTATATTTGGTATTATTCAAGAATGGGTCAATAATGGTCAACAAGAAACCCCAGAAGAACTATCTGCCATTATCCATAAAATTATACCTGATTCTTTATTAGGTTAATAAAACATATAATAAAAGCACAATGCCATTATAAGTAGCATTGTGCTTTTTTGAATCGTCTATTATTTATTCATTTTCTGAATTAATTTGTACATCTTTCACATAACCATCTTCAACAATAAATTGAACTATGTTATCTCCCATATGATATCTATAATCAAATCCTTGAGCACTTTCAAATGGCTTTTCAATAGGTTGACCATATTGCTCAATTAAAGCTTCCTTCGATACTGCACCCTTCTTCACTTCAAAATCTACCATTGAAGCTGTTTGCTCCCCTGTCTTTGCAATGATTTGATCATATATATCAATCATCGAACTCTCTTGTTGTTCGTTTCCAGTAATATTATAACCGTTAATCACGAAGTTATTATTTTTTACGTCTTCAATAAATGATGGCTCCAATATAAAGTCATTTGCGTCAGTAGTATAACCATTTACTTGATAATCAATATTTTCTGATCCGTGTGCAATAAAAGTTGAGTTTGATGTCACGCTACTCGTTGTGCCAACCATTGCGCTCAGTGCTAATCCAGTTGCTAATGTTACCTTAACCAATTGATTCATACTCAATCACCTCCTAAATTTTATATAGCCCAATCAATTACAATATTGCATATTCTTCCAGACATTTCCACACAACATTTAAATCTTTACAAAAATTTAAAATTTTTATTTATTTATAAAAATTCCTATAAAAAAAACTATTATTACACTTAGGTATAAAAAATAGTGAGTTAGGCATTTTTACAAAATTAATTAACAAAAAGATATATATTGTGTTTAACAAATTAAAGCGCAAGTTTTAATTTAAATTTTTCAAAATAAAGAAGTGTCTCACATGACAGGAATCGTAGAAGCGATTGGTAATGCAGTAAACGCAGGATTAGCACACGACTGGGCAACAATAGGCGTTAGTATCGCAGATGTTTTAGCTAAAGGTGTAGACTTTGTTTTAGGTTTCTTTAAATAAATCACACACAAAACCCCTTTTCTAAAATTCTTACTTATGTAGGAATCATTTTGAAAAGGGGGTTGTTTTTTATTTATACTTATAAACAAGTTCTTTAGGTAAGTGACAATAATCATCTGGAAATCTTGATAAGCGATCCTGGTTTTCTTCTGCACTTCTTACATAATTCGTTAGTGGTAATACTTCAGTAGCAATAAGGTGATGGTCCTCAATACCATCTATGAATTGTTGAGCCTCTTTTAAATGTTTCTCATCTTCGCTGTATAATCCAGTTCTATATCTTAAGCCCACATCTTGACCTTGTTTATTCACACTATATGGGTCAATAATTTCAAATAAATAACCCATCAAATCTGTTACTGATACTTTTTGTGGGTCGAATTCTGTTTTAATTACTTCCACGTAACCATCATATTCACCGTCTAACGTATCCGTAATACCGTTAGCTCTTCCACCTTCAGTATTGATAACGCCGGGTAACGTTTTTACAAATGCTTGTACGCCCCATAAACATCCACCTGCTAAATATACTGTTTCCATTGCAATCCGCTCCTCATGATATTCATTATCATTTGAGTATAGTAATTTACCGTTACTTTTTCAATCACTTCTATTTAATTCAGCATCACACAATATGATTGACTGTTTTTAAAAAGGGAAAATAAATTTATATAAGGAGGAATTCTATGCCTAAAGTAGAAGAAAGAATGTTAGAAGATATTGAAAATAAAGAAACAAGATCTGAAAGTAATTTGAGTTCAGAAAAAGAAATGCAACAAAATGCTTTTGAGAGACTCGGCAAAGATGTCGTTATTATCGAAACATTATCTATCATGAACATTATTTTCGCCATCAGCACAATCAGCTTAATTGGTGCATTAATATTTACAAATAAAAAGAAATCATAATAGATATTAACTTGCTCTCTTCAAGATTTACTTGTAGAGAGCATTTTTTATTACATTAATCAAAAATCTTTACTTAATATAATAAAAATAATGAAGATACTTAAATTAATAAATTGAATAATATCCCTTTTTTGTTATAATGTAATAATGATAATTTTATGCTTTCGCTCAAAAAATAAATAAACCTTATTAAATTGAAGATACTCACATACTTTATATTAGCGAAAAAATGATACCAACATTTTATATAAATTTATAAGAAACAAGAAATAAAAGGAGATTAGTATTATGGATTATAGAGTATTATTATATTACAAATATACAACAATCGATGACCCTGAATTATTTGCAACTGAGCATTTAGCATTTTGTAAAGACTTAGAACTTAAAGGTCGTATCCTCGTATCTACTGAAGGTATTAATGGGACAGTTTCTGGTACAGTCGAAGCTACCGATAAATATATGGAAGCATTAAAAAACGATGCTAGATTCCAAGGGATTACTTTTAAAGTGGATGAAGCCGAAGGACACGCTTTCAAAAAAATGCATGTTCGCCCTAGACAAGAAATCGTTGCTCTAGACCTTGAAGATGATGTAAACCCTAGAGAACTTACTGGTAACTATTTGTCACCAAAAGAATTTAGAGAAGCATTATTATCAGATGATACTGTTGTGATTGATGCTAGAAACGATTATGAATACGATTTAGGCCACTTCCGTGGTGCAGTTCGTCCTGATATCACAAGATTCAGAGATTTACCTGACTGGATTAAAGAAAATAAAGAGCAATTTATGGATAAAAAAATTGTAACGTATTGTACTGGTGGTATTCGTTGTGAAAAATTCTCTGGTTACTTACTAAAAGAAGGCTTTGAAGATGTGAGTCAACTTGAAGGCGGCATTGCTACTTACGGTAAAGACCCTGAAACAAAAGGTGAATTCTGGGACGGAAAAATGTACGTATTCGATGAACGTATCAGTGTAGAAGTGAATCATGTAGATAAAACTGTAGTAGGAAAAGAATGGTTCGATGGTACGCCTTGTGAACGTTATATCAATTGTAGTAACCCTGAATGTAACAAACAAATCCTTGTATCAGAAGAAAACGAAGCGCGTTATTTAGGCGCTTGCTCACATGAGTGTGCAAAACACGAAAATAACCGTTATGTAAAAAAACATAACATTAGCGATGAAGAAAAAGCGAAACGCTTAGAAAATTTTAAAGAATTAGTTAAATAACTATAAAAGAACCGCTGCTATATTGAATAGCAACGGTTCTTTTTATTTAATGGAATATATTCAAATCTTTCAATGTATTTTTCAGATTGATTTCATCCCATGGCATGTACTCTGCTACAGTAAAGCCTACAATATCATTATTTTCTGAAATGCCTTTTAGTATGTCATTTAAATGCGACAAGGACATTTGTCCAGCTGCTGCTGGGAACGATTCAATATATTGGTTAACGATTTACTCTCTTTTCATTTAATTTAAAACTTGATAATTTCATCCTAATGCACCGGATTCAAATGTCTCGCTCTTTATTAGTTTGAGATCAACTTTATCATGAATATTTTAAAATAACGGTAATCCTTTACCTATTAAAGTAGGCGATATTGTTATTTTATATTCATCCACTAAATTAAGTTGCATTAAATAATGTGCAAATCTTGGACTGCCTAACACGACAATATCTCCGCCTTCTTGCTGTTTTAATTTATTAATTTCTTCTTCAACATGATCTTTCACCAATTTTGAGTTACTCCATTCTACATGATTCAATGCTTTTGAAAATACAACTTTTTCAACATTTTCAATCCATTGAGCATGATTCAATTCGTGCTCATTTGCATTTTCATCAGATGGTACCGTCGGCCAGTAATCATACATCATTTCATATGTCTTACGTCCCCAAACAATCGTATCTGTATTACTCAGTACATCATCCGCAAATTTTTCCAATTCTTCATTATAGGCAACCCAACCGATGTCCATTGCACCTTTAGGACCCTCTACAAAACCATCTAGCGTACTATGCAAAAATACTATAAGTTTTCTCATATTCATCATCACTCCCTAATTTGAATTATTATAGCTAAATGTAACCAAGTATTACCACATCATTACCCATTTGCATATTTAATCATTCAAAGATATGCCATTAAAAACATTAAAGTAAAATCCAAGCTGCTTAGTACTATTGTCATCTTATTTCTTACTCAATTGAATGAACAAATTCAAAAATCCATATCCTACCTAAAAATTAAAACCAACAATTAACTATACAAAAAACCCGACTTCTTTATTAAGAAGCCGGGACCAAATTTATCATGTTAATTTAATTTTTATACTTTATTTTTAAAATTATGACTTACAGTTTATGCAGTAACCCATTGTGAAGCGCCTTCTGTATCATAAAGTTTTTGCGCTGCAGCATCTTGTACTGATTCTGGTGCTGAAGCAGCTGGTTGACCTTGATACTCAGCTGGAGCTACTGAATCCCATGTACTTTGTAAGAATTGGAACTTACCAGAAGCACCTGATGATGGATTTGTAGCATGGATGTCGCCACCTGATTCACGTTGCGCGATTTGTTGTAAGTGCGCATTAACACCTGATGATGAACTTTCTGAAGCTTCACTTGAACTTGATTCGTTTGAACTAGATTCATTTGAGCTTGATGCAGATTGTGTTGTTGCCTCTTGTTGTGGTTGTTGTGTTGCTTCAGTTTGTGGTGCAGCTTCTTGTGCTGGTTGTTCAGTTGAAGCTTGCTCAGTTTGTTGTGGTTGTTCTACTTGTTGTGGTTGCTCAGCAGTTTGTTGTGAACTATTGTCTGTAGCTTGTTCTGATGAAGCATTAGATCCTTCGCCTGAACCTTCACCATAGCTCCAGCTAAAGTTTTCACCATCTGATTGGAAACTATAATCTGTATTATTATAGTTAAAGTTGATATTATAAGCACCATCTTGAATAGGCGCCGCGTTTAATGATTCTGGATTTGATTGCGCTTGTTGTGCTAATTGTGCTTTGTCAACGCCTTGTTCTGAAGCCTCTGCTGAATTTCCTGCTGCGATTCCTGTTACGCCAAGTCCTACTGCTAATGTTGATGCAATTACTGTTTTTTTCATTATTAATAATCCTCCTAAGAGATTGTTTGTATTTTTAAAATTTAATAAATTAGCTTGTAATTTCAACCGTCAATAAATAAGTTTACTTTTTACAACTAATTTGTATTTCCTACTATAACACCTATAAAAAGCTTGTAGGTTACAGTGAAGTTAAAAAAACAAGCTCTTTTTTACATCCTAATTACGTTATATATTACACTCAAATCAGGAATTTCTACCTAAAAATCCTTTCATGTACACCTTGTAGTGTATTTATACACTTTTGTGGATGTAATCGCTTTGTAATTAGTGTGAAAAAAGATGTCTATTTGCACTCCAGAAAACATTAACATTGCTTACTATATATATTTAAAAACATTCAAATTAACTACTTTACTAAATGCGTTTTAAACAGCACATTTGCGTTTTGCGCAACAAAATTTATCTCAAAAGAATTCTATTGACTGACCAACCTGATATACTTATAAATAAAAAAGCTGAGACATATATGTCTCAGCTTTAAATATTTATCTTAAATTCATTACTACACTTAATTTTTTATGCAGTAACCCATTGTGAAGCGCCTTCTGTATCATAAAGTTTTTGCGCTGCTGCGTCTTGTACTGCTTCAGGTGCTTCTGTTGGTGATACACCTTGATATTCAGATGGTGCTACTGAATCCCATGTGCTTTGTAAGAATTGATATTTACCTGCTGCACCTGATGATGGGTTAACAGCTTTAAGGTCGCCGCCTGATTCACGTTGCGCGATTGCTTGTAAATGAGAGTTAACATTTACTGATGAACCTTCTGAAGCTTCACTTGAACTAGACTCATTTGAAGTTGATTCATTTGAGCTTGAAGTAGTTTGTGTAGTTGCTTCTTGTTGTGGTTGTTGTGTTTCTTCAGTTTGTGGTGCAGCTTCTTGTGCTGGTTGTTCAGTTGAAGCTTGCTCAGTTTGTTGTGGTTGTTCAACTTGTTGTGGTTGCTCAGCAGTTTCTTGTGCTGGTGCATTAGTTGAACCTTGTCCATAGCTCCAAGTCCAATATTGACCATCTGATTGGAAACTATAGTCAGTATTATTATAGTTAAAGTTAATGTCGTAAGCACCGTCTTGAACTGGTGCTGCATTTAATGATTCTGAATTAGTTTGAGCTTGTTGTGCTAATTGTGCTTTGTCAACGCCTTGTTCTGAAGCGTCTGCTGAATTTCCTGCTGCGATTCCTGTTACGCCAAGTCCTACTGCTAATGTTGATGCTACTACTGTTTTTTTCATTATTAATAATCCTCCCAGAAGATAATTTTTAGATTTTATTATTTTTAAGATTTAATGTTGAATTTCAATTACCTTAAATAGATAATTTACTTTTTCAACTGACTCACAAATAACACTATAACATCCATACATAGCATGTAGGTTACAACGAAATTAAAATACCCCCTTACTTTTTTACATCCTAATGACACGCGCCATAGGATTTTATATACCATAAACACCCACTCAAAACTGTCATGAAAGTCATGAGTTACTTAATTAAGCCATAAAACCTTGTAATATTTATGTAATTTTTGCGACAACTATACATGTTTTTCAATGGTTAATAAAGAAATCTCGCCTTATAAAAATAAAAGATATGTTGTTATTACACCTCAACATATCTTTTATTAATTAACTACTATTGTATTAGTACATTTTAGTTCAAAGGAAAACTCAGCGTCATCGTTGTACCTTTTTTAAATACACTATCCACACTAATAGACCCACCTATTTATTCAACTAAGTTTGCTGCAATATATAATCCCAGCCCTGAACCACCTGTTGCTTGATTTCTTGAATTCTCCACTCTATATGTTCTATTAAAGATATAATTCAAATGCGTTTCTTTTATACCAATGCCCTCATCTTTTACTGAAATGGCTAACATACCTTGATTTTTCTCATAAACGTCAATTGTAATGGTTGTGTGCGCGTTTGAGAATTTAAGTGCATTATCTATAAAATTAGTAATAATACGCTCTAATGCATTTTGATCTTGAACAAAAGGTTGAATATTTTGAGGTATATGAACCTTAAATACTCTATTTTCTGTGGCTATAAACTGCTGGTATGATTCTAATATTGGCATTAACAACTGATCTATATTCAATTTAGTCTTGTGGCGTTGTCTATTTAAAGCAATCCAAGTAAACTCATAAAATGAGATTGTCATGATTCCAATTCTAAAGCGATTAGACACCCTTTAGACATCAGTCAGTCTTCTCTCTACATACATTGCACACCGATTATCTTTATTAAAGTTTTTATAATACTTTAAAATGGATTTTGATTCAGCCATTGTCCACCATCCATTGTCATACATGCACCATTAATATAACTCGCATCCTCTGACATTAAGAATTTTGCCAAACCTGCGATTTCTTCAGGTTGACCCATCCTTCCAAGTGGGACACTATCCAGCGTTTGTTGTTTTGCTTCTTCTGATAAACTTAGCTTTCCCGATCCACCTGTATTATCGATTGGCCCTGGGGCAATTGCATTGACATTAATGCCATATTTAGATCCCCATTCAACAGCCAGTGTTCGAGTCATTGATAACACGCCTGCTTTTGCACTTGCAGAATGTATCACACCTATACCAGCTCTCCATGCATAAGTCGCAACCATATTAATAATACGTCCACGTTGACCATTTTTAATCCATTCTTTTCCTACAGCTTGTGTACAGTGCCATGTCCCATTAAGGACAATATCAATGACAGAATGCCATCCATTATATGATAAATCTTCAGCTGCACATAGAAAGTTACCTGCTGCATTATTAACCAAACCATCTATTTTGCCAAACGTTTCAACCGTTTTATCCACTGTATATTGCACTCTTTCAGGATCTCGCACATCCATATCTATGCAAAGAATTTGTCCTTCATATTGTTCTATTTCTTCTTTTGCCGCTTCTAACCGTTCCAATGAGCGACCCGTTATAACCACTTTTGCACCCGCTTCAGCAAATTTTTGCGCCATTGCTTTGCCCATGCCACTACTTCCACCAGTCACCATCATCACTTTACCATTCATGTGCATTCTCCTTTTAAAAACGATTTATACTAAAGCGTCTAAATATTTTTAGTAAGCGCTTACAATTAGTATAACAAATATCGTGCAAATTTATAATAATTCATCTGTTTTAAATGTATTTACCATATAAAATCCCTACGTTTTGAACCATAAGCTCAAAAAATAGGCTGTAACATTAAACATGCCTCAGCCTATTTCCTATTTCAAACCACTCTATTTATGAATCTTATCTTCAAAATAGTGACATAAATAACCACCTATTGCAAAAAACATGAGTAAACCTCTAATAATGACAAATGAAAATCCAGATTCTACTAAATACTAAGGCTCTTTCAATATGCCATTTTCATTTACATAACTTGGAATTAAAAGAAAACTAATCCCTAACGATGCACCTAAAACAATACTTATAATACTTGCAAAAAATAACTTTTTATTCATAAACTTATTATGCCTCCTAAATTTTTAAATTTACTTGATGTCATCTATTATTGAATAAGCTTATTTTATTTAAAAGAAAGCATTGCTAGCATTTTAAAATATGCGCGCTAGGTGAACTTGCGGAGCATGTAAAGTATCACTAGCGTTCGCTTAACCACACTTTTTATAAACAAAATACGATTTAAAAGGAGCACATTTAACATATGAATTTTGGCACTCAAATTAAAATGATTCGAAAAGAAAATCAACTGACCCAAGAACAATTTGCCAATCAATTAAATATTTCACGACAAACTGTATCTGCAAGGGAGAATAATCGTTACTTACCGGATATTGAAATGATAGTAGAAATTGCCAAAACCTTTAATTTATCTCTAGATGATTTAATCTTAGGTAATACTGTGGTAAAGGATAAATTAGTTAATGATACGAAGTTTGTGAAACGCATTCGCTTAAGTATATTAAGTATGATATTTATCTTAATTGCTATAGTATCCGCATTGCTTTTCACAAGTTCACCTTCACATGTCTCTCAAGATGGTGTGTTACAAGAACCCTGGTTTCTAGTTATTCTCGCATTTTTCTCATTATTAACAGGTTTAATCATTGGTATGGTCAATTTAGTATTAATATTCATCAATTACTATAAATACGCACGCCGAAGAAAATAGTGTATTGTATGACTTTGTTTGTCATTTTACATTCATTTGCTATAATGATGTTTAAATAAAATAGTTCTCTTATTAAGAGTGAGTGGAGGGACTTGGCCCTATGAAACTCCAGCAACAGCAGTCATATGCGATGTGCTAAATCCAACAACTCAGTATGACGATTGAGTTGAAAGATGGGAAGTTGTGTGGAAGCTCTTCTTATCTAAGAAGGGCTATTTTATTTATAAAAATTAAAAAGGCGGTTATTTTTATGAGATCTCTACACACACTATTTAAACAATTAGAAAAATGGGAACAGTATCAACCTAAAAACATGGCGAGTAATATGAATAAAATGCAACATATTCAAGACATTAAAAAGCAAATTTGGAGACGTATTGATATAAATGATTATAAACAAGTGATACTAGAGAAAAATAAATAAAAAAATGGTTACCAATACCTTTATATCTCCTGGTATTGGTAACCTATTTAAAATTTTATGTTCTGTAATAAAATGAATTATTGCGCTAATGAACGGATAAATTCAGCTTTGCTGATTGAACCTGCTTGTTGCCATTGTTGTCTCAACCTTTGATCTAAATGAGATGGTTCAGCAACAATATCCCTCAATATACTACTTAATATCTCAAATTGTGCTTCCTCAAAAAGATTGTTCTCTGGCGTAACATCCTTATTGTGAGATGTCTCGTTGTATCCTAAGATGACTAAATTGTAATCAAACGCCGCTCTTACAGCATCTAATATTTCATTACCTTTATTTATATCTAAATAAATATCACATGATTTATATAACGAAATAAATTTTTGCCTTTTGGCATTTGGATATAAATTTACATTGTCATATTTATTGAGGCTTAATAACTTCATAGACATTTCTGTTAAAGCTGCAACATGAAACTCTAGATTTGGATGGGCTTGTACGATTTCTTCTAAATGCGGGATTTGGTCTGAATTTGTCAAAGTTAATACCTGATTAGAATGACGATTCTCTTTCACAAATCTATAAACATATCCTGATTGGAAGATACGATTTTTATATTGTTCATCTATGAGCTCTATTACTTTTTCATACGCTGAAGGACTAGGCAAAATAATTTTAAAATTTCGTTTTTCTTTTGCCAGTGCATTTTCCATATGTTTCATAATTTCAGGCGTAATATCTCCCTGCCAAAAAATAGAGTCGTTTCCAGATTCAGACAAACCATTTAATACGGCAGAAGAAATCGATAGTGAATTAATCATAAAGTTTTCAGACTCAAGCTGCGCAACTTCTAAGTAAAAATTGACAAACTGTATCTTTGAATGGAAGAAATAGACTTTGTTTTTCCAAGTTAACATGATGTCATTAGTCACAAAATTTTCTACCATCATTACTTCATTATTATAGTTAAAATACCTTTTCAAAATGCATTTTTGTGAGTTTGCGTCCAATACCACTTGTGCGTATCGCTTACCTACTTTATTGTAATAATCTATGTATTGCGTATGCCCGCGTTTATTTAACCATTCTACACGTTCAACAATTCTATGTTTATAATTTGCTTTATAAATAATTCTCGCTTTCACCTCATCCAAATTTTTGATAAAGGCAGTATTATTATTACCTTCTATCGTCCAAAATCTTGGAATCGGTACTTCATTAAAAAATAAAGGTTGTGAAGTTGTTTCAGGATTATTCGCGAAAAAAGCGTAAGGTGTTAATATATCATCTGGTAAAAATCCATTTTCTTCAATAACGATTGTTTTGCGTTGCTTACCAACATGTTTAAAAGATTTATATAAGATAATGGCTTTTTTATCAAAAACATCAAATAAATTAATCATATAGCACCTCACTAATCAAATTGTTCCATTTTTGTACGACAACCGGTTGGGTAAAGTTTTCAGCGATTTCATATGAAGCTTGATTAAATCGGCTTGTGTCATTATCGAAATAATTAACAATACCTTCAGCAAGGTGATCTATAATTTCAGATTCTTTATCCTCATTTAAATCAATCGGTATTAAATAACCATTTTTTTGATGCTTAATAAACGTTGGGTTACCATAGTTCACATCAAAACCAATCATACCTAAACCTGAACCGATAGCCTCCATTAATGTAAGACCGAAACCTTCGCTAGTTGAACCCGATAAGAAAAGTTCATAATCTTGATAAACTTGATTTAAATTAACATGTCCTTTTAATGTGATATAATCTTCAGCATGATTTTCTTGAATTAGTTTACTTAATAATTGTCTTTGGCCACCTTCGCCATAGATATCAAATGTTATTTCAGGAACAGATGCTTTCGCTTTCAATACGGCTTTTACTAACCAGTCGACATGTTTTTCAGTCGCTAGCCTTGAGGCTGTAATGATTGAGTAAGGTTTTCTACGATTTGGCTTCACTAACGCACTTAAACTACCTACAGGAATTGTATAAATTTTAGGCTTCCTATGATAATTTTTTTCAAATTGTTGTGCTAACAACTGATTTTGAATATCCGTTGCTGTAATAAAGAAATCAATCTCATGTGCATTCATAAACACATATTCGTAATGATTATTCCATAATATGTATGTATCATTTGTTATCGATTCATTATAATGTTCAGCATGAATCACAACTCCTAAGCGTGCTGATCCTTTATTTTGCAAAACCGTTTGTCCAATATCTTTTGAGCGATCTACAATCAACATATCTTTATCTGTTAAATGCAATTTTTCTAAAAAATAAGCTATTAATGCTTGCTTACCGTACAGAATATTATCCTCAAAAACAAACATACTTTCCTCATCATTAACATATTCGTTATATGCAATGGATCCATCCTCATTATAAAAGGACCTCATATATAATTTGGCCGAATTATCCTCAGGTGCAAAGTACTCAGACAAAACGCGTACATAAGAGTAATAGTCTCTCCTAAGCAACTTGCCTCTAGAAATGTATTCCACTCTATCTACAACATCACTATCTTCATTTTTTAAATAACATACTAAATAATTACTATTGTGATTAAAATGGATTTTTCGAGTTTTACCTTGATCTTCAACTTTAGTGATTTCTGAATACAATGGTTTGATAATTTCATCTACAGTCACACTTGTAGGTGCTATTTTAATATCTGTAAAATACTGATACAGCCAGATGATTTCCTCATTTTTAAATCCTATATTTTCAGTCAATGTTTGAATGTTTTCATTCTTAATAAAATCTAAAAACACAAATTTTATCGTTTCATTACATTTTCTCAATAACTGCGCTCTATAACGTTGTGCATATTCCACACCACTACTCGCCCAGCCAATCCCAAAATTAATATTATAGATTGTCACCTATTTCACCTCTATATGCATTTGTCTATGACTCTATATAAATAACTTCACTAACCCCATTAGCATTAACAACACAATAATCAATTTACAAATAAATGTAAGCGTTAAAAATTGTTTCTTTTCTTTTTGGAATTCTTTATCAGCGTCATATGCGTTTAATTCTGCTTCAATTTCCTTATTCAATTGCTCAAGTTCATGATCTTCAATTTCTTTTTCACTCATATAAATACCTTCTTTTTATAATTTCTACAATCAAATTATAACAAATCCATTGTCCAATACATAAATAACTGTCTCTCTATCTAATCATCTAAAACGTAGATGATTAGCCCCAAATTTGAAGTAACACGTCCAAATGCGATTGTGTAAAAACTACTGCTACATGCACTTGTTGCTCAGTTAAACCACATAAATCCCAAGTACTACTGCTACATGCCTCTTATTTAAAGTATGCCTTTAATTAACCATCTTTGGCGACGTATTACAAACTTATTTTCAGAAAAATCGGATAAAAGCTTTTTCTTTTGTTTGTTGTACTTAAAAACAATATTATTTTGATTGTTTTTGGTTACTAATACTGCCATAGGGCACATACTTCACTTTCGTATCTTTTGGTAAGCCTTCATATTCATTAAATAACGTTTGATACTTAGCACTTGTTGGTGTGGCATGATGTAAATAATGTTCAAAAGGTAATTTTTCCATACTATAAATTCTTTGCTTAGAATCTGCGTGAACGGCTTCTTTTAGCTGACTAATTCTTACTTCATTTGCAGCGTGAATATTGTAGAATACCCCTAAATACATCACTGCACAAAAGATAGCTAATCCAGTAATCCACTTTTCTGATTTCCTGTTAAACACTTCCAGTTGCGCAAGTAAAATTAATAATATGACAACATAAATTGCATATACTGTGTAAAAATTACGTGGACCTATGGGTGATACGATGATTAAAGGACCACACACAAGTATGATTGACGCGATTAATAAGTAAAGCGTATATCGAACTTCCTTTTGAGATATGACCGTATGGATAGCCAAGATCAATGCACACAAAAAGATAAAACATACCATAGTATTTAAAATATTAGTAAGTGTAATCATGTGAAAATGTTGTAATTCAAATTGTTTAAAAATAAAAAAATAATATATCGGTAATAGCGTTAAGCCACATACAATGAACCAATATCTACTTGTATATGTTTTCGTCATTTGTCGTGTTTTATACAACATAACAAGTAAGATACCAACGATTATCGTAATAATCACAATTTGATTAAAGAAAATCCAATCCGGCAATGTGGTTGTTACCGTTTTATAAACTTTATCAACGATACCCGTATCACTAGAGACCTGTTGATAATCGCTACCTTCAAAAAATATTTTGCGATAGTTCGGATTCAAAAACATAATGATTGTCCCTAAAGCAGAAATGAACCATCCTACAACAAATTTAGGATGCACTTTTTTATAGAAATATATATGTAATACAAGTGCGATTGCTATGATTAATGTATTAAATAATGTCGCATTTTCAATGAAAAATTGACCACCAAAACACACGCAATAAAAAATGATATTCCTACTTGGTTTATGACTGTTCCGGTAAAATAGTACCGTTACAATAAACCATAGAATAAATAATACACACAGCGTTGCTGGTACATAATTATAAAATCCTGCAAACCAGCCATACGTTTGTTTATAGATTTCATTTGGCATTGTCACCATTAAAATAAATGCCGCTAAACAAATGATAGAAGTCTGTTTATGTTTAACAAATTGACTGATGACCCATATGATCAACATGCTAAAGACGGCATACGCCAACCACCTAAACCAGTCAAATCGAACTGCTACAATTTCAAACAAATTACCAAGATAACGGCCGTTTAAATTAGCAAAATGTTCTTTCAACATTTGAATACCATATTGACTATACCAGTCCCAGTCATCATGGGTTAATGGCGTAAAAATAGCCATTAGTATATAAAAAATAAATAATCCTGTAAGTATTAGATGGATTTTATTTATATGTAAAGCTCTCATTTCAGTCCACCTCGCAATCACTTAAATTGGTTTGGCGTATGATATAGAGCGGTCGTTGTTTTACTTCATAATAAATTCTGCCTATGTATTCTCCAATGACCCCTAATGATGTTAACTGAACACCACCTAAAAATAATACTGCGACAATCGTTGTGAAATAACCTGGCGTCGAAACACCATAACTGACTGTATAAATAAAATTAAATAATATATAAAGGAAACTCATCGCGCACACAAATAAACCAAAGTATAAAATGGCACGTAACGGTTTATTATTAAATGAAATGAGACCATCTATGCCATAATTCAATAAAGAATTAAACGTCCACTTAGACTCACCATCGGCACGCACAACATTTTCATATTCAATCACTTTAGGTTCAAATCCAATCCAAGCAAATAAACCTTTAGAAAATCTATTGTATTCTCCTAAGTTCACTACTTCTCTGATCGCACGTTGGCTCAATAATCTAAAATCCCCTACGCCGTCTTCTAAATCCACATCTACAATTTTATTAATTACTGCATAATATAATTGAGATACAGTCTTGCGAATGACGTGTTCACCTGTTCTATCTCTTTTTGCCACAACCTGGTCTTCACCATCTCTATAATGAGCAATCATCTGTGGAATAAGGGTTGGCGGGTGCTGCAAGTCACCATCTAATATAACTAATGCTTCCGCTTCAGTACTCGCACATAATCCAGCATACATTGCAGATTCTTTTCCGAAATTTCTTGAAAATGATATGAACTTTACCGCATGATCTCGCTGTGCTAATGTTTTAATAATGGCTAGTGTGCGATCTTTACTTCCATCATCTATAAAAAGCAATTCATATTTATAATTGTTGCTGATACTATCTCGTTGCATAATTTCAGTTAATTTGGCATATGTTTGTTCTAGCACTGATGCCTCATTAAAACATGGAATTAAAATTCTAATCATAAAATACAGTGCTCCTCTTTCGATTTTAATTATATAAATATTAATATATTTCATATTATACAACATTAAAAGTAGAATGTAGTATTTATTTTTTCATTGTTATAATATTTAACATTCAACTTATATGAACGCTCACATTATTTTTCTTTCTTCGTTTCTTCTTTTAATTCTTTTTTATTTGCTTCTACCTTCTCTTTATCTGCTTTAGGTGTGTAGCCGACACCTTCTGTATAATCATTGGCAGCATTCCATAGTATGAACTCATTGATACCATGGTCTTTCAATGCTTTTACTTGATCTTCTACAGCTTCACTATCATAGGTCTTATAATTGCCTTCACCTAAATATTGCGCTGTAAAGTCTTGTAACCATGGACGAGATTTAGGTTTTTTATTACCTAATTTATTTAATACTTCAGTCTCTTTATCTAAATATTTATCAACTGCACCATAGGGCTCTTTGTCAGGGGCGTCATAGCCAAAGTCACCCGGACTCCAATGTGATGGATAGATCATAGATGAAATGGCATCCGTGTTTTCAGCAATTTTAGGGAAACTTTGACCAATACCCGGCGCTTCTTCGACCATTGCTGAATAACCAAATACATCAGCAGATATTTCAGCACCATACGGTTTCAGATCTTTGCGTGCAGTTTTCAAAAATTGAGTTATTGTATCCACACGTTGGTCAACTTCACTTAAGTCACTATCTTTATACTTTCCTTTATCGTAAGTTAAACTGTGCTCTACATTTTCAAATGCTTCAGGAAATCTCACATAATCATATTGAATATCTTTAAATCCAGCTTTAGCTGCTTCTTTTGAAACATTGATATTGTAATCCCATACTTCTTTTTTAAATGGGTTAACAAATTTATCTCCACCGTCACTTTCCCAAACAGTACCATCTGCATTTTTGAATGACCATTCAGGATGACTTTCTGCTAAATTCTTATCCTTAAAAGTAACAATTCTAGCTATTGGGTAAATATGTTTTGATTTCATCTTGCTAAGTAATGGCTTCGCGTCGACAATATCTAATGTGTGTTTATCGATTTCTTTGTTACCTGTATTAAAATTAATCGTGACATTTCCTGAATCATCTTTAACATCAATAACCATCGCATTCAAATCGCTATCTTCTATAAATTTAGTTAATTCATCAAATTTTTCACCTTTTGTTGAATTTGCACTGACGTAAATCCCCTTCACGCCGTCTTTAGGATATGTCACCCCACTGTTTTTACTAGCTTGTTCAGTTTGTTTATCATTATCTTCTTTATTTTTGCCTTTATCATTACTATTTGAACATCCAGTGATGATTAATGTACTTGCAAGTAATGTCGTTAAAACCCATTTTCCCTTCATTTCTTATCCATCCCCTTATCGATTATCGATTCAGACTATTTTTCATTCTATTAAGCTTATGTTAGTTATCTTATATTGTAAAATTCTTTTTTCTAAATAATTTGTATAGTACACTATATTAAAGCTATGTTTCTTTCGTTTTAAAGTGCACAATTAGCTGGGTACATTCTCTTTTAAAGCAATGGATTTTACGGAGTTTATGAAAAAAGGTCTAAGACATATATAGTCTCAGACCTTTTCATCATACTATTTAGAAATCATTTCATTTTAAACATCCGTCACAGTGAAGGAACACAACCCGATGCCTACCTGAAGATGTCTTTTATAGAAGACATGCCTTTCACGATATCAATCAGATACGTATTTTATTTATTATCTTTATTAATGCGAACGCGATCAATTGGTTCACCAAGTTTTTCGTTACCTTGTGGCACATGGTAGGTTAATAGTTCTATATAATCTTTCGTTATGTTTACTTTCGTATACGCTGGTTGATTATCCTGTATCGATTTGGCTGCATAATCCTTTTCACCATCTAATTCATAGAATTTACTGCCACTAGCTGAATTTAACGTTACATAAATTGTGCCGTCCGGATTCGTGTACGTTTGTGGTGCTTGTCCATTTTCATCGCATTGTACTTGTGCATCTTTCCCCTTCATCACATGCGAACGGCTATAAGAATGATCATGTCCTCCTAGTACTAAATCGACATTATATTTTTCCATTAACGGTGCAAATTTATCGCGTCTGATTTTGGACGCTAATTTGTCAGAATGCTTACCTGCCGAATAAGGGTTTCTATGCGTAAGTCCCACAATCCATTTAGGATTTTGATCTTTAGTATCCGCAATTGCACGTTTTAAAGTTTCTTCATGACCTTTAAAGTCTAAACTCTCAGAGTTCAAACTAACAAAAAGTGTATCATTGTGAGTGAAATAAAAATCTGAACTCGCAAAGTTTTTACCGCCATTTTGTAAATTAGGTAGATTAAAATGTTCAGAATATGCTTTGTTGGCGCGATCATGATTACCTAAAGTAGGTACCACTGTAAAATTCTCCATACCTTTTGCTTCTATAAAACCACTATACGCTTTTTCATCCCAAGGTAGATTGACTTGATCCCCCAAGCTCATTAAGAAGTCAGGATCCTGATTTAATTGTGCCATTTGATTTACAGTATTTTGCCAACCTTCATTATCTGATGCTAAATCTCCGGAAGCCCCTAGTTGAGGATCAGCTACTGCTATAAAATTTGTTTCTCCATTATTATTTGTATCAAAACGACGTATAGCCGATTTCTCTCCATTCTCTCCATTATAAAAACGATACATATATGCTTTATTTTCTTCTAAATTAGGTAACGTGGCCTGAGTATAATTCATATTCGGTATATCTTTATTTACTAAACGTTTCGTGTTGCTACCTTGGTGTGTTTGTCCCTCAATTCGTCTTGCATTTGAAAAATCTCCACGGTCATTTGCTTTTGCAATTTCTACATAACCTTGTTCTTCGGATTCGTGATACCAAGTTAAATTCTTTTCTGTATTATCTTTGCCAATCGTCATGATGTCATAACGATGTTCATTGCTTTGTGTTTGATTTGAAACTGTTTCCTTATTATTTTGCTCTTGTTTCGTACGTTCGTCATTATTTGGATAAGATGGTTGAGATGACTTAGATAGTTGTTTTGTATCTTTGATATCCGTATTTTCTAGTTTATCCGAAGTTGCTAATTCTTTGTGAGCCTCATGATGATTATCTTCTATTTGTGTGTTCTCTGATTGTTGCTTTTTCTGTTGTTCCTTTGCAATAACTTTATCAGTATTATCTGTTTCAGTTTGCTGATTATTTCCTGGGTTATGTTGATGAGATGTTGATTGGCTAGGTAACTGCGGGTGCGCTTTTGAGTCTGTATATTGTTCTAATTTGAGTTGTGATGGCGCTTCTTGTTGTTTTTGAGAAGATGCTAAAGTTTCATTACTTTTATCTTGTTGATTCGATGTGAATGCTTTAGCTTGAGGCGCTTTTCCATTATCAGAAGTTAAGTTGTCTTTATCAAAATTTTTATTATTATTTATTTGAGACTGTGTCGTTGTGTCATCTGTATTATGTATTGTATTATTCTGATCTATATTAGCTTCTTTATTAGGATATGTATCTCTTTCTAACTGTTAGTCTGAAGTTTGTGATTGTGACATAGTCTCATCACTTTGACGCGTTTCATCTGTAGTTGGTTCTAACGCTTCTTTCTGCTGTCCTTCTAGTTCCGAGGCACTGGCATGATGCGTTCCGATAAATACGCCAACCGCTGACAAAGTAAATATGATACTCGAGGTCCTTTTTTTCATAAATTAAATCCACTCCTAACTATTTTTATAGATTGCGTATTCATGTTGATTACCACGAACTTAACAAAAGAGTATTAATTTCAAATTAAATAGAAGTAAATGTTATATGAAAAAAGAGCGGATAAGAAATTTAGGAAAAAAGATTTCGTAGTTCCGCTCATAATCATGCGTTCTTACATTAGGTGAAATAGTGCTACTCGGGTTAAATCTTATACAGTTTGTCTATCGTTTAAGCACTTTTTATATTTACTATCCTCCAAAGAACAAATCGATAATATCTGTTGTTCGATTTTTATCTGCTTTATAAAATTCTGTATAACCACAATTTTTACATGTGATTGTAGTAAAATTATTATGTTGCAAATCAAACACTTTAGATAACCCTGAACCTGTAGCTGAAAGCGTGCCTTCTTCAATTTCAGTATGTCCACATTTGACACACCCTTGATCTGATTCTGTTGCCATTACTCCCACTCCTTTGTCGTAAATGTTATTTTTTATTTATCACTAATTCAGGTGTACGAAACTTGATTTGGTGTTTCTATGTATCGCCATATTTAAAAAGACATCAACTCAGATTTTAGTATCCGACGATTGATGTCTTTTATAATGATCATTTTAATTTTATTTTGAGATAATAGACATAAAATACAAAAATTGTTATTAAACCCAATCCAAGTAAAATCAGCGATCCGCAAAAATTATAATCCATAAATATTATTGCGCTTGATATAAAACACGTACTAATCATTAAACAAGTTACAAACAAAGATATTAATGTATTCACTTTATTACGTGGTACCTTCTTTATTTCTATAGATGCAATAATAGATAAATTCTTAGTTTTTAGAATATAAATGGAACATATAGTAGATATTAAGATACATAAAGCAGCTATTAAAATACTTATATTCATGTTACTCCCTCACATTTACAAACAAATTTGAATTATAAATTATCTAGTTACTAATAATTCCCTATCCCAATTTTATAATAAGTTATGTCTCTATCGTACACTACTCATTACTTTTAATTTTTGTATTATAATCATTCAAAAAATGGTATTCACATTGGATAAATAACACAATAAATTCAATATCTACATATAAAAAGAGAGCAATCATTGGAATTTAATAACCAATGATTGCTCTCTTTTATATCTTACTATTTATTTTTCACTTTTAATCCCCCATAACGATTTAACATCGCGCAGAATTCTTGTTTTCTTGGTTTAGCTAGATTACCTGGATGGCCTTTAAATGATGAAATAGCATCAAGACCATGTACTTCTATAAAGTCATAAAGTTTATCCGCAGCTTGAGATACTGTATCGTGTTCATTTAGAAGATGTGTTTTATAATAATCCACCATTTCTGCTAAACATTGTGTTTGACTATGATCGACAAGCTGTTCTAGTCCTGATATATCAATCAGTTCCTTACCATATAAAATGGAATAGCGGCCTTTCACTTTAAAACGATCTTCTTTTCCCTTTTTAGAGAAGCTGGATTTTAATGGGATTCTATTCGATATATCACCAAATGGTTGTTTCGCATTTATCTGTTTATCACTTTCATCTGATGCAGCTATCTTTTTAGCATTTTCTGTAACATCATTCAGTACATACTCATCCATCATCAACACATGATCTGCCGCTTCAAAATAATCCCCTGAACCCCCTACGATTAAAATAGTGGAAACATCATAATCTTCATACAGTGATTTCACCTTACTCGCAAACGGTGTAATAGGCTCTTTTTCAGGTGCAATCAATTGTTGCATACGGCTATCTCTAATCATGAAATTCGTTGCAGAGGTGTCTTCATCAATGAGTAATAGCGATGTGTCTGCTTCTAACACTTCCATCACATTAGTCGCTTGTGATGTACTTCCACTCGCATTTTCAGTGGAAAATTGATGTGTGTCTTTATTTCCCGGTAAATTATTAATAAATGGACTGATGTTCACTTTTTCAATATGACGTCCATCTTCTGCTCGTATTTTCATTGCGTCGTGAGATGTAATAACATATTCTCTACCGTCATTATCAATATGATTATATACGCCGCGTTCTAACGCTTCGAGTATCGTTGACTTACCATGGAAACCTCCGCCTACAATTAACGTAATGCCTTTTGGAATCCCCATACCAGAAATCGTCTTCCCACTAGGCAATGATAAGTTTACTTCTACACTTTCAGGACTATGAAACGCAACAGCACCCGATAATGGTTTATCCGAAACCCCACTTTTACGTGGCAATATCGCGCCATTTGCAACAAATGATACAAGTTGTCTACGCTCAAGTTCTTCACGAATAAACACTTGATCTAACATTAGTGTAACCTGATTCTTTAGTTCAGACTGATTCATATTTTGATAAAGTAATGCATCAGCTACAATTTTTGGTAGCGTATCTATCAGTATATGCGCTGCAACTTTTCCTAAGATTTTTCTACCAGCTGCAGGTAAACTAACTTCAAGTCGCACGTCGATGTCATGTTTATTAATGACCACTGCCGTTCGCTCTAAAATCTCTTGACCACAATGATCTATAAAGATATTTTTGACACTTTTCGAATCTTTTTCACTATGCTTGAATGATTCGAGACTTTCTCTAAACGCTCGCGTTAAGAAATCTGATACTGCAATCACTTTATTTTTTGAATCTAGTAAGTCTCTTGGAATATTTGCAGTTTCGCGATTCATAATGACTCTCATTTTAGAAGGTGGTGCATAAGGATCCACTTGTGCATGATCAATAGCTAAACGAAATTGCTTAAACTGATACGCACCTTTCAATCGTTTATATGCACCATATTTTTGTCCATCTAAGGATTTCAATAATTGCGCTAACTCTGTAGCTTGTTTCAATGTAATGCCTCCTAGAAATGCATTTTTGCTATTTTCCCGCTTATTTAATATTTATTTAGTATAGAATACTAAATTTAATGTGTACAACAAAAGCATTATAACGTATTTAAGCCGCCAACCAATGGCGGCTTAAATATATTTTTCTAGTTATTTTTAGTAAAGTAATTACTTTACTATACAAATGATATGTTATTTGGCGTTTTTAATTTAATGTTTTCCTAAAACTTATTAGTTCACTATAAATATTTTGTAAAATTTCAATTTCCTCTTCTTGATTACTTATAAATTCTTCTTTTTGCTCTTTATTTTTCTTAAATTCAGCAATAGTAGGAAAGTAATCACTTTCATATTTTTCATAAGTTAAAAGTGAGTTTATTTCTTTAAAAAAGCTAGATAGCTCTTTTATTCTTTCATTTATAAAACTATCGAATTTAGCTTTCTTGTTTGTAGCATTATATGTTTCAAATGCTTCTATACCCGTCCCTATAAATGCACCACCAAATTTCAAACGCTTAGATAGATTAACTATTCCCCAAGATTTAAATTTAATTGGTAATTTCGTTGTATCACTAAATATTTTAATTCCATTTCTCAATTTATCTACAGGAATAAATTTAATTGACTTAGAAAATTTACCACCTAATGATCCACTTAATTCTAATATTTTATTTTTTTTATCTTCATATGCTTTAGTAGTTTTATTTATATCCAATACTACTGATTGCTGTACATTTAGCAAATGTTCTATTTCTTCTTTTACTATTTCTATCATTTTTTCAATTAATAAGTAAAAATCATCACCTATATGTAATTCAAAAAATGTATTAAATTCTTTTGGACTTGTTATATTACTCAATTCATTAATATATTTTTTTCTCTCTTCATCAATTTTCTTTTTTACGTTGCTATATGAATTCAAAACATCTCTATTAAATTGACTGAATTTCTCATTTGAGTAATTCAAATCTTTATTTTCTATTTCTATCATATTATTTTTTGTTGTTATATACTTGGATAAATCATTTTCTAATTGATTACTACAGTCTGCTAATACACTGTTTCCCACATTTAATATAAGTGTTTTCTTATACATTTTTGTATAGTCTTCAATTTTGTTTACTAAATTAGTCATTCTAGATAATTCATAATATTCTTCTTTTTTCCAGTAATCAAGGCCTAATCCATATGGGTCTGCAGATATAGCTAGTATATTATCTTTTTCAATTTTCAAACCTAAATCATATATTATATTTGAAATTATTCCTCTGAACTTTTTTCAATATCTAAAAAGTCTTTTACTGATATGGTTGTAGGACGAAATGGCTGAATTTGATTTGTAGACACAAGTTTTTCTACTTTTTCTAAAAATACCTCAATCGAATCGTCTGCAGTCACTCCTTTGAAATCTGCAAATCCATATTGCCACCATTTTAATTTAAGTAATCTTTCAATAATATGTGCTTCAAATCGATATCTTATTACTTTAGCGGGATTACCACCCACAATTGCATAAGGTGGCACATTTTTGGTAACCACTGAACCAGCTGCTACTATCGCACCATCACCGACAGCGATACCTTTTGAAGAAAACAATACATCTTGTCCAATCCATACATCATTCCCAATAACTATCGGCTCCATGCCACCGACTGTTGAGGGGCGATGATCGAATTCAACGCCTGCCGCATCAAGATAGTCATTAAATGCACAAGTATTTTTACTGTAAGTTAACATTGACGTTGTAAAACGTTCCATCGGGTGATTGCCAGCCATTCTTCTAACTTGAGCAGCGATTGAGCTATAGCGACCAACGATTGTATTAGCTGGTAATTGACTATTCGTTGAACTAAAAGCACCCATAGTATGAAACACATTTCCTACAAAAAATATTGCATATTGTTCAATTTGTGCATAATTTGCTACCTTTAATGGGTGGTTATTTGACAACCTGAATTTTCCTTGCGCACTCGACATGGTATAAACATTATTATCAAAAAAGAGTTCCTTGTATGTTGGATTGACGTTGAATGTATTACAAGCATGCGATGATGTATCCACTAAATTATCTGTAAAAAATGTAATTCCCTTAATCTCTGTTGACATTACAAACCTCCACAATGATTCATTACTTAAGGTATATGTTTCCGTATGCATCTCTATAATATATAAGCCAGGTCATATTATTCCTTAGATTAATATTAAATTATTTTTTAGTTGTTTTCTACCTTAAATTGGTGTTTTACGAAAGATATATCCAATAAAAAAGAATAACCACTTTTAAATTGAGGTGCGTCATTTGTATATAAGCTTGTTTGCCCTTTATATATTAAAAGCAATTATTTAAAATATGATTCTGTGTAAAACACTATAATGCTTACATTGAAGTGAGCATCTCCTAGCGACTGATATAATGTTTTATAAAATCGTTTAATTCTTGAAGCACTTTCTTCTCCTTGTGATCAGACATCCCTATGACGCCTTTTTAAATCAAATTATTCTTTACTAATATTTAATTTATTAGCTAGAGTAATTATTGTTCAAGAAATTTGTTTAATAATAAATGTATTATGCATAAATTATCACAATAATATTTCCCAATAAAAAGATTTTTGACAACTAATTATGTATCATGTGTGTATAATTGAATCATAACAAATAGAATCAATTATACAATTCATAAGTAGTACAATATGAGAAATAATACTTATTTTATTGAAAGTGGGTTATAAGAAAGGTGTAATCACGATGGAATTACGTATTGTAAAAACAAGAAAGACCATTAATAATAGTTTTTATGAGCTTTTTGAACAGAAAGATTTTGATAAAATTACAGTAAAAGATATTACAGAACACGCGCAAATCGGGAGAAAAACATTTTATCTACATTATATTGATAAATATGACTTATTAGACCGCATTGTCGATAAAAAATTCGAAGCGCTCGAAGAAATTTGTGAAGCCAAAAAAGAACTCGGTATGCAACAGGGTGTTAAAATTTGGTTTGCGTTTTTTGAAGAAAACAAAGCGTTTTTCACAAAACTTTTCAGTATCCAATATTCTGATAAATATAAGAAAAATTTGCGTACTTTTATGGAAAAAGAATTCGAGAAAAAAATTCCTTATGAAGAAGGCTTAAATCAAAAATAGATGACTATGTATACCTTACATTTATTAGTAACGGCATGGTGCGCCTTATCGATTTATACCTCAGTGCAGACTCACCATACCAAGAAACATTAATTTCCGAAGTTTCTAAGTTAATG
This sequence comes from Staphylococcus sp. LKG3-1, assembly GCF_048568385.1. NCBI lineage: Bacteria > Bacillati > Bacillota > Bacilli > Caryophanales > Staphylococcaceae > Staphylococcus > Staphylococcus sp. LKG3-1. The sequence goes on from NZ_CP183796.1 coordinate 1,824,334, forward strand.
CAAATCATTACTGACCCGAACATAGGCTCAGAACAATAAAATTGTCTGATCCTTAACAACTTATATTAAATATGTTGCTAAGCTAATAGCAACCAACTCATTACACAGCCTAAACATAAAAATACATTACGTGAACACCTTTCACGACATAATGAAAAGTTAAACACTTCGACCTCGCTATCTCTACTTTGAAGCTTAACAATGATAATACGACAAAATATAAAAGACCTAGGCAACGCACTTTCCATGCATTTCCAGGTCTTTTATACTGTATAATTTATCCATAACAATAAACCAATTCACGCTTTATAAATTTTCAATTCTAACCCTTAAATGTTTAATTTTATGACGTTCCCCATAAATACTTAATAATTTCATTAGCGACATCTCTATTCTCGTGTAATTGGCTATGTTGTGCTTGCTTACCATGATATTTTGATTCTTGATAACTTTCCGGACTACTGCTCAATAAATATTTCAATGACTTTGAAGAACTGTTCGATACACGACCGTCAGAGTGCGTGCCGTCTTCAAGATCACCATAAATATTCAACACTTTAATCTGTTTGCCTTGATAAATTGCTTTCAATTCACGCAATTGCTGATACGGTGGATTCATGCGACTTGGTTTCCCTTCTTTATCCACACTGATTTCGTTAACTTGTTCATTCATATTTAAGACACCATTAAATGTCCCCGCAATATTTACTTGTTTATTCAAACGTGGTAGAGAGGCATCGTTACCATAATTCAGCATATACGTCGCAAATGATAAATTTCCCATAGAGTGACCTACAAAATTGAATTGTTTGAATTGATATTCCTTTTGTAGGGCTACCAGAACATTTTTAAACCATTTTGCATTTTTATCGTAGTCACCGTCTTTATTATTTTCCAATTCAACTTTCACTATAGGATTGATGGCATTTTTGTTTAACTGACCTTTAAACGTGACGTTACTATTTTCAGATACCACTGCGGTGATGACATCGTGAGTGACGCCTTTGTTTTCAGCTTGTTGCACCAGGAACTTCTCTGAATTGGCACTGCCACCATACCCATGTAAAAATAATGTAGGTATCGGATGATTCACGAATTTTGAGTGTGTTACCTGTTTTGATGGCTTTTGACTTACAAAGACTGCCATCACAATCCCTACTACAATAACTATCGCTATGATACTTGCTCCCCAAATCCACAATTTCTTCACTAAAATAACCTCGGTTTTCGTTTTAAACCCATTATAAAGCATGCTTCATAAAATTGTCTTGTATCTGACGAACCTCTTTTGAACATCATTTAAATTCTCTTATATTTGCTAAAATACTTTCTAAAATTTAAAATTATATTAAAAGCGCAACGCATATTACTCGTATTTGCATCATATTATTTAAAATTTCCAATGGAGTGAGATAAATGAATCAAAATATTGAACACTTAAAAAAGATTATTAAAGATGCGAATCAGATTACATTTTTCACAGGTGCTGGCGTCTCTGTCGCAAGTGGCGTGCCTGATTTTCGATCTATGGGCGGCTTGTTTGATGAGATTTCAAAGGAAGGCTACGCTCCAGAATATTTACTAAGCGCTGAATACTTACAAAATGATCCAGAAGGATTTGTTGATTTTTATCATAAGCGCCTACTATTGGCAGACAAGCAACCTAATGTCGTACACGAATGGATTGCTCAACTTGAACACCATCAACGTTCATTAGGTGTTATTACTCAAAATATCGATGGACTGCATACAGATGCTGGAAGCGCGAATGTTGACGAACTTCATGGAACCTTAAACCGCTTCTATTGTATCCAATGCGAACATAAATATGATAAAGCCACAGTGATGGCAAAGCATCTACGCCATTGCGAAACATGTGGTAGTCCAATCAGACCCGATATTGTACTTTACGGTGAAATGTTAGATCAACAGACTATTTCTAATGCGATTCAAAAAATTCAAGAAGCTGACACCTTAGTCGTCTTAGGTTCCTCTCTTGTAGTTCAACCTGCAGCAGGTCTCATTTCTTATTTTGAAGGTCAACACCTTATTATCATTAATAAGGATGCAACGCCCTATGATCGAGATGCAGATGTTGTTATTCACGATGACATGGTTGATGTAGTTAACGCGATTCGTGATTAATGAAGTTGACTAAAGGCTATATGTTGCGTTTGCACATATAAAAAAGAGAACGCGCTTTTAAACGGTGCGTTCTCTTTTTGTTTATTTTTTATATGCAAATACCTTCTAATTAATATCGAAATGGATGCGATGTCGTCACTTTTTCTAGCTTTTTATCTATACATATTAACTATGTATTTTTTGATTTAATCCCAACTTTTCACGTAAAGTCCCTTCACTATAAGCCGCTTGAATCAAACCTCTTTCTTTTAAAATCGGAATCACTTTATCGACAAATAAATCAAACTGCGTCGGATTGAGCGGTGGCATAATATTGAATCCATCTGCTGCACCACTTGTAAACCATGCTTCCATTCTATCCGCTACATCTTCAGCAGTACCAACGACGATATGATGCCCTCTTGCACCAGCAACGTGCTTCATTACATCTTCTAAAGTATATTCATTCTTCTTCGCTGTATCTTTGATTAAGTCTACACGACTTTGTATATTGTTTCCTTTTTCTACTTCAATATTTTCAAACGGTGTATTTAAATCGTAATGACTTAAATCTGTATCACCTAAATAAGAAGATAATAACTCTATTCCCATCTCTGGCACAATGAGATCTTGTAATTCTTGGAATTGCGCTTCCGCTGCCTCGCGTGTTTCTCCAATAAATGGAAAAATACCTGGCATAATAACAATTTCATGTGCATTTCCGTGCTTTTGTTCAACTTTATTTTTCAAATTATGTGCAAACGTGATTGCATCGTTGATATCATTTTGCGCTGTAAATACAACTTCTGCATGTTTCGACGCAAATTCTGTACCTTTTTCTGAAGAACCTGCTTGTACAAGTAATGGATAACCTTGAGGTGATGCTTCAATATTTAATGGGCCTTTTACACTGTAAAATTCCCCCTGATAATTAATTGGTTCTGGCTCTTTTTCACTAAAAAAGCCTCCTGCAGCATGAAGATGTTCCGTATTAACGCCACGCCAAGAATCCCATAATTGCTTAGAAATATTCACAAATTCTTCGGCTTGATCATAGCGTAAATCATGATTTGCATTCGTAGTGCCATTAAAATTCTTCGCTGTATGATTAATACCTGATGTAACAATATTCCAACCCGCTCTGCCATTGCTGTAATGATCTAAAGACGAAAAGATTCTCGCAAGGCTAAATGGTTCTGAAAATGAAGTAGATCCTGTCACAATCAATCCAAGATTTTGAGTTTCTCTAGCTACAATAGACATTAAAGAAATTGGCTCAAACATCGTAAACATATCTGGATGCGTCTTGTTATCAAGATATAAACTATCAGACACAAATAGAAAATCAAATTTAGCTTGCTCTAACGTTTTTGCTTGTTCAATGGTTTTCGTTAAATTCATACCCCCACGTTCTAATGCATCTGGGTGTCTACTACTCGCAACATGGTGACCAAAACCAGTTAAAAAATATCCTAATTTCATTCTTTTCATCTTTATCCCTCCACACACTTATTATTCCGATTTGATTAATAGGGATAATATTACCATTCCATTATTATAGAGTCAATTAGTTATATAAACCGCATATGAAACAACTTTTTTTAAATTTAAAACAAAAATAACGATTGATGCTTCATATGCACCAACCGTTATGATTAAGAAACTTTATATTGTAATGACATTAAAATTATCGCCCATACCATCGACTAAATCACACAGCGTATATCATAAACTTGAATCAACCATCGCGTTAGCAAATCATCCTATTTAAATGATCTATTTGCGATTGAAAAATTTTTGATTAATGTGGATTCTTTGAGATACGTAACATCATAATATCTTGTCATACAATAGATAAAGAAAATGAGCGTAGGTGTATCGATTCGATCTAGTAAGTATTGTGCCTTCAGCTTTTTAAATAATGCTTTCTCTGAGGCGCTACAAAACTTTTTAAAATAACCCCATATATGGCTAAATGTATTGATTACCGAACCTTTGCTAGGCTGTATGGACAGTGCATGATCAATTGCTTCTTCAACATCTCTATATTCACATTGCCCTTTAAGCATTTCTCTAATCTCATTATAGCTTTGTTGACTATGCCACATGACCTCATATTTATATGCTTTCCATAACAATTCCATTTCATGCCTATGTTTGATTATGCTCATCCCCTTATTTAGAGATTATAACTTTAACTTTCACAATAATTTAATATCACCGTACCCATATTAAACCGTTATTTAAGTATGTGTTAACACGCCATCTTCCATATGATAAACCTTGTCACAATAGGATGTAAGTCGTTCATCATGTGTAACCACAATACACGTTTTATTTTTTTCTGATGTTTGTGCTTTTAAAATTTCCATGACTTCCATCGCATTTTGTGTATCAAGCGAAGCCGTTGGTTCATCCGCTAAAATAATCGAAGGTTGTGTATATAGCGCTTTAGCAATGGCTACACGCTGCTTTTGCCCACCAGAAATTTCACTCGGCAGTTTATTTTCAATTGCTTCGAGATTGAGTTGTGACATCAACTGCTTATATTCAGTCTGAGTTAATACATCTTTCTTTTGTTTAGCCAATAATTTAAACTGCTGTTTCACCGTTAAAAAAGGTACCAAGTTAGTTGCTTGAAGTATGAAGCCAATCTCCTGCATCCGTGTGTTTGCTAATGCTTTCTGAGACATCTGGGAGACTTCCTTACCATTAATGAGAATCTCTCCAGACGTCGGTGTTTGAAGTGCGCCTGCCATAGTTAGGAAAGTACTTTTCCCAGATCCTGAAGGTCCTATAATCGCAATGAGTTCAGTTTGATTAAATTTTAGTGAGGTAGGCTTCACAGCTTCTATTTTTTGGTTTCCATCTTGGAAATATTTCGTGACATTTTTAAATTCTAGCATTTATTATACACTCCTCATTTACCCTATCGCTTTCAGTGGATCAACTTTTCTTATCGTTAATATGGAGAATAGACTACCTATTAATGAAACAGCGATAAGGACAACCCCATAAATTAATAATGTTGTGGCGCTAAATTTAATCGGTACCGCACTCGGCAAGAACGCTCCTGTAATTAAGGTCAATACCAGTCCAATGACCGTACCAATCAAGGCAATGATAAACGTTTGCGACAACACTACTTTGGCTAAATAACCATTTGAAAAGCCTTGTGCTTTTAATACACCAAATAAATTCGTTTTTTGTAATGTAATAACATATAAAAAGATGCCAATAACTGTAGCAGAGATGATAAATAAAAATGAAATCATAAAGTTTAACGTTAAGTTTTGCGCTGTATAACCTGGTAAGTTTTTAACGAAACTTTCGATACCAATCGCTTCTAAATTATGATTTAAATCTTTAGACTGCCAATCTTTATCTTTTACAACAACCGCATTCGTCTTATCTTCAGTTAATGACGGATTAATATTTTGAATGGTTTTGTTATTTGAAAAAAGTACCGGAGAAGCATTATATTTAGCACTTTCACTAAACCCAACTATTTTTAACTTTTCGTCGGATTGTGATAGCGATAATGTATCACCTAGTTTAAATCCTTTTTCTTTTAACGTTTCATCAGCAACGACTTCATTATCTGCATTAAATTTCTTTCCATCAATCATATTCGGTAAGAGAAAAGAATCATCTGTAACACCGAACATTAATGCATTTTCTTCATTATCTCCATTAGATACAATGATACCGGATTGCTTTAGCGTTGTTTGTTTTTTATATGTATCTACAACATCCTTTTTATCAAACATTGATTGTTCAACCGTTTGATTCGCATCTTTGTTTAAAATGATGGCGTCTGCTTGCCATTTATCAATACCTTCTCTATTCATATTCATTAAACCACTTGCCAAACCTGATAATAGGAACAGCAAATAACTAATCATAATTAAGACACCGATAATCAGACTAAATTTCAATTTGTTACGCTTTATTTCATTCCATGCTAAAAACATAAACAACCTCCTTTCATTTATCTTATAATTTTTATGTATTTGTATTAACAACTACGGTATATTCAGTGTACCAACTAAACAACTAAAATTACAGCTTTGTACATATCGTAAACTGATTGCGCTTGTATAACATAAATAGATGCTCAGGCTTTAATCAATTTGTTAGCAGCTGTATTATGTGTAACCATTTAAAATATATAAAAATCCCCTCTCAAGTTTGCACTTATATGTGCCATCATTGAAAGGGGCATATGTTAATTAAATAATTCAAATTCTTGAAAATGGATTCAATATTTCACGAGGGGCATGATTATGCTTTTGACACACTCACTTTTCTACCATGTATGAAGTGATAGATAAAGAAAGTGACAATTAATAATACAGCCATTACTATATACATATTGCCTAACCCGATCTGATTAGTAAACAAACCTAGTATATAGGGCCCAAATCCTAAGCCTAAATCTAAACCGATAAAGAATGTTGAGGTTGCTCGCGCAATTTTTTCTTTTGGTACGACTTTGACAGATACCGATTGAGACGTAGACGTGATATTACCATAACCTAATCCTAATAAAGCACCACCAATTAATAACATCCATGCTGAATGTGAAAATGCAATAACTAAGAAATAGATAGCCTGAAATATAATACTAGTGTATATAACTATATTTTCATTTTTGCATCCATTAATCTACCACAAACTGGTCTTGAAAAAATTGAGACGATTGCATAGACAACGAAAAAGTAACTTGAAGCTGTAATTAAGTCTCTCTCTTGCGCAAAAACTTTAATATAATTAAGAATAGAAGAATAAGAAAGACCAGCTATAAACACGATAATGGCAATTGGAATGGCTTCTTTCGCGATAAAATCTGAAACCTTAAACCCTTTATCCTCTGCTGTTCTAGCAATTGTTTCAAAAGGTACTTTCATAAATATTGCCAAAATCAATGAAATAAAACTCAATACAAGATTAAGTCCAAAGATGACTTCTATTGAATATTGTTGCATTAACAATAAACCTAAAAATGGGCCAATGGCTGCACCAAGCACCATACTCAAACTAAAAAGCTGATACCTTCACCTTTTTTAGTTTCCGGTGTTATATACCCTGCTATTGATCCAGTTGAAGTTGTACAAATCCCAAATGAAAATCCATTAATGATTCTAACAATAATTAAAAATAATAATGAAGATTCTACAAAATAAAAAACACTGGTAATTGTAAATAATACAGTTCCAATTAAGAGTACCTTTCTAGGTCCTAAACTATTGATATATTTCCCCATAACAAATCTACCCATCAGTAACCCGACTATAAATAAACCTGCTACCAGTCCAGCCGAACTATCTGAGGCATTAAATTGAGACTGCGCATAGCCTGCAATTAAAACAATCAGAAAATACATATTCAAATTAACCAAAAAGTTAACTACAAAATTCATCGTGAAATTTTTTGTCCAAATTCGTTCCATATCCATTGTACTATTTTCCATAAAAAATTGACTTCCTTTCTAGTTACAGTGCCTTCCCCTTAAGAATTAAACGCAACATATATATTGTCTGCTCATATTGACTAAATGTAAAATAGTTTTTAGTATATATAACATATAAGTAATTACTTATGTCATTAAGGAGGGAGCCTTATTAACCGTAACTATAAATATATTGAAACGATCATCAATGAAGGAACAATAACCAAGGCAGCCAATAAACTCTATGTTTCCCAGCCCTATCTCAGTAATTTTATCAAAAATATTGAAGCTGAGTGGAACATCATTATTTTTAATCGTAAAAAACATCCCATTACCTTTACGCCCGAAGGTCAACTTTATTATAAATATCTACAAGAACAAGAGCGACTTTATCATGATGTAACGCGAAAAATCACTAATATTTCAAACTTGAATTCCGGTTTTTTAAATATAGGTGTTACACCTACATTAGCGTTCCATATACTACATAAAATTCTGCCTAAATTTATGAATCTTTTTCCTAATATTAAAATTAACTTAATCGAAGGTAATTCCTAAGACATTGAAAAACAAGTACTAGAGGGTAAAGTCGATTTATGTCTAAATACACTAACATTATGAAATAAAAATATTCAATACACTCAAATCTATACGGAACCGATATATTTAGTTGTGCCACCTCAGCACCATTTATATAAAAGAATCCAACAAAATGAATTAAATTCCAATGAAATCATGTCACTCATATCTCACGACCACTTTATCATTCTAAAAGATAGATACGGACTTAAACAGATCATTAATAAAGTTCTAGAAACATACAACATTTACCCTAATATTATTTTAGAAACTTCAAACGTAGACAATGTCCACCGCCTTGCAATTTCTACAGGCGTCCTCACATTTATACCAAGTAGTTCTACTGAACATAATAGTGACGCCATTTACGTTGAATTAAATCAATCATTTACAAACACAGTAGTGATTGGTTATAACAAATTAGAAAATTTAACAAAAGCAAGTGATCAATTCATTGACTTAACACTTAAACAATTTAACTAAACCACTGCTAGCCACACCTATATTTAATTTTAAAAAGCGATAACTAACACAATTTTTATAGTTAGAGTTGGTGTATCGCAGTTAGCATTTTTGTCCAAATAAAATTGAAAATGTGTATAGAATTGATTGGGGAATCTTTAGCATAAATAATACTTTATATACAGCAAAACTTTGAGGAACACAAAAAACACTAAAGTCGTATGACAAAACGCCATCGACTTTAGTGTTTTTTAATTGGTTTTATAATAAATATTTTCCAGGAAATAATCTATGCGGTATTTCCACTAACTTTTTAACTTATCATACATGCTCATATAGATAAGTAGCGAGCATGATATGCTTTAATTTCGGTCTTTTCAAATTCATTTTATGAAATAAATAAACTACAAATAAATGTCCAAATACAAACGAGAATTAACAATCCGATACTGAAACGCATTGCCATTTTCATCAGTTCTGATTCTTTACCTACTTTATTAACTGCTGCTGTAGCGATAGCTATAGATTGTGGTGATACAATCTTAGCAGTTACACCACCAGCGACATTAGCTGCAACAAGTAATGAACCTTTTGTACCAATTTGTTCAGCAACAGAGGCTTGAATTGGCGCAAACAATGAATTATTGTTTACGACGGATCCCGTCATAAATACACCAATCCAACCAAGTAGTGGTGACAATAATGGGAAGGCAGCGCCTGTTTTAGATATGCCTTGTCCCATAGCATTACTTAATCCACCATATGTTGTAATTTTAGATACTGCTAAAATGAAACAAATGGTTAACACTGAAATCCATAATTCTTTAACTGTGAGACCCAGTAAATGACCAGCCGTTTTAAAGCTCATATTTTTCGCAATAATAATTGTAATGATCGCTGTAATTAAAATCGCTGTACCTGTTTGAGCAAAGAAATTGAATGTCAGTTCATTCGGTTTATTAGTCACAGCATTCATCGTACCCGGTACATTAAAGTTCACAACAAGTGCACTTAGGGCACCACCTTTTTCAAATAAACCTTTAAATGCTGGTAAGCTCCAGATCATCACAACAATCGTTAAAATGATAAACGGGCTCCATGCATAAGTGATGTGTCCAATAGAATGTTTAGGCACGGCATCTGCTTTTTCATCTTTATTAATTCTGAAAATATTTTTAGGTTGCCATTTTCTTGAGAACAATGCTAATGCAATCATTGCTACAAGGCCAGGGATAATATCAGCCAACTCTGGTCCAGCAAAAGCTGCAATAAGCACTTGTAAAACTGTGAAAGTAACTGCCACAACTAAAGTAGCAGGGAAAGTTTCTTTCACACCTTTAAAGCCATCCATAATATACATTAATAAAAATGGCACAACGAAACTAATAAAGCCTAACGTTAAATTACCAATTAACGCTACTTGAGATGTTGTTACACCACCTGGCAAATTCAAAGTATCCACGATAGCAATCGGTATACCTACCGCACCATAAGCACCTGCTGCTGCATTAGCTACTAAACAGTACATCGCAGCTTGCAAAGGTTTAAAACCTAATTGTGTTAATAGTACCGCACAAATGGCAATAGGTACGCCAAAGCCTGCAGCACCTTCTAAAAATCCATTAAATACAAAGCCAATCAATAATAATTGAACACGTTGGTCCCTTGAGACACTCGCGATACTATCTTGCACAATAGCAAATTGGCCGCTTTTTGTAGCAATTTTATATAACCAAACTGCCATGATTACAATAAAGCCTATTGGGATAATCCCTTGATAAAAGCCCTCTAAAGTAGCGCCGCCTGCAATACTTCCTGGTAATTTAAAGAAAGCCATAGCAACAATTATTGTAACGATTAACGTTGTAATTGCTGCATAAACACCTTTCATTTTAAATACAGTCAAACATAATAAAAATAATATAATTGGTATTGCGGCTACAATACTTGAAAGTAGCAAATTATTAAAAGGGTTAAAACTTTCAACTAACATATTTGCTCGCTACTCCTTTATTCTGCTTGTCTTATTTCTTTTGCAATATCTTTGTAGTCAATATCTGTATTTGTAAATGCTTCATCATCGACTGCAAAATGTTGTTCAAATGTTTCAAAGTTTTGAATTTCTACCGTAACATCTGAAACTTCAAAATCCAATACGTGTCCGCCAAAATTACGGTCATCATTAGCGAAATGAACATGGAAACCTGCTGAACCAATGCCATGGAATAATTCTGGTGTAAAGAAGCCTACAATAGAACCTTTGATATTTTCTTCAATTTGTTCAGGTTGTCTATTCGCTGAGTTAATCAATCTTGTATATGGTGGCTCTTGTCCTGGCATCATACGTACATGCATTTTTTTAAATGTTCCTGAAATTTTAACAGCAGAGAATAAATTTTCACTTAACATTTTTTCTTTAACTTCATCATAAACTTCTGTTGAAGATTTATTGCTCGTGCTATACGTTTTATCAGGTGTAAATCTTGATACGGTTGCATATGGTGATAATTCGTCACCTTTCAATTCTACAAATTCTTTATGTTCATTGGCATGATAAGCTTTACCATCAACGATAATCACTTCACCATCTGAACCTGTTAAAGTCGCAATACCAATGTCTCCATGTTCTAATAAATTATTGATTGAAGCAGTACCTTGTAAAAGGCCTGCCATCAATGTACCTAGTGTGCCGTGTTGATATAGTACGTTAGTCATAACTTTATTCACTCCTATTTTGATAAATAATTAATCATTTTCGCCGTTTGATTCGATATTAGTTAAAAGTGTCAGGTAACATATTTGTTGAAAGTTTGACATTATCTTTGTAATTCACTGGGATATCAATTAATACTGGTCCTTCAGTTTCGTATCCCTCTTTAATTGCCGCTTCTAATTCTTCTTGATTTGTTACACGTAAGCCTTTAGCACCAAATGATTCAGCATATTTAACGAAGTCTACTGAACCAAAGTCTACGCCTGAACTACGTTCATATTTCATTTCTTCTTGGAATTCAACCATGTTATATTTACCGTCATTCCAAATTAATTGAATGATATTAAGATTTTTACGTACAGCTGTTTCTAAGTCTTGTGCTGAGAATAAGAAACCACCATCACCAGCAACGGATACAACTTGTGTATTAGGACGTACTAAAGCAGCTGATATAGCCCATGGTAACGCAACACCTAGCGTTTGCATACCATTACTGAATAGCAAGTGTCTTGGATTGTAACTTCTAAATTTACGTGCCATCCAAATATAGTGACTACCTACGTCTACAGTTACTGTTGTATCATCTGATAATACTTTTTGCATTGACTCAATGACTTCAACTGGGTGTAACACGCCATCTTCATGTGTTGGTTTGATACCAGTTGATTCAAGTATATGCGCTCTTAAAGTTTCTAATTCGTCTAAATGTTTTTGACTGATAAAAGGTTCATCGACTTTGTCAGAAATAAGTTCGATTGTGCCAGCAATATTACCAACCAATTCTTTTGCTGGTTGCATATGATTTGTAATTTCCGCTTGAATTTCATCTATATTAATAATTTTAGTATCTAATTCTTTATTCCAATTGCTCGCTTCATATTCAATTGGATCATAACCAATCGTAACAACGAGATCACTTTTTCTTAATAATTCGTCACCGACTTGGTTACGGAATAAACCAACACGACCAAAGAAATGGGATTCTAGTTCACGACTAATCACACCTGCACCTTGGAATGTTTCTACAACTGGTAAATTTGTTTTTTCAACTAATTTACGGATTGCATTCGTTTCGTCTGAACTTGAACTTCTCATACCTGCTAATAATACAGGGAATTTCGCGTTTTTAATCGCTTCAATTACTTCATTAACATTTTGTTCACTTGGCACACCTAAGCTAGGTTTTTGGCAAAGTGCAATCGCTTGTGATTCAACCGGTGCAGAAATAACATCTTGCGGTATGCTTATGAAACTTGCGCCATTTTTACCTGAAGTTGCAGTTCTCATCGCATTTGTCATAACTTCTGATAATGACTCTGGATCTTGAACTTCTTCACTATATTTTGTTGAAGATTTTAATAATGCTGCATTATCAATACTTTGGTGTGTTAGACGTAATAAATCGTTACGTTTAACTTGGCCACCTAATGCTAATACAGGGTCTCCTTCTGATGTCGCTGTTAAAAGTCCAGTCGTTAAATTACTTACCCCTGGGCCACTTGTTACTAAGGCAACACCTGGTTTACCTGTTAAGCGTCCAATACCTTGTGCCATCATTGCCGCGTTTTGCTCATGACGCGTTACAATAAGTTCTGGGCCATCATCTTCAAGTGCATTGAATAAATAGTCGATTTTAGCACCTGGGATACCGAATACATATTCCACACCATTATTTTTCAAAGTATTTATTACCATATTTGCTGCTGTATAATTTTTGTCAGCCATTTTACATTCATTTCCTTTCAACATTTAATGCAAAAAATCATTAATCATTGCAAACAATTTAAATTATTCACTCAACAATGTATTAAAAATTTAATCTCATTATATTATTATGAAAAATTCATATTTAATACTCTAAATTAGCGCCGTTCACATTTAGTCCTATACCATGGCATGTCATAACGAATGATTTGCGCTGTAAATTGATTACATACTTATTATAAAACGCTGCGACATATAAATAAAATACATATTATCTATCCACCCCATAGAAAAAAGTAATGGTTAGAACATGTGAAAGTTGGATAATTTGTGTGTATATGGATAACTATCATATAGGAAGTTTTTAAAATAGCTGTTATCTTTCCAGTTGCTCAATGTTGATATTAGAAAATTAAACTTTCCTATTTAATATGTACACACGTGTACATACGCACGTGCGTGAATAAATAAATGTACAAATATTTTGATAGTCGTGTTTGTTGAAGATTGATCGGGGTAAAATTACATAGAACTATAATTTTTCTATATTTAATTAGCAATGCTATATTATGGAATGTTTGTAAATTTTTTGTTTAAATGAAGTTATACATCAATCGAATAACAAAAAAGATATTTAAAAAATTTATTTCTCTCTATGTTTTAATAGTAGAAATAAAAAAGATTCCATATTAGAATGGCACCTATAAAAAATATGTATTTTAATGATAGGTGATTTAGTATTATACTATAGTTGCAAGTTGAGATAAGGAAAGGTGATTAGATAATGGCTACTAACAAAGAGTCAAAAAGCGTTGTAATAATCGGCGCTGGGGTATTAAGTACTACATTCGGTACAATGATTAATGAATTAGCACCAGAATGGGATATTAAATTATACGAGCGTTTAGATCGTCCAGGTGATGAAAGTTCTCACGAGCGTCATAACGCTGGTACAGGACACGCTGCTTTATGTGAATTGAATTATACAGTTAGACAACCAGATGGTTCAATTAACATTGAGCAAGCGAAAGAGATCAATGAACAATTTGAATTATCAAAACAATTTTGGAGTCATTTAGTTCAAAACAAAACAATCAGTAACCCTGAAGAATTTATTCGTCCGCTACCACACATTAGCTTTGTAAGAGGTAAAAATAACGTTCAATTTTTAAAAGATCGTTATGAAGCTATGAAAGAATTCCCAATGTTCGACAATATTGAATACACAGAAGATATTGAAGAAATGAGAAAATGGATTCCATTAATGATGCAAGGTCATAGTGCAGGTGACATTATGGCAGCTAGTAAAATTGATGAAGGTTCTGACGTAAACTTTGGTGAACTTACTCGTAAAATGGCCAAAAACTTAGAAAAAGAACCTAATGTAGATGTTCAATACAACCACGAAGTAATGGACTTTAACCAACGTAAAGACGGTAAATGGGAAGTTAAAGTACGTCAACGTAACAGTGGTAGTGTAAAAACACAACTAGCTGATTATGTATTTATTGGTGCAGGTGGTGGCGCAATTCCACTATTACAAAAAACAGGAATTCCTGAAAGTAAACACTTAGGTGGATTCCCAATCACTGGTCAATTCTTAATCTGTACAAATCCAGATGTTATACAAGCACACGATGCTAAAGTATACGGTAAAGAACCTCAAGGTACACCACCAATGACTGTACCTCACTTAGATACACGTTATATTGATGGTGAACGTACATTACTATTTGGACCATTCGCTAGTATTGGACCTAAATTCCTTAAACAAGGTTCTAATTTAGATTTATTTAAATCTGTTAAACCATATAACATCACAACTTTATTAGCATCAGCAGTTAAAAACTTACCATTAATTAAATATTCAATTGATCAAATCTTGATGACTAAAGAAGGTACTATGAACCATCTTCGTACATTCTACCCAGAAGCACGTGACGAAGACTGGCAATTATACAATGCTGGTAAACGTGTTCAAGTAATCAAAGATACACCTGAAAACGGTAAAGGCTTTATCCAATTCGGTACAGAAGTGGTTAATTCTGAAGATCATACTGTAATTGCATTATTAGGTGAATCTCCAGGGGCTTCTACTTCAGTATCAGTTGCATTAGAAGTATTAGAGAAAAACTTCCCTGAATATAAATCAGAATGGACACCAAAAATCAAAAAAATGATTCCATCTTATGGTCAATCATTAATTGAAGATCCTGATTTAATGAGACGTAC
Organism: Staphylococcus sp. LKG3-1; assembly: GCF_048568385.1. Classification (NCBI taxonomy): domain Bacteria; kingdom Bacillati; phylum Bacillota; class Bacilli; order Caryophanales; family Staphylococcaceae; genus Staphylococcus; species Staphylococcus sp. LKG3-1. Next base: position 1,839,600 of record NZ_CP183796.1, read on the forward strand.
ACGTCAACAAACTTCTAAAAGCTTAAACCTAAACTATTATAGTAAATAGTAGTTTAATGCATAATAATTTTAAAGGATTGTGAAAAAAATGAAAAAACTATTAGTAGTTTCAGTAATCGGCGCTATCGGTTTTTACGCTTTAAAACGTTATCAAAAACACGTGAATAAAGCACCGAATATCGAATATTAAAAACAACTAACAATTGTAGGGCTTCAATTGAGAGTTTAGAACGACCTTCACTCTTAATTGTAAAAAGACTAATTCGCTTGAGCGAATTAGTCTTTTTTTATATTTCCAATCTTCTTAATCATGCTTCGAATTTCATTACACTTCTCTCAAACCAATTCAAAATACTCAAATTAATAAAATTCATATTTCCCAAAATTCATTCCAACTATATTCCAAATATAATTTTATATAGTATTATTTATATATATTAATCATTACATAAAAATTAGGAGGCTCATATGACAGAATATCTATTGTTATTAGGTGCAGATCAGTTTTTAAGAGAACGTGCTTACGCTGGTGGCAAAGCAATCGGTGATTTTCAAATATGGACAACAATTCAAAATGCAAAATATAAGTACAATGCGTATTTTGATTTTTGTATTGATGCCAATCCTTTAAGCTATGAAGAGATAAAGAAAGAGATAGCATATTATCAAATTCAGGGGTACGAACCAAAAAGCATTGTCTCTTTAAATGATTGGACATTAGAAGTAGCTAATCAATTAAATCGAGACTACGGTTTGCCTTACCTTGAACCAAAGGTTATTAAAGCTTGCAGAAACAAGCACATCATGAAATCCTTATTTGAAAAAGCAGACATTCCTACAGCAAAGTCGATACAATTTAATGATGCAACAGAATTGAAAGAATGTATCAAAGAATTTACTTTCCCAGTAATTATAAAACCAATGGATTTTGGAGGCAGTGGTGGGGTTTACTTAGCAAATAACGAAAAAGAATGCATGGATGCCTATAGAAAATCGAAACAAATTATGGAGACTTATGCTGATACCTTTCATGTGTTTAAAAATAAATTTCTGATTGAAACATTTATTGATAGTGATGACGAAGTTTCAGTTGAAGTGTTGTGTGGTCATCATTTCTATGAGGTCATTACAGTTACTGAAAAATATTTATCTCCCAGACCATGGTTTACTGAAATGGGTCATTTAGTCCCAAGTCACAGATATAAAAATGAAGATATTAAAAAACCTTGCAATCCGCACGTGTCAGACTTTAGGTATTACGCGAGGCGTTGCTCATGTGGAAATAAAAATCAAAGGCGACCAACTCTATGTCATAGAAGCTACTGCTAGACCTGGTGGTGACGCTATAATGGACTTAGTTGAAAATGCTTATGATATGAATCCTTATCAACTCCATATTTCTATGTACATTAATAATAAAGTTAAATCAGCAGATATATTCACACCAAAACGTACGTCTGCTATCGCTTTTATGAAAGCTAAAAAAGGTAAGATACAAAATATTAACTATCCTGATATAGCCAATGATTCTGAAATAAAAAAAGTAAATTTATTAAAGGGGATTGGAGACAATGTAACCGATCCTGAAAATTGGAGCAGTCGTGAAGGACTTGTGCAGTTTAGCTGGCCTGAATTATCGACTACAAAAACTTTCAAACATATTCATAAAGCCAATGAACTCGCATCTAAAATTTTTGATTGTAGTGATGCGCATCATGACTAATTATTTAATAATTACTGCATTATACCGTTTTATCTGTTTAGCCTACCTAATTCTTTGCTTAGCAATTAGAAGTAGAAATAAGATGATGCATCTTACCTCTATAAACGAATCATCTCCACCCAAGTCATCTGTAAAATTAATACATTATTTTATGAGCATGCTGATGTGGCCAATATTGGGAACAATTAACTTTATGCTACCTACGCTTACAACTTATAAAGGCGGTGAAGTTCATGAAGTCGCGCTATTAGACAGTGTTTTAGGTATAGGCATGGCTGTCATTGGTGTACTATTTAGTAAATTTATTTCAAATAAGTGGATGCATTTATTATTCATCCTCAGTATTGTAATCACTATCTCATGGTATGTATTAGAAGATATACTCTTATTTAAATTAGTTTTAATGTTACTATTCGGTTTAACCTTTGGTGGTGCTAGAATTATTTTCAGAAAAATGATTGTTACAACCTATGCGAGCCATACCGTAAAACACATTTATTCCCTGGGAAATGCTTTAGGTCTCCCTATTCTTGCGCTATGTATTTATTTAAGCATATTGAATTTAAATTTAGTTTGGTTACCATCATTTATTTTATTAATTGTATTACTGTTTTTGCTTAAAATTGGACATCATGAAAAGATTTCATCGCATGAAAAATCACCTAATTGAAAAGAAAGATATTTATAACATTGTATATTACTCGCAACAAGAAATTAATGTCGAAAAATTGTTTGATCAACTTTATGGAATGATAACTTACATGCTAATTTCACCTTGTATGAAATTAGCTTTTTTATTGTACATTATCCTACGTTCAGTCTAACTTCAGACAAACCGCATACTTACCTAACGCTTGTATAAGTCTATAGTTACAGTGAATGATCCGCTCCTTATTATCATTCATCTATTGTAAAGACTTTTCAAATATACTCACTGTTGCTATTAATTTTTCTTAGAAACTTTCCCTGTTATTTATCATTTAAAGTGCTGATTTATCAAATCCTACCGCAAATGCCAAATGCCATATCTCTTATAAAAGCACTGTGATGCTTTTCAGATTCATTTGTTAGATCATTTAAAAATTGTTCAATAGAAAAAGATGATTTAACTATCTGACGTTCTTTCATTCTGGTAGCCATGATATCTATAAGCCACTTCAAATCATTATCGTCTGAGGTTTGAATCACTGCTTCTGCGATAAATTCTACAGGCACTACGCCTACTTTTTGAAATAATGTATAAAGTTTTTGACCAATATGAATATCGCTACCTTCACTTTCTACAGTTTTCCATACTAGTTGAATCGCTTTTTGATGCATTGGTAAATTATCTGCGCCTACACCGCTATTAATAGCATCACTTTCTTGAAAACAGAATATACCATTAGGTTTCAAATGACCTCTCAATACATTTAAAGCTTCATATGCACCTGGTAAATACATCAAAACGCTTCTACCCACAATTGCATCAAACTTGCCAATGTCTTTAGGCAAATTATAAATATCACCTTTAATATATTTTACATTCTCAAATTGTTTATTTTCCTCAGCCATATGAAGCATATCTTGGTTCATATCCACACCAATCACTTCACCTTGGTCACCAACTTTATTGGCAACAATTTGAGTAACCTCGCCCGTAGCGCAACCTACGTCCAGTACGCGCATTCCGTTTTGGATCGATGCTTTTTCTAATAATTTAACTATAAAATCATTTCTCTTTTGCATATTTCATCCTCCTAATCTCTGATATATCATTATTTTTATTATTAAAAAATACCGTGAATCTAAAACTTTAAAAATTTTCTTTGTTTTTACTTGAAAAATATATTGCTATACTAAATAGCACATGTATATAATATTGAATAAATACGTTAGCGTTAACTTTTTACACAAATAACAGTAAGGGGACAGGTTAAGTGAACAAAAGTTTATATAAATATGTTTACCACTTTATATCATTATTAATGGCAATTGTATTCATAATGACATTTCATATGACTAAATTACAAGCAGCTGAAACGACTACTAATGAGTACCATGCAGCCAACTATAAATTAACTAAAAACAATTCAATTCAAACAAAGGATACCAAATTTAATCAAAATAACTTATTGGACCATAACAATAAGAAACAAGTTGCCAAAAATATCGTTAAAAACAATAGTATTTATTCATCTTCTAAAAAAACTGTAAATCAAAAAGCACAACCTGCATCACAGATACTAAAGCCTAAAAAACTACAAACAATAACACAACCCATACAAAACCACAAAACACTCGTACAATCGAATACAATAACCAAAAATAATACAAATACTAATGTGAAAGCAATCAAAAGTGAAAAGAAAAAAAATATACTTTACCAAGACAATTTAAGCAGGTAAAAACGCAAGTTCAATCAATTAAACTTAATAAAACCGGGCAAAAATCTAGCAAAGTAACAGCGAAGAAGCCGCAGGTACCATCAACTTCTAGTAAAGTAACGAAGTTTAAGAAAAGTCCAGTGGAACCATCACCAAAACACAATCAAACTAAAATTCAAAAACCACAAATATTATCAGCAACTGTAAAAAACAAACCATCAAACACACAAATAAAAAAAGCAAAGGCATCTAAAAGTGTAAAAGTTACGCCAAAATCAAGCAAAAAAAAACAGACAAACCTTAACTACTATAATCAAGCGCCAAAACGATGGTCATCCAAGATACCTGGTAGTGATAATGTTCGAGACTTCGGTCAAACAACCAGTGCTTCTGGTATCAATGATGCATTAAAAATTATGAAAGCTTCAGGTAATAAAGGCGTTACTTTAGAACATACAAATGCAAAAGCAGCTAATATTGCAACTGTATTCAATTGGAATCCTACAGCAAAAGCGTTAACTTATGGCACTGGAACTGCAATTGGCAAACATACAATAATAACAGCGAACCATGTCATCAATAATCAACAAGCACATAAACCGATGACACCTTCATCAACACAAAATTTAAGAATAAACTTATTACAAGAAGGTTCAAAAGTGGCGCGCTCTCTCCAAGTAACTGGTGTCAAAATGTTACAATATGGCGATGTTGCTTTAGTGTATACAAATGAAGATATTTCAAAATATATGAAGATACGTAAAATTGCTCCTGAAAAATCGATTACAAATATCAAATCCAATACACCTATTCACTTATATCATTACGGTTTACCAACTGGAAAATATAAAAAAGATCCAATGGGTACTATGTATCATTCAAAAGGTAAATATTCACTCATGGCTCGAAATGTAAATCCAATGGGTTATTATCAAATGATGGCTGAACCAGGGTCTTCTGGTGGATCAATTTTAAATAGCAAAAATGAAATTTTAGGAGTACATGCTTTCAGAATTGATTCAGGAGATTATAAAAAATATCACCTTAATACCATGGCAGAATTAAGAGGCAAACTTCGTCAAGAAGTAATCAAAAATATAAAATAAAGTCTAACCCTGCAATATCTGAAATAGATTGGCAGGGTTAGACTTTATTTTTCTATACTACCTTTTTTACTTGCTATATTTTCGAATACTACTAAGAGTGTGTTTTAGAATAGTGAAGTAGCATACGTTACCTTAGGATACATTTCATTTTAGCTTCGGTGATTTTAGTTGTTTTCACTGACAGATTTACTTTTCTCAAATAGATTATCTAGATGACGTGTAGTCAAGGCAGTATCTTGATTTAGCACTTTAATATCGTTATAAATTGCTTCAAGCTCTTTAAATGAACCTTGTGTTTGATCAATAAGTCCAATGTTCATAACTACTTTCAATAATATATAGGATAAACCTTTAAAATTTTTAAAAATAATAGTCTGTGCTTTCGGTCTAATACGATGACCTTGATGTTCCAACAATTGATACATTTCATTAAAAGCAGCTATTGTTTCCTTTATTAAATCATTCGTGTGATGTCTTTTACTTTGTTTTAGAATAAAAAGCATATTGATTGGTAAAATTGAAGCAGCATGTGACATCAACCAATCTTCAAATTTTGCCTCATATGTTAATTTAATTTTCGTATTTTTAAATATTGAGTTTAGTTCATGTGCGAATGCAATATCTCCATACATATTGCCCACTTTGAGTTCACCAGCATTAAATCTTAAAATCTTAGTATCGTTATCTTCTCTTGAACCACCAGTCATCAAAAAGCCGAATGTGATATGTTTAGTATGATGACTCTGTTGCATTAATGTTTTTTGAAGTAACTTAGGGTTCATGTTATTTCCAACAAAGATAATATTTTGACTTTTATTTTCAGCTAATGTTGGAACCACATTATAAAAATCTGAATACTTCATCGTTACAAAAATCACGTCATATATATCCTGTTCTGAAAGTGTGTTCATCGTTGGTATATATTCAATTGTCGTCTTTCTTTGTAATAAATGTTTAAGTTTTAGTCCTTTTTGATTCAATTGTTCTAAAGTTTTCCCTCGTGCCAACATTGTAACAGTATTTTCTTTAGTATTTAGTGCGTGAGACAAAAATTGACCCTGTACACCAGCACCATATATTAAAATTTTCATATTCTTATCACTCTAGTTTAGTTATTGAACAATTGTTCAATAACTTTAAATTATCATCACTAAACTTTAAACTCAATGAACAATACAACTTTATTGACGCTTAATGAACAAATACTTGAAAATGTTGATGTTAAAAGGAGTTAAAATGGTTAAACGAAAAGAAAAATCTCAACAACTGATTATTAGTAGTTTTGTGGAACTAATCAGAGAAAAAGACTTTAATAAAATATCTATGAATGATATTACTCAGCATGCCAATATAAATAGAGGTACCATTTATTTGAATTTCATAGATAAATACGACATTTTAGACCATGCTATTGATTTTATTTTGAGTGCAACAGTAAATCAATGCAATCTTTACATGGCAAAATCAGAGGATAATGAAAAGGCATTACGTGAAATATTATATGTCATTGACGATCAGTACACTATTTTAAAGACTTTGTTTAAAAGGTCGGATCTTAATATAGTTAAACAAACATTATCAAAGAAAATGCGCGACAACATGAATCAAGAAAATAATGGAATTACAATTCAATTTTTATCATCAGCTGTAGTAGGCGTTATTGTATGGTGGATTGAAGCATCAAAACCATGTGATATTGATACTTTAACAACAGAGCTGTCCGTTTTATTGGAACCCCATTCAAAGCACTTATAATGCTAAAATTGATTGGAGCATAAAGTTTATATTAAATCGTGTTATAAATTGGGAGTCTGGGACATAAATAAATGTCTCAGTCTCTTTATGTATAATAAAAAAGAATATCTAAATCATTAACTAGTCATTTTTCAATGTCTATCCCTATGTCACTCAACAAAAATTAAAAGTTATAGAGTTTATACATAAAATCGATTTAAATCCAAAATAATTTCAACTCTAGTTTAAACTGCGCCTATCAGTTATAATTAGCTGATGTGTGTTATTTTCATTAAGGGGGAGCATGTTGAAGTATTTTGAAGAAATACCTATTATTAGATCTATTGCTACACTATTTATCGTATGTGTTCATCTATCAGTTTCATATACGAATAGCGAAAACAACCATAATATGACCATTCTCGCAGGATATTTGAGTCAAATTGGTCGGCTTGGCACGCCTGTTTTTGCAGTGATTAGCGCTTTTTTATTAACCCATTCTGTATTAAAACGAGGTTTTGATTTAAACTATTTCGCTAAATCACGATTCACCAAAATATTTGTGCCTTATATCATTTGGACTACCGTTTATTTATATTATTTAGGTGTTGTTGAAGTGAATTTAGATAGTAATAAAAACTTTATTAGCTATTATTTATTTGGAACTGGAAATTACCATTTATATTTTATATTAACCGTGTTGCAGTTTTACATATTATTTCCATTCTTACAAAAAATTAAAAAAGGGATTCCCTTATTACTAACTTACTTATTATTTACATTCATCACTATTTTATGGCAATTAAACTATGAACACATTTCAATTGATATACCAGTTATCGGTACTTTTATAACAAGTAGGGCATTCTTACTCAATTGGATTTCTTATTTTATATTGGGTATTATTTTTGCTAAGTATTATGAAGAAATCAATTCATTGATCAAAAAGTATATCAAGTTATTTTTACCTGCCATTGTTGTCGTCTTTATATCTTTTTTATTGTTTATTGATTTAGATCATTTTGTAACCTCATCGCATCCAGCATTTTTATTATATACACCGTTTTTCTTAATATTTTTGATTTATTTTTATTTTTTAATTAGAAAAAATAAATTACTTATGAAAACATTAACTTTAATTGGTAATTACTCTATGGGGATATATTTAGTACATCCTTTAGTAAAATGGCTTGTATTAAAAATTTCAATTTTTGATAATAGAGATAGCATACTGTTATATGGTCTTTCATATATCATTATCGTCGGTTTATCTGTACTAGTTATTCATTTACTTATTAAAATTCCAAATGGAAACTATATCGTACCTGTCCCTAGAAAACCAAAACTTAAAAGTAATCCCACTCAATATTTCAGAAGTAAACCATCATCATAAATTTACTGTTTTCCATCTAATCAAATTCATTTCACTATTAATATAGCGAAAAGCAATATAGCTTCCTTGACACCACACGTAAAGGAAGCTATTTTTTTACTTTGTAGGAGAACGAAAACCGCATAAAAGACGTATTTACTGAAAAATACATTAAGTTGCGCTATGCCCCCACTACTATAAAAATAGTTACTATTCACAAGCTGCTTTTTTAAAATCACCCCAAAAAGAATTGCACAATTTATACAACTTTTAAAAACTATTCCATAATTACTGGTTTTAATAGTATAATAAATAACAAAAGTTAATTGTTATCACAAAACATAAAAAATCATTATTTATATTTACACAACTAGAGGCTAATTACAAAATTTCATCAAATTATAAATCTTATGAACATAGAAAGGGATATGAAATGAAAGTTATAAAAAGTAATAAAGTAACAAATAAATTTAAAGTAAGTATACTTATAAGTACATACAATAAGGAGAAGTTTATTGAAAATACGTTAAATAGTATATTGGCACAGACAATGAATAAAAATGATTTTGAATTAATCATTGTAGATGATTGTTCCACAGATAATACGCTTGATATTATATCTAAAAAGATTGAAAGTTTTTCTAATTATCAATTTGTTCAATTAGATGAAAATTCAGGAACACCTGCCAAACCTCGTAATCTATCAATCGATTTAAGCAAAGGTAAATACATTATGTTTGTAGATGGAGATGATTGGTTACCTTCAGATGCCTTGGAAAATTTATATACGCTTTTAAAATCAAATAAAACTGACTATGCTACAGGTCTTACAAAATATGTATATAGTGATCGTATTGCACGTAGTGGTGTTGCCTTATCTAAAATTGCATATAATAAAGTTGGTTTGAAAAATTTTAGAAAATCATTTTATCATTTAGCGCCTGCTGGTAGGATGATGAAATCTAGTGTTATCAAAAAAAATAATATTCGTTTCCCAGAAATGATATTTGGAGAAGATTTACAATTTTTCGCTGAAGTATTTTTTAACACTAAAAATATCAGTACCACACAAGACGTTGTCTATTGCGCTAATCGTTATGATGAAAATATTTCTTTAGTAAAATCCGAAGCATCTACCGTGCTTAATCGTATAAAATGGCAAAATGAAGCCTACCGTTACTTAACAAAAAAATACAAAAACAATAAAATTTTTGCTAACTTATTATACCGAATTATAAACAAAGATATTTTAGAAGGTAAATTTTATAAAAAAGGATTCATTAAAAATATTGATACATTACTTCCTGTCTTTCAAGATATTTTAAATACGATAGATAATGATTTTAATTCTTTGGACTATGCAGATGACACATTGAATCAACATGCCTTAACGCTCATTAAAAATGGTGACAAAGAAGAGATTATAGACTTTGTTAACTTTTATTTAAAGAAAGACGAGAAGCCACTTTACCTTTCAAACGATAAATACTATTACGTCTATAAAGAAAATAAATATAAAAAAAGAATGCATATCATATTGCAAAAAATAATCAAAAAAGATGAAAACATATTTTTAAAACTCTACTCTAAAAACTCAGAATTAAAATATCTTGAAATAAAAAATAGAAAAGATCCAACCAACTATACAGTTCTAGAGATTAAAAAACATCTTTTCAAAACTGGAGAATACACAGTTCAATTCAAAGCAAATGAACTTTCAAAAGATAAATTAGCACTGACAGTACTTGATAAAGATTTAAATGGAGCTGCTATTAAATCAGGTATGCAATTCGATTTTTATGAGACTGTTAACGGAAATCTCGGTTATATTAAGAAATGATACTTTTATCCTCCTTATTATAGATTTAATGATACGTCCTAACTATCAAAATAAATCAATCAGTAAAATTTAAAAACGACAGTTATAACCTGTAGTTGAAGCGATGTCATAACACATAGCCAGTAATAAATAAAATACTTATAGATGCAAAAAGGCGAACCCACTAGGATTCGCCTTTATTTATAATATGATCAAATAACAAGATTTGAATTTTCATATTATTTCCCTCTTTTCTACTATTTACTTTTCCTTGAATTTACAACCCAATTGTCTTTCTGATACCTTTTAATTGAATATCTCTCATCGTCGATGCCACTTCTCTCACGTCAATGCTATCTTTATTAGCGGACCAATACTGAAATGTTTTAATTAAAATAACATACAAATATTCTTTCACTAAATCTTCACGTACTTTGGATACATGATGAAGCTCACCTAAATTGATAAACCTTTTACCTATTTCATTCTTTATTTTCATTTCAAAACTTGAGTCTCCATTATGCCCTAATAAAAGTCGTATTGTTTCTGAATATGGCTCTAATGCTTCAAACAATTGTTGAAATACTTCAACATTCAACATATCTTCTTTCGCAAATTGTTGATCTATCTTTTGACGTTCTTCGTATAAATGCGTCAAAATCTCTTCTTCTATCTCTGATAGCAAATTATATTTATCATCATAATATCTATAAAATGTACTTCTTGTGATCTCCGCTTCTTCAACAATTTGATTAACGGTAATTAAATCAAATTTATGTGTTTCTAACAAAGTTACTAAACTGTTTGTTATACGCTTATGAGTTAAAGTAGTCTTCCTTTGATATCCCACATCATCACTCCTATTTTTCAAATATAATACAAAATCATACAAGTTGTTCGATTTCATACATTGTATCATATTTTGTTCTTTTACAAATTCATACAGGATGCTATATTTCCAAAGTATTAATTATCAAGAACTTTAGGAGGCTTGTTTATGTCTACCCAAACAAGTAAAAATATGAACTTAGACATTCATGGACAACAATATAAACCAAAAATCATTATGAGTATTATTCTTCTAGCCACATTTGCTGGTGCACTCATGCAAACGTCATTAGGTACACCTTTACCTACTTTAATGAATGACTTTGATATAGATTTTAGTACTGCGCAACAAGCAACGACTTGGTTTTTACTGGCTAACGGTATTATGGTGCCTTTATCTGCTTTTCTAGCAACCAGAATTTCTACTAAGTGGTTACATGTCTGTGCATACGGTTTATTATTAATCGGCTTAACACTAACGGCTATTGCACCATCACATCACGATGCATGGATTATTTTCTTATCAGGACGCATTGTCACAGCCATTGCAGTAGGGCTGATGATGCCATTAATGCAAATTATTATTATCAATATGTTCCCTATCAATAAACGAGGTACTGCTATGGGCTTAAGTGGCTTAGCTGTAGGTTTAGCACCTGCTATGGGTCCTACATTTGCAGGCTGGATCTTAGATAAAGACCACGTCTTATTAGGTATTACGATTTCTGATTCATGGAGAAATATTTTTGTATTACCAATTATTATTGTAGCCATCGCATTTGTATTGAGTTTCTTTTTTATGAAAGACGTTATACCGAACCGTAAATTGAAATTAGATGTATATTCACTGATTCTGTCATGTATTGGCTTCGGTCTCTTTTTATGGGGATTCTCCAATGTTTCAAGTGAAGGTTGGGACAGTGTGAACTACGTTATCTTACCGATTATCATCAGTGTTATTGTCTTAACACTATTCGTAATCAGACAGCTCAAATCCAAAGATCCTTTCCTAGATTTACGCGTATTCAAATCTAAAGGATTCACTATCGCAACGATTGGTTTGATTGTGGTTACTATGGCCATGTATGGTGTTGAAATGATGTTACCAACTTATTTACAAAATATTCATGGTTTCTCACCTTTTGAATCTGGTTTGACCTTGCTCGCTGGTGCTTTAATGCTCGGCTTTATTTCACCCATATCAGGTACGCTATATAACAAAGTGGGCATTAAGCGTTTAGCCTTTGTCGGATTTTCAATTTTAACTTTATCATCCATACCATTTGGATTTTTAAGTGATCATACTTCACCTACATTAATCCTTGTACTCTACGCGATTCGTATGTTTGGTATTGCCATTTTGATGATGCCTTTAACTACAAACGCTATGGATGCATTAACGGTTGAAAAAGGCACACACGGGACAGCGGTCAATAATACAGCTAGACAAGTTGCTTCATCCATAGCTGTAGCACTATTAACGTCCGTTACACAAAATATTATTAATAACAATATGCCTGCTTCTAGTCTTAAAGATATCGATCCTTTAAAATATGCTGAACAGGCGCAACAAGCGTCAATTGACGGCTTTAATACAGCATTTATCATAGGTATCTTCTTTGCGCTAGTCGGTGTGCTCATCGTAACATTCTTGAAAATGAATTCATCTGAAAGTGAGGAGAAATAATATGATCATAACAATTATTTTAACGCTATGTGTATTTGTTAGTTGGTTATTAATTCCTCATAAGGTTACACGCTATATTTTAGGTTATATTTCCACAGTAGCCTTATTACTTATGATCATTGGTATCACAGCTAACATGACACACCATTGGGGAATGGAGAAAAAAGTAGTCACTTCTGATAAAAAAGAAATCTATAGCGCTGGTTCTAAAGACAGTCCAGTCAATATGTTAATCGCTAACGAGATGGGCAAGAATAGTAATAATTATATTATGGTTTATAAAAATCATTCAGACGATCAAAAAGCCGAGACACATTTTAAACCAAATATGGATAAAGATCATTTATCAGAATCGGTTAAACACCAAGCGACATATGAAGTAAAAGATACTGATAAAGCAACAACACAAACTAAAAAAACAGTTTGGGTTTGGAAATCAGATGTTTATAAATCATTATTTAGCTTTGGACATGACAATCAAGAATTAATCAAAAAAACGACCGTTGTGACAGTCCCTAAAGATACGTGGGTCGTTTTAGATGCTCAGCAAGCAAAACAATTACAACAATCACAGCAAAAACAGAGCAGCGAAGGAAATCAAGCGAAGCAGCAACAACAGAAAAAAGCAATGCAACAGTTAGCAAGTAACTATAAAAAACAACATCCAGAAGCGTCACAACAAGAAATAAACGACTATTTAAATCATCAACAACAAGTTCAAGCAACCAAACAAATTAAAAAAGAAATAGCGAACTAAATTTGTGTATAAATAAAAAGCGTTAAGTTACTCAGCATTGAATAACTTAACGCTTTTTTTATGTCGACGACTAACTTGTGGCTTAATTATGATTTAAGCCATGTTTTTACTATCTCACACCTTTTCTTTGTTTGTTATAACAGGTCATACGGTTAATTCACCTTAGTAAATATCAATCTATATCACCCCCCATATATTTAACATTTTTCTATAATAAAATTCCCCCAAATTTTTAATTTAAATTAAATCGTGTTATAAATAAGAGTCTGGGACATCCATCGATGGTTTCAGAATCTTTTTTCAATTAGGCAGTAGAGGGCTGGACTGAAAATCTAAAATCTCACTTCTTTAAAGCACTCCTTTTTCATGTCATGAAAATGAGTCATTCTTATGCACTTATGCATTTTACATGAAAATTCTAGTGAGACTGATACATGAGGGTTAGCTCAGGTAAACTCTTATACCAGTCATCCTCGCCAGGGAAGTACTAGGGAAGCACTACGAAATATCTATTAAACAATTTGATTTCAGTCCCCACTCCCTAAATATCTAAACAAAGGAGTCGTTATATGCAAGATATCGTATTAGGTATAGATATTGGCACGAGTGCTGTTAAAGTCATTGCTGTAACCAGGTATGGCAACGTATTACAAAGTGTTCATGCACCACTACAAACAAGGCATGTGGCCAACGGTTATAGTGAGCAAAATCCAGATGACTGGTTTGAGGCTACATGCTCCTGCATACAACAGTTAGTACACAGTGAGGCACTCAATCATTATCAAGTGAAGGGCTTATCTTTGTCAGGACAAATGCATAGTTTGGTTATTCTGGATGATGAAAACCACCCCATCCGTGATGCGATTTTGTGGAATGATACAAGATCAACGTCACAATGTAATTTAATTAAAGCACAACTTGGCGATTATGTATTAGACAATCCCGTCTTAGAAGGCTTTACACTTACTAAACTACTGTGGATAAAGGAAAACGAACCTGAGCACTGGCTTAAAACAAACGTGTTTTTATTGCCTAAAGACTACGTGCGTTTTAAATTAACAAGCAAATTAAATATGGAGTATTCCGATGCATCTAGTACATTGTTATTAGATAATCAGCAAAAATGTTGGGCTAAAGAGATTGGCCGACAATTCGGTGTTGACCATATTTATCCTGAGCTCGTGACTTCTGATGCCTTTGTAGGCTACGTCACTAAAGACATAGCTAGACAATTAGGCCTAAATCATGATGTTGCAGTATTTGCAGGTGGCGGAGATAATGCATGCGGCGCGCTCGGTTCAGGAGTGGTCGATGAAAATCAAACGCTGTGTAGCATTGGTACTTCTGGCGTTATCTTAACGAGTGAATCTGACAAGCAATACGACTATAAACACAATATGCATTATTTTAATCACGTCGTAAACGATATGTCGTACGTCATGGGCGTCACACTTGCAGCTGGCGATAGTTTGACATGGTTAAAAAATCATATGCTCCCGCATTTAAGCTATGAACAAATTGTTGCACAAGCTGAATCATCCACATTAGGCAGTCATGGTCTATTATTTACACCATACTTATCCGGGGAACGTACTCCGCATGGTGACGCAAGTATTCGAGGGAGTTTTATAGGACTAAAAACGTCGCATCATAGCAGTGATATCGCGCGTTCCGTGATAGAAGGCATTACTTTTTCTTTATATGAATCCATTAACTATCTACGTCACATGGGTAACAATATTGAACATGTGATATCCATTGGTGGTGGCGCAAAAAGTGACTTTTGGTTACAACTCCAAGCCGATATCTTTAATGCTAAAATTAAAAAATTGAAATATGAAGAAGGACCTTGTATGGGCGCAGCCATGCTCGCTGTCTTAGGTTTAGGATGGTATCCGGATGTAGCGCATATGACAAAGCATTTTATAAAATATGAACATAGCTTTGAACCTGATGCCAAAAGACACGAACAATATATGGCTTATTTTGAATTATATAAAGCTGTTTATCAGCAAACACAAGCCATTACAAGTAAATTACTCGAAATATCTGACGTTGATTAACGCTAAAAATATTTTTCTGGAGTGAGCGCCATAGAGTGTTCAACCAGTTAATTCAATATCGTAATATACACATTTGTTTTTAAGTGAAACTTGCAAAAAGGAATAGAATACGTTAGATTGTAGATAATTATTCAGAAAATTAGTGAAACGTATTATTAAAAATTAAATAGTTTGAGAAACCACTGGAAGTGCCTTGTAAAAGGCTGAGACCGAAGTAGTAACTTAGGAATTCCCTGAACCTGATCCAGTTTGTACTGGCGTAGGAAAGTGGCGTTTAGGTATATTACTCGTTATTTCAACGTCATTTTTCCAGCCGGAGAAGTGACGTTTTTTTAATGAGGTGAATTATATGTTTATAGCCATTACTGAATTTGAAAATTTAGATTCAGACGATATTCAACATTACACAACCATAGCATCCGTTATTGATTATTTAATGATACGTACCCCTATGTCACAACAGCAACTGATAGATTGGATGAATCGCTTAATACAGGCAGGGTTTCCGAAAAATAAAATCATTATTCATAGTCATATTATAGTTTTAGAACAATGCCATTTATCAGCAATCCATTTTAGAGAAGCTGACACACGAATAAAGGATTTTAAAAAGTCACACCCTCATATTCAAATCAGTATGTCGACACACCACGAGGAAAGTGTCAAACAAGCACAAGCACTCAATTTAGATTTTATATTGTTTAGTCATATTTTCAGAACAAATTCTAAGCCTAATCAACCACCACGAACAAAGTCAGAAATTGATAAAGCATTACAGTACTCTATACCAACCGTAGCACTTGGGGGTGTGAATGAACAAACCTTGAATGATTTGCCGAAAGGATTTGATGGGATTGCAGGTATAACGCTATTCAGACGAAAAAACAGAGAAACGATGGAATTATTAAGGGAGCGATGGAATGAATACCAAATTTGATGTCATTATTATTGGATCCGGTGTAATAGGTATGTCGATTGCAAGAGAATTAAGTCAAAAAGGCCTGCGGATAGCCATTATAGATCGCAATGTTCGCGGTATGTATGCCTCTTACGCAGCTGGAGGTATGTTAGGTGCACATAATGAATTTACGGAATCTTGTAGTTTATTTCATTTAGCAAGACAATCTCAAGACATGTTTCAATCCCTTAAAGATCGTTTGCTGTCTGAGGTCGGTCTAGATATTGAATATTTGGAAAGCGGCCTAGTTAAAATGGCAAAAAATGAGATAGATAATCCCATTGTGGAACAGCAATTCCAATTTCTACACCAGCACGATTCGAACACACAATTATTATCTTCCAAATCCCTTGAAGCCATTACAGACAATAACGTTCAATCTCAAACTTTAACCGCGATGCTAATTCCTAAAGATCATCAAGTCAACGCGAATCAATATACCAAAGCCTTATTACTTTCCTTAGCCAAACGCCATATCCAATTGATTGATCATAGTGAAGTTCAAGCAATTACAAAGCAAAATAACGGCTATACAGTCATGACGCAAAAAGACACGTACCGCGCCGAAAAGGTTGTCGTTGCAGCTGGTGCTTGGAGCGGTCAATTATTAAATCAATATTTTTCCCAAAATCCTGTCACGGGTGTCAAAGGTGAAGTACTCTTAGTCGAACACCCCACGTTAAACCTGCAGACCACCCTATTTATGACAAATGGTTGCTATATCGTTCCAAAAAAGAATCACCGTTATTTAATCGGTGCTACGAGCTATGTTGATGATTATTCTATCGGCGTGACGAAACCCGGAAAACATTGGTTGTGCAAACAAGCGCAACACTACGTACCAAACTTAGCAAACAGTAAACTGATTCATCAATGGTCTGGTATCAGACCGACTTCAACAAACGGTCAACCCATTATGGATGAAGTAGACCATCATTTATTCGTTGTTACTGGTCATCATCGCAACGGCATTCTGTTATCACCACTGATTGGTTTAAAAATGAGTGAATGGATTGAAAGTGGACGCAGACCCACTGAATTTGAAGACTTTTCAATTGAAAGGAGCTGTAAAACATGAAATGCGTTATAAACGGTGATTATTTTACTTTTAATCAAGCAGTCAGTATCCAAGCTATTTTACAAGAATTAGAGTTGGATGCCGATAGAGTCATTGTTCAGCATAATGAAAATTTAGTAAAACAAGCAGATTTTCAAGCAGTAAAGATTAATGATCAAGATTGTCTTGAACTATTAGAATTTGTAGGAGGCGGATAAAATGTTTAAAATTGGTGACTTTGAATTAAAAGCGAGATTATTATTAGGTACAGGTAAGTTTGACAACGAAGCGATACAAACACAAGCGATTGAAACGTCTGAAACTGAAGTATTAACCTTTGCAGTCAGACGTATGAACTTATACGACAAAGCATTGCCTAATCCATTAGCAAAAGTTGATTTATCAAAATTCATTACTTTTCCAAATACGGCAGGCGCAAAAACAGCAGATGAAGCAGTGCATATTGCTAAAATTGCCAATCACGCCGGTGTCTGTGACATGATCAAAGTTGAAGTGATCGGTGATGACGAAACATTGTTGCCAGATCCATTAGAAACCTATAAAGCTTGTGAAATATTATTAAACGAAGGCTATACCGTTTGTCCATATGTATCTAATGACGTGGTATTAGCCAAACGTTTAGAAGATTTAGGCGTACACGCGATTATGCCTTTAGCATCTCCAATTGGAACGGGGCGCGGAATCAATAATCCATTAAATTTACGTTATATTATTGAACGAGCCAACGTACCGATCATTGTTGACGCAGGCATCGGGTCACCTAAAGACGCCTGTCATGCAATGGAGTTAGGTGCAGATGCAGTGTTGCTAAATACAGCCATCTCTAGTGCCAAAGACCCTGTAAAAATGGCTGAAGCAATGAAATTAGGCATTCATGCAGGTAGACTAAGTTATGAAGCTGGTCGCATTCCAGTTAAATACACTGCTCAAGCATCTAGCCCACAAGAAGGCATTGGATTTCTATGAATGAACGCTATAGTCGGCAAATACGCTATCACGATTTTGGCGAAGAAGGACAGGAGCAGCTACAAAAGCTCCACGTGATGATTATGGGCGCCGGTGCATTAGGCAGTCATAGCGCAGAAATGCTAGCGCGCATGGGTGTGGGTCAGTTAACAATCATTGATATGGATATCGTTGATGAATCCAACTTGCACAGACAAGCAACCTACGATGAGTCCGACGCAGCCCGTATGGTGCCTAAAGTAGAATCATTGAAGACCCACCTCAGTCTTATCAATAGCGAGGTAACCATTACCGATGTAAATCAAGAACTAACACCTTCCAATATTGAAGCCGTTTTAACAGAGGCACAACCCGATATCGTTATAGATGGTATGGATCATTTTGAAATCAGATATCTCATTAATGAAGCTTGCCATAAATTGCATATCCCGTGGATTTATGGCGCCGCCGTTGGGAGTAAAGGTACAGTCTTTGGCATAGATTATACAGGTCCTTGCTTAAAATGCATGCTCCAAACCATACCAACGACCGGTGAAAGTTGCGCTATGAATGGCGTCTTACCTCCCGTCGTATCTCAAGTAACAAGCATGCAAATCTCAGAACTCATTCGATGGGTCGCTGGTGAAGGTTTTTCTCAAAAAATAATGACCTTCGATTGCTTTAATTTAAAATTTAACACATTTAACTCAGAAAATTTAAAGGATCCCCAATGTCCTACATGTATACGTCATAACTATGAGCTACTCCATACACAGCAAAAACAATCTATCGAAGCACTTTGCGGAGATGCATTCTTGTTTCGGTTTGGCACTCAAATCTTTGAACACGTAGACTATCTACCACTCAATGTAACGAAAAGTAATCATTTTGTGAAATTAGCGCATTACGGAGACTATACGATGACCATTTTTAAAGATGGACGTACACACGTATACGGTATTAAAAATCAGACACAAGCCAAAACAGTTTATAACCAACTCTTGAAAGCTATAAAATAGCGCCACGATTTTACTTGTTTGATTTATATTGCGTGTGAAGCACTGGGGAATGATGATTTGTGCGGCATGTCGTTTAGAGCGCGTGATGGGATAAGTCGCATTGCTAGATAGGCATGGTGTATGAATTAATTTATGATAAAAATAGGGCGTATCCCTTTATTATTAAAGATACGCCCTACTCTATTTGTTTCAAATAGATGCCAAAAGTATATTAATGTTATTGTGGTTTCGCTTTTGCTGCATGTCTAGCTGCTTTAACATCTTCAGCTGTTTTTCTATTTTCTTCAGCCTCTTTTTTTGTAGCTTCATCACCACACACCACGTGGTCGATTTTATTTTTTAATGCTTCATAGCCTTGTTCAGCAACAAGCACTTTATCATTTTTATGATTTTCATCTCCAAAATATGTTGCATCCATACCTGCATTATGATGAAAATCCGTATTTGTTGCCCCAGGTAACATAGCCGTTACATTAATATTTTTTTCTTTCAATTCTTCTCTTAACGCTTCAGCAAACATAAATCCAAATGCTTTGGACGGTCCATAAACAGTCTCATATGGTGTAGGTAACGTAGCTGATAATGATGAAACGATTAGAATATCACCAGATTTATTTTTGGCCATATGCTGTGAAACCCTTTTAGCCATATGAACCATACCTGAAATATTAATATCAATCAGTTTTAACTCTTCATCTAAATCATTTTCTAAAAATGCTCCGCCAATACTAATACCAACATTTAAAACTGCCGCATCAACAGTACGATTTTTATTTTCAACAAAACGCCAAAAATCTTCTACCCCATCATAAGTTGACGCATCGGCTTGAAATGGATACGTTTCAACACCTAATTTTTCAATTTCTTTTGCAGAATCGTAAATTCTATCACTTGAGCCTGACATTGCAACATCATAACCATCTTTTGCAAATAATTTTGCCAATTCAAAACCTAATCCTGAACTTGATCCTGTTATCAATACGAGTTTTTTATTTTCAACCATTTGAAACGCTCCCTTTAATTTAATATTTATATTTTTATTCTAAAGGTTAAAGTGCACTTTATAGCAAATAATTAGTTTTGACTGTTCTTTTCATATTCCTTTTCTAAATCATTGAAATATTGAAGTTTTACGTCTACTTTATTAAATGCTTTGTCTAACGCTTCTTGTTGCTGTTCTAAAACTTTCTTATGATCTAATAAAATTTTACGCCTAGAGTCAAAATCTTTTTCTCCATTCACGGTCATTGTAATAATTTTTCTTAAATCATTGATAGACATACCCGTTATTTTCAAGCAATTGCATTAAATCTTTTCTCTTTAATAATTCGCTCATAATATTTTCCACCTTTATCTATATCTATTACTGTAACATTACCATATTGTCAGATTATTATTAGTTTCCTTTTTCATATAAAAAAATGGAAATAACTAAAATCAATAGTTATTTCCATTCAAAACTTTAGTTTTAAGATAAATAATGTACAATTTTTATCTCTGATTCAACAATTTTATCATTATAAAAATTCGCTTGAATAGCAACTAAGTCATGTTTTTTGAACTGATAAATCTACTACTATATCTTTTTAAACATGGTAAAAACTTCAGCTAAATTATTTGTGATATGCTTCCCCTTATCAGTGATTTTGCTAAAATTTTTATATCGCTTAAAAAATAGGCAAGTTAGTATTTAAATAACTCGCCTATATGTTTGCAGAAATATCATTTAATTCAAAAATTATGTTATTTAAATTCTAAACTAATATTAAATGATAGGTTTCTGTTTACAATAGATTTATCAGCACCTTGCTTGGTTCCTCTATTTTTATGGGATGCTTTATATTCCTGAGACTCTTGCCAATGTTTGTAAGCTGCTTCGTCTTGCCAAAACGTAATGATAACATGATGTTCATGTGTACTATGTGGCTTTAGAAATAATAGATTTTCAAACCCTTCAGTATTCTCTAGATGTTTATCCCTATTTAAGAACACACGCTCGAAGTCTGCCTCTAAACCAGGATTAGCATATAAATGGTTTAAAACTGCATAACCATATTGTGGCAAATCATTAATTTGTTCTAATATAGTATAGTGATATGTCACATTAAATCTATTAATAGTTACCTCATTATTATTTTTGTCTAAATAAATACGATGTATTTCATTTTTCAACAAATGAATCACTCCTTTTTATTGGATGATATGTCAAAATTGCTTAAA
Source organism: Staphylococcus sp. LKG3-1 (assembly GCF_048568385.1). Lineage (NCBI taxonomy): Bacteria > Bacillati > Bacillota > Bacilli > Caryophanales > Staphylococcaceae > Staphylococcus > Staphylococcus sp. LKG3-1. The sequence continues at coordinate 1,861,275 of NZ_CP183796.1, forward strand.
TTTATCCATAACATAATCTCTACTATTTTTATGATTCACGATAGTCTGTGGATAATCTTTTCCAATTTCAATATGATAAATTTCTTGTAACTTGTCTTTATATTTAGTTGGATCATGAATGTATTTACTGCTCACATCATTAAATATTTCTAGCTGTGTTTTAATAAAATACCCTTGCGCATCAAAACGCTCACTTTGACGTATAGGATTAAACATTCTGAAATAAGGCACTGCATCTGTTCCAGTTGATGCTGACCACTGCCATCCATGTACATTAGATGCATTATCATAATCTATCAAATACTGTCTAAAGTACTCCTCCCCCCAAGTCCAATCAATAAATAAATTTTTCGTTAAAAATTGTGATACGACCATTCGTAAGCGATTATGCATATATCCTGTACGATTCAGCTTCTTCATTGCAGCATCAACGATTGGGTAACCAGTTTGACCTTTTTTCCATACTTCAAAATGTGTTTTATTATACGACCATTGCATGTTTCGATATTTTTCAGAAAAAGATTTAGTTGCCGTTTCTGAATACTGTGTCATTAACACATAATAAAATTCACGGAATAGAACCTCTCTTATAAAAGCTTCAAAATTTTTTTCATCGCTCTCATAATCTTCAAGTAAATCATTTATAATTTCACGAATATCGAGTAGTCCATATGCTAAATATTTACCTAATCCACTTACAAAATCCTGCGACACATCGTCAGTCAATTTATCATAATGAGCTATGTCACCATTTAAAAAATCATCCCAAGCTTTACGCGCTAACTTTTCTATATCTTTATTATTTTCAAATTTTAAGTCACTTTGATTTGAACCCTTTTCCGCAATTTGAGACAACTGCTTAAATTGATAACTTTTTTTAGGGGTGTGTACTAAGTCCTGACGATTTGCTTTATAAAAACTAGTAAATACTTTATAAGGCTGTTGCTGTTTATTAAAAGTCTTTGTTGGCTCAAAATAATGATTCACGCGCTGTCCAATTACTGTAACTTGGTGATTTTCAAAAGCCTTTTTTACATGAGGATAGTCATATATTTCTTTGTGATAACTCATAATATCTTTTGCTACTAATACGTGAGATAACGCCAATGTTTCTGCTAATTCACCTAGCTTTTCGTATGTGACAATATAAGGTTGTATATCATGCTTATCTAAAGCATTTACAAATCCTTTTACAACTTTATAGTAATAGTCACGTTTTACTTCTGATGCGTCAGTTAAATCTTCTAAAGGTAAGATAAAATACAATTTATTTATCTCATTTTGATGCTTCACTATATATTGAAAAAGTGGATTATCTTTCGTTCTAAAAACTCTGTTAAGTATGACTCCTAAATGCATTTTATTGCCTCCCAGCTTGTTTCATACAAATTCACTTTATAATTGTCCTTTAACTTAAGATTGTGTTTTCAATCATATACCCGTTTTAACTTTTGTATAATTCACTAAAAAATAAAATAAATTTTAATACCTTACATATTATAGGCAACTTCAGGGTATATTATTATCAGAGGTGATTAAATTATGAATAACAAACAATTACAAAATGAAATTGAAAATATATTAAATACATCAAAAATAGGTGTCCTATCTACTGCCCATAACAATATACCTAATAGTAGATACATGGTATTTTATAATGATGGACACACACTTTATACTAAGACAAGCATTGAGTCTAAAAAAATTGCTGAATTTAAAGATAATCCCAAAGCTCACGTACTTATAGGTTACGATGAAACGAATAATCGTAGTTTTCTAGAAATTGATGCTAATGTTGAAATACTGAAAGATCAAGAGACTATTGATTGGATTTGGAACAAACAAGATAAGTCCTTTTTTGACTCTAAGGATGATCCAAACTTGTGTGTAATTAAAGTAATACCAAAATCCATAAAAATTATGAACGATAAAAAATTAGACGCACCACAAACCATTACGTTCGATTAGTTAAAAAGGCGAGCCTGGGACATAAATAGATGTCTCAGGCTCGTTTTCAATTTGGCAGTAGGTGACTGAATTGAAAATGCGATTATATCAAGCTTTTTTCAATCCTAGTCACCCTTGCCGGGGTGGGACTACGAAATCTATATTAGAAAATTTGATTTCTGTCCCACTCCCGTTTTTTATATACCATTATTAATATCTTCTAACATAGCATCAACTGTAATTTTAGCACTCGTCAGTACAATTGGCACTCCTGCCCCTGGATGAACACTAGCTCCAGCAAAATACAAATTTTTGTAATCTCTGCTCACATTAGGCGGTCTGTAATAGTTACTTTGCGCTAAAGTAGGCATTAAACCAAAGGCTGCTCCAAATTTAGCATTATAATCTCCTTCAAAATCCTTAGGCGTATAAATAATTTCTGTCACAACTTGCTTTTTCAAATCTTTTAACGCTTTAATCGTAGAAAGCTTATTGTAAATAATATCTTTCACTTGTGTGATTGTTGACTCATCAGACCAATCCGTATCACCTGTTTTCAATTCTGAAACGGGCATCAGCACATAAATACCTGTTTGACCTTCTGGCGCTAACGACTGATCTTCCACACTAGGAGCGTATACATATATTGATGGATCTTGGGATATTTCCCCGGAAAATATTTCATTGATATTATTATCAAAATCCTTTGAAAATATAACATTATGTAACAAGATATCTTCAGATAAATCTTTATCAACCCCTATGTACATTAAAAAGGCTGAGCAAGAATAGTCCATATTATCAATTTTCTGTGTCGTATACTTCTTAGGATGATGTTCATTTTTAATTAAAGATGAAGTAGCATATGGAAAATCAGCAGTACAAATTATTTTGTCATACTTTTCTATATGTCCGTTTACTTTTAGTCCCTCCGCACGCTTATACCTACTATCAATGATAATTTCTTCAACGTTTGCGTTGGTATAAATTTGAGTACCTAATTCTTCATTTAGCGTTTGAAGCGCTCTGACAAAGCTATACATACCACCTTTTATAAAGTGAACGCCAAACATTAACTCTATCATGGGTATAATTGAATACAATGACGGGCTTCGTTTAGGGTCGATACCTATATATAATGTTTGAAACGCTAAAATCTTTTGGATTTTTTCATTATCAACATATTTTTCAATTAAATTATCTGCTTTATCAAATGTTTTGAGTTTCATACCTTGATATATAGTAAAAGGATTATAAAAATCCGTAGGTTTCCTAAACGTACGTTCTAGAAAATATTTTCGTGCTATTTCGTATCTTTCGTATATATCTGTTAAAAAGGACATAAAACCATATGTAGAGTTAGGTTCAATACCTTCAAGCATATTTCTTAATTGAGCAAGATCAGTAGGAACGCGAATTTGATCTGTTTCACTAAAATAAACATCATATATATGTGATAATTGTTTAATTTCCAAGTAATCATTCATATTTTTTTGAGCGTAATTAAAAACGTCTCGATAAATCTCAGGCATCATTACGATGGTTGGTCCCATATCAAATGTAAAGCCATCTTGCTTGATTTGATTCATCCTGCCACCTATTTGTTGGTTCTTTTCATATAAATCTACTTGGTGACCGTTTGCTGCTAATCTTGAAGCTGCAGCTAAACCTGAAACACCGCCGCCTATAACTGCAATCTTCATAATGTTTCACTCCTATTATATTTCGCACTAAGTTCACGATAAATTTTCATTTTTTTCAATTTGCTTACATATACTTTCTTATGCAACGTATAGTTTGCCTTCCTTACTTCCACAAGTATTTCATGATAAGCTATCGCAGCTAATTCGATAATGTAACGTACCTCTTCGTCAAAATAATTAATACCGTTTAATGCAATATCATATAACCTAACTGACTCTGTAGCGTAACTTTCCCATAGTTCTATATAATTTGGCGTAACTCCTTCATAATATATAGAATGTAGATTAACTCGATATTGAGCTAATTTTTCTACACTTAGATAAATTCTTCCATTTTGAAAATCTTCGCCGACATCTCTTAAAATATTAGTTATTTGCATTGCCTTGCCTAAAGCAATCGCAGCTTCTTCAGCTTGCTCGAAATTATTTTCATTTGATGAAGTTAATATAGGAGTTAACAATTCACCGACAGTACCTGCCACACCATAGCTATACTCATATAAATCTGAATCAGTTTTCATTTCTTTTAAAACTAAATCTTCCTTCACATATTGAATTAAAGATTCAAAAGGTTTTTTAGGTATTGAATATGTATTCAATGTATTACTTAAAGCATTCATAATAGCTGCATCACTTTGATACGCTTGAATATAATCACAATCGCTATAAATCACATCTAAATCTCTAGCTATGCCGTTTAATTGCTCAAGGTCTTTGTATTCATCAATACTGTCATCTATAATTCTGCAAACTGCATAAATAGCCCAAATTGCTTTTTTCCTTTTTAAATCCAAAAAATCAAAGGCATATGAGAACGTTTTTGAATGTTCTTTCATTATATTGTGACAATGGTTATAATCTCTCTCTAATTGATTCATTTATTGGCCTCCTCAGTAAGCCTAGAACTTCTTGACATTTGTATAAAAAAATAAGCTATAAATCTATTCTACGACCTTTCCAATATATACGTTTGAATACATTGATATCTAACCATGATTTAAAAAATATCACGACAAAGCATATGAAGAGCAGTGGATGACATAAACTCGCAACGATATTAAAATTTCCTGTTCTTCGAATAAATATATGAAATTGTATCGCATATATAAAATATAGAGTAATAGCTAATAATATATATAACGAGCCTAAATTAATTGAAAAAATTATCGCTAAAACTGTTGTAAGTGAACCAAATAGCCATAAAAATACAAACGTAAGCGTAGACTTTTTAGTTACTTGAGAGCCAAGTGCAAAGTGTTTACTCCAACCCTCTAATAGCGCTTTATATCCTTGAGAATACATTCTAAAATTCACTACGCCTTGGCCTTCATGCAAACTAACTGGCAAACCTTGCTGATTATATGCTTTACTTATTGCAAAGCCTTCAATGATTTGATTTTTAGCTTTCAAATGTCCTTGTGTCAATTTATAATCTTGCTTATTTGTCACAAGGACTGGTCCAAACGCGCCTTGCTCATTATTTGCTGATTTCGTGATTGAAAATTGATTCATACCTACAATTGTCATTAAATTAAAAATCGCCGATATATTTTCATATAGCTTTTTTATCTTGTGATAAGGTTGTATTGACAACAAACCTTTACCACCTTGTAAATCATATTGATTGGCTATATTTTGAATACTATCATCACAAGCAAACTGAACATCAGCATCAACAAACATTAATAAATCATGCGTTGCATATTTGCTACCTTGCCAACAAGCATGTGACTTACCTTGCCATGTAGTATCATTTTCAACAGTATATACGCTCGCACCATAATATCTAGCGACAACTTGTGTCTCATCAGTTGAACCATCATCCATAACAATTACTTCTATTTCTTGTTCTTTACTTATACTGTTAAGTAATTTAGGTAAGTTCTCCGCTTCATTTCTAGCAGGTACAATAACACTGACGGCTGTCTGACCTCTTCCTTTTCCGGAGTTATTTATAATCGCTCGACACGCATACATACACATTCCACTTATTAGTGATAGTATCGTCAATACTATTGCTATTATATAAAGTATCATTCAGCCTCAACTACTTTCTCCATTAATAATAGCTTCTGCTACTTGCATACCACTCAAAGTAACCATAGGCATACCAGCGCCAGGATTTACAGAACCACCTACAAAGTACAAATTTTTGAAGTACTGACTTTTTTTAGGAAATTTAAAACCTTTATTTTTCTTCTTATTGGATACTACACCATATATAGCTCCTTTATTAGAATTGTATGTATTTTCTATATCATGCGGTGTCCATACGTCTTCATATACAATGTGCTTTCTCAAATCTTTCAAGCCCATGGACTCTAATTTATCCAATATACGTTCTTGGAATTGCAGATATTCTGCTTCACTAAATGACTTACTCTGAATGTACGGTATGTGTGGCAATATTTTTATATTCTCGTGTCCCTCTGGCGCCTGTGTCTTATCTGTTTTATTTGTATTCACTACATAAATAGTCGGATCTTCAGGCAAAACATACTGGTGAAAAACTTGATCATAATTAACTTTAGAATTACTTGAAAAGAAAAAGTTATGATGTTGAAGCTCTGGATAACTTTTGTCCACACCAAGATGCATGACATAACCTGAACTAGCTGGCTCAAATTTACGTTCCAATTTGTTTATTTGGTTTGCATCAAAATTCAATAAATACTTATAAACAGGGATTACTTCCATATTAGATATAACGTAATCTGCATATATTTCCTTATTACTTTCTATTGTTATCCCTGTCACCTTATTTTGACTATTATAATTGATACGTTTTACAGGGGTGTTAAAATGTATGCCCACACCTAATTTTCTCGCTAATTGTTCCATCGCTTCAGCTAACTTATGAATGCCACCATCTACGTACCACAAACCTTCCTCATGTTGCATTTGAGGTAATAAACTCAATACAGCCGGAGCATCATAAGATGAGGAGCCGACATATTTTATGAAATAACCTAGCATTTCTCTTAAATATGGGTTATCTACCCTTTTATTAATGGCTTGTTGCATTGTATGAAAATAATCGAATTGCTTTAAAGCTGAAAATGGACCATGATAACGAATAATTGCAAACATCGTATCTAATCCCTTATCAAAGTAGCTTTTTTCAGCAACTTGATGTATCTTTTGTGCGTAACTAAAAAACGAAGAAAGTTGCTCTATATCTTTATTTGTTAACGATTCATTATTTGTTAACATATCTTCCATGGATTCATATAAATCTAAAATTTGACCATCTGGATAAACGTTTCTAATCTGTAAACTTAACTTACGAATGCTAACATAATCTTCTAGCCTTTCATCACATCGTTGAAATAGGCGTTGAAATACTTTAGGCATGGTTAAAATTGATGGACCGAGATCAAATCCATAGTCATCTATGTCTAACCTATTTACCTTTCCACCGATATGCTTATTTTGTTCATATAAATCCACTTGATAGCCTGCTTGAGCCATACAAATTGCGCTAGCAATCCCTCCCAAGCCACCTCCTATGACAACCACTTTCTTATTTCCCATTTAATCACCTTTTCTTTTTTGTAATTTATTATAAATACGTATTAACTTAGGGCGATTATAGCGCTGAACAATCATACAAGGCACATTAGCTATAATGACATATATAAAATTAATTATTTTAACGCTTTTTGACGCTTTAAAAAACGCAATAACAGGAAATATGGATAGCAGATGAACCACCTCTGCACGTCTAGTTTCTAATATAAATCGCTGTATATCATTCATATTTTTAGATAAATCGAAAGTCGCTTTACTATTGATATTCGGGTTAAGATTTTGACCGTCTGGCAAATAATCTTTCCAATATTGCACTTTAACTAATTGTTGCCATAATTGACCCTCTTGTTCAAAATTCCAACTTCGAAAATACTTATTATCTTTTTCTAAGAACTTATAACTAATACGAGTACCAAGTTGAGCAATAATCATTTGAACTATAAACCAATATAGCGCAATATATATAATCTTTTTCATCAATTTAATGCTCAGATTTCGCTGTATAGCTTGGGTTATCTTTATTTAAATACCAATTACCAGCTGTTAAATAAGTAGCAAAAGCGCTCCAAAGCATATATGGAACTAGTAAAATGCCAGCAACTTTTTTTACATTGAAAAATTTTACAGTTGTTGTAACTACTGCGCCCAGTAATACAACACTCTCTATCAACGCACTAAAGCGTAATTTATATTTGAAGTATAATATCGACCATAGATAATTCAGGCTTAATTGTGAGTAATAAGCACCTTTCAAAGCCTTACTAGTAGATTTATTAGTCACTAATGCATAAGCTACGCCCATCGTTGTATAAAGTATTGGCCACACAATTGGAAAGACATAGCCGGGTGGTGAAAAAGGTGGTTTAACATTATTTTTATAATCTTTTCTCGCGTTTTTCACTGCAAATTTCCCTATAAATTTACCACCTGTAATTGGTGTTATAACTTTTATAATTGTTTTAATTATCTCGTTTGCTTTCATAGTTGATCCCCTCTTTTTTTGTAAAAGTAACTAGCTATTATATCTAATAGCTATAGTTCGGCATTAGACATGTTATTTTTTCTAGCTAAATACTTTTTCAATCCATATACTTTCAAAACAATTGCACCTGTAATAACAATTGGCAAAATAAACTTCTTCATATTAAAGTATTCTCCTTTATTAGTTTTTTGGCTATTAATCTTGAATTTAAAAAGATTCATTACACTTTTATGAACTTTTGCTTGGGTATACTTATATACCCACCAAGGTAACGTCGGTTCATATTCTTGTAACGCTATGATACATGCGTCACTATTAGGTAATCTTCTAAACTCTAATCTCGCATTACCACCATCTGAATCTAAAGCGAAATCTCCACCAACAATTCGATATAAAATTCTCTCGTTATTAGAAGCTTTAAAATCTTTACTTAATAATAATAAGTCCTTATTTAAACACGGCACACTAATCGTAAAGTTATCTTCGTTAAAATCACTATTAACGACATTTAATGTAATTCTATTTAAAAAATTTGCATATGATTCTGCCAATTGAATCATATTTACATCTTTAGGTAAGACTACCCTTGATATTGCTCTAACATCTTTAATATCGCCCTTACGTGATGACTTCCCTTTCTTTTGTGTCTTAGTTTCTTCTTCCAAGGCATTACGCACACTTTCCTTATAATCAATCTTGCCTATAGAAATGTCCTTCACAATATTTTCATCATTTCTAATCATATCATGAATTAAGCTATCCATTAACGGATAGACCATTTCTTTTGGAACACCTGAAATAAGTTTCACCCAATATTTACTTAGCCAAATGGGAATAATAGGCAAATCTATCGTAGGTAATCGTTTATCTAGTACCTCTGCAGTTTGCTTGAATAGATCTTTATAAGTCATATGACTAGGTCCACCAATATCTATCGATTCGTTCTCATTTGGATTACGCTCTACAATTTTATATAAACCGTCAATCACGTCGTCTATTGCAACTGGCAATGTTGTATTATAAGCCCATTTTGGCAGTAACAGGCCAGGTAATCTATCCACTAATTTTTTTAATATAGGGTAAGAACTTCCTTTAGAGCCTATAATCAAACCCGCTCTTAAAGTACTTACTGGTACACCATATGATCCTAAAATCTGTTCGCACTCTAAACGGCTTCTTAAATGTGGTGATAATTCACTTGTATTAGGTATCAAACCACTCATAAATACAATATGCTGAACTTTGTTATAACTTGCGGCTTTAGCAAAATTATCAGCTAATAATGCATCCATATCTTCAAAGCTCGCCTGCGTCAACTTAGCTGAAGGCATCATAGAATGGACAAGATATATAGCGATATCAATATCCTCCATTACCTCAGTGATTTCATTTAAATCAAACAAGTCAGCTGCCTTCCAAGTAACATTGTGTTCATTTGATTTATTTTCTATATTTCTAGAAATAGCTATAATTTCATAGTTATCTTTTAATTTATTCATTAAGTGACTACCGATATATCCCGAAGCGCCTGTTAATAATATTTTTTTCATATATTTAGCCTCCAAATAGAAAAAGATGAGCAGGTAAACTTTACCTCAGCTCATCTTTAACTTAACGAGCTCACTTGCTCATTATCTTAATTGACAAGAGCTCCAAGTCTCTTATTTAAAATTATACCCTTCTTAAAGCTTTTCAATCTTTATTTATAATAATTAATCAATAAATTTATCAAACCACAAGAATTTGACTAAAAAAGGAATAATCTTACTTGCTTTAATGATGTCACTAGTATAAAAAATTCTTTATCTTTTCCTGTATAATCTGGAATTCGTACCATATTTGCTTTGGTACTATATAATCACTTTCGATTTAATATATATCTTGATATTATTGAAAAGTATTTGAGCAATTTAAGTTTATTTTTACAATGTATCTACTACAACTTTATATTTTAAAAGTCATCATTTCCAATTTTATACATATATTCTTTGGCTCAGGCTGATGTAGATGTATACTTTGCTTCACCGTAATGATTCAATAATTATTTTTGCTCACTGACTTACCGTCTAATAAGAAGAAAACACCATTCGTTTTATGATTAGAAACCCCGTAATATGTTGGATCGTGTAAATCTTTATTATTTTTAGCTAATGCATTTTTAGTAATCTTGTGATTATTAATCTTGAAGTTATCAGCTTTTTGAGATGTTTTAAAATTCTTATCTAGAATAAAATTACTTTGATTTGCTGTATAACCACTGTAACTATAATAAGGTTTCACAGATTCTTGCGCATGTGCTTGAGTGATATTAAATAATTCGGGCGTTACGAAAAATCCCAAAACTAAACTACTAGCTAAAATAAAGTTAGAAACTTTTTTCATAAAAACCCTCCTCATATTTGTCTTACAGGTCACGTTATTATATTAATGTTACAATGTTGCGATAGTATCACATGATAAAATACATTTTTTATTTCTTCTTACACTCATACACGCAAATTAACTTATGCTTTTCTTAATTTAGAAGCTTATCACTATAGAAAAATTGAAAAGTAAATGTCTGATATGAGCTTATTTAAACAAAGAGCACATAAGCGTTGTCAAGAGAATCATTTGATATACGTCGATTTTAAGTGTAAATATTAAAAAATCGCCTGGAACAAAAAGTAATGTTCCAGGCGTGGCTATGATAAGTCTTATAATAGTTTCGCAAGTGCGACCATGACAAATTGTAATGGTAAACGAAGGACATGCTGCTTAACACTATCCGTTTCATCTCTTTCATCTTTGTAAGAGATGTTCTTACGTGCAGCGTAAATATTTGCAGGAAATACGAGCCAAAGGAATCCTTGTACTACTTTTCTTACGCGTGATCTATTTTTAGCACCGAGTACATAAAAAGCAATTATAAATTCTAATATGCCCGAATACTTAACTATTGCGTGTTTGAAAGGTAAATAGGACGGCACGATTTTTAAAAACATATCTTTATTTTTAAAGTGTGCAACACCACTTTTATAAAACAGTAAACTAAATATGAGTCTTACGATGATATTTTTCATAGTCTTCCCCTATTCTTCAGCGACTTTGACAACTTGTTTACCAAAATTCTCTCCTGTGAATAACTTTCTAAATGCAGAAGGTAAATTGTCAAAACCTTCATCTATCGTCACTTCAAATTTAATTTTACCTTCAGACACCCATTGTGCGAGTTGTTCGCTTGCTTCTTTAAAATGATCAGCGAATTGTGCTACTACAAAACCTTGCATCAATGCTTGATTTTTAATCAACGTTCCTTGGATACGTGGTCCAATATCGTCTTTTTCATTATTATATGCTGAAATTGCACCACATACCGGAACGCGTGCAAATCGATTTAAGTGTTTAAACACTTCATCAGAAATTGCGCCGCCTACATTTTCAAAATACACATCAATACCATCTGGTACAGCCGCTTCGAGTTGCTGTGCGAAATCATCTTGTTTATAGTCAATGGCCGCATCAAATCCTAATTCATCTGTTAAATATGTTGTTTTCTGCTTACCACCAGCAATACCGACAACTTTTGCGCCTTTAATCTTAGCAATTTGTCCTACGACAGAGCCTACTGCACCTGATGCAGCTGACACGACAACCGTCTCGCCAGATTGTGGTTGACCAATTTGAAGCAATCCTGTATAGGCCGTCATTCCCGGCATGCCTAAAACACTCAAATATAAATGTAATGGTACATCTTTTGATGGCACAGGGGTCACATCGTCTCCATTCACTGTATTTATCTTTTTCCATGGTAATATGCCTGTGACATAATCGCCGACAGATAGACGTTCATCGTTCGATTGTGTGACTTTTCCAACAATATGACCTTGTAATGGCTCATTCACTTGGAAAGGTTGAACATAACTTTTTGTATCATTCATTCTGCCTCTCATGTAAGGATCTACAGATACATAAATGGATTCTACTTGAACCTCACCTGCATGTGGTTCTCGAGTTTCTATTGTTTCAAATCTAAATACATCGTCTTGAGGGATACTTTGTGGTCGTTTTGCAAGTACAACTTGTTGATTATTCATTTATTATTCCTCCAGATATTTAGTCGTAGCGTCTGATAATGACAAATCACCATTGATGATTTGGAATTCGTGACCTTTTAATGCTTCATCAGTTAACACAGAAACAAGCACTTCTGCTACATCTTCTCTTGTAATAGACGGATTTTGTACATTTTCAAATTGCGCACTCATATTGAATTGTTGCGTTTCATGATCGTTAGTTAATGCGCCTGGATGCACGATGGTATATTTTAAATTTGAATGTCTTAAGTAGTCATCCGCATAATGTTTTGCAATGGTATATGGTTTCAAGTCGCCTGACGCATCAAACGCTTCTCGACGTGAGTCGTACGTTGATACCATAACAAAGTGTTGACGACCGACGTGTTCACTTGCTTTAATTGCTTTCACTGCACCGTCTAAATCTACTATGATTGTTTGATCGTCACCTGTGCTTCCACCAGAACCGACGGAAAAAAGGATTTGATCATACGGTTTAAATAATTCTATTAATTCATCAATAGATTGTTTTGCAACATCAATGTAAGTTGCATCAATACCATCTGCTTTTAAAACTTCAACTTGTTCTTCTTTTCTAACACCGGCAGTAAAGTCAACGTTTCGTGCTTTGAGTTTGCGTACGAGATGTTGACCGACGCCACCATTAGCGCCAATAATTAATGATTTCATGTGTATCGCTCCTTTATGAAATTATTGATTAGCTAAGATTTTTAAAGCACGTTCAGCAACAGCATGTCCTGATTGAGGATTTTGACCAGTCACAATGCGACCATCTACGACTGCGAAATTGCTCCAGTCATCCTCTTTTTTAAAATGTGCACCGTTACTAATAAATTCGTCTTCTAATAAATATGGCATGTATTCAGTTGTACCATTTGCTTGTTCTTCACTATTTGTAAAACCAGTCACGTCTTTATGACGAACGAGGTAATCGCCATTTTCTTTAATGTCGAGTAGACCAGCCGCACCATGACATACAGAAGAGAGAACGCCTTGGTTATTGTAAATACTTAACGCAATGTCGTTAAGTTCTTTGTTATTTCTAAAATCCCAAATCGCACCATGTCCACCTGCAAAGTAAATGGCTTGATAGTCGCTAGAATTAACCTCTTTTGGAGATAAAGTTTGTCCAAATTTGTTCATATAATCATGATCCGTATAGTATTCCCAGTCCTCAGCTCGCATCATTTCAGGGCTAAGACTGACAGGATCAAGAGGCACATATCCACCATTCGGACTTACGAAATCAACATCATAACCTGCGTCATAGAAATCTTTCGCAAAGTGCGTAACCTCTGAGAACCACGCACCCGTAGGTCTGTCTAAATTATCGTATTTCGCAATGTTTGTTACAACAATTAAAGCTTTTTTCATTGTATTTCCTCCTCATTCATGTTTATATAGAGTACAATATCAGTTAAACCTTGGTTTAAGAGAAAGGATATGCTTACATGAAACAATATTACATTGAATATGTCTCAGATTATTGCAATATACCTAAAAGCAAACTGCGTTATTACGAGAAAAAGAATATCTTGAAACACATCGACAGAGATAGCAATAACAAGCGTTTATACACAGACGACGATATCGAAATGATTAAATTTATCCAGTGCCTAAGCAATTTGAATATGCCATTAAAAGAAATCCGAAAAAACACAGACATGCTTTATCAAAACCAAACAGATGTCCCAAGCGTGTTACGCGCACACCTAGAATTCTTGAATGAACAACGGAATTTGATCAGTAAACATATCGACTTAATTGAACAAGAAATACAAACTGCCATGACCGAGTGACGAAGGAAAAGGGCGATAGGTGGATAGGCAAAGCTGGAATGAGTCAGAAAATTGCGTCGGGTGGATAAGCTAGAATAGAATGAGTGGGCGATGGATGGATAGACTAAAACGGTTATAATATACCTTATACCTAAAATTACAGAGTACTAAAACTATCTTATCTGCCATCTCTTGACGCGTTCCCCTTGTTAGTGGTTTAGCTAAAAAATCTCATTAAGTAAATGAATTTATATTATTAAAATTGTATAATAGATAAAATCACTGTACTTCTAATTAAATATAGCTAATTCATTTTGTTATCATTATATTTTTTTATTCATCATTACCTATATTAGTAAAAAACCACCTTTTTTCTCAACGAATTATTATAATTTTCTTGTATTCTTTTTAAGTATTGTCTATATGTGAATTCAATGTTCTGTTTGTTTTCATATTAATTGGTAACAAATCTAAAAAATTTATTAATATCTTGATAAAGCTTACTAATTTAATATTCAAACATCAACATTACTTTTTCTATTTCTTCTTTATATTTAAGAAATCCATTGAACATTTCATGCAAATGGTCATTTAAACTATCTGCGTTAAGCGTGAAATATGCTTTTCTTGTATATATGGCAGTTATAATAGCTGCAACACATGCAAAAATTGCAATAATAATCGAATTCAACAAAAACTAGGCGATTTAGCCTCTATAAATTCAGAGAATTAGTAGCCTAGAACCATTGTATTTTTATTAAATTCCCATTCTTAGGATTCACCGCCATCCGTTTATACAGAAAATATTACAAATCTTTAGTTTATATAAAGCGTACAAAAGACATTTCGATTAAGGCTAATCATACCGTCTTTTTACTTATGATTATTTTTAATTCGATGATGTTAATGTTTTGATTATTCAAATGTTACTTGGGAAAGGGAGACGTATTACGCTACCTCGTTCGCTTAAAATTTGGATTTACATTTGAAAACATAAAAATAACGATTTTCAAAAAGCAGACTATTTCATTAGTTTTCCGTTCTTTTTGTTTTATCATTTATTTACAAATTTTAACTCTATATGCTTTTAAAGCGTATATTTACTTATAAAATTGTGACAAAATATTGACAGCGCTTTCATTTAGAGCTACTCTATATTTAAATTCCCTCACCAACGGTAATTTATAAGTCTCGTATGTAACTTCTTTTTACATAGAAATTTTTTATGATTGTAAGCGCTTCCTAAAAATATCGATTTAAGAAAGGGTGATTGTTTTGGAAAATGTTAAAGCAGTATTTAGTAAGTTCTTTGGATTTATACCCCGTGCAATTATCAACATTTTTATCTAATTTATATATTTAAATAACTAATTAATAGAGGTGCTATTCATGAAAAATAGAGAAAACAGATACAGTATTCGTAAATTCAGTGTAGGTGCATCATCCATTTTAGTAGCGACATTGCTATTTATGGGAGGTGGCGGCGGTGCTGCACAGGCAACAGAAACACATCAGAAAGTGGGTACTTCTGAATCAACTTTAGCGCAATCTACTGGTGATAATCAAAAACAAGCTGATGAACAGGAAACACAACAAAACAAAGTTCAATCTAACGAACAAACAGCCTCTACATCGCAGTCAGTAACTAATGAAAATGAAAAACAACAAAATTTACATAATGAAAATACACCTTCAACTTCAGTTAATGATGACACGAATAAATCATACACTAATGAAGAAACAACAAACCGCCTAACTGATCAAACTACAAAAAATCAATCAACTGAAGCTACAGAAGCATCAACTACAGAAACACATTCCGATAACTCTCAATCAGCCTTAACTAGAGAGGATTCACCTTCTCTTGAAAAACAAGAAACGACTAAAAGCACACTTCAAAAAGACACAGAAACTTCAGATAAAAAAGATAACACAACAGAAACAACTACAAATGTAAATCCCACAGCAGAGAAAGCGACTAATCAAGAACTTTCAATAACACCAACTACTACTGATGAATCAAAAACACTATCTACAAAAGATAATACATCAAAAATAACTGACAATCATTCATCAGAAAAGATTCAATCAGAGCCAACCGAAGAAACTTTACAATCCACGTCATCAAAAGCTGAAGATAATTCAAATGTAAATCACGATTCAACAAAAAATGATAATAATGATGTAGAAACACTGTCTACTGAAAAAAACAATGGTATCATAAATACAAATGCAGCAAAACAAACAATACCAACTAAACAATCAATAGATTCCACTACATCTAAAGAGAATACTTTAAATATTAAAAAGGGAACTATCTCAATCAATGATGCAGCAAATGAAACTGTTGGAAATAAAGGTGCTAAAGATCAAAAAGACTCACCAGCAGAATTAGAGATGTTAGCTAACAATACAGTAGCCACGACAAATAATACGTCTCAACAACAAGGTACGACGGAAACAAAAGACCAAACAAACAAACCTGCTAAGCAAGGTCAATACAAAAATCAAGATCCAATTATTCTTGTTCATGGTTTTAATGGATTTACTGACGATATTAATCCTAGCATTTTATCACATTATTGGGGTGGAGATAAATTAAACATTCGTCAAGACTTGGAACAAAATGGTTATAATGCTTATGAAGCAAGCATTAGTGCGTTTGGTAGTAACTATGACCGTGCAGTTGAACTTTATTCCTATATTAAAGGTGGTACTGTAGATTATGGTGCTGCACATGCAGAAAGATATGGACATGAACGCTACGGTAAAACATACGAAGGTGTTTATAAAGATTGGCAACCTGGCCAAAAAGTACATCTAGTCGGTCATAGTATGGGAGGACAAACTGTCCGTCAATTAGAAGAATTATTAAGAAATGGTAGTCAAGAAGAAATTGAATATCAAAAAGCACATGGTGGTGATATTTCTCCTTTACTACAAGGTGGTCAAGATAATATGGTTTCTTCAATTACCACATTAGGTACACCACACAACGGTACACACGCCTCTGATAAATTGGGTAATGAGGCCATTGTTCGTCAAATTGCGTTTGATCTAGGTAAAAAACTTGGTAATAAATACTCTCGTGTAGACTTCGGTCTATCTCAATGGGGTTTAAAACAACAACCTGGAGAATCTTATTTATCATACCTTTCACGAGCTAAAACTTCTAAACTATGGCAAACAAAAGATAATGCTTTTTACGATTTAACACGCGATGGTGCCACAGATCTTAACCGTAAAACATCACTCAATCCTAATATCGTTTACAAAACGTATACAGGTGAAGCAACACACTCTACATTATCGGGTAAATATAAAGCGGACTATAATCTTTTCTTACCATTCACAGCTACTGCAAATGTCATTGGTAAAGCTACTGAAAAAGAATGGAGAGAAAATGATGGCTTAGTTTCTGTTATTTCATCCCAGCATCCTTTCAATCAAGCTTACACAGAAGCAACAGATACAAATCAAAAAGGTATTTGGCAAGTAACATCTACAAAACATAACTGGGATCATGTCGATTTTGTAGGACAAGATAGTAAAGATACAAAACGTACACGTGAAGAATTACAACAATTTTGGTACGATTTAGCCGATGATTTAGTTCAAAGTGAAACGCTCACTCAAACTCAAAAAGCTTAGTCTTTAATAGGTATTTAGAGAAAGGTGGTTAATCTAATGTCTGGTGATATCTTTCAATTATTTAGTTCTCTTTTCAGAGTAGTTAAAGCATTATTTTTCTAATTTAATATAAGCAAAACCCCCTTCAAATGAGAGAAAAATCATTTCCTTTGGAGGGGTTTTTCATTGTGAAAAAGTATGTATTACATTGTCTATGGTTAAGTAATATTGGATTCAAATTTAATCGTGTCTTAGGGAATATTTTTGTATCATTTTCAACCACTTTAAATGTCTTTAGATTAAACATGTTTCTCCCACAGTCAATATAATCTTTATCCCCATTGAGTTCTTCTGTATCTGAGGGTTTTTGCAATCCATCTACGACATTTCTTAGAATGCTTAATGAAGGCTTATAATCTACAAGCAATACTTATATCATTTTAGATATCATGCCTTGTAATTCATCTCCATTTATCTTTTGCCACCCGTTAGCTTTGAAAACAAACCGTTCTGAATTAAAGCGTTTGATATGAAAAACCTTTATCATCATTT
Source organism: Staphylococcus sp. LKG3-1 (assembly GCF_048568385.1). Classification (NCBI taxonomy): domain Bacteria; kingdom Bacillati; phylum Bacillota; class Bacilli; order Caryophanales; family Staphylococcaceae; genus Staphylococcus; species Staphylococcus sp. LKG3-1. The sequence continues at coordinate 1,879,474 of NZ_CP183796.1, forward strand.
CTATGAGTACGGTGTCATTGGGTTTCTTCTTAATATCAAAAATAGCTATAGATGTTAGGTCGATAATCCGTATCTTTTGGGATATTAAGTCGTAACTGATCGATAAGTTCGTTATACACAATTTCACCTTGAGCCGTTTCTTCTATTTCATTGTCATTATTAACAGAAATAGTTAGGATAGCAATCAGACCTTGACGGTCAATTGCCTCCTTAGCCACACTTATTATTTTAGTTAACATTTCGAATATACTGTTCATTATAATATTCGTCGAGTTTCATTTAATAGTGCTACATCGTGTACATAATAATTACCATTATATTGATCAATATGGATTAAATGCTTTCCGTCAATGTAAGATTCATACGTTTTGTAACCCACGCTATAGTTACTATAACGTTTAAGCCAATCATTGAATGACACCTGATTTGTGCTCGCTTGTGTTGAAATATTATGATTCGTATATACAATTTGATTGTTCACTTTAATTTTATATGTGAATTGGTGTTTTACTTCATTTGAAAAATCTGTTTGGATCACAGAATGTAACGTAGCTACATATATATTATTTTCTTTAAGTGGTGTAATACTTGGAATGTGTAGGCTTTGTCCTCTATCATTATTCATGGTCAACACCTCCTATTTCTTCCAATGTCACATGCGCAAATTCACCATTGAACAATTGGTTAGCTGTATCTTTCATTAGTTGGGCAACATCCTGTGCAGTCTCTTTATCATCACATTCAATCATAATCGCATCGTGTATGGGTACGATAATTTTGAACGCTTTTTGTGCATGTATATGTAACCTTAATGGTTTAAATTCAATTTTATCTATATCATTCTTAATACTTTTAATAAAATTTGCATATTGGGTAATATCTATGTTCTCTATCGCCCCTTTTCTTAACCTAACATCTTCATCCATTATTGCATTAGGTAACTTATCGTCTGACATATTATTCAATAAGACGCATAATATATCAAAAGCTATACCATTAAAATTATATGCAGCTCTTTCACTTTCTCCAGGGTTTTTTTGAAATTTTTTCATATCAATCTTATAAATATCGACTAGTTTATCAATTCTTTTCTGTAACTGCGCCTTATTTTTAAGACCTAAGGCTTTCTCAGATCTTTTTTTGTATACATTTTTTGAATGCTTTCTCTAAAGGCGCTACTATTACACATTATCCATTACTCCATTTGAACTATATTTTTTCAAATCATATGCACACAATAACTTTTTGTATGATGTATTATTTTTATTTTCGAATTCAAGTAGATGTTTTTTAATCTTCTAAAACAATAAATTGGGAAAAATTTATTGTTTGAATTATTTGCTTATTAATTACATCAAGAATTTGTTTGTTCTCTTCTTCTTCTATCTGAAAATATTTTTGCATAAGTTCTGGTACAGTTTGAAACTCATATTTAATCGTTTTTGAAGTTCCAATAGCTAGTATTTTTTCACTATTATTTAAATCATCTATATCTTCTGTTATTTCAACTCTAGTTTTACCACCTTTATAAATATCTTTAAAAACATTCTGAACCTTACGTATATCCAAGGCAGAAACTGATAGTTCTAAATTGCCTAATGGTTTATATATACTACTATAATCTTCAGTTTTAATTTTATTAATTCTAATAACTTTGTTATTTTCTAGTTGAATATCGTGTTCCACAACCTCTTTATTTTTAGAACCTTCGTCAAACTCTACTAGTAAAAAGTTCCTTCTAATTCTTTCAGACAAATCACTATTTACATCTACATATTTATAAATAGTTTCTTAAATATCTCTTATGGTTTCATCGTTTATGCTATAACCCAGAAAAATAATTGGATTATGAATAAATAAAGATAATAACTGTGCTCTAATTAGTTCATAACTAGTATTGAATTTATTGTAATCTTCACTAGTTAATACAATTTTATCTGGTTGACTTATGCAGCTATGTATTTTATTAACTGATCCATAAGGATTACTTAATAATATTTGATTACCAATTAAAGGATTAAATTCGAATAAGTTTTCTATCAATTTGTCATAGTTAGTAGTAACAATTGATCCAATATTCTTTCTAGCCTTTTTCATATGAATAAATTCATATTCAAAATGGATTTTAAAATCTAGTTTCTTAAATAATTTTGATATATCAATTTTAAACCTACTAATATTTATTCCTTTTTCCATTAAATTATAATACTCATCATTGATTTCTTTAAAGTCACCTTCCCTTTCATTTTTTAAAGTTTCATTGAATAAATTTTCTATCTTTTCTCCTAATGCTGGAAAATCATAAGAAGCGTCTTCTTTTTGACATTCATCTTTATAATCATAAAATATTTCTTTATTTCCAGTTAACTGATAACAGATATGTTGCAGTAGATTTTCCCAACTATAGCTATTATTTAAGTACCTTAAGATTAATCCAGTACCTATAAATAATACCCGATGATTTAAATACCCTTTAATGAACTCTTCTATTTTCAAAATTATACTTCTTTTCTTTTTGTTATGAACAACTTATTTTTTAGTTTTATTTGTGATACGCTTCTGCTTATCGATTTATGATGCGGTTTTTGGTTAATAAATAGCCGGTTTCAATATGAAACCGGCTAAACAAATTTTATGATTTTTATATATTGGGATAGTAACTACAATAATCTTTTAGCAATATGAACAGTAATTTTAGGATGAATGAATTAACTGATAGCAATCTACATGTATAATACAAATATGTAGCGGTTGGTTTCTTATAATAAATGACTCAATGTTCTTACTAATATGATTACGATTAATAAACGTTAAATTTTTATTTTTTTAAATATCTAAGTTACAGCGGATACTTTAATTTAGTGAAATTAACTTACTCTAGTAGTACTTTTTTAAAAATGTCTTTTCAAAATTCATGAGCTGATACATAAATTTTTCAAAATCTTCTCTAACAAAACAGCTTAATAAAAGTAATTTTATTTCTTTTGTTAAGTTGTTTTTTATTTCTTTTAATAAGCGTTCTCCATTATGCGTCAAACTCACTAATTTAGTGCGTTTATCATTAGAATAAACTCGTTGCACATAACCTTTGTATTCTAACTTCTTAACACGTTTTGATGCAGCTGTCTTATAAGTACGTTGCTTATTTGCTAAGTCGTTAATCGATACTTTTTCATTATGCTGAATAAAATACATTGTTTCTATTTGTTCATAAGATAAGTAACGACCTGGTTCCAATTCTTTAACCATGTTAGTAATTGCTTTATTAATATTCGCTGTAGCATCATAGAATTGGTTAATTATTATTTCTAAGTTTCCCTCTTTATGCTCCATATTAACCTTCCTTACTAAACTATCGTTTTTCAACCATCATTGATTTTTTAAAAATTAAATATTACTTATTATAAGCATAATAACTTTATTCCATTACATCACTTTCTTCAGCTTTTTCAGTTGCTTTTCTCATCAGTGGATCAGTAATTGGTTTAAAGATAACACCAATTAATAAAAATCCTATACCAAATAATGAAAGTATCACTAATTTTTTAGTTAAAATTTCAGGTACAGGTCCTCCAACTGCTTCTCTTAAAGCATCTATTGAATAAGAGAAAGGTAAATAAGGGTGAATGACTTGGAAGAACTCTGGTGTAACTTGGATAGGGAAGGTTCCTCCACCACCTGCTATTTGTAGTACAAGGAAGATGATTGCAATTGCTTTCCCTGGATTTCCTAACAATGACACTAAAGTATATACAATTGAAATAAATACAAGTGATGAGAATACTGATATAGCAATAAACCATACAACAGATTCAACTTGCGCTTTCAGTATCACTATATCTCCAATTGATACGATGAGTGCTTGGATAATACCCAACGTGTAGAACAACCCACTCTTTCCTAGATAAATTTCTCTTGTCGTTAGATGTGGCTCTAATGATTTATGTTTATTATCTGTCGTTAATAAACTTACTAGTAATAAAGCTCCTACCCATATTGCTAATGCTGTGTAAAATGGTGTGCTTGCTGAACCGTAGTCTTTCACAGGAAATATATCTTTTTGATCTATATTAATTGGATTTGCGATTACATTAGCTTGTTTTTTCAAATCATTTTTCAATAGGTCTACCATTTTATCCACTGCATCGTCGTCTTCAATCTCATCAAATAGTTTGTTCGCTTTAGCCAGATCTTTTTCAACATCTGGTAATTGATTACGTGCAAAATCTGCCAAATTGTGCAATCTTTCTTTTGCACGTGGTTGATTTGTATCTAAAATATCTACCAAATTATCATAGCGATTAAACAGTGTAGGTATTGTATTGTTCACAGTTGCTGTTGTATCAGATAACTGTTGTTCTAAACCTGGCAAGTCATTTTCAATAAATGATGCTGCGTTAGAAACACTTTGTTTAAATTGTGGATAATAATTTTGAGCAATAGACATTGCATCCATATATCTTTGCTCAATAACTGGTAGTGCACTTTGAATCGTCTCAATTCTATCCTTACCAGTAGTTAAAATACTTTCTCCTGAATTTATAACTTGATCAATTGTGTTTAATTTCGATTGAACAGTTGATAGTTTTATATCGCCGTCATCTAATAATGACATCACATCATTAGATACATCTAATAATTTTTGGTTTAGTTCTGACTTAATATAGTTTCTTAAATCATCTAAGCTACTATTCACGCGTGGAATTTCTTTAAGTAATTCTACTGCTTCTTCTTTACCAGAACTTCCATTCGAAAGTGCTTCACTAAGTTGATTTTGTGTCTTAATTAAATTATTAATTCTATTATTTGCTGATTCTAATTCCTTAATCTCATCAGAAAGATCTACCTTTTCTCTATCTTCAAGCTCTGATAATATATCTATAAACTTTTGATTGGACTTACTTGTTACTTCAAGCCTAGATTTAATATTATCTAAAGTTTCTTTGAAATCTTTTGGCTTATCTGTAGATATAATACCGTAAGTGACATTTTTTAGCGCATTAATATCTTCTTGACTACTTTCCGCTTGTTTGTCGGTATAATTGGATAAAGATAATAATGATTTTGATAGTGAAGCTTCCATTGCGCTTACATCTTCACTACTTATTGCTGTTCCATTTTGATTATTTCCAGCATTGTCGCTATTACTATTACTATTACTTATTTGCGAAGTTTTAATATTTGAATAACTATCTGACCCTTTAGAACTTTGCTGCTCGGTTTCAACATTTTCTTGTAATCGATTATTAGCATTTTGATTTGCTTCTTGTGCATTATCAACGACTTCTTGATAGCCTTCGACACGCTGTTGCACTGCAGGTAAATATCCTTGCGCTTCATTCAGGCCTTGTAACCCTGCGTCAACCCCTGCGCTTGCAAGGTCTACACCACGATTAATTTTTGGAAAAGCTTCTGGTACATCATTAGATGCAACATTCAAGGCATTTTCAATATTTGGCATGTAGTCATTTAATGCCAATATCAATTTAGCTCGCTCATTTAATGTCGGAATGGCCGCATTAACTTGGTTTAATTTATCTGCAGCATCTATAACCTCACCTTTATGATTTCCTAACGCTCTAAATTCATCAGCATAATTGTCAATTTCATCCTGATTTTCATCTAAATATATTATTTTATCAGCAAAATCATTAATTTTAGGTATAGAATCATTAGCTTTAGATACTGCATCTTCAATTTTATTTATGGTTGGAATTTCTTCCTCAAGTTTCACGCCAAGTCGATTTGCTTCATCTAATAATGCTTTTGTTACTGTCTCATTAAATTGTTCATTTGCTTTTTGAACAATGGCACTCGTCCCTGCATTTGTCATTTTAGGCGCAATCGCATTAAGTTTTTGATTCACTTTGTATTCTACGTCTGCTTGCTGTGGGTTTTTTCGAAGTGTGCCGGTAATTTGGTGTGTAAACTTCTCTGGTATGTAAATGGCCGCGTAATAATCGCCCATCTTCAAATCATGATCGGCTTTTTTTCGACTTACAAATTGCCAATCAAAGTTATCATCTTTCTTTAGTTTATTGGTAATTTTATTGCCCACGTTCACATTTTTATCTTTAACTGTATCTCCCTTATCCTCATTTACAACAGCCACTTTAATATTTTTAGTATTACCGTATGGATCCCATGTCGCTTCTAAGTTAAACCAAGCATAAAAAGAAGGAAGAAGTGCTAAACCTCCTAAAATCACTAAAACAGCAGGCGTCTTAGCAATCTTTTTCAAATCCATTACAAATAATTTTATTGCGTTCTTCATTTATACACCTCTAAAACTGTATCTATTGATTTTTCTTACATAAATTTAAAATTACTATTTGTTAATTTCATATAAGTTGATATACTGAATGCATTAATAAAGTCTATACATTTTATAGTTGATACGAATCAACTAAATCTAAGTCTGTTTACAGTGTACCAAGACAAACCATAGTTTGTACATAGCAAAATAATATATTTTAGAAAAGAGGTATTTTCATGAAGCAACAAAAATTATTAGTCTGTTTGCTTTCAACTTCTTTACTTATTCCATCATTTTCTATCAACGATGTTAGTGCCGAATCTTTAGAAAAAAGTGCCACAACTTCTGAATCAAATGACGTGTATAAGGAAAAAGATGAGGAGCAAGCTAAGCAATCACATTCATCAAAAAATGGAAATGATGAAAAGAATAAAGCTAGTGATGAAAAGGAAAATAGTGAACGCAAGAGTAAGTTAAATAGTACAAAAGATGAAAGGACTACAGAAGATATTAATAATAAAAGACATAAAACTTCTGATAATGAATCATCCAACGAAAAAATACCGAGTTCATTTGAAAATTCATTTAATGATTCATCGTCTTATGATAGTTTGAATGTTTTCAAGCCAGAACCTTTTAAGAGTGACAATGATGGGCTATCTGAATTATTAAATCAACTGTTCTCTAATAATAAAATGAAACAAACTTCTACTATAGAGAATAACGATGTACAAAACGAGAAGAATGAGAGTAAAAATGATGATACATCTAGAGATCAAATAAATCCAAATACGACAAATTCGGATGATAGTGACGAATCAAATACTAACAATTTAGAAAAAAATAGTGATAAGGGTTCACTACAAGATGACATTGATGATGTACAGTCATCTGAGAAGTCAGAGAACGATGATATAGATAATAAGTCTGAATCAAACAAACTTCCAGTTGATAAAAATCAAAAAAAAGATGATGGTGAGTCAAAACAATCCTCCCAACAAGATCAATCTTATGAAGAAGCAAATAATGATGCTGATGATCTAGACAACAAAGATAATGACACACCTGCTACTGAAAACGATAATGCCAACAGTGATAACGAAAATGCTGATAAATCAGATACAAAATCTGACGATAAAGTATTAGATGCAATTTTAGACGAGTATAGTGAAAATGCTAAAAATAATAAAAAACAATATGATGCTAAAAAAGATGATTTATCAAATGGAAATAGTAAAAGTAAGGAAAATAATTCTGAGAAACAGGCATCTAATACAAATGCTAACCCTCAATTACCTTCTGAATCACAATTAGCTAAAAAAGAAAAGCCAGCTCAATCATTTGAAAACGACATAAAACAATCAAACATCAGATCTACTGCAACTTTCCAACAATTGCCAAATTTATCGGATGATAGTAAAAATTCTAACGATATAACAATTACTGAAAATAAAAACACACGAGGTTTTATTAAATCAATTGCACAAGACGCTCACGACATAGGTCAAGATGAAGATATTTATGCATCTGTTATGATTGCCCAAGCCATATTAGAATCTGACTCAGGCACTAGCGATCTTGCTAGTTCACCACATTTCAATTTATTTGGAATAAAAGGAGCTTATGAAGGTCAGTCGGCTACATTTAATACACTCGAAGATAATGGCAGCCATACGTTTCAAATTTCAGCAAACTTCCGTAGCTATCCAAGCAAAAAAGAATCATTGGAAGATTATGCCAATTTAATCAAACACGGCATCGATGGTAAAAAGGACATTTATAAACCAACATGGAAAAGTGAAGCTAATAGTTACCGTTCAGCAACAATGCATTTGGCTACCACATACGCGACTGATTCACAATACGCGGACAAATTAAATAGTATTATCAACCACTATGACTTAACACAGTTTGATAATAAAAAAATGCCTGATTTAGATAACTACAAAGCGAACAACGATGATTATGATTCAGCTTTCAAACCATTTTCAGAAACAACAAATGACTCTCCTTATCCTCATGGGCAATGTACATGGTATGTTTATAATCGCATGGCACAGTTCGACAAATATGTGAGTGGTGATTTAGGCGACGCACGAAACTGGAATAATCGAGCAGAAAGAAAAGATTATGCTGTTTCTTCAACACCAAAAGCTCACACTGCCGTTGTATTTGAGGCAGGTCAACAAGGAGCAGACCAGATCTACGGTCATGTAGCTTTTGTAGAAAAAGTTAACGATGATGGTTCTATCGTTATATCAGAATCAAACATTAAAGGACTTGGTATCGTTTCTTATAGAACAATTGATGCAGATGCTGCAACTGAATTGAGTTACATTACAGGTAATAACTAGTATGTTTAAATATTCCCTTTATTTTATTTATTAAAGTGTTTAATTTAGCTTTTATTCATTTAAAATACAAATGCTCCATTCAAAGTCCCACTTACTAGTGTTCACTTTGAATGGAGCATTTTAAATATACTATATGAATTAACTCATACTAAAATACAGTATGAGTTAATATTTACAATTTTTCTATTTATTTCGTTTGGTGAACCATATTAATCCACCACCTATAATGAAAAGTAGAATCCCTAATGGAATCGTTGATTTTTTTACTACTGTTCCTGTATCAGGTAAAGAAAAATCACCATTATTGTCAAATAAACCACTTAAAAAGCTACCCGAGGAATCACCTAGAGATAAAGCACGACCAGGCGAAGGATTAGATATATCCTTAATTCCATCTAATATACTGTTTCTATTAAATAAATCGTCAAATAGACTTGGTGTACCAAGTAATTTTGAATTTCCACTTAATTTTCGCATCTGTTCAGCTCTGTCTAACAAACTCCCATCAAATTTATTAGATAAACTTGGCGTATATTTTAATGGTTCAAACAAACCATGCATATCATCTTTAAATTTACTTATGTCTTTATCAGCCTTTAATAGATCATTCAACTCATTATTAATTCCCGATTTCATTAGATTTAATAAGTTATGCTTAGAATCTTCTTTTTTGGCAATAACGTCAGCAAGCGCTTTAGCTTTAGCATCATTTAATTTCGTAGCTAGCATTGTTTCTAAAGCTTTACGTTTATCATGAGATTGGTCCAATATATTTTCTAAAATATCATCACTTGTAACATTGTCCCCAAAATGATGTTTGATTAAAGCTACAATTTGTTCGTTACTAGGATTTTTATGCATTATTTCATCAACGATTTTTGATGTATCTATATGATCAAATTTAGTTAATAGAATTGTTTTAATAAGTTCTTGCTTATCAGATGTTTTATCAAACATAGATTTTAAAATATCATCACTCGTAGTAGTAGATAAGTTATCTAACTCACTAACAACTTGACTCGCGATTTGTTGATCTGTTTTACCTTTTGTATCTATACGTTCTAAAATAGATTGTGCACTCTTTTCATCAAAAGTACCACTAACAATATCTTTTACAGCTTGTTCTTTATTATTTACAGATTGTAAATGATTTAATACAACGTCATTTTGTTTTTTTAGACTTTGTTGCGTTTTTTCTATTTCCTTTTTCAATTTTTCTTTGTTTTTAGCAGATATTGAGTCTCGTTCAGAAAGCTTTGAATCCAATATCTTTAAATTATTTTCTTTATTTTCGACATAATAATCTAAATTATCTTTTACTTTTGAATGGTTTGTCGTAACTTTATCGATGTCTTTTTTAATTTCGTCTGATTGTTGCATTTGATTACTCTTAGTATTAGATGTATCTTTAAATGCTAAACCGTCTTGGTTGTTTTCTTTAACAGCGCCTTCGTCTTTTTCTGAAGCCGTATTTTTATTTTCTTCACTATCATTCATATCTGCTATATCTTTACTTTCTTCATTTAGTTTACCCATATCAACTAAATTGGAAAAATTAACACTATCATCAAACAAATGAGCTGTATCTTGCTTTGTATCTCTTTGATTTAAATTAGCATCAAACGTATTATCTTGCAGACCTTCTTGATCGAACAATTCATTACTATCTTGTTCTTCAATATGGTTAGACTTTTCTTTGACAGAAGAAGCTATATTTTTTTGACCATCTAACTCACTTTTTACACTTTCCTTATCTTCAGATACTTCCTTTTTGTCATTTTCAATTAAATGACTCTGCACTTTATTCTGTTCAATGATTTTATTATCAACCTTTTTTGCTTTCTTCAATATTGCTTCAACTTCTTCTGTACTTTTAGCTTTTATAATTTCATTAATAGAAGCATCTTTCTGACTATCTTTAATGTTTTTTAGTTTATCAATTTTCTCTTTACCTTCTTGAATGCGTTTTTCTAGCGTATTTTCACTATTCGAATGTGTCTCAATATTTAAATCAGCCTTATCTTTTGCTTCTACTGATGGTGTTGAAGTCACACTATATCCCATTAAAGAAGTGCTAATAATGAGGGCCACACTAGAAAATTTAAATTGATGATTTAATCTGGTTTTATTATTTAAATTATTATACCTTAACTTTTTCATTAAATTCACCTTTCTTCTAATTATTCATCCTCATTATATAGGTTATATAAATTTATTCAAATAGCAATATTGAAATACTATCTCATTTAAAGTAATAAATATTGTACAACTCAACTTTTAGCTTTATTTATTATAGGGTTCTGCGTATCGGTTAATGATGCGGTTTTTAATTATATAATTTCAATTAATAAGGTAATGAACAGTTTTTTTGATAAATGTTATTCTTCTAAAATTCTTTTTAATTTACACACTAAAAAATATCCTCCTTAACAATAATAAGTTATTTAAATTATTGATTAAGGAGGATATTTTTATATCTATTTATTTCTCAATTTAGAACTAGATTTTTATCGTGCTTTCAGCTCATTTCCTGTCATCCATTTATGATTTTTAATGATTTTACCATTATCTTTGGATTTGTAATCAACTACGTAAACAGTAGTCTTTTTCACGTTATCTATATTGGCTGTAGCACCTTTCATACCAGACATATGACTTGCTTCTAATTTAACAGTATCGCCCTTACTAAATCCATCTTTAGGTGCATCTTTAATCTCTTCGTTTACGACCCATTTATGATTGTTTACTTTTTCATTTCCATTTGTGGGTTTATAACTTACAACATAGGCATATGTTTTATACGCACCTTTTACAGTAGCTTCTGCACCTTTCATACCTGGCATATGCCCTGCTGTAATCGTTACTTTATCTCCCACTTTAAATTCACCCTCATTAGTCGATTTCATATCTTCTGGAACTTTACTTTCATCATTATGCTTCATATGGCTCTCACTTTTTTGGTCATTAGTGTCTTTATCTTTTTCATCATTATTGGAGCAAGCTGATAATATTAGTAATGATCCTAATATCATAAAAAATAATTTTTTAATCATAATAAAACTCCTATCTTTTATTTTAATTTTAATGTAAAGGCATTAATTGCAACAATAACCGTACTTAGTGACATTAAAATAGCACCTATTGCAGGTGATAAAATCAAGCCGATAAATGCTAAAATACCAGCTGCTAAAGGTACAGCAACAATATTATAACCTGCACCCCACCATAAGTTTTGCACCATTTTTCTCATAGTATTATTTGAAAGGGTCAAGAAATGAATAATATCTGATGGATTACTTTTAACAAGTATGATATCACCTGAATCCACTGCAACATCTGTGCCTGCACCAATTGCTATACCAATATCGGCTCTTATAAGACTCGGCGCATCGTTGATACCGTCTCCGACCATCATTACTTTTTTACCACTACGTTGATAATCTTTTATGATACTTTCTTTATCTTCTGGCTTGAGTTGTGCGTGCACATCACTAATACCTAATTCTTTTGCGACAGCGTGTGCCACTTCATTATTGTCACCCGTAAGCATAACTGGTGTAATATTTCTTGATAGTAAATCAGCTACCATTTGTTTTGAGCTTTCTTTAATTTGATCTCCTTGAGCAATCATGCCAATGACTTGTTGTTCATCAATTAAATAGCTGATTGAATTACCTTGTTGTGCTAATTTTATAAATAAGTCATTGTCATATTCAAATCCGTGCTGATCAAGATAAGAGACATTTGTTATTTTATATTTTTTATTATCAATACTTCCTTCTATTCCAACACCCGGAATGTTATTGACATTTTGTGGATTAGCAGATGAAACATTTTTACTTTTTGCAAAATCAACAATACTTATAGCTAATGGATGGTTAGACTGACTTTCTAATGAGGCGAAAAGGCTTATTATAGTATCATTGCTTAATCCTTCTTTAAAACTTTCATAATGATTCACAGAAAAGTTACCCTCAGTTAAAGTACCGGTTTTGTCCATCATTACATAATCGATATGTTGAGCCATTTCTACAGACTCTCTATTTTTAATAATTAAACCATTGTGGGCAGCTATAGAAGTAGAACGTGCAGTAACTAAAGGTATTGCCAGACCTAAAGCATGTGGACAAGCAATGACTAATACAGTTACGAGACGTTCGAGTGCAAAATCAACATCTTTTTGAATGAGCATCCAGACGATAAACGAAATCACGCCGACACTTACAGCAAAGTAGAATAAATAACCCGCCACTTTATCAGATAACAATTCAGCACTAGATTTATCATTTTGTGCTTGATTAACAAGTCCCATAACTTGAGAAAGATATCCATCTTCTCCAACAGCTGTAACCTTGACTTGTATTGTTCCAGATCCATTAATAGAACCCCCAATAACGTTGTCATTTTGATTTTTTTGTACTTTTTTTGATTCTCCAGTGACTAGGGATTCATCTATGGATGTTTGTCCTTGAACAATAATACCATCTGTTGGAATGCTTTCTCCGGCTTTTACTTCGACGACATCATCAGTCATGATCTCTGATATTTTAACTTCTTCGCGTTGACCATTGTCCATAACTTTAATAGCACTATTAGGTAAAAGTTCTGCCATTTTCTTTAAGGCATCTCCAGCATTTCCGACAGCATTCATTTCTATCCAATGTCCTAATAACATAATTAAAATTAAGGTAGCTAATTCCCAAAAAAAGTCCATTGTATGACCAGTTGCACTACTAAAGTTATTCATATAAAAAGCATACAAGCTATAAATATAAGCTACCGAAATGCCTAGGGCAACTAAGGTCATCATGCCTGGTTTTTTTGCAGCAATTTCATCTTTACCACCAGACAAGAACGGTTTACCACCATAAAAGAATAAAATTGTACCTAATATTAACACTACCCATTCAGAACCTGGAAATGTGAATTGAAAAGGTAATTTAACGCCCATCATTGGCGATAAAAAAATGATAGGTATTGCAAAAATTAATGAAACAAAAAACTTAGCTTTAAAATTCCCATGATGATGTGCATGGCCACTATGATGATTATGTGACTCATGGTTATCATGATGCATTTGATTGGAATGATTCATGTGATTTTGATGCTTAAGCTCTTCACCATTATTCTTCAAATTAACTCCTCCTAATGAAAATGTTATAGTAAAGTTACTTATACTATAACATATACCCACCCAGGGTATAAAGGTTTTCGATTTATCTCCTTTTATGGATTTATATAATTCCGAACCTTATATCTACACGTCCTACATTAGACCTTGTCATCGATATTTAAAACAATGTTTTAATTAAAAGATCTAATCTTAACTATCACATGACAATACACTCTAACCAAGGTTATCATTACCAACACAAGTCATATATTAATATTCTTAAAGAAAATAGCGCATTTCAGAGTATGTCTAGAAAAGCAAATTGTCTAGATAATTATTTAAAGAAGCCAGTAAATGAATTTATAATAAACTCATTTACTGGCCATTTTTCTAGTATTTATGCTCAGTCTCTTCAAACTATATTAATCCTTTTTTGATTCTCAAATTCTACGCCACAATAGCTGCATTTTATTAAAGATACTATATATTCAATCAATTTCAAAGTGAGTTACATACAACCTATTTTTTAGTTTTATTTGTGATATGTCTCTGCTTATCGGTTGGTGATGCGGTTTTCTAATTATACAACGGATTAATTACATATGTTTAAGCTTATCATTTATGTAATACTCGCCTTTATCATTGCCATTATAATTAATTTACTATTAGTACATCTTTATTATTTTAGTTAATTCAGCTTTAACACCATTTTTCAAACTAGTAGGAGTTTCTACTTTGACATTGGCACCACATGTGACTATTAATTTAGCTATAAAATCTATATCTCCCACGTTCACTTTCGATTTAAACAAATATGTCTCTTCGTTAATATTTTCAATCATATAGTCACTCCACAAATATCCTTTCAAGATATTTAATCCAATGATATTGCTTCTAATTTGCATATTAATGGCATTTTCATTTTTAACCATGAACTGTTGAAAATTCTGCATAGTTATATCATTACAGTCTTGTGTTTCTCCCATTTCATATAATTCTTCTATTTTTGAAATATTTAATAGCTTCACTAATTTTGATCCTATATTAACAACAACGAAGTACCACTTTTGATTTTTATATAAGATACCAATACCTTTATATTGACCATTCAAGTAGTTTTGTGAATAGCAGATTTTAAATGACTTACTACTAATTGTTAATCTAATGATTTCATTAAATAACTTATAACTTTTGACCTGATATGTATCTTCATTAAAAAATTGAAATAGCGCATTATACTGGTTTATCAATTCTTTTTTATTCGAATTATTATATAACTTTTTTAATATTTCTTGGTATTCTGTTTGAAAAGGTAGCTTACTCACATTTGAGATACTTGAAAGCGTAAATACTAAAGCTTTCAATTCTTCGTCTGTGATTGCTATTTTCGTTTGGTTTCGATTACCTATAGTCGTATAGCCACCATTTTTCCCTATACTACTATATAAGGGCACACCTAATGCTTCAATTTCTTTTATATCCCTTAAAGCAGTACTACGCGAAATATTAAATTCTGACATTAAATCATTCAACTTGAAAGTCCTATTTTCATTACAATATTCAATCATATGATATAACCTAATAGATTTTTTCATTATTATTCTCCTTTTGGTATCAATAGATGATACCAATAAAGTATATACTCTATTTATAACAAATCTAAGGAGGAAAAACTATGAAATTTCAAGTAAGTCCCTATT
Source organism: Staphylococcus sp. LKG3-1 (assembly GCF_048568385.1). Taxonomy (NCBI): domain Bacteria; kingdom Bacillati; phylum Bacillota; class Bacilli; order Caryophanales; family Staphylococcaceae; genus Staphylococcus; species Staphylococcus sp. LKG3-1. The sequence goes on from NZ_CP183796.1 coordinate 1,894,897, forward strand.
TTTTAATTACGCAAAATGCAGATGGTTTAAAAAAGTTGTATGAAGAACTATTTGACGCTAAAACGCTATATATCCAACGTATTAAGGATAGACCGATAGATAAGAAACTTAATATCGATGAAAAAGATTTAAATAAAATTGACCAATGTGTCCTTCAATTTGGAGATATAAAAATTATGATTGCGGATGACACTGAAGGTTTGCCAATAACTCAAGGAAATAATATATCTCTTTGCATCACTTTTGACCACGTAGAAGAAACTAAAAGTGTGTATGATCAGTTAATAGACAAAGGCAGTGAGGTATTAAAAGAATTTAGCCCAGAGTTCTATACTGAAGGTTATGGTTATGTAAGAGATCCTTATGGTATCTCTTTACATTTATTTACGAAAAGAAAAGTTAAACCAAGTTTCTAGTGTACTATTACAGATATTTGTCTTCAGTTATATAAAAAGTCCTCTTACATAATTTATACGTAAGAGGATTATATATAACTCATTTTTAATTTTATTTATAATACAATCAAAATTTTACTGGTTCTAATAATTCAATAATCTCACCGTTCGGACCTTCAATAATTGCATTTATAACTTCAACTGCTGGTTGACCTAGTGATAATGATTCAAATGCATTAAGTATTTTAACATTACTTTTCTTTAAATGCATTACTACTTCCTTTACCGAATCTACTGTTAACGCAAAGTGTAATACATGTCCATGTACATTCTCGTCATATTTCTTAAGTATGTGTCCTTCACGTGGAACTCTTGCATGTTTATCAAATACTTCAATATATGTTTGTCCATCTAACGAACATAACATACATGCTTCTTTAATATGGTATTCTTCTAAACTCCAATGGTGGGCTTTTTTAAATTGTAGTAAATTTGTATAAAACGAAATCGTTTCTTCATAATTTTCTGCCATAATAGCAATATGTGCTAATCCAAATATTTTCATTCTTATCCCTCCTAATTAAAAGTATAATAGTTGAAAATACGGTATTACATGGTATAAATAAAGTATATTACCGTAAAACTTTATTTAATAAGGAGTTATTTATTTGGATAATACTGATAAACTATTAATCACACTTTTAAAAGAAAATGGCCGATTATCTTATAAGCAACTTTCACAAAAGGTCCATTTATCACAACCTGCTGTAAAAGAGCGTATCGAGAAATTATTAGACACTAATATCATTTCAAAATTCACAATTGAAACAGGGCACCTCAAAAATCAAATATCAGCTTTTATACATATTAAAACTAGTCAGTGTATCGAACTAGAGAAGATATTAAGCAGTCTGAAGAATATTAAAAACATATATCGTATGGCAGGTTATTATAATTACTGTGCAGAAATTCAATGTGAGAGCCACAACCATTTGTTAGATATACAAAAGTCATTAAGGACTTTTGGACCTTCGCAATTACATATCGTTACAGAACATCTTTAATTTAAAATTCGAACTATAATTCTAAATTTTTTATTACTTTCCTAGTGAGTTGATTAATCTTTATATTATTATTTTCGTTCGTATTTTTACTTCTATTTATATTATCGAGATGGTAGGTTGAAATTTTATATATTCCAGAAAGGTTTAGTGGATATTTAAGTACATGGTATCCCATCCGCTTCTTTAATTTGTGAAAAATTTCTGGCCCTCCCTGTGTGTACAAAATGATTGCCTTTTTATCTTTCCATAGCCCCTTTTTAAAATATTGCTTTCTCTTAAAACTAAAGGCATTTTCTGGCCAAAATGCTTGGTCTATAAAACTTTTCATTATTGGTGGGACATTGAACCAATATAGTGGATAAATAAAAATTAATATCTCTGATTCATTCAAAGTATTGATTATATGTTTTTGCTGTTTTGTTAGTTCTGAATAGTAACCATTCTCCAATATTAATGGCAAATCCATTTGTTGCAAATTAAATATATGCGTATTGTCTTTATTTATCTTCTGTAAAATTGACTGATATAAATCAAAACATACTCCTGACTGATTGCCTCCGTATATGATACTAATCATTATGTTCTCTCCTTTGATTGAGTTCTTTTAAAATTGTTTCTTTATTGAGTTCATATTGATTATTTTTAGATAATTCATGAATTTTTTTAAGTTTATTAAGTATCAATATTTGATTATTCAACTCCTCTTCTTTTTCTTGAATCACTTTATTTATATACTCCACAGAATCGGTGTTACATATTTTTGTTGTCGGCTTATGAAACAATTCAATAATATACTTCATATCTTTTAAATCTATGTCTAGTACTTTTAAGTCCATAATCATTTTCAAATCTATCATAGTCGTATCGTCAAAATACCGATATTGATTTGTGTCCCTCGGTATTCTGAGTAAGCCAATTTTTTCATAATATCTGATTTTCGATTTAGCAATTTTTAGTTTTTTGGAAACTTCATCAATCCTCATGTAACTCAACCTCCTTATTTCAAAATTTATCATTAAACATTACTTTAAGGTCAATTATTCTTTAATATCATCTATGTATCATTGGTTGCTTATTATTGTAAAATTGTTTTAAAAAAATTAAAAAATGAAGGACACATCTACATGGTATTGTGTCCTTCCCTTAATCGCATTAACTTATCGAATTTATTAGTTTATAAAAATATTCTGCTTGATGTGTCTTATTCAACTTATACCATGCTTCCAATGTATCTGATTCGAATACGTCTAACTTTTTCAACACCTCTCGAGCAAATTCTAACGGTGCAATACCTGAAGCAGTAATTAAATTTTCATCAGACACAGCCGACTTCATTTCAAAATATTCTTCACCCTTATAATTAGGACATATCATTTTAGTATATTCTAAGTTATTGCTTGTATGTTGCCTAGTATTTAAATAACCATTATTAGCTAAAGCATCAACTGCACCACAAATCGCGGCAATAATTGTTCCTTCATCTAATGCAGTACCAACTCTTTCTAATATAGGTTTATGTACTTGGTCATTCCAATTCGTTCCTCCAGGTAAAATTAAAAGGTCATTACGCTCTAACTTATACTCATCGTAAGCCGTATCTGGTATTATTTTTAATCCACCCATCGTTTTTACGACTTCCTTGCTGCCACCTACCGTGATGACATTCAATGCGTCTAAACCATTTCTAAAATATCTTCCTGAGTTCAATTCAGTTATTAAATGACCATATTCCCAATCGGACATTGTATTAAATACATAAAGATACACTTTTGATATTTTCATAAAATCATACTCCATTCGCTATTAATATAGCAAAATGTAACATAGCTTCCCTGACACCTAACGTCAAGAAAGCTATTATTTTTGATAAAATTCTATTAAATTGTACAAGTTATTAATTATTTCTTCTTTCAGGATAAAGTCCGTATAATTGTGTAAAAGTAAAAAGGCCATATAACAGTCCTTTTACGGTACAATGTTTTTAACGACAAAAACATACCCAGGAGGACTTTTACATGACCCAAGTACATTTTACACTGAAAAGCGAAGAGATTCAAAGCATTATTGAATATTCTGTAAAGGATGACGTTTCTAAAAATATTTTAACAACGGTATTTAATCAACTAATGGAAAATCAACGAACAGAATATATTCAAGCAAAAGAATATGAACGAACAGAAAACCGACAAAGTCAACGAAATGGCTATTATGAGCGCAGCTTTACGACACGTGTAGGCACGCTAGAATTAAAAGTACCCAGAACACGTGATGGCCATTTTTCACCCACAGTGTTTGAACGTTATCAACGAAACGAAAAAGCCCTCATGGCTTCAATGTTGGAAATGTATGTATCAGGCGTTTCAACTCGTAAAGTATCAAAAATTGTGGAAGAACTTTGTGGTAAATCCGTCTCTAAGTCCTTCGTTTCTAGCTTAACAGAACAGCTAGAACCTATGGTTAACGAGTGGCAGAATCGTTTATTATCAGAAAAAAATTATCCTTACTTAATGACCGATGTACTCTATATAAAAGTACGAGAAGAAAATCGAGTACTCTCAAAAAGCTGTCATATAGCGATTGGAATAACCAAAGATGGCGACCGTGAAATTATCGGCTTCATGATTCAAAGTGGCGAAAGCGAAGAGACCTGGACAACATTTTTTGAATACCTAAAAGAACGCGGTTTACAAGGTACGGAACTCGTTATTTCTGATGCGCACAAAGGATTAGTCTCTGCCATTAGAAAATCCTTCACCAACGTAAGTTGGCAAAGATGCCAAGTTCACTTCCTAAGAAATATCTTTACCACCATTCCTAAAAAAAATTCAAAATCTTTCAGAGAAGCTGTTAAAGGAATTTTTAAGTTCACAGATATTAACTTAGCGCGTGAGGCTAAAAATCGATTGATTCATGATTATATCGATCAACCAAAATATTCAAAAGCTTGCGCATCATTGGATGATGGATTCGAAGACGCCTTTCAATATACCGTACAAGGAAATTCCCACAATCGACTAAAGAGTACCAATCTAATTGAACGACTGAATCAAGAAGTACGCAGAAGAGAAAAGATTATTCGCATCTTCCCCAATCAAACATCAGCCAATCGCTTAATTGGAGCCGTTCTTATGGACCTACATGATGAATGGATTTATTCTTCAAGAAAATACATCAATTTTGATAAGTAGAAATGGTAAAAACATTGTATAGCATTTTACACAGGAGTCTGGACTTGACTTCTTTCAGGCTCAAGGGCTCTAAAACTTGTATTCCTTTACCATATGGCAATAATATTTGTGGTATGTATTTATGCATAATATCTTCTTCAAGTTGAAATTCTGCTCGGTTGAATGTTTTTTCTTTTAAGTAATGCCCGAGAAACCAATGGTGGCAAACTTCCTCTAGTGTATTTACATCTCCACTAATTACTAAATTAGTTGTTACCCCTTCATTTTCCATAATTGGTAGTAAATTTCCCGGAAAATAACTGTCTATTGAAATGTGCTCAAGCTGTTCGAATGTTTCCTCAGTTGCTGTAAGACTTGATATTCGATCCACTCTAAATGTTCGAACATCATCTCTAAGATGGCAAAATCCAATCAAATACCACTTGTTTTTCCAATAAATAATTCTATATGGATTCACCTGTCTGTCATTTGATATACTATCTCCATTTTTTCTATATGAAATAATTACAGAATTTCTATTAACTACACAACATTCTAATGTTTCCAAATGGCTATCTGTAGTATACACTTTGTTGCGCTTAATTACTTCAACACTAGACATATACTTTTCTATTTCAATTGCTTGTTCAAAATTTGAATAATTTTTCAACTTTGTAATAGCACTATTCAAAGATTTTCCACCATAATAACCTGCTTCTTCTGCAAAATTTGCAGCATGGCATAATGCTATTTGCTCCTCAGAATTAAAAAAGAGTGGCGCTTCAATAAAATCATTTAACAATGTATATCCACCATTATGTCCAGTATCTGAAATGATGGGCACGCCACTTTTTGAAAGTGTATCCATATAACGATAAACAGTTCTGATATTCATCTCTACCTTGTCCGAAATTTGCTTCGCAGTAACTTTCTTATCTGAACTAAGCATCCATAAAATTGCTAGTACATTATCTAATTTAGCCATAAGTGTCACCTCACTTATATGAATAAATATTTCTCCTTGGCTATGTTACTATATTCTGTTACCAATACTATCTCTTTACTTAAGGAATTTTCCAGATCATTTCCATTAAATATTTTTTATACATTTCTACTAAATTTTTAGGCTCAATAATTTCAATGTGATTCCCAAATGTTAATAAAACTCTGGCAACAAAATCAATTTGTGTATCTTTAAAATCGCCATAAATATAAGTTTCAGTATCATTATTCTCAATATAAATTTCTAATGTCTGTGTTTTGTGTGCAATATCCTCACCTATTTCATCCACTTTTGCCTTAAATGTATAAGTAGACTCATTATTTTCAATTTGTTCTTTTATTTTTTCTATGTCTTCCTTTGATTGCCTCATACTTTGATCATGATAAGCTTCTATATCATCCATATAATCACAACGATATATTCTTATAACGTATTTATTTATATCGTATCCTTCACAATACCAATGCCCATATTGTGTTACTAATTTGACTGGTTGTACTACCTTTACTTGCTGTTCATATCTAGAATATGAAAAATGAATAATTGTGTCATTATAGATATATTCGTATAGTTGCTTTAAATTAAGCGGTTGGCTAATTAATGATGATTCTTTGTATTGAACTAGTTTATTAAAATTTTTTAACTCTGATTTTCTTTTATCTGATAAAGAAGTTATAAATTTTTGGTATATTCTTTCGTATGAAACATCGAATGGAGTTGTAGTTATTAATTTTAATAATTGAAAGGTAAAAATCATTGAGTAAATTTCAGTCTCTGTAAAATATAACGGTACTATATTAGTTTTCCTTAATATAGTATATCCGCCATTTCTCCCAGATTTTACATAAATAGGAAGACCAAGCCTCTCTAATTCTTGTATATCTCTGAAAGCAGTACGTTTAGAGATATTAAATTCTTTGCATAAGTCTTCTAAATTAAATGTGTGTTTATTACTTAGAAATGTAAGTTTATGATTAATTCTTTCACTTTTTTTCATAATAATCTCCTAAAAGTTGTCATAAACTGTCACGTTTTTATTTTACATTAAAAGTGTAAAAATAAAAAAGAAAAAGGATGATCAAATGAAACAAAATAATACAAAAAAGATTTCCTTGGAATTTCAAGAAGATATGATTGAAGATTTGAAGACAAGATTATCACTTACTAGGTTCCCTGATGAAGACCAATCTATTTTAAATTCTAATAGTGTCACTCAAAGTAAAATGAAATATTGGGTGAATTATTGGTTAAATGAATATGACATGTATCGTGTAGTAAAAAAGTTAAACCAGAATAATCTTTATAGTATAAAAGAAAAAGAACATGAAATTTACTTCACACACGTAGAAAGTCAAAAAGACAATAGTCCGTTACTGGTTCTTATACATGGATGGCCAGACACACCATTGGCTTTTTTTCCATTAATTGAAGAACTCTCCAAGGATTTCGAAATCATTATACCATCGATTCCCGGTTTCGGTATATCCGGACCAGTTACTAATATGAATACCGACGATGTTGCTGAAATATTTGTTAGTATTTTAAAACATTTGAATTACCAAGAATATTTTATACATGGTGAAGATTTTGGAGCTGTAATCGCAAGAAAAATGGCGTTGTTAAATCACGGAAACATCCTAGGTATCCATGTATCGATGTTACAACATGCCAACATATATAATAAAGAGCAAATATCAGACAATAATGAACTAGAAAAATTATCATATCAAGCGAGTTTACGTTATCAATATGAATTATCAGGTTATAGCATATTGCAGTCGACTAAACCTCAAGATTTATCCTATGCTCTGAGTGATTCTCCAGCTGGTTTACTTAGTTGGATTGCTTCACAATTTATAGACTGGAAAGATCCTAATATTAAAATTGACATTGAAAAGTTAATAGATACCACAATGATATACTGGGTATACAATACAATGCCTTCTTCTAGTAGATTTTATAAGCATGATAATACAGATTGGGGGAAAGCACCAGATTATAACCAAACAAATACTTTTGTTATCTCTACACCACACGATATAGGAATACCAATTCAAAGAATTGCTAAAAAATACGACAATATTGCTGATTGGAAGTTAACCAATATAGGTGGCCACTTTGTTGCTCACGAAATACCTAATGAATTAATAAAAAGTCTATTAAATATGAAATCGAGAATATTTAACGACTGATATTCTATATTCAATTATCATAATCTATACATTTTACTAAATTATAATATACCTTATCATTTGTTAGTGCTAAATAAGTATTACTAAAGGTAATAAATTTCTCGAAAATTTGATAAAACACTAAAAAATGTTATGATAAATATAACACCTATAGGTGTTATATTTTTATTTGGAGGTCCTTATATGTCTAATAGTTCTGAGTTAAAAGAAATCAAAAAAATTATAACGTTAAATGCTTCCCAAGATAAAGTTTGGGACGCAGTAGCTACATCTGAAGGTATAGCAGCTTGGTGGATGCCCAATGATTTCGAACCTGTTGTAGGGAAAGATTTTACATTATACGCAGCTGAGTTTGGAGATTCCCCTTGTAAAGTAACTAAAATTGAACCTAAAAATATTGTAAGTTTTGATTGGGGGAAAGATTGGAACCTTACATTTGAATTAAAAGCACTAGATAACGATACAACTGAATTTACACTGATTCATTCTGGTTGGGATGAGAATAAAGAAACAGAGTTTGGTCAGCCACATTCTGTTGTCCAAGGATTTATGGATGATGGTTGGGATGAAATTGTTAACACTCATTTAGTAAATTACGTGACTTCATAATGCAATCAGTAGAACCAAAGCATGATGTATTTCATGCTATTGCTGATAAACACCGTAGGAAAATTTTAATGATTCTTTCTAATGATGAAAAATCAATTACATCAATAACTAATGAATTTACAATTTCAAGAACAGCTATCAATAAGCATTTAACCATACTATATGAATCTAATTTAGTATCAAAAAAGACATTCGGCAGAGAAACTAGATACAAAGCTCAGCCTCAAGAACTGAAAAAAGTGAACGACTGGCTACAGTATTTCGATATGTATTGGGAGAATAAACTGGATAATCTTAAAAATTATGTGGATGACAACTAATTTAAAGACACAAAATAAGCCCTCTCTTATTATTTAGTCTTAGAGAGGGCTTGTTTTTACTTTAATCTACAATGGTTTATAAAATTCTATAATATTATTATCTGGATCTAGAATATGGAAGCATTTGATTCCCCATGCTTCTCTAGTGGTTGGTTCTGTAATGACATTTGTTTTATCAATTAAAGATTCATAAGTATTATTTAAATTTGTTACTTCTATAACAATTACTTGTTGTATATTTTTATTTGAAATTTCCCCACTGTAATTTAGTACTTTCATCATTTCTTCTCTATCAAATAATGATAAATATATCTCACCTAATTTAAAATCTGCATAATTAGAATTTTCGTTACCATATACATTCTCTAAACATAATTTGTGTTTATAAAATTGAAACATAGCTCGATATTGATTAGTCAATAACCTTATATTTGTTAATCTCATCTACTTCCCCTTTTCCAAATCATTTTTAATATTTTCAAATAAATTAGGTAAGTCTGTTCTTTTAGTAAATTCTGGAATTAATATCATTTCTTTAGCATTCGGATAAGGTGATACTAACGAATATTCTTGTAAGTTATCTAGCGCACTTTTAGTAGCCTTTACTAATAGCCGATTATCATATAACCCACCTATAACCACACTATCGTAATAGATAATATACTCCCCCATCATACTTCTAGTGCTTATGTCATTTGAATTCACATTGTTCAAAAACAAATCATTAAAATCTTTGTCTGTAGACATTATTATCTCACCCTCGTTAGTATTTATAATAATATTCCTTGAATTTATATATATAAACATCGTTGTTGCATGCTTTAACTATCTTTTGCATAAATCGGATAGTTGTTTTGTATGCAAGTAAATTACTGCTTAGACTTAATAACCACTGAATTTATTTTATCTACCATTTCATCAATAGTATATTTACTAGTACTCAAAGCATGCTTATCTACCAAATATGGGTTATATTCTTTAACTTCCTCAATGCTAATTTCATGCCAAATTGGTAGTATAATAATATTATCTTCATTAATTTCTCTGTTTAAAAAAGATATAAATTCATATTTACTCCAACCACTTTCAATAAAATTTCGAGATAAAAACACTACTACAAATCTTGAATTTAATATCCCCATATTCATCATTTGTGTTTGACTTTGACCTATTTCAAATACTTTTTCATCTTCAAATACTTTCACCCCTTTATCAGTCAATTTATCACTTAATTCAGACACATATTCTTCTTTGTCTAAATTTGAATGTGACAGAAAAACATCGTATTCAATTAGTTCTTTTTGTTTTGCAGATTGCTTTACCTGTTCTGACAATGCATTAATCTGTTCAGAATTTGAGAGAAGTTGAGTCATTATATTGTGGTTATCATTTCTTGAATTATTTATTGTTTTCTCTAATTTATCTTGTTGTTTAGTGTGTTCTTTATCTAGTTTAGCTCGAGTCTCATTAATTTTTCTTTCAATTTTACTGAATTCTTCATATAATTTTGACAACTCTGTTTGCTTTCCAACAATCTTCTTACGATTTCTTGTTAGTTCATTAATATTACTTTTAGTAGGATTTCTTTTTTTACTTAATCTGTCAATTTTTCGTTCAAGCCTCTTTATATCACCAGTCAATTTACTCATTTTACTTGAAAGTTTTGTAGATTTAGACATCTCATTTTTTAATTTTGTTTCTAATACTGACATAAAACACCCCTTTAACAAGAACGTACGTTCCCTTTATTTATATAACTATCTTAGCTTATATTTAAATAGAAGTAAATGATAATAAAGGAATGACAATATACATGACACTAAAACTAATTTTAAAGTATAACTCTGAATTCATACAGGATATAATCAATCAAATAAACATATCATTAGAAGATATTGAAGGTTCATCAACAATCGAAGTCGAATTCGATAATGAAGGCAATTACACACGTTATCAATTTCAAAATAATAAACTTTATATAAAAAATATTTTACCAAATTTAATTGATTTGTTAGGTATTGATGATGGTGTAGATACTTTTATGCGTGGATTCAACGAAGGATTTTATGAAGTCTTAACAAGGTTCATGGATGCCTCAAACTTAGATGATCAATTTGAAGAATATAAAAATGCAATTTTCACTTATTTGTTCACACCTAAAGGTAAACTAAAGGAACATGTACTATTAAAATTACATAATGATAGATCTATAACTCTTGACGACACTACTTTTAAAAGAGCTACTGTAAATGCTACTTTTGGTTATAAAAATGATATACCTTTTAGATTTTACGATGAAAATAATTCGAATATCACATCACTGGATAATATGCTTAACACTGCTTTTACAATTAAAAATGGTCTCGAACGTAAAAACTATAATTATTCAAATAACTACTCCTCATCATATTCACATGAAGAATGGGAAAACTTAAATATGATTGCTGATATAAGTACACAAATCAATATAGATTTAAATGACAAAAATAATGAGATATTTCAAAGATATTTCACAAAAGAACAACTTATTTCATCTATAATACAGACACTATTAAATAGGTTCCCTGATATCAACACAGATGAAGAAAAACAGATAACTGTAAATCTAAATTCATTAATTGGTAAATTATCAAAAGACAACATTCGTGGAAGGTTCCCTTTTAGTGATGTACTAACAATTTTGTCTGTTTTTTATTTTAGATATTTGTACATAGACAGTAATACACATGCTAAACACAAAAATGCATCTGGCAACAATAGCTATTTTGCTTTACTATTTAACAAGCAAGAATTAAATATATTAAAAAAGCAAAAAGTTAATTATTCAGAACTCCAAGATTTTGAGGAACAAAAATTAAAATTCAACGCTGATTTTCAACAACTACATAACGACATAGATGAATTAACTGAAAATCACTTACACATTGTCTTTACAGATGACAAATTAGGAAATGAAGATGATGAAGGTGATTTTTCATCTTTTCATATCATCGATAATGAACTTATAAATGTATCAAATTTGTTTATACATAAATTATTTTATATGGATCAGCTACCATTTATGGAAACTTTGCTTAGTACTTTATCAGGTGTTTACACACATATTTGCGAGAACATGAATTTCTTTCATACAAATGCGCCTATAGAAGTCCTTAATTTGAGTAATCAAATTATAAAAACGACAAAAAAATGGAGTAATACAATAACACCTCTCCATGCTAAAAATGGCCTAACTAATAGTAAATCAAATAAGTACGACTTAAACTTATTCATTTATGACTTTAAAATTTCTAGTGAAACTCATCTATCTCTAATTAATTCTATGAATGTAATTGATAATCTAAACTTGAGACAAAAATATTTCAAAAAATAATTACTACAACTCAATCTCTTTAGTACCAATCTTTATTCAACCTAACTGTCTAACCAATCATTCTTGGTTAGACAGTTAGGTTTATTTTTGTGTGATGTAATACACGTAATGAATCTTTATGATTCAGAAAAAATTATAAAGGCGGTAATTACTTATGAAGTATAAACCTATTCGAGTAATACAATTGTATGGAGCATCAAAGAAAGCTGCGAAACAAAAATACAGCGGAGAGACGTTCATCTTTAATGACTTAGTAAATCAGGTTGGCACTTTCAACTGTACTACTAATGAAATTAGAGAGGTAGGTCGCATGTTTGGGGCGTGGGAAAGAAAAGGATGCGACGCTCCTATCAAAAGAATTTCTAACAAATCTCCTATCCTGTATCAAAAAATTCGACTTTTTAATACAGGGGGTAAACGCTAATGGCTAACAACATCTTCGAGCAATATCCATACTGGTTAGATTCAACTGCATGGTATGAACTTATTCGAGCAAAAAACAAAAATGACGAAGATAAGATAATTCGTTTATCTAGTCCAATCATCATAGAAAACAAATTTCTCGACCCTACTACAGGGGTTGAGAAATTGACTATCACGGATGGCAAAAATATTGAACGTATTGAAACGTCAGATATTCTAACGACACAAAAGTTACCTAGACTGGTTATGTTTGGGTTCAGCATCAATGAAAAGTACATTAAATCGCTAGGTAATGCACTACAATTAATGCGTCAATCACTGCCCATTTCTACATTGTATACAGGTGTAGGTGTCTTAAGTACTGATGAAGGTACTGTCATTTCATTAGATGAACCATATCTTTCAAAAGACATCGAGCAGTCTCAGGCTGATGAAATCATTTGTGAAACAAAGTATGACTTACAACCTAAAGGTACATTTGAAGGCTGGTGGCAAATGTATCTTGATGAAGTAAAAGGAAACTTGTTACTGGAGCTTGCTGTGATATTTGGTGTTTCTTCATTAGTGACTGCGTTCTTAAAAACAAAGCATGAAGTCGAATATTTTGGCACGATATTTTCATTTATGGGGAACTCTAGTACGGGTAAATCGACTGCAGCGGCATTAGCAGTTTCAATAGCAGGGAATCCATCTAAAGGTGACCAAACATTATTCAGAGGGTGGAACGGCACCCGTAATGCAATTGAAGGATACTTAAGTAACAATTTTGGTGTTCCTATTGCTTTAGACGAATTATCAGCAGCGACCTTTAAAGATACAAATGGTTTACTTTATTCTCTAGCAGAGGGTCAAGGTCGCCTACGTGCTAATCGAGAGGGAAATGTAAAAAAACCTCACCACTTTGGATCTAGTGTGATTAGTACAGCAGAACACACAATATTCAAAGATGCTAGTGCAAATGATGGTTTGAGAGCAAGATGCATAGAAATTTCTGATGTCTTTACAACAAGCGCTGACAATGCAGACGCCATTAAAAAAGGAACATCAAAAAACTATGGACACGTAATGCCGTTAGTAGCTGAATACCTTCTAAATCGTGAATCTGAAGTAATCAAGTGGTTTCATAAAGAACACGATTGGTTCAAAGCACAGCTTAACAATGAAACAAACAATGTAGGTATACGTATGTTCAAGCGCTATGCCACCATTACGACTTCAGCACGAATATTAGAACGTGTAATTGCGACACCTATCGATTTGGATGCAGTTAGAGAATATCTAGTTAGTTATCATGTAGATTCCGTAAGTGAGCGCAGTTTGGGAGCCAAAGCGATTGATAGTGTAGTTCAGTTCGTGGCACGCAATCGTAGTAAGTTTGCGGAAAATGAAAAACTCTCCATAATGACTGAAAATTATGGCCTTATTGAGCTGAAAGACGATCACATTCAAGTCAAGATGCTTAAAGATGTTTTTAAACATATGTTAGAAGAAAACCAATACCAAGATGTAAAAAATGTAATAGATAGTTTAAGAGCAGAAGGATATATCCAGATGGATTCCGATCGGATAGCTATCAAACGTAATGTCAAAGATACTCAAGGCAAAACAAAAACGATCTTGTTCTACCATCTTGTATTGCCTAGTGAGTTTGCACCTGTTCTCGGTTTAAGCTCAAATTCTGAACCATACACACCACCGCAATTTGATAATAATACAACAAATAAGGAATTACTCAACAAATTTGTTAAAGACGGTAGAGAATGGGAAGAAAAGGGCGATTTAGAACTCTAAATATGAATATCGCTACAACGCACATAGCGCGTTGTAGCTCATTAAATCAATCGGAGGCATAAAAATGAAAACAAACGTCAACTTATTAAATTACACAATTGATTCGGTAGAAGTCGATGATCATCAAAAATCTATTATCGTTAATTATATCGACAGATACTACCATATTCAACAATATGTGTTAAATGAAACAGAACAGAAGCTACTAAAATTTTATCACTTGTACCCTGAATTCATGAATGAAAAAGAGATAACTGAACATTTTATCCCAAGTACACGGCTAGAACGAATAACAATGCAACATGTTATCAATTCAATATAATTTGATATTTGGAGGTTGAATCATATGGACGAATTAATCACATTACTCGCTGATTTAGTGATTGAAGAAATTAATCACGCTGATGACTAATAATAACGCCCAACACCTGATTGGTGTTGGGCTTATGTGTAAATTCGTTCATAAATATATATTATCACTGTGGAAGGAGGAAACAGGATGAAACAAGCAATGGGTTACTTACGACAGAGCACTACAAAGCAACAATCCTTAGCAGCACAAAAACAAACCATCAAGGTATTAGCCGAAAAACATAATATTCAACACATTACCTTTTATAGCGATAAACAATCAGGACGTACTGATAAGCGGAATGGTTATCAACAAATTACTGAACTGATTCAACAGGGACAATGTGACGTATTATGTTGCTATCGTCTAAATCGACTTCATCGTAATTTGAAAAATGCATTAAAACTCATGAAATTGTGTCAAAAATACCATGTTCATATCTTAAGTGTTCGTGATGGCTACTTCGACATGAATAAGGCTTTCGATCGGTTGAAGCTCAATATTTTCATCAGTTTGGCTGAACTCGAATCAGATAATATTGGTGAACAAGTCAAAAATGGCCTTCGAGAAAAAGCAAAACAAGGTAAACTGATTACGACTCATGCACCCTTTGGTTATCACTATCATAACGGTACTTTCATGATAAACAACACAGAGGCACCAACCGTAAAAGCAGTATTCAGTTATTATCTTCAAGGCTATGGTTATAAAAAAATTGCACAGTACTTAGAAGCTGACGAGAAATGCATTAATCGTAAACCCTACCAAGTACGCGCTATTATCATGAATCCTAATTATTGTGGTCGCGTTATCAATCAATATGGACAATATGACAACATGTTTCCATCCATTATTTCTATAAGTAACTATGAACAAGCGCAGATTTTACGGTCCAAAAAGCATGTCAAAAGAACACCTTCAGCCAATCAATTGAAACAAAAAATCAAATGTCCATGTTGTGGCTCAACACTCACAAATATGACAATTAGAAAAAAGAACCATACATTACGTTATTACGTCTGTCCTCAAAATTTGAATGAATCTCGTTTTGTCTGTGAATTCAAGGGGATCAACGCACAAGAATTAGAAACAAGTGTCTTAGCTACATGTCAAGATTTCTTTCAAAATCAACATCTGTATTCAAAAATCAACCATACAATCCAAAAACGACTCAAAAAACAAAAAGACATAGAAGCTAAAAGTACAGTCACGCAAGAACAACTGATAGAAAAATTAGCCCAAGGTAAAATTGATGCAGAAACATTCAGAGAACAAACGCAATCATTTCGACAACAGTCAAAACCTATAACATCAATCCATACGCATCAAATTCAAAAGGCTTTACAAAATGTCATTCAACAACGTTTCACATTAAACATGTTGTACCCTTACATTGATGAAATTCATATTACCAAAAATAAAATACTTACGGGTATCTATTTCAAAAATGAACCCTTAAACATCGTCAATCAAACAGCACAATCATCGATTGCTTAATCAGAAAGGATGAAAAAATCATGCAACAACTCAAACAAAAACGTGTCGGTATCTATGTCCGCGTATCAACAGAAATGCAAAGTGCAGAGGGTTATAGTATCGACGGTCAAATCAATCAAATCAAAGAATATTGTAACTTCCATCATTTCGAAGTCAAAGATATATACGCTGATCGTGGTATTTCAGGAAAGTCTATGAACCGCCCTGCACTTCAACGTATGTTACATGATGCGGATAAAGGTCATATTGATTGTGTTATGGTGTATAAAACAAATCGACTCGCACGTAATACATCAGACTTACTCAAAATTGTCGAAGATTTGCATAAACAAAATGTCGAATTTTTCAGTTTGTCTGAACGTATGGAAGTCAACACTTCTTCTGGTAAACTCATGTTACAAATACTTGCAAGTTTTTCCGAATTTGAAAGAAATACCATTTTAGAGAATATTTACACCGGACAACATCAAAGAGCCTTAGAAGGCTATTACCAAGGTAATATTCCTTTAGGATATTCTAATATACCAGATAATAAAAAAGATTTGATGATTAATCAGCATGAAGCTAATATTGTGAAATATATTTTTGAATCTTACGCCAAAGGTCATGGTTATCGTAAAATTGCCAACGCACTCAATCATAAAGGTTATGTCACTAAGAAAGGTAATCCTTTTAGTATTTCAGCTGTTACTTATATTCTCTCAAACCCATTCTATATTGGTAAAATCCAATTCGCGAAATACAAAGATTGGAATGATAAACGTCGTAAAGGCTTGAATGATAAGCCAGTAATCGCTGAAGGTAAGCACGCCCCTATTATTGGCAAAGACTTATGGGATAAAGTCCAAGCACGTAAGAAGCAAGTAAGCAAAAAGCCACAGGTACATGGTAAAGGAACAAATCTGCTAACTGGAATAATTTTTTGTGAGAAATGCGGCGCGGCATATGCAGCTTCAAATACAACCAATACACTCAAAGACGGTACTAAAAAACGCATTCGGTATTATTCATGTAGTAACTTTCGCAATAAAGGTTCAAAAGTGTGTTCTGCCAATAGTGTTAGAGCTGATGTCATAGAAAAATATGTTATGGATCAAATACTCGAAGTTGTCAAAAGCGATAAAGTTCTCAAGCAAGTTGTCGAACGCGTCAATCAAGAGAATCATGTAGATGTAGCAGCACTTAACCATGATATTGCTTATAAACAACAACAATTTGATGAAATTAACACTAAACTTAAAAATCTCGTTCAAACCATCGAAGACAATCCAGACTTAACATCTGCAATCAAACCAACCATTCATCAATATGAAACACAACTCAATGACATTACAAATCAAATTAATCAGCTCAAGCACCAACAAAACCAAGAAAAACCATCTTACGATACGAAGCAAATATCCATTATCTTACGTCATATATTTCAAAACATAGAATCCATGGATAAATCGCAACTCAAGGCATTATACCTTACGGTCATTGATCGTATCGATATTCGTAAAGACGGTAATCATAAAAAACAGTTCTACGTTACACTCAAACTCAATAATGAAATTATTAAACAACTTTTCAATAACACTCCACTCGACGAAGTGCTCCTCAGCACTTCGTCTTTATTTTTGCCTCAAACACTCTTTCTTCAAATCTAATATCTATGTACTGTCCTTTCGTCATTCAATAACACCTATCTAACAAATATATTCAACACGCTAACCAGTCATATCTCAATGTGAAGCTTATATTGATATGACGAAAGAACATCCCAAAATAAAATATGAGTGGGATAGTAACGGGATTGGCTAACTTCATATGGGAGAAGGATTACGCAAGCGTAATCCCAAAATCCCGTTATTATTTATAAATAAATAATATAAAAAGAAAAAGTAAGTCGTACTGACATCTACAAATCCAAATCATATATAAATATATAGCTATATTTCCCGAGAAATGAGCGGGATAATGGGATTTCCTTGTCATCTCAACAATTGTGATGATTTTCGATTGGGATATTTTCTGTATTTCAGTGGGATTTCTAAGCGAAACAAACATTATTTCAAACTTATATTATCAAAATGATGTATCACATGCATACATCCATCAAACACATTAGGAGGTCATAATGATGACACTAGAACAACAACTCAAGCACTATATAATCAACTTATTTAATCTACCAAAGGACGAAAAATGGGAATGTGAATCTATCGAGGAAGTGGCAGATAATATCCTTCCTGACCAATATGTAAGACTTGGCCCACTTACCAATAAAATCCTTCATACGTATACTTACTACTCTGATACACTTCACGAAAGACATATATACCCCTTTATCCTCTACTATCAGAAACAACTTATTGCGATTGGTTATATTGATGAAACAAACGATATGGACTTCTTATATCTTCATAACACAGTTATGCCACTACTAGATCAAAGACACTTACTTGAAAAGGAGAATCATAATAATGAATAAATGGATACACATAGCTCAGATAAGCGTCACAGTCATTACAGAAGTTATTACAATAATGAAAGATATCGAAAAGGAGAAATGAGCATGGAACGTTATATTACACGTGGTATTGCCAATTACTTGCCAGCAATGTTACAGCAACAATTATGGAAACTTGTAGCGCAACGCGAAAACGAACAATTCAAGGAACTAGAAGAGATTGATTACTTTCATATTTTCCAGTTCAATATGCATAATAGTCAATTATACATCAAACATAAGCAAGAACGTCCAGAGTACGTAAAAATTCATAAGGCAAATTATTCAAAAGCTATCAATATTAATAAGGTCTACATTATCCGAGAAGATGATGTAGACCTTTCTTATTACGTCATGTTGTTACCAGAAGAATATTAAACAAAGGAGTTAGGTAAAAATGAAATCAATCAAAAGTGTATTAGAAACAGAAGCGATATTTAGTGAGGATAAAATGCATCGTTATCTTCTCAAGAAAACTTGGGATATTGATAAAGAAGTACTCACAATTATAACGATGTACCCTCATTATGATGGCATTATTAATGTTGACCTTACAACACAACTAATTATCAATAAAGTAGCTGAAAAAGATGAATATGGTGGTGTTAATTTTATAAACCTTTTTTCAAATATAGATACACCCATTAATTTAAAACATATAGAAAACAGCCATGACAAGCATACGGATATTCATATTATGAAAGCAGTCAAAGAAGCCGATAGTGTTTTATTGGCTTGGGGTTCCTACGGAAAGAAACCCCTTGTAGAAAAACGAGTGAATGATGTATTAGACATGTTAAAACCTCACAGTAAGAAAATCAACATATTAACAAATCCTCAAACAAATGAAATCATGCATCCATTAAATCCTTATGCACGAAAAGATTGGACAATAAAACCACTAGGTTGAATACGAATACCCATATAGATAATTTTTTTAGTAATAGAATTATCTTAATTATTTTCATTATATTGGAAGTAATCGATCCTAATAAAAAATAAGATTTTAAAGTATCATTTACATTTAAATTATTAAAATAGAAGTATAAATATAGTTAAAAATACGAGCATCTTCCGCTTTACTTGGAAGATGCTCAATTATTTTTTTATTGCTGACTTGCCATTAATTCTGCTTGTTCTACTACTTGTTCTACTGCTATTTTCTGAAGATCTGGTGGATAGCCATATTTCTTTAATAATCTACGAACTTGTACTCTCATTTTAGCTTTGGCACTATCACGTTTAGACCAATCCACACTCATATTATCCTTAACGGTTTTAGTTAATTCATGTGCAATGGCTCTTAACTCTTTATCGCCCAAAGCTTCTTTAGCTGTTTCATGTGAAGCTAATGCATCATAAAAAGCAATTTCTTCTGTACTCAAGCCTAAATTTTTACCTCGTTGCTGCTCTTGATTAATTTCTTTTGCCATTTGAATCAGTTCTTCAATGACCTTGGAAGCTTCAATAGAACGGTTATTGTATTTTTGAATAGATTTACTTAGCATCTCAGAAAATTGTTTAGATACGGTTGCGTTCGTTTTCATTAATGACTTAACTTGCCCTTTAAGTAATTTATTCAATAATTCAACTGCTACATTTTTCTGTTGTAATCCTTCTACATCTTTTAAGAAATCGTCAGATAAAATAGAGATATCTGGGTTTTCTAAACCGAGTGTTTGATATATATCTACAACTTCTTCAGTTACAACGGATTTTGATATCAACTGATTAATTTCAGCTTCAACTTCAGCTGGGGATTTTTTACGTTCATCATCTCCTGGTGGTGGGGCTAATAATTTAATGATGCCTGCTTTAACGGCTTTTAAGAACGCAATTTCACTATTTAATTCTTGAGCTGCTTCTTCTGTTGCACATAACGCGAATGCTTTACCAAGTTCAGTGACTGTATTCACAAATCTTTGTCTTTCTTCTTCACCTAAGCCAATTACATAATCCATCGTGCTTGAGATTACATTATATCGATCAGATTTTTTATCTGATTCGAAGTCAGAATAATCATGATTATATAACATATCTTGAATAACATCGTATTTCATTAACATAATTTCTAATGCTTTATCTGTATCAACACCGGTTTGTTCTTTATCAGAATCTGTATACTCTTTTAAAGCTTCTTTAAGACTTTCAGCGATACCTACATAGTCCACAATTAAGCCACCAGGTTTGTCTTTAAACACTCTATTCACACGTGCAATTGCTTGCATTAGATTATGGCCTTGCATAGGCTTATCGATATACATCGTGTGCATAGAGGGTACATCAAAACCTGTTAACCACATATCTCTCACGATAACGAGTTGTAGTTCATCTTCAACATCTTTCATACGGCTTTCCAGTAAGTTTCTTCTTTTTTTAGGACCAATGTGTCTCTGGAAGTTTTTAGGGTCGCTTGAGGAACCTGTCATCACAACTTTGATAACACCTTGGTTATCATCATCTGAATGCCATTCAGGTTTTAACCTTACAATTTCATCATATAAATCAACCGCTATACGGCGACTCATTGTGACAATCATGCCTTTACCTTTCATCGCTTTTTGTCTTGTTTCAAAGTGATTGATAATATCAGTTGCTAAAGCATGAACACGTTGTTCTGAGCCTGATAATGCTTCTATGCGAGACCATTTAGACTTCAAACGTGATTTTACGTCGTCTTCTTGACCAGAAGTAATATCATCATAAGCTGCATCAATATCTAAATCAGTCGGTAAATTTAATGGGATTATTCGACTCTCATAATAAATTTTAACCGTACTACCATCTTCAACAGCTTGTGTCATATCATACACATCAATATAATTACCGAATACCATTTGCGTATTTTTGTCTGTTGAAGATACAGGAGTTCCAGTGAATCCAACAAATGAAGCGTTAGGTAAAGCATCTCTTAAATATTTGGCATAACCATATTTAATACCTTCACCTTTTTCGTCGTAAGATGCGCTAAAACCGTATTGTGTACGGTGTGCTTCATCGGCCATTACAATAACATTTCTACGTTCTGTTAAGGCATCCATAGTAACTTTGCCTTCTTCTGGTTCGAATTTCTGCATTGTTGTAAATACAATACCTCCAGATGCAACTGACAATAGTTCTTTCAACTCTTTACGAGAATCTGCTTGTTTAGGTGTCTGTCTTAATAATCCTTTACCAGAACGACCCTTAGATTTTACAAATGTACTATATAATTGATTGTCTAGGTCATTACGGTCTGTTACAACGACTAAAGTAGGGTTATTTAACTTTTGAATTAATTTTCCTGAAAAGAAAACCATCGTCAAACTCTTACCAGAGCCTTGTGTATGCCAAATCACGCCGCCTTTACCATCACCTTGATGAGATGTGGCTTCCATTGCACGATCGACAGCTTTATTTACTGCATAATATTGATGATAAGCAGCTAAGATTTTAACAACATGGCCTTTACCATCATCTTGAAATAGTATAAAATGACGAATTAAATCTAGTAAAACTCCTTTATTTAACATACCGTGGATTAATACATCTAAACTCGCCATCGAAGATGAAGTCTCGGTCTTACCATCTTTTGTACGCCACGTCATAAAACGATCATAATCTGCAGTCATAGAGCCCGCTTTTGTATTAATACCATCACTTGTCACCAATACAGCATTGTGATTAAATAATTGAGGAATTCTCATTTTATAAGTTTCTAATTGATGATAGCCATCTTCTATACCCACAGATTCATTAGTCGAACTCTTAAGCTCAATCACAACAACAGGTAAACCATTAATGAATAATACAACATCTGGTCGTTTATTATAATCACCATTTACTACGGTCAATTGATTCACAGCTAGGAAGTTGTTATTCTCTGGATTATTAAAATCAAATACATAAACTAAATCATTGATTGTTTCCCCATCGTCATTATAATGTTCTACTTCAATCCCATTCGTGAGCATTTCATGGAATATTCGATTATTTTCAATTGAATTTGGTGATTTTTCTATGGAGATTTCATGTATTGCTTGTTGAATTGCATTATTGTGTAAATCTGGATTAATGCGTCTTAATGCGCGTTCTAAACGATTATCAAGTACAACGTCCTTGTCGCTTTCTCGTTCAGGCGTAATACCTGTTTCACTAATTTCACGACCTTTTTTAACTGTATAACCAAGTTCTTCAAACCATTCAAGAGCAACTTGTTCTAAATCATCTTCACTAAATTGAAAGCTCATCTTCATTCACCTCGATATCGTCAGGTATTTCTAGTTCACCCGACATTAATTTTGGTAGCAATGTGTTACGGAGTTCAATTAATTTAACATTTTCTTTGATTTTTTGATTTATTTTTTCGAAAAAATTATTATTTCTATCAATGTATGTTTTTAAAATGTTACTTGTCGGTGAAATTATTGGAATTGATCGTAAATTTTTCAAACTTATATATTGCTGTGTACTACCAGACGTTCTCTGTTGAATATAATCTATTGTATTTTGTGAGTTTATGTAGTTATAAATATATGTACTATAATCTATTTGTGATGTCTTAATTAACCCTACATTTTTAATAGCATAATTTATGCTATTGGAATTTACGAAGTGTAGCTTACCAATAGTTCCAATCATACTTAATAATATGTCATTTTTTTCAACTTTGCTTCTTTGATTTATACTAGTAAAATCTTCCTTTGATATTAATTTAGTTGTCGAAAAATCAATATCAAATTTATTTAAATGTTTAGAAGTTACTAAAGGGTAACCCTCTGTAGTCTGTTTAGGAGAATCGTGCGTACCATCAGTAACAATACAAATATCAGAAAGCCTTTTTATATTCCATAATTTTGGTATAATTCCCAATTCACTATCAATCATTTCTCCGCCGCTTGATTTGTATGAGTTTCCATTTTCATCAGGGAATTCAAAATCAACAAACCAATGTTTGAATAGTGTTTGTGAAAGTTCTTCAAGGTTTGCTATGATGTTTTGATTATTTTTAATTTTTTTATTCGTGATATAAAATAAATCACCTATAAATTTTTGTATATTTTGAGAAGGAACTTCTATTATTGTTTTTTCTAATTCTTTTCTTCTAATTCCTGTAACTGTAGTTCCACTTTCTCTTGATGTTAATTCATGTTTAAATTTTGGGGTTTGTAAATAAGCAAATAAATACTTTGGGTTTACTATGTCAGTATTTGGTTTTAAGCCAAATACTCGTTGGCTAAGAACTATCTTTTCATCAGAATCCCAAAATAATGATTCTCCTAAAGGTGCTTCAGAAGTTAAAAGAATATCATTTTTACTAACTTCTTTTTTCATCCATTTTTTATATAATTCATTATCTACTTTTTTTAAACTTTCTAAATTTACTAGTTGCATATTTTTTATATTCTTTGCTGAAACGGCTCGAAAGGTCCCCTTTTCATTCCATTCACCTTTTAATTTTTTTGGGGTTTTACCTCTATAATCTATAATATCGTTAACACAATTTTCTAATATTATCTTTTTAAACTCCATAACCTAATCCCTCCAATGATTTTCGGATTTGGTCCTCGAGTTCTTTTGATTTAGCAAATTGTTCACTTAAATCTGCTGTAATTCGATCCATTTTTTGTTCAAATGGTTCTGAGTCCTCTTCAGCATCTGCTAAACCGACGTAACGACCAGGTGTTAAGATATATTCGTTATCCTTGATTTCTTCAGTTTTGGCAACTTTACAAAAGCCTGCTTTATCTTCATATTGGTCATCATTTGTACCGCGCCACGAATGATAGACACTTGATATATCTTTTATTTCATCATCTGAGAATTCTTTTAATGTTCTAGATACCATGCTTCCAACATTTCTAGCATCAATAAACAGAACTTCTCCTTTACGTTCATTTTTCCCATTCTTTTCTTTATCTTTTGAAATGAACCATAAGCAAACTGGTATTTGTGTTGAGTAAAATAATTGTCCAGGTAAGGTTACAATACATTCTACTAAATCTTGTTCGATTAAGTTTTTACGAATTTCTAATTCATCTTTACCACTCGTAGACATTGATCCATTTGCTAAAACAAATCCTGCTGTACCACTTGGTGCTAGCTTAGAAATCATGTGTTCAATCCACGCATAGTTGGCATTTCCTTTTGGTGGGATACCAAATTTCCAACGATGGTCGTCTAATAATTTTTCTTGTCCCCAATCGCTTGCATTAAAAGGCGGATTAGCAAGGATGAAATCTGCTTTTAGCCCTTTATGTAAATCATTAAGGAACGTGTCAGCATGATGGTCACCTAAATCACTATCAATACCTCTAATAGCTAAGTTCATTTTTGCTAATTTCCAAGTGGTTGGATTTGATTCTTGACCATAAACCGCAATATTATCTAAACGTCCTTGGTGACGCTCTACAAAACGCTCACTTTGTACAAACATACCGCCTGAACCACAGCAAGGATCATAAATTCTACCTTGATAAGGTTCAACCATTTCAACAAGTAATTTAACGATTGAAGCAGGCGTATAGAATTCCCCAGCATTCTTACCCTCAGCGCTTGCAAATTTTGCGATAAAGTATTCATAAACACGACCTAAAATATCTTGCTTCTTACTTTCAGAATCTCCAACTTTGAATGTAAATAGGTCAATAATATCGCCTAATTTTTCTTTATCTAATGCTGGTCTTGCGTAATCTTTAGGTAATACGCCTTTTAAAGACTCATTTTCTCTTTCAATTGCTATCATAGCTTTATCAATAATTTGACCAATTTCTGGTTTCTTTGAATTATCGTTAATATATTGCCAACGTGCTTCTTTAGGGACCCAGAAGATATTCTCTGCTAAATACTCATCTTTATCCTCTTCATCAGCATATTCATCATTTAACAGTTCCTCGTACTTCTCTTCAAAAGAATCAGATACATATTTCAAAAATATAATACCTAACGCTACATTTTTATATTCTGCTGCATCCAT
This sequence comes from Staphylococcus sp. LKG3-1, assembly GCF_048568385.1. NCBI lineage: Bacteria > Bacillati > Bacillota > Bacilli > Caryophanales > Staphylococcaceae > Staphylococcus > Staphylococcus sp. LKG3-1. The sequence continues at coordinate 1,920,529 of NZ_CP183796.1, forward strand.
ACTTCCACGTAATTTATCTGCCGCTTGCCATAACTTTTCTTCAAATCCGATTGTCGCCATTTATATTCCACCTCTATATTATCCTTTATACAAATATAGCAAATATTAAGTCTTTATGTGATTTTTCTTGTGATTTTCTTTGTGAAAAATATTGTTTGTTGTATTATTTAAGTAATATTAAGTAGCTAATTATAAAAGTATAGATTATTATGTAGTTAAACTGAGTACGAATGGGGGAGCAAATTTGTTATTTACTGAAGAACAATTAAAATTATATTCTAAACCATTGTCAGAATCTGAAAAAGAAAAGTGTGAAAATGCAATAAGAATTATCCAAGAATCTCTGGAATCATTAGGGTATGAAACAAAAAAAGGTATACATAGAAACAATGAAGATACGCTATCATATCAAATTAAAATGACTAATCCATCGAAAGATTATGAACTAAGTATATTTGTGAAAGGTTCGTATGCAACAAATACCAATGTAAGACAAAATAGTGACGTTGATATTGCAGTGGTAAAAGAAAGTGAGTTTTTTGATAAATATAGGGAAGGTAAAACTAGAGAAAATTATAAATTTGTTTCTAGTAATAAGCCTCCGTATCATTTTAAAGATGAAGTAGAAGAAGCTTTGATTGAAAGATTTGGAAGAAGTGAGGTAAGAAGAGGTAATAAAGCAATTAGAATCAATGGCAATACTCACCGTAAAGAAACAGATTGTGTACCTTGTTTTAGATATAGAGATTATAGTAATGATTATATGGATGATCCAAATAATTTCATTGGAGGAATCACAATTTATTCAGATAAAGGTGAACGAATTATAAATTATCCCGAACAGCATATAAATAATAGTGTTATAAAAAATAACAATACAAATTATAAATATAAAAAGATGGTTAGAATAATAAAGGAAATAAGATATCAATTAATAGATAGTAAAAATGGAAATGCAGAACAAACTTCTTCATTTGGAGTTGAAGGTTTGTTTTGGAACATACCGGATTCCAAATATAGCAATGATGAAATGTTAGGTGATACATTTAATGCATTAATTGCATTTTTAATAGATAATATAGATAAATTAAGTGAATTTAAAGAACCTAATGACATTCTATATTTATGCGATTCTCAAGAAAAAAATAATGTTTATAAAAATTTTATTCTAGATGTAAAGAATTATTTTGAATATAGTGGTGAGAAAAAATATGAATGACAAAATAAATCATTTGATTAAAATAACAGGATGGTTTACAGGAATCTTTTTCTTGTTACTAATTATAGTATCATGTACGGTATGGCAAATAGGATGGATAGATATCATAAGTTATACTGTAACAATATCAACATTTATTACTATAGGGTATGAAAAATTTATGTGGAAGTGGAAATTGTTTCGTATATTTAATAAGCAGGCAGATATATCAGGAGATTATGAGGCAACACTCAGATATTTCTATGAAGAAGGTGGAATTAAAAAGGTAAGTGTGGAAATAAAACAAACTTTTTTAACAGTAAATATTGAATTAAGAAGCGATGAAATTACTAGTAATAGTATTACAGCAGATATTATTGAAGAACATGGTAAAAATATATTGTACTATACTTATATAACAAATCCAAAAGCCGAATTCGAAAAGAAAAATCCTATTAATCGAGGAACAACAAGATTAATAGTTGGAGAAAATGAATTGACTGGAAAGTATTGGACTGGAGCCGAAACCACAGGTGATTTAAGACTCAAAAAACTAAAATAAAGTATTGATACCAAAATAAATTCAATTTTATTTTGGTATTTTTAGCAATATCACTAACAAGGAGAAGCCTATCATAAACCGCATCACTTGTGATATGCTTCGCCGCGCATAATCTTAAACGCACGATAAACTTGTTCTATCAATATCACGCGCATCATTTGGTGTGGGAAGGTCATTTTGCTGAATGATAGTGCGTAGTCGCTGCGGTCTAGTACGCCTTTATGCAGACCGTTGGATCCGCCAATAATGAATGTAAAGTCGCTTTGGCCACGTGTCATACGACTTTCTATTTCTTTTGCCAGATCTTCAGACGTCAACATATTGCCTTTGATTTCTAATGTGATGACTGTGGACTGCTGTTTTACTTTTGCTAATAAACGCTGGCCTTCTTTTTCCTTAACTTGTTCTACTTCTTTATCGCTCATGTTTTCTGGTGCTTTTTCATCGGGAACTTCGATGATTTCTACTTTCGAATAGGCACCTAAACGTTTTTCATATTCTGCAATGGCTTGTTTCCAGTATTTCTCTTTTAATTTACCTACTGTGAGTATTGTTATCTTCATTTTTATCCTCCGAGTTTAGTAAAAAGTATAAGTTATTAGACTTATCCACAAGTTATACACTTATTCACACTATCCCCTCTTATTATAACAGTAATGTATACTGCTTTTTAATAATTTTTACGTTTTATCAACAAAAAAAGAAAGAATAACCTGTGTATTTGTGGATAACCCTGTGTATAATGTGGGTATTTCTATGTGAATTGTGCACATCTCTGGATAACTTTGGACAAAACAGTGGATAAGTTGACGGTTGTCTTACATACTTATTCACAAACTTAACCTTTTCTTCATAAAATTCTTGTCTAATCCTTACAAAATGCTAAGTTATCCCCTGGTTATATTTATTCGATTACTGTATATTTAATCTGTGTTAAGACATAGGGTTGTATAACCATGTACGATTTATGATGACGGCTAACAAAAAAACCTATATCTCCTTATGAGATATAGGCTAAATATGAATCTTAAATGATGTCTATTATGTGAGTTCCTTAAGTAGTCGCTAAACTTTTCCAGTTAAGTCTGTTCATATACCAACCAGTACATTAGCTTATGCATTAATAGTCCCTCTTTATACGCTATTCAACATGTCTATTGATGCGCATAGATGACTGGTTTCTAAATACGCTTATATAAAGCTTTTAAAGCATTACTTCTTTATTTATAAAGATTAGTAGTGCTTATGCAAATGCTAGAGCAATTGCATTCTTTTAAAAAACTCATCCTTGCGAGGGTGGGACTACGAAAATATTGGATTACATTAGCTTATACTAATGCATTAAGAGTCCCTAAACATCATAGATGTTAGGGACTCTATACCTTATAACGTATATATTGGTGTGGCGTTGGCTTTGTCGGTATCGCACAGAAGTACTTCTTTTTCTGTGTCGATATCATTTTCGTTAAGTAATTGACCGACGCTCATGCGTGCGAGATCTTTCATATTATTGTCTTGTGATAAATGGGACAGGTAAATGCGTTTGGTACTACCCGTGATGACGTCTGTCATGGCACGACCTGCGTCTTCGTTGGAAACATGGCCCATATCGCTGAGGATACGTTGCTTGGTCTTCCAAGGGTAACCGCACATGCGTAGCATATCCACATCGTGATTGCTTTCAAAGACGAATGCATCGCTGCCTTGAATCATGCCTTTCATGCGATCTGAGACGTAACCTGTGTCTGTTAAAATCGTAAATTTCTTATAGTTATTATGGAAGATATAGAATTGTGGATCAATGGCATCGTGTGACACGTTAAACGATTCGATATCGAATCCGGCTAATGATTTTGTTTCGTATGGATTGAAGATAAATTTTTGGTCCATTGGAATTTTGCTGTCTTTCTTTTCGATGGCTGTCCATGTTTTTTCATTGGCGTAAATTGGCAACTTATATTTACGTGCTAACACCCCGAGTCCTTTAATATGATCCGAATGCTCGTGCGTCACCAAGATACCATTCAAATTTTGTATCTGTTTGTCTATTTGTCCAAATAGTTCTTCCATTTTCTTTCCTGTCAAACCTGCGTCGACAAGGATACTGCCTTTATCACTTTCCACATAAGTGGCGTTTCCTGTACTACCACTCGCTAATACACTCATACGTATCAAGCGATTCACCCTTTCTAATCTATAAACATTGTTTAACGTTATTATTGCTGGGCAGACTACGGTTTATGTGCCGTCAACTTGCCCTCTGTCTAATTAATGCTATTTGTAAAGTGCAATCAGCAACGCTATCATAACTTTTCCTTATATCGTTATAAAAGTTACAAGCATACTGCACTTTTCTAAAATATTAACCATCTTATGATTATCTTCTCAATGATAAATCAACATGATTTCGACTTTTTTTATAATATCTTTTCGCGTTATTTAACTTTTCCATAACACGTTATTAACAGTATTTAATTTTAACATACTTTTGACTTCACTTCTGTGTATATTGTTTATTTTAACAAGCATCTTTTTCAAAAATTCTCAAACAAAACTCAAACAATCCAAAAAAAGCACACCTTCAAAAGGTGTGCTTAAGTAATTCACATTATTCTTCAATAATTTTTGGGCTGTCTGATACGGCTTCAACATAGTAGGTCTTAATCTTATCGCCGTGTTTGACTTTAATTTCCCAATTGGCTTCGAGTACTTGTACGTTCGGCTCTTTAACAACGGTATAGTAGCCAAGTCGTGCATTGGTTACTTCATCATTCCGCTTCAAGTAACGATTATAATACAGTGCTTCTATGGCGCTCTTAGCTGAGTTCACTTGTTTCTTATCGTTATTCGCACCTTCTGATGGCGCAATCGATTTCATTGCGGTTTGCTTATAGCTCGTTGCTTTACCATCATTATTGACGTTAAACTCAAGTCTCGCTTTATTATTGTTCATAATTGGATAGTCATGATACGTTTGTTCAAAGGTCACTTTGTCGTTATCAATATTACTCATTTCGTAATTCTTACCTTTATAGACATTGTCTTTGACGTAGGATTTTAATGCGGTATATTGATCATTTCCGACATCGACCGCATTATTGATATCGCCTTTTGCTCTGGCACCGGACTCTTCACTTGAGATCTCAGAGCGTGATTTTGCATAAGATGAAAAATCAAATGACCGTGCAGTCAATAATTGCATTTTCAAACCTTTAACACTTGGAAGGTTATCAGGAATTGTAATTTCTTCTTGTTTAAAATTCACAGCATTTTCTTCTTCGCTATCATTGATATGCGATTTATTCACCTTATCAATATAAATAATCACTAAGCTAATATTGACTAGAATAAACACGAAAATAAATAAGGTTTTGGCTCGTTTCCAGTTCATTTATTCTAGCCTCCCATCTTCGTATGCACGCCATTCACCGTTATATTGTACATACCATTGTGGTTTAAATTCGCTATTGCGTTGAATTTCAATATCACTTTTATCTGGTTTTTCTTCCATTCTGTAACCAATCGTCATGTTCGTCACATCTTCAAAGTTAATTTCTGGGTTGTTGGCCAACTCTGAACGTACCGTTTCAACACCAGGCAATTTCGTTTCGTCTCCGCCACTGTCAATTGTGACATTGGCTTTAAGCAATGCACGTGCATAACTGAAGACGCCTTTATCTCCCCAAGATACTTTGATATTGTTTAAATTTTCATCGTTAAATGTTGGACGACCGTTTAAGAACATTTGATAGGTAAGTTCCCCATTTTTATTATCTATATTGAATAAACGATAATCATCAGTAAAACCACCGTGGTTATTAATATAGTCATAGGTACTTGGTATACTATCTTGCATGTTAGTTGAACGGTTTTCATCTTCTGAGAGGTTAGTATAACGATACTTTTCAGTTTCATCATTATAATTCGCCACACCTGTATTATTGTTATAGGTTGCGGTACTGCTCTTCGTACTACGTACAACGACAGAATCATTGAATAATATAGAGTTCATCGTATCAACACTGATGCGGTTGTAAATCGTATGATATGATTTCATCGCTTCTGGTGCTTTTGGTGCAAAGATATGTGTCGCTCTATCAATCGTATCTTTATTCGTTATGATTTCTGAGTATGGCTGCATTTTTTTATGTTGTGATTGCATCACTTTTTTTAAGTTATTTAATTTTGCGGAAGTGGTCATACGCACAACGTTATGTCTATCGCTACTAATCGCATAAAGTTTCACATTGCCATCTTTGTTATTGTCGATGATAAGTCGATCGAATTTAAAATTATTCGGTACTTTGGCATCGATATTCAGCGCTTGTCCTAAGTAGGTTGCTAATGGCATGTCATAGCTGAAATCAAGTACGAGAAACTCATCCGTTAAATCTGGAATGATTAAGTTGTGGTTGCTGTGCATTTGTTCAGCATGCAATACGCGATGGTTCTTTAATGGCTTTAATATGGTTTCGATATTTTGCTTTGTCGCTTCCATGCCTTCAGTCTGGTCACCTTTAGAGTGAACCACTTGATAGGGTGTAATGATTTGATCCATACCTTGATTCAACGGTTTGCCAATTGAATTGGGCTCATAATCTTTGCTGTTGCTACCTTGGTTATCTACATTGGCTAAATCAGGTGAGAAATTCCAAGTCATATAGGTTAACACGACGCTCATTAAGACAAGAAGGATGAGGATAATCGATTTAATTAATTCTTTACTCCGCATCCCAATCACCATCTTCTAGAACTTCACAAGGAAGTGTAATAAAGATTGACGTGCCTTGTCCTTCTACGCTGTTTGCCCATATACGACCGTTGTGTGCTTCAACGATTTCTTTAGAAATGGCTAAGCCTAAACCTGTACCACCCATTTTACGTGTACGTGCTTTATCTACACGATAGAAGCGGTCAAATATTTTATCTACTTTATTAATTGGAATACCAATCCCATTATCTTTCACACGAATGGTCATACGATTATATAACGTATTCTGTTTCACGTGAAACTCGACACGTTTATCGCCACGAGAGTATTTCATCGCGTTCGTTATGACGTTGTCAAACACTTGGGTCATCTTATCTGGATCGATTTCCGTAAAGATGGTTTCGGTTGGTACTTCACGCACAAATGTCGTATCTTTTGCTGACATTTCATGGCGGTTAATGATTTTATTAATAAACATATTAAAGTCGACAATTTCTTTGGTAATTTGCTCTGATTCATTGTCCATTTTAGATAATTGTAATAGGTCATTAACAAGACGAATCATACGTTCTGTTTCTTCACGTGTAACGGATAGGAATTGTGGTGCTAATTCGCCATCTTTCCAAGCACCACTTTCGAGTGCCTCGATATAACTGTTCATGGAAGTCAGTGGCGTACGTAATTCATGTGACACGTTCGCAACGAATTCACGGCGTTCGCGTTCTACTTGTTGTTGTTCTGTTACATCATGTAGCACGGCAATATAACCTGTCACAAAACCAGTTTCTTGTACAATCGTACTAAAGTTAACCCGGGCAATAATACCTTCATTTTCATTAATATCTAATAAGAAGCTATCATTATTTTCTTGAATTTCATCTAATGAGAAATCTTCTTCGAGTTTAAGCACTTTAAGCATGTGGTCACCGATAATGTCTTCTTTCATTGTGCCCATCATAGTGAGTGCCATGTCATTGACAATGCGCACACGGCCACGACGGTCGGTTGCAATGATACCGTCACTCATATGTGTGATAACGGAATCGAGACGGCGTTTCTCACTTTCGGTATTCGCTTGTGCTTCTTGAACACGTTTGGACAGATTGTTAAAGGCGAGTGCGAGCTCACCGATTTCATCGTTACCATAGATTTTCACACGTTGTGTATAGTTACCTTTAGACATTTCAACGGTTTGGTTCCGCATGTCTGTAATCGGCTTTGTAATGGTACGCGCAATAAAGAAACCAAGTATCACGGTAATCAATAGTGATATCCCTGTACCAACGATAAAGATTTGATTGATATTGCTCAATTGGTTATACACATCATTGATGTCCGCTTCAATATAGACATCACCAATTGTGCCATCGTTTGATGTTTTCACAGGCAGGTTGTATACCCACACACGTTGTTTACCATTACCGTAGTCTTTTAATACGGTATGGCTATTGATTTCACCGAGTGACAGCGCCTTTTGAATGGAATTGTCATTCGCTTTTTGATTAATTAGACTACGCGTAGACTGCTTCGAAGTAGCCATGATAATCTGATCTTTATCTATAAAGCGGATTTCTTCTATTTCTTGTCTATTCGCATACTCATTAAGTAAGTTCTGAACTTCTTTTTGAGCATTAATTGCATTATCTTCGTCATAGACTTTTTCTATATTAATTTCAATTTGTTTCGCGTATTGCGAAATATTATTTTTAAATGTTTGTGTTAATTCTTTTTCTAGACTATTCGTAAAATATAAACCGATAATTTGCATACCGATTATAATGAGTAATACATAGACAATAACCAATTTCGTGTGTAAGGACTGAAAATGTTTAAGCCATTTCATTAATATGTGCCTCTATTCATGTTGTTGGAGGAAATATCCAACACCACGACGTGTCACAATATATTCTGGATGAGATGGATCATCCTCGATTTTTTCACGTAAACGACGAATTGTTACGTCTACTGTACGTACATCACCAAAATAGTCATAACCCCAAACAGTTTGTAATAAATGTTCACGTGTCATTACTTGTCCCATATGTTTAGATAAGTAATGGAATAATTCAAATTCACGGTGTGTTAATTCGATATCATCGCCACGTTTTTTAATAGAGTATGCATCTGGATAGATGACGATATCTTTAATTGTAATTTCATTGGACGCATCATTAACTTCTTGTGCAGGTTGTGAATAATGACGACGTAAGTTGGCTTTAACACGCGCGATTAATTCACGTGTGCTAAATGGTTTCGTCACATAGTCATCTGCACCTAGCTCAAGACCTAATACTTTATCAATTTCTGAGTCTTTCGCTGTTAACATGATAATTGGCATTTCGTATTTTTTACGTACTTCACGACAAACTTCCATGCCGTCGCGACCAGGTAACATAATGTCTAATAACACGATGTCTGGTTCTTCATCATAGATTAAATCGACTGCATCGTTACCATCATAGGCACAAAATACTTCGTAGCCTTCTTTTTTCAAATTAAATTCTAAAATATCAGCAATTGGTTTTTCATCATCGACTACAACAACTTTTCTAGCCATATTTATAAACCTCATTTCTATATTGTAGTACATTTACATTAAATTCTACGCATTTCCCTATAATACAATTTACCATTTATGGCGCGCTAATTCTATTTTTCCAAATAAAAATTTAAAATTGTATATTGTAAAATTATAACATTACCCCGATTAAATGGGTATTCATCGGGTCATCATAGGTATTCCTAGTTTAAACAATCATCCTGTATCATTCGAATTTATTGCTTATAACACAAATAAGGGAGCGCACGCGTCACCTAATATGCATTAGATGACGTATGCTCACTCCCTCTGTGCTGTTTTATATTTATCTAAAACTGTATCATTCCGTTATTTATCACGTGCGTGTCGACGCAACGCTTGTTTCAATGTTGAAAAGCCCCATTGTCATAACTTACTAATCACTGTAACGGATGCTTAGACACTTTTCTGTTTCTTAACGAATAATGAAAGTATAAAACCAATCACTGTTAATGCAGTGATAAAGAAAAAGGTAAACTGTACGCCATGTGAAAGTATGATTTCTTGGCTTGCATTCGGATTAGCAGCGCCAAATGATTTCATTGCTGTTGTATAAAGCGTAATGGCGATAGCTGTACCTGCTGAACCACCGACTTGTATTAATGTCGTAATGGTAGCTGAACCATCTGCGTATAAATCGTGTGGTAGTTGATTTAAAGCGTTCGTTTGTGCTGGCATCATTACCATTGTGATACCAAAGAAAAGTACCATAAACGTAAGAATAATGGCCCAAACTGGTGTGGATGCAGAAATAATAAGTGCAAACGTCATTGCAGCGATAAACATTAATAAATACCCGATAATGCCGAAGTATCTCGCACCAAAGCGGTCAAACAATGAACCGACGACCGGAGACAATACTAAATTGACTGCGTTACCAGGTAATAACGTTAAACCAGCAATCACTGAACTAAATAGTAAGGCGCCTTTTAAATATAAGGGTAATAAGATGCCTGTTGATAAAATACATAAGATCGTAATAAATACCATAGCTGCCCCAAGGACGAACATAGGATATTTAAAGACATTTAAGTTAAGCATTGGTGAGTCAATTTTAAATTGACGTACAACAAAGATGATTAAGGCTAGGATACCGATGACTAATGGTAGCCAAACGATAACATTTGTGAAGGCCGCTTCTGCCATTGAACTTAATGCGAAGATTAATCCAGCAAATCCAATCGTTGATAAACAAATGGATAGGATATCGATTTTAGGCTTCGAAATCTCTCCTACATTCTCAGTATTTGTAAAAGCTAAACCTAAGACGACTAAATATAACACTGCACTGATCCAGAAGATGTAGTGCCAACTAGATGCGGAAATAATGACACCTGAAAGTGTGGGGCCGAGTGCTGGTCCTGCTGTAATAACCAGTCCCATGATGCCCATAACCGCACCACGTTTTTCAATTGGGAAGATAAGCATCAAAACAGTAACCATAATAGGTAATAAAATACCTGTCCCTAACGCTTGAATCAAGCGTCCCAATAATAGTAAACCGAAGTTAGGTGCAAGCGCGCCAATAACTACGCCTAATAATGATAATAAAATACCTGAAACAATTAGTGTTTTTGTGCTAAACCATTTAATAAGGTACGATGACGCTGGTACTAAACAAGCCATGACGAGTAAGTACCCTGTCGTTAACCATTGCACCGTTGCCGCTGATACTTTAAAGTCAGCCATAATATCGGTTAATGCCATATTGAGTGCTGTTTCACTGAACAGTCCCATAAATCCACCAATCATTAAGACCAGTGCAAACATTTTCGGACTTTTTACGTTTACTTGTGTTGCCATTTGATATACTCCTTTTTGATGGTAAATGAAGTATAAGTATAAATAAGAGTGTTAAGTATGGATGAGACAAATCAACTACTGTTTCCATAATCATCGATTGCTTTCTTCTACTTAATTCATCTACATAAGTTATGACTTATTCCTATATTTCCATTGAATTTTTATTATGCTAAGAATGATGCATGCTATATAGAAGATGTTTGATGTTACTCAAGATCCCTTTGTAAAGAAACTTTATGCCAGATACCCCTGAATTCAAGCCATCTTTAAGTAACATTGTTTCATCATTATGCGACAATCTTCTATATAAATGCTCTAGCTATTTATGTAGTCGAAAAGATTGACCAACTTACTTTAGCAAAATTTCGCTATTATTGTCAACCTAGTTGACAATAATGAATTGCAAAAAAAATTAGAGTATGTAACGTTGTGTTTATCGTTTTATATACTCTAATTATTCATCTGGCTTATCATTTTCTAATTGCCAGTCTGCTTGTAACAATTGCTCTAAATGTGCAACTTCTGACGCACCGATCACTTGACCAATATGTTCAATAATGTGTTGTTTGTTTTTAATATATTTCTCATAACACATGATACCAAATTCCGTTAAGGTTACACGTTTTTCTTTCTTATTATTGGGCACACTTTCAATTTGAACAACTTGTTTCTGTTCTAATTGTTTCACTGCTTTATGGATTGCCTGACGCGTTAAATTGATCTTATGCGTGAGTTCTGCAAAAGTAGGCTGATCATATTTAATGATCATAATTAAATACCATTCAGAACTACCTAAATGAACCTGAGGTAATTGTTGTGCCGTCATATATTCTACTTTTTGTCTTAAGTCATGGTGTCGATCACTGATGAGGTTAATCAAATCTGTTTCTTCTATATGCTTATGATTTGTCATTTATTTACTCCTCATTTTAAATTTCACTTCATTGTAAAAAAGCTTATTCATTCATTAAATAGATTCCGACCAAAACATACGATAAAGTATTGCTCATCCACCATATTACAATATGATATAAAAAATTATCTAGCAAAACTTATACATTTCTATATTTACGCATAAAAAACCCATCCTATTGGATGGGTTTATACGGTCTCGACGGGAATCGAACCCGCGATCTCCTGCGTGACAGGCAGGCGTGTTAACCGCTACACTACGAGACCTAAAAATGGTGACTCCTACGGGACTCGAACCCGTGTTACCGCCGTGAAAGGGCGGTGTCTTAACCGCTTGACCAAGGAGCCTGTCTTAAGCACAAAATAAATTATATCAACTCTTATACCGGATGACAAGCTATTTTTTTAATTTTATTAGTATAATTTTCTATATTAATTGTATAAAGTTCAAATACGGTGCTAAAACGCTTAAAAAGTCTGTCATATTAGTATGGCAGCACATTCATTTTTATCATTTCAGTCACTAAAATATGAGAAATTGATAATTTTTTAAAAACTATTAAAATTTAAATCTTTTTTGTTTTCAACACTTTTTGATAAACTAGTTAAATAAAATATGAGGAGGGCTTATGATTGGCTAAGGTATTATTTATTAATTCAGGATCCATTGGACATCTTAATCCTACGATTGCCGTGTGTAAAGAACTTGTGGCGCGTGGTGAAGAGGTGGTTTACTACATTGGAGATCAATATCAAGACAAGCTAAAAGATACGGGTGTGGAAATACGTACACTACCAACAGATGAGATTATACAACGCTTTACAGCATACGGCTCTGGCAATTTATTCCACGTCGTCAACGGCTTATTGAATACTGCGGATGTAATACTTCCAAAGATTTTGGAAGATACGAAAAATGAACATTATGATTATTTAATTTCTGACTCCATGTTTAGTTTTGGTAACTTAATTGCGCAAAAATTACATATTCCTACCATTTCGTCGATTACGTCTTTTGCACATACTGCAGAAACGTTTGAAGCGGCACTCAACTATAATGCACAGGCGTTATCAGAAACAGAAATGAATGACGTAGAAGACACTTTTGATCATTTACAACAGCATATTCAAACAACCTATGGCGTCGAGGTTAACTCACGTTATGAAACAATGAATAATCCGGGCGATTTCAATATTGCTTATATCTTGGAAAAATTCCAAATAAATCCTGAATTATTTGATTCAGCACATTATCGTTTTGTTGGACCATCTGTGATGCAACCACAGTCAACGGATTTTATGAGTCAAGTTGATCAAAGCCGACCAATAGTTTACGTTTCCCTTGGCACGGTATTTAATCAAAATATTGGTTTCTTTAATCAATGTTTTGCCGCGTTAAAAGATCTTGATGTATCTGTCATCGTATCGATTGGTGAAGCAAATAACGCGGCTGACTTTGATACAATCCCTGATAATGTATTATTGAAATCCTATGTACCTCAGACAGAACTATTACAGCATACAGCACTTTTCTTAACACATGCTGGAATGAATAGTACAAATGAAGCATTATTAATGGATGTGCCTTTATTGGCTTTTCCACAAAATGCGGACCAACCGCTCGTTGCGCAACAAATTGAAAATATCAACGTAGGTCAACAACTGAATTCTGAAACTGTCACAACCGAAGATTTGAAAGCAAAAGTTGTGGAAATGTTACAGAATCGCGCAACTTATCAAGCACAGATTAAAAAAATCAAGCAAACACAAGCCTTGGATCAACCTGGTTACGTAACGGCAGTTGATCAAATCCTCACTTTTCGCGATCATCACATAAATCATTAATATAGATAAACAAAAAACCTTGTAGAAGTACCATCCACTCATTGTGTGATGACATCTACAAGGTTTTTATAATATCTAATCTACAATCTTACCATAGTGATTTTAATAGGTTTGTTTGATTACGGTCTGGACCTACTGAGAAGATTGAAATCTTCACGTCACATAATTCAGAAATACGTTCTAAGTATCTACGCGCATTATTAGGTAATTCTTCTAATGAACGACAACCTGTCACATCTTCTGTCCAACCTGGTAATGTTTCAAAAATTGGCTTACAACGTTGTAAGTCTTTCAAGTTAGCTGGGTATTCCGTAATTTCTTTACCGTCTAACTCATAAGCAGTACAGATTTTAACTTCTTTAAGGCCTGTTAATACATCAATTGAGTTAATAGATAAATCTGTAATACCACTTGCACGACGAGAATGACGTAATACAACTGAGTCGAACCAACCTACACGACGTGGACGTCCTGTTGTTGTACCGTATTCACGACCTACTTCACGGATGTGGTGCCCATCTTCGTCAAATAGTTCTGTTGGGAATGGACCATCGCCGACACGTGATGTATAGGCTTTACACACACCGATAACTTTAGAGACGAATGTTGGACCTACACCGCCACCGACAGTCACATTACCTGCAACTGGGTTACTTGATGTAACGAATGGATATGTACCATGGTCGATATCTAACATCACACCTTGTGCGCCTTCGAATAATACTTTTTCGTCAGCTACAAAGGCATCATCTAAAACTTTTGCAGTATCTGTCACGAATGGTGCTAAACGTTGACCAGCTGCATAATATGTTTCAAAGATTTCTTCAAATGTTGGACATGCTTTGCCAAACATCCCTTCGAAGTATGCACCTTTGTATTCTATATTATCTTTTAATAATTTTTCAAATGTTTCTTTATCTAATAAATCTGCGACACGGATACCAATACGTTGTGCTTTATCTACATAAGCTGGACCGATACCTTTTTTCGTTGTACCGATTTTATTATCTCCGCGACGTTCTTCTTCATATTCATCTTGTTTAATATGATAAGGTAAAATAACTTGCGCACGGTTTGAAATGCGTAAATTATCCGTTGAAATACCTCTTTCGTTTAGCGCGTCTAATTCTTTTAATAGTGCTACTGGATCGACAACGACACCATTACCAATAACTGCTAATTTTTCTTTATAGAAAATACCAGATGGTACTAAGTGTAATTTATATGTTTCTCCACCAAATTTAATTGTGTGGCCTGCATTGTTACCGCCTGAAAAACGTGCAATAACATCTGCTTGTTCTGCTAAGAAATCTGTAATTTTACCTTTACCTTCGTCTCCCCATTGTGTCCCAACGACTACTATTGATGACATATGAGCACCTCCAAGTTTTCTCGATTAACCATTACGTATTTTACCAATACACCAACCATATTGCAAACCAAAAATCGAACATTAATTTATTTATATTTTGAAAATTTTGATGGTGTTCAAAGTGGAAAGAGATACAGTTTAAATCCAGTCACACCAATTATTAAGACCATTTTTTACATTTATAAGGACACATACTTACTGCGAATACAGGGCAATAAACACAAACAAAAACCGTACAATGAAATACGTATTTGTATTATTGTACGGAAATTAACAAGAAAATTATTTTTTACCTTATCCAAAATCAGCATGTGCATAATCTATATCTGTAAATTTATTATATTGTTTCATAAAGTGTAACTTAACGGTGCCTGTAGGGCCGTTACGTTGTTTCGCAATAATGATTTCAATTTCACCATTATCGTCATTCGTTTGTGGTTCGTAATTTGAATCATCATCGTCGTCTTCATCTTCGCCACGATTGTAATAATCATCACGATATAAGAAGGCTACGATATCGGCATCTTGCTCGATAGAACCCGACTCACGTATATCACTCATCATCGGACGTTTATCCTGACGTTGTTCTACACCACGAGATAACTGACTCAATGCAATCACAGGACATTCTAATTCTCTGGCAATCGCCTTTAAAGTACGTGATATTTCTGATACTTCTTGTTGTCGATTGTCAGAAAAACGAGAACCACTACCTGAAATTAACTGTAAGTAGTCAATAACAATCATGTCTAAGCCATGTTCTTGTTTCAAGCGACGACACTTTGAACGAATATCTGTGATACGAATCCCAGGTGTATCATCAATAAATATCTTTGTACGTGATAATTTACCTACAGCAATTGTGAAACGATTCCAGTCTTCCTCAGTCATCATACCTGTTCTTAAGCGGTTCGAATCCACATTGCCCGAGCTACAAATCATACGTGTTGCTAACTGATCTGCGCCCATCTCTAAAGAAAAGATCCCTACAGAAAAATGATCTTCATGTGTTGCCACTTTTTGTGCAATATTAAGTGCGAAGGCAGTCTTACCTACCGAAGGACGTGCTGCTAAGATAATTAAATCGTTACGGTTAAAACCCGCTGTCATTTGGTCTAAATCGCGATACCCTGTTGGAATACCTGGCGTTTGACCACTGTTTTGATCTAATAGTTCTGCATTTTCATAAACATCACCTAAGACATCTCGAATGTCTTTAAATCCATCACTTTCACGTGTGGATGATAGTTCTAATATACGACGTTCAGCATCGTTAAGTATCGTATCTAGTTCCAGTTCATCATTATAGCCATCGTTCGCAATACTATCCGCAGTTTGAATTAATTTACGCTTCGTGGCGTGTTTAAACACAATTTCCGTATAATATTGAATATTACGTGTGGTCGGCACATTACTTGATAATTCTGCAAGATATTGAGGACCGCCCGCTTCATTCAATCGTCCTTCTTGGGATAACTGATCCATAATGGTAACGACATCGATATCTTTATTATCTTCATTGAGGTTCATCATTGCTCTGAAAATGTGCTGGTGTGCCCCTCTATAAAAGGACTCAGGAAGTAATACTTCCTGAGTAGTGTTGATTAATTCTGGATCTATGATAATGGCACCTAAGACAGACTGTTCAGCCTCATTACTGTGTGGCATTTGATTTTGTTCGTACATTCCATCCATTCCATCCATTGCGCTTACACCTCATATCTCAATCCGTTATTATTGTTCAACTGTGTGTACACGAATTGTACCTTCAACTTCTTTGTCTAATTTAACTGGTACGTTAGTGTAACCTAATGCATGGATACCATTTGGTAAGTCCATTTTACGTTTATCAATCTTAATGTCATGTTGTTGTTGTAATGCTTGTGTGATTTGTTTGGTACTTACTGAACCAAATAATTTACCGCCTTCACCTGTTTTAGCAGATACTTCGACTTCAATCTCACTTAATTGTTCTTTTAATTTTTTAGCATCTTCAATTTCTTGTTGACGTTCTGCTTCAGCAGCTTTATTTTTTTGTTCTAATTGTTTTAAGTTACCTGGCGTTGCTTCAACTGCCATGTTTTTCTTCAATAAGAAGTTATTTGCATAACCAACTGGTACGTCTTTAACTTCGCCTTTTTTACCTTTACCTTTAACATCTTGTGTGAATATTACTTTCATGAATTTTCACTCCTACTCATTTGTTCTGTTATAGCTTGTTGTAATTTTTCAATTGCTTCATCAACAGTCACATCTTTTAATTGTGTGGCTGCGTTCGTTAAATGACCTCCACCACCAAGTGCTTCCATTGTTAACTGAACATTGACTGCACCAAGTGAACGCGCAGACATACCTACGACATTGTCTTCTCTTCTTGCAACTACATAAGAAGCTTCTACACCATCTAAACTTAACAGTTCATCGGCAGCTTGTGCAACTGTAACAGGATGGTAGATTTTCTCATCTGAACCATGTGCAATGGCAACACCATTATCTTGTAGTTTCACTGTTTGGATCAATTCAGTACGATTAATATACGTATCAAGGTCATCTTTTAAGAAATGCTGCGTCAAGATTGTATCGGCACCATGTGCACGTAAATAACTTGCCGCATCAAATGTTCTAGAGCCAGTACGCAATGTGAAGTTACGTGTATCTACAATGATGCCGGCAAACATGACCGTTGATTCTAAACGTGTCAGACGTTGTTCTGTTGGTTGATACTCGAGTAATTCTGTAACGAGTTCTGCTGTTGAACTTGCATAAGGTTCCATATATACAAGTAATGGACTCGAAATGAAACTTTCACCACGTCTATGATGGTCAATGACTACTTTACGATTGGCTTTATTCAAAATATTTTCATCGATGACCATTTCTGGTTTGTGCGTATCTACAACGACAAGCGTTGTCTTGGAAGTCATAATGTCCCATGCTTCATCTGAAGTGATGAAACGATCTTT
Source organism: Staphylococcus sp. LKG3-1 (assembly GCF_048568385.1). Classification (NCBI taxonomy): domain Bacteria; kingdom Bacillati; phylum Bacillota; class Bacilli; order Caryophanales; family Staphylococcaceae; genus Staphylococcus; species Staphylococcus sp. LKG3-1. The sequence continues at coordinate 1,938,473 of NZ_CP183796.1, forward strand.
AAGTTCTGGTTTTTCATTTACCGCATCCATAACACGTCGTAACGTCGGATCGATATCAGATTCATTTAAAACAATATAGGCATCTAGATTATTCATCATCGCAAAACGAGATACACCAATTGCTGCACCAATTGCGTCTAAATCAGGACGCTTGTGCCCCATGATAATCACTTTGTCGCCTTCCATTAAGATATCTTTAAGTGCATGTGAGATAACACGCGCTCTTACACGTGTACGTTTTTCCATTGGGTCAGTCTTACCACCATAGAAACGTACATTACCGTTCACGTGTTTAATTGCAACTTGGTCGCCACCACGACCGAGTGCTAAATCTAGGCCAGATTGAGAAAGTTCTCCAAGATCAATTAGATTTTCAGAACCTTCACCCACACCAATACTTAATGTTAATTGCGCGCGATAACCTACGCTCTTTTCACGTAATTGGCTTAAAATACTAAAGTTAGTTGCTTCAATTTCGTTTAAAATATTTTGGTTTAAATATGCCACGAATTGATCCGAACTATAGCGTTTAAAGTAAATATTATGTTCTGTTGCCCATCTACTGATGACGCGCGTAACCATTGAGTTGATTTCTGATTTTTGCGTATCATTCATATTTTGGGTAATTTCATCATAATTATCCAAGAATAATGTCGCTATAATTGGTTTAGATGATTCATATAATTCATTTGTATAGACTTCTTTTGTAATGTCGAAGAAATAAAGCACGTGTTCTTTTTCTGAATAACGCACACGATAGTGGTATTCATTTTCATTAATTTCTATTTCTTGTGTTTTTTCTAATTGTTTTAAGATATTAGGATATACTTCGTTGACTGGGTCGGAAATTACATTACGATTTAAACGTTCCGACATAAATCTATTCATCCACTCTATGTTTTCATTTTCATCTAAGATAATCATTCCGATAGGTAGATTTTTAATTGCGATATTACTACCTTCAGAGATATGACCACTTAAATTGTCCACATAGCTGTCTAATTTTTGTAAAGCTTGTCTTACCATAAATGCTGTCCCTATAATAATAATCACTAATACAATCGTCGCTATACCTGCTACGAGTTGGTTAAAAACAAACCAAACTACAACCAGCGCAATTGCGGTGAGCGTCATAATTACAAATGGTAAAATCAACGCTTTTTTAGTGGATTGACGGTTCATTCTTCCACCTCAAATCATTTTTTAATGATACTTTTTAAGTTAAAACATAAATCGATTACACCCAGGAGACTTACAATATGTGTTAATGGCATTAAAATTGTCCCTATAACCATTAGTAACACAGTAAGTACGAGTGGCATTGATTTTGCTTTGCCGAAAAAGTGAATAACACTTAACCCCTGAATATACATACATAATGATAACACAATTTCAAAGTTTAAAACGATACTTTGGAAAGTACCAGCTTGGCTTGCAAACATAACACAAATCAAGACAATAATATATATCCATAATAATGAACGGCTCATCTGCCAAGCATATAATGGTTTAAATATTGGTGTAGCGATTTTGAATTTACGTAAAATTGGAAAAGTAATAATTAAATTGATTAAAATAAGTAGAAAAACTGCAATGATTACCATACTTGGTAACTGAACTGCCAATTGACGGAATCCCTCTTCGAGCATTTGTTTATACTCGTTACCAACTGAAGCACCTGAAATAACCTGATGCATTTGATCTTTTATTGGGTTCATTAAAACTGTCGCGCTTGGTATCTTATCAAACGTTTGCAGTCCCATAAATGCAATTAATGAAATCATACTAATATATGTAGTCGTTATATATAGTATACGTTCTTTAGATGTTCTTTCTTTTAATAATTGGCCAACAACGAAACTCGTAATGAGCACGAGGACCATGATACTTAATACAAATATATTACCCAGTAAAGTTGTTAATACAACCGTTACGACAGCTGTCAATCCGAATGATTCAATTGATTTATGCCATAAGATAATGCCCGGAATTGTCGCAAACGCGCTCAATACAAGACCAAGCGGTGGTAATATATGCAAAGCCAAAGCGACTACGATTAGCGTTAGAATACTAAGCACAGTTGCTTTAGGATATATTTTAGAAAACAAATTCGCCACTCCCATACTATTTTTGACTATACCCTTTATTTTAACCTCTTTAAAACTTTTATACAATTATTGGCAACCCATTTTATATAGAAGTTCTATTCAGAAAATACACCTTCACTATAATCCTTAGAAATCATTGTTATATATCAATCGCTTCTTCACTAACAACAACTTATTTATATTTCACACAAAAATAGGATGTAACCAACTTGTTTCTCACCTCTATTTAGTAGTAAGAAGACAACCGGCACATCCCAAAAATTAAATTTATTTAGTTATTTCATTTACGTTTGATGTTATAGACTTTTAAAAAGTGATATAGATTCGGCGCCCAATCATTGAAGTTAAGTAAAAATCCATCATGTCCTACATTGTCAGGAACGAAAAAGTGTTTATGAAATTTAAAGCGCTCGCCGACTGCTCGAACAAGGTCATCAGGATAAAGTAAGTCATCGGTAAAGCCCATTGTCATAACCTTCGTATCTAAATTACGGAATACTTCATCCACATCATCACGTCCTCTATCGACATCATGACTATCCAAGACATCCAGCAGTGTTAAATAACATGCGTAATCAAAATGATTCATAAACTTATCACCTTGATGTTTTTGATAGGCGACAACTTGATCTGGTGAAAAGCGTTTATCATAACTTTTAGATGATCGATAAGTTAAGAAACCCAATTGTCTAGCGATACTCATACCATTTTTAGGATCTAAATGAATGGCTTGTCTCGCTATCTCGTTAAACGCTCGACTGTAGGATGATGTTTTATCCGTTGCAGCAAGTATAACGGCTTTATCGACATTAAATTTGCGATTATATAATAATTCAATCGCTTGCATGCCTCCTAAAGAACCACCAATGAGAATATTAATGTGTTCAAATCCTAACGTTTCTATGCCTATTTCAATTGCACGTACAATGTCTCTTAACGTGAGCGTTTGAGGGAAATCAGCATCTGTTAATGCCGAACTTGAACCATACGGACTACCAATTACATTAAAAGTTAAAAACTGATAATCATTGATAGGCATATAGCCCCCATCAATGATACCTCTCCACCATCCTGGTTGATCATTTGTCCCATATGTTAAATGGTTACCTGTCAAAGCGTGACAGACAACAACTAAAGGTTGTCCTTTCAACCCCACATGTTCATAGCGTAGTTTCAAATTAGATATGAGTTCTCCAGATTCCGTTGTAAAAGGCCCTAATTCTAAAGTATCTACCGTATAATTCGTCATGATTTCCCTCCTACTTAATAAAAAACTTCTCACTCATATAAAATAAGTAAGAAGTTATAATTACTTATCATTCGAGTGTATCGTTGGTTTTAGCACCGTACTACACAGCCGGTTGCTGAAGCATCACTGGGCCAAGTCCCTCAGCTTCTCGAAATAAGATTTGATTTTAATTGTATAAAACGAAAGTATGACAGACTAAAAATCGGAAATATCATAATTTTCTAATTATTCTAATTCTAACGGATATCCTGTGTTTCATCAATGATATTCTTTAAAAAACCCATCTCAACAATGCCATAATAATAATCCCACTTAGAATCGTTATCGTTAAACTCCTTGAAACGATGGCAATTACAATCGTAGGTATCATCGTTATCAAAAATGCCATATTGATTGTGTATCCCATTACACCATCTTGTTGGACCAAGACACCATCAATAATCAACGCTGTAAACAATGTAATTGGGATAAAGGAGAGCCATTTGACTACACGTTCAGATAAATGAACTTTAGAAATCATCACAAACGGTATAATTCGAGTCAACCACGTCACAATTCCGCATAAAATAATAATCGTTAACATATGTATCGTTGTCGTCATCGTTCCATCACCACCCCAAGTGCTGCCGTTATTGTAGAAGCTAAAATAATTGCTAAATATGATGGCATAAATAAACTTAATCCCAACATCATCACAATGACACAAATAATCAGAACTAAGTAAATCTTAACTTTTGAGCGCCTGATTGATTCAAATTGGGAGACGGCAAGAAAAATAAACATAGCCGTTATTGCAAAGTCTAAGCCTAATGCGTCTGGGTCATGGATGTACTTACCAAATAAAGCCCCAATAATACATGCAATCGTCCAAAAAACATAAGCTGTTATATTCAAACCGTGTAGCCATCGATCATTAATTTTTTCGCCTTTTAGATGTGGTGTCACTGCAACCCCAAATGTTTCATCTGTTACCAGTGTTGCCAACCCAATTCTATTTAGTAAACTATAATCCTTATAGCTTGGCGCGAGTGTCATACTTAATAAGAACATCCTAGAATTGACGATGAACGCAGTTAATACAATTGCGGATATAGGTGTACCTGCAATAACAAGCGCGCAAATTATAAATTGTGCTGCGCCTGCGTATACAAGCAAACACAGTAAAATAATTTCCAACAAGCTAAATCCTGAAGCAACTGCAACAATTCCAAAAGATAAACCCACGCCTGCGTATCCTAACAAGGTAGGAATACACGCTTTGACACCTTGTTTAAATGTTACATGCGCTTCATTTTCCATACACACCCACCCTCTCATGGCACTTCAAAAATAATATGTCAATTCTAATACAACTCATTCTAAATGCGCAATATCTTTAGACATCCGTTTGTGTGAGGTTAGACTAACGATTGTCTTAAAAAGCTTAAAAACACGTTGTTTATATTTCTCTGAATTTTTAGAAATAATTAAGACATACCTCTAAAATATATCTGAATTCCGCCTAATCATATTTGCTATTTTATGCTTTTTACACCTCCCCTACCCTTTCGATAGTGCACAAAAAAACGCATAGGACCTATTGTCGCTACGCGTTTTTAGTATTACTTTCAGTTTTTTATTTAGTCGGACGGATGACTGTTTTACCACCCATAAATGGAACTAACACTTCTGGAATTGTAACTGAGCCATCTTCATTTTGATAGTTCTCAACGATAGCTGCAAAGGTACGACCTACAGCTAACCCGCTACCATTTAAAGTATGCGCTAATTCTGGTTTCGCATTTTTATCGCGTTTGAAGCGAATGTTTGAACGACGTGCTTGGAAATCTGTAATATTTGAACAAGAGCTGATTTCTTTATAATCATTATAGCTTGGTAACCAAACTTCTAAATCATATGTTTTACTTGAACCAAAACCAATATCTCCTGTACACAAGATAACACGGCGATATGGTAAACCAAGTTCTTCTAAAATCGCTTCTGCATGATGAGTCATGTCTTCAAGTGCTTGCCAAGAATCTTCAGGTTTTTCAATACGTACCATTTCAACTTTATCAAATTGGTGTAAGCGAATAAGTCCTCGTGTATCACGACCAGCAGATCCAGCCTCACTACGATAACAAGCTGATTGAGCTGTAAATTTAGCTGGTAATACGTTAGGTGCAATGATTTCATTGCGGTAATAATTCGTTAATGGCACTTCTGCAGTTGGAATGGTATAAAGGCCTTCTTTTTCTACTTTAAATAAGTCTTCTTCAAATTTAGGAAGTTGACCTGTACCATACATAGAATCGGCATTAACTAATTGTGGTACCATCATTTCTGTATAGCCATGTTGTGTCGTATGTTTCGTAATCATGTAGTTCATTAACGCTCTCTCTAATTGTGCACCGTCACCTGTCAAGAATACGAATCTCGCACCAGAGACTTTAGCTGCTCTTTCAAAATCAACCATCTCTAACTCTTCTACTAAATCCCAGTGTGCTTTATCTTCAAATTCAAAAGTTCTAGGTGTACCCCAACGTTTAACTTCTATATTATCTTCATCCGTAGCACCTTCTGGTACATCGTCGTGAATGATATTTGGAATACGAGACAATTTATCATTAAGGTCAACATCTACTTGATTTAAAGTATCATCTAGTACTTTAATTTCATCACCTAGGTTACGCATAGCTGCGATTGCATCGTCTGCATCTTCTTTATTACGTTTTTTCTGAGCAATTTCTCCACTTACTTTATTACGCTCTGCCTTCATTTCTTCGGCTTGACTGATAAGTTGACGACGTTGCTCATCTAGTTCTAATACTTCATCTACTACTTTTGAATCCATACCACGTTTTGCAACTTTTTCTTTAAGGAATTCTGGATCATTACGGAATAATTTGATATCTAACATGCTGCTCATCCTTTCAAATTTCAAAATTTATTGGATAATAACACAAAAAGACCACGTCCCTGTACAAGGGACGTGGTCTACGCGTTGCCACCCTATTTAACAGTCCAAAATTAGACTGCACTCTCACTAAATAACGGCTATAACCGATTGTTCTCATATAGTAGGTAGATTCATATTAAATATGATTACTTGTTCACACTAACCACAAGCTCTCTGAAATCAAAATTCAATATTACTTATCCTACGAACAATAGCATAATTAAGTTAATTTAAATATAGCAAATAACATCAGCTATTTCAAGGGTGACAACGTTTATGTCAATTAAAGTCCCTACATATAAGCAAGATCTTGTAAATATTGCGATACCGCTTCAATATCTTTATGGAACTGTCTATCTTCTGTAATTGATGGTACGATGTGACGTAATTCTTGATACTTTTCATATGTTTTCGGTGATAATTTATCAATATCTTTATATTCAACGGCTTGTAATGCAATAATCGTTTCAATTGCTAAGACACGTCTCGCATTTTCAATGATGTGATAGCCATGACGAGAGGCAATTGTTCCCATCGAAACGTGATCCTCTTGATTAGCTGAAGATGGTATTGAGTCAACACTTGCTGGATGTGCGAGTGTTTTATTTTCTGATACTAGGCTCGCAGCAGCATACTGCATAATCATCGCACCACTCTGTAATCCTGGTTGTGGGCTTAAAAAGGCAGGCAATCCATTATTTAATTGCGGATTTACGAGTCGTTCTAGACGACGCTCTGAGACATTAGCCAATTCACTTACACCTAACTTTAAGAAATCTAATGCAAAGGCTATCGGTTGCCCATGGAAATTACCTCCAGAAATAACAAGCGTTTCATCGCCTTCATCAAATATTAATGGATTATCATTAGCAGCGTTCATTTCAAATTCTAATTTTTCTTTCACATAATTAAATACTTGAAAACTTGCGCCATGTATTTGTGGAATACAGCGTAATGTGTATGCATCTTGTACACGTATGTCACCTTGTGTAGTGGTTAACTCTGAGCCATCTAACCAATCTAACATTCTAGCTGCAACATCTATTTGTTCTTGAAAATTACGTGCTTTATGCACTTTTTCATTATAAGCATCTGTAATACCATTTAATGCTTGATGTGTTAGAGCTGCAATCCATTCTGCTTGGTAACCTAAGGCTTCCGCTTCAATATAATTAATCACACCTTGCGCAGTCATCGCTTGCGTGCCATTGATGAGTGCAAGCCCCTCTTTAGCTTGTAATTGTATTGGGTTACGATTTAATTGATTTAAGACATACCGGCTGTCAACTTCTTCACCTTTAAAAAATACATTGCCTTCACCAATTAAAGCTAATGCTAAATGAGATAATGGCGCTAAATCCCCTGATGCGCCTAAAGAGCCTTGCTGTGGAATCACTGGTACAATTCTGTGATTGATATAATAAACAAGTTGCTCTAATAACGCGACTGTCGTACCAGAATGACCTTTCAACAGAGTATTTAATCGTAAGACCATCATTACTAAAGCAACTTCTTCTGAAAATGGTTTCCCAACACCACAAGCATGTGATCGAATTAAATTTACTTGTAATTGATTGTATTCACCTTTATCAATTCGCACATCACTAAATAATCCAAATCCAGTTGTAATACCATAGATTGTTTCTTTGTTTTCTATAATGTGTTCCACCGTTTGTCTACTTTTCTTTACGCGTTCCAGTGCTTCTTGTGTTACTTCAACGGTATCTTCCTTATTTAAGAACATTTTAATATCATTGATTGTCAACATTTCACCATTAAGTTGTAATGTCATTTCCTCATCTCCTTGCTTATCTATTTTGTTCAATTAATTCGAGTATACGCTTACATTTTCACACGAACAATAGGATTGACCATATCCGTAATATGGTATTAAATTACTGATTTAATGGGATAAAGTCGTATCAAAATTATGTTTTCTAAAATTAATATTTTCTTTACGACTTTGCTATTGACTAATCTCGAAACCAGGTATAATATTTCTTATTGTATTTATAAATGAGCACATGAAAATAAGATATAAGTAACTTAAAAGAAAATGGTTTTAAAATTCTATAATATAGAGAATATAAGATAGCCAACTTTAACATTTATCATTTTAAGCAGATGCTTATCTTTTTCAAGTCAACGTATTAAATTAACGCTAAATGTTTAAAAGGAGGTTTCAAAATGAAAACTTTATCACAAGTAAGCATTCCAAAACGTAAAGATGAAACACATAAAGGTGATTATGGGAGAATTCTTTTAATTGGGGGCAATGCGAACTTAGGTGGTGCAATCATGCTTGCAGCTCGAGCGTGTGTTTATAGTGGTAGCGGATTAATCACTGTAGCTACACATCCAACAAATCATGCCGCTTTACATTCACGTTGTCCAGAGGCCATGGTGATTGATATTAACGATACTAAAATGTTAACAAAAATGATTGAGAACACGGATTGTATCTTGATCGGACCGGGACTCGGTTGTGATTTTAAAGGCAATAATGCCATCACTTTCCTATTACAAAATATTCAACCACATCAAAAATTAATTGTAGATGGGGATGCTATAACAATTTTTAGTAAATTGAAACCAGACATTCCTACGTGTAAGGTTATCTTTACGCCTCACCAAAAAGAGTGGGAACGTTTAAGTGGTATTCCTATAGAGGAACAAACGTATGAACGTAATCGTGAAGCCGCAGATCGCATTGGTGCAACCATTGTTTTAAAAAAGCACGGAACTGAAATCTATTTCAGAGGTAAAGACTACAAACTGCCAATAGGGACACCTGCAATGGCTACAGGTGGTATGGGTGATACTTTATCTGGTATGATTACAAGCTTTGTCGGCCAATTCAACGACACAGAAGAAGCCGTTACAAGTGCTACGTATACGCATAGTTATATTGGAGAACAGTTAGCAGAAAAAATGTATGTCGTGCCACCATCCAGACTAATCAGTGAAATACCTCATGCTATGAAAGCTTTAGAAAATTAAGCCAAAAAAGACCTACCTCATTGAGGTAGGTCTTTTTTATAATGACTATTATCGCATAAAATTACTCTTCTTCGTTATCTTCATTGTCCGCATTATCAATATCTTCATTCACACGGTCCATAAAGTCTTGTCGTACTTCTTGACGATCATCATCATCTGATACCTCACTATCTTCAACTTCTGTATGAATAGCGTTGCCTGGTGCATCGTCCTCTATCACAGCTTCACCTTGTTGTGAATCTTGTGCTATTTGTTCAGTTGCATCAGTATTTTCTGAATCGGAGGCAATTGCTTCAGTTTCTGTTTCAGCTTCATCTTCCTCATTTACTTTAGCTACTGTAGATACGAATTGATTTTCACCTAATTTAATCAATCTCACACCTTGTGCTGCACGGCCGTTTTGTGAAATATTCTCTACATCAATACGGATAATCACGCCAGAGTTTGTAACAACCATCAAGTCTTCTTCACCAGTCACTGATGTGATACAAACTACATTACCATTACGTTCTGTGATAGTCGCTGTTTTAATACCTTTACCACCACGGTTTGATAATCTGTAATCTTCAACTGGTGTACGTTTACCGTAACCATTTTCAGTCACGACGAGTATTTCATCATCGCTTTCGACTTTTGTAACATCTAAACCGACTACTTTATCGTCTTCTCTAAGTGTAATACCTTTCACACCCGCTGCGGTACGGCCAAGTGGACGTAAGGCAGTTTCAGGGAAGCGAATTAATGAAGCATGCGATGTACCGATTAGAATATCAGTTTCACCATCAGTTAAACGTACTGCAATCAATTCGTCATCCTGTTTGAAACTAATCGCAATTTTACCGTTTTTATTAATATGTGAGAAGTTACTTAGGGCAGAACGTTTCACTCTACCTTTTTGAGTAGCAAAGACTAAATAATCTTCTTCACTTTCTAAATCTTTAACAGCAATCATCGTACTAATCGATTCGTCATTGTCTAACTCAATTGCGTTAACTACTGGAATACCTTTAGACTGACGAGAAAGCTCTGGCACTTCGTAGCCTTTAAGTTTATAGACACGACCTTTATTCGTAAAGAATAGCACGTTGTCATGTGTACTTAACGTCACAAGTTGACTTACAAAGTCTTCTTCTAGCGTATTCATACCTTGAACACCACGACCACCACGGTGTTGTGCTCTATAAGTTGAAACTGGTAATCGTTTGATGTAGTTATTATGACTTAACGTAATCACAATTTGTTCTTCTGGAATTAGATCCTCATCTTCAATGTCATCTAAACCACCAATTTGGATTTCAGTCTTACGTTCATCACCATAACGCTCACGGACATCAATCAATTCATCACGAACAATTTGTAATAGTTTTTCTTCGTCTGCAAGGATAGATTTCAATTCTTCAATATAAGCAATTAGTTCATTATATTCAGCTTCAATCTTATCTCTTTCTAAACCAGTTAAACGTCTTAAACGCATATCTAAAATCGCTTGTGCTTGACGTTCAGATAATTTAAATTGTTCTTGTAAACTTGCCATGGCAATCTTATCGTTATCTGATTCACGAATAACTCTGATAATTTCATCAATATGATCAAGCGCAATTCTCAAACCTTCTAAGATATGTGCACGATCTAAAGCTTTTTTCAAATTATATTCGGTACGTCTTCTTACAACGACTTTTTGATGTTCTAAGTATTCAACTAAGGCATCTTTAAGTGAAATAAGTTTTGGTCTGCCATTAACTAAGGCAATCATGTTTACACCAAATGATGTTTGTAATGGTGTTTGTTTGTATAAGTTATTTAAGACAACACTCGCGTTGGCATCTTTACGGATATCGATTACTACACGGACACCTGTACGTAAACTTGTTTCATCTCGTAAGTCTGTGATACCATCTATTTTCTTATCACGCGCTAATTCAGCAATCTTTTCTATCATACGTGCTTTGTTAACTTGGTACGGTACTTCTGTAACAACAATACGTTGACGACCGCCACCACGTTCTTCTATTTCTGCACGAGAGCGCAATTGTATTGATCCACGACCTGTTTCAAATGCACGACGAATCCCACTCTTTCCAAGAATAATACCTGCAGTCGGGAAGTCTGGCCCTTGTATATCTTCCATCAATTCAGCAATGGTAATATCGGGATTATAACTTAAACTTAAAATACCGTTGATGACCTCTGTTAAATTATGTGGTGGAATATTTGTAGCCATACCAACAGCGATACCTGATGCACCATTAACTAATAAGTTAGGGAATCTAGCAGGTAAGACTGACGGCTCTCTTTCATTACCATCATAGTTATCGATAAAATCAATGGTATCTTTATTTAAATCTCTAAGTAATTCAAGTGTAATCTTAGACATACGTGCTTCTGTATAACGCATCGCAGCCGCACCATCGCCATCCATAGAACCAAAGTTACCTTGTCCATCAACTAAAGGATATCGATAGCTGAAGTCTTGTGCCATTCTAACCATTGCTTCATAAATTGATGAGTCACCATGTGGGTGATATTTACCCATTACGTCCCCAACAATACGCGCAGATTTCTTGTATGACTTGTCTGGTGTCATACCTTGTTCATGTAATCCATACAATATGCGTCGATGTACTGGTTTCAAACCATCTCTAACATCAGGTAAAGCACGTGAGACAATAACACTCATCGCATAGTCTAAGAATGACTCGCGCATCTCACTCGTTATATTTCGTTCATTAATTCTTGATTCAGGTAATTCAGCCATCAAGATATCCTCCTTCAAAAATTCAGTTCATCGTATTAGAAATCTAAGTTGGCATAGACTGCATTATCTTCAATAAACTGTCTACGGTTCTCTACAACGTCGCCCATTAACATTTCGAAGACTTGATCCGCTTCAATCGCATCATCCAATGATACTTGTAACATGGCTCTATTTTCTGGATTCATGGTAGTTTCCCATAATTGATCCGCATTCATTTCACCAAGACCTTTGTAACGTGAAATCGACCATTTTGGCGTTGGTTCTAACTCAGCTTTAAGTTTTTCTAATTCACGTTCATTAAAGACATAGTATTTTTGTTTACCTTGTGTCAGTTTGAATAAAGGTGGTTGTGCAATATACACATATCCTGCTTCTAACAATGGTCTCATAAAGCGATAGAAGAATGTTAATAACAATGTTCTAATATGTGCACCATCGACATCAGCATCTGTCATAAGGACAATCTTATGATAGCGTGCTTTACTTAAATCAAATTCGCCACCAATACCCGTACCAAATGCCGTAATCATCGAACGAATCTCGTTATTATTTAAAATTCTATCTAAACGTGCTTTTTCAACGTTCAAGATTTTACCACGCAATGGTAATATCGCTTGTGTTTCTGAATCACGACCGGATTTTGTAGACCCACCGGCAGAGTCACCCTCGACGATAAAGATTTCACTACGTGATGGGTCTTTACTAGAGCAATCGGCCAATTTACCAGGTAAGCTTGATATTTCTAATGCTGATTTACGGCGCGTGACTTCACGTGCTTTTTTCGCAGCAAGACGTGCGTGCGAAGCCATGATACCTTTTTCAACTACAATACGGCCTACTTGAGGATGTTCATATAAGAAGCGCTCAAATAACTCGGAGAATAGTTTATCAACGATTTGACGTACTTCAGAGTTACCTAATTTTGTTTTTGTTTGTCCTTCAAATTGTGGATCACCGTGCTTAATTGAAACAATTGCTGTCAAACCTTCACGTGTGTCTTCACCTGAAAGTCTTTCTTTATCTTCTTTGATAATTTTACTATTTAATCCGTAACTATTAAGTACACGAGATAGCGCACGTTTGAAACCTTCCTCGTGTGTACCGCCTTCATATGTGTGAATATTATTCGCATACGTCAACAAGTTTGTTGCAAAACCTTTGTTGTATTGTAAGGCAATTTCAACTTCAATTTCATCTTTCGTTTGATGCACGTAAATAGGTTCTTCATGTAAAGGCTCTTTGTTTTCATTTAGCATTTCAACATAAGATTTAATACCACCTTCATAGTGATATGTGTCTTCACGAACTTCTTCACCACGTTCATCTCTTAAAGTAATTGAAATACCTTTATTTAGGAACGCAAGCTCTCTTGTACGTTGTTGTAATGTTTCATAATGATATGTTGTCGTTTCTGTGAAAATTTCAGGATCCGCTTTAAAACGAATGACTGTACCTGTATTATCATCATCTGTTTCTTCAATGACTTTCAAGTCAAATTGAGGTACACCTTTTTTATAACCTTGATGATAAACTTTGCGGTCTTTATACACGTATACTTCAAGATCTTCTGATAACGCGTTGACTACTGATGAACCTACACCATGTAAACCACCAGAAACTTTATAACCGCCGCCACCGAATTTACCACCGGCATGTAATACAGTTAGAATAACCTCAACTGCAGGACGTCCCATTTTTTCTTGAATGCCAACAGGTATACCACGGCCATTATCCGTTACCTTAATCCAATTATCTTTTTCGATCACAACTTCAATTGTGTCGGCATAACCTGCAAGTGCTTCATCGATACTGTTATCGACAATTTCCCATACAAGATGGTGTAAACCTTTTTCTGAAGTTGAACCAATATACATACCTGGTCTTTTACGTACCGCTTCTAGACCTTCCAATACCTGAATCTGTCCAGCACCATAATCTTCCGTGTTGTTCACATCTGACACTGCTTCCACCTTCACTTTCCATTACTTTATAATTTCGCCCTGATTAATGCGATAAAGTTTAGCGTTTTTCATAATTTCATGTTCTATACCGTCTACGGATGTCGTAGTAACAAAAGTCTGCACTTTATGTTGAATAGTGCTCAATAAATGAGATTGACGTGAATCATCTAACTCACTTAATACATCATCTAGCAATAGAATTGGATACTCACCTACTTCAATATTCATTAACTCAATTTCAGCGAGTTTGATTGATAATGCAGTAGTTCTTTGTTGACCTTGCGAGCCATAAGTCTGAGCGTCCATTCCATTCACATTAAAACCTAAATCATCTCTGTGAGGGCCGTATAAACACACACCTCGGTCTTTTTCTCGTTCCATATTGTCATTAAGTATCGTTAAGACTTCCTCTAAGCGTTCCGTCTCACTTTTATCTTTATTTTCTAGTTTAATACTAGGTAAATAGTTTAAAGACAATGTTTCACGATCATTTGTAATCCCAGAATGGATAGGTTTCGCTAGTGATTCAAGTTCATTAATAAAATGTTCACGTCTTAGCGTAATTTTGAATGCGTATTCTGCAAATTGTTGGTTTAAGACTTCAAGCATCGTGCTGTCTGTCTTTTGTCCATATTGCAGTTGCTTCAAATAATTATTCTTTTGTTTTAAAATACGTTGATACTGTGACAAATCATTTAAATATACTGCTGAGATTTGTCCAAGTTCCATATCTATAAATCTACGTCTAATCTGCGGTGATCCTTTGACAATATTTAAATCCTCAGGCGCAAACAAAACGACGTTCAAGTGCCCAATATACTGAGTCAGTCTACTTTGTTCTAAGTGATTGATTTTGACTTGTTTACCTTTTTTAGTGATGTACATCGTTAAAGGCATCTCACCATATCTATAACTAAGGTCACCCTCTATTTTAGCATAGTCGCTATCGAAACGTATGAGTTCTTTGTCATTAGACGTTCTGTGACTTTTAGCTAGTGCTAACGTATAAATAGATTCTAATAAATTAGTCTTCCCTTGAGCATTTTCACCAATCAATATATTGACATCGGGATGACAATTTAAGGAAATCGACTCATAATTACGATAATTTTGTAACTGGAGTGTCTTTAATTTCATTCTTCACCTTGATGTAATATCAAAAATGAACCGACTTCTGGTATGACAATACTATCTCGATGATTTAATTTCTTACCGCGACGCGTTTCACGCTCATCATTGATCATGACATCAAAATCTTGTAAGAACCATTTTGCTTGTCCGCCAGATTCGATAATACCTTCTGTCTTTAGAAATTGCCCTAAAGTAATGTCTCCATCAACAATTACCTCTTCAACCAAATCAATCACTCCATTTCTTTTAAGCTCACTTATATATTATACCTTTTTTTGCGGAAAATTTCATGCAAAATACAGTGAGTAAGCGATTTCTTTTAACTTATTTTAACTATTTTTAAATAATTAGTTTCAAAGTTATTTTTAAAGTTGTTTCATATGTCATATTATATCAAAAATAAATACATTATATGGGCATTCTTTACAAATAATATTAATTTTCACTAAATACCTTAATCTGCTTAAAAATTTATGTATGATAAACGGACTATATTTATTTTGCATTTAGAGCTGTTTTAAGACACTTTTATTACTTTTAAGTATTTTCCCCCTAAGAAAATGTTCAAAATGCTTATATTTGCCCTTTAAATGTCTTTAATCATGAAATTAAGTAATAACATTAGCAAATTTCTATTTATCTCTTACTATCTGCTTTTAAACTCAGACTCTTTTTTCAAATAAAAACAGGAACAAACCAGAAATCACTAAGATTTCAAAGGCTTGTTCCTGTTAAGTTGCACTTTTATGAGAAAAGTAATTGTATTAATCTATTTAACAATACGATTAATACGTTCTAATCGGTAAGATGAGTTGTGTAACTGAATCATCGTCTTTTGGTTTTAAAATAAATGGTTTCATTGTACCGAAAAATTCTACTTCCACTTCATCGTTATCAATGGCTTTTAAAGCATCCATCATATATTTTGAGTTGAATGAGATTTTTAAGTTGCCACCATCTACATTACTTGCTTTAACATCTTCTTTTACCGTACCAATTTCTGGTGATGTTGAAGATAATTCTACAAGTTCATTACCTGTATTTAATTTAATGACATTATTGCCGCCTTCACGTGCTAATAAAGATGCACGATCGATGGCATGATAGAATTCACCATTATCAATTCCTAATTTAATTTCGTAATTCTCTGGGAATAAACGAGATGTATCAGGATAATGACCTTCTAATAAACGTGAAATAAAGTTTACGTTACCCACTTTGAATAACACTTGATTTGAAGCAAAGAAAATATCGATGTCTTCTTCACTGTCTGACATAATCTTATTTAACTCAGATAATGCTTTACCAGGAATGATGACATTTTTATTTTCTGAGTCATCTTCTAATGCTACCTTTCTTACAGCCAAGCGGTGTGAGTCAGTGGCTGTGCATATTAATTCATTTTCTTGTATAAGCCAGTTGACACCAGTAAGCACTGGGCGTGTTTCTGAGGTGGACACTGCGAAATTAGTCTGTGCGATAACGTTTTTAAGCACTTTAACTGATAATTGGATCGCATCATCACGAGAAACTTGTGGCAATAACGGATATTGATCTGGGTCTAAACCACTTAAGTTAAATTCAGAATGTCCAGATGTAATAAGTGTTTGGAACTGTTCATTTGTAGAAAGTTTAACTTCTTTACCTGGTAATTTTTTTATAATGTCTACGAAGAAACGACCAGGAAGCACGACTGATCCAGTTTCAGCAATATCAATAATATCTTCACCATCGACTTGTTTAGGAATAGTGATTTCGATTGAGATTTCTGAATCAGAACCAGTTAGTATAACTTCGTTGTTTTTAACTTCAATTTTGATACCAGTTAAGATAGGTAATGTTGTTCTTGGTGAGATGGCCTTAAGTGTGTCATTTAATTGATTAATAAAATAATCTCTTCTTATTGTGAATTCCATCTTTATTAAACTCCTTCCAGTCGTTTATATATTAAATTATATAGGTTTTAAAACAGTAGTAATAGTAGTAGGGCTTGTGGATTAGGGGATAAGTTAATTTTAGTGAACAGTGACGTCGATTAAAGACTGTGGATAACTTGTGCACTGTGTGTATGACTTTTTAACATTATCCACAATAACGTTTATAATCCCTCTATTAACTATTCCTCAAAATACCTACGATTAATCTGTTATAGTACAGTTTATTTTATTGGTTTCTTATTTCTTTTTCTAAATTTTCAACTTCTTGTTTAAAAGTTGGATCATTTTGTATATCTTTAACTATTTTTTCATGTGCATGAATAACCGTTGTATGATCACGACCGCCAAACTCTTCACCAATTTTTGGTAATGAAAAATCGGTTAACTCACGTGATAAGTACATTGCAATTTGACGCGGATAAGCGATGGATTTTGTTCGTTTTTTAGCGCTAAAATCTTCAATTCTTACACTATAATACTGACCAACAATTTTCTGAATATCTTGTATCGTGATTTTTTTAGATTTAGGTGCTTGAATAATATCTTTAAGTGCTTCAGCTGTTAACTCAGTCGTAATGGGTTGTCCCTGTAATTTTGAAAATGCTAAGACACGTGTTAATGCACCTTCAAGTTCACGAATATTAGACTGAATTTGATTGGCGATGTAAGTAAGCGCCTCAGTTGGAATGTTAAGATTTTCTTCGCCAATTTTCTTCTGTAAAATCGCCATTCTTGTTTCATAATCAGGCGGCGTAATATCTACGATTAATCCCCATTCGAAACGTGAACGTAAACGATCTTCTAGTTTAGCAATTTCTTTTGGAGGTCGATCACTAGAAATTACAATTTGCTTATTTGCTTGATGTAATTCATTAAATGTATGGAAAAATTCTTCTTGAGTCTGTTCTTTATTTTGAATAAATTGAATATCATCAATTAATAAAACGTCGATATTACGGTATTTTTCCCTAAAACGTTCAGTTTTATTATCACGAATAGACTTAATAAATTCATTTGTAAATTTTTCACTAGACGTATAAATAACTTTAGCGTCTGGATTGTTATCCAATACATAATGACCAATCGCATGCATTAGATGGGTCTTACCTAAACCAACACCCCCATAAATAAATAATGGATTATACGCTTTAGCTGGTGCTTCTGCCACTGCAAGACTTGCAGCATGAGGGAATCTATTACCTGGTCCAATGACAAATGTTTCAAACGTATTATGTGTATTGAACTGTTCACCGCCAATGACAGCTTCATCAACGCCTGGCGTATACTTTTTGGCTGGTTGTTCTGGTTGATTTTCTTCTTTTTGCTCACTTGTATGTAAGCTTTTTAGCTCTTCTTCAGTATAAAAGACTGGTGCTATCTCATGACCAATTGCTTCATATAAAGCAGCTTTAATAATTTCTGCGTAATTCATCTTTAACCAATTAGCAACAAAATCGTCATCAGTAACTACAATCGCTTGCTCATTCTGCAGTTTAAACAATTTTGTATCTTTAAGAAATGTTTGGTAGCTTGCACTACTTACTTTTTCTTGAGCCAAGGTTAGAACTTTTTCCCATATTTCTTGTTCTGACATAATAACAAACTCCAACTTTCGTAAATTTTAAAGTTATACACAAAAACAACAGGTACAAATAAAAAGAATCACAGGCTGTTGATAATTATCCACAAGTTACGCACAATCAGTGGATAACTATTACCTAACTATGATTTATACACAGGCTTTTGTTGTATAATTTATTAATTTAAACCCTGTAGCAATCAATATCTACATAACTTATCCACATAATTATACTTTTTAACAACAACCTCTGTCAAATGGGTGTGAATATGTTCTTAAATGCTGAGGAACTCTGTGAATAACATTATACTTATCCACAAATTTGAGGTATAGCGTTGTGTATAAGTGGATAACTTAGAGCAATAGACAGTATACCAAATTTTAAGGTGTTTGTGGGTTTGGGAAATAATTTATAAAGATTGTATGAAAAATGTATAACACAAAATGGATAAATGCAGGGGTGCTGCAAAAGGGGAATATCTGCATAGACAGAAGCACTTTTGGAGTGAAACATAGTAAATGCTTGATTGTAATATAATAAAGGAAGTGTATGATGTAACTCATATATTTTAAATCAGTCACTTAAATTGAGACTTGCTTTATAAAATAGATTTTGTTATATTGTAGTAGTTGCTTGAATTATGACTAGAAATTAATAACAGTTAAATCAAGACTTGAAGCAGAAGCGTATATTAATTTATCTATTATAATAGTATAGAACCGAATAAAGATGGAGGTGTTTTTGCATGGTAAAACGTACTTATCAACCAAATAAACGTAAACATAGTAAAGTTCATGGTTTCAGAAAACGCATGAGCACAAAAAATGGTCGTAAAGTGTTGGCGCGTCGTCGTCGTAAAGGCCGTAAAGTATTATCAGCATAAGATCACTGACTCATCAGTGGTCTTTTTTTTGGTTTTAGTGAAGTAAAATTTCTAAAAATTACGTAGATTTCTACTATTAATTTATGATAACGAATGAATAGAACGAAACATAAGGTTCGTTGGTATATGTATTGAAAAGATATGATAAGTGAGTGATGCTTGGTGGAGAAAGCTTACCGAATAAAAAAAAATAGTGATTTCCAGTTTATTTATAAGAAAGGGAAATCAGTTGCAAATAGACAATTTGTAATATATACGCAACCTAATAAAGCGTTGAATCATTTTCGCTTAGGTATTAGTGTTTCTAAAAAGTTAGGTAATGCAGTCGTAAGAAATAGAATTAAACGTGCCATTCGCGAAAATTTTAAAATCCATAAAGAAGATATCTTAGCAATGGATATTATTGTGATAGCGAGGCAACCAGCAAAAGATATGGACACATTACAAATACAAGCGAGTTTGGAACATGTACTCAAAATAGCAAAGGTATTTAATAAGCGTGTTTAAGTAGGGAAGGGGAAGAAGATATTAGACAACCGTAAGTCTTACCTCAGACAAACCGAAGACTAACTTTCACGAAATGGTAAACAAGATATTCGCTTTTTAATAGGAAACTATTTACAATATTATAATGATAAAAATGAAGTCGAAAAGGAGGCGAGATGGATGATGGATTTAGATACGATAACGAGTATATCCACACCAATGGGTGAAGGTGCAATTGGTATTGTACGTTTATCAGGTGTAGATGCTGTAGATATTGCAGATAAACTTTATAAAGGTAAAGAAAGACTTGAAGATGTAACGTCTCACACAATTAACTATGGTCATATTATTGATCCTGAATCGAACGAAGTGGTGGAAGAAGTTATGGTTTCCGTACTACGTGCACCAAAGACGTTCACACGTGAAGATATTGTCGAAATTAACTGTCATGGTGGTATTTTAACAATTAATAGAATACTAGAATTGACGATGACCTATGGGGCCCGTATGGCTGATCCAGGTGAATATACAAAACGTGCTTTCTTAAATGGCAGAATAGATTTATCTCAAGCAGAAGCGGTGATGGATTTTATTCGTTCTAAAACCGATCGTGCGTCTAAAGTTGCAATGAATCAAATAGAAGGTCGTTTAAGTGATATGATAAAACGACAGCGACAATCCATTCTCGAAATCCTTGCTCAAGTCGAAGTGAACATAGATTACCCAGAATATGATGATGTCGAAGATGCGACTACAGAGGTATTATTAGGGAAATCAAATGAAATTAAAACAGAAATTAATAAATTACTCGATACAGGTACACAAGGGAAGATTATGAGAGAAGGGCTTTCTACGGTTATCGTTGGTAAGCCTAATGTCGGTAAATCATCGATGCTCAATAACCTCATTCAAGATAATAAAGCCATTGTGACTGAAGTGCCTGGTACTACAAGAGATACTTTAGAAGAATATGTCAATGTCCGTGGTGTACCATTAAGACTTGTCGATACAGCAGGTATACGTGAAACAGAAGATATCGTCGAACGTATTGGTGTAGAGCGATCAAGAAAAGCGTTAGGCGAAGCGGATTTAATACTATTTGTACTTAATTATAATGAAAGATTAACAGATGAAGATCGTAAGCTGTATGAAGTGATTAAGAATGAAGATGCGATTGTTATTGTTAATAAGATGGATTTAGACAAGCATTTAGATCTTGATGAAGTCAAAGATATGATTGGCGATATGCCATTGATTCAGACATCGATGCTCAAACAAGAAGGCATTGATCAATTAGAAATTCAAATTAGAGATTTATTCTTTGGTGGCGATGTTCAAAACCAAGATATGACTTATGTTTCTAATTCAAGACATATTTCATTATTGAAACAAGCAAGAAATACCATTCAAGATGCAATAGATGCAGCAGAATCAGGTGTACCGATGGATATGGTACAAATCGACTTAACAAGAACATGGGAAATTTTAGGTGAGATTATCGGTGAATCTGCAAGTGATGAATTAATTGACCAGTTATTTAGTCAATTCTGTTTAGGAAAATAATAAGGAGGAAATAATAATGGCTCAAGAATATGATGTGATAGTAATAGGAGCCGGACATGCTGGTATTGAAGCTGGATTAGCTTCAGCACGTCGTGGTGCCAAAACGTTAATGTTGACGATTAACCTAGATAATATTGCTTTTATGCCGTGTAACCCATCAGTGGGTGGTCCAGCAAAAGGTATTGTCGTACGTGAAATCGATGCATTAGGTGGTCAAATGGCGAAAACCATTGATAAAACGCACATTCAAATGCGTATGTTAAATACTGGTAAAGGTCCAGCAGTAAGAGCGTTACGTGCTCAAGCAGATAAAGTCTTGTATCAACAAGAAATGAAAAAAGTAATTGAAGATGAAGCAAACCTTGATATCATGCAAGGTATGGTAGATGACCTCATTATTGAAGATGATGTCATTAAAGGTGTAAGAACAAATATCGGTACAGAATACTGGTCAGAGGCAGTTATTATTACAACAGGTACATTTTTACGCGGTGAAATCATTTTAGGTAACATGAAGTATTCAAGTGGTCCAAACCATCAATTACCTTCAATCTCTCTAGCTGATAACTTAAGAGGATTAGGTTTTGAAGTCGTTAGATTTAAAACAGGTACACCACCACGTGTAAATGCCAAAACGATTGATTATTCTAAAACGGAAATCCAACCTGGTGATGATGTTGGAAGAGCCTTCAGCTTTGAAACAACAGAATATATTTTAGATCAATTGCCATGTTGGTTAACTTATACAAATGGTGATACACACCAAGTGATTGATGATAACTTACATTTATCAGCTATGTATTCAGGTATGATCAAAGGTACTGGTCCAAGATATTGCCCATCCATTGAAGATAAATTTGTAAGATTCAATGACAAACCACGCCATCAACTATTCTTAGAACCAGAAGGTAGAAATACAAACGAAGTTTATGTCCAAGGTCTATCAACAAGTTTACCTGAACATGTGCAACGTCAAATGTTAGAAACGATTCCTGGTTTAGAAAAAGCAGATATGATGCGTGCAGGCTATGCCATCGAGTATGATGCGTTAGTTCCAACACAATTATGGCCAACACTTGAAACTAAAAAAATCAAAAACTTATACACTGCTGGCCAAATTAATGGGACATCAGGTTATGAAGAAGCGGCTGGACAAGGTATCATGGCTGGTATCAATGCAGCAGCACGTGTTCAAGGTAAAGATGAAGTTATCTTAAGTCGTTCAGATGCCTATATTGGTGTATTAATTGATGATTTAATTACCAAAGGTACAAACGAACCTTATCGTTTATTAACTTCTCGTGCTGAATACCGTCTATTATTAAGACATGACAACGCTGATTTACGTCTAACAGACTTAGGTTATGAATTAGGTATGATTTCAGAGGAACGCTATGCACGTTTTAATGAAAAACGCGCTATGATTAAAGCAGAACAAGAACGTCTAAATGGCATTCGCGTCAAACCAAACGATCGTGTGCAAGAGATTATTGAGGCTCAAGGCGGGTCTCGTTTGAAAGACGGTATCCTTGCTTTAGAATTATTACGTCGTCCTGAAATGACATACGATTTAATTCTAGAAATTTTAGATGAATCACATCAATTGCCTTCAGACGTTGAAGAACAAGTTGAAATTCAAACTAAATATGAAGGTTATATCAATAAATCTTTACAACAAGTTGAAAAAGTTAAACGTATGGAAGAGAAGAAAATTCCAGAAGATCTAGATTATAGTAAGGTAGATAGTTTAGCGACTGAAGCACGTGAGAAATTAGCAGAAGTTAAGCCGCTCAATATTGCACAAGCTTCACGTATATCTGGTGTCAATCCAGCCGATATTTCAATTTTACTTGTATATCTTGAACAAGGTAAAATCCAAAGGGTGAATAACTAAGATGAGTGTAGCATGGTTAACACAGCAACTGAGTACACATGGAATAGAACTTTCAGATAAACAACAACATCAGTTTCAAACGTATTATCAAATGCTTGTTGAATGGAATGAAAAAATGAATTTAACAAGTATTACTGAAGAACATGAAGTATATTTGAAGCATTTTTATGATTCAATTGCGACAAGTTTTTATACGAATTTAACTAAAGAATTAACGATATGTGACGTGGGTGCTGGTGCTGGTTTTCCTAGCATTCCTTTGAAAATCATTTTTCCGAATTTGAAAGTTACAATTGTAGATTCACTGAATAAACGCATTCACTTTTTAAATCAATTAGCGGAAGCTTTAGAGTTAGACAATGTGAGTTTTGTACATGATCGTGCCGAAACTTATGGTAAGGGAGACTACAGGGCGTCTTACGATATCGTTACAGCACGTGCAGTTGCTAGACTTTCTGTATTAAGTGAGCTATGCTTACCATTAGTTAAAAAAGGTGGTCACTTCATAGCACTGAAATCGTCTAAAGGTGAAGAAGAATTGGAAGAAGCACGTTTCGGTATTGGCGTATTAGGTGGTAAAGTACTTGATACAATTTCATATGAACTACCTGAAGATGCAGGTGAAAGACAAATGATTATCATAGACAAACGTAGTCAAACACCTAAGAAATATCCTAGAAAACCAGGAACACCAAATAAATCACCGTTACTTGAAAAATAGTAAAATTCAATACAATTAATTTAGAGGGAGCGCATAGTAAATGAAAAAACCTTTTTCTAAATTATTTGGTTTAAAGAACAAAGATGACATCGTTGGTTATATTGAAGAGGATTATAATAATAGCGTTGAATCTATTCATACGGAACGTATTGTGCCAAACCGTTATCAACCAAGACAAGTATTTGAGCCAAATAAGATTAAAGAACTCGCAGAATCTATAGAAGAACATGGTTTGTTACAACCGATTGTCGTACGTCCAATTGAAGAGGATATGTTTGAGATTATAGCAGGTGAACGTAGATTTAGAGCTTTACAGAGCCTAAGTAAAACGCACGCTGATGTAATTATTAGATATTTAGATGATGAGGAAACTGCTGTAGTCGCACTCATTGAAAATATTCAACGTGAAAATTTATCTGTTGTTGAAGAAGCCGAAGCTTATAAAAAGTTACTAGAAATCGGGGATACCACACAGAGCGAATTAGCTAAAAGTGTCGGTAAAAGTCAGAGCTTTATTGCTAATAAACTTCGTTTATTAAAATTGGCGCCTAAAGTATTGGAACGTTTACGTGAAAGTAAAATTACGGAACGCCATGCGCGCGCGATGCTCAGTTTATCAGAAGAAGATCAAGAAATATTAGTTGAAACGGTTATAAGTCAAAAATTAAATGTAAAACAAACAGAAGCACGCGTGAAACAAAAGATAGGCCCTGAAAAAGTAAAAGCACAAAGATTTGAATTTGAAAAAGATTTAACTGATGCGCGTGAAGCGGTTGGTAAAAGTTTAGATTCTATCGAAAAAAGCGGTATTAAATATGAGCATCAAGCCAAAGATTACGATGATTATTATGAAATTAAAATAAAATTATTTAAACATTAATAGTGATAGAGGTTTACCTATGATAAGACGAGGTAAGCCTCTATTTTTTGTACTAATATATATGATTAGGTATTAATTAAGGTTTAATAAAATCAAAAATACATATTTATAAAATTAGAATAAAAAACAAATGTAATATTGTGAAATTTTACCATTTATGGTTAAATTAAGAAAGCGCTTTCAAGTTATCTAAGGGGGAATGGTAACATGATTACTTTTATTGTAGCTATTATTTTATTGGTGGTGGGTTATTTCACTTATGGAAAATACATAGACAAAATGTTTGGACCAAATAAAGAGCGACCCACACCAGCGTATGATCAAAGAGATGATGTTGATTATTTACCAATGAAAACGCGATCTAACTCGCTTATACAATTGTTAAATATCGCAGGTGTTGGACCTATATTTGGACCTATTATGGGAGCACTTTATGGACCCATAGCATTTATTTGGATTGTTGTAGGCTGTATCTTTGCAGGGGCAGTACATGATTATCTGACCGGTATGATTTCAATTAGAAATAAAGGGGCGCACTTACCAGAACTTGCAGGGAAATTTTTAGGTCAAGTGATGAAGCACTTTGTTAATATATTTTCTATTTTATTATTACTCTTAACAGGAACTGTATTTGTGACTAGTCCGGCACTTCTATTACATAATTTAATGGATGGACGCATTGCACTGGGTATTATTATTTTTGTTATATTTGTGTATTATATATTATCTACAATTTTACCTATAGATAAGATCATTGGTAGAATTTATCCAGTGTTTGGCGCATTATTATTAGTGAGTGCGGTAGGTATAGGTTTCCGTCTTATTCAAACAGGGGCACCTATTCCAGAACTAAATTTTAGTAATATGCATCCTGATGGGGCGCCAGTATTTCCATTACTATTCTTTACAATAACTTGTGGTGCATTGTCTGGATTTCATGCGACACAGACACCGATTATTTCTAGAACAACAAATAAAGAACAGAATGGTAGATTCATCTTTTACGGTATGATGATTGCGGAAGGTATCATAGCAATGATTTGGGCTGCAGCGGGTATGAGTTTATTTAATGGCTATAATGGTTTGAATGATGTCTTAGCACGTGGTGAAGCTGCATTAGTAGTGAGCCAGGCATCACATCTATTACTGGGCTCTGTATTCGGTACGATCGCCGTGTTAGGTGTTATCATTTTACCAATCACTAGCGGGGATACGTCTTTCAGAAGCGCTAGAATGATTATTGCAGATTATTTAAACTATGGTCAGCGAAATATTGTTAAACGTATTATTGTAGCAGTGCCATTGTTCGTTATTAGCTTTGGTCTTACACAAGTTGATTTCACGATTCTATGGAGATATTTCTCTTGGGCAAATCAAACAACAGCGGTTGTTGCACTATGGGTAGGTGCGATGTATCTATTGATTGCGAAAAAGAATTTCTGGGTGGCAGCAATTCCAGCTGTGTTTATGACATGGAATATTTTTACTTATATTTTAAGTCAGAAAATTGGATTGGGTTTAGACCTCAATTTAAGTTATATCATAGCCTTTGTGCTAACGATTTTATGGGTAGCTTATTTCAGTTATCAATACAAAAAAATCACAGCAGGTGCTAAATTTGAATTGGATTATCAAATACCTTATAAGCAACAACAAACAACATGATATTATATTAAAGGATAGGGGCTTGCTAATATAACAAGTTTCCTATCCTTTGGTATGTCTAAAAGGTAGTCTTTATTCCCTGTGACAACAGTATGTAAAAATATTTAAGCATGGCAAAATGATGCAGATGTCAACGAACTTTGATAGTCTTATATTGAAAATCATCATAATCTCTACTTAAAGGAGCAGAACAATGAATTTAGGACATCAAATTAAATATTATCGGCAACGCGATCATTTATCTCAAGAAAGTTTAGCTGAAAAATTATATGTTTCACGACAAACAATTTCTAATTGGGAGAATGATAAAAGCTATCCAGATATTCATAATTTATTGATGCTAAGTTCATTGTTTGATGTTTCTTTAGATGACTTAGTCAAAGGAGACGTGGAGATTATGGAGCGTAAGTTGAAAGAAAGCAGATTTAATCTATCCTCGCATTTAATGATATGGCCGATGTTGATAGCAGGAATATTAATTGGACCTGCGATGTATTACTGGGGAGCATTTGGTTTAATACTAGAAATATTATTATTAGGTACTGGTATTATTGCATCATTTAAGGTAGAGCGTTTTAAGAAATCATATCAAATACAAACCTATGATCGTATCGTAGCTTTTATGAATGGAAAGGAACCAAATGAAGTACATTCATCTAATTTAAGAAATTTAATTACTTCGATATATAGTTTCGTATTAGTCGTGGGTATTTTTATCGCAGTTGTATTAATTAGTATATATCTATTTAAGCCATAAGTATGATATAAAACATGTGGATGATAGTTCGATTTTTAAAAATTAGAAATTTCTCCTTGAGGTTGACGTAACGTAAGGGTGTAACGTGTTATTTGTCAGGAGGTGAATTATGGAATATACCGTAAGTCAATTAGCTAAACTATCAGGTGTAAGTCCTCGCACATTGCGCTATTATGATCAAATTGGATTGCTTAAACCAGATAGAATCAATTCACCAGGATACCGGATATATGGCAAAGAACAAGTAGACATGCTTCAACAAATTATATTCTATCGAGAGTTGGATGTAAGTATTGAAGAAATAAAGAACATCGTTCAACAACCTGGATTTGATCAAGTAACTGCTTTAGAAAATCATTTTCAAAATTTAAAACAAAAGCGTGCACACCTCGACAAAATTATAGAAACCGTTGAAAAAACCATTGCGTATACGAGAGGAGAAATTAATATGCAAGATAAAGAAAAATTTGAAGGATTGAAAGTACAAGCAATTCAAGAAAACGAACGTGAATATGGTACTGAAATCAGAGTAAAATACGGTGATAAGTCTGTAGATGAAAGTAATGCAAAATTTAAAGATATGACTGAAGCGGAATATAATGAATGGCGTAAATTAGAGAATGAAATTATTGAGTTATTACCCAAAGCATATCAAACCGACGATCCATCATCTGAAGTTGCGCAAATGTTAGCTGCGAAGCATAAAGCATGGTTAATGTATACATGGTCTGATTATACTAAAGAAGCACATGCAGGTTTAGCTGAAATGTACGTGGCTGATGAACGATTTTCTAGATATTATGATAAATATGTAGAAGGTGGTGCTCAATTTTTAAGAGATGCCATAATCGCTTTTGTTAAGAAATAAAGATAGATAAGACGGCGGGATGTCTTAGATAATGTCTTTTGAGCTATAGATTATATATTAATTAAGAAGTTAGACAACACAACGTTGTTTAGCTTCTTTTTATTATTTCGGGATGGTAAAAGTAGGGAGTTAATCAATTTTAAGTTTATAGTTTTTGGTAGTAAAAGTGTTGGAAATGAGGCATTCTTTAATATGCTTCAACGTAGTTTAAGTAGGTACGCTGATACATTAGCAGGTGGTATAATAATAGAGTCGCCTTAACTTCCGGCGGGCGATATTTTCGGCGGAAGGAGGTGTTTAATATGCTTATGATCTTCGTTCACATCATTGCACCAGTCATTAGTGGCTGTGCAGTTGCGTATTTTACTTATTGGCTTAGTAGTAAACGCAATAAATAGAAGGCGACGTTAAGCGGCATCAAAAAATCCCCTCACTACCGCAAATAGTGAGGGAATTGGTGCTTATATGCATATAACCTTCGTTAATTGAATTATAACATCATAGTGCGTAGGAATGCAAAATCGAAATTGTGAAATATAAATATTTAATATAAAGGGAATGGGATAGTAGAAATATATACTTAACTATTTAAGTGAAAGATTTTATATAACCTTTATAAGCGTAACAAAAACACATGCAATATTATGCATGTGTTTTAATTTTTTATTGACTTTATACCTAAAAAAACGAATGTGTATGATATATCACCAATTAATAAGACCTGAATCTAATTTATATGATTTAACAGCATTTTTGCTTTGTTTGTCTTCACTATTTGAACATGCTGCAGCTAAGAGGAGTGTAGAAATTAGTATGGCAATAACTTTAATTGCATTTTTCAATTGATTCCCTTCTTTCTAATTGTATAAATATAGTTTACGCTAATTGATAATAGTTATCAATTGAATGTTTTAAATATAAATTAAAAATATTCCGTAAAAAATATAAAACACCAAGTTTAATGGGTATTATTATATTGAAAAGTTGAGTTATTTTAATAATTTATATAAATAAAAAAGGTACGGTAGACATATGGCTATCTGCTGTACCTCTTTTTAAATTTCTATTTAATTGTTATGCCGAAAGTCATTTAAAGTTCACTTTTTCACTGGTGTGACAACCTTCTTTTATACCACAAGACGTACACTTACCGGCTTTTGATTTTTTCAAGAACCTAGTGAGCGCATAAATCGTGTAACTGAAAATAGCCACAATAATGAAGATGTTGATGATTAATGTCATAAAATCACTTCCTTACATAAATAGATGACCGATTTGATAGAATACCAGTGTCAAAACGTAGGCAGTAATCAGTGGATAGGCGACTGCGAAGACGGTCCATTTTATAGAATAGGTTTCTTTACGAATCGTTGCGACCGTGGATAAGCACGGAATATACAATAGAATGAAAATCATAAATGCATACGCTGATAAAGGCGTAAACTGGTGTTGAATAATATTAACTAATCCGGATTCATCAGATGCATAGATAATGGCCATTGAACTTACGATGACTTCTTTAGCAAGGAAACCAGGTATTAAAGTTGCGCCTGCTTGCCATGTACCGAAGCCTGATGGGGCGACTAAAATGGCAAAGAAGCTACCAATTGAATGTAAAAAGCTATCATCTACATCGACATTGAACCCACCCGGGCCAGTATAATTGAGTAACCAAATGACAACAGAACCAGCGAAGATAAAGGTACCGGCTTTTTTAACGAATCCTTTAGCTTTTTCCCAAGTACTTCTCCAAAGTGTTTTACCTGATGGCATTCGATATGTTGGTAACTCGACAATAAATATCGAATCATCATTTTTCATTACTGTTTTAGTAATCATTACACTGGTAGCCAAGGCAGCCACGATACCTAATACGTATAGGCTAAGGACGATAAGGGCTTGATGTTGTTCGAAGAATACACCAACAAATAATGCATAGACGGGTAAGCGCGCAGAACATGACATGAAAGGTGCGATTAAAATGGTTGTGAGACGTTCTTTTTCACTTTCAATACTACGCGCTGCCATAATGCTCGGCACATTACAACCAAAGCCAATAATCATGGGAATGAAAGATTTACCACTTAAGCCAAAGACTTCCATAATACGATCCATGAGCACAGCGATACGTGCCATATAACCTGAGTCTTCAAGTAAAGAAATAAAGAAGAACAGCACTAAAATTTGTGGTACGAATACAATAACCGCACCTACACCAGCGATAATGCCATCCGTAATTAAATCTTGTAAAAATGGAAATAATCCTATGTTATCCATGACGGATTTAACTGTGTCGGTGAGTGTACCACCTATGAATTCGTCGATTTGGTCTGATAGGGGTGTACCAACCCATGTAAATGTAATTTGAAATATCAGCCACATAATGCCTAGAAATATTGGAATACCTAAAATTTTATGAGTTAAAATTTTATCTAAGTGTGAAGAGAAATATTGACGGTCTTCGTCTGGATAAGTGATAGCACCTTCTAATAAATTGTCTATATAAGCGTTACGTTTTTGTTGGATTGTTTCTCTAATAGATAGCGTTAATGGAGCGGCTAATTGTTGACGTATAGGCGCTATGATATCTATTAAATTTGTTTCAAGGAGGTCTAGCACTTTGGGATTGTCTAACAAGAATTGAATGGCGATAAATCGATAAAGGTGTGATTCAAAGGTACAATGTTGTTTTAAATGTTGCATTATTTTAGTGATTGTTGCTTCAATATCAGCACCATAATCAATATGTAAAGGACGATGGTTAGATAGACGATGATCTTTTAAAGCATTTAATAATTGTTGTGTGCCTTTACCATTTCTTGCAATGATAGGCAGCAAAGGTAATTTTAATTTTTTAATCAATGCACTTTGATCAATATGAATGCCTCGTTTTGCAGCGACGTCTACCATATTTAACCCGATAATCATTGGTGCGCCTAATTCCATTAACTGTACCGTAAGTTGCAAGTTACGTTTTAATTGACTGGCATCTACGATATTGATCATGCCAGAAAAAGATTCGTTTAATAAATAGTCAGTCACTACGGTTTCATCTTTGGAAATCGGCGATAATTCATAAATACCAGGTAAGTCTATAAGATTCCCAGCATTTGATTTAAGACGTCCGACCTTCTTCTCTACCGTTACACCGCTCCAGTTACCAACGTATTCGTATGTACCAGTGAGTGCATTAAATAATGATGTTTTTCCTACATTAGGATTTCCAATAATACAGTAATGATTAGCCATGAGATTCCTCTAAGAAAATCTGACATGCGTCACAACCACGAATACTTAAATTTTGACCATTCATTTCTAAAATGCAGGGTCCCTTAAATAAACATTTTTGTTTGATTTTTATCTTGGTTCCATGAGTTAAACCTAATGCATGGAGACGCTGAAGCATGTGCTTGTTTCTAATTTTTAAATCAGTTACTGTGTAATTTTTTTCTAAAACGCCAGTCTTTAAATTCAACATATACATCACTCTTTCACAATAATAATCATTATCAATTATATAATTAGGTTTAGTGCAATAGAAGTGGTATAAATATTAAATTTATGAACATTTTGTTAAACTTTATTGCTGTATGCATACAACTTTAACGTGGATAATGATATTAAAAAAAGGGTATAGAAAAGTGAGCAAAGAGATTGTATTTACTTATATGTAATATTACACTATAGATACTATCGAAATATGAAACAATAATGTTTTACCTTGAATGTGTACATGACTATACATAATGATTAACGGCAACTAGGTGATTTGATCTCAATCCAATAAGTAGCAGATGTGATAAAAATGAAGTTGATGTTTGTCAAATGCACATGAATGTTAGGAGGGATTCAAATGGCTATCCGTGAAAATAAACGTATTAAAGTAAAAAGAGTAAACGAAACACGTTCAAATGGTATTTCTGTCATGATTGAAGAGGGTGGATTGGGAGCCGATCAATACTATCAGATAGAAAAGCAAAATGCGAAGACCTCAGAAGAACATTTGCATCAATTTGAACATGAAGTCAGCGAGAAAAGCGACGTAGAATTGGTTGATTTATTAATTATTAATGCACAAGAAAGTACAAATCGTGAATATAATGAAGCATTAAAAGTGATACAGTTAGAAGTGTTACAACGCATGAAGCATTAATCGTATAGTGTACTGTATGACCTGCTGAAATAGAATACCAATAAACTTTGGAATGAAGTAACGATACGCTAAAGTTTATTGGTATTTTTTTAATGTTAAAATAAACGCGTATGAAGTATAACCTACAAATCTATTGTAAATTCAAAGAATTAGGGTGAATACATGTATAATCCTCAAATCAAAACATTTATTAAAGTTGCTGATTTAGGAAGTTTTAATTAATTACAGAATGAATAGCATCTTTTTTCAAAGACAACTTAGAATTGAAAATAACGGAGAGGGACAAAAATCCAATTTTCTAATAGAGATTTTGTAGTCCTACCTATGCAATCAAGGCAAGGATGACTAGAATTGAAAAAAGCTTGATACAAGGGTATTTTCAATTCAGTCATCTACTGCTTAATTGAAAAAGAGCCTTAGACATCATTAAATGTCTAAGGCTCTTTTATGAGGAAAAATGAGTATACTATCCGTTGAATTCTAAAGGATTTGGTCCAATTCTATGATCTTGATTTAACGCATCGATGCGTGCGATTTGTGCTTGCGTTAATGAAAAATCAAATATATTTATATTTTCTTCGATTCTATGTGGTGTGACTGATTTAGGTATAGTCACCACACCATGCTCAATATTCCATCTGATAACGACTTGAGCTGGGGATTTTCCAATTTCATCAGCGATTGCGACGATTGTCTCATCTGTAAGAATTTCAGCATTCATTAAAGGAGACCAAGATTCCATTTGAATAGATTCAGAAGCAAGATAATCTCTTAATGATTGTTGTATAAGGTATGGATGGAATTCCACTTGATCGATGACCGGTTTGATAGAAGTATGTGCTTTTAAAGTTTCAAGGTGTTCAATATCAAAGTTACTGACACCAATATTTTTGACTTTTCCATCATTATATAATGCTTCCATGCCTTCCCATGTTTTTATCATTAGCGACTGATCAGTACCTGGCCAATGAATAAGATAAAGGTCTAAGTAATCTAAACCTAAAAGTTTTAATGAAGTTTCATAACCTACTTGAACGTTATCTTTACCGTAGTGGTCTAACCATAATTTTGATGTGATAAACAAATCTTCTCTTTGAATACCAGCTTCAAGGATGCCTTCTTGAATGCCCTGACCGACCATTTCTTCATTACCGTATACGAAAGCAGCATCAATACTACGGTAGCCACTAACAATTGCATGTTTAACAGCATCCTTTGCCGTATCATTATTTTCCACTCTAAAAACGCCTAAACCTAGTTGAGGCATCGTATGTCCATTATTAAATGTTGTATATTGCATCAAAAAACTCCTTTTTATCTAAATTCGTAATATGACGATAATTATTATTTTAAAGGGCATACTTTAAAAAAGTAAGTACGCACTTTAAAGTACCCGTGCAATAGATAATGCCAAGAAAATAAGTGATGTAAAAAAGTCCCTGAATATAAGGTGGGTGATTAACGGATAACTTTGTAAAATATATGAAAATACAATAAAAGTTAATTCTTTCTTCAATAGCATATACATCAGATTCAAAAATCATTATACTTAAAAACATGTTTGTTTTAAAAATAGCAAGGAGAAGTAAAAAATGAATCTTATACAAAGCTTATTACGAAAAGAAGATGTATCTCGATATCAAAATAAAGATGCGCATCTAGAACGTACACTCCGTGTAAAAGACTTTTTAGCGCTAGGTGTAGGGACAATTGTTTCTACAGCGATTTTTACACTGCCTGGTGTTGTATCAGCAGATCATACGGGGCCATCTGTCAGCTTATCCTTTTTAGTGGCGGCGATTGTTGCTGCAATGGTCGCATTTGTCTATGCTGAAATGGCAACGGTAATGCCTTTTGCGGGTTCTGCATATACTTGGATTAGTATTTTATTTGGAGAGTTCTTTGGATGGATTGTTGGATGGGCATTAATTGCTGAATATCTGATTGCCGTATCCTTCGTTGCTTCAGGTTTTTCTGCTAATTTAAGAGGGCTGTTAGACCCCTTCCATATTTCATTACCGAATTCACTTTCTAACTCATTGGGTACGGATGGCGGTATCTTAGATTTGATAGCAGCAGTCGTCGTTGTTATTACTGCCTTGTTATTATCTCGTGGAACTTCTGAAACAGCACGTGTTCAAAATATATTAGTAGTACTTAAAGTACTCGCGATTTTTTTATTTATTATTGTAGGGGTATCAGTGATAAATCTTGGAAATTATGTTCCGTTTATACCTGAATATAAAGAAACTGCAGCAGGTGCATTTGGAGGATGGCAAGGTATTTATGCTGGAAGTTCAGTCATCTTCGTAGCATATATCGGTTTTGATTCAATAGCAGCTAATTCTGGTGAAGCGATTAATCCACAGAAAACAATGCCAAGAGGTATACTAGGTTCGCTACTGATTGCCGTAACGCTCTTTATTGTTGTAGCTCTTGTGCTAGTCGGTATGTTTGACTATAGTTCATATAAAAATAATGCAGAGCCAGTTGGTTGGGCATTACGTACAAGTGGTTATGGTACGATTGCTGTCACTGTTCAAGCCATTTCAGTTATTGGTATGTTTACTGCCTTAATCGGTATGATGTTGGCTGGTTCCCGTTTATTATATTCATTTGGTCGGGATGGTATCCTTCCGTCTTGGCTTGGAAAATTAAACAATAAAAATCTACCGAACCGTGCATTGATTGTACTTTCTATTGTTGCTGTAGTTATTGGTGCAGTCTTTCCGTTTGGTTTCCTTGCACAATTAATTTCTGCAGGTGCTTTGGTAGCATTTATGTTCGTTACGGTTGGTATCTATGCCTTACGTAAGAGAGAAGGAAAAGATTTGCCAATGCCAGCATTTAAACTACCATTTTATCCAATCATGCCAATCATTATCTTTGTGTGTGTATTCGCTGTATTTTGGGGCTTAAGTGGACAAGCTAAGCTCTATACATTGATTTGGTTTATCATTGGTATTGTGTATTATCTATTTTATCTAGTGAAAACGAATCGACAGCAAAAATAAGTAGTTCAAATAAAAATAAAATGATTCAATTGAGCAATAGCATTCACAGTAATTAACATTGAAGTTGCTATTGGTAGTGTAAGTTGAGTGATATTATAACCTTTATCTATAAGGCCCCTCGTTAATTTAGTTTAGTAGTATTTATTAAATTATACGAAAGGGCCTTATTTTTTTAAAAGCATTGTGATATAAAAGGATAACAAACTTATGCGAATGCTACAACTATATAAAATGTTTATAAAAGCAACGATGTATAAAAATAATTAATATTTTTGTAACGAAAATATTAAATAATATAATGTCGAAATCTAAGTTTTAAAAAAATAGAAATGCTGTAAATAATCACCATTAATATAGTAAATATGATGAGTCAAATAGACGAGATGTGTTAAAACATTGATTTGAATTTATTTATGCTCAAACCGCGTTATAAAGACATAAAATAGTTAATCTTTATTTGTAAAATTTAAAATTTTTGCATAATTTTCAAAAATAATGGTATATTACATGTAAGGGTTTACATTTATATAAAAAGGAGCGCTTTTTAAAGGGGAAAGCTTATAACAGATTGGATTAAATAAAGATAGGAGACACCTATATGAAAATTATTCCATTTTCAAAATTGACAAGCATCATTAATAAAGGTGATGTTATAGCTCTGGCAGCCTTATCAACGGCTAATTTACCAGCTGAGATACTCAAAACGTTAGTCGAATATAATGATGAAGATCAATCGTTTACAGATTTTACATTTATGTTAGCAAATGATATTAGTGATTATCGTGGCGATAGCTATGACTTAGATGCGTTTACAATAAGGGGTATGATTAAGCGATTAATCACAAGTATCATCACAGCGTCACCGGCAACAATCAATGCAATGCGCAATAACGAGATTGAAGCGTATTACTTACCTCAAGGCGTGATTACCACGCATTACAGAAGTAAGACGCAAGCATCACCAGGTACCATATCTAAAATTGGCCTGAACACCAATGTTGATCCTAGGTATACAGGTGGTAAAGTCAATGAGCGCACGACCGAAGATTTAGTCTCGTTGATTGAAATTAATCACCAGACATATTTACAGTATGACTTTCCAGACATAGATATTGCGCTATTAAGAGGTACATATGCGGACATGGATGGCAACATATACATGACACATGAAGCACATCTTGGTGAAGGATATAGCTTAGCATTAGCAACACATAATAATCGCGGAAAAGTGATTGTACAAGTTAAAGCAGTTGTTCAAAATGGTAACTTTAATCCCAATGATGTATTTATTCCAGGAAAACTGGTCGATTATGTTGTTGTAAACACGAATCCTAAACTGCATAGGCAAGTGATGCAAACGCAATATGATCCAGCACTATCAGGACATTATCAAATTACAGAAATGCGAGAACCATATATAGCATTAGGTACCCGTAAAGTGATTTTGAGACGTGCGGCTCAATTTTTATTAGAGGGTGACGTAATCAGTATTGGTTTTGGCATAAATAATGAATTATCTAATGTCTTATCGGAAGAACAAGTCAATCATTTAGTTCAGCCTAATATTGATACGGGCGTATTTGGTGGATTAATCAGTAGTCGAGAACACTTTGGTATGAATTACAACTTGAGTGCACGAATGAGACATGATATGACTTGGGATTTTATCTATAACAATGGCTTGGATGTTGCCTATTTAAGCTTTGCTGAAGTTGATCAGATGGGTAATGTCAATGTGTCTAAGTTTGGTGAAAAAATGAACGGCTGCGGTGGTTTTATAGATATTAGTCAAACAGTAAAGACAATTGTATTTTCAGGAGCGATGGTTGTTGGGGGTCAACTATCATACGAGAATAATAAAGTAACTGTAGAAGCGCAAGGACGCGCTACAAAATTTGTGGATAAAGTGGGTAGTATGGATTTCAATGCTGAAAATGCAATTAAATTTAATCAAGAGGTCTACTTCGTAACGGAACGTGCAGTATTTGAATTAACGCACAAGGGTTTAAAACTTATTGAGATTGCACCAGGTTTAGATTTAGAACAAGATATTTTAGCCAACATGGCTTTTAGACCGATTCTTTCTGATGATATCAAGCTAACACAGAGTGATATCTATCAAGCGCACTGGGGAGGATTGGCTCAAGCAATTAAGTCGGATTATCGTATTTAAATAAGGGGGAGAAAAATATGAACTACGACTGGATTAAAACAAGAGCAACGTTTGACGAACCAAAAGCAGCGGTCATTGATCCATTCAAAGGTACAGAATGGACATATCAAGATTTAAATATTAGAGCAGAGAACTTGGCGAATTATCTACAAGAACAAGGGGTTCAACGTGGTGATGTTGTTGGTATTTTTTCACCAAATGATGTTGCGCTATTAGACCTATTGTTTGCTTCATTCAAACTAGGCGCTGTGTATTTGCCCATTAATTGGCGATTAAAGACACAGGAAATTGAAAGCGTGATTGCTGATTCTGATGTGAAATTAATATTTTATTCAGCAAAGCATTTATCAAGTTTAGAAGGCATCGCAGATGAACTGATTCATATGGATATTGATTCTAAGACATATGATGATATCGTTGATCCAACCCATCATCGTCCTTTTACAACGGTTAGTGTTGAAGGTGATGATTTAGCATCTTTAATGTACACGAGTGGTACGACAGGATTACCAAAAGGCGTAATGTTCTCTTATGATTCATTTGTAAATAATCCAATTACCATAGCATTGACATACAAAGTATACGCTTCCTATACAACCATTATTTCAACACCGATGTTTCATGTACTAGGATTTAATGACTTAACGATTCCATTATTAATGGCAGGTGGAACATTGGTATTACAACGGTACTTTAACGGTGAATCATTAAATGATTTAATGGCTCAATATCAACCGAATTTCTTAATTCAAATCCCAACGATGTACTACGCCATGTTGGTTGCTGACAACTTTGATTTAAAGAACTTTGCCAATATTGAATTCCTCATACAAGGGGGGGCAGCGCCTTTACCAACTGTACAGAAAAAATTTGTGAGCTTGGGAATTCCTATTATTACAGGTTATGGTTTAACAGAGGCACCACTTGTCAGCGTCAATACAGCAGCGAATAACGAACGTAAACCAGCGAGTATTGGGCAACCCGTGATGTTCACAGATATCCGTATCTTCGATGATCATTTTGAAGAAGCACAAGTTGGAGAAATTGGAGAACTGGGCGTTAGAGGTAATAATGTGACGCCAGGTTATTGGAATAAACCAGAAGAAACAGCCAAAGCATTTAGTGGTGAATTTTTCTTAACAGGAGATTTAGCCAAGATAGATGAAGATGGAGATGTTTATATAGTGGATCGCCGCAAAGAGATGATTATTACTGGCGGTGAAAATGTTCTCCCTTCCGAAGTTGAAAGGGTACTATCAGAACATCCACTTGTCGCTCAAGGTGTTGTGGTCGGTTATGATAGTCCGAAATACGGGGAGTCAGTTTCAGCAGCAGTTGTTTTAACAGAAGATGATCCAGATTTTGAACAGAAATTAGATGCACATATGCGAGAACATATTGCGGGTTATAAAATACCGAGATTGTATCTCAAATTAACACATATTCCATTAAACTCAACATCGAAACCAGATAAATTAGAAATTCAAAAATATATGAATGACAAAGCGCAAAAGCAAGACCAAAGTAAAGACGAATTAACATAACCCGTCGATTTGAAGCAGGATGTATTTAAAAGTTGGAAAAATTTTTAAGTGTAAATGTAAGCGCAATCATAATAAATGGAGGTTTATATTATGCCAACAAAAGAAGAAGTAATCAAAGCATTATACCCAGAAGATATTTTAAGTATCGCAAAAGATTTAACGGAAGGAGAAGTGAAATTATTAAAACAACTTAACGATATGTTAGAAGAAAAATATCGTGATTCTGTTAATGAACATTGGTTAAATGCAACTGAGCCTGAAGACTATTTTGAGGAATTAGGAAAATTAAATTACTTCCAAAATCCATTGCTTTTTGAGGGACGTGAAGGCGAAAAAACGCCTAGCCAATTATTCCAATTCTTTATGTCGTATACAATAGCGAAATTTGATGTATCTCTAGCAACATTACTCGGTGTACACCAAGGACTCGGTCATAATTCATTTTGGTTTGGAGGCAGTAAAGAACAACAAGCTTACTATTTACCGAAATTACAATCACATGAATTACGTACCTGTTTCGCATTAACAGAACCCGAACATGGCTCTGATGTTGCTGGCGGTCTTGAAACCACTGCCAAACGAGATGGTGATAAATGGATTATCAATGGACAGAAGAAATGGATTGGCGGTGCCAATGTAGCAGATGTGATTCCAGTCTATGCAGTTGATGTAGAAACTGGCAAACCTAAAGGCTTTATTATCGAACCCAGTCAAGAAGGTGTCGAAATCGATGTGATTGAAAATAAAATTGCCTTACGTATCGTACCGAATACAAATATTCATTTGAACAACGTAGTCGTCAAAGAAGAACAACGTCTACAAAACATTAATAGCTTTAAAGATATTGCACGAGTACTTTACTCAACACGTGCAGGTGTTGCATACATGGCGACAGGCGCTATGGCAGGTGCGTTAAAAGCCACAACAGATTATGTAACGAAGCGTAAACAATTTGGTAAAGAAATTAGTAAATTCCAGTTAATTCAAGAGAAATTAGCCATGATGCAAGGAAATCTTGCACAAGCCATGGCAACATGTGCACAATTGGCGCGCATGCAGGCAAATGGAGAATATGATGAAGTGGCTACTTCTACAGCTAAGATGATGAATGCCTTACGTC
Organism: Staphylococcus sp. LKG3-1; assembly: GCF_048568385.1. Classification (NCBI taxonomy): domain Bacteria; kingdom Bacillati; phylum Bacillota; class Bacilli; order Caryophanales; family Staphylococcaceae; genus Staphylococcus; species Staphylococcus sp. LKG3-1. The sequence continues at coordinate 1,978,853 of NZ_CP183796.1, forward strand.
TAAGAGAGTCTGTTGCGATGGGCAGAGGGGTTCATGGCGGAAATGGTATTCTAGCTGGTGAGTATGATATTGCCCGATTCTTTGCGGATGCAGAAGCTATCTACACATATGAAGGTACACATGAAATTAACGCACTTGTCATAGGCCGTGCATTGACAGGTGATTCCGCGTTTATCTAATAGATGAACGCATTGATATAACGCATTAATTCAGAACATTAAATTTGGAGGGTTTAGTATGACAATAAGAAAAGCAACGGTGTTAGGTGCAGGAACAATGGGGAGTCAAATTGCTGCGCTACTAGTCAACGCAGGATTAAAAGTAAAATTACTAGATATTGTGATTGACGAGAACGAACCAAATAAAATTTCAAAAAAAGCATATGAAATTATCACAAATCCTAAACGTCCACAATTATTCGATTTATCATTTGCCTCTAACCTGACGTACGGTAATTTTAATGAGGATTTAGCAGGGGAAGACGATGCAGATATCTATATTGAAGCAGTAAAAGAAGAAGTTGATATCAAACATCAAATTTGGAAAAAAGTGAAAGACGTGGCTAAAGACGAAGCAATATTTGCCACGAATACGTCAGGTATTCCAATCGAATCAATTGCAGATGTCTTTGAAGATAGTGACAAAGAAAGATTTTTCGGAATGCATTTCTTTAATCCACCACGCATCATGAAATTAGTTGAAGTGATTCCTAATAGCAAGACTTCGAAATCGGTTGTGGATCGCGTGCAACGTTTTGCGGAAGATGTGTTAGGTAAAGGTGTCATCGTTGCTAACGATGTACCTGGATTTGTAGCGAACCGTGTAGGTACACAAACAATGAACGACATTATGTATCGCGCAGAAGTACAAGGATTTTCAATCACAGAAGTAGATGCACTGACAGGTCGCAGTATCGGTCGTCCAAAAATGGGAACTTATGGTTTATCAGATTTGGTAGGTCTTGATATCGCGATTGCAGTTATTAAAGGACTACAACAAATACCTGAAGAACAACCATTCTTCCATGATGTGAAACTATCCGAAAAACTTGCAGAAAAAGGTGCACTCGGCAATAAAACAAAACAAGGATTCTATAAAAAGGTAAACAAAAAGCGTTACGTCTTTGATCCTAAACAAAATGATTATGTTGAGCCACAGAAACCACAATTAGAAATATTAGGTCAATTCGGCAAAGATTTAGCTAAAAATTTAGATGTCATTTTTAATGCACAAGATGATGCTGGTGTGTTTTTATGGGAGACGCTAAGAAATAACTTCTATTATTCAGCAATTAATGTACCTAAAGCGGCAGAATCTTTCAAAGACATTGATAGAGCGCTTGTATGGGGCTTTAACTGGAAACAAGGTCCATTCCAATTATGGGATTTAATGGGCTTCGAACGTGTGAAAGCACGTATGAAAGAAGAGATAGGACAGTTACCTGATTGGATAGAGCAACGCAATGAATCATTTTATGCGCAAGGTGAGTCTATAGAGCGCATTACGCCCGTAGCGGAATATGTTGATCAAGAACTATGGGATAGATCAGATTCTAATCTGTCTGTAGCAAATAAAGATCAATTATTATTAAAACTACAAAGTAAGAATAATGTTATTTCAAATAGCTTCCTGGATGACTTACTTGAAGCTATCGATACATTAGAGCGTGAAGACTATAGTAGCATGGTGATTTACGCAGGTGGATTTAATTTCAGTGTCGGTGCAAACTTATTCCAAATGAAACAAGCACATGAAGAAGGACGCGTTGTAGAAGAAGTCGGTGCAGCCGTTGAGCAACTGCATCATGTCTTTGCAAGATTAAAATATGCGCTTAAACCGATTGTTACAGCTGTACAAGGTAAAGCGCTTGGTGGTGGCTGTGAACTTGTACTACATTCACCAATTGTTGTTGCTGCCAGTGAATCATATATTGGTCTAGTTGAGACAGGTGTCGGATTATTACCTGCAGGTGGCGGTCTTGCAGAGTTAACAGATAGAGTCTTGCGCACAAATCATAAAAATGATGACAAACAAAAATCAATTACCGATATACTCATGCAAATCGGTTTTGCCAAAGTATCAACTAACGCATATGAAGCGGTTAGATATGGTTATTTAAGAAATACAGATACAATTATTTTAAATACAGAAAAACGTGTCGAAGTTGCTTTAAACCGAGCGCGTTACGAATCGCAAACAAATTATATTCCAACACCAAAAGCACAATATATTGCTTTAGGTAAAGACTTTAAAGCGCTGGCAGAAGGACAATTGGATGCGCAACGTATAGGTCATTTCATTAGTGACTATGATTATGAGATTACGTTGAAAGTGGCTGAAGTATTAGGCGGTGGGGATATTCCTCGTAACACATATATCAATCAAAGATATTTGCAAAAGCTTGAAAAAGAGAGATTTTTAGAATTGTTACAAAACAAAAAAACATATGACAGAATTTCTCATATCTTAGAAACTGGTAAACCACTACGCAACTAATTATGAATCAGTACAGGAAGGGTGAATTTAAATGCGAGACGCATATATAGTAGCTTACGGACGTTCAGCAGCTGACAAAGCCAAAAATGGTGCTATGGCACATGAAAGACCAGATGAGGTTGCTGCAAAAGTATTAAAAGGTGTATTAGAAAGAGTCGGTGGTTCGTTTGAACCGAGTATGGTTGAAGATGTCATTGTAGGGAATTCATTCCCAGAAGGTTTACAAGGGCAAAATATCGCTAGAACCATTGCTTTGCTAGCAGGTCTACCGAATGAAGTGCCAGGTCAAACGGTCAATCGTTATTGCTCATCAGGACTTCAAACTATTGCACATGCAGCAAATCAAATTATTGCCGATCAGGCAGATGTGATTGTCGCAGGTGGTATTGAATTGATGAGCGCTGTGCCAATGGGTGGTAATGAACCAACGAATAATCCGATTCTTCAAGATGAAGATTCAGGCGTTTCATACCCGATGGGACTTACAGCGGAAATGGTAGCAGAAACATATCATGTTTCTAGAGAAGATCAAGACGCATATGCAGTTCAGAGTCATCAACGCGCAGCAGAAGCGCAACAATCTGGTAAATTTGATGATGAAATTATACCTATTGAAGTCAATCAAGTAACATATGACGACAATGGACCTGTTGTTAGTAAAGCAGTATTTAAAGAAGATGAACTCATTAGACCAGATACAAATAAAGAAACTTTAGCTAAATTACCAAATGTATTTAAGGCTGACGGTACAGTGACGGCAGGCTCCTCGGCCCCATTAACAGATGGCTCAGGTTTTGTCGTTGTGATGTCTGGTGAAAAAGTGAAGGAGCTAGGCGTAGAACCTATTGCACGCTTTGTTGGATTTAAAGCAGTAGGGGTAAACCCTAAATTAATGGGTATCGGTCCAGCATATGCGATTCCAGAAGTATTGGAACAAGCTAACTTAGACGTTAATGATATTGATTTAGTAGAATTAAATGAAGCATTTGCTTCTCAAACATTGGCTTCTATGAGAGAAGTGGGATTAGATGCTGAGAAGACGAATGTGAATGGCGGTGCCATTGCACTTGGACATCCACTTGGTGCTACAGGTGCGATGTTAGTAGGACGCTTATTGTCTGAAATGAAGAAACGCCCAGAAACACGTTACGGTATGGTTACCATGTGTATCGGTGTAGGTATGGGCGCAGCTGGAATTTTTGAATATGTGAGATAGCACATGGATTAGTAAATGAAGTTATAACAATAAATAAAATATTTGGGATATAAACATTTCAAAATAAAAACGACAATTTCTGCAGTAATGGAAATTGTCGTTTTCTTTTTATGCGAATGACATTTATGAATTTCAGTAAAAGATGCTATCGCTATCTCGTAATAAATCATGGTTATTGTGACAGTACGTATGCCTTTGACATTTCAACTTCAACTCTATGATTATGATATCGTTTGATTTAAAATACGCGTTAAGTATGTTTTTTTAGTCGTTGTTTTGCAGTATGTGTGGCTTTGCTTACAGGTTCATTACCGAGTGCTTTGCCGAGACCGAAATCAGGCATATTGATATAAATATTTTCATATTGATGGGAATCTACATTATATGTTTCATGGTAAAAACCAACGGCTTCATTATGCTTTAATTTTTTCGAGAATTTGCGCCAAGCTTTTAAATGTACAGGCATTTTTGCATAACTAAGCAATTTTTCGTTTGTTTCCCAATATTGAACGATCATAACACCACGATATTTAAACAACATTTCATAAGATAAACAACCGAGTGATTTATCCTTTGATAATTCGGAGAGCATTGGTGGCATAGCTAAAAGTACAGGCAACCAGTGATGAACTTTATACCACTTGTTGATGTGAAGACCAATCAAAAATACAGTGACCGATTCATTAGGTAGTACAGTATAACGACCTTGATTCATATCAAATCATCCCTTCCGTTTTGAGAGCATGGCATTAATTTCGTCTATATCTTGTTGATTACGTCTTGTTTCAATACCCCAAATGATAAAATAAACAATTGTATAAATGACCACAAATAGTATGATTGCTGAAAGTTTAAGAGGAAACCATCCAGCTAATATAGCCAGTGGGAACATGATGATGAGCATTAAACTAAAGTGAGTTAATGTTTTAAACCATAATGTCTTTCGTGAATTCGAAAAGATAAGCGCGCCATAACTGAATGTGATACCGATTAATGCCCATATCACAACAGCAATAAACATAATTTGTAATTCAGTTAAATGTGCAAAGTAAATGCTACCCATCGTTGATTCTGGAGAAACTGGATGAAATTGGTGGTGCGCAAATAGTGTTGAAAATATTAAAGAGACAAAGACGCCAATCGTAATACCAATGGTTCCACCGTGAAAGAATCGTTTCATAGCTTTAAAGCCTCCTTAATTAATGGTAAGTATCTTCTAGAAGAGTACGTAAATGATTGATCAGTAAAACGAATTTCAATCGTGCCATTTTTATTTAATGTTAGATAATCAATGAAGTTCACATTGATGATTTCAGATTTTGAAATTTGTAGAAAGCTATGATTAAGCTGTGCTTTTATTTCGTATAAACGTTGATTCATCGTATATTGACGTTGAGCGGTGATAACATTTAATATCTTATTTTCTATCCGAAAACAAATGATATCTTGTGGTTTAAGATAATAGATGGTTTCGTTGTATTTTCCGGGAAATAATATATTTTGAGATAATTGTTGAATTGAGTTGATAATATCTGATAAATTGTTGGCATCTTTATGCGCGTATAGTATGATTTCATCTTCGTCTAATGTTTGATCATAAACAACCTTTACTTTCATGTTCAGTCCCTCCCCTTACATTAAGTAAAACAAATTTTTGATTGTAATACTATATAGAACAGGCAAGTGGCTTCTATATGAAGCTAAGTGGCGAGATTAAGGGTAAAAACGTGTAAATAAAAACACCCAAAAGATTGAATTTATCATACAATCTTTTGGGTGTTTACTTATATCATCTATACTAACATTACTTAGTCTAAAGTGATCAATTGATAAACATGTTGCTCTGTTAATTCATTTGGCCATGTTATGTTCAAAGGATGCCAACTTTTACCACCATTGTCGGAAGAGAAGATACCTTTATTATTCGCGATATAAAAGATACCATCTCTTTCAGTGACAGCGGAGATAAGCGTGCCATTTGTGGAAGGTAAGCCTTCAGTTGCTTCAATCCAGGCATTATCTTGTGATTTATCAATGGCATAAATGGTTGAAAATGTATGACTTCCATAACTATGGGCATTCATTGGCGAATTTGATGTTGAGATGACGATATTCTCAGCATTATTTGAATTGATTGCCAAGCCATAACCATATCTATGCTCAATGCCATCTATAAATGTTGTCCATGTTTTACCGTAGTCATCACTTTCAATAAAGGTATCTCTACCACCATTTAAAAAGGCATCTCCGAGAACGCCATATAATTTGTTGGGATGTTCGTCATGACTTTTGAGTACGTGAATATCGATAGGCGCATGATCCGTTTGCGGTACTTCCCAATGTTGTCCAGAATCTGTAGATTGAATCAAACCACCAGCCTCAATTGTAAGAGAAATGATATTGGGCGAGCGATGATTGTTATCTAACCATTTAACGTGATGTGTGTGCGGTCTTGGAGGGAAAAACCATTGTTCTTTTCCAGGAATATGTGCGAAATCTGTCAGTAATTCAAATGAGTCACCTTGATCATAGGAAATAAAGAGTGCACTTGGTTCTGTACCTACTAATACCGCACCAGTATTGTTACCTGTATCTATGACTGAGACTGCAGTAATGGATGTCATAGGAATGTCTTGCTTTTTAAAAGGACTATTATACGTAAAGCGTGTGCCAATAGGTAACCATGAATCGCCTTTGTCCACGCTTTTCCACAAACCGCGATCAAACGTGCCACAATATAATATGTCAGGATTGAATGGATCCTGAGCGATGGCGATGGCGTTCATTCCTTCTAGTTTCTTTTCTATATGAAAACGACCATTAACTTGTTTAACTAATAATAGTGTATTTGCATATGTTGCTATGAATTGACTCATCAGATTAGCCCCTTTTTTATCATTTTTTGAAGTCTATTTGTGATGTACTTAATATACATCACGTTGGTAACGTTGATTTTTAATCATTTCTGTCAAATAGGCTTCGGCTTCAGTTTCATCCAAGTTACCTTCTTTGATGAGTACTTTAATTAATGATTCGTGTACACCACTTGCCATCTCATCTTTATTACCGCACAGGTAAATTGTGGCACCTGCCTGAATCCATTTATAGAATTCAGCACTATTTTCTTCGATGCGGTGTTGGACGTAAATTTTATTTTCAGTTTCTCTTGAGAAGGCTAAGTCTAATTTGCTTAATACACCTTCTTCGAGCCATTGTTCCAAATCATCTTTATAAAGAAAATCATGATGATAATTTTGATTGCCAAAAATCAACCATTGCTCACCTTTAATATTGAGATAAGCTCTTTCTTGAAGATAAGCACGATAAGGCGCAATGCCTGTACCTGCACCAATCATGATGACAGGTGTTTCTGTGTCATATGGAAATTTGAAATTTGGATTCTTTTTCAAGTATACAGGTAGCTTATCCCCAACAGACGTACGATCTGCTAATTGGACAGAACAAACACCAAAGCGTTCACGACGATGTGCTTCGTATTTCACAACACGTACAGTAATGTGTACACTATTAGGATTTACCTTGTTACTACTTGCAATTGAATATTCTCGTGGCGGTAATTTTCTTAACAGTTGTGGTAGCATGTTGGGTTCAAGCGCAACAGGCGTAAAATCTCTAATTAAATCAATGACATCTTTACCGTAAATATAGTTTTGGACCCATTCCGATTTTTGAATATTAGCATTTAACATGGGATTACCTAATAATTCTGCAGCATTTTTCATCAGCACAGGCGTTAATTTTGCAATTTCAAAATCATGTGTTAAAGCCTCTTTAAGCGAACGCATTGAATCACTGTCGTTCATTTGAATAGGTGTTTCAGCATCCCAATTAAGTGCATCGATGAGTTGGTTCACGAGTACAGGATCGTTTTGTGGGATAACGACTAAGCTATCACCGGGTTCATAGGCCTCACGATAACCTTCAAGTGATATTTCAAGGTGTCTTACTTCTCGAGAAGCTTCTGGTTGTGTAAGAATGGTATTTTTCAGTACTTCTGCTTGAAAAGGATTAGATTTTGAATAAGGTGCTTGAGGTTCTTCTATTGTGACGTCCTCATTTTCAACGCTAGGCGTCTCTTCATTTGTATTGGATGAGGCTTGTGTTAATAGCTCAAGCATGTTGGTAATCCATTGTTCAGCTGTCTCTTCATAATCAAAGTCGCAATCCACTCTATCTGCCACTCTATTCGCACCGAGTTGACCTAAGATATGATCAAAGTCTTTACCAGCTTGGCAAAAATCAGGAAAATCTTGGTCACCAAGTGCTAGTACCGCAAAGTTGACTTGATCTAATTGTGGCGCATCATCACCGTGAAGGTAATCATATAAATCTAACGCATTGATAGGTGGTTCGCCAACGCCTTGTGTTGAACAAATAATAAAAAGGTGTTCAACCTCAGGTAATGAATCTCTCGGAAAATCATCCATATCCCAGAGATGGACATTTAAGTTCTGGGATTTGAGTTTTGTTTCAAATGTTTCAGCAATTTCTTCAGCATTACCAGTTTCAGTACCATATAGTACATGCACGTCTAGTGGTTCTGTTGAAGCTGATACAGGTTCTGACACGGACTGGTCAGTAGAAGTGCTAGTTTCTGTTTCGGTAATACCAGCCTCATTTTCTTGTATGTCCGTTTTGTTATCTGACACTGAAGTTGTTGCTGGATTGAGTAGATAACCACTTAACCAATGTTGTTGTTCAGGTGTTAACATAGGTAGTAGTTGATTGATAAGTGCCAATTGTTCCTCATTAAAAGGGGTGTTGGTTTGGTTCAGTTGCACGGATGTCACCTCTATTGATTATATTTATATAGAAAATAGGTGCATTTGCCCTATGATAAACTATATTGAATTTTATTGAATTATAACATTGATTGAATCATTTTAAATGATAGGAATTATCATTTATTTGAAAATCAAACTAATGACCTATACAGCTCATATATCCAGTAAACTTAAATATGCCCACATCATATCGATAATGATGCGGGCATGTTATATATTTTAAAGGAGAATCGTAAATTAAGAAGTGCTCAAGTTCTTAATTTTTAATATAATGGCTAGGTTTTAATAGTAATAAACGAAATACGATGTTGTCATATGCGAATATTTGTTTAAGGTTTTATAGCAAATGCGCGTACAGGGAAACCTGGCGCATCTTTAGGCTTAGGACTGATTGTGTAAATAATTGCCCCTCGACTTGGGAGTTGATCAAGATTTGTCAGTAGTTCTACTTGGAAAGTATCTTGACCTAATACATAACGCTCACCAATAATGTCACCGTTTTTTGCGATATCGATAGAGGCATCGGTATCAAATGTTTCATGACCGATGGCTTTCACATGGCGCTCTTCAAATAAATACTTTAATGCGTCTAGTCCCCATCCAGGTAAATGGAGCGCACCAGCATCATCTTTATTCTCGAAAGCTTCAATGTTGGGCCAACGTTTAGACCAATCACTTCTAAATGCAACAAAGGTGCCTTGCTCAATAGGGCCGTTATCAGCTTCCCATTGTTCAATGTGTCGACGTGTTAAGATGAAATCCGAATTTGCTTTAACGCTTTTTGAAAAATCTAAAACAACGAGTGGTAGGGCAAGTTCTTTTAAATTTAATTCATGTAAATAGCGCGTATGTTCCACAAAATGAATCGGTGCATCAATATGGGTACCATACTGACTCACAACATTCCAATTTTGAACATAGAATCCGTCGTCTGCGACATTGAATAGTGTCGACACTTGGGGCCGTTCAAATTCGCTAAAACACGGTATGGTTTCATCAAAAGTGTGGGTCAAATCGACCCACGTTGCTGATTTTAATTCTTCTAATTGCTTCCATAAAGGATAACTCATACGCATCACCTATTTAAGTTAATTTTAAACAGTTGCTGGATTTGTTGATTTACGTAATTTATCGACAGAATTAACTAACACACTTAAGGCTTCTTTAACTTCATCTTCTTTACGCGTCTTCAAACCGCAATCTGGATTTACCCAGAATAATGAACGATCTATTTCTTGTAATGCTCTGTTAATTGCAGCTGTAATTTCTGATTCAGTTGGAATTCTTGGACTGTGAATATCATATACACCTAAACCAATACCTAAATCATAAGTAATATCTTCAAAATCTTGAATCAAATCACCATGGCTACGAGAAGTTTCAATAGAAATAACATCCGCATCTAAATCATAGATTGCATGAATAATTTGACCGAATTGAGAATAGCACATATGCGTGTGAATTTGTGTTTCATCAGCGACTGAAGATGTTGTGAGTTTGAATGAACGAACGGCTTTATCTAGATAGTCTGCATGGTATTCTGAACGAAGTGGTAAGCCTTCTCTTAATGCTGGCTCATCAACTTGTATGATTTGAATACCTTCACTTTCAAGCGCTAATACTTCTTCATTAATTGCTAATGCAATTTGGTCTTGAACCTCTTCACGTGGTAAGTCAACACGTTCAAATGACCAGTTTAAAATAGTGACAGGACCAGTAAGCATACCTTTAACTGGTTTATCAGTTAAACTTTGTGCGTATAATGTTTCTTTGACAGTAAGTGGCTCTGTCCATTTAACATCACCATAAATAACAGGTGGTTTAACCGCACGTGAACCGTATGATTGTACCCAGCCATATTTTGTAACTAGGAAACCTTGAAGTTTTTCACCAAAGAACTCTACCATGTCGTTACGTTCAAATTCACCATGTACCAGAACATCTAAACCGATATCTTCTTGAATTTTTATCCAACGTGCAATTTCATTTTTTAGAAATGTTTTATATGCTTCATCAGTGATACGGTTATTTTTCCAATCAGCACGGTATTTACGTACTTCTTGAGATTGTGGGAATGAACCGATCGTAGTTGTTGGTAAATCAGGTAAATTTAGGCGTGCGTCTTGTGCTTTTTTACGTTCTTTAAATGCTGATTGTCTAGAAGTTCTGACGCTATCAAAGTCGTATTCAAGATTTTTAAATGATTGGTTTTGAAAGCGTTCATAGCGGGCTTTCAATTCATTGTATTTTTGATCATCGTCGTTGTTGAATAAACGTTTTAACGCATCGAGTTCATCTAGTTTTTCAGTAGCAAAACTTAATCCTTCTGCAATAGAAGTATCAAGTGTTTCATCATCAAGTGATACTGGAACGTGTAATAATGAAGATGAAGGTTGAATGACAAGGTCATCTGTATAATTTTGTAATGTTTCGATAAGCTCTTTTTTAGCTTCTATATCAGCAGCCCATACATTACGACCATCAATAATACCTGCATAGAGTGTCTTCGTACGATCAAATTGGCCGTCTTCAATTTGTTTAAGATTAAAGCCGTGGTCGTGTACGAAATCTAGACCGATACCTCTGATTGGTAGGCTGTTTAAGAATGATAAGTTTACGCGTTCAAAGTAAGTTTGAACGACTAGGTAATCACCTAAGTTTGCTTCAGAAAAATAATTATATGCCGTTTTTGTGATGTCTTCGTAATCTGCGCTATCGTCCGTAACAAGTGCAGGTTCATCAATTTGAATATACTCTGCGCCTGCATCAACGAGTGATTGTAAGACTTCTTTATATAATGGCAATAATGTTTGTACTTTTTCTTCAAATGATTGGTCGCCACCTTTAGATAACTTAACAAACGTAATTGGACCAACGATCACAGGGTGTGCGTTGACGTTTAATGATTTTGCATAGTTAAAGCGTTCTAATAATACATTTTTATTTAATTTTGGTTCAGCATTGTCCCATTCAGGTACAATATAATGATAATTTGTGTTGAACCATTTAATTAAGGCACTTGCAACATGTTCTTTGTTACCTCTGGCAATATCAAATAGTAAGTCATCATCGATATCTCTACCTTGGAAACGTTCAGGAATGATATTGAAAAGTAATGATGTATCAAGAATATGGTCATATAAAGAAAAATCGCCAACCGGAATACTAGATAAATTATAATTTTTTTGTAGTAATAAATTCTCTTTGTGCAAATCTGTTAATTGTTGATGTAATGTTTCTAAATCATATTTATTTGCCCAGTAGCCCTCGATGGCTTTTTTCCATTCTCTCTTTCTACCTAATCTCGGAAAACCTAAGTTTGATGTTTGAATTGTCATAATATTGCCTCCTGTTTAGTTGAAGTAATTGATTTTGAATAATTTGCAAGTTCCAGTGTATAATCGACCTTTTGGAATGGTGTAATTAAATACAAGCCATTAAAATATTCATGCACTGTGTCGATCAATGCTTTTGATAATTCAATGCTCAATGATTTTGTTTTTGCTTTATCATCTTTAACAGCTTCAAATTGTTCGAGAATGGCTTCTGACAATTTAATGCCTGGTACTTCATTGTGTAAAAATAATGCGTTGTTATAACTAGTGACAGGCATAATGCCAATAAACAATGGCACATCTAAATGTTTGGTTGCTTCATAGACTTCTTTAATTTTCTCTTTGCTATAGACCGGTTGGGTTATAAAGTAGTGGGTACCACTTTCTAATTTTTTCTCTAACCGTCGTACAGCACCGTCTAATTTTCTTACATTTGGATCAAATGCCCCTGCGATGTTGAAGTTCGTCTGCGTCTTCAGCGCATCACCGTCTGTGTTAATACCTTGGTTGAAGCGTAAAGCAATTTCAGTTAACCCTTTAGAATTCACATCGTATACATTGGTTGCGCCTGGAAGGTGCCCAATCTTTGAAGGATCACCTGTAATGGTCAAAATTTCATTAATACCTAAGAGTGATAGGCCAAGTAAATGTGATTGTAAGCCAATCAAATTGCGATCACGACAAGTGATATGGACTAAAGGTTCGATGTCATATTGTTGTTTAATGATACTCGCTGCGGCAACATTACTGATTCTTACTGTGGCTAACGAATTATCAGCTAAGGTTACGGCATCAATCTTGGCATCGTCGAGTTTTTTGATATTTCTGAAAAATAAGTCTGTGTCAAGATGTTTCGGTGTATCTAGTTCAACGATAATTGTAGGTCTGTGTTTAACCTTTGATGTTAGATTTTGTTTTTGTGTTGGTTTCTCCGAATGACCCGTATATTTAGCGATAGGAATGACATTTTTTTGGTTTATCGGTTTTAAATCTGAGACCGATGATTTGATGTATTGAATATGCTCAGGTGTCGTGCCACAACAGCCGCCAATTAAACGAACGCCTTCATTGATGAGTTGCTCAGCTACTTTTCCAAAATAAGCTGCATTATCACTATATTTAAATTGACTATTTTCAATATCTAATAAGCTTGCGTTTGGATAACATGATAGATAAGCACCATCGGGCAGTTCAATATGTGAAAACGATTGTTGCATATGGTGGGGACCGTGATGACAATTCAGTCCAACAATATCAGCACCGCTCTTAACAACTTGTTGCAAGGCTGTATTGATTTCAGTACCATTTCTTAAATAGTTTGTATTTAAAGCCGTGAGTTGAGCAATAATCGGAATATCATATTTACGTTTAGTAGCTTTGATAATGGTTGTAAGCTCTTCTAAATCGTAATATGTTTCAAATAGAATGCCATCAACACCTGCATCGATTAATGTCTCAATTTGTATTTCTGTATGATATTGAATCGATGATAATTCTAAATCTTCTTGTTTGATACCCCTGAATCCACCTACTGTGCCTAAAATAAAGGTGTCGTCGTTTGCAGCTTGTTTAGCAATTTCTACTGCTGCGTAGTGAATGTCTTTAACTTTATGCTCAAGACCAAAAGGTTTTAACTTTTCAAAATTAGCACCATACGTATTGGTTTGAATAATATCGGCACCAGCGTCTATATAAGAACGATGAATGCGCGCCACTTTATCTGGATGTGTAATATTATAGGCTTCTGGGCATGTATCTAGACCTTCTGAATATAGAATGGTTCCAATCGCACCATCAGCTACTAATATGTTGTGCTTTAGTTTGTCGAGTAGTTGACTCATTGAAGGCCTCCTTAAATGCATAATTTAGATCAGAGATTAATTCATCTGCAGTTTCTAATCCAACGCTTAATCTAAATAATCCAAAAGTGATATTTCTGGCTTCTCTTACTTCTTTAGGTACAGCTGCATGTGACATCGTAGCAGGGTGTGAAAGTATTGTTTCAACACCACCTAGGCTGACGGAAACTAAAGGTAAGGAAAGGGCATCTACAAAATCTTGCGCCTTTGTCTCATCTTTTAAGCGGAAACCTAATACAGCACCGCCATGACTTGCTTGAGATAAATGTAAATCGCTATTTCCTGGGTAATAGACTTCTGCAATTTCATCACGTTGTGCTAGATACTCATAAAGTTTTTTAGTGTTTTCAACTGATTGATTAAAACGTACAGGTAATGTTTTTAAGTGTTTAGCCAGTGTCCAACTATCTTGAGCAGATAGGGCAGTACCTGTACCGTTTTGTAATAAAAATAATTCATCGGCAATCGTTTGATCGTTTGTTATTGCTACGCCTGCAATAATATCAGTATGTCCACTTAAGAATTTGGTAGCACTATGCACGACAATATCAGCGCCGAGAGCTAAGGGTGATTGTCCTAGTGGTGTCATAAACGTATTGTCTACGGCGAGTTTGAGATGATGTTTTTTAGCAATATCGGCTGCGCCTCTAATGTCTGTAATTTTAAACAATGGATTAGAAGGTGTTTCAATATATATCAGTTTAGTATTATCTTGAATAGCCTCTTCAATTTCATTTAAATGCGTCGTATCAATAGTTGAAAATTGTATATTAAAACGAGTTAGAATTTGTTCTGTTAATCTAAACGTACCTCCATAAACATCATCAGGTAAGATGACATGATCACCTGCATTTAAAGTTAATAACACAGCTGAAATGGCTGCGATACCTGATGCGTATGCAAAGGCATGACTTCCGCCTTCCAATTTAGCTAATTTTTCTTCTAATAAGGCACGGTTTGGATTACCACTTCTGGCATAATCATATTGTGCACCGCCGCCAAGCGTTTTTTGATGGAAAGTTGAAGAATCATATAAAGGAGGATTTGCAGAATCGTAATCTACACCTCTATGTGAATCGAATATTACTTCAGTTTCTTTTGATAAACTCATGAAATCACTCCTTGTTTAGATTTTTCTAATGCTTGAATAATGTCTTGTTCGATATCTTCATAGTCTTCGATACCGATGGATAACCTAATCAAATATTCATCGATGCCCCGTTTGTCTTTCTCTGCGTCTGGCATATCTACATGTGTTTGTGTATATGGAAATGTGATAAATGTTTCTGTACCGCCAAGACTTTCTGCAAAAATACAGACGTTTAAATGTTCTAAGAATTTATCCACTTTATAATCTTTATTTAAACGTAAACTCAACATACCTGTACGTCCGCTATAAAGCACTTTGTCGATGGCCTCTAAGTCACTACATCGTTCTGAGAGTAATTTCGCATTATATTCTGAACGATCCATTCTCAAATGGAGTGTCTTTAAACCACGTTGGAGTAGGTAGCTATCGAATGGTGACAAAGTAGCACCAATCATGTTGTGTAACTGTCCTAATTGTTCTGCAAGTAGATTATCTTTAACGGTTACCACACCAGCAAGTACGTCGTTATGTCCGCCAATATATTTTGTAGCTGAATGTAAGACGATATCTGCACCATCTTCTAATGGCGTAGAAAGGTATGGTGTTAAAAATGTATTATCTATAATAGTCAATAAATTAAATTTTTTGCTTAAGATATAGAACGGGTCTACATCTACTTCAATCATTTGTGGGTTTGAGATTGGTTCAATGAACAATGCTTTAGTATGTTCTGTAATACTTTGTTCCACTTCTTCATAATTGAGGAAGTCAACATATTTGAAATGGATGCCATACTGTTGTTCATAAAAATCGAAAAGTCTAAAGGTACCACCATATAAATCGAAAGATACCAATATTTCGTCACCAGATTTGAACAGATTACATATTAATTGAATAGCAGACATGCCACTTGATGTTGCAAATGAAGCTGTGCCGTGTTCCAATTTGGCAAATGCCTCCTCAAATGCTGAGCGTGTTGGGTTCTTAGTTCGTGTGTAATCATATCCTGTTGACTCACCGAGATGTGGGTGTTGATATGCTGTTGATAAGTAAATTGGATTGGCTATGGCCCCTGTATGATCATGTGACAATGCGATTTGTGCTAGTTCAGTATTTTTCATAATTGTTAACCTCCTTGTAAAAATAAAAAAAGCTCCCGTCCTTTAAACCCGAAAATTCGGATGTAAAGGACGAAAGCTTAGCTCGCGGTACCACCTTTGTTTGTTACATTATCACTAAAGTAACCTTATCCAGTACGCTAAATTGTTGTATATGTAACGTTGACTGAATCGTGCTATCATTTTTCGTAAATAAAAAACCCATTCTATAAATAAAATGAGTATTAACGAGAAGATAACGTGTGGAATAATCCAGTACGCCATTTAACAAAATGTTAATACTGTAGCGCTATAACGGGCGCGCCCGTTGATACCTCATATTGGCATCAACACTCAAAGGCCATTTTCAAACTTTCTTTCTGTATCTTCTTTCAGCGTTACGAAGACTCTCTGTGTCAGCAGTGTAAGTTCTACTTTCCTTGTTACTGTGTTTCTGTTATTTCGAATTTGATATACCCAAGATTACACATTAAAATTACTTTTGTCAACAACTTATCTGAAAATTTCGATTAAACTAATTATTTGTCCTATATTCTTTGGTAGATGAGTGATGATATAATAGGCACATCTAATAATAAATCAAATTAAACGAGCTAGAGAAAATAGAAAGTAGGTGTTTGACAATCGAAAATCATCAAGATGAGCGATTAACCATAGAAGATAACGAAAATATTCAAAAAATATCTATGACTACCGTGAAGGCAAATCCATATCAACCACGTAAAACATTTGATGAGGAACGATTAAATGATCTTGCCAAATCAATTAAACTTCACGGCATATTACAACCCATCGTTTTGAGAAAAACGATTTCTGGCTATCATATCGTTGTCGGCGAAAGGCGATTTCGTGCTGCAACAATTGCGGGATTGACTGAAATACCTGCGATTGTTAAATCACTTACGGATGAAGATATGATGGAACTTGCAATCATTGAAAATTTACAGCGTGAGGATTTAAATGCAATTGAAGAAGCGGAAAGTTATCGTAAATTGATGGATGACTTAAATTTAACGCAGCAAGATGTTGCGCAACGTCTAAGTAAATCTAGACCTTACATTGCGAATATGTTGCGTTTATTAAACTTGCCACAGACTGTTTCAAATATGGTGAGAGATGGTGCGTTATCAAGCGCTCATGGCCGCACATTACTAAGTGTTAAGGACAAACAAAAAATGCAACAAATTGCCAAACAAGCTTCCCGTGAGGCATGGAGTGTAAGAGAATTAGAACATTATGTCACTACACATTATAGTGATAATAAAGATAAAGTAGAGGCTACACAAAAGGCAACAAAACCAAAGTTTATTAGACAACAAGAACGTCAACTTAAAGCGCAATATGGTGCAAATGTAGCTATTTCCACTAAAAATAAAAAAGGCCAAATTACGTTTGAATTTAAATCAGAGGATGAATTTAAACGATTAATTCATCAGTTAAATGCTAAATATCAGCATGACGAATAAAAATTTAAAAGAGGTATGACTATGATATTTGTTTTTGATATAGATGGCACAATTTGTTTTAATGGCAAATTTATAGAATCACGGTTAAATCAAGTGATACAGCAATTGAATCGGCAACACGATATCATATTTGCGTCAGCACGACCTATACGTGATTTGTTACCAGTTGTTAGAGATTACAGTAATCATTGGCTCATTGGTGGAAATGGCTCTATAATTTCAAAAGATGGAGAAATTCAAACCATGGCTTATATCCCGAATGATTTATTTGAAAAGATTGTGAAGTTAATCAGCGATTATGATTTAAAATATATTATCGATGGAGATTTTGACTATGCTGCTAACGTAAGTGAAAGCCATCCAATTTATAGACAATTAAATCCAGATGGTTTAGCAAAGAATGTGAAGGTTGCTCATATTCAACATCCAATTAAGGTGATTCTATTCGCGACTGAAGAAAAAACATTTAAAGCACTTAAACAATGGTTTCAAAGTTACGAGAATGTGTTATCAATCCATATACACGAAGTGGATCATAGCATAGATATTACAGCCAAAAACATTAATAAGTACTCGACCTTAAAGCACATGATTGGTGCACAAAACTATATTGCCTTTGGAAATGATGTGAACGATACGCAATTATTAAACCATGCCCAACAATCTTTTTATGAGACTAGTACATCAGGCTACTCTGAGGCTTATGATGTGTATATTCAAAATAATGCTGAATCCGTAGCAACAGTCATAGAAGATTTATACTTAAGTGAAAAATAAGAATAAAAACACGCTAAAAAGTAGTGAAGCACAGACTTTTTAGCGTGTTTTTAGTTGACTAATCATAGTGGATTAAAGTTTTAGATCATACAATATACGATTTCAATTTATAAAATGTGAGCAAATCAATACATACCAAAGAATTTGAATTTATATTTTTTTAATTAGTTAACATTTTGTGAACTATGCATTTAGAAAATGTTTGGATTAATTGTTAATGATTGTAAGTTATATTATTTCGTACAATAATAGTGGTGAGAAGTAATTAGGAGGTATAATATGTTAACAGAAAGAGAAATTCAAACAATTAGAGATACAGTGCCATTACTTAAAGAAAAAGGACAAACTATTACGGAAATTTTCTATAAAAGGTTATTTGAAGTGCATCCAGAATTAAAAAATGTATTTAACCAAACAAATCAAAAAAAGGGACTGCAATCATCAGCACTTGCTATGGCAGTACTGGCAGCAGCGGAAAACATTGAAGATTTAACACCTATCGTACCAGCAATAATGCCTGTAGTTTATAAACATTGTGCTTTACAAGTGCAACCGGAACATTATGATATTGTTGGAGAAAATTTAATTTGGGCAATCCAAGAAGTGACAGGTTTAGAAAATAATGATCCTATTATTCAAACATGGATAAAAGCTTATGGAGCTATCGCTGATGCCTTTATTGGCTTAGAAAAAGATATTTATAAACAAATGGCATGGGAAGGTTTTAAACCATTTGAAGTTACAAATATCACTGAGGAGACAGAACTTATTAAATCATTTACTGTCACATCAAATCGCATTGATTTAAGTCAATTTATACCAGGACAATATATAACTGTAGATATTTCTAGTGAAAAATTACCTTATCGTGCAAAAAGACACTATTCCATTGTTGATGGAGATGAAAGTTACTTAACATTTGGTGTAAGAAGAGATGTTACTGAAGCGCACGAAGGTGAAGTTTCTACTGTGTTACACGATGAAGTAACTGAAGGTGACATTTTAAATATATCTGCACCAGTAGGTGGATTTAAATTAGAAAATACAGAAAACAAACAATTATTTTTGGGTTCAGGTGTAGGGGTTACACCGCTTGTCTCAATGTTTAATGAAGCCGTTAACATAGGTACACCAGCTATTTTCTTACAATCAACATCTAACGCACAAAATGTTGCTTTTGAAGAAAAATTAACTACAATTGCAAATCAATCAGACCATGCCCAGTTTGATATTCATTTTCGTGATGAAGATGGTTTTATCGAATCAGAACAACTGCGTCAATATGTGGACAATGAGACGGAGATCTATGTGTGTGGCGGTAACTCATTCTTAAAAGCAATGATTGCTGAATTACAAACATTAGGTATTTCTATGAATCATGTTCATTTTGAAACATTTATACCAAGACTCAGTTTTTCAGTATAATATAAAAGGATTAAAGATTTAAGGTATTAGAGATTTAATCATTTTTGCAACGCAGGTATATAACATCAAATATTTAATTTGATGTTATATACCTGCGCTTTTTGTTTCTAGATTAGAATTATTATTAAAATTTAAAAAATTTTTAAAAAAAATTTAAAACATGATAACCATAGGCTTTAGGGCGATTTGAAAGTAACTAGATTATTATGACTATTTTGTGAAAATAATTATTATAAAACGTTTTAACTTCGCTTTTTAAAGCGGTTTCAAAGGTGTATTTTGTCAAAAAATTAATATATTTATTTTAATAAACACAAACTTGACATAAAAAATTTCAATGAGTAAAGTGTGTAGCATAATTATTTTCAAATAATTCAAAAAACGAAGTATAACTTGAATTTAAGTAAGCGTACATTAGAAGAAAAGGGGTGACCCGTTAATGTCAGAAACAAAAATTACGTATGATGATTTCAATCCACACGCTTTTGAAACACTGGATATCACTGATGAAACTAAAGGTGCACGTGAAGTGATTAGATGGGCTTACGATGTATATGGTGATTCTATTATTTATTCATGTAGTTTCGGTGCAGAAGGCATGATTTTAATTGATTTAATTTCTAGTGTGAAGAAAGATGCGGAAATTGTATTTTTAGATACGAACCTCCACTTTCAAGAGACATACGATTTGATAGACCGTGTTAAAGCACGTTATCCGGAATTAAACATTAAGCTTAAACAACCGAGTCTTACTTTAGAAGAACAAGCGGATCAAGTTGCGCCAGCTTTATGGAAACAAGATCCAAATCAATGTTGTTATATTCGTAAAATTAAACCGCTTGAAGAAGTATTATCTGGGGCGACAGCTTGGGTTTCAGGTTTAAGAAGAGAACAATCACCGAGTCGACAGGCAACTAATTTTATTAATAAAGATGAACGATTCAAATCAGTAAAAGTGTGTCCTCTGATTCATTGGACTTGGGATGATGTGTGGGATTATATTAAAACGCATGATTTACATTATAACGAACTACATGATTTCAATTTTCCAAGTATTGGTTGTATTCCATGTACTGAGGCCGTTTCTGGTAATGGTGATTCAAGAGCAGGTAGATGGACGAATTCTACTAAGACGGAATGTGGTCTACATACGACGAATAAACCATAAATTAAGTAGATTCTTTTTTTTACACTAATAACCTAGTATTCGTATCGGAAATGTAATGAATGTTGTGGAAGATATAAAATTCGATTGCTATATCGTTGATATGGCAAGAAATAAAATTGATTAAACCTACTTAGACAATAATTATAATTTATCAAATAAATATCGGGGTGAATGCATTGTGAATTTATCAGTATCAAATAGTCCTTTTGACCAAGAACAAGCAGCACAGTTAAATCAAATTTTTCAGACGTTAACTGCTGAACAGCAAATATGGTTAACCGGTTACCTTACAGCGCAACAAGGGTCTGTAGCACAAACAACTGAGGCGCCACAACAGGTGGCAGAATATGTTTTAAATAATGAATCCGAAAGCCAAAATAACAACGATCGTCACATTACCGTGGTTTATGGTTCAGAAACAGGTAATGCACAAAGTTTAGCTGAAATATTTGCAGATCGACTGGTCGAACATAATTACACTGTAAAGTTAACGGCGATGGACGAAATTAAACAAAAGGAATTTAAAAAAGTAGAGGATTTATTTGTCATTACTGCCACGCATGGTGAAGGTGATCCGCCAGACAACGCACTTACATTTCATGAATTTATACATAGTCGTAAGGCACCAAAATTAGAAAATGTAAGGTTCTCCGTGCTTGTATTAGGAGACGAGTCATACGAGTATTTCTGCCAAACAGGTAAAGACTTCGATGCAAAATTATTAGAATTAGGTGCTGAACGCCTTGCGGATAGACAAGATTGTGATTTAGATTTTGATGATTTAGCTGAAAAGTGGATGAATAAGAATATTGAAATTCTAAATCAATCTACAGGTCATGGTTCAACGCCGACTTCTACCGAAACAGTACAATCTGCCAAAGAAAAACGTTACTCAAAATCGAATCCCTACCAAGCCGAAGTATTAGAGAATATCAATTTGAATGGTCGAGGTTCTAACAAAGAAGTTAGACATGTTGAATTGCTATTAGATAATTACGGTGAATCATTTGAACCTGGAGACTGCGTGGTAGTCTTACCTCAAAATGAACCAGAAATTGTGACACTACTGATTGAGACACTGGGTTGGGATAAAGATATTGAAATTCCAATCAATGATGATGGCGATACATTGCCATTGGAAAAAGCGTTAACTGAACACTTTGAGATTACTAAGCTGACAAAACCATTACTTCAAAAAGCAGCGGAGTTATTTGGCAATACGGAGTTACTTAGTCAAATAGACAATGCAGAATGGATACAACAATATGTTGATGGTCGCGATGTCATAGATTTATTAACAGAATTTCCAACTTCAGAACTGAAGCCAGAAACATTTTATAAATTACTAAGGAAATTGCCAGCAAGAGAATATTCTATCGCTAGTAGTTATGAGGCCACACCAGATGAAGTGCATATAACCGTTGGCGCCGTTAGATATGAAGCGCACGAACGCACGCGTAAAGGTGTGTGCTCTGTCCAACTAGCAGAACGGATTCAACCTGGAGACACATTACCGATTTACCTTAAAAAAAATCCAAACTTTAAGTTTCCATTTGATGAAGAAACGCCAGTCATTATGATAGGGCCAGGCACAGGCGTAGCACCATTTAGATCTTATATGCAAGAACGTGAAGAGCTTGGGTTATCTGGCAATACGTGGTTGTTTTTCGGAGAACAACATTTTACTACAGACTTTTTATATCAAACAGAATGGCAGGCATGGCTGAAAGATGAAACATTAGCTAAACTGGATCTCGCTTTTTCACGAGATACAGAAGAAAAAATTTATGTTCAGCATCGTATTGCCCAACAAAGTGAGCTATTTTATGAATGGCTACAAGATGGTGCAGCAATATATGTTTGTGGTGATGAAAAACACATGGCAAAAGATGTGCATGACACCATTCGTAGTGTTATAGAGCAAGAAGGTGACATGTCAGAAGCAGATGCAGAAGCTTATCTTACTCAAATGAAACAAGAAAAACGTTACCAAAGAGATGTTTACTAAGAAAGGAATGATTACATGGCTGAAACAAAAGTCAATTTTTCAGACAAACTGGATGAAATGGAACGTATCAAAGCACATAGTGATTATCTTCGAGGATCGATTGTTCAAGGTTTGGCAGATAGAGTAACAGGCGCTATCGCAGAAGAAGATACAAAACTTTTAAAATTCCATGGTAGTTACATGCAAGATGATAGAGATATACGTGATGAACGTAGAAGACAAAAGCTAGAACCTGCGTATAGCTTCATGATTAGAGTGCGTGCGCCAGGAGGTGCATCAACAGCAGAGCAATGGATAGCAATGGATGATATTGCTAATACATATGCGAACGGCACAATCAAACTAACTACAAGACAGGCATTTCAATTTCACGGTATTTTAAAACGCAATTTAAAACAAACGATGAAAGATATTAACCAGTCCTTATTAGATACACTTGCGGCTTGTGGTGATGTGAATCGTAACGTTATGTGTAACCCTAATCCATATCAATCCGATGTGCACAGTGAAATCAATCAAATTGCTAGTGATATTAGTAGACATTTATCACCGAAAACGCAAGCCTATCATGAGATTTGGTTAGACGGAGAAAAAGTCTTAGATACCAGCGATGAAGAACCAGAGCCAATTTATGGCAAAACATATCTTCCGCGTAAATTTAAGATTGGTATCGCAGTACCCCCGTCCAATGATATAGATGTTTATTCTCAAGATATTGGATTAATCGCTATTTTAGAAAATGAACAACTTGTTGGCTTTAATGTCGCTGTAGGTGGCGGTATGGGTATGAAACATGGTAATACAGCAACCTATCCACAAGTTGGCAGATTGATTGGTTACATTCCTAAGGAAGAAGTCGTCGATGTATGTGAAAAGATTTTAACGGTTCAAAGAGATTATGGTAATCGTGAAGACCGTACGAATGCACGCTTTAAATATACAGTAGATAGACTTGGCGTTGATTGGATTAGAAATGAAATCAACAATCGCTTAGGTTGGCAATTAGAAAACAAGCGTCCTTATCATTTTGAACATAATGGTGATCGCTATGGGTGGACTGAAGGTAGTGGTAAATGGCACTATACACTCTTTGTTCAAAACGGACGTGTAAAAGATACGGAAGATTATAAATTAAAAACAGCATTAAGAACGATTGCAGAAGTTCACACAGGTGATTTTAGGTTAACACCGAATCAAAACCTTGTGATTGCGAATGTAGCTGCACATAAAAAGAATGAAATTGAAAAAATTATCACAGATTTTGGTATTACAGATGGTCAACATTATACAGGTTTAAGACGTAATTCTATGGCTTGTGTTGCTTTCCCAACATGCGGACTGGCGATGGCAGAGTCAGAGAGATATTTACCATCGTTGATTACGAAGATTGAAGATTTACTTGATGAAGCAGGTCTAAAAGAAGAAGAAATTACGATCAGAATGACAGGTTGTCCAAATGGCTGTGCAAGACCAGCGTTAGCAGAAGTTGCATTTATTGGAAAAGGCCCAGGTAAATACAATATGTATTTAGGCGGTGGCTTTATAGGTGATAGATTAAACAAAATCTACAAAGAAAATATCGGTGAAGCAGAAATTTTAGAAAGTTTAAGACCTATTTTATTACAGTATGCAAAAGAAAGAACAGAAGGCGAACATTTTGGTGATTTCGTTGTACGTGCTGGCATCGTTGAAGAAGTCAGAGATGGGCAAACATTCCATAGTTAAAAATTGAGAAAGTGGTGACAGGATGGGGAAAGTATTTTTAGTAGGCGCAGGGCCTGGAGACCCTGATCTAATTACAGTTAAAGGGTTAAAAGCAATTGAACAAGCAGATGTCATCTTATATGACCGATTGGTGAACAAGGCGTTGTTAAATCATGCATCGCCTTCAGCGAAATTTATGTATTGTGGGAAAGATCCGAATCGTCATTCATTACCACAAGAAGATACGAATAAATTACTCGTCAATCTAGCAAAGAAAGGACAAACCATCACAAGATTAAAGGGTGGAGATCCATTTATCTTTGGTAGAGGTGGAGAAGAAGCAGAAATATTAGCCGAACATCATATACCATTCGAAATCGTTCCTGGCATCACTTCAGGTGTTGCAGCACCAGCATATGCAGGTATTCCAGTGACACATCGTGACTATAGTTCATCTGTTGCGTTTGTAACAGGTGTGATTAATAAAAACATAGATAAAGAAAGTTACTGGAAACATCTTGCACTTGGACCGGAAACGTTATGTATTTATATGGGTGTTAAAAAATTACCTGAAATTAGTGAATTATTGATGAAACATGGTCGTTCATCTGAGACACCTGTCGCTTTAATTCATCTGGGAACATCTGAATTTCAAAAAACTGTGGTAGGCACATTGTCAAACATCGTCGAAGTAGCAAAGGATATTGAAAATCCAGCGATGATTGTTGTCGGAGAAGTAGTCAAACTAAGAGAACGTATTAGTTGGTTTGAAGAAATGCCTGTTGAATCAGCAGTAGCGAAATTAACATATCAATAGAAAGTAAAACAGGTGAGTTTATCGCTATAAATAAGGAGGGGTAACTATGCGAGGTGTCTTATATGTGAGTCATGGTAGTAGGGTTCCAGATGCAGTGAACGAAGCGACAGACTTTATTGATTTAGTCAAAGCGCAGGTCAATGTGCCATTACAGGAAACATGTTTTTTAGAATTAACCAGCCCGAATTTGGCACAAGGATTTCAGCGTCTAGTAGATAAAGGTGCGACAGAGATTTCAGTCGTGCCAGTGTTGTTATTAAGTGCAGGGCATTACTACAAAGATATTCCAGCAGAAATTGAACATAGTCAGCAAAGATACCCTAATGTACATGTGTCCTATGGCAGACCGTTAGGCGTACAACCGAGACTGACTGAGATATTAAAGCAGAGAATTGAAGAATCTGGCGTGACGCCTAATTCGGATGCAAAAGTGCTCATTATCGGTAGAGGCAGCTATAATCCCCAAACACAAAAAGATATTTCTACAATCAAGACACAGTTGTATGAACAAACTGAAATTGAAGATATCGAGACTTGCTACTTAGCAGCTTGTAAGCCTGCATTCAAAGATGCACTACACAGCGCAGTACAAACGGAATGTTCCCAAATATATATTGTGCCTTATTTATGGTTTACAGGTATTTTAGATCAACAAATCATTGATACGGTTACAGAATATCAAAATGATAAAGAGATTATATTGTGTAAACGATTGGGTAAACATCAACATTTACAAGATGCATTGAAAGCACGTGTTGAAGAGACTTTTGAATATGTGACACAGTAATTCATTTTAACAAGGAAGTGATGGTATGCCATTCATACCACTTATGATAGATATTTCTAATAAACGCGTCGTGATTGTGGGCGGTGGACAGGTTGCTGAACGTCGTATTGGCACATTAGTTAACTATACAACCCATATTAAAGTCATTAGTCCTTCGCTTACGGTTGCACTATATCATCGCTACGAACAGGGTGAGATGAGTTGGTGTGCTAAATCATTTGAAGTAACTGATATCGCGGAAGCAGATTTAATCATTGCTGCCACGAATGATAATCGCGTAAATCAACAAATCGCTGCTTCTAAACCGCAACACGCATTACTAAACATGACGACTAAAGCACATGCTGGTGATGTTGTATTTCCAAGCATATTAAGAAGAGGCCGATTAACGCTGAGTATTTCTACAAATGGTGCAAGTCCAACGCTCACTGCACAAATTTTAGAAGAGTTTAAAGCGCGCTTCGATCTCAGTTATGAAGCGTATGTGGATTTTTTATATGAATGCAGACAGCGTATCAAACGAAGTAATTTAACGACACAAGAAAAACAAGATTTTTTGAAACATGTGTTAGATCCATCCTATAGAGATAAAAATAAACAAATCAAAATGATAAAGAAACTTGAATCACTAAACTAAAGTCGGAAGGGGCACGACAAATGCATAAATTATTTATCTTTGCACTTGCAGGATTCCTTGCTCAGCTCATTGATGGATCACTAGGTATGGGTTTTGGTGCTTCATCATCATCAATATTACTCACATTTGGTATCGCACCAGCAATTGCATCCGCGACAATACATTTTTCAGAAATTGCAACAACGGCTGCTTCTGGTACCTCACATCTGAAATTTGAAAATGTACATAAACCTACCATGATTAAGTTAGCAATACCAGGTGCGATTACATCATTTATTGGCGCAGCGTTTTTAAGTCATATACATAGTGACTTGATTAAACCTTTTATAGCAATATTTCTATTAACAATGGGCATTTATATTTTATATCAATTTTTATATAAACGTAATCAAACAGTTGTTAAAGATCCTTCGACGATCGGGCGTTACGCCATGATTCCCCAAGGTGCAGTTGCAGGATTTTTAGATGCCATTGGTGGTGGCGGCTGGGGTCCAGTCAACACACCTTTATTATTAGCACAGAAAAA
Organism: Staphylococcus sp. LKG3-1; assembly: GCF_048568385.1. Lineage (NCBI taxonomy): Bacteria > Bacillati > Bacillota > Bacilli > Caryophanales > Staphylococcaceae > Staphylococcus > Staphylococcus sp. LKG3-1. The sequence goes on from NZ_CP183796.1 coordinate 2,006,087, forward strand.
GCTAGAACCGAGATATGCCATAGGTACAGTATCTGCAAGTGAATTTTTTGTCACTATTTCAGCATCCATCAGTTTCATTATCTTCTTGGGATGGAGCCAGATTAACTGGGGGTTAGTGATTGCGCTAAGTATTGGTGGTTTGATTGCTGCACCTTTTGCAGCATGGTTAGTTAAAATTTTGCCGATGAATATATTAGCAGTCTGTGTTGGTGGGCTGATTATTTTTACAAATAGCAGTTCACTAATTAGTGTTTTTCAATTAAATGCAACAACTTCCATAGTGATAAAAATTGCAGTCATACTGCTTTGGATAGGCTTAATTATTTTCGCTTTATATCAAAATAAAAAGCTACCCATAGATTTTTCTAAAAAGAAAGTGAATGTTAACGCAAATGAGATAGATTAAAAGGAGTGAATCAATATGGCATTAACAAAAGAGATTATTGAAAATACGATTCAACCACATGGTGGTACATTAATTAATAGAGAAGTTAACGCTGAGCTTAAGGAAACAATGTTGGAAGTATCGCATTCCATGCCAGCCATTACACTGAACCCTTGGAGTTTATCAGATTTAGAACTGATTGGCATTGGTGGTTTTAGTCCACTTACAGGTTTTATGAATGAAGCGGATTATAATGAAGTCGTTGAAAATCTCCATTTGAAAAACGGTCTAGTGTGGAGTATACCGATTACGTTGCCGGTTACGGAAGATAAAGCAAATGAGCTTGAAATCGGTGAAAGCATTGCGTTATATGGTGAAGATAATCATTTATATGGTGTGCTTGAACTTGAGGAAAAATATACCTATGACAAGGAGAAAGAAGCAGCATTCGTTTATGGTACTACGGATATTGAACATCCAGGTGTATTGAAGGTATATGAAAAAGGCAGTGTCTATCTTGCTGGACCCATTCACCTAGTAGATCGACCGAAACATGATGAATTTGTCGATTATCATTTGGACCCATCTGAGACGAGACAATTGTTTTATGACTTAAATTGGAAAACGGTTGTTGGGTTTCAAACGCGTAATCCTGTACACCGTGCACATGAATATATTCAAAAAGCAGCTTTAGAATCTGTAGATGGTTTATTACTGAATCCTTTAGTAGGTGAAACAAAATCAGATGATATTCCTGCAGCCGTTCGCATGGAAAGTTATGAAGTGATATTAAAAAATTATTACCCGGAAAATAGAACGAGATTAGTTATTTATCCAGCTGCGATGCGTTATGCAGGTCCACGTGAAGCGATATTACATGCCACAGTACGAAAAAATTATGGTTGCACGCATTTTATTGTAGGACGTGATCACGCGGGTGTCGGTGATTATTATGGAACTTACGATGCGCAAACACTCATCGCACAATATGAAGATGAATTGGGCATACAAATTTTGAAATTTGAACATGCTTTTTACTGCAATGTTTGTGAAAATATGGCAACAGCCAAAACATGTCCACACGATGCTTCAGAACATTTACATTTGAGTGGCACGAAAGTTCGTGAAAAATTAAAAAACGGAGAGTCCTTGCCGAAAGCTTTTTCAAGACCAGAGGTAGCGGATGTACTTATCAAAGGATTACAAGAAAAATAAGATCAAAGGAGTTTGAACATGGCCACTTCAAATCATATTACATGGCATGAATCAGCAGTTACGAAAGTAGAAAGACAACAACGTAATCAACATCGCAGTGTTGTCATCTGGTTTACGGGTTTATCAGGTTCTGGTAAATCTACGATATCAGTAGCATTAGAAAAAGCATTATATCAACAACAAGTACATACGTACCGACTAGATGGAGATAATGTCAGACATGGCTTAAATAACAATCTTGGCTTTAGTCCGGAAGATCGAAAAGAGAATATACGTCGTATTGGCGAAGTAAGTAAACTCATGGTCGATGCAGGATTAATTACGATTACAGCGTTTATATCGCCCTATCAAGCTGACCGAGATGAAGTACGAAACTTATTAGACGACAAAGAATTTATCGAAATATACACGTCTTGTAGTATAGAAACGTGTGAATCTAGAGATCCTAAAGGATTGTATCAAAAAGCAAGAAACGGAGAAATTAAAGGATTTACTGGAATCAATGCGCCTTATGAAGAGCCCAATAATCCAGAAATTATTATAGATACAGAGCAAGACAGTATTGAAACAGCTGTTAATCAAATTATTGACTATTTAAAAGTACATGACTATCTTGATGTGAAACCAGTATAGGTTAAGCATTGATGTTTGGGAGAACGTGATAGAGATGTGCGAAATAACTGATGCATACAGAAGGTCAACATGTGAATCGTACGCAAAGGGGCATTGATATGGGCATTTTAAATATAATTGCATATTGTTTGATTATAATTTTTGTACTCGTCGTGGTTTTAGGTGTTTGGCTTGTAAATAAAGGACAAGATAGAAAATATTTTTTGACTGAATTGAAAATTATTGTCACGCTACTCATTATGAGTTATGTTGGTTTAGGTATTTCACTAGTCATATTAGGTTACTTAGGTGAAATATGATGTCTATTTTTAATCAATGTTATCAAGCTATGTAGATAATGTTTATTGTATAATAATGGGGAAGTGATACATCAACCCCAGAAAAAGAAGCGCTCAGGTGATTTAATTCAATGGATCTGAGCGCTTCTTCTTTATTTAATTTTTCGTATGGTTGGCTCACTTTCTAAGGATCCAGCTTCAGTCTGAGGTTTTTAGCTTGTCCTGTTTCTTCAAGCGTCTCGCCCAAAATACATTGTATTTATATGACTATACATCATCAGACACTGCTTTTTGGTTATACTTAACTTAAAATGAGTTGATTAAAAATGATGGCTCAACGTTATGTCGACATGTAATTTGAGTCGTAGCAAAGTTAAATGCATCATGATATAGTAAATAGATAAATTTTAAACATAATCAAATGTAGGTAGAGGTAGGTTCTAAGCATGAATAAGTCCATAGAAGAAATTGCCAAGGTTGAATTACATTGTCACCTAGACGGTTCAACAAGTGTTGAATTGATTAGACAACTTGCAGATGAACAAGGCGTTAACTTAGATGAATCAAAATTATTTGTCAGTAGTCAGTGTGATAGTTTAGATGACTATTTACAGTGTTTCGATGAAATATTAAAAGTACTTCAGACAAAAGATAGTTTGAAACGTGCGGTTGTAGATGTTGCCAAGCAAGCATATAACGATAATGTGAAATATATTGAAATTCGTTTCGCACCATTATTTCATATGGATCAAGGGTTAACGATGACAGAGGTGTTGGAAGCAGTAGAGTTAGGTGTTAATGAAGCGGTTAATACATTAGGGATAGGCGTTAATTTGTTAATATGTGCGATGCGCCAACATCATACTGAACAAAACCAAGCACTTTTTGATTTTATTCATCAACATCATCATGAAACAATTTGCGGCATTGACTTTGCAGGTCCTGAAGTAGGATTTCCTACTGTAGCGATTGAAGATACAATAAAATATGGCTTAGATAAAGGTTTCAATCTTACGCTACACGCTGGAGAGTGCGGTTGTATGCATAATGTGATAGAAGGTATTAAATTAGGCTCGAAACGTATTGGACATGGTGTTGCTATAAATCAAGATAAACAATCATTGCAGTTTGTTAAAGAAAATGACGTACTCTTAGAGATGTGTCCAAAAAGTAATATTCAAACCAAAGCCATTACAGGGTTAGAAGCATTAAATTTACCTTATTTGCTAGAACAAGATATACCTTTTTTAATTAATACAGATAATAGAACCGTTACACAGACATCATTAAATGAAGAATATACTTTACTTATAGAAAATGAAATGATCACATTAGAACAAGTTCAATATATTAATGAAAGAGCAGTAGACTATGCATTTTTAAGTGACGAAGAGAGAAAGCAGTTACACTTAAAAATGTAAAAATTATTTAAAACCCGAAGCAATAAATACACTAGCATGTTGATTCATAAAAAGATGATCACCAGCATAAAATGTATAAGCCTGTGTTTGTGATAAACCTATTTGAGCAAAGGTTTCTAGAATATCAGATTGCTTAAAGCCATTGTAAACTTTTGGATGCTGAACATTTTCATTTTTATCAAAATCAACTAAAATCAGCATGCCTCCTGGATTGAGGTGCGTGTAAAGTTTATGCAATAAAGCTTTATAGTCACCACTATGAAGTAAGACTAAAGATAAGAAAATGACATCATAGGTTGATTGGTTTAATGGATGATCATCAGCCAAAATATCGCCGACAAGTGTTTGAATAGAAGTCTTTTCTAATGCTGATATTTTTTCATCAAAAATATTTACCATTTGAGTTGAGGCATCCATAAGTGTGACTTGTTCAAAGTGATGATCTATATTTAATGTTACGAGTCCAGTGCCACCACCGTAATCTAATAATGAATGGTAAGTTGTATGATTGAGCAATTGATTTGTTGCTTGGGCAATGATTTGTGCTAGGTGAATTCTGTCAGGGTGGTTATACTTGTGAGCCATTTGTTCAAACTGGTCTTTATTCAAGGTAAAACTTCTTTAGTATTTAATGGTTATTATAGATACATTAAGTCTTTAATTGATTTTAGCATAAGACCATGCAAGGATACAAATCGTTTTATTCAAAATCATATACATTATAAATCTTATGATTTTATCATATTAACATTTATAAGCCTAAAGTAGGATTGAGTAAATTTAAAATACTTGGTTTACTATTATATATAGAAGAATGTGTAATGGAAGGAACAGTCAACGTGAATAATTATTTAAAAATGACGATAGGCAGTCTGTGTCTCATCATACTAATTATATGCATTGCGTTTAATTTAACGGAAAATATGGATGCCAGCATATATCAATTACTACATCGTACGATGTCTTCAGAGATAATCGTTCAATATTTAACAATGATTTCAACAGTATTTTCACCTATAGCCTGTTTATGTATGGTGTTAATCATATTACTAGGTTTACTGATTTATGATAGATTTAAATGTGTTTGGTATGGATTTTGGTGTTTTAGTGTCTTTGCTATTGGAACTTTTTTAAAATATGCTATCCAACGTCCAAGACCGAGTGCGGCCATCGATGGTTATAGTTTTCCTAGTATGCATGTGTTAAGTGTATGTATCTTAGTTAGTTTGATTGTATTATTAGTGAAACATAAGGCTGTCATCTTTATAGGCGCGATATTAATCTTATCAATTATGATATCTAGAATTTATTTACAAGCACATTATTTCACAGATACGATAGCTAGTTTATGTGTATTGTATATATTAATACAAACACTATATATTGAATTTGAAACTAAAGGTATTTTTAGTGTGATTTTTAAAAAAAGTAATAACACTTGAATTTTAAATTGCTTGATATATAATAGAATTATAAGTAAATGAAAGCTATAACTCATTACTTTGTGAAGAAGGTGAGTTAAATAGAATCACATAAAAAAGAACAACAATTTTCAAATTTAATTCGTTCTTATCGTAAACAACATGTAGGTAAAGGGCCTGAGAAAGTACAAGTTTCGTTTAAAGGAAACTGGGCTATTGCCTATATGACGGGCGCGTTAAGTAAAGTTGAACAGTTTTATTTAGGCGATAAACAAAATGAAGTCATGCTTCACTATAACCGCACTGAAAAGATAAAACAGTTATACAGCGATATTAAATTAGATGAAATGGAAACGCTCGTTGGAGCTAAATTTGTTAAATTATTTACAGATATTGATTTAGCCGATGATGAGGTTGTATCAATATTTGTATTCGATAAATCAATTGAATAAATACGGAATGGTGTAAGGTACTCGGTGCTGTTTGCTAACTACGTTTTGAATGATTCATTCAAGGAGGTGGTATGTGCAAATCGTATCGAGTATTTTTTTGCTTCGAAGATGCACATAAGTTCAGTAACATTGCACAGTTTTAAAAATAAATTATTAGGAGAGATAAGCATGAAAATCGTAGCATTATTCCCAGAATCCGTAGCAGGCGAAGATAATCAATTATTAAATACTGAAAGAGCAATTGGTTTGAAACCATTTTTAGAAGAAAAAGGACACGAATTCGTTATATTAACAGATAATGAAGCTGATTTAGATAAACATTTAGCAGATATGGATATCGTTATTAGTGCGCCATTTTATCCAGCATATATGACGAAAGAACGTATTGAAAAAGCACCTAATTTAAAATTAGCAATCACTGCAGGAGTAGGTTCAGACCACGTCGATTTACAAGCGGCAAGTGAACACAATATTGGTGTAGTAGAAGTCACTGGTAGTAATACAATCAGTGTTGCAGAACATGCAGTTATGGACTTACTCATCTTATTGAGAAATTACGAAGAAGGTCATAGACAAGCTAAAGATGGCGAATGGAACTTATCAAAAGTTGGTAACCATGCGCATGAATTACAAAATAAAACAATTGGTATCTTTGGTTTCGGTAGAATTGGCCAACTTGTAGCCGAAAGATTGGCGCCATTTAATGTAACAATCCAACACTATGACCCAATCAATCAAAAAGATAATGAGCATTCTACTTTTGTTAATTTTGATGAATTAGTATCAACAAGTGATGCGGTTACAATCCATGCGCCTTTAACACCTGAAACAGATGACTTATTTGATTATGATGTGTTAAGCCGTATGAAAGTTGGCAGCTATTTAGTAAATACTGCACGTGGTAAAATTGTAAATACAAACGATTTAGTGGAACTCTTAAATGCGAAACATATTCAAGGTTACGCAGGTGATGTTTGGTATCCACAACCAGCACCAGCAGATCACCCATGGAGAACGATGCCTAGAAATGGTATGACAGTGCATTATTCAGGTATGACTTTAGAAGCACAAGCGCGTATTGAAGAAGGCGTCAAAGATATCTTAACGCGTTTTTTCAATAACGAAGGTTATTTATGATTTTTCTAATCTTTTCTTTGTATGAATTATTTTCGCTTATCTTTAAATAACCTTGAATATACAAGAATTTCTTTACTCTTAAGTGATTTATAAAAAACGGCAAAAACATTTTAATTGATAAATAGAAAACGCCAGCAAGATAATTTTCAATTCGAAACTATCTTGCTGGCGTTTTTTGTATTCACGTGCCAGACTCTTTTTTAATATAGATTCCTGTGCTTAGTGTAACAGTTTATTTACCTTTAACTATGACTTCATCATTTTCAAGTACGATATCTACATGTTTTACTTCTGTATGATCTAAGTAGTAATCTGTGATTTTGTCGCGTACTTCTTGTTCAACAACACGACGTAACGGACGCGCACCCATTTCTTTGTCGTAGCCTTTGTCAATCAGCCAATCTTTGACATCTTGTGTGACGTTTATTGTGATTCCCTTTTTATCTAATGTTTTTTGAACATCTTCTAATAATAAGTTCACGATGTCTTGTAATGCATCTTTATCTAAATGTTCGAATTTAACGATACCATTGAAACGGTTGAGGAATTCAGGGCGGAAGAATTTTTTCATTTCATCCATAATATCATTAAATTCTTCATTTCCGTCACCAAAGCCAGCATTAGAAGTACAAATAATAATTGTGTTTTTAAAGTTAATGACATTACCTTGACCATCTGTTAAGTGACCATCATCCATAACTTGTAATAATAAAGTTAAGATTTGTGGATTGGCTTTTTCAATTTCATCAAATAAGATAACTGAATATGGATTACGTCTAACTTTCTCTGTTAATGTGTTTGAATTATCATCATAACCTACATAACCAGCAGTTGTTCCGATCATTTTAGATACGGCAGTTTGGTCACTATATTCACTCATATCTAAGCGAATTAACGTCTCTTTGTTACCGAACAAATCAATCGCTAACTGCTTTGCAAGTTCTGACTTACCTACACCTGTAGGGCCTACGAAAAGGAAGCTACCAATTGGGCGGTTTCCTTCATCGAATCCAGCACGATTACGACGAATTGCACGAGAAACAAGGTCAACAGCTTTATCTTGACCAATAATTTTATCTTTTAAGCGCTTATTGATTTTTTTCAATCTTTCGATATCACTTGCATCCATTTGAGATACAGGAATACCAGTTAAACGTTCTATTGAGTCAGACACGTCTTTTACAGTAGCTTTAGTATTGTTTTTGCCATTGTTGTTTTCTAGTTTATCTTCTAGTTCTTTAATTTCTTTTTGGAATTTGTCAGCTTCTTTATACTCTTCGTTACTCACGGCTTTACTTTTATCATCTTGTAATTGTGTAATGCGGTTTTCAATTTCTACTTTATCTACTGCAGGACTTTGTGCTGACAAGTGAGCTGCAGTAATATCTAGTACGTCAATAGCTTTATCTGGCAATAAACGTTGTGGAATATATTGAATTGATAAATCTACACAAGCTTTTAATACGTCATCTGGTAATTCAACATGGTGGTGTTCTTCAAATTTTTCACGGAGACCTTTTAAAATATTAAAAGTGTCATCAGGACTTGGTTCATTAACAAGTACTTCATTAAAACGACGTGCTAATGCAGCATCTTTTAAAATATTATTCCGATATTCATCTTGTGTAGTTGCACCAATAATTGAAAATTCACCACGGCTTAATGCAGGTTTAATTATATCTGATAACCCTTTACTACCAGAATCACCGCCAGTTGAACCTGAACCAATAATTTGATGAATTTCGTCAAAGAATAATACAACATTTTTCGCTTCTTTAACAGCTTCAACTAATTTTTGGATATTTTCTTCAAAAGCGCCACGATATTGTGTGCCAGCTTCTAAGGAAGAAATATCTACTGAGATGACTTCTTTATCTTTAATAGATGCTGGTACGTTACCTTTAACAATGGCTTGTGCTAAACCTTCAACAATAGCTGTTTTACCTACACCAGCTTCACCAACTAAAATAGGGTTGTTTTTAGTACGTCTACTTAAGACTTCAGCAGTTTCTTGAATTTCTTTATCACGACCAATTACTGGATCTAATAAATCATCACGTGCTTCTTGTGTTAAATTGCGCCCAATTTGTTCCAAATAATTACTTTCATCATTTTGTCCTTGAGTGCTAGATTGTTGAAATGCACGCGCACTTTGCTCAGCAGAATTTCCGCCTTGTTGTTGCTGTTGTCGTAATTGGGCTAATTGTTCGGGAGAAACCTCTTTACCATTGATATAATATTTTTTATTACCATTATTAACAGATTCTTGCATATCTTGGAATATTTTTCTGAAAATTGAATCAAAATCATCATTGAAAAATCCATTACTCATACATATCACCTCTAAGAAATTTTAGAAATACTTAAGACAACAATTAAATCATGAATGCTTCGAATCAATAATAAATGAATTAATTAATTCATTTATTATATGTGTAAAGATAATTCTTTAATGCCAATTGCTAATTAAATTTAAATCCCTACGTGTATTATTCCTCTTATAGTATATTGTTAAACATATTAAAAAATTATTTTTTATAACTGTCTATATTAAAGAATCAAAATTGTTAATTGCAGCTTGATTAAATCAAAAAGTATTTAATGCATTCTATAAATCACTTAAAAGTAAACAGGTATCAGTTTATTCAGGATTATTTAAAGATGCTAAAAAGAAATTGATCTAACCGAATTTATTTATCAAATTTTTGTTTGTGAAATTAAGATATATTTATTTGGTCTATATTTACGTTTTAAGATCTTATATACGTTTTTAGGCATAAAACTATATGATTTACCTCTAAATCTTTAAAATGACCTTTTAAAATTCAAAATAAAGGTATTTAAATTTTAAATCGTTCTTGTGATAGAGTTTACTTAAAAGGAGCGTTTTCTATGTCTATTTTAATGTGGATTGGGATTTTTGTTGCAGTTTTTATTGGTGGTATGGGAGTGTTTTTATCTTAATATTTTGGAGAAAAGCAAAATAAATAGACCACGTATTTATGCCGAGAAAATTTATTGACCAACTTCGACCTTTATGTTATATATATAGTGAAAATAGTTATATGCTTTATAGGGAGGGGTTGATATGAGTTTAGATAAAAATTCAAAAAAACTAATTCCTTTTAAGAATATGTCTAATTTTGATGGTGTATTTGAATTTAAGCCTTTTGTTGAATTCGAATTCAACAGTAATTGGGAAGAGTATTTAAATGATTTGGATTATGTCAAAAATATGAATCAAAAAATAGGTTAAATATGATAAGGAGTGATTGTTATGACTTATAATTTAAAACCATTTGGAAGAGATTATTTTGATATGACACCAAGTGAATTGTTTAGAGATTTTGGAAGACAATTTTTTAGTAATTTTACTGATGAACAAGGTATAAAAACTGATATTAGTGAAAAAGACGATAGATATGAATTAAAAGCAGAGCTTCCAGGATTTTCAAAAGACCAAATAGATATTTCTTATGAAAATGGGACGCTAATAATTTCTGCTGAAAATAATCAGGTAAATGAAGAAAAAGATGATGAAGGTAAAGTCATTCAAAAAGAAAGATCTTATAGTAACGTGAAGAGAATGTATTCACTTAATAATATAGATGAAGATAATATTGAGGCTAAATTTGAAGATGGTATTTTATCTGTAGATTTACCAAAAACAGAAAATAGTCAAAGAAAAGTTATAGATATCAATTAATATAAAAAAGAGATGTGAAAATATTTTCACATCTCTTTTTTAGGGTTTTAAGCAACGAGTTGAAAACGAGTTTCTTCTTGTATCGATAATCATTGGAGGCGAAATTAATATCATTTTCCCATCTACATGTATATCTTTACCATGAATGGATTCAATAGATTTAATCTCTCCATATAAACCTTCTTCTTGTAATTTTTAAAATCACTTTGTAAGGTTATTCTACTTTTTCTTTCAGCTCATTATATCCAGAGTCGATTTCAAATCCCAAATCTTCTATCATCTTATAATCTAATTTATTAGGCTGTCCTCCAGTAATTAAGTAGTCTCCTACAAATATTGAATTTGCTGCCTTTAAGGCCAAAGGTTGTAGTGAACGCAAATTAACTTCTCTACCGCCAGCAATTCTAATTTCTTTAGATGGATTGACAATCCTAAATAGAGATATAAGTCGCAAGCACTTCATGGGTGTCAATTCATCCATTTCTCCAAACTTTGTACCTTTAATAGGATGTAAAAAATTAATAGGAATACTATCTGCATCTATTTCTTTTAAGGCAAAAGCCATATCTATGATATCTTGATTTGATTCTCCCATCCCACAAATCACACCAGAACATGGTGAAATATTGTTTTCTTTCATAATTTCTAAAGTGTTTGTTCTGTCCTTATAAGTATGGGTAGTTACAACTTCTTCATGATAGTTTTCACTCGTATTTATATTATGGTTATATCTATCAACGCCAGATGATTTGAGCTTCTTAGCTTGTTCATCATTAGTTAAACCAAGGCACGCACATATTTTCAGTTGAGGATGGTTTGATTTAATTTCTTCTACTGTTCTACTTATATGATCAATTTCCTTGTTACTAGGTCCTCGGCCGCTCATGACAATGCAATATGTACCTATGTTATTCTCGTGAGCTACTTTGGCTCCGCTAACAATTTGTTCTTCTGGCACTAGAGCGTATCTTTGCTTTTGTTTCATATCTCTAGATTGACCGCAATAACCACAGTTCTCCGGACATATACCACTCTTAGCATTTAAAATCATATTTAATTTCACTTTTTTTCCATAATAATGTTTTCTTAATATATAGGCTTCGTTCAATAAATCTAATGTATCTATATTAGGATTTTCATATATTTTCAATAACCTCTCTTTAGTTAAGGTTTCTCCTTTTAAAATCTTTTCAGCTAAATTCATATTAATCATCCTCATCTAATATATTGTGTAGTGCTTTTTCAAAAATATTAACCATTTTTTAAATTTCTTTATTTAATATGCTTAAAATTGGAACAAAAGTAACAATATTTTCTAAAGCAATGGAACATACTATTTGGTTACCGGGGTAAGTATAGCTATGTAAAAATGTATTAACGCTATGATTATCGCTTAAAAATGTTTTATAAATCTATTGAGAATTTAAAGTAGCAGCTAAAGGTAAATCCCCCCGTAATCGTCTTACCTAGACACATGATATCTAGCGCACATTTTCATGATTACAAGCAAACATTTCACCACTCTTTCCTATATCTGTATTAGTACTGATAATAAAACTAAGCGTTCTAAATGTAAACTAAAAAATAAAAAAGTTTACATTTGAGGTGAAGCACTCCCATTAAATACAAAAATAAATCTGACATTTATCTAAAAAAGAGAGGCCTTAATTACTAATATTCCAAAAAACTTCCTAGAAACTCTTGAAGTTATCGTCAGACTTCTGGTTTGCATTTAACCCTACGTTTAAATAATGGTATGACCAAGAAGGGAAAATATACTTTATATATACTGTTGATGATTTTAGACAAATTTTAAATTAATGAATAATAATTTACTGACTTAAAGTTAAAAATTGAATTTTCTAAAGGTAGTAAGGTATATCTAATGTTCTTCTTAGCAGTACATTTTCTATACGTTTATTTGCTGTAAACAGCTAAATAAAGTTACTCTTACGTTCTTTTGATCACGTATCGTAACATCTTTTAATTAAAAAGATAAACTTGAGTGATTTGGTACGAAAAGAATGAGTCATTATGATAGCGAAAAATCATTTTTATTCATTTAACTTTTGTACAAATCATTTATTTTTTATGCTGAAAGCAGAATAAAAAATAAGAGCATAAGGAAATACAATGCCACTGACGTGTCAATAAGCATAGCTGATGTATTTTCTTACCATTTCTTCGTCACTTTATATCTTTATAAACATTGTTATAACAGCACTTATAGAACATTTACATTAGACAAAAATGCATTAGTATTTTTTATTCTATAAATTACGACTGGCATTGTTAATGTGACCCCCAATCCTATAAATAAAGCCTATTTAAAGGGCTTCAGATACCCTTTTATTCTAATAGAATAAAGAATTTTAAAGTTTTATTCTATTAGAATAAGCCATTTTTAAAAAAATGAAATATCAAAAACGAAATTTAAGTAGTGATAGAAAACGAATTTGTGTTATTCATTGATACTTAAAATTTCAAAAGTAATAAAGGAAACCGCAAATTTTTTATGTTGAATTTTACGTTTTTTAAATTTATAAGGAGCTGTTTTGGTATAAAAAATTAGAAGTTTATTCATTTTTAATTTTTTAATCTCTTCTTTTTTAAAATCATTCTTGATATTTGATGATAAGAAAATGTGTTATAATTTACATAGATTGAAGAAAGAGCAAAGACTCCTCCTTCAACAATCATTAATTTATGATTTCTTTTTCAGACAGGCAATCATTGTTTTCATTTAAAGAGATTGATACCAAACCAAATTGAATTTTGTATCTTTTTAAAAATTTGATTGCTTGCATTTAGATAATTTTTAAAATATTAAGAAAAGGTGATGTTTATGGGAAAACATACTGGAAAACAAAGATTTTCAATTAGAAAATATACATTTGGTGCAGGTTCAGTTTTAATTGGATTGAGCTTATCTTTTACCATTCATTCTACTAAAGTAGAGGCAGCTGAAACGGTATCTGATGTTCAATCAAATATTGGACATGTGACAGATAGCGGAAAAAATGATGATAAACAAGGGATAGATGAAACAAAAGAAAATAGTCAATTAAATACGCAAGAAACTGCCAATGAACATTCTCAACATGTAGATGGACTTATAGATGAAAAGCAAGAAGGATTACATGAAACGACAAATGAAAAAGCAACATTTAAAGAACAAGAAAATTCTCCAGAAAAAACAAATTCAGAGCAAGATGTTGAAAGCACAGGAAATGGAAGAGATGAAAAACAGAATATTAACACAAACGAGAATTATCAAGAAGTTTCAGCGAAACAAGAAGAAACTAATTCTTCAGATAGGAAAATAAATAAAAATAATAATGAAGAGATAGAAGAAAACGCGAAATCTGAAGTCCAGAATGAAGATGATGTAAACGAAAACACGAAGTCTGAGGAACAGGACGAAGATGATGTAAACGAAAACACAAAGTCTGAGGAACAGGACAAAGATGAAGTAAACGAAAACACGAAGTCTGAGGAACAGGACAAAGATGATGTAAACGAAAACACGAAGTCTGAGGAACAGAATGAAGATGAAGTAAACGAAAACACGAAGTCTGAGGAACAGGACAAAGATGATGTAAACGAAAACACGAAGTCTGAGAAACAGGACAAAGATGAAGTAAAAGAAAACGCGAAGTCTGAGAAACAGAATGAAGACGAAGTGCAAAAAATTGCGAAGTTTGACGAACAAGATGAACTAAAAGAAAAAACTGGAACAAATTCAGAAAAAAATACTGCTGAAAATAATGAACAATCTGAAGAATCTAATGTAATAAATAATAAAATTACTGCTGATAGAACAACTGAAAAAGTAACTACTGCAAATAATTCGGCACCTGAAAATAATACTCAAATAACTACTAAGGAAATAGCAGACAGTGGTTTATTAATTAAATCTGACAATACAAATGATGAAGTCATTTCTTTAGAAGATTTAAAAAATAAATCAGATGAAAAAAATGTAGTAGAAAATAAGTTGAAAGCCACGAATTTAAAAACTAGAAGTTTAGCAGCGAGAGATGCACAAGTAACTGCTGTGAAGAATGCAGTTGGAGATACAACTGTTATTGGAGGTAAAGATGTAAATGATTTAATAAAGGTATCTAATGTTAAATACGCAGATGGTACTTGGACAAAAGGTAAGGCATATCCAATCAGTTTTGATTTAGATATTCCAAATGAAGTGAAACGAAATGATTACTTCGAAGTAAAAATGCCTAAAGAATTAAAGCCGACGTCAACTGATAGAGATAATGGTATTCTTTTAGGTGAAAATGAAAGTAATATTTATGCAAAAGGTACATATAGTCCAGATAATAATTCATTTATATTTAAATTTACAGATAATGCAGAAAAGTATAAAGATAGAAAAGTAAATGTCTCTCTTATGCAAATTGTTAATTTTAAAACTACGCTTAAGTCTGGAAATTATAATCTCGAACTTAAAGTTGGGAATCAAATATTTGAAAATACTAAAACTATTGCTTTTAGTAGTGATGCTTCAACGTCAAATGTATTTCAAGAAACTGAAGTAAAAGAAAAAAAAGAAGGTTATCATCCATATAATACAACATATACGATAAACGCTAAAAACTACTCTATAAATAATGCTAATATTAAATTGACGCCGTATGTAGATAATAGTAAATCTCCAAACACTATAAGTCAGTTTAATAAGAACGATACTAATATTACTATTTATAAAGTAAATGATGCTACAACTTTAAATGAGAGTGGTAGTGCTGAATACGTTGATAAAACAGATGTAACTTCACAATATAAACCAGTGTTTAATACTGATGGAACAATATCGATTGGGCTTAAGAATATAAGTTCGCCATACATTATTGTTGTTGATAGCAAAACTTCTAAACCATTTGTTGCAGGAACATTTATAGAAAGTAAAGTTAATTTGTCTGGATCTAATATTAGTAGTATGTCTAATACTAATAAAGTAGGTAAAGCTGCACCTTCTACGAGTAACTCTTCAGGTGTTATTGTATCTGATACGACACCACCGACAGTTGATAAGATCACAAATCAAACGAAAGAAGTGAACACAGCTATTGACTCAGTAACAATTAATGCAAAAGATGACAGTGGTAAACCGGTGAGAAATGATGTATATGGATTACCAGATGGCGTAACATATGATCCTTCGACGAATACCATTAGTGGTAGTCCAAAAGAAGTTGGAGACTATAAAGTCACGATTATTACTTCAGACAGCACTTATAATGAAACAATTACGGAGTTTACGATTACGGTGACAGATACAACAGCACCAACGGTGGAAGCAATTCCAGACCAAGAAAAAGAAGTAAATACACCAATTGATACAATAACAATCAAAGGTGAAGATAATAGTGGAAAACCAGTTACAAACGAAGTAAGTGGCTTACCAGAAGGTGTAACGTATGATCCAGAAACAAGCACAATTAGTGGAAGTCCAACAGAAGTAGGAGAATATCCAGTAACAGTTGTGACAACAGATGCGAATGGTAATAAGACAGAAACAACATTCACGATTACAGTAACGGATAAAACAGCACCAACGGTGGAAGCAATTCCAGACCAAGAAAAAGAAGTAAATACACCAATTGATACAATAACAATCAAAGGTGAAGATAATAGTGGAAAACCAGTTACAAACGAAGTAAGTGGCTTACCAGAAGGTGTAACGTATGATCCAGAAACAAGCACAATTAGTGGAAGTCCAACAGAAGTAGGAGAATATCCAGTAACAGTTGTGACAAAAGATGCGAATGGTAATAAGACAGAAACAACATTCACGATTACAGTAACGGATAAAACAGCACCAACGGTGGAAGCAATTCCAGACCAAGAAAAAGAAGTAAATACACCAATTGATACAATAACAATCAAAGGTGAAGATAATAGTGGAAAACCAGTTACAAACGAAGTAAGTGGCTTACCAGAAGGTGTAACGTATGATCCAGAAACAAGCACAATTAGTGGAAGTCCAACAGAAGTAGGAGAATATCCAGTAACAGTTGTGACAACAGATGCGAATGGTAATAAGACAGAAACAACATTCACGATTACAGTAACGGATAAAACAGCACCAACGGTGGAAGCAATTCCAGACCAAGAAAAAGAAGTAAATACACCAATTGATACAATAACAATCAAAGGTGAAGATAATAGTGGAAAACCAGTTACAAACGAAGTAAGTGGCTTACCAGAAGGTGTAACGTATGATCCAGAAACAAGCACAATTAGTGGAAGTCCAACAGAAGTAGGAGAATATCCAGTAACAGTTGTGACAACAGATGCGAATGGTAATAAGACAGAAACAACATTCACGATTACAGTAACGGATAAAACAGCACCAACGGTGGAAGCAATTCCAGACCAAGAAAAAGAAGTAAATACACCAATTGATACAATAACAATCAAAGGTGAAGATAATAGTGGAAAACCAGTTACAAACGAAGTAAGTGGCTTACCAGAAGGTGTAACGTATGATCCAGAAACAAGCACAATTAGTGGAAGTCCAACAGAAGTAGGAGAATATCCAGTAACAGTTGTGACAACAGATGCGAATGGTAATAAGACAGAAACAACATTCACGATTACAGTAACGGATAAAACAGCACCAACGGTGGAAGCAATTCCAGACCAAGAAAAAGAAGTAAATACACCAATTGATACAATAACAATCAAAGGTGAAGATAATAGTGGAAAACCAGTTGCAAACGAAGTAAGTGGCTTACCAGAAGGTGTAACGTATGATCCAGAAACAAGCACAATTAGTGGAAGTCCAACAGAAGTAGGAGAATATCCAGTAACAGTTGTGACAACAGATACGAATGGTAATAAGACAGAAACAACATTCACGATTACAGTAACGGATAAAACAGCACCAACGGTGGAAGCAATTCCAGACCAAGAAAAAGAAGTAAATACACCAATTGATACAATAACAATCAAAGGTGAAGATAATAGTGGAAAACCAGTTACAAACGAAGTAAGTGGCTTACCAGAAGGTGTAACGTATGATCCAGAAACAAGCACAATTAGTGGAAGTCCAACAGAAGTAGGAGAATATCCAGTAACAGTTGTGACAACAGATGCGAATGGTAATAAGACAGAAACAACATTCACGATTACAGTAACGGATAAAACAGCACCAACGGTGGAAGCAATTCCAGACCAAGAAAAAGAAGTAAATACACCAATTGATACAATAACAATCAAAGGTGAAGATAATAGTGGAAAACCAGTTACAAACGAAGTAAGTGGCTTACCAGAAGGTGTAACGTATGATCCAGAAACAAGCACAATTAGTGGAAGTCCAACAGAAGTAGGAGAATATCCAGTAACAGTTGTGACAACAGATGCGAATGGTAATAAGACAGAAACAACATTCACGATTACAGTAACGGATAAAACAGCACCAACGGTGGAAGCAATTCCAGACCAAGAAAAAGAAGTAAATACACCAATTGATACAATAACAATCAAAGGTGAAGATAATAGTGGAAAACCAGTTACAAACGAAGTAAGTGGCTTACCAGAAGGTGTAACGTATGATCCAGAAACAAGCACAATTAGTGGAAGTCCAACAGAAGTAGGAGAATATCCAGTAACAGTTGTGACAACAGATGCGAATGGTAATAAGACAGAAACAACATTCACGATTACAGTAACGGATAAAACAGCACCAACGGTGGAAGCAATTCCAGACCAAGAAAAAGAAGTAAATACACCAATTGATACAATAACAATCAAAGGTGAAGATAATAGTGGAAAACCAGTTACAAACGAAGTAAGTGGCTTACCAGAAGGTGTAACGTATGATCCAGAAACAAGCACAATTAGTGGAAGTCCAACAGAAGTAGGAGAATATCCAGTAACAGTTGTGACAACAGATGCGAATGGTAATAAGACAGAAACAACATTCACGATTACAGTAACGGATAAAACAGCACCAACGGTGGAAGCAATTCCAGACCAAGAAAAAGAAGTAAATACACCAATTGATACAATAACAATCAAAGGTGAAGATAATAGTGGAAAACCAGTTACAAACGAAGTAAGTGGCTTACCAGAAGGTGTAACGTATGATCCAGAAACAAGCACAATTAGTGGAAGTCCAACAGAAGTAGGAGAATATCCAGTAACAGTTGTGACAACAGATACGAATGGTAATAAGACAGAAACAACATTCACGATTACAGTAACGGATAAAACAGCACCAACGGTGGAAGCAATTCCAGACCAAGAAAAAGAAGTAAATACACCAATTGATACAATAACAATCAAAGGTGAAGATAATAGTGGAAAACCAGTTACAAACGAAGTAAGTGGCTTACCAGAAGGTGTAACGTATGATCCAGAAACAAGCACAATTAGTGGAAGTCCAACAGAAGTAGGAGAATATCCAGTAACAGTTGTGACAACAGATGCGAATGGTAATAAGACAGAAACAACATTCACGATTACAGTAACGGATAAAACAGCACCAACGGTGGAAGCAATTCCAGACCAAGAAAAAGAAGTAAATACACCAATTGATACAATAACAATCAAAGGTGAAGATAATAGTGGAAAACCAGTTACAAACGAAGTAAGTGGCTTACCAGAAGGTGTAACGTATGATCCAGAAACAAGCACAATTAGTGGAAGTCCAACAGAAGTAGGAGAATATCCAGTAACAGTTGTGACAAAAGATGCGAATGGTAATAAGACAGAAACAACATTCACGATTACAGTAACGGATAAAACAGCACCAACGGTGGAAGCAATTCCAGACCAAGAAAAAGAAGTAAATACACCAATTGATACAATAACAATCAAAGGTGAAGATAATAGTGGAAAACCAGTTGCAAACGAAGTAAGTGGCTTACCAGAAGGTGTAACGTATGATCCAGAAACAAGCACAATTAGTGGAAGTCCAACAGAAGTAGGAGAATATCCAGTAACAGTTGTGACAACAGATGCGAATGGTAATAAGACAGAAACAACATTCACGATTACAGTAACGGATAAAACAGCACCAACGGTGGAAGCAATTCCAGACCAAGAAAAAGAAGTAAATACACCAATTGATACAATAACAATCAAAGGTGAAGATAATAGTGGAAAACCAGTTACAAACGAAGTAAGTGGCTTACCAGAAGGTGTAACGTATGATCCAGAAACAAGCACAATTAGTGGAAGTCCAACAGAAGTAGGAGAATATCCAGTAACAGTTGTGACAACAGATGCGAATGGTAATAAGACAGAAACAACATTCACGATTACAGTAACGGATAAAACAGCACCAACGGTGGAAGCAATTCCAGACCAAGAAAAAGAAGTAAATACACCAATTGATACAATAACAATCAAAGGTGAAGATAATAGTGGAAAACCAGTTACAAACGAAGTAAGTGGCTTACCAGAAGGTGTAACGTATGATCCAGAAACAAGCACAATTAGTGGAAGTCCAACAGAAGTAGGAGAATATCCAGTAACAGTTGTGACAAAAGATGCGAATGGTAATAAGACAGAAACAACATTCACGATTACAGTAACGGATAAAACAGCACCAACGGTGGAAGCAATTCCAGACCAAGAAAAAGAAGTAAATACACCAATTGATACAATAACAATCAAAGGTGAAGATAATAGTGGAAAACCAGTTACAAACGAAGTAAGTGGCTTACCAGAAGGTGTAACGTATGATCCAGAAACAAGCACAATTAGTGGAAGTCCAACAGAAGTAGGAGAATATCCAGTAACAGTTGTGACAACAGATGCGAATGGTAATAAGACAGAAACAACATTCACGATTACAGTAACGGATAAAACAGCACCAACGGTGGAAGCAATTCCAGACCAAGAAAAAGAAGTAAATACACCAATTGATACAATAACAATCAAAGGTGAAGATAATAGTGGAAAACCAGTTACAAACGAAGTAAGTGGCTTACCAGAAGGTGTAACGTATGATCCAGAAACAAGCACAATTAGTGGAAGTCCAACAGAAGTAGGAGAATATCCAGTAACAGTTGTGACAACAGATGCGAATGGTAATAAGACAGAAACAACATTCACGATTACAGTAACGGATAAAACAGCACCAACGGTGGAAGCAATTCCAGACCAAGAAAAAGAAGTAAATACACCAATTGATACAATAACAATCAAAGGTGAAGATAATAGTGGAAAACCAGTTACAAACGAAGTAAGTGGCTTACCAGAAGGTGTAACGTATGATCCAGAAACAAGCACAATTAGTGGAAGTCCAACAGAAGTAGGAGAATATCCAGTAACAGTTGTGACAACAGATGCGAATGGTAATAAGACAGAAACAACATTCACGATTACAGTAACGGATAAAACAGCACCAACGGTGGAAGCAATTCCAGACCAAGAAAAAGAAGTAAATACACCAATTGATACAATAACAATCAAAGGTGAAGATAATAGTGGAAAACCAGTTACAAACGAAGTAAGTGGCTTACCAGAAGGTGTAACGTATGATCCAGAAACAAGCACAATTAGTGGAAGTCCAACAGAAGTAGGAGAATATCCAGTAACAGTTGTGACAACAGATGCGAATGGTAATAAGACAGAAACAACATTCACGATTACAGTAACGGATAAAACAGCACCAACGGTGGAAGCAATTCCAGACCAAGAAAAAGAAGTAAATACACCAATTGATACAATAACAATCAAAGGTGAAGATAATAGTGGAAAACCAGTTACAAACGAAGTAAGTGGCTTACCAGAAGGTGTAACGTATGATCCAGAAACAAGCACAATTAGTGGAAGTCCAACAGAAGTAGGAGAATATCCAGTAACAGTTGTGACAACAGATGCGAATGGTAATAAGACAGAAACAACATTCACGATTACAGTAACGGATAAAACAGCACCAACGGTGGAAGCAATTCCAGATCAAGAAAAAGAAGTAAACACACCGATTGATTCAATCACAATTCAAAGTGAAGATAACAGTGGCAAACCTGTTACTAATGAGGTAAGTGGTTTACCAGAAGGTGTAACTTTCGATCCAGAAACAAACACAATCAATGGTAGTCCAACAGAAGTAGGAGAATATCCAGTAACAGTTGTGACAACGGATGTGAATGGTAATAAGACAGAAACAACATTTACGATTACAGTGACACCGAAAGGTTCAGGCAAACTAGGCATGCCGAGTGAGTCAGGTGCGTCAAACGAATCACATAATCTTAATACACAGGAAGAAAATAGTAATCATAATGTTCAGGATAATGCATCTAACCAAGATAAGAAAACATCAAATAATAAAAAACAAGCCTTGCCAAAAACTGGTAAAAATGAAAATAATAATGCTACATTATTAGGTAGTATTTTAGCAGCTATTGCAGGGATATTATTATTAGGAAGAAGAAAGAAAAAACAATAACATGCATTCTATCTTTTTATTAGAGCAAAGATTTGAGCATTAAAAAGCTAGATCATATCAATATTGATATGATCTAGCTTCAAAACGTAAACAAACCTTAGATATAAGTTCGTCTAAGGTTTGTTTATTTATTATATGTTGGTTAATTTTATTAAATAATTGTTGTCTTTTATCAATTACATGGGTATTTTTTAAGATTCATGTTAGTATAAATTAGTGTGGTATCTACAAAAACTTTAAATTAACAATAAAACTGTATTTTAAAAAGTTACTTATAAGGGAAAACAATATAATGGATGTGTTACAAAAAGTTCTAACCTTATTATTATTTCTTAGTGGTTACATCGTTGTTCTATTTATGAACTGGCTACGCAAATGCAATGATAAATAGGCGACTAGCCATACTAAAAAATCCTCTCACTACTGAAATAGTGAGAGGATTTTTTGATGCATACGTGCACAATATCTTTGTTAATTGCGTTATAATATTATATTGGATAGGAACGCAAAAATTGCTAAAGGGTATTTGAAAAAATATGAATAAATATATACTTTGTATATAGTTGTTTTGGTTCTGTTGCAAAGTTGAATTTATAGTATAATTTTAACAAAAAGGAGTCTTCTGTATGAACTATTTCAGATATAAACAATTTAACAAAGATGTTATCACTGTAGCCGTTGGCTACTATCTAAGATATGCATTGAGTTATCGTGATATATCTGAAATATTAAGGGAACGTGGTGTAAACGTTCATCATTCAACGGTCTACCGTTGGGTTCAAGAATATGCCCCAATTTTATATCAAATTTGGAAGAAAAAGCATAAAAAAGCTTATTACAAATGGCGTATTGATGAGACGTACATCAAAATAAAAGGAAAATGGAGTTATTTATATCGTGCCATTGATGCAGAGGGACATACATTAGATATTTGGTTGCGTAAGCAACGAGATAATCATTCAGCATATGCGTTTATCAAACGTCTCATTAAACAATTTGGTAAACCTCAAAAGGTAATTACAGATCAGGCACCTTCAACGAAGGTAGCAATGGCTAAAGTAATTAAAGCTTTTAAACTTAAACCTGACTGTCATTGTACATCGAAATATCTGAATAACCTCATTGAGCAAGATCACCGTCATATTAAAGTAAGAAAGACAAGGTATCAAAGTATCAATACAGCAAAGAATACTTTAAAAGGTATTGAATGTATTTACGCTCTATATAAAAAGAACCGCAGGTCTCTTCAGATCTACGGATTTTCGCCATGCCACGAAATTAGCATCATGCTAGCAAATTAAGCGAACACTGACATGATAAATTAGTGGTTAGCTATATTTTTTTACTTTGCAACAGAACCTAAAAACTAATGAAAGGAGAATCTTCAAATTAGAGATTCTCCTTTCATTAGTTTTCTTCCTGTGATTATTTGTTTTTACTACTTCATTTTTATTATTCTATATACAGTAGAACGACTCACTCCTGTTTGTTTAGCAATTTCTTCTCCAGTAAGTTTTTGTTCATCGTATAAGAATTTAATCTCTCTCTTCTTATGGTCGGGCAATGAAGGGCGTCCACCTTTTCGTCCTCTTGCTCTCGCAGCTTCTAGTCCTTTTTTCGTACGTTCACTTAGTAGGTTAGCTTCAAGTTCCGCAAAAGCACTCATCATGGTAAAGAACATCTTGCCCATCGCATCTTTCGTTGATACGTTCATATCTATAATATGTAAGTCAATGCTGTTTTCATCTAACCATTGTGATAACTCAATTAATTGTTTCGTTGTACGTCCAAGACGATCTAGTTTATAAATCACTAGAATATCTCCCTCACGTAAATAATCTAAGCATTTATCAAGTTCTGTTCTATTCGTTTTACGGCCACTCGCTTTCTCGCTAAAGATACGTTCACAACCATATTCCTCAAGTGTATCAATCTGTCCATCAAGACTTTGATCTTGTGTTGATACACGTGCATAACCAATTTTAGCCATTTGAATACCACCTCTTTTAATCGTTTTATGGGTACTTATTAACGAAATCTAATTCTCGATGCAAATAAACGCGTCTCTCATCGTCTAAAAACTCATGATTTTTGATATTTATGATACATTGATTATAGCACAAGTTTATAGACTTAAATATCCAAGAAAAACCTCCTATGTCAATTTACTTGCTATATGAGAATTTTTTAACTTTATAAATAAGAAAGAGAAGTACAAATATTAGTTGTACTTCTCTTTCTTATTTATAAAACAATTTGAATAATCGCAATAATAATTAAAATACTGATGATCCACTTTTGTACAAAACTAGGGACTTTTTTACCTAATTTTAAACCTAACGGAGCGAAAATAATACTCCCTATTATTAAAAATAACGCATCTTCTAAAGGAATGTAACCTTGTATAAGTTTAATGATAAAGGCGCCAATTGAAGATATAAAAGCAATTACTATACTATTAGCAACCACCGTATTCATTGGTAATTTGAATAAAACTAATAATATAGGAATGATAATAAAGGCACCACCTGCGCCTACTATACCCGAAATAATACCAACGAAAAGACCTATAATAACTAGTAAAGGTTTATTAAAAGCAGATTCGCCTGAACGAGATTCGACTTTAATGAACATTAATATTAATGCGAATAAAGCAATGATAATATATATCGTATTTACAAATGCAGCATTAAATAAATTTGCTAGGAATGCGCCTAACATGCTCCCTGTAATCATACCTCCACTCATATAAATAACTAATGGCGGGGAGAATTCTGTTTTTTTTCGCGCTTTTAATGACCCACTTAAAGTACTGAAAAAGACTTGACTGGAAGTAAGTCCTGAAGCGATGTATGCACTGTATGCAGGAACACCAAATAGTGGCGGTAATAATAAAATAGCTGGATAAATAATAATAGCACCACCGATACCTACTAGACCCGAAATAAAGCCTCCGAACACTCCAATAAGTAACATCATAATAACAGTTGAAATATCCATTATTTACTTTTTACCAATAAGTTAACGGCTTCATTAATCAATTCTTCTGAATTTTCACCATTATCCTCTGCTGCCTTTACACATTCTATTAAATTTTCACTAATGATAATCCCCATCAAACGTTGGATTGAACTTTTTGATGCACTGATTTGAGTAATGACATCTTTACAATCTTTTTCTTCTTCCATCATTTTAATAACGCCATTGAGTTGACCTTGTATTCTATTAATACGATTAATCATTTTTTTATCATAATGCATAGTTATTCCCTCCACTTTTAATTGAATAAAGTCATAATAATAGATAGAACCAAAAATGTCAAATACCCCACTAGGTATTTGACATGCTGTAAACAATCAGTTAATATACCCCTATAGGTATTTATTAGGAGGATATTATGAAACAATATAACGAAAAGCATATCAACAATTTCAGTAAACAAGAATTAGAAAAATTAGGTGCACAAGGTCAACTGATTGACGTAAGAACAGAAGAAGAATATGAGCTAGCACACATAAATGGTGCGACATTACATCCTGTAGATAAGATTGAATCGTTCAATAAAGATAAAAACAAAACCTATTATATTCACTGTAAAAGTGGTATCAGAAGTACTAAAGCGAGCGATTATTTAGCTGAACGAGGCTACGATATTGTTAATTTAGACGGTGGCTATAAAGCATATGAAGCAAAAAACGAAGATAATAATACATTAGAAGAAAATATAAATGTAGAAATTAAAGCAGAGCGTAAACAACTTAACTATAGTGGTCTTCAATGTCCAGGGCCAATTGTAAATATCAGTAAAGAAATGAAAAATATTGAAGTAGGCGAGCAAATTGAAGTTACAGTGACTGACCCTGGTTTCCTTAGCGACATTAAAAGCTGGGTGAAACAAACAGGACATACGTTAGTTGAATTGGATGAAAGTAATAATGGAATTAATGCTATCATTCAAAAAGAAAAACCAAAAGACTTGGAAGTGAACCATACTGCCAAAGGTACTACAATTGTGCTATTTAGTGGTGAGTTAGATAAAGCAGTGGCAGCAATGATTATTGCGAATGGTGCTAAAGCTGCAGGAAGAGATGTAACCATCTTCTTTACTTTCTGGGGACTTAACGCGTTGAAAAAAGCGCAAACAGTTAACGTTAAAAAGAAAAGTATCGCAAAAATGTTTGATTTTATGTTGCCAAAAACACCTTTGAAAATGCCACTCTCTAAAATGAATATGTTTGGTTTAGGTAATATCATGATGCGCTACGTAATGAAAAAGAAAAATGTTGATTCATTACCATCGCTTATCAATCAAGCTATTGATCAAGATATTAAATTAATCGCTTGCACGATGAGTATGGATGTTATGGGAATTCAGAAAGAAGAGCTCAGAGACGAAGTTGAGTACGGGGGCGTAGGTACTTATATTGGTGATACAGAAAATGCGAATCATAATTTATTCATCTAATTAAATCTATTAAAAAAGGAGTTTTATCATGTTTTTCAAACAATTTTACGATAATCATTTATCTCAAGCATCTTATTTAGTTGGCTGTCAACGTACAGGAAAAGCAATGATAATTGACCCTGTACGTGACTTAACAAAATATATGGAAGTTGCAGATAGCGAAGGTTTTACAATTACACAAGCTGCAGAAACCCATATCCACGCTGATTTTGCTTCTGGAATTCGGGACGTGGCAGAACGTTTAAACGCCAATATATATGTATCTGGCGAAGGTGATGATCAATTAAGTTATCAAAATATGCCGGAACATACAAATTTTGTTAAAAATCAAGATATTATTCAAGTAGGTAACATTAAATTAGAAGTATTGCATACACCTGGTCATACCCCAGAGAGTATTAGTTTCTTACTCACGGATGAAGGTGGCGGCTCAAGTGTTCCAATGGGTTTATTTAGTGGTGACTTTATTTTTGTTGGTGATATCGGTAGACCCGATTTACTAGAAAAATCAGTTCAAGTCGAAGGTTCTACAGAAGTTAGTGCGAAACAAATGTATCAATCTATAGAAAGTGTTAAAGATTTACCAGATTATATTCAAATTTGGCCAGGCCACGGTGCTGGAAGTCCTTGTGGTAAAGCATTAGGCGCCGTACCAATGTCTACGCTAGGTTATGAAAAAATAAATAACTGGGCATTTAGTGAAACTGATGAAATTAAATTCATTGAAACATTAACATCAAATCAACCAGCGCCACCACATCATTTTACACAAATGAAAAAAATTAACCAATTTGGTATGGAATTATATCAACCATACAATGTTTATCCTAGTTTAAGCAATGAAAGAATAGCATTTGATCTTCGTAGCAAAGAAGCCTTTCACGGTGGTCATACACAAGGAACGATCAATATTCCTTACAACAAAAACTTTATTAACCAAATCGGTTGGTATTTAGACTATGAAAATAGTATAGATTTAATTGGTGATAAATCTACCGTTGAACAAGCAGCGCATACTTTACAATTAATTGGATTTGATAATGTAGCAGGTTATCGTTTACCAAAATCAGAAATTTTAACCCAATCCATCCATAGCGTTGATATGACTGGTAAAGAAGAATATATACTTGACGTACGTAATGAAGAAGAGTGGAATAATGGGCACTTAGATCAAGCAGTCAATATTCCGCATGGTAAATTATTAAATGAAAATATTCCATTTAATAAAGAGGATAAAATATACGTACATTGTCAGTCAGGTGTTAGAAGTTCAATCGCCGTGGGTATCTTAGAAAACAAAGGATTTGAAAATGTCGTAAATATTAGAGAAGGCTATCAAGATTTTCCAGAATCATTAAAATAATTTAAGAGTGTACAGAAAATAACCATTTTCTGTACACTCTTCTTTTATGTCTAAATAAGTAAGAATTACATAGGATTATGTGTTCAAAAACCCAACAAAAAATCTATGTTCATAAAAGACCTTGTAATTAAGTTATGGTACACTAAAGGTGTATATAGGAGGTTTGTATTTTGAAAATAGGTTATGCAAGAGTTTCAACTGGATTACAAAATTTAAATTTACAGGAGGATCGATTAAATACATATGGTTGTGAAAAGATATTTAATGACCATATGAGTGGTTCAAAAAGTAAAAGACCTGGATTAGATAAAGCAATTGAATTTGCGAGGTCAGGAGATACGATTGTTGTTTGGAGATTAGATAGATTGGGACGTAATATGGAGGATTTAATCACATTAGTTAATGAGCTTAACGAACGAGGTGTAAGTTTCCATAGTTTAGAAGAAAATATAACAATGGATAAATCAAGTTCAACTGGACAATTATTATTTCATTTATTCGCAGCATTTGCAGAATTTGAACGTAATTTAATTTTAGAGCGTTCTTCAGCTGGCCGAATTGCAGCACGTGCTAGAGGCCGATATGGAGGCAGACCAGAAAAATTAAATCAAAAAGATTTAAACTTACTTAAGACACTTTATGATAATGGCACGCCAATTAAGACAATTGCAGAACAGTGGCATGTTTCACGTACAACAATTTATCGTTACCTCAATAAATTGGAGGACAAGGAAGATGAAAAACAAGGATAAGTATCTAACTAATTTTTCTGAAGCCAAACGTAAAAAAGCTACTCAAAAGTACAATATTATAAAACCTTTTATCCTAGGCGAACAATCTTTATCAAGTATTTCTAAAAGTAAAGGGATTGCGTTAAGCACCCTTTATAGGTGGAATAAGTCATATAAAGAACAAGGACTTAAAGGACTAATCTATGCGACAAGAGCTGATAAAGGAACACGTAAGATAGAACCAAAGATAATTGATGAAATTGAACGCCTTGCGCTTATGAATAAAAGAAATAGTATTGCTACAATTCATAGGAAAATCGCTAATTATTGTAAAGAGCATAATTTTGATACACCAAGCTATAAACAAGTTTATAGTGTTATTAAAGCAATGCCTAAATCTGTGATTGATTTTTCTCATCAGGGTGAAAAATACTATCACAATAAGTACGATTTAATACAAATAAGAGAATCATCAAGACCAAATGAAATATGGCAAGCCGACCATACTTTGCTAGATATTTATATATTAGATCAAAAAGGTAATATCAATAGACCATGGCTAACCATTATTATGGATGACTATAGTCGTGCAATTGCAGGCTACTTTATAAGTTTTGATGCTCCCAATGCTCAAAATACAGCATTGACACTACATCAAGCAATATGGAATAAAAATGATACCAATTGGCCAGTGTGTGGTATACCCGAAAAATTCTACACAGATCATGGAAGTGACTTTACTTCGCATCACATGGAACAAGTCGCTATTGATTTGAAAATTAACTTGATGTTTTCGAAAGTTGGTGTTCCTCGTGGTCGTGGAAAAATAGAACGATTCTTTCAGACAGTTAATCAAACTTTCTTAGAACAACTTCCTGGATATATAAATAATAACGATACACTTAGTGATTTAATTGATTTTCAAAATTTCGAAGAAAAATTACGATACTTTTTAATTGAAAATTATAATCAAAAAGAACACAGTGCTATCCAGAGTACTCCTATCAATCGTTGGAACAGTAATCATTTTTTCCCTAATATGCCAAGCAGTTTAGAACAACTTGATTTATTATTATTAGAAATACCTAAATCCAGGAAAATTCATTCAGATGGCATTCATTTTCAAGGCTTTAGATACAGTAATACGAATCTAGCTGCTTATGTAGGTGAGTATGTACTGATTCGTTACAATCCTAATGATATGGCTGAAATACGCGTTTTTTATAGAGATGAGTTTCTTTGTACAGCTATATCTCCTGATTTAGCTGATTATTCAATTGATATAAAAGATATACAACACGCACGTAGTCAGAGAAGAAAACACTTAAAACAAAACATTGTTAGCCCAAGTACCACTGATTTAATAAAGGAAGAAAAGAATTATGGTTATTCACCTCAAGAAACGACTAAAAACGTCAAAAAATTAAAGAGGTATCGTAATGACTAAAAATCAAAATTTCATTGAAACGAAAGAGTATAAACGCTTTGCTGAATTTTGTGATGCTTGTATTAAATATCAGTATATTGGTATATGTTATGGTCAACCTGGTGTCGGAAAAACTTTATCGTCTAGATATTACACAAATTGGGATACTATTGAAAAACAAGTTAACCATAGAGGTTGGGAAGATTTAGCTAGTAAGACGACCGATGATATACTATCGGTGGATAAAATATTTTATACTGCACCAGCAGAAAAACAAACTAAATTAAGAAATGATTTATATAGTATTACTGCAAGCATTGATTTGGGGCAAAAATTACATGCTGTAAATAAGTATGGACATGAACATAGTAAACATTATAGTGATATGTTTAAATATATTGATTTAATTATAGTAGATGAGATTGATCGTCTTAAAGTGCAACATTTAGAGCAATTAAGAGCTATTTATGATGAACATAATTTAGCAATGATATTTATTGGTATGCCAGGTATTGAGAAGAAATTATCTCGTTATCCTCAATTATATTCGCGCATAGGTTTTGCGCATGAATTTGATAATCTAAGCAAAGATGAAACGCATCATATATTAGAATATAAGTGGCAAGATTTAGGATTTGATTTAAAACTCGAAGATTTTACTGATTATGAGGCAATAACAACGATTATTAAAATTACAAAAGGGAATTTTAGGCTGATTCATCGTTTATTTGCGCAGATAGATAGAATTATGGATATAAATGGTTTAGATAAAATAAGTACAGAAGTCGTAGAAACAGCTAGAGACAGTTTAGTTATAGGTATTCGATAATAGAAAAAGCAACGCATTTTAATATAGTGCGTTGCTTTTCTCATTTATTAGGTGAAGTCATTCTCATATATCAAGTAAAGTGACAGAAATACTGTTTTGCTAGCATCGATAATGGTTCGATTAGGGTAGACCCTAAATAGACATTATATATGTATTGATATGCTTAGCTTGTCACTTTAGGAGTTATTTTGCACCTATTTTAATCGTTATTTTGCATTACAAGTTAATAAGGTTAGAGTCAGGAGGTATATAGAAGTCCAATTTCTCAGTTCTAAAATTAAGAAATTGGACTTCTATCGTGACTCCCAAAAGGCGGTCTTATATGTCAAACGAGCGCTGATTCTTATTAGAGAAAGCGTTCCGATTGTTAAAGAAATGAGAATAAAGCGTTAAATGTACCATTTTCAAACAATATATAAATCCCTAACCCAATGAATACAATAGGTACAATCCAACGTTCATATTTCTCAATTTTTTCTGATACAAAATCTAAGGAAGCTAAGCGATAGCTGACATAACATAAAACAGCAACCGTAATCATAAAGACAATAACAGCAATAAAGATTTCAGACATATTTAAGGTCGTGAAGTACGGTATATAAATCGAAAAGTCATCCGCACTGGAAGCTAATACGATGAAAGTCATCGTCAAAAATAACTGATTAAATTTTCCAGAGGAGAATAAAGATAAAATACTACTTTCATCTTCATCCTCTTCTCCTTTAATCCACATTTTCACACCTAAGTAAAGTGGTAAAAGCCCAAGTAGTCCGATAACCCATTGCTGAGGAATTAAATTTACAACCCCCTGTGCAACTAAAAGACTTGCTCCTATAACAATTGCAGTCCCTATATATTGTCCTATCCAAATATGTTTCACCTGACCTTTTTTTACTTGCGAAAACAAAAGAATTAATATAACGAGATAATCAATTCCTGTTGCTACATATACCGCAGCTGCTGTAAGTATCGTTGCGATCATTTTTCCATCTCCAATATTTTATATTTTAGGGGTAGGACTTTTCTTCAAATTGAAAAGCCCCCCTTGAATTGCGCACAGCGTGACCTTACTATTCTGTTTTCTACCTATTTATCCTTCACTCTCATCAGTCGTAAACTATTTAATGCTACCAAAATAGTAGCTCCCATATCGGAAAGAATCGCTATCCAAAGGGTTAACCATCCCGGGATAACTAATAGTAAGGCAATTATTTTAATTCCGATAGCAAAAGTGATGTTAGCTTTAATGATATTTAAAGTTTTTCGACTGAGTCTTACTGCAAATGGAAGCTTACTTAAATCATCTCCCATTAATGCAATATCAGCTGTTTCAATTGCAGTATCCGTTCCAGCACCGCCCATTGCAATTCCAACAGTAGATGCAGCAAGTGCTGGAGCATCATTAACGCCATCGCCAATCATAGCTACATTATCATACTCCGATTGCATTTTTTTAATATAATCTAATTTATCCTGTGGCATCAATTCAGACTGAATATCAGAAACGCCTACATGTGTACCGATTGCATTTGCAGTACCTTGATTATCACCTGTCAGCATAATTGTTTGCTTGATACCTAACTGATGAAGTTTTTGAATCACATTTTTACTTGTTTCACGAACCTCATCTGCAACGGCAATTACGCCGAGAATTGTTTTTTCCGTTCCAATAATCATGGCTGTTTTTCCTTGGTTTTGTAGGATTTTCACATTGTTTTCAAACCCAAGGCTAAAATCGGAAACATTTAATTCCTTGAAAAGTTTTGGGCTTCCAATATAGTAAGTAGTTCCGTTTACAATCCCTTTTATACCTCGCCCAGTAATCGAAGTGAATTCTTCCACTTGTACATTAGAATAAGGGATATTATCTTGCTCTGCCTTTTTCATTATTGCTGAAGCAAGTGGATGTTGTGAACGATATTCTAAAGCTGTAATGGTAGAGAATAGCTCTTTTTCTTCCACTTGGTCATTTAATACTTCAAAATCTGTTACCACTGGTACACCTTTTGTCAGTGTTCCTGTTTTATCAAATGCGACTGTCTTAATGGCTCCTAATTTCTCGAGATAGACACCACCTTTAACCAACACACCTTTTTTCGCTGCATTTCCAATTGCCGAGACAATCGAGATTGGAGTAGAAATAACTAATGCACAAGGACATCCAACTACAAGAACTGCTAATCCTTGATAAACCCATGTATCCCAACTGCCACCAAAGAATAGGGGTGGAACGACTGCAACCAAGGCTGCAATAACCATAATGATCGGAGTGTAGTATTTCGCAAATTTATCAACGAATGCTTGGGCTGGAGCACGCTCCCCTTGTGCTTCTTCAACAAGATGAATAATCTTGGCAATGGTTGTATCTTCTACGTATTTGGTGATTTTTACTTCAATTAGTCCCTCTTCGTTAAGCGTACCTGCAAATACTTCGTCATCTACCGCTTTGGAGACGGGAACAGATTCTCCTGTTATAGCTGCCTGATTGACAGCCGACAAGCCATTCACAATGATTCCATCCATGGCAATTTTCTCCCCTGGTTTGACAATCATGATATCACCCACAGCGATATCGTCCACATGGATTATTATTTCCTGACCATTTCGTCTAACTAGTGCTTCTTTTGGGGCGATATCCATCAATGAACGTATGGATTGTCTTGCTCTGTCCATAGAGAAGCGTTCAAGTGCTTCACTGATTGCAAAGAGAATAACAACAATAGATGCCTCTGCCCATTCACCAATAATGGTAGCTCCAATAACGGCAACGGTCATCAGGGTTTTCATGTCGAAATCAAAGCGTATCAAATTTTGAAAACCGACTTTAAATAATGAATATCCGCCAATTACAATAGAACCTACAAATAACATGGAAGTTACGAGGTTATCTTCTCCATTTACAAAGTGAGAAAGGTAACCAAAAGCAATTAGTAGTGTGGCAAACAGCAATGTACTATGTTTTTTATAAAATGGTGTTTTCTCTTCTTTATGAGCCTTAGTGTCATCTTTAACCCTTTGTATCGTTTGATTCGCTAGTTTTTCAGGAGATACTTTTAGATTCTCAAAAGCACCTGCTTTTTCAAGTTCTTCAACCGATGCATTTCCATATACATCAATTTTAGAAGCGCCAAAGTTTACTTTTGCATCCTCAACTCCAGCTATTTGTTTTACATTTTTTTCAAACTTCCCCGCACAATTTGCGCAGGAAAATCCTTCCACACGGTAAACGTTTTTATCTTTAATTACCACAGGTTCTACCCGTCTTTTAGGTTTCTCTGGTGCCACTTTAAGATTTTCAAAAGCACCAGCCTTTTCTAGTTCTTCAACAGTTGCACTGCCGAAGACATCAATTTTTGAAGCTCCAAAATTTACTTTTGCGTCCTGAACGCCTGGAATCTTTTTAACATTTTTCTCAAACTTTCCTGCACAATTTGCACATGAAAATCCTTGGACCCGATAGACGTTCATTTCTTCTTCCATTAGTTTAACCTTTTGTTCAGACATTGACCTTCACTTCTTTCTTATGTGCTAGGGCGATCATCATTATCTGCCTGATATGTTCATCATCTAAAGAATAGAAAGCTAGTTTTCCTTCTTTTCTAAAGTTGACCACCCCTTGCTTATAAAGCGTACGTAAATGATGAGATGCATTTGCTATCGTAACACCTAAGATATTTGCTATATCACAAACACACAACTCTTCATCCTGACACAGAGCGTAAGTAATTTTTGCTCTATTTTCATCGGCAATAGCCTTTAACATTTGGCTAACACCAGAAATATCAACTGTTTGTAAATCCCCTTGTATTCGATTAACCTTTTCTTCGTCATAACAAAAAATTTCACAAGTATCTTTCTTTTTCATATTATCATCCCATCTTCATTAAAATATTTATTTGAATATATTATGACCATTTTCGACTCATCATGCAAGCAAATATTTGAATGAAAATAAAAGAAGTAAGTAGGGCATAAAATTCTAGTCTCAAAAACGAACCTTTCCAAGACAAAGATGTTATTGTGGATGCTGGTAAAATTTCAAGTAAAAGCTATACAGCAAAATAAAAATAAAGCAAAACTGCTAAGATAATATCTATTGAACCCTTAAAGTTGAACTTCAAACTTCAATTTCAAGGGTTTTTTAAATGGTATGAATAAAGTTGTAGAGTTTAAGCGTGTTAGAAAAGTTAATTTATATAACTTAGACAGTAAAATTACTTATCAAATAATAATATAACGTAGATTTAAAATATATTTATTTCAAAAAATTTTAAGAGAAATTAATTTAATATTTGAAACGCTTACATAATAGGGATATACTGTAATTAATCTTAAAGGGGATGTTAAATTTGAATGTAAATAAGAGTTTGATTTTCATATTAGGGGCACTTGGTGGTTTGTTATATGGTTATGACAATGGGGTTATTTCAGGGGCATTGCTTTTTATCAATGATGATATTCCATTGAATAGTTTTACAGAAGGCTTGGTTGTAGCATCCATGCTTGTTGGTGCTATTATTGGTTCAGGTGGGAGTGGACCGCTGTCTGATAGGATTGGTAGAAGACGTTTAGTATTAATTATAGCCATTGTTTATATTGTCGGTTCATTAATATTGGCCGTTGCACAAAATATGCCGATGCTTGTAGTCGGTAGATTGATTATAGGTTTAGCAGTCGGTGGCTCCATGGCAACTGTTCCGGTTTACTTATCCGAAATGGCACCTACGGCTTATCGTGGCTCGCTAGGGTCATTGAACCAATTAATGATTACAATAGGTATTTTAGCAGCATATTTAGTGAATTATGCTTTTGCAGATATGGAAGGATGGCGTTGGATGCTCGGATTAGCTGTCGTACCATCCGTTATTCTATTAATTGGTATTGCATTTATGCCTGAGAGTCCTAGATGGTTGCTAGAGCATAAAAGTGAAAAAGCTGCGCGAGACGTTATGAAAATTACGTTTAATGACGACAAAGAAATAAATACAGAAATTAAAGAAATGAAAGAAATTGCAGCCATTTCAGAATCAACGTGGTCTATCTTAAAATCACCTTGGTTAAGACCTACGTTAGTGATTGGTTGTGTATTTGCACTGTTCCAACAAATCATCGGCATTAATGCGATTATATTTTATGCGCCAACTATTTTTAGTAAAGCGGGTCTAGGTGAAGCGACATCTATTCTAGGTACTGTGGGTATAGGTACGATTAATGTACTTGTGACGATTGTCGCAGTATTTATTGCAGATAAAATTGATCGTAAAAAGCTACTTATCACAGGGAACATCGGTATGGTCGTGTCACTCCTTGTAATGGCTATCCTGATTTGGACGATAGGTATTGAATCTTCGGCCGTTATTATTATCGTATGTTTATCACTATTTATTGTGTTCTTTGGCTTAACATGGGGACCTATTCTTTGGGTTATGTTACCAGAAATGTTCCCAATGCGTGCACGTGGTGCTGCTACTGGTTTAGCAACACTCGTATTGAATTTTGGAACGCTGATTGTGGCGCAATTATTCCCAGTATTGAATAGTGCCCTAAGTACAGAATGGGTATTCTTAATATTTGCATTTATCGGCATCTTGGCAATGTATTTTGTAATTAAATACTTACCAGAAACACGAGGTCGTAGTTTAGAAGAGATTGAATATGACTTAAGAGAAAGAACCACGGGTGTGGATCTAGCAAAAATTAAATAAGTATCATGAAACAAGCCCAACAACACGCAATCGTTGCTGGGCTTATTTGTTGGAACATTATTTGTCTATAGATTAGATATGGCTCAAGACAACTAGCTAATAGCTACGGTATAAGAAATAAATTTAAAAAATAAACGAGATAAGTGCTAGTATAGGGAGACCGCCTTGCTTAAGCAGGATGGTTTTTTGACTTGTGATTGCACCATATAATGCTACAAGGATCATATAAATCAATATGCTAATAATAAGCTCTCTAGGGTGGTCAGAAAAAAACAAACCATATAACAATAATATTCCTAAAAGACCATTATAAACACCTTGGTTTTTCATAAGCGTTTTTAATTTGTCTTGTTGAAGCACTTGCTGTTCGATTTTGAAAAGTTGACTCGTTTTTTTCGAAGTTGTTAAAAAGGTTTGCAAAACGAGAATGTATAAAAATTCTATAGCAACGAATAAAGTTAATATGAAAGACAAGGTACTCATATGGATAACTCCTTTGTGTATTAAATTGAAAATGCACTGTCTTCATGATTATATAGAAAGCGTTAAATAAAAGAAACACAGAAAAGAATAAAGTTATACTAAATAAAAGCAATGCTCCCGTTTAAAGTAAACATTTAAAAATGACAACTTGAACGGGAGTATTTTTATAGCTTTTAATAACTAAAAATTAGACGGATAATAATGTAATTTAAATAATTAATAAAAGTTTTCGATTTTTACCATAGCTTAATAAATCATTAGCTAGGACGAGGAATATCTACAAAGTCTTGTTGATTTAAAGTAACGGATTCGCCTTGCTTATACATTTTTTCTACATGAAATTCTCCCCAATAGCAAAGTGATGAAAGAATTTTACCCAGTGTTTGACCGTATTCTGAAAGTTCGTATTCAACTTTTGGAGGCACTTGATCGTAAACGATGCGATTAATAATGCCATCTTTTTCTAGTTCTCGTAATTGTTGTGTGAGCATCTTTTGAGTGATTGTTGGTATGGCACGTTTTAATGCAGACGTACGCATGCGGCCATTATTTTGTAAATGGCAGAGCATGACCGGTTTCCATTTGCCTCCAATAACATCTATGGTCGCTTCGACACCAATATTATATGTTTTACTCATTTCATTAGCTCCTTTTTAGTGCGTACTTCCTATTTTTATATGTGTGAATTATAGTAACACAATCAACAAAAAATAAGGAGCGAAAAAATTATGAGAAAAAATAAATTTGCCATCTTGGCATTAGCCATGTCTGCATTTGCTATAGGCATGACTGAATTTATAAGTGTAGGTTTATTACCATTAATCAAAGATTCATTTAATACGACGATTTCACTAGCAGGATTAACGGTTTCACTTTATGCCGTTGGTGTAACGATTGGTGCGCCATTGTTAACGCCACTGACAAATAAAATAAAACGTAAGCATTTGCTGATAGGGATTATGCTGATTTTTATTATCGCTAATACATTAGCAGCATTTTCAACGACATTCAGTATGTTACTTGCTATGCGCGTCCTTTCGGCATTAATGCATGGTGTCTTTATGTCTATCGCTACAGCCATTGCTAGTGATCTAGTGTCACCTGATAAACGTTCAAGTGCCATTGCCATGATGTTTACAGGTTTAACGGTTGCGACAATCACAGGTGTGCCACTTGGAACTTGGATAGGTCAACAATTTGGTTGGGAAGCTTCATTTATAACAATTGCGATTATTGGCTTTTTAAGTTTAGTAATTAATATCATATCTGTACCGAACGATTTAAATGAATACGAACAAGCATCTATGTTAGAACAGTTAACCGTTTTTAAAAATAAATCATTGATGATGGTATATTTAATCACTGCACTTGGTTATGGTGGCACTTTTGTTGTGTACACTTACTTAACAACACTACTGACTGATACTTTACATTATAGTGATGATGCAGTTGTTATATTGTTAGTGATTTATGGTGTGATGGTAGCCATTGGTAATACGCTTGGTGGTAAATTAACGAATAACCGTCCAATGCAAGTGTTAATCGGTATATTTTTAATTCAAGCCATTGTATTGTTAATTGTTGGTGTGACGGTATCACATCAAATTTTAGGTACAATCGCTATTTTAATTATGGGACTGTTTGCTTTTATGAATGTACCAGGTCTGCAGTTAATCGTTGTACTTTTTGCAGAACGTAAAAATAAAGCGACTA
Organism: Staphylococcus sp. LKG3-1; assembly: GCF_048568385.1. Taxonomy (NCBI): domain Bacteria; kingdom Bacillati; phylum Bacillota; class Bacilli; order Caryophanales; family Staphylococcaceae; genus Staphylococcus; species Staphylococcus sp. LKG3-1. Next base: position 2,044,878 of record NZ_CP183796.1, read on the forward strand.
CGAATTTTGCGTCTAGTTTAAATATTGCATCATTTAATATAGGTATTACTTTGGGTTCTGTCATTGGTGGTTACGTACTTAATCATTTTTCAATTACTATGACGCCTTATTTTGGTTTCGCGATGGTATTGATTGCGAGTGCAATGATGTATATGGTTTATAAAAATGAAAAATCAACAGAATTGAATATAGCGTAATGCTAAGATGCATTGATAATTCATTTTGAAAAATATTCATAAAAAATGTAAAGTTTTTAAAATTTCAATTTATATTTGAATTAATTTACTATTAAATTTAAAATTGTTGTAGAGTGATATGTTTTAAATTTAATTGAGAGAAGTGAATGTTTATGAATGTAAAAGAAAGTTTATTTGAAAAATTAGAAGCAAAAAAAGAGGAAATGGTGCAGCATCGTCGTTATTTACATCAACATCCAGAATTATCTTTTCAAGAAACGGAAACCGCTGCTTATATTCAAGATTTTTACAAAAATAAAGATGTCACAATAACACAACCCGTTGAGGGTAGTAATGCAATTATTGTTGAGATAACAGGCCAATATCTGGGTAAGACAATTGGGTTGCGTGCTGATTTTGATGCGTTACCAATTGAAGAAGAAGCGGACGTCCCATTCAAATCGTTAAACCAAGGCGTGATGCACGCATGTGGACATGACGCACATACTGCCTATTTATTAGGATTAGCGGATGCGCTGATTGACATCAAAGACCAACTTTCAGGCACAATCAAAATCATTCACCAACATGCAGAGGAAATGCCTCCAGGAGGGGCGCAACAAATCATGGCATCTGGTGCACTCAATGATGTGGATGAAATTTATGGTATTCATGTTGTGCCCGTGGCAGGACCAGAAGTGATTGGTTTCAATAAAGGCAATGCATTTGCGGGTAGTTCCACTTTCACACTAACAATCAAAGGATTGGGTGGTCATGCTGCTAGCCCTCACAAGACACATGATGCATTAGTTGCGGGGACAAACTTTGTAAATACGCTACAAACAATCGTATCAAGACGTATAGATCCATCAGAAATGGGAGTCATAACGGTAGGAGCTTTTGAAGCGCCAGGTGGTGCGAACGTCATTCAAGATAAAGTTACAATTAAAGGGACTGCACGTTATCTAAATGATGATTTAGAACAATTTATGTATGAAGAAATTGAGAAAGTTGCTCAAAGTGTCGCTATCGGATTTGATATCACATATGATTTGGATTACCAATTTGGATATCCTGTACTTTATAATCATCCAACACAAACCAATCATGTTGTTGATATATTATCTGCAAGTAAAGGTGATTATTTTGAACAGCTTGTAGAAATTCCTGCTGTATCGGGATCAGAGGACTTTGCATATTATTTAAAAGAGATTCCGGGTACCTTCTATATAGTTGGTTGTAAACCAGAACAGGTGACGTCACCATATATGAATCATCATCCGAAATTTAAAGTGAATGAGGATGCATTAATTGTAGCAGCCAAATCGCTTGGGGAAATAGCAATTAATAGACTGACAGCTACTGATTGATTTTAATAAATAAGCAGTGATTAAGAATTGTGATAAATAAAAAAGCACTTACGAAATGCATGAATGAATGCATCGTAAGTGCTTTTTTTAATTTTTTATTAACCTTTAATTGAACACATAGACTACATTGTTCTGCGTGAAGGTTTGCTATCATCGGATAATTTGGCTGATAATATCAATGCTACAAATGAAATTGCTGCTGCAACCATAAATGTAACGTTAACACCATGGATGATACCTTCAATACCATCACTAGGGTTTGATGAAACAGACATTAATGTAATAAATAATGCTGTACCAATTGCCCCAGCCATTTGTCTAAATGTATTGTTCATTGCAGTACCATGTGCGATAAGGTGATTTGGCAATTGATTGATTGCTAAAGTTGTCATCGGCATCATTACCATAGCGAGCGACACCATACGAACGGCATTCGATGTAGCAAGATAAGTAAACGACGTGTGCGCCGTTAATACTGTAAATGGTAATGTGGATAGAACTAAAATGAGTAGTCCAATACGTGCAAGCCATTTACCTCCGAACTTATCGAATAAATAACCTGTAATTGGGTTCATGATACCCATAATAATAGCGCCAGGCAATAATACGAGACCAGACTCTAAAGCAGAGAACTGTAACATATTCTGCATATATAACGGCAAGATAATGTTAGATGCGATTAATACACCAAAGACAAACATACTTAATGCTGTACCTAAAGTGTAAATATTATAACTAAAGACTCTAAACTCAAGCATAGGTTCTTTTAGTTTCAATTGACGACGAATGAAAACAACTAATGAAACAATGCCAATGATGAGTGGTGCAATGAATTGAACACTGCCCCATCCAGCTTCGCCGACTGAACTAAAGCTGTAAAGGAGTCCACCGAAACCTAATGTAGATAGAATTACAGATGTGATATCCAGTTTTGGATGTGATGTTTCGGTAACGTTCTTCAATAGGAATAATGAAGCAATAATTATAATTATTGCGATAGGGAACACAACGTAGAAGACACTTCTCCAAGTAAGGTGTTCAACTAAAACACCTGATAATGTTGGTCCAATTGCTGGCGCAAATGCGATGACGAGTCCGAAGAGACCCATAGCAGTCCCACGTTTTTCTTTAGGGAAAGTTAGGAATAAGATTGTTTGCATAAGTGGCATCATAATACCAGCACCTGCTGCTTGTAGGACACGACCAATCAGAAGCATTGAAAAATCTACGCCCACTGCACAAAGCAATGTACCTAAAGCAAAAATACTCATTGCAGTTAAGAATAACTGCCTCGATGTATAACGTTCAATTAAAAATGCTGTAATAGGAATCATTATTCCGTTTACTAACATAAATATGGATTGTAACCATTGTACGGTACTTTCAGATACTTGAAGATCTTTCATAATTGGCGGTAAAGCCGTACCAAGTAACGTTTGGTTTAAAATAGTAATAAAGGCCCCTGATAGTAGTACGATAAATAAGGGTATTCTTTTTTCGACATGGAAGGTATCGTTTGCACTCAATTAACTCACTTCTTTCATAAAAATTACACAGTTTTATATTATAGCACTATACATAATTTAAATCTAAAAGTTAAACTGGAAAAATTAAATTTGTAGTCAAACAGAACGAGACAGCAATGAAATAGTTTTTAAAAAGGCGGTTTAAAAGATAGTTCTTTAGGTAAGTAATGATTAATATTTGTGTGAATAATGATTAGAAAATGCACAATAACATTTTACAACTGTATGTTAAAAATACTACATGAGATGTGAGGCAAATGTCAAAGTTATCATTCAGAGATTTTAGTTGGCACATCAGGCATGACATTACTTTTAAAATTCAGAATATTTTCAAAATGCGTTGTAGTTGTATTATAATAGGAAAGTATTCATTACTGAGTAGCCGTAATCATATTTTTTTACATGCAAAGATAATAAAATTATGATGACAATGGACTAGAATATTTAAATGAAATATTAGGAGTTTTTAATCAATATAGATATAGAACTGAGGGAGAGTTAATAGACAATGGATAAAAAAGATTTAATCGCCCCTGAGCAATATAATATTGTCAGCGAAATTGAAAAATTTGCGACTGATGGAATGAAGAAAGCAGTGATTTTTGAAGACGCGAGTGGCGAAACAAAAGAAATCACATATAAACAATTAATTAAGCACGCTAATAAAGTCGGAAATATGTTTTTAAAACATGGACTACAAAAAGGTGACAAAGTCTTAGTGATGATGCCGCGTTGCATTGAAACATATGAAATTTATCTCGCAGCATTGAAATTAGGCCTCGTTATTATTCCAAGTTCAGAAATGTTACGTACTAAAGACTTACAATATAGAATTACGCATGGCGAAGTGAAGGCCATCGTCGTAACTTCAGATAGTATAGATGAATTTAAAGCGGTAAAAGAATACGCATCGCTTACGAAATTTATTGTCGGTGGTCAAGAAGCGGATTGGTATGCTGTTGAAGATGAAAAGACAGCAGTTTCAGATCAATTAAACACTGTTGAGACGTCTAGAGATGATATCGCGTTACTGTCATATACTTCTGGAACTACAGGTAATCCTAAAGCGGTTGTTCATTCACACGGTTGGGGCTATGCACATATGCAAATGGCGCCGAAACATTGGTTAAGTATTAAAGAAGATGATGTGGTTTGGGCAACTGCAGCCCCAGGCTGGCAAAAATGGGTATGGAGTCCTTTCTTATCTATTATGGGTTCAGGTGCAACGGCTTTTGTTTATAACGGCAAGTTTAATGCAGAAAAATATTTAGAATTACTGCAAAATTATCAAATCAATGTCCTCTGCTGTACACCAACTGAATATCGTTTGATGGCGAAGTTACCTAATCTGACTGATTATAATTTAGAACGTTTGCATAGCGCAGTGTCAGCTGGAGAGCCACTTAATAGAGAAGTTGTTGAAAAATTCCAAGATCATTTCAACCTTACAGTAAGAGATGGTTATGGACAAACAGAAAGTACATTATTAATTGGGTTCTTAAAAGATACAGAAAGTCGTCCTGGTTCTATGGGTAAAGCAATTCCTGGTAGCCACGTTACAGTAATCAATGATGACGGAGAACTTGCCGAAGTGGGTGAAGTAGGTAACATTGCAGTGCCGCTAGACTTACCTGCGCTGTTCAAAGGTTACTATAAAGATCCGGAACGTACTGCGGAACCTAGAAAAGGTGAATATTATTTTACAGGTGACCTAGCTAAATTAGATGCAGATGGTTACTTCTGGTTCGAGGGACGTAAAGATGATATTATCATCAGTTCTGGTTATACGATTGGGCCATTCGAAGTTGAAGATTCTCTGACAAAACACGAATATGTGAAAGAATGCGCAGTTGTTGGGAGTCCACATGAAATCAGAGGTAATATCGTCAAAGCGTTCGTGATTTTACAAGATGGAGTGCCAGCAACAGATGAAACGGTTAAGACATTACAAAATTATGTGAAACAAGACGTAGCACCTTATAAATATCCACGTGCTATCGAATTCGTTGAAGACTTACCTAAGACAAACTCAGGTAAAATTAGACGTATTGAATTAAGAGAAGCAGAGCAAAATAAATAGTTTATGATACTAAAAAATCCCTTCACTACAATGGTAGTGAGGGGATTATTGTTTTTCTGATTAAAAATTATTGAAAGGCAGCACCTATTAATCCGAAACCAACAACTACGACAAGGTAAGCAATAGACCAAATGATGGCTGACTTCTTAGAGAAGCGACTTGTCGCAAATAACAAGATACCAAATACATAAGCACTAATAAGCGTTTGTAAGTCAAACACACGAAGTATAGGATTCCCCTTATCAAAGATATTAAGACTTGTAATCGAATAATCTGTGACTGATAGTCCTGCAATCCATTGGATAAGGACAACAATGAGTGCGATGGTACTGGTAATAATCGTATAACTTAAAGTTGCAGAAAAAATAGATTTAGCACTAGCATCTGATTTCATGATTTTAGAGATAATTAAAATGATTACAAAAGTAACACCAATCGTAAGGATAGAGCCAATCACACCACTAACAACACCGATAATTTTTGCGAATTCAAGTGATTGGTCAAGCTGTTGTCCACTTAATCCAGCATCTTCAAAATTTTGTTTGAAGTCCGTAGTTAATGCAACAATCGTAGCTGATAACGCGATGATAACGATTGCAATAATAAGTTTTAAACCCCATGTTGGTTTTTCACGTAAACTAGAAAAATGTTGCGCTAAAGGTAAATTAGATGATTCCATATGTATAGTGCCTCCTATTTATAGCGTTTTCAAAAGCATAACATGTGTCACAATATTTTAAAATACTAGAATAAGTATTTTTGAATAATTAATATATAATAATAAAGATGAAAAAGAAAATATAGTACTATAGTAAAAGTGGCTTGTCATATGTAATTATAATAAATTAATTAATAAAAACATGAGATTAATTATGTTTTTTATTGTGTTATCATGTTATGGTTTAAGTGAAGCAAGTAGTCAGTTTATTTATTCAAATCATAATTAAGGGAGCAATGGGATGATACATTATTACAAATTATTTTGGATCAATGCACTTAATATCAAAGGTAGAGCGAGGCGTAAGGAATTTTGGTATCCTTTTTTAATGAATATCCTAATTAATATAATGCTTGAAATCATTTTTTTCTTATTACCAATTCCAGCAATAATAGAAGATACTGTTGGTTGGATTGTGTATATATTAATCCTAGTCGCTATGTTCACTGTTACAGTTAGAAGGTTTCACGATGTTGGTATGACGATGCTAATACCCATTATCATTTTCTAATTGCGGTTATTAATGATTTTAGTGAATTTATAAATTCAGATATTCCAACACTCGATAATTCTGCATTAACAGTTATTGCTGTTATTTTTGGAGTCGTGTACATTGTGATTTTAATTATTTCATTAGCAGTTTGTTGTACAAGCGGTCAAAAAGAAACAAATAAATATGGTGTAAACCCTAAAGCAGTTGAATAGCATTTTATGATGTCGTTTGTTTCACGTAAGCATTGAAAGTGATACGAAGCATGAAACGTTAGTATCACAAAATTCAATTACTGAAAGAGGTTTTTATGATGTTCAACAACAAGAAAAAGCGTAAATGCGATAAAGAAAGTAAAGAGAGCATATTTTCTATTATAATGGATATATTTTTAAATATTGTAGTCGGGCTCATTAAACTCTTTAAAAACATCATGTCGTAATATAAAAGATACTTGGAAGTCTTCTAGATCAAAATAATTTTACGTATTAGGTAAGCAAATCCTAATGCGTAATTTTTATATTGTTTGTAATTAAATGGAATAAAATATCTTTTTGTTTATACGCCGTATTGTTGGCTCGCAAATCACATGCTGTACATACGAAGCAAGTTATTAAAGGCGCACCATGGAATATCGTGTTATTTTCTATTGGTATGTATTTAGTAGTATTTGGATTGAAGAATGTGGGTATTACAACCATTTTAGCTGATACTTTATCTAATATTTCAAACTATGGCCTGTTTAGTAGCGTTCTAGGCATGGGCTTTATAGCCGCAGTTCTATCATCAGTCATGAATAATTTACCGACCGTACTTATTGATGCTATTGCGATTGGCCAGTCCAATGTAACAGGGATAATTAAAGAAGGTATGATCTACGCCAATGTGATTGGGTCAGATTTAGGTCCTAAAATCACACCAATCGGTTCGTTGGCAACATTGCTTTGGTTGCATGTATTGACTCAAAAAGGGGTCAAAATTTCATGGGGAACGTATTTTAAAACAGGTATTATAATTACGATTCCAGTATTATTTGTAACACTTGTCGGTTTATACCTTACGCTCATATTATTTTAAACTTTATTGCGATCTGCATCGATAGCCAGGTTTAGAATAATCAGGATTTAAAAGGACATATGATAGTCAGAACGAATAGTATAACTTGAATTTTTAACTAAATATAGAAAAATTACAATGCAACATTATCAATTATACTGTCATACGTTTTGCCCCTTGCTATTTCAAATAGCAAGGGGATTTTTCACGTATTATAAACGATTACGTTTTACTTTCCAGTATTTTTTAATATTCAATGTTTTTGATAATTGATCAGACAGCAGTAAGCCTAAGGCGATGGACCCTGCGATAAGGATAGTTCTAATAAACGTATTGTTAGCTTCAGTAAAGTTTAATGTTACCAATTGTTGCATCGCTTTATAGGCTAAACTACCAGGAACTAAAGGGATGATACCGGGAATCATAAAAATGACCACAGGAGATTTAAGGATTCGACTCATGATATGACTCATCACACCTAAAGTTAAACTGCCAAGCAAACTAGAATAGATACTATCAATTTGTAATAGGTCATTTAATATAAAACTAATAAGATATCCTGATGCACCTGCTAATCCAGCAGCAAAGAATAATTTTTTAGGTGCATCGTATATTACTGCAAAAAAGTAAGAGGCAGTAAAGCTAAATAAGAATGCATAGATTAAGGTCATGATATACGCCTCCTAAAATAGTAAATAAGCAATAGAAATGCCAGATCCTATAGCGAATGCGATAACGAGCGCTTCTAAAAAGTTGGCTGTAAATATTAACATGTGTCTGCTAAATAAGTCTTGAATGGCTGTGGTAATTAAGACACCTGGCACAATCGGCATAATAGAAGCAATCAAGGATGGTCCTATCGTTTGATGAATGTTGAATATTTGACTACCTAGCAGGACAATGACGCCAATAACGAAAGATGCAACGAATTCTGGTATGAACATGGTCGTAGATTTACTTTGCGTACATTCAACGATTAGAAAACCAAGTAACCCAGCAATAAATGTAATCACAATATTTTGAAAATTCCCGCCCTGTAAATATAAAAAACTGAGTGATATCACACCTGCAGCTAAACACTTCTTCCACAATTTAATACTAAGTGTCGCTTGTTCAATATGATTTAGGCGATCGAAGGCCTGGGTAATTGAAATTTGATTACTGGCTAACTGACGTGAAATAGAATTGACTTGAAATATTTTTAACAAGTTTGTGGTATTTTTGTTGATCCTGATAATGCGTGTATCATGATTTTCACTTAGGGAAAAATTGATGAAAATATTAATCACATAACCCTGACTATTATGGTAGCCCATACATTGTGCGATTCGTTTCATTGTATCTTCTATACGAGAAATCTCCGCGCCTGAAGATAATAATATTTTCCCTGCAAGTAAAATCACACGCATAGTGATTTTATCTTGAGCATGCTCCATGTTTACACCTCCAAATGCGTCATAGGTAAAGTTATCATTCGTAATACAAGAATAGTCGATAATAATAATCGGATAAATATATATTGATTATATTAAAAAAATTATTTGTTTCTATTATTTTATGTATTTTCCACTTATTATCAGTATGAATGAATATAGCTATTCTTGACAATGACGAATAATGATTATATATTAGTAATATTAAATAAAAATAAATATAGTCGTTGAAGGACGCGCTTTAATTGATATTACGGCTTTAGCAAGATGTTAATAGAAATATTGGCAAATTGAAAAGGTGGACGAATAAGAGTTAAAAGTTCAAATCATACGACATATTGCGTGAAGTAAAACTTTTATAGTTAAAATTAAAAAATGGAATTATATATTAGGTAGCAAAACAAATCACTTTAGATTTAAAAGAAGTGCGTTGTTATGAAGCCGACAATGGTAATGAATCGTTCAGGGTTTATTATATATTGTCGGCTTTTTTGTGGTGTACTACGCAACCTATCATGTAATTAAGTAGTCTGCACTATATTATATCTTACAAAGGAGAATCTGAAATGCTTACATCGTTTAATGCATCTGTACTGTTAACTATCTTTTTCATCACTATTATTATTGCTGCACTGAGCGGAATTATATTTTTAAATAAACGTATTCCAGTTGCTTATGTGCGCATACATATTTGTATCGTTGCTTTACCACCGTTGCTAGCATTTATCGGACTCCTATTTGCTTCAAATCAGGTTGTAGCTGGTTTATGGTATTTAGATATTTTAGCGTGGTTAATGGCGTTTTTTGTTTTATTTATCGGATTAATTATTCAACGCTATTGTATACGATATTTAGCTGGAGATAGAAGCTATCGAAAATATTTCATGTTATTTACATTGACGACAAGTTTTGCGGCAATGGCATGGTTAACTGGTGACATCCGCATAATGGTTATAAGCTGGGGTTGTACTTTAATAGGGCTAACACTTTTAATTAGTTTGACGAGTGCTTGGAGAGTTACAAGAGCCGCAGCAATTGTGACAGGTAAGTTGTTCTTCTTAGGTTGGATAGCTTTAGCAATCGCTGTTGTTTGGATCGGCTTAGTAACAGGAGAATGGCATTACACTGCTATATTTAGAGAGAGTAATTTAGCGCAGATCAATGCTTGGTCAAAATTTGGAATCAATATATTAATTATATTAGCGGTTATGGTACCAGCTGCACAGTGGCCATTCCAAAGATGGTTGATTGAATCTGTAGCAGCACCTACACCAGTATCAGCAATCATGCATGCGGGGATTGTTAATGCGGGTGGAATTATGCTGACACGTTTTTCACCATTATTTAATGGTGACATCGCAACGATGGTCTTACTTGTGTTTGCAAGTGTATCTGTTTTAATTGGTGCGGGTATCAGTTTAGTGCATGTTGATTATAAACGATTACTTGTTGGATCAACGATTGGTCAAATGGGCTTTATGTTAATTCAGTGTGCATTAGGTGCCTACATTCCTGCAATCATTCACTTAATATTGCACGGTTTGTTTAAAGCGACGTTATTCTTACGTTCTGGTTCAGCCGTGCATCATTTTAACGTTCCAAGCCGAGTTAATGAACGCATGTCTTATCTATGGATTCTAATTGGTCGAGGTCTTGCAATCGCAATCGGGTTAGGCTTTTGGTTATCAGCGCCAGAACAGGGTTATCGACTAGTAAGTGGTTTGATTTTAGCATGGTCGTTATCAGTATCATGGACACAACTTGTTGCGTTTGGAGAAGGTCGATTTGGTCGTATGATGGGCTTGTTTGTACTCATTGTGGTTGGTGCAGTCTATTATATTGTACATCACTTTTTCAGTGGCGCTTTACATACAATCACATTCCATAGCGCACAACCACCAATGTTTGCAGTAGTGATAGTTGCAGTATTATTGCTATTTGGTAGTTTGATGAGTACTTGGGTAGCACGTAATCGTTCGTCTAAAGCATTCTCGATATTATACATGTGGATTGTACGATTAGGTGATGCGAAACTTGAATCGGTAGAACGACACCCTAACTATTTGAAATCATATTTATCTAAAGGAGGGCATTAAAATGGGCGTATCAAAGATAGAATCAACGCAAGCGTCGACATATATTGATGATATACATGATAAAGTTACACGTGCGAGTAACGTAATCGTACCATTGTCACCTATTTCAGTGTTCGCTGCTAGAAGTCCGTGGGCAAGGCTAGAACATAAATCATTTGATGAAATTGCCCATTGGCTAAAAGAAACGCGCAAAGTAGATATGTATCCTGCACGAATGACCATTTTGGAAGCCAATCAAAAAGGCGAAATTGATGATGCGTATGTAGAACAATTTTTTCAACAATGGTTAAATGATACCGCATTAAAGATTCCAAGAGAAAATGCAGCACAATATGGCCGTAACGCATTGAAATTGGAGACGTTGGAAACACCTACGGATATTAAATCGCAGTTAGAAGCGTTAGCTAGTGATTTAAATGAACAGGTAAAATTTGAATCTGAAAATACTGTACCGTTAAAGAGTACATACATTTTAGATGAAAAAAATGAACGACTGATTGATACGGTGGATTACCATACGATTAAGTGGTGTAAATTATATATTGATGATGCACAATCTGGATGGACAATGCCAAATCGTGACAAGGGATTATTCTATGCTTGGCGTAGATTAGTAGCGTATGATCCTGCGTTAACCAAAGATCAACGCGCACGTTTAAAATCATTACCTAATGAGGCAGAGGATTTAATGCAACAAGCATTAAGCTATTTAAATATCTCAGAGGCAGACGCGCAAACATATTTAGAAAATCACTTACTATCTTTACCTGGTTGGGCTGGCATGATGCTATGGCAAGATGAACATAATCACAAAGTGCATGACTTACTTTTTTCTTATCTTGCTATCCGTATTGCTATGGAATGGGCAATTGTTGAGCCATATTTGCCTGTATCACAGCCTGAAGATTTAAATGATATGAATAAAGAAGAGCTGATTGCATCATGGATCCAGTGGGGCAATTTTTCAATGCAATCTTGGAAAGCTCTATCTATCGAAGCACAACAAGCACATATTCAATTTGCGTATCGATTCAATGAACAATTTTGTAGAAAATTATGGTTAGACGCTTGGGAAGCGACTTATAATCAACAATTGAAAGCAATGATCGGACCGAAATCAAGCGTTGAGGCTGAACAACAATCACAAACATTAGTACAAATGGCATTTTGTATTGATGTGCGTTCTGAACCGTTTAGGAAGCACATTGAAGCTAATGGTCCATTTGAAACTATTGGTATAGCTGGATTTTTCGGTTTACCAATCGAAAAAGCGGAACTGGGTAAAAAGTATAGTCATCCATCATTACCTGTAATGAACCAGCCACAGCATAAAATTAAAGAATATACTCATGAGCACGAGCCTAATGCATTCCAACAACGTAAACATGCATTAGAATCAGTGACGTATACATTTAAAAAAATGAAACAAAATGTCTTGCCTAGCTTACTATTACCAGAATTAAGTGGTCCGTGGTTATCGCTACAAATGTTTACACGTAGTTTTATACCGAAAAGTGTTGGCAGTGTTATTCGAAAATTTTATACAAGTTGGTTAAAGAAACCCAATGATACTGCATTGACTTTAAATTATGAACCACAACATCAGCACAATCATCGCCACATACATTTGGAAGATGATTTGCCGGTTGGTTTTACAGATGAAGAAAAAGTGAATTACGCTCTACAAGCGCTCAAGTTGATGGACTTAACAGACGATTTCGCACCGTTAGTTGTCATGTGTGGACATGGAAGTCAGAGTGCCAATAATCCCTATGCAGCGTCATTAGATTGTGGTGCATGTGGTGGTGCGGCGAGTGGTTTTAATGCAAAAGTATTGGCGCAGTTATGTAATTTGCCAGAAGTGAGACAAGGTTTGTTGCAAGAAGGTGTAGCTATTCCTGAGACGACAATCTTCGCTGCTGCAGAACATCAAACTTCTATTGATACATTGACATGGATTTACGTACCTGAACTTACAGAAGCGGCACGTAATGCATATGAAAATATTGAAGCGGCAATGCCTAAAATTAGTTATCAAGCAAATAAAAAACGCCTCTCTCAATTGCCGAATAATAATTTAACTGATCGCAATCCGAATCATGAAGTGTATCGATTAACGAATGATTGGAGTGAAATTAGACCTGAATGGGGTCTAGCTAAAAATGCAGCGTTTATCATTGGTCAGCGTGAATTAACTAAACAGAGTGATTTAGCAGGAAGAGCATTTTTGCATAATTATAATTGGAAAAACGATGAAAATGGCACTATTTTAGAAAATATTATTGCGGGTCCAGCACTTGTAGCGCAATGGATTAACTTACAATATTACGCATCTACGGTTGCGCCGCACTATTACGGAAGTGGTAGTAAAACAACGCAATCAGTGACTGCAGGTATCGGCGTGATGCAAGGTAATGCAAGTGATTTATTGACCGGTTTACCATGGCAATCCGTGATGTCAGCAGATAATAAGATGTATCATTCACCGATTAGATTAGTTGTTGTAATCCAAGCACCACAAGCCTTTATTAGTCGATTATTAGAAAATGATGAAACATTTAAGCAGAAAGTCATGCATGGTTGGGTTCGTTTAGCAAGTGTTGACGAAGACAATCACTGGCATGAATGGTCAAACGCGGTTAAAAAAGCTTAGTTAAAGCAAATTGAACATGATGGATCATAGCATTTGTTAACGTATGACAACCAATGTTATTTCCTAGGGAATATGACAGAACTATGGAGAAAGTGATTAAAAAATGGTACTGTTATCTTTGTTAAAATGAATTTCTAATTTTAGTTCTACAGGAGATGCATATTTTATGAAAATGACCAAAGGTCGCTATGAGTCTGAAATCAGCAAAGCAATTACCCAATGGGAAAAAGACTTCCTTGGCCGGGGCTCTCTGTCAGTTAAAACGGATATATTACGTGACATGATTATTGTGAGTTTACATGGTGTATTGACTCAAGCAGAGTACAAAGTGTGTGAAACGAATGAAGGTTTGTTAACTATAAAAAAAACACGTTCTAAACTGGTTGAATCTGGTATTGAAGCGCTTGATGAAATCGTGCTGTCTATAACAGGCGAAAAAGTGAAAAGTTTTCATACAGATTTAAGTTCTAGAACAGGTGAAAGAATTATCATTTTTAAATTGCATAACGATTTAGAAAAACAAATTATTGAATAATGGAAACAAACATGAAACCGAAAATACACATGTCATTTATTGAAATATGAGGATAAATGATGTGTGTTTTTTACATGGAATGCGCATGGCGTCGGGTAATCAGCAAAGGCATTTGTATTATCAGTAGTTTTAATTTTAAAGGGCTGCAGAGACAGTATAAGTAATATAAGATACAAAACACGCACATACCGTTGTAAGGGACAGTATGTGCGCTTGGTTCATTACTCATAAATGTTAGAAAGTGCAATACATTAAAGTAATAACTTATCATATAAATTTGGGTGTTAAAGCATCATAATCTTTAATTAAGATTCTTTTATTAAGATATAACAATCGTGCTCAAATCGTGCTCAAAATCAATTATTAGATTGTAAACTAAATACAGTTTGAGTTTGTGTTCTTAACATGCGTAAAGGACGCTCATCATGTATGTAGTTTGGGTTTGGTGCACAACAACGACAACGAAAGGATTCATGTAAAGCAGTGCTCAAATTATTTTAAAAACGACTTGAAAATGAGTTCAATAATGTTTTCAGTCATTCAAACCCCTCCTTCATAAATTGTACGTAACAACTTGTGCGTTATTCAATTTGGTCTAGGATTAAAGAAAGAATTTGTTCTACTAAGTTAGCTAGCATACGACACACCTCCTTTATTTGAATATTATAACAATTTAATATTTTTTTGTGGCAAAATACCTAGATGTATAAAAATAATGTTAGAATGTTAATATTATATATTTATTAAAATCCAATTATATTTAATTTGATTATTTCAGTTCATGAGTGTGGGTCATTAAATATAATAAAATTAATATAGTCCTCAGGATATTTGAATGAATGCGTTTAAATCTTATAGGAGTTATAAATTAATTAAAAAGACTTGAATTATATAGGTTTAATATAGTAATATCACTAATTAGGTGTTAAAGAATCATAATTTTTAATTATGGTTCTTTTTCTTTTGTCTTTTTTTAAGTATAAATATTAAAAAATGTATCTAGCATTGCTAAAATACTTTGCTAAAGCCTATATTTTTAATAAACTAGAAAAGGTTAAACTTTATATAAGCATAAGCAATGCGTCCACTTGTTCATTTTTGTAAACTAAAGCGCAAGTTGGATTTGTTTCATTGCTAAAATGAGTATAATACAGTGATAAAGAGACTTATATTAGGAGGGAATATGGTTGGGTCAAATTAAAAGTATCCTATATTCAATTATAGAACCTTTAACAAAGCCGGAAACGTATCAAGCTTTATTATCTAATCTGATTATGATTATTATATACGTTGTCGCGGCATGGATTATTTTGCGCTTTGTGAATAAAGCGATTGCGCAGTTCTTTAAAATTCAAAATAAAGGCAAAAGTGGGAATAAAAAGCGTTCGAAAACTTTGATATCATTAGTTCAAAATGTAGTATCTTATGTGGTATGGTTTATAGTACTGACGACCATTTTAAGTAAATTCGGTATAAGCGTAGGTGGCATTATTGCCAGCGCGGGTGTCGTTGGTCTTGCAGTAGGTTTTGGTGCTCAAACTGTTGTTAAAGATATTATTACAGGTTTCTTCATTATTTTCGAAAATCAGTTTGATGTTGGGGATTATGTTAAAATTAGTAATAGTGGTTCTCCCGTGGCAGAAGGTACAGTGAAATCGATTGGATTAAGATCAATGCGCATTAATACCATTACAGGTGAATTAACAACGCTACCGAATGGGAGTGTTGGGGAAATTACCAATTACTCGGTTATAAATGGTGAGGCAATTGTTGAAATTCCAGTATCTATTTCAGAAGACATTGATTATGTGGAAGAAGTACTGACGACATATTTTGAATCTATTAGATCTAAATATTACTTATTTATCTCGACACCAGAAGTAGTAGGTGTTAATTCGATTACAAATAACGAAATCGTATTGAGTGTGTCTGCAGAGACAATTCCAGGCGAAGGTGCGTCAGGTGCGCGTATTTTAAGAAAAGAAATCTTGAAATTATTTAAACTTAAAGAAATTAAAACACCACAGCCAACGATGGTACAGTACGATGCGAACCAGCAAAAATAATGATTAAGACGGTCGGAGGTGTTACAGAATGACATCCAATTACGGTTTAAATGATATTGTAGAAATGAAAAAACAACACGCATGTGGCACGAATCGTTTTAAAATCATTCGTGTAGGTGCTGACATCCGAATAAAATGTGAAAATTGTCAAAGAAGTATCATGATTCCAAGACAAACTTTTAATAAAAAAATAAAAAAAATACTAGTATCCCAACAAGATACTGATAATAAGGAGAATGAATAATGGCTTTAACAGCAGGTATTGTTGGATTGCCCAACGTAGGTAAATCGACACTTTTCAATGCAATTACAAAAGCAGGTGCTTTAGCAGCAAACTATCCGTTCGCTACCATAGATCCGAACGTAGGGATTGTCGAAGTACCAGATAGCAGATTAGATGTTTTAACGAAGATGGTACAACCTAAAAAGACAATTCCAACAACATTTGAATTCACTGATATTGCAGGTATTGTTAAAGGCGCTTCAAAAGGTGAAGGACTAGGTAACAAATTCTTATCTCACATTCGTGAAGTAGATGCGATTTGCCAAGTCGTTCGTGCATTTGACGATGATAATGTAACGCATGTTTCAGGTCGTGTAGATCCAATTGATGACATTGAAGTCATTAACATGGAATTAGTGTTAGCTGATTTAGAATCTGTTGACAAACGTTTACCAAAAGTAGAAAAAATGGCTCGCCAAAAAGATAAAGATGCAGTTAATGAAACACGTATTTTATCAAGAATTAAAGAAGCTTTAGAAGAAGGCAATCCAGTAAGAAGTCTGGAATTCACAGAAGAAGATCAAAAATTCATCGACCAAGCGCAGTTGTTAACATCTAAAAAAATGCTTTATATTGCTAACGTAGGTGAAGATGAAATCGGCGATGACGATAATGAAAAAGTAAAACTTATTCGTGAATATGCAGCAAAAGAAGATTCAGAAGTGATTGTCATTAGCGCAAAAATTGAAGAAGAGATTGCTGTCTTAGAAGATGAAGATCGCGAAATGTTCTTAGAAGACTTAGGCATTGAAGAGCCAGGTTTAGATCGTTTAATTCGTACAACTTATGACTTGCTAGGTTTGGCAACATACTTTACAGCCGGTGTACAAGAAGTGCGCGCTTGGACGTTTATTAAAGGAATGACAGCACCACAATGTGCGGGTATTATTCATACAGACTTTGAGCGAGGTTTTATTCGTGCCGAAGTAACGAGCTATGACGATTACGTGGCATTCGATGGTGAAAATGGCGCTAAAGAAGCAGGAAAACAACGTCTAGAAGGTAAAGAATATATTATGAAAGACGGAGACATTGTACACTTTAGATTTAATGTATAAGATACAAAGCAACCCCTCATTACAACGAGTAATGAGGGGTTTTGCTAATCTGTATATTTATGTGAGTGACATGCGGTGTGCTTCAATTTGAGGTGTTAAAATTAGAAGTACAGCGTTGATAAAGAAAACGCACTTTTAAAATAACATCAAGGTTAAAATTTTTACGAAGTGAACCAAGATGTTTCGACACCAGGTCCTACATAATTTGCATCAACATCTTGATTTAATTCAGGAGATGCATAGCTATCTGTATATTGCCAGAGGACGTGTTCACGTGTAGGTTGACCTGGATTATAATTTGCCAACCAGTAACCATCATATTGACCTACAGAATTAGAAGCATTTTCTACCATGAAATTTTCATAAGAATAAAATAATACTTTTTTATCGCCAGCTAATCCTTTCATTTCATCATACCAAGCGTCTGTGCTTTCTTCAGGCGTACCAGAAGTTACAGTATTTTCTTCAAAATCGTTGATATAGAAACTCGCTTTTGGAGCGCGATTGTAAAGTGTCTGCGCTTCGTATCTTGCGTCCTCAGGATTTTCATACATACTATAGGAATATACACCAAAGTCTAAACCGTTTTTATCTAATAAAGCAGAATTGTGCTCTAATGCAGCATCCACTTTTTCTGAACCATATTGTGCTCTTATAATAATGAAATCGTAATTTTCTTTTAAGTCTTTGACTTCTTGTGTCGTTAACTCACCTTGCCATTCAGATATATCCAACACACGTTCACCAGATTGCGTTGTTCCAGATTCGGCTTGCATGGATTTAGAGCCACTTTCTTGTTTTTGTTGAGACGCTTTATCTGGATGCTTTTCTAAATATTGTTGATAGCCATAACCCATTGTACCTTTTTGGTTAGAAGGGTTATCGGAGGCGTAAGTTGTATTGATAATGACCGTTGATGCAAAAAATACACTTCCTGCAAGTAAGCCTTTTTTGAATTTTGAAAACATAAGCATCCCCTTTATCTATGTAGATTATTGAAATTTATTTTGAAAAATAGTAAATATGACATCAAAAAATAATATAGTTGATATGCTATTAGAATTAAATATACTTTTCAACCTTACCTTAAAAGATATTTAAATTTTATTGATATTAATTAGTATTTGAATAATGATTTAATTTGAAAATATAATCGTAAAAGATGTCATGTTTATTTAACTTGAATGCTTTGATAGATATCGTGAATGATTAAATTTCATAATGTTTCATATGAAACAACTATGAAATTTAACGTGCTATAACGTGGTAAACCCATTGTAAAATGTAAAGGCATGTGCTATAATTCTTGATTGTGAGTAATGAAAATTATTCCTTGCTTATCACATTTGATGATGAGCCGCATAGACCACAAGGAGGTGCAATTATACAATGAGAACATATGAAGTTATGTACATCGTTCGTCCGAATATCGAAGAAGATGCTAAAAAAGCAGTCGTTGAACGTTTCAACGGAATTTTAGCTTCTCACGGTTCAGAAGTTTTAGAAGCTAAAGACTGGGGCAAACGCCGTTTAGCTTATGAAATTAACGATTTCAGTGAAGGTTACTACAATATCGTACGTATCCAAACAGCTGATAATGAAGCTACTGACGAATTCCAACGTTTAGCTAAAATTTCTGACGATGTAATCCGTTATATCGTAATTCGTGAAGACGAAGATAAAACTAGAAAATAATAGATGGGGGTCGCTTAAATGATAAATAGAGTTGTTTTAGTCGGTCGTTTAACTAAAGATCCAGAATATAGAACAACACCCTCAGGCGTGAGTGTTGCGACTTTTACTCTAGCAGTAAATCGTACGTTTACAAATGCGCAAGGGGAACGCGAAGCGGATTTCATTAACTGTGTCGTTTTTAGAAAACAAGCAGAGAATGTTAACAACTACTTATTTAAAGGTAGTTTAGCTGGCGTTGACGGTCGCATTCAATCACGTAGCTATGAAAACCAAGAAGGTCGTCGTATATTTGTGACTGAAGTGGTTTGTGATAGTGTTCAATTCCTTGAACCTAAAAATCAAAACCAACGTCATGGTCAAGAAGGAAATAACAATAATTTCCAAAACTTTGGCGGACAACAATCAGGACAAAATACATCATCTTATCAAAGTAATAACAACAATAATTCATCAAACAATAATCAATCTGATAACCCATTTGCAAATGCAAACGGACCAATTGATATTAGTGATGATGACTTACCATTCTAATTATATAGAACATATAAAAATGAAAATTTCTTAAAAGGAGGCAGTTACCATGGCAGGTGGACCAAGAAGAGGCGGACGTCGTCGTAAAAAAGTTTGTTATTTCACAGCAAACGGAATTACACACATCGACTATAAAGATACAGAATTATTAAAACGTTTTATCTCAGAACGTGGTAAAATTTTACCACGTCGTGTAACAGGTACTTCAGCTAAATATCAACGTATGTTGACATTAGCTATTAAACGTTCTCGTCATATGGCATTATTACCATATGTTAAAGAAGAACAATAATAGATATTGTATCTGAAAACCCCGTAGGCATATACCTACGGGGTTATTTTTGTGGTTTGAGAATTGGGAAAGGTATGAAAAATATGATGGCAAGAATTTAAATGAAAACAATTTTTAACTATTAATCTTCTTCTTTCTCTAACCCAATAATAACCATTATGACTACTGAAATTAGCATGAATGGTACAAAAATAGGAGTTACTAAAAATCCACCAATCATGATTAGATACAACTCATCAATTTTGTAACTACCAACCTTCAAGTGATTTCTCCAATCTAATTATTTTGTCTTTTGTAGTTTATATATGCATTAATTGTAAGTGTTAACATAGAAGTGAAAATGATTAAACTAAATATAGAGAGCGATATAGCGATTGTACTATCTTTAATGAATATATTATAAATCGATAGAACAATGAAGAATAAATGTAATAAAACGGTAATTGGGAATGTAGTTGTCATCAATTTAGAATTCGGCATAGTACTTTTATGTTTCATGATATCTCTCCAATCTAAGTTATATTATTTTTTCTTATAGTCATCTATAGTAACGCCATCATTTTCAATTTTCTTTCTGTTTGCTCTGATTAATAAAGCGGCATTAATTGTAATTGAAATGGCTAGTATAATTGAAACTGGTAAGCTTAAAACATTAAAATGATTTACTATTATTAGAATGATCATTAATAAAATATTAAGCGTGTGATGGGCAATCATTGCTTTATTCATTTTAAACCCTTCTTAAATTTTACCCCTTTGTCTTATCTTTACTTTTAGACAATTTACTCAATAGCTTTGCTGTTTTTCGTTCGAAAATGCTAACTATGCTCACAATGATATCTATTATTTTAATAAGTAATCCGATGAGTATATCCACATTAAAACTCCTTTTTATGTATGTCATTTTAATTTAACTAAAATAACTTATATAAATTGCAGAAATCACCATAAGAATAGCGGATACTGCATGAACTAACAAAAGAACATAGAATGATTTCTTAGTCATTGGTTCGAAATTGTTACGTTTAACTCTTCTGTTATTTTCCCATCGGAATATAAACGCCCAAAAACAAGCGTAGATAGGTACAAACATGATACCTAGGACAATAGCGACTGGTAAACTCATAGCAAAGCTCCTTTTTTGTAAGCGTAGCATAAAAACTATTTATTGTGAACGAGATGAAAAGTAATACTTTTTATCTATATAGCAATATCTCAAAGAATATAATTATGTTTTTAAAATCTATTATGTAAATATGATTATATTGTGGATAATATGGTATTTATATAGTAAGGGAGCGTGCTATATGGATATCATTGGAAAAATAATAACCTTTATTATGAGCGTCATATCTAATTTAATCGGTAGCAGATCATTGATTGAGGATATTAAAAAAGCTTTTGTAGAAAATTTCAAAAAAGACAAATAGTATAAATATGACCCATTAACTCTAAGTGTTGATGGGTGTTTTTATACACAATACATGTTCAATAGAATTTATGTTAACATATAATTAAGTTGTTAACTATGTTTTTAAGGGGAGATAGTATGACTAAAGATAATGAACAGGAACGATATAAAACATTAGCATCTATTGCCAATACAGCAGGGATAGTAGCTTTAGTCTTAACATTAGGTTCATTAGTACTAGCTATCATATTTGATTGGCAGTTCTTAGATTATATCGTTAAATTTTCTGGCGTACTCATTGTACTGAGTTTGATAATAGATTCGGTACTATATATCTTAGAAAAAAATATTAAGAAAATCATATATAACATTCTTTTTATCATAGTACTGGTATACATCTTTTTTGGATAATTTTTTAATTCAATAATAGATGGGTTAATTTGAATAATAAATTCAAGCAAAGGAGATTTCATATGAGAATTATTAGGAAAATATTTGCGACGATTACATCATTTATTGTAGATGTCATTGGTGGTAGTTTTTTAAGTTATCTAGCAGACATTACATTTTTAAATAAAATTTTTTATAAAAAAGATGAAGATAAAGATGTGAAAAAAGGCAATTGATTTTATGATTATAATTTGGCTTTCGATAATAGACATGTAGTTTTGTATAGAAATTGCTTTTTCAACTTTGTATTTAAACAATAAAAATGTAAACAAGTAAACGTGAATAACTAAAATTTGCTATATGAGGTGGTACTATGCCTAAGAGCCAACAAATATTATTAGGCATATTATTAATATTTATTGTGTTCGATTTTTTCATACCTATTATCGGCGAAGGATTTAATATTGAAATATTAAAGTTTAGTTCGATATATGTGAAAATATTCGATATGATCACTTTGATTTTAAGCACTATATTTGTCTATAGACAGGTTAAGCGTAAGGGTTTTTAGATATAATTCTGCTGACATTTTCTTAAAATATGTATCTTCAAATAAATATTTAGGCAGTTGATAAAATCTTTCAGTTTTTACTTGTGATAAATTGTATTTCTCAAAATTGGGCATAATAAAAACCTCATTTCCACTTTTTTGGATTGAGGTAATAAAACAATTTTTACGTAAGTTATATGTTTTGTGCTTGCACTTAGATGATTAGATATATATAATACAAGTATCAAAAAAATATATAAACAAACGAATGCGAATCGTTTTATTACCGAGAGCCGATGCTACGCCAATAGCATCGGCTCTGTTAATATTCATAAAGTAATATTAACACTTTTAGGATCGTATATAAAGCGTTTTTAGTGTAGTTAAAATCACATTACAACTTCAAAATAGTAAAATTTACTAATTTAGTGCCTAATTAGGTACTAAAAACCTTAGGTAGGTAGATAATTAGGTATTTAGGTAGTAAAATAGGTGGTAAATTTAGAGGTTAAAAGGTGAAAAAAATTTGTTAGGTGGTAAAATTTAGGTGCTAAATTAGGTACCTAAGGGTGGATGCTATAAAAACTATTAAAATGGTTGCAGATGAATTGAATGTAACTAAACAAACTATTGTTAATAATGCTAAAAGCTTAAATATATCTTTTGAAAAAGAAAATGGAATTAATTATATTAATGATAATGATTGTTTGAAAATTATAGAAAAAATCACTAAGAAAGAAAGTACAACGCCAAATAAAGAATCAATAAAAAAAGAAAGATTTGATGAAAATACTGCAGAGGTTGAAAAGCATATATATAATAATTCAAATAGTTTTGAGACATTAAAAACAAAAGCGAATGAATTAGAAAAGCAAATAGAAATCTTTGAAATTAGAGCTAAAAATGATGAAAAATATATTGAGAATTTAACTAAACAACTAGATCAACAAAATAGCAATGTTAATACATTAAATAAACTGTTGGAAAATCAACAAATATTAGCTTTAGAAAGTAATAAAAAGATTCAAAAACTAGAAAACCAATTAGAAGAAGAAAGACATCTTAATTATTCTTTTGATACAGCGACTAATGATAGACAAAGCGTTAATCCGCAAGAAGCAACTTTTACTGAAGAATCTCAAAATATCAACCAACAATAAAAGAAAACCCAACCAATAGAAGCAGAAGTAAATCATGAGGATATAACTGAAGAGAAAAAGGATGACAGTCCAAACGAAGACTTATTAGCGAAAGATGATAAACCATCTGAAGAAATAGGGAATGGGCCTGAGGATAGGGAAGTAGAACCACCTAAAAAGGGGTTTTGGAGTCGTTTGTTTGGTAGCTAATATAATTAATTAGGCACTAAAAGTTATAAACTTTTAGTGCCTTTTATATAGTGAGAACTTCTGAGAATCATCGGTTATGTTAATTTAAATAATAAATCATATATTATGATTTATTATTTATTACAATTTTCCCTCTAGAATGACCATTTTCACTTA
The DNA here is from genome assembly GCF_048568385.1 of Staphylococcus sp. LKG3-1. NCBI lineage: Bacteria > Bacillati > Bacillota > Bacilli > Caryophanales > Staphylococcaceae > Staphylococcus > Staphylococcus sp. LKG3-1. The sequence continues at coordinate 2,068,792 of NZ_CP183796.1, forward strand.
ATTTATGAGCCTCTCGAACAAAAGATAGTGGGAAAATAGCTTCAAAGTAAGCTTTGACAACACCATATCCATATAAATTAACAACTTCTATTAAATCTTGACGATTTAATTCTGTCCATGTGAAATATGCTGTAATTCCTTTACTTTCTGCTTTCTTTTTATTAACTTGCCCGCGTATAGATATTAGTCGGCCTCCAGGTTTCAATACATCATAACTACGTTCAAGTGTGTCTCCTGCTTGTGTATCAAGGACGATGTCATAATCATGTACATAATCTTCAAAACGTTCTGTATTGTAGTCAATGGCAACATCTGCCCCAATTGATTTTAAAAATTCATGGTTGTGTGTACTTGCAGTAGTTGCTACATAGGCACCTTTAGCTTTAGCTAATTGAATGCCAAATATACCTACTGCACCTGCGCCACCATGTATTAATACTTTATCGCCGTGTTGCATTTCACCGTATTTTATTAACGCTTGATAGACAGTCAAACCATTAATTGGAATTGTCGCACCTTCTTCAAAAGATAATGATTCAGGTTTTTTAACAACTGTGTTTTGATTAATGGCCACAAATTCTGCATAACCACCGTTTTTATCAAGTTGTTGTGTTGCAATAACTGGTGTACCTACTGTTAAATCTGTTACTTTTGAGCCGACTTTACGTATAACGCCTGATATATCCCATCCTAAAATGAGCGGTATAGGGTAATCAATTTTCCCTTCTTGTTCACCTCGTCTAACATGCCAATCGTATGGGCTAACACCTGTATTTTCAACTTCAATTAATACTTCTTCATCTGTTATCTCAGGTAGTGGTAAATTAAATTCTTGTAATACATTAGCTTCTCCATATGATTCTATTGCAAATGCTCTCATCAATATAACCTCCTAATTAGTTCACTTTGTGTGTTGGAAAATATGGAACAATGTCTTCGACAGGTATTCTAGCAAAATAAGCAACAAAAGCTAAATGATTTACTTCAATTTCTTTATACTGATACAACAATTCTCTTAAACGATTTTTCCCTAATCTAAATTCAAGTGGTATGGGTTCAGGTAATTGATTAGGGTCTTCGTTTAAATCAACGTAAAGCATTTGGGTAAAGGGTTTAAATTGTTCATTATTATTTTTTGTAATTAAATTTCTATAATCATTAATTAGCTGTGCTTGGTCTTGAGGCGGTTTTGGATATTGAACCCAACCATCACCATGTTGGGCTATCCAAGAAATTGAACTTTGCGCAAAACCCGTAGGAAATACGGGAATTCTTTTATCTGTTTGTGGCATCATTTGTACTTTATTACCGTCAACAAACGAAATTTCATTATTTATTGACGGTGTATCTTGTGCTAATAGTTGTTCTAAAATTTCATAAGACTGTTCAAAACCAGGACTCTTTAGAGTCTTTATAGACTCCCTAAAGGAGTCTGTTATGTATTTTATTTAAATTCACACCTGTTTATAAAATGCTTAACATGTAATATTTATATAATTTATTCGTCTTAAATTAACCTTTGAAATCATTTTTATGTAGTAACTTATGTTTATACATTAACGGTACTAGAATAAAAAAGTGTTTATCTAATGTTGATAAAGTCCGTATAATTGTGTAAAAGTAAAAAGGCCATATAACAGTCCTTTTACGGTACAATGTTTTTAACGACAAAAACATACCCAGGAGGACTTTTACATGACCCAAGTACATTTTACACTGAAAAGCGAAGAGATTCAAAGCATTATTGAATATTCTGTAAAGGATGACGTTTCTAAAAATATTTTAACAACGGTATTTAATCAACTAATGGAAAATCAACGAACAGAATATATTCAAGCAAAAGAATATGAACGAACAGAAAACCGACAAAGTCAACGAAATGGCTATTATGAGCGCAGCTTTACGACACGTGTAGGCACGCTAGAATTAAAAGTACCCAGAACACGTGATGGCCATTTTTCACCCACAGTGTTTGAACGTTATCAACGAAACGAAAAAGCCCTCATGGCTTCAATGTTGGAAATGTATGTATCAGGCGTTTCAACTCGTAAAGTATCAAAAATTGTGGAAGAACTTTGTGGTAAATCCGTCTCTAAGTCCTTCGTTTCTAGCTTAACAGAACAGCTAGAACCTATGGTTAACGAGTGGCAGAATCGTTTATTATCAGAAAAAAATTATCCTTACTTAATGACCGATGTACTCTATATAAAAGTACGAGAAGAAAATCGAGTACTCTCAAAAAGCTGTCATATAGCGATTGGAATAACCAAAGATGGCGACCGTGAAATTATCGGCTTCATGATTCAAAGTGGCGAAAGCGAAGAGACCTGGACAACATTTTTTGAATACCTAAAAGAACGCGGTTTACAAGGTACGGAACTCGTTATTTCTGATGCGCACAAAGGATTAGTCTCTGCCATTAGAAAATCCTTCACCAACGTAAGTTGGCAAAGATGCCAAGTTCACTTCCTAAGAAATATCTTTACCACCATTCCTAAAAAAAATTCAAAATCTTTCAGAGAAGCTGTTAAAGGAATTTTTAAGTTCACAGATATTAACTTAGCGCGTGAGGCTAAAAATCGATTGATTCATGATTATATCGATCAACCAAAATATTCAAAAGCTTGCGCATCATTGGATGATGGATTCGAAGACGCCTTTCAATATACCGTACAAGGAAATTCCCACAATCGACTAAAGAGTACCAATCTAATTGAACGACTGAATCAAGAAGTACGCAGAAGAGAAAAGATTATTCGCATCTTCCCCAATCAAACATCAGCCAATCGCTTAATTGGAGCCGTTCTTATGGACCTACATGATGAATGGATTTATTCTTCAAGAAAATACATCAATTTTGATAAGTAGAAATGGTAAAAACATTGTATAGCATTTTACACAGGAGTCTGGACTTGACTCTAATGTTTAAATAAATGTATTTACTTCTTTATTTATTTGTTTTCTTTATCTAATATAAAGAAAGTTTTACTTATTTTTTAAAGGGAATATTAACACTAATTCTATATTTAACAAAGGGGAGTTTTTTTATGATTAATAGCATAGATGAAATAAAAGTTCCAGATAGTAAAATTGTTCAAGATGCCCAAAAAATCGTACAAGAATACGGAAATGAATTAATATGGAATCACTCAAACAGAGTTTATTTATTTGGCGAAGTCAAAGGCATGCAAGATAAATTACAATACGATAAAGAATTACTTTATATCACTTCTTTATTCCATGATTTAGGTTTAACCCAAACATACAGTAGCGATGATTTAAGGTTCGAAGTAGATGGCGCTAATGCAGTTAGACAATTTTTAAAAAATTATAATTATAACGAACGCGATTTACAACTTGCCTGGGATTCTATTGCGTTACATACAACACTAGGTGTAGCTGAACACAAAGAAAATAATGTAGCCTTATTATTTCATGGTGTAGGAACAGACGTAATGGGCGATAATTGGGATCAATATTCTGATGAAATCAGAAAAGCAATCGTTACTAAATTCCCAAGAGGCAATTTTAAACATGATGTAATTAAATCTTTTTATGACGGTTTTAAGCATAAACCCGAAACGACTTTTGGAAATATAAAATCAGATGTAATTAAATATTTCGAACCAGAATACCCACAAAATAACTTTTGCTCATGTATTTTACGTTCCAAATGGGATAGTTAAAAATAACTAATTGCTTTATTGACGTTGAGCCTTGGAACACTTAACTAAAATTGTAAATCCGGTAGACCCAATTATTATTGCATTATAGGTCTAAAATTCATCGTTATAATTTAGTTAAATCCCGCAAGGGGGCGTTTACACGTTTGTTCCAAACGGTGCAAAAACCATAATCGACCTTCGTCGATTTTTTTATTTTAAAGCTAAAGAAATTGCTCGTGATATTCCGAGCAGTTATAAAAATTAATTTGCCTTGAATATTGCTATTACATTTTTAAAAAGTGTTGTAGATTTACAACCATAATTTTTGGATTTACATTGACGATACTGCATCGAAATAAAAATCCAATCTACTTTTTCTAGGTTGATTTTTATTTTTATACCTAAAGGCATACTTACACACCTAAAAAACGTCGTGCTAAAAACAAATTTACATGTGGTAATCCAATATCCTTATTATACATTTTAACAGTTGGTTTAAAGCAAACTTTAAAAATATATAATTTCCAACCTATTTAATTACATTTATTTCTTAAAACGCATATATGAGCCAGAATAGAAAATAGTTCCAGGAAAGATAAAAATTGCTTGAAAATGCTAAGTTTTGACATTATACTTTTTAATCACTTAATAAAACTATTATTTAAAAATACTATTTTAATAACAGGTGCTACAGGTGGTATGGGGAATTATGCTCTTGAATTTTTGAAAAAATTAGTTCCCCAAGATGAAGTTTTCGCTTTAGTAAGAAATAAAGAAAAAGCAAGCCAATTGGAAGAAAAAGGATTTAATATAAGGTTTGGAAATTATGATGATTTTGAAGCGTTATCAAAAGCTTTTAAAGATATAGATCGTCTTTTATTTATCTCAGGGAATAAAGTTGGGCAACGTCAAAAGCAACATAAAAATGTTGTAGAAGCAGCTAAAGCAAATAGTGTTTCTTATATTGCTTATACAAGCTTTGGAAATGCTAATATTTCTAGTAGTCCGTTAGCAGAGGATCATAAATATACCGAAAAATTAATTTTAGATTCTGGTATAAATTATACATTTTTGCGTAATAACTGGTATTTAGAAAATGAATACGGGTTAATTACAGCTGCTTTAAAAAGCGGAAAATTTGTTCATTCAGGTGGAGACGGCAAAGTCGGTTGGGCATTGAAAGAAGAATATGCTCAAATAGCTGCTTATGCAGTATCAGGGGAATATGAATTTCCTAATATTATTGAAATTGGTGGAAATTTGATCACATATCGTCAATAGCAGAAGAGTTAGAAAAAATTTCAGGTAAAAGTCTTGAGATTATTGATACAGATGTTAACACGGCTTCAAAATTCTTACAGGAAAGCGCAGAATATCCTAAAGATTTAGCTGATTTTCTTGCTTCAGCACAAGAAATTATAAAAAGTGGAAGTTTAGATATTGAATCTGATGATTTAAAAAAATATATAGGAAACTCGTTACTACCGATTCAACAATCACTAAATAGATTATTAAAATAGTATAATCGCTTTAGGCTTCGATTTTGAACTGTTCTTATTAGAGTGCTAGCGATAAAGATGAAACTGTTAGTCTCTTAGATAATAAATACTGATTGATATTACAAATTATGCTTTTAATTTTTTAATAATTTCTCTATTGAAATCATCTAAATCATCTGGGACACGACTCGTTACAATATTGTTATCTATTACAACTGATTCATCAACAACGTGTGCACCAGCATTAGATAAATCTTTACGTACATTGATAACTCCAGTTATTGTGCGGCCATTTAAATCATCAGTATCAACTAGTAAAAGTGGACCATGACAAATCGCAAATGTAGGCACATCATTTTGAGTAAAATACTTAGTAAATGTACCATAGCGACCTTCTTCATCACCACGTAAATGATCGGGTGAGAATCCGCCAGGAATTAATAATGCATCATAATTTTCTGGTTTCGCATCTGCAATGCTAACATCTACAGTTACTTTCTCCCCATGTTTGCCAACAAGTTCATGTTTTGCTGTATCTCCAATAACTTCAGTCTCAAATCCAGCATTTTCTAATGCTTCCTTTGGACTAGTCAATTCTATATCTTCAAATTCATCTGCTAAAATGATTGCTACTTTTTTAGTCATAATACAACATACCTTTCAATTATATTTTAAAACCTAAGTATTATATATAATCAACAGTAAGTAATTTTGTGACTTTATACTATGATAAATGAACGTTATGCTCATAATCTCTTTACTTAAGTACCCCTTTCTTAATTAGTAATTTACTATGAAATAGTCTTTAAAACTTATTCCAGGTTATCAAATACTATTAAATGTATTAACGAATATAGATTGTATTGTTGAGATAGAGTAGAATTAAATTATTACTTATTTCAAAACGAGAATTGGTTGAGAAATATTTACAAGCAATTGGTTGAATTGGAATATTTATTATGACAATTTTATATATCATTTCAGTAATTATACAAATCAGACAAATTAAAATTTCTTTTATTCCATTCTTAGCCTTCGATTAAGTTATTATCGAACAAGGAAGAAAAGGTTTAAAATTAAAAAATCTAACTGAAACTTATTCTGACTATGTAACTACTGCTTTTTAACTACAAAATTTAGGCGGTGGAACTGTTAAAAATATAGATATAAAAGCTTATTTAAATGGAAACGAAGTTATATAAGAAAAACACACTAATGTTTTACCTAATGAGAATTATTATTTAATGCCAATTAATAAAAAACGTTTGAAGAATTTAAAGACACAATCAAAGTAATAGTTATACAACCAATATACATATTAATATAAACTATTATAATCAAATCTCTAAGAAACAAAATAAATAACCGGTATCGAGTGAATATTGGGGAAGTTCATTAATTTAGATGATAAAGATTTATATGAACTGACGTTTGAAACTATTAATAATTAAATATGGAGAATTTTTAATAACTTGGTTTTTAGGACGCTAAGAGACGTTTTTATTTGCATCGAGAATTAGATTTCATTAATAGTTTTACCCGAAAAAGTTTAAAAGAGGCGGTATTCAAATGGCAAAAATTGGTTATTCACGTGTGTCAATAAAAAATCAAAGTCTTGATGCATAAATTGATACACTTGAGAAATATGGTTGTGAATGTATTTTTAGCAAGAAAGCAAGTAATCGTAAAATGAAAAGATTGGAACTTGATAAGTTTTTTTATTTACGAGGAGACAATATTATAGTTCTCTATAAATTAGATTGTTTTGGACGTACAACGGAAGAATTAATTGAGTTATCTTAATGATTCGCTAAAAACAGCATTTATTTACATATTATATATATGAATGTATTAACGAAAGATGCGATGGGCAAGATATTATTTACTACGATGAGCGCATTTGTTGAATTCGAAGCTAATTTACTAAGTGAAAGTATTAAAAAAGGATTAGAAGCTTCATTACCTGAGCACAAGAAAAGAGAAATCAAAATTCTATATGATTAACAAAGATTACAGGCGAAGAGATTTGCCGAACAGACAGGTGTTAGTCGTTCATCGTTATATAGAATAATAAAAAGGAGGAAATTTATTGGAACTTAAACATATGCAGTATTTTGTAGAAGTTGTAAAACAAAAAAGTATGACCAAAGCAGCAGCTAGTCTTTTTATTACACAACCTACAATTAGTAATACAATTAAATTATTAGAAGAAGAATTAGAAGTAATCTTATTTAATAGATATAAAAATCAAATATACTTAACTGACGCAGGAGAAGCTTTCTTTTCTCAATGTAAAGAAATGCTTAAAATGTATGATAATATCCCTAATGAATTAAGTAATTTATTAGAATTAAAAACTGGACGTTTAAAAATTGGAATACCTACTATTATTAATATAAGAATATTAATTAAATTAATTTCGCAATTTCATGAAATGTATCCTAATATAACTTTTCAACTTTTTGAAAATGGTAGTAAAAAAATTGAAAACGATATATATTATGGTGATTTAGACATGGGAATTACCGTGCTGCCTACAAATAATAAAAACTTTAATACATTCTCTTTTTTAGAAGAAAAATTAAAATTGGTTGTTCATAAAAATCATAAATTATCTAAGAGAAAAACGATTAATATTGACGATTTAAAAGAACAAGAATTTATTTTATTTAATTCTGACTTCTATTTAAACGATAAAATCAAAAATACGTGTAGAAATTATGGCTTTAATCCTAATATGATTTTTGAAACCACCCAATGGAGTTTCATAGAAGAAATGTTATTAAATAATCTGGGAGTATGTATATTACCCGAAGGAATACTAGAATTATTAGATAATAATTTAAAAGCCATCGATATTAATGAACCTTCTATGAAATGGGAACTTGCCATTGTTTGGAGAAAAGATATTATAGTTGATTCTTTAACAAAAAATTGGATTAAATTTCTTCAAGAAAACTTCTTAATTAACTATTAAATATAAAGGCATTTGAGAAATTTATGGCTGTATAAAAAAAAGATATTTTATACTTATATACTCTCGCTCTATAATTAGAAGGTAAAAAATTATAGAAACGGGAGTTTTTTATGGAAAATTATAAATTTCCTAGTGATAGTAAAATTGTCAGTACGGATCAAGTATTAATTAATGATTTAAACAATTATAATACCCTATTTGGAGGGGTGTTGATGAAAAAAATTGATAATAACGCAACGCTATCAGCTAGAAGACATGCAAGAGTTAAAGAATGTGTTACAGCTTCTACCGATTCAGTAGAATTTTTATATCCAATCACGCAATCTGATTCAGTTTGTATAGAATCTTATGTAGTTTATACAGGAGAAAAATCTATGGAAGTATTTTGTAAAGTCATTTCAGAAGATATGATTACTGCAGAAAGAAAAATTGCTGCTTTAGCTTTTCTTACTTTTGTAGCTTTAGATGAAAAGAAAAAACCAATTAAAATACCCAAAATCTCTCCTCAGTCCAAAGAAGAAAAATTATTATTTATGGACGGCGAAGAAAGAGCTAAAATGAGAAAAATTAAAAGATCGCGAAGTAAAAATATAATTGAGTCTCTTGATATCAATAAGCCATGGGAATTGGAGTAGTGATAAAATGTTTACTGAAATGGAAGAATTAAACCAAGCTAAGTTAGATTTGAAAAAACTAAGAAACGAGTTTCCTAGTATGTATGAAAAGTTAGAATATATAGCTAGTTTGACACGACAATTAAGTATCCACTATAAATATTTAGGATTACTCATGTTTTCAGATAACCCTAAAACTATTCAAAATGAGAGACCAACTTTAATAAGAGAATCTGTTTTAAAATTATATGAACAAGAAGTTGAAAAAGTTAAAAATGATAGAGATTTTATATTTTTTAAAGATATGATGTTAAAATTCCAAAATGTGAAGTATTCACAAATATTTCTTATTATTTTAGGTGCCGAACCTAGTTTTGTATTTAACAATACAATCATTAAATAATTGTATTGTTAAATATCCTTAGATTAACGAATTGTAAAAACTCACAAATACTTGACTAAATGAAACTATGTTTTAGTTAATAAAAGAGCCCCCTATATTAGGGAGGCTCTTTTATAACTTAACGAGAATTTTTGCTTGTGATTTATCATTTAGGAGTTGTTCAAATCCTGACTCCACAATATCATCTAGCTCTATCTCATCAGTGATAACATCTTTAACTTTTAAATTACCTTCATTAATTAAATCTATTGTTTGTTGAAATGTAGTAGGTGTATCAAAGGAATAATTAAGCAGCCTCTTTTCCTCTAATTGATTTTTGAATATTTTTTATTACTCTCTAACGTCAAAACTTGCTGATTCTTAAGCAATCTTTGATCTTTAATGCAACTATTTTCTATTCTGGCTCATATATGCGTTTTAAGAAACAAATGTAATTTAATAGGTTGGAAATTATATATTTTTAAAGTTTGCTTTAAACCAACTGTTAAAATGTATAATAAGGATGTTGGATTACCACATGTAAATTTGTTTTTAGCACGACGTTTTTTAGGTGTGTAAGTGTGCCTTTCGATGCAGTATCGTCAATGTAAATCTAAAAATTATGGCTATAAATCTGCATCACTTTTTAAAAATGTAGTAGTGATATTCAATACTAATTAATTTTTATAACTACTATGAAATATCTCAGGGCGTTTCTTTAAATTAAAAATACCCCACAAATAAATGTGGGGTATTAAAGTGAATTATCTTTTGTAGGTTTTATTCCAGATTAGCATGATTTTGCTGCATTGTTTCTTCATCAACGTTTATCTCAGTCATTAAATCTAAAACAATACTATCTAAAAACACCTGTGATGCTTGTTCAAATAAGCTACCTAGAGGTTGTGCTGAACCTTCAACATCATATTTCGTTCCTGCCGGTAATTCAATCACTGCATTTGCAAGTTCACCAATCTTTGACGTTGGATTTGTTGACAATAATACAACTTCTGAACCTACAGCTTTAGCTTTATCTGCTAATAATCTTAAATGCTCTGTCGAACCTGAGCCAGAAAGGATAACAAACAAATCTTTTTCGGTAATGGAAGGTGTAGTTGACTCACCAACTACATGTGCACCTTTCCCAAGCTGATTCAATCTCATCGCAAAACTATTTGCTACAAAACCCGAACGTCCTTTTCCAGATACAAAAACGTGCTCTGCTTTAATAATTTGCTTTAAAAACGTTTCGGCTTCACTGTCTTTCACATGTGATAATGTGTTGTCTATTTCATCTAGTATTAAACGATAATTTGTGATTTCTGTCATCATTATTTTCCTTCAATCGCAGCTCTACATTGTTTAGCAGCTTCTACAGGGTCATCAGCATTTGCAATGCCGCCACCAACAATAATTAAATCAGGATTTTCTACAACAATATCTTTAATTGTATCTGGTTTAATACCACCTGCAACTGCTACTTTAGAATTACTAATTACAGATTTAACTTTACGTAAACTTTCTAAAGGAGATTGACCTTCAGCTTGTAAGTCATAACCAGTATGAACAGCGATATAATCTGCGCCTAAATCATCTAAATCTTTCGCACGTTTTTCTAAATCTTGTACTGCAATCATATCTACTAATAACTGTTTGCCATGTTTATGTGCTTCATCAACTGCTGCTTTAATTGATGCATCTTCTGCAACGCCTAAAATTGTTACTATGTCTGCACCAAATTTAACTGCTTGGCTTACTTCGTAATCGGCAGCATCCATAATTTTTAAATCTGCTAATACTTTTACACCATCAACATTATCATTTAAATGTTGTACAGCTGGTAATCCTTCATTTATAACAATTGGTGTTCCAATTTCTACGATATCTACATGATCTTTAACTTTATTTGCTAATTCTGCAGCATCCTCTTTATTTAATAAATCAATTGCTAATTGTAATTCCATATGTTATTACCTCCTATATATTATATATTCATTATGCTATAATAACTTCGTAAATACAATACTGACAAATACGTCACTGAGGAGAAGAAATTGTTAATAGAATATAATAATAAATTATTTTACACTTCTAAAGATTTAGCTTTATCAGTAATTGGTGGTAGGTGGAAAATCCCTATTATTTATCATTTATTACAATCAGAAGTACTTAGGTTGAGTGAATTAGAAAAAAAATTACCAGATATTAATCAAAGAATGTTAATTAGACAATTGAGGGAGCTTGAAAAGGATATGATAATAAAAAGAACTATATATCCAGTAGTCCCTCCAAAAGTTGAATATCGATTAACTAGTGTTGGTTTGTCTCTCGACAATGTGGTCTATGGTATTTGTGAATGGGGAGATGAATATTTGAAATTAATTAATAATGAAAATTAGTTAATTTTTTTAAAGAAGAAAAATTGAACCGAACTTTATATAATCTCTTTCAGGAATATTGAAATGTTTTTATATTGACCAGTAGATTTATATTAAATAGAGAACGACTCAGAGACATATAAGTACGCTCTAAACATACAAAATATTTTTTCTGATATTAATAGTGTATATAGGGTCATTAGATTATATATTTAAAAAGGCGAAGTATAATTATACTTCGCTTTAAGTTAATCTTTATAATAAAATTAATATTAAAAATAATGGAATATTAGTATAAATACTAACCTTACTATCGAAACTATTATTGATATCACAGTATGAGTAACAAAAGTCTCTTTTAGCATCATTCTTATATACAATACTTTGTATAATAGTTACCTTTAGAGTCATTATTGAAAAAGAAAATCTTAATAATGATTACTTGCATTTTTTTCGAACCATGCTTTTTCAAGCAGTTTAACTGCTGCTTTTATTTGTTCTATGGATAGTACTGCAAAGCCAAGGAGGACGGTTTGGCCATCATTTTCCCCGTATTCAGAAACAGAATTTACTTTTACACCAAATTTTGCTGCTTGATCAATAGCCTCTTGTTCTGTCATACCATTATTTAAACGTAGGGTTAAATGCAAACCAGAGTCTTCGCCTATAACTTCAACACTTTCTGGGAAATGTTTTGAAATAGCTGTAATTAAAACATCTCTTTTTTTTCGATAAACCACTTTCATTTTTTGAATATGTTTTTCCCAATGTCCTCTATTTAAAAATTCTTTTAAGATATTTTGGTCTATGCGAGAGACTGTTTGAGCATAAAAGAAAAAGTCTTCTTGGTAGATATTGATTAGAGAAATTGGTAAAACCATATAACTAATACGCAGAGAAGGTAATAGTAATTTGGAGAAAGTACCCATATAAATTACATTTTCTCCGGTATCTAACCCTTGAAGCGCAGGTACTGGTTTACCACTATATCGAAATTCACTATCATAATCATCTTCAATAATATAACGGTCTTTTTGTTCTTTTGCCCATTTCAATATTTGTAAACGTTTTGAAACCGGCATAATCATACCACTAGGAAACTGATGGGACGGCGTCACAATCGCTACATTTGCATCAGATTTAATTAAATGAGAAACAAGCATACCTTCTGAATCGATTGGAATGAATTCTACTTGATTTGTTTCTTTTTCAAATAACATCATTTTCCTATGATATCCAGGGTCTTCAACAGCAAATTTGCTCTTTGGTAATAATAGAAAAAGTATCTTCATTAAAGTTTGTGTGCCAGATCCGATAACAATTTGACTTGGATAACATTTTACTCCTCTTGCTTCGTAAATATAATCCGCAATCGCTCTTCGTAAATATAGCTCTCCTTGAGGATGGCCTAACTGTAATATTTGTTTGTTATCACTTTGAAATATTTCATTTACCAACTTTCTATAAAGGTTAAAAGGAAAAGATTCCGGATCAACACCAGTGTATGCAAAATCATAGGTATAACCATCGTTGTTATTTAATTTTTCCTCCACATACTGGGGAGTTTGATAATTTATATTAAAATCCTCTTCTTCAATATCGCAAACATAATATCCTTTTCTAGGAAGTGCTTTTAAGTAGCCTTCAGCAACTAATTGCCCATAGGCAGATTCAACAGTATTTTGACTAACGCAAAGATGCTGAGAAAGTTTTCGTTTTGAAGGCAACTTCATTTCAGGTAATAATCTTTTTTTCTTTATCTCTTGTTTAATATACGAATATAACTGGATATAAATCGGATCTTTACCGTGAATATCAAAATTCGGTGTTAACTGTAACATTAAATCTGGTCCCCTCTACTAATAAAATACTGGCACTTATAAAAGAGTCAGATATTCACTATAATACCTTAAGAGTACAATTTTTACATCATAGCAATAAAAATACTAACAATGGAGGGTTAAAATGAATCAGCAAAATCAACATATAGGATATATTATGATTATTAGTGGAGCAACTCTTTGGGGCCTATCGGGTCCGATGATACAGTGGCTTTTCCAACATTCCAGCATTTCATCCATAGATTTTCTTGTTTTTCGCTTACTATTAGCTGGAATTTTTCTTCTCTTGTATCTTTCTTTTTCAAAAAAACAAATCTTTGAAATTTGGAAGTACCCAGATCACAAATTTCAACTCATATTATTTGGAGCTATTGGTATGCTCGGTGCTCAATACTTTTTTATCGAGACAATCAATGTAAGCAATGCTGTCACGGCTATGTTGTTTCAGTTTTTTGCTCCAATCCTTATTACAATTTATGTATCCATACAAATCAAGCAGCTACCAACTGTCAGACAATTTATCTCTATAGTTATAGCTTTAATTGGTCTCTATTTTTTAATCACAAATGGTTCGTATCAAAACATTCTTCTAACCAAACAGGGTATTATTTTTGGAATTCTTACAATGCTAGGTTTTACATTTTACACTATACAACCGGTTTCTTTAATCAAAAAATGGGGCGTCATTCTTGTAGTTGGGTGGGGGATGTTAATCGCAGGTGTATTTTCCTTTTTATTAAATTTAAATTTAAGTATTCAAAGTTTTATTGAAGACTTAACAATCACAACAACTGTTATGTTATTAGGTGTGATTATAAGTGGAACTCTTTCATTTCTTCTTTATATCGGAAGTTTAAAGTATTTATCCCCATCTGAAACAAGCATTTTATCCAGTATAGAACCTCTTGTTGCCATCATCATTTCAATTACTTGGTTAAATGAATCCTTTGGATACTATCAACTAGTAGGCGGAATATTTATTATTATAGCTGTCGTAGCTTTAACTACACCGAAAAAAAGTAAGTATGAAAATTAAAAAATTTTTTCAAAATTTTTAAGCTATAAAGTAGTATAAAAAAGATACTTCTTTATAAAGAGTGTCTTAATCATTTCAAAACATGCTCGTTAACCAATATATCTTGATCTATACATTTTTTATCTCTCTTTTCTTATGAGGTACTTTATATTTTCGAGAATCTTGCCATAGTTTGTAAGTAACTTAATTTCCCAAAAAGTAGCAATAACATAATGTACATTTAAATATCAGCTTTTAAAAGCAATAAACATTAAAATCCTTCGCTTTTCAGATTTTTATTTCGGTTTAAGAAAACACACAAATTCTTCTTTAAAATCAGCAATTACTTATAAATGGGTCAAAACTGTATAGTTACTTTTAGGTAAATCTTTAATTCTATTCTAGTATAGTATATTGCTTACGTGTATTAAACTTATCTATAATTACTTTTTAATTAATTTTGGCTAAATAAATACGATGTTTGGCATTTTGCTACATATGAACTAACAATTTTCTAAAAAGAGTAATAAATCAATTTATTCCTCTGAGTTTACATTATAATATCAAGGGTAAAATCTTTAGAGGAGGGTGGTACAAATGAAAGCAGTTACTTATCAAGGTCATAAAAATATGGAAGTGCGTGAAGTACATGATCCAATAATAGAAGAATCAACGGATGCAATTATAAAAATAACAGCTTCAGGTATATGTGGTTCTGATTTACATCTTTACCATCAAGGTGATTTATTTATGGATCCTGATTTTGTTATTGGACATGAGCCAATGGGAATTGTAGAAGAAGTAGGAAAAGAGGTTAAAACCTTAAAAAAGGGAGATAGAGTAGTTATACCTTTTAACATAGGTTGTGGCGATTGTTTCTATTGTAATAATGAAATGGAGTCTCAGTGTGATAATTCTAATCCATCACCGGCAAGTTGGAAAATGAATAATGGTGGACTCTTCGGTTTTGGTGGCATGCACGGAAACCACTGGGGAGGTCAAGCAGAGTATTTAAGAGTCCCATTTGCCGATTTCTCCTCTTTCAAAGTTCCAGATAGTGATTTGAAAGACGAACAAGTATTATTTTTATCTGATGTGGTCCCAACAGCTTATTGGAGTGTTGAACATGCAGGCGTAAAAGCTGGAGATACCGTTATTGTTCTCGGTTGTGGCCCAATTGGTTTAATGGCACAAAAATTTGCTAAATTAAAAGGCGCTGAACGTGTTATTGCCATTGACAATGTAGAACATAGATTAAACCATGCCAAAAAATCCAATGGCGCTGAAGTATATAATTTTTCTAAAGAAGATAATATAGGAAAATTACTTCATGAAAGTACACGCGGTGGTGCAGATGTCGTTATAGATTGTGTTGGAATGGATGGCCAAGTTGTTCAAGATGATTTAGAGATAAGTTCAAATTCAGCGCAACGAGGTAATATTAGTCCCATTATTACAGCAGCTGAATCAGTAAGAAAATTTGGAACGATTCAATTAACTGGTATTTACGGTACACCTGCAGACAATTTTCCAATAGATTTAATTTTCAATAGAGATGTCCAAGTAAAAAGTGGACAAGCACCAGTTATTCATCAAATGCCAAAATTGTATGAAATGATTAAAAATGAGGTTTTTGATCCAACAGAAATTATAACTCATACAATGCCTTTAGAAGATGCAAAACAAGCGTATGATATTTTCGATCAGAAAAAAGATAATAATATTAAAGTAGTTCTAAAACCATAATAATAAATATATAAAGAAGTCTATATACAGATTATAACCAGTATATAGACTTCTTTATTAATTTCATGTGATAATTTTCAGAATCGCTAAGTTACAAAATTTCTAAATCTAACCAATGCTATATGAAAATATGAAACAATTTTAATCATTTGCTATATAAAGTTTCAAATGCTTAGATGTTAATGTTTTATTCTCTTTAACAAAGTTTATAGGATAGCCACTAAATTGTACTTCACCCCCATCTAGACCAGGACCTGGTCCTACATCTATAATCCAATCAGCATCACACATAATTGATAAATTGTGTTCAATTAAAATAACAGTGTTATTTTGTTCAATAAGATCATTAAAACAGTTTATCAATATAGGAATATCAGCTTCATGTAAACCTGTCGTAGGTTCATCAAATATAAAAATACTATCTGTAACATCATCATTTAAATATTGGCCTAATTTAACGCGTTGAATTTCACCACCTGATAATGTAGATAGAGGTTGGCCAAGGGTTACGTAATTTAATCCAGTTTTACTTATAGCTTGTAACTTAGACTGAATTTCATTTTCTTTATCAAAAAATCTTATACCTTCGTCAACAGTCAATTCAAGGAAATCAGCAATGGAATAGCCATCTATAGTTGCATTCAACACTTCTGGCTTATAACGTTTACCGTGACACACTTCACATGTTTGTGAAAATTCACCCATAAATGCAAGTTCTGTTTCAATATAACCTTTACCACCACAATTGAGACAAGCTCCTTTCGAATTATAACTAAACATAGATTTATTTAATCCAGTTTCTTTGCTGAAAAAATTTCTGACTCTATCAAAAACACCTAAATAAGTTAGTAAATTAGACCGATCGGAGCCTTGTATCGCTTTTTGATCCATAAATACTGCATTATCATTTTTTGCAAAACCTGCCTTAACAAGTGAACTTTTCCCAGAACCTGCTACTCCAGTTAATACTGTCAAAACATGCTTGGGTATATCAACTGTCACATTATTCAAATTGTTTTGGGTCACTGGTCCAAGATGATAAAAACTCTTTGCTTCACGTATCTCATTTTTTAAGTGATGTTTGATACGTAGTGCTTCCCCAGTAGATGTATCTGAAGACAATAATTCTTTGTATGTTCCCTTAAACGTTATCTCTCCACCTTGCGCCCCTGAACTTGGCCCCATATCAATAATATAATCTGCTTCTTTAATTACATCAGGATCATGTTCTACAATTAATACTGTATTACCTTTATGTTTTAAAGATTTCAAAATTTCATTTATTTTTGCAATATCCTCTGGATGTAAACCAACACTTGGTTCATCAATGATATAAACCAAATCAGATAGCGAACTATTTAAATGTCGTATTAATTTAAGCCGTTGTGCTTCTCCACCTGATAAAGAAGTGGTTACACGGTTAAGAGTTAAATAACTTAATCCTATATAATCAAGTGCTTCTAATTGTTTTCGGAGTGGTTCAATAATAAACTGGGCTGTTGAATTATTTAATTTATTAAGAAATGCTAAATTTTCTTTTACAGTCATTTGTGTGAAATCTGAAATATTTTTTCCCATAATTTTACAACTCAAAATTTTCGAATTTAAACGTTGACCGTTACAAGTTGGACAAATTTTATTTTCCACAACATTTTTAAGATGTTTAGCATAACGTTTTTTATTAAATTCTTTATCTCCCAAGAATATTCTTCTAAACCTAGGTATAAGTCCCACATATTTTGCTGATTTCCGCCATTCTTCAGGTGGTTTTTTTAATTTTATTGGCTCCTGATACAAAAACAAATCTAATTCTTCTTTTGTATATGCTTTTAATTTTTTATCATTATCAAACAGACCACTATCACGATAAGCTTTCCCTCTTTCTTTATCAGGTCCAAAAGATGGAAAATTAATAGCACCTTCATTTAAAGATTTATTCCAATCTAAGAGCGCATTTAAATTAATGTCTTCAATGTAACCTAATCCTTCACATGTTTCACACATACCATTGGGACTGTTAAATGAAAAGGCATCTGAATAACCGACAAAAGGTTCACCTATCCTTGACCATAACAATCTAACAGAGGCGTATATATCAGATACTGTACCTACAGTAGAGCGAGAATTACCATTAAATCTTTTTTGACTAATCGTCATTGCTACAGGAAGATTTTTAATTGCTTTTACTTTTGGTTTAGGCTGCTTATTTAAATGAAATTGAATGTAGCTAGAATAACTTTCATTTAAAAGTTGTTCAGATTCAGCAGCTATTGTTCTGAAAACCAGTGATGACTTACCTGAACCAGAACGACCTGTAAATACTGTAACTAAATGTTTAGGTATAGTTATATTTATATTTTTCAAATTATTTTGTGAAGCTCCTATAATGGTAATATCATTCATAAATTAAATTGCCCTCCATTGTACTTTTTAACAATTAATAATATAGATGAAGTTAAAAGATTAGTAGAATTTCGAAATAGGTTACATTACAAAACAGTATGTAGAATATCTAATATTTTATCGTAGATTATAAGTTATCTTAATGAAGTTAAGTTCATTTTATTTTTATAAAAACCTAACAATAAGAGACTAACAACAAAGTTATAAACTTTGTTGTTAGTCTCTTAGATAATAAATACTGATTGATATTACAAATTATGCTTTTAATTTTTTAATAATTTCTCTATTGAAATCATCTAAATCATCTGGGACACGACTCGTTACAATATTGTTATCTATTACAACTGATTCATCAACAACGTGTGCACCAGCATTAGATAAATCTTTACGTACATTGATAACTCCAGTTATTGTGCGGCCATTTAAATCATCAGTATCAACTAGTAAAAGTGGACCATGACAAATCGCAAATGTAGGCACATCATTTTGAGTAAAATACTTAGTAAATGTACCATAGCGACCTTCTTCATCACCACGTAAATGATCGGGTGAGAATCCGCCAGGAATTAATAATGCATCATAATTTTCTGGTTTCGCATCTGCAATGCTAACATCTACAGTTACTTTCTCCCCATGTTTGCCAACAAGTTCATGTTTTGCTGTATCTCCAATAACTTCAGTCTCAAATCCAGCATTTTCTAATGCTTCTTTTGGACTAGTCAATTCTATATCTTCAAATTCATCTGCTAAAATGATTGCTACTTTTTTAGTCATAATACAACATACCTTTCAATTATATTTTAAAACCTAAGTACTATATACACTAGAAAAAGGAAATTTAAACATAAAATGTTTTCTAATTTTTTCACCAACTACATGTGCATTTTTATCTGTTTAGTTTAATCTTATTTAATATTAATTGTAACTGATTATGCATTTGTATGGGCATCTACAATATCACGACATTGTTTAGCAGCTTCTACAGGGTCATCAGCATTTGCAATGCCGCCACCAACAATAATTAAATCAGGATTTTCTACAACAATATCTTTAATTGTATCTGGTTTAATACCACCTGCAACTGCTACTTTAGAATTACTAATTACAGATTTAACTTTACGTAAACTTTCTAAAGGAGATTGACCTTCAGCTTGTAAGTCATAACCAGTATGAACAGCGATATAATCTGCGCCTAAATCATCTAAATCTTTCGCACGTTTTTCTAAATCTTGTACTGCAATCATATCTACTAATAACTGTTTGCCATGTTTATGTGCTTCATCAACTGCTGCTTTAATTGATGCATCTTCTGCAACGCCTAAAATTGTTACTATGTCTGCACCAAATTTAACTGCTTGGCTTACTTCGTAATCGGCAGCATCCATAATTTTTAAATCTGCTAATACTTTTACACCATCAACATTATCATTTAAATGTTGTACAGCTGGTAATCCTTCATTTATAACAATTGGTGTTCCAATTTCTACGATATCTACATGATCTTTAACTTTATTTGCTAATTCTGCAGCATCCTCTTTATTTAATAAATCAATTGCTAATTGTAATTCCATATGTTACTACCTCCTATATATTATATTATTCATTATGGTATTATTTGCGACAAATAACAATACTGACATTTTTGTCACTATATAAATTAAAGACGTTGTGTTGTTAATTAAATATAATAATAAAGAATTTTATATACCCCAATATTTAGCTTTTCTATAATTGGTAGAAGATGAAAATCACTTTTATCTTCTATCTTTTGCAAATTAATCGTTTAAGATTAAGTGAATTATAAAATAAACTACTCAGCGTATTTTATTAAAAAACTTCAAAAATTAGAGCAAAACAAAATCATTGAAAGAATTGTCTCCCCAGTAGTCCCCTAAAGTAAAATGTAAATTTAGTGAATTAGGATTACACCTTGATAAAGTAGTTTCTTCAATTTTTAGTTGGGGAGATGATTTTCTAGATACAATTAAAAAGGTTCTGTTGCAAAGTAAAAAATATAGCTAACCACTAATTTATCATGTCAGTGTTCGCTTAACTTGCTAGCATGATGCTAATTTCGTGGCATGGCGAAAATCCGTAGATCTGAAGAGACCTGCGGTTCTTTTTATATAGAGCGTAAATACATTCAATACCTTTTAAAGTATTCTTTGCTGTATTGATACTTTGATACCTTGTCTTTCTTACTTTAATATGACGGTGATCTTGCTCAATGAGGTTATTCAGATATTTCGATGTACAATGACAGTCAGGTTTAAGTTTAAAAGCTTTAATTACTTTAGCCATTGCTACCTTCGTTGAAGGTGCCTGATCTGTAATTACCTTTTGAGGTTTACCAAATTGTTTAATGAGACGTTTGATAAACGCATATGCTGAATGATTATCTCGTTGCTTACGCAACCAAATATCTAATGTATGTCCCTCTGCATCAATGGCACGATATAAATAGCTCCATTTTCCTTTTATTTTGATGTACGTCTCATCAATACGCCATTTGTAATAAGCTTTTTTATGCTTTTTCTTCCAAATTCGATATAAAATTGGGGCATATTCTTGAACCCAACGGTAGACCGTTGAATGATGAACGTTTACACCACGTTCCCTTAATATTTCAGATATATCACGATAACTCAATGCATATCTTAGATAGTAGCCAACGGCTACAGTGATAACATCCTTGTTAAATTGTTTATATCTGAAATAGTTCATACAGAAGACTCCTTTTTGTTAAAATTATACTATAAATTCAACTTTGCAACAGAACCTTTAATAGTATATCAATTTAATGATTTTGCATTCCTAACCACTATGATGTTATAATGCAATTAACAAAGATGTCGTGCATGTATGCACCAAATCCCCTAACTATGCCAGTAGTTAGGGGATTTTTTGGTGTGACTAGTCGCCTATTTATCATTGCGTTTGCGTAGCCAGTTCGCAAATAAAGCAACGATGCAACCACTTGCTGCTGTGGTCATGATGTTTACAAAGATGTCGGTCATTGCGTATGCACCTCCTCTCTACGTCAAATTGACGCCAGAGATAGGCGACTCTATTATTATATCATTTGTAAATACATAAGCATATTCACTTCCGATAAGTTATACTATGTAAAAATTCAATCTTACATTCTAGGATGGTCCTCACTTTATGCCTAATTTTAAGTACGTTTAGTATATTCTATATTTTATTTCTATTAATAAATTTTAATATTTTCATTCTGGCATTTTGCTTATTATATTTCTTCTCATTATCTTCTAATATTGATTCTATTAGTTGAATATATATTTTTCTAACGTTGCTTTTATTTTCTTGAGATACTTTTATACGTTGTGATTCGATAAAATCCCCTTTATATATTCCAAGTTTTTTAGCTTTTTCTGAAATATCACCAAACACATTTTTACTACGCATTGTATATTGTAATTGTTCTTTTCGACTTTCAATCAAACTTAGTTTATTCAGTCTTTCCTGAGTATCACCAGGGCGTTTAGGGACTAAATCAAAAACATTATTCAATTCTTTTATTTTCTTTTGTTCTGCATCATTTAAATCAATCATTTCGACAATATGGTACAAATCAGTCAATACCTTTTCATACATAGTAAGCTGTTTCTTACTAGATTCCTTTAAAAGCGTAAATAAATCAACAATTGCCAATGCCTTCATAAGATTTTCTCATAAGTCACTCTCATTAAGATTCAACAAATCGATATCTTTTAGATTATCCATAGATAAGTCATCCAAGTTAATTTTACTACTATAATTTTCATTTAAATTTTTAAGCATATCCGAAAATCTTTCATTAACCTCCAAGATATATCACTCCCACAACTAAATAAATTCCTTTAAATATTATTAAAGTTATTACTTCTCAAATAGATCAATAGATTAGTCTTTAATTTCCGGTCGTAAATCTAATTTTTCAGTTGTCTTCATTATTTTGTCTATATCTATATTATGAATTCGATTAATAATATGTGTTCGATCTTTATATCCATAATGCTCTACTCTATCAAGAACTAATTGTATTAAAAGTTTCACAGGTTCTTCAGGATAATAACTATTCCCCAAATATCGTTTAATTTCTTTTTCTGAATAATGGATAAAATTTTTCTTAGCAGTCAATCCTTCTAAGGAATAAAATAATAATTGTCTAGCTTTATTAAATTCATACCACTTGATAAAGAACTCTTTTGTAAATTGGAATGCTTTTTTTATACCAATTTCCTTTTGTGTCTTATTATCTAAATAGTAAAACATATAAGAATAACAATACTTAGGTATTAGTAGCATACTTTCTCTATCTGAGAAAAAATATAATTCAGATAACTCATTCAAATCATGAACTTCAGTATTATAAAGTATAAATTCCGCAACAGTTTGTGAATTCATATTATTCATTATTCTTAATGATCTATAAGATATTAAATCAATATTAATACTCAAACAGTCACATATTTTGGCAACACTTTCAATTTTAGGATTCTTGTTATTCATTTCCCATTGTAAATATTTATTACCTGGAACTGTTGTATACTTTTCAATATCTTGAATCTCTATGTTTTGTTGATTTCTATATTTACTTAGCAGCTGTAAACCTATTCTATTTTCATCATAATAGTCGTAATAATCATCTTCAAAAAGCTGCCTAATTTCACCTAACGACCCTTCAATGTTATGAATTAAATCCATCATATTAATAGGTTCTCTTTTATCATTAAAGTATGTGTGACCTGCTTGATCTTCCTCTAAAGTTATTGGTATTTCCCATTTACTTTTATGCTCAAATGAACTAAATAACTTTAACTTTTCTAAAAATTTTTCAGCTCTATAAATAATTGTATCGATACTTTCTTTACTTATATCTCTATATAAATAATCATAATACTCACGCATTATAAAATCATATTTCGGTAAAGAAACCCACTCATTACTTCGTACCAAATCAAAATATGGAATTATATCAGATAAATTTTGAAACGTCTTGGATATTCCCTTACTATGACCATGAAAATATTCCTCAATATTGAAATTAATGTTCTCAATCTCTTCTTTATTATAAGATTCCCATCCTTTGGATAGAAACTCTGAAATCGTAATATTAAAAAATGCGGCAAGATCATCAATGATATAAAAAGTAAATTCTTCCTGACCAGTTTCTAAACGCTCTATTTTCTTTTTTGAGTAATTAGTGAAAACGCTTTTTCTATTCAATGTCTTAGATAACTCTTTTTCGTTAGATTTCTATATTTTCTTTCTAAGTAAAGTTTCTTTCCTAAATCCATTTGAATACCTCCTATTATAGAAGAGTATAACTTAAATTTTTATAAAAATAAAATATTATATAAAAATCATGTTTTGACAACACGGTTTTACTAGATGACCTCTCATTCTCAAAAAATTTGATTACATTCTTTATATTTGAAAGGATCTTAAATCAGACTTTGTAAAACTCTTAATCAAAGCTTTTTATGATCTTAAAATATTCCTAAATTTAAGGAGTATTGGGAGTATTTTCTGTAAATCAGAGCAAAATTAAATACTCTATTATTTTATGAAAGGCTCTATAGAAGGATTTTAAATACTCTCTACTTAAGAAATGGTGGTACTAAATGAAAATATGGGAGTATCATTTTTGGATAAAGTATTTGCCCTTTTATAAAAACTTCTAAATCGTTTAAACATTGGCACATCAATGTTTAAAGTACTCCATTAATACACTTAAATAAAGTGAGTCATAAGTTCGAAACTCCAGCTATGCTGGATAACACCCTAGGTGGTACCGTTTCTCCTTATGCTCATTTCTCATAAAATTTTTAGAGAGTATAAAATAGAGGATATGTCTCAATAAAGAGTGTTTTTGAATTTGAATAACAACAATCTAAACATGTAACTTATTAAATAACAGGTGTGGTAACTCTTAAATCTTAGCGTAAAAATAACGTTTTCAATCTGATTTTAGCTACACCTAATCAAAAGATTTTTATAAGACTTCTAATCCTTTATGCTTTCCAAAATCGATTTCTTTTTCTTCGTAACGCCCTCCCTTTTTTTATAAAAATCATGAATTTTTTTCTTTAATTGATTTTTCTTTTTCCACTACTACCATCTCCAAATCTTCAATAATTTAATATCCTAAACGAATATAAACTATTATTTATTCTAGTTTAACTTTGTAGCTTTACATTCTTTTATATTATTTGATTATACAAATGAAATACGCAACTCTTTTCGTGTTACATCAGCAAGTAACCTCAGAAAAGACATTGTTGGAAGTACGTCTCCATTTTCAATAATTTCAATAATTGTTCGAGGTATGCTTAGTTTTTGAGCAAGTTGTATTTGTGACCATCCAATATTTTTCCTTAAATTAACAATAGCTATTGCTCAGTCTAATTTTTCTCCTTGCTCGTTGTATAACTTTTTTAATGTTGAATCGTTATTTATATCTGCTTGAATTAATTTAGAAATTAATTCCAATTAAGATCACTCCTTTTATCAATTATAATTAGACAAGAACGTTATTTCTATATAGTATCAAGACAAGAAGAAACTCGTTTTTAACTCGTTTCTAAAACCACAAAAAAACAGTAATAACAGAAAATATATATAATCAAAATACAATCAAAAAGGGGGATGTATATGAAATTTAGAAATATTCAAAATGAAGACTATACTGTTTGTGCTAAAAATTTAGTTTCAGCTTATGAGGGAGCTCCATGGTATAACAAATGGACTGAAAAAGAAGCATTACTTAGAATTGAAGCCACAATGAGCGGATTTAATTCTAAAGGATATGTAATCGAAGAAAATAATAAAGTAATCGCAATGTGTATCGGCAGAATAGATTATTATTTCAGTGGCATGAACCAATTTTGTATAGATGAATTTCATGTTATACCTGAATTTCAAAAAAATGGCGTAGGTAAAAAATTAATGAATTCTGTCTCTAATTCACTCAAACTTGATGAAATATATAAAATTTTTCTAATTACAGGTGGAGAACTAGCAGAAAATTTTTATAAAAAAAACGGCTTCATGAAATCAGAAGAAGGAAGCATGTTGGAACTCCAACTGTAGAATTATGACTAAAAATTAAAAAGTTGCTTTATTCCAATTGCTTTATTGACGTTGAGCCTCGGAACCCTTAACAATCCCAAAACTTGTCGAATGGTCGGCTTAATAGCTCACGCTATGCCGACATTCGTCTGCAAGTTTAGTTAAGGGTTCTTCTCAACATCAATAAATTTTCTCGGCATAAATGCGTGTTCTTTCTTTGTCTACTCGGTAGACCTAGTAGACCCGATTATTATTGCTAGTAGCTTTTTATTTTATATATCCAAGGGCGCACTTACATACCAAAATGGTATCGTGCTTAATTCAAAAATACGTGTGATATTCCAATACACTTTTAAATAAGTATATTTATAAACTTATTTAAAAGTGTACTTACAAATAGATTTTCTCGGCATAAATGCATGTTTACTGTAAAATTGATACTGATACAAATAAAAAATAAAAGGATAGTTGCAAATGGAAAATACATATATTAAAACACTAGAAACTTTAAAAGGTAAATGTAATTTAATAACAAATTCTGAATCTCTTTCAGACTTAAAAGACAGTGATATATTTTGGACTGACGCAATGTTATCTATGTTAGAAAATATGAAAAAAGAACAAGTAACAGTTGAAGAAGGAATTGCCTATTTAGAGAATATTATTCAAAAAAGTGGAAGTAATTATAAAAATTAAAAGTACAAAAATAAAATACCTTTATTTTGGATTTTAAGGGGGTATTTTGAAGATTAAAGGGTTATTTATATAGATTTATACCTAAAAGCTTATATACCTTCTTAAAACACAAATATGAGCTAAATAAATATATACTATTTTTAAAAACAAAAATTTGAGCAAAACCAGTGACTGATTTTTTTAGACACTGCCCAGTTACATGCAAATTTAAAAATTAACATGAAAATTGGGCAACCATGCCGGTTGAACGCTATAGTTCCCGCAGGGGCAAAAAGACATATAAAAACGCTAGCTTTTAAGCTAACGTTTCAAATCTTTTAAGTAATAATTTTGTTTTTCAAAATTCCAAATTGCCGTAATTGAATGTGCTTTTTCTTCTTCATCTGTTGTTTTATCTTCGTCACTTGTATTAATCAAATTTCCATCTTCGGCATCGTCTAAATTTAAAATTTTATGTTTTTGTTTAAGCAATCCACCATAACTCAACATACGTTTTCGGTATAAACCTTTTTCCAAGTCATTCACGATTTCTTGATTTCTTTCATCATCATCAGTTAAAAAATCAGATGACTTAACCGAATATTTAGAGGTTTCTTTGATTGCTATAAGATTATCTGAATTATTGGTTAAAGATATTATGTTGTTTCATGTTTTGACGACGCATATTAAGTGCGTGTATTTCTTCAAGTTCAGCTTTAATCGATTGCATCAAATAACCCTGCATAGCTTCAATCGTTTCATTTTTCTGTAGCAGCATCGCTTTAAAACGTTTCAACACACTTACAATTTCAAATTCAACATCTTCTAAACGATAATAGGTATCATGTGCATTATTAAATGATTTTTTTCCTTTGAGTAATACACTTTTAATAATTCGGATTTCTCTAATTTCAAATTTATTTAAATAATCTTGAAGTTGTTGTGGCAATTCTTCGAGAACTTGGAATTTAAGTGCATCATTATTAAATTCAGTTTGTTGATGATTTGTATGATTCGAATGATTGTGGTTTGTTGAATTGTTATATGTATCATTCATATCATGCGTATCATTATTCTCAGTCTCTATATAATCAGTGTTATTTAAATCAGTATCATTAGACTGTGAATTTGGAAGTTCTTGATCACTTAAATTCATAGTTCTAGAACTTCCAAATTCATTGTTCTGGAACTGTGAATTTGGAAGTTCCTTGGTACGACTGGCTTCAATATCATAATTTGGTTTTAATAAATATAATCTATTGGGTTTATTAAGGCCTACACGTTCTTGAGTTAGTAAATTAAAATTTACTAATTCTTTTTTCAATTTTATGATTTTTTGTTCTGCATAACCTAAGTACTCGCACAAATGTTTATTACTGAAAATAAAGTAAATGTTATTATTTTTATCTACCCATTCATTTTGGATGGATAATTCAAAACGATCTTTTAATAATGCATACATAATTTTGGCTTCTGCTGACATTTTAAAAAATTAATAGATGATGAATGGAGTTCGAGTATGTTTTATCCTGATACAATCATGCTAATCCTAACAATAATGGCATTATTATTTATATTGTATTGGTTTTCGGTTTAATACTTGATAAATCAGTTATTTATCTGTTTATTGCACTTTTCATTCATTCAATCCTTTTATTTAATATACGTTATTTTTGGAAAGGTCAATCTTTTGGAGATGCTTTTACATATTCTTTTGATTTTCTTACCATAATTGTAGTAATCATATTTGTTATCTATAAAATCAATAAAGGAAAAACTAATGAATAATTGGAAGAATATTAGTTGATTTTAAATATAGAAAATAATCAAAGGGGGCGTTTTGCAGTGAAATATAGAGTAATGAGTGGACTTAAAGATGGACTTTTTGTATTTATTGGTGTTGTACTCATTGCACTTTTCTTTAATTATACAGGGATACAATTTGGTCATAATAGGCTTTGAGGTAGTTTGGGCAATTTAAATGTGATTAATATATTTGAAGATAAAGCATTAAATGGATTACTTATTTTAGGCGTAATATTAGGAATGATTGCCTTTATATTAGGGTTTGCTTCTCCAAAAATAATAAGTCTAAAGAATTTAAAGAGGAATAACAATTTCAAATAATGTTTATTTAACGAGCGTTGTAATTGATATTATAATTTACACGTAAAAATCGTGACTGATAAAAAGGTGAGGTGCTTTTTATGCCAAAATCACAACAATATTTATTGGGATTAACGTTGATCCTCTTTGTATTTAATATCATCATTCCTGTTGTGGGCGCAATGTTTAATGTAGATGCATTAGATTTTAGATCAATGTTAATCAAATGCACACAAGGGTTGTTTATCTTAGTTTTTGTAATTTTTACTTATAGACAAATTAAGCGTAAAGGCTTTAAATAATATTAAATTAGCCTGCTATCTTGCTATTAGATAGTGGGTTTTTTCTATAGATGACAACTTTGTCATATGATTTAGGATATATGTCATGTATATCAAACGAAACAGTATGCAATGAAGTGTTATGATTTCATTACATACAAAAGGAGGGTAAGTCATGAAAATCATATATACGATATTGTCGATCATTATAGTAATCTTTTTGGCGTTATTGGGGTGGAAATTTTACGCCGAATCACATACGGACAGTCAAAATGTCAGAGATTTAGCTGATTTTAATCCTTTAATTAAATCTGAAAAGTATTATGTTGAAACAAGTGCACCTAAAAGTGCTAAAGATTTAGGAGAAGGTACGCTTTATAAATATCAAGCAAAAGCATATGACGAAGATGGAAAAGAGAAAAATCTGGAATATACGGCTACTAAAAAATTAAAACAAGAGCGCTATTTAGAAATAAAATATAAAGTAGGAGAAGTGAAGAGTTTCGAGGAAGTCAGCTTCTCTGATATACCGAAAAAAGCGAGAGCACAACTGAAATAATTATATTGAATTAGAAACATAGGCTTCTATCAATTGAGTATAATAACCCTGTAGCTATTTAGCTATAGGGTTATTATTTACTTGTATATAGACATAAACTACTGTCTTTTCGTTTCGCTATATAAAATACCTACACCACAGCCGCTACTACCCAATTGATAATCAAATTGAACGATTTCAATATATGGATTTTCTTGTAAAAAATCATTCACCTTTTTGTTTAATCCCTTTTCAGTCATTGTATTAAAACAAATAAATTTCATAGTAAATCAGTCCTTTTCTAATTACTTTTGAATCTTTTCGTACAATGTCACTTTTAATCAATTGAAAGTATATGGCATTTTTTACTTATATTATAGTATACCCAGTAGAAAACAAAATTTAGCAACTTTATCTATTAATAAAATGAGGCTATCAATCATATCAAACCCAAGTAAGATTGATAACCTCATTCTATTATTACTGTTGCATTTCTAATTTTTTTAATGGCTTATGAGGGACTTTATCTTTAGATACTTCATTGTATGATTTCGCTTCTCCTAAGAATAAAGAAACTTTTAAATAAGCTCCTTTTTTTAGTTTCTTCATTCCATTAAAAGTAACTGTATGAGCTACTCCATCTTTATCGAAACCATCAGTCATATAAGTATATGCTCCGATTTGATTTTTACCATTTTTCTTAAGTGGATCACTTACTTGTACATAATAGTCCGTTTCTCTAATCAAAGGATTGAATTGAGCAGCCTCTCGTATATTAGTATTATGATAATTGCGTTCTGCATAAATTTTCCAAGCAAATAAAGCAAGGAAGATGAATGCAATGATAACAATGACTGTAGTGATCATAATGATGAATTTTTTAGAACGGGTCATAATAGAAACTCCTCTGAAATTCATTTTTGATATGTTTATTTGGATGCTTTGTAATTATTTTGATAAAAGCTTGATACCTCGAATTAAATTAAAGATAAATAGCATAACGACGATAATTGCAAAATGTAAACCTAGAGTGATAGAGGTATAGGAAATCGTCATAGGGTTATCAAAGGGTTTCTCATAGACTTCTTTAGAAAATATAAAAACGATACTACTTAAAAAATAAAAAATTGCCACACCTATATGGTTTAATAGTGCCTTTTTGGCATGTGTGGTTACTGGTTTTTGAGTGAATATCCAAACAATTATAGGAAATAAGATTGGCGCAAAAAATACACTAAAATAATTTAATGATGAAAGTACGTTTTGATTGTTATCATGATCCAAGATATTTCACCTCCGATAAAACAAGTAAAACACAAAAAAATAATGTAATAAACAATACATTGCTCAAGTGACAACATTGTAAGTCATATATAAATTTTATGTAAATTTATTAAAGATTATACATAGTTGTATATCTTTAGTTGTTGCCATAAACTATAATTATAAATTGATACGTATCAGTTTTTATGATTAGGAGATGTTACATGCGCAATTTAATAAAAGTGGAAAATGTCTTTGTTTTAATTCTAGTCATTAGTTTATATTTTATGTTTGATTTTTCTTTTTGGCTCTTTTTAATATTTTTATTAGCGCCAGATTTAACTGCCATTGGCTATGTATTTAATAAACGGATAGGTAGCACGGTCTATAATGTTGGACTTACGTATGTGTTGCCAAGTTTAGTAACGATATTATATTTATTGTTAAAATAACCCATATTACTCCAAATTGCGCTTATTTGGTTCGCGCATATAAGTATGGATCGGACGCTTGGTTATGGATTAAAGTACGCTTCAGATTTTAAAATAGCGACTATACAACAGCTTTGAAAATTCGTTTTCAATAATAAAAGATGGAGGCATAAGACATATGTTAGATAATCAATTATTAAAAACACAAATTGAAAATTTCTACCAAGATATCCTGATTAATTTGGATACTGAAAAAATAGAACATTATTTTGCAGCTGAGTATATCCAAGAAACAGAGCATGATACGTTAAATTTAACGGAATTTAAGTTGCATCTTCAAAAATTAAAAGAAGTGGTAAAGACTTTAACAATAGAGCAATTTAAAGATATGTTGATAGACGAACAACAACAAACTATATTTTTAAGATATGATGTTAGGGTAGAGAAAAAAGATAGTTCGAAAGGCAATATTGAAGTCTATGCGATATTTAAATTTAATGAGTCTGGTAAAGTCACTTCATGTCGTGAGTTGACTAAAGCATATCACCATGATGTACAAGGCTTAGCCAGTATATAAATTTTGCATTATTGTATTTACTGATTAAAGGGGTGGGAATGATGTATATTCCTAAATATTATGAAATGAAAGATTATGAGGAAATTAAACGTTTTATCAATGCGTATAATTTTGCGACAGTCGTTTCGATTGATGGGGAGCAACCTGTTGCCACGCATGTGCCAGTGAATATTTATGAGGATGATAAGCAGCTGTATGTTTCTGGACATCTGGCAAAAGGTAATCAGCAATGGCGAACATTGAATAACAATAAGTCAATCTTAGTCATTTTCCAAGGACCACATGGCTATGTCTCATCTACATGGTATGAAAATGAAGATGTCCCAACTTGGGATTATCAAAGTGTTCATATTTATGGAGAAGGACAGTTATTAACGCATGAAGCGCTTGAGGCAGATTTAGCAAAACTATTAGATCAATACGAGGGACATCGAGAAGATGGTGCAACTTGGAATAATTTGTTGGATAATACCAAACAGCAAATCAAGGGTATTGTTGGTTTCAAAATTAAAGTGAATGACATACAAGCTGCATATAAATTAAGTCAGAATAAATCTGAAAAAGATTACACAACGATTGTGGAACATTTAGCTGAAAGTGATGACGAATCTGAGCAACAACTGGCAGATGTTATAAAAGACCATAGACAATCTTAAGAGAAAGATGATCTAATGCTAAGTGAATTCTAGAATTTCGTTTCTGATTGTTATGAAAGGGGTATTTTAATACAAAGACTACGCGCAGACTAACCTTTATACGATGAAATTCATTATGCTTTTAAGTTAATAAGTTCATGAATGCTTAATTATAAACACTTGCGTTTGAATTTATATTGATCATATTAGGGGTGATGAACATGGCTACGTTTGTATTAATCTTCCACTTGATTTGTTTAGTGCTTGTAATAGTAGCAGGTATTGTGGCATTAAAAGAATTTAGGAAACCGCCTAAAAGTCGTAATCAAAAAAGAATTGATGCATTGCTCGTATTTGTATTAGTCATTGCATTAATCGCAATATTATCTAGTGTGTTCACTGATATATAATGAAGCCACCATCTTTGAAGATGGTGGTTTTTAATTTTCAAAATAAATTTATAGTGAAATCACCAAAAATAATAAGTAGTATAAAATAATAAAAATTTTTGTGAATGTTTGAATAATATTATAAACTAAAAATATAGGTGTTTGAATATACAGTGGCACTTCTAATATAGCTATGGTTAAAACAAAGGAGATATTTTATGAAATATAGGTTGAGTTTGTCAGTAGTATTGGCAACGAGTTTAATTTTAAGTACAACAGTCGCACAAGCGCAAGAAGGCAATCATAAGCAAACAACAGAAAAAAATGAAAAAGAGAATACAAGTAAACCGATTAATTTTGAAAAAGCTCAAAAGATGAGCCCACAAGCGCTGAAGGACCAATTAACACCAGAAGATTTAAAATTACATAATAAAGTAGCAGAACATAATACTGTTGAAGCACGTACGTTTGCGAATAGAGCATACCAAGACGTCAATACATATATTGCAAATAATAATATAAAGCCAGCCCAAATCGTCCAAGATGCTAGAATGAATAATTTACCTAAATATAATTATAAGTCTGGAAAATTTATAGGCGTAGTTATTCATGAAACGGCCAATCCAAGCAGTACGATTGATGGTGAAGTGAACTACATGTACAACAATTACAATAGTGCGTTCGTGCATGCCTATGCAAGCAGTGATAAAATTATTCAAACTGCGCCGAGTAACTATTTAGCATGGGGTGCTGGTGCAAATGCCAATCCGTATTTTTATCAAATTGAATTAACACGATCTAATACGTTTGATGGTTTTGCTAAATCTGTTAATAATCAGGCATACTTAGCTGCAAAAATGTTAAAAGAAAATGGTTTAACACCGTCACTTGCAGATAATAATCAGGGAACAGGCACAATTATTAGTCACAATGCCATCAGCCAATATTGGGGCGGCACAGATCACTCTGATCCAGTTGGTTATTTTAGTCAATGGGGATACAATATGAATCAGTTTTACAGTTTAGTTCAAAAACATTATAAAGTACTCTCGGGTGGGAACAATGACGCTATTACAGGTGCGACTTATAAAGTGGTTAAAGGCGATACATTGTATAGTATTTCTAAAAGAAGTGGTGTAACGATTGATAATATTAAAAAATGGAATAACTTGAAGAGTAATTCCTTATCAGTTGGTCAGACATTAAAGTTGAAAGCACCAAGTAATAATGGCGACATATCCGGCGATACTCATACAGTTGTCACTGGTGACACGTTATATAATATTTCAAAAAGAAGTGGCGTCAGTGTAGATAATATTAAAAAGTGGAATAATCTTAAATCTGATAGCATTAGTAAAGGTCAAACACTGTATTTAGTTAAAACATATACCGTAAAAAAAGGTGATACATTATACAGTATTGCTAAAAATCAAAAGACTACTGTAGATAAAATTAAAGCAGATAACAAATTGAATTCCAATAGTATTAAAGTCGGTCAAATACTGAAAATGAAATAGATTAATAAAGACACTTCATTTAATTGTTAAATTACAATAGTGAAGTGCCTCTTTTAATTTATATAAAGATCTTAAAGCGTATGTCTAAATAGCATAAATGCAACAGTATGATATTTATCATTTGAAAATAAACCGTATTTTTCATAAAAATGTCTTGTTTTATCAGTGTTATCCGTTAAAAGAACAACTTGCATCACATTTTGCTATTTATTCAAAGTAGTAGTTAAAAGTTGACTACCTAGTCCTTTATTTTGAAATGGTTTTAATATCAGTAGATCTTGAATGTAAATTATAGAAACACCATCACCCACGGTTCGAATAAGCCCGATAAGCGTTTCATTTTCCCATAGTGAAAGTACATGTAAGGAATTAATGATAGCTTCCTTTAGTTTGGTTGGATTAGTAGTATAGTTAGACCATCCAACATCATTATATAAATTAACTAATTGATTTAACGGTATGTTTGAATCTGTTGAAAAGTGCATAAGATTGTCACTCCTGTTTCGATATTAGTTCATTTCATTATTCATAATTTCTGAGACTTTGTCATTGTACTCTTCTTGAGGCAATCCCTCGAAGTCTTTTTGTTTTGTTAAATCTTGGATTTGTTGTTGTGCTTCCTCAGACATGCGATCTGTTGAAAAATCAGTCGCTGGCATACTATTTAAGTCGATTTGTTGTTTAGTTTGAGTAGGTTGTTGCACTTGATTATCTTCTGCAGTATCTGGTGTTACATTGGATGGAATTTCATTACTTGGTTCTTCTGTTGACACAGCTACTTCATTTTGTTCATTTTGTGTTGATGCAGGTTCTGAAGAAGGTTGCTCATCACTATTAGCATCTTCTGTTTTAGATTGGTTACTTGGTTGATCTTTATTTTCAATTTTTTTATTACTTTTTGTTTTTTGTGATTTATCTGAATGGCTTTCTTTTGTATTTTTCGAATGTTTTTCTTCAGAATGACTACATGCTGCTAAGACCAAAAAACAAGATAATAATAAAAATAGTAATTTTTTCATTTGAGATTCTCCTTAGTATAAGTAATTATTAATGTTGCACTATATTTATTTGTGAATAAGATGGAAAATGTGACAAAATATAAATATATTAAAAGAATTAGGTGATGCAAATGAAGTATTTTAATAATTTTTATTGCTTATTGTATATAGCATTGATAATTTGTATAACTATTATGGTATACGTATATTTTGGTTTTTCAGCATATAAGGGATATGGATTAATATTCTATATCATTTTTATATTGATAAGCATATCGGTAGGTATCATGAATCGAAAATACAATTTGAGTAAAGATTCAAAAAAGAGAAAATAGAGGAACTTGATTAGACTGAAGGTAAGATTTAGATATAAATTAAAAATGCTTGTTTTGTAAAAAATCCAAGCACAAGAACTACTAATTTTCATTAAATGAATCAGTAGTTCTAAAAATAGTAGCTGAAAGAAGGAACGTTTGATATCAAACCGTTTCTGAAAATATAAAATGTGTTTTTGTATGGCCATATTTTTGCAAAATATCTATAAACGTTTCTACATCTTGCATGGTTTTAAATCTTGCTTTAAATAAAAAGCAGCTATCTCCTGATATACGATAACAAAATGCGACGTGGCTCTGTTCTGCAATAAAGGTTTTGAAATCTTTATATAAATTGTTTTTAATAACGATTTCAATGATGATATCTATATCATAGCCTAAAGCACTGTAATCAATATCAATGGTATAGTTCTTTATAATTCCTGAATCTTTTAATTTATTAATGCGTTCACGAACAGCGGGGATGGAAAGATTTGTAATTTCACTAATATCGCTTAATGATCTGCTACTATCTTCATTTAAACTTTGTAATATTTTTCTATTTGTTAAGTCCATTTATAAAAACTCCTTAAATAATAAAGCATTTAACTATTTTTACTTAAAAAATAGCATTTCAATATAGTTAATAATGCCATAAAATAATGGATAATCAAGGAGTGATTATAATGGCATTAATTCAATTATCGGAAAATGGTACTACACCTTTTCAAATGTTGCTTGGATATAACAAAGATATCATGTTAAGTTGGAGTAATTTAAGTGAATCTCTAGAAACAGATAACCAACTGTCTAGCGATTTAAAAGAAGAAATAAGAAGCATGCTTGCTCAAAATCACGGATGAGCGTATTGTAAAGCAAAAGGGAAACCATCGGGAAAATTTACTGATGAAAAATCTATGATATGTCTTGGTTTTGTTGATGTTTATATGAAATTAGGAACGGAAATTCCTGATTATATTTTACAGACTTTAAACGACCATTTGACTGAAGCAGAAATGAGTGAACTTATTGCTTTTATAACGTTTACAACATGTCAGCAATATTTCGGCGCAATAATGAAGCTAGAGGTATAAATTAAAAACAAGCACATGTCCAATTGAATTGGATATGTGCTTGTTTATAACTGTACATTGTCTTTTGCATAATGGAATAATTGTTTCTTTTCACTAATAAATAATTGTACAAAAGTGAGGATACCAATTTTACCAATAAGCATCATTGCAATAATAATGATTTTAGTTACAGTACTATAGTCAGTTGTGAAATTCATGCTTAACCCCACAGTGCCGAACGCTGAAATCACTTCAAATAATACGGTCGTATAGGATGTATGTGGATTTAGCACACTCACAATAAACGATATACTCAATACAAAGATAGTTGCTAAAAGCGTGATGGTAACAGCAATTTTAAGTGTACGTTCAGGTATAGATTTTTTAAATATAGCTGGATGGTTCTCGTTTCTTAATGTACTTTTTATAAATAATAGCGTCAGAACTAAGCTGGTTATTTTGATACCACCAGCAGAACTGATGGGTGCACCACCGATAAACATAAATAACATCATCATCATTGATGTAGGTGTGGAAATTTGTCCGATATCAACGGTATTAAATCCAGCAGTACGTGTTGTGACGGATTGAAAAAATGAAGCTCCAATTTTTTCAATCAAAGATAAATGATTTAATGTGGATGGATATTCTAAAATGAAAAACGAAATGCTACCGACGATGATTAATATGAAAGTTGTACTCAAAACGATTTTGGAATGTAATTTAAGTTTAGTTAATTTTTGTGTTGTTACTAAATCAAGAAATACAAGTGGACCTATGCCACCCATAATAATTAATAAGGGCACGGTTATAGTGATAATAGGGTCGTTAACCGTACTGATTAGGTTATCTTTGAAAAGTGCAAAACCAGCATTATTAAAAGCAGACACAGAAGTGAATATACTTAAAAACACCCCTTGTCCTAAGCCATACTTTGGAATAAAGGATAACGCAATACATAACGCACCTACAAGTTCAGTTACCAAACTATACAAAACAAATTGTAAGATTAAGCGGATTATGCCCCCAGGCGTAGCAATGTTCCACATTGCCATGACGAGGTAGCGACTTTTATTACTAATTCGCTTATTGATTAATATAAAGGTTAAAAGTGTCACAGTGACGATCCCTAATCCACCGATTTGTATGAGTGACATGATAATCGTATCGCCCAACCAATTGAATTGGGTAGAGACATCTATAGTAGCTAACCCAGTTACCGTAAATGCACTAACAGCTATAAAAAAGGCGTCCACAAAATCAATAGGATGTTTACCAGTGATTGGCAAATATAATAGTAACGCGCCAATCAGTGTTGTTGTAATAAAAAGTAATAGGTAAAAGTATAAAGGCTTAGTTAATTGTTTCATGATTCATTTCCTTTACTATTTTAATCAATTGTATTTTATACCTATACTTTAAAAAAGCAAGTAAATTTTTTAGAAAACTTTTTGAATTTAAAAAACCAGAATCGTCATATAGTTTTAACGATTCTGGTTAAGTTGCCTATTAATTTTTATTTGTTTGTTCCTTAATACCTTTTGTTACAGCTTCAGCAAAATCGTATATTGATTGTTTATAATCATTGGGATTTTCACGTGTTTTTCTATCGAGACGCCCATGATCAAAAAAGATTTACGATACTGAGTTGAGATTTCTAATTGAACGCCCGAGCCCGTATCATTTTTATTGATGATATTTTTACTGGAATCTCCATTAACATAGTTGGGGCTCTTTTCAACATTAAATCCTTCTTTTTCGAGTTCTTTAGTAATTGATTTGGCCATAGCTTTATCTTTACCACCGATATAGACAACTTTCTTCTGTTCTTGTATACCGTGTATCGAAATCGATTCATTTGATTGATTCGTTAATTTAATTAGTTTGGGGTCATCAAAACGGGTTGAGGTAATATGTAATTTTTGATTATTTGATTTCATTAAACCTTCAAAACTATATAAATTATAATCACCTTTTTTAGAAATAAGTTTAGCTAATTCTGAAGTGCCAGGCTCAATGCCTCCTCCATGAATCGCTGTAACGAGTATATCTTTGTTATTTGTTGTTTTGGCATTTGTTTGCCAATCACGATGTTCTTTAGTATCTGATTTAAGTTCAGTGAAATTTTTATAATGATCTTGATTTTGTGGTTGGTCATTTTTCCAAACATATAAGAAATAAAGTGTCGCCAGAATAATTCCCACAATAATCAACATGATTAAATAATATAAATAAGAATGGAATGCGTTTTTCATAATACTCCCTTGTTAAGTATGAGCCTGAGACAGAAATAGATGTCACAGGCTCTTTTTCATTTAGGCAGTAGATGACTGAATTGAAAATGTAAAGTCTCACTGATTAATTCATTAAGTTAGTGAGACTTATGCATGAGCTTTAGCTCAGGTAAACATTTCAATCCTAGTCATCCTTGCCGGGGTGGGACTACGAAATCTCTATTAGAAAATTTGATTTCTGTCCCACTCCCAGAAATCAAACATTAATCGTGTCATATATTTATTACAATCTTGTTACTTTGGTAATAAAGTGATGAATGATAGACAGTTAGCCCATTATCAATATCAATGACAAATAAAATAGAACGGCTCAAACTATGTTGGAATCTAAACTTCTTTTACTGCAAAATAGTTGTTTTCTTCATCAGCAAAATTAAAAACGCGTCCCATAGGTAATGTCATAATGTCGCCAACAGTTACTTGGCTATCTTTTAGACGATTAAATAGTTCATCGAATTGTGTAGTAGCAAAAATCAAAGAGGGTGTATCAGTGCTAACGCCCATATCCATTTCATCTACTTTAGCTTTGTCTTGTAGAACAATAGCAGTTTGCGCATCGTCATTGGGTGCTAATTTAACCACACGCATTTGCATTTCTTCAGTATCTTCTACTACTTTGAAATCTAAATTTTTAGTCCAAAAAGTAATTGCTTTATCATGATCATAAACATAAATCATTACTTCATCTAATCTTTGAATCATTATATCGCCCCCATAATTTTTGTATTACTTAAATTTAAGTATATAAAATAAAACAGGTAATACAAAATATTTAACTGTTCAAACTAAGTGAAGTTAAATCGTCATAAAATATCATGCTAAGTGCAAATTATGTCAAACATATGTAAAATTCATATTATACAAATAGGAAGGACGTGGTTGGGATAGATATCATAACAAAAATGCAAGTTGATGTACCAAGAGAAACTGTTTTTGAAGCATTTGTAGATCCAGAGAAAATTGGAGGATTCTGGTTCTCTTCTAGTTCTGAAAGATGGGAACAAGGTAAAGCCATTACACTCCGTTATGAAGAATATGATGCTGAGTTAAATATCAACATTGAGCGGGTGGAGGACAACCAGTTAATAGCATTTACTTGGGGTGCACATCCTGTAACCATTCAATTTGAAGAGGGTGAAGCGGGCACTGTTGTAACAACAACTGAAAAAGACTTCGACATGCAAGATGTGAAGCAATTATTAGGTCAAAAAGAAGGCTGGGTTTATATGCTCAGTTGTTTTGAAAGCCTACTTAGAGCATGGCGTTACCATTAGAGCAGCCATTTTATAGTGAAAGTGATTGAGCGAGAAACAGAGATCTAAATTAATTAGATGACAATCTCGCTCTTTTTTTATAAATGTTAAAAAAGAGGGAGTACAAAAATATAAGCAAAATACTTTTCAAAATAAACGGCATATGTCTTAATGTAATTATAAAAGTTACAATTAAAAAGGTGATGTTCATGAATTTAGAGTTTAATATTGCTGTGCATCTTCTGACGTTTTTAGTGAAACATCCGGATGAACGGTATAGTAGTAGTGAATTAGCAGAACGCATTTGTGTTAATCCTGTACAGTTAAGAAGAGTCACGAGAAAATTGAATAATCAACAGTACTTGGACGCAAGCCGTGGTAAATACGGGGGGTATCAAGCGAATGATCAAACAAAGAAAGTGAATCTCGCTGAATTATTTGTTGCATTTAGTGAAGAAAGATCGGATGGACGATTGTTTACAGGTGATGAAGGTAGTGACTGTGAAATTTCCAGGGAAATAGGTCATACAATGTCTAAGTTTCATAAAAGAGAGCAAGCCTTACTAATTGATTATTATAAAAGTGTAACTATCCAAGACGTATTAAACGAAGTATTAAAGGAGGATTCTCATGAAACAGTATGATTTAGTGATTATAGGATTTGGTAAAGGTGGTAAAACACTAGCGAAATTTGCTTCAGCACAAGGTAAAAAAGTAGCTGTCGTTGAAAAATCTCAAGAGATGTATGGTGGTACTTGTATTAATATCGGTTGTATTCCTTCTAAAACACTTGTACATGAAGGCTTAGACCATGGTTCGTTTGACCGAGCATTTTCAAGAAAAACAGATGTTGTTAATGCATTAAATAGCAAGAACTATCATAATTTAGCAGATGAAGACAATATTGATGTATTAGATTACACAGCTAAATTTAAATCGAATCGCGAAGTCAATTTATTAAATGATCAAGGTGATGTGGTAGAAACATTATCTGCAGAGCATGTAGTCATTAATACAGGTGCAAAATCAGTTATTCCACCGATTAATAGTGTAGAAAGTTCAAAACATTTATATGATTCTACAGGTATTATGAATCTAGATTTCCAACCTAAAAAATTAGTTATTGTTGGTGGTGGCTATATTGCATTAGAATTTGCATCTATGTTTGCCAATTTTGGTACACAAGTCACTGTCCT
Organism: Staphylococcus sp. LKG3-1; assembly: GCF_048568385.1. Lineage (NCBI taxonomy): Bacteria > Bacillati > Bacillota > Bacilli > Caryophanales > Staphylococcaceae > Staphylococcus > Staphylococcus sp. LKG3-1. Next base: position 2,109,929 of record NZ_CP183796.1, read on the forward strand.
AGAACGTGGCGATGATATCATGCCGAGAGAAGACGAAGATATCGTTAAAGAAGTTAAAAAAGACTTAGCAGATAAACAAGTCGATATCGTATTAAACGCGAATACAGAAAGATTTGAAGATGTTGAAGCAGGTACACTTGTTCATACGACAGATGGCACATACGAAGCGGATGCTGTACTATTAGCTACTGGTCGCAAACCCAATACAGATTTAAATCTTGAAAATACAGATATTGAATTGGGTGAACATGGTGAAATTAAAGTAAATGAACACCTCCAAACAACTGCAGCAAACGTTTATGCATTAGGCGACGTTAAAGGTGGTATGCAGTTCACATATATTTCATTAGATGACTTTAGAATCGTGAAAGATCAATTGTTTGGTAATGGTGAACGTTCTACTGAAAATCGTGGCGCTGTGCCATATACGGTATTTATTGATCCGCCATTAGCACGTGTTGGTTTAACTGGTAAAGAAGCCAAAGCACAAGGTTATCATATTATGGAAAATACGGTTCCAGTTAATACAATCCCTAGACACAAAGTAAACAATGATCCAAGAGGTTTATTTAAAGCAGTGGTTGATAAAGATAGCGAAACCATCTTAGGCGTGACGCTATATGGTAAAGAATCTGAAGAAATTATTAATTTAATAAAATTAGCCATTGATCAAAAATTATCATATAAAGTATTGAACACAAACATTTATACACACCCAACGATGGTAGAGTCATTTAACGATTTATTTAATATGTAAATAAATTTACACTCAACGTTCAATATAGGAAGTTAAAAAGCTCGGGTCTCATCATAGCCCCGAGCTTTTTTATATGACTTTAACTAACCAAGGCTTTAATAATCTGTCCGATAAGGTAAAAAGCACCAATAATGATACAAACAATGCCGATACTAATATAACTTTGTTTTTTGCTTACGCCTTCCTTTTTAGAAGTCTGCTGATTTATGATGAGTAACACAATACCGACAATGATGAGTATGATTGAACCAATCCACATGATAAGTCGCCTCCTAATAAATATTCAGTATTGATTGCGTTGCGTGACTATGTTATCGCCCCGTTTAATATATATTTACCCGTCAGTAGCTAATAATTAACGTGTACAATGTATATTTCTATTTAGACATCATGATCAGCGTTATACGTAATAATGAAATTAGTTATTATGTATTAAAATCAATAGATTGCTATGACATCCATTAATTTTTAAAGATTCATGTTAAAATATATATTATTTAATAATTCATATATAAAGAACGATGTGGTTTATAAATATTGAAAATTATTTTGGAAGGTGTGCTAAATGGATATAAAATATGAGTATCAATTTGATATGAATGATATAGATGAAATAGTGCGCATTTATCATGGGAACCATTGGAATGGCCATAATCAAGAAGAAGTGATTACACTATTTAATACTGCGACACATGTCGTGATTGCAAAAAGAGAGGGCCAAGTGATTGGTTTCGCTAGAGCGATGTCAGATGGTGTGTTTAATGCCGCGATTTATGATGTTGTAGTAGATACCACTTATCAATCTAAAGGCGTTGGCAATAAAATTGTTCAAGAAATGGTGAATTATTTGGGGGAACTTTCTTGTATTCATCTTATCGCAACTACTGGGAATGAATCATTTTACGAAGCGCTTGGATTTCGAAAATTAAAAACTGGAATGGCTATTTATAATAATGAAAAATTAAAAGATGAGTATACTGTTTAATTCATAACAGATATACTCATCTTTTTGTTGTGTAAAGAAGATTATAAAAGATTGTGACTCACGTCCTCGTAGGCATAATTTTTAAGTAAAGAACAACCAAGTGGGTGTTGTCCATTGTCTACATAGTGATTTATTTCTTCAAGGACATCTAATATTTCATATTCTGGCGTCGTAATATCAAACGTATATTTAAATAATTGCTTTTTGTCGGAAAGTACAGTAGCGATTAGTTCATCATTGTGCATTTTATAATTTAGTAACTGCATCGTTATCCCTCGCTTATATTATATTTCAATACATATGAAGTATTGATTGATGTAAATGAGAATAAATTTCAACTCATCTTTATCTAGATTATAATAATTACAATCTATAACTGATTATACATTAAAATTTATAAAATGTAGAGGGTTTTGACTTAAAAAATCTTGGAAATTTGTAAAATTTCACATGTAAACGCATGCTTAAGCCTTTTCTTAATAATAAATAATTTAAACTGGATGAAATGAATGAGCATGCTTGTAATCGTTAGTGTAATTTGCTACGATATAATTAATCGAATAAAGCTTTCTAGGGTTCCGCAAGGTGATTACTTTGGTCTGGTCCGAGAGAAAGCCACATATTTTTATGTGACACGGAAGGATAAAAGCCTGGGAGATAGTAATTAACACTATCTCCCGGGCTTTTTTTATTTTAAAGGAGGACATAGGAATGAATTGGATCAAAATTATTATCGCAACATTTTTTGAAGTAGGATGGGTGATTGGTTTAACCCATGCGTCATCTTGGTGGGAATGGCTGTTTACGATGATTGCTATATTTGTAAGCTTTTATTTATTAGTAGATGCTTCAAAGGTTCTGCCTGTAGGCACAGCGTATGCCGTGTTTGTAGGTCTCGGAACAACATGGGTTACGTTGTTTGATTTCTTGTTTTTTGGCGAACCGTTTAATGTTATGAAAATAATGTTAATTGTCATTTTACTTGCAAGTGTCATTAGCCTGAAATTAGTAACTACAAATAAAGGAGGAGAAGCATAATGGCATGGATCTTATTAGTTTTTGCAGGTGTCTTTGAAATGTTAGGTATAAATTTTTTAAATGCATATGTGCATCATCGTCAAAAACGAGATGCAATGGGACTCATTTTCTTTTTTGCTGTGAGTTTCATGGCATTATCTACCGCAATGATGTACCTTCCGATGAGCACAGCGTACGCAATATGGACAGGTATTGGTGCAGTAGGTGGCGCAATTCTTGGGATGATCTTTTATAATGAATCTAAGGATATTAAAAGAGTAGTATGTATTTTAGTGATATTGGGAAGTACGATTGGTTTAAAATTAGTGAGTTAAAGTGAAGGACAATTTGGTAAATATTATACGGTCAAAAATGTGATGAGGGATTATTCAATTTTCAAGTTTATATAGGACGTGATGAATATCGAAACACAGTATTGCAGTGTAGACAATGTACGTTTATATAAAAAAAGACGACACATCCGTGTCGCCTTAAGAGTAATATGTTCATGAATATAAAAGACTAGTAGTCGGTTTCCAACTACACCTTTAATATATCATATCTAGTAATCAGGCTTCAATAAAAATGTAATATTGTCACATAAGCATTCATTTTTCCTCAAATCATATGAGTTAAAATAAAAAACTGTTAATTACGATATTGCGGGGATATTTGGTAACTGATACCATGAAGTACAAAGGTGGGATGTAGTCTATGGAAGGTTTGGCAGCATTTATTATCATAACATTAATGATTATTATTGTTCCGGGGCCGGATTTCTTTGTCGTAATGAAAAATTCGATTACCTCAGGAAAAGGTAATGGCGCTATGGCAGCCTTAGGTATTACGTCAGCTCATGTAGTTTATTCATTGTTAGCTGTGTTCGGTATTATTTTTATACTGGCTAATATGTATTATGTCTTTGTGACAATTAAGATTTTAGGTGCTATATATCTTATATATCTAGGAATTAGAAGTATCATCAGTGCAAGACAAAGTATGAACTTTTCAACATCTCAGATGAAAGCACAGCGTATTACTTATTTAAGTTCATATAGACAAGGTTTTTTTAGTACGATTTTAAATCCCAAAGCATTACTTTATTATATCAGTATATTGCCGCAATTTTTAAGTACTGGTGAAGCTGTTACATCTCAAATTGCTATATTAACTGCAATTGTGACCACAGTTATTTTGCTCTGGTTTATTTTCTGTGTTTATATTTTTCAATATATTAAGCTATTGTTTACGAATAGAAAAATAAAAGCAATTTTTGATTATAGGGTTGGCGCAATATTGATTGGCTTATCACTTAATCTGCTATTGAGTAAAAGTAGTTAAATAGCATGTATTAACGGCTGAGACATTACTTGATGTGTTGGACGTTTTATTTTATCCCATTTTAAATTACAAGTTACCATAGTCATAAATAAACAAAATAATTTAAATTGTAGATAATTGTTTGTAAAACTCTTTTGAAATATTCACAATTTATCTCCATAATAATCTTGTTAGTTATTTATAATATTAAAAGAGAGGGGGAATAAACTTTTGAAAAATATATTTAATCCATTACAGAGGCTTCATTTCTATGCAGCGTTATTTATTACGCCGCTACTGATTACGTTAACAATTTCGGGCATTGGGTTTCTGTTTTTCCAAGAAGTAGAAAATAATATTTATAAGACAGAATTTTTCGGTGATAGTCCTGTAAAAGAACATCAATCACTTAATCAGGCAGTTGATCAAGTAGAAGATAAATTTGATGGTTTTTACATAAGTAAAGTTAGTATTTTAGAAGAGCCTTATAATAGTAGAATTACATTAGATGATATGGCAGGGAACCAACGTTATGTTTTTCTAGATCAAAATAATCAAATTGTTGCTGATCAAAATGCAAAACATACGTATGCGAACGTTGTACGAAATATACATAGCTCATTATTTACTGAAAATACTTTTATTAATTACTTGGTAGAACTGACAGCGTGTTGGACTATTTTCATGATATTGTCTGGAACGTATATGTTAATTAAGAAAAAATTAATTACAAATAAAAGTAAGCGATTAAGATTCCAAAAATGGCATGCTACACTTGGGATTATCATTGCCATACCGGTGTTTGTGCTTGTATTGACTGGCTTGCCATGGTCTGGATTTATGGGGGCTAAAATTGCGAGTGTTATGGATAATTCTGGAGAGTTGGGACAGTCAGAATTGGCAGTTAATCCACCTAAATCAGATGTGAATGAAATACCTTGGGCAACACGTAAAAATAAGCAACCAGAGTCTGAGAGCGGATCTGCGCATCATGGTAGTGGTGAAATGCCTAAAACAGACATTGAAAAACAAATTTCGATTGATAAAGTTGTTGCAGAAGCACAAAAAGATGGCATTACGAAGCCATTTTCAATTGTTTATCCAACGAGTGAAGAAGCGGCATTTACAGTTTCGAAAGGTAGTAATACAGGTGTGACAGGCTTAGACGTGTCGCCTTACGATGAACAGACGTTATATATAGATCAATATAATGGTAAAGATTTAGGTAAGGTGAAATATCAAGAGTACGGCATAATTGGTAAATGGTTTACATGGGGTATTCCTCTGCATGAAGGTCATTTGTTCGGTATTGCCAATAAAGTGATTAACTTGCTTGTATGTATCGCATTACTTGCTGCGGTAGGACTGGGTCTAACATCTTGGATTAAGAAAATGAAAGCAACGCAAATTAAAATACCAAAAAGAGTTAAAAAGCCAATGTCTATTCCATTGGTTATCATACTGGTTATATTAGGGATATTGATGCCATTATTTGGTTTTTCTCTTATTATCGTTTTCTTAATAGAGCTATTGCTTTATTTTAAGGATAAAAAGAATCAATAGTGTACGAACGGAATTTTACTGCTTTCAGACTGTCGACAAAGTCTCCGACTTTGTTGGCAGTTTTTTTATGCACACTTTCCGCGGCACTGCCTTAGCCTGTAGTCTTTGGCTAGTGCTATTCCCACAGGAGTCGACATAAATCACTGTCAATAAAATATTGACTTGATTGCATAGGTGAGCCTACGAGAACTCTATTAGAAAATTTGATTTCTGCCCCACTCTCATTCTGTATTAAAAATAAGACTAATAATTAAAATAGATAAACTCCGCGCATATACTTGCGCAGAATTTGTCTACATTCAAAAAGCAGGAAGGTCTCAATGAGCCTCCCTGCTTTTTGTGTAGTAATCACATTAAATGTATAGATTACATTTCCATTTCATGTATTTTCATCATTAAACCATGTGGAATATCGTCGTGTTTTACAACTTCTTGTTTATAGAATGTTTTGCCGTCATCTTTAGAAACTAATTTAACAAAGTCACCTTTTTTAGGTTTGAAATCGTCATTTTTATTGTCTATTTTAACGTTTTTAGTCACGAGACCATCTTTTTCACTGACTACTTTTTCAGCAGTTGTACTATCTGACATATAGCCATAATATGTGCTCTTTTGACTCGATGTAATCATAAAGATGGTGAAGACGACACCAATAATGACTAAAATACTAATGATAGAAATTGTTAATTTTTTATTCATATACTCTGTCTCCTTTTATGTTAAGCATAAAGGATTAAAGTAAATTCGTATATAACCTTTTAAAATGTTGCTAATTTTGTCAAAAAATAAATTGCTATTCAGTTTAGGGATGGAAATAAGCGTGTTCAGAGATCAATACTCTGACACCACGATAAATATTTTTGATCGTATACCAAACGGTTATGACGAATAAAATAATTGCCACTGTAATCATTATCACACTGGTAATGGTAGAACTATTATTGATTAAGACGCCACCAAATCCAATGCTGAGAATTAAAAGTATCGGTCCAATATACGTTATAATATGATAAGCTAACGATTTAGCTGCGTGGCTAGAAGTAGGTCTATCAGCAAAAATCCATATAAAAATAGGTAATATGATTGGTGCAAAAAAGATACTAAAATAACTCAGTGCTGCGAGAACGCGTTCTCCTTGTGTACTGTTTTGTATAACTCTGTCATTCATTTGTATCACCTCATTTAGTATACTAACAAGGTAGTTTCAAAAAATATAGAGTAAAAGCTTAACATGACAGTATTGTTAGTTAATTCAATTGATTATGGTAATCATGCGCATATGCATACAAAAAGAGAGGATGGTTAATATGAAAATATATTTGGTAAGACATGGTGAGTCACAATCAAATTATGATAAGAAACAAGGGAAAAATTATTTCTGTGGACAATTAGATGTACCACTTACTGAGAGAGGCACATGGTCAGCTCAATTATTACAGAGCTATTTTGACAAAAAAGCAATAGATCATATTTATATTTCTGATTTATTACGGACACGTCAAACTTATAATGCGATATTTGATAAATCGATTCCGGCAAGCGTGACCCCTTTGTTAAGAGAGCGTTCGCTTGGTATTTTCGAAGGTAAAATGGTTGAAGCGGTGGAACAAAATCCATCTTATACGCGCTATTTTGAAGATCAAAATTATCTTGAATTTCGTCACAGTTTTACGCAAAAGGCGCCAGAGGGAGAAAGTTATGCAGATGTTATGGAACGTGTTAAACAATTTTTTGAAAATGAAATTGATGATTCACTCGATTCCATTGCTATCGTAGCACATCAAGTTGTTATACGTTGTTGCTTCGTATATTTAGGATATGATTCGGAAGCTACAGTGATTGATAGAAAAATTGAAAACTGTGTACCTTATGAACTAGAAAAATAGCCATTAACATAAAAAACCTGAACTACGACATCGTCGGTTCAGGTTAATATCTTTTAGCCGCTGTTAAGCTATCATGAAATCCTTGGAATAGCGTGTTGAAATTGTCTAAAAAACTTCCGACAATTACGGCAAGTATGACGTAAGTTACACTAAGTGCGATTGTTTTATAAGAAACAACGCCATATTTTTCTTTCTTCTCAAAGAGATTAAAAGCTATGAAGATAGCAGCCATGGCACCTATTAAAATTGTTAATATCATAAAGGTGTTCCTCCTTAAAATTATTACTTGAGTGGCTGAGCTTCGATTCATTTGTTCTTTAACTTATAAATAAGCATAACAAATGTTACTTTGTGAAAAAAAGGGATATCATATTAAAAAACCTTACAATTAAGTAAGGTTTTTTACAGAAATAAGTCATAGACCATGGTTAATATGGATATAAATAGGCTTGAGCCCTTTATAAATATGAAAAGGTGACATGTAATCTCTTTGTAACTTAACCGAATATTTTGTAAATACATAAGTAGCGACAGAGTTGGAAAACATATCTAAACTATAAGTTTGTCACTTATTTGTCGACGGCGTCAGATTTAATACCTTTATCTTTTAAGAATTTTTTGATTTTATCTTGTTGTTTCCCGTTAACATCTCCAGCATATTTTGTTGGTACATCTGCAACATTAAGTTTGTTTTGTGGCTGGTAATCTAATTGCTCAATGTCTTCGTCAGCATTTTTGATTGTGCTATTTAAGGCTGTAAAGTAATTAACGATTCGATCGAGGTTTTCTTCATACCCATCTGGGAATTTGTTGTTTTTTACGAACTTTTTGAAACGCACATCATTTTTAACTGAGTTATGTGATAGTTCGGATAAACGTTTTGCTTGTTTATCGGTAATCTTTGTATCTGTACCTGTTTGCTTATCTAATTGGTATTGGATTAGATACTTATTGTCTATAATATCTGAGTTCACATCTAGATATTTTTTAATTGCTTTATTAGCTTCTGCTTCGCTTAGTGTTTCGCCACTTTTGTCTGAATTAAAGATGTCTTGTTCAGTAATTGTTTTAACATTTTTAGGTGCGTTTTTTCCACTATAACCTTTGTCATCATCGGATTCATCATTTGAACATGCTGCGAGTATCACAGTTAGCACTAAGACCAATGAGAGTAATATACTTTTTTTCATAAATAAAAACTGCTCCTTTAAAAATAATCATACGTATATAACAAACTAATGAATGTATAAACACGTTCTTAAAAATTATAACTTAAGCGTATCATGTAGTGCTATTTATTTGAATGATGTATTAAATAATAAAACGCACAATCTTTTGAACAAAATATAAAAGAAAAGAGATGAACTTAGTAATTTTAAAAATATTCATTAGATTTTCATAATAAAATGTTACTTAGATATGTGCTGTATTTCAATTAATAATCAAATAAGCTATATGATGTGAAAAAGCATATGGGAGATGAATACCTCTAGTTGACACGGTGATTCGTTTTACAATGAGATGACAGTTATTTCCTTATGTGAAAGAGTGTTAATTTTTGGGTATTCATATATTGTAGTGACTTTGTAATTTGCTGATGCCGTGGGGAAATAGTATGAGTGAGAGACTATAGATTTGAACCAGATTTTAGGCAAATATGGACGGTCTAAATAGTGAGATTTTAAATATAAAGAGGAGCCTGAAACATCTATTTATGTCTCAGACTCCTCTTATTTTGAGAATGGGGGGATTTATATCTCAAATTTTTAATTTTCAGTGACGATAATGGGTATTACTAATGTCTGATAATATAATCAAAAGCATTTAATGCTGCATTAGCACCTGCGCCCATTGAAATAATAATTTGTTTATTGCGATCATCAGTGACATCGCCTGCCGCAAATATACCTGGGATACTTGTCGCATTCGTGCGGTCTACTTTAATTTCTTTGGCATCATTTAGTTCTACATAATTGTTTAACCACTCTGTATTAGGTAGTAATCCAATTTGTACAAAGAATACCTTCTAATTCTAGCGTATGTTCCTCGCCTTGTGCCTTATCCTGATATTTAATACCAGTCACTGCATCGTCTCCAAGTACTTCGGTTGTTTGAGCATTTTTAATAACTGTTACATTAGGTAGACTGTTTAAACGTTCCTGTAAAATATTGTCTGCTTTAAGGTTTGCGTTACGTTCAAGTAATGTAACATGTTCAACGATGCCAGCTAAGTCGATTGCAGCTTCGACGCCTGAATTTCCGCCACCTATAACAGCGACATTTTTATTTTCAAATAACGGGCCGTCACAGTGTGGACAGAATGCAACACCTTTATTGATTAATGCTTCTTCACCTGGGACTTCTAGTTTACGCCAACGCGCACCTGTTGAAATAATAACCGTCTTACTCGTCAATTGAGCACCATTATCTAATGTTACGACAATACCGTCATCCGTTTTTTCAATATCACTGGCACGAATACCTGTCATGACATCGACATCATATTGTTTAATATGATCTTCTAATGCAGATGAGAATTTAGGCCCATCTGTTTCTTTAACAGTGACAAAGTTCTCAATGGTAGCTGTATCGTTAACTTGACCACCGATACGGTCTGCGACGATACCAGTACGTAAACCTTTACGTGCAGTGTAGACTGCAGCGCTACCACTTGCAGGACCACCACCGACAATTAATACGTCGTATGGTGCTTTATCGTTAAATTCAGCTGGGTCTGCTTGACTACCAAGATTTGCTAAAATATCTTGGATCGTCATGCGTCCATTACCAAATTCTTCGCCATCTAAGAAAATAGCGGGTACTGCCATAATATTTTCAGATTCTTCTCTGAAAATAGAGCCATCTATCATTGTATGAGAAATATTTGGATTTAATAAACTCATCAAGTTTAATGCTTGAACTACGTCGGGACATTTTTGACACGTTAAGCTAATATACGTTTCAAAATGTAGTGGACGATCGATTGCTTTAATTTGATCTATAATGGCTTGTTCTTCTTTTGGTGGACGACCACTTACTTGTAACAAAGCAAGAACTAGAGAATTAAATTCATGACCCATTGGTAAACCAGCAAAAGTAATGCCTGATGTTTCATTAGGTTTATCTACTGAAAAGCTTGGTGTACGTTTCAAGTCAGATGCTTCTATAGTAATGTGATCGGACGCGGCAGATACTTCATCTAAAAGTTCTTTCAGTTCTTTAGATTTATCATCTGAACCAAGGCTCGCTTTTAGAACTACGTCGCCTTCCATCAATTGAAGTAATTGTTGTAATTGTGATTTAAGCTGATCATTTAGCATTTAAATCAATGCCTCCTTAGATTTTACCTACTAAGTCAAGACCAGGTTGTAATGTTTCTGAACCTTCTTCCCATTTTGCTGGGCAAACTTCGCCTGGGTGTTGACGTACATATTGTGCTGCTTTGATTTTGTGTACTAATGTGCTAGCATCACGGCCGATACCGTCAGCGTTAACTTCTGCTGCTTGTACAACGCCATCTGGATCTACGATAAACGTACCACGTTGTGCAAGTCCTAGTTCTTCATCTAATACATCAAAATTGCGTGTGATTGTTTGAGAAGGGTCACCAATCATAGTGTATTGAATTTTACTAATTGCATCTGAATGATCATGCCAAGCTTTGTGTACGAAGTGTGTATCTGTTGATACAGAATATACGTTGACACCTAATTCTTGTAATTTATCATATTGACCTTGTAAGTCTTCTAATTCAGTAGGGCATACGAATGAAAAGTCTGCTGGGTAGAAGCAAACAACACTCCATGAACCTTTTAAGTTTTCATCTGAAACTTCGAAGAATTCATCCTTTTGTGGATCGTATGCGTTAGCTGTAAATGGTAAAATTTCTTTATTTATTAATGACATAAAAATATCCTCCTATTTAATAATGTATTTTCAATTAGAATTAAGTAAGGGTAGATTTTTCTGTTTCTTAATTATAATAATTCTAATCTTCGTATTCTATTATTGCATTTCCCTCATTATTCGTCAACACAGAAGAATTTTGAGAAAACGCTTAAAAAAACCACTTTGACTCTGTGTTTCAGTATACAATCAAAATGTATTTTTACATTAAAATCAAGCGTTATACTTTATAAAATAACGCTGTATAAATAATAAATAGCCTTTAAATTCTCAACTAAAACATGAAAATGAGAAGAAAGGCTATTTAAAAAAAGTATATTATTATTGGGTGCTGATTAAATTCATATAGATGAATATTTACGTGCTTATGGTCTGTTCATATTTTATAAGCTATATAACAATCAATGATTTCATTGTTTAGACGGATAGCAGACTGTCCTGAGCGGTGTTATTCAATTTGTTAAATAAAAGAACGCAACATCCACCAAATCATGCCTGCGATCGGGAAGAATAGCCACCAGTGTCCAGCTAAAAATTCCCAACCATTCATGCCTCTTTTTTGATGATGATACGATACAGGATCTTGATATGTTTCAATGATTGTTTTTTTAAACTGTTTGTCGCCTTTGATTAGTTCGTCTAAAGAGATATCAAACAAATCACTCATTTTAATGAGCATATCAATACTTGGATAAACTTTGTTTAATTCCCATTTTGAAATACTTTGCCTTGAAATATTCAATATCTCTGCAAGTTCGTCTTGAGACCAGTGTTTTTGTTCGCGTTTTTCTTTTATTTTTGATCCGATTTCCATAATAATCACTCCCTTTACGAATAATTTAATATAGAGCCTTTAATGCGTCACGCACTAAATCATATATTTTAAAGCAACCTAAAGGTGCATCTGTGATTTGAAAGTATTTTATAAAAAAATATAGAAAAATTATGTATAACATATCGCAATTATTGATTGAATGATTTTAATTATATTATACCCATTAATTGGATTTGTACCGTGATATAAAATAATTTAACTATTAATAAACCATGCATGGTGCGATTTTTTTATAATGATACGATTAATCTGTATTGCAATAAGTAAGTTATTTACCTCTAAGTCTTTTAATAGTAATGAAAATGGGTAAACATAATGTAAACAAAGCAGTCGCTGTTTTGTTATGCTATGAGTAACTTTATGTAAAGAGGAGCGGTTAACATTGTCTGAGCATGTATACAACTTATTGAAGAATCATCATTCAGTTAGAAAATTTAAAAAGGAACCAATATCAGAAGCCCATATAAAACAACTGGTAGAAGCTGGTCAAAGTGCATCAACTTCAAGTTATTTACAAGCCTATTCAATTATTGGTATCAATGATCCAGAAATTAAGCAAGAGTTGAAAGAAGTATCTGGGCAACCTTATGTTGTTGAAAATGGCTATTTATTTGTTTTTGTAATGGATTATTATAGACATTCCATTATCAATGAGGAATCTAAACATGATATGCAAACATCATTTGAATCTGCTGAAGGATTACTTGTAGGCACTATTGATGCGACATTAGTAGCTCAAAATATTGCAGCGACAGCTGAAGATATGGGCTATGGCATGGTGTATTTAGGATCATTAAGAAACGATGTGGAAAGAGTAAGAGAAATTTTAGAATTACCTAAACATACTTTCCCACTTTTTGGTATGGCATTAGGTATTCCAGAAGATGATGAAAATGGTAGCCCTAAACCAAGATTGCCATTTGAACATGTATTTCATGCTAATAAATATGATAGTGATAAAGATAGCCAACGTGAAGCATTAAAAGCATATGATCAAACAGTGAGTGACTATTATAGTTCACGTACAAATGGCGAACGTACTGAATCATGGTCTAATCAAGTTGCTAACTTTATGAGCGCGAAGCAACGACTAGATATGTTAGAACAACTGAATAAATCAGGATTTATTAAAAAATAATTCATTGAAAAACTAAGATTTACTTATAATAATTTCAATATTTTTAATATCCTGAGATAACTCGAAAGGGGGGGATCAAGTTGAATATGTTTGATAAGATTTTTAGAAAAAAACCAGATGCTTCGGAGTCTCAGAATAAAAATGAAAACTATATTTATTCATCAAATAGTAAACTCACGCCCGATGAAGCCCAACACTATTGGGAAAAGATGGCTCAAAAATTAATTGTCGGTGTTATTAATTCAGTAGATTATACGGCAGAACGCATCTTCATCTTGATCTCCTTTGATGAAAAAGACCCTACGATTGATATATTCTTCCAAATGAATGGACAGTTAAGAATGTGGAATGATTTAGATAATGAAGCGCACAAAAAGGTCATTTCAAATAGTATCGTTACTCAGGCGCCTAATATGGTTAAACAAATAAACTGTATATATAATAGTGTGGATATGACGAGACTCGCGTATTCTCAAGTTCAATATGAATTTGAAAGTAAAGCGTGGTATCTTCACGACATTACCGAAGACAGTATAGAAGCACAATTAGAGAAAGCACCTGCATTTCTAAAGTGGTTTGATGATGTGTCAAAATCAATCGATACACTGTCGCTCGATGGAAAACATAAAATCACGTGGGGACCTTTTAAACCAGAGTATTAGATGTAATTAGTGATATTAAATAAGCGGTTGATAAAAATATAAAAAAGGTTGGAACACAACGTTCAACTCTCTCTTGTGAGACAGTGAAACGAGCAGTATGTGTTCCAACCTTTTTCCATTTACTTGAATTATGACTAAACTTGCTACTCGGATTTAGTGATTAATTCAAATATATTAGTTTGTAATCTCGGCATATTCATTGTCGTTATAAGTGTCTTTGTCTAGGTTGTTTGTTAATTTTGCTGTACCTGTACCTGCAAGCATAGAGTCATTAACATTCAATGCTGTACGACCCATATCAATTAATGGTTCAACAGAGATTAAGACACCTGCAAGTGCGACTGGTAAGTTTAATGTAGATAATACAATAATGGATGCAAATGTTGCACCGCCACCTACACCAGCGACACCAAATGAACTGATAATAACGACACCGATGACAGATAATATAAATTGTAAGTTAACTTCTACACCAGCTGCTGGCGCTACCATAACAGCAAGCATTGCTGGGTAAATACCCGCACAACCATTTTGACCGATTGATAAACCGAATGAAGCAGAGAAGTTAGCGATACCATCAGGGACACCTAAACGGTTCTTCTGAGTTTGCACATTCAGTGGTAATGATCCTGCACTTGAACGAGAAGTGAAGGCGAACATAAGCACTTCGCCAGTTTTCTTAACAAATGTGACAGGGTTGAGACCTAAACCTGAAACAATGATTAGGTGAATGATATACATAACAATGAGTGCTGCGTAAGATGCAATCACGAACTTACCTAATGTCCAAATAGCACCAAAATCACTTGTCGCAATGGTAGATGTCATAATTGCTAAAATACCATAAGGTGTTAAACGTAAAACAAATGTCACGATTGCCATTACTAAATTATATAATGCATCGATACCACGTTTAAGTAAGTGTCCACTTTCAGGTTGTTTACGCATAACACGTAAAAATGCAAAACCGATAAACGCTGCGAAAATAACGACCGCAATTGTTGACGTTGTACGTTGACCAGTGAAATCTAAGAATGGATTACTTGGTAATAATTCTAAGATTTGTTGTGGTAACGTATTAGCAGCCATATCTTTAGCTTGGCTTGCGATTTCGCTACCTCTTGAACTTTCGGCACTGCCTAAGTCAATAGATGAAGCATCTAGTCCGAATACGAGTGCTGAAATAATACCAATGATTGCTGCAATAGCAACGGTACCAATTAAGAAAATAAAAATATAAATTCCGATCTTAGCGAATTTGTCCCCAATTTTAATTTTAGTAAATGCTGAAACGATTGAAATGAAAATAAGTGGCATTACAATCATTTGTAATAATGCAATGTAGCCATCACCAACGATGCTAAACCAATCCATGGACTGTTTAGTTACTTGTGAATCCACGCCGTAAATTAAATGAATAACGACACCAAAAACAATCCCTAACCCTAAGGCAGAGAATACACGTTTAGGAAATGAAACATGTCTTTTAGCCATTACATATAATCCAACGAGGAAGGCCACAAAAATAATAATGTTAAGAATAGTTAATAACATAAAAAAAGACCTACACTTTCTTAATAATAATTTTTTGAAATCCGATACGTATACTAAGGATATTAGCAATTTCAATAATATTCAAGTCTATGACTCAAGAAATTCATGAATTTTAAATGACTTTATTTTCTGATAATTTAAAGGTAGCAAAACGATGATTTCACCGTTTAGAAAATGAAATAAAAAAACGAATCCTAAATCACATTTCTGTGATCTAGAATTCGTTTAGTTTGATAGTTAATTAGCACCATTTATTAAAATAGTTTATAGATTGAATAGGCGTGCGAAGAAACCTTTACGTTCTTCTTTTGGTGTGTCATTTGCAACTGATGAAGACTGCGCATGTGTATCTTCAGTTGGCTGCGTTTGTGTGTTCGGTTTCGTTATTTCTTCATTAATAGATGAATTATCAGTAGATGATGTAGAAGTTTCATCTGTTTTGTCATCTGCTTTGACTTGTTCAGCAGAAGCCATTTCTTTTTCAGTAGCTGATGTTGAAGCATCTGTATCAGCTGTTGTCGTTTCAGTTGGTTGTTCGCTGATTTGAGTGATTTCAGATTCTTCAGTCGCAACTTGCGCAGATGATTTATCAGTTGGGTTAGAAACAGTTGCATCAGTTGTATCAGCTACAGTTTCAGAAGTTGTAGAAGTAACTTTATCATCAGATTTTTCGTCATTGCTCGCACTCTCAGTTGAATGTTCTGTTAGCGCGTCGCTGTTATTCGTTGTTGTATTAGCAGTGCTAACATGTTCAGTTTCAACATTTGATTTAGCTAACTCAGATTGTTCTTTTTGAGAATCTTGGATAACGCTCTGTGTCGTTTTGATTTCATCTGTTGACGTTTGAATCGCTTTTAGAGATTCTGTATTTGCGTCTAATTTTGTAGTGATTTGGTTCTGCATTTCGTGTAATTCCTGTTGTTGTTGATGTACTTGGTTAATCATTTGACCAAGCATATGACGTTCATCACGCATTTTTTGAATTTCCGAACGTAAATCTTCAACAAGTTTAGAAACATTTTGATCTGTAGGTAAATGATTACCGTCATCTTTGACTAATACTTGTAAGAAGTCTTTTTCTTTTTCTAATTCTTCAAAAGCTAAATCATAACTATTTGTTTGTTTAACTTTATCGGCGATATCTTGGAATAGTTCGATATCCTCTTCTTGGAAATCTGTAGCTTCACGGCCACGGTATTCTGTTTTACTAAGTTGGTAACCGCGTTCTTCTAAATGCTGAACGATTTTACGGACTTGTTTTTCACTTAGCTCCACG
The DNA here is from genome assembly GCF_048568385.1 of Staphylococcus sp. LKG3-1. Lineage (NCBI taxonomy): Bacteria > Bacillati > Bacillota > Bacilli > Caryophanales > Staphylococcaceae > Staphylococcus > Staphylococcus sp. LKG3-1. Next base: position 2,126,828 of record NZ_CP183796.1, read on the forward strand.
CGTTGTGCAAATTCTTTGGTTAACATAGAAATAAGTCCTTTCATTAATTAATTTATGTATACCGACGTTTGTCTTCGGTCAGTGAAACGTCAGTCTTACCTCTATGCTAGTTTAAACTGTTTTAATAGTGATTTCAAGTGGTGATAACTATCGTTTGCGTAATTCCATTTGTTCAAGTAGCGGATAAATAACACTTCGAGAAATTCTGTTTGCAAAAACATACTTGAGAATATAATTTGATTTCACGCTTGGTCCATAGATATCTTTTGTTAATTCAATATTTGACTTTATAAATAAATCCATAGCTTCGCCGCTCGCATAATCTTGGATATTAGGGGCTAAATAATCAATTTCATATTGTTTTTCAAAACCATGTTCATATAAAAATTGGCGTCTGTTATCCATGATTTGAACTACATCTTCAGAAATGTCTTCGGGTTCTTTAGGCACTTCCAACATAATGAAATTGACATCATGTGCATGCAGTTGATTCGACAGAGTGTTTATTTCTTTTTGAATACGTTCAAGCGTTTTTGTTATAATTTCATCATGCTCGGGTTTATCTTTAGCAATTAAATAAATTAAAAAAGATGAATTTGTCGTAGCTTCATAATGCGCTGTGGCTAAACTCACTACTTCATCTGATTCAATGCCTACTAAAAAGATATAATCATCTTTTGTACGTTCGTTTCTTAAGGACTGTTTAAAAATTTGTTCGTCTTCAGATAGACCGATATCAAATTTAGCATCATATAACTTCAATGCGGATTTAAATAACGGATCATCGATTGATGTTATTGTCTTAAACTCCATAGGTACACCCCCAAATTATTGCGTTCATTATAACATAATAGAGAAAATATGAATCGAATTGCAATTTAATTTAATTTGCAGTTAAACATAAAAAGGGTCGAGACATCAATATGTGTGTCTCGACCGACTAAATTATAAGGGCGTTATTTGTTTACGTTAGTACGACTTATACAAATGTTGTAGTACTAATCAAACAGTATCTCAGTACTTAATTTAACGTCACAGATGCGTCTCAAAATGGTTTTGGTGAAATGAGAGTTTAAGCTAACGCCTCCAGTACCATCTTTGATTTACGTATAACGTTTGGATTATGATTTTGGTCCGTTTGTTTCTTCGGAGTAATGGCTATTACTTTTAGTTTGGTTCGTTTCGAAAGCAACGTTGGCTTTGTCGGCTTCTAGGTGTGAAGTCGTATCCTTTGTAGCAACAACGAGATAATTATCGTTTAATATTTCTTTCTTATAGCGTTCTAATTCTTCTTCAGGTAGCTTGTAGTGAGCCAATACGGCTTCTTCACCGTCTTCGCCAGTTAAAATTTTAGCCATTTTATCACTGAACGAACCACTTGTAGCAGTTAGATTGACTTCAGAATCATGTAACGCATCAATGTGTAATTTTGTTTTACTAATTACGGTCATTTCTGATTCTTTATAACCCTCTGATAGTTTAGATTTTATTGCATCGATAAGATCTTCTTTGTTTTGTACAATAGTGAATTCTGACATTTAGTGTTCCTCCGTTCATTATTATATGAATTATTTTGTGTTTACCCTTAAGTTATTATATAAAACGAATACAATTACATTATATAATGAACTTACACAACTGACAAACGACATTTCATGCATATGTGAACGTTCTCTGAAAAAATATAAAAAAGAAGTAAAAGCTTTTGTGAAGCGTTTACAATCAATAAGTGTATTGAAAATATTGCCAAAATTTGCTATCATCAGTTAATAATTTATCTAACTCATATAATCTGAAGGATACGGCTTTAGAAGTTTCTACCATGTTGCCATTAACAACATGACTATGGGTAAACAATACAATACACTAGCGATTCAAATTGAGAAGTTATGAAAAGTTGTGAAAGAAACTAGACTTTTTAAAGCGCTCATACATACAAGCTTTGTTCATTAAGAATACTTTTTTTACATAGTTAAAGGGAAATGAATGTAAAAAAAATTAATTTTAAGGACATATATTGTAATTGAAACGATGCTGCTTTGGTATTGCACGTTCACTCATAGATCCTGAAACTAAGTTAGTTTAGGATTTTTTTTGTACACAAAATGAGGAGGTTTTTTCGAGTGGATTTGTTGAAGCAGAAAGTTGAAGCAGATGGTGTTGTGATTGATGAAAAGATATTGAAAGTTGATGGTTTTTTAAATCATCAAATAGACGCAAGGTTAATGCACGACGTGGGACAAACATTTTATGAGCAATTTAAAGATGAAGGTATTACGAAGATATTAACGATAGAAGCTTCAGGTATTGCACCAGCAATTATGGCCGCGATGCACTTCGACGTACCTTGTCTTTTTGCTAAAAAAGCGAAGCCGAGTACATTGAAAAAAGGTGTTTATCAAGCAGAGATTCATTCTTTCACAAAAAATACGACAAGTACCGTTGTCGTGTCTGATGAGTTTTTAGGTGAAAATGATCGCGTACTAATCATCGATGATTTCTTAGCCAATGGTGATGCTTCACTTGGGCTAAATGAAATTGTGAAACAAGCTAAGGCTACAACGGTAGGTATAGGTATTGTCGTAGAGAAAAGCTTTCAACCAGGCAGAGAACGTTTAGAAGAAGCTGGTTTAACCGTTTCATCTTTATGTAAAGTCGCATCATTAAGTGGTAATAAAGTGACGTTTGTAGGAGACGAAGCATGAAAACGTTCATCTTAAGCTTACAACATTTATTAGCGATGTATGCAGGTGCGATACTGGTTCCTATTATTGTAGGTACTAGCTTAGATTTCACGCCAGAACAAATCGCTTTTTTAGTAACAGTTGATATTTTCATGTGTGGTGTAGCAACCTTCTTACAAGTATGGAAAGGCACAGGAACAGGACTACCAATCGTATTAGGCTGTACATTTACAGCTGTGGCACCGATGATTTTAATTGGACAAACAAAAGGTATTGGTGACTTATATGGTTCATTATTCTTATCGGGTATACTAGTAGTTCTTATCGCACCATTCTTTTCTTATTTAGTTAGGTTCTTTCCACCCGTAGTTACAGGAAGTGTCGTTACGATTATTGGTATCAATTTGATGCCAGTTGCGATGAACTACTTAGCAGGCGGTGAAGGTGATAAACATTACGGTGATCCTAAAAATATCATCTTAGGTGTCGTTACGCTGATCATCATTTTAATTGTACAGCGTTTTACTGCTGGATTTCTAAAATCTATTGCCATACTTATTGGACTGATTGTTGGCACAGTATTAGCCGCACTCTTTGGTATCGTGGATGTTAATCAAGTTGGCACAGCACATTGGTTCTCTTTACCACAACCATTTAGGTTCTCAACGTTTAGCTTTGACTTAGGTGCAACGCTCGTATTCTTTATTGTCGCATTAGTCAGCTTAATAGAATCAACTGGTGTATATCACGCATTGAGTGAAATTACAGGTAAAAAATTGGAACGTAAAGATTTCCGAAAAGGTTATACAGCAGAAGGTATTGCTATCATTTTAGGGTCAATCTTTAATGCGTTTCCGTATACCGCTTATTCACAGAATGTTGGGTTAGTGTCATTATCTGGTGCGAAAAAGAATAAAGTTATCTATGGCATGGTCATCTTGTTAATCATTTGTGGTTGTATTCCTAAATTGGGTGCACTTGCTAATATGATTCCTCTACCAGTATTAGGTGGAGCGATGATAGCAATGTTTGGCATGGTCATGGCATATGGTGTTAGTATATTAGGTAATATTAATTTTAAGAATCAAAATAATTTATTGATTATTGCTGTATCAGTTGGACTAGGAACGGGTATAAGTGCAGTACCGCAAGCGTTCAAAGCTTTGGGTGAGCAATTTGCATGGTTAACACAAAACGGTATTGTTCTTGGCGCAATTTCAGCAATTATTTTGAATTTCTTTTTTAATGGTATAAAACAGCAACAAGATACGGAAGTTATGAAATAATGATGTTATCAAACAAATATTAGGAGGCTGTAAGCGTATGTGGGAAAATAAATTTGAAAAAGAGTCTTTAACTTTTGACGATGTGTTACTGTTACCAGCAGAATCAGATGTGTTACCGAAAGAAGTGGATTTAAGTGTGCAATTATCAGAAGGTATTAAATTAAACATCCCTGTTATTTCAGCAGGTATGGACACAGTAACTGAATCAAAAATGGCAATCTCAATGGCACGACAAGGTGGACTTGGTGTTATTCATAAAAATATGAATATTGAAGATCAAGCTGATGAAGTACAAAAAGTAAAACGTTCAGAAAATGGCGTTATTTCAAATCCATTCTTTTTAACTCCAGAAGAAAGTGTTTTTGAAGCAGAAGCATTAATGGGTAAATATCGTATTTCAGGTGTGCCAATTGTGAATAATAAAGAAGACAGACAATTTGTCGGTATTATTACTAACCGTGATTTACGCTTTATTGAAGACTTCTCAATTAAAATTTCTGATGTGATGACAAAAGAGCAACTCGTTACAGCTCCAGTTGGTACGACATTAGATGAAGCAGAAAAGTTATTACAACAACATAAAATAGAAAAACTTCCATTAGTTAAAGAAGGCCGTTTAGAAGGTCTGATTACAATTAAAGATATTGAAAAAGTACTAGAATTCCCTAATTCTGCAAAAGATGAACACGGCCGCTTATTAGTTGGTGCTGCTATCGGTATTGCTAAAGATACAGACATCCGTGCTCAAAAATTAGTAGAAGCTGGTGTAGATGCATTAGTTATTGATACAGCTCATGGTCACTCTAAAGGTGTATTAGAGCAAGTTAAACATATTAAAGAAACATTCCCACAAGTTACATTAATCGCAGGTAACGTAGCTACAGCCGAAGGTACAAAAGCGTTATATGAAGCGGGTGCTGATGTAGTGAAAGTTGGTATTGGTCCTGGTTCTATTTGTACAACACGTGTCGTTGCTGGTGTTGGTGTACCGCAAATTACAGCAGTTTATGACTGTGCAACAGAAGCGCGCAAACATGGTAAAGCAATTATTGCTGATGGCGGGATTAAATTCTCTGGAGACATCATCAAAGCATTAGCGGCTGGTGGCCATGCAGTTATGTTAGGTAGTCTACTTGCTGGTACTGAAGAAAGCCCAGGGGCTACAGAAGTATTCCAAGGCAGACAGTACAAAGTATATAGAGGTATGGGCTCATTAGGCGCAATGGAAAGCGGCTCAAACGACCGTTATTTCCAAGAAGATAAAGCACCTAAAAAATTCGTGCCAGAAGGTATCGAAGGTCGTATTGCATATAAAGGTTCATTACAAGATACAATTTATCAACTTATGGGCGGCGTAAGATCTGGTATGGGTTATACAGGTTCTAGAAACTTAGAAGCATTAAGAGAAGAAGCACAATTTACGCGCATGGGACCTGCTGGACTAGCAGAAAGTCATCCACATGACGTTCAAATTACAAAAGAATCACCAAATTATTCATTCTAAGTTAAAAGGAGATAAAAAAGATATGGAAATGGCGAAAGAGCAAGAGCTCATACTTGTTTTAGACTTTGGTAGCCAATACAACCAATTAATTACACGACGCATTCGTGAAATGGGTGTATATAGTGAATTACATGACCACGAGATTAGCATGGAAGAAATTAAACGTTTAAATCCTAAAGGGATTATCCTTTCTGGTGGTCCTAACTCAGTTTATGAAGAAGATTCATTCACAATTGACCCAGAAATTTATAACTTGGGAGTACCTATTTTAGGTATTTGTTATGGTATGCAACTAACTACAAAACTTTTAGGTGGAAAAGTAGAGCGTGCCAATGAACGTGAATATGGTAAAGCCATTATTAATGCGAAGACTGATGAGTTATTCTTTGGTTTACCAGAAGAACAAAATGTTTGGATGAGCCACTCAGATAAAGTGATCGAAATTCCAGAAGGTTTCGAAGTGATTGCTGATAGCCCAAGTACCAACTATGCAGCAATTGAAGATAAATCTCGTCGCATCTATGGTGTGCAATTCCACCCAGAAGTACGTCACACAGAATACGGAAACGATTTACTTCGTAACTTTGTACGTCGTGTATGTGACTGTACAGGTGAATGGTCAATGGAAAACTTCATTGAGATTGAAATTGAAAAAATTCGTAATCAAGTTGGTGACCGTAAAGTCCTATGTGCGATGAGTGGTGGCGTTGACTCATCTGTAGTAGCTGTATTGTTACACAAAGCGATTGGCGACCAACTGACGTGTATCTTTGTAGACCATGGTTTATTACGTAAAGGCGAAGGCGACATGGTTATGGAACAATTTGGTGAAGGTTTCAACATGAATATTATTCGTGTCGATGCACAAGAAAGATTCATGAGCAAATTACAAGGTGTTTCTGATCCAGAACAAAAACGTAAAATCATCGGTAATGAATTCATCTATGTATTTGATGATGAAGCATCTAAATTAAAAGGTGTGGATTTCTTAGCACAAGGTACATTATATACAGACGTTATCGAATCTGGTACGAAGACAGCACAAACAATCAAATCACACCACAATGTGGGTGGTTTACCAGAAGACATGGAGTTCCAATTAATCGAACCCATCAATACACTGTTTAAAGATGAAGTGCGTGAATTAGGTATCGAGTTAGGTATTCCTGAACATTTAGTATGGAGACAGCCGTTCCCAGGTCCTGGATTAGGTATCCGTGTACTTGGTGAAATCACAGAAGACAAACTTGAAATTGTACGTGAATCAGACGCCATTTTAAGACAGGTCATCCGTGAGGAAGGTCTTGAACGTGAGATTTGGCAGTATTTCACAGTGTTACCTGGCATCCAATCTGTAGGTGTTATGGGAGACTACCGTACATACGATCACACGGTAGGCATCCGTGCTGTTACATCCATTGATGGTATGACAAGTGACTTTGCACGTATCGACTGGGAAGTCTTACAGAAGATTTCTAGTCGTATTGTAAATGAAGTGGACCACGTTAACCGCGTTGTCTATGACATTACATCTAAGCCACCAAGCACAATTGAGTGGGAATAATCGTATAGAATGAAGTAACCCCTTAGGCATAGGCTTAAGGGATTGTTTTTGTGGATTTGAAATTATAAAAACCAAATTAAAATTTTCTGACCACGTATATATTACAAAAGTCGCTATCTAGCTAAAATATCCTATGTAAATAAGTAGTGACACAAATGATATGCCAGCTAATACAAAGAAGAATGCTTCGACGTAGATGCGTAGTTTAGACATCGGTTCTACATTATAATGTTTTCTTTTATGATTATGGTGTTTGAGTGTTAATTTCATACCGATATAAGTATAAAGAATAACAAAAATAATTCCCAAGACAATCGCAATTGGTATTGGTAAATGTATGAATAGTCACCTTTTTTATCTAAGCGTAGTATAAAGATAATATGTTGTTAACAATACAATGAACATCTGTTTAAAAAGTGATTAAGTAAAATTGTTGAAAAATAACCATTAAAATAGCCGTTTTCAAAAAACTATTATGGATAGTTTTAATGTTGAGTGCAATGTAAACGGATTAGAAATATGTTATTGTAAACTTAATAATTTGATAAGAGGGGTTGGCTGCTGTTATGAAAAAGACTATTATTGCTACATTTGCCGTGAGTCTATCAGTTCTATTAGCAAGTTGTAATAACGAAGCTTCAGAAAATAACGAACCTAAAGAAAAAAGTGAAAATACAGATAACACGAGCAACTCAGATAAAGACAAATCGGAAAAGAACAAAGACAACAGCAAACAAAATGAACAAAAAACAGAGCAACAAAATACCAATACAAACAATGATGGACGTAATCAGTCTGCTCAAGACAAGAATGAAACAACTGATGAAGACGAAGGTGCTTTAAATCAATACAATAATGAAGAAATTGAGTATGCTCGCGTGTGGAATCAACTAGGACCACTGAAAAATAATATGGATGGTATGGATTCATTAAATGTAGAAAAATTGCCAAAAGGTTCTAAAGTAAATCCACAAGCTGAGGACAGTGCTGTCTTTAAAGAAGACGTTGTAAAATTAAAAGCTCCTATGGGTGTAGGTGGTTCAGTGACATATAGTAGCAATGGTGATGGGTCAATCAATGTATATAAAAATGTTCCATATGATTGGCGTGATTCAAGGACTGATGCAAATATGAAAGAAGCAACAACAAAAGCGATTGAAGAGAATGTTGAAACGGTCACGATTAATCAAGGGGATGACCAGACAATCGCAGATTTAGCTGGAAAAATTAAGTACAGCAATTAATTTAAAATCGCTTTAGATGGGGTATACAGTTTTGTTTGGAAAAGTATAAATTTTAATGAGGTATGGCAAGAAAGCTTAACCATTAAGGTTATTAATTCAACGCGAGTGATTAATTAATAGTAAGTGGGTGTTTATATGAGTATATTAAAAATGATATTATACGTGGCATTGCTCGTTTCATTTTGTATTTTAATGTTCCAATCCATCTATTTTGTACTTGTATTTTGGAAATTGAAAAATAAGAAAATTAGCGAATATGATTATGAGCAATATAAACAAAAATATGAAAAACCAATGTTTATCAACTTAGGAGTTTTAATGGCTGTAACAGCGTTATTTAACTTATTAGAATGATGTACTTGGTGATTTCATTGAATGAGTAAAAAGCGTCTTTTCGAAATTAAAAAGCGCTTTTTGATTCATAGATTACAAGTGTTAATCAGTAGTCTTGTATTTTTTCTTAACAAACAAATAGTTCAAAACCCCAAGTATAATCAAGGCAATTAAGACCGTGATTAGGGGGTACTTAGATATTAAATCAAAGTTTGTGTTTGACGGCCCTAAATACCTTGTGAGAATTGAAATGACTAAAAAATAAATGAACCAAGTGCAAGTTCTAGACAATGTTTCTAAAATGATTAAACGCTGTTTTTCACTGTAACGTGTCTTATCACGTTTATTACCAGTTGCTGCATCCGGTAAATAGTTAATGATAATCATTGACCAAATCATTGAAAATACAAAAATTGTGACGAAGAATAATGCTGTTTTCAATATAAATACTCCTAAATATTTTATAAATGAAATTTAACGTATTTATATATAAAGTGTCAAACTGTGCAAAGGCATCATAATGAAGTGCGTCAAGAATCATTCAAGATCTATTTGTTTATTCACTTGATTAAAGATAGCAGATTTTATATCATCTGCAATTGGTTTGAGTTCTGGTAAATAATTATTAGCAAAGCCAATGATAATTTTATGTTTGATATGAAGTGATAAGTCTCGTGGCATCTTGTCTTCTATTAAAACTAGTAAATTCTTATATGAGATAGCTTCTCCTTTATGCCTGCTCACATATTGTATGAATGCTAGAAATAGTTTGTCAAAGTATTCATGTTCGATATCTAGATCTAAAAATATGAGATTAATAGATTTAGTTTCAAACTGATTATCTCCCATTTCTGCTGCAAGTTCACTAATAGCTTGATAGAGTAATGTAAAACTTTCTTTGTTTTCTATCAAGATACCCCTCCTTAAATATTTATACACTATATTTTAAAAATAACATATATTCAAAAGTAATTTAAATAACATCAAACCAACCATGTATATCATGAAATGAGGTAGCATGATTTTACAAAATCACGTTTATATTTATTCAATATTAGGCATTTAAATAAACAAATAAGCCTGAATTTTGATGATTATTTTATTACTGTTCACAAATTTGTTCACAATTAAAAAATGACCTTTAAAATACTTATATATGCGCAAATAACCTTTGGTGACAGGGTTTATCAGTTTATAATCCCTTTCAAAATAATTTATAAATTCTTAATTGAATGTCTGCATAAAATTAAAAATCATAAATAATTTTAAAAGCATGTAAATTTAATATATGAGTGGAATTTTGTTTATGATAAAATATATTTTGTAGAAAACTAGCATTTGGACAATGTTAGGTTGAAAAAGGGGATGAACAAGAGTGAAAGTTATCAAAAAAATAAACTTACCGACACAAATTATCATAGCATTAGTGCTAGGGATAATTTTAGGAAGTATATTACATGGAAATAAAGATGTAATTAATTATATACAACCTTTTGGCGATGTATTTATAAATTTAATTAAAATGTTAGTCGTACCTATCGTATTCTGTTCTTTAGCGTTATCGATCTCAAATGTAGGGGATACAAAAACGATTGGACGTTACGGTGGTAAGACATTATTATACTTTGTTATTATGACAAGTTTCGCGATATTTATGGGCTTGATTTTTGGTAATTTATTCAAACCAGGTGTTGGACTAAATCCTGATTTGCTTCCAAAAGGTGATATTTCTAAATATGAATCAACTGCAAAAGCTGCAGAACAATCTACATATGGCAATCACTTGATCGATACAATTGTAAATATTATACCAACGAATATCTTCGAGGCATTTGCTTCTGGAGAATTATTACCAGTTATATTCTTCTCAGTATTTTTTGGTTTAGCATTAGCGGCAATTGGACAAAAAGCACAACCGGTTAAAGACTTTTTAGGCGGTGCACTAGAAGCAGTATTCTGGATGATTGGAAAAGTATTATTATTAGCACCAATTGCAGTATTTGCATTTATTACTACAACGATTATTACTTTCGGATTATCTGCATTAATTCCATTGTTCAAATTGTGTTTAACTGTGGTAATTGCAATGCTATTCTTTATTTTCATTGTATTAGGCATTGTTTCAAGAGTTTGTGGTGTAAGAATTACACAAGTTATCAAACTATTAAAGAACGATTTAATGTTGGCATTCTCGACTGCAAGTTCAGAAGCAGTATTACCTACAGTAATGAAAAAAATGGAGCGTTTTGGTGTGCCGAGAGATATTGCATCTTTCGTACTACCAACCGGCTATTCATTTAACCTTGATGGTGCGGCCATGTACCAATCTATTGCGGCGCTATTTGTTGCTCAATTATATGGTGTTGATTTAAGTATTGGTGAACAGATCTTATTAATGATTACATTAATGTTAACGTCTAAAGGTATGGCGGGTGTACCAGGAGCCTCAATCGTAGTATTACTAACTACATTAGGATCTGTAGGATTAAACCCACAAGGTTTAGCATTGATTATCGGTGTAGATAGAATACTTGAAATGCTTAGAACATGTGTAAACGTATTAGGAAACTCAGTAGCTACAATCTTTATCGCTAAAACAGAAGGTGTTTATGATAAAAAACAAGGCGAAGAGTATCTGAAAACAATTTAACAAAATAATAAATCTACAAGCACGCCTTATAAATAAAAATAAGGTGTGCTTTTTTCTGTAAAAAATGGATGATATACTGCAATTATTAAACTCATTTTAAATAGGGTATACAAATAAAACGTTTATAAATTGGAGGAAGATAAAATAAGTAATATAAGAGGTATTAACCATATTGGCATGACAGTGCCTAATATTGAAGTAGCATTTAAATTTTTTGTAAGATGCCTTTGATGCGAAATATGCATATGATGGCTTAACTTACGATGATGAACCTAGAAAAGGTCCAGAAGTAGAGCGCATGTTAGGCCTATCTAAGGGGTCTGCTATTGTTAAACAACGTATGATTGTGATTGGCAATGGTCCGAATATTGAGATGTTTGAGATAGAAAGTGACGATAAAAGGGAACCACTTGAGTTGGAAGATAATGGGTATCATCATATTTCGTTATTTGTCGACGATATGGATCGTGCAATTCAACAAGCTGTTGATGCAGGAGCGAGCCCTTTATCTGAGAAACATGATAACTCTAGATATGAAGACAGTGAAGGTAGCAGTAGTGTATATTTAAAATCGCCATGGCATAGTCTGATAGAGTTACAATCAATTCCAAATGGTTATTATTATCCTGAGGATAGTGAAAGTAATGTATTTATTCCATAATTTCGAGTTGTTGTATGTACTTAAGCACTGAATTTTATACTTTTAATTAAAAAAGGTATGAACCAAAAGTAAATAAAAACCAGTAGACATCGTCACATTTAGAAAAAACATGAAACGAAACTGTTCCCCTGTCATTGGTTCAGTGCGATGTTTTTCAGCTTTTTTATTAACCTTCTGTCGTGTAGAAATGGTGTTGTTCCAAGAACTGATACTGACGAAAAGTATACCTAAAAGGATTTTTAATAGTAAGTTGATTTTCGAAACACCTTCCAGCATTTAATAACTTAAATAATATATGTTATTAAAAGTTATATTATGTTACTTTGTAAATAAGATAACATGCTGTTTTAAAATTGAAAAATGTTAAAATGAATGTCCTTGTACTGTAATAAGTGCGAGGATATTTTTAAATTAAGAAAACTAAAAGTATTAAATTAAGCACATAATTAAAATGATTTGGTATTGAGAAACATAATGTAACAACAATGAAAATGGAGTGGACTGAAATAATTATAGGGAGAGCAAATTAGTGAAACAAAAACTTAAGCATAACTTAAATAAATATGTAGAAAAAGTAAGTTAGAACAAGGCTAGTATAAAGTAAGTGATAAAATTAGAGACAAAAAAGGAAAAGATTATTCTAAGTATGTTAGCAAGATCATGAATTTTATAAGAAAAAAGTGTGATGATATAGGTTCTGGTTGTATCATTACAAATTAAACGAAAATAAATTGTGTAATTCGGAGTTAAAATACCACTATTTTATAGCTTATGTAATAATATGCAAAGCAAGTATAAATTAAACAATGGGGTGTCAGGATGACAACAATTTTTCCTTATTTGAATTTTGAAAATACAAAAGAAGCATTAGCATATTATGAAGAAGTATTTGGTGCTACAAATATTACAAGATTACCAGTTGGTAAAGATCAAGCAGCTCATTTTAATATGAGTGAAGCAGAAGCAGCTAATGCAACAATGCATGCGCAATTTGATATTGCTGGTACTACAGTGCTTGCATCTGATTCATTTGGTAGAGCAGAAAGAATTAACAATGGTATTTCATTATTAATAGACTATGATATTAATAATGAAGATGACACAAGAGAAGTTGAAGCGTTATATCGTCGTGTTAAAGAAGCGGTAGATGTTGAAATGCCTTTAGAAGAACAATTCTGGGGTGGTAAAATGGGCGCATTTACGGATAAGTACAATGTACGTTGGATGTTACACGGTCAGGATTATACAAAAATCAACAAATAGCGCTCAGGCGGTTACGGATTAAACTTAAGAAAGTGTGGACTTATAGATTAAGTTGCCTTTCTTTTTATATTGTGAACTCATAAATCATAAAAATTGTCTTGATCTTTAAATTAACTGAGAACAATGCATGAATCGTGTGAAAATTAAGTCGGTCAATACAATATAATGACGAGAATGATTAAATAATAAAAGTTATTTTCAATTAGGGGTGTACAAACGCAGAAGTAAACGCTATAATAGGTATTAAGTAATTTAGTTCGTGAAATTGATTTGTAGTTTTATTCTTTTGAATTTACTCCTTTTGATTTTTTAAGACAGATTACAAATATTCGTGCAAAAGCACATATGGAGGAATTTAATATGAATAACGGTACAGTTAAATGGTTTAATGCAGAAAAAGGTTTTGGTTTCATCGAAGTTGAAGGTGGAAACGACGTATTCGTACACTTCTCAGCAATCGCTCAAGAAGGCTACAAATCATTAGAAGAAGGACAAGCTGTTGAATTCGAAATCGTTGAAGGCGACCGCGGTCCTCAAGCAGCTAACGTTGTTAAACTATAATAACGGCTAAAAGACGAGTATAACTCGTCTTTTTTTATGCCCAAAATACAAATATTGAATAATTAACCCCTTCATGTAGTGAAAACATATGAAGGGGTTTTTGCTTTTTATGAAGTTATTTCAAACTGCTTAAGCTCCCTGTTTCTTAAGTAGATAAATAAAATATTTATCATACAGGCCAGTATGCCAATAAAGATAACAAAATTCGATCCTAAACTTGCAATAAATATGCCGCCAAAAAATGTACCTATGGTTGTACCAGAATTCACAGCAGATAGAAAAATACCATTTGATAAATCAGGTGCATCGGGCGCAACTGAGATAATGACATATTGTGTAATATTTGCTGAAATACCTGCGAGTATACCCCAAAGTACTGAAATCATCATCATTGGAATTAAAAATGAGCCAATACCAAACATGGCCACATAAATAATTATCAATGAAAAAGGTAAAAGAAAAATTGCTTTTTTGGGAATCGTTGTTAATAGCTTACCTGCAATGACATTGCCTAAAATATTAGAGGCACCATATAAAAAGAGAATAATAGATACTGCATGACTTGGCGCGTTAGTTACAATATTTAAAAAATCGGTCAAATAACTATAGACACCAAAAACTGCAGCATTAAACAATATAGATACAATAATGGATAGCCAAGTTAAAGGGCGTTTAAGTACACGTAACTGTGTTCCATATGTTACTGCTTTTTTAGCGGGCATTTTAGGTATAAAGATTATAGTGAGAATCAATACAATCATATTAATTAATGCGAAAAATGCTAACGCAGCATATAAATTGAATTGATTTGCCAAGAAATTAACGATAGGCACACCCACGACCATGCCAGCAGAGACACCAATAAATACTCTAGCTACTGCTTTTGGAGCATCTTTTGAATTAACGGAATCAGAAGCAACAGAAAATGCTAACGCAATGTATACAGGATGAAATATGGCCGGGATGATTCTTGCAATGAGTAATATGCTGAAGCTTGTTGTGAATAATGAGACAATGTTACTGATAATAAAGATAACAAGTACAGCAATCATTACTTTTTTACGTTCTATTTTTGAAAGTAATAAAGGCATAATAGGTCCAGATATCGCAATGCCTATAGCAAAAACGGAAACTAACCAACCAGCAGTAGATGTACTTACATTAAAATGTTCAGCAATCTGAGGGATTAATCCAATAAACCCCATTTCAGTATTTAATATACCGAAGACGCCAATAGTTAAGATGAATATGATTAATTTATTATTTTTCATCATTTGTCCCTCCCAAACTTTAATAATTTTAGTTTAGGCGGTAGAATGAGATATGACAAATACTTATTTTAAAGTTTTAGTTATGCTTATTTTGAATAACTCAAAGGAGATGCCTTATGGAACTAAAGACACTTCAATATTTTGTGAGAATAGCTAGGGAAGAAAGTATTACGCGTGCTGCGAATGCGTTACATATCACGCAACCAACATTATCTAGACAAATAAAAGAATTAGAGAAAGAGCTAAATGTGAAACTTTTTAAAAGAAGTAATCATAATATTCAACTAACGGATGAAGGACAACTATTAAAAAATAGAGCTGAAGAATTACTTGAAATGTCTAATAAAATACAAGAAGAATTCAAAGTAATTGATAGGAGTATTGAAGGTAATGTGTATATAGGATGTGGTGAAACAAAAGGTATGGAAGTTATCGCAAATATTTTTAAGGATATTCACAATGAACACCCTAATATTCAATTTCATATTTATAGTGGTAATGCGGACGATATCGCAAATAGGCTTGATAAGGGATTATTAGATTTTGGAATTCTGATTCAACCAGTAAGTTTAAATAAATATAAGACATTGTATTTACCTACTTCAGATCATTGGGGTGTTGTGGTTAAAAAAGGTGATCCATTGTCAC
Organism: Staphylococcus sp. LKG3-1; assembly: GCF_048568385.1. Classification (NCBI taxonomy): domain Bacteria; kingdom Bacillati; phylum Bacillota; class Bacilli; order Caryophanales; family Staphylococcaceae; genus Staphylococcus; species Staphylococcus sp. LKG3-1. The sequence continues at coordinate 2,142,497 of NZ_CP183796.1, forward strand.
AAAATAAATATATTACTAATAAGTATCTAGTAGATAAACCATTAATATGTTCAAGACAAGTATTAGATACAACATTGGATAAAAATGATTTTGCAGAATGGTTTGGTACACAATTTGACGATTTAAATATCGTTAGTACTTTTAATTTGGCTTACAATGTTGGGTGGATGGTAAAGGCTGGATTGGGTTATGCGATTACATTGGACAGTATTATTGATACGTCTACAGAAAGTGAACTTACTTTCATTCCATTGAAACCAAAATTAGTTTCGAAACATAATTTAGTATGGCGTAAGGATCATACATTTTCAAAAGCGGCACAATTATTTTTAGACAAAACCAAAGCAACATGTCAGTAAATACATCATAGACCAAATCAAATGAATCCCCTCACATTACTGATGTGAGGGGATTTTTTATATTAAATTTCACGGCTATTGATTGTTTCTTTTTTAGTGCGAATCATTAAGGTTAAGACGAAACCGATGATCATTAAAATTGCCGTGAAGGCAAATGCAGCATTGATACCAAGCACTGTAGCATGTTGCATGATTTCTGTTTTACTTTGCGAACCACTAACATGTTCAGTGTAATTAGATCTAACAATCGTTAATATTGTAATCATAACTGCTGTACCAATAGCGCCTGCAATGATTCTTAAAGAATTAATAATGGCAGTGCCGTGGGAAATATTTTTTGCTTCTAATGCGTTAATACCAATCGTATTTAACGGCATAATAATGAGTGCTACTGCAAACATTCTGATAGCGTAAATAATGACAACATACCAATAAGGTGTGTCTGTAGTTAAGAAACAATGTAAAATTGTCATAATAATTAATATGATGAATCCAGGTACGGCTAATATTTTCAAACCATATTTATCATAAATTTTGCCGGTATAAACGGACATAAATGCATTGACAATGGCTCCGGGCAAGATGACGAGTCCGGATAAGATAGCCGACAATCCTAGACCAGTTTGAATATACATGGGTATTAATAAAGCCGGACCTACGATACCGATAAATAGTACCATAGATGCGAATGCAGATAGTGAAAAGGTTCTATTTGCAAATACACGCATATTTAATAATGGGTTATCGATTCTAATTTGTCTCATGACAAAGATACCTACGATGATAATCCCAAGTATTAATGAAATGATAACAATGGGTGAAGAGAAACCAAGATTACCGGCACTACTAAAGCCGTAAAGCATTAATCCAAAACCAAATGTTGAATATATTACAGACGTTTTATCTAGTTCTGTACGTTTTGTTTCGTTATTACTTTCGACAAATATAATACCAATAATAAAGGCAATGATAGCAATTGCTGCAACTACGATAAAAGGAGCTCTCCAACTAAAGTTGTCTATGAGAAATCCAGTTAATGTAGGGCCAATTGCAGGTGCTGATTGCGCAACAATTCCTGTAAGACCCATGGCAAATCCTCGTTTTTCAGAAGGAAAGAGGGTGAAGACAGTGAATTGCATTAATGGTAGTAAAATACCTGCCCCAATAGCCTGAATCACTCGAGCAAACATAAGTAAACCAAATGATGGTGAAAAAGCAGCTATAATGGAACCGATTAAGAATGCACTCATTGAAAAAATATAAAGTGATCTTGTATGAAACCGATCCATAAGGAATGCAGTCATAGGAATCATAATTCCGTTAACAAGCATGAATCCTGTAATGAGCCATTGAGCAGTTGTTTCAGTGATTTCAAGACCTGAAATAATGGCAGGAAGTGCAGTGTTGAGCAATGTTTGGTTGAGCATCGCGACAAAAGCACTGCTGAGCATAACTAAAATAATAGTGTTTCGTTTCTTATTTGATATTGTAATTTCCGACATTACGATTACCTCTCCTTTTATAACATCCCAACGATAAATTTTATGCCTTTTAAGTTAGCAAAGCAAACCATTAAGGTTAAAAATCTAATATTTTTTACAATTATTTTTTAAAAAATAAGTATGGTATCAAGTTGTTCGGAATATATTTAAAAGGATATAAAATATAACGGATTGGTAAGCGAAGCATGATAGGGCAATGGTTGTTGATGTATACTATAAAAAAATAGGGAGGAAGTGTGCAATTATGAAAATAGAGGTTCAATCACATCAAAAGCAATGGGTAATGCAATTTGAAAATGAAAAGCAAAAAATCCTTTCGGTATGGGGTGATGAAATTATTGAAATATATCATATTGGTAGTACGTCAGTTCCTGGCTTAAAGGCAAAGCCTATTATAGATATAATGCCTGTTGTACAAGATATAAATAAAATAGATCATTTTAATGAAGCAATAGCAGATATAGGTTATAAAGCATTAGGAGAAAATGGAATAACAGGGAGACGCTTTTTTAAAAAAGGAGAAAATCCTCGAACGCATCATGTGCATGCATTTCAACAAGAAAATCGTTACGAAATTAATCGTCATTTGGCAGTTAGAGACTATTTAAGAACAAATGTGGCAGTGGCACGTGCATATGGAGAATTAAAAGTGGCGTTAGCACAACAGTTTCCATATGATATAGAAGGATATTGTGACGGAAAAGATGCATTTGTAAAACGGATGGAAAGCCAAGCACTTGAATGGTATCTTAAATAAAAGTGTCTGTGATTCAAATTAATAGTAGTAAGTGTGTGTATAAAGCACATGAACCCTCTTAAGTGTTATCTGGACTAATGCGAGTGGTTAGAAATCTGTTCAGAGAATAGAATGATTGTCATTTTAATAAGTCGTATGCGATTAACGACGTCAAAAATTTGTTGTATACTTACATCAGTATATAAGTATCAGTTTATTAAATGAAAATGAGAAAGTTGGTGGAGAATGGCTGAATTAACTCAGAACCATAAAGTTCAAAAAAATTGGATTGTCGTTATAGCAATCATTCTTATTGCATCAACTTTAAGAGCGCCATTAACTTCTGTAGGGCCTGTGATTCATGAAATTAAAGAAGCGATGTCAATCAACGATAGTGTCGCAGGTTTTCTAACAACAATTCCACTCATTATATTTGCAATTGTTTCACCCTTAGTATCTAAAGTTACAATACGTTTGACCATGTCCTATACATTACTTTACTCGACGTTATTGTTAATTGTAGCTTTAATATTACGTATTATGGGTGACTTTAATGTGTTTATTATCGGTACTATTTTATTAGGGGTTGCCATTGCATTTGGAAATGTTGTCCTACCGAGTTATGTAAAGTGGTACTTCCCAATGCAGATAGGACTTATGACTGGCATTTATAGTGGAACGATGAATTTTACTGCAGGATTGGGCGGAGGGTTGAGTCATCCTTTATCTGAAATGACGATATTAGGGTTCAGATTGTCGTTAGTGTTTTGGGTCATATTAGGACTGGCTGCCATAACACTTTGGCTATTAACCGTGCGCAGTGGATCGAATCTCGAAACAAGAACGATTGAAAATGCTGAATTAAACAAAAATAAAAAATTAAATATGATAAAATCCAAAATCGCATGGATGGTCGCTTTAACGATGGGATTTCAGTCAATGATTTTTTATACGATAGTCGCATGGGTGCCCTCTATTTTGATGGACAGAGGTATAGATCCTAATACTGCAGGTTATTTATTGATGTTGAATCAATTTGCACAAGTACCAATGACATTTATATTTCCAGTAATAGCTGCGAAATTAAAAAATCAACGTATTTTAGTGATTATTGTCACATTGCTCTTTTTAATAGGATTTGGATTATTTTTTGCACAATCCTTACCAGTACTTATTATGGGTATGGTTATTGTAGGTTTAGCAATGGGGGCATGTTTTAGCTTATGTATGACTTTCTTTTCAATACGTGCTCGTACTAGCAATGGTAGTATTTCGTTGTCTGGCTTTGGACAGTCTGTTGGTTATTTCATAGCTGCATTTGGTCCATTTTTGATTGGATTGCTTCATGACCTTACAAACAGCTGGGACATTGTCATTATTGCATTTATTATGATGTCTATTTTAGTTTTCATTTTTGGGTTTGCAGCCGCTAAAAATAGAGTGGTGGAAGAAGAAACTTAATACTTTTAAAAAGATATGAATCGAACACAGTGATGATATGAACAGTGACTGTGATTGATTCATATTTATTTTGCTTCAATCGTGTCCTTAAGGGCCTGAGTAAAATCATATAGGGTCATACTCCAATTACTTTGATCAGAACGCGAATTAAATGATAAATCTTGGTTATTAAAGAAAGATTGACGTAAACCTGTAGTCAATTCTAACTGTACACCTGCATTTTCAGCGTTCTTATTAGCAATGTTTTGGCTGGATTCCCCTTCTAGATGACTAGGAGATACCTCTACATTAAAGCCATTTTCAGTTAGTTCATTTTCAATTGAATCTTTAAGTGTTTCATCTTTGCCCCCAATGTATATTGTGGCATCATTACCATCTGCCCCGTGAATCATTACAGAACTGGAAACCTTTTGTTGCATTGATTCAATGATAGGTTCATCAAAATTTGTGGAAGTTACATGGAGATCAGAATTGTCTGATGGTCGAATACCTTCAAACGCATAGTAGCGATATGCGCCTTTATTCGCAGTTAATTTTGCGGCTTCAGAAGTTCCAGCTTCAATGTTACCACCGTGAATAGCACCGATAAGTGTGTCACTATTATTATCGTTATAACTGAGTTCCCAATCTGTACCTTCGTTTGTATTATCCATTAAGTCAGTCATAGACTGATAAGTATCTTCAGCTCTTAAATCTGGAGAGAAAATAATTAAAAGCAACATTAACAAGATAGTTATAACAGAGAGACGGAAATTGTAAATTTTGATGAATAAGCGTAATTTATTATTTTTAAAAGACATATATTGCTACTATAGATATTAATAAAAATTATATAAATATAATATTATCATTTTATAATGATAAAAATAAAATATTTATATAATTTAAGAGGAGAATGTATAGATGTTTTTAGTGAAATTGAAAAGACAATCAAAAATAATGGCTATGAATCAGATTTAAATGTAAAAATATCATATCAACATAATGTAAGTCGAAAAACACAAGTACTGTATTTAAATGGTATTATTGATAGCTTTAATGTTTATAATGATGAATCTATTTATGAATTACAGTTTTTCAGTAAGAATTAAGCATAGGAAATTGAATTTGTAGTACTTCCTTTTAAAGTGATATGTTGTGTCTATCATTTTGAAAGGAAGTTTTTTAATTGTATGATTAAAATGAAAGATTTTGTTGGACAAGTTCTTTTCAATTACAATACATAAGGAAACTAAAATTTGGAGTGACAAATAATGATAAATGTGAAGGCACCGAATCCAATATTTTTGGAACATGAAGCGTCTGAAAAGGCGATATTATTGCTTCATTCTTTTACAGGAACCGTACGAGATGTAAAACTATTAGCAACAAAATTACATGAAGCGGGATTTACCTGTTATGTACCGGCATACAAAGGACATGGTTTAATGCTTGATGAATTAATGGCATTTGATGTTGATGATTGGTTAGCAGATGCAACGGCCGGTTACCAATTTTTAAAAGATAAAGGATATTCAGAAATTAGTGTGTGCGGTATTTCGCTAGGTGGTATCTTGTCATTGAAATTGGCAGAAAGCAAAGAGATAAGTTCAATAGCGATTATGTCTACACCTTATAGAAAAAGTGATGCGGGTCTTTCCGGTAGACTTGAAGTTTATGGACAGCGTATGGGGAGTTTAGTTGGTCTTGAACAAGCAGATATTGACCAACAGTTGGCTGAAATTGAAAATTATAGTCCTCAGCTATATAAGTTTCAATTATTGGTAGAAAATGTCATGGCGGATTTAAAGGATATTACTGCACCGATTGCAATTAAATATGGCGAGCAAGATGATGATGCTTATGAAACGAGTGCACATTATATTTATGAGCGCATCCAACACGAAGACAAAGAAATGAAAGGCTATGGCCCCTCTAAACATTTGATGACTTATGGTGAGGGTCATCTGGAAGTAGAACAAGACATCATCGCATTTTTTGAAGATTATTAGATAAAATATTCAAAAGGGTGGTATGTGTCAATGAAACAAGTAGAGAGAAGACTTGATAAGTTCGATAAAATTGCACTTGTGATATCGGTAATACTTTTTATCGTGAACGGGGTGTTCATGTTTAATATCATATCTGTTCATAGAGGCGTCTCGTCACTTGTTTTAGCACTATCCATGATAGTACTTTATTATGTCATAGTTAAGAAACAATCGAAAAAACTAGGATACTTGTATCTAATCTGCGCTATTTTATTTTTAATATCTGGAATTATGGCTTTTATATAAAAATAGAACCTATAAACATTTGCTTTAGCCATTCAAAAAATATTTCCAATTTATTATTAAAATGATAGTGAAATATTTAAATAACTGATATGAAGTGATTTTACTGAATAAATAGAATCATGAACAGAACCCCCTCACTGGAAAACTAGCTGAGGGGGTCTTGTATGCGGTTTTCGTCTTTAGTGAATCAGCACAAAAAAGAAAGATGTATTTTTCAAATTATGGTCTCCAGAATGTATCACAATTGGATTTATCCTCTATATTGTATTGAATTATAGCTTTTAGTAATGCGTAATCTATGTCTTGGCTCCATTTTATTCGAAAAAGGTTATTGGTCTGCGAATAACCAGCTGCCTCAATTTGTTGTGCATATTCATTTAAGGCTTTAGCTTCAGGAGCGATTGAAAAATGTTGTTTCGCAACGCTAAATCCAATGATAAACGTGCCGTGATCCGTAAACATAGGCTGATTCCATTTTATCGTTGTTTCCAAGTTAGGAAATGTATCTGCAATCCAGTTCAGAACTTCAGACAATGTTGTTCTGTGTTTGTCGTTATCAATTGTTTCTAAAAATGTATTGAATGTATCCATGACAATGCTCCATTCTATATGTTTTATTAATCATATGACAATTGCATGTATTTGCTTATACTGATTATAACAAATGACAATAATATATATATCCTTGTAGCTAAAAAAGAGTATTCGTCTACCTCATTTAATCTAGGTAACGAATACTCAATGAATTTTAAATCATGTATTTAAGTATGGCATGTCAGACTATTTAGATGTCCTGACGGTTTTATTTTTTAAGAAATAATCAATGATTAATCCAATAAATAATAAAATAATGAATGGAAGCAACCAGCTTAATTGTATATCTGATAATGGTAGTACTTTATATAATGAAATTAATGGCTGGAACAGGTTAAAATCATTAAATATTTGTAACAACGAAATGAATAGTGTTATAAGTGTTGGTAATATAAATGCATATTTCATCTCAAATGGGATGAAAATACTTACCAATGATATAAGGACTAATACAATCGATGTTGGATAAATAAATGTTAAGAGTGGCACAGCGATTTGTAAAATCAATTCTAATCCTAATGTCGAAACTAAAAAGCCTAATAAAGAAAAAATTAAAACAAACATCTTATAGGATATTTTTGGTAATTTCTTCATAGCAAAAGCTGCGCAAGCATTAACTAAACCAATACATGTTGTTAAACATGCCAAGATAACAATAATGCCAAACAATAAGTTTCCAATTGAACCAAATACGCGTAACGAATTGAATGTTAATATACCAGTTCCATCTTTAAAGCCTTCATGACTTGTAGTCGCGCCCACATATGCCAGTGCAAAATAGATAATTAATAATAATATGGCTGAAATCAGTCCGGATTTAATTACATTTTTTACAAGCGTCTTATGATCGTTTACACCGCTCATTTTAAACATTTGAACGATGACTACAGAAAAGGCTAACGCCGCTACTAAATCCATGGTGAAGTAACCTTCTAAAATACCTGACACGATGGGTGTTTGAGCATATTCGCCACTCGCTTGTCCGATTGAACCCTCGGGATTAATAATTACTAAAATACATAAAACTGCAATAATAATAATTAATATCGGCGTTAAATATTTTCCAAGGTTATCAATAATACGATTTGGATAAAGCGCAATTAGATAAACAACTAGGAAAAAGATAAGCGAGAATATAATTAAAGTGAAATGATTATGTACCGGTAAAACATGGTTGGTTCCGATTTCATAGGCAACGTTAGCCGCCCTTGGAATACCATAAAGTGCTCCGATAGATAAATAAATACAGATAGCAAAAACAGTACCAAAGATTGGGTGTACTTTATTCCCAATACTTTCAACGCCACCGTTCATATATGCCACAACGATTACAGTTATGTAAGGAAGTAAAATACCTGTAATAGCGAATCCAGTCATAGAAACCCACATATTTTCTTGAGCTGTATAACCTAACATAGGTGGAAATATTAAATTTCCGGCCCCGAAGAAAAATGAAAATAACATAAGACCAGAAATTAGTATGAGTTTATTCATTCTTAATACCTCGATTTCAAGGAGATTGTCTTGTACAAAACACATGCTACTTTATCATAAATTGAATATATATTCAATGAAATGTCAGATAATTTATAATATTTAAAGTATTTTTCATATGAAAGTTCATGAAACATTCATATGTTATTATAGCTTGCTATGACTGGTGTCATGGTTTTAATAAGGAAATCATGTGTAAAAATATATTGAGTCAGTCGTAAAAAAATGTTATAGTAGATGCTATGTCACGCGAACGCTTTAACGCAATAAAGCTTTGTAAAATATAAAGGATGTAAAAATAATGAATAAACAATCACAATGGAAATCCTCGACAGGATTTATTTTAGCAAGTGCTGGCTCTGCTATCGGACTAGGAGCTATGTGGAAATTCCCATATATGGCTGGCATATATGGTGGTGGTGCGTTTTTACTAATGTTTCTAGTATTTACGATATTTGTAGGATTGCCACTACTTATAATGGAATTTACTGTAGGTAAAATGGGGAGAACCTACACAACTAAAATATATGAAAAATTAACGAAAAAGCGTTGGCTTAATGTCATTGGCTGGAACGGTAATTTAGCAGTATTTATATTATTTGGTTTTTATAGTGTCATTGGTGGCTGGATCGTTATATATATCATCAATGTAGCGTTTCAAATATTAACTTTTAGTAATGATCAATTAGGAAGTATAGCATTTGAGACGATTATAGGAAATCCTTGGTTAACCATTACGGGTCAAGGTATCTTTATTTTATTAACAATGATTATTGTTATGATGGGTGTCGAAAAAGGCTTAGAGAAAGCATCTAAATTTATGATGCCATTACTGTTTATCTTTTTAATTGTGATTGTGATTAAATCACTTTCTTTAGAGGGTTCAATGGAAGGCTTGAAGTTTATCTTAGAACCACGTTTAGAAGATATATCCATGGAAGGTGTCTTATTTGCACTTGGACAATCATTCTTCACTTTATCTTTAGGAACAACGGGCATGATTACTTATGCTAGTTATGCTTCGAAAGAAATGACTATTAAGACTTCTGCAGTTTCAATTGTTGCTATGAATATTTTGGTGTCGGTATTAGCAGGAATGGCGATATTCCCAGCAATCGCTGCATTTGGTTACAGTCCAACTGAAGGTCCTGGCTTATTATTCAAAGTATTACCAAAAGTATTTGATCAAATGGCTTTTGGACAAGGATTCTATTTAATTTTTCTAATTTTATTCTTGTTTGCAGCACTGACTTCTTCTATATCATTACTTGAATTAAACGTCTCAAACTTTACTAAAAATGATAATTCAAAACGTAAACCTGTTGCTTTTTATGCTAGTTTATTAGTGTTTATGATTAGTATACCTGCTACATTGTCATTTAGTAGTTTAAGTGGTATTCAATTTGGCGCAGGTTCAATATTTGATAATATGGATTTTTTAGTTATTAACATATTAATGCCTTTAGGTGCATTAGGGACAACGTTAGTGGTAGGCCAATTGCTAAACAAAGATGATTTAAAAGCCCATTTTGGAAAAGATAAATTTAAATTATTTATGCCGTGGTATTATCTAGTGAAATTTATTTTACCGGTCATCATCGTACTAATATTTATTGCTCAATTTATCTAAAATGTACTCGTCGTTATTTGGCGAGTGCTTTTTTGATTGCGCAAAATTAAATTGCACTCTATCATTGACTTGAGAGCAGTTTTTAGTAAAATCTAATTAAATTATTTATTAAAAGTTTTAATTTTTTAGATACGATGTATGGACTTAATATCTTAAATTATTCTTTTGATAAATAAAAATTTTCGAAAACGATGTAAGCGTTTTCTTTTAAAGGGGTTGAATCGTATGAAAGCTTTAATTGGTAAGTTTTTTGAACTGATACCACGTTTTATCGTTAATCTTTTCATATAGTTTTATTTGAATGTGTATAAAATCATTAACCAAGAGGTGTTGAACATGGATAAAAGACAAAACAAGTACAGTATACGTAAATTTACTTTCGGCGCTTCTTCAATTTTAATAGGTTCATTACTATTTTTAGGTGTAGGGACAGCTCAGGCTACTGAAGAAGACCATCATACTGAAACAAAGGTACAACAATTGAGTGGGAATCAATTGGGGAATGATAAATAAGAAAAATTAGTGAATGAAACATCAGCAATACCGGTTGAAAATGATCATACACAAGCGAATGATGAAAAAATACGAATAATACAAGCTTACATACTGAACAACAATCCGATCAAACAAAAGCAATTGATAATAAAAATACAGTAGATCCGAAATACAACGCAAAAGATAAAGTACAACAAGAGCAAGCAGACGAAGTAGACCCGGAATATAACCAAGCAGACAAAAATAAGCTGACGGAAAATACGGATACGTTATCAACTGAGCGCCCATCTCCTAACAAAGAAGCGGCTGTTACTACAGATAAGTCAGGACTATCGTTTGATAAATTAAATGGTGAAAAAGCGGCAAATACCAATTCAGATGACGAACGTAAAGATAATCAAGATAAATCACTAAAAGCATTAAAAGAAAGCGCGGTAGCAACACCGAAAAATCAAACTCAGCAAGCTGTTAACAAAACAGCTGAACAACCAAATAAAACTGCTAAACAAGGACAGTATAAAAACCAAGACCCAATCATTTTGGTTCATGGCTTTAATGGTTTCACAGATGATATCAATCCATCTGTTTTATCGCATTACTGGGGTGGCGACAAATTAGATATTCGCCAAGACTTAGAAAGTAATGGATATGAAACATATGAAGCAAGTATAGGTGCATTAAGCAGTAACTATGACCGTGCCGTTGAACTTTATTACTACATAAAAGGTGGTACTGTGGACTATGGTGCAGCACATGCTGAAAAATATGGACATAACCGATACGGAAAAACATATGAAGGTGTGTATAAAGATTGGCAGCCAGGACAAAAAGTACATCTAGTAGCGCATAGTATGGGTGGACAAACGGTAAGACAATTAGAAGAACTGTTGCGTAACGGCAACAAAGAAGAAATAGAATATCAAAAAGCGCATGGTGGTGAAATTTCACCATTATATCAAGGTACGAATGACAATATGATTAATTCTATTACGACTTTAGGTACGCCACATAATGGTACAATTGCCGCAGATAAATTGGGTAATGAAGCCTTTGTAAGACAGTTGGCCTTTGATTATGCGAAATTCAAAGGTAATAAAAACTCTAAAGTAGATTTTGGATTTGGACAATGGGGACTTAAACAAAGAGAAGGGGAATCATATGTTAAATATGTACAACGTGTACAAAATAGTGCACTTTGGACAACGCAAGATAATGGTTTCTATGATTTAACACGTGAAGGCGCAGAAAAGTTAAATAAAAAAACGTCCCTAAATCCTAATATTGTATATAAAACCTATACTGGTGAATCTACAAGACCGACATTATTAGGTAAGCAAAAATCTGATATCGGCATGTTCTTCCCATTCACTGTTACAGGTAATGTGAGTGGGAAAGCAGCAGAAAAAGAATGGCGTGAAAATGATGGTCTGATTTCTACAATTTCAGCACAACATCCATTTAATCAGCCATATACAGAAGCAACAGATCAAATTCAAAAAGGTATATGGCAAGTAACACCTATCAAACATGGTTGGGATCATGTAGATTTCGTTGGTCAAGATGCATCGGATTATAGCCATCCAACAGAAGAACTACAACAGTTTTGGCATGGTTTAGCCGATGATTTAGTACGTAACGAACAATTTGATGCATAATTTGTGCGATAAATTTTGCGAAGGAGGTTATGATGATGTCAGGTGACTTATTCGATTTATTAGGTTCTTTCTTCAGAGTAATAAAATCTTTATTCTTTTAATAAAATAGTAAAATATGATATCAGTTCGCTAAGATGATTTGAACATCTAAGCGTAAGTTAGTTATTTATGAGAGATTTATTAAGTAAAATTGCTTTTATAAGCTATATATCACAAGCTCTTTCTTAAAGTAGGCACGCAATATGTGTAAACTTTTTAGGAAGAGCTTTTTTATGGATGAAAGTATATTTATTAAATAATCATGCGTATAATACGTACTAATAGTTGGGAGGCGTTTCAATGATTCCATTTTCAAAAGGTGAATTAGTAGCCATAGACGATGCTATAATTGATGAAATTTATTATTGGAAGTATGAAGAAAAGCAACAAGCAGCTAAAAAATGGAATGGACTGTATATTAATGAACCCAAAATAGATAAATCTACATTTTTTGAGCGAACGAAACAAGGGCGTTACATTTATCCCAATGTAGAAAGTACGTTAGCTATTATGGCTGATGGTCAATTTATAGGTACAGTTGGATCGTACTGGGTGGATAAAAATACAAATTGGTTAGAAATAGGTATTGTCATCTATGATACAAAGTTTTGGGAAAGTGGTATTGGTTCTGAAGTATTTAAATTGTGGGTAGATTATTTATTTGAACAGAACTTTGTACATCGACTTGGTATTTCCACTTGGTCTGGTAATAAACGGATGATAAAACTTGCAAAGAAAGTTGGTATGAAAGAAGAAGCTTGTATTCGTCAAGCAAGAATTGTAGAAGGCCAATTATATGATGCGATTAAAATGGGCATACTGCGAGATGAATGGACATACTTAAATGATTAACATGGAAAAGGTTAAAAAGGAGTGAGCGCTTGCACCTATGTTCTAATAAAAAAGGGGCTTGAGACAACTATTTATGTCCCAAACCCATCAAATAATTTTTGAAAATTATTTACCTGTGAATAAACTAACGAATTTTTTAATGATATCAATGAAAAAGGTCATCTAACTCACCTCGCTTTGTTTTGTTACCCTTTCTTTAATATAATTGTGCTCAATTGTGTTGAGTAATCCCTAAGTAGTGAAAAAGCATTCGCAAATGGTATAGCGAGGAAAAATAAAAACAATTGCGCATGCTAAAGTGTCTTGAATGGAATTGTTTTATTTTTGAGCAAAATGAATAGGCCGAAACTTCATTTGGAGTTTCGGCCTATTCAATCATATACACAGTAGTTAGCTGTTTTTTAAATGTAAAAGACAAGTTCACGAAATAGATTGCTAGTATAACTAGAACATGACATTAAAATCATTTAGTCATGTTTCAAATGTGGTTCTAATGCTAGAAATAACTATTAATAACAAGCGACATTACGCTGCTACTTGCCTATAAAGAAAATTTAGTCTGTGATAGCTCCTTTTGAAGCGGAGGAAACAAGTTTAGCATACTTAGCTAGCGTACCTCGATTGGCTTTTAAAGGTGGTGCTTGCCATTGTTTGTTACGACGCTCAAGTTCTTCATCTGATACATCAAAACTAATTTCAAGTTTTTCTGCGTCAATGGTAATCGTGTCGTTTTCTTCTAATAATGCCATCGGACCGCCAACTTGTGATTCTGGCGCTGCGTGTCCGATAACAAGACCATGAGAACCGCCAGAGAAACGGCCATCTGTGAGTAACGCTACAGATTCACCTAATCCTTTACCAACAAGAATGGATGATGCAGATAGCATTTCAGGCATGCCAGGTGCACCTTTAGGGCCAGCATATCGAATAACGACCACGTCACCTGGTTTGATTTCGTCATTTAAGATGGCTTTGGTAGCCTTGGACTCGGAATCAAATACGCGTGCGGGTCCTTTGATATAAGTTACGCTTAGACCTGAGATTTTTGCAACGGCGCCTTCTGGAGCAAGGTTCCCTTTCAAGATGACAAGCGGTCCAGTAGCGTGTTTTGGATTGTCAAAATCAATGATAGATTTATTATCGGTTAGGTCAGGTTGTTGTTCAAGGTTTTCAGCAACAGTCTTGCCAGTTACGGTCAAGCAATCTCCATGGATTAAGCCTTTGTCATGTAATAATTTCATAACTGCTGGAATACCACCGACTTCATCAAGATGTGCCATGACGTATTTACCACTTGGTCTCAAGTCAGCGATATGTGGGACACGCTTACGAATTTTTTCGAAATCATCAAGTGTTAAATCGACTTCGATTGTATGTGCAATAGCAAGTAAATGTAAAATCGCATTGGTAGATCCTCCAAGTGCCATGACTACAGTAATTGCATTTTCAAATGCTTCTTTAGTCATAATATCTTTTGGATAGATGCCTTTTTCTAATAGTTTATAAACGGCTTTACCTGCTGCTCTGCTGTCTTTGGATTTATTTGTAGAAACTGCTGGATGCGAAGCACTTCCTGGTAAACTCATGCCCATGGCCTCAATAGCAGATGACATCGTATTGGCAGTGAACATACCGCCACAAGCACCTGCACCTGGACAAGCGGCACATTCTACTTTGTGAAGTGCCTCTTTATCTATTTCGCCATTATTATACTGTCCGACGCCTTCAAAGGCAGAAACAGCATCTAAATCTTTACCATCCAATTTCCCAGGCAATATTGTGCCGCCATAAACAAAGACGGCTGGTAAATTAAGACGAGCGATACCAATCATACATCCCGGCATGTTTTTGTCACAACCACCAATAGCGACAAGTGCATCTAAATTTTCAGCACTGACAACTGATTCTATAGAATCCGCGATAATTTCACGACTTGGTAAAGAGAAGCGCATACCGTCTGTTCCCATTGAAATACCATCTGATACTGTAATGGTATTGAAAATAAGTGGCGAAGCCCCTGCCTCACTAATGCCTTGTTTTGAAGCACGAGCTAAACCATCAATATGCATATTACATGGCGTGACTTCACTCCAAGTACTTGCAACACCAATCATTGGTTTTTGAAAATCTTCATCTTCAAAGCCGAGTGCCCGTAAATAAGCTCGATTGGGTGTACGACTGACACCCTCACTAATTACTTTGCTGCGAATACGTAAATCTTTTGGTTGTTCGCTGTGTTCTTTAGTCAAATAATTACCCCCATTAAAATAGTTTGATAGATATTGAAATATGAATTTAAAAGTTTGAAAAATCAGAAAAATTGAATTGATAACCTATAACAACTTTAAAAACATCGAATATACACCGTATCTCTTTATTAGTCTAGTGTCAAATCTATCAATACATATATGTATTGTCTTACCCGTTTTTGTTATTTGCAAATAATAAAAATTGAAAAAATCGATAAATGTGTAATGTATATAAATTGTATTAGTCTAGCAAAATTTATTAAAATGAATTGTATTAGGGAGTATTTTAAATTTAAAAAGGGTGAAGACAATGACGGATTTTAAATCATTAGAAGATTACTTAAATATTAATACAGAAAAGTATCGTGACAATGATTTAACAACACTAAATCATTATATATATCAATATGTTATTAATGTACCTTTTGAAAATATCAATGTGCAAAATAAGCAACCGATTGCTTTAGATGATGAGACGATGATTCATAAAATTGTTTCAGAACACAGAGGTGGTTATTGTTACGAACAGAATCGTTTGTTCCATAGTTGGATAACGTCCAAAGGGTTTGATGCTTATATGATATCAGCAACAATCAATACGGGTTATGGGTGGGCCATGGCCGGTTCTCATATGGCATTAATTGTACAAATAAATCAAGAAAAATATTTAGTGGATGTGGGTTATGCCGATGTACCTAAACAAGCGATGCCATTAAAAAATGAACCGGAAGTGATTGAGGATGTGAATGGATATTTTCAAGCGTCGTGGATTGATACGCAAACGATTGATATGAGTAAATATAAAGATGAGGCTTGGGAAATTCAATATCGCGCGATTGACAAAGCGCAAGCAATCATGGATTTCGATGAAGCGATTCATTTTAATCAGTATGATGCGCATTCTATATTTGTAAAAAAATTAATTGTTAGTAAAGCAAAGTTGTATGGACGCGTAACATTATCTAATAATCATTTAACGATTACGGATCATGGGGAAAAAGAAAAAATTCCTGTAACACAAAGTAATTATCAGACACTATTAAAAGCATATTTTGGTATAGAAAATATAAAATTACGACCTTTTGAATAAATCTTAGTTGTTTTGCGGTTTAATTTGAACGCAACCGAGTTGTTCTCTTTTGTAATGATAATGTCATATAATTAATATACTCATTTACAGGTCGAGGGTGTATAATGAACAGGTGAGTATAGAGATGAAGCGAAAAAAGAGAATATTTGGGAGGTTTACATAAATTGCGTAAAAAAATTATTGCAACTGTAATCGGGACAAGCGCATTAGCTGCAGTTACTTCGACAAACGCAGATGCTGTAACAACTTATAAAGTTAAGAGCGGCGATTCATTATGGTCTATAGCGAATAAATATAATATGTCAGTGGCTAAGTTAAAGTCGCTTAATAATTTAACGTCAAACGTTATTTTTCCGAATCAATCGTTAAAAGTATCTGGTTCAACAAGTTCTAGTACATCGTCAAATACATCTACAGGATCAACATACACGGTTAAATCGGGTGACACTTTATCAGGGATTGCTGCAAAATATGGCACAACGTATCAAAAAATTATGAGCCTAAATGGTTTATCAAATTTTAATATTTACCCGGGACAAAAATTAAAAGTATCAGGTACAGCGTCTTCAAGTAGCTCAAATACTTCAGGGAATACAAGTAGTGGCAGCACAACAACCTATACAGTTAAATCGGGTGACTCATTATCAGCGATTGCTGCAAAATATGGCACAACGTATCAAAAAATCATGAGTTTAAATGGTTTAACTAACTTTAATATTTATCCAGGTCAAAAATTAAAAGTATCAGGTAAAGCATCTACAGGTGGTTCAGGATCAAGTTCTACTGGATCTGCTGGGTATAAGACACCTGTCTTTAATCATTCAAATTTATATGACTGGGGTCAATGTACGTGGCATGTATTCAATAAACGTGCCCAAATTGGTAAAGGAATTAGTACATATTGGTGGAATGCCAATAACTGGGATACAGCTGCTGCAGCGGATGGTTATACAATAGACCGCAAAGCGACTGTTGGTTCTATCTTACAATCTGATATGGCATATTATGGTCATGTAGCATTTGTAGAATCTGTAAATGCTAACGGTAGTATAACGATTTCTGAAATGAACTATAGTGCATCACCAGGTATTGTGACTTATAGAACAATTCCTGCTTCACAAGTAAGTTCTTATGTATATATTCATTAATAATAAATTAAAAAAAAGACTCGAATCATGGTATGGATGTCCATATTGTGATTCGAGTTTTTTTAAATAGAACTTGGGTTGGTTTGTTGGTGACTAGATACTTACTTCACCTTTACGAACAGATTTTAAACGTTTTACTGTTGAAAATAGTGTGCTCGCAAGTGTGAAAGTTGAAAATACTTTTGCGAATTTACGTGGTGATTTTAAAGCTGTATAAAAGTCTAATACAGCCCCAACACTAGTGATGGCAATGCTTGCGTAAATTAATTTTTTATTTCTTGATTGATAGGCATACCAATTAAAGCCTTCTACAGCAATGCCTACAAAATTAAGTGTGTTGGAAATGCGATTTATTTTAGTTTTTTTAGCCATTTATCGTAAAGCCTCCATTTTTGAAAATAGTTATCTTGTTTCGTATTATACCATTAATATACATTCAATTAAGATTGTCTGAAATTTGATGTGTATGGATAATAAAATATGATAACATAAGCGTTGATGGTATAAAACCAGTTTGATTCATTAATATAAAGTTAGTATGGAACGGAAATTGATGCTGTGGGGTGTTGAGTAATGATTAAATGTGTGTGTTTAGTAATTGAAGAACAAGAGAAATTATTGCTTGTTCAGTCAAGGAATAGAGAAAAGTATTATTTTCCAGGCGGCAAGATTGATATAGGAGAGACGTATAAACAAGCGTTACAAAGAGAATTAAATGAAGAACTACAATTAGATATACCTGAGTCATCTTTAATTTATATGCATACCGTTGTTGGCGAAGCCTACCCACAAAAAATATGAAAACAGAACTCAATTGTTTTTATACGACGGCAGATATAGATTGGTCTACCTTGGTACCAAGTCAAGAAATCACTGATTTACAATGGATAGATAAAAAGGATGAACATAAAATTGCGCCTGCCGTTATTACATGGATAGAAGAACGGCAACATTTTGAAAATATAGAACGAGAGATACCTTTCGTTGAGCTTGTTCCCTATACTGAGAAATTGATAAGTGATGTGAAACATATAGCGTTAGACATTTCTGATCGTCAATTTACTAAAACACCTGTTGAAAATATCAAACTCGCGGTGGATGATAGCGAAAGGCATCCTACGCTCATTTATAACCATAAGCAACAATGTGTTGGCTTTTTTACTTTACATGAGGGGCAAGGCGTGGCGCCATATACTACAAATAAAGCCGCAATATTTTTTAGGTCATTTAGCATTGATAAAAACCAACGTGGGAAAGGTTACGCCAAAAAAGTCATGGATGCATTACCAGCCTACTTGAGTAAACAATTTTCAGATATAGATGAAATTTATCTCACTGTTAATAATGACAATATCGTAGCACAAGCATTGTATAAACAGGCCAATTATGAAAATGCGGGAACATCTACTTTAGAAGGTCGATCTGTTTATATTTTAAGGCGGACAATTAAATAGTTATGATATGGAATGCGTTAGAAAAGGTAACATAAAGTGTTATTTTTCCTGACGCATTTTTGCTATTTATATGGAATGGGTTTATGCTCCGGTATAAAGGAGTGAGTGCTATGAATATGAATGATACATTATTTTTGTTTCTTTGTACGTTACTAGTGTGGTTAATGACACCGGGGTTAAGTTTGTTTTATGGGGGATTGGTTCAATCTAAAAACGTATTGAATACAGTCATGCAAAGTATGTCGGCAATTGTTATAGTAACGTTTGCATGGATTTTATTTGGATTTAGCTTTAGTTTTGGATCTGGGAATTCATTTTTTGGAGATTTTACATATATAGGTTTAGCTCATGTTGGTTTTAGTACACAATCAGCAATTTCACCGCATATACCTTTAGCGCTGTTTATGCTATTTCAGTTGATGTTCTGTACCATTGCAGTTTCAATTTTATCAGGATCAATAGCTGAAAAAATGAAGTTTATACCTTATTTAATTTTTGTGTTTTTATGGGTTATCTGTGTATACAGTCCTGTTGCACATTGGGTATGGGGTGGAGGTTGGATTGATCAATTAGGTGCGATTGATTATGCAGGTGGAACAGTTGTGCATATAACGTCTGGTATATCTGGTTTGGTCTTAGCAATTATGATTGGTGCAGGGAAAAACTTTGATAAAAGACCGCCACATAACCTTATTATTACACTTATTGGCGCAATTTTCGTTTGGATTGGGTGGTATGGATTTAATGTAGGGAGCGCATTGTCGTTTAATAAAATAGCGATGATTTCATTTGTGAATACGGTGCTCGCAGCGAGTGCAGGTGCCTTAGGTTGGTCAATGATAGAGTATTGCATGAAGAAAACGACGAGTTTGATAGGTATGTTGTCGGGCATGCTTGCAGGATTAGTTGCTATTACACCGGCTGCCGGTTTCGTAGGATATATGAGTGCTGTGGTGATTGCGCTTATAGGCGGTGTGTGTTGTTACTTCGTCATTAATTACATTAAAGGGAAATTACATTATAATGATGCTTTAGATGCATTTGGCATACACGGTGTAGGGGGTGTGGTCGGTGCACTTTTAACTGGTGTATTTCAGTCACATCATATTAATGGCGATGTGGTAAATGGGCTTTTATTAGGCGGAGGTATGATGCCCGTAATCAATCAGTTGATAGCTGTAGCTATTACCATTGTATTTAGTGGGATCATGACTTTTATTATTGCGAAAGTGATTGCCCAATTTAGTGAACTAGGGACAGATACAGAAGAAGAGGCACAAGGCTTGGATTATGTTGTACATGGGGAGCGCGCTTATTTTAGTGGCGAATTAAATAAATTAAATAGACGTAAATAAATATAAAAAACCAGTCTGAAACAATCGTTGATGTTTCAGACTGGTTTTTAGTTAGTTATGAGATGGCAGCACTGAACATACAATTTATGACGTCTATGATTACATCCACAGTGCAACATAATATGAGGTAGGATGATGCTTTGAAACAATACAAAGAAGAACTGTGGATACGCTGTCCTTAAAATTAACGATGGGTGTCTGGTGCTTTTTGATTTTTGATTAATAATGCTGTTAACCATGCAGTAATTGGGATGCTTATAGCAACTGCGATACCGCCAAGAATAATAGAAATGAATTCTTGTGCGAAAATTTTAGAATTTATAATGTGCCCAAAGGAATAGTTAAGCTTGAAAAACCAGAAAAACAATGTCAATTGACCACCGAAATAAGCGAGATATATCGTATTGGCTGATGTTGCTAATATTTCACGACCGACCCGCATACCTGAATGAAATAATTCTTTTTGTGTTAAATTAGGATTTGTTTCGCTTAATTCATACATTGGAGAACTGATTGTAATAGCTAAATCAATAACAGCGGCGATCACAGCAAGTACGATGGTAAATACCATAAATTTCACCATATCTATACCGATATTCATAGAAAAGATATAAGTTTCGTCCTGTTGTTCGGTTGTAAACCCTTGTAAATGTCCGATTGAAACGGATAAATATATAGCTGCGATTAATATGACTGTCGTAACGATTGTAGCGTAAAATGCAGCTTTTGTTTTTGTATTATAGCTATTTAGTACAAACAAATTACAGGCTGCAATAACAATGCAGAATATAAGTGTAACTAGATAAATAGGTACACCGAATATGATGAGTATAATTGAAATAAATAAAATGACAAAATTTAAAAACAGTGTCAGATAAGAAATCAATCCCTTTTTCCCACCAAAGATCGACATTAATATAAATAATATGAGACCTAATAATGTTATCGCACTCATGATTTAACACCTCGCAATTTAAACCAAACTTGCATCAATAGAATGGTGATGGGAATTGTTAAGACAATGCCAATACCACCCGTGATTGCCCGGGAAATTTCCAATGACCAATTCATAGAAATTGTATACGTAATGGTGTTTGCATTTTTTAAGTAAATTAGGAGCATAGGCAAACTTCCGGATAAATATGAAAATAGTAATATATTTGTCATTGTTCCCATAATGTCTTGTCCGATGTTACGTCCTGCAAGTGCCCAACGTCTCATACTGATATCAGGTGTACGACGTAGAATTTCAGCCATACCACTGGCAATTGTAATAGCAACATCCATGACAGCGCCTAGTGAACCAATCATGACAGAAGCTAAGAATACTTCCTTTGGTGGCAAGGTTAGAAAACTCATAGTTTCGAATTTTAAACCAGAGCCATCAGTTATTTGAATGATGCATTGCGTAATACCTACGCATAAGAATGTGCCAAGTAAAGTGCTGATAATGGTGATGAGTGTCCGCCATTGCCAGCCTGTGACGAGGACTAGCGTTAATGTCGTAGAAATGAAGATGCCGATGCTCATTAGGCCGAACAGACTGATATTTGGCGATTGATTATGAATATAAATCGCTAATAATACAATACATGTATTGAGCGCAAGAGATAGAATCGATTGTAAACCTATTTTTTTACCTACTAGTAACACGGTTAATAAAAATATACCAGTTATCGCAACGACTAAACTATCGCGTTTCTTTTCCGTTATATAGGCGGTGCTGAGATTTTTGTCAACGTGCAATAAGACTTTATCATTTTTTGAAAATGCTTCACTGTCTGCTTGTGACTCGGTATATTCATGTGTGATTGTAGTTGTTTTACCTTCGAATTTACCATTTAAAATATGAATATGTAATGTTTCTTTATGCTTAGTATCTTTGTTGTGATGTTCATCTGACACTTGTGTTGATTGAGTATTGTTTATTTGTGTAATTTGCCCAATCGGTGTGTCATAGAATTTAGCATTAAAAAAAGTGAATATGAATAATCCAACAAAAATAATGCAAAAGGTAAGTACAACCCAATTGAAGGGGCGTGTTAATAATGTTTTAACAGACTTCAAAATATATTCAGTCCTCTCTTTATAGACAATGCGATTATACGCGCATCGAGAACTGAACTCAAAGATTTATGAAAAAGTATTTAATGATATGTGGCGCTACGACTTAGTAACTGGTCAATCGTAGATAACATGAGTTGAATATCATTTTTTCTATTATCACGACGAATGATGCTACATATGGTACGTTTTAACTCTGTGTGTTCTAATGAGATATCTATCCATTTTTGGGGATTTTTATCTAAGAGTTGATAAGATGGTGCGATGATATAGCCTCGACCTTTATTTAATAAGTATTGAGCTAACTGTGTACTAGTTACTGTGCGAATAGGCGTTTCTACGACATTGGCTAATGTTTGTTTGATGTGTAGTGGCAAAGCATAGAGTTCATAAATCGATTTGTTTGAAAATTGTATTAAAGGTGGGTTCGTTGCCATGGTAATTGGATCATCTTTAGGGACATAGATATGAAAATTTTCTTCAAATAACGGATTTATTTTTAATGATGTATTTTGTTTGATTTTTTGTGTTAAATCCATAAAGGCGATATCGATTTGGTTTGTAATGAGAGCGTTTAATATTTCGCTTTCTTTCATTAGAATAGGTTCAATAATAGAATCACTGTTATTTTCAAATGCTTGTATCAATAAAGTGAGTACTTGAGAAATATAACATTCAACATAGCCGATTCGTATAATGAAGTGGTTTGACTCTGATTGATTGTGGAACAAACGGATTGTTTCATCAAGTTGGTCGATAATTTTGGTTGCTTCAGAGAAAAACTGTCTTCCTTCATCTGTTAAATAAATATTTCGACCTTCTCTTTTGAATAAGGTAACTTGGAGTTCATTTTCAAGATGAGCAATTTGGCGACTGATTGCTGATTGTGCAATATTTAATTCTAATGCTGCTTCTGATAAATGTTCTCTTTTTGCAACTTCTATAAAATATTTCAATTGTTTAATTTCCATGTATAACCCTCTTTTCAACAATTGTTCTAATAATTAGAATGATATCATCTATTTTATATATTGAACAGATTAATCAACTGCTATATAGTTTACTTACTTATTTAATTTTCAGAATTTTCGTAAAAGAGGTGAAGATCATGGTCGAGTATAAAGAGAAATTGGGGTTATATGATAGTCGCGAGGAACATGACGCTTGTGGTATAGGATTTTACGCCAATATGGATAATAAAAGAAGTCATGATATCGTGGAAAAATCATTAGAAATGTTACGTAGATTAGATCATCGTGGTGGTATAGGTGCAGATGGTGTCACAGGTGATGGTGCAGGCATCATGACCGAAGTACCATATGCATATTTTTCACGTCACCTTGATTTTGATATACCTGAAGAAGGTCAATATGCAGTAGGTATGTTTTTTACAAACGAAAAAATTAAAGGTTCTCAACATGAAGCGCAGTTTAACGCGCATTTTGAAGCGGAAGGTCTAACTGTGCTTGGCTATAGAGAAGTGCCTGTAGATATTAACGCGATTGCAGCACATGTAGCAGAAACAATGCCGTATATTCAGCAAGTATTTGTTGCGTTAAATGATACTTCACATATAGAGCGCACATTATTTTTAGCGAGAAAACAAATTGAAAATTATGCAAATCAACAACAATTGGATTTGTATTTCACGAGTTTATCGCATAAAACAATTGTATATAAAGGTTGGTTGCGCTCGGATCAAATTAACGCATTATATGAAGATTTGAATCATGAAGATTTCGTGTCAAAACTAGGTCTGGTTCATTCTCGTTTTAGTACAAATACTTTCCCGAGTTGGAAACGTGCACATCCTAATCGATTGTTAATGCATAACGGTGAAATTAATACAATTAAAGGTAATGTAAACTGGATGCGTGCAAGACAGAATGAGCTTATAGCTACCATTTTTGGTGAAGATAAGGATAAAGTCAAAGATATTGTAGATGAAGATGGTAGTGATTCTGCAATTGTTGATAATGCATTAGAATTTTTATCTTTAGCTATGGAACCAGAGCGAGCGGCAATGCTGATGATTCCAGAACCTTGGTTATACAATAAAGCAAACAACGCTAATGTACGTGCGTTTTATGAATTCTATAGTTATTTGATGGAACCATGGGATGGACCGACAATGATTTCATTCTGTAACGGCGATAAGATTGGTGCGCTAACAGATAGAAATGGTTTGAGACCAGGTCGCTATACCATTACTAAAGATAATTATATTGTCTTTTCATCAGAAGTAGGTGTAGTAGATGTACCAGAAGACAATGTTGCATTTAAAGGCCAATTAAACCCAGGAAAATTACTATTAGTTGATTTTAATGCACATAAAGTGGTTGAAAATAATGAATTAAAAGCACGTATTGCAGATGAACATCCATATGAGAGTTGGTTGAGTCAATTTAAAGTTGATTTGAATTTAGAGCATGTGTCTTATCAACCATCTTCTTGGAATGAAGCAACATTAACACGTATGCAAAAACAATTTGTCTATACCAAAGAAGAAATAGATAAATATCTTACAGAATTGGTTGAAAGTAAGAAAGATCCTATTGGTGCGATGGGTTATGATGTGCCGATAGCAGCATTAAATGAACAGGATGAATCACTCTTTAATTATTTCAAACAATTATTTGCACAAGTTACTAATCCTCCTATTGATGCTTATCGTGAAAAGATTGTAACGAGTGAGTTGTCTTATTTAGGTAGCGAGGGGAATTTGTTACAACCGAGTGAAGATGCGTTAAATCGTATTCAATTAAAACGCCCTGTCATGACGGAAGCGCAGTTAAATGTCATTGAAGAAAGCCGATTTAATCTCGCGCGTTTATCAACGGTATATCATGATGATTTAGAAGACGCGCTAGATGTACTTGGTAATAAAGCTATTCAAGCAGTAAAACGTGGAGAAGAAATTTTAGTTCTCGATGATAGTGTTTTAGTTTCAGAAAAAGGTTACGCGATGCCGATATTATTAGCTGTGAGCCATGTTCACCAATTGTTGATCAAAGAAGGATTGCGTATGCGAACAAGTATTGTTGCTTTGTCGGGCGAAGCAAGAGAGGTTCATCACATTGCCTGTTTGCTAGGTTATGGTGCTAATGCGGTTGTGCCATATTTAGCGCAACGAACAATTGAAGAATTAGTGCAAAATGAACGTTTAGAAGGGGATATTTCTGAAAATGTTCAAACTTATACAGATACATTGTCTGAAGGTGTAATTAAAGTAATGGCTAAAATGGGTATTTCAACAGTTCAAAGTTATCAAGGGGCACAAATCTTTGAAGCAGTTGGATTATCAGATGAGGTTGTTGAAAGATATTTCACTGGAACGCAAACAAAATTATCTGGCATATCACTTGAGATGATTGATAAAGAGAATAAATCTAGACAGACACCAAAAAGTGAGTACATTGAATCGGGGAGTACATTCCAATGGCGTAAGCAAGGTCAACGCCATGCTTTTAACCCTACATCTATTCATTTATTGCAACATGCGTGTCGATTGAATGATTATGAAAAATTCAAAGCATTTTCAAACGAAGTTAACCATAAGCGTACGGATCATATTCGTCACTTGATGACATTTAAATCATCGCAAACACCAATCGATATCAGTGAAGTAGAACCTGCAAGTGCAATTGTTCAACGTTTTAATACAGGTGCAATGAGCTATGGTTCTATTTCTGAAGAAGCCCACCAAACATTAGCAGAAGCAATGAATCAAATGGGTGGTAAAAGTAATAGCGGTGAAGGCGGAGAAAATCCAGAGCGCTTTATAGTTGATGAAGAAGGACGTAATCGTTCAAGTGCGATTAAACAAGTGGCATCCGGTCGTTTTGGTGTGACAAGTGACTACTTACAACACGCAAAAGAAATACAAATTAAAGTTGCGCAAGGCGCTAAACCAGGGGAAGGCGGACAATTACCAGGAACCAAAGTATATCCATGGATAGCTGAAGTAAGGGGCTCAACACCAGGTATTGGCTTGATATCACCACCGCCGCATCATGATATTTATTCGATAGAAGACTTAGCACAGTTAATACACGATTTAAAAAATGCCAATAAAGATGCCAATATAACAGTTAAGCTCGTATCTAAAACAGGTGTTGGTACCATTGCAGCGGGCGTAGCAAAAGCCTATGCCGATAAAATTGTTATTAGTGGTTACGATGGTGGTACAGGGGCATCACCGAAGACGAGTATTCAACATGCAGGCGTGCCATGGGAGATTGGATTAGCTGAAACGCATCAAACATTGATGATGAATGACTTGAGATCACGTGTGAAGGTAGAAACAGATGGTAAGTTACTCACCGGCAAAGACGTAGCCTACGCTTGTGCGTTAGGCGCTGAAGAATTTGGCTTTGCGACTGCACCATTGGTTGTTTTAGGATGCATCATGATGCGTGTTTGTCATAAAGATACATGTCCGGTTGGTATTGCAACACAAAATAAAGACCTACGCGCACTATTTAATGGTAGAGCAGATCATGTTGTGAATTTTATGCATTTTGTTGCTGAAGAATTGAGAGAGATTCTTGCGGAACTAGGATTGAGAACAGTGGATGAATTAGTAGGTAGAACGGATTTGTTAACGCGTAAAACCAATCTTGCAACGCGTCAACCTAAAGCTGCATCTATGAATGTTGAAGCATTATTGTATCAACATGATGGAGATAGATATAAGAAGATTGAACAAAATCATCATTTAGATATAGGATTTGACTTAACTGAATTGTATCCTGATGCACAAACAGCGATAAGATCTGGCCAATCATTCGAAGGTCAATATCGCTTAAACAATGAACAGCGTGATGTGGGTGTTATTACTGGCAGTATGATTACAAGAGCGCATGGAGCAGAAGGATTGAGTGAAGATACGATATATGCACAAACGACGGGTCATGCAGGTCAAAGTTTAGCTGCGTATACACCAAGCGGACTGACAATTCATCATACAGGTGATGCTAATGACTATGTTGGAAAAGGCTTATCGGGCGGAAAAATAATTGTTAAAGCACCTAATCAACAACGTGAAAATGAAATTATCGTAGGTAATGTTTGTTTTTATGGCGCATCTCACGGTAAAGCTTTTATTAATGGTAAAGCTGGCGAGCGTTTCTGTATTCGTAATAGTGGTGTCCATGCCGTCGTGGAAGGTATCGGAGATCACGGTCTTGAATACATGACTGGAGGCAGAATCATTATATTAGGAGACGTAGGTAAAAACTTTGGTCAAGGTATGAGTGGTGGCGTTAGTTATGTTTTTCCATCTGATGTAGCGCAATTTAAAGCGCAGAATGAACTTGAGAGTTTAGACTTTGATGCGATAACAGTAGATGAAGAACGCAACGTCGTCAAAGATATGTTAGAAGCACACGTTAAATATACCGACAGTACTAAAGCGAAAGAGGTATTAGCAGATTTTAATCATATTGCAGATAAGGTAGTAAAAGTGATACCAAAAGATTATAAATTAATGATGCAAAAGATAGATTTGCAAAAACAACAGACGGATGCTTTGGATGAAGCTTTATTAAATGCCTTTAATGATAAGCGTACGCACTTAATGTCAGAACAACAAAAAACAGCCGTATATTAAATCGTAAAGGAGGGATTGTCATGGGTGAATTTAAAGGATTTATGAATTATGACAAACAACAATTACACGAATTATCTTTAGTTGATCGTTTGAAAAATCATGACGCATTCCAGCAAAGGTTTACAAAAGACGAAGCTGCACAACAAGGTGCACGTTGTATGGATTGTGGTACGCCATTTTGTCAGACAGGTGAACCATTTGGCAGAGAAACGATTGGTTGTCCTATTGGTAACTATATACCTGAATGGAATGATTTAGTTTATAGACAAGATTTTAAGACGGCATATGAGCGATTAAGTGAAACGAATAATTTTCCAGAATTTACAGGTAGAGTATGCCCAGCGCCATGTGAACAATCATGTGTTATGAAAATAAATCGTGAATCAGTAGCTATTAAAGGTATTGAAAGAACGATTATTGATGAAGCATATGAAAACGGTTGGGTTAAACCAATTGTGCCAGAACAACGTAAAGATGAGTCTGTAGCCATCGTTGGTAGTGGCCCAGCAGGATTAACGGCAGCAGAAGAACTTAATAAATTAGGTTATCATGTAACGGTATATGAACGTGCGCATGAAGCGGGCGGTCTACTGATGTATGGCATACCTAATATGAAATTAGATAAAGATGTCGTGCGTCGTAGAATATCTATTATGGAAGCTTCGGGCATCCGATTTGAAACAGATACAGAGATTGGTGTCGACGTGAGTAGAGAAGCATTAGAAGAGAAACATGACGCAATCATCTTATGTACAGGATCTCAAAATGCGAGAGATTTACCATTAGAAGGGCGTATGGGATTCGGCATACATTTTGCGATGGATTATTTGACGGAGCAAGGTCAGTATTTGAATGGTGAAATCAAGGAACCAACGATTTCTGCAGAAGGTAAAAATGTGGTCGTTATTGGAGCGGGAGACACGGGAGCCGATTGTGTTGCAACAGCACTTCGTGAAAACTGTAAGTCTATCGTCCAATTTAATAAGTATACGAAACAACCTGAAGCGATTGAATTTGATGAAAATACCTATTGGCCATTAGCAATGCCAGTATTCAAAATGGATTACGCGCATAAAGAATATGAACAGCGCTTTGGATTTGAGCCGCGTGCTTATGGTGTGCAAACGATGCGTTATGATGTTGACCGTATTGGTAATGTGAAAGGTGTTTATACTCAAATTCTGGAAGAAACAGACGAAGGCATGGTGGTCGTAGATGGAACAGAACGCCATTGGCCTGCAGATCTAGTATTGTTATCGATTGGTTTCATAGGTACAGAAACAACAGTACCGCATGCTTTTAATATTCAAACAGAAAGAAACAAAATTGTAGCTGACAACAAAGATTTTAGAACCAATCAACCGAACATTTTTGCTGCTGGAGATGCTAGAAGAGGTCAAAGTCTTGTGGTATGGGCTATTCAAGAAGGAAGAGCTGTCGCAAATGCAGTGGATGAATATTTAAAAGAAAAAACATTAGTATAAGGTAATGATTTTAATTGACTTTTGTCAT
Organism: Staphylococcus sp. LKG3-1; assembly: GCF_048568385.1. Lineage (NCBI taxonomy): Bacteria > Bacillati > Bacillota > Bacilli > Caryophanales > Staphylococcaceae > Staphylococcus > Staphylococcus sp. LKG3-1. The sequence goes on from NZ_CP183796.1 coordinate 2,172,073, forward strand.
GGGCTATAATATTATAAATATTGTGTTTGGAGGAATACCCAAGTCCGGCTGAAGGGATTGGTCTTGAAAACCAACAGGGGCTTAACGGCCCGCGGGGGTTCGAATCCCTCTTCCTCCGCCATTATATTTAAAATACCAAGACTAATGATATAGATAAAGCAAGTATTCAATGAAAAATTTGGATGCTTGCTTTTTTAATGCGCTTTTCTACATATTCGAAATTTAAGTTAGGCTAAGTACTTTTATATAGAAAAAAGATGTAAGGTCATTTCCGTAAATTTATTAAAGAAGTACATGATTATGATGTAACCATCTATAATTTGAGCCCCCTAATAACGCCAACTCATTGTTATAGGTGGTTTTAAATATTTGGATTGTAGCCCTGTAGTCGACGAGCAAAACACCCTTTTATGAAAACCTTTACAAAACTTGTATAGACAAGTTATACTTCTAGTAATATCTAAAGTTTAATTATAAGGGAGTGAATCATCATGGCTGTTAAAAAGAAAGATGTACAAGATATCGTCGAAGCTATTGGGGGCAAAGACAACTTGGACACAGCAACACATTGTGTGACACGTCTAAGACTGGTCTTGAAAGATGATGATAAAGTAGATAAAGATAGATTGAGCAATAATGATTTAGTGAAAGGACAATTTAAAGCAGACAACCAATACCAAATCGTTATTGGACCTGGCACAGTAGATGAAGTTTACAAGCAATTCATCCAAGAAATAGGTGTCAGTGAAGCATCTAAGGATGATGCAAAAGCGGCAGCGGCGAAGAAAGGAAATCCGATTCAAAGGTTGATTAAGTTATTGGGAGATATCTTTATACCGATTTTACCTGCAATCGTAACTGCTGGTTTACTGATGGGGATTAATAACTTACTGACGATGGAAGGGTTATTTGGTCCAAAGCCACTGGTAGAACAATTTCCGCAGCTAGGTGATATTTCGAATATTATTAATGTCATTGCAAGTACAGCGTTCATATTCTTACCCGCGTTAATCGGTTGGAGTAGTATGCGTGTGTTTGGTGGGAGTCAAATTCTCGGTTTGGTTTTAGGCTTGATTTTAATGAATCCACAGCTTGTATCACAGTACGATATAGCAAAAGGTCATATTCCAACCTGGGATATACTTGGTTTAGAAATTAAGCAATTAAACTATCAAGGACAGGTATTACCGATCTTGCTTGCTGCATATGTATTAGCGCAGATTGAAAAATTCTTAAATAAATTTGTGCATGATTCAATTAAAATGTTGGTCGTTGGACCTGTAGCACTATTGATTACAGGGTTCTTAGCATTTATTGTTATTGGTCCTGTTGCGTTATGGCTAGGTACTGGCATCACAAATGGCGTAACATTTGTGTTTGAACATGCTGGTTGGTTAGGTGGTGCCATCTATGGTTTGTTCTATGCACCATTAGTTATTACTGGTTTACACCATATGTTCTTAGCAGTTGATTTCCAATTAATGGGTAGTCAGCTTGGTGGCACATATCTGTGGCCAATTCTTGCAATTTCTAATATCTGCCAAGGTTCTGCAGCATTTGGTGCTTGGTTCGTTTATAGAAGACGTAAAATGGTCAAAGAACAAGGTTTAGCAATGACTTCAGGCGTTTCAGGTTTCTTAGGTGTCACAGAACCTGCACTATTTGGGGTGAATTTACCACTGAAATATCCATTTATCGCCGCGATTTCAACTTCTTGTATCTTAGGTGCAGTATTAGGTGCGACGCGTGTGCTAGGTAGTGTTGGTGTTGGTGGTCTTCCAGCATTTATTTCAATAAAAAGTGAATACTGGGGAGTATATTTAGTAGTGACAGCTATAGCATTTGTAGTTCCTGCCATATTAACAGTATTCCTATCAAGATTTAGTAAAGAAGAAGCGAAAGAAATGGTTGAAGAATAGGCGTCAACGACAGAGAAGTACAATTAAACTCGCTAAAATTACTTAGCGGGTTTCTTTTTTAAAATATTAAAAGTAGAGGTGGCAATAATATGCAACAAAATGATTGGAGAAAATCAGTCGTTTATCAAATTTATCCGAAGTCATTTAATGATACGACAGGTAGTGGTGAAGGTGACTTACAAGGAATTATTGAAAAATTAGATTATATACAATATCTCGGTGTGGACTATATTTGGCTAACACCGGTATATGAATCGCCTATGAATGATAATGGTTATGATATTAGCAACTATTATAAAGTGAATGAGAAGTTTGGGACAATTGAAGATTTAGAAATGCTAGTGGCTGAAGCGCATAAAAGAGATATCAAGGTTATGATGGACATCGTGATCAACCATACGTCAACAGAGCATGAATGGTTTAAGCAAGCATATGCTGATAAAAATAGTCCTTATAGAGATTATTATTTCTTTAGAAGATCGGCAAATGAAGAACCACCTACGAATTGGGAATCCAAATTTGGTGGAAATGCCTGGAAATATGATGAAAAAACGGATGAATATTATTTACATTTATTTGATGTGACACAAGCAGATTTGAACTGGGATAATCTTGAAGTCAGACGTGTGCTATACGACATCATTAATCACTGGATTGATTTTGGAATAGATGGTTTTCGATTCGATGTCATTAACCTCATTTCAAAAGGTGAATTTAAAAACTCCGAAAAAATCGGCAAAGAATTCTATACAGATGGTCCACGTGTTCATGACTATTTACACGAAATGAATCAGCAAACATTTGGTGATAAACAATTAATGACTGTTGGCGAAATGTCTTCGACAACCATAGATCATTGTGTGAAATATACTTCGCCTGAACGACAAGAATTAAGTAGTGTGTTTAATTTTCATCATCTTAAAGTAGATTATGTAGACGGAGAAAAATGGTCGAATGCTAAATTAGATTTTCATAAGTTGAAAGACATTCTAATGGAGTGGCAACTTGGTATTTATGAAGGTGGCGGTTGGAACGCGATATTTTGGTGTAATCACGATCAGCCTCGTGTCGTTACGCGTTTTGGTGATGACACATCTGAACCACTACGTAAACAAAGTGCTAAGATGCTAGCGACTGTACTGCATATGTTGCAAGGGACGCCATATATTTACCAAGGCGAAGAAATTGGTATGACGGATCCAGGCTTTAATGACATTAAACAGTATCGTGATGTTGAATCTTTAAATGCTTATGACAAAATGAAAGCAGCAGGATATGAGGAGCAAGAAATTTTAACTATTCTTGGACAAAAATCACGTGATAATTCTAGAACGCCTGTTCAATGGACAGCAGGTGAACATGCTGGTTTCACTTCAGGTACACCATGGATTGATATCCCTAATAATTTTGATAAAATAAACGTTGAAGCAGCTGTTGAAGATGAACAATCCATACTTCAGACATATCGACATTTAATTCAATTACGCCATGAGCATGACATTATTACTTATGGAAGTATTGAACCACTATACATGGATCACAATGAATTGTTTATATATAAACGTCATTATAAAGGTGAAACTTGGATAGTGCTTGCAAACTTTTCAAAAGAACGCATAGAAATACCAGAAGGATTAAAGTTAGATGGCGAAGTCATAGTGCAATATGGCCAGTTGATAGATGGAAAGATTGATGGATTTGGCGTCATAGTAGTTGCACATTAATCTATAAAAGGCAGTGAGCGAAACGATGACACAGAAGAAATTTATTACGATATATGAAACATTGCGGAAAGATATTATTGAATCACGTATATCGTATGGTGCTCAATTGCCATCGGAACATGAATTGGTAGAATCTTATCAGGCATCACGTGAAACTGTACGTAAAGCGCTAAATTTACTCGTTAGAGAAGGCATGATACAAAAGATTCGAGGGAAAGGTTCTATTGTTATTTATCAAGGTGTAACAGAATTTCCTTTTGCTGACTTAACCAGTTTTAGAGAAGTGCAACGCGGACTAGGTTTACAGCATGACACAGAAGTGAAGATGATCGAAAGCATTACTGCGGGCGATGTTCCGAGAGTCAAAGAAGCTTTAAATATTAGTATGAATACTGTCTTATGTCATGTGGTACGTACTAGAAAAATAGATGATAGAGTAAAAATCATTGATGAAGACTATCTAATAGAAGAAATTGTGCCGAATGTTACAGCGGAAATTGCTACAAACTCTTTATATCAATACATTGAGGAAACATTAGGGTTGGAAATTAGTTATTCAAACAAATCCATAACATTTGAACCGTTTGGAGAGATGGAGTATGAAGTGTTTGGTGAAATCAATCCAGCCTATACAGCGACGGTACGTGGCATTGTTCATTTAAAAGACACTACGATATTTCAGTATAATATTTCTAAACATTTAGCGACCGAATTTAAATTCAATGATTTTTCTAGACGTCATAAACTATAAATGTACAATGATAAGACTGATGTTTGAAGGATTTGTAAAGGTTTTACTAGCCATGCAAAAGGTAATACTTGCATTCTAATATGAGATTATAGTATGATATATCTTGCCGTGCTAGGTGGGGAGGTAGCGGTTCCCTGTACTCGAAATCCGCTTTATGCGAGACTTAATTCCTTTGCTAAGGGTGCGTTTTTGTGAAGTCTGCCCAAAGCACGTAGTGTCTGAAGATCTCGGTCCTATGCAATATGAACCCATGAATCATGTCAGGTCCTGACGGAAGCAGCATTAAGTGGATCATCGTATGTGCCGTAGGGTTGCCGAGATTTAGCTGTCGACTTTGGTAACGTTTGTGATACGCATTCGAAGCGAAGGTGCACGGTTTTAATTTTTAAAACTAATGAAATCATATACATATATAAAGAGTGACTTATCTTTTGATAGCGGTCACTCTTTTTTTATATTAAAATATAAACAATACTTTGATGGCATATTGGAACCGTCTTAAAACTTGTTGGAAATCGATGTTATGACATTAAAGTCTTGAACTGAACGTTTGGGGGGAAACCAATGCAAATATATTTAAGTACGCTAACTGAAAATGATTATGACACAAGCTTGAAAGCAATCGAAGCAGCATTTGCAGATGTTACAGAGTCGAATCATGATGAACAAAATTTGGTAGCTAAACTGAGGAACGCACCTGAGTATAATTATGAGCTTGAAGTGGTAGCTAAAAATAATGACGGTGATGTGGTCGGTCACATTATGCTATCTGAAATAACAGTCATTAATGGAACGAAGCGATATACTGTTCTGGCATTAGCCCCACTATCAGTATTGCCGGAATATAGAAATAAAGGCTTGGGTAAGGCGTTGATACAAGCTGTAGAAGAACGTGCGAAAACACAAGACTATACAACCATTATAGTGCTAGGTGACCCAAAATATTATAATCAGTTTGGATACGAACCAGCAGCAGATTATGACATAACATGTCCATTTGACGTGCCTTCAGAATATTTCATGGTAAAATTCCTGTGGGATCAACTATTAGAACAGCCTCAAGGTGATGTCGTGTACTCAGAAGCTTTTAATTGATATTCAAAGTACGAAGTTCAATGCTATAATAGTTTGTGAATGCAATTGGAGGTGCGAAAGTGAATTATCAAGCTTTATATAGAATGTTCCGACCGCAGAGTTTCGAAGATGTTGTAGGTCAAGAACATGTAACTAAAACACTACGCAATGCAATTTCAAAAGAGAAACAATCCCATGCATACATTTTCAGTGGTCCAAGAGGGACAGGTAAGACAAGTATTGCGAAAGTGTTTGCGAAAGCAATTAACTGTCTTGAACGTTCAGATGGTGAACCGTGTAATGAATGCGCAATTTGTAAAGGGATTACACGAGGGACTAACTCAGATGTGATTGAAATTGACGCTGCGAGTAATAATGGTGTAGATGAGATTAGAAATATTAGAGATAAAGTAAAATATGCGCCGAGCGAATCAAAGTTTAAAGTTTATATTATTGATGAAGTGCATATGCTAACTACAGGTGCTTTCAATGCATTGCTTAAAACATTGGAAGAACCACCAGCACACGCTATATTTATCTTAGCAACGACAGAACCACATAAAATACCTCCGACAATAATATCAAGAGCTCAAAGATTTGATTTTAAAGCGATAAGCCAGGAAGAAATTGTGGAAAGATTAAAGTTTGTAGCGGAATCGCAAGCGATTGAATATGATGAAGCGGCATTAAACTTTATCGCCAAAGCATCCGAAGGTGGTATGCGTGATGCATTGAGTATCATGGACCAAGCAATTGCTTTTGGAGATGAACATTTAACGTTAGAAGATGCATTGAATGTTACTGGTAGTGTAGATGCGAAAGCTTTAAATGAATTATTTAAGGAAGTTGTAGAAGGTGATGTGAGAAACGCATTCTCTACGTATCATCAATTCATCTCACAAGGTAAAGAAGTAAATCGTTTGATTAACGATATGATCTACTTTGTCAGAGATACAATCATGAATAAGACATCTAATGAAGAAACTGAATATGATGCGCTGATGCATTTTGATTTAGAAGTACTTTACAAAATGATTGATATCATTAATGATACACTCGTTTCTATTAGATTTAGCGTAAACCAAAGTGTGCATTTTGAAGTCTTGTTAGTAAAAATCGCAGAAATGATAAAAGAAAAACCAGAAAGTGTTCAAACATTAGCGACTACAAGTGTAGCAACAGAACCAAACAATGATGTGTTACTGCAAAGAATGGAACAATTAGAAAGTGAATTAAAAACACTTAAAGCGAATGGTGTAACAACGAGTGCGCAACCACAACAATCAAAACGTTCTACAACTAAAAGTAGTCAGTCTAAAAATGCATTTTCTATGCAGCAAATTGCTAAAGTATTAGATAAAGCTAATAAAGATGATATCAAGCAGCTTAAAGATCACTGGCAAGAAGTGGTTGATCATGCTAAAAGTAATGATATGAAGTCATTGGTCAGTCTTTTACAAAATTCTGAACCGGTGGCTGCAAGTGAAACACATGTACTAATTAAATTAGAAGAAGAAATTCATTGTGAAATCGTGAATAAAGACGATGAAAAACGTGAAAATATCGAAAATGTTGTTTGTAATATTATAGATAAAACCGTTAAAGTGGTTGGCGTACCTGCAGACCAGTGGATGCGTGTGAGATCAGAATACCTTCAAAATAGGAAGCAAGGTACATCAGAAGATACACATAACAATGGTACGGATACAACAGAACCTGAAGAAGTAGACTTAGTTCAGAAAGCGAAAGACCTATTTGGTGAAAGTACGGTAAATATCATAGATGAAGAGTGATACATGACAATGATTAAAAAGGCATGTATAATGAAACGAAAGATGAATGATATTCAATATAATATATAAGTTTTAAGGAGGATATATTTATGCGCGGTGGCGGAAATATGCAACAAATGATGAAACAAATGCAAAAAATGCAAAAGAAAATGGGCGAAGAGCAAGAAAAGCTTAAAGAAGAAAAAGTACAAGGTACAGCTGGTGGCGGTATGGTTACTGTAACAGTTTCTGGTCATAAAGAGGTGCTTGACGTGGAAATTAAAGAAGAAGCGGTAGACCCTGATGATATTGAAATGTTACAAGACTTAGTAATTGCTGCAACGAATGAAGCAATGAATAAAGCTGATGAACTTACACAAGAACGTTTAGGTAAGCATACGCAAGGCTTAAACATCCCTGGAATGTGATCATATGCACTATCCTGAACCAATTTCGAAACTAATTGACAGTTTCATGAAACTGCCAGGCATTGGGCCAAAAACAGCTCAACGTCTGGCGTTTCATGTATTAGATATGAAAGAAGATGACGTTGTACAATTTGCTAAGGCATTAGTAGATGTGAAACGAGAACTTACTTATTGTAGTGAGTGTGGGCATATTACAGAACAGGATCCTTGCTATATATGTCAGGATAAACAACGAGATCGCTCGGTTATTTGTGTAGTCGAAGATGATAAAGATGTTATTGCAATGGAAAAGATGAGAGAATATAAAGGTTTATATCATGTCTTGCATGGATCTATTTCGCCGATGGATGGTATTGGACCAGAAGACATCAATATCCCTAGTTTGATTAACCGACTCAAAGATGAAGAAGTTAAAGAACTTATATTAGCGATGAACCCTAATTTAGAAGGTGAATCGACAGCGATGTATATATCTAGATTAGTAAAACCTATTGGAATTACTGTCACTAGATTAGCTCAAGGTTTGTCTGTTGGTGGCGATTTAGAATATGCTGATGAAGTTACATTATCTAAGGCTATCATGGGCAGAACAGAGATGTAATATGGTTAAAATACAATATGAAGTAAGCGATAAAGCTATCTTAAACAGATAGCTTTATTTTTTTGTAAATAAAATTAAAAAAATGTAAAAGAAATCAAAGTATGGTTATTGAGCAGTAAATCTATGATAAGTGTAGTGTTACAATCTTTAAATTGTCTAAAACCGTACTTTAACAAATATATGTATAAGGAGGTTTGCTTTTTGATGAAAACGTAATGAAACCACGGAGTTATAGTGTAAATTTTACCGTTGTTAAAAGTAAATTAAGCGTGTATAGTATTATCTTGTCGGACGAAACAAAACGACAAACACAAAAACGAAATGAAAAACACAACGAAAAATAATTTTTAAAAGTTCTTGACTTTCTGAGTCAAAGCGAGTAAAATTAATTCTTGTGATTGAAGAAATGAACATTGAAAACTGAATTGCAATATGTCAACGTTAATTCCGAACGCAACATTAAATTGTTGGTTCAAAACAAGTGTTAGAGATAACACAAATTAGTATTTTATGAGCTAATCAAACATCATAATTCATTTATGGAGAGTTTGATCCTGGCTCAGGATGAACGCTGGCGGCGTGCCTAATACATGCAAGTCGAGCGAACAGATAAGGAGCTTGCTCCTTTGACGTTAGCGGCGGACGGGTGAGTAACACGTGGGTAACCTACCTATAAGACTGGGATAACTTCGGGAAACCGGAGCTAATACCGGATAACATTTGGAACCGCATGGTTCTAAAGTGAAAGATGGTTTTGCTATCACTTATAGATGGACCCGCGCCGTATTAGCTAGTTGGTAAGGTAACGGCTTACCAAGGCGACGATACGTAGCCGACCTGAGAGGGTGATCGGCCACACTGGAACTGAGACACGGTCCAGACTCCTACGGGAGGCAGCAGTAGGGAATCTTCCGCAATGGGCGAAAGCCTGACGGAGCAACGCCGCGTGAGTGATGAAGGGTTTCGGCTCGTAAAACTCTGTTATTAGGGAAGAACAAACGTGTAAGTAACTGTGCATGTCTTGACGGTACCTAATCAGAAAGCCACGGCTAACTACGTGCCAGCAGCCGCGGTAATACGTAGGTGGCAAGCGTTATCCGGAATTATTGGGCGTAAAGCGCGCGTAGGCGGTTTCTTAAGTCTGATGTGAAAGCCCACGGCTCAACCGTGGAGGGTCATTGGAAACTGGGAAACTTGAGTGCAGAAGAGGAAAGTGGAATTCCATGTGTAGCGGTGAAATGCGCAGAGATATGGAGGAACACCAGTGGCGAAGGCGACTTTCTGGTCTGTAACTGACGCTGATGTGCGAAAGCGTGGGGATCAAACAGGATTAGATACCCTGGTAGTCCACGCCGTAAACGATGAGTGCTAAGTGTTAGGGGGTTTCCGCCCCTTAGTGCTGCAGCTAACGCATTAAGCACTCCGCCTGGGGAGTACGACCGCAAGGTTGAAACTCAAAGGAATTGACGGGGACCCGCACAAGCGGTGGAGCATGTGGTTTAATTCGAAGCAACGCGAAGAACCTTACCAAATCTTGACATCCTTTGAAAACTCTAGAGATAGAGCCTTCCCCTTCGGGGGACAAAGTGACAGGTGGTGCATGGTTGTCGTCAGCTCGTGTCGTGAGATGTTGGGTTAAGTCCCGCAACGAGCGCAACCCTTAAGCTTAGTTGCCATCATTAAGTTGGGCACTCTAGGTTGACTGCCGGTGACAAACCGGAGGAAGGTGGGGATGACGTCAAATCATCATGCCCCTTATGATTTGGGCTACACACGTGCTACAATGGACAATACAAAGGGCAGCTAAACCGCGAGGTCATGCAAATCCCATAAAGTTGTTCTCAGTTCGGATTGTAGTCTGCAACTCGACTACATGAAGCTGGAATCGCTAGTAATCGTAGATCAGCATGCTACGGTGAATACGTTCCCGGGTCTTGTACACACCGCCCGTCACACCACGAGAGTTTGTAACACCCGAAGCCGGTGGAGTAACCATTTATGGAGCTAGCCGTCGAAGGTGGGACAAATGATTGGGGTGAAGTCGTAACAAGGTAGCCGTATCGGAAGGTGCGGCTGGATCACCTCCTTTCTAAGGATATATTCGGAACATCTTCTTACGAAGATGCAGGAATAACATTGACATATTGTATTCAGTTTTGAATGCTCATTGGAGTATTCATTGCATTATTTTGTACATTGAAAACTAGATAAGTAAGTAAAATTTATGATTTTACCAAGCAAAACCGAGTGAATTAGAGTTTTTTAACAAGCTTTGAATTCAAAAAGAAATAATCGCTAGTGTTCGAAAGAACACTCACAGATTAATAACATTTTGGGTTTTCAACCGACTTGTTCGTGTTGAAAGTCAAAAAAGATTAAGTTATTAAGGGCGCACGGTGGATGCCTTGGCACTAGAAGCCGACGAAGGACGTTACTAACGACGATATGCTTTGGGGAGCTGTAAGTAAGCTTTGATCCAGAGATTTCCGAATGGGGAAACCCAGCACGAGTTATGTCGTGTTATCGATATGTGAATACATAGCATATCTGAAGGCAGACGCGGAGAACTGAAACATCTTAGTACCCGCAGGAAGAGAAAGAAAAATCGATTCCCTGAGTAGCGGCGAGCGAAACGGGAAGAGCCCAAACCAACGAGCTTGCTTGTTGGGGTTGTAGGACACTCTATACGGAGTTACAAAAGAACAGACTAGACGAATCATCTGGAAAGATGAATCAAAGAAGGTAATAATCCTGTAGTCGAAAGTTTGTTCACTCTTGAGTGGATCCTGAGTACGACGGAACACGAGAAATTCCGTCGGAATCTGGGAGGACCATCTCCCAAGGCTAAATACTCTCTAGTGACCGATAGTGAACCAGTACCGTGAGGGAAAGGTGAAAAGTACCCCGGAAGGGGAGTGAAATAGAACTTGAAACCGTGTGCTTACAAGTAGTCAGAGCCCGTTAATGGGTGATGGCGTGCCTTTTGTAGAATGAACCGGCGAGTTACGATTTGATGCAAGGTTAAGCAGTGAATGTGGAGCCGTAGCGAAAGCGAGTCTGAATAGGGCGTTGAGTATTTGGTCGTAGACCCGAAACCAGGTGATCTACCCATGACCAGGTTGAAGTTCAGGTAACACTGAATGGAGGACCGAACCGACTTACGTTGAAAAGTGAGCGGATGAGTTGTGGGTAGCGGAGAAATTCCAATCGAACCTGGAGATAGCTGGTTCTCTCCGAAATAGCTTTAGGGCTAGCCTCAAGTGATGATTATTGGAGGTAGAGCACTGTTTGGACGAGGGGCCCTTATCGGGTTACCGAATTCAGACAAACTCCGAATGCCAATCAATTTAACTTGGGAGTCAGAACGCGGGTGATAAGGTCCGTGTTCGAAAGGGAAACAGCCCAGACCACCAGCTAAGGTCCCAAAATATATGTTAAGTGGAAAAGGATGTGGCGTTGCCCAGACAACTAGGATGTTGGCTTAGAAGCAGCCATCATTTAAAGAGTGCGTAATAGCTCACTAGTCGAGTGACACTGCGCCGAAAATGTACCGGGGCTAAACATATTACCGAAGCTGTGGATTGTCCGTAAGGACAATGGTAGGAGAGCGTTCTAAGGGCGTTGAAGCATGATCGCAAGGACATGTGGAGCGCTTAGAAGTGAGAATGCCGGTGTGAGTAGCGAAAGACGGGTGAGAATCCCGTCCACCGATTGACTAAGGTTTCCAGAGGAAGGCTCGTCCGCTCTGGGTTAGTCGGGTCCTAAGCTGAGGCCGATAGGCGTAGGCGATGGATAACAGGTTGATATTCCTGTACCACCATTATTCGTTTTAAGCAATGGGGGGACGCAGTAGGATAGGCGAAGCGTACGATTGGATTGTACGTCCAAGCAGTGAGATTGAGTGTTAGGCAAATCCGGCACTCTTAAGATTGAGCTGTGATGGGGAGAGGAAATTGTTTCCTCGAGTCGTTGATTTCACACTGCCAAGAAAAGCCTCTAGCTAGAATTGTGGTGCCCGTACCGCAAACCGACACAGGTAGTCAAGATGAGAATTCTAAGGTGAGCGAGCGAACTCTCGTTAAGGAACTCGGCAAAATGACCCCGTAACTTCGGGAGAAGGGGTGCTCTTTAGGGTTAACGCCCAGGAGAGCCGCAGTGAATAGGCCCAAGCGACTGTTTATCAAAAACACAGGTCTCTGCTAAACCGTAAGGTGATGTATAGGGGCTGACGCCTGCCCGGTGCTGGAAGGTTAAGAGGAGTGGTTAGCTTCTGCGAAGCTACGAATCGAAGCCCCAGTAAACGGCGGCCGTAACTATAACGGTCCTAAGGTAGCGAAATTCCTTGTCGGGTAAGTTCCGACCCGCACGAAAGGCGTAACGATTTGGGCACTGTCTCAACGAGAGACTCGGTGAAATCATAGTACCTGTGAAGATGCAGGTTACCCGCGACAGGACGGAAAGACCCCGTGGAGCTTTACTGTAGTCTGATATTGAAATTCGGCACAGCTTGTACAGGATAGGTAGGAGCCTGAGATACGTGAGCGCTAGCTTACGTGGAGGCGTTGGTGGGATACTACCCTCGCTGTGTTGGATTTCTAACCCGCACCATTTATCATGGTGGGAGACAGTGTCAGATGGGCAGTTTGACTGGGGCGGTCGCCTCCTAAAGAGTAACGGAGGCGCTCAAAGGTTTCCTCAGAATGGTTGGAAATCATTCATAGAGTGTAAAGGCATAAGGAAGCTTGACTGCGAGACTTACAAGTCGAGCAGGGTCGAAAGACGGACTTAGTGATCCGGTGGTTCCGCATGGAAGGGCCATCGCTCAACGGATAAAAGCTACCCCGGGGATAACAGGCTTATCTCCCCCAAGAGTTCACATCGACGGGGAGGTTTGGCACCTCGATGTCGGCTCATCGCATCCTGGGGCTGTAGTCGGTCCCAAGGGTTGGGCTGTTCGCCCATTAAAGCGGTACGCGAGCTGGGTTCAGAACGTCGTGAGACAGTTCGGTCCCTATCCGTCGTGGGCGTAGGAAATTTGAGAGGAGCTGTCCTTAGTACGAGAGGACCGGGATGGACATACCTCTGGTGTACCAGTTGTCGTGCCAACGGCATCGCTGGGTAGCTATGTATGGACGGGATAAGTGCTGAAAGCATCTAAGCATGAAGCCCCCCTCAAGATGAGATTTCCCAACTTCGGTTATAAGATCCCTCAAAGATGATGAGGTTAATAGGTTCGAGGTGGAAGCATAGCGATATGTGCAGCTGACGAATACTAATCGATCGAAGACTTAATCAAATTTTAAATGTTTTGTTTGGTTGAATCATATTTTACTTACTATCTAGTTTTGAATGTATAATTTCATACATTTCATTGTCTGGTGACAATGGCAAGGAGGTCACACCTGTTCCCATGCCGAACACAGAAGTTAAGCTCCTTAGCGCCGATGGTAGTCGGACTTACGTTCCGCAAGAGTAGGACGTTGCCAGGCAATCAGAGACCCAAGCGGGTCTCTTTTTTTATGTTAAAAAAGCTTAACTTCCAGTTCGAAGAACTGAAAAACCTAAAATAAGCTATTATGAGAAAGCGTTTGAAGCTAATGAACATACGAGTCAAAACTCGTATGTAAGAATATTTAGTTGAATATAATGACTATAGAGAAGTCGCTAGGGACATGTTAAAATATAGGGACATATAAAATAGAATTTCAGTTTGAAAAGTAGGGGATTTAATGACATTACCATTAACAGATCGGCTCAATCATTTATTGAATAAGCAACCAATTTCCATGCATGTACCTGGCCATAAAAATATGACGATAGGCTATTTAAATGAGTTGAAAATGGAAATGGATATGACAGAAATTACAGGATTGGATGATTTGCATCAAGCTGAAGATGTTATTGGGCAAAGTATGCAACATATCAACAAGCATCCTGATTATGATGCTTACTTTTTAGTCAATGGAACGACATCCGGTATATTAGCAGTGATACAAAGCTTTGCTAAAGTAAAGGGAGAGTATATCATCGCAAGAAATGTACATAAATCTGTTTTTCATGCTTTGGATTTAGCGCGTGCTTCTAGTAAATTATTAAAAACGAGCATAAGTAGTAAGACAAAACAGTATGTTGGTCCAGACGAAGTGTCACTAAAAACTCAGGTAGATAAAGCGAAATTAGCAGTTTTCACTTATCCTAATTATTATGGCGAGTGCTTTGATGTAGCGTCTACGATTAAGTATATGAAAGCATGTCAAATTCCTACATTAATAGATGAAGCTCATGGTGCGCATTTCAATTTAATGGGTTTTCCAAATTCTACATTGAATATGGGGGCGGATTATGTTGTGCAGTCTTATCATAAAACGTTGCCATCACTCACGATGAGTTCTATTATTTTTATACATAAAAAGGCGCCGTTACGTGAAGATATATTGAAATATTTAACTTACTTTCAATCTTCAAGTCCATCCTATCTTTTGATGAGTAGTTTAGAATTAGCACATGACTTTTATAAAAGCTATGATAGTAGTCTGTTTTTTGAAAAAAGATCACAGTTAATTAAAGTGTTAAAAGATAAAGGTATGCGTATTATTGCTGTAGAAGATCCACTCAAATTGAATATTCAGTGTAATGGTTATACAGGAATCGAACTTCAAACACTTTTTGAAAACCAAGAGATTTATGTAGAGCTTGCGGATGACTATCAAGTTTTACTAGTCCTACCTTTATGGCATAAAGGCGATCAATTTCCATTTGATGATTTGTTAGCAAGAATAAGCGCAATAAATATAGAAACAAGAGTTGCGTTTGAAGTAACGGATGTACCCTTTTACAATGAAGAAGGTACGTATGATTATAGAGAAATAGATAAGGTTAAGAAGATAGATATAGATAAAGCATATAATAAAATATTGGCGACGCATTTAACTCCTTATCCTCCGGGTATTCCAATCATGCTAAGAGGAGAAATTATCACTAAAAATATGATAAAATTAATGAATTATTGGTGTAATCATCAAATTAGAGTTGAAGGTATGAAAGATAATAAAATAGAAATTAAGGATGAATAAGATGTCTGCATTTATAACTTTTGAAGGGCCGGAAGGTTCAGGTAAAACTACTGTGATACAACAAGTAGCACAAAAATTAGAAAATCAATACAGTGTTGTGCTCACAAGAGAGCCCGGTGGCGTAAAGACGGGAGAGCAAATTCGTGAGGTATTACTTGAGGGTGACGACATGGATGATCGTACAGAAGCATTATTATTTGCAGCTTCAAGACGAGAACATCTTGTGGGTAAAGTCATTCCATCTTTAGAAAATGGGAAATTAGTATTGTGTGATCGATATATAGATAGTTCTTTAGCATATCAGGGCTATGCACGGGGTATAGGAATAGAAGAAGTAAAGTCTATTAATGAATTTGCAATAAATGGTTTATATCCTGATATTACAATTTATTTAGATGTGAGTGTAGCTGTAGGTCGGGAACGTATTTTGAAAAATCAACGAAATCAAAATCGTCTTGATCAAGAAGACGTAAAATTTCATGAAAAAGTAGTTGAAGGATATAAAAAAATTATTCATAATGAGTCTGAACGCTTTATCGTGATAGATGCAGATAGAAGCATAGATGAAGTTGTGAACGCAACATATGAATCTATAAGCAAATACTTAGAAAAATTATGATATAATACTGGGAAGAGGTGTTTAGTATGAAAATGATTATAGCAATTGTACAAGATCAAGATAGTCAAGAGCTTTCAGACAAACTTGTTAAACATAACTTTAGAGCAACGAAACTTGCAACAACCGGTGGATTTTTAAGAGCGGGTAATACAACATTCCTATCAGGTGTCGAAGATGACCGTGTAGACGAAATGTTGAAAGTGATTAATGACACTTGCGGTAATAGAGAACAACTTGTATCACCTATAACACCAATGGGTGGAAGTGCAGATTCTTATATACCTTACCCAGTTGAAGTAGAGGTTGGAGGAGCAACGGTATTTGTAATGCCTGTTGAAGCTTTCCATCAATTCTAGAATTATGGTTGCTATATATGGTAACCTTTCAAATTACATTTTTGTTTAGGACACATATAAGATGGTCTTAAGAAATGTGCTTTGTAAGGCAACTATGTATGAGCAGCCTTTTTATATAAAGGAGTAACTTTATGATGGATGAACAAGAAAGACTGACGAAAGCGTATCAATCAAACAAATTGTCGCATGCTTACTTATTTGAAGGCGATGATGGCCAAACAATGCAGCAAGTCGCTATTGATTTTACGAAACTTATTTTATGTAATGGAGATTATCAATGTCAGTTAAAGGTAGAAACATTTAATCATCCTGATTTTATGTATGTATCATCTGAAGAAACAACAATAAAAAAGGATCAAGTTGAACAATTAGTACATCACATGAATCAACTTCCAATCGAAGGCGATTATAAAGTGTACATTATTGAATCTTTTGAGAAACTAACAGTTCAAGGCGAAAATAGCATTTTAAAGTTTTTAGAAGAGCCTCCAGAAAACACAATAGCCATCTTATTAACTACAAAACCAGAACAAATTCTAGATACGATACATTCTAGATGCCAACATGTTTATTTTAAACCAATTGATAAAACCAAGTTTATTAATCGATTAGTTGAGCGAGAAATTGCTAAACCAGTAGCTGAATTGTTAAGTACATATACAACGCAAATTGAAGTCGCTGTTACGCTTAATGAAGAAACCGATTTAATGGCTCTACGCAAGAGTGTTGTTAAATGGTGCCAATTATTGTTAACCAATCGTTCAATGGCTTTGATAGCTATTGTGGATTTATTAAAACAAGCTAAAAATAGAAAATTGCAGTTAGTGACATTAGCAGCAGTTAATGGTTTCTTTGAAGATGTCATGCATGCTAAAGTAGGTATGGATCAAGATATGATATATCATGATTTAAAGGAAGATATCAAAGCATTTTCGAAAAAACTAACATACAATCAAATTATTTTGATGTATGATCAAATAACAGAAGCACATAAAAAATTGAATCAAAATGTTAACCCGATGTTAGTATTTGAACAAATTGTAATAAAAGGGGTGAATTAATAATGCAAAATATAGTCGGAATAGATTTTCAAAAATCAGGTAAAATGGAATATTATTCACCAAAGGGTTTTGATTTAGACGTTGGCGACTGGGTAGTCGTAGAATCAAAAAGAGGATTAGAAATGGGACGCGTGAAATATGCACCATTAGATGTTGCGGATCAAGATGTCACATTGCCATTAAAAGAAATTGTTCGTCTCGCTACAGAAGATGATTTGCTACAATATGAAAAAAATGAGTATGATGCGGATGAGGCAATGGCATTATGTAAAGAGACGATACAACAACACGAGTTAGAAATGAGGTTGGTAAATTGTGAATACACACTAGATAAATCAAAAGTTATCTTCAATTTCACTTCTGATGAACGTGTCGATTTTCGAAAGTTAGTTAAAGTATTGGCGCAGAAGTTAAAAACACGTATTGAGTTAAGACAGATTGGTGTCAGAGACGAAGCTAAATTACTAGGTGGTATAGGGCCATGTGGCCGTTCACTGTGTTGTTCTACGTTTTTAGGTGATTTTGAACCAGTTTCTATTAAAATGGCAAAAGATCAAAATCTATCTCTCAACCCCACTAAAATATCTGGAGCCTGTGGTCGCCTAATGTGCTGTCTTAAATATGAAAATGATTATTATGAAGAAGCACGCGCGCAATTACCAGATGTCGGAGACGCTATTGAAACGCCTGAAGGTAATGGAAAAGTCATAGGTTTGAATATTTTAGATATTTCTATGCAAGTTAAAGTCGAGGGCCTAGAGCAGCCACTTGAATATAAAATGGAAGAATTAGAAACATTAAATTAGGAGGCTAATACAACATTGAATCGTAACGACATATTTGAAAAATTAGCAAATCTAGAAGCCAATATAAACCAAATCAACAGTGATATGGGAAATTTAAAAAAACTTACCGTTGAAGTGATTGAAGAAAATGTCGCCTTACAAATAGAGAATGAAAATTTAAAAACTTTAATAGACAAAGAAGAAAAACCTAAAGCGGTTGAAAATGGGAAAAAGCTACCAAAGAAACAACCGCTACGTAGCAAAGATAATTTAGCAATGCTTTATAAAGAAGGTTTTCATATTTGTAATGGAGAATTATTCGGTAAACACAGAAAAGGTGACGATTGTTTATTTTGTCTTGAAGTATTAAGTGAATAATCGAACTGATTTAAATGGTTAATGTATAATGATGACATGTGATTGAGGATGAGGTGTAGCGATAGGCTTGATTATTAAGCATCGTTATCTCGTCCTCTTTTTTTAGGGAGGAAAGGGAAATGTTGTTAGAGAATGAGAGGTTAGACTATTTATTAAAAGAAAACCTTAGAATTATACAAAATGATAATGTATTTTCTTTTTCGACGGATGCGTTATTACTTGGTCACTTTACCAATGTGAAAAAGCGCGATAATATAATGGATTTGTGCTCTGGTAACGGCGTAATTCCTTTAGTAATATCGAATAAAGGGCAACAAATGATAGATGCTGTCGAAATTCAAGAGCAATTAGTAGACATGGCTAGAAGAAGTATTACATATAACCAACTAGAAGAGAGAATCCATATGTATCAAATGGACTTGAAAGAAGCACATAGATATTTCAAGCCGTCTCAATATGATTTAGTCACTTGTAATCCTCCTTATTTTAAAACAAATCAGCAACACCAACATCAAATAGATGCGCATAAGATAGCGAGACATGAGATAATGTGTACATTAGCAGATTGTTGTTATGCTGCAAGGCATTTGTTAAAGCAAGGTGGTCGATTTATCATGGTTCATAGGGCGGAACGTCTAATGGATGTCTTAAGTCATATGAGAACTTATCAAATTGAACCTAAAAAAATTTATTTTATATACAGTAAACTGGATAAAGCGGCTCAAACGATTGTTGTTGAAGGTAGAAAAGGCGGGAATCAGGGCTTAGAAATTCAACCACCATTCTACATATATAACAAAGATGGCACTTATACCGAAGAAATGAGAGAAATATATTATGGATAAACATTATATATATATTGTTAAGTGTAAAGATGGCAGTCTATATACAGGATATGCAAAAGATATAGAAAAAAGAATTATCAAACATAATAATGGTCAAGGTGCCAAATATACAAAAATAAGACGTCCTGTACAATTAGTTTACCAAGAAATGTTTGATACCAAATCTGAAGCATTGAAACGTGAATATGAAATCAAGACATTTTCACGTCAAAAAAAACTTAAATTAATAAGTGAGGGATAGCTTATGTCAACGTTATATTTAGTAGGAACGCCCATCGGTAACTTAGCAGATATTACTTATCGTGCAGTAGATATATTACGGAATGTAGATTTGATAGCTTGTGAAGATACGAGGGTGACAAAAAAATTATGTGCGCATTATGAGATACAAGCACCACTCAAGTCCTATCATGATCACAACAAAGAACAACAAACAGATTATTTAATTGAACAATTACAAGAAGGTGTGGATATTGCACTCGTATCAGATGCAGGCTTACCACTTATTAGTGACCCGGGATATGAACTTGTTGTAGCTGCAAGAGAAAAACAAATTAGAGTAGAAACAGTACCTGGACCTAATGCGGGTTTAACTGCACTGATGGCAAGTGGGTTGCCTTCTTTTACTTATACATTTTTAGGATTTTTACCTAGAAAAGAAAAGCAAAAACATTCGATATTAGAACAGCGTATGTATGAAGATAGCACGTTGATTATTTATGAATCACCGCATCGTGTGAAAGATACCTTAAAAACAATTCTAAACATAGATGAAGCGCGTAAAGTATCAGTTGGAAGAGAACTTACTAAGAAGTTTGAGCAAATTGTCACAGGCTATGTAAGCGAAGTGATTGAGCAACTTGAAGATGGAAATATTCCGTTGAAAGGTGAGTTCGTTGTCCTTGTTGAAGGTGATGAACATGTAGAGGATACTTCGTGGTTTGAGGATATGTCTATAAAAGAACATGTAACGTATCATATAAATCAAAATATGAAACCTAAAGCAGCTATAAAAGTTGTTGCGGAAGCACGTCATATGAAAACGAGCGAAGTATACGACATTTATCATGTGGTTAATTAATCATTTTATAAGTCTTCAAAAGAGACGTGAAAGTGACTTAATATAAAATCATATATAAACAATAAAAAAGTGTTGAAAAACTCCCATAACATGCGTGATTTATGGTAATGTAGATAAGATAGAGATTATTAACCATTATTAAATCATATCAGTAAAAAAGTGGAAAAAACGCATATGAATCGTACACTATCCATATAATTCATTAATATGAAATGCATATAAAAACAGTACAGAAGCATACGTCTACTTTATTGAAAACAATATTAAATTTAGATATATTTATGATGTAAGAAACGAGGAGGAACATTGATGGCGAAAGAAACATTTTATATCACTACACCAATATATTATCCAAGTGGGAATTTACATATCGGTCATGCTTATACGACAACAGCTGGTGATGTAATCGCACGTTATAAAAGAATGCAAGGCTATGATGTTCGTTATTTAACGGGAACGGATGAACATGGACAAAAAATTCAAGAAAAAGCACAAAAAGCTGGGAAATCAGAAATCGAGTACCTTGATGAAATGATTGCTGGTATTAAAGATTTATGGGGAAAACTAGAGATTTCAAACGACGATTTTATACGTACAACAGAAATTAGACATAAAGAAGTTGTACAACAAATATTTGAACGTTTATTGGCTCAGGGAGATATTTATCTTGGTGAATATGAAGGTTGGTATTCTGTTCCGGATGAAACGTATTATACTGAAACACAATTAGTCGATCCAATTATGGAAAACGGAATGATTGTTGGAGGTAAGAGTCCTGATTCTGGTCATGAAGTAGAATTAGTAAAAGAGGAAAGTTATTTCTTCAATTTATCTAAATATACAGACCGTTTATTAGAATTTTATGATGAAAATCCTGAATTTATTCAACCGCCTTCACGTAAAAATGAAATGATTAATAATTTCATTAAACCAGGACTTGAAGATTTGGCAGTATCAAGAACATCATTTGATTGGGGTATTCGTGTTCAATCAAATCCTAAGCATGTTGTTTATGTTTGGATAGATGCGCTTGTAAATTATATTTCTTCATTAGGTTATCTATCAGATGATGATAGTCTATTTAAGAAATATTGGCCTGCAGACATTCATATTATGGCTAAGGAAATTGTACGATTCCACTCTATTATATGGCCGATTTTATTAATGGCACTAGACATTCCATTACCTAAAAAAGTTTTCGCACATGGTTGGATACTTATGAAAGATGGGAAAATGAGTAAATCTAAAGGTAATGTTGTAGATCCTAACGTATTGATTAATCGTTACGGTTTGGACGCAACACGTTACTACTTAATGCGTGAATTACCATTTGGCTCTGACGGTGTATTTACACCAGAAGGATTTGTAGAACGTACAAATTATGACTTAGCAAATGACTTGGGTAACTTAGTTAATCGAACAATTTCAATGGTGAACAAATATTTTGATGGTGAACTACCAGCATATCAAGGTCCTAAACACGAATTAGATAAAGATATGGAACAAATGGCACTAGATACTGTCAAAACTTTCCATGAAAATATGGACGACTTACAATTCTCAGTAGCACTTTCAACTATATGGAAATTCATTAGTCGTACTAATAAATATATCGATGAAACGTCACCATGGGTTTTAGCTAAAGATGAGGATCAAAAAGAAATGCTTGGTAACGTAATGGCACACTTAGTAGAAAATATTCGTATTATTGCGGTATTATTAAGACCATTCCTTACACATGGACCAAAACAAATCTTCAGCCAATTAAATATTAATGCACCAGAACTTTTTGAATTAGAAAGTATTGAACAGTATGGCGCATTAACTGAACCGATTATGGTGAGTGGTAAACCCGAACCAATCTTCCCACGTTTGGATAGCGAGGTTGAAATTAGCTATATCAAGGAATCAATGCAACCAGACAAGATTGAAGAAGAAGTTGAGGAAGAGTTGCCTAGCAAAGCGCAAATTGATATCAAAGATTTTGATAAAGTAGAAATCAAGGCTGCAACAATTATTGACGCCGAGCAAGTGAAAAAATCTGATAAGTTATTAAAAATTCAAGTTGATTTGGATAGTGAACAACGTCAAATCGTTTCAGGTATTGCAAAATTCTATCAACCTGAAGATATTATTGGCAAAAAGGTAGCAGTTGTCACTAATTTAAAACCAGCTAAATTAATGGGTAGAAAATCAGAAGGTATGATACTTTCTGCTGAAAAAGATGGTGTACTTACACTTGTAAGCTTGCCTAGTGCAATTCCAAATGGTGCAATAATTAAATAATCACAAATTGAGGGAGCGGAATTAATATGCTAATCGATACACATGTTCATTTAAATGCAGATCAATATGATGAAGATTTAGAGGAAGTCATTGAACGCGCAAGAGAGAATGGTGTGGATCGTATGTTTGTTGTTGGTTTTGATACGCCGACAGTAGAACGTACGATGGAGCTCATTGACCAATATGAATTTATCTATGGCATTATTGGTTGGCACCCTGTAGATGCGATTGATTGTACTGAAGAGCGTTTAGAATGGATTGAAAAACTTGCAGCACACCCTAAAGTGATTGGCATTGGTGAAACCGGATTAGACTATCATTGGGATAAGTCGCCCAAAGATGTTCAACAAGCATTGTTTAGAAAGCAAATTGCATTAGCAAAACGCGTAAATTTACCAATTATCATTCATAATAGAGAAGCGACACAAGATTGTGTAAATATTCTTAAAGAAGAACACGCTGAAGAGATTGGTGGCATTATGCACAGCTTTAGCGCGTCACCTGAAATTGCTAACGATGTTATCAATAAATTGAATTTTTACGTATCATTAGGTGGTCCTGTTACATTTAAAAATGCAAAACAACCAAAAGAAGTTGCAAAGCATGTGCCTTTTGATAGACTGTTAGTTGAAACGGATGCACCATTCCTATCGCCACATCCCTATAGAGGCAAAAGAAACGAACCTGTCCGCGTAACATTAGTTGCGGAACAAATTGCTGAATTACGTGGTGTGAGTTACGAAGAAGTGTGTAAACAAACAACTGAAAACGCAGAACGATTGTTTAAATTAAAAGCATAATCATATTTCAAAAAGGTATCGGTCTGAGATAGAGCTTAGTTGATATAAGGCATACTAAGTGGTAATCACAATTAAAACCGATACCTTTTTTATTTTTATCTAAAATGAATTAAAGTAACGAAAGGTGAAGCAATAAATGAAAATAAATGAATTTATTGTAGTTGAAGGTAGAGATGACACTGAACGCGTAAAAAGAGCTGTTCAATGTGATACGATTGAAACAAATGGTAGCGCCATTAACGAATCAACGTTAAAGGTAATTGCACAAGCCTATGAAACAAGAGGTGTTATCGTATTAACTGACCCTGATTTCCCGGGTGATAAAATCCGCAACACGATACAAAAACAGATTCCCGGTGTGAAACATGCATATATTGATAAAGAAAAAGCTAAAAATAAACGTGGAAAAATTGGCGTAGAGCATGCACAATTAAGTGATATTAAAGAAGCTTTAATGAATGTGAGTACACCTTTTGAAGAAGGTCATGAATCAATAAGTAAAGATGTTTTAATCGATTTAGGATTAATCGTTGGTAAGGACGCACGTCATAAAAGAGAAAAGTTAGGTCGCAAACTGCATATAGGCCATTCTAATGGTAAACAGTTAATCAATAAGTTGAATGCATTTGGCTATACAGAAGAAGATGTTAGGTCTGCTTTAAGTGATGAAGAAGGAAGTGAATCGTAAATGGATTATAAAGATATTGCCACACCAACACGTACGAAAGCTTTACTTAATCAATATGGCTTTAATTTTAAAAAAAGTCTCGGTCAAAACTTTTTAATTGATGTGAATATTATTCATAATATTATTGACGCAAGTGATATTGATGAACAGACAGGTATAATAGAAGTGGGTCCTGGTATGGGGTCATTGACAGAACAATTAGCAAAAAGTGCTAAAAAGGTTATGGCATTTGAAATAGACCAACGTTTAATACCTGTATTAAAAGATACGATGGGACCTTACGATAATGTAACCGTGATCAACGAAGATATACTTAAAGCAGATATCGCACATTATGTAACAGAACACCTGGCTGATTGTGAAAAGATTATGGTTGTCGCAAACTTACCTTATTATATTACGACGCCAATATTATTAAATTTAATGCAGCAGAAATTACCAATTGATGGCTATGTAGTCATGATGCAAAAAGAAGTTGGAGAACGACTTAATGCCCAAGTTGGTACAAAAGCCTATGGCTCACTCTCAATCGTTGCACAATATTATACAGAAACAAGTAAAGTATTAACGGTGCCTAAATCAGTTTTTCTTCCGCCACCTAATGTAGATTCCATTGTTGTAAAATTGATGAAACGTCCAACACCTATCGTTGATATTGACGACGAAAATAAATTTTTCAAAATGACAAAAGCGGCATTTAGTCAAAGACGTAAAACAATCAATAATAATTACCAAAGCTTATTTGTAAACGGTAAAGTGAATAAAGAAAAAATATTGGAATGGTTAGAAGCGGCTGGCATCGATCCTCGAAGACGTGGAGAGACACTTTCAATAAAAGAATTTGCAAATTTATACAATGAATTGCAAAATTTCACAGAATTAGAATTTTAAATTATTGACAAGCGCGTCCGACATTGCTAAAATTGATATTTTATTTGACAAAAACCTCCATTTTGTGTTATTATACAACTTGTAGCGAGGTGGAGCAATATGCCAAAATCTATTGGAGACATCAAAAATTCACTTGATTGTCAATTAGGAAACAGAATTGTACTTAAAGCGAACGGTGGACGTAAAAAAACAATTGAACGTAGTGGTGTGTTAAAAGAAACTTACCCTTCTGTTTTTATTGTGGAACTAGATCAAGATATTTATAATTTTGAACGTGTGTCTTATACATACACTGACGTTTTAACTGAAAACGTACAAGTTTCTTTTGAAGATGATAATCATCAAGAAGCAATTGCACACTAAATAAAAGTAATTAAAGTCATGTTTGATTGTCAGAATCTTACTTTCACAATAGACTTTAATATTCGAACGATTGATATAAAAAGGTATGTTGGTGTATAGCGCCGACATACCTTTTTTTGATTTTTATACATATAAAAGAAAATTATTTTATCTAGTAAACACGTTATTGTAAAATAGTGAATTAAGAAATGATTTGATTTTTCGACATAGTTGAAAGTTTATTTTTAAATTTTTATTTATTTGTATTTTGGCGCAATATATTAACTTTTGAAAAAACCGACAACACAATGATAACAATATGTTAAAATCATTTTATTACCATATCGAAATTGAAAGAGGGTGGGAATATGATTTATGAAACTGCGCCAGCTAAAATTAACTTAACGTTGGACACACTCTTTAAACGAGATGATGGTTTTCATGAAGTTGAAATGATAATGACAACGATAGATTTAAACGATCGCTTATCATTTGAACTGCGTAAAGACAAAAAAATAGTTGTTGACGTAGAACAGACTTATGTTCCCTCCGATAATAAAAATTTGGCATATAAAGCTGCAGAACTAATGAAAAAGACCTATAATTTACAACAAGGTCTGACCATTACGATTGATAAAAACATACCCGTGTCAGCAGGGTTAGCAGGTGGATCGACAGATGCTGCAGCTACGATGAGAGGCATGAATCGTTTATATAAGTTAAATAGACCGTTAGAGGAACTATGTGCATTAGGAATACAAATTGGAACGGATATTCCTTTTTGTATATTAGGTAAGACTGCTTTGTGTAAGGGCAAGGGCGAAATAATCGAATATTTGGATAAACCGCCTTCTGCTTGGGTTGTGGTTGCTAAACCTGATTTAGGTATATCGTCACCATATATATTTAAGAAATTAGATTTAACACAACCGCATACAGTGCATACTGAAGCATGTGAAAATGCTTTAATTTCTGGAGATTACGAACAATTATGTAAAAGTCTTTCAAATCGCTTGGAACCTGTTTCGGGAAAGATGCATGATGAAATATTAAAAATAAAAGCCAATATGTTAGCAAATGGTGCGGATGGTGCTGTTATGAGTGGTAGTGGCCCGACAGTTTATGCGTTAGCTAGGAAAGAGAGACAAGCAAGACACATATATAACGCGGTTAATGGTTGCTGTAATGAAGTACATATTGTAAGATTGTTAGGCTGAAAAAGAAGGGATGAAATGAATGCGCTATAAAAGAAGTGAACGTATTGTGTATATGACACAATACTTAATGAATAATCCAAACAAATTAATACCACTAACATATTTTGTACAAAAGTTTAAACAAGCTAAATCTTCAATTAGTGAAGATGTACAAATTATTAAAACAACTTTTCAAAAAGAAAAGCTTGGCACGGTTATTACTACGGCAGGTGCTAGCGGTGGTGTGACCTATAAACCAGAAATGAGTAAAGCGGAAGCGACGGAAGTGATTGATGATGTTATTGCTCAACTTCAGGAGAAAGATCGTTTATTACCAGGTGGATATTTATTCTTATCCGATTTAATGGGGAATCCTACTTTACTTAATCGTGTTGGTAAATTAATTGCAACACTGTATATGGATGAAGAGATAGATGCCATTGTAACGATTGCAACTAAGGGGATCTCATTAGCCAATGCAGTAGCGAATGTATTGAACTTGCCAGTAGTTGTTATTAGAAAAGATAATAAGGTTACTGAGGGATCAACAGTTTCTATTAACTATGTCTCAGGCTCATCTAGAAAAATTGAAACGATGGTGCTTTCTAAGAGAACATTACCAGAAAATTCTAACGTGCTCGTGGTTGACGATTTTATGCGTGCTGGAGGTTCAATCAATGGTGTTATGAATTTGATGAATGAGTTTAAAGCTCATGTTAAAGGGGTATCGGTACTAGTAGAATCAAAAGAAGTTAAGCAAAGATTAATTGAAGATTATACATCCTTAGTTAAACTATCTGATGTAGATGAATACAATCAGGAGTTTAAGGTGGAACAAGGCAACAGTTTAACTAAATTTTCTTAAAAGGAGCGATTTCGACATCATGAAAGTTATTAATACTGAAAAGGCACCTGAAGCATTAGGGCCATATTCGCATGCAACAGAAATTAATGGACTTGTGTTCACATCAGGACAAATTCCTCTAAATTTAGAAGGACAAATTGTTAGCGATGATGTAAAAGAGCAAACGAAACAAGTCTTAGAAAATTTAAAAGTTGTGTTAGACCAAGCTGGATCAGATTTAGATTCAGTAATTAAAGCTACTATTTTCATTGCTGATATGAATGAATTTCAAAATATAAATGAAATTTATGGCAAATACTTTAGTAATCATCAACCAGCGAGAAGTTGTGTTGAAGTGGCAAGATTGCCGAAAGATGTTAAAGTTGAAATAGAGTTAATTGCAAAAGTGAAATAAGGATTTATAATTTTTAATAAAATTGTTAAGCTTCTAACAAAGAGATACTAGGGGGGCTCACTACATGAAAGTGACAGATGTAAGACTTAGAAAGATACAAACAGATGGAAGAATGAAAGCGCTTGTTTCAATTACGTTAGACGAGTCATTTGTTGTACATGACTTACGCGTAATTGAAGGCAACACAGGTCTATTCGTCGCAATGCCGAGTAAACGTACACCAGATGGTGAATTCCGAGACATTGCTCATCCAATTAACTCAGAAATGAGACAAGAAATACAGGATGCAGTAATGAAAGTATATGAAGAGACTGATGAAGTCATCCCTGACAGAAATGCGCAATCATCAGACGATTCTGAAGAAGCTTAAATAAAATACGTTCAGCTATTTGAGGGAAAATAGTTGTTATATACACGACCGAATAGGGCGGAAAATTTATTTTCAAAATGATTTTTTTGCTCTATTTTAGTAGATGTGACTATTTAAATGGATAACTTAGCTAAAGTGATGCATAAGTGTGACTGATTTTTTATGTGAATATGCAGTAGTTTATGGAAAAGTTATTTTATAATTTCGATATAGTCATTTAACGTCTAATTGATATAAACCAGACCGAAACATATATGTTCGGTCTGGTTTTTTGCATACTTATCGCTTTAAAAATAAAAAGTGTTGATTTTAAAAAGGTGACAGAAATGATTTGTTTTAGGGAATGGAAAATAAATGGGAATAAAATGAATATTGGTTAATTTTAAATAATATAAAAATAAGAAATACAAGTGTGACTATGTTGATATTTTCGTAAATAAAAAATTATATTATATTAGAGATATTATAGATTTCGCATAAATTTTGAAGCGTTTCCATAGGTATTCAATGATGACAAATAGGGTTATGCAATTTTTTAATATTAGTAATAAAAATATTTCTATTATATAACATTGGTGCTTTGAGCCTTGAAAGTGTGACTAGCGTTAAATTATAATAGGTAGGAAGTGTATATTTTAATGGAGGGTTAACATACATGCAAAGACATGCAATAGTACTTGCAGCAGGCAAAGGTACACGTATGAAATCAAAGAAATACAAAGTACTTCATGATGTAGCAGGTAAAACGATGATCGAACATGTTGCAGATAATGTGAAGCAATCTGGAATAGATCAGCTTGTTACCATTGTTGGACACGGTGCAGATAGTGTCAAAGAGACACTTGGAGACACATCGCTTTATAGTTTTCAAGAAGAACAATTAGGTACAGCACATGCTGTTAAAATGGCAAGTGAGCATTTAAGTGAAAGTCAAGGGACGACGTTAGTGGTTTGTGGAGACACGCCATTGATTACGACAGCAACATTGAAATCATTGGTTGAACATCACGAGAACAATCAAGCACATGCAACAGTTTTATCAGCGACAGCAGAAAATCCATTCGGTTATGGACGTATTTTACATGACTCAGAAGGACGTTTGGTGAGTATTGTTGAGCAAAAAGATGCAACAGATGCAGAGCAACAAATTAATGAAATTAGTTCAGGTATTTTTGCGTTTGATAATCAAGTCCTATTCGAAAAACTAGAATTAGTCAAAAATGACAACGCACAGAGCGAATATTACTTGCCTGATGTACTTTCTTTAATTTTAGAAGATCGTGGTATTGTTGAAGTTTTCCATACGAATGATTTTGAGGAAATCATGGGCGTGAATGATAGAGTAATGCTTAGCGAAGCTGAAAAAGCTTTTAGAAAACGCATTAACGAACAGCATATGAAGAACGGTGTAACAATTATTGACCCTGCGACGACTTATATCGGAGCTGATGTTAGAATTGGTGAAGATACAGTAGTTGAGCCTGGTGTGAAACTCTCTGGCAATAGCGTGATTGGTGAAGATACTGTTATTGGACAATATACGGAAATTACGAATAGTAAAATAGGTTCAAATGTCACAATTAAACAATCTGTCATTAATGAAGCGATAGTGGATGATTATGCTACGATTGGTCCGTTTGCACAACTTCGTCCAGGTGCAGATATAGGTAAAAAAGTAAAAGTTGGTAACTTTGTTGAAGTTAAAAAATCAGTGGTGAAAGCAGGAGCCAAATTACCTCACTTAAGTTATATTGGTGATGCTGAAATAGGTGAAAGAACGAATGTTGGATGTGGTTCTATCACAGTTAACTATGATGGGATTAATAAATTTAAGACGGTCATTGGTGATGATTCCTTTATCGGATGTAATACGA
Organism: Staphylococcus sp. LKG3-1; assembly: GCF_048568385.1. Taxonomy (NCBI): domain Bacteria; kingdom Bacillati; phylum Bacillota; class Bacilli; order Caryophanales; family Staphylococcaceae; genus Staphylococcus; species Staphylococcus sp. LKG3-1. Next base: position 2,202,246 of record NZ_CP183796.1, read on the forward strand.
ATCTCGTTGCACCAATTACTTTAGGTAATCGTTCATTTATAGCCGCAGGATCAACAATCACTGATAATGTACCAGAAGACAGTTTAGCGTTAGCGAGAGCTAGACAAACGACTAAAGAAGGTTATTTGAAAAAATAAACACAAATGTTTAGACAAGCTTACTTAAACTGTTAAAATCAATATAGTTAAAGATAATCATAACAATTATTTATGTTGCTGAGCGATATAAGTTTTGCCTTGTCTACAAACCAAAACGAATTGAAAGAATTAATTGGAGGACTATAAATGTTAAACAATGAGTATAAGAATTCTGCTTTGAAAATATTTTCTTTGAAGGGTAATGAACCGTTAGCCCAAGAAGTGGCAGATCATGTTGGAATTGAATTAGGGAAATGTTCTGTAAAACGTTTCAGTGATGGAGAAATTCAAATCAATATTGAAGAAAGTATTCGTGGTTGTGATGTTTTTATTATTCAACCAACATCAAATCCAGTAAATTTACATTTAATGGAATTGTTAATCATGATAGATGCTTGTAGACGTGCTTCAGCAGCGAACATTAATATCGTTGTTCCATATTATGGCTATGCACGCCAAGACAGAAAAGCGCGCAGTCGTGAACCAATCACAGCAAAACTTGTTGCAAACTTAATTGAAACTGCTGGCGCAGACCGCATGATTGCATTGGATTTACATGCACCTCAAATACAAGGTTTCTTCGATATGCCAATTGACCATTTAATGGGTGTGCCGATTTTAGCGCAATACTTTAAAAATGAGACAGATATCGACCCTGAAGAGTGTGTTGTTGTATCACCAGACCACGGTGGGGTGACAAGAGCTCGTAAACTTGCAGATATACTTAAAACGCCAATCGCGATTATAGATAAACGTCGTCCGAAACCAAATGTTGCAGAAGTGATGAATATTGTTGGTGAAATTGAAGGTCGAACAGCAATTATTATTGACGATATTATAGATACGGCTGGTACGATTACTTTGGCTGCCCAAGCGTTAAAAGACAAAGGTGCGAAAGATGTTTATGCTTGTTGTACGCATCCCGTACTATCAGGTCCTGCAAAAGAACGTATTGAAAACTCAGCGATTAAAGAACTTGTAGTTACAAACTCCATTCAATTAGATGAAAAACGTAAACCAGAGAATACTAAAGAATTATCAGTAGCAGGGTTATTGGCTCAAGCAATTATACGTGTATATGAACGCGAATCAGTTAGTGTGCTATTTGACTAATAGCCTTTAACAATGTATAATAATTTCGTTCGTGAAATATCACGATAAATAAACATTTGCAAGCAACAGATTGTTGATGGGCAAATGAGGAGCTCTTAGATAGAGCATTTATGAAAGGTGGAAACTGAATATGGCTTCATTAAAGTCAATTATTCGTCAAGGTAAACAAACGCGTTCAGACCTTAAAACACTAAGAAACACTGGTAAAGTACCAGCAATCGTTTATGGTTACGGTACAAAAAATACTTCAGTTAAAGTAGACGAAGTAGAATTTATCAAAGTTATCCGTGAAGTTGGACGTAACGGTGTAATCGAATTAGGCGTAGGTTCTAAAACAATTAAAGTAATGGTTTCAGACTACCAATTCGACCCACTTAAAAACCAAATCACTCATATTGACTTCTTAGCAATCAATATGACTGAAGAACGTACTGTAGAAGTACCAGTTCAATTAGTTGGTGAAGCTGTAGGAACTAAAGAGGGCGGCGTTGTTGAACAACCATTATTCAACCTTGAAGTTACAGCTACTCCAGATAACATCCCTGAATCAATCGAAGTTGATATCAGTGAATTAGAAATAAATGATAGTCTTTCTGTTGAAGATATCAAAATTTCTGGTGATTTCACTATTGAAAACGAAGCTAGTGATTCAATCGTAACAGTAGTTCCTCCAACTGAAGAACCTACTGAAGAAGAAATCGAAGCAATGGAAGGCGAAGCAGCTACTGAAGAGCCAGAAGTTGTAGGCGAAGAAAAAGAAGATGAAAGTGACGAAGACCAAAAAGAAGAAGAATAATCTTTCTTTTTGAGTTGATGTCATGTGTTGATGTATCAACGCAATATTATCTTATAAAAAGCACCATGCTTAATACGTTAAGCGGGTGCTTTTTTATGTTATTATAGTGAATGATACAAAATACATAACTTGTAAAGCATATAATTTATATAAATATTAGATAATGAGCATACAGAGAGTGGAGGTAACGTAATGAAATGTATTGTAGGCCTAGGCAACATAGGTAAACGCTTCGAACAAACAAGGCATAATATTGGCTTTGAAGTCATAGATTTTATGTTAGAGCAAAATAGATTTTCTTTAGATAAACAAAAGTTTAAAGGTGCGTACACAATAGAGCGTTTAGCTGGAGAAAAAGTAATGTTCATAGAACCTATGACAATGATGAATTTGTCAGGTGAGGCAGTGGCACCTTTGATGAAATACTATGACATTGATATAGAGGATTTAATTGTCTTATATGATGATTTAGATTTACCTCAGGGTGAAATTAGACTCAGACAAAAAGGTAGTGCTGGTGGACACAATGGCATGAAATCCATTATTCAAATGTTAGGAACAGACCAGTTCAAACGAATTAGAATCGGCGTTGATCGACCTTCAAATGGCATGGCCATCGTAGACTATGTCTTGCAAAAATTTTCAAATCAAGAAATGGAAACGATGAATAAAGTAATAGAACATTCTGCACGAGCGATCGAAGCTTATATAGAAAGTAATCGATTTGACCGTGTAATGAATGAATATAATGGTGAGATTAAGTGAAATCAATAATTACAGAATATATAAATGAAGACAAACGATACCAAGAGTTAAACGAAGTATTTGGTAAAGAAAATGTTTTAGTAACCGGACTATCTGGTGCCGCAAAAGCAACGATTATAGCTGAAAAATATTTGAAGAGTGAGCAGCAACTACTTGTTGTTACAAACAATCTTTATCAAGCAGATAAGTTAGAAAGTGACTTACTGCAATTTGTAGAAGATAGTGAAATATATAAATATCCGATGCAGGATATTATGACAGAAGAATTTTCAACACAAAGCCCTCAATTTATGAGTGAACGCGTGCGAACATTAACGGCACTTGCTCAAGAAGAGAGAGGGTTATTTATCGTACCTTTAAACGGATTGAAAAAATGGCTCACGCCGGTAGATATGTGGAAATCGCATCAATTAACGCTAAATGTAGGCGACGATATTGACATTGACGAATTTTTAAATAAGCTTGTAAATATGGGATATCGTAGAGAAAGTGTCGTTTCACATATAGGAGAATTTTCATTACGTGGTGGGATTGTAGATATCTACCCATTAATTGGTAAGCCAGTACGTATTGAATTTTTCGATACTGAAGTAGACTCTATACGTGATTTTGATGTAGAATCTCAACGTTCTGAAGGCAATATCGAACATGTTGATATCACAACTGCTAGTGACTATATCATTACCGAAGATGTGCTTAAACATACAAAGCATAAACTAAAGCAAGCATATGAAGACACACGTCCAAAAATTGAAAAGTCTGTGCGAAATGAATTAAAAGAAACTTATGAAAGTTTTCAATTATTCGAAGCAGAAATGTTTGATCATCAAGTGCTTCGTAGACTAGTAGCATTTATGTATGAACAGCCAGCAACGATTATGGATTACTTTAAAGAGGATGCCATTATTGCTGTAGATGAATATAATAGAATTAAAGAAACTGAAACAACTCTTGTAACTGAAATAGATGAATTTATGCAAAATTTAATTGAAAGTGGAAAAGGTTTTATTGATCAAAGTTTTCTACAATATGAAGGTTTTGAAAATTTATTAAAACCGTTTGCGGTTACCTACTTTACATTGTTTACAGCAACGATGCCTGTTCAATTAAATGAAATCATTAAATTTTCATGTAAACCAGTACAACAGTTTTATGGACAGTATGATATTATGCGTTCTGAATTCCAAAGATTTATTCAAAATGATTACACGATTGTTGTACTTGCAGAAACGGAAACGAAAAAAGAACGCATTCAATCTATGCTAAATGAAATGCATATACCTACCTTTATTGATACACCAAGTCGTCGAAATGAAGGTGGCAGTGCCATTATTACAGAAGGTAGTTTGTCAGAAGGTTTTGAGCTACCTTACATGCAATTAGTTGTTGTCACAGAGAGAGAATTATTTAAATCAAAACAAAAGAAAAAACCAAAACAGCATAAAACGTTAACGAACGCTGAAAAAATCAAATCTTACCAAGACTTGAAAGTTGGCGATTATGTCGTTCATGTCCATCATGGTGTTGGTAGATATTTAGGTGTTGAAACACTTGAAGTAGGTGGCGTGCATAAAGATTATATTAAATTACAATATAAAGGCACCGACCAGTTATTTGTTCCCGTTGATCAGATGGATCAAGTGCAAAAATATGTTGCGTCAGAAGACAAATCTCCTAAGTTGAATAAGCTTGGCGGAACAGAATGGAAAAAAACAAAAGCCAAAGTACAACAAAGTGTTGAAGATATGGCTGATGAATTGATAGAGCTATATAAAGCACGTGAAATGTCTGTGGGATATAAATTTGGACCTGATACAGCAGAACAAAATGATTTTGAAATTGATTTTCCATACGAACTTACACCCGACCAAAGTAAATCGATAGAAGAAATCAAACAGGATATGGAAATTGAGCGTCCTATGGATAGATTACTATGTGGTGATGTAGGTTACGGTAAGACAGAGGTTGCTGTACGTGCAGCATTTAAAGCAGTTATGGAAGGTAAACAAGTAGCATTTCTTGTGCCGACGACGATACTTGCACAACAACACTATGAAACGTTGATAGAGCGTATGCAAGACTTTCCGATAGAAGTACAACTCATAAGTAGATTTAGAACTACAAAAGAAGTTAAAGAAACGAAAGAAGGACTAAAGTCAGGATTCGTTGATATCGTTGTAGGAACACATAAATTGTTAGGTAAAGATATTCAGTATAAAGATTTAGGCTTGCTTATAGTAGATGAGGAACAACGTTTTGGTGTACGTCACAAAGAGCGTATTAAATCACTGAAGAACAATGTAGATGTACTCACATTAACAGCGACACCTATTCCACGTACATTGCATATGAGTATGCTAGGTGTGAGAGATTTATCCGTTATAGAAACACCACCAGAGAACCGCTTCCCAGTACAAACTTATGTTTTAGAGCAAAATACGAATTTTATAAAAGAGGCATTGGAACGGGAACTATCAAGAGATGGCCAAGTATTTTACCTATCCAATAAAGTGCAATCTATTTACGAGAAAAGAGAACAGCTGCAAATGCTTATGCCTGACGCGAATATCGGTGTAGCACATGGTCAAATGAATGAACGTGATTTAGAGGAAACGATGCTCAGCTTTATTAACCATGAATATGACATCATTGTTACTACAACAATTATAGAAACAGGCGTCGATGTACCAAATGCTAACACGCTGATTATTGAAGACGCTGATCGTTTCGGACTCAGCCAATTGTATCAATTAAGAGGACGTGTAGGACGTTCAAGTCGTATAGGTTATGCTTATTTCTTACATCCTACCAATAAAGTGTTGTCTGAAACTGCTGAGGACCGCTTACAAGCGATAAAAGAATTCACTGAACTAGGTTCAGGTTTTAAAATTGCCATGCGAGATTTAAATATTCGTGGTGCAGGTAATTTATTAGGTAAACAACAACACGGTTTCATTGACTCTGTTGGTTTCGATTTATATTCTCAAATGTTGGAAGAAGCAGTTAATGAAAAACGTGGCGTAAAAGCAGAAAAACAAGATGCACCTGAGATTGAAATAGAACTTAATATCGATGCTTATTTACCAGCTGAATATATACCAAATGAACAATCTAAAATTGAAATCTATAAAAAATTGCGTAAAATTGAAAGTGAAACACAATTAATGGATGTTAAAGATGAATTGATCGATCGCTTCAATGACTATCCAATAGAAGTAGAAAGATTATTAGAAATGATGGAAATTAAAGTTCATGCGTTACACGCAGGTGTGACGTTAATCAAAGATATTGGTAAGCAAGTAGAAGTCTACCTGTCAGAAAAAGGTACAACAGATATCAATGGTGAAACATTATTTAAACAGACACAGCCACTTGGTCGTACGATGAAAGTCGGAGTTCAAGAAGGCAAAATGAAAGTAACGTTAAATAAAACAGGTAACTGGTTAGACAGTCTAAAATTCCTAACGAAAAGTTTAGAAGAAAGTATGGTTATAACTGATGAAATCTAAAACGGATAAGTCATCTGCTTTTAACGGAGTAGTTGTGCTTACATTAGCACTCATCATAGTTAAAATATTAAGTGCAATCTATCGAGTACCTTATCAAAATATCTTAGGTGACGAAGGACTGTATGCGTATCAACAAGTTTATCCAATTGTTGCTTTAGGTGTTATTTTGACAATGAATGCCATACCGAGTGCTGTTACTCAAATGTTTGGAGCAGACGGTCATCCTCGCCAATATATGAAGGTTTTAGTCGGATTGCAGATTGTCAGTACTAGTTTTTTCTTAGTTTTGTTAATCTGTGCAAAATGGATTGCTACCTTAATGGGTGATGTTAACCTCGCACCAATGTTAAGCGCATCGAGTTTTAGTTTCTTATTTGTTAGTATATTGGGTATTTATAGAGGCTACTATCAAGCGCATCAAAATATGAATATACCTGCAATTTCCCAGGTTATAGAACAGTTTGTTCGTGTTGGCATTATCATTATCGCCATTGTTCTATTTATGACACAACAATGGTCACTGTATGCGGCTGGGACATTGGCGATTATTGGTTCAGCTTTTGGATTTTTAGCATCTAGTATATATCTTGTGTTGAAACGACCTTTCAAATTAACCGCATTTAAAGCGCAAAATATTGAACATAATAAGGTTGTTGCATGGCGACAATTGGCATTAGCCATTGTGATTTTTGCTGTAAGTCAACTTATTGTGATTGTATGGCAAGTTGTGGATAGCTTTACCGTTATCCATGCTTTGCGGAATACAGGATTGAGTTTTCAAGAATCTACAACGCAAAAAGGCATTTATGATCGTGGTGCATCTTTTATTCAAATGGGGTTAATCGTCACTACCACATTTTGTTTTGTCCTTATTCCATTGCTGACAGATGCGATTAAAGTTAAGAATCATGTACTTATCAATAGATATGCGAATGCTTCTATTAAAATTACTATGCTATTTAGCATTGCTGCGGGTATCGGTTTGATTAATTTACTACCTATCATGAACCATGTATTTTTTAAAAATGATAGCCAAACCGGAACTTTAGCAGTGTATATGCTAACTGTTATATTTGTGTCTTTAATTATGATGGATATTGCATTGTTACAAGTGAAGAATCAAGTGCGACCTATATTTCAAGCGTTTATTACTGGTGTAGTGAGTAAAGCGATTTTAAATGTAGTATTGATACCGCCATTTTTCATGTTAGGTGGTAGTTTAAGCACAGTGTTATCATTAATCTTATTTGCTGCCATTTTGCATTATCACGTATTGAAACATTATCAATTCCGTAATATGAAAAAATATGTCGCAAAATTAATTTTTACAATGCTGATATTATCCGTTGCCGTTCAACTAACAATGTGGTTACTTCCTACACAGGGACGCGTCGCAGGTATTGTTGAATTGGTCGTTGCTGCAGGTGTAGGCGTTATCGTCATCATCATTGCAATTGTTCGTACTGAGCTATTAAGTTTTAAAGAGTTAAAGCATTTACCATTGGGTGATAAACTCATCCATATGAAAAGAGGGAAACGATAATGACTGGAAAAATTATAATTGTTGGATTGGGTAATTATGGCATTGATGAATTACCCTTTGGAGTATATAAATTTTTGAAGCATCACCCCTTCGTTTATACGCGTACGTTAGATCATCCAGTTATAGAAATATTGACTTCTGAGGGTGTCGTATTTCAAAGTTTTGATGAAGTTTATGAATCAAATAGTGGGTTTAATGAGGTTTATGAAGACATTGTATCTCAACTTATGACTAAAGCACGAAATTCAGACACAGATATCGTCTATACAGTTCCGGGGCACCCTCGCGTTGCTGAGACAACCACTGTTAAGTTAGAGGCCTATGCGCAACAAGATGATGATATTGAAATTAAAGTCTTAGGGGGCAAAAGTTTCATTGATGATATCTTTGAAGCGGTTAAAGTTGACCCTAATGATGGCTTTACATTACTTGATGCTACTTCTTTAAGCAGCGAACAGTTGAATATTCGAACGCACACACTGATTACTCAAGTGTTTAGTTCCATGACTGCTGGAGATTTAAAAGTCACATTGATGTCGCGTTACGATGATGAACAAATTGTATTCATTATTGATGGTGCGCATGCTAACGGTGCCAATGTCATTGAAACACCCTTATACGAATTAGATCACCATCCAGACATTTTCAGCAACTTAACCAGTGTATTTATTAAGCGCGTTGAAAATGATGCCACATATATGAGTGATTTTGACTATGCGACAGGAATTATCGACAGACTTGTAGATGATGAAATTGGATGTCCTTGGGATAAAATTCAAACACACCAAACGTTAAAACGTTATTTACTGGAAGAAACGTTTGAATTGTTTGAAGCGATAGATAATGAAGATGATTGGCATATGATTGAAGAACTTGGTGACATATTATTACAAGTGTTATTACATGCAAGTATTGGTAAAAAAGAAGGCTATTTTGATATAAATGAAGTAGTACAAAGTTTATCCGAAAAAATGATACGCAGACATCCACACATTTTTGGAGAGGCGCATGCAGAAACTGAAGAAGATTTAAAACACATTTGGGCAGACGCCAAAGCAAAAGAAGGAAAAGTCCAACGCGTGAAATTCGAAAAAGTGTTTGCAGAGCATTTCATGAAGTTGTATGATAAAACAAAAAATATGTCGCTAGATGAAGCTGCTTTAAAAGATTATTTAGAGCAAGGAGGAGATAAATCATGAGACTGGATAAATATTTAAAAGTATCAAGACTGGTAAAACGTCGTACATTAGCGAAAGAAATTAGTGACCAAGGTCGTATCACTGTAAATGGTTCAGTTGCTAAAGCTGGAACAGATGTTAAAGTAACGGACGAACTTGTCATTCGTTTTGGACAAAAAATTGTAACAATAAATGTAACAGGGTTAAGTGAACATGCAACTAAAGAAAACGCAAAAGGCATGTATGAGATTGTTAAAGAAGAAAAAGTTGGCGGAGAATAATAGAGGAGGTGGCAAGCATTGAGTAAAAAAGTTGAAAATATCGGAAATACGTTCACCTCTTCTGAAAATAAAAAGAAACAAAAGCAAAAAATGAGAAGACGTGTGATACGCAGACGTATCACTTTGTTTGGTGGGATACTGCTCGCGATTATTATTATTTTGTGTATCATGCTTGTCACTCAAAAGCAAAGTAATAATGACGATGCTGTAGAACGACAACAAAAAGAAGAAAAATATCAAAAGCAACAAGATGAGGAATTAGCATTAAAAGAACAACTTAACAACTTAAATGATAAGAGCTATATAGAAAAAGTAGCAAGAGATGATTACTATTTAAGTAATGATGGAGAAGTTATATTTAAGTTACCGAGTGATAAATCGGATGCAGGTTCAAAATCTTCTAAAGAAGATAAATAGCGAAAATTATTTTTTTGCATCATAATACCATTGTTAATTTATGCAAACAGGCATATAATAAGGTTAAAATCGAAACAAATCGGGAGGATTTATTTACAATATGTCAATCGAAGTAGGAAACAAGCTTAAAGGTAAAGTCACTGGTATTAAAAAGTTTGGCGCTTTCGTCGAACTTCCAGAAGGAAAAAGTGGCTTAGTTCACATAAGTGAAGTTGCAGATAATTACGTTGAAAACGTAGAAGATCATTTATCTGTTGGAGATGAAGTTGAAGTTAAAGTGCTATCTATTGCTGATGACGGTAAAATTAGTCTATCTATTAAAAAAGCAAAAGATCGTCCGCGTAGACCTCAAAGTAAACCTAGTCATAAACAACCACAACCCAAAGGTGAAGACTTTGAAAAGAAATTAACAAACTTCTTAAAAGATAGCGAAGATAAATTAACTTCCATCAAACGTCAAACTGAATCAAGACGCGGTGGCAAAGGCGCTAGACGCTAATAATAGATAATACAACTGTTTTATATATAACTAACTGATTTATTGAGAACAACGTACAATCAATGATTCCAATATTAAGTTTGAGCGTAACAATCTAAGACTGTTTTCTTAATTGAGGAAACAGTCTCTTTTTATTGTAATATGGGATGATTCCAAAGTGATTAGGCTAATTGTTGGAAGATTTAGAGTGAGTGGAGGTAGATGAAGCTGAACGTTAATACTGAGGGTTGGACGAAAGATAAGCACATTGTATTGGCGGTTTCTACAGGTGTTGATAGCATGGTGTTATTACATGAGTTAATCACAAGATTGAAAGATTCATACACAAAATTAACCTGCTTACATGTAAATCACAACATCCGCCCGATAGCGAAGGAAGAAGAATATTTTCTCAAACAATTTTGTAAAGCACATCATGTTGAGCTTTACGTTAAGCACTTAGATTTATCAGATGTTATTGAAAAAGGGAATAGTATTGAAAATGACGCAAGAGTAGCACGTTACCAATGGTTTGATGAGATGATGTATGAATTAAAGGCAGATATCTTACTGACCGCCCATCATCAAGATGATCAGATAGAAACTATTTTTTATCGAGTAATGACTGGACGTTCCACAAGAAGTAGTTTAGGTATGGCTTATCAAACTGCACGCGCATCTTATCAGATATGTAAACCATTATTATCGACAACAAAAAATGAAATTCGTGATTATCAGGTTATGCATCGTGTACCTTATTATGAAGATGAAACAAATACACAAAATCATTATGTGAGAAATGACATTCGTAATCGTATTTTGCCTGAAATAAATGAAAATGCACAACTTGCTACAGATCAATTAATCAAACTAAAAGAGTGGCATGATGAACAACTTGAAGTGATAAATAAAGAAGCCGTCGCATTTATAAAACAGGATATACGTAAAAGTGTTAAAACACAGAAGTATACGATAGCAAGATCACAATTTTTAAATTTAAGGCATAGTGTCAAGATGGCAGTGTTAGATAACCTGTTTGAACAACTTCAAATCACTCGCTCAATAACTGAAAAAACTTATAATGAGTGGTTTCAAAAATTAGAAGGAAATTTGACGCAATGCACATTATACACGACAGATAAATGGATAATTCATATCGCTTATGATAAATTTATAATAATGGCAAATTATGATGTGAAACATTTTCCGATTCAGATTACTCACCCTGGTATATACAACTATAGTCATTATCAAATTGACGTTAAACATGACTTTCCTGTTGGGGACTTTCCGTTAGTTATTCGTACACGAAGAGATGGAGATAAATTCGAGTTGAATGGTATGGAAGGACATAAAAAAATAAGTAGGTTGCTTATTGATCATAAAATCGTTCAATCCGAACGCAATCAATTACCAGTCATGGTTAATGCCCAAAATGAGATTATTGCTGTTGGCACATTATATTTAAAAAATAAATACGAACAATCAATTTTTATACGAGATATGGGAGAGGAATAAAAACATGCGAGATGATTTAAAAGAAATATTATTATCAGAGGAAGATATTCATCAGATTTGTAAAGATTTAGGTGAAGAGATTACACGAGCTTATAATGGGAAACCGCTTGTATGTATCGGCATATTAAAAGGTTCGGTCATGTTTATGGCAGACTTAATAAAATATATTGATACGCATTTAGCTATTGATTTTATGGATGTTTCAAGTTATCACGGTGGCACAGAATCTACTGGAGAAGTTCAAATTTTAAAAGATTTGAGTTCGTCAATTGAAAATAAAGATGTGTTAATTATTGAAGATATTTTAGAAACTGGAACAACATTAAAATCAATCACTGAGTTATTGGAGTCACGTCGTGTTAATTCACTTGAAATTGTAACATTACTTGATAAACCAAATCGTCGTAAAGCTGATATTGAAGCTAAGTACGTTGGTAAAAAGATTCCGGATGAATTTGTGGTTGGATACGGTTTAGATTATGCTGAACACTATCGTAACTTACCGTATATAGGGACACTTAAATCAGAAATTTATTCAAAGTAAGCAATACAATTTTATGAAACTGAAAATTATTATATAATGTAAGTCTAAGCGTAAATATATTAATCAGTATGTCTATGTGTTCGCTTTAAAAAGTATTTTTCATACATAAAACGAACGTGACTTAAATTGTAAAATATTGAATTTTGTAACTTATGTGCACTAGGGACAATTTAAATTTAAAATAGAGCATTGAAAATTGTAAACATAGTACAAAAGTTGAAATACTAGCCGTAAACTCATGTATTGTGTTACAATTTTTGTTAGTTTTATTATTGAAGTAGGAGGAAACGACGCATGCAGAAAGCCTTTCGTAATGTGCTTGTTATCGCAATTATTGGCGTTATAATATTTGGTTTATTTTCATTTTTAAATGGAAATGGTAATATGCCAAAACAACTTACATATAACCAATTTGTGAAACAGCTAGATAAAGGTGATTTAAAATCACTTGAGATACAGCCTGAACAAAATGTATATATGGTAAGCGGTAAAACCAAAGATGATAAAGAATATTCTTCAACTATTTTATATAACAACGATAAAGAATTAGAAAAAATAACTGATAAAGCACAAAACCAAGACGGATTGAAATTTACAGTTAAAGAAGAAGAAAAACAAAGTGTATTTGTAAGTATTCTAACTACACTAATTCCTGTATTAATTATTGCATTATTATTTATTTTCTTCCTAAGCCAAGCTCAAGGTGGCGGCGGCGGTGGCGGTCGTATGATGAACTTTGGTAAGTCCAAAGCTAAAATGTACGATAGCCAGAAGAAACGTGTTCGCTTCTCTGATGTAGCAGGCGCGGATGAAGAGAAACAAGAATTGATTGAAATTGTCGATTTCTTAAAAGACAATAAACAATTTAAACAAATGGGATCAAGAATTCCAAAAGGTGTTTTATTAGTAGGACCTCCAGGTACAGGTAAGACTTTACTTGCACGTGCGGTTGCTGGTGAAGCAGGCACACCATTCTTCTCAATTAGTGGTTCTGACTTCGTTGAGATGTTTGTTGGTGTCGGTGCAAGTCGTGTGCGTGATTTATTTGAAAATGCTAAGAAAAATGCACCATGTATTATTTTCATCGATGAAATTGATGCAGTGGGTCGTCAGCGTGGCGCTGGTGTTGGTGGCGGACACGATGAACGTGAACAAACGCTTAACCAATTACTAGTTGAAATGGACGGATTTGGCGAAAATGAAGGTATCATTATGATTGCCGCTACGAACCGCCCTGATATTTTAGACCCAGCATTATTACGTCCGGGTCGTTTTGATAGACAAATTCAAGTTGGTCGTCCAGATGTTAAAGGACGTGAAGCCATTTTACATGTTCACGCTAAGAACAAGCCACTTGATGAAACAGTAGACTTAAAAGCAGTTTCTCAAAGAACACCAGGCTTCTCTGGTGCAGATTTAGAAAACTTACTTAACGAAGCATCTTTAGTTGCTGTTCGTGAAGGTAAGAAAAAAATCGATATGCGTGATATAGAAGAAGCTACTGACCGTGTTATTGCAGGTCCAGCTAAAAAATCTCGTGTTATTTCAGAAAAAGAACGTAATATTGTTGCCCACCATGAAGCTGGTCATACAATTATTGGTATGGTGCTTGATGAAGCCGAAGTTGTTCATAAAGTAACGATTGTTCCACGTGGACAAGCGGGCGGTTATGCAATGATGTTACCTAAACAAGATCGCTTCTTAATGACCGAACCAGAGTTGCTAGATAAAATTTGTGGCTTACTTGGTGGACGTGTTTCAGAAGATATCAACTTTAATGAAGTTTCTACGGGTGCTTCTAATGACTTTGAACGTGCAACGCAAATTGCGCGTCAAATGGTTACAGAATACGGTATGAGTAAGAAACTTGGACCTATTCAATTCTCAAGCAGTAGCAATGGCCAAGTGTTCTTAGGTAAAGATATGCAAGGTGATCCTGAATACTCTGGACAAATTGCTTATGAAATTGATAAAGAAGTACAACGCATTATTAAAGAACAATATGAGCGTTGTAAAGACATTCTGTTAGAACATAAATCACAATTAATTTTAATTGCTGAATCATTACTAACAGAAGAAACATTAGTTGCTGAACAAATACAATCATTATTCCATGATGGTGTGTTGCCAGAAGTTGACTATGATGGAGCTAAAGTCGTAGAAGAAGACAAAAATGACTTCGAAGATGGTAAATACGGTAAATCATATGAAGATGTGCGTAAAGAACAATTAAATCGTAGTGACGATGATCAAAAAGACGATCATGAAGATGAAGAATCTGGTGACAATGAAAAAGACGGTGAAAATTCAGAGCCAACTGGCCATGAACAAGCACCTGACATTGACAGACCAGGTAATTCAAACGACCCTGATCGTCGAAACTAAAGACTGAATTTTAAACTTCTTTCTGCTATGATACAAATAGTAGAAAGAAGTTTTTTTATGGTTCATATAATTGCAAACAGATGTTTCGCAATTTTTGGTGCGAAAGCTTAAAATAAATTGCGTTATTAAAAAGTAACCCAAAATAGACATGAAAATGAAATGTTTTATAATAAACACAGTTAATATTAAAGGAGAAATTTTAAAAATGACAAATGATTATATAGTTAAAGCTTTAGCTTTTGGAGGACAGATTCGTGCTTACAGTGCCTTGACAACTGAGAGTGTGCAAGAAGCACAAACAAGACATTATACTTGGCCGACTGCTTCTGCAGCACTTGGGCGCACAATGACTGCGACATTAATGATGGGCGCAATGCTAAAAGGAAATCAGAAGTTAACAGTTACAGTAGATGGCCAAGGACCAATTGGCAAAGTTATTGCTGATGCAGACGCTAAAGGAAATGTACGAGGTTATGTCACAAACCCACAAACCCATTTTCCTTTAAATGATCATGGCAAGTTAGATGTTAGCCGTGCAGTAGGAACGAATGGTTCATTAACAGTTGTTAAAGATGTAGGATTGAAAGATTATTTTTCTGGTTCTAGTCCACTTGTTTCAGGTGAACTCGGCGATGATTTCACATACTATTTTGCAAAAAGTGAACAAGTTCCTTCATCAGTAGGATTGGGTGTATTGGTTAATCCAGATAATTCAATTAAAGCTTCTGGAGGATTTTTAATACAAGTTATGCCAGGCGCAGAAGACGAAACGATTAATAAACTAGAAGATGCGATTAATCATATGACACCTGTTTCTAAACTCATTGATCAGGGTTTAACACCTGAAGAATTACTTTTTGAAATATTAGGTGAAGAAAATGTACAAATATTAGAAAATGTTCCAGCACACTTTGAATGTAATTGTGGACATGACAAATTTTTAAATGCGATTAAAGGTTTGGGAGAAGCTGAAATTCAAAATATGATAAATGAGGATCATGGTGCTGAGGCGGAATGTCATTTCTGCAGAAATAAATATCAATTTTCTGAAGAAGAGTTACAGCAATTATTAGATAATATTAAATAAACCCGCTAGAATGAAACTAGACAGATAAGTATGTTAGGTTAAAGTTGGAAGAATAAGTTTTTGCAGTTGTATTTACAGAAAAATCTGATAAAATAGAATGTATATCCGATTGAAAAAGTAGGTTTTAAACTTTTTAACGAAAAGGAGCAATACTTATGACAAATAAACCAGTAGATAACATTGTAGAAGTAATTGGTAACACACCAGTAGTTAAATTAAATAAGGTAGTAGACGAAGACATTGCAGACGTATATGTTAAACTTGAATATCAAAATCCAGGTGGTTCTGTAAAAGATCGTATTGCATTAGCGATGATTGAAGAAGCTGAAAAAGCAGGCAAAATCAAACCAGGTGATACGATTGTTGAACCAACAAGTGGTAACACTGGTATTGGTTTAGCATTTGTTTGTGCTGCTAAAGGTTATAAAGCCGTTTTCACTATGCCTGAAACAATGAGTCAAGAGCGTCGTAATTTATTAAAAGCATATGGCGCAGAATTAGTATTAACGCCTGGTTCAGAAGCTATGAAAGGCGCGATTAAAAAAGCAAAAGAATTAAAAGAAGAACATGGTTATTATGAACCTCAACAATTTGAGAACCCTGCTAATCCTCGTGTTCACGAATTAACAACAGGTCCAGAATTAGTTCAGCAATTTGAAGGTAAAACAATTGATTCATTCTTAGCTGGTGTTGGTACTGGTGGTACATTAAGTGGTGCTGGTAAAGTATTGAAAGAAAACTACCCAGACATTAACTTAGTTGCGATTGAACCAGAAGATTCACCTGTATTAAGTGGTGGCGAACCTGGTCCACATAAACTACAAGGTTTAGGTGCAGGATTTATTCCAGACACTTTAGATGAAAATATCTATGACGAAGTAGTTCAAGTAGGTAATGAAACTGCAATGGACATGGCGCGTAAAGTTGCTAAAGAAGAAGGTATCTTATGTGGTATTTCTTCAGGTGCTGCTATTTATGCGGCTATTGAAAAAGCGAAACAATTAGGAAAAGGTAAAACAGTAGTGACTGTATTACCAAGTAATGGTGAACGTTACCTTTCTACTCCTTTATTCGCATTTGATGACTAATCCAATATAATGTGAAATTGAGCCGGGCACATATAAATGTGCACCGGCTTTTTGTTTTGCAGTGCCTTTTAATATGTTCAAGGATAATGTTAAATTTTAGGTTGGTATATGTATGGATTAAGCGCTGATTACTGAAAAATATAGCAAATAACGTTATTATAGAAATAAGATAACAACTTAAAGATAAAATCATTTTATAAGTGAAAGGAAGCAAAATGATTATGACACATACAAAAATTATGGGCATATTAAACGTTACACCGGATTCATTTTCAGACGGCGGTAAATATAATACAGTCGATCGTGCAGTGAAAAGGGCAGAGGAAATGGTAGAAGAGGGTGTGGATATTATAGATGTTGGTGGTATATCTACAAGACCAGGATTCGAAGAAATTACTGTAGAAGAGGAATTGGACCGTGTATTACCGGTAGTGAAGGCATTGAGTCACTTAGACGTTCAACTATCAATCGATACATATAGAAGTGAAGTAGCAGAAGCAGCGATGAAATTAGGTGCAACGATGATAAATGATCAATGGGCTGGACTAAATGATGCACGTATATTTGATATTGTTGCAAAATACGAGGGAGAAATTGTGTTAATGCACAATGGCGATGGTCAAAGATCAGAACCAGTTGTTGATGAAATGTTAGTGTACTTGCTTAAACAAGCAAATAAAGCTGAAATGGCTGGCATTCCTCAACATAAAGTTTGGCTCGATCCAGGTATTGGGTTTGCAAAAACTAGAGAGGAAGAAAAAGAAGTCATGGCACGATTAGACGAACTTGTAGCTACAGGTTACCCAGTACTATTGGCAACAAGTAGAAAAAGATTTATTAAAGAAATGATTGAGCAAGAGACTACACCTGTTGAACGAGATGAAGCAACAGCTGCTACTACAGCCTATGGTATAATGGAAGGCGTAAAAGCGGTTAGAGTTCATAATGTCGCGCTGAATGTTCGTTTAGGACAAAGCATGGATTATTTAAAGGAGAATGATAATGAGCGACACAATATTTCTTAATGGTATGAGATTTTATAGTTATCATGGTGCGCTACCAGCTGAAAATGAAATTGGCCAAATATTTATCGTTGATATTACGATGAATGTTGATTTGAGCACAGCAGGTCAGTCAGATGATGTTAAGGATACGGTACACTATGGTGAAGTATTTAAAGATGTTAAAGCAATTATGGAAGGTGAGCCGGTAAATTTATTGGAGCATCTAGCGGAACGTATTGCAAAACGTATAAATTCACACTATAATCGTGTAGTGGAAACGAAAGTCAGAATCACTAAAGAGAATCCACCCATACCAGGTCATTATGATGGTGTAGGTGTAGAAATAGTGAGGGAGAGTCGCGCATGACATACGCATATTTAGGTTTAGGAAGTAATGTTGGGGAGCGGTTGACTCAGCTTGAAGCGGCCATATCGATTTTAAATGATAAAGAGGGCATTACAGTTACACAGAAGTCACCGATTTATGAGACGGACCCAGTAGGTTATGTAGATCAACCGCAATTTTTGAATCAATGTATTGAAGTTCAAATCACATTGGAGCCTAACGAATTATTGAAAGCCTGTTTGGATACTGAGCAACAACTACATCGAGTGAGAGATATACGTTGGGGGCCAAGAACCGTAGATGTTGATATCTTATTATATGGAGATCAAATTATTAATGAATCTGAGTTAATAGTGCCACATCCACGTATGTTGGAACGTTCGTTTGTACTTATTCCATTGAATGACATTGCAACGAATGTCATTGAACCTAATTCAAATAAGGAAATAGGGCATTTAGTGATACCAGATGAGTCAGTTAAAAAATATGAATTTTAATAAATGTGCGTAAATGCGTATTTTTGAAGCGGTTATGTGCACGTACATTATATGGATTGAATTTAATGAGTTACTGTCAGTCGTGTGAGTACATGTGGAGCGATTTAGGCATATAAAATATATGCATGCACCCATTGACGTGTATAACTTAGTGCTTTTTATGAAGAACTGCATATGTAACTATCAGTATTTAATCACTGGCCGCGTGTCAGTTGCACGATTATCTATTTGAAATTAAGTATTTATAAGTGAATCAATAAAATTCAGAAAAAAGTTTAAATAACTTTATTCCGTTTGCATCGTCTAGTAGAATTGAAGAGTGAGAAAGTTGGAATGTGAGAAGTACATATGAATGTGTTTAGCTATCCTTAAGGATACTCACTTCTAAGAATAAACAAAGCAGAAAATGTTTTGTTAAGTTGAAATTCGGTAATAAATGATCATTTTTATTTAAATATTTCAATTAGAAGTCCAAGCAATAGAAAGTGAAAGTAGAACAAGAAGCATAAAGGAGAGAAAGTTATGTCAGAAGAAATGAATGACCAAATGCAGGTCCGTCGCCAAAAATTACAAGAACTATATGATTTAGGAATAGATCCATTTGGTCAAAAATTTGATCGTACTTCAATGGCAACCCCATTACATGAAGACTGGGATCAATTTAGCAAAGAAGAATTACATGAAAAAGAAGAAGAAAGTCATGTAAGTATTGCTGGACGTTTAATGACGAAACGCGGAAAAGGTAAAGCGGGCTTTGCACACGTTCAAGATTTAAGTGGTCAAATACAGATTTATGTAAGAAAAGACCAAGTAGGTGAAGATCAATTTGCTATTTGGAATTCTGCAGATCTTGGAGATATAGTAGGCGTGGAAGGCGTAATGTTTAAAACTAACACTGGTGAACTATCAGTTAAAGCACAGTCATTCACTTTATTAACAAAAGCCTTACGTCCACTCCCAGATAAGTTCCATGGCTTACAAGATATAGAACAACGTTATCGTCAGCGTTATTTAGACTTAATTACTAACCAAGATAGTACACAAACATTCATTAAACGTAGTAAAATATTGCAAGAGATGCGTAACTATTTAAATCAACAAGGATTTTTAGAAGTAGAAACACCTATGATGCACCAAATCGCAGGTGGAGCAGCTGCACGTCCTTTCGTTACACATCATAATGCGTTAGACGCTACCTTATATATGAGAATTGCGATTGAATTACATTTGAAACGTTTAATTGTTGGTGGATTAGAAAAAGTTTATGAAATAGGTCGTGTATTTAGAAATGAAGGTGTGTCTACAAGACATAATCCGGAATTTACTATGATTGAATTATATGAAGCTTACGCTGATTATCATGATATTATGGATATTACAGAAAATATGATTAGACATATATCTGAAAAAGTATTAGGGACTGCGAAAGTAACGTATGGAGAAGAAACAATAGATTTAGAATCTAAATGGAAACGAATCCATATGGCCGATGCCGTTAAAGAAGAAACGGGTGTCGACTTCTTCAACATTCAAAGTGACGAAGATGCGAAAATAGCTGCTAAAGAACACGGCATAGAAATTACAGATAATATGAAATATGGTCATATATTAAATGAGTTCTTTGAACAAAAAGTTGAAGAAACACTCATTCAACCAACATTTGTATATGGTCACCCAATTGAAATCTCTCCATTAGCTAAGAAAAATGCGGAAGATCCAAGATTTACAGATCGCTTTGAGTTGTTTATTGTTGGAAGAGAACACGGTAATGCATTTACTGAATTAAATGATCCAATCGATCAAAGAGCAAGATTTGAAGCGCAATTAGTAGAAAAAGAACAAGGCAACGATGAAGCACATGAAATGGATGAAGACTTTATCGAGGCGTTAGAATATGGTATGCCTCCTACAGGTGGATTAGGAATCGGAATTGACAGATTGGTTATGTTACTTACAGATTCTGCCTCTATTAGAGACGTATTACTGTTCCCTTATATGAGACAAAAATAATAGCGATAAATATAATAGAACTGGATCAATCTTTATACATCATATAATTGATGTGTGAAGATTGATCTTTTTTTATGCTATTTACAAGGCGTGTTTATCGCGAATATAATATAACTTAGAAGAAAATCAGTACATGAATTTAATTCTTTAAAGTAATAAGATACATTTAAGTAAGATGCTGCTATAAAAATATAAAAATAAACTGAAAAAAGGATGGAAAAGTCAGTTTCTATATGGTAAGATAGTTCAAGTCGAGTTAAAGAAACGAGATACGGCTTAACAAATGCAACAAAATAATTTAAGTAAATGTTTGAAAAGCTATTGACTTAAATGTTAAAACGTTGTAATATATAAAAGTCGTCAAAAACGAGTTATTACATAACAAATATTCAAGTGAAGATCTTGTAAAGAAAATTTAAAGATAGTGTAAAATTGACCATTGCAAATAATCGTTAAACAATGTATCATTAATTAAGTAAGTTATTTTGTCTGGTGGCAATAGCAAAGAGGTCACACCTGTTCCCATGCCGAACACAGAAGTTAAGCTCTTTAGCGCCGATGGTAGTCGGACTTACGTTCCGCAAGAGTAGGACGTTGCCAGGCTTAGTAATCGAATTGATTTTATGTGGAGGATTAGCTCAGCTGGGAGAGCATCTGCCTTACAAGCAGAGGGTCGGCGGTTCGAACCCGTCATCCTCCACCATTTCAAATGAATAGCCGGCCTAGCTCAACTGGTAGAGCAACTGACTTGTAATCAGTAGGTTGGGGGTTCAAGTCCTCTGGCCGGCACCATTTCATGAGCCATTAGCTCAGTTGGTAGAGCATCTGACTTTTAATCAGAGGGTCAGTGGTTCGAGCCCACTATGGCTCATCCAGTTTCATTTTGCAGAAGTAGTTCAGCGGTAGAATACGACCTTGCCAAGGTCGGGGTCGCGGGTTCGAATCCCGTCTTCTGCTCCATTATTTTTGCCGGGGTGGCGGAACTGGCAGACGCACAGGACTTAAAATCCTGCGATAAGTGATTATCGTACCGGTTCGATTCCGGTCCTCGGCACCATCATTTTAATATAGCGCCCGTAGCTCAACTGGATAGAGTACTTGACTACGAATCAAGAGGTTACAGGTTCGACCCCTGTCGGGCGCACCATTTTAAAATGCATGTTAATTATATATACGGGAAGTAGCTCAGCTTGGTAGAGCACTTGGTTTGGGACCAAGGGGTCGCAGGTTCGAATCCTGTCTTCCCGACTCTTTTTGAAAATAGTATGGGGGCTTAGCTCAGCTGGGAGAGCGCCTGCTTTGCACGCAGGAGGTCAGCGGTTCGATCCCGCTAGTCTCCACCATATTGATTATTATTGAAGAAATGAACATTGAAAACTGAATTGCAATATGTCAACGTTAATTCCGAACGCAACATTAAATTGTTGGTTCAAAACAAGTGTTAGAGATAACACAAATTAGTATTTTATGAGCTAATCAAACATCATAATTCATTTATGGAGAGTTTGATCCTGGCTCAGGATGAACGCTGGCGGCGTGCCTAATACATGCAAGTCGAGCGAACAGATAAGGAGCTTGCTCCTTTGACGTTAGCGGCGGACGGGTGAGTAACACGTGGGTAACCTACCTATAAGACTGGGATAACTTCGGGAAACCGGAGCTAATACCGGATAACATTTGGAACCGCATGGTTCTAAAGTGAAAGATGGTTTTGCTATCACTTATAGATGGACCCGCGCCGTATTAGCTAGTTGGTAAGGTAACGGCTTACCAAGGCGACGATACGTAGCCGACCTGAGAGGGTGATCGGCCACACTGGAACTGAGACACGGTCCAGACTCCTACGGGAGGCAGCAGTAGGGAATCTTCCGCAATGGGCGAAAGCCTGACGGAGCAACGCCGCGTGAGTGATGAAGGGTTTCGGCTCGTAAAACTCTGTTATTAGGGAAGAACAAACGTGTAAGTAACTGTGCATGTCTTGACGGTACCTAATCAGAAAGCCACGGCTAACTACGTGCCAGCAGCCGCGGTAATACGTAGGTGGCAAGCGTTATCCGGAATTATTGGGCGTAAAGCGCGCGTAGGCGGTTTCTTAAGTCTGATGTGAAAGCCCACGGCTCAACCGTGGAGGGTCATTGGAAACTGGGAAACTTGAGTGCAGAAGAGGAAAGTGGAATTCCATGTGTAGCGGTGAAATGCGCAGAGATATGGAGGAACACCAGTGGCGAAGGCGACTTTCTGGTCTGTAACTGACGCTGATGTGCGAAAGCGTGGGGATCAAACAGGATTAGATACCCTGGTAGTCCACGCCGTAAACGATGAGTGCTAAGTGTTAGGGGGTTTCCGCCCCTTAGTGCTGCAGCTAACGCATTAAGCACTCCGCCTGGGGAGTACGACCGCAAGGTTGAAACTCAAAGGAATTGACGGGGACCCGCACAAGCGGTGGAGCATGTGGTTTAATTCGAAGCAACGCGAAGAACCTTACCAAATCTTGACATCCTTTGAAAACTCTAGAGATAGAGCCTTCCCCTTCGGGGGACAAAGTGACAGGTGGTGCATGGTTGTCGTCAGCTCGTGTCGTGAGATGTTGGGTTAAGTCCCGCAACGAGCGCAACCCTTAAGCTTAGTTGCCATCATTAAGTTGGGCACTCTAGGTTGACTGCCGGTGACAAACCGGAGGAAGGTGGGGATGACGTCAAATCATCATGCCCCTTATGATTTGGGCTACACACGTGCTACAATGGACAATACAAAGGGCAGCTAAACCGCGAGGTCATGCAAATCCCATAAAGTTGTTCTCAGTTCGGATTGTAGTCTGCAACTCGACTACATGAAGCTGGAATCGCTAGTAATCGTAGATCAGCATGCTACGGTGAATACGTTCCCGGGTCTTGTACACACCGCCCGTCACACCACGAGAGTTTGTAACACCCGAAGCCGGTGGAGTAACCATTTATGGAGCTAGCCGTCGAAGGTGGGACAAATGATTGGGGTGAAGTCGTAACAAGGTAGCCGTATCGGAAGGTGCGGCTGGATCACCTCCTTTCTAAGGATATATTCGGAACATCTTCTTACGAAGATGCAGGAATAACATTGACATATTGTATTCAGTTTTGAATGCTCATTGGAGTATTCATTGCATTATTTTGTACATTGAAAACTAGATAAGTAAGTAAAATTTATGATTTTACCAAGCAAAACCGAGTGAATTAGAGTTTTTTAACAAGCTTTGAATTCAAAAAGAAATAATCGCTAGTGTTCGAAAGAACACTCACAGATTAATAACATTTTGGGTTTTCAACCGACTTGTTCGTGTTGAAAGTCAAAAAAGATTAAGTTATTAAGGGCGCACGGTGGATGCCTTGGCACTAGAAGCCGACGAAGGACGTTACTAACGACGATATGCTTTGGGGAGCTGTAAGTAAGCTTTGATCCAGAGATTTCCGAATGGGGAAACCCAGCACGAGTTATGTCGTGTTATCGATATGTGAATACATAGCATATCTGAAGGCAGACGCGGAGAACTGAAACATCTTAGTACCCGCAGGAAGAGAAAGAAAAATCGATTCCCTGAGTAGCGGCGAGCGAAACGGGAAGAGCCCAAACCAACGAGCTTGCTTGTTGGGGTTGTAGGACACTCTATACGGAGTTACAAAAGAACAGACTAGACGAATCATCTGGAAAGATGAATCAAAGAAGGTAATAATCCTGTAGTCGAAAGTTTGTTCACTCTTGAGTGGATCCTGAGTACGACGGAACACGAGAAATTCCGTCGGAATCTGGGAGGACCATCTCCCAAGGCTAAATACTCTCTAGTGACCGATAGTGAACCAGTACCGTGAGGGAAAGGTGAAAAGTACCCCGGAAGGGGAGTGAAATAGAACTTGAAACCGTGTGCTTACAAGTAGTCAGAGCCCGTTAATGGGTGATGGCGTGCCTTTTGTAGAATGAACCGGCGAGTTACGATTTGATGCAAGGTTAAGCAGTGAATGTGGAGCCGTAGCGAAAGCGAGTCTGAATAGGGCGTTGAGTATTTGGTCGTAGACCCGAAACCAGGTGATCTACCCATGACCAGGTTGAAGTTCAGGTAACACTGAATGGAGGACCGAACCGACTTACGTTGAAAAGTGAGCGGATGAGTTGTGGGTAGCGGAGAAATTCCAATCGAACCTGGAGATAGCTGGTTCTCTCCGAAATAGCTTTAGGGCTAGCCTCAAGTGATGATTATTGGAGGTAGAGCACTGTTTGGACGAGGGGCCCTTATCGGGTTACCGAATTCAGACAAACTCCGAATGCCAATCAATTTAACTTGGGAGTCAGAACGCGGGTGATAAGGTCCGTGTTCGAAAGGGAAACAGCCCAGACCACCAGCTAAGGTCCCAAAATATATGTTAAGTGGAAAAGGATGTGGCGTTGCCCAGACAACTAGGATGTTGGCTTAGAAGCAGCCATCATTTAAAGAGTGCGTAATAGCTCACTAGTCGAGTGACACTGCGCCGAAAATGTACCGGGGCTAAACATATTACCGAAGCTGTGGATTGTCCGTAAGGACAATGGTAGGAGAGCGTTCTAAGGGCGTTGAAGCATGATCGCAAGGACATGTGGAGCGCTTAGAAGTGAGAATGCCGGTGTGAGTAGCGAAAGACGGGTGAGAATCCCGTCCACCGATTGACTAAGGTTTCCAGAGGAAGGCTCGTCCGCTCTGGGTTAGTCGGGTCCTAAGCTGAGGCCGATAGGCGTAGGCGATGGATAACAGGTTGATATTCCTGTACCACCATTATTCGTTTTAAGCGATGGGGGGACGCAGTAGGATAGGCGAAGCGTACGATTGGATTGTACGTCCAAGCAGTGAGATTGAGTGTTAGGCAAATCCGGCACTCTTAAGATTGAGCTGTGATGGGGAGAGGAAATTGTTTCCTCGAGTCGTTGATTTCACACTGCCAAGAAAAGCCTCTAGCTAGAATTGTGGTGCCCGTACCGCAAACCGACACAGGTAGTCAAGATGAGAATTCTAAGGTGAGCGAGCGAACTCTCGTTAAGGAACTCGGCAAAATGACCCCGTAACTTCGGGAGAAGGGGTGCTCTTTAGGGTTAACGCCCAGGAGAGCCGCAGTGAATAGGCCCAAGCGACTGTTTATCAAAAACACAGGTCTCTGCTAAACCGTAAGGTGATGTATAGGGGCTGACGCCTGCCCGGTGCTGGAAGGTTAAGAGGAGTGGTTAGCTTCTGCGAAGCTACGAATCGAAGCCCCAGTAAACGGCGGCCGTAACTATAACGGTCCTAAGGTAGCGAAATTCCTTGTCGGGTAAGTTCCGACCCGCACGAAA
Source organism: Staphylococcus sp. LKG3-1 (assembly GCF_048568385.1). NCBI lineage: Bacteria > Bacillati > Bacillota > Bacilli > Caryophanales > Staphylococcaceae > Staphylococcus > Staphylococcus sp. LKG3-1. The sequence continues at coordinate 2,228,270 of NZ_CP183796.1, forward strand.
GGCGTAACGATTTGGGCACTGTCTCAACGAGAGACTCGGTGAAATCATAGTACCTGTGAAGATGCAGGTTACCCGCGACAGGACGGAAAGACCCCGTGGAGCTTTACTGTAGTCTGATATTGAAATTCGGCACAGCTTGTACAGGATAGGTAGGAGCCTGAGATACGTGAGCGCTAGCTTACGTGGAGGCGTTGGTGGGATACTACCCTCGCTGTGTTGGATTTCTAACCCGCACCATTTATCATGGTGGGAGACAGTGTCAGATGGGCAGTTTGACTGGGGCGGTCGCCTCCTAAAGAGTAACGGAGGCGCTCAAAGGTTTCCTCAGAATGGTTGGAAATCATTCATAGAGTGTAAAGGCATAAGGAAGCTTGACTGCGAGACTTACAAGTCGAGCAGGGTCGAAAGACGGACTTAGTGATCCGGTGGTTCCGCATGGAAGGGCCATCGCTCAACGGATAAAAGCTACCCCGGGGATAACAGGCTTATCTCCCCCAAGAGTTCACATCGACGGGGAGGTTTGGCACCTCGATGTCGGCTCATCGCATCCTGGGGCTGTAGTCGGTCCCAAGGGTTGGGCTGTTCGCCCATTAAAGCGGTACGCGAGCTGGGTTCAGAACGTCGTGAGACAGTTCGGTCCCTATCCGTCGTGGGCGTAGGAAATTTGAGAGGAGCTGTCCTTAGTACGAGAGGACCGGGATGGACATACCTCTGGTGTACCAGTTGTCGTGCCAACGGCATCGCTGGGTAGCTATGTATGGACGGGATAAGTGCTGAAAGCATCTAAGCATGAAGCCCCCCTCAAGATGAGATTTCCCAACTTCGGTTATAAGATCCCTCAAAGATGATGAGGTTAATAGGTTCGAGGTGGAAGCATAGCGATATGTGCAGCTGACGAATACTAATCGATCGAAGACTTAATCAAATTTTAAATGTTTTGTTTGGTTGAATCATATTTTACTTACTATCTAGTTTTGAATGTATAATTTCATACATTTCATTGTCTGGTGACAATGGCAAGGAGGTCACACCTGTTCCCATGCCGAACACAGAAGTTAAGCTCCTTAGCGCCGATGGTAGTCGGACTTACGTTCCGCAAGAGTAGGACGTTGCCAGGCAATTCCATTTTGACCTTTGGGTCGTTTTTTTATGGAAGTTTTAACAAAATAAATTTGAAAAAGTTCTTGACTTTATAAGTCAAAGCGAGTAAAATTAATTCTTGTGATTGAAGAAATGAACATTGAAAACTGAATTGCAATATGTCAACGTTAATTCCGAACGCAACATTAAATTGTTGGTTCAAAACAAGTGTTAGAGATAACACAAATTAGTATTTTATGAGCTAATCAAACATCATAATTCATTTATGGAGAGTTTGATCCTGGCTCAGGATGAACGCTGGCGGCGTGCCTAATACATGCAAGTCGAGCGAACAGATAAGGAGCTTGCTCCTTTGACGTTAGCGGCGGACGGGTGAGTAACACGTGGGTAACCTACCTATAAGACTGGGATAACTTCGGGAAACCGGAGCTAATACCGGATAACATTTGGAACCGCATGGTTCTAAAGTGAAAGATGGTTTTGCTATCACTTATAGATGGACCCGCGCCGTATTAGCTAGTTGGTAAGGTAACGGCTTACCAAGGCGACGATACGTAGCCGACCTGAGAGGGTGATCGGCCACACTGGAACTGAGACACGGTCCAGACTCCTACGGGAGGCAGCAGTAGGGAATCTTCCGCAATGGGCGAAAGCCTGACGGAGCAACGCCGCGTGAGTGATGAAGGGTTTCGGCTCGTAAAACTCTGTTATTAGGGAAGAACAAACGTGTAAGTAACTGTGCATGTCTTGACGGTACCTAATCAGAAAGCCACGGCTAACTACGTGCCAGCAGCCGCGGTAATACGTAGGTGGCAAGCGTTATCCGGAATTATTGGGCGTAAAGCGCGCGTAGGCGGTTTCTTAAGTCTGATGTGAAAGCCCACGGCTCAACCGTGGAGGGTCATTGGAAACTGGGAAACTTGAGTGCAGAAGAGGAAAGTGGAATTCCATGTGTAGCGGTGAAATGCGCAGAGATATGGAGGAACACCAGTGGCGAAGGCGACTTTCTGGTCTGTAACTGACGCTGATGTGCGAAAGCGTGGGGATCAAACAGGATTAGATACCCTGGTAGTCCACGCCGTAAACGATGAGTGCTAAGTGTTAGGGGGTTTCCGCCCCTTAGTGCTGCAGCTAACGCATTAAGCACTCCGCCTGGGGAGTACGACCGCAAGGTTGAAACTCAAAGGAATTGACGGGGACCCGCACAAGCGGTGGAGCATGTGGTTTAATTCGAAGCAACGCGAAGAACCTTACCAAATCTTGACATCCTTTGAAAACTCTAGAGATAGAGCCTTCCCCTTCGGGGGACAAAGTGACAGGTGGTGCATGGTTGTCGTCAGCTCGTGTCGTGAGATGTTGGGTTAAGTCCCGCAACGAGCGCAACCCTTAAGCTTAGTTGCCATCATTAAGTTGGGCACTCTAGGTTGACTGCCGGTGACAAACCGGAGGAAGGTGGGGATGACGTCAAATCATCATGCCCCTTATGATTTGGGCTACACACGTGCTACAATGGACAATACAAAGGGCAGCTAAACCGCGAGGTCATGCAAATCCCATAAAGTTGTTCTCAGTTCGGATTGTAGTCTGCAACTCGACTACATGAAGCTGGAATCGCTAGTAATCGTAGATCAGCATGCTACGGTGAATACGTTCCCGGGTCTTGTACACACCGCCCGTCACACCACGAGAGTTTGTAACACCCGAAGCCGGTGGAGTAACCATTTATGGAGCTAGCCGTCGAAGGTGGGACAAATGATTGGGGTGAAGTCGTAACAAGGTAGCCGTATCGGAAGGTGCGGCTGGATCACCTCCTTTCTAAGGATATATTCGGAACATCTTCTTACGAAGATGCAGGAATAACATTGACATATTGTATTCAGTTTTGAATGCTCATTGGAGTATTCAAAAATAAATGGGCCTATAGCTCAGCTGGTTAGAGCGCACGCCTGATAAGCGTGAGGTCGGTGGTTCGAGTCCACTTAGGCCCACCATTTTTTGTACATTGAAAACTAGATAAGTAAGTAAAATTTATGATTTTACCATGCAAAACCGAGTGAATTAGAGTTTTTTAACAAGCTTTGAATTCAAAAAGAAATAATCGCTAGTGTTCGAAAGAACACTCACAGATTAATAACATTTTGGGTTTTCAACCGACTTGTTCGTGTTGAAAGTCAAAAAAGATTAAGTTATTAAGGGCGCACGGTGGATGCCTTGGCACTAGAAGCCGACGAAGGACGTTACTAACGACGATATGCTTTGGGGAGCTGTAAGTAAGCTTTGATCCAGAGATTTCCGAATGGGGAAACCCAGCACGAGTTATGTCGTGTTATCGATATGTGAATACATAGCATATCTGAAGGCAGACGCGGAGAACTGAAACATCTTAGTACCCGCAGGAAGAGAAAGAAAAATCGATTCCCTGAGTAGCGGCGAGCGAAACGGGAAGAGCCCAAACCAACGAGCTTGCTTGTTGGGGTTGTAGGACACTCTATACGGAGTTACAAAAGAACAGACTAGACGAATCATCTGGAAAGATGAATCAAAGAAGGTAATAATCCTGTAGTCGAAAGTTTGTTCACTCTTGAGTGGATCCTGAGTACGACGGAACACGAGAAATTCCGTCGGAATCTGGGAGGACCATCTCCCAAGGCTAAATACTCTCTAGTGACCGATAGTGAACCAGTACCGTGAGGGAAAGGTGAAAAGTACCCCGGAAGGGGAGTGAAATAGAACTTGAAACCGTGTGCTTACAAGTAGTCAGAGCCCGTTAATGGGTGATGGCGTGCCTTTTGTAGAATGAACCGGCGAGTTACGATTTGATGCAAGGTTAAGCAGTGAATGTGGAGCCGTAGCGAAAGCGAGTCTGAATAGGGCGTTGAGTATTTGGTCGTAGACCCGAAACCAGGTGATCTACCCATGACCAGGTTGAAGTTCAGGTAACACTGAATGGAGGACCGAACCGACTTACGTTGAAAAGTGAGCGGATGAGTTGTGGGTAGCGGAGAAATTCCAATCGAACCTGGAGATAGCTGGTTCTCTCCGAAATAGCTTTAGGGCTAGCCTCAAGTGATGATTATTGGAGGTAGAGCACTGTTTGGACGAGGGGCCCTTATCGGGTTACCGAATTCAGACAAACTCCGAATGCCAATCAATTTAACTTGGGAGTCAGAACGCGGGTGATAAGGTCCGTGTTCGAAAGGGAAACAGCCCAGACCACCAGCTAAGGTCCCAAAATATATGTTAAGTGGAAAAGGATGTGGCGTTGCCCAGACAACTAGGATGTTGGCTTAGAAGCAGCCATCATTTAAAGAGTGCGTAATAGCTCACTAGTCGAGTGACACTGCGCCGAAAATGTACCGGGGCTAAACATATTACCGAAGCTGTGGATTGTCCGTAAGGACAATGGTAGGAGAGCGTTCTAAGGGCGTTGAAGCATGATCGCAAGGACATGTGGAGCGCTTAGAAGTGAGAATGCCGGTGTGAGTAGCGAAAGACGGGTGAGAATCCCGTCCACCGATTGACTAAGGTTTCCAGAGGAAGGCTCGTCCGCTCTGGGTTAGTCGGGTCCTAAGCTGAGGCCGATAGGCGTAGGCGATGGATAACAGGTTGATATTCCTGTACCACCATTATTCGTTTTAAGCGATGGGGGGACGCAGTAGGATAGGCGAAGCGTACGATTGGATTGTACGTCCAAGCAGTGAGATTGAGTGTTAGGCAAATCCGGCACTCTTAAGATTGAGCTGTGATGGGGAGAGGAAATTGTTTCCTCGAGTCGTTGATTTCACACTGCCAAGAAAAGCCTCTAGCTAGAATTGTGGTGCCCGTACCGCAAACCGACACAGGTAGTCAAGATGAGAATTCTAAGGTGAGCGAGCGAACTCTCGTTAAGGAACTCGGCAAAATGACCCCGTAACTTCGGGAGAAGGGGTGCTCTTTAGGGTTAACGCCCAGGAGAGCCGCAGTGAATAGGCCCAAGCGACTGTTTATCAAAAACACAGGTCTCTGCTAAACCGTAAGGTGATGTATAGGGGCTGACGCCTGCCCGGTGCTGGAAGGTTAAGAGGAGTGGTTAGCTTCTGCGAAGCTACGAATCGAAGCCCCAGTAAACGGCGGCCGTAACTATAACGGTCCTAAGGTAGCGAAATTCCTTGTCGGGTAAGTTCCGACCCGCACGAAAGGCGTAACGATTTGGGCACTGTCTCAACGAGAGACTCGGTGAAATCATAGTACCTGTGAAGATGCAGGTTACCCGCGACAGGACGGAAAGACCCCGTGGAGCTTTACTGTAGTCTGATATTGAAATTCGGCACAGCTTGTACAGGATAGGTAGGAGCCTGAGATACGTGAGCGCTAGCTTACGTGGAGGCGTTGGTGGGATACTACCCTCGCTGTGTTGGATTTCTAACCCGCACCATTTATCATGGTGGGAGACAGTGTCAGATGGGCAGTTTGACTGGGGCGGTCGCCTCCTAAAGAGTAACGGAGGCGCTCAAAGGTTTCCTCAGAATGGTTGGAAATCATTCATAGAGTGTAAAGGCATAAGGAAGCTTGACTGCGAGACTTACAAGTCGAGCAGGGTCGAAAGACGGACTTAGTGATCCGGTGGTTCCGCATGGAAGGGCCATCGCTCAACGGATAAAAGCTACCCCGGGGATAACAGGCTTATCTCCCCCAAGAGTTCACATCGACGGGGAGGTTTGGCACCTCGATGTCGGCTCATCGCATCCTGGGGCTGTAGTCGGTCCCAAGGGTTGGGCTGTTCGCCCATTAAAGCGGTACGCGAGCTGGGTTCAGAACGTCGTGAGACAGTTCGGTCCCTATCCGTCGTGGGCGTAGGAAATTTGAGAGGAGCTGTCCTTAGTACGAGAGGACCGGGATGGACATACCTCTGGTGTACCAGTTGTCGTGCCAACGGCATCGCTGGGTAGCTATGTATGGACGGGATAAGTGCTGAAAGCATCTAAGCATGAAGCCCCCCTCAAGATGAGATTTCCCAACTTCGGTTATAAGATCCCTCAAAGATGATGAGGTTAATAGGTTCGAGGTGGAAGCATAGCGATATGTGCAGCTGACGAATACTAATCGATCGAAGACTTAATCAAATTTTAAATGTTTTGTTTGGTTGAATCATATTTTACTTACTATCTAGTTTTGAATGTATAATTTCATACATTTCATTGTCTGGTGACAATGGCAAGGAGGTCACACCTGTTCCCATGCCGAACACAGAAGTTAAGCTCCTTAGCGCCGATGGTAGTCGGACTTACGTTCCGCAAGAGTAGGACGTTGCCAGGCAATCAGAGACCCAAGCGGGTCTCTTTTTTTATGTTAAAAAAGCTTAACTTCCAGTTCGAAGAACTGAAAAACCTAAAATAAGCTATTATGAGAAAGCGTTTGAAGCTGACGAACTGAGCAAAAGACGAAGCGAGCTACAAGTTAATTTCGAATAAACAAGTGCTAAAGCACTTGCATAAGTGTTACTAATTTCAATAAATTGAAAAGTAACACTTTATCGAAATGGTGAAAAAAATGTTAGGGAAATTTGAGCAATAAAAAATTAATAATCATATTATAGACATAGACTATTTATTAATGCGTTGGTATGATCATTTAATTCTGAAAAGGGTATCCCTCCAAAACCTAAAATAAATTTCACAGATGTTTGGTTTTTATCATAGTGATAAAAAGGTAGAATTTTCAATTGGTTGTTTGCAGCGTTTTTAAGGCACTGATCCATTGAATAGCCGTTTTTTACAGTTAAAGTGAAGTGCATGCCAGCAAGTGCACCATCTATTTGTAATTGATCTTCATACGGTTTTAGTTTTTCTAGAATGAATTTTAGTTTTCTGCTATATACTTTTCTCATTTTGTTAAGATGCCTTTCGAAACTACCTGATTCCATAAAATTAGCTACTATTTTTTGTAAATGTGCAGGTACGGTGTTACCTTCTTTGTTTTTTAAATGTTCATATTGTGCTAACAATTTTTTTGGTAAAACTAAATAAGCTATTCTACAACTTGGGAAAAGGGATTTAGAAAATGTACTTATATAGATCACTTTGTCTTTGGTATCTAAACTCTGTAACGCAGGTATTGGTTTTCCGAAGTAACGAAATTCGGAATCGTAGTCATCTTCAATAATATATCTATATTCATTTTGATGTGCCCAATTTATAAGTTGGGTTCTTTTTTTTAAATTCATTACGTAGCCTGTAGGGAACTGGTGAGACGGTGTGACATAGGCAATATTATTATTGGTTTGGCTAAAATAGTTTAAGTCAATCCCTGTTTTATTAACAGGTGTCTGAAGATAAGGGATTTGCTTCTTATCGAGTACTTGTTTGATTGGTGGGTAACTTGGGTTTTCAATAATAAACTGTTCTTTACTTAACATATCTGTGAGCAAATTAATAAGCTGTTCTGTTGAGGAACCAATGATAATTTGCTCTGGATGACAAGTAACACCACGACTGTTAAAAAGGTAATGAGCGATTTCTTGACGCAATGACCACTCTCCTTTGGGATTTGTGTGTTGTAGTAAACCGAGTTGATCATCTTCAAAGACATCACGTGCATACTTTCTAAATTGCAGCATGGGAAAGTATTCGGCATCAATTTCAGATAGATTAAAAGCATATTGATATGATTGGTCATTATGACGATTGTTAGAAATCATGTCTAAAGATGGTCCATTTAACTGACTATGATTTCTTTTAATGATAGGTAATGTTTCAATATCTGAAACGAAATAACCAGAACGTGGTTTGGAATATATATAGCCTTCATCTAATAAAAATTGATACGCGTGCTCGATTGTTGTATTACTTACGGATAAATGTTGGCCAAGGGCACGTTTAGAAGGAAATTTATCACCAGATTGATATTGTCCTTCTATAATTTGTTGCTTCAAGTTTTCATATAATTCTATATATAGATGTCGTTTTTCCATAAAATCTGACCCCTTAAATTATTTTGGAATTGTACCTTTTTAAATACCAGTTTATCTCTTAAAATGAATTTAATCAACTAAGTAAAGGGGTAATACAGATATGTCTAAAGTTACTGGATCAGAGAGAGTTAAAAGAGGCATGGCAGAAATGCAAAAAGGCGGCGTCATTATGGACGTTGTAAATGCAGAGCAAGCTAAAATTGCGGAAGAAGCAGGAGCGGTTGCTGTCATGGCGTTAGAACGTGTACCATCTGACATTAGAGCAGCAGGTGGCGTAGCGCGTATGGCTAATCCAAAAATTGTAGAGGAAGTAATGAATGCTGTTTCAATACCAGTCATGGCGAAAGGACGTATCGGTCATATTACGGAGGCACGTGTACTTGAGTCTATGGGTGTAGATTATATCGATGAGTCTGAAGTATTAACACCTGCTGATGAAGAATATCATTTAAGAAAAGATACATTTACAGTACCATTTGTCTGTGGATGTCGTAATTTAGGTGAAGCAGCTCGTCGTATTGGTGAGGGTGCAGCGATGTTACGTACGAAAGGTGAACCTGGTACTGGTAATATTGTGGAAGCAGTAAGACATATGAGACAAGTTAATTCTGAAGTAAGTCGTTTAACTGTTATGAATGACGATGAGATTATGACAGAAGCTAAAAATATTGGTGCGCCATATGAAGTATTAAAAAATATTAAAGAAAATGGTAAATTACCAGTAGTTAATTTTGCAGCAGGTGGTGTTGCGACACCTCAAGATGCCGCTTTAATGATGGAATTAGGCGCAGATGGTGTGTTTGTAGGATCAGGTATTTTTAAATCTGAAGATCCAGAAAAATTTGCAAAAGCCATTGTTCAAGCAACAACACATTATCAAGATTATGAATTAATTGGTCGTTTAGCAAAAGAGCTAGGTATAGCGATGAAAGGTTTAGATATCAATGACCTGTCTTTAGAAGAACGTATGCAAGAGCGTGGTTGGTAATATGAAAATTGGTGTATTAGCACTTCAAGGTGCAGTCAGAGAGCATATACATCACATAGAATTAAGCGGTCACGAAGGCGTTGCAATTAAGCGAATTGAACAATTAGAAGAGATTGATGGTCTGATCTTACCTGGTGGAGAATCCACAACATTGCGTAGATTAATGAATTTATATGGTTTCAAAGAAGCCTTACAGCAATCAACATTACCAATGTTTGGCACATGTGCAGGTCTTATTGTAATGGCTAAACAGATTTCTGGGGAAGATGGCTACTTAGATAAACTCGATATCACAGTTCAAAGAAATTCATTTGGACGACAAGTAGATAGTTTTGAAAGTGAATTAGATGTAAAAGGCATTGCGGAAGATATCGAAGGCGTATTTATCAGAGCACCTCATATTGAAGCGACACATGGTGATGTTGATGTACTTAGTACAGTTGGTGATAAAATTGTTGCCGTTCAAGAAGGACGTTATTTAGGTGTATCATTCCATCCTGAATTGACAGATGATTATAGAGTGACACAGTATTTTATTGAAGCAATTGTCAAACCGACACTTACTGAAAAAGTTTAAAAATAAATATAGTAAAAAGCAGTCATGTATTTTAAATATACATGACTGCTTTTATGTTTAAATTAGATAAAGAATCCTGCAATAGCTGCTGAAATAAATGAAACTAAAGTTGCACCGAATAATAGTTTTAATCCGAAACGTGCAACCATGTCACCTTTTTCATTGTTCAATGATTTGATAGCGCCTGAGATGATACCGATTGAACTGAAGTTCGCAAATGAAACGACGAAGACTGAAATAACACCTTTCGCATGTTCACTCATATCTTTCACTTGGCTTAAGCTTTGCATGGCAACGAACTCGTTAGATAATAATTTTGTCGCCATAATAGAACCAGCTTGTACAGCATCGTTCCAAGGAACACCAACTAAGAAGGCAAATGGTGCAAATACGAAACCGATAAGTGTTTGGAAGTCCCAAGTAATGCTACCTCCAGAAATACCAGTGAATATTGCACTGACAAGACCGTTAAGTAACGCGATAATTGCTATGTAACCAATTAACATTGCTCCTACAATAACTGCTACTTTAAAACCGTCTAAAATATACTCGCCTAACATTTCGAAGAAAGATTGCTTCACTGCTTCACTTTCTTGAACGATTAGTTTATCCTCTTTGGCATCTACTTTATAAGGATTAATGATAGAAGCGATAATGAAACCGCCAAATAAGTTCAATACGACTGCCGTAACAACGTAACGTGGCTCGATTAAGGTGAAATAGGCACCAATAATGGAAGCTGATACTGTAGACATCGCTGAAGCCGTCAAAGTATAAAGGCGTTGTTTAGGTATATGAGCTAATTCTTTCTTTAATGAAATAAACACTTCAGATTGTCCTAAAATGGCTGCCGCAACAGCATTGTAAGATTCTAAACGACCCATACCATTTATTTTAGAAATAGCTAAACCAAGTACATTAATAATCCATGGTAGGATTTTCGTATATTGTAAAATACCAATTAATGCAGAAATAAATACGATTGGTAATAATACATTAAAGAAGAATGGAGGGTTCTTTGGATCTACAAATTCAAAACCACCAAAGACAAAGTTTACACCTTCTGCTGCTTTTGCTAATAAATAGTTAAAGCCATCTGATATGCCGCCAATGACTGTGATACCGAATTTCGTTTTAAGTAAAATAAATGCGAATACAAGTTGTATGACTAACAATAGTCCGATATATTGCCATCGGATATTTTTTCTATCTGAGCTAAATAGAAACGCTAATGCAAGAAACACTACTATCCCAATTAAACCGATAATTATATGCATAAGTTATTCATCCCTTTTAAATTTTCTTAACTTCTATAATACAATAAAATTGATAGCACTTACATGTTTAATTTAAAAATTTTAAAACATATTGGTTGAAAAAGGTCAAAGTTGGTCATATAATATAGTCAAAGAAGGTCAAAAGAGGTGATAATCATGCACAACATGTCCGACATCATAGAACAATACATTAAAAAATTATTTGAAGACACCAATGAAGACGTTGTTGAAATTCAACGAACCAATATTGCGCAGCGCTTTGACTGTGTGCCTTCTCAGCTTAATTATGTAATCAAAACACGTTTCACAAATGAACATGGCTATGAAATTGAAAGTAAAAGAGGTGGCGGTGGTTACATTCGAATCACTAAAATTGAAAATAGAGACGAAACAGGTTACATTAATCACTTACTTCAATTAGTAGGGCCATCTATTTCACAGCAACAGGCATATTACATTGTGGATGGTTTGTTAGATAAATCATATATTAATGAGCGAGAAGCAAAAATGATATACGCTGTAATAGATAGAGAAACATTGAAGATGGATATACTATCTAGAGATATTATCCGAGCAAATATAATTAAAAGATTGTTACATGTTATAAATTATTATTAAAGCGAGGTGTTGCGTCGTGCTATGCGAAAATTGTCATTTGAATGAAGCAGAAGTGAAATTGGCAGTGAAAGGGCAAGATGGTATAAATGAAAAATGGGTATGTTCCACGTGTGCACAAGGCGGTAATCCTTGGACACAAAATCAACAAATCCAAGCCCAAGATGATATCGAAGGTGCGTTTGTAGTCAAACAAATCTTGCAACATCTAGCTGCTAAACATGGTATCGATTTTGATGAAATTGCTTTTAAAGAAGAGAAACGCTGTCCAACTTGCCATATGACATTAAAAGATATTGCACATGTTGGTAAATTTGGTTGTGCAGACTGCTATGCGACATTTAAAGATGACATAGTCGATATTGTACGACGCGTACAAGGTGGTCAAATTGAGCACATTGGAAAAACACCGAGATCTTCACATAGAAAATTGGCTTTAAAAAAACAAATTGAGGAAAAATCTTCTTATCTAAATCAATTGATAGAAGAGCAAAATTTTGAAGAAGCTGCCGTTGTTCGTGATGAAATCAAGGCATTAAAAGAGGACAGCGAGGTGAAACATGATGAGTAAAAATGATATTAGTGCATATATGAGTGAATGGATGAGAGATAGAGAAGAAAGTCCCATCGTTATGTCATCAAGGATTCGTTTAGCACGAAATCTTGAAAACCATGTGCACCCACTCATGTTTCCGTCTGAACAAGATGGTTTTAGAATTATTAATGAAGTACAAGATGCGCTTCCCGATTTAGCTGTCCAACGATTAGACGCAATGGATCAGCAAAGTAAATATAAACTTGTCGCGAAACATCTTATTAGTCCAGAATTAATCAGACAACCTGCATCGGCAGTGCTACTGAACGAGGATGAATCGTTAAGCATTATGGTAAATGAAGAAGACCATTTGCGTATTCAAGCGATGGGAAATGATTTATCTTTATCTTCATTATATGAAAAAGCTTCAGAGATTGACGATAAACTAGACAGTGAATTAGATGTAAGTTTTGATGAAACTTTAGGCTATTTAACAACTTGTCCAACAAACATTGGTACAGGCATGCGAGCAAGTGTTATGTTGCATTTACCAGGCCTAACGATTATGAAACGAATGAATCGAATTGCACAAACAATCAATCGTTTCGGTTTTACAATTAGGGGCATTTATGGAGAAGGTTCGCAAGTTTATGGTCATATCTATCAAATTTCAAATCAACTTACATTAGGAAAAACTGAAGAAGACATCATTGAAAGTTTATCAGAAGTCGTTCAACAAATTATTAATGAAGAAATGCAGATTCGTGAACGCTTAAACCGACATAACTATACTGAAACATTAGATAGAGTGTATCGTTCGTTAGGTATATTAAAATATAGTAGACTGATATCTATGGAGGAAGCTTCACTAAGATTAAGTGAGGTCAAACTGGGTATTGATTTAGAATACATTGAATTAGAAGACTTCAAGTTTAATGAACTGATGGTTGCGATACAATCACCATTTTTATTAGATGATGAAGATGATAGAACTGTTAATGAAAAAAGAGCAGATATATTAAGAGAACATATAAATTAGGAGGTTGCGCTATGCTATTTGGAAGACTTACAGAAAGAGCACAACGTGTATTAGCACATGCTCAAGAAGAAGCAATTCGTTTAAACCATTCAAATATAGGAACAGAACATCTACTTTTAGGTTTAATGAAAGAACCTGAAGGTATTGCTGCCAAAGTTTTAGAAACTTTTGAGATTACTGAAGAAAAAGTTGTTGAAGAAGTAGAAAAATTAATTGGCCATGGTCAAGAACAAATGGGTGCATTGCACTACACACCTCGTGCGAAAAAAGTTATAGAATTATCAATGGATGAAGCAAGAAAATTACATCATAACTTTGTTGGAACAGAGCATATTTTGCTTGGTCTAATCAGAGAAAATGAAGGTGTCGCAGCACGCGTATTTGCAAACTTAGATTTAAATATAACAAAAGCACGTGCACAAGTTGTTAAAGCGTTAGGTAGCCCTGAAATGAGCAACAAAAATGCACAAGCAAACAAATCAAATAACACACCAACATTGGATAGTCTTGCACGTGACTTAACTGTTATCGCTAAAGACGGTACGTTAGATCCAGTGATTGGCAGAGATAAAGAAATAACAAGAGTCATTGAAGTGTTAAGTCGTCGTACTAAGAACAACCCTGTATTAATTGGTGAACCAGGTGTTGGTAAAACAGCAATTGCGGAAGGTTTAGCACTAGCAATTGTTAATAATGAAGTACCTGAAACATTAAAAGGAAAACGTGTAATGTCATTAGATATGGGAACAGTAGTGGCTGGAACGAAATATCGTGGTGAATTTGAAGAACGTTTGAAAAAAGTTATGGAAGAAATACACCAAGCAGGTAATGTGATATTATTCATTGATGAATTACACACACTAGTTGGTGCTGGTGGCGCAGAAGGTGCGATTGATGCTTCAAATATTCTTAAACCAGCCTTAGCACGTGGCGAGCTACAATGTATCGGTGCGACAACATTGGATGAATATCGTAATAATATTGAAAAAGATGCAGCACTTGAACGTCGTTTCCAACCTGTTCAAGTAGATGAACCTACAGTAGAAGACACTATTGAAATCTTAAAAGGTTTACGTGATCGCTATGAAGCACATCACCGTATCAATATTTCTGATGAAGCATTGGTATCAGCTGCTAAATTGAGTCATCGCTATGTTTCAGACCGTTTCTTACCAGATAAAGCGATTGATTTAATTGATGAAGCTAGTTCAAAAGTAAGACTGAAAAGTCATACAACACCACCAAACTTAAAAGAAATTGAACAACAAATTGAACAAGTCAAAAATGAAAAAGATGCTGCAGTACATGCTCAAGAATTCGAAAATGCGGCAAATCTTCGTGATAAACAAACTAAATTAGAAAAACAATATGAAGAAGCTAATACGAATTGGAAGAATACTCAAAACGGTGATAACACATCATTATCTGAAGAAGATATCGGTGAAGTGATCGCTGGTTGGACAGGTATTCCATTGACTAAAATTAATGAAACAGAATCAGATCGTCTGCTTAACTTAGAGGATACACTACACAATAGAGTGATTGGACAAAAAGACGCAGTGACATCCATTAGTAAAGCAGTGAGACGTGCAAGAGCTGGATTGAAAGATCCTAAACGTCCAATCGGTAGCTTTATTTTCTTAGGACCTACGGGTGTAGGTAAGACTGAGTTAGCACGTGCGTTAGCAGAGTCTATGTTCGGTGAAGACGATGCTATGATCCGCGTTGACATGAGTGAGTTCATGGAAAAACATGCTGTCAGCCGTTTAGTTGGTGCTCCTCCAGGCTATGTAGGACATGACGATGGTGGACAATTAACTGAAAAAGTAAGACGTAAACCTTATTCTGTTATTTTATTTGATGAAATCGAAAAAGCACATCCAGATGTATTTAACATCTTGCTACAAGTGTTAGACGATGGTCATCTAACAGATACCAAAGGTCGTCGTGTTGACTTCCGTAATACGGTAATTATTATGACATCAAATGTTGGCGCGCAAGAATTACAAGATCAACGTTTTGCTGGTTTTGGTGGCGCTACAGAAGGTCAAGATTATGAATCAATTCGCAAGACAATGATGAAAGAATTGAAAAATGCTTTCCGTCCAGAGTTCTTAAACCGTGTTGATGATATCATTGTATTCCACAAACTTTCTAAAGATGAGTTGAAACAAATTGTGACAATGATGGTTAACAAACTTACTAATCGACTTTCTGAACAAGATATTAATATATCGGTTACAGAAGCGGCTAAAGAGAAAATTGCCGAAGAAGGTTACGATCCAGAGTATGGTGCAAGACCACTTATTCGTGCTATTCAAAAAACAGTTGAAGATAACTTGAGTGAATTGATTTTAGACGGTAACCAAATTGAAGGTAAAGAAGTTAAAATTGATCACGATGGTAAAGAATTCAAATATGATATTACGGAAAGACAAGATTCAGCTAAAGATAAAGAAACATCTGAATCATAATATCAATAAAGTTAATGTTAGGACCTAGGACATCATCGCATGTCCTAGGTTCTTTTTCTGTATAAAGGGTTAAATTATTAAATTATCATTGGAAACTAACTTACAACATGATGCATTCATACTATTATTTGTAAATTCAAGCTATAATATGATTGGTACTTAAACGTTAGACGTGGTATTTTATAAAAATAGCTTATATCAATATGAGAAACGTTGAAATGATACATAATTTTAATTTAAGAAATATACATATTAATTGAGAGAATTATTATTGCTGAGAATAAAATTTGTTTTTAAATAGTCAGAGGTTTAAAATAGATTTGTTCAATGAAAGGTGGAGGTGCTGTTTTGGCTAAAAAGAAAGTGATTTTTGAATGTATGGCATGTGGTTATCAGTCACCGAAATGGATGGGGAAATGCCCAAACTGTGGTGGTTGGAATCAAATGGAAGAAATTGTCGAACAAAAGGCAGCCAGTCCAAAACATGGCGTACGCAGTCGAGACAATGTATCTAAAGTACAAAAATTAAATGAAATTAAACATGAAACAACACCTAGGGTTAAAACAAATTCAAACGAATTTAACCGCGTACTAGGTGGAGGTATTGTTAATGGTTCACTTGTCTTAATTGGTGGTGATCCTGGTATTGGGAAATCGACATTACTATTACAAATTTGTGCATCATTATCCCAATCTAAAAACGTATTATATATCACTGGTGAAGAATCATTGAGTCAAACGAAATTAAGAGCGGAAAGATTAGATGAAGATTCTAGTGAATTAAATGTATTTGCCGAAACAGATTTAGAAGTAATCCATGAAACGGTTAAACAAATTAAACCAGATTTACTTGTTGTGGATTCTATACAAACAATATTCCACCCTGAAATCAGCTCGGCACCAGGCTCGGTGTCACAAGTTAGAGAAAGTACGCAGAGCTTAATGAATATAGCTAAACAGATGAATATTGCGACGTTTATTGTCGGACATGTAACAAAAGAAGGTCAAATCGCTGGGCCGCGTTTACTTGAACATATGGTGGACACAGTGCTTTACTTCGAAGGTGATGAACACCACGCATATCGTATTTTAAGAGCTGTGAAAAACCGTTTTGGTTCTACAAATGAAATGGGTATCTTTGAGATGAAGCAAACAGGTTTGAAAGGCGTTAAAAACCCTTCGGAAATGTTTCTTGAAGAACGTTCAGCCAATGTACCAGGTTCCACGATTGTTTCTACCATGGAAGGTACGAGACCTTTATTGATTGAAGTACAAGCATTAGTGACACCGACAACTTTTAATAATCCGAGACGTATGGCAACGGGCATAGATCATAATCGATTGAGTTTGCTCATGGCCGTATTAGAAAAGAAAGAAAATTATCTCCTTCAGCAGCAAGATGCTTATATCAAAGTTGCGGGTGGTGTGAGACTTACTGAGCCAGCAGTAGATTTAGGTATCATTATTGCGACGGCTTCAAGCTTTAAAGATTTAACGGTGGACGGCTTGGACTGTTTCATCGGTGAGGTAGGTCTTACTGGAGAAGTCAGACGTGTTTCTCGAATAGAACAACGTGTCCAAGAAGCTGAAAAATTAGGGTTCAAACGTGTGATTATCCCTGAGTCCAATATTGGGGGATGGCAATTTCCTGAAGGTATAAAAGTAATTGGGGTTAAAAGTGTTCATGAAGCTTTAAAATACGCATTAACAAAACATTAAAAATAATTATGCTTTAATAATATAAGGTTGAATAATTGTCGGAAGAAAGGAGCGTTAACTTGTGAACATGATAAGACTTATTGTTATCTTGTGCTATATCATTTTAGGTGCAAGTATAGGTGTATACCTTTTGCCAGAAATCTTTGATGATATAGGGCTAGGTAATATATCATTATTAACTAATACGTATTTTAATGGACTACTAGGTATTATAATTTTCTTTTTAATATTTGGTTGGTTTATTAAAAAAGCAACACTTGCTTTAAAAGAATTAGAACGAACAATTATGCGTCAAAGCGCAGTAGAAATTTTATTTGCTACAATTGGACTAATGATAGGCTTACTGATTTCAGTTATGATATCTTTTATATTCCAAATTATCGGCAACAACATCATCAATCATTTTGTACCAATCATTATTACAATTATTTTAGGTTATTTCGGCTTCCAATTTGGTTTGCGAAAACGTGACGAAATGTTGCTATTTTTACCAGAAAATATGGCGCGTTCTATGTCTATCAATGCACGAAACGCAGTGCCAAAGATTATAGATACAAGTGCAATTATAGATGGCCGAATTTTAGACATTATTGAATGTGGATTTATTGATGGTGAAATATTAATTCCTCAAGGTGTAATCAACGAACTTCAAGTCGTTGCGGACGCCAATGATAGTGTGAAACGTGAGAAAGGTCAACGTGGTTTAGATATATTAAACTCTTTATATGATACAAATCATCCGACTAGAATTATTCATCCGACGAAAACGCATAGCGATATTGATGCAATGTTAATTAAATTAGCGCAACATTATAGAGCGCACATTATAACGACAGATTTTAATTTAAATAAAGTATGTCATGTGCAAGGAATCCAAGCACTTAATGTGAATGATTTATCTGAAGCAATCAAGCCCTCTGTACATCAAGGTGACCGATTCAGTCTATTACTTACAAAAATGGGTAAAGAGTCTGGGCAAGCAGTTGGTTATTTAGACGATGGAACGATGGTTGTTGTGGATAACGCTAAAAAACACATTGGCGAACATATCGATTTAGAAGTGATTAGCTTATTACAAACTTCATCGGGTAGAATTATTTTTGCGAAAAAATTAAATTAAAACGTAGGGTTTCATGTGAAACTGTAGCAAATGTTGTTACAGTTTCGTGTGGAGCCTTTTTTATATTTAAAAATATAGACAAAGTCATGGTTAATTTAAGCACAGCAATATCATATTAGCGGTTAAAGTGCTACAATAGATAGCGAAATTGTATTTCTAAAAAAGGAATGTCACATAATCAATTATTGTGTGATGCTTGGAGCAGACTTTGGTAAGAGATACTTTAAAAAATAATAAGCTATGGTATGATTAATAAGCGATAAATAATAAACTTATTAATGGTTGAGCGGTATTTTTTTATAAATGATAAGTAGATAAAAGATATGCGTTCGGCTTATTTATTGCGTTTGTGAAACGCATTTTACATTAATAACGTATGTTGAAAATAATTAATATGATAAAACGGGAGTGAACATAATGAGTGATCGTGTAAGAGTGAGATACGCACCAAGTCCAACTGGATATTTGCATATCGGTAATGCAAGAACTGCATTATTTAACTATTTATTTGCTAAACATTATGATGGTGATTTTGTAATTCGTATTGAAGATACGGATAGTAAGCGTAATTTAGTTGATGGAGAATCATCGCAATTTGATAACTTAAAATGGTTAGGTATCGAATGGGATGAATCTGTTGATAAAGATAAAGGTTATGGACCGTATCGTCAGTCTGAACGTGCAGAAATTTATAATCCGCTGATTCAACAATTATTGGATGAAGACAAAGCTTACAAATGTTATATGACTGAAGACGAATTAGAAGAAGAGCGTCAACAGCAAATCGAACGTGGTGAAATGCCGCGTTATGGTGGTGAACATGCACATTTAACTGAAGAAGAACGTCAACAATTTGAAGCGGAAGGTCGCAAACCTTCAATTCGTTTCCGTGTACCTAAAGATACGACATATTCATTTGATGATATGGTTAAAGGTGAAATTTCATTTGATTCAAATAACATGGGTGACTGGGTCATTGTTAAAAAAGATGGTATCCCAACGTATAACTTTGCGGTAGCTATCGATGACCATTACATGGAAATTTCAGATGTTATTCGTGGTGATGACCATATTTCAAACACACCAAAACAATTAATGATTTATGAAACATTTGGTTGGGAAGCACCAAGATTTGCACATATGTCACTTATCGTAAACGAAGAACGTAAAAAATTAAGTAAACGTGACGGTCAAATCCTACAGTTTATCGAGCAATATCGTGATTTAGGATATTTACCTGAAGCATTATTTAACTTTATTACATTGTTAGGTTGGTCACCAGAAGGCGAAGATGAAATTTATTCTAAAGAAGACTTTATTAAAATCTTTGATGAAAAACGCCTATCTAAATCGCCAGCATTTTTCGATAAACAGAAACTTGCATGGGTTAATAATCAATATATGAAACAAAAAGATACTGAAACAGTATTTGAATTAGCTTTACCTCACTTAATTAAAGCTGAATTGTTACCGGAAAATCCAAGTGAAGCGGACCTAGATTGGGGACGTAAACTTGTTTCACTTTATCAAAAAGAAATGAGCTATGCTGGAGAAATTGTACCGTTATCGGAATTATTCTTCCGTGATGAACAAACATTAGGTGACGATGAGCAAGAAGTTATTGCAGGTGAGCAAGTACCAGAATTGATGAACCATTTATATAGTAAATTAGAAGCACTTGAACCATTTGAAGCTGCTGAAATTAAAAAAACGATTAAAGAAGTTCAAAAAGAAACGGGTATCAAAGGTAAACAATTATTTATGCCTATCCGTGTTGCTGTTACTGGTCAAATGCATGGCCCAGAATTACCAAATACAATTGAAGTATTAGGTAAAGATAAAGTATTATCACGTTTGAAAAAATATGTATAAATAAGCGTTGAGTATTGTAAAGGTTGTGTTAAATAGATAACACTTGAAAAATTACAATAAACAACCTATGATTAACATTGAAATCAGCAAAGGATTAGTATGTGATGGACGGTGTCAAGAGAGTGTGCGGTAGCTGTGAGCACATCACTTAAATTACAGAATGCACCTTTGTGCAAATAAAGTGAATAACTTAAATGAGAATTATAAGGAATAGACTTGATATCAATCAGTACAAAGTTTGATTTAGGCAATTACTTATATAAAATGAGAGTGGAACCGTGCAAAAGCACCTCTAACAATAAAGTTAGGGGTGCTTTTTTATAAGGAGGTAGCAACCTTGTTTAAGATGTTGAAAAGAATAAAAGACGATGTGAATATGGTGTTTGAACAAGATCCTGCAGCACGTACAACTTTAGAAGTTGTTACTTCATATGCAGGCGTGCATGCGGTCTGGAGTCATTTGATTGCACATGAACTATATAAAAAGAAAAAATATGTCTTAGCGAGATTAATTTCACAAATTACACGCTTTTTTACAGGTATTGAAATTCACCCAGGCGCCCAAATCGGTAGACGTTTATTCATTGACCATGGCATGGGCGTAGTGATTGGAGAAACTTGTCGAATTGGAGATAATGTAACGATTTATCAAGGCGTTACATTAGGCGGTACGGGTAAAGAAAAAGGAAAACGCCATCCAGATATAGGGGATAATGTACTTATTGCTGCGGGAGCAAAAGTACTTGGTAATATTACAATTAATTCAAATGTGAATATCGGTGCGAACTCAGTCGTACTTAATACTGTACCTAGTTATTCAACTGTAGTCGGTATTCCAGGACACATTGTAAAACAAGACGGCAGACGTATTGGCAAAACATTTGATCACCGTAATTTACCTGACCCAATCTACGAGCAATTAAAAGAACTTGAAAAACAACTTGAGAAAACAAGAAATGGAGAGATACAAGATGATTACATTATATAATACATTAACGCGTCAAAAAGAGACGTTTGAACCAATTGAACCTGGTAAAGTTAAAATGTATGTTTGTGGACCAACTGTATATAATTATATTCATATCGGAAATGCACGACCAGCTATCAATTACGATGTAGTAAGAAGATATTTTGAATATCAAGGCTATGAAGTCGTATTTGTTTCAAATTTTACAGATGTAGATGACAAATTAATTAAACGCTCAAAAGAATTGGACGAATCAGTTGAAACGATTGCTGATCGCTACATTGATGCATTCTACGAAGATGTAGGTGCGTTAAATGTAAAAAAAGCAACGTCTAATCCACGTGTTATGAATCATATGGATGACATCATTAACTTTATAAAAGACCTCGTTGATGAAGGTTATGCTTATGAAAGTGGCGGCGATGTTTATTTTAGAACACGAAAATTCCAAGATTACGGTAAATTAAGCCATCAATCTTTAAATGATTTAAAAGTAGGCGCACGTATTGAACAGGGTGAACAGAAGGAAGATGCATTAGATTTTACGTTATGGAAGCAAGCTAAACCAGGTGAAATCAGTTGGGAAAGCCCATTTGGTGAAGGTAGACCTGGCTGGCATATTGAATGTTCAGTAATGGCTTATCATGAATTGGGTGCCACAATTGATATTCATGCGGGTGGTACAGATTTACAGTTCCCACACCATGAAAATGAAATTGCGCAATCAGAGGCACATAACCACGCGACGTTTGCGAACTATTGGATGCATAATGGTTTCATCAATATAGATAATGAAAAAATGAGTAAATCATTAGGCAACTTTGTTTTAGTACACGACATCATCAAACAAATTGATCCAGATGTATTACGCTTTTTCATGATTAGTGTACATTATAGAAGTCCTATTAATTATAATATGGAACTTGTCGAAGCGGCTAAAAGCGGTTTGGAACGTGTACGTAACAGCTATCAAGCGATTGAAGAACGTGAAGCAATTGCTACAGATATTGAAGCGCAAAGTGATTATATTGCTGAAATAGATAAAATTTTAGAGCAATTTGAAACCGTTATGAATGATGATTTTAATACAGCGAATGCTATTACTGCTTGGTATGATTTGGCTAAATTAGCAAATAAATACGTGCTAGAAAACACAACGTCTACGAGAGTACTTGGACGTTTTAAAGAAGTTTATCAAATCTTTAGTGATGTACTAGGAGTGCCTTTGAAAGGCAAAGATAGTGATGAACTACTAGATGAAGAAGTCGAAGCGCTGATTGAAGAAAGAAACAATGCAAGAAAAGATAAAGATTTCGCTCGAGCAGATGAAATACGTGATCAATTAAAAGAACAAAATATTATATTAGAAGACACGCCTCAAGGTGTGAGATTTAAACGTGGCTAATATGAATAATAAATTATTAAATCCGTTGACACTTGCTTACATGGGTGACGCTGTCTTAGATCAACACGTGAGAGCATATATCGTTTTAAAATTAAAAGCAAAGCCTAATCGTTTACATCAAGAAGCTAAACGCTACGTTTCAGCTAAGAGTCAAGCGCTGACGCTAGAGTCATTAATGGAAAATGAATGGTTTTCAGAAGAAGAATTAGATATCGTGCGTCGAGGTAGAAACGCTAAAAGTTATACCAAAGCAAAAAATACAGATATTCAAACATATAGAAAAAGTTCTGGGCTAGAGGCAATCATTGGTTACTTATATTTAGAAAAAGAAGATGCACGTTTAGCGGCACTATTAGAACAAATTGTACAAATCGTAGACGAAAGGTAGTGATACTATGGAAGAGATCGTAATTGTTGGTCGACATGCAGTAAAAGAAGCTATTGTCTCAGGACATACTATTAATAAAATTCTGATTCAAGATACTATCAAAAAAGGCCAAATCAACGAAATTTTAAAATTAGCGAATAGTAATAAAATTATAGTTCAATCTGTACCGAAATCTAAAATAGATGGATTGTCAGATTCACCTCACCAGGGTGTTGCTGCTTACATTGCTCCATATGAATATGCGGACTTTGATGCATTTGTTGCGCAACAAAAAGCACAAGATAAATTATCGACAGTATTAATTTTAGATGGTTTAGAAGACCCACATAACCTAGGATCAATCTTAAGAACCGCAGATGCTTCAGGTGTTGATGGTGTCATAATTCCTAAGAGACGTTCAGTTGCTTTAACACAAACGGTTGCCAAAGCATCGACGGGCGCTATTCAGCATATACCAGTAATGAGGGTGACTAATTTGGCTAACACGATTGAAACGCTAAAGGATAACGGCTATTGGATTGTTGGTACTGAAGCTGAAAATTCAACGGACTATAGAGAAATGGATGCTGGCATGCCACTAGGTATTGTGATAGGTAGTGAAGGTCAAGGTATGAGCCGTTTAGTTAAAGAAAAATGCGATTTCTATATCAATATTCCAATGGTAGGTCATGTTAACAGTCTAAATGCATCAGTAGCAGCAAGTTTAATGATGTATGAAGTTTTCCGCAAACGTAATTATATCGGAGATAAAGCATGAAAGATCGTTATTTAATCATTGATGGATATAATATGATTGGACAATCGCAGGAATTAAGTCGTATTGCACAAGATAACCTTGAAGAAGCACGTGAACAATTGCTCATTGCTATAGCGAACTATAACGCAGTCATTGCGGATGAAGTTGTCTGCGTATTCGATGCTTATGAACAATCCGGAGCGCCTACAGAATATATGTATCATGGTGTTAAAACGATTTTTACAAAAGAAAAAGAAACTGCAGATAGCTACATTGAACGTTATGTATATGACTTATATGACAAACATACAAGACATATTACAGTGGTTACGAGCGATATGAGTGAGCAACATGCTATTTTTGGTGCAGGTGCATATCGTGTGTCTTCAAGAGAAATGTGGAGAGATTTAAGAGAAAATGAAATTTCTGTATCGAAAAAGCTAGATGGATTTAATGAACAGAAACCCAGAACGCGTATCGAACTTTCAAATGAAATTCTTGAAGAATTTGAAAAATTAAGACGCGGCGATAATCATTAATTATTATAGCGGAGTTTGATTTTTTCAGTCCAACTGCTGTAATCTTTCTTTACTTCAAGGAAAGGATAACAGTAATGACAAGAAATAACCGCATTCCAACTAACACTTTAATTAATGGAGAAAAGAGAACCAAACCAATCGATGTGCCTGAAATTTTTAAAGTCTTAAGCCCAATGATTCGTAGACGTTTATATCATTTTGCTATACATCCAAACGACCAAGAAGATTTGTGTCAAGATGTGCTCGTAAGATTATACTGTGCATTTAAAAAATTTGATTTCACTGATGACACACCTATTGAGCATTATATAAATCGTGTGATTAAAAATGTAAAAAATGATTATATCCGTAAAAAATGCTATGGCAACCAACGACAAGAAATGCTGGTCAATGAATTTATAGTCAATTATCAAAATAGTAAAACAGAACACCCACTTGATAAACATATATTAGCTTTAGAGATAGGAAGTCAATTACAACAAGGATTAATGAAACTGACGGTCTTAGAAAAAAGTATCGTAATCTGTTTACTAAATGACTTTAAGCCGAAAGAAATTGCTGAAACACTAAATATACAAATCAAAGTGGTTTACAATGCGATACATCGTTGTAAAATGAAATTAAGACGCTATTTAGAAAATGAGAAATAGCGCGTGTTTTATTTAATTGTAACGGTCTGAATATATAGCATATCACGTACAAAGACGCTATTGCCGATTGACAATTGACTTAGAAATTATGTATAGTAGATTGGTATTATAATGAGTAAGGGGAAGACGAATGAAAAAAATACCATTGAATTGTGAAGTGTGTGGTAATCGAAATTATAACGTTCCCAAACAGAGTAATCTTGCATCTAGACTGGAATTGAAGAAATATTGTCCGAGATGTAATGCACATACGTTGCATAAAGAATCGAAATAACAAACGACATATTAAATTTACAATTGAGTGAATATGCCCTTCCATTTAAGTTGAGAGTATTGTATTTGCTTGATTTGTTGCATGGAATAAGCAAATAAGGAATAACGAAATATACGGAGGTCTTATAAATGGCTAAAAAAGAGAATTTCTTCCAAGGCGTAAAGTCAGAAATGGAAAAGACAAGTTGGCCAACGAAAGAAGAATTATTTAAATACACAGTCATTGTTGTAGCTACAGTAGTATTTTTCTTAGTATTCTTCTATGCCTTAGACTTAGGAATTGGTAGAATTATAGAGTTAATTAAATAGATAGGAGTGACGACATGTCTGAAGAAGTTGGCGCAAAGCGTTGGTATGCTGTGCATACTTATTCTGGTTATGAGAATAAAGTGAAAAAGAATTTAGAAAAACGTGTTGAATCTATGAATATGACTGAACAAATATTCAGAGTTGTTATACCAGAAGAAGAAGAAACACAAGTTAAAGATGGCAAAGCCAAAACATTAACTAAAAAAACATTCCCAGGATACGTGCTAGTCGAGTTAGTAATGACTGACGAATCGTGGTATATCGTAAGAAATACACCTGGTGTAACAGGATTTGTTGGTTCAGCTGGTGCTGGATCAAAACCAAATCCATTACTTCCTGAAGAAGCACGCTTCATCCTTAAACAAATGGGCATGAAAGAAAAAACAATCGATGTTCAAATTGACTTAGGTGAACAAGTAAGAATTAAATCAGGTCCATTTGCAAATCAAGTTGGTGAAGTTCAAGAAATTGAAGCGGATAAATTCAAACTTACTGTTCTTGTAGACATGTTTGGTAGAGAAACGCCAGTAGAAGTAGAATTTGATCAAGTTGAAAAACTGTAAGGCATATCAGAACGATGGTACTGGTAGAGGTCATACACAACTTGCAAAAGTTAGAAGTATGACTTTATATACATTATGTACAGCTGATTACAGAATTAATTTAGAAGAAAAAATGAGTTTGGCCTCACGTATTAACAGAAGCTAAAAGCTATAGCATTTTTGGTCTTTGCTAATAGTTAAGGAGGCAGTTGCTGGCTAGTTTAAAAAGCCTTTAAAATTGGGGCTCATTAACACTAGTCATCTTTCTCATGTGGGATGCGGGCTTTATTGTAGTGATATTAGATTTATGTTCCGTTCCCAAAATTTTACAAATTACCATTGCTTTATGTAATGGGTTAATGTTATAATACTGTGGTCGCGCTCATAGAGCGTTCATTTCGTCACGAAATGTAGAAGAGTGGGAGGACAAAACTGAGTCCTGTGACCACATCACGATATCAAGGAGGTGCACATCGTGGCTAAAAAAGTAGAAAAAGTTGTTAAATTACAAATTCCTGCAGGTAAAGCAAATCCAGCACCACCAGTTGGTCCAGCATTAGGTCAAGCAGGTGTGAATATTATGGGATTCTGTAAGGAATTCAACGCACGTACACAAGAAGACGCAGGTTTAATTATTCCGGTAGAAATCAGTGTTTATGAAGACCGTTCATTTACATTTATTACAAAAACTCCACCGGCGCCAGTACTACTTAAAAAAGCAGCAGGCGTTGAAAAAGGTTCAGGCGAACCTAACAAAACAAAAGTTGCTACAGTAACTAAAGATCAAGTACGTGAAATTGCAAACCAAAAAATGCAAGATTTAAATGCTGCAGACGAAGAAGCAGCTATGCGTATTATCGAAGGTACTGCTCGTAGTATGGGTATCACAGTTCAATAATATAAATTAGTAATGAAAACATAGATTGACGATAGAAGCAGATGACAGAAATGACAAACATGATGACAGCGTTCAATATTGTCGTAATATGAGGAGAAATGTCATTTATTAAGGAATGTTAATTCCTAAGATAAAATACAATTTTGACCTCACTGTTATCTGCTCTTAACTTGTGAAAGCAAGTAAATGTGGGAGGAAATTCCGCTAAAACCACTAAAGGAGGAACATGAAATGGCTAAAAAAAGCAAAAGATATCAAGAAGCAGCTAGCAAAATCGATCGCTTAAAACACTATAATGTTGAAGAAGCTGTTGAACTAGCTAAAGAAACAAACATCGCTAACTTTGATGCATCAGTTGAAGTAGCATTCCGTTTAGGTATTGATACTCGTAAAAATGATCAACAAATCCGTGGAGCAGTAGTGCTTCCAAACGGTACTGGTAAATCACAACGTGTATTAGTGTTCGCAAAAGGAGACAAAGCAGCAGAAGCTGAAGCAGCAGGTGCTGATTTCGTTGGCGAAGGCGAATATGTAGAAAAAATCCAACAAGGTTGGTTTGACTTTGACGTAGTAGTAGCTACACCAGACATGATGGGCGAAGTTGGTAAACTTGGTCGCGTATTAGGACCTAAAGGTTTAATGCCTAACCCTAAAACTGGAACAGTAACTATGGACGTTAAAAAAGCTGTTGAAGAAATCAAAGCTGGTAAAGTAGAATATCGTGCTGAGAAATCAGGTATTGTTCATGCATCAATTGGTAAAACATCATTTGATACTGACAAACTTGTTGAAAACTTCAAAACTTTACAAGACGTATTAACTAAAGCAAAACCTGCTTCAGCTAAAGGTACGTACTTCAAATCTGTTGCTGTAACTACAACAATGGGTCCTGGAGTTAAAGTTGATACTTCAAGCTTCAAACTATAATCTATAAATAAATGAAAAAGGCTGAAAGGTTTACTTTCAGTCTTTAAAAAAATATTGACATTGTACATTAATTTAGTTATATTGGTTAATGTATTATTTTACCTAAGACAGTAGGAGTTAGTAATAACTTAAAATTTGATCCTACCGAGGCTAAAATTGACTTGAACGTGAAGATTTTAGATCTTTCAAGCACTTTTTGCCGTGGGTAGAAAGTGCTTTTTTTATTGGATAATCTGAGGAACTGACGAACGTCAATCAACAGAACTTCAAAATTAAAAGCACCAAACTAAAATCTATGGAGGTGTCTAAATGTCTGCAATCATCGATGCAAAAAAACAAGAAGTTGATATTATTGCTGAACAACTTAAAAACTCAGTATCTACAGTTATCGTTGACTATCGTGGTCTAAGCGTTGCTGAAGTAACTGAATTACGTTCACAATTACGTGAAGCTGGTGTTGAATACAAAGTATTGAAAAACACTATGGTTCGTCGTGCAGCTCAACAAGCTGGTATTGACGGTTTAGATGAATTCTTAGTAGGTCCTACTGCAGTTGCTACTTCAACAGAAGATGTTGTTGCTCCAGCAAAAGTTATCGCAGGATTTGCAAAAGAACATCAAGCATTAGAAATTAAAACAGGTGTTATGGAAGGCAATGTTATTTCTGCTGAAGAAGTTAACACTGTTGGTACATTACCATCACACGACGGTCTTGTTTCTATGCTTTTATCAGTATTACAAGCTCCAGTACGCAACTTCGCTTATGCAGTTAAAGCTGTTGGAGAAGACAAAGAATCAAAAGAAGAAAGCGCTGAATAATTGCGCATAAACTAATTAAAATTAATGGAGGAATATTAAAAATGGCTAATCAAGAACAAATCATTGAAGCAATTAAAGAAATGTCAGTTTTAGAATTAAACGACTTAGTAAAAGCAATTGAAGAAGAATTTGGTGTAACTGCAGCAGCTCCAGTAGCAGCAGCAGGCGCAGCAGCAGGCGGAGACGCTGAAGCTGAAAAAACTGATTTCGATGTTGAATTAACTTCAGCTGGATCATCTAAAATCAAAGTCGTTAAAGCTGTTAAAGAAGCTACTGGCTTAGGATTAAAAGATGCTAAAGAATTAGTTGACGGAGCTCCTAAAGTAATCAAAGAAGCTTTACCTAAAGAAGAAGCTGAAAAACTTAAAGAAGCATTAGAAGAAGTTGGCGCTACAGTAGAATTAAAATAATTCTAGCTTGCTAACAATTCATAATTATATATTGAGGCTTATCTGCGTTGCTTAATGCAGCAACTACTTCGGTACGTTGGGATTGAGTGCGCTATAGATAGGCTGATATCTTTGAGAAATGAAAACCCCGTTATCCATATAACGGGGTTTTATCTTATTTGATCAATATCCAATCAAACGGGTATAGTATTAATCTAAGAAGAATTAGATTAAAGAGGTGTAGTCATGAATCATTACTATGATGAAAATCCTGAAGTAGAAAGTGATGAGTTGCTTTTTACGTACTCCTACGATAACCATGATTTAGAACTAATAACAGATTCAGGTGTATTTTCTAAAGGGAAAATAGACTTCGGCTCTGATTTATTAGTGACAACATTTTTGAAAGCATATCCCCCTGGTCCCACGAAGAAAATTATAGACGTTGGTTGTGGCTATGGCCCTATCGGTTTAATGATTGCAAAAGTTTCCCCACATCACGAAGTGACAATGGTTGATATTAACCAAAGAGCACTATCATTATCAAGAAAAAATAAAAAAAGAAACCGTATAGACAATGCTGAGATTATTGAAAGTAATGGTTTATCACAAGTAGAAGATAACACTTATGATTTTGTACTGACTAATCCGCCGATTAGAGCAGGGAAGCAAGTCGTTCACAGTATTTTAGAAGATGCTTTTAATAAATTGAAACAAGGTGGCGCCTTGTATGTAGTAATTCAGAAAAAGCAAGGTATGCCGTCAGCAAAGAAAAAAATGCAAGAAACATTCGATAACGTGGAAGTATTAGAAAAGAGCAAAGGCTACTACATTTTAAGAAGTGTAAAAGGTTGATTAAATAGCTGTATTCTGATATAGTAATAGAATGTAAAAAATTATGTTCAATAAGTGTGTACTTTTACGTATAAATTAACAATGTATATAAAGTGAAATAGAAAATGGTGTCATGAGTATGCTACCGTTTTCTTTTTGTCTAATTATATTGGGTGATTTAGTAAAAGTAAACACGCAATTTTTGAGGGGTGAATCTGTTTGGCAGGTCAATTTGTCCAATATGGAAGACATCGTAAACGTAGAAACTATGCGAGAATTTCAGAGGTATTAGAATTACCGAATTTAATTGAGATTCAAACTAAGTCTTACGATTGGTTCTTAGAAGAAGGTTTATTAGAAATGTTTAGAGACATTTCTCCGATTGAAGATTTCACAGGCAATCTATCTTTAGAGTTTGTAGATTACAGACTTGGAGAACCGAAATATGATTTAGAAGAATCTAAAAACCGTGATACAACGTATTCTGCACCTCTACGTGTTAAAGTGCGTTTGATTATCAAGGAAACTGGCGAAGTAAAAGAACAAGAAGTGTTTATGGGTGATTTCCCATTAATGACAGATACAGGTACATTCGTAATTAACGGTGCTGAACGTGTTATCGTTTCACAATTAGTTCGTTCACCATCCGTATACTTCAATGAAAAACTAGATAAAAATGGTCGTATCAACTTCGATGCTACAATTATTCCAAACCGTGGTGCTTGGTTAGAATATGAAACAGATGCAAAAGATGTTGTTTACGTACGTATTGATAGAACTAGAAAATTACCATTAACAGTATTATTACGTGCTTTAGGTTTCTCTACAGATCAAGAAATCGTTGATCTTTTAGGTGACAATGAGTACTTACGTAATACTTTAGAAAAAGATGGTACAGAAACAACAGATCAAGCGCTATTAGAAATCTATGAGCGTTTACGCCCTGGTGAACCACCTACAGTAGAAAATGCTAAGAGTCTTTTATATTCTCGTTTCTTCGATCCGAAACGTTATGACTTAGCAAGCGTAGGTCGTTACAAAGCAAACAAAAAACTTCATTTAAAACACCGCTTGTTTAATCAAAAATTAGCAGAACCTATTGTTAATACTGAAACAGGTGAAATTGTTGCTGAAGAAGGTACTGTGCTTGATCGTCGTAATCTCGATGAAATCATGGATGTACTGGAAGCAAATGCTAACAGTGAAGTCTTTGAGTTAGAAGGTACAGTGATTGATGAACCTGTTGAAATTCAATCTATTAAAGTTTATGTTCCTAACGATGAAGAAGGACGTACAACGACAGTGATTGGTAATGCATTCCCTGATTCAGAAGTGAAATGTATTACACCAGCAGATATTATTGCATCAATGTCTTACTTCTTTAACTTATTAAGTGGTATTGGCTTCACAGATGATATTGACCACCTTGGTAACCGTCGTCTACGTTCAGTAGGTGAATTGTTACAAAACCAATTCCGTATTGGTTTATCAAGAATGGAACGTGTTGTACGTGAAAGAATGTCTATCCAAGACACTGATTCTGTAACGCCACAACAATTAATCAATATTCGTCCAGTGATTGCATCTATCAAAGAATTCTTTGGTAGTTCACAATTATCACAATTCATGGACCAAGCGAATCCGTTAGCTGAGTTAACGCATAAACGTCGTTTATCAGCTCTAGGACCTGGTGGTTTAACGCGTGAACGTGCTCAAATGGAAGTACGTGACGTTCACTATTCTCACTATGGCCGTATGTGTCCAATTGAAACGCCAGAGGGTCCAAACATCGGACTTATTAACTCGTTATCTAGTTATGCGCGTGTAAATGAATTCGGCTTTATTGAAACACCTTACCGTAAAGTGGATCTTGAAACGAATTCAATCACGGATCAAATTGACTATTTAACAGCTGATGAAGAAGATAGCTATGTTGTAGCACAAGCAAACTCAGCATTAGACGAAAATGGCCGTTTCACAGCAGACGAAGTTGTTTGTCGTTTCCGTGGTAATAATACAGTTATGGCCAAAGAAAAAATGGATTATATGGATGTCTCACCTAAACAAGTTGTTTCTGCAGCGACAGCATGTATTCCTTTCTTAGAAAACGATGACTCTAACCGTGCATTGATGGGTGCGAACATGCAACGTCAAGCAGTGCCATTGATGAATCCAGAATCACCATTTGTAGGTACAGGTATGGAGCACGTGGCAGCACGTGACTCTGGTGCAGCAATTGTTGCAAAACGTAAAGGTCGCGTTGAGCACGTTGAATCTAATGAAATTCTTGTTCGTCAACTTATCGAAGAAGACGGTCAAGAATACGAAGGCGAATTAGATCGCTATCCATTAGCTAAATTCAAACGTTCAAATACGGGTACTTGTTATAACCAAAGACCTATCGTTGCTTCTGGTGACGTAGTAACTAAAGGTGAAATTTTAGCCGATGGTCCTTCAATGGAACTTGGTGAAATGGCATTAGGTAGAAACGTAGTTGTTGGTTTCATGACTTGGGACGGTTACAACTATGAGGATGCTGTTATTATGAGTGAACGCCTAGTTAAAGATGACGTATATACGTCTATTCATATTGAAGAGTATGAATCAGAAGCGCGTGATACGAAACTAGGACCTGAAGAAATCACTCGCGATATTCCTAACGTTTCTGACAGTGCACTTAAAAACTTAGATGACCGTGGTATTGTATACGTCGGCGCTGAAGTTAATGATGGTGACATCTTAGTAGGTAAAGTAACGCCTAAAGGTGTAACAGAATTAACTGCAGAAGAACGTTTACTACACGCTATCTTTGGTGAAAAAGCACGTGAAGTTCGCGATACATCATTACGCGTACCTCATGGTGCAGGTGGTATTGTTCTAGATGTTAAAGTCTTTAACCGTGAAGAAGGAGACGATACATTATCTCCAGGTGTTAACCAATTAGTGCGTGTTTATATCGTTCAAAAACGTAAAATTCACGTAGGAGATAAAATGTGTGGTCGTCATGGTAACAAAGGTGTTATTTCTAAACTTGTTCCTGAAGAAGATATGCCATATCTTCCAGACGGCACACCAATCGATATCATGTTGAACCCACTTGGTGTTCCTTCACGTATGAATATCGGACAAGTATTAGAGCTACACTTAGGTATGGCTGCTAAAAACTTAGGTATTCACGTTGCATCACCAGTATTTGATGGTGCGAGTGATGAAGATGTTTGGTCAACAATTGAAGAAGCTGGTATGGCTCGTGATGGTAAGACAGTATTATACGATGGACGTACGGGTGAACCATTCGATAACAGAATTTCAGTCGGCGTTATGTACATGCTGAAACTTGCACACATGGTTGATGACAAACTACACGCACGTTCAACTGGACCATATTCACTTGTAACGCAACAACCACTTGGTGGTAAAGCACAATTTGGTGGGCAACGTTTCGGTGAAATGGAAGTATGGGCACTTGAAGCTTACGGTGCTGCATATACACTTCAAGAAATTTTAACTTACAAATCCGATGATACAGTAGGTCGTGTGAAAACATATGAATCTATTGTTAAAGGTGAAAATATTACTAAACCAGGTGTTCCTGAATCATTCCGAGTATTGATGAAAGAATTACAAAGTTTAGGACTAGATGTTAAAATTATGGACGAGCATGACAATGAAATTGACATGCAAGATAATGAAGAAGAAGATGTCGTTGAACGTAAAGTGGATCTTCAACAAAAAGATGCTCCACAATCACAAAAAGAAGTTACAGACTAATTGCATTTAAGTTTATAAATGAATATGCCGTGAAGAGCTGTGTGCTTAATTAGTGCACACTCTAAGCGGGCATTTCATTATTGATATAGAGCAATCAATCAATTTGCACAGCTAATCTAAATTGAAGGAGGTAGGCTCCTTGATTGATGTAAATAATTTCCATTATATGAAAATAGGACTTGCTTCACCTGAAAAAATCCGTTCATGGTCTTTTGGTGAGGTTAAAAAGCCAGAAACAATAAACTATCGTACTTTAAAACCAGAAAAAGATGGTCTATTCTGTGAAAGAATATTTGGACCTACAAAAGACTGGGAATGTAGTTGTGGTAAATACAAACGCGTACGTTACAAAGGTATGGTTTGTGATAGATGTGGCGTAGAAGTAACTAAATCTAAAGTGCGCCGTGAAAGAATGGGGCACATTGAATTAGCTGCACCTGTATCACACATTTGGTATTTCAAAGGTATTCCAAGCCGTATGGGTCTATTATTAGACATGTCACCAAGAGCGTTAGAAGAAGTTATTTACTTTGCTTCATACGTTGTTGTTAATCCAGGACCAACTGGATTAGAGAAAAAGACATTATTATCTGAAGCTGAATTCAGAGAATACTATGATAAATTCCCTGGTAAATTCACAGCTAAAATGGGTGCTGAAGGTATCAAAGAATTACTTGAAGAAATTGATTTAGATGCTGAACTCAAGCACTTACGTGATGAGTTAGAATCAGCTACTGGTCAAAGACTTACTCGTGCAATTAAACGTTTAGAAGTTGTTGAATCATTCAGACATTCTGGTAACAACCCAGCATGGATGATCTTAGACGTACTTCCAATTATCCCACCAGAAATCAGACCAATGGTTCAATTAGATGGTGGACGTTTTGCGACAAGTGATTTAAATGATTTATACCGCCGTGTTATCAACCGTAACAACCGTTTGAAACGTTTATTAGACTTAGGTGCTCCTGGCATCATCGTACAAAATGAAAAACGTATGTTACAAGAGGCTGTTGACGCACTTATTGATAATGGTCGTCGTGGCCGTCCAGTAACTGGTCCAGGTAACCGTCCATTAAAATCACTTTCACACATGTTAAAAGGTAAACAAGGTCGTTTCCGTCAAAACTTATTAGGTAAACGTGTTGACTATTCAGGTCGTTCAGTTATTGCAGTTGGACCTAGCTTGAAAATGTATCAATGTGGACTACCTAAAGAAATGGCACTTGAATTGTTCAAACCTTTCATTATGAAAGAATTAGTTCAACGTGAAATTGCGACAAACATCAAAAACGCGAAAAGTAAAATTGAGCGCATGGATGATGAAGTATGGGATGTATTAGAAGATGTTATTAAAGAACACCCAGTTCTTTTAAACCGTGCACCTACACTTCACAGATTAGGTATCCAAGCATTTGAACCTACACTTGTTGAAGGTCGTGCGATCCGTCTACATCCACTTGCTACAACAGCTTATAATGCCGACTTTGATGGTGACCAAATGGCTGTTCACGTACCATTATCTAAAGAAGCTCAAGCTGAAGCGCGTATGTTAATGTTAGCAGCGCAAAACATCTTGAACCCTAAAGATGGTAAACCAGTTGTTACACCATCACAAGATATGGTATTAGGTAACTATTACCTTACATTAGAGCGTAAAGAAGCAGTGAATACAGGTACGATTTATAATGATACGAACGAAGTACTAAAAGCTTATGCAAATGGCTACGTTCACTTGCATACAAGAATTGGTGTACACGCAGCATCATTCAATAATCCTACTTTCACTGAAGAACAAAACAAAAAAATCTTACTAACGTCTGTTGGTAAAGTAATATTTAATGAAATCATTCCTGATTCATTTGCATATATCAATGAACCAACACAAACGAACTTGGAAAATAAAACACCTGAGAAATATTTCATTGCACCAACTGAAATTGGTGAAGAAGGCTTGAAAGCTTACTTTGATGAACAACCGTTAATCAAACCTTTCAATAAGAATTTCCTAGGAAATGTTATTGCAGAAGTGTTCAACCGTTTCAGCATCACTGATACGTCAATGATGTTAGATAGAATGAAAGACTTAGGATTCAAGTTCTCATCTAAAGCAGGTATCACTGTTGGTGTATCTGATATTGTGGTACTACCAGACAAACAAGATATCTTAGATGAACATGAAAAACTCGTTGAAAAAGTAACGAAACAATTTAATCGTGGTTTAATCACTGATTTTGAACGTTACAACGCAGTAATCGAAATTTGGACAGATGCCAAAGATCAAATTCAAAACGAATTGATGGGCTCACTAGTAGAAACAAACCCTATCTTTATGATGAGTGACTCTGGTGCCCGTGGTAACGCGTCTAACTTTACACAGTTAGCAGGTATGCGTGGACTTATGGCTGCGCCTTCTGGTGAAATTATCGAATTGCCAATCACGTCTTCATTCCGTGAAGGTTTAACAGTGTTAGAATACTTCATCTCTACTCACGGTGCGCGTAAAGGTCTTGCCGATACAGCACTTAAAACAGCCGATTCTGGTTATCTTACTCGTCGACTTGTTGACGTTGCTCAAGATGTTATTGTACGTGAGGAAGATTGTGGTACTGACCGTGGTTTACTTGTTTCAGATATCAAAGAAGGTACTGAAATGATTGAACCATTCATCGAACGTATTGAAGGTCGTTATTCTAAAGAAACAATTCGTCATCCAGAAACAAATGAAGTAATTGTTAATCCTGACGAATTAGTAACTGCAGAAATCGCTAAGAAAATTACTGATGCTGGTATTGAGGAAATGTATATCCGTTCAGCATTTACATGTAACACACGTCATGGTGTATGTGAAAAATGTTACGGTAAAAACCTTGCAACTGGTGAAAAAGTTGAAGTTGGTGAAGCAGTTGGTACAATTGCTGCCCAATCAATTGGTGAACCAGGTACACAGCTTACAATGCGTACATTCCATACAGGTGGTGTAGCAGGTAGCGATATCACACAAGGTCTTCCTCGTATCCAAGAGATCTTCGAAGCACGTAATCCTAAAGGTCAAGCCGTGATTACTGAAATCGAAGGTGTTGTTGATGACATCAAATTAGCGAAAGATCGCCAACAAGAAATTGTAATTAAAGGCGCTAATGAAACGAAATCTTATCTAGCTTCTGGTACTTCAAGATTGAAAGTAGAAGTTGGACAAAGTGTTGAACGTGGTGAAGTTCTAACAGAAGGTTCAATTGAGCCTAAGAACTATTTATCTGTATCAGGTTTAAATGCAACAGAAAGTTATTTACTAAAAGAAGTTCAAAAAGTTTACCGTATGCAAGGTGTTGAAATCGATGATAAACACGTTGAGGTTATGGTTAGACAAATGTTACGTAAAGTACGTATCATTGAAGCTGGAGATACTAAGTTACTTCCAGGTTCATTAGTAGATATTCATAACTTTACTGATGCCAACCGTGAAGCATTTAAAGAACGTAAACGTCCTGCAACAGCTAAACCAGTATTACTAGGTATTACGAAAGCGTCTCTTGAAACTGAAAGCTTCTTATCAGCGGCTTCATTCCAAGAAACAACACGTGTACTTACTGATGCTGCAATTAAAGGTAAACGTGATAACTTACTCGGTCTTAAAGAGAATGTTATTATCGGTAAATTAATTCCAGCTGGTACAGGTATGAGACGTTATAGAGATGTTGAATACGATAAAGCTGCACCAGAAACTGAAATTGTAGAAGAAGTGCAAACTACTGAAATATAATTTTGAGTTAAATAAACAAGGTGGTCGGAATGCGATTTTCGATCACTTTGTTTTTTAATTATTTTTGCAAAATTATTGGATTTAAAGTTGACTCAGCAGTAATGAAAATGTTATTATTATTAAGGTTGATGCAAGCAGAACTTTGGAGGATATTTATATGTCTAATGAAAAAGTTGCACGCTTTAACAAACAACATTTTGTTATTGGTCTTAAACAAACGCTCAAAGCTTTGAATAAAGATCAAGTTACATCATTGATTATCGCTGAAGACGTAGAAGTTCATCTTATGACTCGCGTGTTGAGCCAAATCAATCACAAACACATACCTGTTTCATTTTTCGAAAGCAAACAAGCTTTAGGGAAATATGTAGGTATAAACGTTAATGTAGCTATTGTTGCATTATTAAAATGAGATTAGTAAGAATGATTCTTACTAAATTTTATTTACCCTTAAAATGAACCACCTGGATGTGTGGGATTATAAATGAGGAAAGGAGGAACTAATCATGCCAACTATTAATCAATTGGTACGCAAACCAAGACAAAGTAAATCAAAAAAATCTGATTCACCAGCATTAAACAGAAATTTTAACAGTAAAAAGAAAAAATTTACTGATTTAAATTCACCACAAAAACGTGGGGTTTGTACTCGTGTCGGTACTATGACACCTAAAAAACCTAACTCAGCGTTACGTAAATATGCGCGTGTTCGTTTGTCTAACAACATTGAAATCAATGCGTATATCCCTGGTATCGGACATAACTTACAAGAACACAGTGTTGTACTTGTACGTGG
This sequence comes from Staphylococcus sp. LKG3-1, assembly GCF_048568385.1. Taxonomy (NCBI): domain Bacteria; kingdom Bacillati; phylum Bacillota; class Bacilli; order Caryophanales; family Staphylococcaceae; genus Staphylococcus; species Staphylococcus sp. LKG3-1. The sequence goes on from NZ_CP183796.1 coordinate 2,266,542, forward strand.
TGGACGTGTAAAAGACTTACCTGGTGTACGTTACCATATCGTACGTGGTGCACTTGATACTTCAGGTGTTGATGGACGTAGACAAGGCCGTTCATTATACGGAACTAAAAAACCTAAAAAATAAGTTTAAGATTGCGTAAATTTTCGCTATAAAATTTAAAATTATACTATAATAGGAAGGGAGGATTTACATTATGCCTCGTAAAGGATCAGTACCAAAAAGAGACGTATTACCAGATCCAATTCACAACTCTAAATTAGTTACAAAATTGATCAACAAAATTATGTTAGATGGTAAACGTGGAACAGCACAAAGAATTCTTTATTCTGCATTCGACTTAGTTAAAGAACGTAGTGGTCGTGAAGCAGTTGAAGTTTTCGAAGAAGCTATCGATAACATCATGCCAGTATTAGAAGTTAAAGCTCGCCGTGTAGGTGGTTCTAACTATCAAGTACCAGTAGAAGTTCGTCCAGAGCGTCGTACTACATTAGGTCTTCGTTGGTTAGTTAACTATTCGCGTCTTCGTGGTGAAAAAACTATGGAAGAACGTTTAGCTAACGAAATCTTAGATGCTGCTAACAACACTGGTGGAGCAGTTAAGAAACGTGAAGACACACATAAAATGGCTGAAGCTAACAAAGCATTCGCTCACTATCGTTGGTAGGATAGTAGCTTTTTCCCTGAGCATGTTCCACAAAGATAGTTTACTATCACCGGTGCGTGTTTAGGGCATCGCCATATTTAAAGTATTTATTCGCAGTTATACTGGAAGGAGAAAAATACATGGCTAGAGATTTTAGTTTAGATAGAACTCGTAATATCGGTATCATGGCTCACATCGATGCTGGTAAAACAACTACGACTGAACGTATTCTTTACTATACTGGACGTATCCATAAAATTGGTGAAACACACGAAGGTGCTTCACAAATGGACTGGATGGAACAAGAGCAAGACCGCGGTATCACTATCACATCAGCTGCAACGACAGCAGAATGGGATAACCACCGTGTAAACATCATCGATACACCTGGACACGTAGACTTCACTGTTGAAGTTGAACGTTCATTACGTGTACTTGATGGCGCAGTAACAGTATTAGATGCACAATCAGGTGTTGAACCTCAAACTGAAACAGTTTGGCGTCAGGCAACAACTTATGGTGTACCTCGTATTGTTTTCGTTAACAAAATGGACAAATTAGGTGCTAACTTTGAATACTCAGTAAGCACAATTCATGACCGTTTACAAGCTAACGCGCAACCAATTCAGTTACCTATCGGTGCTGAAGATGAATTTGAAGCAATCATCGACTTAGTTGAAATGACATGTTTCAAATACACAAATGACTTAGGAACTGAAATTGAAGAAATTGAAATTCCTGAAGATCATAAAGAAAGAGCTGAAGAAGCTCGTGCAGCATTAGTTGAAGCAGTTGCTGAAACTGACGACGAATTAATGGAAAAATATCTTGGTGATGAAGAAATTTCAATCCCTGAATTGAAAGCTGCTATCCGTAAAGCAACTACTGATGTAGAATTCTACCCAGTTCTTGTTGGTACAGCATTCAAAAACAAAGGTGTTCAATTGATGCTTAATGCAGTAATTGATTATTTACCTTCACCATTAGATGTTAAACCAATTATTGGTCACCGTGCTGATAATCCAGATGAAGAAGTTATCGCAAAAGCTGATGACAATGCTGAGTTCGCTGCTTTAGCGTTCAAAGTAATGACTGACCCTTATGTTGGTAAACTAACATTCTTCCGTGTTTATTCAGGTACATTATCATCAGGTTCATATGTTAAAAACTCTACGAAGAACAAACGTGAACGTGTAGGTCGTTTACTACAAATGCACGCTAACTCTCGTCAAGAGTTAAACACAGTATATTCAGGAGATATCGCTGCTGCGGTAGGCCTTAAAGATACTGGTACTGGTGATACTTTATGTGGTGAGAAAAATGACATCATCTTGGAATCTATGGATTTCCCAGAGCCTGTTATTCACTTATCAGTTGAACCAAAATCTAAAGCGGACCAAGACAAAATGACTACTGCTTTAGTTAAGTTACAAGAAGAAGATCCTACATTCCATGCACACACAGACGATGAAACTGGACAAGTTATCATTGGTGGTATGGGTGAGCTTCACTTAGATATCTTAGTAGACCGTATGAAGAAAGAATTTAACGTTGAATGTAACGTTGGTGCGCCAATGGTTTCATACCGTGAAACATTTAAATCATCAGCTGAAGTTCAAGGTAAATTCGCTCGTCAATCAGGTGGTCGTGGTCAATATGGTGACGTTAAAATTGAATTCTCACCTAATGAAACAGGTGGCGGTTTCGAATTCGAAAACGCTATCGTTGGTGGTGTAATTCCACGTGAATACATTCCATCAGTTGAAGCAGGTCTTAAAGATTCAATGGAAAACGGTGTATTAGCTGGATATCCTTTAATTGATGTTAAAGCTAGATTATTTGATGGTTCATACCATGATGTCGATTCATCAGAAATGGCCTTCAAAGTCGCTGCATCATTAGCACTTAAAGAAGCTGCTAAAAAATGTGATCCAGTTATCTTAGAACCAATGATGAAAGTAACAATCGAAATGCCTGAAGAGTACATGGGTGACATCATGGGTGACGTAACATCTCGTCGTGGACGTGTTGATGGTATGGAACCTCGTGGTAATGCACAAGTTGTAAATGCTTATGTACCACTTTCAGAAATGTTCGGTTATGCAACATCATTACGTTCAAACACTCAAGGTCGTGGTACTTACACTATGTACTTTGATCACTATGCTGAAGTTCCAAAATCAATTGCTGAAGACATTATCAAGAAAAACAGTGGTAATAAAGCTGAATAATTAAACTTGTTTTGTGGGACAACTGTCTGTACAATACATGTAAAGCTTAATTATGTGGCTTGTAGTTTTATTAATTGATTTTTTGGGAAAAATGCATTATAAAGGTACTGTATGGTCCTTTATACCAAAAAATAAAACAATCTTCTCATGATGGTGAGAAACTGTCATGAGAGATAATTTTAAAAATTTATTTTCTAACGAATAGGAGAGATTTTATAATGGCTAAAGAAAAATTTGACCGCTCAAAAGAACATGCCAATATTGGTACTATTGGTCACGTTGACCATGGTAAAACTACTTTAACAGCTGCTATCGCAACTGTATTAGCAAAAAATGGTGACTCTGTAGCACAATCATATGACATGATTGACAACGCTCCAGAAGAAAAAGAACGTGGTATTACAATCAATACTTCACACATCGAGTATACTACTGACAAACGTCACTATGCTCACGTTGACTGCCCAGGTCACGCTGACTATGTTAAAAATATGATCACTGGTGCTGCACAAATGGACGGAGCTATCTTAGTAGTATCTGCTGCTGATGGCCCAATGCCACAAACTCGTGAACACATTCTTTTATCACGTAACGTTGGTGTTCCAGCATTAGTTGTATTCTTAAACAAAGTTGACATGGTTGACGATGAAGAATTATTAGAATTAGTAGAAATGGAAGTTCGTGACTTATTAAGCGAATATGACTTCCCAGGTGACGATGTACCTGTAATCTCTGGTTCTGCATTAAAAGCTTTAGAAGGCGACGCTGACTATGAGCAAAAAATCTTAGACTTAATGCAAGCTGTTGATGACTTCATTCCAACACCAGAACGTGATTCTGACAAACCATTCATGATGCCAGTTGAGGACGTATTCTCAATCACTGGTCGTGGTACTGTTGCTACAGGCCGTGTTGAACGTGGTCAAATCAAAGTCGGTGAAGAAATCGAAATCATCGGTATGCAAGAAGAATCAAGCAAAACAACTGTTACTGGTGTAGAAATGTTCCGTAAATTATTAGACTACGCTGAAGCTGGTGACAACATTGGTGCATTATTACGTGGTGTTTCACGTGATGACGTACAACGTGGTCAAGTTTTAGCTGCTCCTGGTACTATTACACCACATACAAAATTCAAAGCGGATGTTTACGTTTTATCTAAAGATGAAGGTGGTCGTCATACACCATTCTTCACTAACTACCGCCCACAATTCTATTTCCGTACTACTGACGTAACTGGTGTTGTTAACTTACCAGAAGGTACTGAAATGGTTATGCCTGGTGATAACGTTGAAATGGATGTTGAATTAATTTCTCCAATCGCTATTGAAGACGGTACTCGTTTCTCTATCCGTGAAGGTGGACGTACTGTTGGATCAGGCGTTGTTACTGTAATCAACGAATAATATAATTTTCTATCTTTGATAGATTTTTAAGAGGCTCCTTAGGGAGTCTCTTTTTTCATAGAACCCCTTATTCAGTTTCTGAATTAGGGGTTCTTAGTGCATTAGCTGCTAGCTAATGTAAACAAAATCAATTCAGTTTCAGAATTAAGGGTCTTAATGCATTAGTTGGTAGTTAATGTAAAAACAGGCGACGTCACTTAATAGTGACATCGCCTGTTTTGATTTATCTTTATATAATGGAATACATTCGCTTATGCGAATGCATAAGTCTTACTAATTCAGTACAGCTGAAAAGTAAGACTATAAAGTCATGCAATGACTAAGGCTAGTAAGGTTTACTTGAGCTAAAGCTCATGCATAAAAGCACCTAAGTCATGCAATGACTAAGGCTAGTAAGGTTTACTTGAGCTAAAGCTCATGCATAAAAGCACCTAAGTCATGTAATGACTAAGGCTAGTAAGGTTTACTTGAGCTAAAGCTCATGCATAAAAGCACCTAAGTCATGCAATGACTAAGGCTAGTAAGGTTTACTTGAGCTAAAGCTCATGCATAAAAGCACCTAAGTCATGTAATGACTAAGGCTAGTAAGGTTTACTTGAGCTAAAGCTCATGCATAAAAGCACCTAAGTCATGCAATGACTAAGGTGCTTTAACAATTACGTTTTCGAGTTCAAGGATTTTTAGGAATTCGCATGCTGCATATTTCATTGCCTTTTCATCAATATTGAAGTTCGGGCTATGATGTGGGTGTGTAGTTTCTTTTTCTGGATTACCACAACCAGTTAAAAAGAATGCGCCAGGGCGAACTTTTAAATAGTGTGAGAAATCTTCACCAATCATCATTAACTCAGATTCATAGAAACGTAAATTCATCTCATTTGCAGCTTGTTTAACAATTTCATAATTATTTGGATGATTGTGTACAGGTAGGTAGCCTTTAACATAATCCAATGTATAAGTAATATCATTTGCTAGAGCAAGACCTTGCAATAATTTGTCCATTTTAGTGATAATATGACTTTGGACTTCTGTATCAAAGGTACGAACGGTGCCTTTACAGAAAGCAGAGTCAGGAATAATATTGTCGGCTGAACCTGCTTGAACCATACCAAAGCTTATTACAGCTTGTTTAACTGGATCAATTGTTCGTGAGACAATCTTCTGAGCACTCATAATGAATTCTGCCATAATAACTACTGGATCAATCGTTTCATGAGGTTTAGCACCATGGCCGCCTTTACCTTGAATGGTGATATTAAATTCATCGGGAGATGCCATCATAGCACCAGGACGTGAATAAATCATACCTGTTGGATAACCTGTCCATAAATGATTACCATAAATTTTGTCTACGTTGCTGAGACAACCATCATCAATCATTTCTTGTGAGCCGCCTGGCATAATTTCTTCACCATATTGAAAGATTAATACAACATCGCCATTTAGTGAGGATAAATGATTCTCAATAATTTCTGCCACACCAAGTAAGATTGCTGTATGACCGTCATGGCCACATGCATGCATGGCACCTGGATTTTTAGATTTATATGATACGTCTGTTAATTCATCTATTGGTAAGGCATCGAAGTCGGCACGTAAGGCAACTGTAGGGCCATCACCCTGTCCTTTGAATGTTGCAACAATACCATTTCTACCAACTGGTGTACGTATCTCGCAAGATAATTGACTTAATTGATTCATGATAAAGTCATGTGTGTGATGTTCTTCAAATGATAATTCAGGATATTGGTGTAGATAACGACGTACTTGCACCATCCTACTTTCTTTTTGTTGTGCTAGTTGAAACCAATCAAACAACTTCAACCCTTCTTCCTTCAGCATTTTCATCCATTATATCATTTTACTTGTAGCAACTGTAGGTACAAATAATTAACAATGCTATTAAATTGTAGAAAACGCTTTCTAATATATCATTATTCTACTTTCCACAATTTAAAAAATAGGTTATGATTAACTTGAAAACTAAGATAACTCAAAGGGGGACTTGCAGTGGTTCAATCACTACATGGCTTTTTAGATGAAAATATTCAATATTTAAAAGATAATGGTTTATATAATGAGATAGATACAATTGAAGGCGCCAATGGACCTGAAATTACTATCAATGGGAAAAATTATGTTAACTTATCTTCAAACAATTATTTAGGACTAGCAACAAACGAAGATTTGAAACAAGCAGCAAAAGATGCAATTGATACACATGGTGTAGGAGCCGGTGCTGTGCGTTCAATCAATGGGACGTTAGATGTACATGATGAATTAGAGAAAACACTTGCTGAATTTAAAGGTACTGAAGCAGCAATTGCATATCAATCTGGATTCAACTGTAATATGGCTGCCATTTCAGCAGTTATGAATAAAAATGATGCAATTCTTTCTGATGAATTAAATCATGCATCTATTATTGATGGTTGTCGTTTATCTAAAGCGAAGATTATTCGTGTAAACCATTCAGATATGGAAGATTTACGCGCTAAAGCAAAAGAAGCCGTTGAATCAGAACAATACAATAAAGTAATGTACATTACTGATGGTGTTTTCAGTATGGATGGTGATGTTGCTAAACTACCAGAAATCGTAGAAATTGCTGAAGAATTTGGCTTAATCACATATGTTGATGATGCACATGGTTCTGGTGTCATGGGTAAAGGTGCTGGTACGGTTAAACATTTTGGCTTACAAGACAAGATTGATTTCCAAATTGGTACATTATCAAAAGCGATTGGTGTCGTTGGCGGTTATGTAGCAGGTACGCAATCATTAATCGACTGGTTAAAAGCACAATCAAGACCTTTCTTATTCTCAACTTCTTTAGCACCTGGAGATACGAAAGCCATCACAGAAGCAGTTAAAAAACTAATGGCTTCTACAGAATTACATGATAAACTTTGGGAAAATGGCAATTATCTTAAAGATGGTTTGAAAAAATTAGGCTTTGATATAGGTAATTCAGAATCTCCAATCACACCTGTTATTATTGGTGATGAAAAAGAAACACAAGCCTTTAGTCGTCGTTTGAAAGAAGAAGGCGTATATGTAAAATCCATCGTATTCCCAACTGTTCCTAAAGGTACAGGTCGAGTGCGTAATATGCCTACAGCTGCACATACGAAAGAAATGTTAGATCAAGCATTAGCAGCATTTGAAAAAGTTGGTAAAGAACTAGGTACAATTAAATAAATATAACCGTTCATGTATAGCAGAGTGAATATAGTACAAAATTAAGTTTAAAACGTTTGGAGATGATATGTCTCCAAGCGTTTTTACTATATAATGACAACACATTATTGTATGGAGTGTGATAAATATGACAAAGTTAATCATCATTAGAGGTAACTCTGGCAGTGGAAAGACGACGATCGCACAGAAATTGCAACATACATTAGGCACAGGTGTGATGTTAGTAGGGCAAGATGACATACGTCGCAATATGTTAAATGTACCTGACCAACCTAATAATTTAGCCATTCAACTTATAGAAGACATTGTGAATTATGGCATCGCACATTGCGATTATGTTATTTTAGAAGGTATTTTAAATAGTGCTAAATACGGTTCAATGATTGAGCGCTTAATGAATCAAATTAACGTAGACGCATACGCTTATTATTTCAAACTACCATTTCATGAAACAGTAAGAAGACACCATTTGAAAGATGAAACAGATTTTGGTGAAGAAGCAATGATGCGTTGGTTTGTTGAAAATGACATATTAAAGGTAAACCAAGAAACGTATCTATACCAAGAAATGTCTGAAAATGAAATAATAAGGAAGATTCTAGAAGATATCATTTAATATAAAAATTTGAACATAATTAAACTAGCCTGTGATACGGTATCAATACATATTCACAGACTAGTAGTTATTATTATTTGAAAGGATTTTTAGACTTTTGCGCAGCTTCACGATTTTCTTTATTTTGCATAAATGGTATAGCAAACCATAAGATGTGTAACATACTTGCTAAAATAATAAGTACAATAGGTATAAAGATTTCAATAATACTTATATCTACGACAAATGATGCAAGCACAAAAGCAGTAATGGACGGTATGGCACAAACGATTACGACAGTTAACAATACAAATTGTATGACTTGTGTCGTTAAGGGACTATAAATATCCATAATCAAGATGGCGATATAAAATAGTGTAATAAATGCGAGTAACACCACAACCCAACCGGTCGACATACCACCTTGTGTTTTAATATAGTCTTGATAAGGTGATAGCGTCGGTAAAATAAATAGAATGACGGTGGATAACCATGATAAGATACCGAAAAAGGTAAAGAAAATTTTTGAAGTATTATTGTTATTCATAAAAAACACCTCCTAAGATACAAAATCTCTGTTGGCTTATATTTGATTTATTTAATAGTTGGTATTGTATAATATACTCGTATTTTATTAGTAACGCTTACATTTATATGTATACCCGTTAAATAAAGTTTTAAAGCATCATAAAAAGGTATTAAATAGGTATAAGCATGTTATTGCATACATCAGTGATGTTGTGATAACAATAAAACACAAAGCTATTCATTATGTAATAGATAAAGTGTGCGAGTGAACATGATAAGGGGATTTTAAATGCATAAAAATTTGGGGTTGCATTTCAGTACACAACGTCTTATCATTAGACCGTTGGAAGAAAATGATTACGAATCATGGTTAAGTGGGTTTGTAAATAGAAAGCCATCACAATATAGGCATGACAAAGGTCAAGTAGATATGTCAGATGCTACAGAACCTTGGTTCGCGGCAATGGTGACTAGACAGCAACAAGCGATTGAAGCGGATGATTTATATATATTTGGTATTTTTGATAAAGCACATCAACATATAGGTATGCTCAATATTAAGAACTTAAGTAGAGATCAATTCCAATGGGCAGAAATTGGCTACTTTATTCATAATCAATATTGGCATCAAGGATTTGCTTACGAAGCTTTAACTGAATTAGTAAAACAAACACGCGACACATTACATTTTCATAGAATTGAAGCACATATTAATTTGGATAATAATCCATCTATCCAATTGATTGAAAAGTTAGGCTTTCAATTCGAATGTGTGCGCAAAGGTTTTATTTTTGAAAATGAACAATGGACAGATCATTATGTGTATTATATCAACACACATGATAATCATTTATAAACGTAGGTCGAGAAAGGAAGGAGTGTCAACATGGTTGAATTTAGAGAGTTAACAATGGGTGACGAATTAATGTATTGTGATTATATGAGAGAGTGGATTGATCATGATGAAAAAATTGTCCCTACAATTACAAATATTACAAAATATAGTAATTTTGAAGAGTTAGTACATGAATTAGCTGATAATAAGTCACATGATGAATCAGTGGATAATACCACATTATTCTTAATAGAGGATGATGAAATTATCGGTGCGGCGAACATTCGTCACAATTTAAATGAACAGCTTAAAAAAATAGGCGGCCATGTTGGCTACGGTATCCGTAAGAAACATCGTGGTAAAGGGTTTGGTAATAAAATCCTGAAAAAATCATTGGATTACCTATCAAGAATCGGTGTTCGAGAAGCATTAGTGACATGTACGGAAGATAATGAAGCGTCTGTAGCAGTCATTAAGCATAACGGTGGCGAAGAAATTGAATCATCGACACTGGAAGATGGCACAGTTGTCCGCCGTTTCCAAATTGAAATAGCGTAATTAAACGAGAGGTTGATAATCTTAAAAGATTATCGCCTCTTTTTTTATTTAAATGTTTCAAAATTTATAAATGATGAGTCTACTATAAAACCGCAAACATAAATAAAGGACTTCATTATAATTTTCAAGTATAATTAGTACTAGGTATTAAAAACAAATGTTAGAAATGAGGTTTAATAATGTCGAAAGTAATTAAAGATATACATACAGCTTTTGAGGGCTTGGAAGATGGAATGACAGTACTTGCTGGGGGCTTTGGGTTATGTGGTATTCCTGAGCATAGTATCGAAGCAATTCGTACAAAAGGTACAAAAGGCTTAACTGTTGTGAGTAACAACTGCGGCGTAGATGACTTCGGCTTAGGCCGTTTATTAGAATATAAGCAAATAGATAAAATGATTAGTTCCTATGTAGGAGAAAATAAAATATTTGAACAACAACTGATTAATGGTGAATTAGATGTTGAATTGACACCGCAAGGCACATTAGCTGAAAAGTTACGTTCTGGAGGCGCGGGTATACCGGCTTTTTATACAAAAACAGGTGTCGGTACACCCATTGCGGAAGGTAAAGAAACGCGTGAATTTGATGGAGAAACTTATTTAATGGAACGCACACTAACAGGTGACTTTGGTATTGTCAAAGCACAAAAAGCAGATACATTCGGGAATTTAGTGTTTGAAAAAACAGCACGGAACTTCAATCCATTATGTGCGATGGCAGCTAAAACAACGGTCGTTGAAGTAGAAGAACTTGTAGAGGTAGGAGAAATTGATCCGGATGCCGTTCATATGTCAGGTGTGTATGTAGATTTCATCTATGTCGGCGAACATTTTGAGAAGCGTATTGAAAAGCGTACAGTGAAGGAGGCCAATCATGGATAAAAAAGTACAACGTCAAAAAATTATCCAACGTGCTGCTAAAGAAATTAAAAGTGATATGGTAATTAATCTAGGTATTGGTATGCCTACATTGGTTGCGAATGAAATGAATGACCATGTTGAAAATGTGTACTTTCAATCTGAAAATGGCTTACTTGGTATCGGACCATATCCGACTGAAAATGAAGTGGATCCAGACTTAATCAATGCGGGTAAAGAAACTGTAACAGCTGCTAAAGGGGCGTCTTACTTTGACAATGCAGAATCATTTGCGATGATTCGAGGCGGACATATCGATTTAGCCATACTTGGTGGCATGGAAGTCTCAGAAACAGGGGACTTAGCGAATTATATGATCCCAAGCAAACTTGTTAAAGGTATGGGCGGCGCGATGGATTTAGTAGTCGGAGCACAAAAAGTAGTTGTCATTATGGATCATATGAATAAACATGGTGAGTCCAAAATAAAATCACAATGTGAATTACCGTTAACAGGTGCTAGTGTAGTCAATACGTTGATTACAGATTTAGCTGTTTTTCAATTTGAAGCGGGTGTCATGAAACTCGTTGAATTACAATCTGACACAACTTTAGAAGACGTTAAAGCACATACGGATGCACATTTCGAAAATCATTTAAAGTAGGTGGCGTAATTGGTAAAAGATAAAGTAACAATTATTACAGGCGCAGCGAGTGGTATTGGGCTAGCGATAGCAAAAGTATTTTTAGAAAATGGTGCCAAAGTGGTGCTTGCTGATTTGAATGAAGATAAATTAATTCAAGAAACAGATGCATTGAAATCCCAGGGATATGACTGTATGCCAATAAAAGTGAATGTCACAGATGAACAAGCTGTCAAAGCTATGATCTATCAAACAGTTGAACAATATGGACGCTTAGATATTTTATTTAATAATGCAGGGTTACAGCATGTTGAAAGTATCGAATCATTCCCAACAGAAAAGTTCAGACAGATGATTGATATTATGTTGACGGGTAGTTTTATAGGTACAAAATATGCGTTGCCTATTATGAAACAACAACAATCAGGACGTATTTTAAATATGGCATCAATTAATGGTGTGATTGGCTTTGCTGGTAAGGCGGCTTATAATAGCGCGAAACACGGGATTATTGGTTTAACAAAAGTAACCGCATTAGAGACCGCTACAGAAGGTATTACAGTGAATGCTATCTGTCCAGGTTATATTGATACACCGTTAGTGCGTAATCAAATGGATGATTTAGCTAAAGAACGTGGTGTGGCAGTAGAACAAGTACTTGAAGACGTTTTATATCCTTTAATTCCTCAAAAACGCTTGTTAGATATTAAAGATATAGCTGATTATGCTTTATTCTTGTGTAGCGATAGTGCGAAAAGTGTCACGGGACAAGCGATTTTGATAGATGGTGGTTATACGGTTCAATAGTTTAAATATATTGTGCAATTAAATTTTAATTTCTAATTCATTTTCAATGAAAATATGTTACGTTGAAATTAACGGAATATAGACAAATTGAAGGTGATTGCTAATGAAAAATACTAACGCCAAAAATGCAGATTGGTTGCCTATCGTAACTAGTTTAGGGCTAACGATACTTTCAGATTTTTTGGATGACCCGTTATATACAAAAATAATGACAGCGATTATGATTTTAGTATTGATATATGCGATTATTAGAGGCGTCATCACCACGAGGTACAGCATTAAAACGGAAGACCCAAATATAAAAACGTGGTTTAGTATTAAAGTAGACTACTGGTTGCTATTTGTTCGTAATATGATATTTTATGGATTTTTAGCAACACTATTTTTTGTTTCTATATATTTGGATGGTCAAACCATGTGGAAATATTTGTTAGTCATAGTAATCATTTTTGTTTTATTTTTAGTCATGGTATCTAAGTTGGAAAAGAAAACAGAAATTATAGATCATGAAGACGATTAAGATGAATAGGGGTGGCTTATGCGTTATATAGATGCACAAGAACAAGCAAAATTATTAAATATGGAAGAAATCGTGGAAGTGGTGGCAGACTCACTTAAAGCATATTCTGAAGGTGAAACAGATACACCATTGCGGTATTCTTTACCATTCAATGAAGCCAATCGGTATCTGGTCATGCCTGCACTTTCTGATACGCTGAAAGTAGCTGGTGTTAAGACGGTCACCGTGGCTCCAAATAATTCAAAAATAGGTAAGCCTACCATTGTTGGTTCTGTAACACTTTCAGACTATGAAACAGGTGAAACGTTGGCAGTGTTAGAAGGTTCTTACTTAACAAAAATACGTACAGGTGCAATCTCGGGTGTTGCTACAAAATATTTAGCACGTGAACAAGCTAAGACGCTATGTGTAATTGGAACGGGTGATCAAGCAGAAGGACTGATAGAAGCGGTACTTGCTGTTAGAGATATTGAACGTATTCAATTTTATAATCGTACTTATGACAAAGCACTTAAATTTTCAAAAGATGTCGAGCATCAACATCGTGATTTAGAGTTATATGTATATGAAGATGTTGAATCAGCAATGACTGATGCAGATATAATTGTGACTGCAACGAATGCGACAACACCAGTATTTCAGAAACATTTATCACCAGGGGTACATGTTAATGCAGTTGGTTCTTTTAAACCTGATATGCAAGAACTGCCATCTCAAGCTATTGCAGAGGCAGATAAAGTCGTAGTGGAGGCTCATGAAGCGGCTATGGCTGAAACAGGTGATTTAATCAATCCAGTTAATGAAGGTGTGTTTGCTAAAGATGGATTACATGGTGAATTAGGACATATCGTTGCCGGGAAATTAGCAGGACGGTTGTCTGATGAAGAAATAACCATTTTCAAATCCGTTGGTGTCGCAATTGTAGATATCGTTGTGGCGAATTACTTTTATCAAAAAGCAGTAAAACAATAAATACAGCTATATTAGAGAGAGACAGTCTTAAAAACTCAATTAAGCTCAATAACTATGACAAAATATTTGTATTTTACAGGTGTCTTGTCTTTTTTTGTACTTTCAATATATTGTTTTTAAATCTTTAATGTTGTAACCTATTAAAAGTTGCTTCTATCTTTATTTATAGCATTTATTTTGTAGATATTATTGGCATATCTCTTGAAAGAGTGGTTGGATTTTTATGAAATCAACGTATTTTGTAATGAAAGAACAATTGACTAATTTATACTTAATAAGAAGATTAGCTGAATTTCAGTTAAGAATTTCTAATAAGAACAATTATCTAGGCATGGTATGGGAATTAATTAATCCGATTATGCAAATCGCAGTTTTTTGGTTTATCTTTGGTTTGGCACTTAGAAGTAATAAGATGATGGAAGGCGTTCCATTTATTTACTGGCTAATTGTTGGTATTAGTATGTGGTTTTTTATAAACGAAGGTGTCTTAGAAGGTAGTAAATCTATCATATCAAAGTTTAATCAAGTAGCTAAAATGAATTTTCCACTTTCGATAATTCCAAGTTATGTCGTTTTCAGTAAATTTTATGGGCATCTATTTTTATTAATCATTGTTATGATTATTTGTTTTATTGGAGGATATCATCCCTCTATATATACGTTACAATTACTTCTATACTTAGTTTATGCACTTATTTTAACAAATGCTATTGCATTAGTAGCATCCACATTAAGTATATTAGTTCGAGACATCCATTTAATTTTACAAGCTTTAATGAGAATGGTTTTCTTTGTTTCTTCGATATTATATTTACCTAATAACGACATAGTGATGTTCGTTATGAAATTAAATCCCATTTATTTTCTAGCAGAAGGATATAGAGCAGCAATATTACATCATGAATGGTATTTTATTACCCACTGGCATTTAACAATATATAATATTGTGTTTGTTATTTTGCTTTATATATTGGGTTCAATCATACATATGCATTTTAGAGATAGATTTGCTGATTTTATGTGATTAAAAAAGTAATAATGAAATGGATGATAAAATCTTAAATCCCCCCTAGAGTTGAAATTAACATTCAACTTTAGGGGGGATTCATCATCAAAACTTAATTGTTACTATCTTTATTTAATTGGAGCCATGCCTTGTTTCCAAGAAGGATAGATTAGTTTACCGCCTTGAGCGCGGAATTTAGCGTTCGAAGCACCTCTTTCATGAGTTTCAGCTCGTTGGATATTGAGTTGTGGATTAACGTTTAATAAGTCAGCGTACCATGCTGCCCAAACGTCACCTTTAACTGGTTCATCATCCGCTACATTATAGATACCTGATTCAAAGTTAAGTGCCTGAATTGCTACTTCAACAGCATCATCGATATAGATAAATGATTGAACGCCATCTGTCATTGTGACAGTATCTTCTTGAAATGAGTTATAAATCATACCATCTTTGCCATACCATGTGCCTGGTCCATAAAGTAAGCCATAACGAAGCACAACACTATTTTCGATTCGTGCAGTTTCATTTTCTAAACCTTCTACACCGTCCACTGTAATCTTACGGTCGCCAGTTGATTGAGTATCCAATGGTGTCTCCTCTGTAGCTAGAGTATCGCCACCTTCATAAGTAAAGGCAATACTTTGGGATTGTATTTGTTTTACATTGTTTTTTAACGCTGCTTCAACAAGGTTTTTCGTACCTTCAATTCTTACTTTTGTATTTGCGGACATGTCTACATTTTTTAAATCTGTAATTTCATTCATGATAATGTCTGGTTTATAATCTGAAATTGCATCTTCGACAGTATCATATTTTAAAATATCTCCAATGTAAGCTTCGACGCCTGCATCTACCAGTTTCGCTTTACCTTGTTGCGAAGTTGTAAAGCCAGCGACCTCATAACCTTCTTGTAATAATCTAATCTTTGTGTTAATTTAGTGCCAATTAATCCAATGGCACCAGTTACGAATACTTTTGTCATAGTAAAGTCCACCAATTTTTTGCTTTCTATAAATAAATTACCGTTTTTAAAGATATTAAACTTATCAAAAGTTACTTATAATAGTGAATATAAAAATTATATTCTTTTAGAAATTATTTTTTAAAAATAAGAGTGGAAAATAATTTGCAAGTTTATTATTATAAATAATGTAAATATTACACAAATTAAATTTTTCTAAACTATAAAAATAATTAAATATTTAAATTATTTTGGGAGATTTGAGGTAATTAAAGATTGAAATTTATTGATGATGGAAAAATATTTTTCATCTGTAAAAACAATATTTTTGGGAGAGAAAAAGATGAAGGTTAGAAAAGCGATTATACCTGCAGCAGGTCTGGGAACAAGATTTTTACCTGCTACAAAAGCAATGCCTAAAGAAATGTTACCTATATTAGATAAGCCAACAATTCAGTATATTGTCGAAGAAGCAGTAGCAGCTGGAATAGAAGATATTATTATTGTGACTGGAAAGCATAAACGTGCTATTGAAGATCACTTTGATATTCAAAAAGAACTAGAGATGACTTTAGAAGATACAGGTAAAAATCATTTATTAGAAAAAATTCAACATTCAAGTAATTTAGCAAATATGTTCTATGTGAGACAAAAAGAACAAAAAGGCCTTGGTCATGCAATATGGACAGCAAAGCAATTTATTGGGAATGAGCCATTTGCAGTACTACTAGGTGACGATATTGTTGAAGCAACAACACCTGCGATTAAGCAATTGATGAATCAGTATGATTGTAAGCAGAAATCTGTTATTGGTGTTCAAACAGTGAATGAAAGTGAAACACAACGTTACGGTATTGTAGATCCTTTGGAAAGAGAAGGTAAATTAATAAGGGTGAATAGGTTTGTTGAAAAACCTAAAATAGGTCAGGCTCCATCTAAGTTGGCAATTATGGGCCGTTATGTTTTATCACCTGAGATATTTGATTATTTAGAAAATCAAGATAAAGGCGCAGGTGGAGAAATTCAATTGACAGATGCTATAGAAAGATTGAATCAAGATGATACGGTTTATGCTTTTGATTTTGAAGGAGAACGTTATGATGTTGGGGAAAAAATTGGATTTGTTAAGACGACGATTCAATTTGCTATAAATAATGATGAAATGTCAGAAGAAATAATTGATTTTCTACAGACATTAAAAAAAATGAATTGGAGTGAAAAAATTCAAGATAGGAGTAACAAATACTATGACTAATTATACACCGATTGTTTTTTTACATAATTTAAAAAAACAGAATGGAGGGTTACATAAAGCTATATATCATAGAGTTAACCTTCTTTCAGAAAAGTATGAAAGAGTAATAATTTTTACTTTCGAGTTTGACATAGAATTTAAAGAACTTTGTGAATATCATAAGAGAATTGGGAATATTAACCCAAATATCGAAATAATAAATATTTATGAACAGAGAAAAGAAAACAATAAAATGAAATTATTTAAAAAAAATAATAATCATACATATATAAAGGATGAAAAAAATCACAATTCATATAGAGTTTTCAATAATAAAGGAGAATATGAGTTTTATGTAAGACTTAGAGATAATGGAGCTCCTCAATTCAAGGATTTTTTCAAAACTCCGTGGAATAGATATATGAAAGAAATTTATGATAAATATGGCAATTTAAGAAAGAGAATATTCATGGATAGCGATAATAAGCCAAGTTATTCAGTGATTTTTTCAACAGAAGAAAATCCTATGGTTTCTTCTGTATTAAATAAAGTAGATTATAGCACAAATAATTTTTTTAATTTTTCTCTTGAAAGGCAGTTTGATAATGATATTCAAATGGCAGTAGAATGCTTAAAAGAATTACTAAAAGGTATTGATTTCCCACTTTTATTTATTGATAAGAGAGAATATGTTAAATATTTTAATAATATTAGTGGAGATAATATAACTAAAGTATTTACATTACATAGTAACCATTTAGATTATCCTTATAATGATATTGAAATTTTCTCACCAAGCGTTAGTGATTTGTTTAGTGCACTAAGAGAAAATATGATTGATAATTTAATTGTACTAACAAATAACCAAAAAAAAGATATACAAATGATTGAAAAAATTGATGAAAGAATTACTGTTATACCGCATTACCAACCTAAAATATTAAGTGAAGTACTCGATAAAAAAGATAATTTAATTGTTACTTTAGCAAGGTACCATAACGCTAAAAATTTAAATGCGGCTATTAAAGTTATAGAAAAGGTAAAAAAAACAATACCTGATATAAAGTTTTGTATATATGGATATGGACCTCAAGAACAGATGCTAAAGAATTTAATCGAAGAGTTAAACCTTACAGAAAATATTTTTTTAATGGGTCACACGAATAATCCTTTAGAAAAAGTTAAAGAAGCAAAATTAAGCTTAATGACCTCTAATTACGAAGGTTTTAATTTAGCAATAGCTGAAGCAATGGCATGTTCTACGCCTGTTGTTTCATATAATACTAAATATGGTCCGGGTGATCTTATTAGAAATGGAATTGATGGATTTTTAGTTGAAGATATTAATCAAGCTGCCGAAAAAGTAATAGAAATTTTGAAATTATCTGAGAGTGAATACAAAAAATTGCAAGAAAAGGCATTAGAAGTTACAGATAGGTTTTCAGAACATAAAATTAATAAATTATGGTTAGATTTTATTGAAAGTTTAACAAAATAATTTTTAGTCTTCTAAGGAATCTATCATAGGAGGAGAAAAAATGGATAGATCTATATATTTAAATAATGAAAAAAATGTAAAATATAATTATTATAATAAAAGATATGAAGAAATATTAAAAAATAATAATAACCAAAGTATAATAGAAAAATATAATACATTTTGTAATGAAGAAATAAAAGAAAAAACTATTTTATATGAAACATTTCATGGAAAGAGCATGACAGATAATCCGTATGCAATATTCAAAGCAATACAAAAAAAAATAGAATTTGAAGATTATATGCATGTTTGGGTCATAAATACTCATTCTATAGAAACGGATAGATTTAAAAATTGCAGTAATATACGCTTTGTTAAAGTCAATTCAGATAAATATTTATATTACTTAGCAAGAGCTAAGTATTTAATAAATAACACTTCTTTCCCACAATATTTTTGTAAAAGAAATGAGCAAATTTACGTTAATACATGGCATGGAACTCCACTAAAAACACTTGGTATTGATATGAACGGACCAATTGAGCAATTAAAAAATTTGCAAAGAAATTTTTTACAGTCTGATTATATTTTATCACCTAATTCTTATACTACAGAGAAATTGGTAAAATCACATAATTTAGATGGCATCTATTCTGGGGAAGTATTAGAAGTCGGTTATCCACGAATTGATTTAATAAATAACACAAATAAAATAGATATAACAAAAAAACTAAAAAGCTATGTCCATATACAAGAAAACAAAAAGATAGCTCTATATGCACCAACATGGAGAGGTAATGTAGGTAAAGAAACTGATATAAAAAAGAAAGTTAAAACAATAATTTCAAATATACAAGAAAATTTAGATTCTGAATATCAACTTTTATTAAAAGTACATCCATTATTATACAAATATTTTAAAGATGATAAAGAACTATCAAATTTATTTATACCAGATTCAATAGATGTTAATGAAACATTATCCATAGTCGATTTATTAATTACTGATTATTCAAGTATATTTTTTGATTTTTATATAAAAAACAAACCTATAATTTTATATATATACGATAAAGAAGAGTATTTATCAGATAGAGGAACCTATCTTGAATTCAGCGATTTAAATTGCTATGTTGCTGAAAATAAGGATGAATTAAACAAATTGATAAAAAGACCTTCGAAGTTAAAGGGATGTAAAATCGAATCTTATGTAAGCTTACAAAATGGTTTTGTAAGTGATACGGTAGTTGACTTGATTTTTAATAACGAAAAATCAAAATATTCAATTTCATATAAAAATACAAAAAGAAACATATTATTCTTTCTTGACGATTTACTAGATTATAGTTTTGATAAAAAGATTAAATATATTAACGAAAATTTTGATAGGGCGAAGTTCAATATAATAATACTAGTGAAAAGCAATTTGACTTTTGAAGAAGAAATGCAAATTAATAAGTTAAAAGATATAAAAATATTCTTTAGATTTGGAAATCTAAATGCAAGCAAAAAAAATTGGATAGAATATATGATTGCTATGGATATAGGTTCTATTAAAAACAATGAAATATTGTTAAATGAGCTGTCGAAAAAAGAGATTGGTAGACTGCTAGGAAACCTGAACATACATCAAATATATAATTTTAGTAGTAATACGTTTTGGCAAGTTATTTTAGGATTTTATCCAAATACTAAAAAAACACAATTTTTAGATATGAAGTTACTGAAAAAATTTAATGAAGATCCCAATTATTATTATAAATCGTTTATTAGAAAATTTGATGAACATATTTCGTTTAATATTGAGTCATTAAAAATACAAAAAGAAAATCCAGAACTGAACATAGAGTATTTAAATATAAATTTATTAGATTTAAATTTTACTGAAAAAATTCAATTAGTGGAAAAAGACTCATTTTTAGTGCAATTAGAAGATGTTAATCAAAAAGAGAGATTTGCTTTTATAAAAACAATGAAATTGAGTGATAAATTTATTTTTATAGATGCAATGAATATTACATTAGAGGAAGTTTTGAATTTTTATAACTTGATTAGAGGAAAAAAATATTTTGATACTTTCAATATATATATTTACGGATTAGATATACAAAACTTAAAAATATTTGAAGAAAATTATCTGTTGGAAAAAGATCAATTAATTCCAGTTTTTTATAATAGTGCTGATAGAATATATATTTCAAAATTTGCGGAGTATATATTCGTATTAGAAGATTTTAAATATTCAATGGATAAAATATATCAATTATACCATCATAATATAAATGTATTAGTTACTGATAAAAGTAATTTACTTAATTTAATTTTTAAAGATCATCTTAGTATTTACGAATGGAGAACGTTCTTACCTTTGATAGAAAAATATAATATTAAATCTATCATTGATGGAGATGAAAGGATTGATAGAACGAAATGAGCAAAATAAAAAAACTTAAAAATATATTAGATAAACAAAAAATTGAGTTTGATAAGCCTAATCAATTATATAATAAAAATAAAAATTTTAGAAAGGTAGTAGATTACACAGACTATTATGAGAAAATGAAAATTAATAAAAATTCTATTCTCATAATTACTACCAAACTAATTACAAATAATACATTATGTTTAATAAATATGTTTAAAAGTGATTTTAAAAATTATAATTTAATAATAGCGATTGACGAGAATATAAATACAAATATAGAAAATGTTACCTATGTAAAAAAAGAATCGTATGAGTTTCTAAAATGTTTATCTTCATCTGAAATTATTATTAATTGTGATATTTTACCCTCCTATTTTATTAGAAAAAAAGAACAAAAAGTTATTCAACTAACAGATATATTTTCTGGACAACTAGATGAAAAAGACCAATATGAAAAGTTTAAAATAGATATTCAACGAACATTATTTCAATCTTCTCACATATTGTTTAAGAATAAAAAAGAGACTGAACTTTATACTAAATTATTTAATTTGAAAAATATATTTAATGGAAAAATTTATGAAGACTTAAATATTTATTGTCCTGTAACTGAAAATGAAGAAAAAAGTGGAGTGATGATTTTCACAAAAAAATATACAAGAAAACAAGTAATTGAACTTTTAAAAGTGGGTAATAGTATTTTTGATGACTTATTTATATATGTACATCCTACTTTGCATAAATACTATAGTCATTTTAAAGAGCTGCAGTTTATTTTAATTAAATTGAATATTTCTAAAGAGTTTCTGAATTTACAATCAAGTATAGTGATTAGTGATAATTATGCAGATTTAATAGGAATAGCTAATTATCATATAGATTTCAACCTGGATGATTTAAAAGTAACATTAGTTGAAAAACAAAATTATATATCAAATTTCAATACAATAAAAAATATTATTAAAGGTAATGAAGATGATTTTATTTCGTTGAATAATAATAACAAAATGAATATCCTTATGTACTGTGGTGGTTTTCTAAACAATGGTATAACTTCCTCTGCTATAAATTTATCTAATCAAATAGATTATAATAAATATAATTTGATTATTATTGATAAAAGTAATTTGGGAGAGGTAGAGAAGTACAATATGAATAGATTAAATGATAACGTCAATTTAATTTATCGTATGGGGCAAAGTAATACTACTTTTTCTGAATTTAGAAAAAATCAATTTGTGACTCAGAGACGTGGTTATAGAAAATATCTAGGTGAAAAAGAATTAAAAACATTTAGTAGAAGAGAATTGAAAAGGTTACTTGGAGATATAAAAATTGATATAGCAATTGATTTTAGTGGTTATGTACCTTTTTGGACTTCTATATTCGCATTCTCAGATGCCCGTACAAAAATTGTATATCAGCACAATGATTTAAAGTCTGAAACAGAAAAACAAATTAATGGGGAATTTAAACATAAATATATTTTACCTAGAGTTTTTTCGCTATATCGTTTTTATAATAAAATAATTTCAGTATCATTACAGACCAAAGAATTGAATGCAAGAAATCTTAAAAATTATGCATCATATCGAAAATTTGATTTCGTAAATAATTCGATAGATTATGAAGACATTTTAGAGAAAATTAGAGGGAAGAACAGTAATAACCAACTTTTAATTAATAATAAAGAATATTATTTAATTGAAAGTTACAAAAACATGAATATTATCGAGCCAAAATCTATAAATAAAACTGGTATACAATTAATAACAATTGGTAGACTTTCACCAGAAAAAGATCATCATAAACTACTGTTATCATTGAAAAAAGTTATTGATGAATATCCTGAAATAGATATAAATTTAATTATATTAGGTTCAGGTGTGATGGAAGATGAGTTGAAAAAATTAGTGAACCAGTTAGGTATTTCTGAATATGTCAGTATGAAAGGGCAAGTTGATAACCCATATCAATATTTAAATGAGGCGGATTGTTTCATTTTATCTTCGAATCACGAAGGTCAACCAATGGTGTTATTAGAAGCTCTTGCATTGCATAAACCAATTATAGCTACTGATATTACTGGAAACAGGAGTGTATTAGAAGGAACTAATGGTCAATTAGTTGAAAATTCAATAGAAGGATTGAAAAATGGCATAATTGACTTAATAAATGGAAATATTAAAAAAAACACGCAATTTGATATTAATAAATATAATGAAAGTGCAATATCAAGGTTTTATACAAAGGTGTGCAAATAACTATATTAAATAAATATCGATATAAGGAAGTTATATATGAAATCAATTCTACTGGTAGGTCAATCAAATATGGCGGGACGTGGATTTATAGATGAAGTACCGCCCATCATTGATGAACGGATGATGATGTTAAGAAATGGTAAGTGGCAAATGATGGAGGAGCCGATTCACAGTGATCGCTCAGTCGCTGGCATTGGTCCGGCTGCTTCTTTTGCAAAATTGTGGTTAGATGAACACCCAAACGAAACGATTGGTTTGATTCCGTGCGCTGACGGTGGTACAACCATTGATGATTGGGCGCCGGATCAAATACTGACACGACACGCACTCTCAGAGGCGACATTTGCTCAAGAAACGAGTGAAATCATTGGGATATTGTGGCATCAAGGTGAGAGTGATAGCTTAAATCAACGCTACCAAGACTATGACAAGAAATTGAAAACGTTGATCAATTATTTTAGAGAACAGTTAAATATTCCTGAAGTACCATTTATTGTCGGATTATTACCTGACTTTTTAGGCAAAGCAGCATTTGGTCAAAGTGCAGTAGAATATGCACAAATCAATGAGGCACTCAAACGTGTTACGCAATTAACAACCAATTGTTATTACGTCACGGCACAAGATATTACGGCTAACCCAGATGCCATTCATATCAATGCCAACTCACAACGTTTATTGGGCATGCGTTATTTTGCCGCTTTCTCAAGACAAACACACATCAATCAGCCATTACCGGAAGAAAAAGAGGCAGAGACTATACTCTATAAAACGCAATATACAAAAAATGAAAAAATATATATGCTTGTTTCGAAGTTTTCAAAGAATGAAATCACATATGAAGCATTTATTGAGGGCATGGGTAAACTTTAATCATAATGCATTTCCTGGGAAATGATCTAATTCTAAGGCTTCACAGATTAAAATCACTAACTTATTTCCGTTTAGGGTAAATAGAGTAGTGGATAATAATCTAGTGAGGTGAAGAAAATGTCTAATATTTCAATCAAACGTGTAGCAATCACTGGTGTTATTGGTGGACTGTTAGCTGGTGCTGTGAAAATGGGCTGGGAAGGCTTGCTACCGCCACGTACACCTGAACGAGATGAAGAACCACCGCCTGTCACAATGATGAAGATATTCAATGTACCAGATAAAATACGGCATGCATCATATGTATATAATGATAATGAAGTGCCATTAGCAGTGATGGGCATCCATTATGGATTTTCTGTTACAAATGCGACACTGTATGCGTTATTAAGCGAGCAATCTGAATCTGTTACGGCATGGAAAGGTGGCTTGTTTGGCATAGGTGTGCATGTGTTATTCCATGAATTTGTCTTACCGAAACTTAAACTTACGCCAGAACGTGACGAACTGCCACCCGAAGAACATTTCTCCGAATTGCTAGGTCATATGGTATGGATGTATACAATTGACTTGGTGGGAACATCAGTAAAATAATTTAAAATATAAAACAACGTCCCCCTTAATGAGACACGATTACGTGCATGTTTAAGGGGGGATATTATTTGTGAAATCAATCGATGCGTCCGTTCGTAATTGTTGTAAGGCCTTCGTTAATGTCAAAATATTTAGCATTAACTTTTGAAACACCCATTGAGTTTAAACGAGTACGATGCATGTTTAAATATTGTTGTGCATTGTCGTAAGTATCAAAAGCGTAAATACCACCAGCTTCTTGTTCAGATTCATTTTCTGTCCAAATTTTCCACAAAAATCCTGGTTCGTCATTAATCGCCTTCGCTAAATCTTCAAATTGTTGTGCCATGGCTTCTCCAAAAGGACCTTCTAATGGAAAATCAACTTGTAAAATAGTGACCATACTTCAACATCCATCCAATGTTTATATTTATAGATCTATCATACGCGCAATTTTAAAAGGAAGGTACCGACAAACATTGAAAAGTGTTGGATAAATCTTATCCATGTTCATTGGATAACAAGCATTGTGAGATAGTGGCTTTGGATTTAATTCACGAATAAAAGGGAACATAAAGTGTAGTAAGCAAATGTGAGGAGGAAAATAATGGATTATACACAATTAGGTAATTCAGGATTATCAGTATCTAAATATGCACTAGGCAGTATTCCATTTACAGGTACAAATGGATTTGAAAATGCAGGCGGTATGTCTCAAGACATGACCAATCATATGATTGATTATGCTTTGGATCAAGGTATCAATCAGTTTGATACTGCGAATTTGTATTCTAAAGGCGATTCCGAGATTGCATTAGGTAAAGCGATTAGAGATAAACGACATCAGATGGTGATTAGTAGTAAGACTGGATTTCAATTAACGGATAATCCTAACGATGGTGGTGCAGGGCGTGTAAATATTGAGCGTTCTATAGATGAATCCTTACAGCGCTTGAACACGGACTACATTGATTTGTATTATACACATTTATGGGATGGTCAGACACCTGTAGAAGAGACGATTCAAGTGATGAATGATTTAATTCAAAAAGGTAAGATTCGTTATTGGGGTGTATCTAATTATAGCGGATGGTCTTTAGCGAAGACGCACACCTTGGCAGTTGCAAATCATATGGCGCCACCTATTGCGCAACAAATATATTACACACCTGAATCTAGAGAAGCGGAATACGAGTTACTACCAGCCGGTAAGGAATTAGGTGTCGGTAACAGTATTTGGTCTCCGTTAGGTGAAGGGCTTTTAACTGGAAAGATTAACCGACAACAGGCTGGTGAACCGGGTACTAGACAAGGTGACGGTTGGGCAGAACCATACGTCAAAGATACAGCGTTGTTTTATGATTTGATAGATACGTTACAAGAAATTGCAACGCAACATCAAGTGTCAGTTGCTCAAGTCACTTTGGCATGGTTAAGAGATCGACCTAATGTTGATTCGCTTGTATTAGCTGCGAGAACGAAAGCGCAGTTGCAAGATAATATTGCTTCTTATCATTTACAGCTGACAAGCAATGAAATTAAGACAATTACGGAATTAACTACACCAGAACCGATTTATCCATTATGGCATCGCGCGATGAACGCTTATGACAAAGCTTCTGATGCTGAAAAGACTTATTTAGAAGGATATAATCGTTTAATGGAAAGAAAAGACACGTTGCTGTAATTTGAAGTGAACACGGTTTTTAAGGCTATTGAACATAAATTAAAATGTAAAAAAACTGCCAACAAAGTCTGAGACTTTATTGACAGCCTGAAGCAATTATCTCTATTTTGATAATTGCTTTTTATTATTAAAACAAACCCATAATAGCATTCAAAAGTAGTACCATAATCAGACCACAAATACCGACAATGGATTGTACAATCGTAATCGTTTTAAATGTTTCTCCCATAGACATACCAAAGGATTCTTTGACTAACCAGAAGCCGCCATGATTTACGTAGTTAAAGAATAAAGAGCCAGAACCAATAGCGATCGTTAATAATTCTTTATTGATACTTGGATCTGCTTGAATCAATGGGTAAAGTAAATTGGTTGCGCCAACAATACCAACGGTTGCGGAACCTGTTGATATAGATAATAATGCAGCCACGACCCATCCCATTAATAATGCAGATAATGAGAAATTGTCTGCAAGGTGAACGATTGCCGTACCTACGCCAGAATCTTCAAGGACTTGACCGAATGCGCCACCACCCGCAATGATTAGCATGATACCGGCGATAGGTTTCAAACTACTACCTAAAGCATCTCGAATTTTTTGTGTGTCGCGATGTTTTAAATAGCCGAGAACGATAATGGCATAAAGGACACCCACAAACATAGCGATGATTGGGCTTCCGAAGAATTCGAAAATCTTGTATTGTAATGTTTTTTCTCCAAAAAAGATACCAGCAATGGCATGTAATAACATCATAATCACTGGAACTAATATAGTAGAAAAGGCTATGAATGTTGATGGTGCTTGAGTGTTTTCGTTGTTGTCATTCGTATATTGATTTAACAAATCTTGATTTGGCTTCACAGATAATCGTGGTGTAATAAATTTACCGTAAAGTGGACCAGCAATGATAATGGTTGGAATTGCACATATGACACCAAGTGCCATAGTTATCCCAATATTCGACCAAATTGGTTCACTGAAATTAGTGGTCCATGGTGTGGTGGCACCATACCATGCATCGTTGCTAATGCCGCTATAACAGGCACACCGATGGCTACATAGGCTGATCCTTTCATTTTATGTTCATCTTCTAATTTTTAGCAATTGTAAAAATCAGTGGCAGTAGCATAATTAAACCAACTTCGAAAAACATTGGAATCCCAATAATAAACGCAGCTAACGCCATCATCCATGGTAATTTTTTGTAAGACGCATTGTGTAGTATCGAAGATGCAATTTTGTCGCTGGCACCTGAATCAGAAAGTATCTTACCTAGCATGGCACCTAACGCGATGGTTACGCCCGTTTCACCGAGTGTTGAACCAGCCCCAGTTTCTATAGATTCAACAATTTTATCAATGTCTAATCCAGAAGTGAAACCGACAAAGATTGCGGTTAGTAGTAGTGCAAGTAGTGGATGGAATTTTAATTTTGAAGTGATTAAAAAGATGAGAAATAAAATACTTATCACTGTAATAATCAATAGTTGATAGTCTTGTGTTGTCACTTGAAGCTCCCCCTTATGTATAGTATCGATATAGAGCGATTTGTGTTTATCGATAAAATATATATAAATATGATTTATTAAAAAAATTAATTCAGACTATGAGATTCATTTTAAAAAAAATTAATCATAATGACAATAAACCGCTTTCATTATAATAATAGGAAAGGTGAATGAGTTGATTAAATATCTTATATATTCTTGCAATTATATATATTTGGTGTATGATTAAAGTGAATTATTACACTTTTGTCAATGGGGAAATACAAACTAAGGGGTGATTTAGAAATAATTAATTGATTTTCTTATAGAAATCGTATCCATTGTATGTGTCTATATCATATGTAAATGTAACTTTGCTTAGGGTTTCTTTCTCGTAATATGAAAGTTAACTTGCTAATAGGGATGAATTGATGTACTAGTGTTTGAATGCATTATGTATTGCTCATGTTTCGCCAAAAGGGATTCAAAAAATGAGGAGTGATTTATTATGCGTAAAGTAGGGAAATTACTTTCAGCAACCGTCGTTGTATCAACACTTGTCGTCGGATCTTCAGCAGCTTATATTTCAACGAATAGTACGGATACACAAGCAGCAGAGCAAGTACAAAAATGGGGGCATGGTGAAGGTGGTGCAAGCGGTGCAAGTGCACAAAGTACTGCAGATTTAAAAGCACAAACACCTTGGTATAACTATGAAGGTTATACGACTTATGATCCATCCTTTACACAAGATTATAATTTTGTGCGTGCATTAAAATATGACAACGTTTCAATTGATGGTTATAAAGTAGATACAGATGCTAAGAAAGAGTTTGACCATAATAAGAAAGTTTATGATACGACAGTAGAATTTAATAGTGATAACGAAGTCGTACAAATCACTTTCTTCACTAAACCAGATTCAGTATCTAAAGCGACATTCAAAAAAGCACATGCATCTAATGAAATTACCGAGGAAGGTAAATTAGGTAATAAAGATGGTTCATATGTCAAATATGCGACGAATGATGGTTTCTATATAGCATTCTTTGATCAAAATGACAGATTAATGGAAGTGACAATCGGACAATAAAAGGTATCTAAACAATGGTTATAATGATTGGAAGTGAGATTAAATGAAAAAAGTAGGGAAATTACTTTCAGCAACCGTCGTTGTATCAACACTTGTCGTCGGATCTTCAGCAGCTTATATTTCAACGAATAACACGGATACGCAAGCAGCAGAGCAAGTACAAAAATGGGGGCATGGTGAAGGTGGCGCTAGTGGTGCGAGTACACAAGGTACAACAGATTTGAAAGCACAAACACCTTGGTATAGCTACGAAGGTTATACGACTTATGATCCGTCCTTCACGCAAGATTATAATTTTGTGCGTGCATTAAAATATGACAATGTGACAATTAATGGCTACAAGGTTAATCCACATACAGATAGAGAACCTGTTCGAAGTGAACAAGTTTATGATACAACTGTTGATTTCAATGGTAGCGATGAAGTAGTCGGTATTACATTTTTAACAAAACCTAATACAATATCTAAGGATACATTTAAAGAAGCACATGTCTCTAATCAAATTGTTAATAAAGGTGAAGCAGACGAAGGCACATTCTTAGAATATCAAACCAATGCAGGTATATACACAGCATATTTTGATAAAAATGATAAATTAATGAAGATAATGATTAATTTTGAAGATTAATGATTGTAACGGAAAGGCCAAGTCACATACGAGTCATTTAAGTATTTGTTTATGAGCGAGATTGAGAAATCAAATGTGAATGTTTGGTTTCTTTCTCGCTTTTTATAATTTTCTTAATAAAGATATTAAAGTTATAATTATAAATAGATAAAAATTTTTAAATTTAAAAAAAGGGGATTTTCAATGATAAATCAATATATAAAGAAATGGTTTATTGCGTTTGTTTTGAGTGGTGTATGTTTAATAGGCTTATCATCGATGCATAATACAACTTTTGCTAAAGACATAGATCAAATAGAAAATGAATACAATACTAAAGTAGGGATTTATGGGATTAATACGGAAAATGGCAAAGCATATCAACATAATGCGGATGAGCGATTTGCTTTTGCGTCAACATATAAGGCTATAGCCAGTGGTATATTATTGAATAAAGTGGCTCCATCAGAATTGAATAAAAAAGTTGAAATCAATGAATCAGAGATTGTGGCAAATTCACCAGTGACTGAACAATACATAGGTAAAACAATGTCATTAAAGGCTTTAATTAAAGCATCTATGTTGCAGAGTGATAACACGGCAAATAATAAAATTATGCAAGAATTGGGTGGTGTCAACGGTTTAAAACATGAGTTGGTGCAATTAGGTGATGATGTTTCGGAACCACAAAGATTGGAGCCAGAATTAAATTATTTTGATCCAAATAGCAAGGCAGACACAACGACACCACGAGCTGCCGCACAAACGTTAAATAGTATTTTAACTAGTAATGAAATGAATGGATCTAACTTATCATTGTTAAAACAAACAATGATAGAAAATAAGACAGGTGATACTTTGATTAAAGCGGGCATGCCTAACAGTTATACAGTTGGTGACAAAAGCGGACAAGCTTTAACATATGCAACACGTAATGACCTCGCTTTTATTTATCCTAAAGGACAGGATAAGCCAATTATTTTAGCAATTTATTCCAAACAAGATCAAAAAGATGCGAAACCTAATGATAAAGTAATTTCAGATTCTGCCAGAGAAGTGATTAAGTATTTAAAGTAGCGCAATAAAAGCGTATAATTATAAGTTAAACAAAGGGTAATTCAGAGGAGATTAAAATGGAAATTAAGCAAATGAAATATTTTGTTGAAGTTGTAAAAAATGGTGGCATGACTCGGGCTTCAAAACATTTATATATTGCACAGTCTACAATTAGTAAAAATATTAAAAGTATTGAAGACGAATTTAATGTCACGTTGTTTGATAGAAGAAAGAAACATATTATTTTAACCGATATCGGTCAAATATTTTACGATAAGTGCGTAGAAGCATTAGCGATATTAGATGATTTATCACTTGAAATGGATGATGTCACAAACATAGAGCGTGGTCATATCAGGCTAGGCGTCTCAGCAATTATGGATGTACGTTTGTTCACAGAAAGTTTGAATCAATTTCACAGTATGTACCCGAATGTGACGTATGAAGTAGTTGAAGGCGGCGGTAAAGCGGTTGAATTTTATTTAAATAATGATGAAATTGACGTTGGTATTACAACATTGCCAGTCGACGATGACATTTATCACGCAGTTCCTTTATATAAGGAGAAATTAATGCTCGTAGTTGATAAAAATTCTAAGTATGCAAAGCAATCCGCTGTATATTTAGGAGATTTGAAGAATGAACGTTTTATTATGTTTCATGATGATTATTATATTAAAGATCAAATTATTGAAAGCTGTCGAAAAGTAGGCTTCCATCCAAAAGTGGTAGCGAAAATGGCACAAATCACGTTTATTGAAAATATGATTTTAGATGGTATCGGAGTGAGTATCTTACCTGAGAGTATTGTAAGTATTTTAAATAAGGATATCACTGGTATCGAAATAACGGGTGCAGATGTGAATTGGAACTTAGGTATCATTTGGAAAAAGGAAAGTTATATCAATTATGTCACGCGCGAATGGATTAACTTTTTAAAAAGTTATAGATAATGCCATATAATTAACGTGATATGAAATCATCAAAAATTACGTATGCTGATAGGGAATCTTCATTATTCCAACTATGTATTTTGCGCATAGGTCGTGGCGTATTATAATAGGGTTTGTAGAGGGTTATGTGCACTGATTACCTAAGCAGACAAATACTTTAACGTAAGTCTTCACGAAGTGTTTATGACGTCAAACAGCATAGATACACAGTATATAAAACAAACGTGATACATGTCAGACTCCATAACTTAAAAAAGATACTAAGTAAGCTTGTAAGCATATGATGAAACGGATGAATGTTGCATGACACAGAGACGGTGTGATGGCATTAAATTTGATATTGCTTTGTAACCCCTTATGCGAAGAAATTATCGAGGTCTGGATAATGTTTGTTAATATCATGTTCACGAAATATAAGTTGAAACCAAATAACCTAAGTTTTCTCCCAAAATTAAAACTTAAACTCCCTCAACCAAAACGATCATTGGTGGCTATGTTTCGATACAATCTTTAGTCTTTAACATGATAGGATCTACAAATGTTATCTTTCATATGTATACAGACAGCTTTTATTTTAATATTTATATGTAAAAAAACAATATTTGGGTATGTGACGGTTATCCATCGAGTTATTGCTACACACATCGGTCAATGTCTCATACGTACTTTAACCAAAATGAAGTTAGGCATGTAAATATTTTAAAACTTATATTTTGTTGCGATAAAAAAGAAATAACCCTCTAGATATGATAAATATTTCTCAAATAAATGAGCCCATCACTACACTGTCCATGTAGTATTGGGCTCATTTATTTATGAGTGATGTTAGCAATGGTAAACTCAATTATTGATTATGACTTAGTGATGGGTGTAGGTGATAGGTATTTTCTATCGGTTCCCCTTTAATTACTTTATCTAAGATAGCAACAACTTTTTGTGCAATTTCGGCAGTAGGTACACCAATTGCCTGTACAGGATAATCAATTTTTTTAATTTGTGGAATATTATCGTAAGAGTATATGATTGGCTGTTCATCAGATCCCATAGCGTTGATCGTCCCTACTGTGATATCGTAGCTCCCACATATAACGCCAGGTGCCAACGATGATTCTTGAAGAAAGTGTTTAACTGAGGTCTCGGCTTCAATCGCATTTAATCCGCTCGAATCAATCATGCGATATTGGATGCGATGCTGTTCACAATAATTTGCAATGGCATCTTTTTTAGCAATTTGGCGCGCGTCATTGGTGCGAATATCACCGATATAATCTATACGATCAATACCTTTTGCGAGTAATTCCTTAATGGCGATAATCATTGCTTCTGCGTGATTTACATTAACAATTGGATAAGGAATATCACGATCAACGCCATATGCTACGACAGGTACATTGTTGTAAATTTCTGGAGGTAAGTTCGTTGTTTCACCTTCATCAAAAATGACAATGCCATCACAGCCAAATTCGACAAATTTTTTCGAAGCGGCAGCAACATCATCAATTGACACAAACATGACATAGCCTAATGATTTAATGGCTAAATTAATTTCAGTGATGAGGTGAGTTACGGCAACACGGTCGACAGATGGCCATATCAATCCAATCGTACCACTTTTCTTAGAAACGAGTGCTCTTGCGGAGTGATTGGGAATATAATTCATTTCAAGCGCTTTTTGTTGAATCATTTGTTTTGTATTTGGTTTAACAAGTTGGGAATTTTTTAATGCTTTACTAACTGTGGAATAGCTTACGCCACAGGCTTCGGCAACATCTTTTAACGTTACTGCCATAAAATTTCTCCTTGAAATAGATTGATTTAAGTTAGAATTAATTATACCATAGAGGTAAGCGTTACAATATTTTTTTGAACATTAATAACAACGTTGTTATTTTCAAAAAATTAAAATTCTATCAAGGCGATGACAAGATGAAATCCACAGAGACAATGAAAGCAATTCAACAAGGGCAACATATCGCAGTCATGCGTACAGATGATGCAGCATCATTTTTAGATATTGCCAATACGATTAAGGTTGGCATTATCAAAATGCGAAATACGTAAATATTTTAAAAGAAAATAAAGTGTTTCAAAGTATGTCAAAAAAGGGAAATTGTCTCGATAATTCAGCTATGGAAAACTTTTTTGGATTATTGAAGCAAGAAATGTTTTATGGAGAAAAATTTGATCATTTTTATCAATTGGAGCAAGCTATTCAAAACTATATTATTTTTTATAATGATGAAAGAATTAAATCAAAATTAAAAGGCTTGTCTCCTAAAAATTTTAGGAAACAAACCTTTGAAATATTACACTAAACCAAAGTACAACTTTTGGGGTTCAGTACATTTAAAATTATGGATGAGTCCTTTTTATGATGAACCTAGATATTTATACCTTATGCGTTCAATTTTTATAAAATACTTTATTAATTATGCTTCAGCAAAATTACTCAGGATGTGCTTCTGCATGAACCGTAATTAAATGTTTGAAGTGGTTATCGTAAGCTTGCCAATCTATGTTCTTGTTGGTTTGATCAGTGATTAGGACATCAATTGTATCGCTAGAACAAACATTGTAAAGTGATACTTTATCAAATTTAGAGCTATCAGTGAGCACATAAACGGCTTTAGCTTGTTTCACCATTTGTATTTTAGTAGAAGCAAGTGTGTCATTAAAATGTGTAATCCCTTTTTCTAAATCAATTGCAGGCGTCGCTAAAAATAATTTAGAAGGGTTAAATAATTTTAATGTTTCGTTTGTAATCATGCCATTAAGTAAATAATTATCTTGATATAAAATGCCTCCAGTGACGATAATCTGATTGGCAGTTGATTTTAAAATCGAAGCGATGTGAATGTCGTTCGTGATGATTGTTAAATTACTTTTTTGTGTAAGCGCACGCGCAAAGTGAATAGTCGTCGATCCCGAATCAATGAAGAGGGTGTCGCCATTTTCAACGAATTCCGCTGCTTTAAGACCAATTGCTACTTTTTCATCATAATAACTTGTTTCACGATCATCAAAATTCAATTCATCCCATACTTCTGAATCGTTCAACACGACGCCACCATGCGTGCGCTTGATCTGGTTGTATTGCTCTAACTTATTTAAATCACGACGAATGGTCGCTTCATGTACATTGAATTCAAGCGCTAGATCATGAATGGTCGCTTTTTTATTGGTTTTTAAAAAAGTAATGATAAATTGTTCGCGTTCAGCTGGCAACATCGACGACGCCTCCTAAATGATGATTAAATTTTCAAATAGCTATGCTGTTTCATGTTCGCCACTTTGCATATGCTTTGGCATTTTAATAAAGTAAGTCAGAATCGTACTAATAAAGTATAGAATTGCGAGTACCCAAATCACACCAATTGCTTGTATACTGCCAATGAATAAATAGACAATCATCGGTCCGACAAATACAGGTAATCCTGCACCTAAATTAAGTACAGACAAAGCCGCACCCTTGTCTTGTTTAACAAGTGATGGGATCAATGCGGATAATGGTACATAAGCAGCGATAAATGCACCCCAACAGAATCCGACTACAGTTAATAGGACAATGTTACCATCTGTCCAAATAGGGACATAACCCATTAATAAAACAGAAATACCACTGCCAATACCACCGAAATACATCACGGTATTACGCCAACCAATTTTATCTCCGACGATACCAAAGATTAAGTTAAAGATAATGTTACCAACGAAGATCGTTGACCATACCGCAAGCCATTTCGAAGTGGGTATGCCAAATGATGAAAGATAGATTGGTAAAAAGACTGGAAAGGCAAACTGTGCTGTCGTATTAATCACACGAACGATACCACCTAATAATACTTTCGGTTCATCTTTCATAATCGTTATGCCTTTAAGTATTTCTTTTAATTTTTCTTTTGAACTTCCTTGATTAGATGGTAATTTGTCTTTGTTCAAAACTAAAGTGAAGAATCCACCGAGTACCACCCAGAATAATGAGCTCCATAATGTATTGATATGACCGAGATACTCAATTGCCCAAATAGAATAAAGCGCACCTAATACATTTAAGCCACCGGTAAATACAAACCAGAACCAACCAACGGCTGCACCGAGTGTCTTTTGTTCTGAACGGTAAGAAATCCATACCAAGAAGGAATAAGCAAACAACGGATAACCTAAACCTCTAAGTGCGTATGCAGGTAACATGAGTGCAAGATTTTGTGATGGAATCGCAAATCCGACAAAGAATATTGTACCAATAATATAGAAGGTTAAGCCTAGCACCATTGTTCGTTTACCGCCGAGTGCTTCGGCAAATACACCACTAAGCCAACTTGCTAATGCAACTGTTACACCATATGCAGAAAAGAGTAAACTTGTTTCTTGAACCGAAAAGCCGTGACCGTGTAGCCATGGACTTAGCCATCCAATTTCTAAACCATCACCCATCATGAAGATGATAATACCAATATAGCCCCATACAATTTGTCGAGGCATGCCTAAAATCGAATTCGAATGATTCATTTATATACCACCTTTTCAGTCATTGTTTACCAATGATATTGTAAATAAGTTTTTTTCCATCCTTTGTGTGCTGCAGTATCATCCATGGCTTCTTTTAAACCTGAAGTATCATGAATATGATAGTAAGCCTCTGGAATCAATTGTCTCAATGCTTGTTGGTACTGTTTATTACTAAAGGCATGAATGAGTTGCTCGAATTCACGTTTTGTACTACGTGAACTACCTGAAAATGTCAGACCTTTTTCAAGAACATCTCTGGTGTTAATACCAACGCGTTCTTCCGTGACACCCATTAATACAATATGCCCCTGTCTATCGATCAAATCGATGGCTTGGTTAATTGCAGATTCTGAAAATTTACCACCCGTACATTCAAAAACAGTATGTACGCCACGATACTGATTGAAATCGAAGTCAAATACGAGATGTGTTGTGGCAAAGTCTTCAAAGGCAGCTAGTTTTTCTTGAACTGCACCAAATACAATTAAATTTGCTTTATCAATACCATAAATATAATGTAAGGCAGTTGCTGCTAAATAACCGACTGGACCATCTCCAAAGATTGCAACTTGTGGGGACGTTTCAGTTGTTATCTCGTCAAGTTGATTGATTGGAAACAGTGATACTGAACATAACTCAGCAAGTAATGAGACATCTTCATCTAAATCTGTTGGAACTTTTACGACATTATCGCCAGGCACCACCATGCGATCTTGGCATATACCATCAAATCCACTGCCCATAAATACGGCGTTTTCATCATAATTATCTTGGAATGAAGTCGTTGGATATGTACCTTTACGTAAGTGAGAAGGGATATTTGGTACAATGACAACTTTATCTCCTTGTTGAAAATCAGGATGTTTAGAATCTTCTACGATACCGATACCTTCGTGAAAGAGTGCCATAGGTAATTTCTTTGCGAGTGCTTCTGGGCGACGATTGCCAGTATAATAACGTAAATCTGCATGACAGACACTTGCTTTTGTAGGTTTAACGATAATATCTTTCTCTTCGAAATCATGCGTAAGGGTATCTTTTTTGAATACGCCAGGTTCGATTAAGCGAAAAGCGTTCGATTCGATTTTCATATTTGCGCAACTCCTTTATATTTATGTTCATTTATGTTTGTACGGCTAATAGTAAACGCTTACATAATGCTTTGTCAATGATTATAATGCTTTTTTGTGTTTCTTTATGTATTTTTATGAATGTTTGTGTTGATTTTTATAACTATCTTCATTATGATTTAGGAAAGCGTTTTCTTATAGCGAACTGGAGGATAAATTATGACTTACAGTATAGGGATAGATTTTGGAACTGGCTCAGGAAGAGTGTTCTTGGTGAACACTGAGAATGGAGAAATCATAGGTCAATATGTACAAACATATGCCCATGGCACAATTGAAGGTGAACTCAATGGACACAAGCTGCCACAAAGTTATGCATTACAAAATGCGAATGATTATATGGAAGTCATTGAAACAGGGATACCAGAAATTTTGACAAAAACAAATATAGATGCAAAGGATATTGTTGGTATAGGTATAGACTTCACTTCTTCCACAGTCATATTTGTAGATGACCAGATGGAACCAATGCATAACAATCCTAAATTTTATAACAATCCTCATGCTTATGTGAAATTATGGAAGCATCATGGCGCTCAGGCAGAAGCAGATCTATTGTTTAATACTGCGATAGAAGAGAAGAATCGCTGGTTAGGATACTATGGATTTAATGTGAGTAGCGAATGGATGATTCCTAAGATCATGGAAGTGAACGATAAAGCGCCAGAAGTCATGACAGAAACGGCTGATATTATGGAAGCTGGGGATTGGATTGTGAATCGACTTACTGGTGAAAATGTTCGATCTAACTGTGGTTTGGGCTTTAAGTCTTTTTGGGAATCATCTACAGGCTTTCATTATGATTTATTTGATAAAGTGGATGACAATCTATCAGATATTGTACGCACGAAAGTAGAAGCGCCCATCGTCAGTATAAGTGAAAGTGTAGGTACAGTGAGTACAGAGATGGCACATAAATTAGGGCTTTCACCTGAAACGGTGGTAAGTCCATTCATTATAGATGCGCACTCAAGTTTACTAGGTATTGGTGCTGAAAAAGATAAGGAAATGACAATGGTTATGGGAACAAGCACGTGTCATTTAATGCTGAATAAAGAGCAACATAAAGTACCTGGTATCTCGGGGTCAGTTAAAGGTGCCATTATACCAGATTTATATGCATACGAAGCAGGACAAACAGCAGTTGGTGATTTGTTTGAATATGTAGCTAATCAATCCCCATATGAATATGTAAAAACGGCAGAAGATAGAGGAATTTCAATTTTTGAATTACTTAATGAAAAAGCAAGTCAGCGTTATCCTGGAGAAAGTGGTCTGATCGCTTTGGACTGGCATAATGGGAATCGGAGTGTGTTAAGTGATAGTAATTTGAAAGGGAGTCTATTTGGCTTAAGTTTACAAACGAAACATGAAGATATATATCGTGCATATATGGAAGCAACAGCATTTGGAACAAAAATGATTATGCAACAATATCAAGGTTGGCAAATGGAAGTGGAACGCGTTTTTGCTTGTGGTGGTATACCTAAAAAGAATCATTTATTAATGGAAATTTACGCAAATGTATTGAACAAGAAGATTACAGTTATTGATAGTGAGTATGCACCAGCTATCGGAGCAGCCATCTTAGGTGCGATTTGTGGCGGTGCGCATCCTAATTTTTCTTCAGCTATCCAAGCAATGAAAGAACCTGTTTTATATCAAGTAGAACCAGATCATGCACAGGTCTTAATTTATAAAAAATTATTCAATGCCTATAAAGAATTACATGATTTACTGGGGTATAAAAAAGCACGCATTATGCGTAATGTGAGCGCATTAATGTAAGTTTTTATAAGATTTATATGACTAAAATCAACGACTGCAATCATGAATGGAAAATCATTTTGGTTTGTGCACTGAAAAAGAGGTAATTAAATAATAACGTATTACACTTGAAGGAGATGTTGATAATGGAATGGGAAATTGTAAATTTAGACATGACGTTTAAAGTAGATGCACCAGTAGAAGAAGTGTTTCGTGCCTGGACTAAGCCGAGTCTTTTTAAACAGTGGTTTATGACAACAGAAGAAACGAATAAAGTTGCCAAGAATCAATTTGAAATCAATGGAGACTGGGAAATTATCGATGTCAGAGAGGGCGTTGAATATAGAGCAATTGGCACGTATATAGATATTGTCAGTCCTTATAAATTGACGTTTTCATTTAAAATGCCTCAATTTAGTGAGTTAGAAGATATCATCACTGTTGAATTTGTTGATTTAACAGGAGCAACAGAAGTTAAATTTAACCAAGGCATCAAAGTTCCTTTTGAAGGCGACACAAACGATTTCGAAGCGGATAAGACAGAAGTCAAAAAAGAAATGGAAACAGGCTATAACTTGATGTTTGAGCGATTAAAACAACTATGTGAAGGTTAATATTTACAGTGAAGTCACTTTTAGAAAGTACTTATAAGTAGTGACAAAGTTGAAGGTAATAGGTTTTGCCTAATTTGAGATTTAAAAGCCCAAGTTAAGTTTTCAATAACTTAACTTGGGCTTTTTGAATATTTAAGACATAAAACTCGAAATCGCATCTATTAAGCTATAAAGGCCTAAGAATGTAACGACAAGTACCACAATACCCCCGATTATATTGAGCCATAGCGTATTTACGTAATGACCCATCAAGTTTTTCTTATTAATTATGATGAAAATAAGAATGGCCACAATAGGTAAGATAATACCATTTAATGCTTGGGCCACAAGTAGCACTTGAAGCGGTTCAAAGCCTAAAGCTGAAGTAATAATACCGATAATGATGATGATCGTAAAAACAGTCTTATATTTCTTACTTTGCATACCGCCTTGCCAACCTAACAAACTACTGATCGTTGCGGCGGCGCCTGCAGGTGATGCAATAGCTGAAGAGAGTCCAGCTGCAAATAATCCGATACTGATTGCGAATGGTGCTACATCTCCAAGTACAGGTTCAAGTGGACCAGCGAGTTGAATCACACTTGTCACTTCTTTACCTTGTATTAAAGTAGCAGCAGCAATTAATATAGCTGCTGAAATAATACCACCAATAGAAATTGAAATGACAGTGTCCCAACGTGCATATTTTAATTCTTTAATATTGCCAAAACGTTCATGTACTGCGGTTGAATGTATAAAGAAATTGTATGGGACCACGGTAGTTCCGATCAGTGCGATGATTGTGATAATGGATCCGTTTGGAATTGTAGGCACAAACACACCTTTTAAAATACCAACAATATCTGGTTGAATTACTATCATCGTGGTAATAAAGATAATGCCCATGATAACCATAAGCACAAGCATAATTTTTTCTAAAAAACGATAGTTTCCAAATAACCCAATGAGTAAAATGATGATACCGATGACAGGTGCTACCCAATGCTCTGGTAAATTTAATAAATAAGAAGCACCTAACGAAGTCCCGATTAAGTCACCACTGATATAGGCAGCACAACCAATTGTAACTGCTATTAATGTAAACCATACAATGATAAGTTTACCGATTCTATGTTTAAATAAATCTTGTATTGCTTCACCTAAACCTTCACGTGTGACGAGAGATAAGCGAATGATCATTTCCTGCAGCACAATTGTGGCTACAATAGAAAATACAACGGCCCACAATAAACTATAACCGAAACCGGCACCACCTTGTGTCATTGTGGTCACTGTACCTGGACCGATAAATGAGGCAGTGATAATCATTCCTGGACCGATTGATCTTAAAATCTTCCTAGCTTCTTTAAACAATAGCACCACTCCTCAAATTATTTTGTTTGATTTAAATAAGCGACGTGGCCAGCAAGTACATATAACACTGCTGTAGAGACAAAATGAGCTGAGTTTTGATTGGCATCCATCATAGGATATACTTCCACGTAATCCATGCCACAAAGGCCTAGTTTTCCGAATTCATGAATCATCGTAAGAAGTTCATAAGAAGATAAGCCATTACCATCGACAGGACCACCAGGATTAAAGGCGAAGTCAAGTACATCACTACAGATAGTTAGGTAGACAACATCCACATCCTTGCTCGCTTGCTC
The DNA here is from genome assembly GCF_048568385.1 of Staphylococcus sp. LKG3-1. NCBI lineage: Bacteria > Bacillati > Bacillota > Bacilli > Caryophanales > Staphylococcaceae > Staphylococcus > Staphylococcus sp. LKG3-1. Next base: position 2,307,713 of record NZ_CP183796.1, read on the forward strand.
GTAGATTTCTTGTGCATATGCTTTCAAGTCTTTAGCCGCTCGAATATCATTAATAGTTAAAGTTACTGCACCAGCTTCTTGAGCAAAGCGACCAGTTTCAGGCTTATTTCTAGGACCGTGTATACCAGTGTGAATAATGCTTTCGTTGCGTATACCATCCGTTTCATAAAGTCTCATAAAAGGGGTGTTACGCGCATAAGGTTCACCTTCGTAATCAGGCATGTTGTCATAGTGCGCATCTAAATGAATGATGCCTACTTTTTTGCCTGTTTCCGTTAGTGCTTTCAGTATTGGATATGTCACACCATGCTCTCCACCAAAGCCAACTAAGAATTTACCACTATCCCAAAGCTTTTTAGCAAAATCACTAATATTGTCGTAACTTTGCTTATTATCGTGTGCTACAAAGGGCACATCACCAACGTCTCCCATCGTTAGGTGTTCACTGATATCAATGTGATTGAGCTCAGGTAGATATTGACTATAGCGAGCTGAGCAAACACGAATTTGTTTCGGACCCAGTTCTACACCCGTATAGTCGCCCCAAGTACTTTCACCTTCAAATGGTGCGCCATAAACGATGACGTCTGTATCTAATGTATTTGTCTGATTGAGATTCTTACTATTTAAAAAACACGGTACATTACCATAAATATTGTTCTTCATAATTGTACATCCTCCCTTTTGTTGTAAATAAGTATATAGATTATTAATTTGTATTTCAAATAAATCAGAAAATTCTAATTTTTGAAAAGCGAAGGTATGCACTAGTATTAAGGAGGTAGAAAGGAAGGTGTGATGGAGCAGCTTAAAATAAAAAAGTGAGCCTCAGATATAACAATGAAGCGCAATATAAAACAGCGGATATGTAAAACGCTTAGATGCTATAACTAAAAAAGCTATGAAGTCCTCTCGTGTCATAGATGACTTCATAGCTAAGTTAAGTATATTATGAAAATTTGATTGATAACAATACATCATTTGATTATTCGTCGGATATAGTCCCTTAATTTATAGGAATTACGCCCAACCACGGAAACGAGATGCTTCAGCAGTTCGTTTGATACCTAAGACATAGGCAGCTAAACGCATATCCATTTTTCTATCTTCTGCTAAATCATATATCGTATTAAACGCTTCAACCATTTTATCGCGTAATTTTGTGTTTACTTCTTCTTCTGACCAATAATAACCTTGATTATTTTGTACCCATTCGAAATAAGATACTGTCACACCACCAGCACTCGCAAGCACATCTGGAATAATTAAGACGCCTCGCTCAGTTAAAATACGTGTTGCTTCTGGTGTTGTTGGGCCATTTGCGGCTTCTGCTATAATTTTTGCTTTAATATGATGTGCATTCACTTCGTTAATTTGATTTGAAAGTGCGGCAGGGACCAAAATATCGCAATCGACTTCAAATAATTGTTCATTAGGAATAACGTTGTCATACAAATGTGTAACGCGACCGTGTTGTTCCTTTAGTTCAACGAGTCGGTCTACATCTAACCCATTAGGATCATGTAATGCACCAAAACTTTCAGAAATAGCTACAATTTTAGCGCCCATATCATGTAAAATTTTTGCGATAAAGCTACCCGCATTACCGAAACCTTGAATTGCTACGCGAGAGCCTTTAATGTCAATGTTTTTACGCTTGGTCGCTTCTTCAATTGTGATTACTGCACCTAATGCAGTTGCACGATTTCGTCCTTGTGAACCGCCTAATGAAAGTGGTTTACCTGTAATAAATGCAAACGCGTTTGAGCGATTAATCTTACTATATTCATCCATCATCCAAGACATAATTTGGGGGTTTGTATAAACGTCTGGTGCTGGAATGTCACTTTCGGGACCAACAAATTGAGAAATTGCACGAACATAGCCACGAGATAAACGCTCTAGTTCTTGGTTACTCATTTGTCGTGGATCGCAAATAATACCCCCTTTACCGCCACCAAATGGGAGGTTAGTGATACCACATTTCATAGTCATCCACATAGATAGTGCTTTGACTTCTTCCTTATTAACATCAGGATGGAAACGAATACCCCCTTTAGTAGGACCCACAGCATGATTGTGTTGGGCACGATAGCCCGTAAAAGTTTTTACAGTACCGTCATCCATGCGAATAGGGATGCGGACTTCTAAAAATCTTAAAGGTTCTTTTATAAGTTCATACATACCTTCATCAAAACCTAATTTATGTAAAGCTTCTTTGGTAATCTCTTGAGTAGAAGTTACTAAGTCATTATATTCTGTCATTATAAAACTCCTCTATTTATTACTTAGATATTTTAAGTGATACATAGTTTATGTTAATAGCGTTGAGAATGAAAAGCAATATAAAAACTGAATTTTTATAAAAGTTTGAAAATTCAGTTAATATGATAGCGCTTTCTTTTAAGCTAGATGAATAAACCCAATTAATAATTTAGCAGTGGGATATCAAAGATACTATAACTTACTATTGACTAAATTTTCAGAAATCAATAAAATGTTTAATTATATCAAAAATCTATATTGAGTACTTAAAGATAAGGAGCACATTCAATGGAACAAACATCATTTAAACGTGCCATGAAACAGCGCCATCTCATGTTATTAAGCTTTGGCGGTGTTATTGGTACAGGATTATTTTTAAGTTCTGGGTATACTTTACAACAAGCTGGACCTCTAGGGACTGTCTTATCTTATATAGTAGGTTCAATACTTGTTTATCTCGTCATGCTTTGTTTAGGACAATTGGCTATTAAGCACCCTGTGACAGGTGGTTTTCATACATATGCGAGTAAATATATACATCCATCTATTGGCTACATTGTTGCGTGGTTTTATTGGTTGACCTGGACAGTAGCATTAGGTTCTGAATTTACAGCAGTGGGTATTTTGATGCAAAGGTGGTTTCCAGAAATACCTGAATATATCTTTGCTGCAAGTGCAATTATATTAGTATTAATTTTTAATATCATATCGACACGCTTTTATGCAGAAGTTGAATTTTATTTTTCTTTAGTTAAAGTGGTTACTATTATTGTATTTATTATCTTAGGCATATGCGTCATTTTAGGTTTGATACATTACAATGGTTATGAAGGAATACATACAGTGACTAACAGATATACGAATCCTACTTTTCCTAACGGTATAGGTGCGGTGTTCTTAACGATGTTAGCAGTTAATTACGCATTTAGTGGTACGGAATTGATCGGTATTGCTGCGGGAGAAACTGAAAATCCTAAACAAGTCATTCCTAAAGCGATACGTGCAACTTTATGGCGCTTAATTATCTTTTTTATCGGTACAATGGTTATTATTTCTATTTTAATTCCAAGTTATCAAGGGAAATCTTTGGAAAGTCCATTTGTAGTCATCTTTCAAAAAATGGGGATACCTTACGCTGGAGATATCATGAATCTAGTCATTATCACAGCCTTATTATCTGCCGCTAATTCTGGATTATATGCAGCAAGTAGAATGGTATGGAGTTTAGCCAATGAAGGGGTATTTCCAAAATGGTTCGGACAGTTGAATAAATATCGCATGCCTATCAACGCAACATTATTTAGTATGGTAGGTGGTCTGTTGGCTTTATTATCAAGCATCTATGCAGCGGATTCACTCTATGTTGTGCTGGTGTCCATTGCAGGACTCGCTGTAGTCATCGTGTGGATGAGTATATGTGTTGCTTATTTCAATGCTAAAAGGTATGATCCTAGCCTTAAAATTCATCAATCTATACCTATTATAGGATTTATTTTATGTTTAGTTTCATGTATAGGAATGGTTTTTGATTCTAATCAGGCACCTGCACTTTATTTCGGTGTACCATTCGCTGTCATAGCACTCATATATTATTTCATTAAGTATCATAAGAAAAGAGGTAATTAAATGCGGTTATTAGAAAAATTGAAAGCTCAATCGCCATTGGTACTAGATGGCGGTTTGGCAACAACATTAGAACAAGCAGGCTGTAGTTTGAAAACTTCATTATGGTCCAGTGAAGTTTTAAAAAATAACCCTACACAAATTAAACAAGCACATCAAGCATTTACGGATGTGGGGGCAGACATATTGCTTACAAGTACGTATCAAGCGAGTTACCAAACTTTTTCTGATATTGGGATGAAGGCAACTGAAATAGATCAGCTATATAATACTGCAGTAAATCAAATTATGGAAGCCACGACGGATACACAAGTTATCGTGGGTAGCTTAGGGCCATACGGTGCCTATTTAAGTGATGGTTCTGAGTACACAGGTGCATACGATTTAAGTAAGGAGGATTATTTTCAATTCCATAAAAAGCGTATAGAAGCATTGGTTAAAAGAGGTATCAATGATTTTGTATTTGAGACCGTGCCTAATTTCGAGGAAATTAAAGCGATTGTTGAATATATTGTGCCACATTATACAAATCAGACATTTTGGTTATCTGTCACAGTTAATGAAGACGGTGATTTATCTGATGACACAGAATTTGAAAAGTTATGTGCTTATATTAAGCAATATGCTGAACGCATACCGGTGTTTGGTATTAATTGTTCATCCGTCGCGGGTATAAATAAAGCTATAAGCAAAGGACTGAAAAATGTACCTCAAACAATAGCGCTTTATCCTAATGGCGGTGCACAGTACAATGCAGTGGAGAAAGAATGGGAAAGTGTAGGTAATCAAGGTTTAATTGTTGAACAAATACCTGATTGGTTAGACCAAGGCGTCAAGATTATTGGAGGGTGTTGTCAAACAACACCAGAGAACATTAAATCTATTAAAGAGGCTATAGAAACGCAATAAGTGCTTATAAAATATTTGTTCAAAGGTACGTTCATCGTATGTGAAATCAGAGCACACTTTTTATTTTAACGATGTCGTTAAGTAATAAAAGTGTGCATTTTTTATTTCATCAAGGCACATGATATTTAATGGTTAAAAAAGAAATTCAAATATTAAAAATGAGATTATAGTTTATTGTTTTAATCAATTAAAGAGTTAAAAAATCAAAAATGTAAAAATACAAAATTATCAAAAACGATTTATAGCATTAGTTGTAATTTTCAGAAAAAAAGAATATTATACAACCAAGCATTATTGAGATATATGCATGTAATCATTACATTAGTTTATTAATTGATAACAAAGGGGTTAATAAGCTAAGGCGATATATTAATGATGCTTTAAAAACAATTGGAATTGGGGCAAGATTTATGACAAATACTTTGAACAGAGAGTTGAGTAATAGACATATTCAACTTATTGCGATTGGTGGAGCTATTGGAACTGGCTTATTTTTAGGGGCTGGTCAGTCCATTAGTTTAACGGGGCCATCGATTTTACTCACGTATATTATTGTCGGTTTTGTATTGTTTATGTTTATGCGTGCAATGGGTGAGATGTTACTTTCTAATAAAGAATATAAAACATTTGCAGATATTGCGCACGATCAGATTGGTCCGTTTGCAGGATTTGTAACCGGATGGACGTATTGGCTAACTTGGATTACTTCAGGGATGGCAGAAATTACTGCAGTTGCAAAATATGTAGAATTTTGGGTACCCGATTTACCAAATTGGATCACATCTTTGTCTTGTATTTTGATTCTTATGGCCTTTAATTTAACAAGTACAAAAATGTTTGGTGAATTAGAATTTTGGTTTGCAATTATAAAAGTTGTAACAATCATTGCATTGATAGTTATTGGTATTGTCATGATTGTATTTGCAATTCAAACACCTTTTGGTAAGACGGGGGTCTCTAATGTTTATAATAATGGTGGTTGGTTCCCTCATGGTGCATCTGGCTTTTTCATGTCATTCCAAATGGTTGTCTTTTCATTTACAGGTATTGAAATATTAGGTATAACAGCTGGAGAAACAAAAAATCCTGAAAAAACGATACCGAAAGCAATTAACAGTGTACCAATCAGAATATTATTATTTTATGTTGGTGCATTAGCGGTGATGATGTCCATTATTCCATGGCAAGATATTGATCCAAATAATAGTCCATTTGTAAGTTTATTTGCACTTATTGGTGTGCCATTTGCAGCGGGGTTAATAAACTTTGTGGTATTAACTGCAGCATCATCGGCATGTAATAGTGGTATATTTGCAAATAGTAGAATCTTATTTGGGTTATCTGAGAAAAAACAAACACATCATTTATTAATGAAAACAAATAAAAAAGGTGTGCCTTATATAGCAATATTGGTAACATGCGCTTTGTTATCTATTACGGTGTTATTAAATTATTTAATACCGAACGCAACACAAGTGTTCTTTTATGTCACAGCAATTTCAACAATTTTATTAGTCGCTGTATGGATGTTTATTGTTCATGCCTATGCAAAATACGTTAAAACACATCCTGAATTACATAAAAAGAGTGACTTTAAATTGCCCGGTGGTATTCATATGGCAAGAATGGTACAGCTATTCTTTGTATTCGTATTGATTATCTTACTTGTTGTACCAGAAACAAGAATGGGTGTTGTATTATCACCACTGTGGTTTATCTTACTTGGCTTGATTTATTTAAGATATACAAGAAAAGCGCGAAAATTAGAAGTGAATAACCAATCAGACCTAGGATTAAAATAAAATAAGATGGGAATAGCAGTACTATCAATTCATATGTGTTTCAAAATGAGGCGATTGTAAATCGAAAGGGGCATATTCATATGGAAGCTGTATATTCTAAAGATGAACAAGGTGCATATCAAACATTAAAAATAATCATTGAACAAGATGTAGCAACAGTGTTTAAACTTTTAAGCACAACAGAAGGTATTCAACAATGGTTTCCACAATTATCATTTGAAGACCGTCAAGTTGGTGGTAAGATGAAATTCCAAATGGATGGGCAAGACGACGAAGAAATGGAAATTACAGCCTTTGAAGAAAATGAAACAATTGGCTATACATGGGATATTGGTACAGTAAGGTTTGATTTACATGATACTGGTAAAGAAACGGTATTGATTTTCGATGAATGTTTACCGTTTGCATTTCCACATATTATACTTGATTTTGCAGGCTGGCAGTTCCAAATGGAAAACATTAAGCAGGTTGCTGAAACTGGATCATCTATAGATCAACAAGCATTAGACTTTGATAGTAAAAAGCAAGAAATTGCAGAAAAATTAAATTTAAAATAATTCTTAAATATAAATAAAAGCATCTGTCAGTACAATTAATGTACTGACAGATGCTTTTATTTATATTCAAGATAATTTAGAAAGCTTAAAATTTATCTTTTAAGTCTTTTGCTTTATCTTGAGCTTGATCTTTAACTTCTTTTTGTTTATCTTTGTCGTTTTTCACTTCGTCTACTTTGTCTTTTGCTTGGTCTTTAAAATCATCAAATTTACTCATTATAAAAGCCTCCTTTATGATTTGTGACACAAGTACTTTTCCACTTATATCATTAAATAAACATTTTTCTGATTATTTTTTGGGAATTTAAAAAATAAAAATAAAAATTGAATTTGAATTTATTTTTAGAATGAAATAAGCTTTGTAGCGGTTGTGGATGGCTGAAGAAAAAATAAAAAAACAGAACAAACTTTAATAAAAAAAGTGGAGAAAATAGAGTTTATATTTTATAATATGGTAGATTATCAGCTAAATAATAACTTATCGGAGGTTTAATTATGGAATATACTTTACCTAATTGCCCAAAATGTGAATCTAGTTACACATATGAAGATGGTAACCTACTTGTTTGCCCAATGTGTGGTCACGAATGGTCTGAAACTGAAAATAAAGAAAATATGGAAGCGCAAATTACAAGAGATGTGAATGGTCATGAACTAGTAGATGGTGATTCGGTCACTGTGATTAAAGATTTGAAAGTAAAAGGCACTTCATTTGTCATAAAACAAGGTACTAAAGTGAAAAGTATCCGTATCGTAGAACCTGAAGATGGTCACGATATTGATGCTAAAGTGGATAAGATTGGTCTAGTTGGATTGAAATCGTCACTTGTTAAAAAATTAAAAAACTAATATTGGATAAAAATAGGGAGTGCCGCAGAAATGTTATTTTGTGGCACTCCATTGTTATATGTTACTTTTAATCATTTGATTTCTGTTGGATGTATTAATGATTATAAGTTTATCAATTGCTGGTGCTTGTGTAATGTATCGCTTTTCTACCATGCATAAAGTAGTAAAGGATAATGGATGCAATGACTACAATAGCCATCGTGATATATAGATAACGATATCCCATGATTGGCACCATGATGCCTAATACGAATGGACCAATACCAGCGCCAAAGTCAGCAAACATGTAGAATGTTGAGGTTGCTAAACCAATTTTATCAACAGGTGATTGTTGAATGGCAATGGCTTGCGCACTTGGGACAATCGTTCCATAACCGATACCTACAAATATAGCTGAAATAAGTAACAATAGACTTGTGTGTGTGATTGCTAACAGTACTAAGCCAATTGCAAAGCTACATAAGACAGGGTACATGACTTTATTTTCACCATAGGCATCATAAATTTTTCCTGTAAATGGACGTGTAACAAAGGTACTGACTGCATAAACAATAAAGAAGAAACTAGATGCAGTCGCTAAATATATTTGTTCCGTATAAACAGTTAAGAAAGACAATACACTTGAATAAGCAATGCCGACGAATATAACGACAAATGAAATAGGTAGTGCTTCTTTTTGAATATATGCACGAATTCCTTTATTTTCTCTTTCATTGTTGTTCTCAACAGGTGGTTTTGGTAGTCCTTTAATAAATAGTGCAGCAATGAATGCAATGATGATGATAACTAAACTAACAATGAAAATAGATTCGAAACCGAATCGTTGGTTTAATACAATGCCACAAAAAGGACCAATTGCTGATGCTGTGGTAACACTGAGGGCGTAGTAACCGATGCCCTCGCCTTTACGTTTTTCAGGAATAATTCTTGATGAAATTGTTCCAGTTGCTGTCGAAGCCAAACCAAACGCTATCCCATGTAAGAGACGGACAAGCATTAATAAAAATAGACTGCTAATAAGGAAATATAAGCCAACAGTAATAATTGAAAAGATAATGCCGAAGAGCAATACTTTTTTAGGTTGTAGATTGTCAATTACGCGCCCGGATGCTAAACGACCGAAAAGCATACCGATGATAAAGATACCTGCAGCTAAGCCACCCATACTTTCGGATGCATGGAATTTATCAATGGTAAATATAGTTACGGTAACAATTAATGTATAATGAATTAAATACATTAAAAAATTCACAAAGGTAATAGAGATAAAATCTTTAGACCAGAGTTTATCATACATAAGAAGACCGTCCTTTAATTAATTTTTTCATGCACTATTTATTATAATGATTAATGTGTGCTAATGTAAAATTAGTATTTTTAATATTTATATAAGAAACACTTATGTAAAAAGGGGTGAAGGTATGAATTTTGAACAATTAGCTTATGTTAAAAAAATTTATGAAACGGAATCCATCGTTCATGCTTCGGAAGCGATGCATATTAGTCAATCTGCAATGAGTCAATCGATCGCAAATTTAGAAGCAGAACTTGGCTATAAACTGTTTGATCGATCTCGAAAAGGCACGTTGCCAACTGAGGTAGGTAAAAAATTAATCCCTTTAATCATTGATATTTTAGAAGCAAAAGCACATTTAATATCAGAGGTTGATGTCATGCATTCAAATATTGTAGGCTCACTTAAAATTGCGACGATACCGACATTATTTAACAAAATCATACCGAAAGCATTGTCTACCTTTAAAAAGGATTATCCACACATTGAGGTTGAAGTGATTGAAAGTGACAGAGACAAAATTATGAAAATGGTAAAGGACAATGAGGTGGATATTGGCTTGATTGGGAAGACTGAAAGTGAAACATTCGGGCAGACCATCGTCTCTAATTCGCTTAATATATCTACAAATTTCAGATTGATTGTACCTAAAAAATCTAAATTATCATTACAAGATACGGTTGAAATGGAAGCTATTCAACAATATCCATTTGTATTATATGACCGCAATTTTTATCATCATAATTTTAAGCAATTTGAAGATGAAAATGGTCCGCTGAAAATTGTTTTTCGTACAAATAATCCTAGCGTTTTGATAAAAACAGTATCTGAAGGGTTAGGTGTCAGTATTGTTTCTAGTTTGATGCTTGAAGATGATCCGTTTCTTTTAAATGGTCTTATTGAAATGTTACCTATTGGCGCGCCTTTTGACTATTATATTTATTTTACTGCTATCACCCATTCAGATAGAACAAATGAACAAACGATTCGAACGTTTATTGATTATTTAAGAAAGTGAGTATGGAGGCCTAATAAAAACTGACTTTGTCGGCAGTTTTTTGTGCACGCTTTCCACAGGCACCGCCTTAGCCTGTAATCTTCGGTTAGCGTTTTTTCCAGAAGTCGTCCCTAAAAACTACCTTTATGATATGAAAAACATGATACGCCATAAATTAAAAGGTATTGATAGTTAATTTAAGTAATAACATAAATATAACAATAGACAAATCTGCCACAAATGAATAGGTGGGGTTGTCTATATCAAAAAAAGGCCCTAATAATAGGGCCCGTTTTTGGTTTATTGAATCTTATTCAAAAAATGATGGAAGTGCGATAAATCGGATATTTGGTGATTACATAAGGTGCTATCAAAACAAATGTAGTCACCTTTTTTGGTATATTGACCATCATTGCCAGTACGTGTTTTTCGCATAAATAGAGCAACACGGGATTCTTTATTGCAAATAGAGCAGAAACCTTTGACAGTTTGGTTAGAAATGTCTCCGTATACACCGTTTAATTTTCCAAAGTTATCATAATAAATGATGAATTTTCTATTTGAAGCAATATCATTCCAACCGATATACGTACTTGTTTGTAGCACTTCATCACTGATAAGTGGTGTTTTTAGCTTTTTAACTTTTTTAAAAAGGTTAGTGACTTGTTTATTACTCGGATGTTCAAATGGCTTAACATACATTTGTATGGTCGTTAAAATTTTTTGAGCTTGTTCTTTGGTAAGTTGTACATTCATGAGCTTTTCAACGTTTGAACGAATGGTAGTGTCTCTTGAGTTAAATGTACTAAGTATTTCATCACGTGTGACATCTTTGATTGAAGCGATTGTATTGGGATCGTTGACCGAATTATAAGCATTGACTAAATGTGCAACGCGTTCTTTTATATAGTTAAATTGATAAGGGTAAAGTTGTTTTTCCATTTTTATTAGTTCCTCTCACATAAATATAGCTTACATGCATAAGTTAGATGCCTTGTGATAAGGAATTAAATTACAAAGCATCGACTACGTTAATCGAACACTTTGTATTAATAATGTAGCATTTTTGTGCAACATATCATCATCTCCATATATGTTTAATAATTATCTTATAACAGGCTATCGTTTATGTGTCAAATCCGGTTTAATAATATAATATTGAAATCGCAATCAATTATTGTGTGGACTATATATTTTTAAAATAAATGTTCTTTCGATATATACAATAAAGCGTTTTTATAATATAATATAGGTGAAAATAAGGTTATTGTCCACTAGGGAAATACATTACAGTTTCTGTAATATACAAGGGAGATAGAAATATGAAAAAAATTATGATTACTGGTGCATTAGGACAAATTGGAACTGAGTTAGTTGTAAAATGTAGAACATTATATGGAAATGACAATGTCTTAGCCACTGACATTAGAGAACCTGAAGAAGGCTCTGCATTGAAAGATGGTCCATTTGAAATTTTAGATGTAACAGACAAAGCACGTATGGATGAATTAGTCGAATCATTCAAACCAGACACAATGATGCATATGGCTGCATTATTATCAGCAACTGCTGAAAAAAATCCATTATTTGCGTGGGACTTAAATATGGGTGGTTTAATGAATGCATTAGAAGTAGCACGTGAATATAAATTACAATTCTTCACACCAAGTTCTATTGGTGCTTTTGGTCCATCAACACCTAAAGTTAATACACCCCAAGTAACGATTCAACGTCCTACATCAATGTATGGTGTGAATAAAGTTGCTGGAGAATTACTATGCCAATATTACTTTGAAAAATTTGGTGTAGATACACGCAGCGTTAGATTCCCAGGTTTGATTTCACATATTAAAGAACCAGGTGGCGGTACGACAGATTATGCTGTAGATATTTATTTTAAAGCAGTTAGAGAAGGGCAATACTCAAGCTTTATCGCGAAAGATACATTTATGGATATGATGTTTATGGAAGATGCCATTAATGCGATTATCCAACTAATGGAAGCAGACGGCGTTAAATTAATTAATCGAAATGCTTATAATTTAAGTGCGATGAGTATTGAACCAGAAATGGTTAAAGAAGCGATTCAAGAATATTATCCAGACTTTAAATTAGACTACGATGTAGATCCAGTTAGACAATCCATCGCAGATAGTTGGCCTAATAGTATTGATGTAAGTTGTGCGAGAGCAGAATGGGGCTTCAATCCTCAATATGACTTAAGTGCAATGACTAAAGTGATGCTAGATGCTATTGAAGGCAAAGAGAAAGCAGAAGTAAAATAAATCATCTATTTTTTGAAGATAGAACTTCGTTCGATATACGGTTGTTAAGCATTTCACTATTTTAGGTGATGACATTAACGAAGTGTATGTCGACTATAGGTTCGGCTTCTTTTTTGTTTAAATAACAGCGATTTTAATACAAAATGCGAGCAATTAAACCATAAATTAATGTACGAACAGTGGTTTGATTATCCAAGATACATATTGTTGGTTTATTTGAAATTTTTTGAAAATTATTGAACACAGACTAGTGGATTGGTATAATTTAATATAATACTTAAGAATAAACATTGGGAGGAAGCAATCATGTCAGAAAAAATTAAATTTGTACAGCGTGAAACACTTAAAGAAAAACCGGATCCAAGTGAATTAGGTTTCGGGAAATACTTCACTGATTATATGTTGAGTTTCGACTATGATATCGATCAAGGATGGCATGATTTAAAAATTGTACCTTATGGTCCAATAGAAATTTCTCCAGCAGCACAAGGTATTCATTATGGTCAATCTGTATTTGAAGGCTTAAAAGCTTATAAACATAATGGAGAAGTTGATTTATTCCGTCCATCAGAGAACTTCAAGCGTATTAATAAATCGTTGGCACGCTTGGATATGCCACAAGTAGACGAAGAAGTGGTATTAGAAGGTTTAAAACAACTTGTAGATGTTGAACGTGATTGGGTACCGGAAGGTGAAGGACAATCATTATATATTCGTCCATATGTTTTTGCGACAGAAGGTATTTTAGGTGTACGTCCTTCATACTCTTATAAATTATTAATTATATTATCTCCATCGGGTTCATATTATGGTGGTGCATCACTCAACCCAACTAAAATTTATGTCGAAGATCAATATGTGCGTGCCGTACGCGGCGGTGTAGGTTATGCTAAAGTTGCAGGTAACTATGCAGCAAGCTTATTAGCGCAATCTAACGCTTCAGCTCAAGGTTATGATCAAGTACTTTGGTTAGATGGTGTTGAACAAAAATACGTGGAAGAAGTCGGAAGTATGAATATCTTCTTCGTTGAAAATGGTAAATTGGTAACACCAGAATTAAATGGTAGTATTTTACCGGGTATCACACGTAAGACGGTGATTGAATTAGCTCAAAATTTAGGCTATGAAGTGGAAGAACGCAAAGTATCTATCGATGAATTGATTGAAGCGCACAATAAGGGCGAATTAACAGAAGTATTCGGTACAGGTACAGCAGCAGTCATTTCTCCAGTAGGCCAATTAAAATACGGTGAGACAGAAATCGTAATTAATAATAATGAAACTGGTGAAATCACACAAAACTTATATGATCATTATACAGGCATTCAAAGTGGTAAACTTGATGATCCACAAGGATGGAGAGTCGTAGTACCAAGATATTAAAATTAATCCTAAAAAGGTTGGTAACGCATGCGCGTTACCAACCTTTTTTATGATGATATTTATTTGAATGACAGCCGCTGAACGATGTTAATCTTTTGAAATGTCATTAAAGACATCTTCGTTGATGCCTTCTTTAAAACCTTGTTTTACTGCATCAAAACTATCAAAAAAGCTAACAACAAATAAGGATAAGATAATGACGGCAATGCCTTTATACCAACTCGATGGTGACATCGGTTTTTGTCGTTTTGAAAAATAAACGCCGATTAGAATGCTAACGATAATAAAAGTAATTGCATAAATCATGATACGCTTACCCCTTTATTAATATGTATGAAATGATTTTAACTTTTTATTTTTAAATTTTTTCTTCATTTTTTGCTTTATGCTCGCCATTTTCTCCACCTTGCTTAATGTCATCTACATGATAGAATCCACTGACAATGACCATGGCAAATGCAATGACACCGATGCCTTTAAACCAACTGGATGGTGACATTGGCTTATCTCTTTTTGAAAAATAGATACCAATACATACTGCAATAATTACAAATACTATAAAGTAACCTATTTTAAAAACCCCCCTTGTAACATTTAAATGTTTTGCAGAATTTATATTTGTCGTCATTATGATAACATAATACGTATAGAACGCAAATTAAGTTAAGTATCAGATACATGCAATTAAATCAAATTCAGTTACAATATTTGTTTCGTGTGACATTTTTGTACTAAAATATAAAGCATGAATTATTTTAATTAAGCGAAATTATAGGAGCTGTTCAAGCATGAAATGGATTTTATTTGATAAAGATGGCACGATTATATATTTTGATCGTAGTTGGATGAAGATTGGTCTACAATTAGTAGATGATTTTATGGAAGCGTATGATCAAGATATTGATGATAAGTCAGTAGCATATGCACATTTAGGTGTGGTTGACGGTGAAATACAGCCGGGTACAATCATGGCTTCAGGTGCACTGGATGAAATGGTGCAAGCGTTTTGTGATATTGCTGGTCAAGATGTCACGAAATGGGCACAAGCACGCAGTCAAACCTTAGTAGATAATAGAGTGCCTGAAAATGTATTGGTTGAAGGTATCGAGGATACGTTAAAAACATTACAGAATCAAGGATATAAAATGGGCATTGTTACAAGTGATTCGAAGAAAGGTGTCGAGCAATTTTTAGAGATTGCTCAATTTAATCACTTTTTTGATGTCGTTATTTCAACCGAAGCGAATGCAGTCGAAAAACCAAATCCAGAAGTATTAAATCCATTATTTAATCAATATGATGTTGCTCCTGAAGACGTCGCTATTGTTGGTGACACTGCAAATGATATGCAAACCGGTGTTAATGCACAGCTCGGATTAAAAGTTGCGGTGTTAACTGGTGTAGGATTAGCAGAGGAATTTACCCAAGCGGATTATACTGTAGAAACAGCAAATGATATCGTAAATATATTAAAAAAATAGGCGCAGTGTCTAAATTATGTCATAATATGCTTAACGTATATTATGACTTTTTTAATATTTAATTTTAAATATTGAGGTGATCAAAATGATTGATGGGAAGTATGCAGATTATCATGGCGAGACGTTTAAAGTTGTGGAAATGATAAGTAATGATGTGGTGTTGGTTACTGAAGATGAACGAGCGTTAGATTTAGGGTTTGAAGCTAAAACAATAAAACATTCTAAACATACATTATATTTTAAACAAGTAGCACGTGATGATATCGATGAGCTTTACGCATTATATCAAGAAGCGCGATACGGTGGCGCAATTTTTGATTTGTATCAAGATACGGAAGGACAACTATATATCGGAACCGAAGACCAAGATAAGGCAAGTACCTTTGGTTTAGTACAAACGGATGAACATTATTACAGTAAATATGTGACAGACGATGAAATTGAAAAAATTATTTACCGTAGCCATATTGAGTAATTTACGGCTATACACATAAAAAGTCACTCCGACCAAAACTTAGTGGAGTGACTTTTTTTTTAATATATTGAATTTAACGTTGATCGACTTTACGATATGTTTCGATGACGTTGCGAATTTTGTCAATAACTGGGTTGAGTGTTTCAGGATCTTCGTGCAGATCATATTCATTAATATTGACTCGAACAACTGGACAAGCATTAAACTCGCTAATCCAATCTTCATAACGTTGATATAATTTTTGCCAGTATGCGGTATCCGTTTCAATTTCCATTTGACGGCCACGTTGTTTAATACGATTGATGACATCGTCATAATCGCACTCTAAATAAATTAATACATCTGGTTTAGGGAAGTAAGGTGTCATGACCATTGCGTTAAACAATTCAGAATAAGTTTCAAAGTCTTCAGGACTCATCGTACCTTGTTCTTGATGCATTTTCGCAAAAATATCGACATCTTCATAAATAGAACGGTCTTGAATAAAACCGCCACCATATTCAAACATTCGTTTTTGTTCTTTGAAACGTTCTGCTAAAAAATAAATTTGTAAATGAAAACTCCAACGCTCAAAATCATTATAAAACTTATCCAGATAAGGGTTGTGGTCTACGTTTTCAAATGAAGTTCTAAAATTAAAGCGCTCTGCTAAAGCTTTTGTTAATGTTGATTTACCAACGCCTACAGTTCCGGCGATAGTAATGACAGCATCTTGCGGGATACCGTAATTATTCATGCTCATGTCCTCCAATCAGTGGCTTCACTAATTCTAAAATATAATTATAATCGTTTTCATACTTCATAAAATCAAGGTGTGTCGTATCAATACGTATGACACGTTCACCATCGTTCTTTAAAGATTCGTAATAGTCATTGTAATCACGTTTTAAATTTAATAAATAATCATCTGCAATTTGATGTTCAAAGCTCCGATTACGGTGCGCAATACGTGATTTTAGTGTCGCCAAATCAGCGTCTAAAAAGATAATCATATTAGGCATTTCTAAATCTTCGGTTAAAATATCATAGATTCTTGAAAATTTATTGTATTCCGTTGTAGTTAGGGTATTATTTGCAAAAATTTTATTTTTATAAATATGGTAATCACTGACAATACCGTTTTCAATTAATGCGAGATCTTGAAATTGTTTATATCGATTACATAAAAAGAACATTTCTGTTTGAAAGCTCCATTTGGAAATATCTTCATAAAAATCCGATAAAAATGGGTTTTCTGTGATGATTTCTTTTTCTTCGTAATATTTATAAGTTTGACTAAGTTTATGTGCTAAAGAAGATTTTCCGACTCCAATCGGACCTTCCACAGCAATAAATTGTTTTTTCATATTTACCGCTCCAATGTTAAAATAGACAATAAATATTGTACCATATGTGAGGTGTGTGAGATACATGACAAATCATGAATTTTATATGGAAGTTGCGATTGAAGAAGCAAAAAAAGCTGGCAATATAGGTGAAGTACCTATCGGTGCAATTATTGTAAAAAATGATGAAATTATTGCTAGAGCGCATAATTTACGTGAATCTGAACAAAATCCAACTGCACATGCTGAACATATTGCGATTCAACGCGCCGCAGCTGCTTTAGGAAGTTGGAGACTAGAAGGCTGTACTCTTTATGTAACTTTAGAACCGTGCGTGATGTGTGCGGGGAGTATAGTGATGAGTCGTATTCCTTCTGTGATATATGGAGCTAAGGACCCCAAAGGTGGGTGTGCCGGTAGTCTAATGAATCTGTTGCAAGAAC
The DNA here is from genome assembly GCF_048568385.1 of Staphylococcus sp. LKG3-1. Lineage (NCBI taxonomy): Bacteria > Bacillati > Bacillota > Bacilli > Caryophanales > Staphylococcaceae > Staphylococcus > Staphylococcus sp. LKG3-1. The sequence goes on from NZ_CP183796.1 coordinate 2,325,401, forward strand.
CAAGATTTAATCATCGGGCAACAGTAGAATTTGGTATTTTAGAAGAATCATGTAGTCAGTTATTAACTGCGTTTTTTAAAAGTATAAGAAAAAATAAAAAAAACATTCGAACAGCCGATAATACAAAAAAGTAAACATTTGATAGAATATGAATATGTTACAAAATTATGGCAAATGAGAATCATATATAATTGATTTTGTGTTATCGATCTTAGAAGGGAAAGAGGTAAACAAATGATAAATTTAATTGCTACAGATATGGATGGGACGTTACTAAATGCTGCACATGAAATATCGGAAGAAAATATAAAAGCTATAAAGTATGCACAATCCCAAGGTATTACAGTTGTTATAGCAACAGGACGTGCTTTTTATGAGGCGAATTCACCGGTAAATCAAACAGATTTAAAACTACCTTATATTTGCTTGAATGGTGCCGAAGTTAGAGATGAATCATTTAATATTATGAGTACATCCAATTTAAATCGTGAATTGATTAATCGAATTACAAATGAGTTAAAGTCAGAAGATATATATTATCAAGTATATACAAATTTAGGTATTTATACTGAAAACCCTCAACGAGATTTAGAAATCTATATCGATATTGCAGAACGTGCAGGTCAAAAAGCGGATGTTGAAAAGATTAAAGCAGGTATTCAAAAGCGTATTGATAATGGCACATTAAAAGTTGTAGATAATTACGACAAAATTGAGGATACACCGGGTGAAATTGTGATGAAAATATTGGCATTTGATAGTGATTTAGCAAAGATTGATCGTGTGAGTGAAAAATTAGCACAATCAGAAAGTCTTGCCATCTCATCCTCATCTAGAGGTAATATTGAAATCACACATTCAGATGCTCAAAAGGGCATTGCATTGGAAACAATTGCTGAGCGATTAAATATTGATATGGAAAACGTAATGGCCATTGGAGATAACATGAATGATATTTCTATGTTAGAGCGAGTAGGTTATTCGGTATCTATGGCAAATGCAGCACCAGAAGTAAAAGCAGTCGCGACGTACACAACGGATTCAAATGAAGAAAGTGGTGTCGGTAAAGCGATTATGAAACTACTTCAAGAAAATAACAAAAAATAGTATGAGGTGAAGTAATAAATGAAAGGTTTAATTATAGTTGGTAGTGCTAAAGTGGGGTCACATACAACAGCACTATCTCAATATTTGAAAGGTCATTTTGAAGAACATGACTTTGATGTTGAAATTTTTGATTTGGCGGAGCAACCTATCCACCAACTTGATGTTTCTGGAGCATCTAATCCAAGTGAAAGTTATAAAAATAATTTACAAACATTAAAAACTAAAGCAAGAGAAGCTGATTTTTTCGTACTAGGTAGTCCTAATTATCACGGTTCTTACTCAGGTATTTTAAAAAATGCTTTAGACCATTTAACAATGGATGATTTTAAAATGAAACCAGTAGGATTAATAGGTAATAGTGGTGGTATTGTCAGTTCTGAACCATTGTCACACTTACGTTTAATTGTACGTTCGTTATTAGGTATTGCAGTACCTACACAAATTGCTACACATGATACGGATTTTAAAAAATTAGATGATGGTACATATTATTTAGCTAATGAAGAATTTCAATTACGTGCGCGTTTATTTGTAGATCAAATTATTTCATTTGTAAAAAACAGTCCATATGAACATTTAAAATAAGCCAGTTCAATAAGCAAGAAAGAAGCGCTTATAGGTTATCTATCAGATATAGGTAATCTATAGGCGCTTTTGATTAACTGTTTATTTTTAAGATATTAGAAACAATCGAATGATACTGTCGTATAATTTTAGTGATTTTGTCAAAATCAATACTATGTAAATAGATACGTCGTTCATCATGTTCATGGCGTGATTTTGTAAATAAACCGAAGTTACTCAGGTTATTTATTTGAATCGAAATCGGTGTATTGTCAATGTTTAAATGTCTTTTAAGTTCTACTGCATCAATTTTGTCTTTATTTAAGTATTTCAATTGTTCTAAAATAATAATTTCTAAAAATGTTAAACCTAAATCTTTCTTGATTGCCTTTTTTATGATGTTTCTGTTTTTTTCATATAAAATTGTATTCATATCTAACCTCTCATTTCTTTTAAACCCGCTAATGAATGTATAGAGTCATAACGCATTTGCTTTCATAAGTAATTTTAGGAAAATGGATTAGTTTTCCTAGAAAAGGAGATGCCATGTTTGGTCATAATCCATTTTATTATTATCAACAATTTGTATGATTAAATTGAGATAGAAATACTGCCATAATAATTTTAATATGTAAATTGTCTATAGAACATCAGCGAAATTTAATTATTAATATCTATTGTTTTAATATTAATAGATTATTGCAAAATTTAGGGTGTAAATTTTAGCATAACACATTAAAATTTTACTTTGATAAAAATTGAGATGAATTTAGAATGAAAATAAATTAAATGAAAAATGACAAAAAAGCATATGCGCAACCGAATCAAGAGGGTTACACATATGCTAAGTCATAATGATTATTTTCTATATTTTAATTTTGCGAATGCATCGTGTTGATGAATAGATTCTTCATTACGGCATTCAATATCGAAGCCATCGAGCCAATCAAAATCGACTAAATCTGCTGCGATTAAGCGAATGAGGTCTTCAACAAATCTAGGATTTTCATATGCACGTTCCGTTACGCTCTTTTCATCCGGTCTCTTCAAGATAGGGTATAATATAGAGCTTGCATTGGCTTCCATGGCATCTAAAATCACATCTTTGTAATTATCAATCAGCTCAATGTCTTTATTAATGTATGCCTTCACAGTTACAATACCACGTTGATTGTGTGCAGAATATTCACTGATTTCCTTAGAGCAAGGACATAGTGTCGTTACCGCTGCTTCAATCGTAATTTCTTTACGTGTCACATTTTGTTTATCAATTGCTAAACCATAAGTGACGTCCGCATGTCCAACTGCTTTAATTTGTGTTATTGGGCTAAAACGGTCAAAAAACCATTTTGCTGATACGTCTAATCCTGCAGCATTTTGATTCATACGTTCTTGTAGGCTGCGTAATAATTGGTATAGTGCATCAAAATCTAATTCAATACCGTTATGGTAATGTTTTTCAACACTTTCTAAAATACGGCTCATGTTAATTCCTTTTTCGTCTAGGTTTAAACTAGTTGAAAAGCTAAAATTACCAGCAGTCTGGAAACGATCAACAAGTACTGGATAAACCAGATTCTTAATACCGACTTCTTCTATTTCAAATAAGAAGTTTTTATGGGTGCTTTGTAAATCTTTCATTTCTTCTTTTATTGTTGGTTTCGTACCTTCTATTGGGTCGACGGATCCAAAATGTTTCCAACGACCTTCACGTGTAGATAAGTCAAATTCTGTCATGCTATTGCCTCCACTTAAGATTCAAAGTTATAAGTCCAATAAGGTTCTACTTCTAAGAAACTTTGTGCTTCTCCAGATACTTCAGGTGTGGCTAATTGTTTTAAAAAAGGACCTGTCTGAGATGAATGGGCTTCAAATGCGCGAAGTTTTACCTCTTTATAATCACTGATCTCATTTAGTATATCAGGGGCACCTAGTTTTTCTGGTGCATCATTACTAAATGCTACGAGTTGTAAACGTGGTCTTTCAGATGCTGGCATGCGACCAACTGTTCTAACGACAGCCTCTGCAGTCGCTTCATGGTCTGGGTGCACAGCAAATTGCGGGTAGAATGAGATGATAACAGATGGGTGTAATTCATCGATTAGCGATTGAACCATTGCGTCCATCTCATCATGGGGTTCGAATTCCACCGTTTTATCTCTTAATCCCATTTTACGCAAGTCAGTTATGCCTATGGCTTCCATTGCGTTTTCTAATTCTTTTTCACGAATATCCGGAAGTGTTTCGCGTGTTGCAAAAGGCGGATTACCTAAATTACGGCCCATTTGACCTAATGTTAAACATGCATACGTAACCGGTACGCCATGATCAATATATCGTGCTAATGTGCCTGCAGATGAGAATGACTCATCATCTGGATGCGGAAAAATGACTAATACTTGGCTTTCCTCTGACATGGTATGCCCTCCTTACGCTTTAAATGGTGTTGTACTGATTTCTAAGGCAGCGGCTAATTGTCCTTCATAATTAAATCCAGCTAATAGAAATTCATCATTTTCATTGACTTCGAAATGCGTTAATCCTTGTACATAAACCCAACCATTATCTTTTAGTTTGAGTCCAACACGATAAGGGTCTTTGTTACCACCTTTGAGTTGCGCATGTTCATAAGTAACTTGAATATTTCTTAAAAAAGTACCGGCATTAAATACGCGTTGGTCGAAGTGGGCAGCATATGCACCATTTGTCGTTTCAACGTGAAGGTATACAGGTTTATGCTCATATGATGAAAGTAAAGTTTGTACTTTGTCATAATCGATCTCTTCCAAATTCATTGCCTCCTTGCTTTCAGAACCTAATTTTACAAAATTCATTTATTGAAATCATTTTTCGGTATCGTATTCATTAATAAATCAGTCCATATCTTAGTGTAAACCGACTTTTATACATTTTCTACCTGAAAAGTAAATTTTATAGATAAGATTGTATTTTTTGATTATCTTTCCATTCTACTAAAAAGTACATCATAAATGTATCTCTATGCTCAATAAATCGTAAGTATTTTATAATTTTTTGTTAAGTATGATGTAGGAATTCGATTTCTGTCAAAAATAAGATAATCACGTATAATAAGTAAGTGTAAGTATATGTAAGTATATGGATAGATTAGAGTCGTTTTGTATTTATTTACGGGGAGGGCACGTATATGAAAATAACAAATCTTGGTACAAGCGGATATGCTTCATTTTATGTGGCGTGTGAATTATATAAACAAATGAGCCAACAAAATCATAGTAAATTAGGACTAGCTACAGGTGGCACGATGGTAGACGTATATCGTTTTTTGGTGCAATTATTAAGAAAAAACAAATTAGATGTTAGTGAAATTGAAACGTTTAATTTGGATGAATACGTCGGACTCGATGCACAGCATGAGCAAAGTTACCATACTTATATGAATGAGATGCTATTTAAACAATATCCTTATTTTAATCCATCATTACTTCATATACCAAACGGGAATGCCGACAATTTAAACGATGAAACGAAACGCTATGAACAATTGATTAATCAAAAAGGTCCAGTAGATATTCAAATTCTAGGTATTGGTGAAAATGGTCATATTGGTTTTAATGAACCAGGCACAGATATTAATAGCGCAACGCATGTCGTTGATTTAACAGAAAGTACAATTAGTGCAAATAGTCGTTATTTCGATAACGAAGTAGATGTGCCCAAACAAGCAGTTTCTATGGGATTATCTACCATATTAAAAGCGCATAGAATTATTTTATTAGCTTTTGGTGAGAAAAAAAGAGCTGCTATTGAAAAATTAGCAGAAAATGAAGTGAACAGCGATGTGCCCGCTACGATATTACATGCACATCCAAATGTAGAAATATATGTTGATGACGAAGCGGCACCTCGATTATAGAAATTCGTTTTAAATTTTATGAAACGGGTAGACATTTTAAGTAAATGATTTTAATGAGTAATCAGTAAGTTTAGCCATGTTATGGCTTTGATAATTTAATTCAAGAAGGGATGATCATTTTGGAATTACAACTAGCAATTGATTTATTAAATAAAGAAGAAGCGGCAGAGCTTGCAAATAAAGTAAAAGATTATGTAGATATCGTAGAAATTGGTACACCTATTGTGATTAACGAAGGTTTACCAGCAGTACAATATCTAAACGATAATATTGATGGCGTAAAAGTTTTAGCAGATTTAAAAATTATGGACGCAGCAGATTATGAAGTAAGCCAAGCAGTTAAATTTGGTGCTGATGTAGTAACAATCTTAGGTGTTGCTGAAGATGCATCTATCAAAGGTGCAATTGAAGAGGCGCATAAAAATGGCAAAGAGCTATTAGTGGATATGATTGCAGTACAAGATTTACAAAAACGTGCTAAAGAATTAGATGAATTAGGTGCAGATTATATCGCTGTACACACTGGCTATGATTTACAAGCTGAAGGTGAATCACCATTAGAAAGCTTACGCCAAGTTAAATCAGTTATTAATAATTCTAAGGTAGCTGTTATTGGTGGTATCAAACCAGATACAATTAAAGAGGTTGTAGCAGAAGAACCAGATTTAGTTGTCGTAGGTGGCGGTATTGCTAATGCAGATGATCCAGTAGCAGCTGCAAAAGCATGTAAAGATGCGATTGAAGGCAGATAATATGACTGAAATTACAAATTATCGATTAATTTTAGATGAATTAGACCATACACTATCGCATGTCAGAGATAATGAGGCGGAAGCTTTTTTAGCACAAGTAGTCAAAGCGAATCAAGTCTTTGTAGCGGGTAAAGGTCGCTCTGGATTTGTAGCGAATAGTTTTGCTATGCGTTTAAATCAATTAGGCAAATATGCGCATGTGGTCGGAGAGTCAACAACACCATCGATTACGAAAGATGATTTATTTGTTGTTATTTCTGGCTCTGGTTCTACAGAGCACTTGCGTATCTTAACTGAAAAGGCTAAAAGTGTTGGAGCTGAAGTTGTATTACTAACGACAAGTCCTAATTCAGCGATTGGTAAACTTGCAAATGCAGTGATTGAGTTACCAGCTGGCACGAAATATGATGCTGAGGGATCAACGCAACCTTTAGGTAGTCTTTTTGAACAGGCATCACAGATATTATTAGATAGTATTGTTTTAGATTTAATGTCTGAACTGAACGTGGATGAAGAAACAATGCAACAAAATCACGCTAATTTAGAATAATTGAGTAGCGATTAAACATTTAAGCAGTGTTGCTTAGATTTTCGAGAGTCGACAAAGTTATAAATGCTTTGTCGACTTTTTTATGCTCAGGTTTAAACAATTTTTAATTACTATTTTGTATTTAATCGTTTTGCAAGTTAGTGACACAAATGCAACGGTTTAGAGTGGTTATTTTAGGTTGATTACCAAAATGGGATGACTCCCCATAATTAATGAAATGTAATTCGAATATTGACTTATCATTACCCAAATGAACGCTTAATTGAGGTGAAAATGGAAAATATAAGTTCATATTTACCACAAGGAAAGATTCATGCTATTTAGCAGTTTTAATGTTAACATATTTGTTGTGAAGGTTAACAAATAGTGGGGGAATCATAGTGGAATTATTAAAGAAAATGGATGATTATGCGAAAAAACAACCCAATCAATATGCTTTAGACTTTGGACGAGATAAACAAACGTATGCAGGGTTAGTACAAAATATGAAATGGTATAAACAACAGTTTCAGCATATACCACAATATAGTTATGTGGGGTTACTAATTGAAGATCCTTTAACCACCATAGAATTATATTTAACCATGCTTCATCATCAATGTATTCCTTGTATATTGGACTATCGTTGGTCAGAAGAACAGATTAAAACACTGATAGATCATTATGGCATCCCATTTTTAATAAATAGTGAATTAGAAGTGATAAAAACGCAAAATGAACAGGGACAACTCAAGTGGCACGAAGATGTATTACATATTGGCTTTACTTCTGGAACGACAGGTTTGCCTAAAGCTTATTATAGAAATGAATTATCTTGGATATATTCTTATGAAGAAACAGAAAAATTAATGAAAACTGAAATAGATACTATGATTGCACCTGGCCCCTTGTCACATTCATTATCTTTATTTGTGTGTGTCTTTGCGCTATACACAGGACGAACGTTTATTGGACAACAGCAATTTGATGCTCAGACATTAGCGGACATGATGCAAAATGATCATACAATCCATCATTGTGCTTTGTTTGTAGTTCCAACAATGTTAGATGCCTATGTATCTGGACAATTGGAAATACAACAAATTAAATATATTTTTTCTACTGGTGATAAATTACCTTATAGTTTGAGAAATCGTGTTGCTACGCATTTTCCTTATGCAACGTTAATAGAATTCTTTGGAACATCGGAAGCAAGTTTTATAAGTTATAACTATGATAATGAAGCCCCTAGCCATTCGGTGGGTAAGCTATTTCCAAATGTGAAAATTGATCTTGAGCAGCCTGACGACAAAGGTATTGGTAAATTAAAAGTTAAGAGTAACATGGTCTTTAGTGGATATGTTGATGATGCACATCAAAGTGATTGTTGGATAGGCATAGGTGATTTTGCATCTATGGATGCCCATAACTATCTATATTTACACGGTCGTGAGCATGACCGCATGATTATTGGTGGGAGAAATGTTTATCCAATAGAGGTTGAACGTGCTGTACAAGATTTCGAAAGTTTTCATGAGGTTTTAGTGATTAGTACACCGCATACAAAATTTGGAGAAATTGCTGTTTTATTATATACAGGCACAGAACACGTGACTTACAGCGAACTAAGAGCATTTTTATCGAAGCGATTAGCGAGATATCAAATACCTTCCAAACTGTTAAAAATAGAAAAAATGGAACATACCCAAAGTGGGAAAATTGCACGTGAAACTATGAAACAGCGTTATATGAAAGGAGCACTTTAAACTATGACAGAAGTTGTTATTGTGGCTGCGAAACGTACGGCATTTGGTAAATATGGCGGTTCATTAAAACATTTGGAACCTGAAGCATTATTAAAACCATTATTTCGTCATTTAACTGAAACCTATTCAGAAGCGATGGCTCATATTGATGATGTAATCCTTGGAAATGTAGTAGGTAATGGTGGAAATATTGCTAGAAAAGCTTTGCTTGAAGCAGGGTTAAGTGAACATATACCAGGTTTAACGATAGATAGACAGTGTGGTTCAGGATTAGAAGCGGTCATTCATGCATGTAGAATGATACAAGCGGGTGCAGGTCATATTTATATTGCAGGTGGTGTAGAAAGTACGAGTAGAGCACCATGGAAAATTAAAAGGCCACAATCGGTTTATGATACACATTTACCGGAATTCTTTGAACGTGCTTCGTTTGCACCAGATGGACAAGACCCATCAATGATTGAAGCAGCAGAAAATGTTGCTAAAACCTATGGAATTACAAGAGAAGAACAAGATCAATATGCTTTAAATAGTCATAAAAAAACAATAGAAGCCTATGAAAACAATATCATTCAACAAGAAATTATAAATTTAAGTGCTAAAGGTGAAATATTTAATAGAGATGATAGCATCAAAGAAAGATTAAACGTACGTACATTAAGTCGCTTAAAACCTTTATTGTCAGAGGGGACAGTTACTGCTGGAAATTGTTGTATGAAAAATGATGGGGCAGTATTACTTATGATTATGGATAAAAAAACTGCTTTAGCACATAAATTTAAGGAAGGCTTAATATTTAAAGATAGCATTACAATAGGTGTAGAACCGACATTGCTGGGTATGGGTCCAGTACTTGCAGTTTCTAAGTTACTTCGCAAAAACAAGATGACGATAGAAGACATCAACGCAATAGAATTAAATGAAGCATTCGCGTCTCAAGTAGTAGCCAGTCAAAGATGTTTGGATATTCCAGCACATAAGTTGAACAAATATGGTGGTGCTATTGCTACTGGTCATCCGTATGGTGCAAGTGGGGCTGCACTTGTAACTCGCTTATTTCACATGAAAAATGATAAACGTACTATTGCAACAATGGGTATTGGAGGAGGAATGGGCAATGCAGCCTTATTTGAAAGATGGTTATGAGACAAAAGTAATCATATTTAATGCTGAAGCAGTACGGCAATATAATGCGTTTTTTAATATTTCGGAAGAAGATGTCGTTCAACCACTTTATTGCGCCAAGTTATGGCCCGAATTTACGTTATTTCAACCGTTTCAAAAAAAAGAAATCATACTTAGAGAAACCCAAGTTACTCAAATACACGATATAAAGGTGAATATACACTATTTAGCACAAATGTGCGTGATAGAGCAGAAAAAGGTACGCCAATTTATGAAATATGTCTTGGAATTGCAAATTTATAAAAATAAATCTAAATGTATAACTATCAGACAAACGTTTATGGAGAAATTTTAAAATGTTAAGTATAAACGCTAAAGAAATAAACACCTATTTAAAATTAATCAATGACCAAAATCCGATTCATGCACATATTGTACCTGGACAAATGATTGTGCAAATGGCACTTCAAAGTCAACGATTACAGTGGACATCATATCGCGTTAAATACATTGAAACTGTTTGTATAAATGAGTTGATACAATTCCAAATGATTTCCGAAAGTATCGTAGTTATTTTAAATCAACATGATGAAACCCTAATTAAAATAATTAAAGTTTAAAAAAATAATCCATTAATTTTAGTTTTATTTATTTGTAAAAATCAAATGCATATGATGAATTTTTGCAATCATCAATATACATTTTTTGTATAAATATGATTTAGAAATCCTTTGTAAAACTTAATTCAATTTGACAATATTAATTAACTACGTATAATTATATAACATGTTAAGGGAGTGGACACATTCATGGATTATGAAAAGGATTTTGATAAAAGTAATATAAATAAGGTTGATCCTAAAGCAGCTAAAAAAACTGTGTTTGCCACAGGTATCGGAAACGCGATGGAATGGTTTGACTTTGGTTTGTATTCTTATTTAGCGGTCATACTAGGGCAAAATTTTTTCAGTTCGGTTGAAAATGATCAACTCAAGACTATTTTTACATTTGCGACATTTGCGATTGCATTTTTACTTAGACCCGTTGGTGGTATTATCTTCGGTATTATTGGAGATAAATATGGTCGGAAAGTCGTATTAACGACAACTATTATTATGATGGCGTTCTCAACGTTACTCATTGGATTATTACCTACATACGATCAAATTGGCGTTTGGGCACCGATATTACTCTTACTAGGTAGGGTATTACAAGGTTTCTCAACTGGTGGAGAGTACGCAGGTGCTATGGTTTATGTAGCAGAATCATCACCAGATAGAAAACGAAATACATTAGGTTGTGGCTTAGAAATCGGTACATTATCCGGTTATATTGCAGCGTCTGTTTTAAGTGGACTATTATTCTTCTTCTTAAGTGATGACCAAATGGCGACATGGGGTTGGAGAATTCCATTTATCTTAGGTTTATTCTTAGGTATATTTGGTTTTTATTTAAGAAGAAAATTAGAAGAGTCACCTGTTTATGAAAATGAACTTGCATCGAAACCGAAGAGAGATAATATTGGTTTCTTAACAATTGTCAGATACTACTATAAAGACATCATTGTTTGTTTTGTGGCAGTTGCGTTCTTTAACTGTACAAACTATATGTTAACTTCATATATGCCATCATATTTACAAGAAATTGTGAAATTAGATAGTACAACAGTATCCGTATTAATTACTGTAGTCATGGCAGTGATGATTCCATTAGCATTAATGTTTGGACGCGTTGCAGATAGAATCGGTGAGAAGAAAGTATTCTTAATTGGTCTTATCGGTACAGCTGTATTGAGTATTGGTGCCTTTGCATTAATTCAAACAACAACAATTATCTTTGTAATCGTTGGTATCTTCGTTTTAGGTTTCTTCTTATCAACTTACGAAGCAACGATGCCAGGTTCTTTACCTACAATGTTCTATACACATATAAGATATAGAACACTAGCAGTAACATTTAATGTATCTGTATCACTATTTGGTGGTACAACGCCATTAATTGCATCATCACTTGTAGCGAAGACAGGAGATCCATTATCTCCAGCATATTATCTAACAGCAGTAAGTATTGTTGGTATTATCGTTATCTCATTATTACATGTAAGTACCTCTGGTAAATCACTTAAAGGTTCTTATCCTAATGTTGAAAGTGATGAAGAGTACGAGTATTATGCCAATAATCCTGATAAAGCAATGTGGTGGGCAAAAGACAAACGTGTTTAATTAAATAAATATTTTTAAATTAAAAAATTGAATTTTAAGCTGTCATCAAGTTTAGCGACTTTATGGCAGCTTTTTTGTATAAATGCCGCTTGAGTCAATATTTTTAAATCAAAGTGATGATAGTATTGTTCTTAAATTAAAAAAATATCAAAATAACAATTGACACTAGAAAAAAACAGTGTATTATTATCGTTAGATATCTAATTAAATGAGGTGCTTGTTTGGAACAGTCATATGGATATTTATTTAGAATGATAAGCCATGAGATGAAACGCAAGGCAGATCAGCGTTTGAAAATGTATGATATTACAAACGAACAAGGTCACGCGCTAGGTTACTTGTATGCACACCAAGCGGATGGACTTACACAGAACGACATTGTGAATGCCTTACAACGTAAAGGTTCAACAGTAAGTAATTTACTTAAGAACTTAGAAAGTAAGAAGCTCATATACCGTTATGTAGACGCTGATGATACTAGGCGAAAAAATTTAGGTCTAACTGCATCAGGTAGGAAATTAGTTGAAGGGTTTACAGGTGTATTTGACGAGATTGAAGCACTCATGTGTGCGCAGTTATCAGAAGCAGAGAATGAAACAATGAAACAAAATCTATCTAAAATGCTTAGCAGTTTAGAAGATTAGTTACTATAAGTGGCTGTTATAAATTGAAAAATTAACAGCCACCATATTTTTGAATATATAGTTAGATATCTAATTATTAGGTGTCTAAATAAAAAGGAGTAATATAGAAATGAAAGACGAACAGTTATATTATTTTGAAAAATCTTCAGTATTTAAAGCGATGATGCATTTTTCAATTCCTATGATGATAGGAAGTTTATTAAGTGTAATTTATGGTATTTTAAACATTTATTTTATTGGATTTTTAGGTGATAGTCACATGATATCAGCCATTTCACTCACTTTACCTATATTTGCAGTGTTAATGGGTTTAGGTAATTTATTTGGTATCGGTGGAGGAACTTATATTTCCCGGTTATTAGGTGCGAAAGATTATGTGAAAACGAAATTTGTGAGTAGTTTTTCTATTTATGGCGGCCTTATATTAGGAGTTATTGTTATTTTAATGACTATTTTCGCTACTGAACAAATTGCTCATTTATTAGGTGCACGTGGTGAAACACTTGGTTTTACAAGTGCATATTTAAAAGTAATGTTCCTAAGCGCACCATTTGTCATATTGTTCTTTATCTTAGAACAATTCGCTCGATCCATTGGTGCACCAATTATCTCAATGATTGGTATGTTGGCTAGTGTGGTTTTGAATATCATTTTAGATCCTATTTTAATATTTGGTTTTGATTTAAATGTAGTAGGTGTTGCTTTAGGTACAGCTATTTCAAACGTTGTTGCGTCGCTATTTTTTATCATTTATTTTTTGAGGAAAAGTGACATAATTACAATGAGTTTGAACTATGTAAGACCGACGAAAGAAATATTAGTAGAAATTTTTAAAGTAGGCTTTCCAGCATTTCTAATGAGTATTTTAATGGGTGTTACAGGATTAGTTTTAAATTTATTTTTAGCTGGCTATGGTAACTTTGCCATTGCGGGTTATGGTATTTCATTTAGATTAGTACAGTTTCCTGAATTGATTATTATGGGGCTATGTGAAGGTGTAGTGCCATTAATTGCTTACAATTTTATGTCTGATAAAGCACGTATGAAAAATATTATTAAAGTCGTAATTATGACAATCGTTGTGATTTTTGCAGTGTGCATGGTCATTGTGTTTACGACAGGTCATCAATTGATAGGTATTTTCTCTAATGATGCGGCTATTGTAGGAATGGCGACATTTATGTTGAAAGTAACAATGACCTCATTATTATTAAATGGCATTGGTTTCTTATTTACTGGTATGTTGCAAGGGAGTGGTCAAGGACGTGGTGCAACAATCATGGCTATTTTACAAGGTGTAGTCATTATCCCAGTTCTATTTGTATTGAATGGATTATTCGGTTTAACTGGCATCGTATGGTCATTATTAATTGCAGAAACAATTTGTGCTTTGGCTGCGATGCTCATTGTTTACTTATTACGAGATAGATTGACAGTAGATAAAGCAGAATTATTAGAAGGTTAATCTTTCTAATTTAATATAATAATACAAAAATCTTTGTGCATTCAAAATGTCTGCGCGAAGATTTTTTCGTTTTGTGTTATTTTTAAATAGTAACGAACTATTTATAAATATGGGGGATTTTATATGGCTTTGACAGTAGAGCAGTATTGGCGCAAATTTATTGAAGCATTTCCAAAATACAAAGGTGTACAATTTGAAGCATGGTCTTTTGGTGTTGATGAAGATGAATTAGCTAATTTAGTAAAACAAGGTGAAAAAACAGCAACAACCAGTGGTTATGAGACATACAAAGTAGAAGGTGAACCGTTACCGGAAGTAGGAGATGTCAGTGTTGTATTAAATGAGAAAGGTCATCCACAATGTGTGATTGAGACGACACGTGTATACCAAACGCCGTTCAATGAGGTGACAGAACATCATGCTTTCTTGGAAGGTGAAGGAGATAAATCGTTAACATATTGGCGTGAAGCGCACACAGCATTCTTTAAACCGTATTATGAATCATTAGAAATCGATTTTAATGAAACTTCAATGATGGTTTGTGAAGAGTTTAAGCTACTGTATGTATAAAAAGAGTGGTACATCAGTTAGAACTGCTTCGAGGTTGCTCTCCAAGCAAACAAAGGGGACAATCTTTGTCTAACTGTGTACCACTTAGGGTGTGTGTTTATAGGGATGTGTTATTCAAAGTATGTTTAAGGGGACAACTTAGACATACTTTTTTTAATTTCATATTTCTTAATAAGGGGAGTTAATTGTATATCGTTTCTTCTAATTTCAATTTATTGCATCTTCTGTGTTGTCTTCGATGAGTCGAAAATAACTTAATAACTTAATTTCATGTTATCAACATCATTTTCTAGTAGAGAGAGTAACTTATATAATTCATTCGTGTTGAAGCTTTCATCGAACTTAACAGAAATCGTTTTGAAAGTCTTGGTGATAATTTCATATATTGGGTTACCATTTTCAAAAGCCTGTTTGTAGATAATCATGTTGAGTTTCCCTCCTTCATCTCTCTACACTACATATAATAATAGAAATTCATGCGAAATACATGAGTCTACAGTATCAACTTTTTATCAGTCTAACGTCGTATAACATCAGAAAGGCTGATGTAAAGCGTTTTCTGATGATTTGTTAGACAATTACAAAAGTTAGGTTATCTAATAATCAAAATAATAAATCGTATATTTAGTTTAAATTTGCACTTTTAGTAATATTTCTGTAACATTGTAATCGAATCGTAATCTGATTCAAAAAATCTTTAAATGGAGTGATACCAAATGAATAAGATAGCAAAGACTTTTGTAGCTGGTAGCATTGTATTTGGGACTGCATTAGGCATAAGCGTTTCTAATGAAGGTGTATCACAAACCGAAGCACAAGCAGCAACGACGCAACCTTGGTATGAGTATAGTGGTTATACTTCAAAAGGTGGGGATTTTGTACTAGATCAATCATTTTATAATGGTTTAAAAGCAGGTAATGTTGAATTTAATGGTATTAAAGTGAATAGTCAATATACTTCTGATACAGCGACTAAAACAATATATGATCAAACATTCCAACAAATTAATGGAAATAAAGCGAATAGTGTAACTTTTGATATACAAAATAAAGCAGTAAGTTTTAAAGATATACGTGTGCAATATGGTCAAAATTATGAATATCAAGAACCCATGAATGGTGAGAAAAAAGCAAGTGGCGATGGCTTATACGGATATGATGTAGGCAAAGGTCATATTGTATTTTATGTAAGTAATGGTTACGTGAAAAGTGCAACGCTCTCATAACCCATAAATAGAATTTGGAATATAAAAGCCCATCGTTAACATTACAAGTTAACGATGGTTTTTTTAAATTATTTAAGCTTCTGTCACTTCTACGTCTATGTGTTCAACACGATTATAGGCACCGTGGTCTACTGGACCGACAAAGTCATTCATTTTCCAACCGTTCTTAATTGCAGAGGCAACAAATGCTTTAGCTGCGATAACGGCTTCTCTCGGTGATTTGCCATTTGCTAAATAAGCTGTAGTAGCGGCAGCAAATGTACAACCAGCACCGTGGTTATAACTTTGTTGGAACATGTCTGTTGTTAATTGATAGAATTTTTGACCATCATAGTATAAGTCATAAGATTTATCTTGATCTAATGCTTTGCCACCTTTAATGATAACGTGCTTAGCACCTTGCTCATGAATTACTTCAGCAGCTTTTTTCATATCTTCAATTGATTTTAATGTTCCTAAATTAGCGAGTTGACCAGCTTCAAATAAATTTGGTGTGACCACTGTCGCTTTTGGTAGTAAGTATTCAATCATAGCGTCCGTATTTCCTGGGTTAAGTACTTCATTTTCCCCTTTACATACCATGACTGGGTCTACAACAAAATAATCTGCGCCAGATTCAACATAGGCGTCGCCAGCACGTTTAATGATTTCTTGTGTACCTAGCATACCTGTTTTAACAGCATCTGGACCAATGGAAATCGCCGTTTCTAATTGTTTTTCGAATACATCAAATGGAATCGGTGTTACATCATGTGACCATGATTTTTTATCCATCGTGACGATTGAAGTTAGGGCTACAATACCGTATGTGCCTAGCTCTTGGAAAGTTTTTAAGTCGGCTTGCATGCCAGCACCGGCACTTGTATCTGAACCGGCAATTGTTAATGTTTTTTTCAATGCCATGGAATTTCACTCCTAAATATCTTTTGCATATATCATACCACGTTTGTCGAGTATTCTAAATAAAGGAAGTTTGTAGTGAAGTTAAATTTATCACTATTGAAAAAAGATATTATTATAGAAGTAGTTGGACTAATAATCTCGATGTCGAGAAAGTAACGAATAAAGGAATACCTGAGCTAAAGCGCAAAAGGTATAAGAACATATGAACTAAAGTTCATACGTAAGTGGTACTAAACTTGCTTAAAGCAAGAAGTTCCACTAATAATTTTTGCGAAGCAAAAAAGTAGTGCTTTATGTTATTATATCAATGAGGTGAGAGGTATATGGAATGGTCGGATGTTTTTCATGAAATAACTACGCGACATGATTTTGCTGCAATGCATGATTTTTTAGAAAAAGAGTATACTACAGAAATTGTTTATCCAGATAGAAAAAATATTTATCAAGCCTTTGATCTAACGCCATTTGAACAAGTGAAGGTGGTTATATTAGGGCAAGATCCTTATCATGGACCGAACCAGGCACATGGTTTAGCATTTTCTGTGCAACCAGATGCGAAATTTCCGCCCTCTTTAAGAAATATGTATAAAGAACTGCAAGATGATGTGGGATGTATTAGAAAATCGCCGCATTTGCAAGATTGGGCACGCGAAGGTGTATTGTTATTAAATACTGTGTTGACAGTACGACAAGGTGAAGCACATTCACATAAAAATGTTGGGTGGGAAACGTTTACCGATGAAGTAATACAAGCTGTATCAGAACATTTAACACACGTTGTGTTTATATTATGGGGAAAACCCGCACAACAAAAAATTAAATTAATCGATACATCGAAACACCATATTATTCAATCACCACATCCAAGTCCATTGTCAGCGTATAGAGGATTCTTTGGTTCTAAGCCTTATTCGCAAGCAAATACATATCTACAAGCCAATGGTAAACAACCCGTGAATTGGTGCGAGAGTGAGGTTTAAAAATGGAAAAAGATAAAATTATTCAATTAATTGAACAAGAATTAGTACAAGCAGATGAAGCAAATAGTAACGCAGAATTTGAAAAGCATATTTATGCGATTCATACGTTAACGTCATTAGTGAGTGACAGTTCATCTAATAAGAAAGTATATAGTGGCAACAGTTTTAATGTGTCTTCTTCTTTTAAAGCGTCTAAGTCACAGAATGTCTCATCTAAGCAGGGTGTATCTGAGGATGAGATTCGCGCAATGGGTGGAAAAGTATCAGGTGTTTCTTCATCTAATACAAGCACAAATTCATCACTTACTGCGAATAAATTAGTAACAGATGATGAAATAGGCAATGGTGATTCCATTTTTGATTTTTAAATAATTTTAAATAGTAAAGGATATGAATAGATCATGATGAAAGTGTTTATTATTTTAGGCGCATTAAATGCAATGATGGCTGTAGGTACCGGTGCGTTTGGTGCACATGGATTAGAAAATAAGCTGTCTGCAAAATATTTATCAGTATGGGAAAAAGCAACAACTTATCAAATGTATCATGGGCTTGGATTACTAGCCATAGGTATTATTAGTGGTACAACTTCGATCAATGTAAATTGGGCGGGTTGGTTACTTTTCTTTGGAATTGTATTTTTCAGTGGTTCTTTATATATCTTAGCGTTAACACAAATTCGCATACTAGGTGCAATTACACCTATTGGTGGCGTACTGTTTATTGTAGGTTGGTTAATGTTAGTGATAGGTACGTTTAAAATATAAATTTATAATTGTTATAGAATTCATCTTGTGGGTATAATACACTCCATGAGGTGAATTTTTTATGAGTCAAAATAATCAGCAAGTAGATAGAGGAGATTTAAAGAAAAATCTATCTGAAAAATTTGTGTGGGCGATTGCTTACGGGTCTTGTATCGGTTGGGGTGCATTTATTCTACCGGGTGACTGGATAGGACAATCGGGACCAATTGCAGCAGCGATTGGTATTGTCATAGGTGCATTGTTAATGATACTTATTGCAGTGAGTTACGGTGCATTAGTTGAACGATTCCCAGTTTCGGGTGGCGCGTTTGCTTTTAGCTTTTTAGGATTCGGAAGATATGTAAGTTTCTTCTCATCTTGGTTTTTAACATTTGGTTACATATGTGTAGTGGCATTAAATGCTACTGCGTTTAGTTTGTTAATTAAATTTTTACTGCCAGATATTTTAGAAACAGGAAAATTATATACTATTGCAGGTTGGGACGTGTATATCACTGAAATTCTCATTGCATCGTTATTGCTTATTGTATTTATGTTTATAGCGATTAAAGGTGCTAGTGTGTCAGGATCACTACAATACTACTTCTGTGTAGCGATGGTTATTACTATATTACTATTGTTCTTTGGTTCGTTCTTTGGAGGTAATTTCTCTTTAGATAATTTACAACCATTAACCAATGAAAAAGAAGGTTGGTTTACTTCCATCATTATGATTGTTGCTGTCGCACCGTGGGCATATGTTGGATTTGATAATATTCCACAAACGGCAGAAGAATTTGATTTTGCACCAAATAAGACGTTTAAATTAATTGTATATAGTTTATTAGCAGCTGCATTTACTTATGTTTTAATGATTTTATATACAGGTTGGTTAGGTACAACATCAACAAGCCTAAACGGTAATTTATGGTTAACGGGTGCTGTTACGCAAGAAGCCTTTGGTTATATTGGTTTAGCTGTATTAGCAATTGCGATTATTATGGGTATATTTACTGGCTTAAATGGATTCTTAATGAGTTCAAGCCGTCTCCTATTTTCAATGGGACGTTCAGGTATTATGCCTTCTGTATTCAGCAAGTTGCATAAAAAATATAAGACGCCTTATATAGCAATTATTTTCTTAGTAACCATTACATTAATTGCACCTTGGTTAGGTCGTACAGCACTAACTTGGATTGTTGATATGTCTTCTACAGGTGTATCAATAGCTTATTTCATTACTTGTTTATCAGCAGCTAAATTATTTAGTTATAATAAATCAAGTAACACGTATGGACCTATTTATAAAACATTTGCGATTTTAGGATCAATTGTATCATTTATCTTCTTGTTGTTATTATTAGTTCCAGGTTCTCCGGCGTCACTTTCAGCACCTTCATACATCGCATTAGGCGGCTGGTTAGTGATTGGTTTAATCTTCTTTATTGTGCGTTATCCAAAATTAAAACGCATGGATAATAATAAATTGAGCTTGCTTATCTTAAACCGTTCGGAAAGTGAAGTTGTAGATTTAATTAATGAGAACAAGGCTGAAAACACGAATAAATAGTTTTTCTTGTGATTATTTTATGAATAAAGCATAGAAAACTTAATAAATAGTGAATTAAAACAAGTAGTATTCCTTTACGGTGTGCTGCTTGTTTTTTATTGGGTTAAATCTATAAATTGGTTTATCCATCAAAAAGATAATAAATCACAGTTTGCAGAAGAATCTGTGTCATAAATGAAACATATAGGTTTTGATAGCTAATAATTTATGACTAAATGAATTTATAATAAATTTTTAATAAAATAAGCCACACATGCACTCTTTTCAACGCATGTGTGGCTATTTATATAAATATTAGATTCTTTTTTTACGTATTTTTGTACCTGAAATAATTAGTTTAGAAATTTGATCTGCAAAAAGTAGACCTAAGGCGATAGCACCAGCAATAAGCGTTACTTCAAGCATTGTATTAATGGCTTTACTAAATTCTAAAAGTACTAAATTTTTCGTAGCATCAAATGCTAAACCACCAGGTACGAGTGGAATAATACCGGGAATCATAAAAATGATGACAGGTTCTTTTTTAGAGCGTGCCATAATATGACTTAAGCAGCCTAATGCAAGACTACCAAAGAAACTTGAATAAATTGTATGTGTATTTAAACCATCGAAAAATATGGTATAGACCATCCAACCGCATGCACCTACGATACCTACCGTGTTATATAAGCGTTTTGGGACATCAAATATAACGCCGAAGAATAGGGAAGCGGTATAACTAAATATAAAATTTAATATCCAAAACATAGACATAACTCCTAAAATATAATAAGTACTGTACTAACGCCAGCTCCAATACCGAATGCAGTAACGAGCGATTCTAATGATTTGGTGGTAAACATTAACATATGACCGCCAAACAAATCTTGAATTGCGTTTGTAATTAATACACCAGGTACAATAGGCATGACTGCTGCAATTATAATGGTAGAAATTGAACCACCGGGTATGAGATTATGACCGATAATGGTGACTAATCCAATAACTAATGCGCCCATAAATTCTGGGATAAATTGGGCATGCAATTTTTGTTGTAATATTTCGACTACAATATAACCGAAGGAACCAGCTAATAACGCTGTTAATACATCAGTTAAATGGCCGCCTTGTAAATATAAAAAACTGACAGATATGACGGCAGCAGCAATGAATTTATAAAAAAGGTAGTGGTTTTTTATACTTTGTTCTTGATATATTTTTTGAAGTTCTTGAAATGCATCTTCTAAAGAAATGTCACCGAGCGCCAAACGTCTAGAAATGCCATTTGTTCTGGAAATGCGGTGTAAATTCGTATCGCGCGTTCTAATTCTATACATACGTGGATATGACTCATCATGAAGCATGAAGTTGATAACGGTATTTGTAACAAAGCTATTACTTTCTTTGTGTCCCAAAGTGATAGCGATGCGTGTCATCGTATCTTCTACTCGAGAGCCTTCTGCACCAGATTCTAATAATATTCTTCCTGCTAACATGATGACATCTTTTGCCATCTTTTCATCATAACTTTCTATAGCTTGATTATATATTGTCATTTAATCACCAATTAATATTTATTTGAGCAACCCTGACAATCACTGCCTACAGGTTGAGTATAAGTTGCTAAAGTAATATTTTTTATTGTAACACTTTATGATCGTTATTTGTTATTTGAATTGGAACAAGTGCTTAAATGAAGGGAAACTGTATTTTGTGCAATTAACTCAATACATTTATGTTTCAAATATTTCAAATAGGTTAGAATAGTATTAGTTAACTGTTACAGACATGTATTGAGTAGCGACAATATACAACAGTTAATATTAAATTAAGTAGTGATTAAAAGTTCTCCCAAACACACTACATTCAACAAAGGCACACTTATTTATGTGATGAGCGTGCCTTTGTTTATTGCGCTGATTCACACTTAATAAAATTTGAGAATTCTTTTTATGATTAAAGTGAATTGATAACACGTGTACATCGGAAATTGAGAAGATGTATGAAAAAATATATAAAGAAGGTAGCGACATCAATTGCCGCTACCTTCTTTAGTTTGAGAAATACGATAAATCCATTGAATGATTTTATAAAGCAAATAAATCTTGTAAGTTATCTTTAGTCACAATATGACCTACATAAAAGCTTCCGAAGTCGCCATAACGTGCAGTTGTTTCATCGAATCTCATTTCATAAACAATTTTTTTGAATTGTAATGGATCATCTGCAAATAAAGTGACACCCCACTCAAAATCATCAAAGCCCACTGAACCAGTGATGAATTGTTTGATTTTACCAGCATATTGTCTACCTATTTTACCGTGAGCATACATTAATTCTTGGCGTTTTTCTAGCGGTAACATATACCAGTTATAAGTTTCATTACGACGTTTATCCATAGGATAGAAACAAATATATTCAGATTGTGGTAATTCTGGGAATAATCTTGGTTTGATGTGTGGATTTTCATAAGGATCTTCGTCAGATTTTCCTGCAAGATAATTACCTAATTCGATGATTGATACATAAGAATAGGTTGGAATTAAGAAATCTGCAATCTTCAATTTATTAAATTCGTTTTCAAAAGCATTTAAATCTTTCATTTCTGGACGCAATGCCCATAAAAGAATATCTGCTTTTTGACCTGTAATATTATAAAAAGCATGATCACCTACGTGATTTGTACGCGCTTCTTCATGTTTATTTAAAAATGTTTGTAATTCATCTACGATTGTTTGACGCTCTTCTGTTGGAACTAAGCGTAAACTTGACCAATCAATAGCGTATAATAAATGTAAACTATACCATCCATCTAACGTTTCTGGTGCTTGTGGCATTTAAATCGCTCCTTTTTCATGAAAAATTCTATGTCTTCACTACAAAATTCTACCATAAAGGAACACTTAAAACATAAGTAAATGATTACAAATTGGTGACATGGAATTCTAAGAAACAATAACGTATAATGAGAAACGTAAAATAATTAAGAAAAGAAATTTGAGGAGGCCCCTAATGACTTTATTAGATGTATTACAAGAAAAACTTACGGGAAAAAACGTGGAAATCGTTTTACCAGAAGGTGAAGACGAGCGCGTATTAGAAGCGGCAACACAATTACAAGGTACTGATTATGTTTCTCCTATATTATTAGGAAATGAATCGAACATCAAAGCCTTAGCTAGTGATAAAGGTTTAGAAATTTCAGATTTAGAAATCATTGACCCAGAAACAAGCGAATTGAAACAAGAACTTGTTACTGCATTTGTTGAACGCCGTAAAGGTAAAGCGACTGAAGAACAAGCGCAAGAGATGTTGAAAGATGTTAACTACTTTGGGACAATGCTTGTTTATACTGGTAAAGCAGAAGGTTTAGTAAGTGGTGCGGCACATTCAACTGGTGATACGGTACGTCCAGCGTTACAAATCATCAAAACAAAACCAGGTGTCTCTAAAACTTCTGGTATTTTCTTCATGATTAAAGACGATAAACAATATATCTTTGGAGATTGTGCAATCAATCCAACACTTGAAGCACAAGATTTAGCAGAAATAGCTGTGGAAAGTGCAAAATCTGCTAAAAGCTTTGGCATGTCACCACGCGTTGCAATGTTAAGCTTCTCAACTAAAGGTTCTGCCAAATCAGATGATGTTGAAAAAGTTGCAACTGCTGTTAACTTAGCTCAAGAGAAAATTGAAGCAGATCATTTAGAAGATGTTGTTGTAGATGGTGAATTCCAATTTGACGCAGCAATTGTACCTGAAGTTGCTAAGAAAAAAGCACCTGATGCAAAAATTCAAGGCGATGCAAATGTATTCGTATTCCCAAGCTTAGAAGCAGGTAATATTGGTTATAAAATTGCACAACGTTTAGGCGGATTTGATGCAGTAGGTCCAGTATTACAAGGTCTTAATTCTCCAGTGAATGATTTATCACGTGGCTGTTCTAAAGAAGACGTGTATAATTTATCAATCATTACTGCAGCACAATCATTACAATAATGGATTTAGCAAGTAAATATTTTAATGGTATAGATTGGCGTTATATTGATCATTCCTCAGGATTAGAACCAATGCAGTCTTTTGCATTTGATGATACTTTTTCAGAAAGTGTTGGAAAAGATTTATCGTGTAGTGTAGTGCGAACGTGGGTACATCAGCATACTGTTATACTGGGGATCCATGATTCAAGATTGCCTCATTTACAAGAGGGGATTCGCTACCTCACAGAAGAGCGCGGTTACAATGCAATCGTTAGAAATTCTGGAGGTCTTGGTGTTGTATTAGATCAAGGCGTACTTAATATATCGCTGCTCTTTAAAGGTAAACATGATATTACCATTGATGAAGCTTTTACTGTAATGTATTTATTAATTGCAAAAATGTTTGAAGATGAAGATGTAGATATCGACACACATGAAATCGAAAGATCCTATTGTCCCGGTAAATTTGATTTGAGTATTAATGGTAAGAAATTTGCTGGTATTTCTCAAAGACGCGTCCGTGGTGGAATAGCAGTGCAAGTTTATCTCTGTGTGGAAGGTGATGGTAGTGAACGTGCTGATATGATGAAATCATTTTATGCGCGTGCGTTACAAGGTGAAGAAACAAAATTCACATACCCTGACATTGAACCGCAATGCATGGCCTCACTTGAAACATTATTAGGCAGAACGATTACTGTGCAAGATGTCATGTTTCAATTATTATACGCAATTAAAGATTTAGGTGGCCGTTTGAATATGGACCCTATTACCGATGAAGAATGGTTAAGTTATGAAGGTTATTTTGAAAAAATGATTGAACGTAATGCGAAAATAAACCGCTCTATGGATTGACGTTAATTAAAGAACAGGTGAGATACTTCAAATCGAAGTAATTCACCTGTTCTTTTTGTTTTGCGGATTTCAGCATAATTTGTGGTAATGGATTTTTATATCTGTTGAATTATAGAAATGAAATAAGTAATATAGTGAAAGTATGATTAAAAAATGCAGTACTAATAAAATTCCTTGAATTTAACGTGAGTTTTTTGAATATATGGCTAGTGCGTTTTATAATAGGGAAGTATTGAAAATAATTAGTAGCTGGTGTTAACTTTTTGTAACAACGATTTACAGTGCATTTGAATCATTAATTTCAAGTCCTTTGCTAAAATAATGCATCTATGACTAGAGTCGTATGGTAATATATGAAATTTATGAGATAATATGTAATGGTATGTGCAAAAATAGAAAAAGAACGATTGTTTTAGAATGAATATTAAAGATGCTTTAAATAATTAAGCGAGGCATCGTTAATGAACGCTGTGAAAACAGTTTATTTCCCAGGGAATATAGTTCATTGCATAAGCAGAATTAGGATGCGGGTATACACAAAAAAGGTGTAGTACACAGAAAATATAAAATTAAAGAAAATACTAAAGGTGATTGAGAATATGGCACAACAAGGATACGGGGAAGCGAATGGAAAGGTAATATTAATAGGCGAACATGCTGTTACATTTGGCGAACCAGCTATTGCAATTCCATTTACAACTGGAAAAGTTAAAGCGAAAATAGAATCTCTAGAGACAACAAACGCTTCATATATAAAAAGTGATGTATACGATGGAGAATTACAAAAGGCACCAGAGCATTTGAAAGCAGTCATTACACGTTTTATTGAAAAATATAAGATAGCGACGCCTATTAAAGTTTCAATCGATACGAACTTGCCACCTTCTAGAGGATTAGGTTCTAGTGCTGCGATGGCAGTCGCTTTTGTGCGCGCAAGTTTTGATTATTTGGATGAGCCACTATCGGATGAAATGTTAATAGAAGAAGCAAATTGGGCTGAACGCATTGCTCATGGTAAGCCGAGTGGTATAGATACACAAACAATCGTCTCAAATAAACCCGTATGGTTCAAACAAGGTAAGGTTACAACATTGAAACCTTTAGATTTAAATGGTTATATGGTAGTTATCGATACTGGTGTTCGAGGTTCTACTAAACAAGCTGTTGAAGATGTACACCAATTATGTGAAGGTGATAGTACATATCTGCAATATGTTGAACATATTGGTAAACTTGTACATGAAGCAAGTGAATCAATTGAACATCATAATTTTGAACAATTAGCTAAGGTGTTTAATCTGTGTCAAAAAAATTTAAGAACACTTACAGTCAGTCATGACAAAATAGAAGAAATATTAGATGCCAGTAAAGCGCAAGGTGCGATTGCAGGTAAACTAACTGGCGGTGGCCGTGGTGGAAGTATGATTGTACTTGCAACTAATGAAGAGACAGCTAAGCGTATTGCAGAAAGTGCAACGCAATTAGGTGCGCATCATACATGGATTGAATATTTAGGAGGGTAATGAAGTTGGTGAATAGTGGTAAGGCACGTGCACATACAAATATTGCACTGATTAAGTATTGGGGAAAGGCTGACGAAACATATATTATTCCAATGAATAATAGTTTATCTGTTGCGTTAGAACGCTTTTATACTGAAACGAAAGTTACGTTTGATGAAAGCTATACGAAAGATACACTTATACTAAATGGTGAAACAGTTACTGCAAGTGAATCAGCTAAAATTAGTCGTTATATGGATATTGTTAGAGCGACATCAGGCACAACAATGTTTGCATATATAGAGAGCGACAATCATGTTCCAACTGCTGCTGGTTTAGCATCATCAGCAAGTGCGTATGCCGCATTAGCAGCTGCTTGTGACAAGGCTTTAAACCTTGGATTAACGGGTAAAGCATTATCTAGGTTAGCACGTAGAGGCTCTGGGTCAGCATCAAGAAGTATCTACGGTGGCTTTGTAGAATGGGAAAAAGGGCATGATGATGAATCATCGTACAGTTTTCCCATTGAAGCAGATCATTGGGAACAAGAGTTAGCAATGATTTTTGTAGTTATTAATAATAAAACAAAAAAAGTATCGAGTCGTGCCGGTATGTCACATACACGTGATACATCTCGCTTTTATCAATATTGGTTAAATCATGTAGATGAAGACATAGCGTCAGTTAAGCATGCCATTGAGCGAAAAGACTTTATGCAAATGGGTGAAGTCATTGAAGCTAATGGTTTACGTATGCATGCAACCAATTTAGGTGCACAACCTCCATTTACTTATATGGTTGAGGATAGCTATCTTGCGATGGATATTGTTGATCAGTGTAGAAAAGCTGGATATCCATGTTATTTTACAATGGATGCAGGACCTAATGTGAAAATTTTAGTAGAAAAGAAAAATCAACAAGCAGTTATTGATGCGCTACATAAATCTTTTGATAAAGATCAAATTATTGCAAGTGACATTATAAGTACAGGCGTTGAAATTATTGAGTAAGGAAGAGATAAAATGATTCAAGTAAAAGCACCAGGTAAACTCTATATTGCAGGTGAATATGCAGTTACTGAACCAGGATATAAATCCGTATTAATTGCGGTTGATCGATTTGTAACTGCTTCAATTGAAGACTCAAATGCCCCTCAAGGTACCATACATTCTAAAACACTACATCATGATCCAGTGACTTTTCAAAGAAGAGAAGATCAAATCGTCGTATCCGATGTACATGCAGCTAAACAACTTAAATATGTCATTACAGCAATTGAAGTATTTGAACAGTATGTGCGCAGTAACCATATCAGTTTAAAACATTTCAATTTAACGATTGATAGTAATTTAGATGACGCAAATGGCCATAAATACGGGTTAGGTTCAAGTGCAGCCGTGCTTGTTTCTGTAGTTAAAGTATTGAATGAGTTTTATGAAACGCATTTATCAAATCTTTATATTTATAAACTAGCGGTAATCGCGAATATGAAATTGCAGAGTTTAAGTTCATGTGGTGACATCGCTGTTAGTATTTACACTGGTTGGTTAGCGTACAGTACATTTGATCATGAGTGGGTCTCTCAACAAATTGAAGATACATCTGTTAATGAAGTATTGAATAAAAACTGGCCAGGTCTGCATATTGAACCGTTGCAACCACCGGAAAATATGGAAGTATTGATTGGTTGGACAGGATCTCCTGCATCGTCTCATCATTTAGTGAGTGAAGTGAAACGCTTGAAGTCAGATCCAACGTTTTATGGTAAGTTTTTAGAACGTTCCCACCTATGTGTTGAAAAGTTGATCCATGCTTTTAAAACAAACCATATTAAAGGTGTACAACAAATGATTCGTACCAATCGCGAAATTATTCAATCTATGGATAAAGAAGCTACGATAGATATAGAAACGGCACATCTCAAAGTGTTGTGTTCTGTAGCAGAAAAATATGGCGGTGCTGCTAAAACCTCTGGTGCAGGTGGCGGTGACTGTGGTATTACGATTATAAATAGTGATATTAATAAGAAATTGATATATCAAGAATGGTTAGAGAATGAAGTGAAACCATTAGAATTTAATATTTATCATGGTCAATAAAGTCATGACAACTTGAGCAGTATACTAATCTACAGATTAGGTACTGTTTTTATTATTCCAATTTTTCTCTTTGTTATTGTTATTTAAAAGTTTAGTTTTAGAAAACGATATTCAGGAAAAATTACCTTTTAATGAAAATAAAATCATTCAAAGGTACATAGTGTCAAAATCCCCTAGTTATATTGATGTTATATAAACTAAAGCATATCATCACCTTAAGAGAACGCTTACATTAACTGCGTGGAAAAAGGGTGATTATTATGAACATTGGACGGAATTTTGGTAATGCTATACGTAGATTTGGCGGGGCAATGATTGTTCCAGTATTATTGTTTCCATTCTTTGGAATCATTATAGGTATAGCTACACTTTTCAAAAATGAAGCCATAATGGGACATCTTGCGGATCCAGAAGGTTTATGGTTTCAAGTATGGTCGCTAGTTGAAAATGGTGGATGGACTGTATTTGAAAATATTGAACTTATTTTTGTCATTGGGTTACCTATTTCATTAGCGAAGAAATCGGCGGGGCATGCGGTCATGTCTTCAGTGGTTACTTATATGATGTTTAATTATTTTATCAATAGCATATTAACAACTTGGGGGCCAGCTTTTGGTGTGGATTTTAAAGGTAGTCCTGACGATGTAACTGGGATAACTGAGTTAGTTGGTATTAAAACATTAGATACTAATATCATTGGTGCATTAATTATTTCTGGTATCGCCATATGGTTACATAATCGGTATTACGATAAGAAGTTACCTGAATCTTTAGGTATATTTCAAGGTTCTCCATTTGTGGTAATGCTTGCGTTCTTTAGCATGATTCCTTTGGCTTTTCTAACAAGTTGGGGATGGCCAATAGTTCAAGGATGGATCGCATCGTTACAAGTATTTCTTGCTTCATCTAGCTATGTTGGGGTTTGGCTCTTTCATTTCTTAGAAAGAATACTAATTCCAACAGGATTACATCATTTTATTTATACGCCATTTGAATATGGACCTGCAGTTGTGAATGGTGGCATTAAATCATATTGGATTTCGCACCTTACTGAATATTCAGAGACCAAGAAATCATTGAAAGACATCTTCCCTGGCGGCGGATTTTTATTACAAGGGAATACTAAAATATTTGGATCAATAGGTATAGCACTTGCAATATATTCCACTGCCAAACCTCATAAAAAGAAAGAAGTCGGTGCGTTATTATTAGCAGCTACATTGACGGCAGTATTTGCTGGTATTACAGAACCATTAGAATTTACCTTTATTTTTATTGCACCTTTCTTATTTTTAATACATGCCATACTAGGGGCAACAATGGTTACGACTATGCATGCATTTGGATTAGTTGGTAACTTAGGAGGCGGTTTTATTGAAATTGCAGCAACAAATTGGATTCCATTATTTGGTTCACATTGGGGGACATATGTAGCGCAATTTATCATTGGTATCATTTTTATCTTTATTTACTATTATTTATTTAGATTTATCATATTGAAGTTTGATATACCGATGCCAGGTAGAGAAAAAGACGACAATCAAGATACTAAATTATATACGAAAAAAGATTATCGTGAAAATAAAAATCAAAGCAACGTCTCTAATAGTTCTAACGAATATCAAAGAAAAGCTGAAGTATATATTGAAGGTTTAGGTGGCACAGAAAATATAGTGGATGTTACCAATTGTGCAACGCGATTACGTGTAACAGTGGCAAACCCTGAACAAGTAGCGGCAGATGATTACTTTAAATCAAATGGAGGCGCACATGGATTAGTGAAGAGTGGTAAAAACGTTCAGGTCATTGTTGGACTTTCAGTTCCTCAAATAAGAGAGGAAGTAGAGCAACTACTTAATAAAACTGCTAAACACTAAAGTGTACATGTTAGTGGAAGTGAGAAAAGAAATATCAACTTGATCAATTTCTTTTCTTACACTTTATTGAAATGAAGCATGGCACCTTGAGTGAAAGTAGCCTATATTATTTAGAAAAACACATATGCATCTATAATGTTTTCTAGACTTAGATGAATTATTACAGGAATGAGTTATTATTGATTTTATAGTTATGGTACGTTCTAGCTATAAAATCAAATACAACATAGTAAGGTGTAAAACTATAGTATGTTGTAGTATTAAAAAATTGAATAGGTGCACTATTAACATATACATTAAACGCAGCATTTTTAGCGATATAGTTATCATGCAAAGTCGTAATAGATACGTAATGCAATTCACGAGATTTAATGAGTTGTATGGGATCAATTAAATTCTTGGTTTCTCCTGATAATGAGATGATAAACAGTAAATCATCAGCAGACATTTGATCTATGGCTAAACGCAATTCGGTTTCATCATTTATAACGATTGCTCTTTTTGAAATAGATAACATATGTCGTTGCGCTTCACGTGCAACATTTTGCTGTGCCATACCAGTACCAAATATATAGATAAATGGAGCAGTTTCGATTAATTGATTAAGCGTGTGATAGTCAAACATTTCAAGATGTTCTACGGTTCTTCTCACATCTTCAATAATTGGATCGGCGCTTGCAAGTTGAGGTGATTCATTATTTGAATCCATTTTTATATAAAATTTAAAATTACTATAACCTTCAAATCCCATTTTTTTAACAAGTCTATGGATAGTGGAGATGGAAGTATGGGTCAGTTTACTTAAATCATGAATTTTCATATTTGAAATTTGATCAATATTTTGTCTAATAACATTGATAATATGTAAATCATTTTCTGTTAGTTGTTCAAAGTGTTTATTAATAAGATGATCTAGAACCATATAAAAAGATGCCACCTATTCATTGGAAAAATTTCCGAATTTTGAAAATATATTCTAATGTTAATATATAAATTCTAAATATGTCAAATTTATTGGTGTTTTTACTTATTTAATTTACTATTAACTTAATTTAGATTTAAATTATTAAAAGTATATTTTTTTTGCTATTTGTAAGCGTTTACTTCAAAGAAATTGATTAATGTTATATAGGAGATGAGACGATGACAATAAAAGTTGGTGTTATTGGTTGTGGCGGTATAGCTAATGGAAAGCATTTACCAAGTTTAGAAAAAATCACTGAAGTAGAGATGGTTGCTTTTTGCGATATTGACATTGCTAAAGCATATAAGGCTGCAGAAAACTATGGTAGCAATAATGCAAAGGCATATGAAGATTATAAAGCATTATTAAAAGACAGCAATATAGAAGTGATACATGTTTGTACTCCGAATAATACACATCAAGAAATTACAGTTGCAGCATTAGATGAAGGTAAACACGTAATGTGTGAAAAACCTATGGCAAAAACTTCTATTGAAGCGCAGGCAATGATTGATGCGTCAGTCCGTAATAATAAAAAATTGACAATAGGTTATCAAAATAGATTTCGAGCAGACAGTCAGTATTTGCATAAAGTAACACAACGTGGAGATTTAGGAGAAATTTACTTCAGTAAAGCTCATGCTATTCGCAGACGCGCAGTTCCAACGTGGGGTGTTTTTCTAGATGAAGAAAAGCAAGGTGGTGGCCCCCTAATTGATATCGGGACACATGCATTAGATTTAACGTTATGGATGATGGATAATTATGAACCTGAATCGGTGATGGGCTCAACATTCCATAAATTAGGGAATCATGCGAATGCAGCAAATGCATGGGGACCATGGGATCCAAGTAAATTTACTGTGGAGGACTCTGCATTTGGATTTATCAAAATGAAAAATGGTGCCACGATTATATTAGAAACGAGTTGGGCGCTTAATTCCTTAGAAGTTGATGAAGCTAAATGTTCTTTATCAGGTACAGATGGTGGAGCAGATATGAAAAATGGTCTACGTATTCATGGTGAAGATTTAGAAACGTTGTATACATCTGAAATTGAATTAGAAAATACAGGGGTAGATTTTTATGAAGGTGAAACAATAGACGAAGCAGAGGAAGAAGCACGTGCTTGGATAAATAATATCATTCACGATACAGAACCCATAGTTAAACCACATGAGGCTTTCGTTGTCACTCAAATTTTAGAAGCTATATATGAATCAGCGAAAACAGGTAAAGCTGTATATTTAAACGATAAATCAAATGAATAGGAGACATTTTATGAATATTACAATTTGGAATGAATATCGACATGAGAAAGAAAATGAAACAGTAAAAGCAGTTTATCCCGAAGGTATACATCATGCGCTCGCATCGTTTTTGAATGTTGAGCATAACGTAACTACAGCAACATTAGATGAACCACAACATGGTTTGACTGACGAAGTATTATCGCAGACAGATGTACTTGTTTGGTGGGGGCATAAGGCACATGATGAAGTAGAGGATTTAATAGTAGAGAAGGTGAAGCAGCGTGTATTAGACGGCATGGGGCTTGTAGTCTTACATTCTGGACATTTTTCAAAAATTTTCAAATCCTTAATGGGTACGTCGTGTGATTTAAAATGGAGGGAGGCAGATGAAAAAGAACGTTTGTGGGTTGTTGATCCAACACATCCCATCACAAGAGGCATAGAATCACATTTTGAACTAGAAAAAGAAGAAATGTATGGAGAACATTTTGATATTCCAACGCCAGATGAAACAGTATTTATAAGTTGGTTTGAGGGCGGAGAAGTATTTAGAAGTGGTGTAACGTTTAAAAGAGGTAATGGCAAAATATTTTATTTCAGGCCGGGACACGAAAGCTACCCAACATATTACAATACGAATGTCCAACAAGTTATAAAAAATGGCATAGTATGGGCTTACAGTAGTGGGACACCTAAACATGAGTATGGTAATGCGATACCGTTAGAGAAAATATCAGAAAAATAATTCTGGGGGCATCTTGTTATGGAAAAATTAAAGATAGGTATTATTGGGTGTGGTGGTATTGCACGTAATAGGCATATACCAGCTTTTCAACAATTAAATCATTTGGCTGATGTTGTAGCAGTTCAAGATATTAATTTTGAATTAGCTAAAAGCGTTGCTCAAAGTCATCAAATTCAAAATGTGTATGAAACTTATCACGCTATATTTGAACATGTAGACGCTGTCGCTGTATGTACACCTAATAAATATCATGCAGAAATTAGCATTGCTGCTTTAGAAGCTGGTGTACATGTATTTTGTGAAAAGCCAATGGCTATGAATCCATCAGAATGTGAAAAAATGATAAATACTGCAGAAAAAGTCAATAAAACACTTGCTATAGGCTATCATTATCGCTTTACAGATGCTGCAATCAATGCCAAAAATGCTGTTGATAAGGGTGTTTTAGGCGATCCATTAGTAACACGTGTACAAGCAATGCGTAGACGTAAAGTACCCGGATGGGGTGTTTTTACAAACAAAGCACTACAAGGTGGAGGTAGTTTAATTGATTATGGATGTCATATGCTTGATTTATCACTTTGGCTATTAAACGATATCGCACCAGTAGAAGTGATTGGAAAAACATACAATCGACTTAGTAAAATACCCAATCAAATAAATGATTGGGGCGCATTTGATAATGAATCATTTGATGTAGACGATCACGTGACAAGTTATATTACTTTTAATGATGGCTCAACGCTTTTATTTGAATGTTCTTGGTCAGCCAATATTAAAGAAGATATGAGACATTTAAGCATTTCTGGTGTAGATGGTGGCTTAAATCTATATCCTTTTGAAATTTATCAACCCAGACTAGGCACTTATTTTATTGAACAAGCACAAGCAGAACATGATGAAGAAATAGCTGCACAACGACAAGCAAAGAATTTTGTGGATAGTTGCCTTGGTTATGAGTCTCTTGTTGTTCAACCAATGCAAGCGATGCAAATCAATATACTGATAGACGCGATTTATCAAAGTAGCAAAATTGGACAAAGTGTTCGACTGGCAAAGGTATAACTTTTATGGAGGTTTTTTTATGAAAATTGGTGTGTTTTCCGTGTTATTTCAAGACAAAGAATTTGAAGAAATGTTAGATTACGTAGCAAAATCAGGTGTGAAAATGCTTGAAATAGGGACAGGAGGCAATCCAGGAGACCAGTTTTGTGCATTAGATGACCTACTAAATGATGAATTTCAAAGAAAATCATTTATTGAAGCGATTCAGCAGCGTGGATTAGAAATTAGTGCATTGAGTTGTCACAATAACCCTATTTCGCCAGATCAAAGAGAAGCTCAAGAAGCGCATGATACTTTATACAAAACGATAAAATTAGCGTCGCTGTTAAACGTACCAGTGGTAAATACGTTTTCGGGAGTGGCTGGTTCGGATGACTCAGCAAAGTATCCTAATTGGCCTGTTACACCATGGCCAACAGTGTACACTAATATTCTAGAATGGCAATGGGATGAAAAACTTGTCCCTTTCTGGAAAAATGTTGCTGACTATGCAAAGTCACTCGATATAAAAATTGGTATAGAACTTCATGCTGGTTTTTTAGTTCATACACCGCATACACTATTAAAATTAAGAGCGGCAACCAATGATGCTATTGGTGCGAATTTAGATCCAAGTCATCTGTGGTGGCAAGGTATTGATCCAATAGCTGCAATAAAAATATTGGGAAAAGAAAATGCAATTCATCATTTTCATGCAAAGGACACATATATTGACCAAGAGAATGTGAATATGTACGGTTTAACGGATATGCAGCCATATGGCAATATACAAACGAGAGCCTGGACATTTCGAACAGTAGGATATGGTCATAATATTCAAGAATGGGGAGACATGATTAGTGCATTAAGAATAAATGGTTATGATTATGTGGTGAGCATTGAACATGAGGATCCAATTATGTCAATTGAAGAAGGATTTAATAAAGCAGTGAATAATTTGAAATCGGTTAATATTGAAAATCATGCACCAGATTTATGGTGGACGTAAATTCTATCAATAGTTATATTAAGTATAAAGGGACAAGTTAGTATCGTCATTTACATTGTGATGATACTAACTTGTCCCTTTGAATGTTGATATTAAAAGAATATAAACTTGAAATTTTAATAAAATAGAGTAAAATAATTAGAGTTGTAAAATCTAAAATACATATTAAGTAAGGCATCATAAACCTTATGATGATACATATAAATGAATGTTTACATTGTGAAATGATATTTAAGCTGTTTTGATAAACTGTAAACCATAAGAAAGGAATGGGTGTAGTTGCAAAATAAATTTTTAATTTGTGATGATTGCCAAGGGGTAAACTGTAAGTCATTAGAAAAAAAGTTAACGAAATTAGATCCTGAAGCTGAAATAGAAATTGGCTGTCAGTCGTATTGTGGACCGGGTCGCCGAAAAACGTTTGCTTTTGTTAATAATCGTCCACTCGCTGCACTCACAGAAGATGAACTTATGGAAAAAGTGGAAAAACAATTACAGAAACCGAGAGACCCTGAAGAAGAAGAACGATTAAGAAAACGTAATGAAGAACGTAAACGTCGTAAAGAAGAACAAGATAGAAAATTAAAAGAAAAGTTAGCGCAAAGAAAACATAAATAATAGCTGGGAAGGCTTTAATAAAATAAAGTACGAAAATAAAATGAATACTATATAGTTCAAAAGCCGGACGTGGATGGGATTACGAAATCAACCAATTATATTTGATGCCGTAATCCCATTTTTTCAATATACGCTTTTAAAAAACATAATAGGTATGAAAATTTGATGTCGTAATCAAGCAAATATGTTTAGTTTTATAGCGTAATCATGCTAAATTTTAAATAGATATCATATTAGATAATATCTATTACTTACGTTTTTATTTTAAATATAAAGAAAGAGGGTAGAGTATAACTACTTGTAAAAATAACAGTGATATATGGTTAAATCAATTGCTGTGGATAGCACATACATCGCTATGTGTAAAATATAAGAGAATTATAGAAGGAGTTGGGCTAGATTGACTAAGAAAACAAAGATTGGTAAGTCAAATGTTGAAGTAACACCTATCGCATTAGGTGCAAATGCAGTAGGCGGACATAATTTCTATAATGATTTAGATGAAGAACAAGGTAAAGAAACTGTACGTACCGCAGTGAGAAATGGTATAACGTTGATAGATACAGCTTATATTTATGGACCAGAGCGTTCAGAAGAACTCGTTGGTGAAGCGGTCAAAGAATTTGGTAGAGATGATTTTGCAATTGCTACTAAAGGCGCACACTATTTTGATGATGATGGTAATGTAAAATATTCAAATGATCCTCAATTTTTAAAAGATCAGGTTGAGCAAAGTTTAAAACGTCTGCAGTTGGACTATATTGATTTATATTATATACATTTCCCGGATGAGGACACGCCTAAGAATGAAGCTGTCGCAGCATTAAAAGAGCTCAAAGATGAAGGTAAGATCAAAGCGATTGGGGTGTCCAATTTCAATTTAGAACAATTAAAAGAAGCGAATAAAGATGGCTTGGTAGATGTTGTACAAATGGAATATAATTTATTAAATCGTGAAAATGAGCATATTTTTGAATATACTTCAGAACACGACATCACGTTTATTCCATATTTCCCACTCGTTTCTGGTTTATTAGCAGGTAAATATAATGAAAATTCGACATTTGATGATATTCGTGCTAAAAATCCAGAATTCCAAGGTGAAAAATTCAAAGAAAATTTAGAGAAAATTGATCAACTACGTGATATTGCTGATAACCACAGAGTGGATGTTGCACACATTGTGTTGGCATTTTATTTAACAAAATCGTCATTAGATATTGTTATTCCAGGTGCTAAGCGTCCAAATCAGGTCGTTGATAATTTAACAACTTTAGATGTTGAATTAACTGAAGAAGAGATTGAAAAAATCGAAAAATTATTTCCTATAAAATAAAAAAATAAAAGTAGGTGAACATGTATTATGTTTATCTACTTTTTATATTTATAAAGATCTTTTTAAAAATATACATTTATAGTAGGGGTTATAAGTTCAATTTTTGAGCAAATAATTTAATTTATTATTCTATTTTAAGTAAACTGTTTAGTAATTGTACTTTTTAGTGTAGAATTATTAATTAAGTTTAATGATTTTATGGAAATGTATATTTATAATTTTTGAAGGGAATATAAAATGAGTAGTAGAAGGAGATTATTATGATCACAGTTTTATTTGGAGGCAGTCGACCAGAAGGGAATACTGCACGTTTAACTAAGATGGCCATAGCTGGATACGACTACGAATGGATAGACTTAACGCAATATCAATTAAATCCGGTTAGAGACTATAGACACGTAGACAAAAGCATAGATTCATATGCGGATGACTATAAGACGATTATAGATAAAGTATTAGCAAGTGACACAGTTATAATTGCTTCGCCAGTTTATTGGTATAGTTTATCGGCATCAATGAAGGCATTTTTTGATCATTGGTCTGAAACTTTATTGGATTTAAATTATAAAGACTTTAAAGATAAGATGTCTAAGAAAGATTTTAGACTTATTATCGTTGGTGGCGATTGTCCTAAAGTCAAAGCCAAACCATGCATCACACAAGTTAAATATAGTTTAGAGTTTCTAGGTGCGAGTCTAGGGGGCTATATTATTGGTACAGCTGAAAGACCGGGAGATATTGAAAAAGATGTTTATGCACTGTCACGTGCAAAAGAATGGCAACTAACACTTGGGAAGAACTAAATATAACATAGATAGTTTGGGTGAATTATAATATTGCCCAAGCTATTTTTATATAAATAGCTAAAGTATTTTGAATACTAAAATTATGATATAATGTAGCTATTATGACCTATCTAAATAGGGGGAGAACAACATGCATAAAATTAGAAAAGCAACACCGCAAGATGTTGTAGGCATCAGAGATGTAGCAACAAAAGCTTGGTATAATACGTACATGAATATTTATGCGGCTAAAACTGTAAATGAGTTATTGGCTGCTTCATATAATGAACAACATTTATTAAAACGATTGGAAGATCAATTGTTTTTAGTCGTAGAAGAAGATGAAAATATTATTGGTTTTGCGAATTTTATTTATGGTTCTGAATTATTTTTATCAGCACATTATGTAAGTCCATTGTGGCAACATCATGGCTATGGTTCTGAATTATTAACTGAAGGTTTAAGTTATTTCAACGATGAATATAAAGAAGTCTTCTTAGAAGTCGATAATAAGAATGATGAAGCTGTTTCGTTTTATGAGCAAAAAGGCTTTGAAAAATTACGTTCATATACGCATGTTATGTATGGTGAAGCCATGGATTTAGCGTTAATGCGTAAGATAATAAATTAGTCTGCATAAGTATAGGATATGGATAGGAGGACTACATTGACATTTACAACATATGCTACACAAAAATTACCAGAAGAAAAAGTGTTTAAAGATCCAATTCATAGGTATATCCATGTCAGAGATCAAGTGATTTGGGATTTGATTAAGACGAAAGAATTTCAAAGACTAAGACGTATAAAGCAATTAGGCACATTATATCTTTCATTCCATACGGCAGAACATAGTAGATTTGGCCACTCGTTGGGTGTATATGAAATTGTACGTAGGTTAATTGATGATTCATTTAATGGAAGAGAAGCATGGAATAACGAAGATCGCCCGTTAGCCTTATGTGCAGCATTATTACATGATTTAGGACATGGGCCTTTTTCTCATAGTTTCGAAAAGATATTTAACACGGATCATGAAGCATTTACACAGGCAATTATTACGGGTCCGACGGAAGTTAACGAAGTATTAAGTCGTGTTTCGGATGATTTTCCACAACAAGTTGCAGATGTTATTAATAAAACACACGATAACAAATTAGTCATCTCCATGATATCTTCACAAATTGATGCTGATAGAATGGATTATTTACAAAGAGATGCTTATTTTACCGGTGTATCATACGGAGAATTTGATATGGAACGTATCTTGAGATTGATGCGTCCATCTAAAGATGAAGTGTTGATTAAAGAAAGTGGTATGCACGCAGTAGAGAACTTTATCATGAGTCGCTATCAAATGTATTGGCAAATTTATTTTCACCCAGTCAGTAGAGGAGGAGAAGTGTTATTAAATAATTGTTTGAAACGTGCGAAATACTTGTACAATGAAGGCTATACTTTTAAAATGTATCCAACAGATTTCGTACCATTTTTCGAAGAATCCATGACAATTGAACAATATGTAGATTTAGATGAAGCGGTTGTCTTATATTACTTAAAGGCATGGGTGAAAGAAGAAGATCCCATCTTGAGTGATTTATCACGACGTTTTATCAATCGAGATTTATTAAAATATATGCCTTTTGATGGTTCGATTATAACAATCTCAGAATTAACTGATTTGTTTATTCAAGCAGATATAGATCCGAATTATTATTTTGTCAGTGAGTCCTTCTCAGATTTACCATATGATTATGATAGACCTGGATCAAATAGACAGCCGATTCATTTACTAAAACGTAATGGAAAAATTCGTGAAATTAGTAGTCAATCATTGGTTATCCATAGTATTACAGGAATTAATCGAGAAGATTATAAATTATATTATCCAAAAGAACTCATTGCGGATATTGAAGATGATCATGTAAAAAATGCAATTAATAGTATATTAGATGAATTGAATTCATAATATGATAACAGGTAAAATGAAATAAATGACTTAGATAATTTGGGAGGTGCACGTGAGTGGCTGGAAATAAAGGATTTAAATTTAACATTATTAAGAATGACCCACTTGATGGGCACAAAGGTACAAATATAGGTTCTATCAGTTTGGATAATGTGGCACCTGTCTTTATTGATGTTCAAAATAAAGAAGCCTTTATTGATATTGGTGGTATGCACGCACGTTCAAGTGTAGAAAAAGGTGTTAAATGGATTAAAGAGAAAGAAGTTGTAGAAGGTGACGAAGCCAAGGCATATTGGTTATGTTGGGTTACGACTGAAAGAGGCGAAAATGGACCTTACTATGCTGGCGTGACAGGATGTTATTTATTAGTGAATAAGAGCATTCGCAGAGGGTACAAAAGCATGCCTGAACATGTTAATATGATGGATAAATCAATGAAACATCAAATCGATATAGATCATATTGGTGAGGACAATAAAGCAGTTTTGAAAGATTTTCTACAAACACATGATTTAGCTATGTGGAATAATTCAGATAAAGCATTACATGAAGCATTAGCAAGTAAATAATAGGTATAGGGATGTAGGACAGAAAGTGAATTTTAAATAATCTTTCATAGCCCTACGTATCCTATTAAGACACAGATGCTTGATACCATATTTTCCCTAATTAAAGGGCATGTATAAGGACTACTAAAATTTTGAGTGGATTACATGTGCAAATGCTCATGCATAAGAACTACTAGAATGGTTAAGGATTACGTGCGCTAAAACGAATGCATAAGAACTACTCATTCACATAAAATGTGAAAGTAGTTCTGAAAAACAGCTTTAAAGAGGTTTAGACTATCAAAGTCGGAACCTCTTTTTTAATGTCATGCGTTATTACAGATAATTGGATTTTAGCTATGTAGCATAACATCCTTAAAAACGATTTACCAACTGTATAGCGACTATCAAGTATGCTATAATGGTTTGTATTATTTTAAAAGATTAGGGTGAAACGTACATTGGAAAACAATGTTAATATCCAAACGAAACAAGTTGTTAAACAATTTGATAATAAAGAGAAATTTACAGCAAATACGCAAGGGCATTGGCAAAAACGTAATGCAGAATTTATACGTTATCAAGAAGAAATTGATGGTGTTGCTGTCAATGTAACTGTTAAAATTGAAGAAACAGGTGTGAAAATCATTCGTAAGGGTGAAATTAAAATGAACCTCCATTTTGTAGAAGGTGAAGATACGATTACTTTGTATGAAATTACTGGAGGACGTATACCTTTAACTGTGCGAACACATTCTATTTTGCATTTTGTAACGGAACATGGTGGTAAATTAAAAGTGCATTATGATTTAATACAAGATGATGAAAAAATGGGATCTTACCAATATGAAATTACTTATAAGGAGCAGTCTTAAATGAATATAATTGATCAAGTGAAACAAACGTTGATTGAAGAAATTAACCACAGTATTCAAAAAGCAGCGTTAGCTGAGGCAAGTGATATACCAGATATTAAAATAGAAATACCTAAAGACGATGCAAATGGTGATTATTCTACAAACATCGCGATGGTATTGACGAAAATAGCAAAGCGTAATCCTCGTGAAATTGCGCAAGCGATTGTCGATCATTTAGATACGACAGCTGCTAATGTTGAAAAAGTTCAGATTGCAGGACCTGGATTTATTAATTTCTACTTAGATAATGCTTATTTAACTGAAATTATCTCAGAGGCTATAGATAAAGATGAAAAATTTGGTAGCACTGCCGAACAAAATGGCAAAAATATATTATTAGAATATGTGTCAGCTAACCCAACTGGAGATCTACATATTGGCCACGCACGTAACGCTGCTGTAGGTGATACACTTGCTAATATTTTAACTGCGGCTGGTTATCATGTAACTAGAGAATATTATGTGAATGATGCGGGTAATCAAATTACGAATTTAGCGCGTTCAATAGAAGCACGTTATTTTGAAGCGCTTGGAGATGATTCATTTGAAATGCCTGAGGGTGGCTATCATGGTAAAGACATCATTAATATTGGTAAAGATTTAGCCGAAAAACAACCTGAACTTAAAGATTTGTCAGAAGATGAACGTATTAAGACATTTAGAAAATTAGGCGTAGATTATGAAATGGAAAAATTAAGAACAGATTTATCTGATTTTAATACGCATTTTGATAATTGGTTTAGTGAAACGTCTTTATACGAAAAAGGTGAAATTACAGAAGTATTAAACAAAATGTCTGAGCTTGGCTACACATATGAACAAGATGGTGCAACGTGGTTGCGTACGACGGACTTTAAAGATGACAAAGACAGAGTGTTAATTAAAAATGATGGCAATTATACGTATTTCTTACCAGACATTGCATATCATTTTGATAAAATCAAACGTGGTAACGATACGTTAATTAATTTATTTGGCGCGGATCATCATGGGTATATCAATCGTCTTAAGGCTTCATTAGAAACGTTTGGTGTTGAAAGTGACCGTCTTGAAATACAAATCATGCAAATGGTGCGTTTAATGCAAGATGGACAAGAAGTTAAGATGAGCAAACGTACTGGAAATGCAATCACGTTACGAGAAATTATGGATGAAGTTGGCGTAGACGCAGCACGTTATTTCCTCACAATGCGTAGCCCTGACACACACTTTGATTTCGATATGGAACTTGCGAAACAAGAATCACAAGATAATCCAGTTTACTATGCACAATATGCACATGCGCGTATTTGTTCTATATTGAAACAAGCTGCTGAAAGAGGTATTACACCATCTAAAGATGCGGATTATACCTTGATTACAAATGATAAAGCGATTGATTTATTGAAGAAAGTTGCTGAATTTGAAACAACAATTCAAAGTGCGGCTGCCAATAGAGCACCACATAGAATTACAAATTATATTCAAGATTTAGCATCACACTTCCATAAATTTTATAATGCTGAAAAAGTATTAACAGATGATGTTGAAAAAACAAAAGCATTGATTGCACTTATAGATGCAGTAAGAATAACGTTACGTAATGCGCTAAGTTTAGTGGGCGTAAATGCACCAGAAACAATGTAATCGGAAAGTGTAATGATTGGGAGCTAGTATCAGATTTATCATGGATGAAGATAGGATGTTTCATCCATGATAAATCTTACTAGCTCTTTTTGTTAGTGAAAATAAGCGTGCAAATGAGGTGTGTAAAATGACATTGGATACAGAGAGTTTATATCGCATTTTATATAAACATATGGGGCCACAAGGTTGGTGGCCTGCAGATTCGAAAATAGAAATCATTTTGGGAGCGATTTTAGTTCAAAATACGAATTGGCGAAATGCAGCCTATGCCATTGATTCATTAAAACAAGCTACTCTATTGGATCCACACCATATCTTGAATTTAGAATTAGAAGATCTACAAATATTAATTAAGTCGAGTGGATTTTATAAAAATAAAGCGAAAACCATACTGGCATTACTAAGTTGGTTGCATCAATACGATTTTGACTATAAAGCCATTTCTGATAAATATCATTCTAATCTTAGAGACCAGCTGTTGCATATAAAAGGTGTTGGAAGTGAAACAGCCGATGTACTCATCGTTTATGTATTTGAAGGTATCGAATATATACCTGACAGTTATACAAGAAGAATTTATCGTTTACTCGGATATGAACATACAGAACAATATGACAAATTGAAACGCAACGTATCATTACCTGAAACCTTTACGAACCAAGATGCAAATGAATTTCATGCTTTATTGGATAATTTTGGAAAAAATTATTTTAACGGCAATGCCTCACATCAATATACATTTTTAGATGAATACTTTGAATACAATGACTAAAATGATATAGAAATTAGACTCTAATCAGTATTAATTAAGGGTTATCATCAATCAAATAATAGAAAGTTTATATATATGTGTAGCTTAAAAAATTAAATTAAATAGTTATTTTTAAAAATAATAGTAAAAAACGCATGAAAATTTGATATGATTAAAGCAAATCATAAACTAGGAGATTATATCATGAAAAAGCAATTTAAAGTCATTTATCTTTTTATTATTTTAGCTGTTATATTGGCTGCATGTAGTACCAATTCTGACAAATCCACTAAAAACGAGCAGTCAGAAAAATCATATGACAGAATTATTTCTCTTATTCCTAGTAATACGGAAATATTGTATGAATTGGGTCTAGGAGATAAAGTGGTCGGTGTATCAACTGTAGATGACTATCCGAAAGAGGTAAAAGATAAAAAACAGTTTGATGCTATGAAATTAAATAAAGAGGCGTTATTAAAGGCTAAACCTGATTTAATACTTGCACATGAATCTCAGAAATCAACAGATGGTAAAGTACTGAATGGATTGAAAGA
This sequence comes from Staphylococcus sp. LKG3-1, assembly GCF_048568385.1. Classification (NCBI taxonomy): domain Bacteria; kingdom Bacillati; phylum Bacillota; class Bacilli; order Caryophanales; family Staphylococcaceae; genus Staphylococcus; species Staphylococcus sp. LKG3-1. The sequence continues at coordinate 2,369,876 of NZ_CP183796.1, forward strand.
CAGTGGTGTTAAAGTGGTCTATGTTAAAGATGCACAATCTATTGATGAGATGTATGAAACTTTTAAGCAGGTCGGTAAAGTGACAGGTAAAGAAAAAGAAGCCAATGCGTTAGTGAAAGAGACTAAAAATAATATTAAAAAAGTTGTGAATTCAGTGCCAAAAGACGCAAAATCTCAAAAGGTTTTTATGGAAGTATCTTCAGAACCTGAGATTTATACGGCAGGAAAAAATACATTTTTTGATGATATGTTGAAGCAACTGAAAGCTAAAAATAGCTTTTCAAATCTAGATGGTTGGCAAAAAGTTAGCAAAGAATCAATTATTAAGAAAAATCCAGATGTGATGATTTCAACGATGGGTATTTCAGAAAAAGATTATCAACAAATTATCGACAAGAGAGGCGGATTTGAATCATTAAATGCTGTGCAAAAAGGTAGAATTGAAGCGGTGAATGGTGATCAAATTTCTCGACCAGGACCTCGTATTGATGATGGTCTCAAAGCTTTAAGAGATGCAATTTATAATGAAAAATAGTCAGTGTAGTGAGTTCTAATTAAAAAGATTATTTAAGTAACACCCTGAAGTTTGTTTGTGCATACTTTTCAGGGTGTTTTTTCTGTTTACTAATTTATAATAAATGGGATAGTGTTCGATGTGTTCAGATGGTATTGTAGGAGAGTGAAGATTTATTTGAAAGTGTGGCAAAAACATGAAGTATACTAAAACGATGTGTTTATGGATCGTGTTCATTATCATTAGTTTATTGTTGAGCTTATTTTGGGGTTTGGGTGATATAAGTGATACGCTATCACAAACAATATTATATCAAGTAAGAATTCCACGTACTTTACAAGCCTTGTTAGCCGGTGTTGGTTTAACACTTGCTGGACATATGTTTCAAACATTGTTGAACAACCCGCTTGCAGATAGTTTTACATTAGGATTGGCAAGTGGTGCTACATTTGGATCTGGGCTAGCTGTCGTTATAGGTGTTTCATTTATTTGGTTACCTATATTTTCAGTGTTATTTAGCATAATGACTTTAATACTGGTTATTGCACTAACTAGTGTAATGTCTAGAGGGTATCCGGTTAGAACACTAATCTTGGCTGGCATAATGATTGGTGCATTATTTAATGCATTTTTATATGTGCTCATTATTTTTAATCAAGAAAAAATGAACAATATCGTTAATTATATGTTTGGTGGCTTCTCATCTGCAGAATATAACGAAGTGATTTATATCGGTATTGTATTATCCATAGGTATGATAATTTTATTGAGCTTGGTGTCAAAAATTAAAATATTACAGCTTGGTGATTTACGAGCTCAGTCATTGGGGCTTAATGTGCGTAGTGTAACGTATAGTGTCTTGTTAATCGCCTCCATCATAACTGCCGTCATTGTTGCATATGTAGGTGTTATTGGATTTATTGGGATGGTTATTCCACAACTCGTACGAAGAAGTCGCGCACATTATAATTTAAGACAACAAATGTTATTGAATATTGTGATTGGTGGTACAATTATGGTACTTTCAGATTGGTTAGGTAGTGTCGTATTAGACCCTTTCCAAGTACCAGCCAGTATTATACTCGCATTGTTGGGGATTCCCGTATTGTTTTACATTATGGCGACACAACCGCGAATGCAAGAATAGTCATTTTAAGGTAAAATAAATAAATCAGATTGCAGTAAATACAGGGAATAATATCATTTTAATAGAGTGACATATTAATTAAAGAGGTTATGATAATGGATTTAACACAAATAAAAGCGATTGTATTTGATTTAGAAGGCACCCTTTTGGATAGAAAAAAATCACGCGAGAAATTTATAGAAGAACAATATGAGCGGTTCCATGATTATTTAGTACGTATTCAATTAGCAGATTTCAAGAGAAAATTTATAGAGTTAGATGATGATGAAGACCATGATAAACCAGAACTTTATAAAGCCATCATTAAAGATTTTCATGTCGATCGATTAACATGGAGAGACTTGTTTAATGATTTTGAAATGCATTTTTATCGCTATGTGTTTCCATACTATGACACATTGTATACTTTAGAGAAATTAACAGAAAGTGGTTATCTAACAGGTGTTATCGCCAATGGCAGATCTAAAATTAAACAATACCGAATGCACGCCTTAGGTGTAGAAGATGCTATAAACTACTTATCTACTTCAGAAACAGTGGGTTATCGAAAACCACACCCGAAAATTTTTGAAGACATGCTTGATCAATTAGGTACTCAACCTGAAGAAACAATATATGTAGGTGATGACCCATTAAATGATGTTGCGCCAGCGAGAGCAATGGGAATGGTAAGTGTGTGGTTTAAAGAAGATGATGAAGTGGATGTTGAACCATTGCCAGAAGAAGTTGATTTTACGATTAACACGACAGAAGAATTATTATCTATATTACCAATTGCAAAGAAAGGAAGAGAATAAATGAATTTATTTACAACAAGCGACGGTACTGCACTCAATTACAGAACGAGTGGTGAAGGCAATGCAATAGTGATGATTCACACTGCATTCGATAATTTAACAGTATTTGATATGATAGAGGAAAATTTTACTGATGATAACCAAGTTATACTTGTTGATTTAAGAGGTCACGGATACTCTGACAAACCACAACATATTGATTTCAAGGAATATGCTGAAGATATTAAAGAGCTATTAGACTATTTATATGTCACACAAGCATCATTGATTGGTCATGAATTAGGAGGATCTGTTGCTAGCGCATTTGCAGCAATGTATCCAGAAATGACTGACTCAATTACATTAGTAAATCCAACGCTGTTAAACGATATGTCTCCAGAAGAACGTTTATATCGCAGGTATGCCAATCAAATTAGAAATTGGGATAAAGAAGAACAACAGAAATTTTTAGATAAGCATTTATATTACTCAAAACGTAAAGCTAAGAAATTCTTAAAACATGTAGATAATACAAATGGTATCGCTACAGAAGCGGAATTAGAAGCAGTCAAAGATTCATTTAATGACAATAATATCATGAGTTATTTAAGTGAAATTGATTTACCTACTTTGATTATTGCTGGTCAACATGGTGAAAGAACAACCATTGTTGAAGCGAAAGAAGTGGGAGATTATATTGGTGAAGTACAATTTGAAACATTTACTGCGTCTGGATTATATCCATTTGTTGAAGAAAAAGATAAATTTGTAGATTTGGTGTTAAAATTTATCAAAGACAATGAAAAAGAATTAACATATTAACCTTCAATTCGATATGAATGAAAGTTTGTAAGTGCTGTTATGCAGCAATTTTTTATTACAAGTCGCACTGTTTTTGTAATCTTATTGTAACAATACTGTTATTTTAGTAACATTTATAGTACAATATGGGTGAGCACAAAGAAACTTATAAACAGAAGGAGAGCGTGCTTATGAAAAAATTATTTGCAGCAGTAATCGTATCGGGGTTAGCACTTTCCGGAATGAGCACAGGTAGTGTTGATGCCGCGTCAGGTAACTCTATCCAAAATGTTAAATCACTGCAACAAGGAGATACAACGTTAGAAGGTGCGAAAATCGGCGAACCTGTTCAAAACTTATTGAAATCTAATGATGTATCCGTATACTCACACAGACCGGATGGCAAAGAACATTATTATGAATTTAAAAAAGATAATGGTGTACTTGTTGTAACAGCTGACGGTAAAAAGAACAACGGTAAAATTACGCGTGTTTCTATGAGTTATAATGATACAGACGGTCCAACTTACAAAGCGGTTAAAAATGTTGTTGGTAGTAATGCTGTTACACGTGAGCATTATAATAATGTAACTGGTAATTTCGGTTATGTTCAAGACAATGATTTATCATATCAATTTAGTTCTTCATCACCAAGTGATAAAAACATTAAATTGTACCGTATTGATTTGACTGAATCATAAATATCAGTGAAACAATGTAAATAGCTTATATAAGCCGAAACGCATGCGCAAATATTGCTACAATGCGCTATTGATTACAAGCATTGCGACATTTGTATAAGAACTACTTTTTCACGAAAGAGTAGTTCTATAGAAAACGATGTATTAACGTCACCTGAGTTAGAGATAGTCGCTAACGTATAATATAAATTAGAGTCTGGGACTTATATAGTGTCTCAGACTCTAATTTATATTGGACATTAAATCATACGAATAAGCAATGGCTTGTGTATGGTAAATCAAGTGGGGTTTCGAAACCCTTATTGAAAATGAAATTATCTATCCTGTACTTGTTATTTTATTGTTAAAATCAAGTGTAGTATGAGATTATTAAAGAAACAGCTTTGATATCTCAACTACAATAGTGTTGATAGATTAAAGTGAATTTTATAAAAGGAGTCAAATATGAGAGTTAACGATAAGGTTTTAGTAGAAAATATTAATGACTATTTTACTCATAAAGGTCTTTCTCCAAACTTAATAGAAGATATTAAAGAGAAATTAAAAAAGGATTTCCAAAAATCTGAAGCCAAAGATGAAGACTATATTGAATATAGACGAAAATCACCAGCAGAAATAATACTAACGATTCAACGCAATTTATTCACACTACAACTCAATCCTATTATTTTTTTTATTGTTAATTTTATTTTACTTTCTTACTTATATGATAAGCAATATGTACCATTTCAAGCAGCTACGGGCACATCTATTTTTTACTTTTTAATTATTTTACCAATTTCAATCTTCATATACTTGCGAATTGATTGGAAGAATTATTTATACAGTAATAAGTTTGAAATGGTTATTGGCTTAGTAGTGGCAATGGCTGCGTTTGTCCTTGTGATATTACATACATTTGATATTAATTTAGGTATTGTAGCGGTTACAATCTATGCACATCAAGTCGTATTTTTTATAGGTATATTATTCAGTATTTCAGGTATTTATTTTAAAAGATTAGAGTTTACAGGAATTGGATTACTATTATGTCAAAAAACAATTGATGCGATGATTGGAAACGCGAGTATTGCACAAATTGGCTCAATCATTATTTGGATATTATTGTTAATTGTCATTATTTATTATACAATCCGCATCTCTTCTAGAAATTAATAGTATTTATGATTTAAACACTTAAATGAAGCGAACACGTTTCAGTGCTAAACACCTAAGGTATGGTGTGGCACTGGAACGTATTTTTTTATTTATAAGCATGTATTTAATGTTAATTGAATATGGGGACATAATTTAAAATTAAAAAGATAGCATAAGGCGATTCAATTACGGGTATATGAATTTTGTAAAGGGAGGTGGCCCAAAATGGAAAAAGTCGCAACAAATTATAACAACGAGATTGCATACATCCGAGAGGGTCAAGGTTTTCCTGTGATACTAATTCATGGCCTAGATGGCAACATGGCTTCATTATATAGCCTAAAAGATGAATTAAAACATAAATTTGAAGTGATTGTTTATGATGTAAGAGGACACGGTAAATCAACAAAAAAGAATTCGTTTAATTTAGAAGATCATGTAGAAGATTTAAAAGCTTTGATGACAAAATTGAATATATCATCTGCCCATCTTATTGGTCATGACATGGGAGGATTAATTGCAAAGCATTTCACTGATAAATATGAATCAATGGTCGCAACATTAACCTTAATTGCTTGTAATCTTATTGATAGCGTACATGCTTTAAATAAATTAATGATTGAACACCAAGATGAAATTGAAGGTTTTGATAAATCTGAAGCACTGATATTATTATTGCCTTATATGTATAAAGAACAAGAAAAAGCTAAGAAATGGTTTCAAAATCAATTGATTTATAGTAGACAATCAGCAGAAGATAGTGCTGTAGCCACACGAGCATTAATGAATTTTCCTGTATTTAATAAAGATGTTGTTATTAAACAAACGGATGTGCCTACATTAATTGTTAATGGTGTATATGATCCTTTAATGACAACAGAGACTATTGAAAAATATCATTATTCATTTACAAGACTGCTAATTCATACATTTAATGAGTCAGGTCATGCGCCACATATTGAAGAACCAGAACATTTTTTAGATGTTTACAGTGATTTTATAGAGGCTAATGAATTTCAAAAAGAATAATTAGATTTAGTATATTTTTAAAGAAATGAATATATCAACGTACTTCTCAAATGAAGCGGTTTGAATTTTAGATAAAATTGAGCTGAGACAGAAATCAAATTTTAAAAAACTTGGTTTCTATCTCAGTTATGTAATTAAAGAGGATTAGGATGGAGGCGCAGCTAAAATACATAAATAGGGGTATTTTAATATATAATTACCTGTCTTATCATAGTCAAAGAGGCCGAGACATGCATTGCATGTCTCGGCCTCTTTTATATTAAGCTTAAACTTCTTTTTCGTCGTTAGCTTCTTTAATGCGATCATTCACACGTGATAGTAACTCATTAATTTTTTTACGTTGTTTAGTGTTAACTAAAATTAATACTGTTCTTTCATCATGTTCATTACGTTTTTTATCGAAATAATCTTCTTGAGATAAGTTTTTAACAGCTTTAACAACTTGAGGTTGTTTATAGTTCAAATGATTAATAATATCTTTTAAATAATATTCTTCACTTTCGTGTTCGCTAATATAAGTTAATACAGCAAACTCCTCGAAACTTATTGAAAATTCTTTTTTGATAATTCCTTTTAATTTATCAGCGTAAGTAACCATCGCTAATAATTCAAAGCAATCATTGATTTTGGTGATAGCCATCCTTATTCCTCCCTATTTTATTGCCCAATCAAATATACATATTAAAAGTGTTTTTGTATAAATATTTGTCTTAATTCAAAGTTAAATACAAAGAGTTTATCATAATTTGCAGACCTATTATATTTGAGTAAAATATATTAAAACTGCTATTATTTAGTTTATTATAACTAAATAAAAATAGAAAGTAAACAAAAAACTGTTTTAGTGGTACATGAATGATTTAAGATATTAATTCAATTCTTTAAATACCAATGAGGGAAATATAATTAATATTTCTCATTTTCAATTTTCCATGATTTGATAAAATTACTAAAAAACTAATTTCTATTTAAAGGTGTTTACTATTTATACTGTGTACGTTTAATTTTTCGACAGAACATAGTTCGCATTTTTAGCAATTGTATCGCCTACATTTAAACCTTCTATAACTTTCATATCTTTGTTATTACCCAATTTTTCTGTTTTAATAACCCGTTTAATAAATTTTTTATTTCTTTGTAAAAAAACGAATTGCTTTTTATATATTGCAGTTTTTGGAATTTCAATAGTGTAATTAGGTTTTTCTACGCGTAAATGACGACCGAATTTAATATCCGGTGTTGAACTGATTTCAACATGATACTGAGATGATTTTGTATTAGCTTCAGTATTTAAAGGTAATTTACTAATGAAATTTACAGTACCTGTGAAACTATGACCTGGATCAATGCATATGTGTACTTTATCCTTTAATTCCAATGTATTTACTATTGATTCTGGAACTTTAGCTTTGATTATAGCACTGGGATTAAAAATTTGCAGAATAAGACCATTATTTTGAGAAGGCACATGTTGATTAATGGCAATTTGACCATCCATCGATGCGTAAATCGTTGTGCGTAGTTGTGTTTGCAGGGTTTCAATTTCATGTTGTGTACGATTTCTTTCAAGTGAGATTGTAGGATACTTAAGTGGGTCAATGTTATTCAAGTGGGATAAGTATTTTTGTTTAGAAGTGATTTGGTGCTCGATGTCAACATTGTAATATTCAAATAGGGGCTGGTTCTTCTTGACGTGTTCTTCATTCTTAACAAACCAATTGTGGATGATACCTTTATTTGAATCGAAAAAAATATTTGTTAGTTGAGAAGGCGATTGTATACCTTTGAAGTGTTGTGGTTCTTTATATTGAATTTTGAGTGTTTCCACTGTATGGGGATGCTCAGTATGAGACTTTGTTAAATAGAGCCAGCTTAGTAGGGTGATACTACAAAATAAAGCGAGTAGTGTGATAAAAATTAAAAATTTCCGCAAAGAAGTCACCTCTTGATGTTTTGATAACCCTATTATACTGCGGTGTAGCATTGCTTTTCTATAAAAAAATAGCGTCATTTACCAAAAGTTTAAAGTAAATAACGCTACGATACATTTTTAGAATAATCTCAATAAAATAATACCAATCATTATCGCAATGATGCCAATGATTTTTCGCGTAGTGATTTTATTAATGCGCGTACCTAATAAACCAAAATGATCAATGATTACACCCATTAGCATTTGACCTAACATAACGATAATCGTCGTTAGTGCAGCACCAAGATGTGGCATTAATATGATATTTGTAGTTACGAATACAACCCCCAGCATACCACCGATAAAATAGATTGGTTTGAGTTTACCTTGTTTTGCATCGACTGTCTTGAGTTTAAGACTTCTATTAAATATCAATGTAAGTATGAATAGGACAATGGTACCAACCGCGAATGAAATCAATGAGGCCATAACAGATGAGTGTATTTGTTGACCTAAAGCACTATTGATAGCTGTTTGGATTGGAGGACAAAAACCAAAGATAAATCCAATCACTAACCAGATATAAACGGTTGATGACTTATTTGTTTCAATGGGTGTTCTTTTTACATAGTTCATAAGTATGATGCCGAAAATTAAAACAATGATACCTAGTACTTTAAAGATAGTAAAAGGTTCTTGATTTGCACCAAACCAGCCAAAGGTATCAATCATGACGCCCATAATAATTTGACCAGCCACAGTCATAACAACGGTTAATGACGCGCCTAAACGAGGTAATAGCAATAGATTACCAGTAAGGAAAATAACACCAAGCATACCACCGACAAACCATATGTAACTGAAAGATTGATTATTGTAAAACTGTGCTGTAAATACATGAGGATTGGTAATAAGATTAATTAAAATTAAAAAAATAGTTCCGGTTGCAAATGAGATTGTAGACGCATAGAATGAAGATTTCGTATAAAGACTTAATCTAGAGTTGATTGAAGTTTGAAAAGGAACCACCATACCTGCGACAATCCCGATTATATATAAGAGGATCATTAAATCACGCTTTCTTTCAAGATATATATATACATTATATAGGAAAGAGAAAAATATGCATACATTTAAATTCAATCAAGAAATATTTGTATATTACAGAAAATAATGTACACAATACACAAAATGTAATAAAATACGTATGTTGATAAATTTAGAATTTTAAAAATTAGCAAAATTAATCAATTTTAAATAACAGAAGTAATAAAAGAAGTGAGTGACTATAGATAGTGAAACGGCTTTCCATAATTCGACTTTTAGATCAAGAAACTTTTTTCTTGGGTGTAGGTAGAAATGATAATATAAAAAAACATCAATTTTTAGAAGTGTTGAATTCAAGGCATTCTTATAAAAATTTAGCCCAAGTCGTCGAAGTATATGATCAGTATGCGATATGTAAAAAATTAGGTAAGAAAAAGATATTTTTTGGCGATACTGTTAGATTACGACCACATAGAGATTAAGCCACCTTCAAAAATAAAGGAGAACTAGTCCGTTCATGGATCAGTTCTCCTTTATATTTAAAATCTATTATTAGATATCGGCCATTTTGTAGAAGGTTATGAATTTTGTTCTAAGCGTAGCATAACGTAACCAACTCATTACAATACGTATAAGTATATTCAAATACAAGCTTTATTGGGCTATTAACAATAATAGTTTAGTAAATTATCAATTTCCATAATAATGAAGAAAACGGCAATCTCTATTTGAATTAAATAGAAATTACCGTTTTTTTATTAATCTAAGATGTTTATGACCTATGACCAGTTACTTTATAGCAATTGTAGGCGACCAACGTAATTAGATTTATAACTTACTTTCGTTCAAGTAAATGACATAGTCTGATTGTAGGGCATAGGTATCTACTTTAGCTAACTTTTTAAATCTTCTATATTATGATTTAATAGTGTGACTAGGAAGTCCGTTATAAAAGTTTCTACCATTAAGTTAAATAGTTTAGTTTTCAAATATGAGTTTAGTAGATTTGTCTATAATCTGTGCTGAATGAATAGACGTTGGAATACCAGATTTAGGTCGTAAAATATCTAAATCTATGATTTTAGTCATACCTTCTTTAACTGCTGATTCGGTTACGAAGTGTTCAATTTTGGGTAATGGTAATTTGATTGCTTTATTTACTGCATCATTGAATATAAGCTCTAGGGTTTGTGACATTGTTTAGTGCCTCCTCATTTAGTTAATAGCTTCGGTCTTAATGACTTCTAGCTTGTCAAAACGTTCTCCAGTGATTTGTTCGATAATTGATTTAAAGCTTTTGAGTTGTTCTGGTGTCGCTTCAGTATTTAAATTAGTAAAGTGACGTTTGACCAGACTGGCTTTTCCATCTTTATCGTACAGTGTGCGTGACATTGTTACTGCAAGTTGACTAATTGTACTCATCTGTTTCAACCTCCTTTCACTATATATATCGAAATTAAATAGTGAATTGGCCAAAAATAATTTGAGAAATTTAAGCTAATCCCTTTCATGTGACATAAATATCATATATCATTAAATAAGAAACATTTATGGTTGAGAGGTGAATATATGAACCAAGTAGATCCAATTAGGGATATTAATGAGATAAAGGCAATGTATAAAGTACTTAGTTGTAAATCAAAACGTGATTATTTATTTTTTAAATTTGCGATACATACAGGTGTGAAACTGTCCGAATTATTAAACCTTTGTGTGAGTGATGTAAAAGGTGAAGAAAATAAAATTAAATATTATTGGCTTGAAGAACATGCATCGAATATTCATATTAGATTGCCAGATAAATTAAGAAATGAATTGGCACAATATATAGAAGAAGAACATTTAGAGGATAGTCAATTATTATTTCAATCCAATAGAACATTGAAAGGTTTGTCACGTCAGCAGGCGTATAGAATTATACATGCTGCAGCAGTAGAACTAGGCATGTTACATATAGGTTTAACTACGCTCAGGAAAACATTTGCGTATCATGCGTATCAATCAGGTATTTCAATTTCTATTATTCAAAAGTATCTAGGTCATCAAACCACGTATGAAACGATGAAATTTATTGGTATTTCAACTAAAGCAAGTAAAACAACAATAGCTTTAAATTTATAAAATAATAACTAAAGGGGGGATACGATGAGTTTAGTATATCTACTAAGCACTTTAATATTAATAATGGTCATTCTATTATTTACACTGACAAATATAAAATTCCAGAAATATGCTGGACATATAGCACTTTTAGCACCCATAGTTGCTTCGGTTTACTTTTTGTATCAGCTACCATCTGTGATGCAAGGAAACTTTGTATCAGTTAAAATACCTTGGCTCACATTATTAGATATCAATATAGACTTTCGACTTGATGGTTTAAGTTTATTTTTTAGTTTATTAATTTCTCTTATTGGATTAGCCGTTGTTTATTATTCAACACAATACTTATCTAAAGAACATGATAATTTACCACGTTTTTTTGTGTATTTATTATTATTTATGTTCAGTATGTTAGGCATTGTAACAGCTAACAATACAATTTTAATGTATGTATTCTGGGAATTAACAAGTGTTTCCTCATTTTTACTTATTGTTTATTGGTACAGTAAGGGTGATAGTCAGTTCGGTGCAATACAATCGTTTATGATTACAGTATTTGGTGGACTGGCATTATTGGCAGGTTTCATCATGATCTACATTGTAACTGGTACGAATTCAATCACTTCTATTATTGAACAGAGTGATAAAATTGCACAAAGTCATTTATTTATACCAATTATCATCCTGCTACTACTTGGCGCATTTACTAAATCTGCCCAATTTCCTTTCCATATATGGTTACCAAAAGCCATGGCAGCACCGACACCTGTGAGTGCGTATCTACATTCAGCTACTATGGTAAAAGCAGGTATCTTTTTACTATTTAGATTTACACCTGTATTAGGATTAAGTGATTTTTACATTTATAGTGTCACATTTGTTGGTTTAATTACGATGATTTTTGGTGCAGTGAATGCCACAAGACAATTTGATATGAAAGCAATATTAGCTTACTCAACCATTAGTCAATTAGGAATGATTGTTTCTATGGTAGGCATTGGAGGTGGCTTTGCACAACATCCAACAGGTGAGTTGTCAAAAATTTATGGCATGATTTTATTTGCAGCACTATTCCATCTGATGAATCACGCATTATATAAAGGTGCCTTATTTATGGGCGTAGGTATTATCGACCATGAAACGGGTACAAGGGATATTCGCCGTTTATCTGGTTTGAAAAAAGTATTTCCAATCACACACATTGTGATGTTACTATCTGCTTTATCTATGGCAGGTATACCGTTTTTAAATGGCTTTTTAAGTAAAGAGATGTTCTTTGATGGATTAGTAAGTGCAGTTGAATTACCTCAATTTAATCTCACGCTTACAGTTATCATTACTGTAATCGGTGTGATCGCAAGTATATTCACATTGGTTTATGGTGTTTATATGATCAAAGAAGTATTCTGGGGAGATTATCAACAAGCAGACTTACCAAAAAAATCACCGCATGAACCATTTTTATTCACGCTACCTTCTGCAATTATGATGATTTTGTTACCGGTCATATTCTTTATTCCTAATGTATTTGGACATAATATCATTTTACCGGCATTACGAAGTATCACAATTGGAGAAAAAGTAGATCAAGTTGCACCGCATGTATCACAATGGCATGGCTTTAACTTACCGTTAATCTTAAGCTTAATTGTGATAGTAGTCGGATTTATCATGGCACTTAGAATTAATTGGAAAAAGTATGCAAATCAAGTGAAAGTAAAAACGATTACTGATTTATATTTAGGTTCATATAAACAATTTGAACATTATTCTGGTTATGGTATTCGCTCATTAATGAATAACCGTTTGAATCATTATATTACGATTACCTTGCTCATTTTTAGCATGGTTGTCATCTACGGTATGATTCAAGCTGGTTTCCCAGAAGTACATCAAATTCATGTAAGTGATTTCGGTCCGATAGAGGTCATTACGTTAATTGTTGTATTCGTCCTGGGTATTGCACTCACCTTTATTAGACAACGTTTAACTATGGTTGTCCTTAATGGGATTATTGGTTATTGTGTAACGATATTCTTTATCTTAATGAAAGCACCAGATTTAGCGTTAACGCAATTAGTAGTAGAAACAATAACAACAATTCTATTTATTGTTAGTTTCTCTAGACTGCCTAACGTACCACGTGCGAAAGTTCATAAAAAACGTGAAGCAGTCAAAATTATTGTTTCATTATTAATGGCAGTCATTGTTGTTACACTTGTATTTATTGCACAACAAGGCGATTCGATGCCAACAATTTCAACATTCTATCATGATGCATATAAATTAACAGGTGGTAAAAATATCGTGAATGCAATTCTTGGAGATTTCCGTGCCATAGATACATTGTTTGAAGGTATGGTACTCATTATTGCCGGATTAGGTATTTATACGCTACTTAACTTTAAAGAACGGAGGGGTCAAGATGAAAGAGAATGATGTTGTATTAAAAACCGTAACGAAGATCGTTGTGTTTATTTTGTTAACATTTGGATTCTACTTGTTTTTGGCAGGTCATAATAATCCAGGTGGCGGATTTATCGGCGGTCTCGTGTTTAGTTCAGCGTTTTTACTAATGTTCTTGGCTTTTGATGTTAAACAAGTATTAGTAGCGTTACCACTTGATTTTAGAATTCTAATGATTTGTGGTTCATTACTATCATTTCTCACTGCTGTTGTACCTATGTTCTTTGGTAAACCGTTCCTTTACCAAACAGATGCTTATGTACAATTACCGTTATTAGGGGAAGTGCACTTAACGACAGTTACCGTATTTGAAGCGGGAATCGTATTAGCCGTTGTGGGTGTTGTTGTGACCGTTATGTTGTCTATCAGTGGTGGTCGTTCATGAATCTGATATTATTAATGGTCATTGGCTTCTTAATATTTATAGGAACGTATATGATATTATCAGTCAATTTAATCCGTATTGTTATAGGCATTTCGATTTATACACACGCAGGTAATTTAATTATTATGAGTATGGGTAATTATAGTAAAAATAAAGTGGAACCTTTAATAGGTGAAGGAAGTCAAAATTTTGTCGATCCTTTATTACAAGCCATTGTTTTAACGGCGATTGTTATTGGTTTTGCTATGACGGCTTTCCTTCTTGTATTAGTTTACAGAACCTATCGTGTGACAAAAGAAGATGAAATTGATGTATTGAGAGGTGATGACGACGATGCTAATGAGTAATTTATTGATTTTACCATTACTTCTGCCAGCTGTATGTGCTTTAGGCCTTGTGTTTATACGTACACACAGTAGATTATCTAGAATATTTTCTATCGGTACAATGGCAGTAACGACAGTTGTTTCATTGCTTCTACTAATTTATGTTATGTACCATAAGCCGATTGCTTTAGATTTTGGTGGTTGGCAAGCACCTTTTGGTATACAATTTGTCGGTGACTCACTAAGTCTCTTATTGGTTACAACATCAAGTTTTGTTGTCACACTGATTATGGCATATGGATTTGGTAGAACTGAAAAACGTGCCATTCGTTATTATCTACCAAGTTTTATTTTGTTTTTAACAGTGGGTGTCATCGGTTCGTTCTTAACGGCAGATTTATTTAACATCTATGTTATGTTCGAAGTGATGTTACTAGCGTCATTTGTACTTATTACTTTGGGACAATCAGTTGAGCAGTTACGTGCAGCCATTATCTATGTAGTATTGAATATATTAGGTTCATGGTTACTCTTGCTCGGTGTTGGTTTGTTATACAAACTGACTGGTACACTAAACTTTACGCTTGTTGCACAAAGATTAAATGAAATGGATGATAAGAGTTCAATTGTCATTGTCTCTATGGTCTTCTTGATTGCATTCAGTGCCAAAGCAGCACTTGTGCTATTTATGTGGTTACCTAAGGCATATGCCGTATTAAATACTGAACTGGCTGCATTGTTTGCTGCTTTAATGACTAAAGTCGGTGCATATGCATTAATTCGTTTCTTCACATTAATATTTGATGAACATAGTGGTATTACACATCCATTATTAGTCTTTTTATCTTGTATTACGATGTTGATTGGTGCATTTGGTGTACTTGCTTATAGGGATATTAAGAAAATTGCTGCCTATCAAGTTATTCTATCGATTGGTTTCATAATTTTAGGATTAGGTACGAATACAATCGCTGGTGTAAACGGCGCAATCTTTTATTTAGCAAATGATATTGTAGTGAAAACATTGCTTTTCTTTATTATTGGTAGTTTGGTATACATTACTGGTCTTAGACAATATAAAAGTTTATATGGGCTTGCCAAACAAGAACCCTTCTTTGGTGTAGCTTTTGTAGTCATGATATTAGCAATCGGTGGCGTGCCACCATTTAGTGGTTTTCCAGGTAAAGTATTTATTTTTAAAGGTGCGATTGAAAATGGAAATTACATTGGTTTAGCATTAATGATTATAACGAGTTTAATTGCTATGTTTAGTTTATTTAGAATTTTCTTTGTGATGTACCTTGGTAATGAAAGCAAAGGAGAGGCAATTGTATTTAATAAAATACCTACTTATCGTAAAAATTTAATCGGCGTACTGGTTGCTATGATCATCGTAATGGGCTTAGCCGCACCATTACTATTTAAAGTGACAGATAATGCGACACATTTAAATATGGATGATGGATTATATGAAAAAATGGTAAATCCTCATTTAATAAAGGGGGATAAATAATGAGACAAGTCTTACTTAATATTGTCATCGCATTTTTATGGGTATTATTTCAAGATGAAGACTCTTTTAAATTATCCACCTTCTTTGCAGGTTATCTCATTGGTATATTAGTTATCTATATTTTACACCGCTTTTTCGGCCAACAATTTTATTTAAAAAAAGTTTGGGTTGGTATTAAAATTTTAGTTGTGTATCTTTACCAATTAATAACATCAAGTATGACAATAATCAATTATATTTTATTTACGACCAAAGATTTAAATCCAGGATTAGTGACTTATGAAACAACATTAGATAATGATTGGGAAGTCACATTCTTAACTATATTGATTATCATCACGCCAGGATCAACTGTAATTAGAATATCTAAAGAAAAGAAAAAGTTCTTTATACATGCAATTGACGTTTCCGACAAAGAGAAGCAAAAATTGCTGAAAAGTATTAGACAATATGAAGGACTCATATTGGAGGTGGCAGAATGATCGGCACACTAACAGATTTTTTCATAACAAGCGCACTGATTTTATTTGGTATTGCTTTATTATTAACTTTATTTAGATTAATTAAAGGACCGACCACTGCGGATAGAGTTGTCACATTCGATGCTGCTAGTGCTATATTGATGTCTATGGTTGGTTTGTTAAGTATTGTATTTGGAACTTTTTCGTTCTTGGATTCAATCTTACTTATCGCTATCATTTCATTCGTAAGTACGGTGTCAATTTCTAGATTTATAGAAGGGGGACACGTCTTCAATGCAAATAACAAGCGAAATCGTTAATCTAATCGCAGCAATTATGATTTTCTTAGGGAGTATCATTGCTTTAATAAGTTCTATTGGATTAATCAAATTCCAGGATGTTTTTTTACGAAGTCATGCAGCGACTAAAAGTTCTACGCTATCTGTATTATTAACATTAGTGGGTGTTATCATATTCTTTATTTCTTCACAAGGCTATTTAAGTGTAAGACTAATATTAGCGCTGGTGTTTATTAATTTAACATCTCCAGTTGGTGGACATTTGATTTCACGTGCCGCTTATCGAACTGGCGCTTATATGTATAGAAAAAGTGATGCACCAAGACAAACGAATATTTTACTGAGTTCCTCTGAAAACAATACGTTTGAGCAACTGAAACAACGTGCGCATGAACGTGAAGAACGAAGACGTAAAACTTATGAAAAAGAGCATGATTATTAATGAACGAATATAATCGCAGGAAGTAGGATGATGAGACCCGTTTCGGCTGGGTTTCCATGCTACTTCTTTTTTTATTGTTAAGTACATGATGATAAAATATGATTGCTGCACAATGAATTTAATTGCTTAAATAAAAAGTTTTATAGCAATAGAATGATGTAAGAGTGAATAAATAAAAAATATGTATGAAATATTTTATTTTCAAGTGCAATACGTTTAAGTGATGGGGCATAAAATGATAAAATAAAGTATATTTGTAATTGTGTTTATTTTTAAGTTCATTATCAAATTGGGGAATGAAATTAATTTGATAATTTGTGATTAAGAGTTTGGGACGCAATATATTCATGTAAAGACGATGTTATTTTTTGTTTCAACCTCAACAATTATGAAAGAATAATGACGTTGAAAAGAGGTGAAACCTTGCAAATATTTGAAACTATACTTATATTTTTAGCACTAGTCATATTAAGTTCATTCTTACACACTTTTCTTCCAAAAATACCTTTAGCTTTCATTCAAATTATATTAGGTATGCTATTGTATGTCACACCTATTCCAGTACAATTTAATTTTGATTCAGAATTATTTATGGTGGCTTTAATTGCTCCGTTACTTTTCGTAGAGGGTGTTAAAGTCTCTCGTGTTCATTTAAGGCGATATATTAAACCTGTGCTAATGATGGCATTAGGGTTGGTAGTGACAACTGTGATTGTAGTAGGTTTATTTGTGCATTGGATTTGGCCTGAGTTACCTATGGCAGCTGCTTTTGCGCTCGCTGCAATCTTGTGTCCAACGGATGCCGTTGCAGTCCAAGCAATCACGAATGGCAAAGTACTTCCCAAAGGTTCTATGACAATTTTAGAGGGTGAGTCTTTATTAAATGATGCAGCAGGTATCATATCTTTTAAAATTGCCGTAGCAGCATTGATTACAGGCGGATTTTCAATGGTGAATGCAGTTGAACAATTTTTAATTTCTTCAATTGGTGGATTTATTGTTGGGTTATTAATTGGGGTCGCACTTGTTCGTTTCCGTGTGACGTTGTCAAGACGTGGCATTGAAAATATTAATATGTTTACATTTATCCAACTTGTAACACCATTTATCACATATATCGTTGCCGAAATGTTCCATGCTTCTGGTATTATTGCAGCAGTTGTTGCAGGTTTAGTACATGGTTTTGAACGTGATCGAATTGCTCAAGCACGTACTAGGTTGCAGATGAGTTATAATCACACATGGAATATATTAGGATATGCATTAAATGGATTTGTGTTTTCTATCTTAGGATTTTTAATTCCTGAAGTTGTAGGGAGAATTATTGAGAACGAACCGCATAACTTAATATTCTTAATTACTGTGACATGTCTTATTGCATTAGCAATTTATCTGTTCAGATTTTTATGGGTTTTTGTTTTATATCCGTATTTTTATTTACCAGTGAGCCCGTTCCAAAAAATGATTTCACATAATGAGGATGATCAGAAAACTGCAGAAACCCCGCCAAAAAGAGGTATGTATGCGTTTATAATGACGTTGTGTGGGGTGCATGGTACGATTTCCTTAGCAATCGCACTGACATTGCCATATATGTTAGCAGATCATCATTCATTTATTTTTAGAGATGACCTATTATTTATTGCCTCAGGTATGGTTATTATCAGTTTAATTGTGGCACAGATGATTTTACCAGTCGTTACACCGAATGCTAAAAAACCTAAAATCGTTGGTATGAACTTTAAGCAGGCACGTGTTTATATTTTAGAAAAAGTTATCGATTCATTAAATCAGCAATCCTCAGTTACGTCTAGTTTCCAATATGGTAATGTAATAAAAGATTATCATGATAAGCTAGCATTTTTAAGAACGGTTGAAAATGAAGATGAAAATACTAAAGAGCTTCAGAGACTTCAAAAATTAGCATTTGATGTAGAAAATCAAACATTAAATGGTCTTGTTGAAAATGGCGATATTACTACAAACGTGTTGGATAACTACATGCGTTATACAGAACGAACACAAGTATATAAACAAGCTTCGTTATTACAACGTATCAAAGTTGAAGTAAGAGCAATGATTTTAAAGAGAAGAATACGTACGAAAGTGAAAACGAATGCGGCCTCTCCATTATCTGTTGTAGATAACTTACGTGAGATTTCCAACATTATGCGTACAGTACATTATCGTGTAGTGAGTCGATTAGGCAAAGAAACAACGGAAAACAATAAATTAGAAGTTGGTATGATTTGTGATAGTTATCTTATTCGTATCGATAATTTAACACCTTCCAATTTCTTTAATCCTAAAAATGAGAACTCTATCACGAAAATTAAATTAAGCGCATTAAAAGAGCAACGTCGTATTTTAAATCAACTTGTAGAAGATGAAGAAGTAAGTGAAGTAACAGCTTTAAAAATTCGTGAAGCAATTAATTATGATGAAATGATTATTGTAGATAGTTTAACGGATTGATAAGGTAATAAATAACACTAGATTCCATTTTGGAA
This sequence comes from Staphylococcus sp. LKG3-1, assembly GCF_048568385.1. Classification (NCBI taxonomy): domain Bacteria; kingdom Bacillati; phylum Bacillota; class Bacilli; order Caryophanales; family Staphylococcaceae; genus Staphylococcus; species Staphylococcus sp. LKG3-1. The sequence goes on from NZ_CP183796.1 coordinate 2,389,445, forward strand.
GATGGTTATAAACTGCCAACAAAGTCTCCAACTTTGTTGGCAGTTTTTTTGTGAACGCTTTTCGCAGGCACTGTCTTAACCTGTAGTTTTTGGCTAGTATTTTCCCGTAAGAGTCAGTCGAATATGATATGTAAAAGAGGAATACCTGAGCTAAAGCGCATGCATAAGTGTCACTAAGTCATGAAATGAGGAGGAATACTTGAGCTAAAGCTCATGCATAAGCGAAACTAATTTTTTCAAAGTGGAGGAATACCTGAGCTAAAGCGCATGCATAAGTGTCACTAAGTCATGAAATGAGGAGGAATACTTGAGCTAAAGCTCATGCATAAGCGAAACTAATTTTTTCAAAGTGGAGGAATACCTGAGCTAAAGCTCATGCATAAGTGTCACTAAGTCATGAAATGAGGAGGAATACTTGAGCTAAAGCTCATGCATAAGCGAAACTAATTTTTCAAAGTGGAGGAATACCTGAGCTAAAGCTCATGCATAAGTGTCACTAAGTCATGTAATGAGAAGGAATACTTGAGCTAAAGCTCATGCATAAGCGAAACTAATTTTTTCAAAAAAGTTTCGCTAAAAAAACTCCATCAATGGGGGGGAGGAGCCACCATTGATGGAGTGTAAGGGAGATGATTTAAGGCTTGAATACCACCATGCCGTACGCTTAATTAGGAGGGAAGTCGTACGACATGGGACTATTCACCTATGACTAGGTTAATAGCCCGCACCATCTATTCCATGCTGCCGTGTACAGTTTCTATATTCGATTTCATCATATTGTAATATGAATCACCTTTAGAACCTTCTTGTCCGATTGAATCTGTAAATACTTCACCGTATATATCTTTCTTCGTTTCTTCACTTAAACTTTGCATACTCTTCTTATCGACACTTGTCTCGACAAGTAAGTGTTTAAGTTGATTATCTTTCACGAATTCAATTGCTTGTTTCATTTGTTCAGGAGTACCTTGTTTTTCAGTATTAATTTCCCAAATATAACCTGGCTTAATGTCGTATTGTTTAGAGAAATATTTAAAAGCACCTTCACTTGTAATCATTGCTCTGTGATCTTTTGGAATATCATTGAATTTTTCGTGACTCTCTTTATTTAATGATTCTAATTTAGCGATATAGTCTTTACTATGAGATTCGATATCTTCTTTGTGTTTTTCATCATGTTTTAATAAGGTATCACGTATCGTTTCAACATATTTAATCCCATTTTCTAAACTTAGCCATGCATGAGGATCTTGTTTAGATTCATCGCCTTCAGCACCATTTAAATAAAAAGGTTTTACTTTTTCAGATACTTTAACCACACTTTCATCTTTAGTTGATTTATTAGCTTGAGATAACGCTTTGTCGAACCAACCATTACCAGTTTCTAAATTTAAGCCATTATAGAAAACAATATCTGCATCTGTTAATGCTTTGATGTCTTTTGGTTTTACTTCATATTCATGAGGATCTTGACCAACAGGGACAATACTATGAATTTCGACATTATCACCACCGGCATTTTTCACCATATCGTATAAAATAGAGTTAGTCGTAACGACTTTTAGTTTTTCATTTGAATTTGAGTTTGAATCACTTTTTCCATTACTACATGCTGCTAAAAATAATAGTAGGATAAGTGCAATCGATATTAACTTTTTCATATTTGTTGTCCTTTCTTATTGAAAATATTGAATTTGTTTAAAATGAATATCACAACATAAATTATAAATGCACAGAATACAATTGTGGCACCACTTGGAATGTTATAAACATAACTAATATACAAACCAACAATTGCACTAATCGTACTTATAATACTTGAAATAATCATCATAGTATGTAATTTTTTGGCAATTAAAAATGCTGCAGAAGCAGGTGTAATCAATAGTGCTACTACTAAGATAATGCCAACGGTTTGAATACTTGCGACAGTTACGAGAGATAATAACAACATTACAAAATAATGAAATACAGTTGTATTTAATCCGCTCATTCTACTGAAAACTGGATCAAATGTAGATACCATTAATGGTCTATAAAAAATGATGATTAACACCATTACAATGATACCTACAATAATAGTTGACCAAAATGTAGATTGTGTAACAGCAAGTAAATTACCGAATAATATATGATATAAATCAGTGGTACTGTTAATCAAACTGATTAAAATAACACCTGTGGCTAAAAATGCTGTAAAACTAATCCCAATGGCAGCATCTGGTTTGGTTTTACTATTTTTAGTAATGAAGCCAATGAAAATACTTGCAATCATACCTGTAATTAATGCACCAATAAACATTGGTATACCAAATAAAAATGATAATGCAACACCAGGTAATACGGCATGACTCATTGCATCACCCATAAGTGAAAGTCCCCTTAAAACAATAAGACAGCCAACAGTACCACATACAATCCCAACAACAATTGAAATGATTAGGGCGTTGCTCAAAAATTTATAGTCTAGCAAATGTTGTAAAAATTCCATAATAAGTTAAGTCCTTTCTAAAAATTAAGTCGTTCCGCTTTGTACTGTGGCATTTAAAAACGTTTTGTTTAGATTTTCTGGTTGCATAGCGGTAATGCTATCCCCAAAATAGCGAATATTTCTATTTAATAGAATGACACGATCAAAGTATTCTTCGGTTTTAGATAGATCATGATGGACAATGAGTAATAATTTGCCTTCCTCTTTTAACTTGCGTAATTGATGCATAATGATTTGTTCACTATGGAAATCAATCCCTACAAAAGGTTCATCTAATAAGTACAAGGTACTTTCAGACATTAAAGCACGTGCTACAAGTACACGTTGTAATTGACCGCCACTTAATTCTGAAATTTGACGGTGACGCAAGTCTTCTAATTCCAAAGTTTGCATTAATTGATTTAAGCGCTGTTTCGTAGTTGGGGTCACCCACCTAAACCAACCGATATCTTTGTAAGCTCCTGATAAGACTACATGCTCCACATTTATAGGAAAATCTAAATCTATGTGTGCTTTTTGAGGAATATAAGTGACATGTTTCAAATTATTTTGTATGGAATCATCATTTAACTGAGCAGAACCTGTTGGTTTGAATTCGCCAATCAGTGATTTAATCAATGAGGATTTCCCTGCACCATTAGGACCCATAATACCTATGATTTCGCCCTGAATAGGTATGGATAAATTAATATCTTGAAGTACATGTTTATTCCCAAGTGTAAGATTTAAGTTTTCTACCTTTAACATTTTAAACCTCCTTAATAATATTTTTAGTCTAACCTAATTTAATTTATAATATACCATGAACTTTTAGCGTGTCAAGTTGATTCGTGATACAATAAGGTGAATGATTTGAGAGGTGAGATAATGCTAACTGAAGAAAAAGAAGACTATTTAAAAGCAATTTTAACGCATGATGGTGACCATTCTTTTGTTTCGAATAAGACGCTATCCCAATATTTAACTATTAAGCCACCATCTGTAAGTGAGATGGTTAATCGTTTGGAGAAGTCAGGGTATGTTGAAACAAAACCATATAAAGGTGTAAAGCTTTCAGAGGAAGGTTTAACATATACATTAGATATCATTAAACGCCATAGATTATTAGAATTATTTTTAATAAAAATTTTGCAATATAATTGGGAAGAGGTACATCAAGAAGCAGAAGTACTGGAACACAAAGTATCTCACTTATTTGTGGAGCGTTTAGATAAGTTATTAGATTATCCAATCACATGTCCACATGGCGGTATTATCCCGAGAAATAATCAATATAAAGAATTATATACAACCAATTTATTAGCGTTTGATACTGGTGATACAGTGACAATCAAACGTGTACGTGATAGAACGGACTTATTAATCTACTTATCAAGTAAAGATATATTGATTGATGAACGTATTGAAATCTTGAGTAAAGATGATACAAATAAAGTTATTATTGTAAAGAAAGATGAGCAAATTACAGTATTAAGTTATGACAATGCCGCGCATATATACGCTGAAATTTAAACTTTCTGGTAACCGTGCATAACATAGTTGAAAAACATAAAAAAGCAACCGCCTAAAAATTGAGCGGTTGCTTTTTGCATGATAGAAACCATTTTACTGTCAGAATGAAAAATAAGATTGTAGTAGATGATAAATTGTAAATAGATTAATGGCAATCCATATTAAACTAAATAAGGTCGTTGGCAAATGCGTGAGTTCTTTGAGTGTCGTGCCATCCCATGAGACACTTTGACGTGAAAATGTTAGCTTGAAAATCGTCCAAGATGATTGAAAAACTTCGCCGAGTAACACACCTAAAATAAAATGATAGCTAATGGATACGATATAAAGCATCATTTGTTGATTATCACTTTGGAATAAAAAATATAGTAAAGCAATGAGCAATAAGATAATTAAAATAGGGACTAACTTTCTAGATGTTAACGCTAGAAAGTAAATGAAAATGATTAAGTAAGCTGTAATAAATAAACTAGGATATTGATTTTCTAGCGCTAAAAATCCTAAAAGCAACATTAATGGGGGCATGATGTAACCGCCAAATGTTGTGATAGCTTGACCTAACGTTGATTTAGATTGAGTTATCGCGAATCCTTGTTGAGAAGTTTCTATACGTTCTGAAGGTTTAGCAACAATAACTAAATCTTTTGCTTTACCACCACTTATTTTATTGAATAAGATATGGCCAAATTCATGCGTTAGTACTGGGATATAATTTAAATAAATATCGAGTATCTGGTTTACAGATTTATATCTGTAAGTATGAATGATGATATAAATTAATGCAATAATCAGAACCCAAATTAAGTTGAGTTGTATCGTAGAACTTAAAAATGCTTGTATTTTTGTCATAATGTAACCTCAGTTTAGAATTCCTACAATCTCTTTTTTAATTGAGATTGTTATAGCATAAACTTAATTATAAAGTAATTTAATATAGAAAGCATTTGGACTTTTGACGTAGATTGTGGTTAAAGTTGAATATTAAAAGCATGCGCATATAACGTTTAGAGTTGAATTTATGCTTATGATAATAAATTTAGATCAGTATAGGTTACAAAATCGTTTAATTTATAGTCACGTGTACTTATTGAATATGTTACTATGACAATAATAAATTGATAAGATGTATTTGAGTGAGGAGATTCTAAATCATGATGGAAAACAACCATATAGATAAAATAGATGTGTTATCTGTCTATTTTGATAATGTGACATTATTGGAAATGCGCAACAATATTAAGCGATTTTTTCTGGCAGATGAAGGGGAAAATTTATTTATCGTTACTGCAAATCCTGAAATTGTGGACTATGCTACAGAAAACGAAGCATATCGTAAATTAATTAATAGTGCAGATTATGTTATTCCAGATGGAACTGGTATAGTCAAAGCGGCAAGTATACTGAAAACACCATTGAAGACGCGAGTACCTGGAATTGAATTAATGGAAGAATGTTTAAAAATTGCAAATGCTAATAACCAAAAAGTTTTTTTATTAGGTGCTAAAAATGATGTTGTGATGAAGGCAGAACAGAAACTTACTGAGAAATATCCAGATATAAACTTTGATTTTCATCATGGTTTCTTTGATTTAACAGATGAAATGGTATTAAAACAAGTCACATCATTTAATCCCGATTATATCTTTGTGGGTATGGGTTATCCGAGACAAGAGCAATGGATAGAGCGACATGCACACCGTTTTAATAAAACGGTACTCATGGGTGTAGGTGGCTCAATTGAAGTGTTTAGTGGGACGAAAAAAAGAGCGCCTGTATTATTTAGAAAAATGAATTTAGAATGGGTATATCGCTTACTTATTGATTGGAAACGTATCGGTAGAATCAAAGCGATTCCCAATTTTTTGTATAAAGTATTTAAATTGAGATTAAAGAAATAACATTAGATAGCACAGTGATTGTAATCTGTTATTCATAAAACAGGTTGTAGTTTTAAGTTAGTGTCATAAGCAAAAATATTACTTGAGCTGAATTTTACTTAAGTACATATAAATTAGGAGTCCGAGACATGGGTTTATTGATGTCTCGGACTCCTATTTAAATTTAAGTCATTTATTTTACAACAAATCTTGAACTATCTAAGTCATTTCTGAATTTCTTTTGTTCTCCTTTAGAACGCTTTTTAAAGTCGTTTAAGAATTTTTCATATTCAGGGAGAACGTCGTCTAATTCACCGAATTGTTTAAGTTTGCCTGCTTCAATCCAAGCAATTTTAGTACAGAATTCACGTACTTGTTTCATATTATGACTAACAAAGAATATCGTTTTACCTTGTTCTTTATATTCAAATATCTTATCTAAACATTTTTGCGCAAAGGTTTGGTCACCTACAGATAATGCTTCATCGATGACGAGAATGTCAGGGTTAGTTGTAATGTTGATAGAGAAACCGAGCTTAGCACGCATACCACTTGAATATTTTTTTACAGGTTGATATATAAATTCACCTAGTTCACTAAATTCAATGATTTCAGGTGTGAGCTTTTTAATTTGCTTACGCGTAAAGCCCATACAAAGCATTTTGAATTCAATGTTTTCAATACCTGTTAATTGACCATTTAATCCTGCATTAATCGCAATGACACTTACATCACCATCACGTTTGATATCGCCTTCAGTAGGAGACAGAGAGCCACCAATCATATTACTCAAAGTAGATTTACCCGAGCCATTTATACCTACTAAACCGATGACATCACCTTCATAAGCCGTTAATGATAAATCATTTAATGCATAGAACGTTTTATTTTTATGAAAAGGAACAATGACATCCTTTAAACGTTCTTTATTATTACGATAAATACGATATTCTTTAGTTACATGTTCAATGTTAACCGATACGTTCATATTTTTACCTTCCTTGTTTACAGTTAATACCATTATATTATACATTATATTAGTTGTTAAATTTATTAACCTATTGTAAAGTAAGTGAGTACAATTTAACATAATTATTACTTATACAGTTGTTAAATTTTACTGAATATACATTATAAAATCAACTATTAATGATAAAGTTAAAAAATAATATAGATACGAAACGCTTTTATCTGAATTTATAATAACTATTTTTCATTATTTTAATATATAACATGCTAACTTAATAACACTTTTCAAAATGAGTCATATGCGAATAGAATGAAAGTTGTTATGTAACGACATAAAGCGTATATTGGAATTGAATACAATAAATAGCGTCATGAATAAATGATGATAAGCAAATCGATTGAAAGTGTGGTTTATTTAAATGAATGCAGTGTGGATAGTATTTAGAGAGCATTTTAAAAATTTCTATCTTATACAAAGGCTTGCGCAGTTCCAAGTGAAAATTACGAATACGAATAATTATTTAGGTATGGCTTGGGAATTAATTAATCCAGCGATGCAAATTATGGTTTATTGGTTTGTCTTTGGTCTGGGTATTAGAAGTAATAATCCTATAGACGGTGTGCCATTTATTTATTGGTTACTCGTAGGTATAAGTATGTGGTTCTTTGTTAACCAAGGTATTTTAGAAGGAACAAAGTCAATAGCAACGAAGTATAATCATGTAGCGAAGATGAATTTTCCGTTATCCATCATCCCTTCCTATATTGTAATGAGTAGATTCTACGGTCATCTAGCATTACTCGTTGTTGTTATATTCATATGTATGTTAGCTGGCTATTATCCAACAATTTATACATTACAACTGTTTTTATACGTACCATTTGCACTAATCCTTACAACAGCGATTGCTTTGTTCACCTCTACATTAGGTGTACTCGTTAAAGATACGCAACAGGCAATTCAAGCTTTAATGAGAATGGTATTCTTTGCTTCATCTATTTTAATTGTACCGCCAGAAGGTATTGTAAAAGATGTAATGAAATTAAATCCGATTTATTATTTAGCAGAGGCATATCGTTCTGCTGTGTTACACAAAGAGTGGTACTTTATTACACATTGGGAATTAACGTTGTATAACATGTTTATTATTATACTTCTGTTTATACTCGGTTCAATACTTCATATGCGTTATCGAGATCATTTTGCAGATTTCATGTAAATAAGTAGATATTTAAAGTATAGAGAATGCTGAATCAATGAATTTAGCGCGTGATATATTGAAATCAAAGTCTGGGACATAATGATATGTCTCAGACTTTTTTACACTCAACATAATTGCTTACTACGCTTTAGAACTACTGTGATTTGCGTGAAATGAGCCGTATAAATGCATGAATTTAAGTGCATGTAATCCTATTAAAATTTTGGCGGTTATTATAAAGGCCTTTCAACATTTGTATTAAGTATGAAATGCGAAAGATGTACGGATTTGCATTGGTTCAATAAAATTGAGTATTTCAAATGGATAAAAAGGATTTTTCTATAATTTTCTATTTATGATAGATATAATATAAACAAGCGCATTGAAAAAATAATTGGCGGTGAACGTAGTGAGACAACTTATTAAAAATTTATATATGGGTATAATTCGCTTTTTGAATTTAATATATATAAAGAAGAAAGTACAAAGTAAGCATATTGTTATCATGATGACATTTGCTGAAGACGTGTGTCCAATCGTTGAAGCATTATACCGAAAAGGGTACGCAATCACTGTGATTGGAAATGAAGAAAATCGTAAATATTTACAACAATTTGAAACAATAAACTTTTTACCGGCGGGTAATAAGCGTGTATTTAAACATATCAAAGCACTTAGTTCTGCAAAAGTCATCGTTATTGATACGTATTATTTAATGCTTGGAGGATTAAAGAAAAAACCGAACCAAACCATTATTCAAACATGGCATGCAGCAGGTGCATTGAAACAATTTGGATTAACGGATCATCAAGTGGATTTATCCAATGCTAAAATGGTGAATCAATATAGAAAAGTCTATAATGCGACAGATAAGTATCTGGTAGGCGGTGAACCAATGATTGAATGTTTCAAAGCATCTTTTGAGGCGTCAGACGACCAATTTTTAAGAACTGGACTACCAAGGTTGGTTCCTTATACGAGACTCGATGTAGTAAAAAGGCAGAATGAATTGAAAAAACAATATGGTATAGAGGGGAAGGTAGCAATTTACGTCCCCACTTATCGTGAACATAAGCAAGCCAATCGTCAAATTGATAAAAGCCAATTTGAAGCAGCGTTACCAGAGTATACGCTACTTAGCAACTTACATCCTTCTATCGCAACAGAAGACCAAACAGCGATTAATTTACAATCAATGATGATTTTAGCTGATGTGATCATAAGTGATTATAGCTCATTAGCGATTGAAGCTAGTATTTTAGATAAGCCATCATTATTTTATGTCTATGATGAAGCGCAGTATGAGGAAGAGCGAGGATTAAATACATTTTATAAAGCTATTCCTGAAGCATATAAAGCCTATACAGAAACAGAATTAATAGAAAAGCTAAAAGATCATGATGTACAATTACCCCCTTTATTTAATGATTGGCACGAGTATAATGCCAAAGATAGTTTGACTAAAGTTATTAATGAAATAGAGAAAATGGTGAAAATATGAAAATTTCAATTATCATTCCTGTATTTAATGCAGTGAATACAATTCGTAGAGCAATTGCATCCGTTGATACGAAACAAAATTATGAAATTATATGTATCAATGATGGCTCAACAGATGATAGTAAAATAGAACTCGAAAAACTTCAAAATGAATACAAGCATGTCATTATTATTAATCAAGAGAATCAAGGTGCGGCAGCTAGTAGAAATGTTGGGCTTGCTAATATGACAGGTGATGTATTTATGTTTTTAGATGCAGATGATGAATTTTTGCCAAGCAGAATTGATTTTATGGCAGATTATTATCAGCAAGATGACAATGTGGATATTGTAATTGGTCAAATTGGTCGTGAAAAAGATGGCGATTGGCAAACGATTTATTCACATCAAGCTATTCAAAAACTTGATAAAGTCAATCTCGCACAATGTCCAGATATGATGCAATCTATCGGTCCGGGCGCTAAAATGTTTAACGCCAAATTTGCAGACTTACGCTTCGATGAAGATGTGGTGTTCTGTGAAGAACATACTTTTATTATTAATGCATATAAAAAAGCACATGATATTCAACTATTACCTGATATTGTGTATGGTTATAACGAGCAAGAAGGGTCCGTAACAGATCAACGTGCAGAGCAATTTGCTTCGTATATGCAAGATGCAGTTAAAGTAAGAGCGCGTGTTATGGATACGTTATTACTTAGAGAATCAAGAATTTATTATAGCTACCGCATGGATGAGTTGATTGTCAGTTATTTATTGCAATCATATATTGAAAAGCATGACATAATAACACAACAATTATTAGATTTAGTTATTGCATACATGATGGAAATGCAGAAAACAGATTACGATGGTGCAGCGATGTTTAGAATTGTAAAAGTGATTGAGCAAGGCAGTAAAAAGTGGAATAAAGCGCTGTATCAACAATGGAGAGATACATTGTTAAAGGTTGGTATTGGTAGACCGAATTATTATCGCTTTAAAGCGGAAATTTTACCCAAACGCGCTCGATTCAGAGGAAGAATGAAATTGAAACAAATTTTAAACCGATAAAAACAGTCGATATTCGTAAACTTGTATGGAATATGCTATAATTTTTAAAATGTAAAATTTAAGTAAATTTTTTGTTAAGGAGTATAGTTTATGAAACGAGTAATTACTTATGGCACATATGATTTATTACATTATGGTCATATTGAATTGTTAAGAAGAGCAAGAGAAATGGGTGACTATTTAATAGTTGCTTTATCAACAGATGAGTTTAATCGCATTAAAAATAAAAAATCTTATTATAACTTTGAACAACGTAAAATGATGTTAGAATCCATACGTTATGTTGACCTTGTTATCCCAGAAAGTGGTTGGGGCCAAAAAGAAATTGACGTTGATCGCTATGAAGTGGATACTTTTGTAATGGGCCATGATTGGGAAGGCGAATTTGATTTCTTAAAAGACAAATGTGAAGTGATATATCTTAATCGTACAGAGGGTATATCTACAACTAAAATTAAAAAAGAATTATATGGTGATAGTGAAAAGTAAAATGTGCTATATAAATGGAACTTGTTTTGAAAAAATTAAATAACACATAAAAAGGTTGTTGAGGTGAACTGACTTCAACAACCTTTTTATGTGTAAAAAATGGAAGTGGTACAGAAATCAAATTTTTTATTGAGATTTCGTAGTCCCACTCCCATCGGGTAATATTATTTTTTATTACGTGATTTTTTTCTGAATAAGTCGATAATAAGATAAATAACAATGGCTATGGCTACAATGATTAAAATGGTACCTAATAATGTTAAGATTGGATGTTCATCCCAAGATGATTTTACAATTGTTGTTGCTTGATGTACAAGTGGTTTATTAACATTAACTGATGGTGGACCATATTTATCTGAAATAAATTCACGGTCATAGTCGATATGTGCTTTGTCATCTTCAATAACGACTTTGTAGTCGTTTTTATCGAAGTCTTTTGGTAATACATCGTAAAGATCTTTTTCAACAAAATACGTTTTACCGTTAATTTTTTGTTCGCCTTTTGATAATATTTTTGTATATTTATATTGATCAAAGGACATGTTCATCAATCCATTACCTATCATATTACGTTGTTTTTCGCCGCCAAGGTTTTTATAGTCGCCGGCGCCCATGATAACTTGATTAATTCGGAAACCATCACGTTTGGTTGTAATGGTATGGTTGTAATCGGCGATATCACTTGAACCTGTTTTTAATCCGTCAGTACCTTCTAGGCTCATATCGGCACCTTCAAGTGAATGGTTAAATGTATAATAAGTTACACCGTGTTGGGTTGGCGCAAGTTGTTTAGTAAAATCTAAAATTTTTGGTGTATCTTGTACAGCATGTTGTGATAAAATGCCAAAGTCTTTAGCAGTTGACGTATTATTGTCTTCGTTTTTGTATTTTTTAGGTGCGAAATCTTTTAATTGTTTATTTTCAGCACCAGTAGGGTTTACAAAATGCGTATCTTTCATGCCTAATGATTTTGCTTTTGAATTCATCTTGTCTGTAAAGTCTGAAAGATTCCCAGAAACTTCTTTAGCTAAAATAAGCGCAGCAGCATTACTAGAGTTAGACACCGTAATTTGTAATAACTCTTTGATCGTATATGTTTCACCTGGATAAAGTTTTGTATTACTTAGTTCAGGAAGTGTAGACATTCTATAGTGTTCATCTGTGATTTTAACCTTATCATTTAAAGACAAATCACCTTTATTTACTGCTTCGAGTGTTAAATACATGGTCATTAATTTAGTCATCGAAGCGGGATACCATGTTTTATTGATATTGTATTGATATAATAGTTGCCCTGTTTGCGAAACATTAATGGCGCCTTCTGGTTGATATGAATCTGTGACATTATAGCCATATTGATTAGCAGCCTGAGTTGGCGTAATGCTTTCAGCTTGTGCAAAAGGTGTTATAATTGTACCAATGAAGAGTACAGTTATAATAGTTAGTATAAACTTTCTCATAATGACATTCCCTCTTAATATATTCAGTTTTGGTGCAATAGAAATATTTTAGCATATTGCAAACTTATAATAAAATATAACCCTATTAGTTTAGGGTATTTGTGGAATGGAAAAGGGTTGTGTAAAATAGAATCAGTTGAATTGTAATTCATTTAATGAAATTTTTAAATTTCTGCTCAATTATCGTATAAAAGAAATAAAAATTTTAAGAAGAGGTCAAAAACATGAAGCAAGAGAATCCATTATTCTACTTATTCAAAAAATTATCATGGCCGGTAGGGCTGATTATTATTGCCGTATTGATTTCTTCATTAGGTAGTATTACAGGACTACTCGTACCATTTTTCACAGGTAAGCTTGTGGACAAATTTTCATTTGAAAATATGAATTGGATGTTTGTCGCTGGATTCATTTCTATTTTTATAGTAAATGCATTATTGAGTGGGATTGGTTTATATTTACTAAGCAAAATTGGAGAAAAAATTATTTATGCCATTCGTTCTGTGTTATGGCGCCATATCATTCATTTGAAAATGCCATTCTTTGATCAAAACGAAAGTGGGCAATTAATGAGTCGTTTAACAGATGATACGAAAGTAATTAATGAATTTATTTCTCAGAAATTACCCAATCTCTTACCTTCTGTGCTAACGATCATTGGATCTATGATTATGTTATTTGTCATGGATTGGCAGATGACGTTATTAACATTTATTACGATACCTATTTTTGTATTGATTATGATACCACTCGGTAAAGTAATGCAAAACATTTCTAAAAAAACTCAGTCAGAAATCGCGAATTTCAGTGGTTTGTTAGGACGTGTTTTAACAGAAATGCGTTTAGTAAAGGTTTCTCATACTGAAGATTTAGAATTGGATAATGCACATAAAAATTTAAAAGAAATATACTTTTTAGGATTGAAACAGGCTAAAATTACTGCCATCATCCAACCGATATCAGGTGTGATTATGCTACTCACGATTGCCATTATATTAGGTTTTGGTGCAATCAGAATTTCGACAGGGGCAATAACAGCCGGTACGTTAATTGCCATGATATTTTATGTAATCCAACTGTCATCCCCATTAATTAATTTATCAACTTTAGTTACAGACTATAAAAAGGCAGTTGGTGCCAGTAGTCGTATCTATGAAATTATGGAAGAACCAACGGAACTTTTAAATGTCACTCAAGCATCAGAAATTAATGATGGCAGCTTAATATTTGAAAACGTTGATTTTAAGTATGGTACGAAACCCATACTTTCGGATGTTAATTTTGAAATACCTCCAAGTAAAGTCACAGCATTTGTAGGTCCCTCAGGATCAGGTAAGAGTACAATCTTTAATATTATAGAGCGTATGTACGATATTGAAGATGGCGATATTACATATGGTGGTAATTCAATTTACGATATTGCATTAGGGCAATGGCGTGAAAAAATAGGCTATGTCATGCAATCCAATTCAATGATGAACGGTACTATTAAGGATAATATTTTATATGGTATTAATCGGGAAGTCACTGATGAAGAATTGATTCATTACGCGAAGTTAGCAAATTGTCATGAATTTATTGAACAGTTTGAAGATGGTTACGATACGGTCGTCGGTGAACGTGGATTGAAACTATCAGGTGGCCAACGTCAACGTATCGATGTTGCCCGTTGTTTTGTTAAAAATCCAGATATCTTATTACTTGATGAAGCTACTGCTAATTTAGATAGTGAGAGCGAACGGAAAATACAAGACGCATTAGAGGAATTAATGGAAAATCGTACGACGGTTGTTATCGCACATAGACTTTCTACTATTAAAAAAGCGGAGCAAATTATCTTTATTGATGCTGGAAAAGTAACAGGTAGAGGTACACATCAAGAACTAATTACTAATCATGAAAAATATCAACAATTTGTAAACACACAGAACTTAACAAAATAAAAAGAACAGAAACGGCTTCATTTGTTTATCAAATGAAGCCGTTTTCATAATTAAACACGAATATTTTAGGAAGTGAATGACTGTTTTTTTCGATTAAAACGAACTATAAAATAGTTATTTTATATAAAGTACATGCGTGATATAATTATTAAGTAGATTCAAAGTAATGTCTTATGAAAGTATAACTCATTTATTATGATGATTGAACAAACTAAAAATTAGAAGAAAAAAGGATAAATGGAAAGTTGAAACTTAATAATTAATGCATGCGTTATTAAGGATGGAGACAATTTGTTTATTTATATTTTCAAAATACATAGCAACAGGTGTACTTTCAAACATACATTGATAACAATGATTTAAATTAGAAATGGTGGGTGTATTGATGTTCTTAGTGATAAACATAATAGGATTGTTTGTATTTTTAGGGATTGCAGTCTTATTTTCTAGAAACAAAAAGCATATTCAATGGAAATCTATTGCTATTTTAGTACTAATAAATTTATTCTTAGCATGGTTTTTAATGTACTTTCCTTGGGGGAAAACAGCAGTACAATCGTTAGCGAATGGTATTTCTTGGGTGATTGATTCTGCACATGCTGGGACAGGCTTTGCATTTGCAAGTTGGGTGAAACCAGGTGCAATGGACATGGCAGTAAGTGCTTTATTCCCAATTTTATTAGTTGTACCATTATTCGATATTTTAATGTACTTTAATATATTACCAAAAGTCATTGGTGGTATAGGTTGGGTATTAGCGAAAGTTACAAGACAACCTAAGTTCGAGTCATTCTTTAGTATCGAAATGATGTTTTTAGGTAATACAGAAGCTTTAGCTGTTTCAAATGAACAATTGAAGCGTATGAAAGAAACACGTGTGTTAACTGTTGCAATGATGGCAATGAGTTCGATATCTGGCGCCATTGTTGGTGCATATGTCTCTATGGTTCCAGGTGATTTGGTACTAACTGCCATTCCATTAAATATTATTAATGCAATTATTGTTTCATCGATATTAAATCCAGTCACTCTTGAAGAAAAAGAAGATATTATTTACAGTATTCAAAATGATGAAGTGGAACGCCAACCGTTCTTCTCATTCTTAGGCGATTCTGTACTTAATGCTGGTAAACTGATTCTAATAATTGTGGCGTTTGTTATTAGTTTTGTAGCTTTATCAGATTTAATTGATCGATTAATTAACTTAATAACTGGCATCGTGGGAAGTTGGGCAGGTATTAAAGGTAGTTTCGGTCTAGATCAAATACTCGGTGCGTTCATGTATCCATTCGCATTACTATTAGGTTTACCATGGGGCGAAGCATGGATTGTAGCACAACAAATGGCTAAAAAAATTGTTACAAATGAGTTCGTTGTGATGGGGCAAATTAAAGACGTCGTTGATTCCTATTCACCACATAGACGTGCAGTAATCACAACATTTTTAATCTCATTTGCTAACTTCTCAACAATCGGTATGATTGTAGGTACTTTGAAAGGGATCGTAGATAAGAAAACATCCGATTTTGTTTCACAATATGTCCCAATGCTATTACTTGCTGGTATTTTAGTATCATTAATGACTGCAGGTTTCGTTGGATTATTTGCTTGGTAAGTTGAATGAGGTATGATTTTAAAATGCATAATAAAATAAGATAGATGTGAAGCATGCGAGGTATATATATATATAGGTTTTAAAGTGCTTATATGTTTTTTATCTCAAAACCATGTTGGAGTGTATAGGGAACTTAATTTTTTCTAAATTAGGTTTCTGTACACTCTTTTTTTATTGTTTAAAAGAGTGGCATCGCTTTGTTGAAGAAGTCCTATCACATTAGTTCTGTATTGATAGGACTTGGTACCAAAAAACACAATAAAAAACCAAGTAATTGAAGTGAGGAGACACATTCATCATTACTTGGTTTTTACGGGAAATGAATTAATTGTACATAATTAGTAAGGACTAGGTACTAAAAATATACTCGAGCAAAAATTGTTTTGTTTGTTACTATAAACAACACAAAGGAGATGGCTTCTTATTGGCTATCAATAAGAAGATAGATTTTATTATAGCAAACAGAGATGTATAAGTAAACAGAAATTTCAGAATTTTTAAACTTTAAAAAGTTGTGATATAAAGTATCGGCAGTATCATAGCGATTTAGACCGATGAATTGGGCTTTTGCGACAATATAGATGTTGTGGTATTGACGATTATTTGCTAACATTCAATTGATTGAAGCAAATCGAAGGGGGTCGTGTGGGTGAATAAAACAGTACGTGATTTAATATTAGTCGTTTTTGGATCATTTATATTTTCAGCTGGCGTAAATACATTTATCATATCTGCTGATTTAGGTGAAGGAGGCGTAACTGGTATAGCGATTGTTCTGTACTATGCCTTTCACATTTCTCCAGGTATCACAAACTTTGTTTTTAACGCATTGTTAATTGCGATAGGCTATAAATTTTTAAGCAAGAGAAGTATGTACTTAACGATAGTTGCAACCATACTTATCTCTATATTCTTAGAGTTTACCGAAAGCTGGAAGATTGAAACCGGTAATATTTTAGTGAATGCAGTGTTTGGCGGTACATGTGTCGGGCTCGGTATCGGGATTATTGTACTTGCCGGTGGCACAACAGCGGGGACAACGATTTTAGCGCGCATTGCCAATAAATATTTAGATGTCAGTACACCGTATGCATTGCTATTCTTTGACTTGATTGTCGTAGCGATTTCATTATCGGTTATTCCAATTTCTAGTGCACTTGTAACAGTGATTTCGCTATACATTGGTACCAAAGTGATGGATTATGTCATAGAAGGTTTGAATACGAAAAAAGCAATGACCATTATTTCAAGCAAACCAGATGAAATTGCTAAAGTAATAGATGAGCAAGTAGGACGTGGACTTACCATTTTAAATGGACGTGGCTATTTTTCTAAACAAGAAAAAGATATCTTGTATGTTGTAATAACGAAGACACAGGTCACACGTGCGAAACGCTTAATTAGAAAAATAGACAGCGATGCCTTTTTAGTAATACATGATGTACGAGATGTATATGGTAACGGTTTTTTAATCGACGAACATTAAAAATAAATTAATTCACTTTTAGCCTTTAATTTATGAAGTAATTCATAACTAAAGGCTATTTATTTTGCTTAAAAAGCTCCCCTGAAAACGAACATATAAGCAACTGAAAATAAAAAGTATATAGATATAAACAGATTATAAAGTAAAGAAATACTATAAAAACATTTGATAGTCAATAGGTTTAAAAAATGATATAATGACATCTATGATAATGATTATCATTTAAAAAATATGGAAAATTTATAAGTCAATAGATAAAATTTATAAGGGAATAAACAGGCTATGATGCTTACTGCTATAGGAAGAAGGGAAATTATGAATCGCTTAAAAGGAGAACAGGTCACTATAGGTTATGGAGATAATGTCATCGTCAATAATTTAGATGTACACATACCAGATGGAAAAATTACTTCTATTATAGGACCAAACGGTTGTGGGAAATCAACATTACTTAAAGCGTTATCACGGTTATTACCGGTTAAAAATGGAGAAATTAAGTTAGATGGTGAAAACATACATTCACATTCTACGAAAGAAATTGCAAAGAAAATAGCGATTTTACCTCAATCACCAGAAGTTGCTGATGGATTGACAGTCGGTGAGCTTGTATCATATGGTCGCTTTCCGCATCAAAAAGGCTTTGGTCGTCTGTCTGCAGAAGACAAAAAGGAAATTGATTGGGCAATGCGCGTAACTGGTACGTATGATTTTAAATTGCGTTCTATCAATGACTTGAGTGGTGGACAACGTCAGCGTGTATGGATAGCTATGGCTTTAGCTCAACGTACAGATATTATTTTCTTAGACGAACCAACAACATATCTAGATATTTCTCACCAATTAGAAATCTTGGAATTGATTACGCAATTAAATAAAGAACAAGGTTGTACAATTATCATGGTTTTACATGATATAAACCAGGCTGTCCGTTTTTCAGATCATTTAATTACTATGAAAAATGGCGATATTATTGCGACTGGTGAGACTGAAGAAGTGTTAACGAAAGATATTTTAGAAAAAGTGTTTAATATCGATGTAGAGATTAGTACAGACCCAAGAACTGGAAAACCTATGCTAGTAACATACGATTTATGCAGAAGAAGTTATTCTGAGGTTTAGGGATAAATTATGACTACAAAGAGAAAAGGGAAGTTGAATTTTACAACGACATTTATTATAGCAGTGCTACTATTGATTGTTGCCTTGATTACTTCAATCTTATTTGGTGATGCTAAAATTCATTTATCGACTATTTTTGAAGCAATATTTAACTATGACCCTAAAAATCAACAACATAATATCATAAGTGAAATACGCATACCACGAGATATAGGTGCAATCTTAGTTGGTGTTGCATTGGGTACTTCAGGTGCAGTCATTCAAGGTGTTACTAAAAATGGTTTGGCTGACCCGAGTTTAATTGGTCTGAATTCGGGTGCTTCATTCATGCTTGCGCTCACTTTTGCATTCTATCCGACAGCACCATTTATCGTTATGATGTTTGCTGGATTCATAGGTGCATTAATGGGTGGCTTTATTGTGCTCATGATTGGTAGGTCAAGAAGTGATGGGTTTAATCCTATGCGTATTATATTAGCAGGTGCAGCCGTCAGTGCGCTATTGACTGCATTAAGTCAAGGTGTCGCATTGTTATTTAGATTAAATCAAAGTTTAACGTTTTGGAGTGCCGGTGGTGTTTCAGGTACGACTTGGAATCAATTAATGTGGGCAGCGCCATTTATTTTAATTGCACTTGTCATTATCATTTCAATGAGTAAGCAATTAACAATATTAAATTTAGGCGAAACCCTTGCTAAAGGCCTTGGTCAAAATGTAGCATTCACGCGCGCAATTACGTTGATTTTATCTATGATTATGGCAGGTATAGCCGTAGCGATGGTTGGTCAAATAGCATTTGTCGGTTTAATGGTACCGCATATAGTGAGATATTTAGTAGGAACAGATTATGCTCGTGTTATTCCACTTACGGCAGTTGTTGGTGGCTTGTTACTACTTGTTGCGGATACAGTTGCACGTATGCTAGGAGAAGCTCCAGTTGGTGCAATTATTTCCTTTATTGGTGTACCTTACTTCTTATACTTAGTTAAAAGAGGGGGACGCTTCTCATGATAGATCCAAGATTAAAACATAAACAATGGATCACAATGGTGATTCTAACTATCTTAGTATTGTTGGCATGTGCTGGAGTATGACTTCAGGTGAGTATAAGATGTCAGTTGGCACGTTTTTCAAGACGCTAATTGGTCAAGGAGCCTATACAGATACCTTAATACTCATGGAGTTTAGATTACCACGAATGATTATTACAATTTTAGCAGGCGCAGCATTAGCTATGAGTGGGGCTATTATACAAAGTGTGACTAAGAACCCATTAGCGGAACCGGGTATTCTTGGAATCAACGCAGGTAGTGGCTTTGTTATTGCGTTATTTATAGTTGTAGGTCAGGTTGATGCAGCCAATTTTGTTTACGTCCTCCCTATTATAAGTATGATCGGTGGCGTACTGACTGCGCTCATTATATTTTCATTCAGTTATAACAAAGGTGAAGGTATTACGCCTGCAAGTATGGTGCTAGTTGGTGTTGGTATGGCCTCAGCACTAAGCGGTGGTTCATTAACATTAATGTCTACATTCGATGAAGATCAATCAGAGTTTATTGCTTCATGGCTTGCTGGTAATATTTGGGGAGATGAGTGGGCATTTGTTATTGCCTTCTTACCATGGATTATTGTACTTATACCATTTTTACTATTTAAAGCGAATGTCTTAAACTTATTGAATACACATCAGCATATTGCACAAGGTGTCGGTGTGAAAATCGGTAGAGAACGTATTATCCTTCTACTTGTCGCAGTCTTACTTTCATCTGCCGCAGTATCGGTTGTAGGTGCAATAGGTTTTATAGGATTATTAGGGCCTCATATTGCTAAATCAATTGTCGGACCAAGACACCAGTTGTTCTTACCAATTTCTATATTAATTGGTGCTTTCTTACTTGTATTGGCAGATACTTTAGGACAAGTTATCTTACAGCCATCTGGTATTCCAGCAGGAATTGTTGTTGCAATTATCGGAGCACCTTATTTCTTATACTTAATGTACAAAACAAAATCAGTTTAATAGATGAAATATTGAGACGAATACTTGTTGAAGTTGATACAAGTATTCGTTTTTTATGCTCAATTTTAGAAGGTAACCATAATGTTGGAAAAATTAGAAGAATCAACGCTTATATGTTAGCGTTTACATTTGTGAGTGGGGTATACTAAGAATAAATAGATAAATGAGGAGGTCGTCGTTATGAAAAAATTGATTAAAGAAAAAACACATTTTTTAAATGATATGTTAGATGGACTTTCAATCACAAATAAAGAAATTGAGATTATTTCAGATACCGTTGTTGTTAGAAAACATAAAAAAGAAAAAGGTGTAGCGATTGTTTCTGGAGGTGGTAGTGGCCATGAACCAGCACATGCGGGTTACGTAGCACAAGGCATGTTGGATGCTGCAGTTTGTGGCGAAGTCTTTACATCACCAACACCTGATAAAATATTAAGTGCGATTAAAGCTGTAGACAATGGTGATGGCGTATTATTAGTAGTGAAAAACTATGCTGGTGACGTTATGAATTTTGAAATGGCACAAGAAATGGCTGAAATGGAAGACATTCACGTAGAAACAGTGGTTGTGAAAGATGATATTGCAGTAAGCGACGAAGAAAAACGTAGAGGTGTTGCGGGTACAGTACTCGTTCATAAATATGCGGGTCACTTAGCAGAGAATGGCGTGGTATTATCGGATATCAAAGAAAAGATAGAGAACTTTTTACCAAATATCAATACGATTGGTATGGCCATTACAGCGCCCATGGTACCAACAACAGGTCAATTTGGTTTTGACATAGCAGAGGATGAAATGGAAATAGGCATCGGTATACATGGTGAGAAAGGTCTATCAAGAGAAAAAATAGAAACCGTAGATAACATTGTAGAACGTTTATTAAATGAATTGTTCAAAGAAGTACAATCAGATGATTTGATCGTAATGGTCAATGGCATGGGTGCCACGCCGCTTTCAGAGCTTAATATAGTGGCAAAATATGTTGCTGAATATATGGATGAAAACGATAAAACAGTTGCTCAATGCTTAGTAGGCGATTATATGACAGCTTTAGATATGCAAGGATTTTCGTTAACGCTTGTACCGAATTCAGAAGCAATCCTAACTGCGATCAATACGCCAACCTCAAGTCATTATTTTAATTAAAATATCTTAAAACATAAACTGAAGGAGTGGAAGCATGAATATCTCTGAACTCAAAGCACGGTTATTAGAATTAGTAGAAGTATTTGAAGAAAAAGAAACACTACTTACGGATTTAGATAGAGCTATTGGTGATGGGGATCATGGTGTTAACATGGTAAGAGGCTTTAAAGCTTTACCTGATAATATTGATGACAGCTCTATGCAAAGTTTATTAAAGTCTACTGGAATGACTTTAATGTCTCATATCGGCGGTGCTTCAGGCCCTTTGTATGGCTTCAGCTTTGTAAAAATGTCTCAAGTGGTCAATGAAGAAATTGATCAAGACAATTTAAAAGCACTATTAAATTCATTTTCAGAAGCGATTGCGCAAAGAGGCAAAGTAGAATTAAATGAAAAAACCATGTTTGACGTTATCGAACGTGCTAATCAAGCCATACAACAAGGTGAAAACTTGACGCTTGATGTATTGCAATCATATGCTGATATGACAAAAGATATTGAAGCTACAAAAGGACGTGCTTCCTATTTCAAGGAAGATTCGAAAGGACACGTTGACCCAGGCGCACAGAGTAGTGTTTACATTTTAAATGCATTGATTGGAGATGAATCATAATGACTCAAATCATAATCATTAGTCATAGTAAAGCAATTGCGGCTGGTACAAAAGATTTATTAAAACAAATGGCACCGGGTGTGACAGTAATTGATCAAGGTGGTGTAGGCGATGATATCGGTACGTCATATGACCATATACAAGCGTTAATTAATCAAGTAGATGATGATACGTTATGTTTTTATGATATCGGGTCTGCAGAAATGAACTTAGATTTAGCAATTGAGATGTATGAAGGGCAACATCGAGTAGAGAAAGTTGATGCACCTATTGTTGAAGGGAGTTTTACTGCAGCAGTTAAATTATCAGTTGGTGGATCTATTGATGAGACCATAGAAGCGTTAAATAAAACATTTGGCTAAAGCGCATAGCTATTGTTAAAAACTATAAAAAGTAAGTTAAATATGAAGGTAGCAACTAATTTGACAAAAAACTTCTTTTTTAAATGAATATAGAGATAGATTATGGTAGAATAAAAGCTAACTGTTATAGAAATCTGGATACCTAGGAGGACATTGCCATGAAAGATTTAATACAAAAGCATGTCTTAAACGGCGAATTTGAGTCAGTCAAACGTTTAATGTCCCAGTCAGATTTTATGGAATTTGAAGAAGCTTATATTTCAAGTGCTCATGAAGTGGAAAATATTATGTTTTATACATGTATTTTAGATATGATGAAAGAAGAAGAAACGGCAGAAATGCACGATTTAGCGTTCCTCTTATTAGTCTATCCATTAAGTGAACTCCATGGGGCTTTGGATTCTGCATTTTATCATGCAGAAGCATCCATAAAAATCACTGAGGGCAAAGAAGTAAAAAGCTTGTTACAAATGTTATTATTACATGCAGTTCCGGAACCAGTCATTTCTGATAAAAAAGCATTCGACGTATCACGCCAAATACTTAAATTAGATCCTACGAATAGTGTTGCGCGTAATGTGCTTAAAGAAACTGCTAAACGTATGGATAATGTGGTTGTTGAATTTAACGAGTTAAATCGTTTTAAAAATGCCCATTAATGCGTTAGTTAATTTAGGTGAAGCATTAAAAATATTAGATTTTGACAAATAATCCAATCTATTTTAAATAGAACCAAGTAAACTACATTTATCTGTAATGTGTTTCACTTGGTTCTTTGTGTTTGTAATCTCATATCTAAATATTATATCCTCACGAAAAATTTTAAAGGGATATTAAATGTATTCTTGGAAAGTAGTCATGTATAAAGTTGCAAAAAATGCTCGAATCAAGCGGTTTTAACGGTTGTTATTTTATGTAAATAGTATATTTAATACACTGATTGAATTTTTAATAATATTAAGTTGAATGTATATTTGTGTTAAAAATAATGTATAGTGTAAAATTTTATGGTGTGCTGTTGCAAAATATATTCAGTAAGTTATAATAACTCAATGTGTTAACTATGAGGAGGTTAAATTTACATGGGGTTGAATAAAGAAGCGGTAAAAATTGGATTCGCTTATGTTGGTATCGTTGTAGGTGCCGGCTTTTCAACAGGACAGGAAGTAATGCAATTCTTCTCACCATATGGCTTATGGTCATACATCGGTGTTATACTTTCGGGTCTGATTTTAGGATTTATAGGTAGACAAGTTGCGAAAATCGGAACTGCTTTTGATGCACAAAATCATGAGTCTACTTTAGATTACTTATTTGGAAATAAGTTCAGTAAAATTGTCGATTACTTATTAATATTTTTCTTATTTGGTATTTCAGTCACAATGATTGCTGGCGCAGGATCAACGTTTGAAGAAAGTTTTGGCGTACCAACATGGTTGGGTGCATTGATAATGGTTATTGTAATTTATATCACTTTATTAATGGACTTTAACAAAATTGTACGTGCTTTAGGCGTAGTCACACCATTCTTAATAATTTTAGTTGTTATTATTGCTGCGTATTACTTATTTAATGGAAGTATTTCGTTTGGTGAAGTCAATGACTCAGTTCCAGATGCAAGTCTCGTAAAAGGTATCTTATATGGTATCAACTATGGTGGTTTAGCATTTGCAGTTGGGTTTAGTACGATTGTTGCAATTGGTGGCGATGCTTCGAGACGTAGAGTTTCAGGCGCAGGTGCATTATTTGGTGGTATCGTTTATATGATATTATTAGCACTTATCAACTTTGCATTACAATCAGAATTTACAAAAATCGAAGATGCATCTATTCCAATGTTAACGTTAGCTAATGATATACATCCTTGGATTGGTTTAGTGTTATCTATCATTATGTTAGCGGTAATGTATAATACAATTCTTGGTTTAATGTACTCATTTGCGGCAAGATTTACAGAACCATATAGTAAAAAATATCACATATTTATCGTGGTTATGGTAATTGTTGCATTCGCATTAAGCTTTGTAGGTTTCGCTGGGCTTATCAACTTCTTATATCCAATTATGGGTGTTGTAGGTTTAGTTGTTGTAATAGGCGTACTTGTGAAATATTATAGTAGAAAACGTCAGAACAAGAAATTTATTGCTTAAATAAAAAGATATATTAAATAATTATCATTAGGGAAGGGACTTTATTTCTACTTCCCATTGAGTAAAAGTCTGAGGCATCTTACTTATTGATGTCTCAGACTTTTTCATTCATCTATATTTGTTAGCCAATTCACACTACTGTATGAATTATGGTACAATGCTTCCGAAAGGAAAGGTCATGCATGAAGAAAAATTACAAGTGGACGATAATTACTGTGATTGTATTTATTGTGGTAGCGTTAGTTACTGCGTTGTTGTTAAAACAGCAGTATGATCGACAGCATTCTAGAGAAATAAAAGAAAAAGTACAAATTAATAATAGAAACGTCAATGCATTTACCAATATAACTTATAGTACAGGCGTACCAAACAGTAGATTAGATATTTTAACGCCTACTGATTTAGATAAAGATAATAAATTGCCGGTCGTATTTTGGATGCATGGTGGTGGTTTTATAGCAGGGGATAAACAATATAAGAATCCGTTACTATCAAAAATTGCTGAACAGGGATATATCGTAGTAAATATTAACTATGCACTTGCACCTGACTATAAATATCCAACGCAACTTCATCAAATTGACCAAGCGGTACAATTTATTAAAAAAAATAAACATGAGTTACCTATGGATTTTGATCAAGTGATTTTTGGTGGTGATTCAGCAGGTGCTCAGCTATCAAGTCAATATACTGCAATGCAAACGAATAAATCTCTAAGAGATGATATGGGATTTGAACAGCAATTTGAACCAGATAAAATAAAAGCGGCAATCTTCTTTGGAGGCTTTTACGATATGAAAACCGTTAAAGCCACTGAATTTCCAAGGATACAACTGTTTATGGAAAGTTATACTGGTAAGAGAGACTGGGAGACACAGTTTAAATATATTAGTGAAATGTCCACGATTAATCAAGTTACAAAAGACTATCCACCTACATTTTTATCAGTAGGTGATGCAGATCCGTTTTATAGCCAAAACATTGAGTTTTATAAAAAATTAAAATCTAAAGGTATACCTACAGATAAACTATTTTATGATGGAACGCACAATTTAAGACATCAATATCAATTCCATTTAGAGTTACCAGAATCGAAACAAAATATGAAAAAAGTGCAAAGTTTCTTAAGTAGAAATACAAATTCTTCAGGTGTAGAAACTGAAGTGGATGAAGAAACATCGAATCCTAATGGTATCGAATTAAATCCATATTAATAAATTAATGCATCATATACATTGGTATGTATGTTGAAGATTTAAGTGTAAATCTAAAGAGCTTGCCAATGACTATGCTCAAAAAAGCTAATCCGTTTATCGGATTAGCTTTTTATTTTAATAACTTACAATATTTACGATTTATCATACGATTCGAGTAGCTCATTTCTTGTGTATGCACTTTGTCACATATATCAAAACGTTATAAATTACTATATAACATGAGTTAGAGTACAACAGATAAGACAATTAGTAATTAGATAATACATTCTACTTAACTGAAAAAGATGACCAAGTTCCATTCTTCCAGGTTAATCTAACAGAAAATGATAAAAAACTGACATCTACGCGCATTACTGCTGCTACAATGTGAAATTGAGACAATAAATAGTGAAGTTAGTTTACTGTTTGACATGTTTTTTATTTACAAAAAACATAGATATAAGCGACGTTTAGATAAATAGTTGAGAGGTAAATTAAAGTAGTAACTTCGACATGACATATTTGTTAAAGTATTTACCATCTATATACAATTTGTCACGTAATTCACCATCAATTTGGTATCCTGCAGTTTTAAATAAATCTACTGCTGTTTCATTTTCAGGAACGACCGAAGCTTCAATACGACGGATATGATGATTTAAACACCATGCTTCAACAGAGTTGATTAATGATTGACCGAGCCCTTTCTCTCGATAATGTCTGATAACGCCCATAGAAAATATAGCTTCGTGGCGTGTGCGTTCAAAATTACCTGTCGTAACAATAGCAAAGCCAACGAGTTCATCGTTATTCTCTGCTACGTAAATGGCGTTAGAAGGTGATGTGATGTAATGTTCCAAGTTTGCAATGGCGTCATTGTTAGACGGTGCATATTCCCCAGGATTATATATTAAGTAATCAGATTCATCATAAATTGTCGTTAATAACTTTACAAATGAATCTATATCATTGATACCAATTTCACGTATTTGATGAACCATGTATGAACACTCCTTATATCTATTTTGCTAATACTCAGTTATAGTATAACTTAACATCATTAGCATGATATTACTAGGTATTATTTAAATAGAGTCAAACTAATAAAAAGGAAGTATGCTTATGAAGCCCAATATTTTACTCGCTGGTGTCACAGGTTATATAGGGAAAAACTTGATTCATTCTATAAAAGATGAAGGCAATCTATATACATTATCCAAATATCCTAAAGAGAAAGATTTCCAAGAAGTGATATGGTTGAAAAAAGATATTTATAATTATGATGATGTATTAAATGCGATGGAAGACATGGATATTGCCATTTATTATTTGGATCCAACCAAACATTCAGCTAAATTAACACAAGCAACAGCAAGAGATTTAAACTTAATTGCTTCTGACAATTTTGGAAGAGCGGCTGCTGAGAACGGTATAGGTAAAATTATTTATATTAGCGGTAGTCGATTTGATCATGAAACCATTCAACGTTTGTCAGCATACGGTGTACCAGTAGAACAAACGGAAGCGATCGTTTCACGCCCACATGTGTCAGTTGAATTACAAGTCTCTAAATATGATGATGTACGCAGTGCGTTGAGTATTCAATTACCGATGAATTGGACATTAGACCAAATGGTTGAATATTATTTTAATTGGTTAAATGAAACAAAAGGAACGATGCTGCATGCGTACAAAGACAAGGATAATTATGTAATCTACATAAAAGATAAGCAGAAACCTGTGTTAGTACTTCATAAAATGCAAGTCGAATATGATATGATTGTGCTACATTTAGTAAGTGGTTCTATTGTTAAACCCAATGTAATAAAGCAAGGTAAGCTGGAGTTCCGTATGCTGAAAGGGACACAAACTGTCTTAGTGCATCTATATGACTATATACCTAAATTAGTTTGGCCTGTGTATTACTTATTTCAATCGCCGTTCCAAGGTTTAATGCTGCGTGGCTTTGAAATCGATTGTCGAATTAAGCATTTTAATGGACGAATCCAGTCAGGTGAAGATATAAAATATACAAAATAAAAAGGTGACTTTATGGATATACTATTAGTAGAAGATGATATGACATTATTTAAAGAATTAAGTGAAGAGTTGGAACAATGGGATTTCAATGTAAATGGTATAGATGATTTTAATGATGTGATGACTAAATTTGAATCTGTTAATCCCGCAATCGTCATTATGGATGTTAAATTACCCAAATATGATGGATTTTATTGGACAAGAAAAATTAGGGAAGTCTCTAATACACCCATTTTATTTTTATCATCTAGGGACAATCCAATGGATCAAGTGATGAGTATGGAACTTGGCGCGGATGATTATGTTCAAAAACCATTTAATACCAATGTATTAATAGCGAAACTCCAAGCCATATACAGACGTGTCTATCAATTTAGCTTAGATGAAAAGCGTGTGCTATCATGGCAAGATGCGATATTAGACTTATCAAAAGGTAGTATAAGTAAAGAGGATCATCAAATATATTTATCTAAAACGGAAATGATTATATTAGAAATGCTTGTGAAAAAACAAGATCAAATTGTTACGAGAGATACACTCATCACTGCGTTGTGGGATGATGAAGCTTTTGTTAGTGACAATACATTAACCGTTAATGTGAATAGATTAAGAAAGAAATTAGTAGATATAGATATGAATGATGCCATTGAAACGAAAATTGGCAAAGGATATATGGCGCATGGCTAATTTAAAATGGTTTTTTATCTTTTTACGCTCGCGCATATATTGGATACTATGGCTATTATTTCTGCATTTCATTTTCTTAGGTATTGCTTATTTAGATTATGATATTAGTGTATATAGCATTTTATATATTATTATTTTAAATATAGGCCTATCGGTGTTGTTCTTAATATTTACTTATTTAAAAGAAGTGAAATTTTATAAGCATCTTGACGAAAATATAGAACCAGAAGCTTTGAAACATAAATCATTAGCAGACACACCGTTTCAACAAGAAATGGTGAATTACTTATATGGACAAATCACGAATCAAAAAGCATTAGTTACACATCAAAAGCAACAAATTCAATCTACGGAAGCGGCGTTGACTGATTTTGTACATGATATTAAGACACCTGTAACAGCAATGAAACTGTTAATAGAAAAAGAACAAGATTTATCTAGGAAGCACGCCTTACTTTATGAATGGTCGCGTATCAATGATATGTTAGATAGGCAGTTATTTTTAACGCGACTTGAATCTCAGAATAAAGATATGTATTTCGAACATGTGCCATTGAAACGGCTTGTAATAGAAGAAATACAGATTACAAGATACATCAGCCAGTCTAAAGGCATTGGTTATGACTTAGATTTTGAGGATACATTGAATGTATATACAGATACAAAGTGGTGTCGCATGATGATTAGACAAGTGTTATCTAACGCTGTTAAATATAGTGAAGAAAGTATGATACATATACGTGCATTAAAAGAAAGTGGACACGTTGTACTCGAAATTAAAGATGAAGGCAAAGGTATCAGTGAAAAGGATTTACCTAGAATTTTTGATAAAGGATTTACGTCTACTTCAAATAGAAATAATACGGCATCATCAGGTTTAGGTTTATATTTGGTTAATCACGTTAAAGAAAAACTGAGCATATGCGTGCGTATTCATTCAGAATTAGATAAAGGAACAGTAGTTAAATTTATTTTCCCGAATCAAAATGAAATTGTAGCAAAATTATCACAAAATATATAAGCATTACTTATGAGATTAGATTGACATCAAATTTTAAAAAAAAGAATTTCATCTTATACTGTAGCAATATCAGATTGCGTTGCTTATATATAATCTAGAGGCATTGTCGGCAAATGACTATATTTGTCGACAATTTTTTATTGAAAGCATCATTGTGTACAGATGAAGTGTTAACAGAAACTATGAAATCATTTGCGTATTTATAAAAGTAATTGTTGAATCCGAAAAGTAAATGTGCAATTATATCTAATGTGAGTTTTATTTAAAAATCTCATTAGATACAATGCGATATTATAAACCATAAGTACAAATCATCATTTTTGATAGAGATGTATTCTGTATTCATAATGTATGAAAATCATTTTATTAAATTAATGAAAATGAAATGTTAAGAATTTGTAAATGCAATTGTAGTATTGTAAATTTTGTGCTATTTTCAAATAAGGATAAATCAACATTTGTGAGATTTTTTAAACTAATATAAGCAAATGCTCATTTACATATAATTAACAAATGCTGTTATACTGGCAAAAAAATGAGCAAATTGTAAATCTTGCCAATCTTAATTTGTCTTAAAGGATTTTAAATTTTTTTAAATTTATTGAAGGTGATTGAGGACAATCGCTGTAAATGGAGGATTTTTTGAATGTTTAACAAGAAAAAAGATAAGTTCATGGTGAAACTTGAAGAAATGGTTTTCAACTTAGACAGAGCAGCAATTGAATTTGGAAAAATGGAGTTTAATACGCATTTAGACCTTAAAGCATACTCAGACAATATTAAAACGTATGAATCACACGGCGATGAATTAATGCATCAAGTGATTTCAGACTTAAACCAAACTTTTATTACACCAATTGAACGTGAGGATATCCTCTCTTTATGTAACGCTATTGATGATGTTTTAGATGCAATTGAAGAAACATCAGGCATGTTCGAAATGTATTCTATTGAATATACAGATGAATACATGGCTGAATTTGTAGATAATATCCAAAAAGCAATCGCAGAAATGAAATTAGCTGTTGGTTTGCTTGTAGAGAAAAAATTATCGCATATGCGTATCCATTCTATTAACATAAAAGAATTTGAAACAAATTGTGACGGTATTTTACGTCAATCAATTAAACACATATTTAATAGTGAAACAGATCCAATCACACTTATTAAAATAAAAGAAATATATGAAAGCATGGAAGAGATTGCAGATAAATGTCAAGCTGTAGCAAATAACTTTGAAACAATAATCATGAAAAATAGCTAAGGAGTCCTAACTTATGGAATATATTTTGATCATCACAGTAGCTATCGTTATTTTTTCACTTATATTTGACTTTATCAATGGTTTCCATGATACAGCCAATGCTGTTGCTACTGCTGTTTCTACTCGTGCCTTAACGCCTAGAACTGCGATACTTTTAGCATCAGTGATGAATTTTATTGGTGCTTTAACTTTCACTGGGGTTGCAGGGACAATTACGAAAGATATTGTAGACCCATTTAAATTAGAAAATGGTCTTGTTGTCGTATTAGCAGCCATCATCGCAGCTATTTTATGGAATTTAATCACATGGTATTACGGTATACCAAGTTCGTCATCACACGCATTAATTGGTTCTATCGCCGGGGCAGCAATTGCTTCGCAAGGTTCATTTGCAGTATTACATTATGAAGGATTCACGAAAATCATCGTTGTTTTACTCGTATCACCGATTATTGCATTTTGTGTTGGTTTTATCATGTATTCAATTGTAAAAGTTGTATTTAAAAATGCAAATCTTACAAAGTCTAATCGTAATTTTAGATTTTTCCAAATTTTCACAGCATCACTGCAATCATTTTCTCATGGTACAAATGATGCGCAAAAATCAATGGGGATTATTACATTGGCTTTAATAGTTGCTAATATTCAAACAGGTACAAGCGTTGAACCGCAATTATGGGTTAAAGTTGCCTGTGCTACTGCAATGGGACTAGGTACAGCTGTTGGTGGTTGGAAAATTATCAAAACAGTTGGTGGTAATATTATGAAAATACGTCCAGCTAATGGTGCAGCTGCAGATTTATCATCTGCATTAACAATATTTGTTGCATCATCTTTACATTTCCCATTATCCACAACACATGTTGTATCTTCATCTATTCTAGGTGTTGGTTCATCTAACCGTATTAAAGGTGTGAAATGGAATACAGCACAACGTATGATTATCACATGGGTAATTACATTACCAATTTCTGCACTTGTTGCAGCAATTATTTACTACATTATAAATATTTTCTTATAGATAGTAATTTTCTTACACTATAGGCACTTGTTGATTGGTATTTACATACATTAGATAGATATCAATTGATTTACTAAAAGAACGAGCGAAAACCAATTGTTTAACAATTGTGTTTATCTGCTCGTTCTTTTTATTTATACAGCGATAGGGCGCATAGGTGCGAATATTAATAATAAATAAGAGGAGAAAAAACGGGAGTGTGACAGAAATCAAATTTTCTAATAGAGATTTCGTAGTCCTACCTCGGCAAGGATGACTAGGATTGAAAAAAGCTTGATATAAGCGAATTTTTAATTCAGACATCTACTGCCTAAATGAAAAAGAGCCTGTGACATCTATTTATGTCCCAGACTCGCTTGAATATATACTTAGTGAATGTAGTTATAGCTTGAAGCTTGTGAAGCTGGGATTGTACGGTAATCAACTGTACCTGGTGGTGTATTATAGTTCATTTCTGAAATTAAAATACTACCATCTGGATTAACGCGTTCAACATAAGCTACGTGACCTACAGGTCCTTCGAAGTTTTGCATAATTGAACCTGCTGTAGGTGCATTATTAACTGTATAACCATCTGCTGCTGCATTATCAGCCCAGTGATCAGCGTTCCACCAGTAAGTACTGATTGGTTGACCAGTTTCTGCTCTACGGTTAAATACATGCCAAGTACATTGTCCCCAGTCATATAGGTTAGCATCACTTGCTGTAGAACCACCTGTATTTGAACTTGGTGTTTCTGTAGCAGTTCCACCTGAACCACCTGTTCCTGTAGTATCTGGAATTGTTAGTGTTTGATTAGGATGTATTAAATATCCATTTAAATTATTAGCTGCAATGATTTCATCAACTGACACGCCATATTGATTCGCAATAATGTTTAGTGATTCACCAGATTGAACTGTATGTGATGAACCATTTGAAGTGTTATTTGATGTAGATCCACTTTCTTTTGAGCTACTTCCACCAATTTCAATAACTTGTCCCGGGAATACCATATTATTATTGATGTTATTGCTTTGTTTGATTTCGTCTACTGAAACACCGTATTGTTGTGAAATTGACCAAAGTGACTCACCAGATTTTACTGTATGTTGTGTTGACGCATCGGCTTCATGATTGGCGATAACGGCTGCCGCGCCTGAAGCTGCTGTAACTGCAAATGCTAACTTTTTCAAAAGAACTCCTCCTTCAATTCCTATATATCTAACCGTAAATATGTATTAAATATATTCGTTAGTGTTTTTAATCTGAATTCACGTTCCATACTAACAAAAATCATTTGCTTTGTGTACGTTGTTATCAAGATGTAATATTATTAAAATTTCGTAATGCCATGTTTATATGAAATAAATACTTTTACTGCGCCATTTACAAGTCTTTCTGTTATTTCAAGTAAGATGATATTTATTTCAAATGTAACATAAGCGGATATAAAAAAAGTCTATAAATAATAAATTTTAAAAATATTGTATATTCAATGTTTGTTTATTTGAAAAAACGTGAACATTAAAGTATTACGCATTAATTTTGTGGAAAATTTAAAAAGTACATGCTATTAATATAGACGTTTAATGTTATGATTAAACGCATATGTTTTATTTATTTTATAGTAGCTTTTGGAATTAAGGAGTGATTGGGTTGGCTGAAACAGCACAACATGTTAATAACCAGCAAAAAAAGACTAAAGAACAATCAAAATCACATGCATACGGAAAAGTATGGCTCTTTTTTGTATATTATTGGATTATTTTTGGAATAGGTTGTTATTTTGGACAATACCTACCAATGTCATGGAGACAACCACTTTCTTTTGTACTGCTCGGTTTAGTATTAATAACTTTAATTTTTAATAGAGCGCGTAAGTATGGGCTTGTGATTTCTCATATCTATGCCATTATACTTGGGTTGCTATCCTATGCAACGTTTACGGCGTATTTACAGAATTTAGGGCCAGAGGTTTTTTATAAGAATATTATATTAGCCATATCTGCCTTTATTGTATTTGGATTGATTGGATTTTTCGTTATTGGAAATGCAGCGAGCATGGGTAAATACCTTTTTGTAACACTCATTGCATTAATTGTTGCAAGTTTAATAGGTATGTTTATCCAGAATCCAATTTTCCATACAATTATTACAGTTGTAGGATTATTGCTATTTTTACTCTATACGTTATATGACTTTAACCGCATGAAACGGGGTCAGTTCTCACCGAGAGAAATGGGTTTCAACTTGTTTATTAACTTACTTCATATTATAAAATATGTATTAAGACTTGCCAACAGAATGAGAAAATAGTTAAATAAAGTATATATAATCCAAAAATGTTATTACACCCTTAAAATTACTTTCTACAGTAATTTATAAGGGTTTTTTTTAAAATCTAGTGTAATTTTAAATTTTGTGAACTATTTAAAAGTTTAATAATACTATAGCTGTATTTTAAAATTTAGTTCGATTAATACAAAAAATGTTGACAAAATTAATTATTTTATTCAAAATTACCTAAAGACTAAAAACATGTTAATTGAAATATTTGGGGTATGACGTGATTAAGCTAGAATTAATAGTGAAGTGAGCGTTTAATGCATAGCGTATGACAATATTCGAAAGAGGTTAAATTATGAAAGCGTAATGCTTAAATATTATTTCTAAGGACAAGTATCCTACTAAGCGCGTGACAGACGGTATATTATTATTATTTCCTTTAAAGGATGCCGTTGAAGTACAGCATTTTATAACAAATGTAGAAGTTGAAGAAGATTTACTTATCGTGAACAATACAGAAATATTTAGAATCAAAAGAAACGAAATGTCGTTATTATTATATATTTCTAGTGATTGGTTTCATGAGCGAGGGTATTCATTTTTTGAGTATCAATATACATCTAAGTTGATACAATCTTCGAGCAGATTATTTGAGGCTTTATTAAATTTAGCTAAGCATCATTTAGATCAAACACTGACAAATGAACTATATGAAACTTATATGTATAAAATCGTTGATATTATTGCGACAGAAGCTAAGATTGATGTTAATTATTTAAAACAACAAACAGATTATTCATTTTATGGTATTACAGGTGAAATGTTAGATTATGTAAATACACATTTACATAAAAGGCTAACATTGAAAGCAATTGCTAATAAAGTGTTTATATCGCAATCAAATATATCAAGCCAATTTTATAATACACTAGGCATGCGATTCAAAACTTATGTAGATACATTAAAATTACCAGTATCAATCGGCCCATTATTAGAAGGGAAACTTACGATTTCTGAAATTTCAGATGCATATGGTTTTAGTAGTTTTGCGAGTTATAGTAAAAAATTTAAACATTATTTTGGATATTCACCTAAAGAAAATTGACAACTTACAAAATCAGATAAAGTCTTTAATGTAGTAAACCAAAGATGATGAGCAAAACTTTGAGGAAACACAACAAATCATTGCTAAAAAATTACAGAAACTAAATGTCCAAAATAATTATATTTGTTTAGATATCAATGAAATGGCAGAATCGAACAACGATGCAATTGTCATTCAAATTCATTCTTTAGAAGAATTTCGTAATTTATTTGATAACCAAAGTATGCGCTACATCTTTGAAGGCACACAAAAAGTATTAGTTTATTGCATGATAGATGTTGAATCATTACGAGATGCTTTTACAACAGATGTGGATTGCGGTTTTATAAAATTTGTGTTGAATACGAATGTTAATATAGCATTTCAAATTCAAACAGATGAAGAAGTGAATATTTATATAGATGAGATCTATAGTCAATACAAATCATATGTACAATCACACCCTGAGTTGTTAGAAGATAGCATGCACTCGGTCAGCTACGTCTTTGATCTTTCAACGATGCCCCTTAAAGAAATATATCGCAATATCATTAAAATACAACTTTATAGAAAAAATGTGAAATTTGGTGTTGATATTACACATTTATTCAATTAGCCAGAAGTTTTTAAAAATATGGAGCCTCAATTGAAGCGCATTGGATTTGATTACTATTTTATTGATAATCATAAATTATCATCACCTTATCTTAATGAAGATTATGAAGAGTTACTTACCAAAGAAGTGTTTAAATTCAGTAATATTAAAAAAATAATGAGTGAAATGCAGTTAGAAGAAAGAAAATATTATCTTTTAAATGTTCATAATAATTTTTTATTAAATGATGATCATATGGAGTTAATAGAAAGTCCGCCATTATTGATGAGTATGTTTAAGAAAGCGCGTGGAAACTTCTTTGGTGTCGGTATAGATTTAGTTAAACAAGAGGATAAGAAACATGCATTGTATTTATATGATAGAAATGGATTCCGTTCTATTCTAGGTAATATATATGAAAGATTAATGGGAAAGAGTAAATCTAGCGTGAAAGAATATGATTATTATACGGTAGCACATCACCCACACAAAATCACAATTTTTGTGGGTGACTGGCGTGTAGTTGAGAGTGAAAATGCTTTAGATCACGAAGAACAAAACATCCAAATTCATATCAACTTTAAGGATATGATGTTGCGACGTGCTTATGTTATTTTTTATGAAACTATAAGCAACGTGTACGGTAATATTAATTACGCGATTCCTGAGCACTTACGTAACCATTATCAATGGTCAAATGAATGTATTAAGAAAATAGATGAATATAATAAACCTGAATTCAGTGTGTTTGAGCATCATTTTGAAGAAGAAACTTTGACATTAAATTTAGATTATAATACAGTGCACATTATTGATATATATAAATGATCAACACATAATATAATTTATAAAATGCAATATTGAAAAAGCGTTATGAAACTTAATTTATTATTGTTCGCAATTTTGACAAACCTATAATTACAAATGATAAGGACAAGCAATTACATTTTATGGATAATTATATTGTATTGCTTACTAGCATTTGGAGGTGTAACAACAATGAATGAAGAGAAAAAAGCGCAATTTTTAAATGTTTATAAAAAGTATAAACGTGTGATGCATTACGTTGAAGAAACCTATAAGTTAACAATGAATGATGTAGCTATCTTAGAGCTTATACGACATAACTGTAGGAACAAAAATATGCTAATGCAACCATTTTTAAAAATTGCAACAACGGAATTAGAGTTGAGTAGAACGAAGGTGCTTGCATCTATCCGTCGCTTAATCGATCAAGACAGAGTAAGTAAAATACGTTCAACAGAAGATGAACGTAAAGTCTACTTATTTATGAATGACGACAACGCAGAAAAATATGAGACTCTTCTTGATGATATTGAAGCATATGTAAAATAATCATTCATTATTAACACGAAATTTTTATGTGAAAATAGAATATAAATATAACGACGAGCCTGAGACATAAATAGATGTCTTGGGCTCGTTTTCAATTAGGGAGTAGATGGCTATATTGAAAATGCAATGTTCTCACTTGTTTAAAGAAAAGATGTTTATATTTTTATAGAATAGCGTCGTCTTTATGCATAAGCTAAAACATAGATATGACACGTAAAAATGCTTGTGAGACATATGCGTGAGCGTTAGCCCAGGTAAACCCACGCCTGTTTTTTAGTATATAAGGTGAATAAACAAAATGGATGTTATGGGCTTACATCTATATTCTCTGTGGAAATTATTGTATAATATAACATGTTAATCAATGTAGTTATTGAGAAAGTGAGATGGAAATATGGGACGTAAATGGAATAATATTAAGGAAAAAAAGGCCCAAAAGGATAAAAATACAAGTAGAATTTATGCTAAATTTGGTAAAGAAATTTATGTGGCTGCTAAATCTGGAGAACCAGATCCTGAGTCAAACCAAGCATTGCGTCTAACTTTAGAACGCGCGAAGACATATTCAGTGCCTAACCATATTATTGAAAAAGCGATTGAAAAAGCAAAAGGTTCTGGTGAAGAGAACTACGACGAACTACGATACGAGGGATTCGGTCCAAGTGGTTCAATGATTATCGTAGATGCTTTGACTGATAATGTGAATAGAACAGCTTCTGATGTTCGTGCAGCTTTTGGTAAAAACGGTGGCAACATGGGTGTCTCTGGTTCGGTTGCGTATATGTTTGAATACACGGCAGTCTTTGGTATAGAAGATAGATCAGCGGATGATATATTGGAAGCATTAATGGAACAAGATATAGATGTGAGAGATGTTATAGATGAGAATGGATTAACGATTGTCTATGCTGAACCGGATCAATTCGCTCAGGTGCAAGATGCATTACGTGAAACAGGCGTTGATACATTTAAAGTAGCTGAATTTGAAATGTTACCACAAACAGATATTGAGTTATCAGCAGAAGACCAAGAAACATTTGAAACATTAGTAGAAGCGTTAGAAGATTTAGACGATGTACAAAATGTATTCCATAATGTGGATTTGAAGTAGTATGGAACAAACAGTACAACGTTGGATTTCACAATTAGCATTGCAACCGCATCCAGAAGGTGGCTATTATAAAGAAGTTATCAAAGGTAACCTTGATAAAGACATGGATAGAGCAGCTTACACAAGTATTTATTTTTTGTTAACTTATCATAATATTTCACATTTTCATCGTATCGATGCTGATGAAATTTGGTATCATCATGAGGGTGATTCACTCACAATTCACATGATTTCTCCGAATGGTCAATATGAAAAGGTGACATTAGGTAAGCATATTGAAGCGGGTGACGTATTACAATACGTCGTTCCTAAAGGTACGATTTTTGCATCTAGCGTAGAAGATGAAAATGCATATGCTTTGGTTGGCTGTATGTGTCAACCAGGCTTTGAATTTGAACA
The DNA here is from genome assembly GCF_048568385.1 of Staphylococcus sp. LKG3-1. NCBI lineage: Bacteria > Bacillati > Bacillota > Bacilli > Caryophanales > Staphylococcaceae > Staphylococcus > Staphylococcus sp. LKG3-1. Next base: position 2,428,500 of record NZ_CP183796.1, read on the forward strand.
TTTTGAATTGCTTAGTAAAGAGTGGCTAAATAAACATTATCCAGAATTAACAGAGATAAATGAACGCTATGCTTTAAAGGCAGATGAAATAGAAAAAATAATAAATAAGTGAAAGAGTCTGGGACATAAATAGATGCCCCAGACTCTTTTTTGAATTAAGCAGTAGATGATTGAATTGAAAATGTAATGTCTCATTTATTTAAAGAAACGTAGCTTAATTTATGATATATCTAAGATCACATCGCCATAAAATGGGTTGTTTTAATATGCAATCTCTTCATTTATCATTTTTGCGTAAGACAAGATATTTAAAATTACTTCGCAGTGCCAAAGACTTCATTTGCAATTTCGACAACGTAAGCTAATTTTTTCCATTGCGCGTCTTCAGTCAATTTATTTCCTTCTTCTGTAGAAGCAAAGCCACATTGAGGGCTTAAGCATATTTGATCTAAAGTAATGTATTTTTGTGCTTCTTCAATACGCTTAAGAATCGTTGCTTTATCTTCTAAGTCACCATTTTTTGATGTAAATAATCCTAACACTGCTGCAGATTTGTCTTTAGGGAAGAAACGTAAAGGTTCAAAGTCACCAGAACGTTCATCATCATATTCTAAGAAAAACCCACCAAGTTGTTCTTGGAATAAATAAGGTGCTACAGGTTCATAGCCACCTGAAATTGCCCAAGTAGATTGATAGTTACCACGGCAAATGTGTGTGGTAATGAGTAAATCTTCTGGTAAATCTTTAACAGCTTCATTGACAACTTGATAGGCAAGTTGACGTGCAGCTTCTTTTTCTTCTTCAGTTCGATCACGACCACGCGTCTTTTGTGTACCTGAAGTTAGGTTTGCCCAATAAACATCGTCTAATTGAATGTAACGTGCGCCTAATTCGTAAAATTTAAGTAGGCTATCATGATAGGCTTTTGCGACGTCATGCGCAAAGTCTTCGATATCTGGATAAATCTCTTCATTTAAAATATTAGGATGAAATAATTGATTAGGGCTTGGTATAGAGACTTTAGATGTAGCACGTCCATCTACTTTGTCATGTAAAAATTTGAAATGCTCAAAGTGAGGATGATCTGGATTGAATTGTACTTTGCTAATGATTTTAACATTGTGATTTCGTGTCTCTACACCTTCGAATTCTAAACCACGGTCTGAAGTATAACCTTCTACGCCATTTAAATTTTCTAGGAAATCGAAATGCCACCAACTTCTGCGAAACTCTCCATCAGTGATACTATGTAATCCAATTTCAAGTTGTTTTTCAATGATGTGCTCAATTTCCTCATCTTCAACTTGTTTCAATGCCTGTGCATCGATAATGTTGTTTTGGTAATCCTGGCGTGCTTGTTTTAAGCGTTCAGGACGTAATAAACTACCGACATGATCGGCTCTAAATGGTCTTTGAATAACTGCCATGGTTCTATCTCCTTTATTTATAGAATTTTCAGAAAAATATAGATAAAATTTAACAGAATTCATAAAGATTGTCAATTTCGCTTTTACGCTATGAAATATAGTACAATAATAATAATCAAATTTTCTGCAGTGCAAATTGAATGCTGACAATATAATTCATGAGATGACATAAAGAAGACAGTTTTATATAATAATGTTAAGGAGTTGGTGACAGTGAAAGTAAAATATATCGATAAGCGTCACTGGCGTCGCATCATTGATAGAGAATATACTGAGGTCAAGGTGAACAATAATAAGTTCAAAGGAATCATTGGTTTGGTCACAATGAATAAAGTACGAGAACCATTAGAGGTTTCAGTTGTAGGTCAAAATATTATTGTTGCTGATGATAACTATCAATGGTTACAAATCTTACCTGAGAAAAAGCGCTATAGTATTACAGTGATGATAGATGACAAGGGCAATCCGTTGGAATATTATTTTGATATAAATATAAAAAATGTTACACAAAAAGGTAATGCACGCACAATTGATTTATGTCTGGATGTACTTGTATTACCCAATGGCGAATATGAACTTGTAGACCAAGACGATTTAGAACGCGCTTTAGAGTCAGGGCAAATTACGAGAAAGCAGTATCACGAAGCTTATGTAATTGCACATCAATTAATGATTAAAATTGATGCAGATTTTCAATCGATGCAAGATAAGATTATGTATTGCTTTTATAAAATTAAACAAAAGGCAAAGCAACATAAGCAAGGTGTTACAAAAACGCAAGCACAGCATAAACCGAAAGATCATAAAGCTAAAACACACAAGCATAAGCCCTCGCACAAACAAGAAAAACACATCAAACAAGCGAAAAATGAAAGATCTGAAACAAAATCTCAGCATAAAAAAGGTACATTTGAACAATGGAGTCAGAAGTCTTCATCTATATCCAAAGAAAATTAGAAACTGATTAATATGCATAACAAACTTAATCGCTCATTATGCAGTATGTAATCCTTTGAAAAATAGTATAGGAGTCATTAAAAAAACGTGTTATAGTGAACCATACACATAGAATAAAAGACATTTGAAACATAACTTGAATGTCTTTTATTTATTTTAATTGCTGAACTATAGTGAAAGTAGCGAGGACGAACTGAAAAGGTGATTGTGGTTAGTATGAAATGAAATATTGAGATAAAACGTGCGTATTGAAGTATGAGTCAGTTTGTTTACAGGTTACATTATGGGCATAATGGAAAACATGTGTAATGAAATGGAAGCGGCTACAGAAACGTGCATAAAAAATAGGGGGATAATTATGAAGATAGACGATTATCGCTTGTTAACTACGCTTGATGAAACTAAAACACTTAGGAAAGCAGCAGAAATATTATATATTTCTCAACCTGCAGTCACGCAACGTCTAAAGGCCATTGAGAATGCTTTTGGCGTAAATGTATTTATTCGAACAAAGAAACAATTGATTACGACTACTGAAGGCGCAATGATTATTGAGCATGCTAGAGAAATGCTTAATAGAGAACGTCTATTCTTAGACAAAATGCAAGCGCATATTGGCGAAGTAAATGGTACGATATCGATTGGTTGTTCATCTTTAATTGGACAAACATTATTGCCAGAAGTTTTAAACTTATATACACGACAATTTCCAAACGTAGAAATTCAAGTTCAAGTAGGTTCAAGTGAACAGATAAAAGCAAATCATAGAGATTACCATGTCATGATTATTCGTGGTAATAAAATGATGAATTTAAGTAATACGCATCTTTTCAATGATGAACATTTCTTTATTCATCCCAAAAATCGCAATGATGAAGTAGATAAGATGCCATTTATTGAATTTCAAGCTGATCCAATTTATATTAATCAGATAAAAGAATGGTATGGTAGTCAAATAGGTCAAGATTATCATGCGATGATTACTGTTGACCAAGTTGCTACATGTAAAGAAATGTTATTGAATGGTGTAGGCGTTACGATTTTACCTGAAATTATGATGAAACATCTCGATCGAGAGCAATTTGAATTCCAACGTGTAAATATTGATGAAAAACCATTGATTCGTTCAACATTTTTAAGCTACGATGCGAGTATGAAGCAATTACCTCAAGTAGAATCATTTATCAATTTAATGATGGAATATGTTGAATCATAAACGACAAACCATCTCAACTTTCTTATAGTTAGAAATATTTCCATATTGGAATACTTACTTTCACACTGTTGAACATATTATTTATTGAATAGAGGTTGGCTATATGTTTAGTGCCTTATTACATATCAAGAATTACAAATTATTTGTAATTAATATGATGCTATTGGGAATGGGAATTGCGATTACCGTACCTTATTTAGTGTTATTTGCTACAAATGATTTAGGAATGACGTCCTCTCAATACGGGTTATTATTAGCTTTAGCAGCAATAAGTCAATTTATTGTAAATACAATTGTGGCACGATTTTCAGATACGCGAAATATAAATAGGAAATTGATTATTGTTGCTGCCCTGTTTATGGGGGCCGTAAGTTTTTCTATTTATTTTTATATTCATGAAATTTGGATTTTTATAGCGATGTATGCGATTTTTCAAGGGTGTTTTGCACCTGCAATGCCACAAATGTATGCCTCGGCAAGAGAATCAATTAATGCCTCCGCGTCTAAAAATAAAGCCAAATTTGCAAATGCTGTTTTGAGATCAATGTTTTCATTTGGATTTTTATTCGGTCCTTTAATAGGTGCTTTGCTATTAAGCGCAAATGGTTATTCTGGGCTGTTTGGGGGCACCATTACAATTATAATCTTCACTTTACTACTGCAAGTTTTCTTTTTTAAAGATATTAAAACGGAACACACTGTTTCCGATGTGAACCATGTAGAAGCAGCTGCACCAAATATGTTAAAAGATAAAGTATTATTAGTTCCATTTTTAGCGTTTATCTTATTGCATATTGGGCAATGGATGTATACGTTGAATATGCCATTGTTCGTTACAAACTATTTAAATGAACCTGAAGGGTTTGTCGGCGGTTTGGCAAGTTTATGTGCAGGATTAGAAGTACCATTTATGGTATTACTCGGTATTTTATCTGCTAAATTAACAACGCGCACACTATTAATATTAGGCGGCTTATTTGGTGGATTATTTTACTTTAGCATTGGGGTATTCGAAAGCCTTGTAATGATGTTTGTTGGCCAAGTATTCTTAGCCATATTTTTAGCAATTTTACTTGGGCTAGGTATTAGCTATTTCCAAGATATATTACCAGATTTTCCGGGTTATGCGTCGACATTATTTGCTAATGCGATGGTTATTGGTCAATTATGTGGGAATTTATTAGGTGGTATCATGAGTCAATGGGTTGGTTTAGGCAATGTATTTTATGTCTCAGCAGCTTCAATATTTGTTGGCATGATACTGATTTTCTTTACTAAAGATCAAAAATTTACAGAAGAAAGTATGGAGTAGATAATCATGACAGTAATTTTATGGCTATGTATTATAGCAGCATTTGTTTTAGCATTTATTGGATTAATTAAACCCATTATTCCTTCAGTATTAGTGTTATGGGTCGGTTTTTTAATTTATCAATTTGGTTTTCATAATGGCAACTTATCATGGGTATTTTATGTTTCTATGATATTATTCACGGTATTTATTCTTGTTGCTGATTTTATTATGAATAAATACTTTGTAAATAAATTTGGTGGTTCAAAGTTAAGTGAACTGGTTGCACTTGTCGGTGTCATCGTCGGTTGTTTTGTCTTTCCACCTTTTGGCATTATTATAGTTCCATTTGTTGCAGTGCTTGTTGTAGAAATGATTCAAGAGCCTAACTTAACTAAAGCGCTAAAAGCGAGCTTTGGTTCGGTCGTTGCCTTTTTAGCAAGCTCAGTAGCACAGGCAATCATTATGATTATTATGGTGATTTGGTTCTTTGTAGATGCCTTACTTATAAACTAAATCAGTATACCTTCGTGTTGATGGTTCATTTTTAAAATAACTTTTGTAAGATGTTATTTTAGATTTGAATGATCAACATTTTTTATATGTGCGATTAATTTTAACTACACATATAATGTAAGCGGATTTATATAAAAAACAGTAAAAATTAAGCAATACCCTTGTTTTAAGCAATCGCATTTTAGTATAATCACAATCATGTTTAAAAAATACGTAATGGGAGGTAAGTCGAAAATGAAATATCCTATAGCGATATGGATGCTTGCAATTGGTGCGTTTGCAATTGGCATGACAGAGTTTGTTATTATGGGGTTATTGCCTAATATTGCACGAGATTTTGACGTGACGGTGAGTCAAGCAGGACAATTGATCACTGGTTATGCATTGGGTGTAGCAATCGGTGGACCTATCATAGTTATGTTGACAATAAAATGGAATAGAAAATATTTGTTGATTGTATTGATGGGAATATTTATTATAGGGAATCTTACAGCATCGTTTAGTCCTAATTATGGGTTTATGATGACAAGTCGAATTATTACCTCTTTAGCACATGGTTCGTTCTTTGGTATTGGTTCTATACTTGCGGCAAGTATGGTAAGACCTGAAAAGCGTGCGAGCGCAATGGCACTTATGTTTATGGGGTTAAGTATGAGTAATATATTAGGTGTACCTTTTGGTACATTAATTGGTCAAAACTTTGGTTGGCCTATGACGTTTATTATTATTTCGATTATTGGGGCACTTGCACTGATTGGCATCATCATTTTTGTTCCTATGCAACGTGAAACGATTAAGTCATCTGTCTTAAATGAATTACAAATTTTAAAAGAAAAGCGCTTGTGGCTAACGCTTGCAGTGACATTGTTTGGTTTTAGTAGTGTGTTTGCATACTTTACTTATATTTCTACTGTGCTCATAGATGTCTCCAATGTACAAGAAAACTTAATCTCTTATCTGTTAATTATATTTGGTATAGGGGTTACTCTTGGTAATGTCGTTGGTGGTAAGCTGGCAGATTGGAATTTAAATAAAGCTTTAAAAATCATTTTTATCGTCTTTATTCTATATTTCATCTTATTATACTTCGTTCAAATGAATAGTATTTTAATGGTAGCAGGCATCTTCTTCTTTGGTTTGATTGGCTTTAGTATGAGCCCGTCATTACAATTTAAGAGTACTTTAATCTCTCAAGATGCACCAACACTTGCAAGTACGTTGAATCAATCTGCATTTAATTTAGGTAATGCTTTAGGTGCCTTCATAGGAGGCGTCGTGGTTACGAATTTACCTATAGCATCATTAAGTTTAATAGCACCTATATTAACGGTTATTGGACTCATTTTCTTATTAGTGAGTATTCGTGTTGAGAAAAAAGAAGGACTAAATATTTAATATAGACATATTAAATAATAGATAAAAGTAGGGCGATGAAATCATATTTTAAATAAGATTTCGTTGTCCTACTTTTTTATCACTATGCACTGTTTATAAAGAAGTGTTGGCATCTTTATTGATAAAGTGATGATCGATATAGAGTGAAACTGGAATAACGATAAAAGAAATAATGATAAAGGTCCAATTACTAATTAAGAGATAAGGGCCTATCGCTAAAAAAGATTGTGGAACAAAAAATACATAGAAAGTTGCAAATAATAAAAGGATAATGCTGATATAAGTGCCAATCGATGTCCAATGTGATTTAGTAAAACATTGCATTTGCACAGTTTTAAATATTACCCAAATAAATAAGAAAATGATAATGAAACCGACAATTAACATAAGAGGGAAGGTATAAATATATAAACGTTTTGCGCCAATGAAAAATCCAATAAAACCTTTTAAAAAACAAAAAATACCTATAAATAATAAGATATGTTGAAATATATATTTGAATATATTAGTTATAGTTTCATTAGGTAACTTTTTGATTTCGTTTTTAGCATGCGCTTTAGGATCATGGTTAAAGAAATCCATTGCGAGGGTGCCTTCCTTTTCGGCCTGTAATAACTGATGTAAAATGCGATTTAACATTTTTTCAGATGCATGTGGATTTACGCTTAAATCAGCTCGTACATAAGTCATATAATTTTCAAACGTTTCTCTATCTGTATTATTTAATCTAAGTGATTTCACATTATTTTCACGCATTAATTTATCAGTGGATTTCATTTGAATTTCGCTACCTTTTTTTAGAATATATTTATAAGATAAGAATTATTATGACTAATATCATAATATAAATCAACAAGCTTTTATAAGGAGTATATATGAATCGATTAACAATTAAACAGACACAATATATTAACCGAATTGCTGAAGTGCATGAAGCAGAACTGGAACGGCAAAATACTACATATAAAAGGACTAAACTTTCTGTTGCTTTGCGTATTGAAATGATTGAACATGGTTTAAGATACAGTGACGATACAATATTGATTCAAACACAAGGTGAACAGTTGATTGGTTTTATTTGGGCACGATATGATAAAACACTGAAAACAGCATTAATTGAAATGTTATATGTTGAATCTACTCACCGTAATCAGGGTGTTGCAACTAAGTTAAAAAAAGAGATTGAAGCATGGGCACGAGATAAAGGGGCGCATACAATAGAAAGTACTGTAGCTTATTCGAACCAAAAAATGCAAAAAATGAATTTTAATATGGGGTATGATATGGATAAGGTCGTTATGGTCAAAAACTTATTGGTAAATAATGAAGATAAGCATAAATAATGATAAAATATATATTATTATGAAAAAGGAGATATTACATGAAAAAATGGCTGGCACTCATAATAGCATCAACCATTACTCTAACAGCATGTGGTAAAGATGATGAGAAAGCGTCTTTAGAAAAAGATATCGATAAACTTGAAAAGCAAAATAAAGACTTGAAAAAGCAAAAAGAAAAATTAGAAAAAGAGCAAGACAAACTTAAAGATAAATCGGACGACTTAGAAAAAGATATTAATGCCAAGACATAAAGTAGTCGTAGGGTATCACGCATCATAATTTATATATCATCTTATTTAAACATCCTTAAATAGTATTTCCTAGGAAATCATTGTAAACTGGTTTTAGTAATTGTTATAATGGGTATCGTTATAAGATATTACAAGTTTTAATCGTCACATATAAAAATATTTAAAATAAAAAGTTGGAATACAAGTTAATTGATAAATATGTTTTATCGTTTATGTGAATATAAAGATAAAGTGAATTAACAATTTCCTTGAATAGAAGAGAGGTTACCGTTATGCATGAACAAGATTTCAATTTATTAGAAGGCCGTTCAATTACTTTGCCAGAATTAGGTAGAGAAATTGAAAGCATTACTGGCAGACAAATTAAAGATTCAACGGGTGAAATTAAACGTGTTATTGCACATTTGCCAAATTTCGAATCAGATACGGATACATTTGTAGCGACGTATAAACTAGATCATCAGAATGATTTTATCGATGCAACATTTACTGCACCGAAAAGCGAACGCAATCGTTTAAAAGAAATTGCGGTAAACGTTGAATTAATTAGCTATATTTCAAGAACGTAATGGATATTCTTTGAAATACTAAAAAAGTAACGCGATATGAGTGCGCTCATAACGCGTTACTTTTCTATATAAATTTACTTTAAGTATAGAGGTGTAATGAATGACAGTTTATATTGAAACTGAACGGTTGAGATTACGTGATTGGCGAGAAACAGACTTATTACCATTTCAACAAATGAATGCCAATCGGCAAGTTCGGAGATATTTTCCTAGTTTATTAAGCTATAAACGTTCAGAACACGATATGAAAAAAATGGATGAAGCGATCCAATCAAATGGCATAGGATTATTCGCTGTAGAACTTAAAGAAACAAATGGCTGGCTAGGGTTTATTGGCTTGAATTATGTTCCTAAAGAAAGTAAATACACATTTGAAGAATTGCCATTTTATGAAATTGGGTGGCGCTTAATTCCAGAAGTATGGGGCAATGGCTTTGCAACTGAGGGCGCAGCTGCGGTATTGAAATATGCTAAAGAACAAGGCATTGAAGAAGTATATGCTTTCACTTCAGAAAATAACGAAGCTTCACGCAAAGTTATGGAGAAAATTGGTATGAAACGTTTTGATCATTTTGAATACCCAGAACTTAGTAAGTATCATCCACTGAAAAAACATGTTCGATATTATAAAGATTTAACAATAAATGTCTGAGAAGTGTTGTTTTGATAATGTATATGATCATCTATACAAATGTATATAGATTAAGTTAAATAGAGGCTGAGGCAAATTTAATTGTTTCAGCCTTTATCAATTTTTTAAAGTTAGAAAGATTTATGCATGTACCACAGTTCAGAAACACTTTTTATACTTATCAACCGTGATTACCTTTGCCAATGTGGGAAGACGGTGGCGTAAAACGTGTTTGGATAATTTTGCTTAAATGCTTTAAAGTTGCATCGATATCTTCGGCATCGATATAAGCATATGAGAAACGGATACAATCACGCGCATCTTTATCATATACTTCACCAGGGTTAATCAGTATGTTTTCTGCAATCGCTTCATCGAAAAGTCTTTTCATATCGATGGAGAACTTAAATTGGAACCAAATATAAAATGATCCTTCGGGCGTTGACCATGAACCGAAATCACTAAAATATCTCTTCAGAGATTCTAAAAATAAATTTCTCTTAATTAAAAGTTGGTTCTTTAACATTTTGAGGTGTTGGTCATGATATTGAGGATGTGTTAACCATTGTATTGCGATATATTGTGATATAGAACTTGCGCCATAGTCATTTTGCATTTTTAAATCAGCTAAATGTGCTGCGACAGAAGGCTTGGCAACAATCCACCCGACACGTAAACCAGGACTTACTGTTTTAGATAAGCTATTCATATATAAAATATTGTCTTTTGTATCAAACGATTTTAATGGTTTAGGTCGTTCATGATTGAAATATAAGTCACCATACACATCGTCTTCTACGATTGGTATACCATGTTGTTCACATTGCATGATGATTTTTTGTTTTTCTTCTGTTGAATAACTATGTTGTGTTGGATTGTGTAAAGTCGGTATACAATAAAAGATACTGTTTGTATATTGTGATTGTACTTTAAAAATATTATTAATATTACTTTTAATATCAGAAATGCTTATTTGCTGAATATCGGCCCTCATATTATGCCACGTGCGTATTGAATTAATGTATGAAGGTGATTCAACAATAATCTTGGATTGTAGAATGAGTAAGCCATCTGCAATGAGTTTTAACCCTTGTAATGCACCTGATGTAATACAAATGTGATCAACAGTACATGCGACACCTAATTTTTGCATATATTGTGCCACTGCTTCTCTAAGCTTAAGGTTGCCTTGGGGTGGTTCATAATTAGTATTTAACACAGGAGTATGACACTTGCTCAAAATTTCTTTGAACTGTTCATTAGGTATAAGATCGGGAGCAAGTTCACCAGTACCCAATCGTATCATGTTAGTGTGAAATTCTAGTTTATTAATTTGTTGAACAAAGTATTGGTTATTTTTAGTCGTACTATGGCTAATATAGTTTTGCCAATTAATATTGTTTTTAATATAAGTATGCCAAGTATTTCCAGATACATATAAGCGTTGTTTTTCTCTACCTTCTATGATTCCCTGGCTTTTTAGAATATCGAGTGCTTGTATAACGGTGGAACGGTTCACTTGATATAACGAGGCCATATCTCGTTGAGAAGGTAATTGCATGCCTTGTTCTAAATCTCCAGAATCTATTTGTGAAATGATATCATCTATAATTTACTTGTATTTTGGTTTGAACATAAAATAGCTCCTATATTATCTGGTTGGTATTTTAATTTGTATCTGGTGGGTCCAATTTCTGTGCATATAGTATAGCATAGTTAAAATAGACGTAATAATTAAAGGAGCGTAGTTTTGTATGTTGCAATCAGCCGTTCACGGATTACTATTAGCGCTAGGGCTCATATTGCCTTTAGGGGCGCAAAACGTATTTGTATTTAATCAAGGTGCAAACCATAAAAGTATTACCAAATCATTACCAGTTATTATAACAGCAGGGTTATGTGATACATTTTTAATCGTGTTAGCCGTCATAGGTATTTCTGTGATATTGTTATCGATGCCTGTGCTACAAATTACAATTTATTGTATTGGACTGGTATTTTTATTATATATGGCATGGTCATTATGGCGTACACGTCCAGTTACACTACAATCATATCGACCGATGTCCGCTAAAAAGCAAATTGGTTTTGCACTGTCTGTATCATTACTTAATCCCCATGCAATCATGGATACCATAGGCGTAATAGGGACAAGTGGTGCAGTTTATGAAGGTACTGAAAAAATGGTCTTTACTATAGCTACTGTTATTGTTTCTTGGCTATGGTTTATTTTCTTGGCAGTAGTTGGAAAAATGATTGGAAACATAGATAAAACAGGGAAATATATCATGCTATTGAACAAATTGTCATCAGTCATTATTTTAATCGTAGCTATAATGATTTTAAAACAACTCTTAGCAATTTTGTTATAAGTCAAAGGCTAACTATTCAATGATAGATTTCAAGTTAGATTATATTAAATGTTTGGGATATAAATAGATATTGTCAAATTGAGGGATAAGGCGAAATAATGCTTCATTATTAAAAAGCGTCTGGGACAAAAATAAATGTCTCAGACGCTTTCCTACGATTAGTCATCCTTTTTTCGCGGATTATATAAGCTAGTGCTTGTGTATAATAGCTGCTTAATTTTATTAACATGATTTAGTCATAAGTTCTAATGCCAAGAGGTTGGTAATTGTTTAATGTTTTAAAAAGTGATTCTGGCGTAGCGCATAAAGGTGCAAGTGCTTTATATTTTGGATCGATAAAGCCTTCTTTAATCATATGATTTATTAATGTTTGTAAAGGTTCAAAAAAGGCATTGATGTTAAAAATGGCTATCGGTTTCTGGTGTATACCAATTTGCGCCCAACTATACATTTCGAAAAATTCCTCTAGTGAGCCAGCGCCACCAGGTGCCATCACGAATGCATCGGCAAGCTCTGCCATTTTATTTTTTCGCTCATGCATGGAATCCACTAAAATAAGCTTCGTTAATTTAGTACTCGTAATTTCTTTTTCATCTAACATTTTAGGCATGACACCAATTGCAGTGCCGCCATGATCCAATACACCATCTTGAATTGCGCCCATAATCCCTACAGAACCTGCACCGAAAATGAGTTCATAGCCTTGTTCTGCCATGTACTTACCTAATTGATAAGCTTCGTTCATATATGTAACATCATTGCCTTTACTGGCACCACAATAGATAGCAATTTTTTTCATGATTAATCCTCCGTTTCTAAAAAATATTTATGAATTAAATTTGAAAATATAGACTCGAATTTTGATACATCTTCTTCTGTAAAAGTAGCCGGCCCTTTTGTTCGACCACCACTCTTTCTAAACTGTGCACTTGCATGTCGTTGTTCGAGTAGCGTATTGATATTTTCTTGATTATATATAAATCCTTTGTGATGCATAACAATTTTAGCTTTGTTTAATAATAAACTAGCGAGTCCATAATCTTGTGTTACAACAAGATCATCAGAGTGAACCAGTTTTACTATTCTATAATCGACAGCATCAGGCCCATCATCAACATAAATAATATTGACATGTTCAGGTTGAATGACGGTAGAGAAGTGGCTAAAGCTACGGACGACGGTAACAAAAATGCCTGTCCCTTTCGTCAATTCAATAATTGAATTGGTTACAGGACAAGCATCTCCATCTATAATGACTTGTGTCATTTGCTTATTTGCCTTTATCTTCGTTGTTTTGTTTTACAACGCTTTTTGCCACATAGTCTTTATATTTTTTGAATTCAGATAAACGTGCTTTTTTATTTTTTTCTTGCACTTTCTCTTCTTCTTTATGACGTTTGTCGATGTTTTTTTGTAACAATTTGTTTAATTTATTTACATCTTTACGATTATCTTTTTCAAGCTTTTCGCCTTTTTTCTCAGTTTCGTCATCAAGTTTACCTGGTGTTAATCCAACTTTTTCCATGTGCTTGTTAGATTTTTTCATATCTTTGATACGTTGTTTTTCATTTTCTTGACGTGCTTTCTCTTCTTCTTTATGACGTTTATCGATATTTTTTTGCAGAATTTTGTTCATTTTATCTGCTTCTTTGCGATTTTCTTTTTCTAATTTTTCGCCTTTTTTCTCGATATAAGCAGGATCATTTTCTTTTGCAATGCGTTTAAGTTCGCGCTTTTGATCCATGTTGTGTTTTTTATCTACAACATATGCTTTCGCATTAGAAGATTTTTCAACTACATTATCTTTCAAATGTACAGATTTATCTGCAACTGTTTTAGAAGCGCTAACTGTCGCATCGCTAGCTTTTTTAACATCTGGATGATCTTTGATGCGTTTACGTTCGACGATTAGCGGTACTAGAAACACAGGCGCTACTGTGATAATTGTTTTAATTAATTGCTTTTTGTCCATACTCGTTGCCTCCATTTAATTTATACTATCTTCACCATACCCTATATTACATGAAAATAAACGGTAAATATAGCGTATACATAGGATTTATTATCTGTTGTTTTATTCAACATAACAAACACTACGACTGCCCAATTTATATATTATATTATTTTCTATATATTATTGGCAGTGATTTAGATCGATACCTGGGAAAGCAACACTAGCCGAAACCTACACGCTAAGATACTGTCTGCGAAAACCATACACAAAAAAACTGCCAACAAAATCGGAGACTTTGTCGACAGTTTGTGATAAACCCCGTTGATGGGGGAGTTACCTGTTTTTTATTAAATTATTCACCAGTGATACCTTGACCAATACCAAAGCCAAAATAAAGAATAGCGATAATGATTACTAAGACAATTCTATAAATAGCGAATGGAATCAGTTTGATTTTACTAATTAAGTATAAGAAAGTTTTAATGGCAATTAGACCAACAATAAATGCGGCTAAGAAACCTAAAACATAAAAGCCAATATCACTCATGTGGATATATTCCATATTTTTAACTAAAGATAAACCACTTGCAGCAAGCATTACTGGCACTGCCATGATAAATGTAAAGTCAGATGCTGATTTATGATTCATTTTCATTAAGACACCAGTGGAAATCGTAGATCCTGATCTACTAAAACCTGGCCACATAGCTATGGCTTGCGATAAACCAATGACAAATGCTTGGAAATAATTGATTTGGTCCACGTTTCGTGGATTGGTAACTTTTTTGCTGTAAATATCAGCAATAATCATATATATAGCACCGATAAATAGTCCTATCATTACAGTAGGCACACTGAAAAGATATTCTTGGATGACATCATCGAAGAGTAATCCTAAGACACCAGCAGGTATCATACCAACGATAATATGCAATAAGTTTAAACGTTTTGGTTTTTGGCCAATACCGTCAATGGGTTCATGTCTGTATTTGCCAATATGTAACATTTCGAAATAACGTTCACGGAATACCCAAGCACCTGCGAACACAGAACCGAGTTGGATTACAATTTTAAATGTAAAAGCGGATTGTGAACCTAAAAATTCACTAGATTTTAGCCACATGTCATCGACAAGTATCATATGGCCAGTAGAAGAAACGGGTGCAAATTCCGTTAATCCTTCAACGATACCTAGAATAATACCTTTAATTAATTCAAGTATTAACATAATTTACCTACTTTCATAGTACTTATTAAATTTTATGCATTTTCATCTAACAATAATAGCACAATAAAAATATAATACGCTACTTAAAACCGTAATATGAGACCAAAGAATGAGATAATATAAAATATATATATTTTAGTAGCTTTGTCAGAGTAATAAAAAATCAATTTTAAATTTATGTCAGAAATATGAAATTAACATAAAAAATGTTACTTGATAATGAGCGAAATCATTTAAATTTCATATAATGTGTTTATAATATGTGGCAGGTGATATTTTGTGAAAAGATTAACAAATTTAGCTTTAAAATTTAAAGTATATCCTATATGGATGTTTATTATTAGTACATTATTAGCCATAACCGTAGTAGTTCAAAATATTTCTATTGCTGAAATTTTAAATATCATGTTATTAAAAACCAATCAAGATGTATTGGCTTTATTATTTATAACATTGGTGATTTTAATTGCACGTGCGACACTTAATACAGTGAACCAAATGATAGGTAATCGTATGGCTTCAAAAGTCAAACGAGATTTGCGACGTCAGCTCATATTACAACGCTCAAAAGAACCAATTGGTGCGCAAATAAACACATTGACAGAAAGTATAGATGGCATTGTTCCTTTCTTTAACAGTTATTTTCCACAGGTATTTAAATCGATGATGATTCCACTGATGATCATTGTGGCAATGTGTTTTATACATTTAAATACTGCATTAATTATGATTGTTACAGCACCATTTATTCCTATTTTCTATATTATATTTGGCTTGAAAACACGTGATGAATCTAAAGATAAAATGACATATTTAAATCAATTTAGTCAGCAATTTCTAAATAAAATTAAAGGTCTTATTACATTAAAGCTTTTTAATAGAACAGATAAGACTGAAGCGGCATTATATGAAGAAAGTACAACATTTAGAGATTTGACAATGCGCATCTTAAAGAGTGCATTTTTATCAGGCCTCATGCTTGAATTTATTAGTATGTTAGGTATTGGCTTGGTTGCATTAGAAGCAGGTTTAGGATTGATTTTATTTCATAACATTGATTTTAAAACAGCAGCAATTGCAATTATCTTAGCGCCAGAATTTTATAATTCAATTAAAGATCTTGGACAATCGTTTCATACCGGTAAACAAAGTGAAGGTTCAAGTGATGTCGTATTTGATGTCTTAGATAAAGGAACCGCAGAACATAAGATTCAAAAACAGATTGATACGTATCAAACACCCATTGTTCAATTATCGCAGGTTGATTTCAAATATGATGCAGCTGACACCTATGCTTTGAAAAATATTAATCTAAGTATTTATCAAGGCGAGAAAATTGCACTAGTTGGTAAAAGTGGTGCGGGTAAATCAACGTTAGCACAATTGATAACACAAAATTACAAACCCCAATCCGGTTCAGTAACGTTTAAGGATCCATCTTTAAGTATTGGCTTTTTGAGCCAATCACCTTATATTTTTAATGCTTCTATACGTGATAACATTACGATGTTCCAAGACGTTGATGATGCTAGAATATTAAAGGTATTAGATGATGTAGGACTGAAAGAAAAAGTACTGAGCTTAGCGGATGGTTTAGATACATGGATAGGTGAAGGTGGAGAAATGCTCTCAGGAGGGCAAATGAGACGTATAGAACTCTCAAGAGTATTAATGACACAACCAGAGCTCATCATCTTTGATGAGCCCGCTACCGGCTTAGATGTGAAAACAGAACAAACCATTCAAGATGTGATTGCACATGAATTTGAAAGTGCGACCATTATTACGATTGCCCATAGATCACATACGATTAACAAAGCAGATAAACGCATATTAATAGAAAATGGTTATGCAACATCTGTTGAGCAAACGACAATGAAAAATTCATCTCAAGGTGGTGATGCAACATGAAACCACATATTCAATTTAAAATAGACAAAGATTTGATTTTATCAATACTAGTTGGTGTCGTTGGTAGTTTGGTAGCGTTGGGTATGTTCTTCTTAAGCGGGTACATGATTACACAAAGTGCATTAGGTGCGCCTTTATTCGCTTTAATGATCCTGATTGTATCTGTTAAAATGTTTGGATTTCTAAGAGCGATTGCACGTTATATCGAAAGACTTTTATCTCACAGAGCGACATTTACGATGTTGAGAAATGTGAGAGTTCAGTTTTTCAAGAAATTATTACCCGTCATACCCGATGTATATCGTAAATTTAATTCTAGCGATTTGATTGCGCGTATGATTGGTAGGGTGGAAGCACTACAAAATATTTATCTGAGAGTGTATTATCCTCCAGTAGTTATTGGCATTACAGCAACGATAACTGTTTTAACAATGATTTATTTTTCATATGTACATGCAATTATTATCTGTGTGAGTATGATTGCAACTTTATTAGTTATACCTTGGTTGAGTGCTAAAAAAGCGCGACAACTAAAAAAACAAGTCAATCAAGTACAAAGTGGCTTTTTAAATCACTTTTACGATTATAAAGAAGGTTACGAAGAACTCGTTCGTTTTGATAGAACAACATATTATAAAACAGCATTGTTAGATCAATTAGATCAATATGAAGACGCACAAGCGAAAGAGCAACGATTTTTATCGCTGTATGAGTATAGTTTAAATATTGTCTCAATGGTTGCACTGTTTTTTACCTTATATTTGGGTGTTGTCCAAGTGCAAAATCACCAATTAGACGTCGTTTATTTAACGAGTATCGTGCTCATGATGTTAACGTTGTTTGAACAAGCCATTCCGATGAGTAATGTGGCTTACTATAAAGGTGATACAGATGAAGCAATTGAAAATATAAATGAAGTGATTGCGCATCCGATGATACAAGGTACTGAACAAATGCAAAGAGATTTGAATGAAGCTAATTTGTTATTCGATATTCAAGCAGTAGATTTTAAATATTGGAATCAATCAAGTAATGTGTTATCCAATATTCAATGTACTATTAACAAAGGTGAACATGTTGCAATCGTTGGTCCTTCTGGTTCAGGGAAAAGCTCATTACTTCAACTCATGCTAGGTTTGTATCAAAGTGAAAAAGGGAGCATATTATTTAACCAACAAGATATAGTGAAAATTAAGGATAAGGAAAAATATGGTCATATAAATGCCTTATTACAATCACAACAACTTTTTGATGGAACAGTTCGTGAGAATTTATTTGCTGAAAAGCGTGATAATGAAATGAGAGAAGTACTTGATGACTTGGGATTAGCGCATATTGATTTGGATAGAATGATTACACTTTCAGGTCAAACATTATCTGGTGGAGAGGTTCAAAGATTGGCAATAGCAAGGTTGTTTTTAAAACATGCGCCTATTTGGATATTAGATGAGCCGACAACGGCATTGGATATATATCATACCGATAAAGTGATGGAAGCAATTCATCAAACTGTGCAAACCTTGATAGTGGCAACACATGATTTAAGACTATTGCCACATTTTGATAGAATTATAGTTATGCAAGATGGCGTTATTTTAGAAGATGGCAGTTATCAGGCGCTATTGAATAAAACGAATGGTTATTTACACCAAATGGTAGCCATTAATGCTGATTAAAATAAACGTGGAAACCAAGACATCTAAAATAAATAATAAATCTTTAGTTATTCATTTAAACCGCGGTAGATAGAGCTGTTGAATATGAGTTATGATTTATTATGAAAAAACGAGCTCAAACACATAAGTGTTTGAGCTCGCTTTATAAATCAAGTATATTAAAGGAATAATTTTTAATAGCTAGTACCTAAACTTTTGTTGTGAAAAATTATTTGGATTTTTCTTCAGTGAAGGCATTGATTACTTTTGAAAGTAATCGATTTAACTCTTGAGATTCATCTGGGCTTAATGATGATGCAACAGCAACATCTTGACAAGCCGTGTCTAATTCTGGACGAATTGCTTCACTCTTGTCAGTTAAATGAATAAACACTTCACGTTGATCTACTTCAGAACGTTCACGTTTGATTAAATCAACTTGTTCCATTCTCTTGAGTAATGGAGATACAGTACCTGTATCTAATGCTAATTCTGTTACGACTTTCTTTACATTGACAGGTGAATCAGCCCATAAAATTGTTAATACTAAAAATTGTGGGTAAGTCAGTTTGTATTTCTTAAAGACATTATTTGAGTAGTAGCGATTTACTTGTCTTTGAGCATTATACAAACTAAAGCAAAGTTGTTCCTTTAAATTAAGTGGTTCAGACATAAGTTCTCCTCCAGACATTCTATCCGTTTTGTTCTCTCTGTATCGGACCTGAATCCGTCTTGCGTTGTGTTTGACACTTCTTCCATCATACTTTTGCACTGTGCCATGCTAAAATAAAGTGTGTATAAAGTTTAGAAGATATCTAATATTTTATCAAGTAAAATTTAATTATATGTATAAATTAAATTTTACACAAACATTTGTGTTTAAGAAATGAGTGATTTTATGAAAAATATTAAACAACCTAACACGCCTATTACAATTGTAACAGGTTTTTTAGGTAGTGGGAAAACAACTTTCCTTAGCAATTATGTGAAATATTTATTAAGAAAAAATGAAAACCCAAGTATCATCGTAAATGAATACGGCAATTTAGATGTAGATAGCGCTGCATTAAGCGACGATGTTGAAGTCGCATCGGTATTAAATGGTTGCGTCTGTTGTGACTTGCAACAAGATTTAATAAAACAATTAAAACATTTTCTTAACAAAAGTGCAATGCACCATATTATAATTGAGGCGACGGGTATTGCACATCCGATAGAAATTATTGCGGCATGCCAAGATCCTGAAATTGTCGCTAATGTCCAAACACCTATGGTAATAGGATTATTAGACGCACCAAGATTTTTGACCAGAACCCAATATACCCATAGTACAACACAATTGATGGAAGAACAATTAGAAGTAAGTCATGCAATTGTAGTCAATAAAATGGATTTATTAAAAAGTGATGCGTATGATGATCTTAAAGCTATTGATAAAATTAATTCAGAAGCGCCCAAATTTTATACAACTTATGCAGATATGCACATGGATGCTTTTGATACGATTACAAATACATCATTGCCAACTAAAGAAAGCCATATGCATCATCATGGTATAAATAGTGTACAATACCATTTTTCTGGGCCGATTGATCGTCAATTATTTTATCAATTTATTTTACGGCTCCCAGATAATGTTCTAAGATTAAAGGGATATGTTAAATTTCGTGATATGCCTCATGAAACTTATGAATTTCAATATGCATTTGGTCTCCCAGATTATCAAATTATTGATGATGAAATGCCATTAACGATTGTGATGATTGGTGAACAGATTGATGAAAATCAAATACACAACAAATTAGACATGTTACAGTTCACTTAATTATCTAATAAAATAAAAGGTGTTGGTTTTTAAATGGATAAAGTAAAAATAAATCAGTATGTCTCGTTTTCAAAAGTGATACAAGGGTTTTGGAGAGCACAAGATTGGCAGTGGACACCACAACAATTGAATCGTTATTTAAATGAGTTAGTAGAGCGCGGGGTCACAACGATGGACCATGCCGATATTTACGGTAATTATACATGCGAAGGTATTTTTGGTGAGGCTTTAAAATTATCACCTCAATTACGAGATGAAATTGAGATTGTGACGAAATGTGGTATCGTACTACCATCAAGCCCTGAACAAGACATTCAGGGACACAGATATGATCATAGTAAAACACATATTCAAAAAGCGGTAGACCGTTCATTACAACAATTAAATGTTGATTATTTAGATAGTTTGCTTATCCATCGACCATCACCGTTGATGGATCCCCATGAAGTAACAGAAGCTTTAAAGGCTTTAGTAAGCGAGGGGAAAGTGAGATCGTTTGGTGTCTCGAATTTTAATAAATCGCAATATGATTTGTTAAGTAAATGCCTTGTGTGTGACAAATTACACATTACAATAAATCAATTAGAAGTGTCACCGTACACATTAGATGCAATTGACAATGGTGTCATTAATCATATGTATAAAGATGATGTTAAAATTATGTCATGGAGCCCTATGGCTGGTGGCAAGCTCTTTGATCTAGCTGATGAAAAGGCTGCAAGAATTATGGCAATTGTTTCACCATTAGCACAGAAATATAATGTGACAACGAATGGCATCATCATGGCTTGGTTAGATAAACATCCTGCCGCAATCATGCCAGTGTTGGGTACGCATAAGATAGAACGGATTGATGACGCAATCGCTGGACTTGAGGTAACATTAACAGACCAAGAATGGTTTGATATTTATACGGCTTCATTAGGCCACGATATCCCTTAATTTAATTTTAAAAGGAGTGTAAATAATGAATACTCAGAACGAACAACACCATAGAAAAGAACTCAAGTTTCAAAAACGCTTTATTACTTTTCCATTTTTAGGATTTGCTTTGATTATTGCTATATTGAACATCGTTTTTCCTGACATTACTGTGATGGTAACTTTATTTGGTTTGTTTTTCCTTTATAATGCTGCGATTTTATTCGTTGTTTTTATTCATCATTTTAAACGGATAATGATTTTATCATTAATATTAACTATACTTTCCTTAGTATTATTTGGACTTACATTTTATTTATATGGTTTGACTAACCATTTTTTTAACTAGTCACGAGTAAATGACTTATAGAGCAAGCGTGATTATAACGAGGAGGTAATGCATGGAACAGTGGATTACACACTTTATGGAACAATATGGTTATTGGGGTATTGCTTTTTTAATTTTTCTAGAAAATGTCTTTCCGCCTATACCGTCTGAAATTATTTTAACTTTTGGTGGTTTTATGACTACTAAATCTGATTTAAGTTTTATTGGTGTGACCATTACGTCTACAATTGGTTCAGTTGTCGGTGCAATCGTCTTATACGGAATAGGAGCTTGGATTGGTGAACGTAATTTATATCGTTTTGTTAATCGATATGGAAAGTTTCTTCGTGTAAAAACGAAGGATATTGATAGAACAATACAGTGGTTTGATAAATATGGTTATTGGACTATTTTCTTCTGTCGTTTCGTGCCTTTGTTGAGAAGTTTAATCTCTATACCTGCTGGTTTAACAAGAATGAATCTACCATTATTTATGCTATTTACAACGATAGGAACATTAATATGGAATATTGTTTTAATTTATTTAGGTCAAGCAGTCGGCGGTAATTGGCATGCAATTGTGTACTATATGGATATTTATTCTCGCATTATATATATTGTACTGATTATCCTCGCCATTTTCATTATGTGGAAATGGTTTAAGCGCCAACGCAAACATAAGTAAAGATGATAACTTAAGTTTATGAATTGCAATCATTGTTTAAAATGAATGCGTGTTATAATTTAATTGAGATATAAATTGCTTGATTAAGGGGATGTTTTTATGACCAAAAAGAAAATTTCCATAATAGGTGCTGGTAACACAGGCGCTACATTAGCATTTATTGTTGCGCAGCATGAGTTAGCTGATGTAGTGCTCATTGATCGACCAGATAACGAAGGACAAGTGAAGGGTAAGGCGCTAGATATATTCGAAAGCAGTCCGGTATATGGTTTTGATGCGAAAGTGACGGGTTCCGTGAATTACGCTGATACAGCCGATTCAGATATTGTTGTGATAACTGCAGGAAGTCCTCGTAAACCAGGTATGAGTAGAGATGACTTAGTACAAATTAATGAAAAAGTGATGTTCGATGTTACGAAGGAAATTGTAAAGTATTCACCGGATTGCAAAATTATCGTACTTACTAATCCAGTAGATGCGATGACCTATTCTGTGTTAAAAGCGTCAGGTTTTCCGAAAGAACGCGTGATTGGACAGTCTGGTGTATTAGATACTGCACGATATCAATCCTTTATTGCAGAAGCTTTAAATGTGTCAATAAAAGATATTAGAGGGCTTGTATTAGGCGGCCACGGTGATACAATGGTACCTTTAGTAAATTCAACCAATGTCAATGGTGTCCCTTTACATCAATTGTTGAATCAAACGCAAATAGAGCAAATTGTAGAACGTACAAGAAAAGGTGGCGCTGAAATTGTTGCTTTGCTTGGCAATGGTTCTGCATATTATGCCCCTGCGTCTGCAGTTTTTGAAATGATTGAAGCAATTCTAAAGGATCAACATCGTTTATTACCAAGTATCGCATTGTTAGAAGGAGAATATGGATTCTCTGATATCTGTTTAGGTGTACCAACTGTTTTAAGTGAAAAAGGTATCGAAAATATTGTTGAATTAGCACTTTCAGACAATGAACAGGCACAATTGCGCATCTCTGCAGACTCTGTAGAAGAAGTGAAACAAGCTTTGAAAAATCAATGATAAATAGATGAGATACTTTAAAATAGAAGTATTTAGACAGCAGTTAAGTAGTAGTAAATGTAGTATTTTACAGCATCAATTGAGTCTTTTATTGAGAATAAGATTTATTATCTAAGTCATATAAATAACTCCCGTTAAAGTTGACATTGAAAAATGAAAACTTAGACGGGAGCTTTTTTATATCAGTATTTTTAACTAGCACCTAAAAGTAGGCGAAATATCTATTTATATCTCAGACACGTATACTTAATCCTTAGCACATGTAATATTAGAACTGATGATACAATTCATTAACTGTTTACTATGTAAACGATAAATGATTACATTCTAAAGATACAAATGTATAGCGCAACATATTCGAAGAAAGTGAGTATATACATGTATTTTAGTCTGATCTTAACATGGATGGGTATATTCCACTTAGGGAAGCGACGCTCGTAATAAAATAATTGTAGGTAAAACAAACCGATTCCTAAGGGAAGGCACATCAAGATAATGCTGTGCGTATATGAGAATCCTACATCATGTAATAGATGACCAATGATTAGCTGCAATAAAATGAGTATAATAATTAAAATAATAATATTGAAAGTCATTTTGCACTACGCACTCCTTTCGCAAATGCATATATGATAATTTGCAATGCTACAAGTAATAAAATGAAGCACAAAGTATCAAATTTCAGGCTTGCCGCAACTTCATTAAAAATACGGAGTGGTTCATTAATAAGATAAACGGAATGTAAACGCAAGAAGCGACCGATGTAAATACCGAGTCCATTAAGGAACATCATTGCTACGATGATGAGTCGATTTAACCACATACGGTGTGTAAATTGCTCAATTTCTAAAAACATTAAAATTAATAGATACAGTGCGAGTAATACGGCTGCAACTAAAAATGCGAAATAGGCCCATTCAGTGATTAATAAACCCTGATAAAAATTAAATCTAAATTGATTTAAATGGATTAAGTCTGTAACCATATATAATGTATTAGGAACCATAAATACAAAAATAAGTGCAAATATAATAAAGAGCGGCCATTCGTATTTATAAATAGGTTTAAATAAATTCAAGAGTAAGCATAGTTCAAATGGCACATATGCTAGAAATAAATTTAATGTCATAAACGGAAAATAATGATTAAAAAATATTGAAATAATGATTAGAATAAAGAACATAGTTCTAGCAATATATCGAGCCGACATCAATACACCTACTTTCTTTTTAGTATGTCGTTGCTGATGAATGTATTAGTTTAAATGCTTATTATATACAATAATAAATATATCTCTACCTTAAATCGCATAACTTAAGAGAGGTGTTAGTTCAATTTGTTGAAATACAAGACTACATGATACATTTTTTGAAAATAAAATTCAACGAAAAGTACAAGTTGGATTCATAAAGATAAAATGTATAATTAAATAGTTGGAGAATGAATTCATATAAATTAATTAAACACCATAACATAGCAACTTATGACACGGTTGGATTAAAGCAGTAACGGTTAAATGCTAAATCATGTTTAAATCATATCCCAAATCATCATATTATATATTATAAAAGTAAAGTAAATTTTAATATTAACAAGATCTAAGTCAATAGAGGAGCATATTGCGTATTTTCTGAATTTACACTTTTAAGTGAATTTATGTAAAATAAATGGAAATACAGTTTATAAAAATACGTGTAGTTCAGACAACTACTCCTTAATGGATAAAAGAGTCTGAGACAGCTATTTATGTCTCAGACTCAAATTAAGCATAATGAATAGTTGCGTATAGCACTTACATTCTTATTGGGTTGCATAGTTAGTGAATGATTTAAAAATAAAGGTAAACACATTTTATTTATAAATCTAACAGATTCAAACCAATGGTTTCATTGTGTTTACGATTGATGTCTAGGTTAGTCATTGTAATGATAATTTCAGCAGTTGCAGATACAACGGCTTTTGTTAAATGACCACTAAGTGTTTCATATTGATTGGTTCCAAATGTTGCGTGTAAATGTGCAAAGGGCTGTTCATCAATATGAGAAATGTTGCCCATTAAACCGATTAATTCTAATGGTTCATCAATTAATTTCTTCTCATATGTTTGTGTTTCTAGATTATAAAAGTTGAGCTCTGCGCTTGAACAAGCGCCAATACCACTGACTGTGCCATACTTACCATTTTGTTCTCTAGCAATATCTGTTACAGCTTCTACAATATCTTCACCCTGTTCCAATACTAAAACAATCGTTTTGCCGTCTACTTGATAAATCATAAGAAACCTCCGTTCTGAAAATGGATTACAACACTATTATACAAGTTCTTATTAAGAGTTTGTATAATAGTGTTTATAGTAAATATTTTTTATTGTCATTTGCTATAGAACTGTTATAGAATGTTGTAATATTAAGGTTTTATCAATGTTATAAATAGCCAGCAATTTATATATTAAAAAAGAATGGAGTGAGAAACGTGAATAAGCAATTTATTATATTATATTTTAATATTTTTCTTGTCTTTTTAGGTATTGGTTTAGTTGTTCCGGTATTACCGGTTTATTTGAAAGACTTAGGCTTAAAAGGTAGTGACTTAGGTATACTCGTTGCTGTCTTTGCTTTAGCACAAATGATCATTTCACCATTTGGTGGTACGCTGGCAGATAAATTAGGTAAAAAACTGATTATTTGTATAGGTTTGGGTCTTTTTGCTATTTCAGAATTCTTATTCGCTGCAAGTCATACGTTCTCACTTTTAATCGTTTCTAGAATACTAGGTGGATTTAGTGCTGGTATGGTTATGCCGGGGGTAACAGGAATGATTGCTGATATTTCTGTAGGTAGAGATAAAGCGAAAAATTTCGGCTATATGTCAGCAATTATTAATTCGGGATTCATTTTAGGACCAGGGATGGGTGGATTTCTAGCAGAATTTTCACATAGATTACCGTTTTATGTGGCTGGTTTTAGTGGATGTGTGGCATTAATCTTATCGATTGCATTAATCAAAAATCCAAAGAACAGTACGCAAGATGGTTTCACTCAATATCAACCAGAATTACTATCAAAAATTAATTGGAAAGTATTTCTGACACCAATTATCTTGACACTTGTACTCGCGTTTGGCCTATCTGCTTTTGAAACGCTATTCCCATTATACACAGCAGATAAAGCACACTATTCACCATTAGATATTTCATTCGCGATTACTGGTGGTGGGATAGCCGGCGCAATATTCCAAGTGTTTTTCTTTGATAAATTCATGAAACATTTCAAAGAGTTAACATTTATCACTTATGCATTACTTTATTCTGCTATCATTTTATTGGCACTGACATTTGTTCATAGCTATTGGTCAATTATGATTATTAGTTTCATCGTGTTTATCGGATTCGATATGATCCGACCAGCGATTACAAACTATTTTTCTAATATTGCTGGAAATCGACAAGGTTTCGCAGGTGGGCTGAATTCTACATTTACCAGTATGGGCAACTTTATCGGGCCTCTTGTAGCAGGCACATTATATGATATCAATTTCGAATTTCCCTTATATATGTCAGTATTAGTAATGGTATTAGGTATGTTCGTTATATTTATAGAAAAAATGATTAGATCACGCTTCAGTAATATTTAAATTTTAAACAAGAACAAGTTGAATATGCAGATGTACCCTTCAGAGTTGACGTTAAAAAGTGGAAACTGTGAAGGGTTTATTTATGTAAAAAGGGGATAGTGAATGACTGTTTTCAGAAATAAATCATTTAAGTGTTTATGTCATAAGGCTAATACTAAAAACTGAAAACGAATATGACACTTGTATTAAATAAGCTAGACTTACGTAATATTCATGTAACAAAGATTACATTTGTTTTAAATTGTGTTCTATTTAAGTGTTTATAGAATAATCTGTGCTAACATGATAAGAAATGTAATAAATGTAAGTAAGGGGATGAACTTGAAAAATTTAATGTTAACGATTATGGCGTTCCTTCTTGCTTGCTGTTTAGGTTTTCTTCTTTTTATAGCTACAAACCAACAAGCGCTTGCAAAAGTACATGAAACGATTTCTAGTATTTCAGTTGGAGAACAAAATGCTGAAGCTAAGGACAAAGCAAAACAAAAAGATAAGAATTCAATTAAGGCAGCGATGAAAGAAGAAAAAAATGAAGCGCCATATAATGCAACAAACTACCAACCTATTGCCAAATTAACGACGCACGATTTAAAAGAGAACGAAACGGGACAAGCGAACTTACCGCAATTTTCTAAAGCACTAAATAAAGCACAGACGCTTGTGAATCATGACAATCATAAATCTAATCCATATAACGATTATGGTATCGATAGCACTTGCCAAGGTGTATATTATTATATTTTTACATTTAAAAATGAAGCAAAACCAAATACGTATTACAGAGTAACTGTAAGTGAAGACAATCAAGCGAGTATATTTGATAAATCGTATGTAGTGAATGACAATCAATCACCGTTACATTCGAGTATCTCTCCTCAAGAATCTGAAGTGATTGCACAAAAGCATGCTGTAGATAAGCTAGGAGAAAATGTCGTTTTGAAAAAGGTTAAAGAATCTAAGGACGGCATGTACTATACTTTTCATGAATATAAAACACAAAGAGATTATAAAGTTGTTGTTAGTAAATCCGGGGATGTTATACAGCAACCTTCATTAAATTAGATATAGAAGTCTGGGACAAATATAGATGTCTCAGGCTTTTTTCATTTAGGCAGTAGATGACTGAATTGAAAATGTAAAGTCCTACTTCTTTAAAGAACTACTTATTTAATTTATGAAAATTAGTAGTTCTTATGCATGTGCTTTAGCTCAAGTAAACCATTACCCTAGTCACCCTTGTCTTGTTTACATAAGTAGGACTACGAATTCTCAATTAAAAAATTTGTTTTCTGTCTCACTTCCTTCTATATTAGGGAAATCAGTATAAAGACACTCATATCAATGTTATGATGATAGTAATGAATAAAAAATAAATTGAATAGTTTATTTTCTGTAGTAGTCATAAATATTAATAGGAAAAGGATGAGCGTTTTGAGAAAAATAAAGAAAGCAATCATACCAGCTGCTGGATTGGGTACACGTTTTTTACCAGCTACGAAAGCGATGCCCAAAGAGATGTTGCCTATTTTAGATAAACCTACGATTCAATACATAGTAGAAGAAGCGGCACGAGCAGGCATCGAAGATATTATTATAGTGACAGGTAAACACAAACGTGCTATTGAAGATCATTTTGATAATCAAAAGGAATTAGAAATGATTCTTCAGGAAAAAGGTAAAACAGATTTATTAGAAAAAGTTAAATATTCTACAGAACTTGCAAACATTTTTTATGTTCGACAAAAAGAACAAAAAGGACTAGGTCATGCAATATATTCGGCAAGACAATTTATTGGTGATGAACCATTTGCTGTCTTATTAGGTGATGACATCGTTGAATCAGATAATCCAGCTATTAAGCAACTGATTGAAGCTTATGAAGAAACGGGGAAATCTGTCATCGGTGTTCAAGAGGTGGATGAAGCACAAACACATCGTTATGGTATTATTGATCCACTACAAAAGTTTGGTAGAAAATATGAAGTGAATGAATTTGTAGAAAAACCAAAACAAGGCACTGCGCCTTCTAATTTAGCTATTATGGGGCGTTATGTTCTAACGCCTGATATTTTTGATTACTTAGCTACGCAAGGCGAGGGTGCAGGCGGAGAAATTCAACTCACTGATGCCATAGAACGCTTGAACAGAGCAGATCAAGTCTATGCATATGATTTTGAGGGTGACCGTTATGATGTTGGTGAAAAATTAGGTTTTGTAAAAACGACGATAGAGTACGCTTTAAAAGATGAATCAATGCATGATGAGTTAGTTGAGTTTATAAAAAAACTGAAGCTAAATTAAATTACGATGAATTTAAAAAAGTATTAGCTAAAAAGTTTAATGTAATGACGTCTTTTTAAAAGTCATATGGAGTGATTGATAATGAAGCAAAAGAAAACCAATGCAATGAGAATGCTTGACCGAAGTAAAATACCGTATGAAGTTAATACTTATGAAGTTTCAGAAATACATATGGATGGTGAAAGTGTAGCTGAAAAGGTAGGCGTGGATCCCGGTCTTGTATATAAAACTCTTGTACTTGAGAATACAAATCACGCTCATTTTGTGTTTGTTATTCCAGTTCGCGAATCTTTAGATATGAAAGCGGCAGCGCACGCGGTGGGAGAGAAGAAACTGCATTTAATGCCACTTGATGATTTGAAAAAAATTACTGGATATATCAGGGGTGGTTGCTCACCTATTGGTATGAAACGCGCATTTCCAACGATAATAGATCAACAAGCAATGGACATCGATACCCTTTATGTAAGTGGTGGTGAACGGGGCACACAGATTAAAATAGATGTTAGAGACTTAATTAATGTGACGAAGGCAAAGATTGTCGAAGTCATACATAAATAAAAGCATGTAATAACAAAGCGGCAGACAGGAATCTGATTATATAGATTGCTGTCTGTCATTTTTTTGTATATAAGTATTTAAGATAACTCAATTTGCAACCACATGATGAACTACAAACGAGTATTAGATTTTAGATGAATAAATAACGTGTTTGTTCATATTATACAAACGATAAAAGATTAAGTTTGTGATGATAAAATTTAACGTAGCGCTTTATTTACAAATAACTAAAAATGACAATTAATAGAACTTTTAAGGTTGTATATGACTGTTTTTGATTGTTTTTGACGAAAAATGATTGAAAAAAGAAAGCGTAAACATTATAATGACATTGAGATGAGGTGAAGCGATGATAACGGAAAAACGCCATGAACTAATTTTGACTGAATTGTCAAAACAAGATTTTTTAACGTTACAAGAATTAATTGAACGCACAGGTTATAGTGCTTCAACAATTCGGCGTGATTTATCAAAATTGCAGAAATTCGGGAAACTCAAAAGAGTACATGGAGGTGCAACGCTAAATCAATCATCTGCATTAGAACCTAACTTGGCGGATAAAAGAAGTACCAATTTAAGGGAGAAACAAGAAATTGGTAGGCTGGCAGCAAGTCAAATTGAAAATCGAGATTGTGTGTTTTTAGATGCCGGTTCAACAACATTGGAAATGATTCCTTATATCAAAGCGAGTGACATTATTGTTGTTACAAACGGCCTAACACATGTTGAAGAACTATTAAAACATGGCATCAGAACACTGATTATAGGTGGGGAAGTCAAATCTACCACATTTGCAACCGTTGGTGCGAGCGCTTTAGAAACATTGCGTCGTTATCGATTTGATAAAGTGTTTTTAGGAATGAATGGTATTGATTTGAAATATGGTTTGACGACACCAGATGAACAAGAAGCAATTATAAAGCATCATGCCATGCAATTAGGCACACAAGTTTATGTATTGATAGACCACGATAAATACGAAAAAGTTTATTTTGCACATGTACCTTTAGAAGAAGGGATTTCAATCATTACTTCCAAAAAGGCACAATCACTTAAACAATTTCATCTGTTTGCTGGTCAATATAATTTTATTGGAGGCACATTATGATTTATACGGTAACTTTTAATCCTTCTATTGACTACATTATGTTCGCAAATGATTTTGAACTTAATGGATTAAATCGCGCCACGGAAACATATAAATTTGCAGGCGGTAAAGGCATTAATGTATCAAGAGTGCTTAAAACACTTGATGTATCATCAACGGCACTTGGATTTGCGGGTGGTTTTCCTGGTCAATTTATCGCAGAAACATTAGCTAAATCAGATATAGTTACGAACTTTGTACAAGTTAATGAAGATACAAGAATTAATGTTAAATTAAAAACTGGGAAAGAAACAGAAATTAATGCACCTGGACCGCAAATAACAGATGAACAGTTCGAAACATTGTTAACACAAATTAAAAAAACCACAAAAGAGGATACGGTTATAGTTGCTGGGAGCATTCCGAAAAGTGTACCGAATGATGCATATGAACAAATTGCTCAAATCACTAATGCAACGGGAGCCAAACTAGTGGTTGATGCAGAAAAAGATTTAGTTGAATCGGTATTGGGGTATCATCCTTTATTTATTAAACCGAATAAAGACGAGTTAGAAGTGATGTTTAATACTACGATTGAGACTGATCAAGATGTAATCAAGTATGCGACTGAAATATTAACAAGGGGTGCGCAATCGGTCATTATCTCGTTAGGCGGTGAAGGCGCAGTTTATGTCGATGCACAACAGAGCTTTAAAGCCATTGTGCCTAACGGTCACGTAGTTAATACAGTAGGATCAGGAGATAGTACGGTTGCTGGTATGGTTGCCGGTCTTGAGGCTGGATTGCCAATTAAAGAAGCATTTAAACAAGCCGTGTCTGCTGGAACCGCTACAGCATTTAACGAGGATTTGGCTACAGCAACTGCGATTGAAGATATTAAAAAGCAAGTCGTTATTACGACATTAGGTGGGAGGGAGTAATATGAGAATTACTGAGTTATTAACAAAAGATACAATTGCTATGGATTTATCAGCTTCAGACAAAAATGGTGTTATCGATGAATTAGTCAATCAGCTGAATCAGGCAGGTAAATTGAATGATTTAACAAGTTTTAAAGAAGCGATTCATAATCGTGAATCCCAAAGTACAACAGGTATTGGTGAAGGTATAGCGATTCCACATGCTAAAGTAGCTGCAGTTAATACACCTGCAATCGCATTTGGTAAGTCTAAAACAGGTGTGGATTATCAAAGTTTAGATATGCAACCAGCACATTTATTCTTTATGATTGCAGCACCTGAAGGCGGTGCTCAAACACATTTAGATGCTTTAGCTAAATTATCTGGAATTCTGATGGATGAAAATGTCAGAGCATCATTATTACATGCGGAGTCACCAGAAGAAGTCCTTAACATTATCGATAAAGCTGATGATGAAGCAACGGAAGAAGAAGCCGCAGAAGCACAAGGCACGCCTGCTTCAACTACGGATTCAAACGAGCCATACATTTTAGCTGTAACAGCGTGTCCAACCGGTATCGCACATACGTATATGGCACGTGATGCTTTGAAAAAACAAGCTGAAAAAATGAACGTTAAAATAAAAGTAGAAACAAATGGCTCAGGTGGTATTAAGAATCACCTGACTGACGAGGATATCCAAAACGCAACAGGTGTCATCGTAGCAGCGGATGTACATGTAGAAACAGATCGTTTTGATGGTAAAAATGTCGTGGAAGTACCTGTAGCAGATGGGATTAAACGTCCAGAAGAATTAATTCATTTAGCGCAAGATACTTCGCGTAAACCATTTGTAGCTAAAGGTGGTAATACGGTAAATAAAGGCGCTGCAAGTAATGAAAAACAAGGTGTAGGTAAGACAATATATAAACACTTGATGAATGGTGTTTCTAATATGTTACCACTTGTTATTGCTGGTGGTATCTTAATGGCGATTGCTTTCTTATTTGGCGCAAATTCATTTGATCCAAAGAGTTCTGAATACAATGCCTTTGCTGAGCAATTGTGGAATATAGGTAACAAGAGCGCATTCATGTTTATTATTCCTATTCTTGCTGGTTACATTGCACGTAGTATTGCGGATAAACCAGGTTTTGCAGCAGGACTTGTAGGTGGTTTGCTTGCTAGTACAGGAGATTCTGGATTTATCGGTGGTATCATTGCAGGTTTCTTAGCAGGTTACTTAACATTAGGTATTAAGAAATTAACAAGTGGTATGCCACAATCATTAGAAGGATTGAAGCCAACGTTAATATTCCCAGTATTGTCTGTGTCTATTACTGGTTTGCTTATGATTTATGTGATTAATCCGCCTGCTTCTTGGTTGAATAATACATTATTGAATGGTTTACAAAGTTTATCTGGCACGAATATTATGTTACTCGGATTAGTCGTCGGTGCAATGATGGCAATTGATATGGGAGGACCGTTTAATAAAGCGGCCTATGTGTTCTCAGTAGCTGCATTAACAGAAGGAAATGCAGCACCTATCACGGCAGCAATGATTGGTGGTATGGTGCCACCACTTGCTATTGCAACAGCGATGTTAATCTTCCGTAAAAAATTCACCAAAGAACAAAAAGGTTCTATTGTACCAAACTATGTTATGGGCTTGTCCTTTATTACAGAGGGTGCCATTCCGTTTGCAGCCGCTGACCCACTTAGAGTTATCCCATCAATGATGGTTGGCTCAGGTGTAGCCGGTGCCATTGCATTAGGACTAGGCTCTTCAATTCAAGCACCACATGGTGGGATTATCGTCATCTTAGGTACGGACTTTAGTCATGTGTTGCAATCACTTATCGCAATAATTGTTGGCGCTATCGTGGCAGCAATCATTTATGGTTTATTAAAACCAAAATTAACGCAAGATGAAATACAATCTTCAGAAGCTATGAATGAGTAAAGTAGATTTATCGTAATAGCTTAGATTAAAAAAGTCAGAAACGTCTCATGTCATGAGTGCGATTTCTGGCTTTTTTTGTTTTATGAATTTTAGGATTAAAAACTTTTGAATATAATATTGACACTTGATTTGGTAAAATGTGAATAAAGACTGCAATAAAGATGCATAGAGTAAATAAACTTAAAGAAGGTTGAAAAAATGAGCGAATATGTTATTGAAAATGGACGGATTTATACTGAGACAGAGACAATAGAGCGAGGCTACCTCGTTATTAACAATGAGAAAATAACTGAAATTAAATCGGGAGACTATCACGGAGATTTAACAACAATTGATGCGCAAGGACAACATATTATACCTGGATTTATAGATATTCATATGCATGGTGGATATGGGGAAGATGCTATGGATGCTTCTTATGATGGGTTGAAACATTTATCTGAATCACTATTGTCAGAAGGAACTACGAGTTATCTAGCGACGACAATGACGCAATCTGATGAAAACATCACGAAAGCATTAGAAAATATAGTGAATTACCAAAAAGCGCAAGATCAATACAATGCAGCAACTATTGTCGGTGTACATTTAGAAGGACCGTTTATATCTGAACATAAAGTAGGCGCACAAAATCCAGCTTATGTTCAAAGACCTACTGTCGCAAAAGTTGAACAATTTCAAACCACAGCTAATAATCAAATAAAAGTAATTACCTTTGCACCAGAAGTTGAAGGTGCGCATGAAACACTAGAGGCATTACATAAAGAGATTCAATTTTCAATTGGACATACAGTCGCTACTTTTGATGAGGTAAATGATGCTGTTGCACATGGTGCCAAACATGTTACACATCTTTATAATGCTGGAACATCATTTGAACACCGAGAGCCAGGGGTCTTTGGTGCTGCTTGGTTGAATGATCAATTAAGTACGGAATTGATTGTTGATGGTATTCACTCACATCCTGCAGCCGTTAAAATTGCCTATAAACAAAAAGGGAATGCGCGCTTCTTTTTAATCACAGATGCTATGAGAGCTAAAGGCATGCTTGATGGAGAATATGATTTAGGTGGGCAAAATGTAATTGTTAAAGGGTCCGAGGCGCGTTTAGCTTCTGGCGCATTAGCGGGAAGTATATTGAAAATGAATACCGGCTTGAAAAACTTAATCAACTTTACAGGTGATACATTAGATCATTTATGGCGTGTAACGAGTCTAAACCAAGCGATAGCTTTAAATATTGATACACAAACAGGCAGTTTGGAAGTTGGGAAAGATGCAGATATTGTCATAGTCAATGACGATATCGACGTGCTAGCAACGATTAAATCTGGTAAGATTCACAAGTTTAAATCAGTACTTTAATGTAATAATAAATCTTTTTGAAAATTGATTTTAAGAATGGATTAATTACAAAAGTTGACTTAAGTTGTCATTTAGGTTTAAATGTTATGTTAGAATATTGATTTTTAAGCATGTAAATAACAAGAACTGTATCCATTATGATAAAATAAAAGAAATGCGTATTTTTAGGGAGGTGTCGCAATGGGGAGGATTTAGTATTCAACATAGTCATGCATAATAAAAAAAATACTTATGTTCGGTCACCTTTTGTGACACGAAATATGGAGGTGAATCCCTAGAAATAGGGAACTAATTGGAAACAGTGACCATAATGAATTTAGTAATATTTTTTCTTTTAATAGCATTAACAACGGTATTCGTAGGATCGGAATTTGCTTTAGTAAAAGTGCGTAGTACAAGAATCGATCAACTCGCTGCGGAAGGTAATGGTAGCGCACGCGTAGTTAAAAAAATGATAAAAAATCTAGACTATTACTTATCGGCATGTCAACTCGGTATAACAGTAACGTCATTAGGTTTAGGTTGGTTAGGTGAACCAACTTTCGACAAATTATTGCATCCATTATTTGAACTGATTCATTTACCAGATGCTTTAACTACTACAATTTCATTTATCGTATCCTTTATTATCGTGACATACTTGCACGTAGTATTGGGTGAGTTGGCACCGAAGACATTAGCGATTCAACATACTGAAAAATTAGCATTGTTATATTCAAGACCACTTTATTATTTTGGTGTCGTTATGAAACCATTAATTTGGTTAATGAATGGTTCAGCAAGGATGATTATTCGTATGTTCGGCGTTGACCCAGATGCGAATAACGATGCAATGTCAGAAGAAGAAATAAAAATCATAATTAATAATAGCTATAACGGTGGAGAAATCAATCAAACAGAATTAGCTTATATGCAAAATATCTTTTCATTCGATGAAAGACAGTCTAAAGATATCATGGTTCCCCGTACACAAATGATTACAATGAATGAGCCATTTAATGTAGACGAATTGTTAGAAACGATTAAAGAACATCAATTCACACGTTATCCAATCACAGCAGATGGAGATAAAGACCATGTGAAAGGCTTTATTAATGTTAAAGAATTTTTAACAGAATATGCTTCTGGTAAACAAATTAAAGTAAGTAACTACATTCATGATTTACCTATGATTTCAGAAACAACACGTATTAGTGATGCACTGGTACGTATGCAGCGTGAACATGTTCATATTAGTTTGATAATTGATGAATATGGCGGTACTGC
This sequence comes from Staphylococcus sp. LKG3-1, assembly GCF_048568385.1. Taxonomy (NCBI): domain Bacteria; kingdom Bacillati; phylum Bacillota; class Bacilli; order Caryophanales; family Staphylococcaceae; genus Staphylococcus; species Staphylococcus sp. LKG3-1. Next base: position 2,465,112 of record NZ_CP183796.1, read on the forward strand.
TGGTATCTTGACAATGGAAGATATATTAGAAGAAATTGTTGGTGAAATCCGTGATGAGTTTGACGATGATGAAGTCAATGATATTGTTAAAGTAACGGAAAATAGATACCAAATTAATGGTCGTGTGTTATTAGATGATTTAAACGATCAACTTGGCATTGAATTTGAGGATTCAGAAGATATAGATACCATTGGCGGTTGGTTACAAGCACATAATACCAATTTACAGCAAAATGATTATGTGGATACTGAATACGATAGATGGGTTATTTCAGAAATTGATAATCATCAAATTATCACAGTTATTTTAGAATTAGAACATAATAAAACAAGACCAACTTTAGAAGAACTTGAAGAAGAAGAAGAAAACGATTAATCTAATTCCAGTTTCAGATGGAATAGTTATACGAAATCCTGACAAAGCATCAATGCTTTGTTGGGGTTTTTTGATTTTTACATATATGAAAAGATGATATAGTGTATTTTAGTAACAGTATTGGTAATATGTGCAGGATTTAGAAGCATAAATGAAAAGGGGTTTGAATTATGTTAGAAGACGTATATTATTTAAACAACGGTTATCCTATGCCGAAAGTTGGATTAGGTGTCTATAAAATTACTGATGACGAAATGAATGTTTCAGTAGCAACAGCACTAGATGCTGGTTATCGTGCATTTGATACTGCCTATTTTTATAAAAATGAAATAGCCTTAGGCAATGCATTAAAAAAAGCTGACATTCCGCGTGAAGATTTATTTATTACATCAAAATTATGGAATGATTATCAGGGTTATGACCGTACAATTGAATTTTTTACTAAATCTATTGAAAATTTAGGTACTGATTACCTAGATTTATTTTTAATACATTGGCCATGTGAAGCAGATGACTTATTTATAGAAAGTTATAAAGCTATGGAGGCATTATATGAAGCGGGTAGAATACGTGCGATTGGTGTATGTAACTTTAAACAACACCATTTAGAGAAATTAATGAGTGAAACAGATATCGTGCCAGCTGTGAATCAAATTGAAGTACATCCTTACTTTAATCAACAAGAACTGCAAGCATACTGTGATAGTAAAGATATTGCTGTTACAGCGTGGATGCCGTTGATGAGAAATCGAGGTTTACTTGAACATGAAGTCATTTTAAAACTAGCAGAACGCTATGAGAAGACACCGGCTCAAATTGTGTTACGTTGGCATCTTGCACATAACCGACTTATTATTCCAAAATCAAAGACACCTGAACGTATTAAAGAAAATTATGATATCTTCGATTTTAATCTTGAGCTCACAGATATCGCAGAAATTGATGCAATGAATCGTGATGAAAGACAAGGTAAAGATCCAGATGAAGTACGCATCGGTACATTAAAATAAACGAAAGATGAGTCTGGGACATAAATAGTTGTCTCAGACTCTTTTTCGTTTAGGCAGTAGATGACTGAATTGAAAATACGCTTATATCAAGCTTTTTTCAATCCTAGTCATCCTTGCCGGGGTGGGACTACGAAATCTCTATTAAAAAATTTGATTTCTGTCCCACTCCCTTTATTTATTGTTGCAATGGTTATTGTTTTCAAATAGTTCCAATAGTTGATAGACTTAATGTAACAATTTATATCTTTAATCATTTTAAATTTCAGTCAATATGATTGGTTGAGTAAAAATCGTTTTTACTGAGTTTATGAACATTAAATTGACATGAACGTGTTAATTTAAGCAAAGGCAGAAACTAAGCATATACATTAAGTTTTACCATTGAACATTAAGGCTATATAAAGATTGTGTAAATTTAATTGATTTAGATAGCATGATGTAGGTGGGAATTGATAAAGTAAAATTGAAGTAATTGAAATGAAGGTGTTTAGGTATGCAAATCAGAGTTATAGTACCTTGTTATAATGAAGGTGAAGTGATTTTAAAAACGTATGAAAAATTGACTGAGATTTTATCGAAAGATAGTCAGTACCATCACTATGACTACGATATATTATTTGTAGATGATGGTAGTAAAGACAAAACAATTAATTATATACAAGATATGGCTACAAAAGATCATCACGTGAAATTTATTTCATTTAGCCGAAACTTTGGTAAAGAATCTGCAATGATAGCTGGCTACCAACATAGTAAAGACTGTGATGGTGTGATTATGATAGATGCCGATTTACAACATCCGCCGGAACTCATCCCTCAGATGATTGAAGGTTATATGGACGGTTACGATCAAGTGATAGCTAAGCGTGATAGAATTGGTGAAAAACAATCCAGAAAAGTAATGACTAAAATTTATTATAAATTAATTAATCAATTTGTTGAAGATATTAAACTAGAAGACGGTATTGGAGACTTTAGATTACTGAGTCAACGTGCTGTTATATCACTCACACAATTAGATGAATATAATCGTTTTTCAAAAGGATTATATGAGTGGATTGGTTATAATACCAAAGTGTTTACGTATGAAAATGTAGAGCGTGAAGATGGCGAATCAAAATGGTCATTTAGTAAATTATTAAATTACGGTATAGATGGCTTAATTTCTTTTAATAATAAACCATTACGGGCCATGATATATCTTGGGCTTATCGTGTTCTTTATTAGTTTACTTTATATAGGATACATTTCAGTCGGTATTATGATTCGTGGTGTGGAAACGCCAGGTTATTTCTCTACGATTGCCGCTATCTTATTACTCGGTGGGATACAGTTGACATCCATTGGTATTGTAGGCGAATATATTGGACGTATTTATTATGAAGTGAAACAACGTCCAAAATACATCGTCCAAGCAACGAACTTTAACTATGCGTGTGATAATAATAAACAAAATATAAATCAAGACATTAACCATGAAATCGAACGCAACGATCGACAACATGAAATGTCTGAAAAAAGTAAATCAGAAAAAGAATTAATTAAAAACAGATGAGTTACCTGTTAATTGTTAAGCGTATTGAAAGTTAGTGTGCATAATGATTTTGCAACACACGCGATACAAGGTGGACACTTGATAAGTGGCTAGCTTGTATCGCTTTTTTATTTATATAAAGTGCAATTAGGACTAATAATATTATGATAAATGGTCAACAAAGACATAGAAAAAAAGCCAATTTCGATTATTCGAAATTGGCTTTTAAAAATTGCGATTATTTTTTACGTAATTTACCAAAAATAAATGATACAACTGCTACTAAGATAATTGTACCGATAAGTGCTGGGAACACAGCGATGCCACCTAAGTGCCAACCCCAATCTCCAAGTAGCCAAGAACCTAATGCTGAACCAACGATACCAGCAATAATATTACCTAAAATACCACCTGGAATATCTTTACCGACGATACCACCAGCAATCCAGCCGATTAAACCACCGACAATTAACATAAGAATAAAGCCCATAATGATTTACCTCCTTTAATAAAAACTTAATTAACTGTTATCATATACCACAAAATATAATATCTTAATCATTTATTAGAAAAAAATATATTCTGCCATAATAAAAACCCGATAAATAGTAAATGAATTATGATGAAAGCATACCAATAGGGTGTTAATAAGGTCATTATCGTAAAGGAAAGTATAATCAATAATTGCCCGACAAAGATAGGGCGCTTAATCCGATTCATAGGTTTAAGTTGTTCTTTTTCTTTTGGCTGAAAGGTACTATAAAATAGTAAAATTGCTCCAATAAGGAAAATAGCTGGCGCTAAATAAGGGATAGACATGTAATAAGAATCATGACTCGTACTATATGTAAGAATGAGTGAAGTACTCAAAATGATTGTGAGTACAACTGCGATAAATTTTTGGTCTGTTACCTTGAAAGCAGCTACTTTTCGGTCTAGATATAATTGTAATAATGTCCAAATTATTAGTTGACCACATGTATAAAATACGATGTAATCATATTCTCCAACTAGAAATATATTAATAATACTGTTGAGACAGATTGCTATTAGTATAGAGCTAAACTTTAGTTGTTTAAAATTCTGACGATATAAATCAATACCAAGTATGATGCATATCGCAGCGATATTTATAATGATATTAATCAGCATGATGCTCTCCTAACCTAGATACTTCATTGAAACATTATATCAATTAAGTTAAAGTTAATCATTTAATTTCATGTCTTTAATTAAAAATTATCCAATATAGTTTGAATAAGAATAATTTGATATAAATGAATGAAATGATGTCTACAGTGATAATCCACTATATAATATTTGCATCACAAAAAAAGCGATTCGTTATATAGACAAAGAGCATTATACAACGGATCGCATTCAATACTCAATTTAAACACCTTTTTTGTTACTCCAAAGCAGTGTGTGTAATTGAGGTAATACATATACATTATTCATATCACTACTCACCATCACGCGGTCTACCAATGTTTCATATAATGATAATAATTTTTCAGTGTGAGCTTCTACATGCTCGCCATCTAAGTAGGGATTTCCGACCTGTAAATAGAAAGGCACAGTAGGATAACGATGATGAATCATCTTAGCGAATTGGTAGTCTTCGTCATCAAAGATTACAACTTTCAAGTTCAATGATTCCGGCACACATTGCTCGATGACTTCATCTAGAATAGGGAGATTAGGTTTCATTTTTGAACTTGGTGGTTTGGGGCTAATAGTTAAGTCATCAATTTGAGTCATCCATGGTTGGAATTTGCTACCTTGTGTTTCTAAAGCACTTTGAATCCCTTTTTCATCAAATAAATCTACTAATTGTTGAATGCCTTTAATTAAAGCAGGATTTCCACCTGAAATAGTGACATGATTAAATGAATCGCCAGCAATATGATAAAGTTGGTCATATATTTCTTCAGCTGACATCATTCTAATATCTTCTTTAGCACTACCGTCCCAAGTGAAACTTGAATCGCACCAACTACAACGATAATCACACCCTGCTGTACGCACAAACATGGTCTTTCTACCTATCACGCGTCCTTCACCTTGAATAGTTGGGCCAAATATTTCTAAAACGGGTATTTTACTCATGTTTTGTCTCCTTTGGTCGATAAACAACGTAACTGGTAGGCGTTTCTCTGACATAGACCTGTAAACATTTAGGTTGGTTGTCACGTTGATTCAACGAAGTTTGAACCATTTCATAAATAGTTTGGGCAACGATTTCGGTAGAAGGGCTTTTGCCTTCAAATTGAGGTAAATCATTAAGTAAATAATGATCAAATTGGCCATGAACCAATTGTTTCAATTCACTAAAATTCACTAAGAAACCATTGTGATCTAAAGTGTCACCAGCAATTGTTAAATTTACAAAGTATGTGTGACCATGTGTACGCATGCATTTTCCTGCATCATCACTTGGTATGTAATGTGCAGCAGAAAAATTAAAGTCTTTATTTAGTTCGAAGCTATAGGGATGTTGTACGCTTGGATAATTTTGTTGGAACATATTAGTCCACTCCTTCTTCCGCTAGATAAGCATTTAAACCATTTGCTCTTAATTGACAAGCTGGACATTCTCCACAGCCATCTCCAATGACGCCGTTATAACAAGTTAACGTATTGTAACGGATATAATCTAAAACGCCTAAATCATCACTTAAAGCCCATGTGGCTTTTTTATCTAACCACATTAATGGTGTATGAATGACGAAGTCTTTATCCATAGAAAGTGATAATGTGACATTCATTGATTTAACAAAGCTATCTCTACAGTCTGGATATCCTGAAAAGTCAGTTTCGCAAACGCCGGTAATAATATGTTTGGCATTGGTTTGGTAAGCTAATGCACCAGCAAATGAAAGGAATAATAAATTTCTTGCAGGTACAAAGGTATTTGGAATACCATCATCACCAACCTCGATGTCTAAGTCGTGTTGCGTTAATGCATTGGGTGTAAGTTGTGAAAGTAATGACATATCAAGTAGATGATGCTTCACACCTTGTTCATCTGCAATTTGCTTTGCGACTTCAATTTCGGTGTCATGTCTTTGGCCATATGCGAATGTGACAAGTTCTACCGACTCAAAATGTTTTTTTGCCCAAAATAAGCACGTCGTACTATCTTGACCACCACTAAATACGACGATGGCTTTGTTATTGTCTAATGTTTGTTCTGACATTTGTCTTGCACTCCTTAAAAATAGTCGAACTAACTGGTACAGGGTATAGATAAGCGCATAAAAAAACGCCTATCTCTATAAAAAAGACAGACGTTGTACATGTGTCTAGTTTTTTATAGAGGGTATCAGCTAGGAACCTCTTTATATTCATTTATAACGTGATTCAGAATAATATATTTAAACTGTAAAATCAAGCTAATATTTGTGATAATAAGTATAACAGACTATTGAACATTTTTAAAAAGAGGCGACAACATGATATTAATTATTGATAATAAAGATTCGTTTACTTATAACATTGTAGACTATGTAAAACAAAGTTATCGTGGCTTAATCGAAGTGATAGACGTTACGTATTTAACAGTAAATAAAATATATGAGCTAGCACCTAAAGCAATTATTATTTCTCCGGGGCCAGGTGCGCCCAGAGATTATCCATTATTAAATGAGGTTATTAAAACATTCTCTGAAGCAATGCCCATACTAGGTGTTTGCCTTGGCTTCCAACAAATTGTGACTTATTTTGGTGGCGATATTATCAAAAGTGATAAACCGATTCATGGGCATACTACTCAAATTCGACATAGTGGCAAAGGTCTATTTCATCAATTACCGGAAACTTTTAAAGTTATGCGCTATCATTCTTTAAAAGCTCATGCACAAACTTTTCCGAATACATTAGAAATTACTGCAATCAATGAAGACAATATTATTATGGGGTTAGAACATAAAGTATTACCTATATATGGCGTTCAATATCATCCTGAATCAATCCTAAGTGAACATGGGTTAACACAAATACAAACATTTATAAATATAGTGGAGGCGTATCATGCAAATACACTTTAATTATCGTTATACATTAGATGAAGAAAATTATGAAATGCATCAATATTTACTCACACAGTGTACAGATAAAAAAGTAGCTCTGAACATTGAAACGGTTGGGGAAGTGATTTCTTTTGCAGAATCTAAGCAAAAAGCAGGTTATTATGTTGCGCTTTATATAGCCTATGAAGCGGCACCGTATTTTAATCCTCAAATGTCTACAGTGAAAATTGAAGATGCGTATATATATGCAGCAGCTTATGCGTTTGATCAAGCTACGAATGCTGAAAAACAAAATGACAAACAACCACCGCAACAGAAATGTAATTTTAAATTTAAACGCCCATCGTCTCAACTGGTAGAACATATTAAAATGATTCAATCGGCGATTATTGAAGGCAATACATATCAAGTAAACTACACAACACGTTTAACAGATCAAATACGACAACCCATTGCAGATTTATATTATACGTTATTACAACAAAATCATGGTTTTTATGCTGCACTTATAGATACAGAAGAAATACAAATTGCCTCTATGTCACCCGAATTATTTTTCCAACGAGGCCCTTTTAAAAACAAAGCAGATGTACTATTAAGTAAACCAATGAAAGGGACCATCGCACGAGGTAAAACGAAAGCAGAAGACCAACTTAACCAAATGACACTGGCAGAATCGGCAAAAGATAGAGCGGAGAACGTGATGATTGTAGATTTATTACGTAATGATATGAGTCGAATTGCAAAGACTGGAACCGTAAAGGTCTATAAACCTTTTCATATCGAAACGTATAGCACCGTTTTTCAAATGACTTCAATGGTAACAAGTGAACTTAGTAGCAAGACAGATTTAATAGATGTATTAACTGCTTTATTCCCTTGTGGTTCAATTACCGGTGCACCTAAATTGAATACGATGCAATATATTAAAGATTTAGAACAGACACCGAGACATGCTTATTGTGGCACAATCGGCTTACTATTGCCGGAGGGTAAATCTATTTTCAATGTGCCAATTCGCACAATACAATACTTAAATGATGAAGCAATTTATGGAGTGGGTTCAGGGATTACTATTGATTCTATACCTGAAAATGAAGTGCAAGAATTTAAAGATAAAACAAAAATACTGGAGAGATTATAATGCAGCTATTTGAAACTTTACGTATGGAAGCAGGTAAATTACCAAGATTGTCTTATCATAAAGCACGAATGGAACGGTCAGCAGCACGATTAGGATTCAGGTTTGATGGTGATTTATGGCAAAATGAGATCAATACCATCATTGAAAAACATCCAGTAGGACATTTTAGAACGAAACTTATTCTAAATCCAGATGGCACAATGCAACATGTCGTTGCAGATTTATCAGATAAAAAGGCATTTACAGCAAAATTTCAACAATTACAAAATCATATACCTAGATCAGTAGTAATCAACAAAACAACGCAAAGAGACCACTTAGCGCACATGCATGAGACAGACCTTATACTACTTTATGATGAAAAGGGTAAAATATTAGAATTTGATATTGGGAATGTAGCTATTAAAGAAAATAATCAACTTTTTACACCTGTTTATGAAGCAGATTTTTTACTCGGTTGTAAGCGACAAGAGATGATCGACAATGGCGCATTGCTAGAAAAAAACTTTTATTTAAACGAATTAAAGGAAAAAGTTGCGCAAGGCAAGGTATCCCTTTTTCTGATAAATAGTTTGAGAGAGGTTGCCGACGTAGAAATTTATCTATAGAATATAAAAAGTATAAACATGGTGTAGTAAATAAAATCATAAAGTGGTTTAATCATGAATTGAGTAAATAAAATAAGGGCAAAATAACAGTAGAATGTGAGTGAAGCAAAATGATGATACTAGCTTGGATACTAGTAATTATTATAATTTCTGTCATTACCAAATGGGTAGTACATTTATTAACACAACGACAAAGCATTTACTTAACTAAGTTGGTCATTACGACATCATGTATCATTCAGTTTATTATTGTCTTTTTTTTGATGAAAGCAATCGTACATTATCTGGCACAAGCATTAGATGTGTTTTATCGATAGTAACAAATTACGAGGTGAGCCTATGAAAATATATAGTCAAGGGGACCAAGCTATTGTGGTTTCTATAGAAAAAGAGGTCTCTAAAGATTTAACTGAAGAGTTATTAGCTTTGAAAAAGTATTTAGCAGATAAACAATATCCATTTATTACTGAAATTGTGCCGACGGAATCAGATATGATGATTTGTTATGATGCACGTGACATGATCAAGCACCACCATATACAGTCTCCATTCTTATATATGAAAGCATTGATGCAAACTATACAATTAGAGATTAAACATGAAGACGCGCCCGCACCTTCAATAGAAATACCAGTTATTTATGGAGGAGAATATGGTCCGGATTTAGACGCTTTATTAGCACATTATAAATTGGACTTTGAAAAATTTGTAAAATTACATACGCAACCAACATATTTTGTTTCTATGATGGGCTATACACCAGGGTTCCCTTATTTGACTGGCATGTCTAAACGTTTATTCGTCAATCATACTGGAGGTAATAAAACCTTCATACCTGCAGGATCAGTTATTATCGAAGGCAAAAAGACGGGGATTACGACGACAGATACTTATGGTGACTGGTTAGTGATTGGTTATACACCTGTAAAATTATTTAATCCAGAATTAAAAGATTTCACCAAACTTAAGCTTGGTGATAATGTTGTATTTCAAGCAACGACAGAGGAATCGCTGGATTTAGGAGGCTTTGAACCATGTCAATCATAATAGAAGGCGAAGGGTTATTTTCTAGTTTTCAAGATTTTGGACGAAAAGGCTATGAACATGACGGTGTGATTCCAGGTGGTGCCTTAGACCCGCTTTCCCATGAAATAGCAAATAGATTAGTAGCCAATGATAAACATGAAGCTACATTGGAAATGACAAATAGAATGGCAAGCTTTCGTTTTACGGAGCCTACATTAATTGCTATGAGTGGTGGCAGCTTTAAAGCTGAGACAGCACATATGAAAGTCTTGCCAAACAAATTATATTTAATGGAAAAAGGTGACGTCCTAGCATTTACTGAAACGAAGCATACATCTCGGGTGTATTTGGCAATAGGTGGCGGTTTCGAGTTAGATGAATGGTTAGGTTCAACATCAACAGATTTTAAATCGAATATCGGTGGTTTCCATGGACGAAGTTTAAAAAAAGGTGACGAAATCAATATGAAACGTGATTATACCGAGCGTCATCATAAACTTTTTGAGAATTTAGAAGAAACACATCAAACTGACTGGGGAATTGATGGCTACGCATTGTCCTTTAATTATATGTCTGATGTGTTCCATGTTATTAAAAATAAAGGCACAGAAGACTTTGAACAAAAAGCATTAAGTCGATTTACATCTGGTGAATATAAAGTGACGAGTAAAGCGAACAGGGTCGGCATGTATGTAGAAGGTAAACCAGTAAAAGCTTTCTATGAAGATATGCCTGCGCATCAATCAGTACAAATTGGCACGATACAAGTTAAAAGAGATGGCACACCCATTATTTTACTGAACGATCATTATACATTGGGTAGTTACCCCCAAATTGGTACAATTGCAAGCTATCATTTAACTAAATTAGGACAAAAGCATCAAGGTACTAAATTGAAGTTCCAATTTATCGATGTAGAAAGCGCGGAGAAAAATTTAATTAAATACACAAATTGGTTGAATCAACTATTTCATGGTATTGAGTATCGTATGCAATTAGAAATGCTCAAATAACAGTGTTGAACTGAAATTGAACAATTAAACTTTAGTGAGCTGTAATCCACAAGTGTATCTTGTTGGATTGCAGTTTTTTTATTTATATCAGTATCTATCACTGGAGTGAAGATTAAATTATGATGACATACGACTCAAGCCTGATTAATATACATAATATGCAGTGTATAATTAAATGGCATATTAATAATTAATAACCAGTTAACATCGTTTTAATAAGCCGTTAACAAAGTATTTATTTAGTCCTTAAATACATAAAAAAGTGTGTTTTTACTTGATATTCAACTGGATTTGCTTTATATTTATTAATTGAACTGTGTGCGTTTTGTTACGAATGCATTACAAATGATTGAAGTTTGTAAATGACTCGTAAAACACGACGTTAATTAAATCAATATAGTTTAAATATGCCAACTTAATGGATATTTAAAAAATTAAATTTAAAAAATGAAGTAATACACTGACTTTACTATTAATAAATTATAATCTGATTTGAAGATTTTAATAAATATTAGCCAGAAGTATCATCAACAAAGCAAATAAGGACGCAGACTGAGTTGGAGATATCAACATCGCTAACAAGTTTATTGAAAAAGTAACTTAGCCATTCTATACGAGGTTTGGATTGTATTCTAGCCATTATTAATCTATATCGGGGGATAAAAACATGAAATTGCACAAAAAGAAATTGACTCTTTTTGCGTTTTTTATTTTAACAGTATTAACTGTCACTTTAAAAACGTATTTTTCATACTATGTTGATTTTTCTTTAGGTGTTAAAGGATTAGTTCAAAACTTAATCTTATTAATGAATCCATACAGTTTAATCGCATTAGTACTAAGTATTTTCTTATTTTTCAAAGGTAAGAAAGCATTTTGGTTCATCTTTATTGGTGGCTTTATATTAACGTTCTTACTATATGCAAATGTTGTATACTTCAGATTCTTTTCTGATTTCTTAACATTTAGTACATTGAATCAAGCTGGGAATGTTGAATCTATGGGTGGTGCAGTGACGGCATCATTCAAATGGTATGATTTTGTATACTTTATTGATACAATCATTTACTTATTCGTTTTAATCTTTAAACAAAAATGGCTTGATAAGCGCGTGTTCAGTAAGAAATTTGTTCCAGTCGTGATGGCTGCTTCAATCGCATTATTCTTCTTGAACTTAGCGTTTGCTGAATCAGATCGTCCAGAATTATTAACGCGTACATTTGACCATAAATATTTAGTTAAGTACTTAGGACCATATAACTTCACTGTTTATGATGGTGTTAAAACAATACAAAATAATCAACAAAAAGCATTGGCAAACGAAGATGATTTAACAAAAGTATTGAATTATACAAAACAAAAGCAAACTGAACCTAATAAAGAATATTTTGGTGCAGCTAAGAAGAAAAATATTATTAAAATTCACTTAGAAAGTTTCCAAACGTTCCTAATTAATAAAAAAGTGAACGGTGAAGAAGTAACGCCTTTCTTAAACAAACTTTCAACAGGTAATGAAGGCTATAGATACTATCCAAACTTCTATCATCAAACTGGTCAAGGTAAAACATCGGATTCAGAGTTTACAATGGATAACAGTTTATTCGGCTTACCTCAAGGGTCAGCGTATTCTCTAAAAGGTGATAATACTTACCAATCGTTACCTGCTATATTAGATCAACAACAAGGTTATACATCTAGTGTTATGCATGGTGACTACAAAACATTCTGGAACCGTGATCAAGTATACAAACACTTTGGTATAGATAAATTCTATGATGCGACATATTATGATATGTCTGAAGATAATATTGAAAACTTAGGTCTTAAAGATAAAGAGTTCTTTAAAGAATCTGCTGACTATTTAGCTAAAGAAAAACAACCGTTCTACAATCATTTAATTACGTTAACAAACCATTATCCATTTACAGTGTCTCCTGAAGACGCATCAATTGAAAAACCAAACACTGGTGACTCCACGGTAGATGGTTATATACAAACAGCAAGATATTTAGATGAATCATTAGAAGAATTTGTAAATGAATTGAAGAAAAAAGGTCTATATGACGACTCAGTTATTATGATTTACGGTGACCACTATGGTATCTCTGAAAATCATAACAAAGCGATGGAAAAATTATTAGGCGAAGATATTACGCCAGCTAAATTCAACGATTTAAACCGAACTGGTTTCTGGTTGAAGATTCCTGGTAAAGAAGGTACCGTTGATAAGACTTATGCAGGTCAAGCAGACGTAATGCCTACGATCTTACACTTAATGGGTATCGACACGAAAAATTATCTCATGATGGGTACAGATTTATTATCTAAAGATCACAATGACACAGTACCATTTAGAAATGGTGACTTTGTAACCAAAGACTATAAATATGTTAATGGCAGAATTTATGATAATAAGAATAATGAACCTATGACTGAAAAACCTAAAGACTTCGAAAAACGTAAACAACAATCTGAAAAAGATTTACAGATGAGTGATGACGTGCTTAACGGAGACTTATTGAGATTCTATGACAACCCAGATTTCGATAAGATTAAACCATCAGAGTATGAATATAAAACAGGTCCAAAAGGACAAGAGAAAAAATAATTTTATTAAAGCGCTCGAGACACCAAAGTCTCGGGCGCTTATTTTTATAACCTAATCGATAAGTACGCGCATTGATTGCGTATGGGGAATGCGTCACAATGTGCTAAAAATTTTATAAAAGAAAAAACGTCAATTTCTATGTATAAAAAATAGAAATTGACGTTTTTTACTGGAAATCCTATAAAGTTTGAATAGGGTATGATCGTATGCCTTATCTCTTATCCTAGAGCTACATCAAGTATCATCATGATTGTGAAACCAACCATTAAACTTAACGTTGCAAGATCAGTGTTATTACTGGCTTGGGAATCAGGGATTAGTTCTTCAACCACAACGAATATCATTGCACCTGCAGCAAATGCTAACGCATATGGTAGCATGGGTGTAATAATTAATACGGCTGCTGCACCAATCGTTGCAAATATAGGTTCAACGATTGCGGATGCTTGTCCATAATTAAAAGCTTTCCATCTTGAGGCTCCTGCAGCTCGTATCGGCATAGATAGGGCAGCGCCTTCAGGAATATTCTGGATACCAATACCAATTGCGAGTCCAAGTGCACCTAAAAATGTCGCTTGTCCATTACCAGATACAATACCGCCAAATGCGACACCGATTGATAGGCCTTCAGGAATGTTATGGAGTGTAATAGCTAAAACAAGTAACGTGTTTTTATTGAGTTTTTTAGTACTTACACCTTCGTGGTATTGGTTTGTGTCTTGGGTGTTAGGGTGTATATGTGGGATGACTAAATCTAATCCACGAATGAAAAGACCGCCCAATAGAAAACCGATAGCAGCGGGTAACCATGCTACTGATGAACCTTCGCCATAGTCAATAGCTGGTTGTAAAAGAGACCAAAAACTTGCTGCAATCATTATACCTGCAGCAAACCCTTGCATAGAATTTAATATTTTGTCGTTTACTCTTTTAAAAATAAAGACCGCTGCTGCTCCTAATGCAGTTAGTAGCCAAGTGATAATACCTGCTATTAATGCTTGGATATAAGGAGGTAAGTTTTGGAAATTTTCCGACATAAGCTTCGCTCCTTTGTATCATTTGAGTTCAAAAAGGTGTATAATATATAGAACTGAAATTAAGTTTAACAGAAATAATTATAATTTTCGATATTTAAAAGGATGTTGGACAATGGAAGCATACAAAATTGAACATTTACATAAATCATATGCCGATAAAATCATTTTTGATGATTTGCAATTGTCTATTTCTGAAGGTGAAAAAATAGGACTTGTAGGTATAAACGGTACAGGAAAAAGTACACTACTCCAAGTGATAGCTGGATTAGATGAAGACTTTAATGCTGAAGTCTCGCATCCTAACGCCTATCGCATTAGATATTCTTCGCAAAAGCAAGAATTTGATCGTAATATGACTGTATTTGAAGCTGTATTAACTTCAGAAACGAAAACACTACAAGTGATTCGTGCATATGAATCAGCTTTAAATCAATATACTGCAACACAAAGCGATGATGATTTCAAAAAAATGATGCATGCACAAGAAGAGATGGATAATTATCAGGCGTGGGATTATAGTGCAGAAATTAAAACGATTCTGTCAAAATTAGGTATTTATGACACGACGAAAGAAGTGAGTGCACTTTCTGGTGGTCAACAAAAAAGGGTTGGCTTAGCTAAAACATTAATAGAACAACCTGATTTACTACTCTTAGATGAACCTACCAACCATTTAGATTTTGAATCTATCAATTGGTTAATCAATTATGTAAAACAATATCCACATACAGTATTGTTTGTAACGCATGATCGTTACTTTTTAAATGAAGTATCGTCACGCATCATAGAACTTGATCGGGGTAAACTCACGACATATACAGGTAATTATGAAGCTTATATTGCTAAACGTGCTGAAAATGAAGTCATAGAACAAAAACAACAGGCTAAGCAACAATCCTTATATAAAAAAGAACTCGCATGGATGCGTGCTGGTGTTAAAGCCCGTTCTACTAAACAACAAGCTAGAAAGAACAGATTTAATGATTTGGAACAAGATGTGAAAGGGCAACAACATCAAGATAAAGCATCGTTGAATTTGGCATATTCAAGACTTGGAAAACAAGTGTTTGAATTAGAGCATTTAACCAAACGGATAAATGATAAAACGCTATTTGAAGACATCACACAAATCATTCAAAGTGGCCAACAAATAGGTATTGTGGGGCCAAATGGCGCAGGTAAGACAACATTACTGAATATATTGAGTGGTGAAGATCAAAGTTATGAAGGTAATCTTAAAATTGGTCAAACCGTTAAGGTCGCATATTTTAAACAAACAGAAGAGCGTCTCGATCGCGACATCAGGATGATTGACTATTTAAGAGAAGAAAGTGAAGTTGCTAAAGAAAAAGATGGCACTTCCGTATCTATAACGCAATTGCTTGAAAGATTTCTATTTCCAAGTGCAACACATGGTAAAAAAATCTATAAATTATCAGGTGGCGAGCAAAAAAGGTTATATCTTTTAAAATTATTAGTCCATCAACCGAATGTGCTACTACTAGATGAACCAACAAATGATTTAGATACAGAGACACTTACAATTCTTGAAGATTATGTTGAGACATTTGGTGGTGCCGTCATCACTGTCAGCCATGATCGATACTTTTTAAATAAAGTCGCTCAGGAATATTGGTATATTCATGACGGAGAAATGGAACGCATCATCGGTACGTTTGAGGATTACGAAGCATATAAAAAAGAGCAAGATCAAAAGATAGAACAACAGGCTAAACAACAATCAAAAAATAAAACAAATAATGAGAAGAAAAAGAAAAAAGGTTTATCATATAAAGAGCAAAAAGAATATGAAACTATCATTGAACGTATTGATACAACTGAACAGAGATTAGAAGAGATTGATGAAGAAATGGTTGCAGCAAGTTCAGATTACGCTAAGATAAAAGCGTTGAATGAAGAACAAAAGCAATTAAATGAACAGTATGAAACAGATATCTCAAGATGGAGCGAACTTGAAGAACTAAAAGAACAATGAGGGATTTTATAACATGGAGTCAACATTATCACATTATTTTGGCTATGACACTTATCGTCCTGGTCAAAAAGAAATCATAACTAGAGTCATGAACCATCAAAATGTGCTAGGTGTGTTACCAACTGGTGGGGGAAAATCAATTTGTTATCAAGTACCAGGATTAATGTTGGGTGGAACAACGATTGTCATCAGCCCATTAATTTCTTTGATGAAAGACCAAGTTGATCAATTAAAGGCCATGGGTATACATGCAGCTTACTTAAATAGTAGTTTGACGCAAAAGCAACAAAAAGAAATTGAGACCCAACTTCGAAAAGGTGAGATTCAATTTTTATATGTTGCACCGGAACGTTTTGATAATGTTTATTTTATAAGATTATTACAACAACTATCTATTCATTTAGTTGCATTTGACGAAGCACATTGTATTTCAAAATGGGGTCATGATTTTAGACCGAGTTATCAAGATGTTATTCATAAAGTGTTTGCATTACCACAAGATTTTACGATTGTAGCACTTACAGCGACAGCCACGATAGAAGTTCAAAAAGACATCATGGAACGTTTGAATATTGGTAAGCATGATGAGGTTAAAACAAGTACAAAACGACGTAATTTAGTTTTTAAAGTAAATCCGACTTATCAACGTCAGAAATTTGTGATGGAGTACGTCAAAGAACATAAAAATGCAGCGGGTATTATTTATTGTTCAACGCGTAAACAAGTAGAAGAATTACATGACGCTTTAGAAAACAACGGCGTAGATAGTACCATATACCACGCTGGGCTTTCTAATAAAGAACGTGAGGCAGCACAGAACGATTTTGTTTATGACCGTGTCCGTGTTGTAGTAGCTACCAACGCATTTGGTATGGGAATTGACAAATCTAATGTTCGTTTTGTGATCCATTACAATATGCCAGGTGATTTAGAATCTTATTATCAAGAAGCAGGACGTGCAGGACGTGATGGTTTAAATAGTGATTGTATATTGCTATTTAGTGAACGTGATATTGGCTTGCACCAATATTTTATTTCATCATCAAAAGCAGACGATGATTACAAAGATAAAATGGGTGAAAAGCTTAATAAAATGATACTTTATACTAAAACTAAGAAATGTCTGGAAGCGACGCTTGTTCATTATTTTGAGCCAAATGAAAAATTAGAAGAATGTGGCCAATGTAGTAATTGTGTCGTTGAAAATAAAACGTACAATATGACGGATGAAGCTAAGATGATTGTCAGTTGTATTGCACGTATGAAACAACAAGAAAGTTATAGTGTGATTATTCAAGTGTTGAGAGGCGAAGAGTCAGATTATATTCGCTATTGTGATTATCATCAGCTATCAACACATGGCATTATGAAAAATTATACAACATCTGATCTCAGTCACCTTATTGATGAACTTAGATTTAAAGGATTTTTAAATGAACACGATGAAATTTTAACTTGTGATAATTCAGTCAAAGAATTATTGAATAACCAAGTAGATGTATATACAACACCATTTAAACGTAAGTCAAAAGAGAAAGTAAATATCAATACGGTCGAAGGTGTAGATCGTGCATTGTTTGATGAATTAATTAACGTACGCAAGCAATTAAGTGAGTCGTTAAGTATTCCACCAGTCAGCATATTCTCAGATTTCACATTAGAAGAATTTGCAAAAAGAAAACCAGAATCTAAACAAGAGATGATTTTGATTGATGGTGTAGGAAGTTATAAATTAAAGCATTACTGTCCAATGTTTTTAGAAAAAATCCAAACATACAAAGCTAAAAGTTAAATGAGCAAAACATTTTAATTTTCAAAAATATATCTATATACTTAATAATAATATAAATGAAAATGTGTACTTATCATGAACAACATAACTGCGAAGTTAATTTGACAATAATTAATATTTCTATGCAACCATGTATGCCATAGATTTAGTTTTTGTTAAAAATTAACTTCGCTATTTTTATAAAAAGTTTTATAAGATGTATGTTTAATGTTGTTTTGAGTTTTTGATGAATAATACATAAATTATATATAAATAGGGAATAAACTATAATAATTGTAATTTGAGTATATTAAAGTGAAGGTGATAAAGTGATAGAATTTAAAAATGTAGTAAAACGTTATGGGGATAAAACAGCCGTAGATGATATCAGTTTCAATATACAAAAAGGGGAATTTTTTGTATTGATTGGGCCATCTGGTTGCGGTAAGACGACAACTTTAAAGATGATTAATAGATTAATCTCACTTTCAGAAGGTTACATCTATTTTAATGATAAGCCGATAAGTGACTATCCTGTTTATGAAATGAGATGGGATATTGGGTATGTGTTGCAACAAATTGCTTTATTTCCACATATGACAATTAAAGAAAACATTGCGCAAGTACCACAGATGAAAAAATGGAATGAACAAACAACGAATCAGCGTGTTGAAGAACTCATGGATATGGTTGGTTTAGAACCAGAAACATATAAAAATAGAAAACCTGATGAGCTATCTGGTGGTCAACAACAACGTGTAGGCGTTGTTCGAGCATTAGCAGCCGATCCACCAGTTATCTTAATGGATGAGCCATTTAGTGCGTTAGATCCCATTAGTCGAGAGAAATTACAAGATGATTTATTAGAACTTCAACAACAAATCAAGAAAACGATTATTTTTGTGACACATGATATTCAAGAAGCAATGAAATTGGGAGATAGAATTTGTTTGTTAAATAAAGGTCATGTAGAACAAATTGATACGCCAGAAGGATTCATCAATCATCCTAAAAATGACTTTGTGAAACAATTTATGGGAAATCAATTACAACGTACGGTTAATGATTTAAAATTATCAGAAATCATTGATGGACTTCCTATCCATGAGCAAGATGTGAAAGCAGGTTATCCTGTTATCGATAGTGACAAATACGTGAAAGATATCTATTCAGCGTTAGCAAGTCATGAAACAATTATCGTTCAAGATATTACAAATGCTACGCAACACGTGTTAAGTCGTCAGGACATTTTTGAAATATTATCGGAACGTAAAGGAGGTCATCATGAATGAATACCTTCATAGATACACTCATTCAACGTAGGGGAGAATTATTAACCACGATATTTGAACATATTCAAATTTCATTTATTGCTCTGTTGATTGCGGCTTTAATAGGTGTACCATTAGGTATTGCCTTAACAAAGACACGTAAATTGTCTGAAGTTATTATGAATATTGCTGCAGTGTTACAAACAATACCTTCTCTTGCTTTATTAGGTCTTATGATCCCGTTGTTCGGTATTGGTAAAGTACCAGCGGTGATTGCGTTAGTTGTATATGCATTATTACCTATTTTAAGAAATACATATACAGGTATAAACGAAGTGGATCCATCACTAGTGGAAGCGGCAAAAGGGATAGGTATGAAACCTGGACGACGTCTTTCGAAAGTCGAATTACCTATTGCTATGCCTGTTATTATGGCTGGTATTAGAACAGCGATGGTTTTAATTATTGGGACTGCTACACTTGCAGCATTAATAGGTGCTGGTGGTTTAGGTGATCTTATCTTGTTAGGTATCGACCGAAATGATACTTCATTAATACTAATTGGTGCCATTCCAGCAGCATTATTAGCTATACTATTTGATTTAGTTTTAAGATATATGCAAAACATGTCATATAAAAAATTACTTATTTCGCTTGGCGTCATTGTAATTATTTTATTATTAGTGATTATTGCGCCTATGCTAGGTCAAAAGGGTGACAAAGTGACTCTAGCAGGTAAATTAGGTTCTGAGCCATCTGTGATTACGAATATGTATAAGATTTTAATTGAACAAGATACCGAGGATACTGTAGAAGTTAAAGACGGTATGGGAAAAACATCATTCTTATTTAATGCATTAAAATCGGATGACATTGATGGCTATTTAGAGTTTACAGGTACGGTACTAGGTGAACTAACAAAAGAGGATTTAAAATCTAAAAAAGAAGCGCAAGTCTATCAACAAGCAAAATCTAGTCTGGAAGATAAATTTGATATGACAATGCTGAAACCAATGAAATACAACAATACGTATGCTTTAGCAGTTAAAAGAGACTTTGCAGAAGCACATCATATTAAGACGATTGGTGATTTAAATAAAGTAAGTGATCAGATTAAACCTGGCTTTACTTTAGAATTTAATGATCGTGGCGATGGTTATCCTGCCGTTAAAAAAGCATATGACCTTGATTTAGGTGACGTGAAAACAATGGAGCCTAAATTACGTTATCAAGCAATTGAAAATGGAGACATTAATTTGATTGATGCTTATTCAACAGATGCTGAACTTAAAGAATATGATATGGTTGTATTAGAAGATGATAAACATGTCTTCCCACCTTATCAAGGGGCACCTATGTTTAAGGAATCATACTTAAAAGAACATCCAGAAATTAAAAAACCACTGAATAAATTAGAAGGTAAAATTTCAGATGAAGATATGCAACAGATGAATTATGATGTAACCGTTAAGAATAAAGATCCATATCAAGTGGCAAAAGATTATTTAGAAAAACACAATTTAATAAAACATTAGTATACAAAAATATGAGGCTGAGACATCTAATGATGTACTGGCCTCATATTTTAAACTTAATTTGATGATAAGGATGCATTGATTTTCGTTGAACATTGGGTTTATAATGGTTATTAAGTTTTGAAATTTCTGTAAATTCAAGGAGGACCGATACAACAATGAAGAAACAAATAGACCAATTATCAGCATATGAACCTGGGTTATCACCTAGAGCATTAAAAGAAAATTATGGTATTAAAGGCGAATTACATAAATTAGCATCGAATGAGAATTTATATGGTCCGTCACCAAAAGTTAAAGAAGCAATTCAAGCACATTTAGATGAATTGCAATATTATCCAGAAACAGGTTCTCCATTAATCAAAGAGGCAATTAGCAAACATTTAAATATAGACCCAGCACGCATTTTATTTGGTGCAGGTTTAGATGAAGTCATTTTAATGATTTCGAGAGCAGTATTGACGCCTGGTGATAAAATTGTGACGAGCGAGATGACGTTTGGCCAATATTATCATAACGCAATTGTAGAATCTGCAAATGTGGTGCAAGTTCCATTACAAAACGGTGAATTTGATTTGGATGGCATCTTATCAGAAATAGATAATGATACTAAACTGGTATGGTTATGTAATCCAAATAATCCGACTGGTAGATATTTTACACATGATGCGCTTCGCAATTTCTTGGAACGTGTACCAAGTCATATTCCAGTGATTGTAGATGAAGCATACGTAGAATTCGCTACAGCCAAAGATTTTCCAGATACTTTAGCTTTACAACAAGAATTTGAAAACGCATTTTTATTGCGTACATTTTCAAAAGCATATGGCTTAGCAGGCATGCGTATTGGTTATGTAATTGCAGCAAAAGAAGCCATTGAAAAGTATAATATCATACGTCCACCATTTAACGTAGGACGTTTATCTGAATATGCTGCATTAGCTGCGTTGGAAGATCAAGAATACTTAGCTTCTATCCGTGAACGTAATGCAGAGGAAAGAGAAAAATTCTTTGAATTATCACAAAGTGATCACTTTTACCCAAGCCAAACTAATTTTGTCTTTGTTAAGACGGACAAACCACATGAATTATATGAAGCATTACTCAATGTGGGATGCATAACAAGAGAATTTCCGAATGGCGTAAGAATTACGATCGGTTTCCCAGAACAAAATGCAAAAATGCGTGAAGTATTAGCGCAGTTTACTTTATAAAAGGTGTATGAACGAAACGTTCTACGTTACTAAATGTGTAATTTTATTGCAATTTTGGTTTCGTTGAACGTTTTTGCTATACTTAAATAAATATTAACTATTAGATTTAGCCTGTATGACGATGTATCGTGTGCTATTTATTTTAGATTATGAATTGAAAAGGGAGTAGAGTGATACATGACAAAAAAGAAGATTGCGATTGATATGGACGAAGTGCTTGCAGATACTGTAGGTGCATTGATTGAAGATGTCAATCAACGTACAGACTTAGGGATTACGATTGATATGTTAGATGGCATTAAGTTGAGACATGCCATGCCAGAGCATGATGGTTTGTTAACTGAAATTTTAAGGGAGCCTGGTTTTTTTAAGAAATTAAAAGTGATGTCAGATGCGCAAGATGTTGTTAAAAAATTAACAGAACACTATGATGTGTTTATCGCAACTGCAGCAATGGACGTTCCAACGTCATTTCATGATAAATACGCGTGGTTAAGAGAGTACTTCCCATTCTTAGATCCACAGCATTTTGTATTTTGTGGTAGAAAAGATATTGTACATGCAGATTATTTAATTGATGATAACCCAAGACAACTAAGTATTTTCAAGGGTACACCAATTATATATACGGCTACACATAATATTAATGATGATAGATTTACACGTGTTAATAACTGGAAAGAGGTAGAACAATATTTCCTAGGTGATAGTGCATATCATATCTAAACATTGTCATAAAATTGGGTAGAGACATAAATCATTTAGAAAAATAAAAAACGGTAATTTCTATTTTAATTCAATAGAAATTACCGTTTTATTTATTGCTATGAAATTGATCCATTATTTATAAGTTAGAGATGAATGTAAGTGAATTCATCTCATATCACTATATCATTTATT
Source organism: Staphylococcus sp. LKG3-1 (assembly GCF_048568385.1). Lineage (NCBI taxonomy): Bacteria > Bacillati > Bacillota > Bacilli > Caryophanales > Staphylococcaceae > Staphylococcus > Staphylococcus sp. LKG3-1. The sequence goes on from NZ_CP183796.1 coordinate 2,488,186, forward strand.
CACTTTCTGGTTGGTTCGTTGCTTGTGCTTCAGGCAATGTCAAGATTTGAATAGCATTTGGGATAACTTCAATTTCTAAAGGTGTTTTTAGATTAATTTCTCCATCAATATCCACCTTCATTTGTGGATCTGTTTCAATCGTTATTTTTTTTGCCGGTAAATGTTTAATGCCTTCTGTCATTTTGTTCCAATTCATGCTATCACGTTGTTTAAATACATCATTTAAAACACTTGAACTTTGTTCTTTGAAGATGAACGTATTTAAATAACCATCATTAGGTGATAAATCGGTTAATGGAATACGACTTCCACCTATAAAAGGTCCATTGGCTACGACGAGCATTGAAGTATTACCGTCTACGGTTTGATCATCAACTGAAATTTTATAATCAAAATGCTCTGGATTAAGTAACGTTTTAACTGTAGAACCTACATAACTTAACTTACCAAAGATATCTTTATTACCATTTTGTACATTTTCAGCATTTTGAACAATTAATCCAAGTCCAACAAAGTTGAGTGCATATTCATCATTGATCTTCATGACATCGTAAGGTCTTAATTCCGCATTCATCAGTTGTTGGCTGGCCATTTTATGACGTGGATTAAGATTTAAAGTTTTTACAAAATCATTAAATGTGCCTCCTGGAATGATACCAATAGGAAGATCTAATTCACTCTTCATAATGCCATTAACTAACTCATTGACCGTACCATCGCCGCCTAAAATAAAGATAATATCAACATCATCACTGTAACGTTTATCTTTAATTTTTTGGCAGAAGGTAATAATATCTCCTTCATTTTCACTGAGTTGTATTGATAAATGTTTACAAAATGTAGTTAAGGATGTTGCGACATCTCCTAGACCTCTATAGATGTCTTTAATCCCGGTATGTTCATGGTAAAATAATACGCCATGTTTAAATTGTTTTTTAGTCAAGGTGCTCACCATATTTCTTTGATTTTAGATTTATATCTATATCAGTATACCCGTTTTTAGTTAAAAATATGTTTAATGTCGTATATATGTATGTAGGGATTCATGTATTAATCAAGTTTATCTGCGAATTGTATTTGAGTATGGTGATAAAAATTTCCATATATGGGGCCGCAAATCAGCCATTCAATAAAAAATATCTCTATATAAGTGTCACATAGAGGTGAAAAGGGGCTTTCTTACTTTAATCTATGTTGTATCAATGGTTGATACCTAGGATCATTGTATGCGTGAGAGATTTCAAGCTCGAGCCATAAACCATAGACCAATAAGGACATTCAAAATCGTAAAACTTTAAAAAAAGAGGACTCATCCATTTATGGAAGTCCTCTTTTTGAGCATGGGTACGTATGACCCAGATGTTTTTAAAATGAAAATCATCAGAATAAATAGTTTTTTGAAATTGTAGAAACTATTTAATACCGCGCATGCCTTTTACAATTTTTGGTATGAAAGCAAGAATAACAAGGCTGACTACGATTGCAATACCACCTAAAAGTAGGAAGTAATTTTTATGGCCAAGAGGTTCAATCAATTTAACTAAGGTACCGTTAATTGCTTGCGCACATGCATTCGTTAATAACCATAAACTCATCATTTGTGTGTTAAATGCTTTTGGTGCTAATTTAACTGCTGCACTGTTACCTGTAGGAGATAAACATAATTCACCAATAACACAAATAATGTAGGAAAGAATAACCCAGTTAACACTTAAATTATTACCAGATGTGTGACCAATTAAACCAATCATAATGTAAGAAGCACCAGCTAGTGACGCACCGAGTACAAATTTAGTTGCTAAGCTTGGTTGGCGTCGTGCCATTTTCGCCCATATCAGTGAGATAACAGGTGCTAATAGCACGATGAATAATGGGTTAATGGATTGGAATAGTGCTGGACCGAAGTCTGTTTTCCAACCAAAGAGGTTTAATTTCATATCACTACTTTCAAACGCAAATAGGTTAAGCACGTTAGCACCTTGTTCTTGAATAGACCAGAATACGACACCTAAAAGGAACAATGGTATAAATGAAATGACACGTGAGCGCTCATCATCGGTAACGTCTTTACTGCGTATCATAATGGTGAAGTAGATAATTGGTAATGCGACACCAAGTATCAATACAGTTGTACTAACGATATTAAATGATAATGTACCAGTTAATCCTGTAATAACAAGCACTGCAGCAATAATTAAAATAGCCACGATAAATATCAATGCATATTTTTTCTTTTCGCTTTGGTTTAATGGATTCGTTGGTTTTGTACCTACATTACCGATATTTTTCTTGTTAAATATCATGTACCAAGCTAAACCAAGCGCCATACCTACGGCTGCAATTAAGAAACCAGCATGGAAATTACCAGTATTTACGAATTGATTTAGAATCAATGGTGAAATAAGTCCACCTAGATTGACAGACATATAGAAAATAACAAAGCCTGCATCAATACGTGTATCATTTTCTGGGTATAATCGACCAACGATATTAGAAATACTTGGTTTCATTAAACCAGATCCAACGATAATGAAGAACATTGAGATAAATAATCCGACAATATCTAATGGTAAACTTAAGAAAATATGCCCGATAATAATGAGTACACCACCATAGAAAGTAGCAGCACGTGTACCCGTAATTCTATCCGAAACCCAACCACCAAGTACCGATGTCATATATATTAGTGCACCGTAAACAGCCATAACTGACTGTGCGGTACCTTTATCCATACCTAGTCCGCCATCTTTTATAGCGAAATACATATAAAAGATAAGTAAAGCGCGCATACCATAGTAGCTAAATCTTTCCCAAAATTCTACAAAGAATAGCACCCCTAGTCCTTTAGGATGTCCAAAAAATCCTTTTTGAGGAATTGATTCTACTGCTGAGTCTTGCGCTATGTATTTGTCTTGCATAAAACATTCCCGTCCTTTCTTACTCCCAATAAAAATATATAAAAAAGATTTTACGCTTTATTAAATTAAATTGCAATAATATTCTAAAAATAAGAATATTGAGAATGTTCTGTTATTTTATGCAATCAATTTTATGCCATTTAATTTCCTCATTTAAATGATGATAATTAGATGTAATTATAAAATGAATAATATATAGCTTGCTTTGCATCAGTAATGAATGTGAAGAGGGGTATGTTTGTACTCAATGTCCTTATAATAAAAAACTATTAGGAAATAAAAAAACTGCTCATCCAGCTTTATAAGCTTGGATGAGCAATATTAATTCATTTAAAATCATAAGTTGATATTAAATAGTAATATGAACGATTAGTAAACGCCTTTCATGGCACGTTTTACTTTAGGTGAAATGATTAATAGAAGTATACCGATAACGACTGCAAATAAACCTGAATACATAAAATAGTCACTTTGATTTATTTTTGTATAGACAACAACAAGTTGTGCGTTAAGTCCTTGTGCAGTAGCATTACTTAACATCCACAAACTCATCATACGTGCTGTAAATGTCACAGGTGCTAATTTAGTCGTTGTAGACAAACCAACAGGTGATATACAAAGTTCACCAATTGTAATTAATAAGAAACTGAGTACAAGCCATAATGGATTTATTAATTCAACGCCTGTAGCTAAAGGAATAATCATAACTAAGTAAGACAAACCAGCAACGATTACACCGATAGCAAATTTATAAACGGTAGGTGGATTGTGTTTACCTAATTTCATCCAAAGTGTTGCAAATATTGGTGCAAGTACCACGATAAAGATTGGGTTGAGTGACTGTGCCCAAGCTGATGGTATCGAAAAGTCAATTAAACCATTTGTAAGCACTGACATTTCTAATTGTGTCTTTTTATCTGCGAATGTTGCTAAAATCGTTGAGCCTTGTTCTTGAATCATCCAAAAGGCAACAGATGTGATATATAAAGGTATGTAACTGTAAACACGTGAACGTTCATCTTTCGTTACATCTTTACTCGCAATCATATTAATAAAGATGTAAATCGGTAATACGATACCTAAAATAGTAATTAAGAAACTGAAATTTTCTAAAGTTAAAGCATTATTTAATTGCAGGATAAGTAAGTAAATTAAGAATAATAGAATGATACCACCAGATATCAAACCGAATTTTTTAAGTTCAGGCTTAGTTAGTGGATTAGGAACATTACGACCAGCTAATCCTAAGTTTTTCTTACGTTTAATTGCGTAAACGACTAAACCACAGAACATGCCAATTGCAGCAGCTAAGAAGCCAGCATGGAAACTAATTCTAGTTTGTAAGTAACCCGTTAATAACGGTGCAGTCAAACTACCTAAGTTAATACCCATGTAAAATAATGTGAATGCAGCATCACGACGGACATCGTTACGATCATATAATTCACCAACGGTCGTTGAGATATTAGGTTTTAATAACCCCGTACCAGCAATAATGACTGCGAGTGCTACCATGACTAATGTTAAGTTATTTGGTAGTGAAAGTAAGATATGACCTATCATAATCAAGAAGCCACCATAAAAGACGGCATTCTGGGTGCCGGTAATCCTGTCGGCAATCCAACCACCGATGACACCTGACATGTAGATTAATGTACCGTAGATAGCAACAATTTGCATTGCAACGGCTTGACTTAGACCGAAACCACCCTCAGCAACACTATAGTAAAGATAGTATATGAGTATCGCTTTCATACCATAGTAACTGAACCTCTCCCAAAATTCAGTGAAGAATAATGTACTTAGTCCTTTTGGATGGCCGAAGAAACCGGTTCTTGGAGTACTTTCCATAATTTCTTCGTGTGTATAATTAATTTTTTTCATAATTTCCCTCCCCCTAAATGGTTGGATTTATTTTATACTTTTTTAATAAAAATGACAAGTGTATATCTCAATAGTGCAAAATTAAGTTTGAAATCAATTTAATAAAAAATGAAATAATATAAAAATAAACTACCGGCAAGATACTTTAAGATCTTGTGGGTAGTTATTATAATGAAGAAAAATTAACGATTATCGATTTTTTCAGGGTAAAGATCATGATTCATTAAACGATGTTCTGCCATTTTTTCATATTTAGAATCTGGACGGCCATAATTGGTATATGGATCAATTGAGATGCCACCACGTGGTGTGAACTTGCCCCAAACTTCAATATAATGAGGGTCCATGAGTTCGATTAAATCATTCATTATGATGTTCATGCAGTCTTCGTGGAAATCACCGTGATTTCTAAAACTAAATAAATAAAGTTTTAAAGATTTTGATTCAACCATTTTGATATTTGGAATATAAGAAATATAAATTGTAGCGAAATCTGGTTGACCAGTAATAGGGCAGAGTGATGTGAACTCAGGGCAATTGAATTTAACAAAATAATCGCGTCCCTGATGCTTATTATCAAACGACTCTAAAACGTCAGGTCTATAATCAAAATCGTATTTGTTATTTTGATTACCGAGTAATGTAATATCTTCTAATTCTTCTTTATTACGTCCTTCTGTCATGGTAAAGCACTCCTTATGTTTTTGGTTTTTGTTCTTCTTTTTGAATTGATAGCGGTTGGCGTCTTGCTTTTTCAAACATGTAGTAGCTTGAAGCTATGATAATGACATAACCCAAGATTGCATAGAAATCTGGTGATTCTCCGAATAATATAAAACCGAAGAATGCAGTAAATATAATCGATGCATAAGTGAATATCGAAATGTCTTTAGCTGGAGCGTAACTATAGGCTAGTGTAATACCAATTTGACCAGCAGCTGCTGCGAGCCCAGCTCCAATTAAATAAATAACCTGCATCATACTCATGGGTTCGAATGTGAAGATCGTAAATGGAATCAATACTACAATAGAAAAGAATGAAAAATAAAATACAATTGTATAGGGTGCTTCGCGAGTGCTCAATGCACGTACACACGTATATGCACTTGCAGCAAAAATACCAGAGAATAAACCGCCAATAGCAGGAATCATAGAGGATGAGAATTCTGGTTTAACCACGAATAACATACCGAATATTGCAATGACCATCGCTATAATTTGATAGTTACGAACTTTTTCATTTAGAAATATCAAACTCAGCAAAATAGTCCAAAAAGGATTGAGTTTCATTAGCGTATCAGCGTCACTTAATATCATATGGTCTATCGCATAGATATTTAATAAAACACCGATTAGACCTAAAGTCGAACGTGAAATTAAAAGTGGCTGACTGCTAAGTTTACCAAATAGGGGTTGCTTATATTTATAAATGAAATATAAAGGGATAAACATAGCTACTAAATTTCGAGCGAGTGACTTTTGAAACACCGGCAAATCACCAGCTAATCTGAAGAAAACAGACATAAAGCTAAAGCCAATTGCTGAAACTAGGATAGCAATGATTCCTTTAACTTTAGGATTCATATGTATCGCCTCGATTATTTTAATTTTTAACGTATTCATATTAGCATAATTATATAGATTATGTATATATACTTGAAAGTAAAAGGGAAATGATATAACATAAAAATACGAACAAACGTTCTGTATTGGTTCAATGAAATTCAAGACATATTTCAAAGTATTTTATTGCTTAGATAATTTCAATTGTGAGCAATTTAGCATTAGATGATAAGCTGAGTGACGCTATATCAATAGTTACAAGGTTTTAGAAAAAAGCAACTAAAATAGCTTTAAATTCCGAAAAAAATTTTTTATAAATAGAAAAGTACGAGTTAACGTTGAATTGGTGCCATTTCTGTTTCGAATTCAAACTTTTGTCAAAAACAAAGCCCTTTAAATAACTTTCTGAGTTATGTATAATGAAACACATAATATAGTATTTGTGACCAGGACAAAACACAATATATTGTGTTTTGGGACGTAGTCAATTTATTTATAATAAATCAAATTTTAAGTAAAATCACACTATTTTGGACGTTTAATCATGACAAATCAAGCATTAATGCTTAATTATTGAGTTTTTACATAATCACATATAGTTAAAAGAAATCACTATATATTGTGGTTACCCAATATGTGCGCTACGGTTACTTATAATACATTTAAAATATAAATACGATGAAAGTACTATTTAATAACGTCAAAGTGAACTTAATAACATACTAGTATTAGAAAGAAGGTGATCCAATGAAGGTTGTTTATTTTTCATTCTCTGGTAATGTACGTAGATTTATTAAAAAAGCAGAAATTACTAACACTATGGAAATTACTCAAAATAATTGTACTGAGAAGATTGAAGAACCATTCATCTTGGTCACTGGAACGATAGGTTTTGGAGAAGTACCACAACCAGTTCAGTCATTTTTAGATATAAATCATGATTTACTAAGAGGCGTTGCAGCTAGTGGAAACCGCAATTGGGGACAAAACTTTGCGAAAGCTGGACGATTTATCGCGGAAAAATATCAAGTTCCTTTACTAATGAAATTTGAAGTTCAAGGTACACAAAATGATATTAGCGAATTTAAAGATAAGGTGGGACAGTTCAATGAAGATTATGGACGAGAAGAAATACAATCATATTGAGTTAAATAACGAAGTAACGAAACGTAAAGATAATGGCTTTTTTAATTTAGAAAAAGATCAAGAGGCGCTTGAAGTTTATTTAGAAGAAATTCAGGATAAAACAATTTATTTCGACACTGAAATTGAGCGTTTGCGCTATCTCGTTGACAATGACTTTTATTTTGATTTGTTTGCAAAATATTCAGAAGCTGATCTACAAGAAATTACAGATTATGCTAAAAGTATTCCGTTTAAATTTGCAAGTTACATGTCAGCAAGTAAATTCTTTAAAGATTACGCACTTAAAACAAACGATAAAAGTCAATATCTAGAAGATTATAAGCAACACGTAGCGATTGTTGCACTTTATTTAGCTAATGGCCATAAAGCGACTGCCAAACAATTTATTTCAGCAATGGTGGAACAACGATATCAACCAGCGACACCAACATTCTTAAATGCTGGCCGTGCACGTCGTGGAGAATTAGTATCTTGTTTCTTACTAGAAGCGGATGATAGTTTAAACTCTATTAATTTTATTGATTCAACTGCAAAGCAATTAAGTAAAATTGGGGGCGGCGTAGCCATTAATCTTTCTAAACTACGTGCGCGTGGAGAAGCAATCAAAGGAATTAAAGGTGTAGCGAAAGGTGTGCTACCTGTTGCAAAATCTCTTGAAGGCGGCTTTAGTTATGCAGATCAATTAGGTCAAAGACCTGGTGCAGGTGCTGTTTATTTAAATATTTTTCATTATGATGTGGAAGAGTTTTTAGATACGAAAAAAGTGAACGCCGATGAAGATTTACGTTTATCAACGATTTCAACTGGTTTAATTGTGCCATCTAAATTCTTTGATTTAGCAAAAGAAGGAAAAGATTTCCATATGTTTGCACCGCATACCATTTATAAAGAATACGGTGTAACGTTAGATGACATTAATTTAGATGAATACTATGATGAACTTGTTGCAAATCCTAATATTGATAAAAAGAAAAAAGATGCACGTGAAATGTTAAATACGATTGCACAAACACAATTGCAATCTGGTTATCCTTATTTAATGTTCAAAGATAATGCAAATAAGGTACATGCTAACTCAGACATTGGCCAAATTAAAATGAGTAATTTATGTACTGAAATTTTCCAATTACAAGAAACGTCTATCATTAACGATTACGGTACAGAAGATGAAATTAAACGTGACATTTCATGTAACCTTGGTTCTTTAAACATCGTTAATGTTATGGAATCAGGCAAGTTTAAAGATTCAGTTCATACAGGTATGGATGCATTGACAGTAGTGAGTGATGAAGCAGATATTCAAAATGCGCCAGGCGTTAGGAAAGCCAATAGAGAGTTACATTCTGTAGGTTTAGGTGTAATGAATTTACACGGTTATCTAGCTAAAAATAAAATTGGTTATGAATCAGAAGAAGCTAAAGACTTTGCCAATATTTTCTTTATGATGTTGAATTATTATTCTATAGAACGCTCTATGGAAATCGCTAAAGAAAGACAAGAAGTATACAAAGATTTTGAACAATCAGACTATGCTAATGGTAAGTATTTTGAATTTTACACTTCACAAACATTTGAACCTAAATATGAAAAAGTACGCAAATTATTTGATGGTTTAGAAATTCCGACACCAGAAGATTGGAAAGCACTGCAAGAGCAAGTGGAAACAAACGGTCTTTTCCATGCATATCGCTTAGCGATTGCACCGACACAAAGTATTTCATATGTCCAAAATGCTACGAGTTCTGTAATGCCAATCGTTGATCAAATCGAACGTCGTACGTATGGTAATGCGGAAACATTCTATCCAATGCCATTCCTATCACCAGAAACAATGTGGTATTACAAGTCAGCATTTAATACGGATCAAATGAAATTAATTGATTTAATCTCAACGATTCAAACGCATATTGACCAGGGTATCTCTACAATTCTTTATGTTAATTCTGAAATTTCTACGCGTGAATTATCAAGATTATATGTATATGCGCATCATAAAGGTCTAAAATCTTTATACTATACACGTAATAAATTATTAAGTGTAGAAGAGTGTACAAGTTGTTCAATTTAATAAATGAAATGTAAACGTGCAAAGTGAACAGCGGTGTTATGAGGCAGCCTTATCCAATGGTTAGATTAGGCTGCATATCACTGCTTAATTAAATATTTACTGGATAGGGGACGATAACTAAATGAAAGCAGTCAATTGGAATACGCAAGAAGACATGACGAATATGTTTTGGCGACAAAATATTTCACAGATGTGGGTAGAAACTGAATTTAAAGTATCTAAAGATATTGCAAGCTGGAAAACATTAACAGATCCTGAAAAAGAGGCTTTTAAAAAAGCATTAGCTGGTTTAACAGGATTAGATACACATCAAGCTGACGATGGCATGCCATTGATTATGTTACATACTACGGATTTAAGAAAAAAAGCCGTTTATTCATTTATGGCAATGATGGAACAAATCCATGCTAAAAGTTATTCACATATCTTTACAACGTTACTACCTTCCAGTGAAACAAACTATTTATTAGATAAATGGGTTATTGAAGAACCACATTTAAAATACAAATCAGATAAAATTATCAATAATTATCATAAATTATGGGGTAAAGAAGCTTCAATTTATGATCAATATATCGCACGAGTATCAAGTGTGTTCTTAGAAACATTTTTATTCTATTCAGGTTTCTATTATCCGCTTTATCTTGCTGGGCAAGGTAAAATGACGACTTCTGGAGAAATCATTCGTAAAATCTTATTAGATGAATCTATTCATGGTGTATTTACTGGTATGGATGCTCAATCTTTACGTAATGAACTTTCAGAAAGTGAAAAGCTGCAAGCAGATCAAGAAATGTATAAATTATTAGATGATTTATATAAAAATGAGGTAGCTTATACGCATTCACTTTATGATGATATTGGTTTAGCTGAAGATGTATTAAACTATGTGAGATACAATGGTAACAAAGCATTATCTAATTTAGGATTTGATCCGTACTTTGAAGAACGTGAATTCAATCCAATTATTGAAAATGCTTTAGATACAACGACTAAAAACCATGACTTCTTTTCAGTTAAAGGTGATGGTTATACATTAGCGTTAAATGTAGAAGCATTAAAAGATGAAGACTTCGTTTTTGACGAGTAGAAGCACTATTAATTATAAAAATGTCATGATGAAAGTACAATTTTAAGCAAGCATTAGTCAACCGTATATAATAAGTGAAAAGCCGAGACATTATGTCTCGGTTTTTTTACTTATGGATAAAATAAACAGGCATGATATTTAAATAGAGATATACATTATATAAAGTCCATTAGAATAAAATTACATAAAAATGAACAATTAAAATAAAAAAGTGTGTTTTTCAAGGTTTGATATTAAATATAACGCTATACATATATAGATTGTATTTAAATACTTTTGTTTAAATTGCTCAAGGCTATTGAATTTACCATTAAAAATGGTAAAATTTTATTATAGGTATTGATAATGATTATCATAACCAATATAGTTTGAGCATCGCATTTTATAGTGGAAGGGTTAGAGGTAGGTCATTTATGAAATTTTTATTAAATGGTATTGTCTTAGCTATTATATTACTGGTACTTACAATCCTTTCTTTATTTATAGGCGTAAGCAAGGTATCAATTACAGACATTTTCCATCTTACAGAATCACAGATGAATATTATTGTTTCAAGTAGAATTCCGAGAACGGTTAGTATCATCATATCGGGTAGTACGTTAGCGCTAGCTGGTTTAATTATGCAACAAATGATGCAGAATAAATTTGTCAGTCCTACTACTGCTGGAACGATGGAATGGGCGAAACTAGGTATTTTATTATCAATGATTTTCTTTCCACAGGAGAATATCATTATAAAGTTAATTTTTGCAGTAGTTTTAAGTATTGCAGGTACTTTCCTTTTCGTTAAATTAGTACAATATATTCGTTTTACAGACGTCATTTTCATACCACTATTAGGCATCATGTTAGGTGGTATCGTATCAAGTTTTGCAACATTTATCGCGTTGAGAACCAATACAGTACAAAGTATAGGAAATTGGTTAAATGGTAACTTCGCCATTATTACAAGCGGTAGATATGAGATTTTATACTTAAGCATTCCTTTATTAATACTTACATATATATTCGCCAATCATTTTACTATTGCTGGTATGGGGAAAGATTTTAGTAATAACTTAGGAGTCAATTATGAAAAAATAATTAATATAGGATTGTTTATCACGGCTACGATTACAGCACTGGTTGTTGTAACTGTAGGCACGTTACCATTCTTAGGGCTTATTGTTCCTAATATTGTCTCAATTTTTAGGGGAGACCATCTGAAAAATGCATTGCCGCATACAGCGATGCTAGGTGCTATATTTGTAATGTTTTCTGATATTTTTGGCAGAATCATTGTATATCCATATGAAATTAATATCGGTTTAACGATTGGGGTCTTTGGCACTGTTATTTTCATAATCTTGTTAATGAAAGGACGACATAATTATGCAAATTAGTGCTAAGTCTAAATTATTTACGTTAATAGCAATTACTGTGGTTATCGCGGGATTGTATCTCATTATAGGTATTGATTTCGAAATATTCCAATATCAATTTACAAGTCGTTTGCGTAAATTGATCCTCATGATTTTAGTAGGTGGTGCCATTGCTGCGTCTGTCGTTATTTTCCAAGCGATTACCACGAACAGACTTTTAACACCATCTATTATGGGGTTGGACGCTGTATATATGTTTGTAAAAGTATTGATTGTTTTTGTATTCGGAGTACAATCCGTATTTGTTACAAATCTATACATTAGCTTCCTTATATCACTCATAGTCATGATTGGTTTTTCATTATTATTATTTCAAGGCATTTTTAGAATCGGAAATGTTTCAGTCTATTTAATATTACTTGTTGGTATTATTTTAGGCACATTCTTTAGAAGTATCACAGGCTTTTTAGAATTAATTATCAATCCAGAAGATTTTTTAGCTGTACAAAGCGCAATGTTTGCTAATTTTGATGCGTCAAATACGAAATTGGTCACTTTATGTGGTGTGATACTTATCATTTTAATTATGATTACTGTATACGCAATACCTTATTTAGACGTGTTGCTACTAGGTCGAGATCAAGCTATCAATTTAGGGATTTCTTATCAGACATTAACACGTATTTTATTAATTCTAGTTGCAATTTTGGTGTCTATTTCAACGGCATTAGTAGGACCAATTACATTTTTAGGGTTACTGACAGTAAACTTGGCTCATGAATTAATGAAAACGTATCAACACAAATATATTTTACCGGCAACCATTTGTATAAGTTGGATAAGTTTGTTTTTAGCGCAAGCAATTGTAGAGAATTTCTTTCAAGCAACAACGCAAGTTAGTATCATCATTGATTTAGTAGGTGGCAGTTACTTCATTTATTTATTAATTAAAAGGAGACATGCGAATTGATACGAGTACAAGGGCTTAATAAAACGATACAAGATAAAGTGATTTTGCAAGATATTGATGTAGAGATACGCAAGGGACGACTTACATCGATGATAGGGCCTAACGGTGCAGGTAAAAGTACGCTATTGTCTGCTATTACACGATTAATTGACTTTGAAGAAGGTACCATCGATATAGAGGGCAAAGCGATTACAGATTATAAAAGTAATGACTTGGCTAAAAAACTATCAATTTTAAAACAATCTAATCATACAGAATTGAATATAACGGTTGAAGAGTTGGTTAAATTTGGACGTTTTCCTCATTCCAAGGGGCGTTTGAAGCAAGAAGATAGAGATCAAGTTGAGTATGCACTCGAGTTATTACATCTTACTGAAATTAGAGGTCGTTATTTAAAAACACTTTCTGGTGGACAGCGTCAACGTGCTTATGTAGCAATGACTATTGCTCAAGATACGGATTATATTTTACTTGATGAACCGTTAAATAATATGGATATGAAACATTCAGTTCAAATTATGCAAACTTTGAGAAGATTAGCCAAAGAGTTGGATAAGACGATTGTAGTCGTTATTCATGATATTAATTTTGCCTCTTGCTATTCAGACGATATTATTGCTTTGAAAGATGGCCAACTTGTTAAGGCAAGTACGAAAAATGAAGTCATCCAAACAGATATTTTAAAAGAATTATATGATATGGATGTCAAAATTGAAGAGATTCGTGGACAACGTATTTGTATTTATTACGATGAAGTGACCGAAGTGCCGGAATTATCATTTGCACAGTCGATGTAAGATGATGCGTGGACTTTGAAGGGAGTGATGCAACCGTAACGTTGTTAAACTTTTAGGGACATAGAAGGTAGTACATATTAAAAATTCAGGAGGAGTTAAGCACATGAAAAAGTTAGGATTATTATTAGTAGTTGGGTTAATGTTTTTATTAGTAGCATGTAGTAATGGCGGATCAGAAGATAAAAAATCTTCAGACACTGATTCGAAGAGTAAAGATTCAAATGAAACTGTAAAAATTGAAAATAATTATAAAGCAAATGGTGAAAAGCGTGATGGTAGTGATGCCAAGACTGTTAAAGAAACAGTTGAAGTGCCTAAAAATCCTGAAAAGGCAGTTGTTTTAGATTATGGTGCATTAGATACAATGAAAGAACTTGGTCTTCAAGATAAAGTTAAAGCGCTTCCTAAAGGTGAAGGTAACAAGTCATTACCTGATTTCTTAAGTGATTTCAAAGATGATAAGTATTTAAATACTGGTAGTCTTAAAGAAGTTAATTTCGATAAAATTGCAGAAGCTAAACCAGACGTAATATACATATCTGGACGTACAGCAAATCAAAAAAACCTAGATGAATTTAAAAAAGCAGCACCTGATGCAAAAGTTGTTTATGTTGGTGCAGACGATAAAGATGAATTGAATTCATTGAAGAAAAATGCAGAAAATCTAGGGAAAATTTATGATAAAGAAGATAAAGCTAAATCATTAAATAAAGAATTAGATGATAAAATTGCTAGTATGAAAGAAAAAACAAAAGATCTAAAAAATGATAAAGCATTATTCTTATTAGTTAATGAAGGTGAATTATCAACATTTGGTTCTGGTGAACGTTTCGGTTCGATGATTTTCGATACAATGGGCTTCACTCCTGCAGATGATAACATTAAAGATAGCCAACATGGTCAAAACGTTACAAATGAATATATTGCTGAGAAAGATCCAAGTATTATTTTCGCAATGGACCGTGGTCAAGCAGTAAGTGATAACGCTACAGCTAAAAAAGCATTAGGTAATGACGTTATTAAAGATGTTAAAGCAATCAAAGACAATAAAGTGTATGAATTAGATCCAAAACTTTGGTATTTTGCTAGTGGATCAACAACAACAGCGATAAAACAAATCGATGAAGTTGAAAAAGCGATGGAAAAATAAAAAAGCATTAAAATGTGGGGATATTGATTGAAAAAAGCGTCTGGAATTTATTCTAGGCGCTTTTTTGTTGAAAAGAAAATAAGTTAAAACGTTAAATTATTCATCACTATCATACTAATGTTATAATATTTTTATCATCATACTTTCGAGTAAATATATAAATGCTAGATAGAGCGTTTTAAAGAAATAGTAGGGGGACAAAGTACATGATATTAGATAATGTAAATCCAAATGATTTATTTCCAACTGAGAAAAAAGGACCAACTGTTCTAGGCACAATAGAGTATTCAGTACAAGGTTCGACTGAATTTGAGGGTGCTTTTATAGCTACAAATGAGAGAATCATTTTAAATGTTGATATGAACGGTGAATTTTATTATAGAAGTATTGCATATAATGAAGTTGAAAAAATTGAATATGATGGAGAAAAAATTAATTTCACTTTTAACATTGGGCCTATGCCTATGAAAAATATTCAAAAAGGTGACGTTGCTACATTTGTACAATATGTTAGTGATAAAATTGACCAATAGTTCACTGGGAATATGAGATACAAACAAATAAAGAAATAACAAAAAGCGTAGATGCACACCATGACATCTACGCTTTTTAATATGACAAAATTAAGTTTTATATCGTTTCTTTATTAAATTTCAAAGTATAAATGATAATGATACTTACAGCGATTATTAAAATGGGCATCGCATTTTGGACAAGCTTCTATCATCATGTAGTCATTAATTGTCATTTCATGATTACAGACACCACATAAAATAGCTTTTTCGTGAAATTCATTTGCTTGCCATCGCTGAATCTTATGTGATTCATGTTCATTGTGGCATTTATAACAAGGATAGTATTTATTACAACATTTAAACTTAATGGCAATAATATCTAAAGGTGTTTGATAATGTGTACAGCGTGACTCATTATCTACAGTGGATCCATATACTTTTACCATAGTGATTTCTCCTATTGTTCATTGAGTGGGTGTTCTCCAATAATTCTAACTTCAGGGTGCAGCTCAACATCAAATTTTTCTTGTACTATTTTTTGAACGTAATGAATTAAATCTTCATAATCTGTTGCCGTTCCTTTATCTACGTTAACCATAAAGCCAGCATGTTTTGTTGAAACTTCAACGCCACCAATGCGATGACCTTGCAAATGAGCATCTTGAATCAACTTACCAGCGAAATGACCAGGCGGACGTTGGAATACACTACCACATGAAGGATACTCTAGTGGTTGTTTTGATTCTCTTCTTTCTGTTAAATCATCCATAGAAGCTTGTATTTCTTGTTGATCGCCAGGTGCTAAGGTAAAGGCAGCTTCTAATACAACGAGATGTTCTTTCTGAACAATACTATTACGATAGTCCAACTCAAGTTCTTTATTGGTTAACGTGATTAATTCACCTTTGTTATTAACGCAAAGTGCATAATCAATACAGTCTTTTACTTCACCGCCATAAGCACCAGCATTCATAAATACAGCGCCACCGATGGAACCGGGTATGCCGCATGCGAATTCAAGACCAGTTAAGCCATGGTCTCTTGCAGCACGTGAAACATCGATGATTGCAGCGCCACTACCTGAAATGATAGCATCGTCGGACACATCAATGTAATCAAGTGAAAGTAAACTAATCACAATACCGCGAATACCACCTTCACGAATAATAATATTAGACCCATTACCTAAATACGTCACAGGTATATCATGTGTGTAAGCATAATGCACAATGGCTTGCACATGTTCGTTGTGGGTTGGGGAAAGATAATAATCGGCTTTACCCCCTGTTTGAGTGTATGTATATTTTTTTAGAGGTTCATCAATTTTAATAATTTCTTCTGGGACAATTGCTTTTAATTCTTTTAAGATGTCATCCTTATGCAACTATAGAACATCCTTTCCTGTTGAATTCATTTATTCATTATACCAATGATTTGGAGTCTTTGCTAAATACTATGGTAATTAATTTTGTTAAATTATTAATACAATGATCATCGTGTGTTTAATATTGATGTGAGGCTATATTTCATAATCCATATTTAAGTTAATTTACTGTGTGAGAGAATGAATCAAATAATTGTTGTTTCCTGTTTTCATATGCACGTATAGATTGAACTTCATTAGCTAACATCAATTTCTTAGAACCAAATCGTGTAGCGGTGTGTTGATCATGAGACAATTGATGATGCGTTTGAATATACGCTTTGTATAGGTTAGAATCTTTTTGAATAATATGTAAACGTGCTATTTGTTTTAAATCTATTAAATTATTAAATTGTGCCATAATTACTTTTTTCTTATATGAATGGTGTAAACGATAAAAACCTTCATAATTCAAACGTTTTTCATCCAAAGCGGTGATATCATGTAAATTATCTACGCCTACTAATATATCTAAAATGGGTTCAGTAACGTAATTGAAATGTGATGTTCCACCGATATGAAGTGTAGTTTTAACAGGTGTGTCGAGCAGGTTAAAAAGCATTTTTTTCAAATTTTGATATTGCTCTGCAAAATAATTATCTTTGTCCTCAGAAATAAATGCTTGGATGTTTGAATTCATATAGGTTGTTCACTCCTTTCTTTATTGTGATATAACTGTTAAACTGTAAATTCTGAAATAATATATCACATATTATTTTCAAGTTAAATAAGTTTCTGTATAATACTGAATGATAAGGAGTGCAGAAATGAAAAAATTACTTTGCATTGTTTTGTTGTTTGGCTTTGTGATAACCCTTGGTGCATGCGGTAATGAAGGTGCTAACGAATTCAAAGATTTTGATAGCTCACTGAATGATGTGAAAAATAAGGAAAAAGAACTTAATCATGTCATGGATGACATTTCATTGAAGCAATTAGATGATTTAAGTAAAACAGATACGACTGATAAGGATAAAAAAGCATTTAATGACTTGCAAAATAACATTAATCGCAAATTAATCCCTAAGTTAGAGGAATATGAGACAGCAGCTAAAAAATTACCGGCAGAATCTGAAGAAACGAAAAACTTAAAATCTACCTACTTAAAGTCAGTCAAAGATAAGAAAGCAGCTATTAACGATTTGAAAGTATTTGTTGATTTATGCAATCAAGCAATTAAAGCAAATGAAGATATTTTAGAATATACGAAGTTATTTGAGAAAAGTAGATCTCAAGTTGAAGCGCACATGCAAGACGCAAATGATGCAGGCGCACGCACAGATGTTAATAATTTCAAACATAAATTAGAAGAAAACAACAAAGAACTGAGACATACAGCAGAAAAAGAGTTGGATTCAACAGATTCAGCTAAAGTTAAGCAATCGATTGAAAAAGACATCATGCCTTTAATTAATAAACAAATTAAAGATTTAAACAAATCTGAAATTACGAATAACTATGTAAATAGTGCGCGTAAAAATGCGATTGAAATGTATTACAGCTTGCAAAATTATTATGAAACACGTGTAGAAACGATTGATATTAGTGATGAGTTATCAAAAATAGATCATAAAACTTTACCTAAAGAAAGTGAAGATTTAGAAAAATATGATGCCGTATTTGATAAACAATATAACAATATAAAAGAAGACTATAATTAACAAAGAAATTTGTATTGTTATAAAAATTTAAATAAACGGTTAACAACAAAAAGAGTATTGTGTATAATTGGAAACAATGATATGAGTATATCGTGGAGATTTCACACTTTTTGAAACAATTTGGGTGTGTTAAATATTTTTAGAGGTGAATAGAATGGCTATAAAGCTGAGTTCGATTGACCAGTTTGAGCAAATTATAAAAGAAAATAATTATGTATTTGTATTGAAGCACAGTGAAACGTGCCCAATTTCAGCAAATGCAATGGATCAATTTAATAAATTCTTATATGAACGTGATATGGATGGTTATTATTTAATTGTGCAACAAGAAAGAGACTTATCGAATTATATAGAAGAAAAAACAAATGTAAAACATGAATCGCCACAAGCATTTTATTTTGTTAAGGGACAGGCGATTTGGAATGCGAGTCACAGTGATATTAACGTTACGACTTTAGCTAACGCTGAAGAGTAAAACATAACAGAATATGCAAAAAAACGCTTGTTAACCGCTTCTCTAAATGAAAGTGATTAGCAAGCGTTTCTTATAATGTGAAAAATGTTCATCTGACATGTATAATAAATAGTTGAATATGAAATATAGACTACTACTTTATTGGGAATGACTATATGTGGCTACTTATAGATACAGGTAGTGAGGTTGGGATAGCGAACACATGCTATAAATAGACTTCGCAGACGATGGCCAACATATTTATCTGTTGCCTACTTCATTAACCAAGACCACAAATTTTTGTGGTTCAATCTGGTTGAAAATGACTTTATAATAGTTTATGTTTCATTATACAAAAATACAAAAATGAATTGATAAAATACTTGAGGTGACAATATGAAAGTTTTAGTGGCGATGGATGAATTTAATGGAATTATTTCGAGTTATCAAGCAAACCGCTATGTGGAAGAAGCGGTAGCAAGCCAAATTGAGAAAGCAGATATCGTTCAAGTGCCATTGTTTAACGGACGCCATGAATTAATGGATTCTGTCTTTTTATGGCAATCAGGAACCAAATATAGAGTGCCTACACATGATGCTGATATGAATGAAGTAGAAGCCATTTACGGTATTACAGATAGTGGTATGACTGTGATTGAAGGTAATTTATTTTTAAGTGGTCAAAAACCGATAAATGAGCGCACGAGTTTTGGTATGGGTGAAATCATTGCTGATGCACTTGAAAATGATGCAGACCATATTGTTATATCATTAGGCGGTATCGCAAGTTTTGATGGTGGTGCAGGCATGTTACAGGCCTTAGGTGCTAAATTTTATGATGATGAAGCTCAAGAAGTTGATATGCGTGAAGGTAGTCGTATGTTGAAGTACATTCGAAAAATAGATACTTCTGCATTAAACTCAAAATTAAAAGATGTTCGTTTTCAAGTAATGTCAGATTTTGATAGTAAATTATATGGTAAACATAGTGAGATTATGCAAACCTATGAAACTTATGGTTTAAGTAGAGAAAATGCAGCAGAAATTGATAATTTAATTTGGTATTTAAGTGAAATATTTAAAAGCGAACTCAAACTCGCGCTTGGACCGATTCAAAGAGGTGGTGCAGGAGGCGGTATTGCTGCAGTGCTAAAAGCGCTTTTTGATGCAGAAATTATGACAAGTCATGCATTAGTTGACCAAATAACACATTTAGATTCATTGATTAAACAGGCGGATTTAATTATTTTTGGAGAAGGTGTCAATGAAGAAGACCAAATATTAGAAACTACAACTGTTCGCCTTGCAGAGTTAGCTACGAAATATGACAAACCATCGATTGCAATTTGTGCAACACCAGATAAATTTGATTTATTTGAATCAATGGGTGTTACATCAATGTTTAATACATTTATTGAAATGCCTGAAAGTTTTACTGATTTTAAAATGGGGATTCAAATTAGACATTATACAGTTCAGGCAATTAAATTACTGAAAACACAATTCAGTACAAATTAAACGTAAAGTGAAACAAGCATATCTTATTTTAAGTCGTATAAACTACCATTTATAGCAATTTAATCAGGAACTAATACTTAGATTAGTTGCATAATGGGGCGTATACTGACAGGATGTATATTTTAGATATGTGGCCATGTTCAAAGTAATAAAAATAGAGCTAATCCATATCGAATTAGCTCTATTTTTTGTATTTGTGTCATAGGCGCTACATGTTTAAAAGTAAAAACAACTACTTTTAATATTACTTATCGTAAGTATTTACAACTTCTTCAGCTATACCGACTACAACTTGTACTGCTTTTTCCATGACATCAATAGACGCGTATTCGAATGGTCCATGGAAATTGTCACAACCTGTGAAAATGTTTGGTGTAGGTAGTCCCATATATGAAAGTTGAGAACCATCAGTACCACCGCGTATTGGTGCGGTATTTGCTGGAATGCCTAATTTTTCGAAAACACGTTTAGGTATATCAATCACGTGTGGGTTAGGTTCGATTTTTTCACCCATATTGTAATATTGGTCATTAATTTCTACTTCAATAGGTTCATCTTCGAAATGTGAGTTAATATCATTTTTTATTTCGACGAGACGTTTTTTACGTAATTCAAATTCGTTTCTATCATGATCACGAATAATATATTGTAAGGTTGTTTTTTCAACATCGCCATTTATTTTCATTAAATGATAAAATCCTTCATAACCTTCCGTTCTTTCTGGAACTTCATTTTGTGGTAATAAAGCATTAAATTGCTGACCTAATAATACAGCGTTTATCATAGCATCTTTCGCTGATCCAGGATGAACGTTCACGCCATGGCATGTCACGATCGCTTCTGCAGCATTAAAGCTTTCATACTGTAATTCTCCGTACTCACTACCATCCATCGTGTATGCGAAATCAGCATTAAAACGTTCTACATCAAATTCATGTGGACCTCTTCCAATTTCTTCATCGGGCGTAAAGGCTACGCGAATTTTACCGTGTTTAATTTCAGGATGTGAAGTTAAGTATTTTAAAGCTTCCATAATTTCAACTACACCGGCTTTATCGTCAGCACCTAACAAAGAAGTACCATCTGTAATCATTAATGTATGACCTTCAACGTTTTTCATAGCAGGGAATACATCTTGGCTTAATGTACGGTTCGTCTTACCTAATTGAATCGGTGTCCCATCATAGTTGTCAATAATTTGAGGATTTACATGAGACGCGTTGAAGTCAGGTGAAGTATCAATATGTGCCAAAAATCCGACAGTAGGTAAATCGATGTCTACATTACTGTCTAAAGTAGCAAATAAGTAACCTTGTTCGTCAATATCAGTTTCTAATCCCAAATCAGTCAATTCGTCATTTAATAAATTTAATAAATCCCATTGTTTCTCAGTTGAAGGCGTCGTTGTAGATTCTGGATTGGATTGTGTGTCGATTGTTACATATCTTGTAAGTCGATCAATTATGTCTTGTTTCATTTAAAAACACCCCTTAAGCTCTATTATTTATATTATAAGATTTTTTATATGTTTTGCCTTTCATTTTACCATAATGCTGTTTAACACGTGTATAGATATAATAAATGATTTCAGCACATAAGATACCGAATGCAATAGCTCCAGAGATTAACGTGACCTCAAGGAAGGTATTCACCGCATGCGTATACTGATTACTTACAAGAAAACGTGTGGCTTCGTAAGCTAAACCACCAGGTACAAGAGGTATAATTCCTGGAACGATAAAGATAATAACAGGACGTTTATAACGTCTACTCATGACATGACTCATAATTGCTAAAATAAAACTACCTAAAAATGACGCTAACACTTTACCTAAATCAGCATCAAAGGATAATTTATAAATAATCCATCCCATGGCACCAACAAAACCACAGGCTAAAAGGAGGCGTCTAGGTGCATTAAAAAGAATAGAAAATAACATTGATGCGAAAAAGCTAATCACAAACTGTAAAAAGTAATAAACAATGAACATTATCAGCACTCCTTTTCTAAAAGATTAATAAGACGATAGCAACACCGGCACCAATTGCAAATGAGGTTAGTGCAGCTTCAACGCCACGTGACATGCCTGCAATTAATTCACCAGCCATTAGATCACGAATTGCATTTGTAATCAATATACCGGGTACTAAGGGCATAACACCGGCAATGGTTATGATATCTTGGTTGTGTGCCCAACCTATTTTAGTGAAGAAAGCAGCGATAGCTATAACAACAGCTGCACTGATAAATTCAGAAAAGAATTTAATTTGAATATAGCGTTGTACATAGCTGAAAGTTAAAAAGGCACCAGCACCAGCGATGATTGCAAATATAAAATCATTAATGACGCCACCAAACATAAATAGGAAAAAGCCACAGGCAATTGCTGCTGCAACAAAATTGGTAATTGATGAATACTGCAAGGAAGCATGGTGTAAATGGATAAGTTCAGATTTTGCTTGATCAATATCAAGCTTGTTACTAGATATTTTACGAGACAAACTATTTGTTAATGCAATTTTTTCTAAATCTGTAGTACGTTCACGAATTCTAATGAGTCGTGTATTTGTACGATTATTTAACGAAAAAATGATTGCAGTTGATGTTACAAAGCTATATGTATCATCTAAACCATAACTTGCAGCGATTCTTGTCATTGTATCTTCAACACGATACGTTTCAGCACCGCTTTCTAGTAAAATTCTGCCTGCGATTAATACGACATCAATGACTTTATCTTCATCAATGATGGTAATTGAATCTGACATAGCTTCGCACCTCCTGAATTGTTAATAGAACAATTGAAAGTTTACATTGTCGAATAAAAACTTTCAATAGCGTATCTTACGGTAATTAATGTTTTATATAACATTATATATTGTAACAAACTCATTTTAATTACTATAATTATTCAATGCTTTAATTGAAACTTTATTTAGAAAAAGTAAAACATATGGATGAATCGCGCTGTGTGAAGGGCATGGTAGGTGAAAGAAACGTTACATTTATTTTTACGAAAAAAAGAGTTTGGGACAAAAATAGATGTCTCAAACTCTTTTTCATTTAGGTAGTAGGTGGCTGCATTGAAAATGTAAAGTCCCACTCCCTATAATTTAACAATTGGGTTAAACATGACTTGGTTACGGCCTTCGTTTTTAGCCATATGCAACATATCGTCAGCAATTTTAAACACTTTTCGTTGTGATTTGTAATCATCTGTTGTCAAGTATCCAACGCCAATAGATACGGATAATTTAATGACTTCTTTGTTTGGTAAATGGAATGTAGATTGTTCTACACCGCCACGAATACTCTCACTTAATTTGACACATTGGTCTAAAGTATAATCATACAAAACAATAGAAAATTCTTCACCGCCATTACGATAAATACTAAACTGTTGTGGCACATAGTTTTTAAGTAATTGAGCCACTTGTCTGAGTACAGCGTCGCCCGATTTATGTGAATACATATCGTTCACATCTTTGAAACCGTCGATATCAATCAGTAATAAACCTAAACTTTGGTTATTTTCTTCAGATAAACGAGCTGTTTCATTTAAATGTCTATCGAATTCTTTAACATTACCTAATCCAGTTAAGTAATCTACTTTATCTTCGTTCTCATATCGATTGACTAATGAGAAGAAATGCCAAATATCAACAAAGGTAATAGACGAAGTTATTGTTAAGACAAATGAAATCGGAATTAAAAATAAGACTTCTGTAATCTCGTAATATGGGCTGATTAATGATAAAATTGCAAAAATAACTAATGCAATGACATTTAGTATTTGCAATGAAATGATATCACTTTGTTTTAAGAATGGACCTATCGCACCAATGATGCCTGCTATTACGATAAATATCATAGCAGTAATTATTGTATAATCCCCAATCAGAACATTGACTAAGCCGACAATAAAGGCGGATAGAACAGTGTAAAACATATTCGTATATCTACCTAAAAATAGGATAGGTACAAAGGATAAATAGAGTGTATACTCATTGAATATTGGGACAGGGTACGCAGATAGTAAAAGCGCTACTATCGTCATTAAAACAGTGACATATTCTTTTGAAAATACCATAATTCTATTTTCTGAGTATTGTAGACGATGGAATAAATAAATTCCAGCTACGGTAACAGAAATATTATAGATAATAGCTTCAAACATTTTTACTTTACACTCCTTTAAATAAACACTTAGTTATTGTAAGTGAAAACTTACAATTTGTCATCATGGGGTGAATAGAAAATTCTAACATTCACTTAATATTCATGTTAAAATTATTTTTTAGTGAAAAATTAAAAATTCACTAAAATTGATTTAATAAATAATATCCCTAAATATAACGCATTTATTATCGCACTTCTAGTTGTATAAGTAAAAGCGTATAAGGTATTATAAAGTTATGTAAAAATATCAATTGTGTAATGAGACTATATTTTTATTAGGAAGTATTAAAATAGTCATTTTTGAAGTGAATTCACAATTTAATGAAACAAATATTTTCAACATAGACTTTGAAATTTAAAATAATTAAGAACCATATTAATGAAGGTGAACTGATGTATACATTATTACTAATCATTTTTTCAATGATAGTCAGTTTAATACTTACACCAATAGTCATAAAAGTTTCTCATAAATTAGGGATTGTAGATCAACCGAATTTTAGAAAGGTACATACTAAACCTATTTCAGTACTTGGTGGAACTGTGATACTCTTATCGTTTTTAGTTGGAATTTGGCTTGGACATCCTATAGAAACTGAGGTCAAACCGCTTGTTATTGGATCTGTATTAATCTATTTGGTTGGTTTGATAGATGATATCTATGACTTAAAACCAATTATGAAATTACTTGGCCAAGTAATTGCGGCGTTAGTCGTTGTTTACTATGGTGTTACAATTGACTTTATTTCATTACCTATTGGTCCAACGATACATTTTGGTATATTTGGTATTCCAATAACGGTCATTTGGATTGTTGCCATTACGAATGCGATAAATTTAATCGATGGATTAGATGGTCTAGCGTCAGGCGTTTCAATGATTGCACTGATGACAATTGGCTTTATAGCAATATTACAAGCCAATATATTTATTATAATGATATGTAGTGTATTGATAGGTGCACTTTTAGGATTTTTATTCTTCAATTTCCATCCAGCAAAAATCTTTTTAGGTGACAGTGGCGCGCTATTAGTTGGATTTATTGTAGGCTTTCTATCATTACTCGGGTTTAAAAACATTACATTTGTATCCTTATTCTTCCCAATCGTTATTTTAGCAGTACCATTTATCGATACACTATTCGCTATGATACGTCGAGTGAAGAAAGGTCAACATATTATGCAGGCCGATAAATCTCATTTGCATCATAAATTTTTAGAATTAGGCTATTCGCATCGACAAACCGTGTTATTGATATATTCAATTGCGATACTGTTTAGTCTCTCTAGTATTATATTATACTTATCCCAACCTTGGGGTGTATTCATGATGCTCATACTCATATTCATTACAATTGAATTGATTGTAGAATTTACAGGATTAATTGATGATGATTACAGACCTCTATTGAAATTAATAGAAAATAAAGAGCATAATAAAGATGAACAGTGATAGCAATGAAATTGTGAAACTATAAAACCGACAAGTCAGAGGTTACTGACTTGTCGGTTTTTTTGTACGATTCGGTTTGTTTAAGTACTTGTAAAATAAGACATATATCTATCATTTATATTTAATCTGTTGGTATATCAAACGGTAACCTCATGACTTCGCCTTCTTCTAAATCATAATTACCAGACGTTGTTCTATTTAAAAATGCAATAAATTCATCATAGTCAGACGCGACAACATCTATTTGATAACTTACTTTGTCTGTATAATTTTGGTCACGTAATAAATAGGACGTGCTTTCAAGTTCATATTCGAATTTCCCTGTTAAATCATAATTAATGGTTACAGTTGTAGGTATAGCGGGTTTAAGTTCTACACGACCAATATCGTAAATAACGTCTCTAACGGCACCACTATAAGCGCGAATAAGGCCGCCGCCACCTAGTTTAATGCCACCAAAATAACGTGTAACAACCACGCAAGCATTATGTATTTCTAATTTTTTTAAAATACCTAACATTGGTACGCCAGCAGTACCGCTTGGTTCACCATTGTCATTGGCTTTTTGTATATTCATTTGATCGCCAATTGTATATGCAAAACAATTATGTGTTGCTTCACGGTGTTTTGTAGACACTTGATTAATAAAGGCTTTCGCATCTTCTTCTGATTCTACTGGTTTAATATGTGCAATAAAACGAGATTTATTGATTACATTTTCAATTATATGTTCTGCTTTTATCGTTATAATTGTGTCTTCCATGTGTAACCCTCCAAATGTCTATAGATTTTATCCATTGTAATAATGTTTATCATCATCGCTACCTTTGTATTATACACTGTATTGAATACAAGCATAAATGTAAAAATAAATTTTCTTTTGGTTGAAAATAAGGTATCATAGTTGTGAGTATAATTGAGGAGGATTAGGATGAAGATTGCTGTCTTGACAGATTCAACGAGTTATCTATCTCAAACATTAATAGACAAATATAATATCAAAGTTGCACCACTTAGTGTCACATTTGATAGTGGTGAGAATTACGTTGAGAATGCATCCATTTCAACAGACGAATTTTATGAACGTATGAAGACCTCAGCTACAATTCCAACAACGAGCCAACCTGCAATCGGAGATTTTCTGGAGAATTTCGAGCAACTTCGCGAAGAAGGCTATACAGATGTCATTTGTGTATTTCTTTCTTCTGGAATCAGTGGGTGCTATCAAACTGCGACACAAGCAGGTGAAATGGTCTCAGACATTAATGTCCATACGTTTGATTCTAAATTAGCTGCGATGGTTGAAGGTGGATATGTCCTTAAAGCGATAGAAATGATTGAACAAGGCTATGAACCTAAAGCTATCATTGAAGCATTACATGCAATCCGTGAAGTAACAGGTGCAGTACTCATGGTAGATGATTTGAAAAATTTACAAAAAAGTGGTCGAATTACAGGTGCGCAAGCTTGGATTGGAACGATGTTGAAGATGAAGCCAGTGTTAAAGTTCGAAGATGGCAAAATTGTTCCAGATGAAAAAGTAAGAACTAAAAAACGTGCTTTGCGTAAAATGGTTGAAAAAGTGATAAATGAAGTCAAAAATCTAGATGAAGTTACGTTATTTGTAATTGAGGGTGATATTCCTGAAGATTCAGATTGGATTCAACAAGAATTAGAAACTAACTATCCTCAGTACAATATTTATCGTTCTAGCTTTGGACCAGTCATTGCTGCACATTTAGGATCTGGTGGTATTGGTTTAGGGTATATTGGAAGTACCATTCGCACAGATTAAATTAATGAATAAATTAGAGACATGTCACGCCTATTGGGTGTTACATGTCTTTTTTTGGAGGTAAGGCAAATAAAATATTATGGTCGACTTATGTTAGATAAAACGTTACTGACCGATGAAATCATTGATAAGACTTCAACTGGCATTATAAAAAAACATAATCAATGGCAGTGTATGCAATGTCATACGAAAGAACCGCGTCATTTTTATAATTATTATTCAACTATATTAAAAAAAGAAATAGTCTATTGTAGAAATTGTATCAATTTAGGAAGAATGGATAATATAAAGCCAATCTTTATTACAAAATCTAAAAATGTTGCGTCTCAGGGCATATATCAGTTAGATTTCAAACTGTCTGAACAACAAACTTTTGCATCGATAGCAATTCTAAAGGCAATTAAAGATTATGAAACTAAAATTTTATATGCAGTCACTGGTGCTGGAAAAACAGAAATGATATTTGAAGGTATTCATTATGCGCGTAGTAGAGGGGATAATGTCGCGATTGTATCCCCTAGGGTAGATGTTGTGATAGAAATTAGTATGAGGATTAAAAAGGCATTTTCTTCAGATCAGATTGATGTACTTTACCAAGGTCAAACACAGCGCTTTGATGGGCACTTTATCATTTCAACCGTACATCAATTATATCGATTCAAGCATCATTTTGATTTAATTATTGTTGACGAAGTAGATGCATTTCCTTTAGTAATGGATCATTCATTACAAGAAGCGATTACTCATGCATCAAAAGCGACACACTGTCATATATTTATGACGGCTACACCGCCTAGACATTTATTAAAGAAGATGAATCCATCTGATGTCATCACACTACCTGCGAGATATCATAGACAGCCATTACCTGTACCGCGTTTTAAATATTTCAAATTAAAGCAACATAAAATACAATATGCATTGCTGAAGATACTAAAAAAACAAATCTTAACAGAGCGTTATACACTCGTGTTTTTCGATAATATCAATTTAATGAAAACAGCATATCATCGCTATAAAAAGGAAATAACGTCATTAACTTATGTATATAGCGAAGATGCCTTAAGATTTGAAAAAGTCAAAGCTTTAAGAAATGGGGATAACCAAGTCATTTTTACTACAACAATATTAGAAAGAGGATTTACCATGGCCAAATTAGATGTCATCGTCTGTAATAGCCAAATTTTTAATAAGAGTGCGTTAATACAAATCGCTGGTAGAGTTGGAAGAAAGATAGAGGAACCAACAGGGCTCGTATTATTTTTACATGAAGGTATTACTTTGCCTATGTTAAAAGCTCGAAAAGCAATTATAGATATGAATCAGTTAGCACTAAAAAAGAAGTGGATTGATGGCTAGATGTATACAATGTGATGCCAAGTTAACAGAAATGTTCGATGCGCTTAATTTTTATAAAAAGCCTGTAAAGATGTGTGTAAATTGTATAGAACTATGGGAAGAAAACAAAATCGTATTGGAAGGGCGTTGTACAAAATGTCTAAAAAAACTTGATCAAGGGGAGCATAAATGTCTAGATTGTGCGTTCTTAGCAGTTAAATTTCCGTTAATGAATCAATTATATTGTAATTATCAATATAAAGGCGTAGTGAAACAACTGATACATCAATACAAATTGTTAAAAGATGTAGCAATTTGTGAAATTTTGGCAGAACAACTCACACTACCGAAACAGTCTTACGATTTAATTATTCCAATTCCATCTCCTGTAGAAAGAGATATCAATCGCACCTTTAATCCAGTTACTTGTGTGTTAGATAAACAGCAAGTACCATATGAATCTATACTTCAAACTAAGGTGAGGCCTAAACAATCATTATTAGGCAAGCTACATAGAGCGCGACTTGATAATCCATTTGAAGTATCAAAAGATATCAATTTAGAAGATAAAAGTATTTTACTTGTGGATGACATTTATACTACTGGCTTAACGGTTCATCATGCGATTGAAAAAGTATATGTTAGAAAAATCAGAAAATTCGATGTGTTTACGTTTGCACGGTAGACTAAACGTGGTATTATATTAGTAAGCAATATTACCAATATAGAGGTTTTAAAGGAGTCGATGATTATGATCAGATTTGAAATTCACGGAGAGAACCTCACTATTACTGATGCGATTCGCAACTATATTGAGGAGAAAATTGGTAAATTAGAGCGTTATTTTAATGATGTGCCAAATGCAACAGCACACGTTAAAGTGAAAACGTATCAAAACTCAGCTACTAAGATCGAAGTAACAATTCCATTGAAAAATGTTACATTAAGAGCTGAAGAACGTAACGATGATTTGTATGCAGGTATTGATTTAATTAATAACAAACTTGAAAGACAAGTTAGAAAATACAAAACACGTGTAAATCGTAGAAATAGAAATCGTGGTGAGCAAGAAGCGTTTGCTTCACTACCAGAAGAAAAAGAAGCAGTTGAAATTCAAAATGATGAAAATGAAGCGGATAATGAAATCGAAATTATTCGTGCAAAAAATTTCAGTTTGAAACCAATGGATTCTGAAGAAGCAGTGCTTCAAATGGATTTATTAGGACATGATTTCTTCATCTTTACGGATCGTGAAACAGACGGTACTAGTATTGTATATAAAAGAAAAGATGGAAAATATGGTTTGATTGAAACAACTGAATAAGACGTTTGATGTAAGTTAAGTAGCATTTATACTATAGCGTTCACGATGATGTTAAATCGTGGACGCTTAATTTTTGCTATGTTACTATGTAATAATTTGAAAGTGATATAGCTATTTGTGTATATTTTTATTGAACAAGATTATAATCAATTATTTTAAAATAAATAGAAATGTAAGTGGACAAGAAATATAATTTCAATGTAAGACACTTTAGACAAGTCAATAAGTGTAAATTTAAGCTTATAAATGATATCATAAGTTGTTGTAAGCGAAGAGTTAAAAAGCTAAAGGAGCGAACAGAATGGGTTTTTTATCAAAAATTGCAGATGGCAATAAAAAAGAAATAAAACGCCTTGGTAAATTAGCCGACAAGGTCCTCGCACTTGAAGAGGATATGTCGATATTAACTGATGAAGAAATTAAAGCCAAAACAAGCGCATTCCAAGAAAAATTACAGAGCGAAGAAGATATAAAAAAACAAAACAAAATATTGGATGATATTTTACCGGAAGCATTTGCACTAGTACGAGAAGGGTCAAAACGTGTGTTTAATATGATTCCTTACAAAGTGCAAGTTATGGGTGGAATCGCGATTCATGGCGGCGATATTTCCGAAATGAGAACAGGTGAAGGTAAAACGTTGACAGCGACAATGCCCGTATATTTAAATGCGTTAACTGGTCGCGGTGTACATGTCATAACAGTCAATGAATATTTATCAAGTGTTCAGAGTCAAGAAATGGCTGAACTGTATGAATTTTTAGGACTTTCTGTAGGTTTAAATTTAAATAGTAAAACAACTACTGAAAAACGTGAAGCATATGCGTGTGATATTACGTATTGTACAAATAATGAATTAGGTTTCGATTACTTGCGTGACAACATGGTAAATTATGCAGAAGAACGTGTAATGAGACCATTAAACTTTGCGATTATCGATGAGGTTGACTCCATCTTAATTGATGAAGCACGTACACCTTTAATTATTTCTGGTGAAGCAGAGAAATCGACATCACTTTATACACAAGCAAATGTGTTTGCAAAAATGCTTAAGAGTGAAGATGATTATAATTATGACGAAAAAACAAAAGCGGTACAATTAACTGAACAAGGTATCGATAAAGCAGAGCGCATGTTTAAAATTGATAATTTATATGATGTAAATAATGTAGATGTTATCAGTCATATCAATACGGCACTACGTGCGCACGTGACATTACAAAGAGATGTTGACTACATGGTTAATAACGGTGAAGTCCTTATTGTAGACCAATTTACGGGTCGTACAATGCCTGGACGTCGTTTCTCTGAAGGCTTGCACCAAGCGATTGAAGCTAAAGAGGGTGTGAAAATTCAAAATGAATCTAAAACAATGGCCTCAATCACATTCCAAAACTATTTCAGAATGTATAATAAGTTATCTGGTATGACAGGTACAGCGAAGACCGAAGAAGAAGAGTTTAGAAACATTTATAATATGACGGTTACACAAATTCCTACAAACAAACCAGTGCAACGTGTTGATAAACCAGACTTAATTTATATTAGTCAAAAGGGTAAATTTGATGCAGTTGTTCAAGACGTTATTGAAAAACATAAAGCTGGCCAACCGGTATTACTTGGTACAGTTGCAGTTGAAACCAGTGAATACATTTCAAATTTATTGAAGAAAAATGGCGTGCGTCATAATGTTTTAAATGCTAAAAACCATGAACGTGAAGCCGATATTGTTGCAGGTGCTGGTCAACGAGGCGCAGTAACTATAGCTACCAACATGGCTGGTCGTGGTACGGATATCAAACTAGGTGATGGTGTTCAAGAACTTGGTGGTTTAGCTGTTATCGGCACAGAACGTCATGAGTCACGTCGTATTGATGATCAATTACGTGGTCGTTCAGGACGTCAAGGTGATAAAGGGGACAGTCGTTTCTACTTATCACTTCAAGATGAACTGATGGTGCGCTTTGGTTCAGAACGTTTGCAAAACATGATGAACCGTTTAGGTATGGATGATTCCACGCCAATTGAATCTAAAATGGTTTCACGTGCGGTTGAATCTGCGCAAAAACGTGTTGAGGGTAATAACTTCGACGCACGTAAACGTGTACTTGAATATGATGATGTTTTACGTAAACAACGTGAAATTATTTATGGTGAACGTAATAGTATCATCGATAGTGATGAAAGTGGTGGTTTAGTTAATGACATGCTACGCTCAACACTTGAAAGAAGCGTGAACTACTATGTAAATGAAGAAGCGGACGATCCAGATTATAAACCATTCATTAACTATGTAGACGATGTATTCTTAAATGAAGGCGATATAAAAGTTGAAGATATTAAAGGTAAAGACAACGAGGATATCTTCGAATTCGTTTGGAATAAAGTTGAAATTGCATTAAAAGACCAAAAAGAAAAAATTGGAACACAATTTGATGAATTTGAACGAATGATTTTACTTCGTTCTATAGATACGCATTGGACAGATCATATTGATACGATGGATCAATTAAGACAAGGTATTCATCTGCGTTCTTATGGTCAACAAAATCCTTTACGCGATTATCAAAATGAAGGTCATCAACTTTTCGATACGATGATGCAAAATATCGAAGAAGATGTTAGTAAGTATATCTTGAAATCGGTTGTTTCAGTAGAAGATGATCTTGAAAGAGATAAAACAACAGACTTTGGTAAAGCAGAGCACGTTTCAGCCGAAGATGGTAAAGAAAAAGCTAAAGCAGAACCTTATGTGAAAGATGAACATATTGGTAGAAATGACCCTTGCCCTTGTGGAAGCGGGAAAAAATATAAAAACTGTCACGGTGCATAGTTCATAGTGACAGGTTATAAAACCGGAAGTTTTGATGAGCAGTCATTAACTTTCGGTTTTATTTTGTAATTAAGTTTGGTTAGGTATTTATTTGAATTAGATAAAGTTGTAATTAAACCGCAAACTTCTGTAGAATAGAGTTATTAACTTCAAATAAATGAAATACGTTATAGTTTATTATTTCATTCAAATAATCATAGGAGAGATGCATGATGGAATTGTCAGAGATAAAACGTAATATAGATACGTATAATGAAAAACTAGAACAACTTAGGGGGTCTCTTTGACTTAGAAGCAAAAGAGACGAACATACAAGAATATGAAGAAATGATGACCGATCCAACATTTTGGGATAACCAAGAAAAGGCTCAGGACGTTATTGATAAGAATAATGCTTTAAAATCAGTAGTGAATGCATATAGAACATTAGAGTCTGAACTTGAAGATATGGATACTACGAGAGCTTTGTTACTCGAAGAAGATGATGAAACGATGAAGCAAGATTTAGAGCAAAGCGTTCAAGATTTTAAAAATGAATTAGATCAGTTCGAGTTACAATTATTACTTGATGGGCCTTATGACGCGAATAATGCCATTATGGAATTACATCCAGGTGCAGGCGGCACAGAGTCACAGGATTGGACGAATATGCTCTTGAGAATGTATCAACGTTATTGTGAGCAGAAAGGATTCAACGTCGAAATTGCGGACTATTTACCTGGTGATGAAGCAGGTGTTAAAAGTGTGACGCTTATCGTTAAGGGACATAACGCATATGGTTATTTAAAAGCTGAAAAAGGCGTGCATCGTCTTGTGCGTATTTCACCTTTCGATTCATCTGGTCGAAGACATACATCATTTGCATCATGTGATGTTATACCTCAATTCAATAATACTGAGATTGAAATTGATATTAATCCAGATGATATCACAGTCGATACATTTAGAGCTTCTGGTGCTGGTGGGCAACACATTAACAAAACTGAATCAGCGATTAGAATTACACACCATCCAACAGGGATCGTAGTAAATAACCAAAATGAACGTTCACAAATCAAAAACAGAGAAGCAGCAATGAAAACATTGAAATCTAAACTATATCAATTAAAAATTGAAGAGCAAGAACAAGAAATGGCAGAAATTCGTGGTGAGCAAAAAGAAATCGGCTGGGGTAGTCAAATTAGATCTTACGTATTCCATCCTTATGCTATGGTTAAAGATCACCGTACAAACGAAGAAACGGGTAAAGTAGATGCTGTTATGGATGGCGACATTGGTCCATTTATTGAAGCATTCTTACGCAGTCAAATGGATCAACATGAAAATGAAGGTTAAGTAGCTATTAAACAGCTATTTTAATGAAACATAATATAAGAAAGATATATTTAAATATGTAGAGTCAGCGCGCAATCTTATTAAAAGTTCAGATTGTGATCTGGCTCTTTTTGTTTGATAAAGGACAGATAAATATTTAATTAAATATGTAAAATGCAATTTTTAATATTACGAGTAAGTTTTCAAATCTATCATATCAAACATGTTAAATACTTTAATGGCAAGGTTTGTGGCGTTTTTATCGACTTGTAATATAGGTGTTTGAAATATAAAGTTGACTGTTATGTTACAAAACCATAACAATAGAAAATCTTTGTTTTTATTATGCTATAGTATGTTTGATTAAAATTAAGACAGTAAAGGATGAAAACTTAATGAAGAAAGGTTTAACATTTTCTATCACCTCGGCAGCCTTGTTTTTTGGTTTGAACCATGTTGCATCAGCAGACCAAATACACACAGTAAAAGAAGATGCTAATTTGACAGATATAGCACAAACATTTGCAACTACTACGACAGAAATACAAAATTTAAATCACTTACAGAATAGAGACTATGTTCAAGTTGGGGAAACCATCGTATTACCGGATTCTGACATTGTAGAAGTTAAGGATGGAGATACGATTAAAGCAATTGCTGAAAGACATCAAATGACAATGAGTCAATTGTATCAATTGAATCCAAATTTAGGTGAAGTCATTTATCCAGGTCAATTAGTTGCGGTATCAGAAAAAGGTTCAGCGCATCTTAATAACCAATTACAGCAAATATTTAATAGTCATGAAGCAGTTCAACCAACAGCACAAATAAATCATGACGAACACAATACAGCAGAAAATAATACTATGCGTAATGTGCGTACGTCAGGGAATATCACGCCAAATGCAACGCAAACATGGCAGAACAATGATTATTCCGCTTCGGATAGACAGCAAGTTTCGAATACAACTGCAAATGAACAGGTAACTTCAAATTATCAGTATAGCCCAGTGTCACACGCATCTAACGGAAGTAACTATTATGATTGGGGCCAATGTACATATTATGCTTTTGATCGTCGACAACAATTAGGGAAATCAGTTGGAAACTTATGGGGAAATGCGAATAATTGGGCTTCAGCAGCACAGCAAAGTGGCTATCAAGTGAACAATACGCCTGAAGTAGGTGCTATATTCCAAAGTACTGCAGGTAACTATGGTCATGTAGGTGTTGTTGAAAGTAAAAATGCAGATGGTTCAATTGTCGTATCTGAAATGAATTGGCAAGGTGTAGGTCAAAAATCATATAGAACAATCCATAACACAGGCCAATATAATTATATTCACTAAAACAAATCTATCCTTCTATGTAGAAAATGATTTGATTTGAAGTGACGCTATCTAAATAAGAGTTCGGGATATGAGGCAATATCTCGAACTTTTAATGTATAGATAACAAGCAGAGTAGCTTAAATAAACGATTGTAGCAGTCTTTCAATCAGCATCGTTTTTGATGCGTCATCAATCACCAACGTCATAGAAACAAATCCAATATTTTTGTACTACGCCCAGACTATACCTAAATCATTGATAACTATACCGTTGAAATATAACCTATTTTTATTATATGAGTTAAATTAAATGATTATTATTTTTCAATGATATTGATAAGACATTTAACGCGTTGAATGATATTATAAAATCAAGAATAATCAATTTTTAATAAACTAGGAGGCGATGTCATGGGTGTACATCAATATTTTAAACGTTTATCTGATTTGGAAAAATTAATTAGATTGCCGGGTAAATTTAAATATTTTGAGCATAACGTCGCTGCTCATTCATTCAAAGTGACAAAAATCGCTCAATATTTAGGTACTGTAGAGGAATATCATGGTAATGAAGTCGATTGGAAAAGTTTATATGAGAAAGCATTAAATCATGATTTTGCCGAAATATTTACTGGCGATATTAAGACACCGGTGAAATATGCAAGTGGAGAATTGAAAAAATTATTTTCTCAAGTAGAAGAAGAAATGGTAGACCATTTTATAAATGAGGAAATTCCAGAGCCATATCAAGCTATTTATCGTGAGCGATTACAAGAAGGTAAAGATGATTCCTTAGAAGGACAATTGTTGTCGGTTGCTGATAAAATTGACTTATTATATGAAACTTTCGGAGAAATACAAAAACGTAATCCAGAACAGTTATTTTTTGAAATTTATGAAATGTCACTAGAGACAATCATGCAATTTGATCATCTTAGCTCAGTTCAAGATTTTATCGAGAATATCATCCCAGAGATGCTAACAGAGAAATTCATACCAAGATCTGAATTGCGTGAAACAACAATGGCAATTTTAAATAATAGGAATGGGTGAACTCCATGATTTGGTATATATTGGCATCCTTTTTCCCATGTGTTTTTGTTATATTGTTCAGTGTGCTAACAAGAAGCAAATGGGTAGGTACAATATTGACTTTAATTTTAATAGGTGCATCAGTTGAAAAGGGGTTCTTTCATAATGAATGGATCATTTTCATAGATGTCGTTTCATTATTAGCGGGGTATCTTATCATCGACCAATTAGAGTTGCATAAAAAAGATGATGATTGAATAATAAGCATTGAGCAACCTAATTGCTATAATTAAATAAGAGATTTATAATAATATAACTTCAAAAATAAAGAAGTTTTTATGATATAAAATCAAATGGATGCAAACATGGTGACATACTATGTTTGTTTTTTCTTTATAAAAAGAAGTATTAAAACTACGAACAAATGTTTGTTTTTGTATTCATAAATCTGTTAATATATATAACGAGTATAGAACCATTCATCTGAATAAATGATATGTAAAGAATCAATATATGAACGTTTTAAGATAAACAAATTGTAATAGGTTCGAAATAAGAGATATAGACTTAATTAGGAGGCATGTGTCGCCATGGAACATTATCCGTTCAAACTGCATTCTGAATTTGAACCTCAAGGGGATCAGCCAGAAGCAATTCAAAAAATTGTAAATGGTGTTAATGAAGGGAAAAGACACCAAACGCTATTAGGCGCAACTGGTACTGGTAAGACATTTACGATGAGTAATGTAATCAAACAGGTTGGTAAACCAACACTGATTATCGCACATAATAAGACCTTAGCAGGCCAATTATATAGTGAGTTCAAAGAATTTTTTCCTGAAAATAGAGTGGAATACTTTGTAAGTTACTATGACTATTATCAACCAGAAGCCTATGTGCCTTCAACTGACACTTTTATAGAAAAAGACGCTTCAATCAATGATGAGATTGACCAGTTACGACATTCAGCTACCAGTGCGTTGTTTGAGAGAGATGACGTGATTGTGATTGCCAGTGTCAGTTGTATCTACGGTTTGGGTAATCCAGAAGAATACCGTGATTTAGTCGTTAGTATACGTGCTGGCATGGAGATGGATAGAAGTGAATTACTTAAAAAATTAGTGGACGTCCAATATACAAGAAATGATATAGATTTTAGACGCGGTACGTTTAGAGTTAGAGGAGATGTCGTTGAGATTTTCCCTGCATCTAGAGAAGAAATGTGTATCCGTGTAGAATTCTTTGGTGATGAGATTGATCGTATTCGTGAAGTAAATTACTTAACTGGAGAAGTATTAAGAGAACGCGATCATTTTGCAATCTTCCCAGCATCTCACTTC
Organism: Staphylococcus sp. LKG3-1; assembly: GCF_048568385.1. Lineage (NCBI taxonomy): Bacteria > Bacillati > Bacillota > Bacilli > Caryophanales > Staphylococcaceae > Staphylococcus > Staphylococcus sp. LKG3-1. The sequence continues at coordinate 2,526,642 of NZ_CP183796.1, forward strand.
GTAACACGTGAAGAAAAAATGAAATCAGCAATTCAAAGAATTGAGAACGAATTAGAAGAACGTTTAGCTGAATTAAATGCAGAAAATAAATTGTTAGAAGCGCAACGTTTAGAGCAACGTACCAATTATGATTTAGAAATGATGAGAGAAATGGGATTCTGTTCGGGTATAGAAAATTATTCCGTTCACTTAACATTACGTCCTATGGGGTCAACACCTTATACATTACTTGATTATTTCGGAGATGACTGGTTAGTCATGATTGATGAGTCGCACGTAACTTTGCCGCAGATTAGAGGTATGTATAATGGTGACCGTGCTCGTAAACAAGTATTAGTTGACCACGGATTCCGTTTGCCGAGTGCACTAGATAATAGACCTTTAAAATTCGAGGAATTCGAAGAAAAAACGAAACAGTTGGTTTATGTTTCAGCCACACCAGGACCATTTGAACTTGAGCATACAGATGAGATGGTTCAACAAATCATACGTCCAACCGGTCTGTTAGATCCTAAGATTGAAGTGCGCCCTACAGAAAATCAAATTGATGATTTACTTGGTGAGATACAGGATCGAATCGATCGAAATGAGCGTGTACTTGTTACAACGTTGACTAAGAAAATGAGTGAAGATTTAACGACATATTTAAAAGAAGCAGGCATCAAAGTAAATTATCTGCATTCTGAAATTAAAACACTCGAACGTATAGAAATCATTAGAGATTTAAGAATGGGTACGTATGATGTCATTGTTGGAATTAACTTGTTAAGAGAGGGTATTGATATACCAGAAGTGTCTCTTGTTGTTATTTTAGATGCTGACAAAGAAGGATTTTTACGTTCTCAAAGATCACTTGTTCAGACAATTGGACGTGCCGCACGTAATAGTCGCGGGGAAGTTATCATGTATGGAGATAAAATTACTGACTCCATGCGCTATGCGTTAGATGAGACGGAACGTCGTCGTACGATACAAGAAGCATATAATGAAAAATATAACATTACGCCTACTACAATTAATAAAAAAATACATGACGTGATTAGTGCTACTGTTGAAAACGATGAAACAAATGAGCAACAACAAACAGAAGTACCGAAGAAAATGACGAAGAAAGAACGCGAAAAAACAATTGCAAATATAGAAAAAGAAATGAAGCAAGCCGCAAAAGATTTAGATTTCGAAAAAGCCACAGAGCTTAGAGATATGCTATTTGAATTAAAAGCAGAAGGGTGACACAAATGAAGCAACCATCCATTGTAGTTAAAGGGGCACGTGCCCACAATTTAAAAAATGTAGATATTGAAATACCAAAAGATAAATTAATAGTTATGACAGGGCTTTCCGGTTCAGGAAAGTCATCACTTGCTTTCGATACAATATATGCAGAAGGTCAACGCAGATATGTTGAATCTCTCAGTGCCTATGCACGACAATTTTTAGGTCAAATGGATAAACCGGATGTCGATACGATTGAAGGTTTATCACCAGCGATTTCAATTGATCAAAAAACAACTAGTAAAAACCCAAGATCTACTGTGGCGACAGTCACAGAAATTTATGATTATATTCGTTTACTATATGCGCGTATCGGTAAACCTTTTTGCCCTAACCATGGTATTGAAATAGAATCACAAACAGTTCAACAAATGGTTGACCAAGTGATGAAATTAGAAGCACGTTCTAAAATTCAAATCTTAGCACCTGTGGTTTCTCATAGAAAGGGCGCTCAAGAAAAACTGATAGACGATATAACAAAAAAAGGTTATGTACGTGTACGTGTTGATGGAGAAATATTAGATGTCAATGAAGTACCAGCCTTAGATAAAAATAAAAATCATACAATTGAGGTAGTAGTTGACCGTCTTGTTGTCAAAGAGGGTATCGAAACGCGTTTAGCTGACTCCATTGAGACGGCGTTACAATTGTCAGAAGGAACGCTCATTGTCGATATCATTGACGGTGAAGAATTGAAGTTCTCAGAAAATCATGCTTGTCCGATTTGTGGTTTTTCAATTGGTGAGTTAGAGCCACGTATGTTTAGTTTTAATAGTCCGTTTGGTGCTTGCCCTACATGTGATGGATTAGGTCAGAAATTAACGGTTGATTTAGAGTTAGTCGTACCAGATACGAGTAAAACCTTAAATGAAGGTGCAATCGTTGCTTGGGAATCATCGAGTTCGGATTTTTATCCTACGATATTAAAACGCGTGTGCGAAGTGTTTAAAATTAACATGGACAAACCATTTAAAAAATTAACTGACAGACAAAAAGATATTATTTTATACGGATCTAAAGGTAAAGAAATAGACTTCAAATTTACGCAACGTAACGGCCAATCTCGTAAACGTACGATGGCGTTTGAAGGTGTTATAAATAATATCAGTAGACGATACCATGATTCTCCTTCTGAATTAGTAAGAGAAATGATGAGTAAGTACATGACTGAGTTACCTTGTGAAACGTGTCATGGTAAACGTTTAAGTCGCGAAGCTTTATCAGTTTATGTAGATGGGAAAAATATTGGTGACGTCGTTGAGCGTTCAATTAAAGACGCATTAGATGCCTATAATCATATTGCGCTTTCAGAACAAGACCAAAAAATTGCCAATCAAATATTGAAAGAAATTAATTCTAGATTAGAATTTTTATATAATGTAGGACTAGAATACTTAACTTTAAATCGTGCATCTGGCTCTTTATCTGGTGGCGAAGCGCAACGTATCCGTCTAGCAACTCAAATTGGTTCTAGACTTTCTGGCGTCTTATATGTATTAGATGAACCATCCATAGGTTTACATCAAAGAGATAACGATAGATTAATTAGCACTTTAAAAGAAATGCGTGATTTAGGTAATACGTTAATCGTTGTTGAACACGATGATGATACCATGCGTGCAGCAGACTATTTAGTGGATGTTGGTCCTGGCGCTGGTGAGCATGGTGGTGAGATTGTTGCAAGTGGTACACCTAAGCAAGTTATGAGCAACAAACACTCTTTAACCGGACAATATTTAAGCGGCAAAAAACGCATTGAAGTGCCAGAAGCAAGAAGAGACATTACTGATCGCAAAATTATTGTTAAAGGTGCGCGTAGTAATAATTTAAAAGGCATTGATGTAGATTTCCCATTATCAACGATGACTGTTGTAACGGGTGTTTCAGGTTCTGGTAAGAGTACTTTAGTTAATGAAGTGCTTTATAAATCTTTAGCGAAACAAATCAATAAATCTAAAGTGAAACCAGGTGAATATGATGAAATTAATGGTATAGATCAATTAGACCGAATTATAGATATTGATCAATCGCCTATTGGACGTACGCCAAGATCAAATCCAGCTACATATACTGGGGTTTTTGATAATATTAGAGATATATTTGCACAAACAAATGAATCTAAAGTCAGAGGTTATACCAAAGGTCGTTTTAGTTTTAATGTTAAAGGTGGTCGCTGTGAAGCTTGTAAAGGCGATGGTATCATTAAAATTGAAATGCACTTTTTACCAGATGTCTACGTACCGTGTGAAGTTTGTGGTGGCACGAGATATAATCGTGAAACGCTTGAAGTAACTTATAAAGGGAAAAATATTGCAGAAATCCTAGCGATGACTGCTGAAGAAGCGACGGCATTTTTCGAAAATGTTCCGAAAATTCATCGTAAGTTAAAAACGTTAGTAGATGTTGGTTTAGGTTATGTTACATTAGGTCAACCTGCGACAACGTTATCTGGTGGTGAAGCACAGCGTGTGAAACTTGCATCAGAATTACACAAACGTTCAACAGGACGCTCCATTTATATACTCGACGAACCTACAACAGGTTTACATGTGGATGACATCAGTAGATTACTGAAAGTTTTAAACAAGTTAGTTGAGAATGGTGACACTGTGGTTATTATTGAACATAATTTAGATGTCATTAAAATGGCAGACCATATTATTGATTTAGGTCCAGAAGGTGGCGACGGTGGAGGTACTGTTGTTGCAACGGGTACACCTGAAAAGATTGCAGAAGTAGAAGCAAGTTATACTGGTAAATATTTAAAACCAGTCTTAGAAAGAGACACGGTAAAACAATAGCAATTATATCGTCTCTATTTTCCAACAGCATAACAAAGCTCTTGCGACACCATGTAACATGTGTGAAGCAAGAGCTTTTTTGTGATTGTTAACCTTTGATAACATGTCGCAAACATAAAATGTTAAGTTTATCGTTAATTTTAAAATGAATCAGCTTTTAATAAGAAATATCGTATATAATTTATATAAGGCATATATTAAAATATACTTCGTCTGCACTTTTTAATATAGATTATTAGTTCTTTTTGATATGATATGAACATAGTACAAATGCAGAAGAAAGAATGATAGAGGTGAACGCATGTTAACTACACAGAGTTTAGTAGAACGCTTTAAGCTTGAAGTAATCACAGGTGAAGCGGGTTTAAATAAACAAATTAAAAATACTGATATATCAAGACCGGGTTTAGAAATGGCAGGTTATTTCTCTCATTATGCCTCTGACCGTATTCAATTATTAGGAACTACTGAGTTATCTTTCTATAATTTATTGCCTGATGAAGAACGGAAAGGACGTATGAGAAAATTATGTCGTCCAGAAACACCAGCGATTATAGTGACAAGAGATTTAGAACCTCCGGAAGAACTTATAGAAGCTGCGAAAGAACACGAAACGCCATTGATCACGTCCACAATTGCCACAACTCAATTGATGAGTCGTTTGACTACCTTTTTAGAGCATGAACTCGCTAGAACGACTTCATTGCATGGTGTGCTTGTTGATGTTTACGGTGTTGGTGTGTTAATCACAGGCGATTCTGGTATAGGTAAAAGTGAAACAGCGCTGGAATTAATCAAACGCGGTCACAGACTTGTAGCTGATGATAATGTTGAAATCAGAGAAATTAGTAAAGATGAATTAATAGGTCGTGCACCTAAATTAATTGAACATTTGTTAGAAATTAGAGGACTAGGCATTATAAATGTTATGACTTTATTTGGTGCCGGTTCAATTCTGACTGAGAAGCGCCTGCGTTTAAATATTCACTTAGAAAATTGGCATAAAGAAAAACTATACGACCGTGTAGGGCTAAACGAAGAAACATTACGTATTTTAGACACAGAAATAACGAAAAAAACCATTCCAGTAAGACCAGGTCGTAACGTGGCGGTGATTATTGAAGTAGCTGCGATGAACTATAGACTGAATATCATGGGTATCAATACAGCAGAAGAATTTAATGACCGTTTAAATGCGGAAATTTTGCGTAATGGTAATCATAGTGAGGGGAATAATCAATGATGACGTTAAGCTATATCGATCCGATTGCGTTTGAATTAGGACCGATTTCAGTACGTTGGTATGGCATTATTATTGCTATGGGCATACTGCTAGGTTACTTTATTGCACAAGCAAGCGTGAAACGTATTGGATTCCATCAAGACACACTCGTCGATATTATATTTTGGAGTGCCATATTTGGTTTTATTGTTGCTAGAATATATTTCGTTATTTTTCAGTGGCCGTATTATGTACAACATCCAATTGAAATCCCAATGATTTGGCAGGGTGGTATTGCCATACATGGTGGTCTTATTGGTGGATTCGTAACGGGTATTATTATTTGTAAACAAAAAAATATTAATCCATTTCAAATTGGTGATGTGATTGCGCCAAGTATGATTTTAGGACAAGGTATTGGAAGATGGGGAAACTTTATGAACCATGAAGCGCATGGGGGCACAGTTTCTAAATCTTTCCTTGAAAACTTACATATTCCTGACTTTATAATTAATAATATGTATATTGATGGAAAATACTATCAACCAACATTCCTTTATGAGTCTATTTGGGATGTGTTAGGATTTGTTATCTTAATTCTATTAAGAAAACACTTACGTATTGGTGATACCTTCTGTCTCTATTTAATTTGGTATTCCATTGGCAGATTCTTTGTAGAAGGCATGCGTACGGATAGTTTAATGCTTGCAGGTGATATCCGAATTGCCCAATTAATGTCCATTATTTTAATCATAATAGGTGTCGTCATAATGATTGTTAGACGTGTTAAATATGATGCGCCACGTTATAAAGCTGTTGGTCCATTATCATGGCCAAGTAAAGAAGTGAAGTGATAGTCATTTATGCGTAATTTAAAGAAACAACAAGTTCAAGGTAAAAATCCTTTATGGCATATGTATCGTTTTGTCAAAGGAATGAAAATGTTTAAACAAACGTTAATTATTGAAGTTTGCCGTTATTTGCCTAATGTGAAATTAAAACATTGGGCATATCGTAAATTATTGAAAATGGATATCGGGGCTCATACAGCATTCGCTTTCAAAGTAGTTCCTGATTTATTGTATCCTGAATACATCACGATTGGTAAAAATTGTGTGATTGGCTATAATTCAACGATTTTAACACATGAATTTTTAGTAGATGCATTTACTACAGGCCCTGTGAAAATTGGGGATCATACCTTGATTGGTGCAAATGTGACCATCCTACCAGGCGTTACCATTGGTAATCATGTTAAGATTGGTGCGGGTTCTATTGTATCCAAAGATATTCCAGATCATGCATTAGCGTATGGGAATCCCATACTAATAATAAAATAAAGAAACATTTAGGAGGTGACGAAGGATGGCGCATAAAGACAATGTAATACCAATGAAATTAGATAGTCAATTTTATAAAAAATTAGGTGATCAAAAATTTCATCAACAAGAATATAAAAAAGCGGCATCTTACTTCGCTAAAGTGCTTGAAATGTCACCTCAGGATTTTGAAACAAAAGTAAAATATTCGGAGTGTTTAGTTAGTTTAGGTATAGGTAGCAAGGCTGAACATCTTTTTTATGAAAGTATTGCACAAGGTGAAGAAGTTGAAGAAAGTTATTTTCAATTAAGCCAGTTAAATATAACGATGAATGAAGCCAATAAAGCATTTTTATTTGGTATTAACTATGTAACAATATCTGGTGATGAGGATTATAAAGAAGAACTTGAAGAAATGTTTGAAGTCTCATATCATACACCTGAAAAAATAGAGACAGAAAGTAAATTATTTGCGATTCAACTTATTTTCCAATATTTATTTTCACAAGGCCGCTTACCAGAGGCTCGAAATTTTATTTTAAATCAAAGTACTGACATTCAAGAACACCGCGTCGTACGTAATTTATTAGCAATGTGTTATTTATATTTAAACGAATACGAAACTGCTAAAGAAATGTTTGAACGTTTATTAAGCGAGGACAACACAGATGTGCATGCTTTATGTCATTATACATTGTTGCTATATAACACGAATGATAGTGAAAAATATCATCGCTACTTAAAAATATTAAACAAAGTAATGCCGATGAATGAAGATGAGTCATTTAAATTAGGTATCGTGCTCTGTTATTTAAAACAATATGAAGCTTCGCAAAAGATTCTACAACCACTCTATAGAAGAGGAAAGTTCCTTTCGATTCAAATGTATAATGCACTCAGCTATAATCATTATCATTTAGGCAATCTTGAAGAAAGTAAATTCTTTTGGACAAAATTACAAGAAATTTCTAAAGTTGATGTTGGCCATGCACCTTGGGTTATTGAAGAGAGCAAAGCGTATTTTGACCAACAAGTATTGCCGTTATTGTTGAATGATAATAGCCACCATAGATTATATGGCATCTTTTTATTAAACCAATTAAAGGGTCGTGAAGTACTCTTAACCCAAGAAATTTGGGGTGTACTAGAATCTATGAATGATTATGAGAAACTCTATTTGACTTATTTAATTCAAGATTTAAAATTAAATAAATTAGATTTTATTCACAAAGGCATGTTAATGCTTTATGATATTGAGGCATTGAAAAATAATGAAGATTTATTTATAGTATGGATTGATCAAGCAGAAGCGATTATTTCGGAAAAAGTTGACCTAGCAAATGTTAGTGATTATGTTGCTGCATTTGTATATATGTATTTTCGTCATTCTGAAATCAAAGTTACAAAGCAACAAGTTTTAGAGTGGTTTAAAATTTCATCTTACCGTTTAAATAAGACGATAGATTATTTAGTGAGCATATAAGTTTATAAAATGCAAGTAATCATATATACTTCGCATATTGAATTAATAAACAGGAGGCAATTAAAATGGCTGAACAAGTGGATTTTGATATTGCAATTATTGGTGCAGGCCCAGCAGGTATGACTGCAGCAGTTTATGCATCTCGCGCAAACTTAAGTACTGTAATGATAGAACGTGGCATGCCTGGTGGACAAATGGCAAATACGGAAGAAGTTGAAAACTTTCCAGGATTTGAAATGGTAACAGGTCCGGACTTATCTACAAAAATGTTTGAACATGCGAAAAAATTTGGTGCACAATATCAATATGGTGACATTAAATCAATCGAAGATAAAGGCGCATATAAAGAAGTGAACCTAGGAAATAAAGTAATCACTGCACATGCAGTTATTATCTCAACAGGTGCAGAATATAAAAAAATTGGTGTGCCAGGTGAACAAGAACTTGGTGGCCGTGGTGTAAGTTATTGTGCAGTTTGTGATGGTGCATTCTTTAAAGGTAAAAAATTATTTGTTATTGGTGGCGGTGATTCAGCCGTTGAGGAAGGCACATTCCTTACAAAATTTGCGGATAGCGTAACCATTGTACACCGTAGAGATGAATTACGTGCGCAAAAAATATTACAAGATCGCGCATTTAAAAATGAAAAAATTGATTTTATCTGGAGCCACACACTAAAAACAATTAACGACAAAGATGGTAAAGTAGGATCAGTCACATTAGAATCAACAAAAGATGGTTCTGAACAAACATTAGATGCGGATGGTGTATTTATTTATATTGGTATGAAACCACTGACAGTACCTTTCCAAGATTTAGGTATTACAAATGAAGTCGGTTATGTCTTAACGAATGAAGATATGAGTACAAGCATTCCTGGTATTTACGCAGCAGGCGATGTACGTGAAAAAGGTTTACGTCAAATCGTTACTGCAACAGGTGATGGTAGTATTGCAGCACAAAGTGCTATCGCATATATTGAACACATCAAAGATACAATAGAAGCATAATCAATCGTGTGATTGTGTTGTATAATAGAATTTAGTTAAAGCTAGAACATGATGCTCAGACATAACTGAAAGCATTGTGCTCTAGCTTTTTACATAAGGATATATATTTATCTATGTTTATAATTGAAGTCTTATGGTTATAGGAGTTAAATTGCAGCCACAGCTAACTTCAATATTAAAGTGATAATGCTACTACCTAAGACCTTTTTCATGTAAAATGAAATATGATAGCATAAGATTGTTAGACTTATTTGAAGTGAAATGAATCACATCACTTTAAAATATGAACTGTTAACAACGAAGTAACATTTTATGATTAAATAAATCAACGAATGGTGTGAAAAGATGCAACCGGATGAAAAAGAAATAGTAAAAAGTGAATTATTAGTCGTTACAGGTTTATCAGGTGCTGGGAAATCTGTAGTCATTCAAAGTCTAGAAGATATCGGTTATTTCTGTGTAGACAACTTACCGCCGATACTTTTACCTAAATTTGTAGAATTGATGGGGCAAGGTAATCCATCATTACAAAAAGTTGCAATTGCAATCGATTTAAGAGGGAAAGAATTGTTTAAATCATTAATCCACGAAATGGATTTAATTAAAAGTAACTCTGATGTGATTGTGGATATGATGTTCTTGGAAGCATCTAATGAGCGTTTAATTTCTAGATATAAAGAAACAAGACGTGCGCATCCGTTAAATGGAAATGGACAACGTTCATTGATAGAATCGATAAATGAAGAACGTGAGTTATTAACAGAAATTAAAAGTCTAGCGAACTATACGATTGATACGACGCAAATGAAACCAAAAGAATTGCGTAAACGCATTGGTGACTATTTCAATAAGAGCAATGTACAAACATTTAACATTAATGTAACGAGTTTTGGATTTAAGCATGGTATTCAAATGGATGCAGACTTAGTATTCGATGTGAGATTTTTACCGAATCCACACTATGTTGATGAGTTAAGACCACTCACAGGAGAAGATGAAGCGGTTTATAAATATGTTATGAAATGGAAAGAAACAAATATATTTTATGAAAAATTAATAGATTTATTGAAATTTATGGTACCAGGATATAAAAAAGAAGGTAAATCACAACTGGTTATCGCAATCGGTTGTACTGGTGGTCAACACCGTTCAGTCGCATTAGCCAAACGTATCGGAGCAGAACTTAACGAAAGTTTTAATTACAATGTGTATGTGCATCACAGGGATGCACATGTTGAAAGTGGCGTGAAACATAAAGATGAGAAGAATTAAACTTGTACTAATAGGTGGCGGTACAGGCTTATCCGTTTTAGCTCGAGGCCTTAAAGATTACCCAATAGATATTACGACAATTGTCACAGTTGCCGATGATGGTGGGAGCACAGGAAAAATAAGAAATGAAATGGATATACCTGCACCTGGAGATATAAGAAATGTAATTTCTGCATTAAGTGAAACTGAGTCAACTTTAGAACAACTTTTCCAATATCGTTTTAAAGAAAACCAAGTTGAAGGTCATTCGCTTGGCAATTTACTGATTGCCGCGTTAACGAATATTACGGATGATTTTGGACATGCAGTTAAAGAATTAAGTAAGATTTTAAATATTAGAGGTCGTGTTATTCCGTCCACTAATACAAGTGTGCGTTTAAGTGCAGTCATGGAAGACGGAGAAATCGTATATGGCGAGTCTAAGATTCCTAAAAAAAATAAAAAAATCGAACGTGTATTTTTAGAACCTGAAGATGTAAAACCGATGGAAGAAGCAGTTGAAGCGATTGAAGAGGCAGATTTAATTGTTATGGGGCCAGGTTCTTTATATACAAGTGTCATTTCAAATTTATGCGTAAAAGGTATCGCAGATGCATTACTTAAAGTAGATGCCCCTAAATTGTATGTTTCAAATGTAATGACACAGCCAGGTGAAACGAATAATTATTCTGCTGTCGATCATGTCAATGCTATCCATGATCACATGGGTGCGAAATGTATTAACTATGTTATTTGTAGCACGCAAAATTTTCACGGTAATGTATTAGAACGCTATAGAGAAGAAAATGCAGAACCTGTAAAATGCAACACGACAGATATGGAAGCACAGAATATTAAAGTCTTTACACATCCTGATTTAGTAGAAGTGTCTTCAGAAGATTACGTGCGCCATAACACTGAAGTACTTTCAAAAATGATCTATGAAATCGCTATGAGAGAAACGGCGACAATTGAGTTTAATCGAGATAAAGATCATAACGAATAAGCCAGACAATAAACTTATAAGAAGGGACTGATTGAATCATGAGCTTTGCATCAGATATGAAAAATGAACTTACTAGAATTGAAGTAGATGAAAAAAATGCAAAAGCAGAGCTCAGTGCGCTTATTCGAATGAATGGTGCACTCAGTCTATCCAATCAACAGTTTGTTATTAACGTTCAAACCGAAAATGCAACAACAGCAAGACGGATTTATTCGTTAATAAAAAAAGTGTTTAATGTGGAAGTGGAACTACTCGTACGCAAGAAAATGAAATTGAAAAAGAATAATATCTATATTTGTCGTATTAAGGCAAGAGCCAGAGAAATATTAGATGATTTAGGTATTTTAAAAAATGGTGTCTTTACCCATGAAATCGATGAAACTATGATTCATGATGATGAAATGCGTCGCAGTTATTTGAGAGGTGCCTTTCTAGCTGGTGGTTCTGTCAATAATCCAGAAACGTCATCTTATCATTTAGAGGTTTTTTCGTTATATGAAGACCATTCTGAAGGTATCACACAATTAATGAATGCATATGAATTAAATGCAAAACATCTAGAACGTAAGAAAGGCAGCATTGCTTACTTAAAAGAAGCAGAAAAAATATCCGATTTTTTAAGTTTGATAGGTGGTTATCAAGCACTTTTGAAATTTGAAGATGTTCGTATTGTTCGAGATATGAGAAATTCTGTGAATCGATTGGTTAATTGTGAGACAGCCAATTTAAATAAAACTGTAAGCGCAGCCATGAAACATGTAGAAAGTATACATTTAATTGATAAAGAAATTGGTTTAGACAACCTTCCAGATAGATTGCGTGAGATCGCAAAATTAAGAATTGAGCATCAAGAAGTTTCATTAAAAGAATTAGGTGAAATGATGTCCACGGGAAAAATATCTAAATCTGGTGTGAATCATAGATTAAGAAAGTTAAATGAGATGGCTGATAAATTAAGAAGCGGTGAGCCTATCGAACTATAGCACATAAGGTGTATCATCAGTTTTGCATGGTTATCTCTTAATTTGAAAAAGAATTAAGTGTAAATTGAATTTCTTCTAGTCACACATAAAATAAATATGCTAATATAATGAAAAGTATGAATTTCAATTAATGACGCCTCATGGAGGTGTCTTTTTTAATATTTAGGCATTACTTGATGAATATTGAACATATTATTTATAAACCATAATAATAAAATAGTGAAAAGGGAGGGTATTTATGAAAAATTTGATAAACAAGCATTATAAAAACATTATATTCTGTTTAATTGGTACATTCATAAATGCGATTGGCGTAAACTGTTTTTTACTTGGATCAAACCTAGGTGATGGCGGCACAGTAGGGATATCATTATCTCTTATGTATGCATTCGGTTTATCGCCAGCGTGGACCTCATTTATTATCAATACCGTTGTCGTATTTGTAGGGTGGAAATTTTTAAGTAAAACGGTAGCGGTCTACACCGTTATTTCCAACACTGCGTTGTCTCTATTTTTACATTTAACTGAAAATATTAATCTAGGTGTAGATAATTTTGTTATTAATTCTTTATTTGGGGGCGCTGTGATTGGTATCGGTGCAGGGCTAGTAATTTCTACTGGTAGTACACTGGGTGGTACATCAGTCATTGCGAAAATTGTAAATAAATATTCCGAGATCAAAACGTCACAAGGAATTTTTATACTAGATGCGCTCGTTGTTCTTTCATTCTTAATGGTACTACCATTAGAAAATGTGCTGTTTACGATTATTATGTTATTTGTTACGGAACGTGCCACGTCCTTCATTATCGAAGGTTTCAATCCGAAAAAAGCAGTTACAGTGATTTCTAGCAAAAGTGATTTAATTAGTGATAAAATCAATGCGTTTACCGGTAGAGGGTCAACCATATTAACTGGTAAAGGTGGTTATGGAAAGTCAGAAACACATATGTTGTACGTCGTTGTACCGCAATCACAAGTTACAAGAGTCAAGAAACTGGTAAATGAAGTGGATGAAAATGCATTCCTAGTGATTCACGATGTACGTGATGTTTTAGGCAGTACCTTTATAAATATGAATTAAGAGGCAAAAAAAAACGATATTTCGGTTTCAATACCGAAATATCGTTTCTTTAATGTTAAGTTTAATTAAGTCCCATCAACAATAATTAAAGTTGAATTAGGGCTTTAGAAGTTCACTATTTATCTAATTGATCAATAGCGTATTGCGCTTGTTCGTCCGTGAATCGTTCAATATCTGATGTTAATTTATTGTATATTGCATCGTTTGACATATCCTGTGTATCAGCATAATCTTTAGCTTTTTCGAGAGCATTCTTTTTATAATTCGCTTTTAAATTATCTACTGCGTATTGTGCATCTGATTCTTTAAAACCATCAGCTTCAGACGTTAATTGATTATAGATGCCATCTTTTGACATGTGCATAACGTTCGAATAGGTTTTCGCTTTATTTAATGCAGATTTTTCTTCTCTAGAAGCACTACTGTTGTTTGAATTGTTTGATGAATTATCATTAGTGTCTACGTTGCCTAGGTTTGCAGTACATGCTGAGATGCCTATAATGATAATTACTAACAAAATTAAACAACCGCAACCAGATCCACAACCCCAAAACCAACCTTTACTAATTTTTTCGATTTTTGTTGATTTTGATGCGCTTGGTATTCTATCCACTGCGCATCACTAATTTGCTTGTCTGCCAATGTCTCATTTCCCCTTTGTAAAATAATCTAATCTTTACAAGTGTATCAAATGATTGTAAATTTAAAATGAATTTTGCATTACTAATTATCTTTATGTTTATATATTGCTCAATGTAAAAAGCGTGAATTTTGTGTATATATTAAGAATTGATTTTTAAGTATCTCATTTAGATAAGGATGTATTTTTAATAATTAAGACAATTTGGTACTTAATATAATAATCAGTGTGGAAAATTACATTTCTCAGTGTAATCCATTTTTTATTAATAGAATTTTAAAAAATGAAAAAATCAGATCGAGAATCATTTTTTGATGTCTCGGTCTGATTGATTGTACAAGTAGGGGATGACTTAAGTAGGAATATAAAATACATGAGATTGAACTCGTGTGCGCTTTATATTGGTTATCTTCCCTTTTTAATTTGAAAAGTATACTTTTATTACTTATTAGTCCCCTCGAAGGGAATCGAACCCCTATCTTAAGAACCGGAATCTTACGTGTTATCCATTACACTACGAGGGGGTAAAGACGCATTAATATAAGTGTACAAATCTTAACGAAAACGGTCAATAAGAATAATTCAACTTTCATAAAATTTTTGAGCGTTATTTTTTGACCATGTTTGACTTTTAGGTTAAAATAAGTTTATCAGTTAGAAATAAGGAGGCAATATTAATGAATTTAATACCTACAGTAATTGAAACAACAAACCGTGGGGAACGTGCATATGACATTTACTCACGTTTATTAAAAGACCGTATTATAATGTTAGGTTCTCAAATCGATGATAATGTAGCAAACTCTATTGTTTCTCAATTATTATTCTTACAAGCACAAGATGCAGAAAAAGATATCTATCTTTATATCAATTCACCAGGTGGTAGTGTAACTGCTGGTTTCGCTATTTACGATACAATCCAACACATCAAACCAGATGTACAAACAATTTGTATCGGTATGGCTGCATCAATGGGGTCATTCTTACTTGCAGCAGGTGCAAAAGGTAAACGTTTTGCATTACCAAACGCTGAAGTAATGATTCACCAACCATTAGGTGGCGCGCAAGGACAAGCGACTGAAATTGAAATTGCTGCTAATCATATTCTTAAAACACGTGCTAAATTAAACCAAATTTTAGCTGAACGTACTGGTCAATCAATTGAAAAAATTGAGCAAGATACAGATCGTGATAATTTCTTATCAGCTGAAGAAGCTAAAGACTATGGTCTTGTTGACCAAGTTATGGTACCAGAATCATAAGATTTAATTTCATTAAAAAAGCCAAGCTACATAATTAGTAGCTTGGCTTTTCTATTTATCTCACATTATGAATTGTTATTAACTTTAAGTCTACGATAGTTGTGCCAAATTAATTTAATGGCTACAAATGTTACACAGATACCACTTATTACCAATATTGATGATATAAATAGCATAGTTAAATTTTGTTCAAAAGCACAGATACCATTAATTAATAATAACAATCCAGCGATAAATAATAAGGCATGTGTTAATCGATCTGTCTTCATGATTCATTTCGCTTCCTATTCACTTAATGTACTAAATCTTCGAGTGCGATTTTTAAATCAGGGTATTTAAATTTGAAATGAGTTGCTTGTAATTTATTAGGTATTACTTTTTGTGTATCGAGCACAACAGTCGACATTTGACCTAAAGCTAATCTAATGGCTAACGATGGGACCCATGTATGATGAGGGCGATGAGAAACGCGTGCAAGTGTATACCCAAACATGTTTTGATGTTCTACAATCGGTGCAGTAAAGTTAAATACACCTCGTGCACTTTCCGTATTGATAGTATGGAGCAAGGCTCTCACTAAATCATCTATATGAATCCAAGAATACCATTGTCTTCCTGAACCTAATTTTCCACCAAGATAAAAGTCATAAGGCAATTTCATCATTGGTAGTGCGCCGCCATCATTAGACAAGACCATTCCAAACCGACCAATAACGACACGCGTACCAAGCGTTTCAAATTGGCGAGCCATTCTTTCCCATTGATATACGACTTCCGATAAAAAATCAAAAGGAAGTGTTTTATATAATTCAGTATACGTACGATATAAGTCTGGTTTATAGTAACCAACAGCACTCGCATTGAATAATACTTCTGGTTTATGTTTACGATTTTGAAATAATTCGAATAAAGCTTGTGTAGCTTGTATACGACTTAGCATAATGGTTTGTTTATAGGATTTAGTCCATCGTTTATTTAAACTAGCACCTGCAAGGTTAATGACGATATCGATATCAGGTATTTCATTTTCCCAATTTGATTGAGACCAATTGACGTAGGAAATCTTAGGGTGTGATGAAGTCATATCCTGTCTAGTTAAAATCGTTATATGCGCATCACTTTGTATGATAGCTTTAACTAATTGCGATCCTATCATACCTGTACCACCTGTAATTAAATAATGTTTCATTTTATCACCTCATAATTTAGTAATGCCTAATGTTGGAATGATTAGAGAGAATCAATCGAATCACATTTGAAGGTCATAATTTTTTCATTGTTTGTTCAATAATATGTCATTTACTCGTATTAAGAACTATTTAAAATAAAGAGCATTCATTTTATAATTGAGATACCTTCGATATTAATTAATCATCTCTTAATTATTTCGAGTATACCCCATAATATACTAACGAAGGTAAAATTTTGACTCCCTTTAGTAATGGCCTGTACGCATTGCGTATAGGCCTATATTTATATGTTAACGCAATTTGCTTTGTGTAACTATCTTTTTACATTTAAGTCAAAACATTTTATAAGGATATGAAGGTCGTTATGCCCTATAAAGTAAGTATAGAAATTATTCCAGTGGCTATGAATAACAAAATAATAATCATCATAAAGAAGGGGAACCGCTTTTTATCTCGGTCTTTTGATTCGTAATGATCGTTATCGATCATAATTTGACGCAGACCTCTTTTTTGAGATGATTTTTGCTCCACTAATTCATCAAATGGATCATGCTTTTTCAATTTTAGAACACATCCTGTTATATTAATGTTATAGCTTATTCATATTAATAATAAAAATTTACAAAAGTATTGAAAACGAAGATTACTATAGATCAATATTAAACTATAGTATTAAATTTTAAGTTATATATGTATTTTACTATACATATGTCGTTAAGATAACATCTAGGTTAAAAAATAGTTAATGAGTTTAATTAATAAATGAAATAGTGTAAAATATACATTTGTTATTGAAAGCATGCGCATAAATGAAAACAAATGTTATGATATAAATTGAAGTGAGGGGAGCATATGCCAAACCATAATCCGAACAACAAGAAAATGAGTGGTTTTGCGAAAATTGTAAGTGGATTAATCGTATTATTATTAGTAGGTGGATTAATTTTTGCTATTTTTGCATTTGTAGATCATTCAAACAAAGCGAATGAACGTTTAGCAGATCAGAAACAAGAAGAAAAAGATAAGAAAGAAAAACAGAAGACAAAAGAAGAAAAAGACAAAAAAGATAAAGAGAAATCTACACAAGAGTCTCAACAAACACAACAAACGCAGCAAACAGTTCAAACGCAACAACAAACACAGCAAACGCAACAGACGCAGCAAACACAACAGCCAGCAACGACTGAGCCTCGTACAACAGAAGAAAAATCACCTGAAAAAACGAAAGAAGCTACCACAGAAGAAAAAACAACTGAAGAACGTTCTACTGAAGAAAAAACACGTGAGCCTTCAACAGAAGAAAAAACAACCGAGGAGAAAACTTCTGAACCTTCAACGGAAGAAAAAACATCTGAACCATCGACTGAAGAGAAAAAACCAGAACCATCCACTCAACAAAGAAGTTCTCAAAATAATACACAAGAAAGATCAGCACAAAGCAACAATAATGGTTCAAGTACCAATGAACGCTCAAGCGAGTCATCTTCAGAAGATGACTAAATATAATTAATAGGACTGCGAAATCGATGTTAATCATATGATTTCAAGGTCCTATTTTTATATCGTTAAAAACACGTGTTATACGGTTTGTTTTATAGTATTTAAGCACACAGACTAAAATAAGAAATTTAATAAGAAAGTAATGAGTGAGGATAATAGTATGAGTGTGATACAACCGCTAAGACAACCAAAAGGTCCACAGCCACATCCTATGTTTTTAGAATAGTGAAATGTTTGATTTGAATGCGAATGATCTGGTTGTTTAGGATTTTTGAAATAATCTTCATCTTTATAACGTCGATCGTTTGGATCAATGACTTCTGGATGATCGTTCTGTGACATGTATTTTCCTCCCAATTGATAATCTATACTTTTATTTTATAGATTAAAGATAATAGAAGCAATGATTCTACAAGTGTATTTAAGCCGCTATCATAAGTGGGTGGTTACTAATTTTTAAGAATCGGAAAATATAATGATTTATGATTAGTAAATGATTAATCGGGTAATACAACAATGCAAGACATTTTAGAGGAACGATAGAATATATAAAGGTAATAAGTAAAAATTAAGAGAAGTGTATTTCTCTTGCAATTTCAAATCGATAGTAGTATTATTGCAGATATAAGAGGTTATATTTTTTTGTCCCGCTAGGGACGTAAAAAGTCAACCTATGGTTGGAACTTGACCCTTTATAATGAAACGGAGGAGGATAGTAGTGAATGATTTGATAAAAGTTCAACAAAAACTTGTGCCAGAACTTGTTGAAAAAATGTATCGACGTTTTTCAATTCTCACTACTATTGCTAAGCACCAACCCGTAGGTAGACGTAGCTTAAGTGAATATATGGATTTAACTGAACGTGTATTACGTACAGAAACAGACACATTGAAGCAACAAGAACTAATCAAGGTTAAGCCAACAGGCATGGAAATCACTGAAGAAGGTGAAGCAACTGTTCGTCAGCTAAATAGTTATTTTAATGTTTTTTCTGATGACCATCATCTTTCACAGTTGATTAAGGAACAATATGACATTAAAGACGTCTATGTGATACCAGGTGATTCTGAAACTGATAAAGCAGTAAAAATCGAACTATCACGACAGGCAGGACAGTTGGTTGAAGATGTTCTTTATGATCATGCCATTGTAGCAGTCACTGGTGGGTCTACGATGGCCTACGTGAGTGAGGCAATGCATAAACAGCCACATGATGTTTTCTTTGTTCCAGCAAGAGGCGGACTGGGTGAAAATGTTGTATATCAAGCAAATACCATTGCAGCGAGTATGGCACAACAAACGAATGGTGATTATACGACATTATATGTCCCAGATAATGTGAGTGAAACGACATACAATACACTTATGTTAGAGCCTTCAGTTATTCACACCCTAGAAAAAATTAGAGAATCCAATATTACAATCCACGGCATTGGTGATGCGCTGAAGATGGCGCGAAGACGTCAATCACCAAACGAAGTTATAGAAAAACTTCAACATCACAATGCCTCGGGAGAAGCATTTGGATATTATTTCGATGATCAAGGCGATATCGTCCATAAAGTGAAAACAATTGGACTACAATTAGAAGACCTTGAATCGAAAAAGTTTATATTTGCTGTAGCTGGGGGTAAATCTAAAGGAGAAGCAATTAAAGCTTACCTTTCTATTGCTCCAAAAAACACTGTATTAATTACAGACGAAGGTGCAGCAAGTGCAATCGTAAATAACAGTAATAAAAAGTGATTACACTTTTTAAATATCATTTTTAAAGGAGGCCATTTTAATGGCAGTAAAAGTAGCAATTAATGGTTTTGGTAGAATTGGTCGTTTAGCATTCAGAAGAATTCAAAACGTTGACGGAATCGACGTAGTAGCAGTAAACGATTTAACAGATGACGAAATGTTAGCTCATTTATTAAAATATGATACTATGCAAGGACGCTTCACAGGAGAAGTTGAAGTAGAAAAAGACGGTTTCCGCGTAAACGGACAAGAAGTAAAATCATTCTCTGAGCCTGAACCAAGTAAATTACCTTGGAAAGACTTAGACATCGATGTTGTATTAGAATGTACTGGTTTCTTCGCTGATAAAGAAAAAGCAGAAGCACACATCAATGCAGGTGCTAAAAAAGTATTAATCTCTGCACCAGCTACAGGCGATTTAAAAACAATCGTTTATAATACAAACCACCAAGAATTAGACGGTTCAGAAACTGTTGTTTCAGGTGCTTCATGTACTACTAACTCATTAGCTCCTGTTGCTAAAGTGTTAAATGATGACTTCGGTTTAGTAGAAGGTTTCATGACTACTATACACGCATACACTGGTGACCAAAGCACACAAGATGCACCACACAGAAAAGGCGACAAACGTCGTGCGCGTGCAGCTGCTGAAAACATCATCCCTAACTCAACTGGTGCTGCTAAAGCAATTGGCTTAGTAATTCCTGAAATTGATGGTAAATTAGATGGAGGAGCGCAACGTGTTCCTGTTGCAACTGGTTCATTAACTGAATTAACAGTTGTTTTAGAAAAAAATGTAAGCATTGAAGATGTAAATGCTGCAATGAAAAATGCTTCAAACGAATCATTCGGTTACACAGAAGACGAAATCGTATCTTCAGACGTAATCGGTATGACTTATGGTTCATTATTTGATGCAACACAAACTCGTGTAATGACTGTTGGCGACCGTCAATTAGTTAAAGTAGCAGCTTGGTACGATAACGAAATGTCTTACACTTCACAATTAGTACGTACATTAGAACACTTAGCAACTCAAGCTAAATAATTTGATGTAAAAATGAATTTAACAACTTTAATGTGCTGTTAAATTTAAACAATAAGCTTAGGAGTAAGCGGGGAGCACAACGCTTCTCCGCTTATTTTAATTTGTTGTTCCATTTAGAGGAGGAAGCTTACATGGCTAAAAAAATTGTAACTGACTTAGAATTAAAAGGTAAAACTGTACTTGTTCGCGCAGATTTTAACGTGCCGATGAAAGATGGAGAAATCACTGACGACAACCGTATCGTTCAAGCTTTACCAACAATTAAATACATCATTGAACAAGGTGGAAAAGTTGTATTATTTTCACATCTAGGTAAAGTGAAAGAAGAAAGTGATAAAGCAGCATTAACTTTAAAACCTGTTGCTAATGCATTAACAGAAAAATTAGGTGAAGAAGTTACTTTTGTACCTGAAACACGTGGAGAAACACTAGAACAATCTGTCAAAGATCTTAATGAAGGCGATGTTTTACTAGTTGAAAATACACGTTTTGAAGATGTAGACGGCAAAAAAGAATCTAAAAATGATCCTGAATTAGGAAAATACTGGGCTTCACTTGGCGATGTATTTGTAAATGATGCATTTGGTACTGCGCATCGTGAGCACGCTTCAAATGTGGGTATTGCATCTAATTTAGAAACAGTTGCAGGATTCTTAATGGAAAAAGAAATTAAATATATCGGTGGCGTAGTTGAAAACCCTGATAAACCTGTAGTTGCAATTCTAGGTGGTGCCAAAGTTTCTGACAAAATTGGCGTTATCACAAACTTATTGAAGATTGCTGACAAAGTACTGATCGGTGGCGGCATGTCATATACGTTCTTTAAAGCACAAGGTAAAGAAATTGGTTTATCTTTATTAGAAAAAGATAAAGTTGATTTTGCAAAAGAATTATTAGACCGTGCAGGCGATCAAATCGTCTTACCAGTTGATTGTAAAGTTGCAAAAGAATTCTCAAATGACGCTGAAATCACTGAGGTTTCTGTTGATGATATCCCAGCAGACCAAGAAGCTATGGATATTGGACCAAAATCAGTTGAATTATTTAAAGAACAATTACAAGGTGCGCATACGGTAGTATGGAATGGACCAATGGGCGTATTTGAATTAAGTAATTTTGCTAAAGGTACAATCGGCGTTTGTGAAGCAATCGCTGAATTAAAAGACGCTAATACAATTATTGGTGGTGGAGATTCAGCAGCTGCAGCTATTTCATTAGGTTATGGTGATGACTTCAGTCACATTTCTACTGGTGGCGGTGCATCATTAGAATACCTTGAAGGTAAAGAACTACCAGGTGTAGTAGCAATCGCAAACAAATAAGCGCACGACTAAAAACAGCTATCCATGATTATCAGTGGCAACACATTTAATCATAAATTACTAATAGGAGTGTAATATAATGAGAAAACCAATTATCGCAGGTAACTGGAAGATGAATAAAACAGTTAAAGAAGCAAAAGATTTTATCAATGAATTACCAACATTACCTGATACAAAAGAAGTAGAATCAGTAATTTGTGCACCAACAATTCAATTAGATGCATTAGTTACTTTAGTAAATGATGGTAAAGCACAAGGCTTACAAATCGGTGCTCAAAATGCTTACTTTGAAGATAACGGCGCATTCACTGGTGAAACATCTCCAGTTGCATTAGCAGACCTAGGCGTTAAATATGTCGTTATCGGACATTCTGAACGTCGTGAAATCTTCCATGAAACAGATGAAGAAATTAACAAAAAAGCACACGCTATTTTCAATCACGGTATGACACCAATCGTTTGTGTAGGTGAAACGGATGAAGAGCGTGAAAGTGGTAAAGCTAATGAAGTTGTTGGCAACCAAGTTAAAAAAGCTGTAGAGGGTTTATCTGAAGCACAATTACAACAACTTGTGATTGCTTACGAACCAATCTGGGCAATCGGTACTGGTAAATCATCAACTGCTAAAGATGCAAATGAAATGTGTGCATTTGTAAGACAAACAGTTGCAGAATTATCAAGTCAAACTGTAGCTGACGCAACACGTATTCAATATGGTGGTAGTGTGAAACCTAACAACATTAAAGAATACATGGCAGAATCAGACATTGATGGTGCACTTGTAGGCGGCGCATCACTTAAAGTGGATGATTTTGTACAATTGTTAGAAGGTGCAAAATAATATGGCTAAACAACCAACTGCATTAATTATTTTAGATGGTTTTGCAAACAGAGAGAGCGAACACGGTAATGCTGTGAAACTAGCTAATAAACCTAACTTTGATCGTTATTACAGTAAGTATCCAACTACTCAAATCGAAGCTAGTGGTTTAGATGTTGGACTTCCAGAAGGTCAAATGGGTAATTCAGAAGTTGGGCATATGAACATTGGCGCTGGACGTGTCGTTTATCAAAGTTTAACGCGTATCAATAAATCTATTGAAGACGGCGATTTCTTTGAAAATGATGTATTAAACAATGCAATCAATCATGTTAAGAAAAATGATTCAGTGCTACATGTTTTTGGTTTATTATCAGATGGTGGCGTACACAGCCATTACAAACACCTTTTCGCGTTATTAGATTTAGCTAAAAAACAAGGTTTAGAAAAAGTATATGTTCATGCCTTTTTAGATGGACGTGACGTTGATCAAAAATCAGCATTAAAATATATTGAAGAAACTGAAGCGAAGTTTAAAGAACTAGGTATTGGTCAATTCGCATCTGTATCAGGTCGTTATTACGCAATGGATCGTGACAAACGTTGGGACAGAGAAGAAAAAGCATACAATGCTATCCGCAATTTTGGTGGAACAACATTCGAATCTGCTAAAGCAGGTGTCAAAGCGAATTACGATAAAGATTTAACAGATGAATTTGTTGAACCATTTATCGTCCAAGACCAAAACGAAGGTGTCAATGATGGCGATGCAGTCATCTTTTATAACTTCCGTCCTGACAGAGCTGGACAACTTTCTGAAATATTTACTGATAAAGCATTCGAAGGCTTTAAAGTAGAACAAATCAACGACTTATTTTATGCAACGTTTACTAAATATAATGATAACGTGAATGCAGATATTGTTTTTGAAAAAGTTGATTTAACGAATACAATCGGTGAAGTTGCACAAGATAACGGACTTAAACAATTACGTATTGCTGAAACAGAAAAATTCCCTCACGTGACTTATTTCATGAGTGGTGGTCGTAATGAAGAATTTGAAGGTGAACGTCGTCGTTTAATCGATTCACCTAAAGTCGCAACCTATGACCTTAAACCTGAAATGAGCGCATATGAAGTTAAAGATGCTTTAATTGAAGAATTAAATAAAGGTGACTTAGATTTAATTCTTTTAAACTTTGCTAACCCAGACATGGTTGGACACAGTGGTATGTTAGAACCAACAATTAAAGCAATTGAAGCCGTGGACGAATGTCTAGGCGAAGTTGTTGATAAAATTACTGAAATGGGCGGTCATGCAATCATTACTGCCGATCACGGTAATTCAGACATGGTCCTTACAGATGATGATCAACCAATGACTACGCATACGACAAACCCAGTTCCAGTCATTGTGACAAAAGATGGCGTTACTTTACGTGAAACGGGTCGTCTTGGTGATTTAGCACCAACATTATTAGATTTATTAAATGTAGATCAACCAGAAGATATGACTGGTGAATCACTCATTAATCACTAATCAAAGTTTGATCGCTTTGAGCAAGATTGAGAAGCTAACGATTTCGAAATTGAGATATTTTCATTAAAATGGTTAGTTGCTTATAAACAACACAAGAGAATTAAATTACTTTGTATTTATAGTATTTAAAGCTATAATGAAGATGAAATTTAATATTTCTAAACTACTTATTTATAAAGGAGATTATAAACATGCCAATTATTACAGATGTTTACGCTCGCGAAGTCCTTGACTCTCGTGGTAACCCAACAGTTGAAGTGGAAGTATTAACAGAAAGTGGTGCATTCGGACGTGCATTAGTACCATCAGGTGCTTCTACTGGTGAACATGAAGCAGTAGAATTACGTGACGGAGATAAATCACGTTACTTAGGTAAAGGTGTAACGAAAGCAGTTGACAACGTTAACGAAATTATTGCACCAGAGCTTATTGAAGGTGAATTTTCAGTATTAGAACAAGTTTCAATCGATAAAATGATGATCCAATTAGACGGTACTGAAAACAAAGGTAAATTAGGTGCTAACGCTATTCTTGGTGTTTCTATTGCAGTAGCTCGTGCAGCAGCTGATTTATTAGGACAACCACTTTACAAATACCTAGGTGGATTTAATGGTAAACAATTACCAGTACCAATGATGAACATCGTTAACGGCGGTTCTCACTCTGATGCTCCTATCGCATTCCAAGAATTTATGGTGTTGCCAGTAGGCGCTGAATCATTCAAAGAATCATTACGTTGGGGAGCAGAAATCTTCCACAACTTAAAATCAATCCTTAAAAATCGTGGTTTAGAAACAGCAGTAGGTGACGAAGGTGGTTTCGCTCCTAAATTCGAAGGTACTGAAGATGCTGTTGAAACAATCTTAGAAGCTATTAAAGCCGTTGGTTTAGAGCCAGGTAAAGATGTATTCTTAGGCTTCGACTGTGCTTCTTCTGAATTCTTTGAAGATGGTGTATACAACTACGCTAAATTCGAAGGTGAAAATGGTGCGAAACGTTCAGCTGAAGAACAAGTTGATTACCTTGAAGAATTAGTTAACAAATACCCAATTATCACTATCGAAGACGGTATGGACGAAAATGACTGGGATGGTTGGAAAGTATTAACTGATCGTATCGGTGATAAAGTACAATTAGTTGGTGACGATTTATTCGTTACAAACACAGTTAAATTATCTGAAGGTATTGAAAAAGGTATCGGTAACTCAATCTTAATCAAAGTTAACCAAATCGGTACATTAACTGAAACATTTGACGCTATCGAAATGGCTCAAAAAGCTGGCTACACAGCAGTTGTATCTCACCGTTCTGGTGAAACAGAAGATACTACAATTTCTGACATTGCAGTTGCTACAAATGCAGGTCAAATTAAAACAGGTTCATTATCAAGAACTGACCGTATTGCGAAATATAACCAATTATTACGCATTGAAGATGAATTATACGAAACTGGCAAGTTCGACGGACTTAAATCTTTCTATAACTTATCTAAATAATACAGCATAAAAAATTTAAGAGTTCACGCGCTAAACGCAGATTATTGAGGATCTGTGTTAAACTGCCAACAAAGTCTCCGATTTTGTTGGCAGTTTTTTTTGTGCTCTTTTTTGTACTCGCTTTTCTTGGATACAGATACGGCCCGTAGTCTTCGGCTAGTGTTTTCATGCTCGAGTCGATCCAAATTACTGCCTAATAAGTTAATAAATAAATTAAAAAGTAATGGTTCTTATCGTTTATTCTGTGGTACTTAGACTTTTATATTTGAAGTATCATATTGCTGTTCTAATAGGCAATCCATAGAGCCACTGCCCACAGTCCGACTGGCTCATTTTAAAAAGTATGAATTTATTGAGACAAATACATAAATCATACGAAGCGAATGAACTCGGCGTGTTACTTTATAATGATGATTAACTTAAATTGTTCATCTTTTACAATTAAACTGATATAATTAAAGATGTAAAATAAAGAAGGAGTCTTAACGAATTATGGAAGTAAAACCTAAGTCTAAAGAAATTAAAACGGCTCATCTGATTGCATATAGTTCAGTCATCATTGCGATTCTTTATGTTATACATTTATTCGTAGTTTTAGATGATAGTGTTATTAAACAACTATTATCAAATAGCGGACAGACAACATCTGAAAATGCTGTGGGTACAATTAAAAACAGTTTCCAATTTACAGGAATAATGTATATTTTTGCGAATTTAGCAGGTGTCTTCGCAATCTGGAACAGACATACCTATTTATGGTGGTTTATGTTTGCGGTATTCGTATCACAAATATTGTATAATTTAATTAACATTAGTGCAGTTTATGGCGCGATATTAGATATCAAATCTAGCGTGAATATCATTCCTTTAACACTGGTACTCGTTTTATCATTTGTGTTAGCTGTTTATATGTTAATTGTTTCGATTAAACGTAAAAGCACGTTCAATAGATAGAAGTTTGCTAAAGACGACAAACGTATGATATAATGCGTTTCGTATATAATGAATGGAGGACAATTTTCATGCATACATTAATAATGGTACTTTTGATTTTAGATTGTATTGCATTAGTAACTGTTGTATTACTCCAAGAAGGTAAAAGTAATGGACTTTCAGGCGCAATTAGTGGTGGCGCCGAGCAGTTATTTGGTAAACAAAAGCAACGCGGTATTGATTTATTCTTGCATAGATTAACAATTGTATTGTCTGTCATTTTCTTCTTGTTAATGTTAGGCATAAGTTATTTTGGTTTATAAGGTCCGACAATGTTAAAGTCGGGCTTTTTTATTTATAATAGTTAATATAGCTTTTAAAAATAATTGAGATAAATAAAAGATGAATTTAAATAAACGACACGTACTAAAGCATAAGCGAAAGGATTGAAACACAATGCAGATTAAACTTCCAGAACCATTCTTCTTTGAAGAAGGTAATAGAGCTGTGTTACTGTTACATGGCTTTACAGGGAATTCCTCAGATGTGAGACAATTAGGGCGTTACTTGCAGAAGAAAGGCTACACATCGTATGCACCACAATATGAAGGACATGCAGCACCACCTGAAGAAATATTAAGTTCAAGTCCATTTGTATGGTTTAAAGATGCACTAGATGGCTATGATTTCTTAGTAGACAAAGGTTATGATGAAATCGTTGTTGCAGGATTGTCACTTGGTGGATGTTATGCGTTGAAATTAAGCTTAAACAGAGATGTAAAGGGTATTATAACAATGTGTTCACCTATGTACATTAAGACGGAAGGGTCTATGTTTAACGGTGTTCTAGAATATGCGCGTAATTTTAAAAAGTATGAAGGTAAAGATGAAGCTACCATTGAAAAAGAAATGACAAACTTTAAACCTACAGACACTTTAAAAGAGTTACAAGGACAAATACAGGATGTCAGAGATCACATAGATGAAGTAATGGATCCATTATTAGTTGTCCAAGCAGAACAAGATCAAATGATTAATACAGATTCTGCAAATGTTATATACAATGAGAGCGAATCTGATGAAAAAGATATCAAATGGTATGCGAATTCAGGACATGTCATTACAATTGATAAAGAAAAAGAATTAGTATTCGAAGACGTATACAATTTCTTAGAATCATTAGATTGGTCGACTTAAAAATTTAGAAGTATTTAAAAATAGAAAGGAGGGGCATAATGAATTTAAAGCAATCCATTGAAGAAATAATTAAACAACCAGATTATGAACCCATGTCTGTGTCTGATTTTCAAGATGCATTAGGTTTAAATAGTGCCGACTCATTTAGAGATTTAATCAAGGTGCTTGTTGAATTAGAACAAACAGGTTTGATTCAACGTACAAAAACAGATAGATATCAACGTAAAGCATCTAATAATGCCAAACAATCCAAATTAATCAAAGGTAAGTTAAGTCAAAATAAAAAAGGTTTTGCTTTCTTACGTCCTGAAGAAGAGGATATGGATGACATTTTCATCCCACCAACGAAAATCAATAGAGCCATGGATGGTGATACTGTCCTCGTGGAAGTACATCAATCTAAAGGTGAACACAAAGGGAAATTAGAAGGCGAAGTTAAGACGATTGAAACACATTCAGTCACACAAGTCGTTGGTACTTATAGTGAAGCACGTCACTTCGGCTTTGTGTTACCAGATGATAAACGTATTATGCAAGACATCTTTATTCCTAAAGGTCAAAATTTAGGTGCAGTAGATGGACATAAAGTACTCGTACAAATTACGAAATACGCAGATGGTACAGATAATCCTGAAGGTATCGTATCGGCAATTTTAGGCCATAAGAATGACCCAGGTGTAGATATTCTATCTATCATCTATCAACATGGTATCGAAATTGAATTCCCTGACAATGTGCTCGCAGAAGCTGAAGCAGTACCAGATCATATCGAGCCATCACAAATTGAAGGTCGTCGCGATTTGCGCGATGAACTAACGATTACCATTGATGGTGCAGATGCTAAAGACTTAGATGACGCGATTAGTGTTAAAAAGTTAAGCAATGGTCATACACAATTAACAGTCAGCATAGCTGATGTAAGTTACTATGTAACTGAAGATTCAGCGCTTGATAAAGAAGCATACAGTCGTGCAACAAGTGTCTACTTAGTAGACCGAGTGATACCAATGATTCCACACCGTCTAAGTAATGGTATATGTTCATTAAACCCGCAAGTGGACCGACTTACATTAAGTTGCCAAATGGAAATAGATGAACGTGGCGATGTTGTTGGCCATGAAATCTTTGATAGTGTGATTCATTCTAATTATCGTATGACATACGATGAAGTAAATGAAATTATTACTGATCAAAATACGGAAACACGTAATCAATATAGTGAAATCACACCGATGTTAGATTTAGCGCAAGATTTATCTCAGCGCTTAATCCATATGAGAAGACGTCGTGGTGAAATCGATTTTGATATTAATGAGGCTAAAGTACTTGTTAATGAAGAAGGTATCCCAACGGATGTAGAAATGAGACAACGTGGTGAAGGCGAACGCTTAATTGAATCATTTATGTTAGCGGCTAATGAAACTATCGCGGAACATTTTGATCGTTTAGAAGTACCATTTATCTATCGTGTCCATGAACAACCTAAATCAGAGCGCTTACGTCAATTCTTTGATTTCGTGACTAATTTTGGATTAATGATTAAAGGTACAGGTGAAGATATTCACCCGTCTACTTTACAAAAAATTCAACAAGAAGTTGAAGGTCAACCAGAACAAATGGTGATTTCAACGATGATGTTACGTTCAATGCAACAAGCACGTTATGATGATGTGAACTTAGGACACTTTGGCTTATCAGCTGAATACTATACACATTTCACGTCACCTATACGTAGATATCCCGATTTAATTGTTCATAGATTAATTCGCAAATATATTATTGAACAATCCATGGACAGAAAAGAAAGAAATAAATGGGAAGCATTGTTACCTGAAATTGCTGAACATACGTCTCAAAGAGAACGTAGAGCAATCGAAGCAGAACGTGATACAGATGAATTGAAAAAAGCAGAATACATGGTGCAACATATTGGCGAAGAATTCGAAGGGATTATTAGTTCAGTTGCGAATTTCGGTATGTTTATTGAATTACCAAACACAATTGAAGGTATGGTGCATGTATCTAACATGACGGACGATTATTACCATTTTGATGAACGTCAAATGGCAATGATAGGTGAACGCCAAGCGAAAGTATTCCGCATCGGTGATCCTGTTCAAATTAAAGTCATTAACGTAGATGTTGATGAACGTATGATTGATTTCCAAATCGTCGGTATGCCAATACCAAATAGAGATCGCGGTCAAAGACCATCACGTGGTAAGACAATCCAAGCCAAACCACGTGGCAATTCATCAGATAAATCTAAAGATGATAAAAATGGTAAAGGCGGACGTGGACGTACTAAACAGAAACAACGTAAAGGTAAAAACAAACGTCAAAGCGACCAAAGTAAAGGCAACACAAAACATAAACCATTTTATAAAGATAAAAATGTAAAAAATAAAGCACGTAAGAAGAAAAAATAACTCAACGAAGAGGTGAAACTCAATGCCAAAGAAAAAATCACCAGGAACACTAGCAGAAAATCGTAAAGCCAGACATGATTATAATATAGAAGATACGATTGAAGCGGGCATTGTGTTACAAGGAACAGAAATCAAGTCAATTCGTCGTGGTAGTGCAAACCTTAAAGATAGTTATGCGCAAGTGAATCGTGGCGAGATG
Source organism: Staphylococcus sp. LKG3-1 (assembly GCF_048568385.1). Taxonomy (NCBI): domain Bacteria; kingdom Bacillati; phylum Bacillota; class Bacilli; order Caryophanales; family Staphylococcaceae; genus Staphylococcus; species Staphylococcus sp. LKG3-1. Next base: position 2,557,399 of record NZ_CP183796.1, read on the forward strand.
TTTCTAAACAATATGCACATTGCGCCGTATGAAGAAGGTAACAGATTCAACCATGATCCACGACGTTCACGTAAGCTCTTACTACACAAACGTGAAATAGCGAAGTTAGGTGAGCGTACACGTGAAGTTGGCTACTCTATCGTACCTTTGAAACTCTATCTCAAACATGGGCACTGTAAGGTCTTACTTGGCGTTGCACGTGGTAAGAAAAAATACGATAAACGTCAAGCATTAAAAGAAAAAGCAGTACAACGTGATGTAGCTAGAGAGATGAAAGCCCGTTATTAAGCGGATATATTGCCAAAGATATGAATCTTTGGTAATATAATATGTGCTTTCTGAAAAAGCGCTGTAACAGATACAGCCTACCAGAAAGTACATTTAATATTATTCAGGGGGCGTTTTTGGATTCGACAGGGGTTCCATGAGCTAGTTAAGCGTGTCGGAGGGCTGTCTCCGTCACTAACACACACAGTTATAATAACTGGCAAAGAAAACAATAATTTCGCAGTAGCTGCGTAATAGCACTCTGCATCGCCTAACAGCATCTCCTATGTGCTGTTAACGCGATTCAACCTTTAGTAGGATACGCTAGGCACTGCCGTTTGAAGTCTGCCTAGAAGAGATGAATCAAACTAGCATAATGACGGATGTCTATCACCTCCCATTATGCGAAACTCATTGATAGACTACGCACGTAGAAGTGCTAGTATCAGAACCTCTGGACGCGGGTTCGAATCCCGCCGTCTCCATACATACATGAAAATCATTAAAAATTTGATTTCTTTAATTATCAAGAAACGTTGTTAAATCAGCGTTTCTTTTATTTTTGTTAAAAATCCTTAAAAGTTTGTTTTAAATATTTTGGTCAACGTTTGGACAACTTTTTGAGTGTTGTCCGTTTTGATTGTCCGTTTTAAATTGACGCCATAATATCACTAAGTTGACGGTCTTGTTCAAGTTTTTGTTCTTCTAATAAATGACTGTAGGTCGATAATGTAACAGTTATATTAGAGTGTCCTAATCGTTTGCTTATATAATGAATTGATAAGCCTTCTTTTAACAATACAGAGCAATGTGTGTGGCGTAATGAATGCAGACTATAACGCCCAATACTTTCCTCTAAACATATTCTATGCAGTACCTTTGTAACTGCGTTATTACTAATCAATTTAGCACCAGTATTAAATACATAGCCATTGAAAGATGTTGGTCTATTAGCTAGAACTGTTTTAATGTGTTTTTTATCTTGTTTAGCTAATGCGATAGTTCTATCGGCGTTTTCAGTTTTTGTACCTGGTATGTGAATTAAATCTGCATTAATATTTATATCCTCGTATCTCAAATTTTGTATTTCGCTAAATCTCGCACCAGTGCAAATCAATAGATATATAAAAAGATGTGATAGCTCATTTGATTTTGATACTCTACTTTTAATTGTTTTAAATGCTGATAATGACATGAACTTTACATTTTCACTTTGTTTATCTTTAACACCATAAGGCTTTGTGTTATATGTCGGATCACGTAAAATATACCCATCATTATAAGCATCTTGCAAAGCAGACTTTAAGCAATAATGTAATTTTTGGACACTATTTGTTGTTCTGCCTTCCTCAGGTTCATCTAAAAATTTCCCTTCGCCATATTCTTTTATAAATTCTCTGTATTGTAACTGTGTTATATTTTTTATAGGTATGTCTCCAAATTTTTCTTCAAAGGCTTTTATTGAAGTTTTATATCTATTGTAAGTAGTTAAAGCAACAGTATTTTCTTTATTTACTTTTAACCATTCGTTGAAATAGGTTTTAAATGATAATGAATCCACTGTTTTAAAGCCTTTAGTTAGTTCATTATATTTGTTATTCATTTCTTGAGTTGCTTCTTTTTTCGTTTTAAATCCACGTTTTCTATAACGTTTCTTATCAAATCTAAAATCATATTCCCATGTTTTCCCGACTTTTTTAACGTTCATTATTTATTCCTCCTAAAAAAAGTAAAAAATAATAAGGGTAGGCTTGCTACCCTAAAATTTATTGTTGTGATTCTTGTACTTCTTGTTGTCTATCTTTCCAACTATCATAACTTTCACCTTCACTAACCCAACCAGGACCACCTACATGAGCATTAGGGTCTTTCATAGCCTTTTCACTATCAGCTTTCGCTGCTTCATAATCTCCTTTGCCATAACCCATTTGAGACTCGTCGTGTGTAGTTGTAGGAATTTCTTCGTTACTTGATTGATCATTTGATTTATTTGATGATTGCGTATTTACTTTTTGAGTTGCATTTGTATTTGATGACGCTATAGCAGTTTCATTATCATCTGATTTATTTTCGTTGTTTTCGTTATTTGCTTGTTTACTTTTATTATCATTAGAAGCGGTTTGTTCATCATTATTTGGGTTATCTGTTTCTGAATCAGAAGTGCTATCGCTAGTTAAATCTTCCGCAGCGTCATAATCTACAGTTTTTAAATCATCTAATTTAATTTTTTTAGTTCCCAATTCCTTGCCATCTACACCTTTAGTCGCTTTTAGTGTTACATCTTCATCATTTTCTAAAGTGTAAGTAGTAATTCCCTTTGCTGTTTTATCTTTTTTAATCTTGTCTTGTGAATGTTTATCCCATTCTTCGAATTTGCCCGTATTAGGCGTAGGACCTACTTCTAAATCATTAACAGTGTTTTCACTGTCTTGTGTAGCTGTCATTGAAGATATCCATACATTCATTGGTGTTATTTCATCTTTATCGGTTTTATTTTTAACTTCATATTTGAAAGCTAGTAGCTTACTATCTGAATTCTTATCATTTACTATAAATGTATCTTTAATGCTGACTACTGCATCATCGATTACTAAAGTATCATTTTTAAATTGTGCTTTGTTTTCATTTACAGATTCAGTTTTACTTTCATTTTTATCATTTCCACTGTTTCCACATGCTCCTAATACCAATGTGCTTGCCAACAATAAACCTAAAACCTTTTTCATAAATCAATCTCCTTTATTTTTCATGTATTCTCCATCATTTATTACAACACAAATATTGTTAAATAATAACGTGTTAAACATTAAATTTTTGTAAAAAAAATGACTACATACTCAAAATAGCTCCTGGTATTATATCTTTTTTTACATAATAGGATAATGCACTTTTCACAAATTGTTCTGTAACTTCAAAATGTGTTGCTATATCGTGTAGGGTAGTAATATTGTTTCTATGCAATTCTTTAATTTCGTTAATAGGCATCAACATTTTGTAAGCTTGACGCCGTGCATAACCTTCAAATTTTCTATTATTGAAATTTGTTTGATCTAATATATTCCCGTAAGTTATTTTATAATGTGCAATTTCTTCGGCAAGAATTTCATGCTTTTGTTGTGGAGTTAAGCTATCTTTAATATAAATTTTATTGCCACAAATATAGCCATCTTGTGAACTAGGAAAATTTGATAATTCTTCAAATTCTAAAAAGTCATATTCACTCATTAATTTTTCATATTTCCACATTTACAAATCCCCTAATTATTTATCTCTGTTTTTTATCCATTCTATAAATTTATTTACTTCTTCGATTTCTTCCTCTGTTAAATCTTCTTTATTGAAATGTGCTGCTTGAGTTGTTTGTTCATCTTTTTCTGAATCTGGCATTCTGTCTGGTCTTTCCTCAAATCCAAGTAAATATTCAGTGGTAATATGAAGTGCATTAGCAAAATCATTAGCACGATTTAATGGGAATTCTCTACTTCCATTCAAGTAACGAGATACAGCTGATTTTGCCATACCAACTCGACGAGCCAATTCACTAAGTGACATATCTTTTTTACTTAAAGTAGTTTTTATTATATCTATTATTTCCTCATTTGTTCTCATATTACTTATCTCCTTGAATTATATTGTTCTCTTTAGTGAACAATATAATAATAACATCGTTCCCGAACGAATACAATATGTTTTCGATAAATAAATCTAGAAACTTTTTTTAGTATTCTTTGTTGACAAACGAGAACGTTAAGTGTTAAGGTTTGTTTAGTTCTCAAACGAGAACGATTGGAGGTGCAAACATGAAATTAAATCTCAACAGACTTCGAGCCGAAAGAATAGCAAATGGAATAACTCAAGATGAGATGGCTCATAAAATGGGATGGAAAACACGAACGCCTTATGCTAAACGAGAAAATGGAATCGTTGATATTGGAGCGAACGAGTTTATTAAAATGGCGAAAATATTAGGTTATGAAACAAACAACTTAGATATTTTTTTTACGCAAAACGTTCCCGTAAAAGAACGATAAATTTAAAGGAGGAATTAAAATGCAAGATTTACAAGTATTTCAAAACTCTCAATTTGGAAATTTAGGGGTTTTAGTTATCGAAGGGAAAGAATGGTTTCCAGCAATTAAAATTGCCGAAATTTTAGGATATACAAATCCAAGAAAAGCAATTATTGATCATACAAAAGAACGTGGGGTAACGAATCGTTACGTCATCGATTCATTAGGAAGAAAACAAAGTAAGAAATTCATCGACGAAGGTAATTTATACAGATTAATTGCTAAATCAAAATTGCCACAAGCAGAAAAATTTGAGGAATGGGTTTTTGATGAAGTCTTACCAACATTACGAAAGACAGGAACATATCAAACAAAACCAATGACAACATCAGAACAAATTCAGTTAATTGCACAAGGTAACACTGAATTAGATGAACGATTAACAGCAATTGAAGAATCTTATCCGATTATGCATGGAGAAGCTAAACACATCCAACAATTAGTGGCTCGTAAAGTAGCTGAAATTGTAAGAAACAAATTTAATGGTCATTACAACACAGTTGCTAGAAAGCTATTTGCTGAATTGTATAAGAGCATAAAAAATATTTTTCAAGTACCAACTTATACAAGTATTCCAAGAGGACGCTATCAAGAGGCAGTGCAATTCATTGAGAAATGGCAACCGTCGTTTGATACAACTTACCAATTAGAAAAGAGCTTAAAGGAGTGATTAATAAATGACACAAACTATACAAGTAACAGCAACGTTACCAGATGATCAAGTCATTGTGTCTAAAGTTTGGTTGCAAGATCTTATTGATAACCAACCCATTAATATGACTTTAGCCGAAGTAGCAGCGACATATCCAACTACTAAGCAATGGATTGTAGAAAACATCATAAATGATGATTATTTCAGAAGAAAAATAGCACCGTTTAGCCAATTTGTTAATCCAGATGGAAAAGGAAAATATTTATTTAATCGTAAAAAAATGCGCAAGTTTTTACAAGATTACGATGAAGAAATAAAAGCAAGAGTTAAAAAGAAAAATTAAAGGAGGGATAACATGGATAAAGCAATAGAAAAACGCATTCAAGAATTATCACTGATGACTAAAGGAAGTTATAAGGATATTAAAAAAGTTACTTCAATAGAATTTGTGAGAACACCTTTTGTTAAAACTAAGCATAATTACTTTGTTTTCATTGATAACTTAAAAAGTAGTGAAATAAATCGCATGCTTAATCAATTTTTTCTATGTAAGGAGGGATAACATGAAACACATTTTAGCATGGTTAACAGCAGTTTTATCTACAGCACTATTTGCAATGGTTACGTCAGATTTTCATTACAGCATAGTATTTAGCGTTTTAAGTTTTATCGGAAGTTACGCATTCTGGAATAGTTATTACGCACAAAAAAAAGACCGCTAAGCGCGCCAACGCTTAACAGTCGAGTATTTATAAAAATTAACAACTTAAATATACACAATCTTAGGGGGATTAGTCAATGAGCAATATATATCAACTATCAAGCGATTATTTAACTGTGCTGAATATGATTACCCAAGAACACGAAGAATTAGATCAATCATATATAGATACGTTAGAAAGTATCGATGAAGCACTAGAAGTTAAAGCAGACAATTATATCAAAGTGATTAAATCACTAGAAAGTGATAATGAAGCAATAGACGAAGAAATTAAGCGTTTAAGACAACGTAAAACAACATATGATGCGCATATAAAACGTATGAAAGAATCATTACAAAACATGATGGAAGATACAGGTAAAACTAGATTCAAAACAGCATTGAATAGTTACAACATTCAAAACAACCCGCCAAGTTTAAATGTAATAGATGAAAAATTAATACCAAAAGATTTTTGGTTATCACAAGCACCTAAATTAAACAAAAAAGTTGCACTAGCTGAATTAAAAGAAGGTAAAGAGATTCCTGGTGTAGAAGTGAAACAAACTAGAAGTTTGAGGGTGAGATAAATGAATAAATCGGAATCAATAACAAAAATCAATAAGGCGTTAGTAGAATTTCACAAACAAGTAAAGCAGCCAATGAAAGATGCCAAAAATCCATTTTTCAAAAGTAAATATGTGCCACTTGAAAATGTTGTAGAAGCTATAGACGAAGTTGCACCAAGTCTAGGATTATCTTTCACACAATGGGCTTCTAATGATGCTAATGGTCGTGTAGGTGTTTCTACAATGCTATTGCATGAAAGTGGCGAATATATTGAATATGACCCTGTTTATATGAAAGCAGATAAAGAAACGGCACAAGGTGCTGGGGCATTAATTAGTTATTTAAAGCGTTATTCATTATCGGCAGTCTTTGGAATTACAAGTGATCAAGATGACGATGGTAATCATGCTAGTGGTGTGAACAACAAACCACAACAAGTTAAACAAAAAAGCTCACCAGTACAAAGACCTACAGATAAGCAAAAAGAAGAATTAACTAAGGCAATAGAACTATTCATTGGAGTTGCAGTTGAAAACGGAAAATCCGAAGAATATAAAACTCAAATAACTAAATTGCAAAATGTTAATGTAGCTGAATTAAGTTCAGAACAAATAGCACGTACACACAAATCAATAACTAATTGGATAAAGGAGATTGAACAATGATAAACAGAGTCGTATTAGTAGGTAGATTAACAAAAGATCCAGAATTTAGAACAACACCATCTGGTGTTAATGTTGCGAATTTCACATTAGCAGTTAACAGAACATTTACAAATGCACAAGGCGAGCGTGAAGCAGACTTCATCAATGTAGTTGTTTTTCGTAAACAAGCAGAAAATGTAAACAACTATTTATTCAAAGGTCATTTAGCTGGTGTTGATGGTCGTATACAATCACGTAGTTATGAAAACAATGAAGGTAAACGAATATTCGTTACCGAAGTAGTAGCGGACAGTGTTCAATTCATGGAACCTAAATCACAATCTAAAGGGCAATCTCAACAACAAGGTGGACAAGCTAAGTCACAACAATTACCTGATAAGGATAACCCTTTTGCTAACGGTAACGCAGATATAGATACGGACGATCTCCCGTTCTGATTGGACTGATTAAATGCCAATAATCAAATCATACATCCAACAAGATGATGGCACAATAACTGCTGTCATCGAGGGTGTGACATTAGATAATAAAGACTTTCTACTACTAGATAACGGATTAGAAGTTGAATGTGACGTAGCGATTCACGACCCTTACAAAATCACAGGTAAACAACGTCGGAAAATATTCGCGATGGTACGTGACATATACGATTATTACGGACAACCAATGGACTATTTAAGATATATGTTTCAAAAGCAGCTTGAGTTTTTGAATGGTTATGAACCCATATCTTTAAGTAACTGCAAAAGACGTCAGGCAAGCGAATTAATCGAGTTGATACTTGATTTTGTATTCGATAACAATATACCCATGAGAATAGCCACAAGTAACCTCATGACGAACGATAGGTATTTCCTATATAAATCTACCATAAATAGAACTTGCGTCATATGTGGCGCGCCAAATAGCGATTTAGCACATTATCAAGCAGTAGGTAGAGGACGAAACAGAAATAAGATAAATCACTACGGAAACAAAGTGTTAGCACTATGTAGAAAACATCATAACCAACAGCACGACATGGGAATGAGTAGTTTTAATAAACTACACCATTTAGAAAATGCTTGGGTGGAAGTAGATGACAAATTAAATAGCATGTTACGAGGTGAGAAACAATGATAGCAAGACCACTGAATCACAAGGATAAGTGCTTAATGGGTCATAGAATAGCATTTCTTAGAATAGACTCAAATCAAACACAATCCGTATTCGGTAAGAAATACGACGTTAACAGATTAGCAGTTATCAGATGGGAAAACGGTGTACACATACCGAGAATGAATGTATTAAAACAAATGGCAAAAGATTATAACACAACAGTTGAATGGATCTTGTACGGAGAAGGTGAGAAAGATGGGCGAAGTCCAATGGATAAAACTTAAAGTTGGCATGTTCGATGATAGCAAGATTAAGTATATAGAGGCATTACCCGAGAGAGATACGATAATTACAATTTGGGTTAAGTTGCTAACACTAGCTGGCAAGTATAACGAACAAGGTTATATTATGTTGTCGGAAAACTTACCTTATAACGCAGAAATGTTATCGAATGAATTCAATAGACCACTTAATTCAGTGAGATTAGCGATACAAACCTTCCAGAAATTAGGAATGGTTGAAGATGTAGGTGCATTAAGAATTACTAATTGGGAGAAACACCAAAATGTCGAAGGTCTTGAAAAAATAAGACAACAAACACGCGAAAGAGTACGTAAACATAGAGAACAAAACAAGTTAAACAATAGTAACGTTACAGTAACGCAAGGTAACGCAACAGAAGAAGAACTAGAACTAGATAAAGAATTAGAACTAGAAGAAGAAGTAAAAACATTGTCGGGCAACCCGACTACACATCAACCACACTATCAACCAATCATTAACTATCTTAACGAAAAAACAGGCAAGCACTATAAACACACTACTAATAAAACACAAACTGTTATTAAGGCAAGATGGAATGAAGGTTTTACAGAAGATGATTTCAGAAAAGTCATAGATAACAAGGCAGCTGAATGGAAAGGAACAGATATGGAAAAGTTCCTAAGACCAGAAACATTATTTGGTAATAAGTTTGAAGGTTATCTTAATCAACAAGTAAGTAATAAGGAATCAGATGATAATCCTTATGCCAATCTATTTTAGGGAGTGAGTAAATGAATCCCTTTGAGAATATAGCAAGTAAAGTTGGATTTAAAAATAATATTACTAAAGAAGAATATGGATTGAAATGTGATAAGTGTGGACGTACTTATGACTATTACGAATTTGATAACGGTCAAGTAGTTAAAGATGGTTGTGACTGCGAAATGATTGAGTTAGCTAAACAACGTAAGGCAGATTTTGAGAAACGTAATAAATCTGCAAAAGCTAACAGTATATTTAAGAAATCAATTATTAATGATGATCTATCGCAATGTACTTTTGATAATTACAAAGCTACTAATGAAGAATTAGCAAGAGCTAAAGCATTATGCGAGAGATACGCTGACAACTTCAATTTAGATAACAAGCAATCATTGCTATTGCAAGGTTCATTTGGTACTGGTAAATCACACTTATCAATGTCTGTAGTAAAAACAGTTAGGGATAAAGGTTATTCAGTATTGTACATGAATGTACCACAACTTATTTCAACTATAAAAGGTACCTATAACAAGAACACCAATCTTACTGAACAAGAATTGAATCACATTATAAGCGAAGTAGACTTAATGGTGTTTGATGATTTCGGTATAAACATGAATGAGTTTGCGACAGGTAAGATGTTCGAGCTTATTGAATCAAGAGTAGGTAAGCACAACATTTATACTACTAACCTAAATGCACAAGAATTAAGTAAAAATAAAGACGCGCAGCGTATCTTCAGCCGAATGATGTCTAACACAACATTAATTAAAATGGATGGCGAAGATTACAGAATGAGAGGTATCAAATTTTGATTACCAAACAATTTATTAAACAAAACCTTGAGTGTTCAGATGTATACGCTCAGAAACTCATAGACTATGCTCAGGGCGACGATAAAGTGTTGTATGACCTATTTATCCAAAAGTTAAATCAACGCCGAAATACACCGGCTATACGTGAGGTTAAGTAAATGATAAATAAAAAATATTTCTTATATAGAGATAACGATGAAAAAGTTATATCAGTTGTTCCACTAGAAAACGGATTGAACGAAGTAGGCAATATCACTGGTGCTTACTTCGGTGGTCCAACTAAAGAAATGACAGACCATGAATTGATGTATTTTAAATCAGTACACAATTTATATTACGAGCAAGAGCTAGGCAGTCAGTTGAATATATTTGATCTATAGGAGTGAGGACATGGAAACAATCGAGTTAAAAGTAGATGTACCTATGTCATCACCTAGACCACGATTCAGGAACGCGGGTAAGTTTGTACAAACCTATATGCCTAAAAAATATACAGACCATAAGCAAAGCCTTAGATGGCAAATGCCAATGTCAATGATAGATGAGCCAATTAAATTAACAATTGAATTTTATTTCCCATTACTAAAGTCGTGGAGTAAGAAAAAACACATTGCAATGGTAGGGCAATATAAACGAACTAAACCAGATATAGATAATTTAATAAAAACAGTATTAGATGCAGCAAACGGTCACTTGTGGAATGACGATAATCAAATTGTAGAAATCAGAAGTTTCAAAAAATATGCAAAAGAACCAAAAATCATAATGCACATAGAAATAGAAGGTGATTCCAATGGAACAAACAATCACACTACAAATCAAAGTGGAAGTTGAACAAGAAGTAACAGTACCTGTGGCAGACAATTACGATTTGGAAGAAATAAGTAACAGTGAAGCAAATAAAGTAGCTGAGAAATATAAAAATAACCCAGAGTTACTAGGATTTGAAGATATTAAGTTCAGACAAGTATCAGACGTACAAGTTAAGGATTATTAGGAGGACAAATAATATGCCAACAAGAATGGAAAAGGTTAAAGATGATAAAGGTAATTTGAGTTACGTAATGCTTGATGGAACAGATGAAATACTAATAGATGTGGACGATTACAAAGAGGCCAAAAGTATGAAGTTAACTGATACTGTAATCAGATATCAAGCTAGAAAAGGTAAACGTCAATTTAGAAATTACATTAGAAAATATGACCAACGTCAAGGTGTGGAGAGACTCACTGCAGAGGACAGAGAACGTGAGGAACGTAGACGAGATAAGTTAGATGCTAAACAACGTAAAGAGCAAGAACGTTTACAGATGATTGAGAAACATAGAGTGAGTAGCAAGTGGTTTGAGCATTTATGTGAAAATGACATATTTCCGAAAGTGGTGAAGTAGATGAAAATTAGAGATTTAAAAATAGGTAACTACGTTGTTGTGAATGACTTAGGTGCAGGTAAATATAGCAGTGGTATGCGTGTGATAGGTAAAGTGGTTAAGATTGATCCTTGTGGTAATTCTGCGATTATCGAATCACTACCTAAACACAGATATGAAATCACAGACTTCAACGACTTTGATTTGTGGACTAAGAGTATTGAAGATAAGACGGAACATATTGGATTTGATAAAGAGAATACTGAGAAATCTCGAAAATTATTATCCAACGACTTACAACAACGTAAGCGTAAGGATGAAAATGTAGCGTTATTTAAAATTAAAGATTTAAAAGTCGGTTACAAAATTAAAATATTAGGCGACAACATGTCAGGCGAGGTATCTAAAATAGCCAATAACGGTAAATCTGCCGAAATAAAAGTAGATGATGGTGTGTATAGAGATATAACTGATAATAATGATTTTACAATAATAGAGTGGAACGCAGTGACAGAGTACGCAGACGACACAGTAAACAGTCCTTCACATTATATGTTAGGTAATCACGAGGTTAAGGATATTGTTTCACTTGTAGCAGATAAATATCACAAAGGTTCTGTAGCACATAACATTGCTAGTGCATTGGAGTATCAAATGAGAGCGCCAGAGAAGAATGGGCTTGAAGATATAAAGAAAGCTAGAAAATGTTTAGATTTCGCTATTGAGAATTGGGATGTGAAGTAAATGACACCTAACGACATACTACTAAAAAATTCTGACTTGATTGTTAAATCATTATTTCAAAGAGCTGATAGAACATATAAACAATTCTTGAAATATAGTAACACAAGTTATGAGGCAGAAGTTGGTACAAGTAGATACTGGAAAGCAGTGGCTGCCACTGAACAGACGCAGAGAGAAATAAAAGGATTAATTGGACAACTTAAAGCAATGGACGAATATACACAGTGGAGTGAGAAGTTACACCAAGACAGATATAAGTTTGTTGAGAAGTACGACATAGTAATGGAGAAATATAAATTATCATGATGCTATCAGAAACTATCAAAGTTAAATACAAAATTGATACTAAAGGCAGAAATACTGTCGAAATGGCAAAGCTACTAAGAGATTGTGGAGTTAAAGGATTCTTATACTCTCTTAATCCGCGTAGCATTGTCATGGCAGTGTTGCCAGAGGACAAGGAACATAACAGGAAAGTTTTAAATGAATTGAAAGGACTGGTGGAGTAGATGAGTAAAGAAATTTCATGGCTCATTGCTTTCTGGCTAGTAGTTAATTTGATTACGTATATAGTTTTTACAATCGTATAAAGGAGTGATGGCGAGTGGAATTATTAAAACCCTGCCCCTTTTGTGGAGGTCGTGCAGATTTAAGTTATAGTTTCGACAAAGCTTTAGTTGAATGTACTAACACTAAATGTAAATTACAACCTTCTACATGGTTACACGTTAAAACAGATAGCGTAGATAAGTTAGTTAAGATATGGAACACACGAAATTACGAGGAGTGATTAAAATGGCTACAGATAAACAAGTAAAGTATGTTCAATCATTACAAGCACAGTATTATGACAGCGATATATCTGAAGAAGGTATGTTATCAAAAACTGAAATAAAGATGATGAGTAATGAAGAAGTGAGTAATAAAATACACGAACTCAAAAAAGAGATAGCACAAGATGAACTGTTTAATGAGTGCATGAGTTATGGATTACCTAATCAATAAGGAGTGATGGCGAGTGGATTTAATCAAACCTTGTCCGTTTTGTGGAGGACAAGCGGATATGAGATATAGTTTTGATAAAGCATTGATTGAGTGTTCAAATACCAAATGTAAAATACAACCTTCTACATGGTTGCGAGTTGAAACTGATAGTGTAGATAAATTAGTTAAGATATGGAATACACGAAATTATAAGGGGTGATGGCGAGTGATACCGAAACACTTTTTCAATGACGTTAGGTTAACTGAAAGCAGCATTAAAAAAGCTAGAAAATACTTTTATGATGGCTCTTTAAAAAGAATTGATGAGGTGTTGAAAGGCGAGACATTTCTAAATGATGAAAACGATGTAAAAGATTTTATCGTGTTTGAATTAAACAATGCTAAAAGCACTTTATTAGGCGATAACGACTACAAACCTTATTTTTTACAACATGCGTACTACATTCAGACGGGTGAGAGTTTATCTCTTATGTACAATTAAAGGAGTGATGGCGAGTGAGAAAAGCGACTAAACAAGAACTAGAAGATTTTATCAGAGTGAACGATTTTGGTGTCGATGGTATATACGATAAAGATAGTGCTATCAAACATTTTAGAAATGCTAGTAAACAATTCAAATCAGAACTCAACCAATACAAACAAGCGTATCAGCACTGTGTAGATGATTTAATCGTCTTGCGTGCGAATAATAAACGATTGGAACGAGAAAACGCAGAACAACTCGCATTACTGAAACAGTTTAGAAAGCTCATAGATTATAAATTAACACTGCATCAAGGCAGTTCAATGTATAGAGAATATCGAAGTAAATTAGATCAGTTGGGGGTTAAGTAGATGGTGTATAAAGATATGGTATTAGGAACGTTAACACAAACAGCTATTGATGAGCGTGATAATGTTTATTTCAAAATGGCACAGGAAGTTGAAGAAGTCTATCGCAAAGCAAAGGCGTATGACAAATTAGTTGAATTCTATCCACAAAAAGATGAAATACCAAGCGATGAATTTTTTATGATGATGGGATATATCATTAAGGAGCGTGCAGACGATGAAAGATAATTGGCAGAAACTAAAAGATGAACTACGTGAGATGTTCATTTACGGTTACCACTTAGAAGAAGGAACACCTAGTAAATATATGAATGAAGCATATGAAATTGTATTTAAAAAGATATGTGAATTAGACGGCACAAACGATTTTAGCAACTTACTTTCGGATTTGGAGGAGAAGTAGGATGGCACATGTTTATGAGCATCATATGGGTGGAGTATATTTCTCGGAAGATTATGACGAGAGTTATTTGAAAACATGCGAACAGTGTTTTGATAGCGACCAGTATTTAGGGTTTGCATATAGCTTACCTCAATTAAAAGCTATGTTAAGAGAAGGATCGTATGCAGAGGATTACATTAAAGAAGTGTGTAACAAATATATTAAATTCACGGAGGACGAAAAATGACTAACACAATTACAGTAGATCAATTAAAAGAATTATTGCAAATACAAAAGGACTTTGACAGTAGAATACCGACACTTAATTTACAGGATAGCAAGGTAGCGTATGTGGTTGAGTTCTTTGAATGGTTTAACACATTAGAAACGTTTAAGAATTGGAAGAAAAATCCAGGTAAACCATTAGATGTACAGTTAGATGAATTAGCAGATATGTTGGCATTTGGATTGAGTATTGCAAATCAAGTAGGAGTTTCATCAGAAGAGATAAAAGAAGTGGTTGAATCAAGTTTTAAAAACAAAGAATTTCACAACATGTTTAATTTTAAAGATAAAGAATTTGCTCAAGATGCAGTTGTTAGCACACCGCAGATAATATTCAAAGAAATTTATCCCGACCAATTGGCAATTGTTATAGCGATAGACATAGCTTACAACTTATATACTATCAACCAACTTATTGACGCATACAAAAAGAAAATGGAGCGTAATCATGCAAGACAAGACGGAACAGCAGACACAGACAAAGGCTACGTGTAATAAAGACATACTTCAAAAAGTTAAGGAAGTGTTGAGGAAATGAACACAATCGAAATATACAGTAAAGACGATGTTTTATGCGGTTATTCGTATCACATAGATAAAATCGATATTCTTCCGTTAAATGGTGGTTATATTAAATATATTGAACATTTTCCAGGTGGAACATTAGGTAACAAGATAGAGCCATTAAACCAATGCAAGTTATTTTCAAAAGAAGAAATGAGTATCGTAAATGGCGCACCAGCATTTAAAGATGATGGGAAATATTACCATTTACCCAAACAGTGTTATGAAATTTATGAAGGTAAAGAACAAACGCCAATGACTTTAAAGAAATTATCGGAGGAGTGACACAATGCAATTCCTAGTACGCAAAACACACCACACTACAGGCGAAACATTCCTTGATGTAACTAAAGCACGTGAGAATGAAAAGTTTACTGTGGTTGAAGCAGAGAGTAAGGAAGAGGCGGAGAAAATGGCAAAGAAACCTAAAGGATTATTAAGTGTAGTACCTTCTAGTTTTAATAACGGTCCAATTAGCAGAGCGTTAAAATCTTATCATAAAATAGAGAGTGGTAGATATTCACCTAAACCAGAACTAGCACCGATACCACCAAGAAAGGACAGTGAGTGAATATGAAAATACTTAAAACACTACTAATCATTACCCTATACGAACTAAGCAAATACGTTACGAATGAAATTATTATTAAATTACAAGCAAACGATGATATAGATCAGCCGAAAGATTATGAGGAGGAGAAGTAATGATTAATATACTTATTGTATCTATACCGTTGTTGGGATTAGCTTATATAAGCTATAAAGGAAAACGACAAGAAGATGATAAAAGAAATTGCTTTGAAGATGAGGGGGTATAAGCGTGAGTAAAACAGGCTACGATATTAAACCAGGAACATTTAAGTATGTTGAATCTGAAATATATAACCTAAATAAAACCAAGCAAGATATTAAAAAATTACGCATGGAGATACTCAATCCAATGAGTACACAAGATGATAATATTGTATACGGTCCGCTACAAAAAGGTGAGCCTACACGTACTACAGAAGTAATGGCAACTAAGTTAATGACTAACAAAGTGTTAAGAAATTCAGAAGAAATGGTGCAAGCCATTGAATATGTATATAGTAATATGGAACCGACATACAAAGAAGTGATACGAAAGAAGTATTGGGATAATAGCACAAAGCATATGAAGTTAGAAATATTAGGTGATGAATGTAATATGCACCGTAATACAGTATCTAACATTCGTAAAAAATTTGTAAGAGCAGTAGCACTACATGTGGGATTAAAGTGAAGGTTGTGCGTTGATTGTGCAAACGACCTACAAAACGGTGTTAATATAGTAATGTAAACAAATGTAGTTTACGCATGAAATTTCTCCTTTGGCCTATCCGGTAGCACACTGGGTAGGTTTTTTATGTAGGAAAATAAATTAAACGAGCATATCGTGAAAGTGGTGATATATGAGATGGCTAGAAAAGGTTTATATGAAAAATTAGATATTAAAAGTAAGTTGACGTTAGTTGAAGGTTGGAAACGTGATGGATTAACTGATGAACAAATTGCCAAAAATTTAGGTGTATCTAAAGACACTTTGATTAAGTGGAAAAATGAAAAGCCCGAATTTTTCGAGTCCATAAAAAAGGGTAAAGAAGTTTCTGATTATGAATTGGAAAATGCGTTGCATAAACGAGCAACTGGCTATTACTATACAGAAGAAACTGCATTACCTAATGGCAAGGTTGTAACTACTACGAAATATGAACATGCGAATCCAACATCATTAATTTTTGCACTTAAAAACAGATTGCCTAAAAAATATCGTGATAAGGTCGAACAAGAAATCACTCAACGTAATTACGATATCGTGATTGGGGATTATGATGATGAGTCCGAAAATTAGGTTTGATAAACCACAAAAGGTATTCAACAAAAATATATACAACGTACTATTGAATTACGATAATTTCACTGAAGTTCATTATGGTGGTGGTTCAAGTGGTAAATCACATGGTGTTATTCAAAAGGTAGTATTAAAAGCTATGCAAACATGGAAACATCCCAGACGTATATTATGGTTAAGGAAAGTACAATCTACAATTAAAGATAGTTTGTTTGAAGATGTGAAAAGTTGTTTGATTGATTTTAAATTGTGGGATGACTGCCAATGGAACAGGACTGATAACAAAGTAGTGTTACCGAATGGATCTACATTCTTGTTTAAAGGGTTAGATAACCCAGAAAAGATAAAGTCTATAAAAGGTATATCAGACGTTGTTATGGAAGAAGCGTCTGAATTCACAATGAATGACTACACACAATTAACACTGCGTTTGCGTGAACGTAAACATGATAAAAAGCAAATATATTTAATGTTTAACCCAGTGAGCAAACTCAATTGGGTTTATAAGTATTTCTTTGAACATGGGGAAGAAATGGAAAATGTGTTGATACGTCAGTCAAACTATAGGGATAATAAGTTTTTAGATGACATTACTCGTGAGAACTTAGAACTACTAGCAAAACGTAATCCAGCATATTATAAGATATATGCGTTAGGTCAATTTGCTACGTTAGATAAATTGGTATTTCCTAAGTACGAAAAAAGGTTACTTAACGTAAGTGAGTTAAGACATTTGCCTTCATACTTTGCTTTGGACTTTGGTTACATCAATGATCCAAGTGCTTTTATTCATGTGAAGATAGATAAAGACAAAAAGAAACTATATATCGTCGAAGAATATGTTAAAACTGGGATGTTAAATGATGAGATAGCGAAAGTTATTAAACAACTCGGTTATAGCAAAGAAGAAGTGACTGCCGATAGTGCTGAACAAAAGAGTATAGCCGAAATTAGAAAGTTGGGTATTGAAAGAATTGTACCTACTAAAAAAGGTAAAGGCTCAATTGTTCAAGGTTTACAGTTTTTACAACAGTTTGAAATCACTATTGACGAGCGTTGTTTTAAGACGATTGAAGAATTCGATAACTATACATGGAAAAAAGATAAAGACACCGAAGAATACACCAATGAACCAGTAGACACATATAATCACTGTATTGACGCCCTACGTTATTCTGTAGAGCGTTTTTATAATAGACAAAATACACAGAAGAAACGTACAGGTAATAGCATTAAAAATATTAAAGCAATGGGATTATAAGGAGGGTGCAAATGGCACAGGTTAATAACTTTGAAAAAGATATAGAATATCGTGCGCATCGGAATGCAATATATCGTAGGGATGCAACAGAATTATATAGTTATGAAGGAACAAGTGAAGATTTAATTGATGATAAGGCACAAATAAGTAAATTCATTCGTCATCATATAGAAGCACAAGCACCTAGACTGAATATGTTGAATGACTATTATGAAGGTTTGAACTTTAACATTATGCGTAATCAACGACGTTTAGAAAAGCATTTAGCTGATAATAGAGCATCCCATGACTTCGCGTCATATATTGCTGATTTCATTAATGGTTACTTTTTAGGTCATGCGATACAAGTACAAGCAGATAAAGATAATGCGCAAAAGACATTGGATCAATTGCATGATATAAACGATATAGATACACATAATAGATCTATTGGATTGGATTTATCAATATATGGGCGTGCGTTTGAATATGTACTTCGTAGTGAAGATGATGAAGTAAGAATATATAAGAGTGATGCTCGTAATACATTCGTTGTGTATGATAATACAATTGAACAAAACAGTTTGATTGCAGTTAGATATTGGGAAGCTGCTCGAAACAAAGATGATGTACAAGGTGAAAACATTATATATAACATAGATGTTATTACGCCAAACGCGACACATTTCTATAAAGGTTCTGTTGTTACCAATTTTGAATTATCAGAACGTAAACCAAGCGAACCACATTCATTTAATCGTGTAACAATTACTGAATTTATGAATAATGAAAAACGTCGTGGTGACTTTGAAAAAGTTATTCCACTAATCGATTTATATGATAATGTTCAATCTGATACAGCTAACTATATGAATGATTTAAACGACGCAATGCTTTTAATTAAAGGTAATGTGGATTTAGGTGATGAAAATTTAGTTAAGTTACAAAAAGAAGCCAACATCTTCCACTTAATCCCACCAGAATATCAAAAAGATGATATGAGCGTAAATGAAGGTAATGTAGATGCAGAATATATTTATAAACAATATGATGTATCGGGTGTTGAATCATATAAAAATAGAATTAATGACAATATACACATGTTCACAAACACACCAGACATGACTGATGAAAATTTCAGTGGTACAACTTCGGGTGAAGCAATGAAATATAAATTATTCGGATTAGAACAAAGGGCAGCAATTAAAGAAGGGTTGTTCAGAAAAGGTTTAAGACGTCGTTATAAGCTGGTAAGTGAAATCATGGGTATTAACAGGGAAATTAATGCAGACGACCTTAAAGACCTTGTATTTACGTTCACACGAAATCTTCCTAAATCAATCAAAGAAGATATGGAAATGTATTTAAGTGCGGGTGGCAAGTTAAGCCAATCAACACTTATGACATTAGTTTCGTTTATCGATAATCCACAACAAGAGTTAGACAAGATTCAAGATGAAGAAGATAAGGAAATAGAGCAATCCGATAAGCGTATGTACAACGAACAATTTACACAAGATCAACAGTCAGAAGGTATAGATGGCAACCAAGAACAGAAAGAAGGTTGATAATCTATGGCTACTGTTAATTCGCGAGAATATTGGCGAGAACGTGCAAATGAAATCATTGATGAAGAAACTAAAAGTGATTATGAAATCATTACAGAAATTCAACGTATTGTGAATGAAATGAATGATGATATCGAAAAAGAAATATTAAAGTTTTATGCTAAGTATGCTAATGCAGAAGGTATTACATTAAAAGAAGCTAAAAAGAAAATTGACGCGTTTGATGTTCAAGAATTCAAAGCTAAAGCAAAACGATATGTGAATGAAAGAGATTTTAGCGATCAAGCAAATAAAGAATTAAAGCAATACAATACAGCAATGTATGTATCAAGAGAAAAGTTGCTGCAAATGCAATTAGGATTAATCGTTACATATGCTTATGCAAGGCTAGAAAGCCAAATGTATAACTATATGGAATCATCATACTATCGTAGTTTGCAACAACAAGCTGGAATATTAGGTGGAATATTACAAGTTAGTTTAACTGATGTTAAGGCCATCGTGTTAGCACCGTTTCACAACTCAAAGTGGAGTACAAGGCATTGGAAAGATATGAGAGTGGTACGCAAGCATGTACAACGTACTGCAAGTCATGTATTACTGCGCGGACGACATCCTAATGAGTTTGTAAAAGATATGCGTAAAGACACAGGTAATACAACGTATGAAATCAAAAGGTTATTGCTTACTGAAACTGCTCGTGTACAAACATTGGCTACTAAGCAGCATATGTTAGAAAATAACGGCGAAGATGCAGAATATGAATATGTTGCAAAGATGGATAGCAAAACAACACCTACTTGTCGTAGTTTAAATGGTAAAACATTTAAAGTTAAAGATATGACGCCAGGTGTTAATGCACCACCTATGCACCCATTTTGTCGTAGCGCCGTCGTTCCACATACGGGCGATTGGCGCAATAAATTCTATTCAGAACGCAAAGGCAAATACAATTTAGATAACCTTTAAGGAGGCGATTGATTGGAAGATAAATATTTAAAAGACATAGCACAGTCACTTAAAGGAATACATCAAGAGTTGAAGAAACAGAATGAATCAAGTCCAGTCACTAAAGCAAAAGAGAAGAAAGTAGATAAATTCGACCCTAAAAACTTTATTTAGAAGGTGTTTCTATGAGTGATTACAATGTAAAAATTAATGTTGATACAGATGAGGTAATTGAGAAATTAGAAAAGGTTAAAGCACTGGTAACCGAAATAAATGAATTAACTTCTAGTAAAAGCGTAGTAAGAATTGAAATGGATACTAATTTAGAATCTGTTAGAAAATATGTAAACGAAAAAAACATAGAAGAAAATAAATCATATACATTTTAACGGGGTGTTTCTATGAAAAGTCTAAGCGTGAACGAAGTGATCCATCTATCTCGTTGGTAACACACGTTAGTTACTTGTCCTAAGCAAGACACTAAAAGGCTAACCAAATAACAAAACTGAACGGGGTTACTTGTTAGCATATACCAAACATAACTAAACGCACTGTACGGGGCTTAATTGCACTGTATGGGGCGTTTTTATTATGTGCGAATATCTAAAGGTGTAGCACTGTACGGGAGGATATAAACAATGGATAAAAATGAATTTCTTAAATTAAACTTACAACATTTTGCAGACGGTGAAGGTAGCGAAGGCGATCCGAATAATAATAACAATGATAAGTCGGTAAACGATGTCGACCCTAGCGAAAACGAAAATGAAAGTAATAAAGGCTATTCTCAATCTGAACTTGATAGTGCGATTGGTAAAGCAGTAGACAAGGCGCTATCTAAAAAAGAAAAGCAACATCAACAACAATTAGAAGATGCTAAAGAAGAAGCACGTAAAGAAGCAGAAAGCTATGCTAAATTAACTGAAAAAGAAAAGCGAGATAAAGAACTCGAAAAACGTGAAAATCAGTTAAAAGAGCGTGAACGTGAATTAAATTTACGCCATCTTAAATCAGATGTTGAAGCAGATCTAAAAGATAACAACTTACCTACTTCTTTCGCAGACACTTTAATTCTTATTGAGGACAACGACAAGATTAAAGAATCTATTCAATCCATTAAAAAAGATTTTGACGCAGCAGTAAAAGAACAAGTTAAAGAAGCTACAAGACAAACGACACCAAGTAATAAAAGCTCAAACTTTGCCACACATAAAAATAGTGATGGCAAGTCATTAATTGACATAGCAAACGAAAAACGTATCACACAATAAACGGAGGTTACAAATTATGGCAAACACTAAACCGCAAGAATTTAATCCAGATAATGTTTTAATGCACGAACACAAAGAAGGCGAATTATTAAACGATTTTAACGAACCAATTTTATTAGATATTTTAGAGAATTCTAAAATCATGCAATTAGGACAAATTCAAGATATGGGTGGTAAATCAGAGAAAAAATTCACTTACTGGGCTGATAGACCTGGTGCTTACTGGGTAGGAGAAGGTCAAAAAATCCAAACATCTAAACCTAGTATCGTTGAGGCTTCAATGCGTTCACACAAATTAGGTGTAATCGTAGTTGCTTCTCGTGAGTATTTGAATTACACATATGCTAGATTCTTCGAAGCTATGAAACCACAAATCGCTGAACAGTTTTATAAAAAATTCGATGAAGCTGGTATTTTAGGTATTGATAATCCATTTGCACAATCTATATCTGATTCTGCTACTAAAAGCGATAATGTAGTCACTGGTCCAATTAATTTAGAAAATGTATTGGCTTTAGAAGATACTTTATTAGAACATGATGTAGAAGCTAACGGCTTTATTTCTAAAACACAAAATAGAACTGCTTTACGTGGTGTTGTCGATGAAGATACTAAAGAACGTTACTACGATAGAGCAAACAACACTTTAGATTCTATCCCAGTTGTTGATCTAAAAAGTGATGAAATTAAAAAAGGTGATTTGTATGCGGGTGACTTTAACAAGTTATTCTATGGCATCCCTTATAACCTTTCTTATAAAATTTCAGAAGAAGGTCAATTATCAACTGTAACTAATGCTGATGGTTCACCAGTAAATCTATTCGAACAAGAATTAATTGCATTACGTGTAACTATGGATGTTGCATTCCATGTGGCACAAGATGAAGCGTTCGCTAAATTAGAAGCTGATTCAGGTGAAACTGTTTAATAAGGAGGGTGTTCAATGGATTATTCATACAAAGTAATTCGTGAATTCACTGATAAAGATAGTGGTAAGAAATATGTGGTTAACGAAGATCATCCTACTGATATTTCAAACAAACGAATTAAAACACTTTTGTTCAAAGATAATGAGTACAATCAACAATACATTGCTATTGTACCAAGTAGCGACGCAACAAAAGCAGATTTAATTGAAATAGCTAAGAAACACAATATCGAAGTATCAGAAAAGGACACTAAAGCGGATATTCTTAAAGTATTGGAGGGATAATATGGTTGAAGCGTTAGAAAACGTAAAAGAATCATTATCAATCCAAGATACTAAGCAAGATAAGATATTAAATAGAATAATTGAAAGAACTGAAAGTAGATTGAGCGTTTTATTGCCAATAGGTGTTAATTCAGTGCCTTCTGAATTAAATTATATTGTTGAAGAAGTTTCAATCAAACGATATAACCGTATAGGTGCAGAAGGTATGACATCCGAAAGTGTTGATGGACGTTCTAATACTTTTCAAGCAAATGACTTTGATGAATATATGGAAGATATAGCGCGATTCTACCCTACCGATTCAAGTAATCGCAAAGGTAGGGGTGTTTTTTATTGAGATATGATAACCGAGTGATATTTGCTATTGAAAAAGAAAAGGTCTACAACCCTAAAACGAGTAAAACAGAACAATCTATGGAGGTTCTCGAACCGATTCCATGTAACTTTAGTCCTTTGTCATCACAACGAACTGCATTAGAGTATGGCGATGTTAAAAAGCGTATGAATGTTATTCGATTGAATGGTAATTATAATTACCCAGTAACTCATGCGTATATTGATAATAAGAAATACCTTATTGTTAAACCAATATATTATCGTCACGATACAGTTTTCTATGTTGAGGAAGTGAAGTAATGGCAGGATCAATAAATGATTTAATTAGAGCATTCGAGCGTATGGAAGATGATATTGATGATGACGTTGATGAAGTGTTACACAATAACGCGATGGAATTCAATGCTGAAACAGTGAAAAGTGCTAAGTCAGTGATGAACAAAGGTTATTGGACTGGTAACTTAGCCCGTATGATAGAAGATGCTAAAACAGGTCATTTAGAATATGAAATTAAATCAAAAGCGCATTATTCTGGTTTTCTTGAATATGGCACTAGATACATGGAACCAGAAACATTTATGTTTCCAGTTTATCAGGAATTTACTAAAAAAGTACGTGCTGATTTACAAATGCTGATGGATAGTTAGGGAGGCATGTGATGAAACAATCCGCAAAATTAGAATTGTTTAACTATCTATTTGAAAAGTTACAAAGTTTAGATGTACCCGTTATAACTACTAAAGAGTTAGAGCTAGATTTGAATTATCCTTTTATCGCTATACAGAATGTGAGTGATAGTGTTGATCGTTTAACTTTTGATAGTTTTGGAGGACATCCAACGGTAACGGTTCATGTATGGGGATTAGATGAAGATAAAGGCAAACACGATGCGCTATATATGAATGTTCAAGACATTCTAATGGACGACATCCAATTGCCTAACTATTTCTTATACTATCCTCAATTCAATGTGAATGAATTAACTGAAATAGATAGCAACCAAGCATTACTACACACAATTATAAATGTTGAATATGAATCACATTAAGCAGGTCGTATATAGCGGCTTGCTTTTTAATACTAAAAAATTAATGGAGGGTTTAACCTATGCCAATCAAACAAGGTACTGATGAGTTAGTCTTAGTTCGTAAATTAGGACTAGCAAAAGCAGCAGACAAAGTAATGTATGCTACTGAAATTGAAAGAGAAACAGAACGCGACACAGACACAGAAGCAACTATGGACGGTTCAGTTCAATCAAAAGGTACAACTGAATCAACAGTTACTTTATCTACTTACATGTTACAAAATGATACGTTAACAGACGATATAGAAGATGCTACAGAAGATGGCACTGCATATGAAATGTGGATCATTAACAAACATGTAAAAAATAGTGAAGGCAAATACAAAGCAGAATATCGTCAAGGTTACTTCAACTCAATCACTCGTACTAACGAAGCTGATAGTGTTGCAGAATTTGAAGTTGAATATGGTGTTTACCTAAGAAAAGTTAGAGGATTTGCTACGTTACCAGCAGAAATTGAGAAAAACAAAGCTCAATACGGTTTCACAGATACATTGGAATCTACACCAGCTACAGATGGCTTAGCAGAACAAGATATTCCACAACCAACAGAAGGCGAAACAGTATAAGAAATGACGAGGGTGAAATACCCTCGTTTTTATTTTGACTAAATATAAATAAGCGAGGTTTTTATAAATGGAAATTAAATTTAACGGTAAAGATTTAGAATTATCATTCGGATTAGGTTTTTTAAATGATATTGATAGAGATTTAGGTTTTGAAGCTGAACAAATGAGTATTGGTGAAGGTTTAAACATGTTAGTTCCTAAGTTATCTAATGGTAATGTAGTAGCTTTAGCAAAAATTATTAAAGCAGCAACTGCACATCATAAGAAACACCCTAAAACTAACGAAGAATTAGAGCCAATTCTTGAAGGTATTGCAGAAAATGAAGGCATTCAAGCATTTTGTGAAGATGTCATCAAGGAGTTGGGAAAGAAACCTTTAACCCAAAACCTAGTACCGGACGAGTACAAGGAAGCGAAGAAAAAAGAGAAATAGATGAAGAACCTATGACATTCGATAGGATTGTAGTTATCTGTATGAGTGAGTTAAATATTTATGATTTAAATTACATTGAGATGATGACATTAAGAGAATTCAACTATCGGATGTATGCGTTAGAATACGAAAGACTTAAAGAAGATATGAACATGTATAAGTTAGCGTTTGCCATACGTGATGCACAAGCCGAAGAAAAGAAACCTGGCGGCAAAAAAGGTGAAGCACAGTATAAATTCAGAGGTGCTAATGACATTATTGATTATGAAACTAATATTAAGCGTCTTAATCGTGGTGAACAAGTTAAATATGGTAGTGAATCACAAAAAGAAGAAAGCAAACCGTCATATGACTTACTACAACAAATTGCTAACTTAAATAAATAAGAATTGGAGGTGGATGAATGGCAGAGTATACTATAAGTTCAAAAATAGAGGCTGATACTTCCAAGTTCAAAAGGCAAATAGAAGCTGCTAAAAGAGCTGCACAGAAATTTAAACCGGCAATAGATGCAATCAAGAACAATAAAATTGATGCAGATTCAAGTGGCGTTACTAAAGCAGTAGAAAATGCTAAGAAATCAGTTGAATCATTTGAAAAAATGGATAAAGAAGCTGATTTAGATGTTGACACTTCCGGATTAAAAGCACATGTGGATCAAGCTAAAGCATATATTCAATCTTTTGATAATTATCGAGGAAATGCTGAATTAGATGCTAATGTAACTAATGCGATGATTAATGTTAAAAAGTTAAAAGCATATATAGATAAAATCGATAGTTCAGATAGTGATATTGAAATAGACGCTAATATTAGTAAAGCGATGACTAATATCAGATCATTAGAATCTAGTTTAGATGGTATTGATGGTAGTGTTTACAGTGCTTCATTGGATGCAGATGCTACTCGTGCTAGATCAAGTATTGCAGCAGCTAAAGCATCTTTAAATGATTTCGCTAAGCAACGTGCTAAGGCTAAAGTGGAAGTTGAAAGTTCTTCAGCTATTGGACGAATTGCAGCTTTTAAAGCGATGCTTAAATCCATACCTAACAGACACCGAACACGACTTGATGTGGATGGTAATGGGGCTATAGCAGCTTTACGAACAGTACAAGCAGGATTTGATAAGTTCGATAGTAATATTGATGCTTTAGCAACTAAAATACGTTCTTTCGGAACTGTATTTAGCAATGTAATAAAAGGTTCGATGTTATCTAACATTACCTTATTAGTACCCGCTATCACTTCACTTGTACCAGCTTTAATGGCAGTGCTTAATGCTGTAGGTGTAGTTGGTGGTGGCGCTTTAGGATTAGCGAATGCTTTTGCTGTTGCAGGCGCTGGTGTTGTTGGATTTGGTTTAATGGCAAAAAGTGCGTTATCAATGGTTCAAAATGGCACATTACAAGTGACAAAAGAAGTACAGAATTATCAAAGTGCAGTTGAAGGTCTTAAATCTGCATGGGAAGGCGTTGTAAGAAGCAACCAAGCACAAATATTTAATACTTTAGCCAATGGTGCGAAGATTGCACAAGCTGCTTTAAAAGGCTTAACACCGTTCTTATCTGGTGTAGCTCAAGGAATGGAACAAGCAAGTGCTAAGGTGCTTGATTGGGCTAAAAATTCACAAGTAGCAACGAAATTCTTCCAAATGATGGGTACTACTGGCGTTAGAATATTTAATAATATGCTAAAAGCTGCTGGTGGATTTGGTAGTGGATTAATAAGTGTTTTAACTCAACTAGCGCCATTAACTGAATGGGTATCTAAAGGCTTCGCTAAAATGGGGCAATCATTTAACAAATGGGCGCAAAGTGTAGCTGGACAAAATGCTATTAAAGCATTCACTGAATACGTTAAAACTAATCTACCGGTTATAGGCCAAATCTTTTCAAGTACATTTAAAGGTATTTTCAATTTAATGAAGGCTTTTGCACCAAATTCACAACTCGTTTTCAAATCGTTAGCTACTATGGCAGCACAATTTGAACAATGGAGTGCAAAAATTGCAGAATCAGATGGATTTAAAAAATTCATTCAATATGTACAAGAAAATGGTCCGAAATTAATAGGTTTAATTGGTAATATCATTAGAGTAATTATTGCGATGGCTGTAGGTATGGCACCACTAGCATCTGTAGTGTTAAGTGTAGCGAAGGCAATCACAGGCTTTATAGCTAGCTTAGCAGAAGCAAACCCAGTTATAGGTGCAATATTAGGTGTAATCGTTACTTTAGCAGGCGCATTCATGGCACTTACACCCGCGATATTGTTTGTTTTAGACGTCATAGTACCATTAATTAGTGCTTTAGGCGGTTTGAGTGGAATCGCTGGAATTGTTGGTGGCGCTATAGAAGGAATTGGTGTTGCATTCAGCGCACTACTAGGTCCTATAGGAATAGTGATCGGGGTTATCCTAGCAGTAATCGGCGTTTTAGTATATCTATACAAGACAAACGAACAAGTTAGAAATTTCCTTACTAATGCCTGGAACGGTTTGGTATCAACTATTAGTGGTGCTGTTCAAAGTGTGATTGGTTGGTTCCAACAACTAGCATCACAAACACAATCTACATTACAACCAATTGTGCCAGTATTAAAACAAATCGGCGACTTTATGAATAAAGTTTTCGGTCAAGTTGTTATGCAAGTAATCGCACAAGTAATAGTTGCATGGCAGACATTGTGGGCTGCAATTCAAATAGCAGCATCGATTATTGGCGGTGCAGTATCTTTAATTGTAAACACAATCGTTAGCTTATTCACCGCAGTAATTCAATTTTTATCTGGTGATTTCAGTGGTGCGTGGGAAACATTGAAAAATATGATTTCTACAAACTTACAGATAATCTGGCAAACAATACTTAATATTTGGAACATAATTCTTCAATATTTAAGTAATGTGCTAAACACAATACTCGGCGTATTCGGCACAAGTTGGCAGCAAATTTGGAACACAGTTAGCACATACGCCCAGCAAATATGGACTGTAATTACTACTATTTTCGGTATGATTGGCTCATTTTTATCTACAATTTGGGCTGGAATCGTTTCAGTTGCGACTACTTATTGGACTATGCTTGTTACCGTTGCATCAACAATTTGGCAGATGCTCGTTACTGTGATAACGACAATTGTAACAACTTTAGGTACGATTTTATCGGCAATTTGGACGGGAATCGTTACTGTAGCAACAACAATTTGGACGACATTGGTTACTGTGGCTAGTACAATTTGGCAACTTTTAGTTACTGTAATCACTACAATTGTTCAAACGATTGTTACATTAGTAAGTGCCGGTTGGAATTTATTGTTGAGTGTAACATCTACAATCATGGGTGCGATCAGTAGTATTATATCGTCAATTTGGAACGTAATTTCTTCAATTATTTCAACTGTTACAAGTCTAGTCGTAGCCATAGTTACCGGAAATTGGTCGGCTGTTCAAAGTATTACACAATCTGTTATGTCCGCTATTCTAGGATTAATTACAGGCGTTTGGAATTCAATCGTTAGCACGATTTCTGGTGCAGTATCAAACGCGGTTAGTATGGTCGTGAATGGTTGGAATAATATGCTTAGTGCAGTCGGTTCTGCTATGAGTGGAATTGTAAGTTCTGTAGTTTCGGGAATGAGTAATGTGGTTAGCAATGTGACTTCTGGGGTTTCTAATGCAGTCAACGCTGCTAGAAGTTTCATAGGTAGCTTTACACAAGCTGGTGTTGACATGATACAAGGTATTATTAATGGTATCGGTCAAATGGCAGGCAACTTAATGGAGGCAGCAAGAGGCGTAGCAATGAAAGCCTTAAATGCTGCAAAAAGTGCATTAGGTATACATTCGCCATCCAGAGAGTTTAAAGACGTTGGTTACTACACTATGGCTGGTATGCGTATAGGTTTAGAAAAAGAAGGTCGTAACGTAATTACTGATGTAGCTGGCATTGCTAAATCAATGACTAATAACTTTAATCCAAATCTAAATGCGCCAGACATACAAGGTAGTTTAAATAAAGCTAGCAAATCATTAAATCATCAAATTCAACATAACCACACAGTAGAAACGAAACCTTCTCAACGTGTTGTACGCATTGAAATGGACGTAAACAATGAAGTGTTAGCTGCAACAGTGAATAGTGTTAATGCTGATAATAGTGGCGCATATTCATTCTAAGGAGGTTGTAAATGGATATTGAAATAACTAAAAAAGATGGTACCGTATTTCAGTTGTCTGATTACGGTATTGTCGTTAAAGATGTAATTATTGAAAGTATAGAAATAGACGACGAGTATCAAAATAAAGATAATGCACATGGACGTTTACTATTATCAAGCCAGTACCGTAAAAGAAAAATTACGGTTCCGGCTTTTTTTACTGTTACTAAATTGAATGATGTAGCAGCTTATAGGGATGCGTTGTATAACTTAGTAACAGATACGGATAGTGTTTATCTAAGAGAGCGACGCAGAAAGAATTTTCAAAATTACCCATTTATACAACCTACAAAAGATGATTACCAAGAATTTAATTATTATAACGAACCTATATATCCTAATAATGCAAGTAATTATGAAGTGTATGTTTCAGGTAAAAGATATGAAGTGAAATGTACAGGGGTTATAACGCCGCAACAAGAAGGCAATAAGGTTACGTTTGATATTGAGTTTGAAACAGATGAATTACCTTTTGCAGAAAGTATTGGCTCAAGTTTAGATTTAGAAACTGATAAAAATAAAAGTTTGTGGAGTTACGACATGGGCGTTCCGTTTGACATCAATGATCCTAGACGGAAATATATATTTGAAAATACAAATGGTAATAGTGTTAATTATTTCGGAACCGTACCTAATAATCAATTCAACTTATACAAAAAAGTGACGATTATATTAGGGGAAGATTCAAAACTTTTCCAATGGAACTTAACACATTCAGAAGTAATGATAATCGAAGGTGTTAATCTTAAAAAAGGCGATAAAATCGTTTATGACGGTATTCAAACTTTTAGAAACGGTGTTCCTATTAATGATGAAACAAATTTAGCGCAGCCCGAATTTAAAAATGGTTGGAATGATTTTGAGTTTAATCAAGTTGTTAAGTCAGTACAATTTGATATGAAATTTTATTATAAGTAGGTGGATTAATGCCAATATTAGTTAAACCTATCAGAGGTAGGGGTATTCCAGTTCACGTAGGCACGATATTAACTGAACGTTTGAATTCAGATAGTGTTTTGAAATTTGAAATGCTAGAAGATGAAAACAATAACGATGTTGTTAGATCGATTAAAAAACGTTGGACTGTTAGAAATATAGAAGGACCCAATGACAAAAAAGAATATGTGATTGTTAGAATCGATAGAGAAAGTAAAGGTAAAAAGCAATTTATTACTGTTACTGCTCGTGTTAAGCCTATGGAAGTAATGAGGGGCAAAAGAGTTCATAGTAATATTTCTGGTAGTTTTACAGCAGAAAGATTCTTTCATGATATCTTGAGAGATACAAATATTGATTATGAACTTACTCACAAAGTATCTTCATCAAGATTTGAAAATGCTGGAGAAGGTCAAAGTGTAGAAGAATTGTTTAATAAAGGACTAGAGCATTATGGCCTCGAATATGATATCGAATATGACAAGAAAAAAAGACGTTATAAATTTATATTAACGCCATTTTTAGAGAAGAAAGCAAAATATTATATATCGAATGATATTAATGCAAATAGCATTAAATTAGAAGAAGATTCTGCTGATTATTGTAACTATATTGTAGGTTATGGTGACTTTACTGATGAACAAGGCTTTGAAAAAGCTGGTTTAATCATGAAAGTTAAAAGTCCAGATTATGATGATGAAGGTAGAATTGAAGCAGAACCTTATATGAATGGGAAAATCAAAGATGAAGATTTAATGAAGCGTGAATTAGAATCTAGGTTAAGCCAATCCTTAAAACAATCACTTACATTAGATTTTATAACTTTAAAAAAACATTTTCCTAGTGCAATAGCAAAAGTAGCCGATATCGTACCGGTAAGACATACAATCATTGGTATCACCGGTGAGCAACGTATTGTAGAAGTTGTAACTAAACGCGATCATAAGAACAGAATATACAAGCAAGATGTTGTGTTAGGTGAATTTAACCGAATGCAACGCTATATGAAGCGTATGAATGATGCTATGAGTGTTGTGGGTGGCTTAGGTGGCAGAAACTTTATTTCTAACTACAAAAACACTGAAATAAAAGCGAAAGCTGTAGTGGAATCAACACAAAAAATGATGGATGCAGCAGAAGCCTTAAATGCAGATGGCAATGGTTTCACTGCACAAGATGGCGATGATATAGTTGCTTTAGATAGAAGTGCCTTAATTAAAGTTAGTAGTGATGGCGGCCAAACGTACCAAAATGTCATCACATCAAAAGGGTTAGATAAAAGCACATTACCTATTGCAACATCAACATCATCTGGCCTTTTAGCATCAACAGACAAAAGTAAAATAGATAATTTAGAAACTAACAGTAAAGGTTTAGTTATCGAAGGTAAGGACAACCAAAAATATAATCTTGTTGTTGAAGATGGCAAGTTAGGAATTGAGGTGGCAAATTAATGAGAAAAACCATTTTAACAGATTTAAGTAACTTATTTGATTCAAGATATGTTACTGAAAACGAATTGAATTACAAAACAATACGAGATATGTTGTTTGCTTTAGAAGAAGAACAATATAATCATGCTACCAAAAATGGACTTACTCACACTGCTGAACAAGTCTTATTTAAATTGCAGACAGGTCCTAAAACATCTGTACAAAAAGAATTAACATATCAAAGCCAAAGGGTTAAGAATCTAGTATTAGGTAATTTGGGGAACGGTCAACAAGAAGTGCGCGATAGTCGTACAAGTTTAAATGGATTCAGACATCCATTATTATCTGAAAGATTACGTCACGACTTTTTAAACATAGATAATAAAATAGAAAACGAATTGAATGTTGCGGATTCAAACGATTATCTATGGACGCCACCATTTATACCTAGTACAGAATCTGGTGTGAATGAAACGCCTTCAAATAATAATCCTACGGAAAACTTAAAAGTGTTTTATGATAAATTTGTAGACGATGATTATTGTACTAAGTCATATATTGGTAAAGATCAATCAGGCGAATACAATGTATATAGTTACAAATTCGAGCCTAAACATTACACTAAAACGGTTGTAGTAACTTCATGTATTCATGGGAACGAATACAGTGCTTTCTATGCGATGGCACGTTTTATGGATTTAATCGTTAATAAATGGCAAGAACATTCACAGTTAGCTTATTTAAGAAAAAATGTACGTTTAATATTAGTTCCAATTGTTAATCCCTGGGGCTTTGCTAACAACGAACGTGAAAATGTGAATAACGTCGATTTAAACAGAAACTTTGATTATATGTGGTCGTCTGGTACAAGTAGCGCCGGTGGAGGATCTAAAGGAACAGCAGCATTTTCAGAAGCAGAAAGTAAGAATATGCGTAAGTTCTTTCAAGGTTTAAGTAATGTGACTGGACATGTTGATTGTCACAATATCACAAGCCAAGTAAGTGATTATTGTTTATTCTACCCACGTTTTTCAAATCAACAAAATAATATCATGACTGAAATGATGCACGAAATGCAAGACTATGGGGATTATGTCACATGGGGTTCAAGTACATTAAGTTCGTTTAGTAACTGGGTAGGCATTAACCAAGAAATTAGTTCATTCCTACCAGAAATCTATGAAGGACGCGCTGGGAAACCACGTTCTTCTGGCGAAATGTGGCGTTCAGTTTATTTCATAGGAAATATTGTTATGAAACTAGCATCTGCTACAACTAGCAAGCATGGTAGAACGGCACTAGAGCCAATTGCGAAGTCGTTTGTTTATAGTAGTAGATTTAATAGTAAAGGCATCAAACCTTTCTCATTGATAGCTAAAACAGGCTATCAACGTATGCTGATGACACAACAACGTTTCAAAGTTACAGGAAACGGATTTGTAGAGTTGAATGGTTCGATTACTATTGATGTTGATAGAGATACAACGATAGGTATTAATCCTGGTGTTGTACAAAACTACAATCCATTCTTTGGTAATGGTAAAACTCGTAGACGACAACTTTATAAAATTGAGCATAAGGTAACTAAAGGAACGCACACAATTCCGATTAATGCTATTGCGGGTGTTCAGTATTCAACGACTGCACCACCTACAGTTAAAAGAACAAATGAAGTAATGGCAGTGGTAGATGTAATGCGTACAGAAGGTGTGGCACATGTAACAAATATGATTTTAAATATTAAATTTACACCAAGCCACAGCCATAACGCAGTTCAAATATTCAATTCAACATCATTAGGAAACCAAAAAGAAGAAACATTCACACAAATTTATCCGAACAAACCGGCACCTTATGATATTAGAAATGACATTAAAATTAAAAAATAAGGAGGTTCTATGATGGACGGTATGCAAAAAGTAGCAAAACTTATCGTAAAAGATGAACCTTATTTAAAACCAATATCCGATCAAGGTATTGGTTTTTATAATATGGATGAAAATACAGGTGTTTTGCAATTCCAAGTAAAGCGTGAGGATTATCCATTATCAATAAGTTCAACAAACACAAATATTTATGGTTACTTCATTGCTGATAACGGTAGCACTACAGGAAAAGTAGACGTTGAATATGTAGATCCAATTAACGGTATCATTAGAATTATTTTAGATAACAATTTTCTTAAAGCGTCTACTGATAATTGGGTAACAGGGCAACTATATATTAAAGCAATTGGTAAGGCAGACACAGTGGTTTTAAACGAATTTAGATTTAGAGTTAAAGATGCACTGATTAATCAAATTGATGGGGATATTAAGATTTCATATATTCGTGAAGTAGATGATTTGATTGATAATTTCAAAGAAAAAATGAAAAGTGCAATGGAAACTTTAACGACTATCGAAGATGTTAAAGAAGAATTTCGTGATTATGCAGAAGCTCAAATGACAACATTAAAGCAACAGATTGATGATATGACTGTTGATTTAAAAGATTTAACATCACGTACGCAAGTTGAAATTACTGATAAAGTGAATGACATCGATCAAAAAGTACAAGATACGTTAAAAGAGCTTGAAGAAGGCACTGCTAATGTAGTTACCGAAGATGAATTAATTGCTAAGTTAGCAGATTATACGACAAATGAACAATTTGTGGATATTACTAATAACAAAGCCGATAAATCAGAAATTCCTACAGATATAACTACACAAGATGAATTCAATGTATTGTTAGAACAAAAAGTTACAGAAAAAGTTAACGAAGTATTAGAAAGTAAGTACAGCTTAACTGATGACAGCGGATATGTTTCACGTATAGATAATTTAGATATGGAATCTATGACTGGAATTACTACAAGTGGTTGGTTCTATATTTATCAGCCGATTAATTCGCCAGATGAAGATAGTCAAAATGGTTATATGCAAGTTATCGCAAGAAGTTCAACGTATATCAAAGTGTTGTTTATGCCTTTTAACCGACACGTTATTTACTCACGCAACAAAATGGGTAGCACAACTGGTTGGGGTCAATGGCGCGAAATCACAAATGGTTTAACAATACCTAGTGAGAGTGATGAATTAGAAAATTCTCAACCAGACGATAGCGAAACATTATAAAGGGGCGTAAATAATGGCAGACACTTATAAATCAATGACGGAACTTATTCGCAAACATGATAAAACAAGTGATTATATGTTTGAAGTGGGTTATAGAAATTCAGACACACTAATAACTGCAATTCATGGTGGAGGTATTGAGGCGGGTACGACAGAACTTGCTTTACTAACATCTGAACTATCTAATTCAAATTACTTTAGCTTTAAAGGTTTAAAAGCATCTGGTAACACCGAACTACATGTAACATCCACAAATTACGACAACCCGTTGTTACTAACGCTCAATCAAAACGCTGATAAAACTATTGCGATACATGGTTATTCAGGTACAGAAAAAAACACGTTTATTGGAGGCAATGATAAACAGTTAGTTACATTAATTACTCAATATTTAAAAGAAAAAGGGTTTTATGTTGAAATAGCACCTACTCGAATTGGTGGATCTAAAGAAAGTAATATTACAAATAAAAATAAACGTGGTGTAGGTGTTCAACTAGAATTATCTACTTCACTACGAAAAGCCTTATTCGAAGGCAGTGATTTTAGTAAAAAGAATAGAGAAAGTAGAAGCAATTGGAGTGAAGCAATGTACGATTACGCAAATGCGATTTGTAAAGCAATCCAAGATGTTCAATAAAGTGAATGCCGGCTCATTTATGGGTTGGCTTTTTAATTTGCAAGGAATGAGGTGCATATATGGGATTACCTTCAAGTGGGAAACCAAGAGCTAGTGACGTTGTAGATTGGGCTAAATGGCTTGCAGCAGGCCATAGGAGGGTTGATGTAGATGGTAGATTTGGGAATCAGTGTTGGGATCTTCCGAACTATTTGTTTAATAGATATTGGGGATTCAGAACATGGGGTAATGCCAATGCAATGGCAAGACGTGATAATTACCCTAGTAGGTCATTTAAAATATATAAAAATACTGCTAGTTTTGTTCCGCGTCCAGGCGATATAGCTGTATGGACTGGAGGACAATTTGGACATACTGCTATAGTCATTGGTCCAAGTACCAAATCTTATTTTTATAGTGTGGATCAAAACTGGATTAATTCTAGCGCTTATAGTGGGTCGCCTTCTGCAAAAATTAAACATGGCTACAATGAATTAGGCCAAATGTATTTTGTACGTCCACCCTATAAAGCAGAGAAGAAAACTAAAACAAACCCTAGCGGATCTAGTAAATCACCCAAACCAACTGAAAAAGAAGAAAAAGAACCAACTACAAAAAAAGTATGGAAAACCGTTAAAGAAATCACAGTTTCAAGTAGTGATTTTGAACCAACCTACCCTTCATATATTTATCATTTTATAGTTACAGGCGATCGGATGGCAGGGCAACCTAAGGGTATAACTGTTAAGAACGCTAATACAATGAGTTCGGTCGAAGATTTATATAACGACAGAAAAAAATATATGAGTGATAGAGAATATCCGCATTTCTTTATTGATAGAAACCATATTTGGATGCCTAGACGTATTATATTTGATGTTCCTAGTGATCCTGGCAATATTGTAATTGAAGTGTGTGAAGATTTCAGTGCAAGTAAAAATGATTTTATATTAAATGAGATTCACGCCATAATTTTAGGTGTTAGAAGAATGAAAGAATATAACATACCTATAAAACGTTCGAGAATCAAAATAGACCCGCAAATATGGCGTTCTTTATACGAACACGCTAGTTGGGATATGGTTGTTAATGGTATGCCTAAATCTTCTGCATATAACACCCTACAAAAGGCTTTGATCGGATTATATAACAAGCGTAACGAACTTCTTAGTTCAATATCTAAAAGTTCTGTTAAAACATCTAAAATTAAAGTTGAGGTTAAGAATAAAAACAACGGTAACATTAATTCTTCAACTGCTAAATCAAGTAGTTCTTCAAGTTCAAGTTCAAGCAAAGCAACAAGAACACCTAAAACAACGGTTGTTCATAGTAAATATTCGTTTAATTCGGCAGTTAATATTCAGATGAGAACGAATCCACAAATCAACTACGGCAACGGTTGGTATAGCGCATCAAGAGGTGCTACATTAAAAGCTATGAATTCACTGGAGATATGGAACAGTTCAAGACAGAAATATCAAATGTTAAATTTAGGCAAGTATCAAGGTATTTCAGTTTCTAAATTGAATGATATATTAAGAGGGAAAGGTACATTATCCGGTCAAGGTAAAGCAGTAGCCTATGCGTGTAAGAAATACAATTTAAACGAAATTTATTTGATTGCGCACGCTTTCTTAGAAAGTGGATATGGAACTTCAAATTATGCGAGTGGACGTTATGGTATGTATAACTACTTTGGTATTGGCGCATTTGATGCTAATCCTAATAACGCTATAGCATTTGCCAAAAACAGAGGTTGGACTACACCATCTAAAGGTATCATTGGTGGGGCTAAGTTTGTAAGACAAGATTATATATCTAAAGGACAGCAGACGCTTTACCGTATGCGTTGGAATCCTACACATCCAGGTACACATCAATATGCAACTGATGTACGTTGGGCGCAACATCAAGCTAGTACAATGTATGATTTATATAGAAAAATAGGGTTAAAAGGTCTGTACTTCTTGAGAGATAGGTACAGATAAAACTAGGACTAATCACTGTGAGTGATTGGTCCTTTTATATTAGAAAGTGGGTGACGAATGAAGAATAATATGAAACAACTTAATTTAACCGAAACGTTGGCTGTTGTCCTTTTATTCAGTCATGGTTTTCGTATTACATGGCGTGGGATATTTTGGGTGAAAGAACAAGAAAGCGTGCTTAGTGATTCACCTTTTTACGTTGCTTTAGATAATTTGATGCACATATGGGTATGGGGTACGATACTCATTTTGTGTGGACTCATCACTATATCAAGCAGTATATTTGTCACAAGTTATCGCTACAATAACATTTGCGCGACATTACTTTTTATTAGCGGTTTAGGTTCATTTGTTGCTTACATGTTTTTAACGAGTGGTAGTATTTACAATTCTATAAACTGGTTAACAACAGTACAAATGGCGATTATGGCTGGAACAAGTTTTGTATTGTGCATTGTAGGCGGGGTGAGTCTTTTTGGTAAACGAAAATAATAGCATCTATGTTTTAAAGGAGGACTGGGAAAAGAAAAACGAGCAGATAGATGAAGATATTAAAAACAACACCTTAGCCATTAATGATTTGAAATCCGAAATTGAAAAAAGCACGATATACGCTAAGCAATCTTATGAAGTTCAAAAAGAAATGGGTAAAGATGTGAAAGAATTGGCAAAGGAAATGCGAAATCAAAGTACAGATGTCCTTAACTTATCAAATGCAGTAAAAAACCACGACGATAAAATTAAAGGTATTCAAGGTACTATAGATGAAAAACAAAAAGGCAGTGTACAAATTATCGTCGCTATTATTGGCGTTTCAGGTGTTATTTTTACAGCAGCAGCAGCTTTTTTGCAAAATATATTCTAAAGGCGACTTCGGTCGGCTTTTAATTTTAATGGGGTGTATAAATGATATATAAAAGTAAAGATGTAAATACTAATATAAATGTTTCAAATATAGATATAGGAAATATAGGTGTTAAGTTTTATACAGAAGATGTAGGTACAGCTTCAATAAGAATTTTCTTAAATTGGAACAATAGCCCAATTAATTTAAAAACAGTTAACTTAATTCCTAAATTAGATTTGTTTTTAGCAGATGGTTCCATATTTATAGATGAACCTTTAGAAATAATTACAAGTGAAAAAGGGTTAGTACAATATAACGTGAGTGATGAAGTTATAAAGCACAGCGGTTTAGTTAATGCTAAATTATTTCTTGTATCAGACAATGAAAAAATACATGCAGCTAACTTTAGTTTTAATATTGTAGATAGTGGTGTTGAAGGCAAAGTACAAAAAGAAATAAGTGTGAATTTAGTTGAAGATACAGTGCGAAGAATTATGAGTGATGATTTAACTGTATTATTAGATAGTGGTTTCAAAACTGAACTAACAACTGATTTACAAAATTATATATCGGAAAATTCAGAACAATTCAAAGGACCACAGGGAGAGCGTGGTATGCCTGGTAAAGATGGAGTAAATGGTGTAGAAGGCAAGCAAGGTATACGCGGAGAACCTGGAGAAAAGGGTGAACCTTTTAAATACACTGATTTTACAACAGAGCAATTAAATAATTTAAAAGGACCTAAAGGCGACCCATTCAAATACACAGACTTCACTCAATCACAATTAGACGCTTTAAAAGGTCCAAAAGGTGATAATGGTGTTCTTGTTAGTGATAGTGGATGGATTGAACTACCGTTATTAAACGGAGTTACTGCCGATACTTATAACAATTCCATTAAACCTTCATATAAAGTTATAAAAATCGGAGGTATAACGATAGTAAGACTTGTCGGTATGATTACAAACCTATCTAATAACGTTACATTTAGCCAAATTCCAAAAGAATATGCTATACAATTAAAAACATTTTATTCTGTAGCATTTGATAGGAATACTAATGAAAAACTTACTTTTACAATTTCTTTTAATGGAGATTTAAAAGGTCAAGGGTCAATAACAACCACCAAAACATTTATATTAGATACTATGTGGGTTGCATAAGGAGGATAATATGTATAAACAAATATTTAAAAAAGAAGATGGAAGACCTAGTTTAATAGAAGGCGATGAATTTAATTCTGATATTTACACAGATATTCAACCACCTAATGGGTTATATCAACCTATTCATTTTGACGGTAACCAATGGGTTGGTACGTCATACCAAGAATGGTTATCTAATCAAGAAACGCCTACGCCTAAAGATCCAGACCCATTAGAAAAAGTTGCGGCAAATCTTCAAATGCAGTTAATGAAGTCAAATATCGCACAATTACAGTTACAAAAACAAAATGCACAAATGATGTTAGAAATTACAAAATTAAAAGGTGGTAATTAATATGTGGCCAAGTTACGAAGATATTAAATACTTTTACGATGTAAATGCTTATTCAAATGATGATATTAAAACTTATGTTCAATACGGCGTACTAACAGAAGAACAATACAAACAAATGACTGGCGAAGAATATAAATAAGTCACTCCTAACGGGGTGGCTTTTTATTATGGAGGTAAACTATGAATTTTATATTAAGACTTAAAAATAAAGCAACACTCACAGCTATTGTGGGTGCTATTTTACTATTTATTAAGCAAATAACGGAAGCATTTGGTGTTGACTTGTCTGAACAGATTGAACAAGTAAGTGGGTTGATAGGTGCAATTATTACGTTTTTAGTTGGTATAGGCGTTGTTACTGACCCTACTACAAAAGGTGTAAAAGACAGTGGCATAACTAAAACTTACACTAAACCACGTGATGAAAATATTGATCCAGTTGAGTATCAGAAAGTGGTTAGTGATGAAAATAATTCAGAAATAGTTGATGGAATAAACGGAACTGAAATTTCACAAGGAGATGTTCGAGATGAAATAGAATTGAACAATCAAACGGCAGAAGATACTTTTTCAGATGCAGACAATGAAATATTTGGAGATAGCGCGCAACCTCAAGACATCGGAAATGATGACGAGGAAAGTTTCAGAGAGAAACAAGCAGACGCAGACATTAAAGGCGAAGAAATTAAAGGTTAGGAGGTTAAATTATGGCACAATTACCTATAAGCAAAAAGCAAGCATTATCTTGGATTACTGCATTTTATAAAAAAGGCGGTCAAGATTTCGATGGCTGGTATGGAAAACAATGTATGGACGAGGCAGTTGCCTATTTTTACTGGCTAACAGGTGGCACGTTCAGACCAACAGGTAATGCGATTGCATTAACATGGCAATGGTTACCCGATACATTTACACGTATCAAAAACGTTGCTAGCACACGTCCACAAGCTGGAGATATTGTTGTTTGGGGCTATGGTAGTTATTCAACATACGGTCATGTTGGTATCGTTACAAATGGCGATCCAGACGGAAACCTAATGACATTCATTAGTTTAGATCAGAATTGGTTTAACGCGTCACTCACACACGGTAGTCCACCAGCTTATGTTAAACATAATTATAGTGGTGTATGGGGCTTTATTCGTCCTAAATTCGCAACAGCGAGCAAGGCTAAACAAGCAACATCTAAAGCGAAAGAAAAAGTGTCACAAACAATAAATAAGGTTGGCAGTTTAGAAGTTGGCAAAGTTCCACCTAAAAAATATACGTGGAGTAGTAAACGCTTATTCAAAGCTAAAGCTGATAGTGCAGGTGTAACTATCAATGCTAGAACAGGTAATGCAGGCAATTATAAGTGGAACAATACAAGCATGACTTATGGTGCAGGTACAATCTTTTGGGTATATGAAATCATGGACGGTTGGTGTCGTATTTACAACAGTTCATATAATGGTTGGGTATGGCACGAAAGATTACGCATTACAAGTATCGATGTAAAACCAACGACAAAAGGTGGAGCTAAGAAAAAAACGCCTACCAAATCGACAGCTAAAAAAGATGTAACTAAACCTAAAGCGAAAGCAACTAAAGGACAAAACCCACTTGATACAGTTAAATGGATCAATAGTAAACACATCACAGGTAAGAAAATAACTTACAATGGGAAAACGATTGATAAAAAAGACAGTGTCAAAGGTGTAGTTATACACAACGATTACGGTACAATGAAACCTAGTGACTATGAAAATTGGTTATACTTACGCGAAAGCAACGGAGAATATGTGAACGGTTGGGCTGCATATTACGTCAATCGTAATGAAGTGTTATATTATCACAATATAGACTATGTAGAATGGCACACAGGCAATTCAAGAGGTAACTACAATTACGTGGGTATTGAAGCGACTGAAAGCCACCCAGCAGCGAAATTGACAAAAAAAGAATTTGAGGATAACGAAGAAATTGCGTTTGCCGTCGCAGCGAAAGTTCTCAAAATGAAAGATTTACCGGTCAATCGTTCAACAGTGAGATTGCATAGAGAATTTATTGGTACATCATGCCCGCATAAAAGTTGGGACTTGCATACGGGAAGTGCTAACACCGATGACAATATCAATAAGTTGAAAGATTATTTCATCGAAAAAATCAAACATTATTATAACGGTGGAACACTTACAAAAGAACTGAGCGCACCGAAAGAAAGTTCAAGCAAAGGTGTGCCAGCGTCAATACCAAATGGATATGTTAAAAACAGCAAAGGCGTATTGACGAAACGTGAAAGAGGCCGTTTCATTGTTGGTAATTCTCCCGTTAGAGTTAGAACAGGTGCAAGTACAAAACACAAAGTGACAGGCATATTGCCAGCAGGCTATAACGGTATTATTTACGATACAGCAATCATACAAAACGGCTTTAGATGGATCAGTTACATTAGTAATAATGGTCGTAGATATATTGCTACAGGTCGTGCTGATAAAAATGGTAAACGCTTAGATTACTTTGGCAAATTTACAACAGTTTAATACACATCTATGCTATAATATAATTATATTTATGTTATAAAACACTAAAATTTCTTTTCACCACGTAATCATACTAGGGTAGGCACATAGTGGTGCTTGCCCTATTTTTTATGTTATAGTTTACAATTAATATTCAATGTCGTACTATTATCTAGTGCACCTTAGGGTGTTGCTAGATAGAGTAGGTCTAATACATGCCCTAGGGTGTGCATCCAGACAAACTCTCTAAGACCACCCTAAACAAGGGTGGTTATTTTTTTTGTTCGCTTTTATGTTCTGTCTATACCTTTTTTAATAATTTATGTATTATATATTTAATTATGTTAAAAAGGGGAATAAAGAAATGGAAAATAATGAAAATTACGAAGTAGAATTTGACCAGAGCGATAATTATATTTATGGAGAAAATCATGAAATGTTTTATGCTAATTCGTTAGATGTTCAGACAAGTATTACAGATTTTATGGTAAACTTTAAACAAAGTACTCCAAATGGTTTTTTAGAAAATAAAAAAGTTATAATGAATCCAAGTTTAGCAAAACAATTAAAAAAGGCTTTGGGACAAGCAATTGATCAACACGAAAAAATGCATGGAGAAATAAAAGATATAGATTCTCTTCAAATTGAAATGAGCAATTATTATGACGAAGCCTAAAAATATATATGAGATTAACTCTCATCCTAAATATAAGAAGTATGGTGGTGATTCCACTAGAACTTATACGAGTACTAGTGGCACTGGAACATTAGGTTTTCAAGAAGTGGAGGTTGGTGAAATGAGTATGGATTATATTACTAGACCAGAATTTGAACAACATGAAAAGTATATGGAAAAAAGATTTGATAATGTTGATGATAAGATAGATAACGTAAAAGAAGTATTATCCGGAGAGATTCAGAAAGCCGTTTTAATTTTAGAAAAAAATATAAACGAGAAAAAAGTTACAACTGGAAGATTTTGGTTAGGTATTACAATACCATCCGTAATTAGTATTATCTCAATAATAGTTTCTATAGTTTTAGCGCTATATAACTAACACTCACCAACTGGTGGGTGTTTTTTTATGCTTATTTACATGTAATATACATCTTTACACATACGAACAAGTGTTCTATTATATTCATGAGGTGATAATATGAAAGTAGTAAATCCAGACGCACCAGATGAATATAAATATGAAACTGATTACCGTAATATACCTAGAGAATATCTTAATCCATGTATACCCAAAGGGCGTGGAATTGTTAAGTGGCAAGCCTTCAAGACACTTCCCGAACAATACGAACAACTAGAACAATACATACAAGACCAAAATAAGATTGATAGACCATCATTAAGTGATGACCAATTGAATGATTTAAACGATAAGTTAATATTTAAAATGTACAATGATCCTAAAATTGAATTGCGTTACTTCGAAAATGGATATATTAAAACGAAAGTAGGTTACATTCATAAAGTAGATGTGTATACTAAAACACTGCACATGTATGAAAATACTGGAATTAGTATATTGAAGTTAAAAGACATATTGGAGATAAAATAATCCCACCTAAATGAATAGGTGGGTTGTTTTTAAAGCGGACAACTAACGGACAATAAAAACGCGTGAATACTATTCTTGTAGCATTTTCATAATCCCGCCGTCTCCACTATATAGTCTGCAACCCATGTGGTTGTAGGCTTTTTATTTTTATTGCCACAGTATTGCCACAGATGTGCCACAAGCAAATAAAAAACACCCTTTATTTTAGGGTGTCAATTTATTAATTAATTCATTTGTTTTTTCATCTAACTCTTGTTCTTTTTTATACCATTTCCCCATTTGCAATTTATAAAATTGTCTTTTTATAAAAGTTAATTGCAAAATTTCCCATTGGTTGGCTAATAAATATCTACAATATATTCTTGTCATTTCTTGTTCTAAAAAAGGGAGTGGATCTTTGATATTAACATGCGAAGATGTTACACAATC
Source organism: Staphylococcus sp. LKG3-1 (assembly GCF_048568385.1). Lineage (NCBI taxonomy): Bacteria > Bacillati > Bacillota > Bacilli > Caryophanales > Staphylococcaceae > Staphylococcus > Staphylococcus sp. LKG3-1. The sequence continues at coordinate 2,602,130 of NZ_CP183796.1, forward strand.
ACAGAATTTGATAATTTCATTAGTTTTCTTCTCAAAAATAGTTTCTGGTAAATCTTTGCAATCGAATCTAACTGATGTCCTCAATGTGTATACTTCTTGTATACCAATTGAACTAGAGCTTGCAACTTCAAATAATTTTTTTCGCCATTCTGATTTAGAATCTAATTGATCTAATAAAGTTTTTTTATGATTGTTACTAGTATATCTATAAACAAAGTAAGCTATTAATATAGGAAAACTGATTTTTAATAACTCCAACCACATAGGGGGTTTTGAAATTTCTTCTAATAAAAATTCTTGCATTTATTCACCTCATAAATATTTTATTATTTCTTTTTGTGTACTAGGGTATAAATGACCATAGCGTGAGCTTACTTCTTCTATAGAAGAATGGCCTAGCCTTTGTGCAATTATCATTAAACTAGCACCAGCGTTCACTAGCATAGAAGCATGGCTGTGCCTTAAGCTGTGGATTACAATGCGTGGGAAAGTTTCGCCATCTGGTAATTCATCATCTAATATTTTTAATGCATTAGTAAACCATCTATCAATAGTTGATTCACTGAACGCTTTAAAGAATGTTCCGAACAATACATAATTACCCTTATATATGTTATTCTCTTTGTACCAAGTTAAATAATTTTGTAAGTCGTCCATCATGTGAGTGGGTAAGTATATATCACGTGTGGCTGCTTTCGTTTTAGGGGCTGTCACTTCACCGTGATAGTCCGTTTTGTTTATATGGATATAATCATCGTCAAAGTTGATATCTTCCCATGTGAGCGCTCTAACTTCTCCCTTGCGTGCGCCACTGTAGAACAATAGTTTGAAGAATAACTTTTGCTGTATAGTGGATAACGCATCATAAAATTGATTAAATTGCTCTAACGTCCAATAGTTTAATCGTTTTTGTGTTTCAATTTCAAAATTGCCAACTAATGAAGCCACATTTTGTTTTAAATCATGGTACTTCATAGCGTGGTTAAGTATTGATACCAAGAATACATGCATCTTTTTCAAATATTCTCCCGAACGTCCTTCTTTCATTTTTTTATTCTGAAATTTCATCACATCTTGTGTGGTCATGTTGAAAACATCCATTGATTTAAAATAGGGTACTAAATGGTTGTTTGCATGTGTCTTTAATGCTTTTACACTTGAAGATTTACGTCTTGCCGTGTACCAATCAATATATTCTTCTACGAGCTTATCAAACGGTAATTTATTTATTTTGCCGATTCCCTCTAATTCATCCATATAATCGTTACAAGACTTCACAGCTTCTTTACGTTGCTTAAATCCAGTACGCTTAATCTCTTTTCTAGTATTCGTTTTATCATAATACGTGATTCGGAAGTAGTATGTACCACGTTTAGTGTCTTTATAGATGTTGTGGGATATTTTAATGTCGTGTTGCATGGGATTCACCTACTCATTTATCCCTAAATATTTTTTTAGGAAATTATCAAAACTATTTATCACATCATTATAAACATTTTCTATTTCGTTTTTATCATAATTATCATGATATTTAGCATCGTAATATTTATTTAATTTTAATAGTAAAACTTGCATGAAATTTATTTCATCACTTGTTGCATTTTGAAAAAATTTAATCGAATTAGTTAAAAATTGTACTTCTATTACTGATAAATCATTATTTTGTAAATTGTTAAATATCGATTTTAAGGAAATTAATTTTTCATTTTTATCATTGGTCATTTTTTTAGACCAATCAATAAATTCTGTACCTATTTCATCTTCTGTTAAATCTCGTAACATTTTTTCACCAGTAGTTAGGTAATTCATACTAACATCAAGTTTTTCAGAAAGAAGTTCTAATGTTTTGGTACTTATATTTTTTCTATCATTTTCTAAATCACTTAAATATGATTGAGAAATATTTATTTCTTTTGCAAATTGTTGTTGAGTATACCCTTTTTCTTTACGTATTTTTTTTATATTATCACCGATAGCCATATTTTCACCTCGTAAATTATATTAACAGATGTAAATAAAAAAGACATCAAAATCAATAAAAAGGTTGCAATTTACAAAAGAAGTGCTAAAATAACATTATATAGCCGATAGCGATATTTAATCGTTTATTTTTTTACTTTTTAATATCGCTATCGGCGTTAATAAGAATTGGAGGAATTGAAATGACAAATTTAGCATACCCAATGTTATACATTGCAAGACGTGAGAAAGGACATTCACAAAAGTTTGTTGCGAAAAAATTGAATATTAGTCCACAAAGATTTTCATTAAAAGAATTAGGAAAAGCAAATTTCACATTACCAGAAGCTAAAATTTTATCCGAATTGTATGGAATGAGTATCGATGAATTATTCAGTAATTCTATCAAAGTAGGCTCATAGGAGGTTATCAAATTGAAAAACTATGTGATTTACATGTTGCTACTAATTATAGCCACATTATTTATTGGAGTATTAACCGATATATTTATCGCATTTACATTTTACGGAATTATGACGTTATCAGGATTTACATTTAAAAATTTGGAGGAAAAATAATATGAATTATTCACAAAAAGTAGAAGAAACAGTGGAATGTACAGATTTAGGAAATAAGATTCAATCGTGTATGGATTATCTTGCAACAGAGATTGAAGCAGTAGAACAAACTAGAGAATGGGCAATCAAAAATAATGAATTTAGGTTACAACAAGAAATTAATAATGCTTGGAAGTCACATTATGTTGCGTTATCTATTTTAAAAAGCATTAGAGAAGATAACGAACGTATGAATGATGAAATAGTAATGATTGTTAAAAGAGAGCAAGAAAAAGCGTCATCTGAGAACTTTGGCGAGAGATCAGATAACGCGTAACAGAAATAAAATATACAAAGCACTAGTGCTTATTTCTTTAATTATAACATTTTGTGCTCTGTATTTACAGTATGGAGATGAAAAATAATGAATTTAGAACATGATATCAAAATGGATATAACTTATGTACCAAATTATAAACATAAAAAAGTAGAGAATAAAAATTTGAAATATAGCACACTGTTAAAAAAATTGAATCAACGACCACCCGTTAGAAGTAAGGGAGGCAACGGATCAATTATCGGTGGAAAAACAAACGGATTGAAAGTTAAAGGGTCAGTGATTAATAGAACATTACTAACGCTTGATTATGACGACTTAGAGCCGCATTTTGATTTTTACACTGAAGTATCAAATAAGCTGAATTGCAGTTTTTGTGTATATACAACAGCAAGCCATAAAGCTGAAGCACCTAGATATAGATTATTTATACCTTTAGATAGGTCTTACACACTTTCAGAAAGTGAATACGCTGGTGTTATAGATTATATCGCAAATAGCGTGTTAGGAATTTCGGGCTTTGACGAAAGAAGTAAAGAAATCGTTAGAGTTATGCACTTACCAACTATTTTAACTAAAGATAGTGAATATATTTTTAAGTATCAAGATGAAACACTATTAAATATTTCATCAATCGTTGAACAATTAGAGCAAGTTAACGTTGTGAAAATTCATAAAAAGCGTGAATCATCTTATTGGCGTGATATCGCATTTGGAGTTGGAGAGGGCGAACGTAATTCAACGTTAGCATCATTAATTGGCTACTTGTTACGTAGGTATGTAGATCCTAATCTAGTATATGGTTTAGTGAGCGCTTGGGCGATGACGTGTTCTCCTCCAATTGAACAAGGTGAAGTGAATAAAACTTTTAAAAGCATTTTGAATAAGGATAGAAGAAACAACTAGAAGGGAGGCTTTTATTTGGAAGTATCAAATGAAGAAGTTTTTCAAACAATAGATAATACTAAACATAATAATTTTAGTGAATTTGATGTGATTTCAAGTAATGAAAGAAGTTATTTAACAAATAGTGATCATTGGAAAAGTAAATTGAGAACTTCTCCAACTACTGGTGCTTTAAAAAAGACGACTACAAATGGTGAGTTAATTTTACAAAATGATGATTACTTAAAGGATATGCTTCAATACGATACTTTTGAAAAAGTGACGAAATTAAAACGTCTACCGAAATGGCGTTCAAAAGGTGATACAAACTATTATTGGGGAGATTTAGATACTATTCATGTTAAGTCTTATATCGATAAATGCTATAACATTCAATTTAGTACAGATATTCTTAACGAAGTTATAGATAAAGAAGCATATCAACATAAATTTCATCCTATTAAATCATTCATCGAAACAAAAGAGTGGGACGGTATTAAAAGAATAGAAACACTATTTATTGATTATTTAGGTGCATCAGATACTCATTATAATAGAGAAGTTGCTAAAAAATGGGTCATGGGAGCAGTTGCGCGTATATATCAACCTGGTATTAAATTTGACACTATGGCTATTCTATATGGGTCACAAGGTGGGGGCAAATCAACAGTCGCAAGTAAAATGGGCAGAGATTGGTATAACCAATCGGTTAAAACATTCAAAGGCGACGAGGCTTTAAAGAAAGTACAAGGATCATGGATTGTAGAAATAGAAGAATTGTCAGCGTTTCAAAGTTCTACTATTGAAGATATAAAAAGTTTTATAAGTGCTATTTTAGACATATATAGAGCTTCATATGGAAAACGTGTAGAGCGACACCCTAGACAATGTATTTTTATTGGCACGACAAATAATTATGAATTTTTAAAAGATAAAACAGGTAATAGACGGTTTTGGCCAGTGACTACAGATAAATCTAAAGCGACTAAAAGCCCATTCGAAGAACTAACAAAAGAAGTTGTACAACAAATGTATGCAGAAGCTAAATTTTATTTTGAAGAAAATCCAGTTAAAGAAACATTGTTACTTGATAAAGAAGCAGATGAAGTTGCTCTACAAATGCAAGAAGAACATTCTGAAAAAGATGCTCTTGTTGGAGAATTAGAAGATTTTCTTGAACGACCAATACCATCTGATTACTGGTATACAGATTTAGCAGAAAAAAGAATACGTACACATGATGTAATTGATACTGATTTAATTAATTTATATGGCGATGGGAAACTAATTGAATTACCGAATAGTAAACCAGGAGCTTACGAATGGCGCGATAAAATTTGTGCTTTAGAAATATGGCGAATCATGATGCAAAGGGATGACCAACCACAGCCACATAACTTAAGGAAAATTGATGAGGCATTAAGAAATACACGATATTGTGGAGATAGCAAAAAACGTAAAAGATTTGGTGAAAGTATTGGATTGCAGTGGGGATTTGAAGTAGATATGTCACCATACTTTAAAGAATTAAAAGATTTAAATAGCAAAAATTAGTAATGGGTTGGAACATTGGAACATTAATGGAACACCCTTGGAACACCTTTTAACCATTGGGAGAGTAATTGCCATGCCGTAAGTGTTCCGGTGTTCCAATAACTTTGTTCTAAATAACCCAAAAAATTAAAAATATTCTATAAAGGTAGACCAAAAATGTTGGAACATTGGAACATTTAAGCTCTATCGATTGGGAGAGTAAGGATTTAAGGTGTTCCATGTAGTTATAACATGGTAGAACATTGGAACAACTAATACAGGAGGTCAAAATATGAATAAAGACAAAATTAAGCAAAAGGTATTGGAATATATAAAGCAAAACGCTGGAACATCATTTGTGGAAATTGAACAAGTGTTTGAAGATAACCATTTCAACTATAAAGGCAATGGGGCATATAGTAGTGGTCAACATCAAAACGTTATATTTTGGATGGGATGGAATCAAAAAGCTTTCAATATATTAGCAGAATTAAAACACGATGGATTAATAAGTATGGAAATATGTGAGCCTTTAGTTTATTTGGTAGATGGTAAATCACTAACATTACCAGTTATGACAAAACCTACAGACGCCAGAAATGATTGTTGGTTACCAGTGACTTTCAATGCAAAAGCACAAGTTACAACATAGTTTAAATATTATATAGATATTAACGACTTATTATATCTATCAAAGGAGTGGACTTATGGATTTCCAAAGACTAGCTAAACAAGTAATCATTAGATTACCAACGAATATAGAAAAGTTAGAGGAAGATGAATTAAATAAAATTGTAGGGACATACGTTACTACTCACGAAGATTTTATTGAATTAAAGAAATGGATTAGACATTTGATTAATGATAAAGCAGTGTCTTTTAGTAATAGAACAATCACTTACGCAGAATTTTTAAATGGCAGACAAAGACATTAAAGATTATAACTATTAGAAGGAGAACTAAAAGTAATGAATAACAGATCTATTCATCATCTATTCAAATATGACACTAGGGAAGAATTGATGGATAAATACGAGGTATTAAAATCAAAATTTTTTATGCATAACATTAAATTCTTTGTTGAGGTAGATGGTAATGGAAGGAAAAAATATGTGTTATCGGTTAACACTAAAGCAAAAATAGGAGATGAAACAGATGAAACGTTTTAAAGAACAATTTGCTTATCGCTTGTCAGAGTTTGATGATGAACACATTGAAGGTTATGCACAAAGGTATCAGACAGATATAGGACATGATAGTAATAAGATAGAACGAGCATTAAAGAAGTTGAGTATCAGTGAGACGGAACTATTAACATCAGAACAAATTAATCAAAAAATATTAGGAGTGTTAGATATGAACAGAATGAATCAATCAGGTACAACTTATGTAGGTACATTAACAAAGCAATTAGTAAGTAGTGATAATAACTTTAACATTCAAGAGTTACCGACTGCACGTAAGGAAGTATTCAAAGAACTATTAACTTATGCGCTACCAAATACATTACGTGATGTAATAACTATTACAGATGATGAACATGTGGAGACGATACCTTCACTAACATACATTAAAGATAAGCTATCAACTAATGGCATTGAGTTGAGTCTGAACGGAAGTAGTAAGTACTTTGATAAACGTGAGGGACATATCTATACAGAAGTATCTGATACAGTCATACATGGTTCAGATAGAACATTGGATGAGTTACTTAAAGAGATCTTTATCAATGAGTGTGTGGCATATGAAACTACATTACTGTTAGATAAGGACAATGCAAGTGGATTAATAGATGAACAGAATAAAGACTTATCTTTATACAATCAAGATATCAAAGAAGTAAAAGGTAAGACAGTATATGAAAGTATTAAGCAAGCAATCAAAGACATACCTCAACCATTCAGACGTAATGTGTCAGTAGTAATGAACACAGAGCATCATGATAAGTTAATACAAGAGTTAGCTCAGATGGGATTAGGTGCACTTGCTGGGGATTTAAATAAGTTATTTAATATCACAAATATTGTTGTTACAGATGATGCACATGATGTATTTGTAGGAGATTTTAAACATGCGATATATGCGAAGTATGAAGCAATTATGTATAACAAGAAAAAGCAAGCAATGAGAGGCGTTTATCAATTTGCTTTGAACTATGTATTTGATATAAAAATTGTCCCAGAGTTATTACGAATCGCTAAAATTTAGATAAAAAAATATACAATATTTTTTATGCCCCCTACCCACCGACCAAAAAGTTTTTTCGCCGGGAACCGGCGGGGGGCAATCGCTCGCAACACGAATAAAAATTTCATGAAAGGGGGGTAAATTATTTTGCCCCTTTTTTAGTCATTATGAGCGTTAAATTCAATGAATAAAGGTGTGGATGATGACGACTAATAAATAAATTTGTTTCATTAAAAATGTCTAGGAGGGCTACTATGATATTAAAACGTTGTAAATCAGTTTTGTGGTATAAAGAAGAAATGAAAATTACTGAATATGAGTTGCTAACTAATTACAATCCACAATTCATTAATAGTAAGATTCGAGCAATACAGGAACAAATCAATGCAATGTATCATCTTAATACATCCCATACAGTGTGTGATGAAATCGCTGGTGTTATTACAGTTTCATATCCATTAGATAAATTAGTTATATGGATAACTGACCAAAAAGATGAATTGAATCGTTTTAAAATTAATAGTACCAAGAAACTCAATTTATTGAAGAAACTTATCAGTAACTACACACCTAAGGAACAAAAAGAAGTGATGAGATATTTCAAATCTAATGGCAGTAACAAGCCTTATAAGACAATTGATAAGTTACAGGAAGATTTATATAAGATACATCACAATAAGCGTATAGAACGCAATGAACAACGTGAAAAAGAGAATGAGGTTATATATCAAAAATTTGTAGTAGAAGTGAAAGAAAGCTTAAATAATGAGCGTGAGGAGTTGGTTGTATGACAGATGTAGATTATCCAATTTTAGAAAGATACATGCGCAATTATCATAGAATGGTTGATGATTATAAGCATAAGGATAATGATATGGACGAATTAAAGTATATGAATCTAGAATCAATTGTGAAGGGTATTACAGAAGTATTTAACAATAGTGAAGCTAAAGTGCAACAGATTATTAAATTATCATGGTGGGAAGGTAAGAAGTATACAGATGAAGTAATAGCTGATGTAATAGGTATAAGTGAATTAACGTTAAGACATGCTAAAGAGGTCATATTAAAACGTGTTGCAAAGGCAGTTGACTATGTATGAGGTACGATAAAGCAACTGTAAAAGAGTTTATATTAAACTATCACAAAATACAAGATAATAGTGTTTCATGTGATGACGAGGTCGGGATTGATGACTTCTTTAATGTGAACGATCAAGCAGAAACTCATGAGATAGATAATAGTAATGTTGAAGATGTGATATTCTTTAATGAACTAGAAGCTGTTATAGAAAGCGTAGCAACTGAAAAAGAACACAATTTATTTTTATTACTATGTAACGGTGTGAGTTTTGAAAAAGCTGGGAGTATATTTGGTGTCAAAGAAGCTAGAGCTAAGCAAATGTTGAATCGATTGTTGGATAAGTTGGAGTAATAACTAGAGGTAGGCACTTATGTGCTTGCCCTATTTTTTTATGGTATAATTTATTTACATGTATAAGCCCTTTCCCGAATAGTTTTATATCCGCCACCCACACATGTCACTGGGTGGTTATTTTTTTGTGAAATTTACAAATAATATAAAACAGTTGTTTTTTAGTATGAACGATATTAAAATGGATGTAAGGATAGGAGGAGGTCGTTATGCAAAAAATAATTAAAACATTAATGCAAGCATATATGATTTCTGGAGATTTAAACGCGTCAATAGGAAAAAGAAAGATAAATCATCACCGTAAGTTAATTGAATCTAAAAGAGATTCCGAAGAACTTAGTACTGATTGGTACACAATCGGTAATGATATAAACCAATCTATTAAAGCTTATAACAAACGAGAGCTAATGTATAATGGAAAATAACAAATTAGATAATAATCACATTGATCATATAGAAAACGAAAATGAAGAAGAAGTATTAAAAAGAATAATGGATGATGCCGACCCAGAAGAACGTAAATTCATTATGCGTAAACTTTCTGTAACTAAAAGTGGTCCATTACCAGAAGCTCAAGAATTTAATGATTACGAAAAAGCGTTGCCTGGTGCAGGAGATAGAATTTTAAAAATGGCTGAAAAAGAGCAAGAAAATCGTATTGAACTAACTAAAAGAGAGCAAACAAAGTACTATGAAAGTAACGATAAGTTAACACTCATCGGAGTTATAAGTAGTACAATAGTATCGGTTTGTGGGATAGCTGGTTCAGTAGTTTTAGGTGTAATGGGTCAACCATGGGCTTCAGGTTTAATAGGGGTTTTATCTCTAGGTAGTATAGTTGCAAATATATTAAAAGCTACTTCGCGTAATTCAGAGTAGCAATTATTTTTAACACTCACCAACTGGTGGGTGCTTTTTTGTTATAATAATGTAGTCATCTTGGTGTATGAGATTAAACCGTGTCTTAATTGATGCGGTTATTTTTTTATTTACATATGCGAACAAGTGTTCTATTATATTCATGAGGTGATTATATGATTCCAAATTTAGATTGGAGTAAAAATTTTCAAGAATTTCAAGAAATATTAAATTCTGGTATTAATCCAGAGTGGTTGTACAATGCCAAAGCGAATATGATTTTAAATCCTGCATACACAGGAGAAGGTAAACAATTTTTCTTCACAAAAGATATTATAAAAGCTAGTAAAACGATTCCATTTTTTTGAGGTGATTATATGAAACCAATCAATCCAGACGCGCCAGATGAATATAAATACACAAGTGATTACCGAGAAATACCTAGAGAATATCTTAATCCTAAAATTCCACAAGGTAGAGGCATCGTTAAGTGGCAAGCCTTCAAGACACTTCCCGAACAATACGAGCAACTAGAACAATACATACAAGACCAAAATAAGATAGATAAACCTATATTAGACGACGATCAATTGAATGAGCTTAATAACACATTAATTTTCAAAATGTATAACGACCCATCTATTGAATTGCGTTACTTCGAAAATGGATATATTAAAACTAAAGTAGGTTATATTCATAAAGTAGATGTGTATACTAAAACACTGCACATGTATGAAGATACTGGAATGAGCGTATTGAATTTAAAAGATATTGTGGAGATAAAATAAGCCCACCTAAATGAAAAGATGGGGTTAACTATTTGATTTCTATAATATTTAAACCTTCTGAAAATTCAGGGGGTTCGAAGAAACTAGAAACATATTCGAAAGTTTCTTTAGTATCGAATTGTTCTCTTTCTGGTTCTTCACTACGTCTTATATTAATTTGTTTCAAACATTTATCATCACTTATATTGAGAAAAATTAATTGATGATTTGCATTAATTTCTGAAGCTACACTTAATAGCCATTTTCTTTGAGTTTTAGTGTTACCTGGAAAATCTAATACTACATTACTACCGACTTTTAAAATTCGCTGGATGTGCTCTTTCAATAATGGTTTTATTAACTTTGAGTAACTTAAGTAATCATCAAAATCATTTATTTGATTTGGATATAATTTTTCTAACCATTCATCTTCAGACAATAAAACTGCATTTTCAGTTTGTGCTATCTCTTTAGATCTAGTTGATTTTCCTGCTCCCATTTTTCCTGAGAAAAAATATAAAGTTCCTAAATTATTCAAATTTATGCACCTCCGATTTTTTTGAAAAGTGTGTAAACGAATTCTTCTTGTGTTGATATTAATTATATGAAAAATTATATTAACAAACAACCCCCCACTCATTTATATGAATAGGTGGGTTGTTTTGTATGTCAATTAAGATGAAAAATAATAAGGGTAGGTGGACTACCCTTATTATTAATTTATAGCCATCCGAGACTTTTAGCAATTGTGAAACCTAAACCAACTATACCAATAGTCCAACCTATAATTGTGTTTCTATTTTGCTTTGCTTCTTTGTCTAATTCTTTATTGTTTTTTAGTAAAATATTTTCAACTTCAGAATTAGTAGGTAACTTACTAATAGAATTTTGCATTTCACTGCGTAAATAATTAGAATTAGTATTCATTTCTGTACGTAAACTATTCATATTATTGTTCATATCAGTTCTGATGCTATTCATGTTGTTATTCATATCAGTTCTCATAGCACGCATTTCATCTTTGAATTCTTTTATTCCATTATTAAATTCATCTCTAGTTACATAGTTGTTCATATCGCCACCTCCGGATTCATCGTTTTTATTTAATTCCATTATATCATCTTTTTGATTTTTAGTATCATTCATAAAATTGACTGGAATATCACCATTTGGATATATTCTGTTTAATAAAGTTTTGTGAGGTACAGGCTCTAAATTACTCATTATTAATCTCCTTGTGATGATAAATAGGTATTTTAGTACTTAAAATTTCGTTCTGTTGTGGCCAAGTCATCCAATTCATAAAAGTATCTTTGTCAATTTCTTCTTTACCAATTTCTTCAGGCAAGACTAATACTTTTAATTGTTGATAAATATTAGTGAAATCGTAACTTCTATTATTAGGTTCAAATTTATATAACGTGAATTGGATTGTTTCATAAGGTTTTTTCATGGTTTCGGCATTTAAATTTAATGTCCAAAAATTACGTAAATCAAAACCGATACCTCCAACCTTATCGTATAATAGAATTATTAAATATAATTCATTATCTGTATTATAAGGATTATCAATTTTGTCTAAACCACTCAAAGTGAATTTAATACCTAATTCTGCGTGTTCATATAACAATGAAAAGTCTAGCAATGGATCATGTTCAGGTTTGCCTGTTTGACCTATGTAAAACTGTAAATTACTTAGTGTAGGTTTTATTTCTAAATTACTATTTCCAACACCCATTCTACATACCCCCTTATTTAATTTTTTTATATTCAAACACACGCAATGCCTCAAACTGAAATTATTAAAATTCGTGCAACTTATTAATGGATATTGTAAAAAAGATAATGATTTAATTGTACTATATCTAAAAAATAATGGTGATAACAAAAAGTTATGATTAATATAAAAATTTATGAATTTGTTTATATTTAATGATAATATGGACATAATTATAGAACGCCAAGCAAACAACTATACGTTTATTCATTTCTCGATGCAGCAGAGAGTGAATGTCAGAGGGATTATATGATAAAAACTTAATATATCACTATATTGAACCGGTTGATAAAAAGTTTTCATTGCTTTTACATGTCTTTGTATAGATAATTATATTAATACAAATAAAGAAGGTGTTTTTAATGTGGAAAGCGTTTTGGAAACTTAATGAAAAGATAAAGATTCTAGTAATAATATTTTTAATATTAATATTAGCATATATACTTGGAATTTTAGTACAAAAAACAGGACTGGAAAATCCAGTTGAGATATCATTATTATTTATTGGCTTATTCGCTACATTTGGTGGTGCTTATTTAGGTGCTAAGATATCGGGTGAAAATGCCAGTAAATTGGCTAAAAGGGAAAGTATGATAAATGATTTGAATCGAACAATGGAAAGTAATAATAAAGTTTTAGAGAGTTTTAATACTAAAGGTCTAAAAAGAAATTTAGATTTTTACTCAAATAAAAATGATTTGAAAAATACATTCGATGTAAATAATTTTATGATTAATTTTTTTGACTTTAAAGAAATATTTAGACATTTTAAAATGAATAATGATTTTGAGAGTACATTTCCTTTACTCTCATACGATTTTAAAGAACTAGAAACAAGAATAGAATATCTTGGCAATGAATTGTGGAAATGTATTAGTGAAATAAATAGTTATTTAAACATTTTAATTAAAGAATATGAATATAATGATCATACTATATATGATTATAGCTCAGGAATAGCGATATATAAAATTGGTGATGGAAACGCAATAATAGAGACAGTTCATGAGGGTAAACAAGTTGATATAATTTTAAAAGTTAGCGAAGTAAATAAAGCCATTAATAATGATGAACTTAGGAATATAAATAAGGAATTAGAGAATTTCAAAGAATATTGGTCAGGTTTCAAATTTAAAACTAAAGATGATATTAGAGATTTTATTGCAGAATATTATGGAGATTATCAGTGAAAAAGTTATCTCACGCATACGGGTAATGAATACGTGTATGTTGCCCCAAAAATATGTTGTTTTTTCAATTTTAACATTTTACACTAACATAGAAAGGCAATGTAAACATTGATATGACAATACTTATAGCGATATTTAAATGTATATATAAATGGTATAATGAACTCCCGCCGTCTCCACTATATAGTCTGCAACCCATGTGGTTGTAGGCTTTTTTATTTTTGGGTACACAAATAACAACTATTTTAAGATCATTGAAAATTTATGATATATATGTATAATTTGGACGTAAGAGGGCAATTAAGACGATTGATAAGTTATAGGTAGATTTATATAAAGTGCATCATCATTAGTGTGTAGAACGCAATAAACAGCGTCAAAAAGAGAGTGAAGTTAAAATACAACAGATTATAAAGCTCACGTGGTGGGATGATAAGAAGTATACAGATGAAGTGATTGCTGATGTAATAGGTGTGAGTGAGTTAACATTAAGACATGCTAGAGAGGTTATATTAAAACGTGTTGCAAAGGCAGTAGAATATGTATGAAGTATGATAAAGCTACTGTTAAAGAATTTATATTAAACTACCACAAGACAATAGAGAATAACGATACACGTGATGAAGAAGTTGGTATTGATGAATTCTTTAATGTAAGTGATCAACCAGTAAATAACGTGTTAGATAATAACAATTTTGAAGATGCGATATTTTTCAATGAATTAGAAACTATAGTAGAAAGAGTAGGGACGGATAAAGAGTTTTGTTTGTTCCTACTACTTTGTAAAGGCGTTAGTTATGAAAAGATAGGAAGTATATTTGATGTGAGGCACAACGAGTTAGGCAGATGTTTAATGCGTTGTTGGATAAGTTGGAATGAAAAAAGGGCTATTTTAAAGCCCTTTTTAAGTTACTATCTTTCATTAATTATGAAGTAAATGAATATAGTGATTATTATTAGCATAATCAAAGTACCAATAAATGGTACAGAGCTTAAAGATAATGTTGCAATGATAAAACCAATAGAAATTAATATTTGAAAAATCGCCGTAAGTGAAAAATCGCCCTTTAATATCAAATATGAGAAAAAAATAGTGGCACATAGTAATACTAAAGTAATAAAAATAAGACCTAAGATGCTTAAAGTTCCACTAAGATAACCGTCAACAAATAAATTTTTAACTTTTACTTTTGCACCATATTGAGAAACAAATGAATCAGCAGTAGATTTCAAAGTAAAAAATAAAAAGACTGAAATAATCAGTGTAATAAAGTTCCAAGCACTTTTTTTAATATCTTCTAAAATTTCATCCAAGTAAATCCCTCCAAATATTTTTATAAATAATTTATCATAATACTCTAAAAATAAAATGTTATAATTCCTAAATGTTGTATTTTTTATTCTTAAATGTAATGTTTATTTATTAAAAAAACGATTGGGATATTAAAATGCACAAATATATGTTTGTTTAAAATCCAATCAAAAAAAGAATTTTTGCAGCAATTCCTAGATCTATTATTTTATGGAGTATTATAGAGGGGAAGTAAAAATTAATATAAAATCATTAGAGCACAGGCACTTATGTGCTCGCCCTATTTTTTTATGGTATAATGTATTTACATATGAATCGCTAGCCTTTTCTCAAATATCTTTTTATATCCACCACCCACACATGTCACTGGGTGGTTATTTGATGATTTTATACGTAGGTAGTACGAAATGTTAAAAAATCTACAAAAATATCAAATTAAATGTTATGATTAAACCCCTACTACTGTCTCCTAAAAATTAAAAAAGGAGATTTAATATGATAAATATTATTTCAGCAATTGGATCACTAGGAACTTTTATTATGGCGTTATTTTATTTTGTATCGGTATCAGTTCAACTTTATCAAATGAAAATTAGTTTTATACCAGCTCTAGGGTTTAATCAAATCCTTTTAGAAAAAGATGAAAATAAAAATTTGAATTTAAGAAATACGACTTCAAATTCTGAAGAACACGAAGATTATTTAAAGTTATATAACCTTGGTGGAGGAGCTGCTAAAAACATAACTGTTGAAGTTATGTTAGGTAAAGATAACGTAATTCAAAAGAAATATATAAATATGTTACCTAGCAAAGAAAGCTATATGTTACCTATTAATAAAACTGTATTTGATGAATTGGATGATACTATTCAAAATAACGGTTACGAATCAGATATGAATATTAGGCTTACATATTATCACAATGTGAGTAGAAAGAAACAAGAAATATTATTAAAAGGTCATATTGATAGTTTTAATACTTATGAATATAAAGAGATATATGAACTACAATTTATATAACTTTTATAGCTATGATTTGTTTCCAATAAGAAAATTGGGGTATTTAACTATCAAGCGACGTGGAACGCTTAACAAACTGTAATAAATTAGCCTATCTGATTAGATAGGCTGTTTTTTTATATTTATTTAAAAACTCGTTGAGTATTGGATTATTATTTTCTTTTTCAACAACCACTGATAGATCCTCGGTTACTTCTTCTTTTATATCTATTACTTTTTCTTCTATTAAACTTTCGACTCGATTAGTTACTTCTTTTGTATTCCAACCCATTTTTTCAATTTCTTTTTTATAATCCATATGTATTCTCCTAGATTGTCTGATTTTATCTAACGATTAATTATAATTGGTTATAAGAAAAATAGATATTAAGTTGATTTATACGAACAAATGTTCTAAAATATTTATGAGGTGATTATATGATTCCAAATTTAGATTGGAATAAAAACTTTCAAGAATTTCAAGAAATATTAAATTCTGGTATTAATCCAGAGTGGTTGTACAATGCCAAAGCGAATATGATTTTAAATCCTGCATACACAGGAGAAGGTAAACAATTTTTCTTCACAAAAGATATTATAAAAGCTAGTAAAACGATTCCATTTTTTTGAGGTGATTATATGAAAGTAATAAATCCAAATGGACCAGATGAATATAAATACACAAGTGACTATCGAGAAATACCTAGAGAATACCTTAATCCATGTATACCCAAAGGACGTGGAATTGTTAAGTGGCAACCCTTTGTTATATATACTATCTTTTTAAAAAAGCTATTATATCCAATAAATTCACATAATTTATATGTACATTATGTATATTTATATTTAATACATAAACTTATATTTTCTCTCAAAAGAATAATAAATCAATTTACTCTTTTGAGTTTACATTGTAATACTAAGGTGATTTAAATGAAAGCAGTTACTTATCAAGGTCATAAAAATATGGAAGTGCGTGAAGTACATGATCCAATAATAGAAGAATCAACGGATGCAATTATAAAAATAACAGCTTCAGGTATATGTGGTTCTGATTTACATCTTTACCATCAAGGTGATTTATTTATGGATCCTGATTTTGTTATTGGACATGAGCCAATGGGAATTGTAGAAGAAGTAGGAAAAGAGGTTAAAACCTTAAAAAAGGGAGATAGAGTAGTTATACCTTTTAACATAGGTTGTGGCGATTGTTTCTATTGTAATAATGAAATGGAGTCTCAGTGTGATAATTCTAATCCATCACCGGCAAGTTGGAAAATGAATAATGGTGGACTTTTTGGTTTTGGCAATGCTATGCATGGAAACCACTGGGCAGCCAAGCAGAGTATTTAAGAGTTCCATTTGCTGACTTTTCATCCTTCAAGGTTCCAGATAGTGAATTGAAAGATGAACAAGTATTATTTTTATCTGATGTAGTTCCAACTGCTTATTGGAGTGTCGAACACGCAGATGTTAAATTTGGCGATACTGTAATTGTACTTGGTTGCGGTCCAATCGGACTAATGGCACAAAAATTTGCCAAATTACAAGGAGCTGAACGTGTAATTGCCATTGAATCTCTTTTGTCTAATCGTCATTGCTACAGGAAGATTCTTAATTTCTTTTACTTTTGGTTTGGGTAATTGTAATAACTGTTCGCAACTTTCTTGCTGGTTAACATCTTGTTTGTGATTGCTGTTCAAGATATAGAAAAACGTGCAAAAGAATTAGACGAAATGGGTGCTGATTATATTGCAGTACACACCGATTATAATTTACAAGCACAAGGACAATCACCATTAGAGAACTTACGCAATGTTAAATCTGTAATTAAAAATTCTAAGGTAGCGGTGGCTGGTGGTATCAAACTCGATACTATCGAAAGTATAGTTTCTTAAAATCCAGATTTAGTTATTGTGATCGGAGGTATTGCTAATACTGATGATCCAAAAGCACCAGAAAACAATGTAGAGATGCTATTGAAGGTAGATAATTATGACAGAATTTAATAATTTTGATCTTACTGTTAAGGAGTTAGAAAGCACATTTTCACACCTTGAAGACAATGATTACCAATCTTTTGAAGAATCAGTAACACAAGCGCCTCGTGTTTTTGTTGCTGATAAAGGCCGTTCTGGATTTATTGCTAATAGTTTTGCTATGCGATTAAACCCATTAGGTAAACTGTCCTACGTTGTAGGAGAAACTACAACACCATCTATTAGCAGTAATGATTTATTATTCTTTCGAGATCAGGTTCAACTGAGCATCTGCGTTTACTTGCAGAAAAAGCAAATTCAATCGGCGCGCAAGTAGCGCTTATTACTACGAAATCAGATTCAAAAATTGGTCAACTATCCGACTTATCGGTAATTCTACCTGCAGGAACAAAACATGACGTAGAAGGTTCAATGCAGCCACTTGGAAGCTTGTTTGAATAATCTTCTCTAATGTTTTTAGATAGTGTGGTTTTATGATTAATGTCTGAAGATGACATTGATGAAACTACGATACAACAAAATCATGCCAACTTAGAATAAAATTTTTTTGGATAGTGAAATAATATATTGAACTTTTTGTTATAGTATATCACACGCTATGTAACTCTAAAGTTTATATTAATTTATCTAAAACCATCATTTCATCATAATTTATAGATTTACTAACTTGAAGAGCTATATTTTCACTTACTTCTCCTGACTCAATAAGTTGATTAAGAACATTTCTTTGTTCGTTCAATGCAGTTAATTTAATGCGATATACAATTACATGGTTATGATCTTTATAATTAATTAAATTGGAATTTGCTAATGTTAAACTATCATTTCGCATTAAATAACTATCACAAACTTGCATGACTTCCAATTCATTATCATTTGTCATCTCATTAGACAAACGTTTAGCGATATTATAATAAATTATTCTCATTATATTTGCTGTTTTTTCCGAGATTTCTCCTTTATTTAAATTTCGTTTATTTTTTGACTGGTCTGTAAACTGCTTACGCACTGTCGCTAATTTAAACCGCATCAACATTCTTTTAAATAATGGAGCATGATGATACCTTTGTCTATGATCTGTATAAGTACAGTAATCATCAAATTCATTTTGTGATAATTTGTTATCCTTAATCAATTGATTAAGTGTATCCATTTCTGTTTCAAAAGCAATATGACGAAGACGATTTAATTCTTCTGGATTTTCTGTGTTTTGTTTCGAATATTTCATGAACTTTATACGATCATGATAACTTTTTATAACACTACCATATTTATATGATGTTCTTGGTGTCGATTGATTTCTTAGATAATCAATAGTACGTTCTAATATAAGAATTCGAGTTTCTATAAAATTCAATCCTATAACTTTATTTTCTTTTATGTTTGTAGTAAAAACAGGTAAAAGTACTTGAGCTATAATTAAACTAATAATAATCATTACTGATGCAATAGAATGACTTTGATTTTAAATTATCTGATGGAGAATCTTTAAATGATGTTCGTTTTAGAGTTCTCGCAGCATATAATAAGATTATTGTTGAAACTAATGGAAATATTATCATTTCTGGACATGGTACATCTATCTCGGTCCTGCTTAATGAATTAACAAAGCATCAATTTGGTTATAAAGCATTTAAAAGTCTTAATATGCCAGATGTATTGATTTACAACGTGAGTAATAAATCAGTTAAAAAGATAAAATTATAATAAGATATGAATTTCATTTGCATTTTATTGCTATTGAGTTTGAGTTGAAAAATTAGAAATTTCGATTCATTTATAAATAATTTGGAAACATATTGATATTTGTTTAATTGCTAATGTAATCTCTATCTCACAAAATCGTTTTTAGGTTTACATCAACTAAGTTATATTGTACTATTGTCTGGTACACCCTAGGGTGTAGTCGGATAGAGTAGGTCTAATATACGCCCTAGGGTGTATATTCAGACTATTCTCAGACATAGCCACCCAACCATGGGTGGTTATTTTTTGTAGAACAATAAATTTTTTTTCATTTTGAACCAAACTTTTGGTTGCGAATTAAATAGGTGAATTTATTTTAAATAAACATTACATTTGAAAAAATACGAGTACGCAAAAGCCCACCTAGATGAATAGGCGGGCTTTTAAAGTAAAATCAGTTACATATACTAATTATAATTAATAGAACTGAACGAATTTTTTCCAATTATATGAAACTATCATACTGATACTCATAACTAATAAAGTTAATACAAATTCAGATGCCATATAACCTTCTTTTAAATGAACGGTAAATAAAGCACCTAGCATAATAATTATAAAACCACTAGCAATATAATTAGTCAGAATACCAAAGAATAATAAGATACCTCCAATAAGTTCAAACAGTCCTAAGACAATGCCAAAGAACGCAGGGAAACCAAGACCTTCCATCATAGCCATAGGTTCACTGAAGCCACCTAAGACTTTTTGGCCGCCGTGTACCATAAAAACAATCCCTAACATTAATCTTATGAGTAAGATTCCAAACTTCATTATTTCACCACCTTTCAATAAATATTTAGGTAATTCATTTCCCTTTAGTTTGTTATATATAACATGTATCAAATATCTAGCGCTATCATTTTTGTTTGGTTTAAAGTGAAAATACGATAAAAATATAAAAGATAGTGTTTCCAATATAGAAGAAAATAACTTATTTTATAGAACCAAATAAGATATAAAATTTTTAATGCAACCAGTCATATTAAAATAGTGGATAAACTATTTATAAACAAGAAATAGATCATATAAAAAATATAAAAGTAGGTAAAGAATGCAAGTATTACAGTTCTAAAAGAAACAAAAAGTTATGTCTAAAAATAAAAAGGACATCGTTAAATGTCCTTGAAGTTTAATTGATGATTATAAATAAAATTAATAATAACAAATTTATTATTGAGGTTAACAATGGACCATAGAATTTAAGTTTATCATTATTAATCAAGCCAATGATACTATCTAAAAATTGAATAGTTATCATTAATATGGATATTGTTAATAAGAATGTATGGTTATAGATAATTAATGTCAAAATAGACAGTAACTATATCGGAAAGCTTCTTGTAAACGCATAATAAGCATTTATATTCCTAGATGAGATTGAAGATTGCAATGCGTAGCCTAAACTCACGCTAGCACTAATAAAAGTAAATATAGCTAAAACTAGATACATCATTTTCACTTCCTTTTCTGTTAATTCAGAAGCATCACTTGTTTCTTTATTCACCACACTTGGATCAATTAGCTCTGATCTGTACTTACAACAATACTTTATCTATCAAATTTGTCAAAACCTAAACTAATTGTAGTATACATAAAATGAAAAATTGATAACAAAAGCTATGTATAGATATAATGAATTGAGTAAATGTTTAAGTTGTCTAGTAATTAAAACTGTATTCATATACATGTAATATACTTTTATTTTTAATATTTTAAGTCAAGTCCAGACTCCTGTGTAAAATGCTATACAATGTTTTTACCATTTCTACTTATCAAAATTGATGTATTTTCTTGAAGAATAAATCCATTCATCATGTAGGTCCATAAGAACGGCTCCAATTAAGCGATTGGCTGATGTTTGATTGGGGAAGATGCGAATAATCTTTTCTCTTCTGCGTACTTCTTGATTCAGTCGTTCAATTAGATTGGTACTCTTTAGTCGATTGTGGGAATTTCCTTGTACGGTATATTGAAAGGCGTCTTCGAATCCATCATCCAATGATGCGCAAGCTTTTGAATATTTTGGTTGATCGATATAATCATGAATCAATCGATTTTTAGCCTCACGCGCTAAGTTAATATCTGTGAACTTAAAAATTCCTTTAACAGCTTCTCTGAAAGATTTTGAATTTTTTTTAGGAATGGTGGTAAAGATATTTCTTAGGAAGTGAACTTGGCATCTTTGCCAACTTACGTTGGTGAAGGATTTTCTAATGGCAGAGACTAATCCTTTGTGCGCATCAGAAATAACGAGTTCCGTACCTTGTAAACCGCGTTCTTTTAGGTATTCAAAAAATGTTGTCCAGGTCTCTTCGCTTTCGCCACTTTGAATCATGAAGCCGATAATTTCACGGTCGCCATCTTTGGTTATTCCAATCGCTATATGACAGCTTTTTGAGAGTACTCGATTTTCTTCTCGTACTTTTATATAGAGTACATCGGTCATTAAGTAAGGATAATTTTTTTCTGATAATAAACGATTCTGCCACTCGTTAACCATAGGTTCTAGCTGTTCTGTTAAGCTAGAAACGAAGGACTTAGAGACGGATTTACCACAAAGTTCTTCCACAATTTTTGATACTTTACGAGTTGAAACGCCTGATACATACATTTCCAACATTGAAGCCATGAGGGCTTTTTCGTTTCGTTGATAACGTTCAAACACTGTGGGTGAAAAATGGCCATCACGTGTTCTGGGTACTTTTAATTCTAGCGTGCCTACACGTGTCGTAAAGCTGCGCTCATAATAGCCATTTCGTTGACTTTGTCGGTTTTCTGTTCGTTCATATTCTTTTGCTTGAATATATTCTGTTCGTTGATTTTCCATTAGTTGATTAAATACCGTTGTTAAAATATTTTTAGAAACGTCATCCTTTACAGAATATTCAATAATGCTTTGAATCTCTTCGCTTTTCAGTGTAAAATGTACTTGGGTCATGTAAAAGTCCTCCTGGGTATGTTTTTGTCGTTAAAAACATTGTACCGTAAAAGGACTGTTATATGGCCTTTTTACTTTTACACAATTATACGGACTTTATCATATTTTAACTATGCAAAGTTATATAGCAATGATATAAGTACGTTGGATACTAAAGTTACATATAAAATATAATGAAAATTGTTTTGTTTATAGTCTTTGAGGAAAATATTAATTTTAATTAAACAAGGAAGTAATATTTTATGAAGTTTAAAACGATAGCAAATGTAACGGAATCTGCATTCTTATTAACCGCTTGTGGTAATGGATCTTCTGATAACAGTAAAGAATCTGAAAGCTCAAACGGTAAAGGTGATAACAAACAAGTCATTGCTTTGGATAAAATTAAAACGAGTCCTAAAGAAGTTGTGACAAAAGCACAAGAGGTATATAGTGAACAAAATTTAAAAGGTATTTCATATGAAAAAAGTAATGGTGAATGGGTTTATAAAATAGAATAACAAAAGACAGGTACAGAATCAGAGGTTATTATTTCGGATAAGAATAAAAAGGCAATCAAAAACGGTCAAAAAGAATTTGATGGAGATATCAGAGAATGGTCATTATCTGAGGATGATGGTAAATTAGTTTGTGATATGGATTTAGAAAAAGGAAATACTAAACATAAAATAACGATTGATGCTAAAAGTGGAAAAGTATTGAAAAAATGAGCAGGATTAATAAGTTACTAAGCCCACCTGTATAAACAGGTGGGTGTTTTTATGTACTTAATCTAAGTTGTATCTTATTGATTTGAATATTTGTTGTTTAGGTTACATAAATGTGTCTGCTAAAATATAGAAAATTAAACATGTTAATATTTATAAGTTCAATTTTATGAAAGGGTCTACGCTAAAAAACTAATGTTTCTATGTCACAACATTATGGGTATAAGGTTAATAGAAAATTAAAGGAGAATTACATAAATGGAAAAATTAACCCAAGTAATGCTATATGTCGATGATCAAACAAAAGCGGTAGAATTTTGGGTAGATACAATGGGATTTGTAGTAATTTCAGAAGAAGAGTTGGCAGAGGGATTTAAAGCTATTGAAGTTGCACCTAATACATCTGTCGAAACGTCTCTTTCAATTATTGAAAAAGAATTTATGAATCAATATAGTCCAGAAGTGAACCTTGGTACACCATCATTAATGTTCAAGGAGAAAGATTTCGATGCGTTGTACGAGAAATTAAAGGAAAAAGGCTTAACTGGTCATGAAATTATTGAAATGTCAGGCGTACGTGTCTTTAACTTCCAAGATGGGCAGGAAAATTATTTTGCGGTTAGTGATTAATTGCGAAAAATAAGTAGAAGTCGAACTGTATCAAATTAAGATGTTTTTAAAAAGGGGTTATTTAGTAAATAACCATTGTTATTTTCAATAATCTAAAGGGCATAAAATGTTGTAGACTGAGACGTATATTGACGTTTCGGTCTGTTTTTATGTGCATGGTAAACTACTTTTACATATATTAAGTGATTGTTTGTGATTTGAATTTAAGATAAGTTTTAATTTGATGGTTTATCATATTCATTTTAGTGAAAAATAAAATGAATGTCTTATAAAGTTGATGAAAGGAATTTATATGTTTCGTTATATAGTTAAAAGTTTTATATTTATATTGTTAATGACGTTAGGCGTCATTTTTAATAGTCATGTCAATAGTGTTTCAGCAGCAACGCAGTATACACAGGATGAAGCAATACAACATGTTGAATCTCTTAATGGTCAAGGCTGGGATTATGATGATGCTTATGGTTGGCAGTGTTTTGATTTAGTCAATGAGCAGTGGGACTATTTATACGGTCATGGCCTAAAAGGTGATTATGCTAAAGATATTCCTGAAGAAAATAATTTTATCGGTGAAGCGCAAGTTTATGAAAACACTGAAGATTTTAAAGCAACTGCGGGTGATATCGTTGTATTTAATGACGCATATGGTAATGGTGCAGGGCACACTGCAATTGTGACTAATGGGAATTACGACGGTAATTACACTCAATTTCAATCCTTAGATCAAAATTGGGAAGGCGGCGGCATGGATAAAACGGAAGTAGCCCATAAAGTCACTCATGATTATGAACCAGAAATGATATTTATTAGACCTGAATATAGTCAATAAATTATTGAAATGACACATCTAATGATAGATGTGTTTTTTTGTGTGAAAAAAGATATTTAAAAGCGTCTGCATTGGCATTAATCATCTCAACTATAAGTTTAAATTGAGGTCGAAGGAAATTTAAAATAAAGATCGCATTGTGTCGTTAAATTTCACTATTTTTAAATGTGCTAACGATATAATAACTTACTTATGAGTTGGCGATTTTAATTAATAAGGTATTTTCGATATAATAGAATAATGGCTAAAGAAAATATGATGACAAATTGGTCTTTTTGAAAGGAGTCTTATGCCTTACTTATACTTATTAATCGCAATTATCACTGAAATTACGGGTACAGTTTCACTTAAATCATCAGTTGGGTTTAGTAAGCTGTTTCCAAGTATTACCGCAATCATTTCTTTTATTATATGTTTTTACTTCTTTAGTTTAGCTATGAAGTATTTGCCTTTGAGTATTAGCTATGCGACTTGGGCAGGTTTAGGCTTGGTATTGAGTACGATTTTATCAGTAGTTATTTTTAAAGAAACACTCAATATGATAGGTTTAATTTCAATGATTTTTATTACGTTAGGTATTGTGCTACTTAATACTGTTGGCACTACAAAGTAAGTTTTATTACATAAAACATAGACATTAATTTTTATTAAAACAGTAATCATAACGAGGATCGCTGTTTTTTATTTGAAATACATAAAATATAGGATAATGAATTTAATAAAAGCTTTAGGGTAGTATGAATAGTATTATTCCTGACCGTGAATATGAGTTCGAAATTTTAACCTTTGAATATAAAATCTTAGGAGGTCTTAATATGTTTGTGACGATATCTTTAATATTTATTATAGTAGGAATATTACAATTTTTAATTATACTATTAGATATATTTAAAAATCCACAACGTCAAATGATGATTATGAATATTGTGTGGCCATTAACTGGCTTGTACTTTCCGATTTTAGGATTAATCGCTTATTATCGTTTAGGCAAAGAAAAAGAAGTTGATCATATGTCACACCAGCATGATCATCACCATGACACGATGCATCATCATGAACATCATAGTAATAAGCCATTTTGGAAAAGTGTCGTTGTTTCTACAACACACTGTAGTGCTGGTTGCTCATTGGGGGACTTAATTGGTGCGCCTGTTGTTTTCTTTACGGGGTTATTGTTTTTTAATAATCAAATGGTGACAGAGTTTATTATCGAATTTATATTAGCCTATATCTTCGGTTTAATGTTCCAATACTTCCACATGGAAATTAAACATGACCATCCAGGTAGAGATTTAGTAGACGCAATCAAAGCCGATACGCTATCGTTAATTGCTTTTGAAATTGGTATGTTTGGTTTTATGATTATTATGCATCTCTTTGTTAGTCCAACTTACATGCAGCCTAATCATGTTGAATATTGGTTCTTAATGCAAATTGCGATGTTAATCGGATTTATGACAAGTTATCCAATCAATTGGTATTTAGTTAAAAAGGGTATAAAACATGCAATGTAAATTTTATCTTATTAAAAATTTAAGTGTAGTTGCAAAAAAGAAATGAGAAGTTAACGCAAAGAAATGAAGCTGTTAAATATGAAAGGTAGAAAATATTTTATCTTATTCATGTTTTAAGTATGACTCATTATTTATCGATATCAACAGGGGGTTCGTATACTATGAGTACACATGAAGGTAAAGGGTTTTTTAAAGTTGCGGGAGCTAATATTTATTTTGAATCGAAAGGTCATGGTGAAAATATATTATTACTGCATGCTGGAATTGCAGATTCGCGCATGTGGGATAAAGAATTCCATTTACTATCAGAAAAATATCGAGTAGTTAGATTTGATCTTCCTGGCTTTGGCTTTAGTGATTTTACTGAAGGGAATTATGCTCATAGTAATATTATTAATGAACTACTGACACATTTGGACATCAAAACAACTCATATTTTAGCTGCTTCATTTGGTGGAAAATTAGCTATTGATTTTATTTAGAAAATCCGGAAAAGTGTCTGAGCTTAGCATTATTGTCACCAGCTTTAGGTGGATGGAAAGGTTCATCTTTTCTCCAAAAATATGAGGAAGATGAAGAACGATTATTACAAGAAGGAAAAATTGAAGAAACAGCAAAGTTAAACTATAAAACTTGGATACTAAGAAATAGGGATGCAGATCTTATCAACGCAGATGTAAAACAATTAGTGGTTGATATGCAGTTGAAATTTTTAATTAAACCTGAAGCAAAAAATTCCTGTGAGGAAATAAAAAACGAAGATCATATTTTACAGTTAAAAAATATACGAATTCCTGTATTAATTATTAATGGTGAGTATGATGTTGAAGATTTTCATGATATTTCGGAGGTAATGATTAAAGAAATACCATATGTAAAAAAGATTACAATGCCTAATATAGCACATTTAGCTAACTTAGAATCGCCAAAGGAATTTTTAAATTTAATTCCAGACTTCTTTTTAGATAATGCTAATTAATTTTGAAAATAGCATTTAATATGATTTTGTTTATATACTTATTCAAAATCACCTAAGTATTTACTTTAATATTGAATGACAAGCGAAAAAGGATATATTGATAACATTTTGAACCACTATATTATTAAGGCGACAATAGATAAATAAAGATATTCAATCTACAACAGTTTAAAAAAGAGAGAGTTCCTCCAATTATAATGGACGAACTCTCTTTTTATATTTTGAACTTATTGAAATTTGATTTGGTTTTGTGTCCCTTTTGCTTATGGTCATTAGTATGGTTTTATAACACAACTATCCCTAGTATAAATATATATTTTAATCCGAATAGAGCTTTCCGCTATCTAGATCTCTGCTTTTCGTTCATCAACATTGGTAGATAGTAGCTTTAAATAACGTTCTACATTGTTAGATGGCGTGTCTTTCGGAAATGAATGTGTAAATATATGACCTTTAATTGTTTCAACTGTATATCTTATGTCGATAGCGCCAATTTCATAGTTAATAATTTTCATAAAAATCCCCTTAAAATTGCATTTTGTAAAATTGAAGCTAGTGCTATGAAACTACAATGATACAATATTTGTGTTAGTCATCATTAACTATATGACATATAGAAATGATAAGATTTGTTCAATTGTACTATACATAAACTTATTTGCAACTAAAAAGTGCGCAATATTTAGTTTTATCTATTTTAGCGTGTCCTTTGTAGTATATTGATCCAAAAATATCGACAAAGATGATCACTTTGCCGATATACGATAGCTACAAATAGCTGTAGACACAATATTATTTTTTAATTTGTCTATAAAATCATTAACTTTATCTTTTGCATTTTCAGTTACTTCTTTTGCTTTGCCAGAAGCTTTATCTTCTTTACCTTCTTGTTCTAAATCTTTGTTATCCATAACATTGCCTGCTGTCTCTTTTACGTTACCTTTAACTTGTTCAAATTTACTTTCATCTGCCATGTTATTCACCTCAAAAATATATTTTTAAAAATTCTTATACTAATAATATACAAAATAATAAAATTTAACGCAATTAAAATCTATTTTGATGGCATGTTGTATATTTATTTATCGTTTTTCGATAAAAAAGTATTGATAATTGATAAATAGTTGTTATAATGAGTTTAATCTTAAATAAAGGGGTTTTAAGCATGAATACGTTTAATAGTAAATCTTTCAACTTGTTGCTAAAGCTTTTGATAATTATTGTGACTATTGCATTAGTTGTAACATCATTAAGTATATTACCTTTGTTAATTAGTATAATAGTTATAATTATTATTCCAACGTCATTTATAAATGATATAATAAATGAAAATCAAGATAGTTTATATGATGCTTTTAATGTTTCAAGCAATGTAATTTCTAAGCATGATTTAAAGATGTCACTTTTTATAAACCTTCAGTGATTATCTTATTAGCGTTATTAATTGGTTTAATTTGTATTTATATAATTGGAATTTACTTTTTGAGGAAATGGTTGAAAAATATTAGTCAAAAAAGAATATTTACTTTAAAGAATGCAAATTTAATTGAAAAAATAGCTTACTGCTTTATTGTTATCGGTATTTATAATGCTATTTTGGGATTGGCTCGTTATTACGTATCGTATTGTTAGCGGTAATAGTAAACTACTATCTTTAATGGATAATGAAGTTGAATCATTGTCAGATTTTATATTTAGTTTTAATTTTGCATTTATATTTGCAGGAATCATTATTTGGATAATAGGTAGAGTTTTCAAATATGGAATGTTTTTACAAGATGAATACGATAGTACGATTTAGGAGATCATTTTATGATAATTATTAGGTTAGATAGGATATTAGCAGATAGAAAAGTTAAACTTAGTGAACTTGCAAATGAAATAGATATAACTATTGCAAATTTATCCAATCTAAAAACTGGAAAGGTTAAGGCAATTAGATTTTCAACGCTAGATGCTATTTGTAAAGCGCTTGATTGTCAGCCAGCAGACATTATTGAATATGTAGATGATAATGACATATAGAATATTTATCTTCGTCAAGTTTATATGATTTATGCAACATAATAAACACCACTATGTGTTTAATTTATATATTATATTTTTTTGTAATATTGGCAGTGATTTATGCCGACTCCTGCGGGAATAGCACTAGCCGAAGACTACAGGCTAAGGCAGTGCCCGCGGAAAGCGTGCATAAAAAAACTGACAACAAAGTCGGAGACTTTATCGACAGTCTGAAAGATTCCATTAATATGGAATCTTTTTTATTTTACTCATCAAGTAGTTGCAGAATTTCGTTATACTTTTGTTCACTTAACGTACCTAATGGACTTTGTTCAATTTCAAATATTAGAAAATCATCGGTAGAAGTAAAGTAAGTTTTGATGCTTTCACAAATTGTAGTTTTGTCTAAATTACTTTTTAAAAGCCATAAGGCTCTGTATATAAATAAAGCACTTCCTAAATTATTTAATTGAGACGGTAATTTTTCGTAACCGTATGAAATGGAATTTAAATTATAAGACAATATATATTTTGACATCTATATCACGCTCCTATTTAAGCATATCATTAACCGATATTAAAAAGTTGGGAGAACTATGATATTTTAACGATTTCTATTGCAAGAGTGATTCATTAAAGAATTAATCTTCAACAGTCATTAACTTTTTCAGTAAATGTAAGTCAGTGGTGTGTGTAAGATCAATGAAATATTGCGTTTGCCATTTTTGAGATTTTTGAGCTGATGGGTTTAAATTGACCTCCCAAGGTGGGTAAACGCGCATTGCCATTTTCCCTTTATTATTTTCCGAATATAGTAAGCGTTGTGCAAGTAATTCAGATTTGGGGATAATAAAGAGACCTTTGTGTGTATGATCAAGCACCGTAATGATTAAGATATCTTTAGCTTCTTGATATGTAAATGGCCTATTGTTGTTATCGTAGTCTTTAGTCCAGAAAACAACAAAGTAACCAGATTTTGTTGGTGTTTTTTTAGCTAATCTGTGTCTATAGCTACAATGATTAATTTGAAAACAATAGCTTTCGTATTCTGCATTATAGGTTTCGTATGTTAAGTGATCTAAAGCACTTATATTTAATGAATTAAATAATGTACGCATTAATGTGATTGATTTATACATGGTTATCCTTTGGAATATGTATTTTGTATAAATAAGTATAGCATTCAAATAGATGATATATAAGTAAATGCTATATATGTTTAACGTATGAATTATTTGAAAAAAGGGTAATAAGTAACGTATGAATGATTTCAATAAAATGGAGTGATTAATATGAATTATATTAAATATGTGAAGTCTAAAGATAATACGAAACTTTATATGAAAGTGAATGATGTTCAAGAAGCAAAAGCAAATATTATTATCGTGCATGGGGTAGCAGAACATTTAGATCGCTATGATGAGATTACAGGCTATTTAAATGACAATGGTTTTAATGTCATAAGATATGATCAAAGAGGACACGGGCGTTCAGAAGGAAAACAAACATTTTACAGCAATAGTGATGAAATTGTTGAAGATTTAGAAGCGGTCACAAATGATGTTAAGACACATATGGACGGTAAAGTATATCTAATTGGACATAGTATGGGCGGTTATACCGTTGCGTTATATGGAACACAACACCCAAATAAAGTAGATGGCGTGATAACTTCAGGTGCGTTAACACGTTATAATAATGAACTTTTTGGTAATCCTGATAAAAACATCTCACCGGACACATATTTAGAAAATAGTTTAGGTGAAGGGGTATGTTCAGAAAAAGAAGTAATGGAAAAATATGAACTTGATGACTTAAATGCGAAGCAAATTTCAATGGGGCTTATCTTTTCATTAATGGATGGTATTGAATACCTAAAAGCGCATGCTCAAAATTTTACAGATAATGTATTAATTTTACATGGAAAAGAAGATGGTTTAGTAAGTTATCAAGATTCTATACAATTTTTTCAAGAAATAGGTTCAGTACATAAGTCATTACATATCTACGATCGCTTACAACATGAAATATTTAATGAAAAATCTCAAAATAAATTTATTTTTGAAGAAATCGTTGAGTGGCTTGAAAATGAATTAAATAAAAATTAAAAAAGTAAGGTTACAACAATAGAATTAAATAAAACTGATGTGATTTGGTTTGATTTGTTTTAGAAAAATGAAGAATTTATAATAAATAAAATAGAGGAGTGATTAATATGGAAATAAAAACATTGCATATGGAATATGAAGAAAGTTTTAGTGATTTTGATAAACGTGTCAATGAATTTTTACAATACGTCAATGATAAGCAACACTGGGAATTAGTAAGTGTGACACCATCTGTCACGAACAGTGTTGAAGGTATAGACTATATCATAACAGTTATCTTTAAAAATTAAGCATAATAAAAAGTGGGGAACGGACATGCGTTTCCCACTTAAATATATAAATAATTAAGTTCCCTTAAAATTAATGCATGAATTCTTTTTCAGAAACATTAAAGTAATCAGCTAAAATTGATGCGTTTTTATTTGAAACATTGCGATAGCCATTTTCCCAGTCCCAAATTTGGCAAATTCTAATATCTGTATTGTAGTTCGCGTTTAAATTAATTGCTAGTTTTGAAATACTTAAATTAGATTTTTCGCGCAATTCCATAAGGTTTTTCATAACGAGTCACTCCTAAAAGAAATAGATAATCAACATCCATGTGCCATTGTAGTATATATATTTCTGTAATACAAACTTATATTTTATTGAAAAATCCCACCGTATCATATAATGTTTTTTTGATTTTATTGTGTATACAAACAAAAAGTTGTTATTTTAGATGTAAACCATATATTTGATGTAAAAATGATTTCTTAGATAAGGAGAAAATAAATGAGAATTATAGCGACAAGCATTTTTGTAGATGATCAAGACAAGGCGCAACAATTTTATACTGAAAAACTAGGGTTTAAGACAAAACATAATATTGAAATTGGCGGTGGTTTTAGATGGGTAACAGTTACAGAAAAAGATTCGACTAACCCCGTTGAAATCGTATTAGAGCCTAATGTCAGTCCTATAGCTAAAGACTATCAAGAAGGACTATATGCGGCAGGGATTCCAGTCACAATGTTCGATGTGGATAACTTGGATGATGAACATCAAGCATTGATGGATAACGGCATTACATTTCACACTGAACCAAAAGAAGTTGAAGGTATAAGGTATGCTATTTTTGATGATACATGTGGTAATTTGATTCAAATCGTTGAGCAATAAATATAAATAAGTGATACATTACTGCTATAAATAATTACTAAGGTTATGGTTTGTGTACGTGTGCTTTTGGGAGGTAAATAATGGAATTAAATATAAAACATACGAGAGATGTAACTAGTCAAGAACTTATACAAATTTATCAAGCTCGGATTCGCGTGTTTGTCGTAGAACAAAAATGTATATATCAAGAGGTTGATGATTATGATCTAGATGCAATTCATGTCATATTGAGCAACGAGAATGACATTGTGGCTTATACAAGAATTATAACGTTTGAACAGTATGTAAGTTTTGGAAGAGTTTTGGTTTCCGAAAATTATAGAAATCAAGGCTATGGACGCAAAATAATCAATGAGACAATCAATAAAATAAATGAAATGTATCAAAACACGACAATAAAAATTTCAGGGCAAGCACATTTAAAGCCATTTTATGAATCATTTGGTTTTCACAGTGTTTCGGATACATATATGGAAGATGGTATACCACATATTGCGTTTGAAATGCATACACAAATTTAAATATAATATGGGTAGTGATGTAATAATCGTTATATTTAAAAATCTACTTTGAATTTTTATTATAATCGTATAATCTACAAAACAAAACGCCAACTAAGAAAAATCATTTTCTAGTTGGCGCTAATAATTAATTGGATTAAATAGACGCAGTGTTCTATATTGAATTAAAATTGAAACCCCTTGATTTTGAGGTTGGTGACAACATTAAAATGTTAATTGTTTTGCGATTATTTTTTCATTTTGTCAACATCTTGCGAAACGAGTAATAGTAGTTCCTCGGTTTCTGAATCTGTTAAATCATCAGATCCTTTGATTCTAATAACTAAGCCTTTATCTGTTTTGACATGATAAACAGGTTCGCCATCCTTATAAACTTTACGTAATACTTCCATTCCATCACCCTTTTTTATAAAAACATTTCAATGCAAATATCCATAATTTATCGAAATGTATGATATCTAATACTAAATTCAACTAGATAATTAATCTGTTTTTTTATTAATGCTTTATCTATAGGATAACTTTTTATTAAATTGTTTTCCAACAGTATGATTGATTTTATTAAAATTAATTTATTATCAACTGCCATTATTAAGTATTGAAAGTTAAATGTTTTCAAAGTAGCAAAAAATAAATTGTAGTTATTTTGATATTATTAGTTATTTGTGTTTTTATTTAATAAAAGTGGGTATATATAACTAAGCACAAGAAGTCCTCCAAACTCTAGTGCCGATTATATTTTCGAGGTTGACGCCACTTTTCGAAGTGGCGTGTTTTAATTTTAAAAAGGGATGTAACATATGAAATTATTAAATATATTTTCGCTTATTTGCAGTATATTCATCGGTATGATTATTATTTATGGTGTCGTTATGATGGTCGGAGATGCTTTAGGTATCACAACATTTAATAATCAATTATTAATAGTAGGTTTGTCTCTGGTCTTACTTAGTGGATTGTTAGGGAAAAGTAAGCCAAGATTATCAACGTTTGTATTATTTATAGGATTTATTATTGTCATAATAAATTAATAAAAAACTAAGCAGCAACACTAAAATAACTTTAAAAAGTATATTTTAGCATTGCTGCTTTATATCATTATCGAAGTCATTCAACATTTTGTCTAAGTTTATCGTCCATTTCTTTAGATACGCTTTGTAATAGGTTATTTGTTTGATATTCGGATAAGCTAGCATCTGTTTTTACTTTAATGATAAGTCCTAAATCTGTCTGTATATGATAAATAATGAAGTTATTTTCGTTTATTTTTCTTAAAGTTTTCATATCATCACCTCAGGGTAAAATTTGCGAGGTCACATAAGTGTAAAAAGTAAATATATGATTATTTTAAATCATTAGCGTATAAAAAGAAATAAATTGAATTATCAAATGAGAACAGTGACGTGGATCACTACTTCGATATTGTTATGGCGATGATATAAACAAGTTCTCATTAAAAAGACAAGGCTTCAACGGATGTCTTGTCTTTGGTATGTATATACTAAGTGAAAATGTATTAAAACTGACTCGTTGTTCTATCTTCATCAACGACATCTTCTTCTAATTCGTCATCAATGACAATGTTTAATAATGGCTTAATCAAAAAACTCAGACTAACAATCCCCAATAATACTAAAATAATTTTTTTCATCATGCTCATCTCCTAAGTTAATTTAAGTATTTGAAAATGAAAAACATAGCGCTTATATGTCATTTTATATTATAAAGTAACATTTTACGATTCATATCAATTATACCAAATAATTTAGTTGTATCATGTTAAATTATATAATAATAAAAAAATATACGCTTTATTTTAATTTTGGTGCTAAGAGAATAAGCAGGAATCAATGTATTACGATTTAATCAGCGAAGGTATCATTTTTATATAAAAAAGTTCACCTATCAATTCAATTAAAGTCTGTGTGATGATCACTGTTGTGGTTATTGTAACCCACTGATCTGGTAATGATAATGCTAGGGGAAGTACGACTAAGGCATTTCTAGTGCTTGTACTAAAGGCTAATGTCCGTAAAATGGATGGTTTTAAATGGAAAAGTTTACCCGTGAAATATCCGATAAAAGGAGCGATTAGCATAAAGATAATATATATAGGCGCTACTTTGACAACAACCGATAAGTCATTAGCGATTTTATTAATTTGTGAACCTACCACGGTAAATAATACCAGTGACATAAAGAGTTCAGGTAGCCAAGAAGTGGCCTTTAAAGTCTGTGACATCACATAATATTTTTTACTCAATAATTGTAAAGTCAATACGAGTAGTAATGGAATAATTATAAATGTGAAAAAAGAATGTATAAACGGCTCTATATCAATTATTGTAAGTATAGATTTATCTAAAAACATTGTTAAATACAGTGGTAATAATAAAATTTGTAAAACAAACAAAATGGGTGTTGAGATAAGCATATATTGAGCGTTGCCTTTACCTAAAGCAGTGAAAACAATGACGTAATCAATACATGGTGTTAATAGTACTAGAAATAGCCCAATTAATATTGCAGATGAGCTTATATTGAAAATAGAAATTAAAAAGTAAACGAGAATAGGTAGAATGACAAAATTAGCAATGATAAGTGCTGTCACAAATTTTAAGTTTAGGACACGCTTTTGTAATTCGAAAAAGGGGATCTGTGAAAACATACTAAACATAAGTATTGCGATACATATAGCTACTAAAGTTTCTAAAATGCTAGATATACCTGGGAAATTGGTCCCTATCAGTATGCCAAGTATTATTGCAGAAAAATAAATATAGATTTGAAAGTGTTCAATTTTTGTTTTGAAATGTTGCATAGTAACCTCACTTTACTGTATATATGACTGAAAATATGAATGGACATAGATTAAAATAAACCTCACAATTCTAAAGTTGATTGAACGAAAGAATGAGGTTTATTTAGTGTTACAGGCTATGATTTTTGTTCCGCTTGCACATTTACTTTATTTTCAATTTTATCTTCATTTGAATTGTCGACACTCAATAATAAAGCGCGAACGACAAGTACACCAGTTAGCAATAGTAATAGATTTTTGAATAATTTCATTCCCATCACACACCTATCTTATTAAACTGAGTTACGCACTGTTTCATGACATGAGGTACCACAACTATAAAGTTATAACGATTATTAAATATATACCCGTTTTTAGTAATTATAAAGGCGTTTAAATATCCTTAATAACAATTTGTTTATTGGCTTTTTT
This sequence comes from Staphylococcus sp. LKG3-1, assembly GCF_048568385.1. NCBI lineage: Bacteria > Bacillati > Bacillota > Bacilli > Caryophanales > Staphylococcaceae > Staphylococcus > Staphylococcus sp. LKG3-1. The sequence continues at coordinate 2,638,300 of NZ_CP183796.1, forward strand.
GACTTCGGCAACAAGGGATTGACTATTGTTTTCAACTGACGTATCAGTAACTTCGTCATTTTCAATAGTAAAAAATACTTGGCTTAAAATGCCCATAGCATAGTCGTTAATTGGACTGACTAAGGAAATTGAATTTTCATCTTCTTGAATAGCAAATGCTTGTTTACTTTGATTGATTAGCTGCCATTGAGGTAAATAAGTTAATTTCATAAATAACACTACCTAAGGTGAATCTAAATGGTTAAATTGTATTGATTATATTATAAACTAAATGTATCAATGAATATACAATTTCAAGAGATTTACAATAGCGCAGTTAAATTGAATTTTTAAGGGAATAACATAGTGATAATAAAAATCATTAGAGGTGATGTTATGAATTTTCTTATTATTGTAATACTTAGCCTCATTTTTGCATTTTTAGCAACGATGCCATTCTTATTTATTAATACCAGGTTGCATGAAAATACTAATCACTCAAAAGATGAGGTTCAACATGAGAGGGTGCGAGCAGTTAAACGCTTTGTTTACTTTTTTATTTTAGCAATAGTGATTTTGTTAATTTACACTTTTTTAACTGATTAAAGATTAAAATATAGGATGAACGTATGAATTATAGCTGGATGCTTAAGTTAAGCTAGCAAAAGTCATGCTATAGAAAGTATATTTTTAAATAATTTAACTATGCTAGATTATAAAAAAGCCCTGCAAAGTCGTTTTCATTTAGTAAATGTCTACTTTGAAGGGCGCATCCGTATTAAATTAGAGATTCTTTGGTACAATATTTAACTAAATATGAGTGCAAATAGGATACCTACAACACCAAAAATAAGCAACATTACTGTAACGCCTAGTAATGATTCTTTTGCTTGTTCAGAACCTCTTAATTTGTATGTGATAAGTGAAACGATACCACAAATTAAAAAGACAAGAGATAGCCAAAAAACAATCATGAAATGTAGATTCAAATCACTACACCTCCTTTAATATGTTTAAATGTTTATAGTGAGTTCAATAAAATTAAATCATTGAACAAGTTTTGTTATATCTCATAGCCTTATCATTTTATCACTAATTAACAAACAGCAATAGGGAAATATTGAAATTACTGTTTTATATTTAAAGTGTAAGCAGCAATAATACAAATTATAGTGAAGTTTGAAAAAAGGGAAAATAGGTAATTTAAAACTGTGACAAGCTTTTATAGGGGGATATCGAATTCAATGGAAGATAATAATTTAAAACAATTGAAACAAAGCATCGAATCACTACAATCCAAAAATATTGATGAATATCAAGAATCATTCGAAAAAGTTGAATCTGAAATTGTACAACAAAAAGTTGAGGTAAGAAATTCATTAATGCCTGATAATAATCAAGAAGATGAACGAATTAAGGATATTGCAAATAAGCTAAACGAACATATTAAGACTGGCTTTAGTGAGTTTGAAAAGGTAGATGAAATTCTGAATTATTTAGAACCTGCTTTTCAAAGAGGAAAGGTAGATAAAGCATATGGACGTGCACTTTTACTTTTAGTAGAAAATACAATGATTGAACAAGTGAAAATACATTTTGAACATTCAAAAGATAATGCCAGATTAATGGATTTTATCTTAGATAAGTTAATAGAATTAAGTGCAGAAATCATGCCAGATAATTATACAGAAATTTTGAGATTAGAAAAAAGATTCTTTGAGTTACGATATAGTGAAAAGTAATATACTTTAAATTAAGTAGCTGATTAATGTATAATATGAGTAATATAATGAAGATAGGAGATAGAACGATGAATGAAGTAAATAAAGTAATTTACATTGTTTTAGCCGTTTTCTTGGGTAGTTTTGGTATTCACAAATTTTACGCAAGAAAAACAGGTATGGGTATTCTTTTCCTAGTATTTTGTTGGACAGGGATTCCACAAATTTTAGCGATTATTGGCGCAATTTTAACATTATTCAAACCAGCAGATCAAAACGGTAATGTCTTAGTCTAAAACCAATACAATTTAGGCTGAGTAAAACGAAATGAAATTTAGTTTTTGGATACAAGTAAACCCTACGCATATGAATGCGTAGGGTTTGTTTTGTTAATATATTAATATATGACAATAAAAAGTGGGCTGATACGCATATTTCACTCAGCTTTAAAATATATTGTTAGAGATTAACATATAATTAAAAAAACTTTATAAAATTTACAATTCTTAATTAAATCTTGTGGCGACAGTAAACAATTAAAAAACTTTTAAATTTTAAAATGTATCGTAATAGACAAATAGTTATTATTTGTTATGATTAAATAAAGATTTGAAAAAGATTAACAGTGTAACGAATAAAATAAAGATGGTCGAGGTAACGCTTATGACATTTTATGATTTTGTAATTGGTTTTATTGAAGACGATACACCGTTAGGGCAACTTGCACATAATATCATGAGAGATAAAAATTTCCCTAGATATGAAACAAGTTCTATTAAGTTAAACTCGTATTTTTATAGTCATTATTTTGATCACGAAGTATTAGCATCCGCAAAAAGAGCATTGAGTTTATACCTTAATAATATTGAACTTAGATAATTAAAAAGAAGTTTACTTATCGTAATACCAATTTTGTTTTCTCAAAGCGTCTCTAATGTCTTGAGTTTTAAAATTTATTTCGTTATTTCTGATCGAGAAAGGTTCAATTATATTTTGAGCCATCCATGAGTTAATGAGTTCCTTAGGTAAACCATCTAGTTCCATATCACTTTTACTTACAACAAAGCATTCCCAATCAAGTGAAACTTTAGATGGATTAACGTAATTACATTCATTAAGTTGATTCATAAAAACACTCCTTAATATTGTAAATCCGACGTTAACTTTTACCCATGTATGTTGAAAATGAAACGATATTCAAAAAATAAATTATTATTATGTCATTTTTTGAATCATTCATAAAGCATATATAAATTTGAAAGTATTTTATAGAATAGTGCTGTTGCGGTTTAAAGAAATATAAGCTTAAATATAACTCATTTTGTGAACTTATTATAAAAAAATGACCCGAAAAATTTCGACATCTTAATAGTTGTAATTCAAACTGTCGGCAAAGTCTTGGCTTTGTTGGCAGTTTTTACGCACTCTTTACGCAATCACTGTCTTAGTTTGTAGATTTCGGCTAGCGCTGTTTCCATGGAAATTGGGTCAAATGACTGCCAATGCAATAGGAAAAATATGTCCTGCACGATCTACATATATGAATAAATATAAAAAATAGACAAATCTTCCACAAATTAATGTGGTAGATTTGTCTATATCCTAACCTACGCTATCATAATAGTCGTAGGTATTTAAAATCTATTTTTTTGCTACTGTGTATGCTTTACCAAGGTATAATACCGAGGATACAGGCTACAATAATCATAAATAAACTGGAACCAATAGCCCATTTTATGACGATTCTTTGGTTTTGTCCGTATTCAATATCTAACATACCGACAAGTAAGTAACCTGCAGCATATAGTGGACTTAATACATGAAGCGGTTGTCCTAATACCGAAGCTCTTGCCATGTCAACTTTAGAGATACCAAATTGTTGAGCTGATTCAGCAAGTATTGGTAATACACCATAATAAAATGGATCATTTGCCATAAAGTAGGTGAATGGGCCACTAAGTATCGCAGTGATTAAAGCAAAATGGTTGCCCATTGCATCAGGAATAATGTGTACCAAGGCGTTAGCCATTTCATTGACCATCTTAGTACCATTCATTACACCAGTAAAGATACCAGAGGCAAATACTAAACTAATAACGGATAGTACATCGCCAGCGTGTTTTTTTACAACTGAATTTTGAATACTGAGATTTGGATAATTGAGTAAAATTGCAACGCCAAACCAAAGCATAAACATAACTGGAATAGGCATGATACTAATGACCAAACATATGATCAACGAAATGGTAAGCAAGGCATTTGGTATAAGCATTTTAGGTCTTTTAAGTAATGATTCTTCTTTTGTATCTGTAGGTTTAATATCATCTAAGTCAATATCTGTATAAGATGTGATATGTTTTTTGGCACGTTTACCTAATATGTATGCAACGCCAAAAGCAAAAACAATTCCGGCAATCATAGCAGGAATAATTGGTACGAATACTTCTTCAGTAGTGACTTGCAGTGAAGAAATTGCTCGTGCCGTCGGGCCACCCCAAGGTAACATATTCATAACACCTATGGATAGTAGTGCCAGCGTCGATAGTGTATATAAACTCATGCCGATTTTTTTATAAAGTGGCATCATTGCAGTAACAGTGATAATGAAAGTCGTTGTCCCATCGCCATCTAATGCTACCATTGATGCTAAGATAACAGTACCAAAAGTGATTTTAACTGGGTCCCCTTTAACGACTTTTATAATTTGATTAATGACAGGTTCGAATAATCCCGCGTCAATCATCACACCAAAATAGAGTATTGCGAAAGTAAGCATAATTCCTGTTGGTGCAACGGTTTCAATACCATCTAGCATAAATTTACCGAGACCTGCATAAAAACCACCAATCAATGCAAAAATTGTTGGTATAACAATTAACGCAGTTAAGGCTGACATTTTACGTGTCATAATTAATACCATGAATATAATAATCATGATAAAACCTAATATAGCTAAATTCATTTGTAATCCCCCCTATTTTTTATATTATAGCGCTTTCAGAAGATTTGTAAAATTAAAATATGAAAAAACTTTATATTAATTAATAGGGCATATAATTTGAAAATAAAAAAGCCTCTATAATTAACTAAATAACTTTAGAATTATAGAGGTTTAAATATTATATTGAATTGATATGTAAGAGATTAAGCTATAAATCCAGAAATATAAGCTGTCCATATTGGATAACTTAATAAAATAAATGAAAAAATAGATACGCACATTGCAAAAATGTTCGCAATACGATCGCCATGTAGACAAGCGTAAATGTTAATTAATAAGACACCTAAGATAAATAAGCCACCTGTTAAAATAGGTAGGTTACCTTCTAAAACTTTTCCAATTGCAAGTAAAGGTGTTGCTAACGTAATTAACGACAAGAATAGTGACAATATGGTTGTAGCATATTTCAAATTATTCAGTCCTCTCTTGTATTTTAAAATGATATCAATTTAAAAAAATTAAAACTGTTTTGTACTTACTTAAAAATAATATTTGCTTATGCGTAGGATTGCAAGTTATTTTAAAATATTAAGAGGTAGAATGATATATTCATGTTAAATGAAACACAGTCAATCATTAATACAAACGCTTTATTCACCAATATATGGCGTATTTTAATTAATAGGTATCAACGGTATGATTTATTCGAATAACTCGATATCTTGCTTGTTAAAGTAGTAAATGAGCCAATGTTCATCTACGTAATAGTCTTCATATTTTCTAGCGTGTTGTTCCAAAACCAGTGTCTCAAAATTGAGATTGCTGAAAAATACTTTGCCACTAATATTATTTGAAACAAGGGAAGTCATTAAAATCTCAATTTGTTTTTCATCACATATTTCGAAGACTTTACGCATTAACAAGTTTGATATAGATGCTCGTGCGTTGTGATTTTCACCTTTTACACATATGTTTTCCAATGTAGCTTTATGCGCTATACTATATCGATTTGTATGAATTAATGTGACAGCACCAATTAATTCCTCACCATCAAATGCACCGATAATATTGTAGTCCGTAGTCTCCGGTGATAGGATTCTAGAAATATTTGCCTCTTCAAGACATTTTTTATTTTGCAGTTTCCATGCCATAACCTCAAGTTTCTTATCAATACCTTGTAGTAAAAGCGCGTGATATATAGGAAGATCTTCAATTGTTAAATAACGAATATGAGTCATTTATTCCCTCCTTATCCAGAAAACTAAATTATTAAGTATAAGTACTGTAGTTAAGCGATTTATATATAATACTAAAGGAAAAAATTTATTTGAGCAATACTATATTTAATTTTTTGTAAAGATATGTATAAATTTAGAATTCAAGTTATAAAAAAATATATTTTTATAAAGTTTAAACCATTCCTTAATATAATTTTTAAGTAACGAAATTAAATAGGATAATTATGCTATAATATGGTGAGTTATATAAATGAAAGCGGAGGCATAAATTATGGGGGCTTTAGTAACAATCATAGTTTCTTTAATCGTGCTTATTCTTACTTCTTTTTCAATATTAATTGTATGTCTGTATAACCAATATAAAGACAATTAAAAGTATTTAAAACATGAGACTTCAAGAACAAGCAACAAGAACTGAATAGCAAAGAAAACCCCCGAAATTCAATTTAGAATTTCGGGGGAATTACATATTAATATTAATCTACAACTGCTACATTTAAGTCAACTTCTATATTACCACGTGTCGCTTTTGAATAAGGACAAAACTCATGCGCATCTTGTAAATATTTCTCTGCTTCTTCTTGAGATAATACGTTTTTAACTTTTGCATCAATAGAAACACTTAATTTAGGGCTCTCTGCTTCTGGATCATCTTCTAAACGAACAGTCAAAGTAACTTCTGGCTCAGCGCCTCTTACTTTATTTTGTTTTAAGATTAAATCGAAAGCACCATTAAAGCATGAAGCGTAACCTGCTGCGAACAATTGCTCTGGGTTCGTACCTTTTTCAGCATCGGCTTGAGCTGGTGGTACAATCGCTACATCAATTGCTTTATCATCAGTTTGAACGTGTCCATTACGTCCACCTGTATTTGTCGCTTTTGTTTCATAATTTACTGCCATACTTATTACCTCCTAAAATTTTCATATTTATTCTTTACCCAACAAATAAAATTTAAATCATTCTAAGATATCAAGAAAATATAATTTAAGGATTATTTGTAATTTTTTTCGAAGTTGTTATACAATTATAAATATTATTAAAAAGAGGGCGTTTTTAAATGACTGAAGTAAAAGTTGCTGTAACCATTGCACCAGAACAAGAACTCTCACAATCAACGATAGATGATTTAATACAGTTTCAAGATTCAATTGATATTATTGAATTACGAATCGATCAATGGACAAATCTAAACGAAATTGCTATCGAAAAAGTTGTTGAAGATCTTCAAAGTTTAAAACTAAATAAAAAGCTATTAGTGACGTATCGAACTTCAAATCAAGGTGGTTTAGGTGATTTTGGGGAGGATGACTATATACAAATTCTAAGGAAAATTGCTAATTGCCAAAATATAGATATGTTAGATATAGAATTTGATCAAACTAGATCATTCAATATTTTACAAGAACTGATTGAACTAGCTCATAAAAATCAAGTTCAAGTCGTACTGTCTCACCATAATTTTAAGGAAACACCAAAGCTTGAAGCGTTAAAGCATTTATTTTATAAAATGCAGCAGCTTGATTCGGATTATATAAAAGTTGCTGTGATGCCTCATGGTAAACAGGATGTACTAAACCTATTGAATGCAATGTCTGATACTGCAGATGTTGTTTCGCAACATGTAGTGGGCATTGCCATGTCTAAGATTGGTTTAATATCAAGAACAGCACAGGGTGTATTTGGAGGGTCGATTTCATATGGCTGTTTAGACACACCCAAAGCGCCGGGACAAATACATGTTTCCACGTTAAAAAAGCAACTTAGTATGTACGAGTAATTTGAAAATATATTGTACCTGTCTTATAATTGAAAATAGTTATCATTGACGAAAGGGCGATATATAATGGAACTACAAGAAGCAATTGCGAATCGTAGAAGTGTTAAAATTTTTAAAAGAGATATGACTATAGATGACGACGCTTTATACAAAGCAATCAAACAGGCTACAGATGCGCCTAACCATGGTCTAAGAGAACCTTGGAGAGTAGTTCATATTGCAAAAGATAGATTAGGAGATATGAGTAAACAATTATCAGAAATAGCATTTCCTAATTTACAGAAAAAACAGCAAAACCATTATGAAGTAGCCACACATTTAGGTGGTATGCTTGCTTTAATTGTCAAAGAAGATCCTAGACAAAAAGAAAACTTGGAAAATCATATGGCTTTTGGTGCATTTGCTCAAAATTTAATGCTCTTATTACACGAAGCAGGTATAGGTACATGTTGGAAATCACCTGCATATATTTTTACACCAGAAATTAGAGAACTCTTTGGGGTTAAAGATGATGAAAAATTAGTGGGGTTGTTATATTTAACAGATTTAGAAGACGAGTTACCTCATAGAGAGCGTCACTTTAATGAAATAATAGAAAAATTTTAATTGCTATAAGTACTGTGATGCATTGCATCATATTAAAAAGGAAGCTGAAACATAACTAAAGATGTTTCAGCTTCCTTTTATTGTTTAAAAATTAAGTGATTATTTAAACGTTTCTTCTAAAAATGATTCAACTTGATCTGGTGATTTCGCATTAGCAGAATGTAGGTGTGCTAATTTTTCACCATTTTTGAATACGAGTAAACTAGGGATGCCCATAACGTCATTTTCTGCTGCAACATCTTCTAATTCATCACGGTTAACAGTGAACCAACCATAATCATTGTATTTTTCTTGAATTGGATCAATCCACATATCCATTGCTTTACAATCAGGGCACCAACCAGCTTCGAATTTTACAATCACTGGATTATCGCTTTGAATTGTTTCTTTAAATGCATCATTTGTGTTAATAGGTTTCATTGATTTTGCTCCTTTTTTTGATATTAGTAATACCATTATAACGGACGATTGTATGTTATAAAAAAAATCAGCTTATTAATTAGAGCGTTTTTGTAACAAATTTGATATATTAGTGATAACTAGTTATAGGAGGTACAGAATCATGATAAAATTTTACCAGTATCCTAATTGTACAACTTGTAAAAAAGCAGCTAAATTTTTACAAGATTACGGTGTGAGTTTTGAACCCATAGATATCGTACAGCATACACCAACTAAAAATGAGTTTAAAGAAATACTAGAAGTAACTGATATCGATATTAATAAATTGTTCAATACGCATGGCGCTAAATATCGTGAATTAGGTTTAAAAGATAAACTTAAAGATTTAACAGATGATGAAAAGTTAGATTTATTATCTGCCAATGGCATGTTGGTTAAAAGACCGCTAGCGATTTCAGGTGACAAAGTAACTGTTGGATTTAAAGAAGACGAATATAAAGCAACTTGGTTGTCATAAAATAATAAAGGCGATTAAATTACGTTGGACTATTATTTTGACAAAATAATGAAAACGCTTTACCGGTGTTTTTCGAAAACATTATAATAATTTAAAGATGCCATTAAATAGTTGATTGTATGCTATTCATATGGCATCATTAATATGTAAAAACATTTAGGAGGGGATTCTCGTGGCAGTACCGAGTGAATTAAAATATTCTAAAGAACATGAGTGGGTAAAAGTTGAAGGTAATACAGTAACAATTGGTATCACTGAATATGCACAAGGTGAACTTGGCGATATCGTATTCGTTGAATTACCAGAAGTTGATGATGAAATTAATGAAGGCGACACGTTTGGTAGTGTTGAGTCCGTAAAAACAGTTTCAGAACTTTATGCGCCAGTATCAGGTAAAGTTTTAGAATCTAATGAAGAACTAGAAGACAGTCCAGAATTCGTAAATGAATCACCTTACGAAAAAGCTTGGATGGTAAAAGTTGAATTAAGTGACGAAAGTCAATTAGATGAATTAATGTCAGCAGAACAATATTCTGAAATGATTGGTGAATAATATTACATAGAACTCCATGATATAACTATCTTGGAGTTTTTATTTTACCTTTTTTTATCTATATTCAAATGAGACTAATCAAAAAATTGTTAAGACTTTGTAAATGCAGACGTAGTCATTTGTTGTAGGTAAGTGTATTTAGCTGACAAAAATGGATTGCCATAATAAGATGAAATTAGAAAACTGTAAAGGATGTTTATGGTCACTCAGTATTGTGAAGAACTAAATAGAGAAATTTACTATCAACATTTAGAGGGTGGATGTCATGGCGATACTAAACCAAGTAATTATTGTAGAAGGAAAGTCAGACAAAAAGCGGGTAAAACAAGTAATCGATCAACCAATCGATATTATTTGTACTAATGGTACGATGGGTGTCGATAAAATTGATGAAATGATTGATACATTATACGATAAACAAGTGTATATACTTGTCGATGCCGATGATGAAGGTGAAAAAATTCGAAAATGGTTTAAACGATATTTAAGTGAAAGTAGACATATAAGAATAGATAAACAATATTGTGAGGTTGCACGTTGTCCTAAACGATATTTATCCAGAGTGCTTGAAAAGCATGGGTTTACGGTAAAGGATGAAGAAAAAGTAGCTAAAGCGAAATTGGATTATATAGCTGAAAGGGTAAGTTTATTAACATGAAGTTAACAAATCAACAACGCGTCAATATAGATGAACATATAAATCAGGAAAAATATCTTATATTTGGATACACACCGACATGTGGTACCTGTAAAGTTTCTGAAAGAATGTTAGACATTGCTAATGAAATATTAAAATTACCAATTACTAAAATCGATTTGAATTTTCATCCAGATTTTAGTCAGGAACATGAAATACAATCTGTACCTGTGTTGATGTTGATGTCAAAAGGTGAAGAGCAAAAAAGAATTTACGCATTTCAATCCGTCCCTAATTTGTTAGAAAATTTAAAATAATTATTGACGAATCATTAGTGCGATGGTAGGATTAAAAATAATTAAATAACGAAACTCTTATCACGAGAGGTGGAGGGATGTGCCCTTTGAAGCCCGGCAACCGTCTGTAACAGAAATGGTGCCAATTCACATAAAGTTCATAGAAACTTTAGAAGATGAGAGAAGCAAACGTTGCTTTCTCTATTCTTCAATGAACATAGGGAAAGCATTTTTTATTTAATTGAAACAAAGCAATACGAGGAGGCAACAGAATGATTGAGTTAAATCAAATAGTCAAAAGGTACAAAACGAAAAAACAGGACGTACTTGCTGTAGATCATGTTGATTTAAGTATTCAATCAGGCTCAATTTTTGGTGTTGTTGGTTTTTCAGGTGCGGGGAAAAGTACATTAATAAGACTTTTAAATCATCTTGAGCAACCAACATCAGGAGACGTTATTATAGATGGTGACACTATAGGTAAGCTATCAAAATCGGACTTAAGAAAAAAACGTCAAAAAGTGAGTATGATTTTTCAACATTTCAATTTATTATGGTCACGTACTGTATTAAACAATATTACATTCCCATTAGAAATCGCAGGGATTTCACGACAAGAAGCCAAGCAACGTGCGCTTGAGTTAGTGGAATTGGTCGGATTGAAAGGGAGAGAAGATGCTTATCCTTCAGAATTATCAGGTGGGCAAAAACAACGTGTGGGTATTGCGAGAGCATTAGCTAACGAACCATCTGTATTATTATGTGATGAAGCGACAAGTGCATTAGATCCACAGACAACAGATGAAATATTAGAACTATTATTGAAAATAAAAGAAGAAAGAAACTTAACCATCGTTATTATTACACATGAAATGCATGTCATTAGACGTATTTGCGATGAAGTTGCAGTAATGGAAAATGGTAAAGTGATAGAACAAGGCAAAGTTTCAAGTGTATTCGAAAATCCACAACACGATGTGACAAAACGCTTTGTGAAGGATGACTTAAATGATGACTTCGACGAATCAATTAGTGAACTCGTGTCACTTAATGAAAATGATTACGTTGTGCGTTTGAATTTTACTGGGAACAACGCAACGGAACCATTAGTGTCATACATAACGAAGACACACAATTTAGATGTCAATATTTTGGAAGCTAATATTAAACATACAAAAGACGGTTCTATCGGATTTTTAATCATACAATTTGCCGTTGCAAATTCAGAAAAATTTGAAAAATTCAAGAATGATTTAGAGGCACAACATGTATCTGTGGAGGTGGTTAGACATGGGTAATTCATTAAGCGATATCCTCCGAGAAATGTTTACAATGCCAAACGTAAGCTGGGAAGAAGTTTGGGTTGCAACATATGAAACCATCTATATGACGGTAATAGCAACAATATTTGCATTTGTTTTAGGAATTATTTTAGGTGTCTTGCTCTTTTTATCAGCTAAAAGTAAGTCGCCAGTCGCTAGAGTATTTTATAGCATTGTTTCATTCATTGTGAATTTATTCAGAGCGATTCCGTTTATCATTTTAATCTTATTGTTAATTCCATTTACAAGTTTAGTATTAGGCACAATCAGTGGTCCTACAGGTGCATTGCCAGCATTAATCATCAGTGCAGCACCATTCTATGCAAGATTAGTGGAAATCGCATTTAAAGAAATTGATAAAGGTGTAATCGAAGCGGCTTGGTCAATGGGAGCGAGTACTTGGACTGTAGTGAGAAAAGTACTTTTACCAGAAGCAATGCCAGCATTAGTATCTGGCATCACAGTGACAGCCATCGCATTAGTTGGTTCTACAGCAGTTGCAGGTGTCATCGGTGCAGGTGGTTTAGGTAACTTAGCTTATTTAACAGGATTCACACGTAATCAAAATGATGTCATATTTGTTTCAACTATTTTAATACTTATTATTGTGTTCATTATTCAATTTATTGGTGATTGGGCAACAAATAAAATTGATAAAAGATAAATTCATAAAGGGGAGATTTTTATATGAAAAAGTTATTAAGTTTAGCTTCGGTCGTTGTGCTTGCACTTGTTCTAGCAGCATGTGGTAACGGTGGTGGCGGTAAAGATAAGACGATTACTGTTGGTGCTTCACCAGCGCCACACGCTGAAATTCTTGAAAAAGCAAAACCGTTATTAAAAGATAAAGGTTATGATTTAAAGATTAAAACAATCAATGATTATACAACACCTAATAAATTATTAGATAAAGGAGAAATTGACGCAAATTTCTTCCAACATACACCTTACTTAAACACTGAGAAAAAAGATAAAGGCTATAAGATTGAATCTGCAGGTAATGTTCATTTAGAACCTATGGCCGTATATTCTAAAAAATATAAAAGTTTAAAAGATTTACCTAAAGGTGCTACTGTCTATGTTTCAAATAATCCTGCTGAAGAAGGTCGTTTCTTAAAATTCTTCCAAGACGCTGGACTTATTAAAATTAAAAAAGGTGTTAAAATTGAAGATGCTAAATTTGATGATATTGTAGAAAATAAAAAAGATATCAAATTTAACAACAAACAATCAGCAGAATATTTACCAAAAATTTATCAAAATGAAGATGCGGATGCCGTCATCATTAACTCTAACTTTGCTATTGATCAAAAATTAAGCCCTAAAGATGATTCTATTGTCTTAGAAAAAGCGAAAGATAATCCATATGCAAACCTAATTGCAGTTAAAGATGGACATAAAAACGATAAAAAAATCAAAGCTTTAATGGATGTATTACAATCTAAAGAAATTAAAGATTACATCAACGATCATTACGATGGTGCAGTTGTACCAGCAAAATAATATTGAATATATTAACAAACCCTTTAACTCAAATAGTTAGAGGGTTGTTTTTATGTTTGGAATATTGTGGAACGGCATTATTTAAAACTAAAACTACAAAGTAAAAGACGAGTGATAGTTATTTTTTACGTTACACATGTAAAAGAAGTATAGTTACTATACGTTTGTTTTTCGTTATTATTACTAAACGCGCTATAGTTTGTTGTATTTGCGATACAGAAAAGTTCAAATGAATCGCTAAATTTAATTTTAATGTCTTTCAAAAAATTTGATGTTTGGAAACTAATATTAAATTTTGCTCTGTAATGTTCATTAATTCCTAAAATTTAAATACCAATTAAAAACACTTTAGTTTTTCAATTTTTAAATCAAATTAACCATTGGAAACTTTGTATAATGTCTTTACTTAAATTAAATGAGTTCGGTTGATGCTTTAATCGTTTTTTATATAATTTGCCTGCATCTTCTTCTTTGATTAGGATGTCCATACTAGCTTTTGTTACTAAAGTGGAAGAAAATTGAATAATAAGTATATCGGAATCTAAATAAATAATACGCCACTTGCTAGAGAAACATCGTAACAATCCTTTGCCTGTCCAAGTAAATTGATCGTCCTTTAATTTATCGTAACCTAAGATAGATTTTGTTTTGTATTTTGTTTGATACTGTACTTTGTCTAGCAATATTAATGGTTCCTTTTCTATTATTGAATAAGAGATAGAAGGATTTGCTTTTTTGCCAGAAGTCCACATATTAAACGTTGACGCAATAATCTTCCATTTTCCAGGCAAATGTTTAATGTATTGAATATTGATCGCTCCTCTGCATAAGTTATTTTGTCATATAGAATTAAATTTACAAAAAAGCGCAATAGGTCACGTCTTATGATATGTGCCTATTGCGCCTATGTTTTATTATTTTATGTTAATCGTGTTCATCTTTAATATCGCCGACGATATTTTCTAAAATGTTTTCCATTGTAATGATACCTATAGCTTGTTGATTTTCATCTTCAACAAGGGCGATATGAATTTGTTGCGATTTCATTTGTTCAAGTACCTGATGATATTTTGTAGTCAATTTAATTTTAAGGATATCGTGTGTGATTTCCTGAACTGAAGTGACACTGTCATTTAATAAATCTTTTGAATGAATGTAGCCAACAATGTTCGTTGGATTATCTTTGATTACCGGAAATCTAGTATAGTTTGCATTGTTTACATAAGATTTTGTTTCATTTATATCGCTATTTATATCGATAACAGAAACTTTTTCTAAAGGTAGATAACCGTCTTTTATTTTCATTTCATCAAAAGCGAAAGCACGATTAATATGAGTTAATTCGTTTTCAGAGATTTCTCCACCTTCGTGACTTTCTTTAATTAATAGCTTTAACTCTTCTTCTGAATGATACAATTCACTTTCTTTAGCAGGTTGCATGCCGAACATTTTTAAAATTAAACGCGCCGAACCGTTAAGGATATATATAAATGGATAAAATATTTTGTAAAACATAATGATTGGTTTGGCAATGATTAATGTGATTTGTTCAGCTTTTTGAATTGCAATGGTCTTAGGTGCCATTTCTCCAACAACAACGTGTAAGTAAGTCGCAATAACAAAAGCACTGATTAAGGTGAATATATGGATCATTGTTTCAGAAAGTCCAATACTACTAAATAAGGGATGTAATAAAAATTCGAAAGTGGATTCACCGACCATACCTATTCCTAGAGCGGTAATTGTGATACCTAATTGACAAGCAGCTAGGTATTCATCTAAATGCGTTACGACTTTTTTAGCGGCAATCGCATTTTTATTATTTCCACTAGCAAGTGAATTGATACGAGATGAACGTACTTTGACGATTGCGAATTCTGTCGCAACAAAGAATGCAGTTAATGCAAGTAATACTATAAATGTGATTAAACTAATAAGGGTTCCCAAAAATTAATTAATTCCTCCATTGATTTGTTATTCAATCTATACCGATTGATATTCTATTATATAAAAATTAAGAATTCATGGCTAGTGTAACGTATTACACTGAGTGATTTTTTGAAGCATGATTATAATTTAGGTTGAAACGGTTAATCGGCGGTCACCCTACCTAATCTATAACTGATCACAAAACCTAATAACAGTGTAACGATTGATATAATCCAAATCATTATTGTACTTGGTAAACCGGGGAATACAGCATATAGTGAACCGATTACAAATCCTATGATTAATGCGTATGTTAAATAAGTATAATAAGACAATAAATATTGGATTAATTTACTAGAACACAAGAATCCGAATAATACGCCACAACCGACAGTAATTAAAATAGGTAAAGCTGCAAAGTTAAGTGAAACAAATTCAGAAATAGCATACATGATTGTACCGTAAACACCGAATACGAGTAACATAAATGAACCTGAAATGCCTGGTAATAACATTGCACTAGAAGCACATGCGCCAGCAATAAAATATTTTAATATAAGTCCTGTTGAAAGTGATAGTGTTTCTCCCGCATGCTTATCACCACTATTCATCACAGTCATCATTACTATGATGATAATGCCTACAACTAATAATAAATAATGCGGTGTTGTAAAAGTGTGTTTAAAACGAGAAGTTTTCAATAAATAGGGGATGATACCACCAATTAAACCTACAAAAAAGAACATTGTTGGAACAGTATGCGTATTAAGTAAATAGTTGATTAGTTTACTAAGTAAACCGATTGCAACTACCATGCCGATACCGATAGGCAGTAAAAACTTTAAACTTTCCCAAAAACGTTTTGAAAAAAGACCACTGATAGAACGTATAAAATCATCGTATATACCCAGTAAGAGCGCGATTGTACCGCCACTAACACCAGGTACGAGATCTGTCGTTCCCATCGCAAAACCTTTCCAAAGATTTGACCATTTGATTTTTGACATATTCAATTCCTTTCTTAAATAAAATGTATTAATGATAATAGCATAATATGGCCTATTACAATAATGAAACACGTAAAATAAAAAGGATGTAAAAAATATATTTTTGATTATATTGCGGAAAATTACCATTGAGAACATGATATCGTTTTTTATCAGTTAAGAAATACTTACTATTATTATCGAAAATGATTGTGTTTTAATAACGATTTTAATTTAGCACTTGAAAAGGTTTATATTCACCTATAACTACGTTATAATGAGAGGATGTAACAAGGGCTCAGTCTTTTGACTGTAGATTAAAATTATTATAAACTAGATAGGAAAACATATCATATAATACGGAGGGAATATGTATGCCATCAACATTAGAAATTAAAGACCTACATGTGTCTATAGAAGATAAAGAAATCTTAAAAGGTGTTAACTTAACAATTAACACTGGTGAAATACACGCAATTATGGGGCCAAATGGTACGGGTAAATCAACATTATCATCTGCAATCATGGGACACCCTAGCTTTGAAGTAACTCAAGGGGAAGTTATCTTAGATGGCGTCAACATCTTAGAATTAGAAGTTGACGAACGTGCGAAAGCAGGTCTTTTCTTAGCAATGCAATATCCATCAGAAATCACTGGTGTAACTAATGCAGATTTCATGCGTTCAGCAATTAATGCAAAGCGTGAAGAAGGCGAAGAAATTAACTTAATGCAATTCATTAAGAAACTTGATAAAGAAATGGACTATTTAGATATAGATCAAGATATGGCTCAACGTTATTTAAATGAAGGTTTCTCAGGCGGAGAGAAAAAACGTAATGAGATTTTACAATTAATGATGTTAGAACCTAAATTTGCTATTTTAGATGAAATTGACTCTGGTTTAGATATCGATGCGCTAAAAGTTGTTTCTAAAGGTATCAACCAAATGCGTGGTAAAGAGTTCGGTTCATTAATCATTACGCACTATCAACGTCTATTAAACTACATCACACCTGATCACGTTCATGTAATGTATGGTGGTAAAGTAGTTACTTCAGGCGGTCCTGAATTAGCGAAACGCCTTGAAGAAGAAGGTTATGAATGGGTTAAAGAAGAGTTCGGTGCTGCAGAATAAGTCTCAACTCATATTAAATATATTAATTTAGATGAAGATTTAAGGTCTTGATTTAAGCCGATGAATTAAATCATATAATCATCAAATGGGAGGAAAATAGTATGACGACTGAAACTTTGAACATTTCTGAAGCGCAACTTGTTGAGTATTCACAAGCCCATAATGAGCCAGCTTGGTTAACAGAATTACGTAAAGAAGCGTTGAAATTAACTGAAACTTTAGAAATGCCAAAACCAGATAAAACAAAAATTAATAGATGGGATTTTGACTCATTTAAACAACATGAAACGACAGGCGATGTATATCAATCATTAGAAGCATTGCCAGAAGCTGTTAAAGAGATTATTGATATTGAGAACTCAGAAAATTTAATTATCCAACATAATAATACACTTGCTTTTTCTAAAGTTTCTGACTCTGCAAAAAATGACGGTGTCATTGTAGAAGGCTTAGCAGATGCGTTAGTAAATCACCCAGATTTAGTGAAACAATATTTCATGAAAGAAGCAGTAGTTGTGGATGAGCATAGATTGACTGCGTTACACACAGCGTTATTAAACGGTGGTATGTTTGTTTACGTACCTAAAAACGTTGTCGTGGAGCACCCTATTCAATATGTTGTGTTACATGATGACAACCAAGCAAGTTTTTACAATCATGTTATTATTGCTGCTGAAGAAAGTGCAGAAGTAACATACGTAGAAAACTATTTATCAAATGCAGACGGTGAAGGCAATCAACTAAACATTATTTCAGAAGTAATTGCTGGTGCTAACTCAAAAATCACTTACGGATCAGTTGATTATTTAGATAAAGGCTTTACGGGTCATATCATTCGTCGTGGTACAGCAGATGCTGATGCGAAGATTAATTGGGCTTTAGGTCTAATGAATGAAGGTAGTCAAATTATTGATAATACAACTAACTTAATCGGTGATCGTTCTGAAAGTGAATTGAAGTCCGTGGTAGTTGGAACTGGAAGTCAAAAAATCAATTTAACTTCTAAAATTGTTCAATATGGTAAAGAAACGATTGGTTATATTTTAAAACACGGTGTTATGCTTGAAAGTGCTTCAACTGTATTTAATGGTATTGGTTATATTAAACATGGTGGTACGAAATCAAATGCAAACCAAGAATCTCGTGTATTAATGCTATCTGAAAATGCTCGAGGAGATGCTAACCCAATCTTATTAATTGATGAAGACGATGTAGAGGCTGGACATGCAGCTTCTGTTGGTCGTGTAGACCCAGAACAACTTTATTACTTAATGAGTCGTGGTATTTCTCGTCAAGAAGCTGAACGTTTAGTTATTCACGGCTTCTTAGATCCAGTAGTACGTGAATTACCTATCGAAGATGTAAAACGCCAATTACGTGAAGTAATTGAACTTAAAGTAAACAAATAATTAACAAAAATAAATGTAGTCAAGGACAGTAGTAATTAAATTGTGATGTCAAAATTTGAACGTATGTAAATGGTTATTAAATACGTTTTACAAGTTATGATTGAACCTTTACTAAGGTCTGATTATTGATTCTTAATTAAGGAAGGCCTGTGAATAATTTGACTGATACATTAAATGTTACTGAAATTATAAAAGATTTTCCGATTCTCAACCAACAAGTGAATGGCAAAAGATTAGCGTATTTAGATACAACGGCCACTAGCCAAACGCCTGTTCAAGTGATTGATGTTATGGCGGATTATTACAAACGTTATAACTCAAATGTGCATCGTGGTGTTCACACACTTGGTTCATTAGCAACAGATGGTTACGAGAGTGCACGTGAAACGGTCAGACGTTTCATTAATGCTAAATATTTTGAGGAAGTCATTTTTACAAGAGGTACAACGGCTTCTATTAATATTGTTGCACATAGTTATGGTGACGCACATGTTTCTGAAGGTGATGAGATTGTTGTTACTGAAATGGAACATCATGCAAATATTGTGCCGTGGCAACAATTAGCTAAACGTAAAAATGCACATTTGAAATTTATACCAATGACTGAAGATGGGCAATTAGCGTTAGAAGATGTTAAGGCAACAATCAATGATAATACGAAAATTGTTGCGATTGCACATGTTTCTAATGTCTTAGGTACGATTAATGATATTAAAGCAATTACTGAAATCGCACACCAACACGGTGCAATTATCAGTGTTGATGGTGCACAAGCTGCGCCTCATATGGCACTAGATATGCAAGCGTTAGATGTCGATTTCTATAGCTTTAGTGGCCATAAAATGCTAGGGCCAACAGGTATTGGTGTTCTGTATGGTAAACGTACGCTACTTAATAAAATGGAGCCTACCGAATTCGGCGGTGACATGATAGATTTTGTAAGTAAGTACGATGCTTCATGGGCAGATTTACCGACTAAATTTGAAGCTGGTACACCATTAATTGCACAGGCAATTGGTTTGGCCGAAGCAATTAGATATTTACAAAATATTGGCTTCGAAGCGATTCATCAACATGAATCAGAATTAACTGCATACGCTTATGATAAAATGTCAGAAGTAGATGGTATTGAAATTTATGGACCTGCCAAAGACAAACGTGCAGGTGTCATTACTTTTAATATGGTTGATGTTCATGCACATGACGTTGCGACTGCAGTAGATACTGAAGGCGTAGCAGTAAGAGCAGGGCATCATTGTGCACAACCACTTATGAAATGGTTAAATCAATCTTCTACAGCGCGTGCAAGTTTTTACATTTATAACACGAAAGAAGATATTGACCAATTCGTTGAAGCATTGAAACAAACGAAGGAGTTTTTCTCATATGAATTTTAATAATTTAAATCAGTTGTATCGTTCAGTTATAATGGATCATTATAAAAGTCCTAGAAATAAAGGTACTTTAGACAATGGTTCTATGACGGTAGACATGAACAATCCAACTTGTGGGGATCGCATTCATCTAACGTTTGACATCGAAGATGGTTTCATTAAAGATGCTAAATTTGATGGTGAAGGTTGTTCTATTTCTATGTCGAGCGCTTCTATGATGACAGAAGCGGTCAAAGGTCACACATTGGCTGACGCTATGAAAATGAGCCAAGAATTTTCAAAAATGATGCTTGGTGAAGAATATGAAATTAGCGAAGATATGGGCGACATTGAAGCGTTACAAGGTGTTGCGCAATTTCCAGCAAGAATTAAATGTGCCACATTAGCTTGGAAAGCACTTGAAAAGGGTACAGTTGAAAAGGAAGGCAATACAGAAGAGTAAAGATTCATTCGAATTGATACGTTGACATTGTGTAAAATTCCATTCAAACTGGAAAGAACAACAAGATAAATAAACGTGAATATGTATAGATAGAATAACAGTCTCTATGAGATAAAGTAAAAAATGCAAATAACAGACAAATCAATTAGCACGTTAGTCGTTTTTTAATATATAAAAGGAGTGATTTAAATGGCTAAAAAAGCACCTGATGTTGGGAATTATCAATATGGTTTCCACGATGAAGATGTTTCCATTTTTAGATCAGAACGCGGTTTGACGGAAAATATTGTCCGTGAAATTTCAAATATGAAAGAAGAACCAGAATGGATGCTAAATTATAGATTGAAATCATTAAAACAATTTTATAAAATGCCTATGCCACAATGGGGTGGGGATTTATCAGAATTGGATTTTGATGATATCACTTACTATGTTAAGCCATCAGAGAACACTGAACGTTCTTGGGATGAAGTGCCAGAAGAAATCAAACGTACATTTGATAAACTTGGTATTCCAGAAGCAGAGCAAAAATATCTTGCTGGTGTTTCAGCACAATATGAGTCAGAAGTTGTTTACCATAATATGGAAAAAGAACTTGAAGATAAAGGCATTATCTTTAAAGATACAGACAGTGCTTTAAGAGAAAACGAAGAGTTATTTAAGCAGTATTTCTCAACGGTTGTGCCAGCTGCAGATAACAAATTCTCAGCGTTAAACTCAGCTGTATGGTCAGGTGGTTCATTCATCTACGTACCTAAAAATATTAAATTAGATACACCATTACAAGCTTATTTCCGTATTAACTCAGAAAATATGGGACAATTCGAACGTACTTTAATCATTGCAGATGAAGGTGCTTCAGTGAACTATGTTGAAGGTTGTACTGCCCCTGTTTACTCAACAAGCTCATTACACTCAGCTGTTGTTGAAATTATTGTTCATAAAGATGCACACGTGCGTTATACAACAATCCAAAACTGGGCAAACAATGTTTATAACTTAGTAACGAAACGTACATTAGTATACGAAAATGGTAACATGGAATGGGTTGATGGTAACTTAGGTTCTAAATTAACTATGAAATATCCAAACTGTGTACTAATGGGCGAAGGCGCTAAAGGTAGCACATTATCGATTGCATTTGCTGGTAAAGGACAAGTTCAAGATGCAGGCGCTAAAATGATTCATAAAGCACCTAATACTTCTTCAACGATTGTCTCTAAATCTATTTCTAAAGATGGCGGTAAAGTTGTTTATCGTGGTATCGTTCATTTTGGTCGTAAAGCGAAAGGTGCGCGTTCAAACATCGAATGTGATACTTTAATTTTAGATAATGAGTCAACTTCAGATACAATTCCTTATAATGAAGTATTCAATGATAATATTTCTTTAGAGCATGAAGCGAAAGTTTCAAAAGTTTCTGAAGAACAATTATTCTACTTGATGAGTCGTGGTATTTCTGAAGAAGAAGCTACAGAAATGATCGTAATGGGCTTCATTGAACCATTCACGAAAGAACTTCCAATGGAATATGCTGTTGAAATGAACCGTTTAATTAAATTCGAAATGGAAGGAAGTATTGGTTAAGATTTTCTAATCTCTAACTTTCTTTTATAAAATAATAAAACACGAGTAATACCTATGGTTAAAGTGTGCATCAAGTGATACTTTAACTATAGTGTATACTCGTGTTTTTTTGATATGATTTCAGTGTAAACATACAGGTTCAATGTTGGAAGTAATCATATACATTGCTTGCCATATTACATAGTGTATAAACTTAGTGTCATTTACGCCAACGATCTAATTTTGCCATGAATTTTTTTGTGTACATTTTGTTTAAAAAGAATTTTTGAACTTTATTCATATCGGATTATTGGAATCTTTTCAGGTTATATGCGTACATTGCATCAAAATCTAGGTTCATTGTAAAAGCACCATCTTGGTAACAATGAAGACAGTATTTTTTCGATAAAATACCATCACTTTCTGTACCAACTGGTGTTTTTTTATCAAGTGGCATACCACAACTTTGGCATTATTGAACTTTGGCCATAGAAATACTCTTGTCTGTTATTTAAATTTGTAGAGCAAATTATGGTGATAAAGTACTTTAACATGAGGATGATGAAAAAGTGAAGCTACACCGTATAAACTTTATTTCGGTTTTAGATATATGCTATATCATTTAATTTATCAAGTGGAAGCGTGTTTATCATATATAGGATTAGGGAATAAAATATCAAAATATAAAGTTTTTTAATAATGATTGCTAAAGGAGTCTTGCACTGATGATTATTGCTATAATCATACTTTTGTTTGCTTCATTTTTCTTTTCAGGAAGTGAAACAGCTTTAACTGCTGCAAACAGGATGAAGATACAAACAGATGCACAACACGGAAACAAAAAAGCCGGAAAACTCGCAAAGTTATTAAGTAAACCGAGCGAATTTATAACTACGATTTTAATAGGTAATAATATTGCAAATATTATTTTACCGACACTTGTAACAATTCTTGCAGTTGATATGGGGATTAATGTTGGGTTAGCTACAGCAGTAACTACGATAGCAATTATCATTATTTCGGAAGTTATACCCAAATCTATCGCTGCCACTTATCCTGACAGAATGTCGCGTTTGATTTATACACCAATTTCATTTTTTGTATTTATTTTTAAACCAATCACTAAGATATTAAATGCATTAACAGATTTGATAAATAAAGCACTATCAAATGGTACAGATGAGACAAAGCGCTTTTCTAAAGAAGAAATTAGACAGATGGTGACGATTGCAGGCAGTGAAGGTGCGTTTAATGAAATAGAACGAAATCGCATACAAGGTGTCATGGATTTTGAGCAATTAAAGATTACAGATATAGATACAACACCACGCATCAATGTTACAGCTTTTCCATCAGATGTTTCATACGAAGATGCATATGAGACAGTCGTATCAAAGCCTTACACTAGATATCCAGTCTATGATGAAGATATAGATGATGTGATAGGTATTTTCCATTCTAAATACTTACTTGCATGGAGTCGTGAACCAGATAATGATATTTTAAACTATACATCTGAACCTTTATTTGTGAATGAGCACAATAGAGCCGAGTGGGTGTTAAGAAAAATGACAGTTTCAAGAAAGCATTTAGCGATTGTGTTAGATGAATATGGTGGCACCGATGCGATTGTTTCTCATGAAGATCTGATTGAAGAGATGCTCGGAATGGAAATTGAAGATGAAATGGACGAAGAAGAAAAGGAAAAATTAGAATTACAGAAAAAAGCATATAGTGAAAAATAGTTTTTGAGGAAGTATCTATCTAGTGTGAATTTGAGTTGGTTGCTGATCAAATCAAAACGGATAAGGTAGTCTGCGTCTCGACTTGCCTTAGACGTGTATTAAAGGAGTATGTTGGTATGAAATTATCTACAAGAGTTACTGGGTTATTGAATGTAAAATATCCAATTATTCAAGCGGGCATGGCTGGTTCAACGACACCTGAATTAGTTGCAACTGTGAGTAATGCTGGTGGATTAGGTACAATTGGAGCTGGATATTTTAGATCAGATAGATTAGAACAAGAAATTACTTATGTTCAAGAATTAACGGATTTACCTTATGCAGTCAATTTATTCGTACCAAGTGATAAATTATACATCCCTGAAAAAGTGGAACATATGAATGCATGGTTAAAGCCCTATAGACGTGCATTTAATATAGAAGAGCCTGTAATCAATATGACTGAAAAACAGCAATTTGAAGATGCGATTGACCTAGTTATTGAAAAAGGTGTGCCTGCGGTTTCATTTACATTTGGTATTCCGGAACAAACAGTTATTGAAAAATTAAAAGAACGTCATATTAAATTAATTGGCACAGCAACAAGTGTTGAAGAGGCAATAGCCAATGAATCTGCAGGAATGGATATGGTCATTGCGCAAGGTAGTGAAGCAGGTGGTCATAGAGGCGCGTTTTCTGAAACTGCAAGCCAACTTACACCGCTTATTGGCACCATGTCTTTAGTTCCTCAAATGGTTGATCAAATCAATATCCCAGTCGTAGCAGCAGGCGGGATTATGGATGGTAGAGGATTAGTGGCTAGTATGGTATTAGGCGCAGAAGGTGTTCAAATGGGCACAGCATTTTTAACATCAGATGAAAGTGGTGCAAGTCAACTATATAAGCATGCAATTAGTCAAAGTAAGGAAACGGATACAGTTGTCACTAATGTTATTACTGGTAAACCAGCAAGAGGCATAGATAATGAATTTATTCATAAAATGAATGAATATGATGATGAAATTCCAGATTATCCGATACAAAATCAACTGACAAATGCATTGCGCAAAGAAGCCGCAAATAAAGGTAATGCGCAGTGGACACATTTATGGAGTGGTCAAAGTCCAAGGCTTGTACAACATATGTCGGCTTGGGCACTAATAGAAAATGTGGTTAAACAAGCAAATGAAATAATGAATCGATAACTGCAACGCCATATATGAAAAATTATCAAAGACGAGACTAGAAGGCTTAATGAATTATTAAGTTTCTAGTCTCATTTTTTATGATACATAGTAAATCATTTGAAATAAAAATCTTTAGTTTTTTAAAGTTATCGTAAATTGAATTTAATCAAGTGAATATCATAAATCATCTGTGGTATCATTAATTTGGTGATACATATGATAAATATTGGATTAACAGGTTGGGGCGACCACGATACATTATATGAGGATTTGCAACGAAAAACAGATAAATTAATTACATACGCAAGTCACTTTCCAATAGTGGAACTTGATGCAACTTATTATGCCATACAACCTGAAAGGAATATAAGAAAGTGGATTAAAGAAACACCAGAACGCTTTGAATTTATTGTTAAAATACATCAAGCACTAACACTTCATGCTGATTTTCATGATTATGCAGAAACAAGACAAAGCCTTTTTGATCAATTTAAGGATATGTTACAACCGCTAATAGATGAAAGTAAACTCGCTATGATATTAGTTCAATTTCCACCATGGTTTGATTGTACCGTACCGAATATTACATATATAAGATACGTGCGAGAACAATTAAAAGACTTTCCGATATGTGTCGAGTTTAGGCATCAATCGTGGTTTAATGATCAATTTAAAGAAGAAACATTGGCGTTTTTAACGCA
Source organism: Staphylococcus sp. LKG3-1 (assembly GCF_048568385.1). NCBI lineage: Bacteria > Bacillati > Bacillota > Bacilli > Caryophanales > Staphylococcaceae > Staphylococcus > Staphylococcus sp. LKG3-1. The sequence continues at coordinate 2,664,269 of NZ_CP183796.1, forward strand.
ACAACGCATCATCCATGCTGTTTGTGATGAACCACAAGCAGGTCAAGGGTCTATACCGCTCGTCAATAGAATCACGCATGAAAAAGCATTTGTACGTTATCATGGTCGGAATGTTCACGGGTGGACGAAAAAGGACATGACCGACGAGGCATGGCGCGACGTGAGATATCTATATGATTACAGTGAATCTGAACTACAAGATTTAGTGAATAAAGTTAAAGTATTAGAACATAAAGCCAAAAAAATTTATGTTGTATTTAATAATAATTCTGGTGGTCATGCAGCACAAAATGCTAAAACATACCAACGCTTGTTGGGCATAGATTACGAAGGATTAGCACCACAGCAATTAAAATTATTCTAGGAGCGATAAGATGTTAACAATTATATTATTGATTTTAATTGGTGGTTTGTCAGCGGTCATAGGCTCTTTAGTAGGTATTGGTGGCGGCATAATAATAGTTCCGACAATTGTATACTTAGGTGTGGATAATGATTTGTTACACGGCATAACACCTCAAATTGCTATCGGAACATCTTCTGTTATATTAATTGTAACCGGCTTATCTTCCACACTTGGTTATCTTAAGACAAAACAAGTTGATGTTAAGAATGGATCGATATTTTTATTTGGCTTACTACCAGGTTCATTAATTGGTTCAATCATAAGTCGTTATCTGACATTAGAATCATTTAATTTATATTTTGGTATATTTTTAATCTTAGTTGCCATCCTATTGATGGTGAGAAATAAAATTAAGCCTTTAAAAGTATTTGCGAAACCACAATATGAAAAAACCTATGTGGATGGTCATGGGGAAACATATCACTATCACGTACCACCATTGGTTGCATTTGTGGCTACATTATTTATTGGTATTTTAACAGGACTCTTTGGTATTGGTGGCGGTGCTTTAATGACACCACTAATGCTCATTGTATTTAGATTCCCACCGCATGTTGCGGTAGGTACGAGTATGATGATGATTTTCTTTTCAAGTGTTGTCAGTTCAGCAGGTCATATCGTACAAGGTCACGTAGCCTGGGGTTATGCAATCATCTTAATTATAGCAAGTTATTTTGGTGCTAAATTAGGTGTCAAAATTAATCGATCCATTCAATCGAATACTGTCGTTACATTATTGCGTGCAGTCATGCTCATAATGGGTATATATCTAATCATTAAATCATTTTTTTAAAATAAGAGGAGGGAAAACATAGATGAAATTAACAATTTATCATACGAATGATATACACAGTCATCTACATGAATACGCACGTATCACTGAGTATTTAGCTCAAGAGAGACCTAAATTGAATCATCCCTCGCTCTACTTAGATATAGGTGATCACGTTGATTTGTCAGCGCCTGTGACTGAGGCAACGATGGGTATCAAAAATGTTGAATTATTAAATGATGCACATTGTGATTTGGCTACGATTGGTAATAACGAAGGTATGACGATATCTCATGATGCATTAAACACATTATACGATAATGCAAAATTTGATGTGACTTGTGCCAATGTTTTTGATGAACGCGGTCAATTACCAAATAATATCTCTTCATCATTTATTAAGGTAATAGATGGTGTGCGTATATTATTTGTGGCTGCTACAGCTCCATTTACGCCGTTTTATAGAGCGCTAGACTGGGTTGTGACGAATCCATTAGAAGCAATTAAAGACGAGATAAGTGCTAATGAAGGTGCTTATGATTTATTAATTATTATGAGTCATGTAGGGGTCTTTTTTGACGAAAAGTTATGTCAAGAAATACCTGAAATAGATTTGATTTTAGGAAGTCATACGCATCATTATTTCGAAAATGGTGAATTTAATCATGGCGTGCTTATGGCAGCTGCAGGTAAATATGGTTATTTCTTAGGTGAGGTTACTTTAGAGATTGAAGATAATGTTGTAGTGCATAAAGAAGCAACGATTCACCCTATAGAAAAGTTGCCTGAAGTAGAAACACATTTTGAAGCGGAAGGCAAGGCACTCCTTAGTGACGCTGTCATAGATTATCCCATCCAATTACCTAGAAGAACGAACATGATTTCACAAACATCTTATGTGCTAGCAGAGAGTTTGTTTGAATTTACGAATGCAGATTGTACGATTATTAATGCTGGTTTAATTGTACAAGGAATTGATGGTAATCAAATTACAGAATATGATATTCATCAAATGTTACCGCATCCAATTAACGCAGTGCGTATTAAATTAAGTGGTCAAGAATTAAAGCAAGTAATTATTAAAAGTCAAAAGCAAGAATATTTGAATGAACATGCGCAAGGTTTGGGTTTTAGGGGTGATATTTTTGGCGGTTATATTTTATATAACCTTGGATTTATCGAATCGGGTTCACGTTATTTTATCAATGGTGAAGAAATAGATAATGATGGCACGTATATCTTAGGAACAGTTGATATGTATACATTTGGTAGATATTTCCCAATGTTAAAAGACCAAGCCATAGATTACTTAATGCCAGAGTTTTTACGAGATATTTTCAAGGAAAAATTGTTAGAATATTAAATTGTTGTAATAATACGTTTTAATTTGTTGGAAATTTCGTTATAATGATTAGAGATTTCAAATCGGGAGGATTGTCATGTTATGGCTACTAAAAATGAAGAAATTTTACGTAAACCAGATTGGTTAAAAATAAAACTAAATACTAACGAAAATTATACTGGTCTTAAGAAAATGATGCGCGAAAAGAATTTACATACAGTTTGTGAAGAAGCAAAGTGTCCTAATATACACGAGTGTTGGGGTGAGCGTCGTACTGCAACATTTATGATTCTTGGTGCAGTTTGTACACGAGCTTGTCGTTTCTGTGCAGTTAAGACTGGTTTACCTAACGAATTAGATTTAGATGAGCCAGAACGCGTGGCAGAATCTGTAGAGTTAATGAATTTAAAACATGTTGTTATTACTGCAGTTGCGCGTGATGATTTAAGAGATGCAGGTTCAAATGTATACGCTGAAACAGTGCGTAAAGTACGTGAACGTAATCCATTTACATCAATTGAAATCTTACCTTCAGATATGGGCGGAGATTATGATGCATTAGAAACATTAATGGCATCAAAACCGGATATCTTAAACCATAACATCGAGACAGTTCGCCGTTTGACACCGAGAGTTCGTGCTAGAGCGACTTACGATCGTACATTAGAGTTCTTGAGACGTTCTAAAGAATTACAACCTGATATTCCTACAAAATCAAGTTTAATGGTGGGATTAGGTGAAACACACGAGGAAATTTATGAAACAATGGATGACCTTCGTGCTAATGATGTGGATATTTTGACAATAGGTCAATATTTACAACCTTCACGTAAACACTTAAAAGTTGAAAAATATTACACACCTTTAGAATTTGGTAAATTAAGAAAAGTAGCAATGGATAAAGGTTTTAAACATTGCCAAGCTGGTCCACTTGTAAGAAGTTCTTATCATGCAGATGAACAAGTAAATGAAGCTGCAAAAGAAAGACACCGCATCGGAGAAGAAAAACTTGGTAATGAAATTGGTACAGATACGAATAACTAATTAAAATAAGGCTTAGTTCATTTTAGATGATTGCGTGTATCGCACTATATGAACTAAGTCTTTATTAGAAATATGATATAAATATGTGAGTCATTTTAATATTTTATTATTTATAATTGAGTTTATGAAATGACATAGATTAGGTGAATGATATGATAAAAGTAAATGGACAATACTTTGAGATAATAGAGGAATATAGAGCGTGTTTTGAAGAAGAAACATTTGCCAACAGATACTCAGATATTTTGGATAAGTATGATTTCATTGTTGGTGATTTTGGATATGACCAATTGAGATTAAAAGGGTTTTATAATGATAATAATAAAAAGGCAGAGTTAAGTAAACGATTCTCAACAATACAAGATTATCTATTAGAGTATTGTAATTTTGGCTGTCCTTACTTTATTTTAAGACGTATTCCAGAAAGTGAAATTAAGACACAGTTAGATGAAAGCGAAACAACAGAAAGTGACGCGATACTTGAAGAAGATAAACTGCATGATGTTAAAATTCAGCCCAGTATCCAACAATCAGAGAAATAATATAAGCTGGCAAACAGTGAATAGATATTTCCATTTTAACAAAACAAACCAAAGGCGATTATACGCTTTTGGTTTGTTTTTATTGATTAATATTTTGAGGCATAGTGCAAGTACTATGGCATCATGTTATTGAATGACTTCATTTAAATATGCTGTAATCTCGTTACCTTCGATTTCAGACACACCAAGAATATGTGCGATATAGCCTTCTTCTTCTAAGTCATCTGTGCCAATAATGCCAAATTTATTTGTTTGCATATTAAGGACGATTGTTTTCCCAAAATGGCGGTTGGTTTGAACTAGCATTAAATCATAACGGCTGTGTTCACCAACAAAACCAACAAATTGGGCTTGTGCAGATTCATCATCATCATATAGATACATATCAATCATGTTTAGGCTCCTAACAATATAAGTATTTAGTTTAAATTAGCTTATTTAAAGCAATTTTGATCTTACTAAAAGTCTTGATTTACAGTATAACCATAAATGAATTTGTCTGCAAAGTTATGGTATGATGAGATGGATAGGGGTGACTAAAATGTATTTTGTTAATAAAGAACAATTGAATACTAAATTAAATTATTTACAACAATTAATTCAAGATTATCCTAGCCATAAAGATAATCATTATGCATTTGAACGTATTGCGCAAATGTTTATTGAATCAGCGGTAGACATTGGTAATATGATTATAGACGGCTTTATACTTAGAGATCCTGGTAATTATAAGGATGTTATAGATATTTTAGCGTTAGAAAAAGTGATATCTAAAGATACACAACATCAAATTAATCAAACCGTTGATGTAAGAAAGCAATTTGTTCATTATTATGATGAACTTAATACGACGACATTGATACCCATCTTTGATGAAGCAGTGCCATTTTATCAAAGTTATATTGATGAAGTAATTCAGTTTTTAAAAAATGAAAATGTTCCAATCACAGCTTTTGGTAAAAAAGGAGAATAAGTCATAATGAAAAATTATAAAGCGTATTTAATCGATTTAGATGGAACGATGTATAAAGGGAATGAAGAAATTGATGGAGCAGCCAAATTTATTTCTTACTTAAATAATCAAGATATTCCACATTTATACGTGACAAATAATTCAACGAAAGAACCAGAAGAAGTAGTATCAAAATTAAATACAATGGGTATTGTCGCACAAGCTGATGAAGTTGTTACATCAGCTTTGGCAACCGCAGAATTTATCGCAGAAGAATCACCTGGAGCAACTGTATACATGTTAGGTGGAAGCGGGTTATCCAATGCTTTAACTGCACAAGGATTGGTACTCAAAGACGATGAATTCGTGGATTACGTAGTGGTTGGTTTAGATGAGCAAGTTACCTACGAAAAGCTTTCAACTGCAACGTTAGGTGTGCGAAATGGTGCTAAGTTTATCTCAACAAACCAAGATGTCTCTATACCAAAAGAGAGAGGATTTTTACCAGGTAATGGAGCGATTACAAGTGTCGTGTCAGTTTCGACAGGTGTCCAACCCGTATTTATTGGCAAACCAGAGCCGATTATTATGAATAAAGCCTTAGAAATTTTAGACTTAGACCGTTCAGATGTAGCGATGGTAGGAGATTTATATGATACAGATATTATGTCTGGTATTAATGTTGATATAGACACGATTCATGTACAAACTGGTGTCACAACTAAAGAAGAAATAGAGAAAAAATCAGTACCACCGACTTATACTTTTAAGGATTTAAATGAAGTGATTAAAGAACTTGAAAAATAGGAGTGTTCGTATGGATAAAATCATTGTTACTCGAAAAATTCCGCAACCTTTTATAGAACAATTAGAAGCGCTTGGACAAGTAGAAATGTGGGATGAGTCACTTATTCCGATGCCTAGAGCGCAATTTTTAGATGCCATCAAAGATGCAACGGCTTTCTTTATAACTTTGAGTGAAAAAATAGATGAAGAAGCCCTGGAAGCAGCACCTAACCTGAAAATTATTGCAAATATGGCAGTTGGTTTTGACAATATTGATATTGATCTCGTAAATAATAAAGGTATTATCGCAACGAATACACCGAGTGTCTTAACTGAAACGACTGCAGAATTAGGATTCACATTAATGTTGGCAGTAGCAAGACGAATTGTAGAAGCTGAGAAATATGTTCAAAATGGCGAGTGGCAAAGTTGGGGCCCATATTTGTTTGCGGGCAAAGACTTGATTAATGCGAATGTGGGTATTTATGGCATGGGTGATATTGGTAAAGCTTTTGCTAGAAGATTAAAGGGCTTTAATACTAAAATCATGTATCATAATCGCTCTAGACATGAAGATGCCGAAAAAGAGTTAGGGGCATTGTATGTACCATTTGATACATTATTAGAACATAGCGATTTTATAATATGTACAGCACCACTCACAAAGGAAACTCAAAATAAATTTAATGCTACAGCATTTAAAAAAATGAAAAACGATGCGATTTTTATCAACATAGGACGCGGCGCAGTTGTCGATGAACAAGCACTAATCGCTGCTTTAGAAAATGGTGACATCGCAGCTTGTGGTTTAGATGTTCTACGTGAAGAACCGATAGATATGAAACATCCACTCTTAGCGATGGCTAATGCCGTGATTGTACCTCATATTGGTAGTGCGTCTGTAATAACAAGAAATCGTATGATTCAACTATGCGTTGATAATATTCGATTAGTATTAAACAATTTACATCCTAAAACACCAATAAAATAATAAAAAGTATCTTGTATTTAGGGATTGGGACTTTCAATACATAAGTCCCAATTAAAAAGAGTCTGCGAACATCTATGGATGTTTGCGGGCTCTTTTTTTGATAGCAAAAAAACTGATGTATAAAGATAACTGATTTTTAAACCGTTTAGTTTCACTGATTATAAGTGCATTAAATATAATTGTATTTTGAGCATTTTAATATTTTAAACCATCTAACATTTTTATTATATATAAAATACTTTATTCGATTGTCAGACCATCATAAAAAATGTATAATAAGCTGGTAAAATATTAAAATATTGTAAATAGCCTTACAACCAAAAAATATTGTTATGTAATAAAAAATAATAGTATAAATAATAAAAGAGGTGGATGATGAGTAAAGAAATGAATAAAAAACCTACCTATCAAAAAATGAAGCCATGGTTATTAACATTATTATATCTTGCTATTTTTATAGCCTTATACTTAATTTACGGTTCTGGAGATACGCATAATAACTTTATTTATAATGAATTTTAATCGAGGAGAAAATTATGAAAGATATTGTATATTCATTAATTGAAAATGAAAAGAATTACCCCGACCAAATTGCAATAAGACATAATGATGAAACAATCAATTATCGAGAACTTAATCAATATACGAATGGACTAGCAGAATTAATAAAAGACAGTCAAAGTCCATTGATCGTATATGGACATATGTCGCCTTATATGATTGTAGGGATGCTTGCAAGTTTAAAAGCAGGTTGTGGTTATGTACCCATAGATGTTTCAATGCCTGAAGATCGAATTAGTTCTATTATTGAAAAAGTAGAACCTGACTATATTTTAAATACGACAGAAAGTTTATTAGACATAAAACATAATCATATTTTTGATTTGAATATATTTAATGACATGGATACATCTATTAAATTTAATGCGCTGATTGAAGATAAAAATATTGCTTATACGATTTTTACTTCTGGTTCAACAGGTGAACCTAAAGGTGTACAAATTCGTTATGATAGTTTAAATCAGTTTACGCAGTGGATGGTCGACCTCAATCAATTAGGTGAAAACCAACAGTGGTTAAATCAAGCGCCTTTTTCATTTGATTTATCAGTAATGGCGATTTATCCATGTTTAGCTACGGCAGGCACGTTAAATTTAGTAGACAAAGCAATGATTAATAAGCCTAAACTATTAAACCAAATGCTAGAAGTAACACGCATTAATGTATGGGTCTCAACGCCTTCATTTATGGAAATGTGTTTAATGTTACCAAATCTTTCAGAAAATCAATATGATAGTTTGAAAGAATTTTTCTTCTGTGGTGAAATTTTGCCACATAGAACGGCAAAAACGTTATTACAGCGATTCCCATCTGCGTATATTTACAATACATACGGGCCTACTGAAGCAACGGTTGCAGTTACAAGCATACGGATTACTGAAGATATCATAAATCAATATAATCCATTACCTGTTGGCGTACCGAGACCAGGCACAATATTGTCTTTAGCTGAGAATGACGAGTTAGTGATAACTGGTCAATGTGTGAGTGCTGGATACGTTAAAGATGAAATGCGCACTAAGGCGGTATTTAAAACATCCAATGGACAGCCAAGTTATTACACAGGTGACAAAGCTACGAAGAAGCATGAGCAATGGTTTATCAATGGTCGCATAGATTTTCAAGTTAAACTTAATGGTTACCGTATGGAATTAGAAGAGATTGAATTTCAATTACGACAGGTTAATGTAATAAAAGAAGCGGTTGTTGTTCCAATTTATAAAAATAGTAAAGTTGTGCAATTGCAAGGTGTAGTCATTTTAAATGAGGAAGTAGATATCGATGCTGAACAAGCTATGATACATAACATTAAACAAGCGCTTAAAAAATCAATTCCAGATTATATGATTCCTAAAAAAATAATATTTAAAGATAAATTTCCATTAACGGCAAATGGAAAACTAGATAGAAAACAAATCGCTGAGGATATACAAGCATGATTCCATATGGCACATTTACATTTTTTCTCATAGCGTTCATTGTACTATTACCTGTCATTATCATGGGGTTAGTTGGCAAGAGAAGTCGAATTTATAATGGTATCAGTACCATGGTGATGATTGTTCTCATTTTTTCTTCAGAAAAACACAATCTTTTTGGACTATCATTTTTAAGTATACAGTTAATTAATTTTATCTTATACATTCTCTGGCAAGTAGCCATTATCATGTTTTACTGGAAATCACGTGCAAAAAATAATACATTCAGTAAATTTTTTGTCGTTATTGTTTTATCGATATTGCCGTTAGTGGTTGTCAAAGTCATGCAAAGCTCGTGGTTTGGTGCAGCACAATTGAAATTACATGAAAATAAAGTTATTGAATTTATTGGCTTTTTAGGTATTTCATACGTCACGTTCAAAAGTGTACAACTATTAATTGAAATACGAGATGGTTCGATTAAAGAAGTTAAAGTATCGAAAGTATTTCAATTTGTATCGTTCTTTCCAACCATTTCATCAGGTCCGATAGATCGTTATAAACGATTTGTTAAAGATGAAGCAAAGATTCCATCCAGTGACCAATATCAAGAATTATTACATAAGGCAATTCATTATATTATGCTTGGATTTTTATATAAATATATCATTGCCTATTTAATTCAAGTTTATGCTATAAACCCACTGTTGTTGGATTTTAATAGTTTTACTGCTAAATGGCTTTATATGTATGCGTATAGTCTGTATTTATTTTTTGACTTTGCTGGTTATTCTTTATTTGCTATGGCCTTTAGTTATTTATATGGAATACAAACACCGCAAAACTTTAAACAACCCTTTAAAGCAAAGAATATTAAAGATTTTTGGAATAGATGGCATATGTCATTGTCATTCTGGTTTAGAGATTGTATTTATATGAGATCGTTATTCTTTATGTCGAAAAAGAGATTGTTAAAAAGTCAGTTCACGATGTCTAATATTGCCTTTTCATTAAACTTTTTAATAATGGGAATTTGGCATGGCATTGAAGTTTATTATATTTTGTATGGCTTATATCATGCAGTTTTATTTATTGGTTATGGTTATTATGAAAAATGGCGTAAAAAACATCCGCCAAAATGGTCAAATCAATTTACGGCACTATTAAGTATTATCGTTACATTCCATTTTGTAACATTTGGCTTTTTCATCTTTTCTGGGAAATTGTTTTAAAATTTAGGAGGAAAATATTATGGAATTTAGAGATCAAGTATTAGATTTATTAACTGAAGTAGCTGAGACTAATGTGATTAAGGAAAATCCTGATGTGGAATTATTCGAGGAAGGTATTATTGATTCATTCCAAACGGTAGGGTTATTACTAGAAATTCAAAATAAATTAGATATTGAAGTTTCAATTATGGATTTTGACAGAGATGAGTGGGCGACACCTAATAAGATTGTAGCGGTATTAGAAGAATTACGATGAAACTAAAACCATTTATACCAATCATTGTAAGTCTTGTGCTATTTGGCATCTTTGTAATGTTGCCAGCGAGTTGGTTTACTGGTTTAATCAATTCCAAAACATTAGCTACGCAACGTGTTGCTCTGACTGATCAAGTATTAAAAGGTACTTTAATACAAGATAAAATGTATCAATCCAATGCATATTATCCTATTTATGGGTCCAGTGAATTAGAAAAAGATGATCCATTTAACCCGGCGTTTTTACTAAATGGTAGAAAAGATGTTCCGAAGCAACCGTTTTTAATTGGGACAGGTGGATCAACCGACTTAGTCAATGCCGTGGAACTTGGTTCGCAATATGAAAACTTAAGAGGCAAAAAGATGGCCTTTATTGTGTCACCACAGTGGTTTACAAAACATGGATTAACACATGATAATTTCAAAGCACGAATTTCAAAGGGACAATTAAATCGATTATTTAATCAAAATCAATTAAGCCCTAAGTTGAAACAACGTTATGCGAAACGTTTATTACAGTTCAAAGATGTTGAAAACAGACCTTATTTAGAAAAAGTAGCAGCAGGCCATATGCCAAAAGAAACTCAATATCTTTCAAAATTTCAAGATAATCAATTGAAAAAAATTGAAGCAATTAAATCAATATATCCATTAAGAACGTCTCCTTTATCACATATCGATCCTGTTACACATAAAAATAGTTCGTGGCATAACATTGAGTCAGCAGCGGAATCATACGGTGAAGCGCGTACCAAGTCAAATCAATTTGGTATTCGAGATGAATATTGGGGTTTAATCAAACAGCATAAACGTAAAATTAACCGAAATTACGAATTCAGACAAAATTCTCCTGAATTTAATGATTTAAAATTACTTGTAGATACGTTACGTGAAGGTGGCGCAGATGTTGAATATGTGATTTTACCTTCTAATGGTAAATGGTATGATCACATCGGAATCAAACAAGAGAGACGTCAAAAAATATATGACAAGATTGACAATACGATTATAGATCATGGCGGACATACCTATAATATGACCGATAAAGATTATGAACCATATGTGGTAAGTGATGCGGTGCATATTGGTTGGAAAGGCTGGGTTGATATCGCAGAACGTATTGAACAACACATGCATAAAAAATAACGTATAAAATTAAACAATCCTTTCAAATTTCACAGTTTATGTGAATTTTTGAAAGGATTATTTAATGGGTTTAAAACGTAAAATAAGCTAAATAACGTCATATTATAAGTGTATAAAACATTTAGTTTAAAATGGATGGTGAAATATTAAAATTAAAAAACCTAGTACACAGTTTTCGTGTTCTAGGTTAAAAAGTGTTCGAAAGCCATTCAATTTTTGATGTTATTATATATATAGTAAGTCTATCAATTAGAATACTTGTTCTACTTCGATTACTCCTGGTACTTCTTCATGCAAAGCACGTTCGATACCTGCTTTTAATGTGATAGTTGAACTTGGGCATGTACCACATGCGCCATGTAATTGTAATTTAACAATACCATCCTCTACATCTACAAGTGAACAGTCGCCACCATCGCGTAATAGGAAGGGACGTAGTTTTTCGATAACTTCTGCTACTTGATCAAACATCGTTACGTTTTCAGTTGGCATAAAAATGCCTCCTTTCAAGTAAATTATTTCATTTTCTACTTATCTTTTTATTATAATAGAAAAATAGGGAAAAATCTATAAATCAAAACAAAAGGGGAGAAAGATATATGGATAAAGTGAGCGTCGTTGTTTATGGAGCAGATGTTGTATGTGCGAGTTGTGTCAATGCACCTACTTCTCGTAACACATTTGATTGGTTACAGCCTTTATTAAAACGTAAATATCCGGACAAACAATTTGAATTTACGTATATCGATATAGAAAAAGATGTAGAAAATCTAACAGATCATGATCAACAATATATTGAACGCATCCAAGAGGATGAATTATTTTATCCCTTAGTTACGATGAATGACGAATATGTTTCAGATGGTTATGTTCAGTTAAAAGATATTACTAAATTTATGGAATTACAGTAAAAAAAGAAGGCGTCTAGGTCATTTGATGATGTGTCCTAGACGCCTCTAAAATTAGCTGTAAATATATTGATCTCAGTGATCATTAGCATATTTGATAAAAAACTAAGCCAAGATAAAAGGCTTAGTTTGGAGCTTCAAAACGATTTAACCGTTATGGTATTTATACATCCATAGGACGCCTGATTTTAAGATAGAAGCTAGACGACCAGTAACGGTGCGGTCCATAATGTATGCGAACCCTTTTTTATCACCAAGTGATCCAAGGAAACCTTGAATTTTAATTTCTGGCATTTTTTCAGGAAGTGGTTTGTTTTGCCATTGTAATTTCATCACATCAGCAATTTGATCACCTTGAGCTTCCGCCAATTGCGCGCTTGGTGCATGAGGTAAATCTGCACAATCGCCGACCACGTAAACATTTTTGTAAGTAGGCACCTGATGATATTGATTTAAAATGACGCGCCCGCCTTTACTGATATCAATAGGTAGGTTTCTAACTAATTCTACTGGTTGGATACCTGCAGTCCACACGATTAAATCAAGTTCTTCTGGTACGTCATTATTGTAAATACAACCGGGTTCAACACGGTTGATATCAGAGTTTGGTACAACTGTGACATCATGTTTTTTGAACCATTTCTCTATATATTTACTTAATTTTTCAGGGAAACGACGTAAAATACGTTCTCCTCTATCATACAGGAAAATTTGTAAATCACTGCGACTTTCACGTAATTCACTAGCTAATTCGATACCGCTTAAACCTGCACCTACAATACCTACTTTAGCACCATTTGGAAGTTCACTAATATGATGGAATGTTTCACGCGATTTAGAAAGTGTTTGAATACTATGTGTGTATTCTTCTGCACCTGGCACATTATGATATTTATCTTCACAACCAAGTCCGATAACAAGTTCATCATAATCAACCTTGGTGTGCCCTACAGATACGATTTGGTCATCCAAATTAATATCAGTAATTTCGCCATAAACGTTATTGATTCTATCTGAATCAGGAAAACTCATGCGGATATCTTTGTCAGATTTTGTTCCCGCAGCTAATTCATAAAATTCTGGTTTTAAACCATGGTATGGCATGCGATCAATTAATGTAATTGAATAATTTTCTGGAAGTGCTGATGGTAAAATATGAGACATGATGCGCATATTACCATAGCCACCACCTAGTAATACTAAGTTTTTCATTTGTGATACCCCTCTAATAAAAATTGTATTGAGCAGAAAAGATATGATAAATTTTTAAATCATTGTAGAACATGTCCATTGCACTTCAATGTAAATAAAATGTGATTAAATCATGTTTTATTCTGCATCGATATACCAATTTTCTATAATCAGCTTACTTAGATATATTATATGCTTTTTTGTTTACTACTACAAATAAAGTAGACGCATTCTAATTTGTCATTACAAAATTTTTAGATAAGTAAATATTAACTTTGAAAATCAAATAATCAAATGTGATTGAGACTGGGCATACATTGATAAAGGTCAACTCAATGATGAATTGAAGCGTTAATCAAAATTTCTGTAAGCTAGTATGTAGATATAGCCCCAGTGTTTTTGTTATAATTGTCTAACTGATAATTAATGAGAGGGTGTAATATGAATCCAATAGTTGAGTTCTGCATTTCGAATTTAGCGAAGGGCGGAGATTATGTATACAATCAGCTTGAAAATGATCCAGGCATAGATGTTTTAGAATATGGGTGTTTACAAAATTGTGGTATATGTTCTAGCGGCTTGTATGCATTAGTGAATGGTGATATCGTTGAAGGTGAATCTCCAGATGATTTATTACAAAAAATATACGCACATATAGAAGAAACATGGATTTTTTAGGAGGTAATTGTTATGACAGTGATTAATATGACAGAGTCAGCAGCTTATGAAGTTAAAGACATGTTACAACAGAACGATATGCCTGATGGCTATTTAAAAGTGAAAGTAAATGGTGGTGGGTGTACAGGCCTAACTTATGGCATGTCTGCTGAAGAAGAACCTGGCGAGAACGATGAAATATTCGAATTTCATGGTTTGAAAGTATTAGTTGATAAGTACGATAAACCAGTATTAGATGGTACGACAATCGATTTTAAACAATCTTTAATGGGAGGCGGCTTCCAAATAGATAACCCGAATGCCATTGCAGCATGTGGTTGCGGTAGTTCGTTTAGAACTGCTAAAGTGGCTGGGACGCCTGAAGATTGCTAATTAAATAAATTGATAAAAAGGCTATGGTTCACTTAAACAATAAGTGTAAACTATAGTCTTTTGTACGTTTATGTGAAATAATAAACAATATGGTCGTTAGCGCTTGAAAATCAACGATAAAAACTATAAAATTGGTATTGGATGAAAATTGTCTTTTTTGTGAATTACTTTTTAAAGATTGGGTAAATAAAAGACGATTGCAACAAAAAAATTATGAAAGCTTAGGTGAATGAAATGGCTCAAGATCGTAAAAAAGTATTAGTTCTAGGCGCTGGTTACGCTGGTTTACAAACTATTACAAAATTACAAAAGCAAATTTCAGCAGATGAGGCTGAGGTTACATTAATTAATAAAAATGACTACCACTATGAAGCAACTTGGTTACATGAAGCTTCAGCAGGTACAATTAGCTATGAAGATTTACTATATCCAGTTGAAAGTGTTGTTAACAAAGATAAAGTTAACTTTGTAAAAGCAGAAGTAACTAAAATTGATCGCAATGCTAAAAAAGTTGAAACTGACGCTGGAATCTTTGATTTTGATATTTTAGTAGTTTCATTAGGTTTCGAAAGTGAAACATTTGGTATCAAAGGTATGAAAGATTATGCTTTCCAAATTGAAAATGTATTAACTGCACGTAAATTATCTCGTCACATTGAAGACAAGTTTGCTAATTATGCATCTTCAAAACAAAAAGATGATAAAGATTTAGCTATTATTGTTGGTGGTGCTGGATTTACTGGTGTGGAATTCTTAGGTGAATTAACAGACCGTATTCCTGAATTATGTAACAAATATGGTGTAGAACAAAGCAAAGTGAAAATCACTTGTGTTGAAGCAGCACCAAAAATGTTACCAATGTTCTCTGATGAATTAGTTAATCATGCGGTAAATTACTTAGAAAACAAAGGTGTAGAATTTAAAATTGGTACACCAATCGTTGCTGCTAACGAAAAAGGTTTCGTAGTAAAAGTAAATGATGAAGAACAACAATTAGAAGCTAATACAGTAGTATGGGCTGCTGGTGTGCGTGGTAGCAAATTAATGGAAGAGTCATTTGAAGGCGTTAAACGTGGACGTATTGTTACTAAACAAGATTTAACAATTGAAGGATACGATGATATCTTTGTTATTGGTGATTGTTCTGCGTTTATTCCTGCAGGAGAAGAACGTCCATTACCAACTACAGCACAAATTGCTATGCAACAAGGTGAACACACAGCTAAAAATGTTAAAAACATTTTAGAAGGTCAACCTACAAACGAATTTGAATACGTTGATCGCGGTACTGTATGTTCGTTAGGCGCTCATGATGGCGTTGGTGTTGTTTATGGTAGAGATATTCAAGGTAAAAAAGCTGCCTTCATGAAGAAAGTAATCGATACACGTGCGATATTCAAACTTGGCGGTATTGGTTTAGCGTTTAAAAAAGGTAAATTTTAATAAATAAATCCATTGAGATACATTTTTGAATGTGTCGTATGAGATGCAATGAGGCCGGGACATATCATTATGTTCCGGCCTCATTAAGCATATAGATGTTTTTATTTGAATTACATAAGCAGTATCAAGAAATTACTTTAGACAAATATAATTTCTGTTTTTAATCTACAGAAAATAGAAATTTTGAAAATTACATAAACAATATAAGATATTAATTAAGCAGAAAAGAGGAGAAACTATTATGAAATTTAATATTAGTAATCATCAAGAAAGTGACACGGATACATTAGTAATCGGAGTACCTGAGCATTTAAATCAACTAGAAACAGTAGTCGTTGGAAATGAAAACTTAAATGACAAGCTTAAAACATTAAAGCAACATCAAATTATAAGTACAAATATTGCTGCTATTTCTACAACAATGATCAATTTAAATGATAAATTTGTAAAATTAATTACGGTTGGCTTAGGTAATGTAAAATCAACCCATCACAGTGATTATTTAAAAGTATTTGGTCATTTATTTCAATATTTAAAGAAAAACAGAATTAGTCATGTTTCATTATTGTTTGATACATTTCAAGCGCATGAGTTACCAAGAGAAACAATTGCTGAAATATTAGGTCAACAAAGTATGCAGTCAATTTATGAATTTGATAATTATAAAACCGATAAATCTGCACCATATCAAATCGATTTAGATATCAGTACTTCCAAAGAAGGGGGTATAGAAGCTGCAATTGAACATGGACAAGCTATTGCATCAGCCATCAATATTGCTAGAGATTATAGTAATATACCCCCTAATATATTGACACCAAGCTTTTATGCTGAAATGATACAGAAACATTTCAATCATACTGAGGTTAGCGTTGATATAAAAGATAGTAAAACACTTCAAGAAGAAGGATTTGGCTTAATACATGCTGTTGGAAAAGGCTCTAAGCATGGTCCTAGAGTCATTACTTTGTCATATAACGGTGGCAACGTAAATGATGCTCCGATTGCATTGATTGGAAAAGGTATTACATATGATTCTGGCGGTTATTCTATTAAATCTAAAATAGGTATGCAAACTATGAAATATGACATGTGTGGCTCTGCAAATGTCGTAGCCATGATTGACGCAGCACGTAAACTTGAACTAAAGATTAATATTGTTGGTGTTATTGCTGCTGCTGAAAATATGGTTAATGAAATCGCGATGAAACCGGATGATGTATATACTGCATTGAGTGGTGAATCGGTTGAAGTATTAAATACGGATGCTGAAGGTCGTTTAGTATTAGGAGATGCAGTATTTTATGCGAATCAATTCCAACCTAAATTGATTCTTGATTTTGCAACATTAACTGGTGCTGCAGTAGCGGCATTAGGCGATGATAAAGCGGCTGTGTTTAATCATAATGCAGATGAAACTTTACAACATATACTAAACTGCGCACGTCAAATGGATGAATTTGTTTTTGAATTACCAATGACTTCAACAGAGCAAAAATTAATTAGAAATAGTGATGTTGCAGACCTCGTTAACCATACGAATGGTCAAGGAAAGGCATTATTTGCGGCAACATTTATTAATCATTTTGCGGGAGAAACGCCACATATGCACTTTGATATAGCTGGTCCAGCAACGATAAATAAACATACACATAAAGGTCCTAAAGGGCCGACAGGTTATCTTGTTCCTACTATTGTAGAATGGATGCGTCATCTGAAATAGTAAGATTTGTAATATTTTAATACTATAAAAAATGGGCAACATGATGTAATTAACGTTAATGGTTGTCCATTTTTTTGTTATTAATGTCTATAAAAGACAATGACTTAAAGATAGATTTATAAACCAAGTTTACATAGTCTTTTAAATAATAATATTAAAGTTAATAATGTGTTTGACAAGTACTATCGTTATTGATATTATAAATCACATGATACTTTAGTTCGATAACGTGATAAAGGAGTTATGCTTTGTGATAAATGCAGTTGTTATAGCCGTTGTACTGATGATTGTCTTATGTTTATGTAGATTAAATGTAGTTATTAGTTTATTTGTCAGTGCACTTGTAGGTGGATTAATAGCGGGTATGAGTGTTTCTGAAATTGTATCCGTATTTGGTAAAAATATAGTAGATGGTGCAGAGGTGGCACTTAGTTATGCATTGCTTGGTGGGTTTGCAGCATTGATTTCTTATAGTGGTATTACTGACTTCTTAGTGAATAAAATTATAGATGGAATTCATGCAGAAAACAGTAAGATGTCACGAGTTAAAGTGAAAATCATTATTATCATTGCTTTACTTGTCATGAGCATAATGAGTCAGAATTTAATTCCCGTACATATTGCATTTATTCCAATTGTCATACCTCCATTAATTAGTTTATTTAATGAACTTAATGTGGACAGAAGACAAATCGCTATTATCATTGGTTTTGGTTTGTGTTGGCCTTATGTATTATTACCTTTTGGTTTTGGTCAAATTTTCCACCAAATCATACAAAATGGCTTTACCAAAGCACATCACCCAATTGAGATGGGTATGATTTGGAAGGCTATGATTATCCCATCGTTAGGTTATATTGTTGGGTTGATATTAGGTATTTATTATTATAGAAAACCAAGAAAATATATCCAACATAAAAAAATTAAAAATAATGATTCAATTGTCATCAAACCTTACGTACTTATAGTAACTGTGATTTCAATCTTAGCTACTTTTTTAGTACAACTCGTTACGGATTCAATGATATTTGGCGCGCTCGCAGGTGTGCTTGTATTCTTTGTTTCAAGAGCGTATAAATGGACGGAATTGGATAAACAGTTTGTTGATGGAATCAAAATTATGTCATTTATCGGCGTAGTCATATTATCTGCAAATGGTTTTGCAGGTGTAATGAATGAAACAGGGGATATCAGCAAATTAGTGGATAGTCTAAGTGGTGTTGTAGGAGACAATAAATTATTGAGCATTATTGTTATGTATATTATTGGATTAGTGGTCACATTAGGTATAGGTTCTTCATTTGCCACAATACCGATCATTGCCACATTGTTTGTGCCACTAGGAGAGTCATTAGGTTTAAGTACGATGGCGCTTATTGCATTAATAGGTACTGCGAGTGCCTTAGGTGATTCAGGGTCACCAGCGAGTGATTCAACACTTGGACCGACAGCAGGTTTAGATATTGATGGACAGCATGATCATATTAGAGATACATGTATACCTAATTTTGTGTTCTATAATATACCATTGATTATTTTTGGAACAATTGCAGCTATGATATTATAGTATTAATTCTATGCAAATGAGGTGTACGTTATGGAAAATATGCTAGATGCTTTAGATATTAAAGTAGAAAAGCAAGAACGTGGATTAATGGTGATGTCAATGCCGGTAACAGATAAGGTGAAACAACCTTTTGGCTATTTACACGGTGGTGCGAGTCTTGCGCTCGGAGAATCTGCTTGTTCTATGGGAGCTGCTTATTTAATCGATACTGAAAAGTATGTTCCCCTTGGATTGGAAATGAATGGTAACCATATTGGTTCAACAACCGAGGGAACCATATATGCGACAGCAACAATTATTCATGAAGGAAAAACAACACAAGTTTGGAATATAGATATTAAAGATGACACAGATAGATTGATTTGTGTGATGCGTGGAACGATTGCGATTAAACCGCTTAAACGCTAAAAGATATTTTACAATAAAAATTGAAAAACAAACACAAATCATTTTATTTTCTAATCAAATCATAGCAATAATAATGAAAGCGTCCGAGACAAAATACATGTCTTGGACGCTTTTTTATATTTCAGGATTCAAGTAAATCAATATATTTAGATGACATAGTTTTATGTTTTAAATAAATGTGGCGTCGTTTGAAGTTGTCTTTTCATAGACTTCTGAAATACGTAAAGCAGCTTCTCGTCCGCCCATAATATTTCTAGCAAATAGACCTAATTCCAAATCAGCTAAGCCGCCACTGACAAAAAGATTTGGCAGCCATTCTAAATTAGCATTAATGGATGGCAAACCACAGTGAGTAATGGGGGCTTGGTAACTATCGACAAGTTGTTTGATCACTGGCTGTTGCATGATACTTTCTTTAAAACCCGTAGCAAGTAGTAAATGGTCATAATACATACAATATTGTTTCGTATGTATAGCATGGTTGGCTATATCTGTGATTTCATTTTTATGAATGATTAAGCGACCTTGTGCAATATATTTTTTTAATCTTAGTTCCAGTTCTTTTGGCATAGAGCCTTTGTGTCTTTCTTGTTTAATCAAATTAAAGCGCGCCTTTGAAGATGTCATTTGGCTAAAGTATTTCATATTTTTGGGGCCTAACCAGCCTGGATCAGCATCAAAGTCATGTATGGTAATGTCTTTTTTCATCCATAAATGTATTGGTTCAGTGTTATTCTTTTTTAATAATTTTAATGTAAGGTGTGCAGCAGAAATGCCACTACCTATAATGTGAGATGCATGATGGGTCAAACAATGCTCGTTTTGAAATATATGCGTAACATCTGGTTGATTATGGAATAATTCAGGTATAAAGGGGTCATGATTGCAACCAAATGCGATAACTAAATGTGTTGATTTGATCCATTGATTATGACACAGTATGTGCCATTGCGATTGTACGCGTTTAATTTGAGAAACAGTACCCTGAACGTGACAATCATTTAAATTGTAGCTATGTATTAAATCGTGTGTATGTTCCATAAAGATGTCGCGATTCGGTCTCTTATATGGACCATATGAAGCATGGGTGTATTGTTTTTTCTTACCATACTGTTTTAAGTGAAAAGGGTCGGGATGTACATGATGTACACATGGTGAGCGTAAATAAGGCATATCAATGCTTTTTGTGAAATGATCAAATTGCTCACACAAATTGGTATGTGGGTCTATAATTGTTAACTTTGTGCAATCTAGACCAAGCGATCTTAATTTGATTGCAATTGTCACGGCGTGGATGCCACCGCCGATAATTGTCCATGATGACAAATAAAAACACTCCTTTTTTTAATCGTAATAATTACGATTTAATATATCATGGACTGCTAACGATGACAATAGTATGTTATAAACATTTTTGAACATTTACATGCATCTTATTACGACTAGACAAAGTGTCGATGCATAGATGCGTAATTTGAGCATGAGCATTTTAGTTCGATATATAACTTTGATAACCATGCGATGCGTGGTCAAGTGCATAAGATTTTAAAAACAAAGAGGGGAGTGGGACAGAAATCAAATTTTTTAATAGAGATTTCGTAGTCCCACCTATGTAATCAAGGCAAGTATGATTAGGATAAAGGTTTACCTGAGCTAACGCTCATGTATAAGTCTCACTAGCATTTTTATGTGACATACCTCATATACTTTTGTATAAGAACTACTCATTTTCATAAAATAAGTAATTCTTTAAAGCAGTGAGACTTTACATTTTCAATTCAGTCATATACTGCCTAAACGAAAAAGAGTCTGAGACAACTATTTATGTCCCAGACTCCTCAATTTTAAGAATAGGTATATTCCAAGTTCTAAAAATACCCTGTATTATAATTTTGTATTTTTTAAATCTTTTTTGATTTCATCGTGCTTCGTTCTTTTTGAAGCGGGTGTATTTAAATTATATGCAGATTTAATAATAAGGTGACTGGCTAATGGTCCGGTAATTAAAATAAACAAGATACCGATGATTAATTGCATATTAACGTACCCTTCACGTCCAATAAAGAATAAGAACACACCACTGATTAATAACATTGCGCCTAATGTTGCAGCTTTACCTGCCGCGTGCGCTCTAGCATAGACATCATCCAGACGTAAGATACCAATGGCAGCAAGAGCACTGATGAGTGAACCTATTATAACCAAGATAAGCGCTATGCTAATGACGATCGTTGTTATCATGTTCAATCACCTTACCTTTATCCATATACTTAGCAAATACTGCTGTACCAAGGAATGCAAGTATACCTATTAATAAAATAGCAACCATCATATATTTAGTACCTAAGAAAATACTAAATAAGGCGACAATGGCCATTAATTGAATACCCATCGCATCGAGTGCAACAACCCTATCAGCTAGAGAAGGGCCGATAATTACACGAACTAACATGCCTAGCATTGACAACGCAACGATAACTAATGCAATTACTAATATGATATTATAGTTCATTCATTTTCTCCTACCTCTCTGACCACTTTTTCAAGGGAAGACTTGATGCTTTCAACTTCTTCTTCTTTCGTACTGAAATCGATACTATGAATATAAATTTTTGTCCGATCATCACTAATTCCTAAAACAATTGTACCAGGCGTTAGTGTAATTAAATTGGACAGTAATACAATTTGCCAATCTTTTTTTAAATCTGTGTTGTAAGTAAAGAATGCAGGTTCATTATCAATGTTAGGTTTAACGACAATACGTATGACATCGATATTGGCTTTGATGAGTTCTATTAAAAATACAAGGAAAAGTTTTATGATTTTATATACTGTAATGAGATAAAATCTACCCGGTAATACACCACGCATAATATAAACTAAAAGTAATGCGAATAAATAGCCTAAAATGAAGTTATTAAAATTATAACTACCTGTAACAAATAACCAAAATACAGACAAAATTAAATTCACTAATATTTGAATCGCCATTTTATTTTCCCCCCAATACGCTGTCAGTGTATACACTTGGATTGTAAAACGTTTCTGCTGCATCTTTAATGATTGGTTGTAACCAATCTGCAGAAAGTCCAAATATTACAGAAATAACGACAGCAACAATGGATACAGTAAGAATCCCTTTATATTGTAATTTAGGATTTACTTGATAACCTTCTGATTTACCGAAGAACCCTTGTAAAAAGATTCGTATCACAGAATAAAGTACAACCAGACTTGAAAGTAAGACTACAATACCACTTAAATAAAATCCTTTTTCAAAAGTAGCTTGAACGATATAGTACTTACCATAAAATCCACTAAGAGGGGGAATACCAGCTAGACTAAGTGCTGCTATAAAGAAAGTCCAACCTAGCACTGGGTAGTCTTTAATAAGACCGCCATATTTACGTAAGTCATGTGTTTTTGTAATTTTATACATGACACCAATTAGGAAAAATAAGGCTGCTTTGATTAACATATCATGTAGCGTATAGTAAATCGCACCCATCATACCAGTTTGATTCATCATCGCTACACCGACAAGAATGACACCTACAGCAATCATGATATTATAGAGTATGATTTTTTTAGTATCAAAGTAACTTATGGCGCCAACACAACCAAAGATGATTGTGAGTAGGGCGAGAAACAGTATAGTATAGAATGAAAAGTTCGATGTATCTCTAAAAAATAGGCTGGCAGTTCTAGCAATGGCATATATGCCTACTTTAGTTAATAAGGCACCGAAGAAGGCAATAATTGCAATAGGTGGTGCGTAATAAGCACCTGGCAACCAAATATACATTGGAAAAGCACCAGCTTTTGTAGCAAATACAAAGATAAATAAAATAAATATAATGGTTACAATGCCACTATCTTGTGATGGTAGTTGACTTAACTTTTCGCTGATATCAGCAAGGTTCAACGTGCCTACTACCGAATAAAGCATAGCTACAGCAATAACGAAGAATGCTGAAGAAGTCACATTTACAAGAACATATTTAATCGTTTCACTCAATTGTACTTTTGTGCCGCCAATAACTAAGAGAATATAGGAAGCCATCAAGAATACCTCGAAGAATACGAACAAGTTAAATATATCGCCGGTAATAAATGAGCCTATGACTCCAGTTAGCATAAACATAACAGCGAAGTAATAGTAATATGTTTCGCGTTCAATACCTACAGATTGATAGGAATATAAAATGATGAGCATTGTGACGATGAGGCTTGTGATGACAAGTAATGTACTGAATATATCAAGTACAAAGACAATACTATAAGGTGCATCCCATGAACCAAGCTCTAAAGTAATTGGACCATCTTTTAAAACATTATTTAAATTAATAAAAGCGAATATTAAAGTTAATGCCGTACCTGCTAAGGCAACATAACGTTTGATTTTAGGACGTTTACCAATGAAAATGAGTGCGATAATAGTAATCATTGGTATGACGAGTAATGAAATGATTAAGTTACTCTCTATCATCTTCTAGCACTCCTTTCATACTTTCTACGTTGTCTGTGCCTAATTCTTTATAACTTCTAAAAGCAAGTACTAAGAAAAACGCTGTGACTGAAAATGAAATAACAATAGCGGTTAAAATTAATGCCTGTGGTATAGGATCAACGTAAGAAGTAATACCTTTCTCATATATAGGTACTTCACCTTTTTTTAAACCGCCCATTGTAATTAAAAATAAGTTTGCAGTATGTGTTTGTAATGTAGTCCCAATAATAATGCGTATCAAACTCTTAGAAAGAATGAGATAGACACTCATTGCAGTGAGAATACCACATACGAAAATCATCAATATTTCCATTACTCATTCTCTCCAATCGATAAGATTATAGTCATTACTGTACCTACAACTGCACACATAACACCTAAATCAAAGAAAGTAGCTGTGTGCATCTCCATTGGTGGTAAAATACCTAATGGAATTTCAAACGGCGTATGCGTGAAGAAGTTTTTATTATAAAACCAACTTGCCATTGGTGTTGCTAAACAAAATAATAAGCCGATACCGATTAATATTTTAAAATCCCAAGGGAATATCTTACGCATTGTTTTAATATCAAAAGCGACCGTAATAATAACGAGGGCACTTGATAACAATAGACCACCAACGAAACCACCACCTGGTGTATAGTGTCCGGCCAAGAATAAAGATAGACCAAACATTACTATGAGGAAGAAGATAACAACTGCTGAATATTGAAAAATTAAATTATTCTTCTGTCTGTTCAACGTTTTTACCCCCTTCATCAGATTTATCATTTTTCGCACGTAATTTAATCATGGTATAAACACCTAATCCAGCAATACCCAACACGGAAGACTCAAATAATGTATCGGTACCACGGAAGTCAACCAATATGACGTTAACCATGTTTGTACCATGTGCTAAGTCATAGACATGCGTTTTATAAAATTCTGCGATAGAACCGAAGTGTCTGTTACCATAAGCGATTAATCCA